>NZ_SJNX01000009.1 GCF_004331075.1 Acinetobacter brisouioides | reverse complement strand
TTGGTGGTCAGAGTGGCTTTGGCGGTGGTCAAGGTGGCTTCGGTGGCGGTCAAGGCGGTGGCTTTGGTGGTCAGGGTGGCTTCGGTGGTCAAGGCGGTTTTGGCGGTCAAGGCGGTTTCGGTGGTCAAAGCGGTTTTGCTAATCAAGGTGGCTTTGGCGGTCAAGGCGGTTTTGGCGGTCAGGCTTCTGGTTTTGACAACGAAACAAAATTTGATGATACCCCAGACGAAGATACAAACAATCGTTAATTTATAACGGTTCATAAAAAACCAGCTTAAAGCTGGTTTTTTTATTTTTGCATTTAATAAAAAGCCGACACAATCGTGTCGGCTTTTTAAAGCTTAATTATTTAATTTTTTTATCCAAACTTGGATCTTTAATATCAACATAGGCATTGGTACGAATTTCACGCAACCAACCGTCTAGTTCTGTATTAAATTGCTGTTCGCCTAGATATTGGCGTGCTAAACGCTCTTGATACTCTTTAGTCATATCTTGTTGACGAGTATCTAGGACTTGCAGAATATGCCAGCCGTACTGAGTTTGGAATGGCTCACTCAGTTGACCTGTAGGGGTCGATTTCATTTTTTCTTCAAAATCTGGTACCATCATGCCCAAATTAACCCAGCCTAAATTACCACCGTTAGCGGCAGAACCAGGGTCGTTTGAATAGACAGATGCAAGCGTTTTGAAATCTTCACCTGCTTTTAAGCGTTTATAAATACTATCGATTTTTTGTTTTGCTTGATCAAGATTGATCACTTCAGATGTTTGAATCAAAATATGACGAACATGATATTGTGTTACGATGGCTTTTTGATCACTTGTTTTACGATCTAATAATTTTAAGATGTGAATCCCATCTTGTGCAGGAATAAGTTCACTGGTTTGCCCAATTTGCAGATTGGTGACACGTGCAGCAAGCTCAGCAGGAATATCTGCTAAGTTACGATAGCCCATATCAACACCAACAACTTTAATTTCAGCTGAAGAATCTTTTTTACTAATTGCTTGAATATCATTATTTTGGTTTAGGTCTTGTTTAACCTGATCAGCAGCAGCACGCAAATTTAACATATCATTTTTGTTATTTGTTGCTGAAATGCGAAGATGCAAAATATGTGCTTGACTACCAATTGCAGCCTGACCTTGAGGTGTTTTTAAGAAATTCGCTACGTCCTGATCACTGATTTTAATGCGTGACATGACCTGTTGCTGACGTAGCTGGTTAATTGCAAGCTCTTGACCTATGCGGGTACGTACCATTTCATAAGTACCTGGTGCCTGAGCATCAAGTCGCTTTTGAAAAGCATCTAAGCTATTAATACCATTTTGCTCAGCATATTTAAGAACAGCCGCATTGAGTGTGGTTTCATTTGGCTTGACACCATAACGCTTTACTAGCTCTAGTTGTGCTTGGCGTAGAATAATTTGATCTAAAGCTTGTTGCTGTAAAACTTGTTGGGGTGGAAGTACTTGTTTTTGTGCCTGTAATTGACGAGCAAGCTCGGCTGTCATTTGATCTAAGTCACTACGTAAAATCGCACTATTATCAACAATAGCTACAACTTCGTCGCTTGTCGCTGCAAACGCTGGAACTGAGCTAGAAATCAGAAGAGCGAGCGCTGTTGCTTTAAAAAGACGGGTCAGTTGTTGTTTCTTCATTGAGATTGTGTCCAAGATTGATTAGATTTGTTGAAGCCGACAACACGTTCTTCAAGTAAAGATGCAAGTTTGTTGTTGAAGGCTCCGAGTCCTTTTAATGTAAATTCTGCCATAATTGCATTTTTACGGTTTACACCAGGTTGGGTGACATCATCAAGGTCATTGTAATATGAGCGACCATAAACTGAAACTGCCCAACAGCATGATTCGTAATTGATACCTAATAAAAATTCACGAGCTAGACTGTGATCAATGTCGTACTGAACGTGCCCTATAATACGCCAGTTATCTTTGACTGGTTGTATGAGAGATGCAACAACTTGATTATATGTAAGTTGGGCATTATTAACTTCTTTACGTTTATAATAGCCTAAGTTGTAAATCGTGCCTTGTGCGGATGTGTAGTAAGTTTGGAGCTTGGCTTGGGCAATTGAACTATTGTCCCAAGCCACAGTGGAAGCGATCGTAAAATGATTTGTAATTTGACTAGATAATGAAAGCACAGGGTCTGATTGCTTGCTGGTCTGAACAATATCGCCATCATTTAAAGTAACTTTACGATCTGAAAAGTAAAAGCTTTTACCCACAGCAGCTTTTAGGCGCTCTAGGCCTTGCTGGTCAAATAGGCTATAACTTAGCCCTAAAGACATAAAATTATTGTCATCTAGGCGGTCATTACCATAAAAACGGTATGGGCTAAACAATTGGTCATAACTCACCGATGCTGTCGTTGTATTGAAGTTCGGATAGCCATTTTGGTTTTTATATGGTGCATAAGCATAGAACAAACGTGGCGTTAAAGTTTGTAGAAATTTGCCTTCTTTTTCGAAGTTTAAACCTGTATCTAAAGTAAATTGTGGGACAACCACAGTTTTATTTTGAGAACTACTCGTGTTTTGATTGTAAAAATAATTCAGACTGCGTACTGATGCCTCAGGAATCACAAATGCCCAAGGTGTGCGGTAATTGTAGCGAACAGCCGCTGAGTTATAAAGGCGTGTTCCATTATTAGCTAGCGTAGGATCATTAGTATCTTTTTTAAAATAAGTACTGTCGTTATGGTATTCAAATTGCCAACCTTGCGGGTTTTGTGTGGTGTAGTTTAATAAGAATTGCGGCAAACGAGCATACGGTCTGTCTGCATCAGAAAGGGTTTTATCGAGAGTCTGGTAGCTTTCGACTTTAAGGCTTGCATTTAAACCAGGGATAGCATTGGCAAAGTTAAGCTGAGCTAAGCGTGTTTGGTTTAAATCAGTAGAAATGTTTGGATCATTTTTAATATCATAGATATAGTTGATATCAGATAGATAATTATAATTAAAATGGGTAGTCAGGTACTGATTTATTGTCCATTCGTGCTTGATATGTAATGATTTACGATCCTGATAATTATAGTCTGGGTCATTTGGTAAATAGCCACCAGAAACTGTCCCTTCACCAAAATTAGCTGTTTTATAGTTAAAGTTGCCCTCAAGCATCGCACCATGTGTACCTAAATAACGTGGTATTAAAGTCAAGTCATAGTTAGGTGCAAGATTAAGGTAGACTGGTAGAGAGATTTGAAAGCCTTCACTACTTGACCAGCCAAAGCTCGGTGTCAATAATCCAGTTGTTCTTCTGTCATCAATTGGGAAGTTATAATAAGGTAAATACATCACAGGAACATTTTTGACATACAATGTTGAGTTGTGTGTTGTACCACGCCCTGTTTCCTGATTCAGCTCAATTTTTTTGGCTTGAATATGCCACTCAGGTGTTTTGTCTGGGGCACAGGCTGTATAACTTGCATTCTTTAAAATAGTTGTAGAGGCTGACGTACGTTCAATATTTTGTGCATGACCATGAGCATGAGTCTGTTCGGCAATAAAATAACTATCATTTAAATTGCCCATTTGTTCTTTTAAATTGTAATCGACGTGATTACTTTGTGAAACTAGACCATTTTGTGCAAGCTGAACATTGCCTTGAGCATGTGCAAGGGTTTGGTCTTTATCAATGGTGATCTGTTCTGCACGTATTTGGCGACCTTCTTGGTCTATAATGGCATTGCCTTTGAGTTCTGAATCACCATTTGGGTTATAAAAGCCGTAGTCCGCAGTTGCATAAGTCGTAGTCTTGTTTGGATCCGAAGCTTTGGTATTGGGTTGAATCGGGGTAACCCAAACACCTTGGCAGTAAGGTGAAAATTTCGGATCGGGGACACGCTGTTGAGCTTCAGGGCTGTCTTTGCTGACATAATATTGTTCAAAAAAGTTTTGTCCTGGATAGCTTTCATTTAACTGTTGCTTGAGCTGTTGATTGTCCACAGAAGATACGGCATCCGAAGATGCAGCATAGCTTGATTGTATTGAGCTGCCACACAAAAGTGTCAAAATTGCAGTCGCTAAGGGATTAAATCTAAACTGTTGCTTCATGTGTCTCTTTAACCAAGTATGCTTTTTTGCAATTAATTATTGTCGCATCATAGAGAAAAAGTCTATAAGTGGCTACACTTAGGACTTCAAAAATTCAGCCTGTATTAGATTATTTTGCAAATGAATACTCAACGTGAACAATTGATACAAACATGGTTAATCACTGTCCTTCGTTCGGATCGATTTGAAATCAGTTATTTAACAGGTGATGCAAGCTTCCGTCGTTATGCACGCGTTACCCTAGATCATAAATCATTTATGTTGATGGATGCACCACCTGAAAAAGAAGATTGTGTTCCTTTTGTACGTATTGATGAATTTTTAGATCGGCATCAGGTTCGCGTTCCACATATTGTTGCAAAAGATTTAGATGCTGGCTTTTTATTGCTCGAAGATTTTGGTGATGTATTACTGTCGAATTTGTTGAATGCTGAAACTGTGGATCAATATTATCTACAAAGCTTTAAACAATTAATTCAGTTACAAGCGATTGATGGCACACAAGAGTTGCCTGCATATTCTTATGATAAGTTAATGACTGAGATGCGCTTGCTGACAGACTGGATGTTTCCAGCATTAGAGATTCAGTTGAGCGATGCGGAACATGACTTAATTGAAAGTACTTTTGATCTCTTGGCAAAAGCAGCTTTGGCTCAGCCACAAGTGATCGTGCATCGCGATTTTCATAGTCGCAACTTAATGCAGTTGGGTGATAATGCAGAGCTTGGTGTTATTGATTTTCAGGATGCCGTGATTGGTGCGGACACTTACGATCTGATTTCTATTACCCGCGATGCTTATGTGCAATGGCAACCTGAGCGTGTATATCAATGGTTTGAGCAATTTTATGCTTTGTTGCCTGAAACAGCTAAGCAAAACCGCAGTTTTGAGCAGTTTAAACGCGATGCAGATTTTATGGCGTTACAACGCCACATTAAAATTTTAGGAATCTTCGTACGTTTGTTTGAGCGTGATGGTAAGTCAGGCTACTTAAAAGATTTGCCGCGTGTGATGTGGTATGTGTTGACAGAAAGTCAGGTTTACCCTGAGTTGGCAGATTTTATTGCGTTTATGCAACAGCGAGTTATGCCACGCTTTACTGAAAAATATGGTCAGTATCAGGAAGTCACTGCATGAAAGCCATGATTTTAGCAGCGGGTTTGGGTAACCGAATGCGTCCATTGACCTTACATACACCAAAACCTTTGCTTGCAGTTGCCGATAAACCTCTGATTGTTTGGCATATTGAAAAATTACAAAAAATTGGTGTAACTGACATCGTAATCAATACTGCGTGGCTTGCTGAAAAGCTTATTGCAGCTTTAGGTGCAGGCGAGCAGTTTGGTGTCAAGATTCATTGGTCAAATGAAGGTGAAGGCTTGGAAACAGCGGGCGGAATTATTCATGCTTTGCCGTTACTGGGCGATCAGCCATTTATTTTGGTGAATGGTGATGTCTGGACAAACTATGATTTTGCACCATTATTGCAAGTAAAATTGGGTCAAAATCTGGCACATCTGATGTTAGTTGAAAATCCTGTACAGCATCCGCAAGGAGATTTTGTTCTACATCAGCAAAAAGCGTATACTTTTGAGCAAAATCAGCAGGGTGAAGCACTGACTTATAGTGGTATTGCTGTGATTTCGCCTGAAATATTTGCAGGTTTGGCAGAAGGGAAACGTCCTCTAGCACCTTTATTAAAGGATGCTATGTTACAAGGGCGAATCTCGGCACAAAAACTACCCGCAGCATGGGTTGATGTTGGTACCCCTGAACGTTTATCTGATCTAGATCGACAAATCCGTCAGAGGCAATATGCTTAAATGGGTATTCACTAAGCATTCTGCTCTATGCTTGAGCAGATAAATCAGTATACTTCACTTAATTTTAACGGACGAGTTTGGACATGCATCTTTTTTTTCAGGAATTAAAACAAGGCAGTAAGGCATTAGGGCTTGACCTGAATGAAAATGCTTTGAATCTATTATTGAAATATCAAGATGCGCTAGTGCTTTGGAACAAGGCCTATAACCTGACTGCAATTCGTGATCCGAAAGAAATGTTGGTGAAGCATTTGCTAGATAGCTTGAGTATTTTACCTTCTTTGCCCGCAGGACGTTTACTGGATATTGGCACAGGTGGTGGTATGCCAGGCATGATTATTGCGCTATGTCAGCCTGAACGTGAGTGTGTTTTGCTCGATTCAAATGGCAAAAAAATCCGCTTCTTAAAACAGTTCATTGCAGATTTGAAATTGCCTAATGTCACTGCAGTGCAAACCCGTGTGGAAGATGAAGACAGTATTCGTGAGCTTGGACAGTTTGATGTCATTACCAGTCGAGCTTTTGCATCATTGACTGATTTTATTGCCGCATCTAAGCCATATATGCATACCGGTAGTTACATTTGTGCGATGAAAGGTTTAGTTCCAAATGAGGAAATAGCTGAGTTTTCCAAGGAATTTAACCATCAAGTGATTGAATTAAAAGTGCCGCGTTTAGATGAGCAACGTCATTTAATCATTTTGCAGAAAAATTAAGGATTGGGGTTTTATTGAACATGGCTCAAATTATTGCAATTGCAAACCAAAAAGGTGGGGTCGGTAAAACAACAACCGCAGTAAATTTAGCAGCTTCTCTCGCTGTATTGAAAAAGCGTGTTTTGCTGGTGGATATGGATCCACAAGGAAATGCCACCATGGGTTCGGGTGTGCAAAAAAATGATTTGTTGTATACCGTGACCGATGTTTTGCTGGGCGAAGTCCCTATTGAGACGGCAATTAGTAAAACAGAAGTGGGTTATAAATTGCTGGGTGCAAATCGTGATCTTTCAGGGGTCGAACTTGCGATTGCAGAACAGAAAAAACGCGAGTTTATTTTGCGTGATGCGTTGCAACAAGTTGAACAGTCTTTTGACTTTATTATTGTTGACTGTGCGCCGAGTTTAAGCTTGATTACTGTAAATGCTTTGGCGGGTGTACAGGGTGTGCTGATTCCAATGCAGTGTGAATACTATGCTTTGGAAGGTTTGGCTGATTTGACTCAAACTATTGATCGTATTCAGCAGGTATTAAACCCACAGCTACAGGTTATTGGTGTATTGCGTACCATGTATGACCCGCGTAATGCGTTGACTCGGGATGTTTCTGCTGAGCTTGAACAGTATTTTGGTTCAAAACTGTACGAAACTGTCATTCCGCGTAACATACGTTTAGCTGAAGCGCCAGCTCATGGACTTCCTGTAATTTTCTTTGAAAAAAGCTCCAAGGGTGCAGTTGCCTATTTGAAAATGGCAACCGAATTAGTGAAAAAAACTAAAGTAGTAAAAAAAGGACAATCAGCATGAGCGTAAGAAAACGCGGATTAGCAAAAGGGCGCGGTTTAGATGCTTTGCTCGGTTCGATTCAAAAAGAAAAACTGAAAATTGAACAACAAGCGCATGATCATGGGCAATTTAAAAACATTGATGTCAATTTATTAAAACGTGGTGAATACCAGCCACGCCGTTTTATGAATGAAGAAGCGTTGCAGGAACTGGCAGCTTCAATCGAAAAACATGGCGTGATGCAGCCTATTGTTATTCGTCCGGTAGATGATGAACGCTATCCGTATGAAATTATTGCAGGTGAACGCCGTTGGCGTGCGGCACAATTAGCAGGTTTAACAGAAATTCCTGCGATTGTCCGTGAAATGAATGATCAGGTTGCGATTGCTTTAGCGTTGATTGAAAACATTCAACGTCAGGACTTGAACCCGATTGATCAAGCAATGGCACTCCAGCGATTTCATGAAGAATTTGGTTTAAGTCATCAGGAAATTGCTGATACCGTGGGTAAAGCACGAACCACGATCAGCAATTTATTACGATTACTGACATTGGCTGAACCTGTGAAAGAATTGATGCAAACAGGTATTTTAGACATGGGGCATGCCCGTGCTATTTTAACACTGAAGGCAAAAGATCAAGAGCGTATTGCTGATATTGTGATTGAAAAAAGCTTATCTGTACGTCAAACCGAACAATTGGTGCGTGAATTTAATACACCAAAAAGTGAAAAAGTGAAGCCGATACCATCTCCTGACCTTGAGCAATTGACTCAGAAATTATCTGAGCGGTTTAACGCGAATGTACAGATTGATCATAATCAGCAAGGTAAAGGTAAGCTGGTGATTCATTATCATTCATTAGATGAGTTAGATGGTATTTTGAACATCTGTTTGACAACTAATTAAGAACTCTGGGGTAGATATGTGGGAACTCTTTAAGGCAGGTGGTTGGCTTATGTTGCCACTTTTATTATGTTCTGTTTTTACAGTTGCCATTAGTATTGAGCGTTTTATTCGTTTGCGCCACGCTTCTGTGATTCCAAAAGATCTCACTGTTACTGCACAAACAGAAGTTCAGCAAATTGCTCAATTGTTGCAGCAAAACTCCAAACTGACTGAATCTGCATTGGGGCAGGTGTTGTTTGCAGGTTTGAGCGCCAAACATGAAACGGATCAGTTTGCACGCGCGCAAATGGAAGCAGCTGCTTCTCAGGAAATTCATTATTTAGAAAAAAATATTAATTTCCTTGGAACGATGAGTGCGGTTTCTCCTTTACTTGGGTTGCTTGGTACAGTGATTGGGATTATTGAATCATTTTTGGTGATTGATATCGGCTCGAATGTCAGTCCAACCTTGATGATTCCAGGGATTTCCAAAGCGTTGATTGCGACTGCCATGGGAATGGTTGTGGCGATTCCTGCTTTGGTTGCCTATCGTTATTTTCAGCGCCTAGTACAAGAATATGTTGCTGAACTAGAGCAACAAGCGACTTTGTTTCATGCAAAATTATTTTATCAACGTCAAAAAACTACGCATGACCATGATAGAGCAAAGGATGTTGCATGAAATTCAGAAGAGCTTCGCGCGTTGAAGAAATCCACATCAACTTAACACCGATGATTGACTGTTTGTTGTTCATTTTGGTGTTTTTGTTATTGTCGACAACATTTTATCAGCAAAGCCGTATTAATCTAACTTTACCTGATGCACAAGGTGTTCCACCCAAACAGTACGATCACAAGATTGAAGTCATGGTAGACTCTGGCGGACATTATTCTGTGAATGGACAGGCACTTGCCAGCCGAGATACTGCTGATTTGTCTACCGCAGTGAAACAGGCGGCTGATGGGCGACATGATTTAATGTTTGTGATCGCAGCAGATGCCAAAGCAACTCATCAAGATGTTGTTCGTGTAATGGATGTTGCGGGACAATTAGGTTTCGTCAATATCAATATTAGTACCAAAGCACCGACTCGAGGTTATGAGTGAATCAAGACATTAAAGTTTATTTTCGTCTGCTGGCTTATCTAAAACCCTATGGGGGATATGCGTTACTAGTTTTAATCGGTTTTGCTTTGAGTGCAAGCACGGAAGTTTCGATTGCTAAACTCCTTGAGTTTGTCATCAATGCGATTCAGACGCAAAATACACATCAGACCTCAATTTTTCCATTTTTAGTGGTTTTGCTGATTTTTGTGCGAGGTATTGGTTCTTTTCTAGGAGATTACTATTCGGCAGTCATCTCTAGACACCTGATTTTTCGCATTCGCCAGCAAGTCTTTGGCAAGTTATTACGGTTGCCTTCGAACTATTATTTGAAGAATTCAAGTGGGCATATTACGTCTAAAATTCTGTATAACATTGAACAGTTGACGGCTGCCTCATCTGAGTCTGTGCAAATTATGCTGAAAGAAGGTCTGACAACGATCGGGCTTTTGGCTTATTTATTTTATCAAAACTGGAAACTTTCACTCGTTATTCTGGTATTTGCACCAATTATTGGTTTTGTGGTGCGTAAGGCAGCAAAACGCATGCGTAAACTCTCGACCCAAGTACAAAATACCATGGGAGATGTCAACCATGTGGTGCAAGAGTCTATTTTGGGGCAAGCTGTAGTAAAAGGTTTTTGTGCACAAGAATTAGAAGAACAACGTTTATATGACCGCTCAAGTGATAACTTGAAACGTGGTTTAAAGCTACATATTGTTAATGTGTTAAATACACCAATTGTGCAATTGATTATGTCGATTGCGATGGCAATTATTATGTGGATTGCACTGCGCCCTGAAATTTTGGGTGATACGTCATCTGCGCAATTTGTGGCGTTTATTACTGCAGCAGGTATGCTCAGCAAACCAATTAAAAACTTAACCACAGTTAATGAAAAATTGCAGCGTGGTTTAGCTGCAGCATATTCGGTATTTGATTTGCTGGATATGCACGAAGAAGAAAATACAGGAACTCAGAAACCACAGCTTAAAGGCAATCTCCGTTTTGAGCAGGTCAATTTGGTTTATCCTGATGGTTCACATGCAATTCATGATTTTAACTTGCAAATTAAGGCAGGGCAGACTGT
Organism: Acinetobacter brisouioides; assembly: GCF_004331075.1. Classification (GTDB taxonomy): domain Bacteria; phylum Pseudomonadota; class Gammaproteobacteria; order Pseudomonadales; family Moraxellaceae; genus Acinetobacter. Next base: position 124,746 of record NZ_SJNX01000009.1, on the reverse strand, counting down.
TGCATTAGTGGGGCGTTCGGGCGCAGGTAAAACCTCATTGGTTAATTTGTTGGTACGTTTTCAGCAGATTCAGTCAGGTAAAATCCTGCTGGATGATTTGCAAATTCAAGACATTGAGCTGGGTTCCTTGCGTAGCCAGATTGCGATGGTGAATCAGCAAGTGGTACTGTTTGATCGTAGTGTTCGTGACAATATTGCGTATGGTCAGCTCCAAAATGCCAGTGATGAGCAAGTGATTGCAGCGGCTAAGGCTGCTTACGCGCATGATTTTATTATGAAATTACCACAAGGCTACGATACAGTCTTAGGTGCACAAGGTTTAACCTTATCGGGTGGTCAGCGTCAGCGGATTGCAATTGCTCGTGCCATTTTGAAAAATGCACCAATTTTGGTTCTCGATGAAGCAACCAGCGCGCTGGATAACGAGTCAGAATATTTTATTCAAAAAGCTTTTGAACAAGCCATGCAGGAACGTACCACAATTGTGATTGCCCATCGGTTATCGACGATTGAAAATGCAGATATTATTGTAGTAATGGATCAAGGTCGCATCTTGGAGCAAGGTACACATGCTGAGTTGCTTGCGAAGCATGGTGCATATTTCCAGCTGCATCAGCGTAACTTTGAGGATTAATTCATGGGTTTAGCACAACGCATTCAGGAAGCTTGGAATAAGCAAGCTCAATGGTTGGTGCTGCTACGCCCATTATCCTGTTTATATGGTTGTGGTTTTCAGTTGAATAAACAACTGTATCACTCTGGTTTGAAAAAAGTTTACCAAGCTCCTGTGCCTGTTATGGTGATTGGAAATATTACGGTGGGCGGTAGCGGAAAAACTCCGTTACTCATTCAACTGGTTAAATATTTACAACAACGTCAGGTACGAGTTGGAGTCATCAGTCGAGGTTATGGTGGTGCAGGACCTTTCCCAACATTGGTGCTGTCAGATTCTTCAGCCGATGTTGTGGGTGATGAACCATGCTTGATTGTACAAAATACCCATGTGCCAATGGCAGTTGGGTCAAATCGCCAGCAAGCGATAGAACTACTGTTAAAACATCATCAGCTCGACTTAATTATTAGTGATGATGGTCTGCAACATTGGGCTTTGGCGCGCCAGTTAGAATGGATTGTTTTAGATAATAATCGTGGGTTAGGCAACCAAAAATTGTTACCAGAAGGTTTTTTACGTGAACCAGCATCGCGTTTACAACAGGGTACAGTGATTGAACATTCAGCCCAACCTGTTTCTAAAATGCATATGCACTTAAAAGTTGGACAGCCTTATTTACTCAATGCAACTTCAGATGATTTACCTGCATTTAATTTAAAGCAAAAATTTCATGTGGTGGTTGGCATTGGTTATCCGAAGCGTTTTTATGACACTTTAAATAGTATTGGGATGACAGATATCCAAGCCCATGAATTTGCCGATCATTATGCGTATGGACTCAGTGATTTACAGTTTGAAGATGCTGCACCCATTATCACGACTGAAAAAGATGCAGTGAAAATAAAAAAATTGTTACAGCAACACGCAGCACAGTTGCAGCGGGAAATTTGGGTATTGCCTGTAGAGGCAGTACTGTCTGCTGCATGTTATACCACGCTAGAACATCAATTACAGCAACTTAATATTCATATTGCAAAGGTCTGATTATGAAGCATATTGTTATTCCTGCCCGTTACGCTAGTTCGCGTTTGCCAGGTAAGCCACTATTAGAAATTCATGGTCGCCCAATGATTTTGCGTGTTGTAGATCAGGCAAAAAAAGTACAAGGTTTTGATGATTTGTGTGTCGCGACTGATGATGAGCGAATTGTAGAAGTTTGTCGCGCTGAAGGTGTTGATGTTGTCATTACATCTGCAGATCACCCATCGGGTACTGACCGTTTAAGTGAAGTTGCAAAAATTAAAGGCTGGGATTCACAAGACATTATTGTCAATGTACAAGGTGATGAACCTTTGCTTCCAGCACAATTGGTACAGCAGGTTGCACAGTTATTGGTTGATCAACCTCAGTGTTCAATGTCGACACTGTGTGAGCCAATTCATACATTAGATGAATTCCGTCGTGACAGCATTGTCAAAGTAGTCATGTCTAAATACCATGAAGCGCTGTATTTTAGCCGTGCGACGATTCCGTATGATCGTGATGCAGCCAAACATCAGTCAGAACATTTACATAAGGCCGCTTACCGTCATTTGGGCTTATACGCCTATCGCGTTGCATTATTACAAGAATATGTAACATGGGAAATGGGTCAGCTTGAGCGTTTAGAAAGTCTTGAGCAATTACGTGTTTTAGAAAATGGCCGACGTATTGCTATTGCGGTTGCACAAGCTAACCTGCCACCAGGTGTGGACACCCAAGAAGACTTAGATCGTTTAAATGCTTTGGACATTTCTGTATTTCAATGATTCAGGATATTAATACTCAACCAGAGCCTGCCAACAGCATGATTTATCCGTGGCAGCAACCCGTGTGGAAGATGCTGACTCAGCGCTTTCCAGATATTGGGCATGGGTTATTGTTTTATGGTAAGCAGGGCTGTGGTAAGCAGGCTTTTGTCGAGCATTTTGTTGCTTGGTTATTGTGTTTAAATAAGCAAACTCATGGAGCTTGTGGGCAATGTGGTAGTTGTCAGTGGTTAAAGTCAGATACTCATCCAAATTATGTATCGATTAGTACCGATGAAGATAATAAAAAAGCGAATGCCCAAATCAAGATTGAAAAAATTCGTGAGCTGCTACCTTTTGTACAGCAAACGGTAGATGGTTGGCGAGTGATTGTTATTCAACCTGCGGAAGCTCTGAATATTGCATCGGCGAATGCATTACTCAAAACGCTCGAAGAGCCAGGTGAGCGAGTCATGATCATTCTGGTCGCTGAGCATTTCTTGAAATTGCCCGCAACGATCCGTAGTCGATTACAACGTTATGCGCTGGATCGTATTGAACTGAATCAAGCAACGCATTATTTGCAGCAACAATTGACAAGCTTAGATGCTCAGCAGATTCAACTGTATCTGAATTTAGCCAATGGCATGCCTTTACAGGCGATTAATCTGTTGGAGCAAGCATGGATAAGCAGACGTCAGGAATTTATGCAAGACTGGCTAAATTTGGTACAGCAAAAGAGCTTACCAATCCGCTATGCAACAAAATGGGCAAAAGAACTCAATTTTTCTGAGTTGCAACACTTGCTTGAATATTTGTTGTCCGACCTAATTTGTGTCAAACTGAAACAATCTGTAAAAAATATAGATTTAGATTTTACCCAATTGTGTGATTTTTATTCTCTAGAAGTGTTGTTTGACATTTATGCAGAGTTACAACAGAGTAAAATAAAGATTGAGCAGAATGTACAAACCAATTTGGTGATAGATCAAATGTTTGTACTTTTGATGAATGCCAACCGCAATCAATAGAAGAGGAAGAATAATGCTACAACCTCGTATGGGCGGGATTATCCAAGCCAATATTACTGATCGTGCTACGTTACAAGCGAGCTATATGCCATTTGTAAATGGTGGTGGTTTATTTATTTCTTCGCAGCAACCTGTGCGACTTGGACAGGAGGTTTTCGTTTTGGCAACTTTGCCAGATCAAAGCCAGAAAATTCCTCTAACAGGTAAAGTTATCTGGATTAACTACAAACAGTCAGTTGCGAAACCTCAAGGATTTGCAATTCAACTCACCAATGATAAAGGTGCTTACTATAAGGCTGAAGCAGAAAAACTGCTTGCAGGAAGTTTGTCACTCAATCACCTTAGTTATACGATTTAAAACTGGAGTCTATGTGTTTACCGATACTCATTGTCACCTCACCATGTTGGATTTAAGTCCATATGCAGGTGATCTGGATCAGGCTTTACAAGCTGCGCGGAATGCTGGCGTCACAAAATTCATGGGAATATCGGTAGCGCTAAATGATCATATCGCTTTATCCGAAATTGCACACCGACATGTCGATGTAGGGTATAGCGTAGGCGTACATCCTTGTGAAGACGCTGAAGTCATGCAAGAAGCAACCGTAGAGTATCTGGTTGAATTGGCACAAGATCCTAAGGTGTGGGCACTTGGTGAAACAGGTTTAGATTATTATCATAGTACCGAGTATGTTGCAGAGCAAAAAGCTTGCTTTGCTCGACATATCGAAGCATCAAAACAGGTGAGAAAACCTGTTGTTGTGCATACACGTTCTGCAAAACAGGACACGATTGATATGATTTGTACTGAACAATCGACACATGGTATTTTGCACTGCTTTACTGAAGATTTAGCAACAGCAAAAGCCGTTTTGGATTGTGGTTATTACATTTCATTTTCAGGAATTGTTTCGTTTAAAAATGCTCAAGAGTTGCGAGATGTTGCTAAACATGTGCCTTTAGATCGTTTATTGATTGAAACAGATAGCCCTTATTTAGCGCCTATGCCATATCGTGGTAAAACCAATGAGCCCAAATATGTACCGTTTGTTGCTCAGGCGCTTGCGCAGGTTTATGGTTTGACTGTAGAAGAAATTGGCCAGATTACTAGCCAGAATTTTGAAAACCTTCTTAACTTAAAATAATGTAATTATTGGAAAATGCAGTAAATGAAGACGGATCGTCAAGCACAGTTTCAAGCAAGGGAACAATTAATATTTCAAGTTGCTGAACAATTATTATTAGAAAATGGCGAAGCAGGGATGACGCTAGATGCTCTGGCTGCGGAGTTGGATCTGGCAAAAGGTACACTCTATAAGCACTTTCAAAGTAAAGATGAACTTTACATGTTGCTGATTATTCGCAATGAACAGATGCTGTTGGAAATGCTACAAGATGCCAATAAAAATTTTGCTGAGCATCTGGCATTTTTTATGCTGCATCATTTGCATTATTCTGAGCGTACCGTTTTATTTCATAGTGTTGAAGAAAAATTGTCTATGACAGGTACGCGTATACAACAGCTTTTTGGCCAGTTATATCAGATTCGCCGTCAGCGCTTGCGTATTATTATCGAGATCACTGAAGATTATTTACAATCTATTCAGAGCCAAATGAGTGTGCGTGATTATTTGGCTGGCATTTGGTCATTGACGCACGGTGCAGCAATGTTGCTCAATTCTAGTTTTTATCAACGCTATTTGGGTTCGCGTGACAGTTTACGTGTTGCTTATATTGAGCAGGCACTGGCACTACCAAAATTGCATATGCATGTCCAAGACTGATTTGTGAGTAAAATGCAACTTGGGATGAAAATTATTCCGCAAAATTCGACTTTTGTTCTATAATCGAATGTCCTACTCAAAATTCATAGTTATTCATTAGCCTCATGTTAATTCGTAAGTTATTTAAGTTTGAGAATGCTCATATTGTAAGAAACTGTACCTCAGATCGTTGCAAACGCTCAATTCATGGTCATAGTTACAAAGTCGAGCTGTTGCTTAAAGCATCGAAGCTGGATCATGGGCAAATGGTCTATGACTTTGGTTTGCTTAAAGGTGTTATCAAAGAATTATTCGACAGTTTTGATCACGCGATCTGTTTCTGGAATCAGGATAATTCAGAGTATATTCAAGCTTGTCAGAATTTTAGCGCTCGCTGGATCAGCTTGCCAGTCTCGCCTTCTGCAGAGCAGTTCTCCCGAATTTTTTTCTATTTAGCTCAACAGGTTCTAAAATCGACCCAAACCCAAAATGGGGAAGGTGATGTTGAAGTATATTCGGTGATTGTGCATGAAACTGATACAGGATATGCGCAGAGCTTCTTGGAAGATATTGAAAATGTACAAATGGGTGTATTGGCTCTTGATGAAATTGAATTTTCTGAGCAGGTTCAGGCAGAATGGTCAGATCCCGAAATGTATCGTAAATTAAAGCAGGGACAACCATTTCTGAATCCTAAAGTTGAATTACAAGTGCAAATTTCTTGAATCTAAATGGGATATTGGTTTTTACATGTCATTAATGGAACAACAACAGCAAAAGTTAGATAAAGTACAATTGGAAGCTTCGTGGAAATATGCGCTGCAAGATTTTCTGCTCAGCTCCAAAATGGATGATTTACGCCAGTTTTTGATGGTGCAGAAACAGGCTGATAAAACGATTTATCCACCTAATCCCCTTATTTTTAATGCACTAAATACCACGCCTTTAGATCAGGTTAAAGTGGTTATTTTGGGGCAAGACCCTTACCATGGTCCTAATCAAGCACATGGTTTGAGCTTTTCTGTGCAAAAAGGGGTTGCATTACCGCCATCTTTACGTAATATTTTCCATGAACTTCACGCTGACCTTGGTATAAAAATACCGCATCATGGTGATTTAAGCCAATGGGCACAACAAGGTGTACTATTGCTGAACAGTGTATTGACTGTGGAAGCAGGGCAGCCAACATCACATCAGCGTCAAGGATGGGAAGAATTCACTGACCACGTGATAGATGTGTTAAATGAGCAACGTGAACATGTTGTTTTCATTCTTTGGGGCGCATATGCACAGCGTAAGGGACAACGAATTAATCGAGAAAAACACTTGGTACTTACGGCAGCCCATCCATCACCACTCGCAGCAAATCGTGGCGGTTTTTTTGGCTGTAAAGTGTTTTCTAAGACCAATAATTATCTGAAACTAAATGGCATTGAGCCAATAAACTGGCAGCTGGACGCATGACACAACCTTCTAATACTCAGCAGTATCACCCAGACCTTATTATTGAACAGGCAGAAAATGGCTGGCGTATTGTACGTTTAAACCGACCAAAATCTCTACATGCCTTGGATTTATCCATAGTCAAAGCGCTAAAAGATGTCTTTGAGGATTTTCATCAGGATGACACGGTTAAAGCAATCTGGCTGGACTCTACTACACCTAAAGCATTTTGTGCGGGTGGAGATGTTCGCAAGTTACGCCAGTTGGTACTTGAAAACGACGCAGATACAGCAACAGAGTTTTTTAAACAAGAATATGCCCTAGATTTGTTATTGCATAACTATGCCAAACCAATCGTAGTATGGGGTGAAGGGTATGTGATGGGTGGTGGGCTTGGTCTGTTCATGGCTGCGCCATTCCGTTTGGTTACACCATATTCTCGTTTGGCCATGCCTGAAATTAATATCGGTTTATACCCTGATGTGGGTGGTACTCGTTTCTTGGCAGACAGAGGGGCAGTTGGGCTATTTACTGGTTTAACGGGTTCAATCATGACCTCGGCTGGTGCTTATGCGATTGGCTGGGCAACCCATATCTGTGATGCACAGCGCGATGTCGTTCTGAAAAAAGTGATTGATATTGACTGGGAGCATTATCCTGCTGGGGATTTTCGCGCAATTGATGACACGCTCAATAGTCTGCATCGACCAGTTGGTGCAGGGCCTCTGCAAAACTCTCTTGATGTGCTGCATAGCGTTTGTCGTGGTGTTCATTTTGAATATGATTATGAAGCAATCATTGGTTTGAGTGATGCGCGAAGTGACTGGTTGCGTCAAGCCAGTGAAAACTTGCAAAAAGGTTCACCTGTAACTGCTGCACTGACTTGGTTGTTATGGCAGTGGGGGCGTAATGTGCACTCATGGAACGAAGTATTTGATCTCGAAGTTCAGATTTCAAATTGGAAGATTCGCCATCCAGATTTCATTGAGGGTGTACGTGCCCGTCTGGTTGATAAAGACTTGTCTCCAGAGTGGCAAAAATATGACGAACTTAGTCTTAAAGGGATTTTGGGAGCATGTCCTCCAATCACAACGATTGAAAGCTGGAATGCGATTCTAAAACAATATCATGTCATTTAATGTACTAACTCCGCATCAGTTTTCTTCTGATGATGAAAACTGGATGCGGTTGGCACTAGAGCAGGCAAGTTTTGCAGAAATGCAGGGTGAAATCCCTGTCGGTGCTGTGATTGTTAGTGAAAATCAGGTCATTGGCGTAGGTTATAATGCGCCAATTACTTTGCAAGATCCTACGGCACATGCCGAAATCGTTGCATTGCGCGATGCTTGTGCCCGTATTCAAAATTACCGTCTTCCTGATGATGCTGTGCTTTATGTAACTTTAGAGCCTTGCACGATGTGTGTTGGTGCATTGATTCATGCCCGTATTCATAAAGTTATTTTTGCAACATATGAGCCTAAAGCGGGGTCTTTGTTGAGCGCACGTCAACTATTAAAAAATAATGGCTACTATAATCATATTTTTGAGTATCAAGATGGCTGTTTGCAGCAAGAGGCAAGTACACTATTAAGTGCTTTTTTTAAAAAGCGTAGAGCTGAAAAAAACAATAAAACGTATTAGGGTCTGTTGCTATGCCATGGTCTGCGTTATCGGCAAAATGCCTTAAGTAAGGCAATGTTGACTCTATTATCGAGTTTCATAACCAAGTTTAAGGCGGTTTTAGTTAGAATCTTTCGAAACTCGGCCATTTAAAGTATTTTTCCATTAATAATGTTTCATTTGAAATCACTAAGCTTCACCATTTTTTTCTCGAAATACTTAAAAAATCTTGCACCTTTCGGTACACAGCTTATGTCTCAGGTATTTGTGAAATGCCAATAGCCCTAATTTTGATCATGTAATTTATTGTTTTACTGATAATTTATATAAAATGACCTATATTTGTGCATTCATAAATTATATTGATATGATCATAAGGGAAAATATGAAATCAGGTCTTAGAAAAATTTGTACATCTAGTGTGCTTTGTGCGTTATCTATGTCAGCTACATCTGCGTTTGCAGTGGATACATTGGCCAAAATTCAAAGAACAGGTACGCTTGTCATTGGGCATCGTGTATCATCGCAGCCCATTTCTTATGTAGTCAATGGGCGCCCAGTAGGGTATGCAATTGATATTTGTAATGATGTTGCATCAGAAATTAAAAAAGAATTACACATGCCAAATTTACATGTGGTGTATAAAGCAGTTTCTCCAACTGAACGTATTCCAATGCTAAGATCTGGGAAAATTGACATGGAGTGTGGAACGTCAACCCATTCAGTGATTCGTGATCGTGAAGTCAAGTTTTCAACCAACTACTATATGGCTGAAATTCGTATGGCGGTGAAAAGCACCTCACATGCGAAAGAATTAGATGATTTAGATAACAAAACTGTTGTGACAACAGCAGGTGTGATTGCAGACAAGTATTTAAATAGAACCGTCCGTGGTCATGATTTAACGATTCATAAAATTTATGGTCGTGATCATGGAGAGTCATTTGGATTACTTGCAGCAGGCAAAGCAGATGCCTTTATTGGTGCTGACTCAACGCTTGCGGGTTTAATTGCAACTTCAGGACATCCACACGACTATAAAATTGTAGGCACAGCATTATCGGTTGATCCATATGCGATTATGCTGCCAAATAACGATGTGAAAATGAAAGCTATAGCAGATAAGGTCATTATTGGTCTGTGGCGTTCAGGAAAAATGGATCAGCTCTATAAAAAATGGTTTTTATCTCCAATCCCACCTCGCAATATCGCTTTAAATATGGAATTAAATAAAGCGAACAAAGTTTTAAGAATGCGCCCAACAGACGCAGGTAATTAAAATAGTAAAAGGTTTAGCTGGGGATGAGCTGGCTAAACCTTGCCTAGCAAAGAAAATAATAGATCTCTTTATTGTTATTTTATAAGAATGTTTTTGTGTTGGCACACTTCGTTTGAAATTATGATTAGAAAAGCTGGATTTTCAGATTTCTACGTTATTTTTATGCAAAAGGCTTGTCATGTTGCAAGTGGTCGAATAGTCAATAAAGCTAAATAAATCTTGTGATTAAAACAAAATTAACGTCTTTTATTTATCTATTTTCTTTCTTTTCTATGCGAGGAATTTAAAGAAGCTGAAAATTATGATAAAAGAAGCCTAATAATAAAATTTATGATGTTTCTTTGAGATTGCCTATTTAAAACAAAAAAAGATGATTGAATTTATTGTATGCAAAATGCAGACTAGCTAGCTTCGCTAAACCTAAATATTAAATTTATATTTGGATTATTTATGAATATTCATGTAATTACGATTGATGGACCAAGTGGTTCTGGTAAAGGAACTTTGGCAACCAAAATCGCGCAACATTATCATTATCACTTGTTGGATTCTGGGGCGCTATATCGGTTGCTTGGTTTGTCATTGGAAAAAAGAAAATTACTTGAAGTTTTGCAAGATCATTTAACAGAGTGTGTTGAGATTGCTCGTAATCTACAGATTGAATTTGTGGCAACAGAGCAAGGTATTCGGATTTTGTTGGATCATCAAGATGTATCACAGGTTATTCGTACTGAAGAAGTGGGTGCATTTGCATCTCGAGTTGCTGTAATTCCTGAATTACGTGATGCGCTGTTACAACGCCAGAGAGATTTTGCTCAGTTGCCTGGTTTAATCGCAGATGGTCGTGATATGGGTACAGTTGTATTTCCTGAAGCACAAGCAAAAATTTATCTAACAGCATCAGCAGAGTCAAGAGCTGAACGCCGTGTAAAACAGTTGCAGAGCATGGGTGAGAATGCTAAAATAGATGACATTTTAGCTAATATACAAGCACGCGATAAACGAGATATGGAGCGCAAAGTTGCTCCACTTAAGCCAGCTGTAGATGCTTTGGTGATTGATAGCTCATTGCTAACAATTGATGAAGTCTTTACACAAATGGTCAATTATATCGACGTGCAGTTAGCAAAAGCATTTTAGCTTGACACATCACTTGATCAGATTTATGGATGATATGTCAGCGTAACTAAACCAGCCTTGACTGATCCAAGACTGTTGAATTTATCAGGTATAACATGACCGAATCTTTTGCAGCCCTCTTTGAAGAAAGCGAATTAAATCTAAACGTTGAAAAGGGTGCAGTCATCCAAGGTGTTGTAGTAAGCATCGATGACGACTGGGTAACTGTTGACACTGGCCTTAAATCTGAAGGCGTTGTTGACCGTGCAGAATTCTTAAATGACCAACGTGAACTTGAGGTTCAAGTTGGTGATACTGTTGATGTTGTTGTTGAAGCGCTTGACAATGGCATGGGTCAAACAGTTTTATCACGTGAAAAAGCAAAACGTGCTGAAACTTGGACTAAACTTGAAAAAATCTTTGAAGATGGCGAAATCGTTACTGGTATTATCTCTGGTAAAGTTAAAGGCGGTTTCACTGTTGACATCGGTCCAGTTCGTGCGTTCTTGCCAGGTTCTTTGGTAGACACTCGTCCTATCCGTGACACAACTCACCTTGAAGGTAAAGAGTTAGAGTTCAAAGTTATCAAGCTTGATGCTAAACGTAACAACGTTGTTGTATCTCGTCGTGCTGTTATGGAAGCTGAATCTTCAGCTGACCGTGAAGCCCTTCTTGCTCAGCTTGAAGAAGGTCAAACAGTTACAGGTACAATTAAGAACCTTACTGATTACGGTGCATTCGTTGACCTTGGCGGTATTGATGGTCTTCTTCATATCACAGATATGGCTTGGAAACGCATCAAACATCCTTCAGAAGTGGTTGAAGTGGGTCAAGAAGTTACTGTTAAAGTACTTAAATTTGACCGTGAACGTAACCGTGTTTCACTAGGTCTTAAACAACTTGGTGAAGATCCATGGTTAGCGATCATGAGCCGTTATCCTAAAGGTTCTATCGTTAAAGCACGTGTAACTAACCTTACTGATTACGGTTGTTTTGCTGAAATCGCTGAAGGCGTTGAAGGCTTAGTTCACGTTTCTGAAATGGACCACACTAACAAAAACATCCACCCATCTAAAGTTGTTCAGATCGGTGATGAAGTTGATGTAATGGTTCTTGAAGTAGACGAAGAACGTCGTCGTATTTCTCTTGGTATCAAACAAACTCGTGCTAACCCATGGGAAGAGTTTGCTAAGAACCATGACAAAGGCGAAAAAGTTTCAGGTACGATCAAGTCTATCACTGACTTCGGTATCTTCATCGGCTTACCTGGCGGTATTGATGGTCTAGTTCACTTGTCTGACATTTCTTGGAATGAACAAGGCGAAGAAGCAATCCGTCGTTACAAGAAAGGTGATACTGTTGAAGCGGTTATCCTATCTGTAGATGCTGAAGGCAACCGTATCAGCCTTGGTATCAAACAATTGAATAGCGATCCATTCAACGATTTCTTGGCTACTAACGAACGCGGTGCGCTTGTTAAAGGTACTGTAACTGCAGTTGATGCTCGTGGCGCAACGATTAAGTTAGCTGACGAAGTTGAAGCAACTCTTAAAGCATCTGAAATCAATCGCGATCGCGTTGAAGATGCGACTAAATTCTTAGAAGTTGGTCAAGAAGTTGAAGCTAAAATCATCAATGTTGATCGTAAATCTCGCTCTATCAATTTGTCTATTAAAGCAAAAGATGAAGCTGAAGAGAAAGAAGCTGTTGCTAACTTACGTCAAGTAGCGGCTACTGGTCAAGACAATGGTCCTAAGACTATTGGTGATTTGATTAAAGCTCAAATGAAGTAATAACGTAAAAAGGTTGAAAATTAGTGTAACTAATTGATACTTTTTATTTAATTACTGTAAACGGTAGCGTAGTATTGGTATACTGCGCTACCGTTTTGTATTTAAACGGGTTATTATCAATTGACTGATAAATCGATATAAACCAATGAGGTCATAGATGACTACAGAAGCACTTAATAAATCTGATTTAATACAACGTATTTCTTTGAAAAATCCGCATTTGGCTGAGCCTCTTGTTGAGGAAGCTGTCAAGATTATGATTGATCAAATGATTGAGGCGTTGTCATCGGACAATCGTATTGAAATCCGCGGCTTTGGAAGTTTTGCGCTACATCACCGTGAACCACGTGTAGGACGTAACCCTAAAACAGGTAAATCTGTTGAGGTTGCAGCAAAGGCGGTTCCTCATTTTAAACCGGGTAAAGCATTGCGTGATGCTGTCAATGAAGCTGGAAGTGAAAAATAACTAAAACAGCACGCTGATGTAGGAGGCCTTATGCGCTTTATCCTTATTCTTGTATTGATTATATTGTTTGGCTATTCATTGGCTTTGGTTTTACAAAATGGCACTGAGTTAAGTGTAGATCTGCTATTTACTCAGGTTCCTGCTATGCGTTCAGGCTTAATGTTATTATTAACATTGGCTTTAGGTGTGGTGCTGGGGTTATTGCTAGGCGTACAGGTTTTTCGTGTGTTTCAAAGTCGTTGGGAAATCCAGCGCTTACGTAAAGATATTGATCATTTACGTAAAGAGCAGATTCAAAGCGCGCAACTGGCTGCTACAGAAGCAATTACTCACAGTAGGCAAGAAAAAACTGTTTTGGATATTAGCCCAGAAGATAAAAGCCCATTATAATGGGCTTTATTTTTGGTTGGAATTAATCTCTTGAGTATTATTGTTGCCTTAGATGCGAAAAGCCAAGCCCAAGCGTTAACCATTGCTGAACAGCTTGACCCTGAACTTTGCCGAGTGAAAGTAGGTAAGGAACTATTTACTCATGAAGGTCCTCAGATTGTAAAAGCTTTACATCATCTTGGATTTGAAGTCTTTTTGGATTTGAAATTTCATGACATTCCAAACACAACTGCACAGGCAGTGTGTGCCGCTGCAGATTTGGGCGTCTGGATGGTGAATGTCCATGCTTCTGGTGGTCGTAAAATGATGGAAACCTGTGTTGAACGACTAAAAGCTGGAAATTATGCAACCCAATTGATTGCGGTTACTGTATTAACGTCTATGGGGCGTGAAGATTTACGTGATATTGGTCTGGATATTGAGCCAGTTGATCAGGTTCGTCGTTTAGCAAAATTAACCTATGATTGTGGTTTGGATGGTGTTGTGTGTTCAGCACAGGAAGCTAAAATTTTGCGTCAGGATTTGGGCAGCGAATTTGCCCTTGTAACTCCAGGCATTCGCCCTGCAGGTTCAAATGCAGATGATCAAAAGCGTATCGTGACACCTGCACAGGCAATGCAGGATGGTTCTACACATCTAGTTATTGGTCGACCAATTACTCAAGCGCAACACCCTCAGCAAGTGTTGCGCGATATTTTGGCAACCATATAATTTCCTTTAAATACTCGTTTAATGTTAAAAAAGGCGTGCAATTTTGCCGCCTTTTGCAATTTCAGGGTAAAAAAACTTGAAATCAGGCTTTGCTTTATAAAATAATACGGTTGGATTGTGCTGCAAATCATATGGATAAATATATAATTTATTCAGATTTTTATGGTGCAAGGGAATGAATGTTTAAAATGATTGTATTTATGTCTAGATGAATTATTGTCTAAGACATAAAAATCACAGCCAAATTCGCATAACGTTGTTTATTGACATGAAATATTGAAGCATATGTTTAATTCTAAATCTGAAAATCTGACTCATGCCGCGGCATTATCGCCTGCGGAACGTTATGCGAAAGCATTGTCTTCAGGGCAGTTTATGCCAGATGATGCGCAAGCTCAGGCAGTGCATGAGCTAGAGCGAGTCTGGCAAGAGTTGCTAAACCGTTATAAAGCCTCAAAAAAAGCGTTCCGCCGCTTTCGCCGCCAAACTACACCACAAGGTGTGTACATGTGGGGTGGAGTGGGACGTGGTAAAACTTGGTTGATGGATCAGTTTTTTGATTCAATTCCATTTCGACGTAAAACCCGAATGCATTTTCACCATTTTATGCAATATGTGCATAAGGAATTAAACAAGCTTTCAGGGCAGCGTAACCCTTTGGATTTGGTTGCTGATCAGATTTATAAAGATGCGGTCATTATTTGTTTTGATGAATTTTTTGTATCGAATGTGACCGATGCTATGATTTTGAGTGATTTGTTCCAAAAGTTGTTCCAACGAGGGATTACTTTGGTTGCGACATCAAATATTGCACCAGATGGCTTATACAAAAATGGTATTCACCGAGATCGTTTTCTGCCAACCATCGAAATGGTCAAGGAAAACTGTGCTGTTTTAAACGTTGATGCGGGTGTGGATTATCGTTTACGGGTATTGAAGCAGGCAGAGTTGTTTAAGCATCCACTTACACCTGAAGCAGACCGATGGATTGATGAGCGTTTTCATGCACTGACTCAATCACAACATATCGTCAAAAGTAATATTGAGATTAACCATCGCCAGATTGAAACACTTGGTCATAGTCAGGATGTATTGTGGTGCGAATTTAAAGAGCTGTGTTTAAAACCACGCAGTCCTGCCGATTTTATTGAAATTGCGAATATTTACAATACGGTACTGGTCAGCCATATTCCACATTTAACTGATCAGCTCAGTGATGCAACACGACGTTTTATTTATTTGGTTGATGAGTTTTATGACCGTGGCGTCAAGTTATTGTTAACTTCACAAGACAGTATTATTGAAATTTATTCAGGTGAAAAGTTGGCATTTGAAATTGAGCGGACACGCTCGCGGTTACTTGAAATGCAGTCGGATGATTATTTGAATTCTGAGCATCATCATATAGAGCAAACATCTGATAAAAAAGAAGAAATATAAAAATAAAAGCGCCGAAAAGGCGCTTTTATTTTCTTACATCTGTGTAAAATAAAAGCATAGACGCTGTTGGTTGAAATTTGTTAGAGTCAATTTGACTGCAATGATGACGAGTGGCACTTTAGTCTAATTACAGATCCTTTAAAAATAATTTACATCCTTTTTTCTGTATTTTATTTTTATATATCAATGATATGGTGGGGTGGTGTTGATTTAAAATGTTCACTATTTCGCAAGTTAATAAAGCTATTCAGCCCAGTATAAATGTTTATACTGAATACCTCGGTAATAAAAAGTAGCACAATCAGGAAAGACAATGACTGCACGTATTCAAAAAGGCAAACTTGCAATTGCTAAGGAATTGTACGATTTTATTGAAAATGAAGCTCTACCTGGTTCAGGTTTAGACAGCGACAGCTACTGGAAAGGATTTGAACAAGTTGTTGTTGATCTTAGTCCAAAGAACAAAGCGCTTTTAGCCAAGCGTAATGAGCTTCAGGCTAAAATTGATGAATGGCATCGTAATAACACATTCAAACTAGAAGCTTACAAGGCTTTTTTGACAGAAATTGGCTACTTATTACCCGAAGTAGAAGATTTCCAAATTACAACTGATAATGTAGATGAAGAAATTGCATTACTTGCAGGGCCGCAATTGGTTGTTCCTGTGCGTAATGCACGTTATAGCCTGAACGCTGCCAATGCACGTTGGGGTTCATTGTATGATGCACTTTATGGTTTCGATGTAATTCCTGAAACTGATGGTGCAGAAAAAACTAAAGCTTATAACCCTGTTCGTGGCGAAAAGGTTGTTGCATTTGCTAAAAATTTCTTAAATGAAATTTTCCCTTTAGCTCAAGGTTCTCATGCAGATGTAGTGTCGTATACCGTTGAAAATAACCAATTGGTTGTTACGCTAAAAGACGGCACAAAAACCACACTTGCAAAAACTGCACTGTTTGTTGGTTACAATGGTGACGCTGCTCAGCCGACAGAAATTGTACTAAAAGAAAATGGTTTGCATGCAATTGTGCAAATTGATGCCAATAGCCCAATTGGTAAAACAGATAGCGCTAGCGTGAAAGATATTGTGCTAGAAGCGGCTGTAACGACGATTCAGGATTTAGAAGATTCAGTTGCGGCTGTTGATGCTGAAGAAAAAGTGGAAGGCTATCGTAACTGGCTTGGTTTGATGAAAGGAACTTTAGAAGATTCTTTTGAAAAATCAGGTAAAACAGTTAAACGTGCGTTGAATCAAGATCGTAGCTATCACAATTTAGTGGGTGGTACGACTACCGTTCATGGTCGCTCACTGATGTTGTTGCGTAATGTTGGTCATCTAATGACAAACCCTGCAATTTTGGTCGATGGTGAAGAAATTTACGAAGGCATCTTGGATGCTTTAGTGACTCCATTATTGTCTAAGGTTGATATCTTGGGACAAAATACAGTGAAGAACTCTCGCAAAGGTTCAATGTATATTGTTAAACCAAAAATGCATGGCCCTGAAGAAGTTGCTTTTGCAGTTGAATTATTTGAACGTGCAGAACAATTGATTGGCTTGCCAGCGAAGAGTTTGAAAGTCGGTATTATGGATGAAGAGCGTCGTACCTCTGTAAACCTGAAAAACTGTATTGCAGCAGCCAAAGATCGTACTATTTTTATTAACACAGGCTTCATGGATCGTACGGGTGATGAAATCCACACCTTTATGGAAGCAGGTCCAATGGTGCGTAAGGTTGAAGTGAAAAACCAAAAATGGTTTGCAGCTTATGAAAACCGTAACGTGATGATTGGTCTAAAATGTGGTCTACGTGGTAAAGCACAAATTGGTAAAGGCATGTGGCCAAAACCAGATTTATTGCTTGATATGTATAAAACCAAAATTGAGCATCCACAAGCAGGTGCATCGTGTGCTTGGGTTCCATCTCCATCGGGTGCGGTGATTCATGCGATTCATTATCATCAATGTAATGTATCTGAGCGTCAACAAGAACTCTTGTCTGAATCAGCATTGCCTTTAGATGATTTGTTGACACCACCTTTGGCTGCTGAAACTAACTGGACAGCAGAAGAAATCACTAAAGAACTTGAAAATAACTGTCAAGGGATTTTGGGTTACGTTGTACGCTGGGTTGACCTTGGTGTAGGTTGTTCTAAAGTTCCAGATATCAATGATGTTGGTCTGATGGAAGACCGCGCAACTTTACGTATTTCTTCACAGCACGTTGCGAACTGGTTACGCCATGGTATTGTGACTCAGGCACAAGTTGAAGAAGTCTTACATCGCATGGCAAAAGTGGTTGATGAGCAAAATGCCAATGACCCAGAATATACAGCGATGTCAACAGACTTTGACAACAATATTGCGTTCAAAGCTGCTTCTGATTTGATTTTTAAAGGTGCAGAGCAACCAGCAGGTTATACAGAACCTTTATTGCATGCAGCACGTTTAAAATTGAAAGGTTATACAGGTGATTAATCACCTGAACTAAAAAAAGCCTCTTCGGAGGTTTTTTTTATATCTGTAAAATGGCTTTTAGATCGCCTGAATTAGAAAAAATATGATTTTTCATTGATAATAGGTCGAGACAGTCAAATTTGATTCGAATATGTGCGTGAATTTCAAGCCTCTAACACTCACTCAACTTCAGCAATTACAGTTACCTGCGATTGATTTTGAATATTCTGATGAAGTTTACCCGATGGGAAATTGCCCTTTACTGTTTCAGTCAGAGCGAGAGTTAGAATGGCGCAACGTCATGTTTGGTTTAGTGCCAAAATGGGCGACAGATGTAACGGTTGCCAAGCATACTTATAATGCTCGGCAGGAAACACTGCTACAAAAACCAAGTTTTCAGGCATCAATCTTGAAATGCAAATTTGGTGTGATTCCTGTTACGGAGTTTTATGAGAGTAAATATATTGATGATCAACCGCAGCGTTGAGGTGTTAAACGTAAAGATGAGCAGGCTTTCTTTATCGCAGCTTTATATGAAATTGTGAAGATCGGAGAACAAATTATTCGTTCTGCAACTATGCTGACGATGGATGCAAGTCAGCATTTAAATCATAAATAATTTTTTTTTAAATTAAATAATTTAATTTTATAGATTAATTACTCACGATGTTACTCACATTTGGTTTTTTTGCAAAAAAAGATCGCACTTGGCGACCTTCTTTATTGGTGGTTTCATGCAACCAAATCCTCATTATTGGAATCAGTAACACACTTTAAAACATAGCTATTAAGCCAGAAGTTTTTACGACCATCCTTGATTCGTTCGTATAGCTCTTTTTCAGTAAAATTCATCCGCATTGCAAATTCTGCAGTAGAAACCCGACGCTCAGTATTTGTTAAATCTATAGTTGTCTCCACATCACACCTCCGCCGTGGAATTGTTTGTCAGATTACGGACAATGAAGCCCGAGCATTCCAGCGTATTATCCTAGATATTCGTGCTATTGATAGCAAAACACTACAAGACTGGATAGATGCAGTTTGGCAAATCTGTGTAGAAGATAAAAAACTACGTGAAGTTGCTAAAATGTATGAAACTTCAACTATCCAAATTCGCCAAGATATGAAATGCGCGTTGGCTTTTATTTCTGGACGTTATCCAAATTTAAAATCTGATTTTCTTCATAAATGATATTTATATAAAAATAGTGCTAAATTTTGGTTTAGCAGTATATAGGGAATTATAAATCTTTATATAAACAATCAAATATGTGCTTATTCGCTTTAAGTGGAACTTTTTAATGATAATAGATATCCCAGCTAAAGAAGATTTTTATGCTTCAGCAGATGATATGGTAAATGAAGCTTGGAAGAAGATATCAAACTTAGCTCATACATATTATGAATTAGACACAGATAATATGTTTTATAAATCTTCAGATTATTCATGCGACTATATTACTTTAGGTTTAGATAATTATTGGAGTCATGTAAGACCAAAGCTTATATCAGCTTTGACATTGGTTATACAGTCAGTTGAATTTAGACTAAAAGGTCTTATTGCTGAAATTTCACCTTACTTATTGTTATCTAGTAGCTCCAAAAACATACCTAATAGATCATTTACCCAATTCCATTCTATTGATGCTCAAGATTTGATTAAAGTCTATGAAATGTTTGCAGATAAAGATTTTAGTCCAAAATTTAAGAAATGGTATGAAGACATTCGTATACTACGGAATAGATTCATGCATACAGTGGATAAAAGGTCAGATATTAGCCCAGAGTTAATTTTTAAAAGTATTATATTTGCTCATGATGAATTAAATGGGAATAATTCTCATTGGATTTAGCATCGATACAAATATAAAGTAAGTCATTCAGGAGGGGGGATTGATTTTGATCCGAATGAAGTCTCAGGTGATATTTTTGAAATGCTTCAAGTCCATTATGAATTGACAGGTGCTATTCACTCTTGTTCAAGAGAAACTGCTAATGAAACATTTAAATTTGATAAAGCTGTTGATAGTTTTTATTGTAAAAAATGTGTTTCGATTATGGAACAGTTTGAATATTTTGACAGTAAGCATATAGATACTTGTATTGGAACTGTCCAAAAAAATAAAAGATCAGAAATTTATCAGTGTGTATTTTGTAGAACAGAATATAAAAATTATACAGGTTCTATTTGGGAAGATGATTAAAGCTAGCAACCATATTTAAATAATTTTCATAACTGGCATGTGTACACGAGTTATGGCATATTTCTGTTATAGTGTTCGAAGTGTAAGTAGTTCACTGGTTATTAAGCCTGACAATTTGTTGTTGGGCTTTTTTCATTCTGTAGCATGATATATTGATTTTATAGCCATAAAATCAGAGCAAAAAATGTCATCAGATAAAATAGTGATTACATGTGATTTACGCGGATATAGAATCCTAGAGAATGCTATTAAAAATAACACCTTGCCATTACAAGCTTGCAATTACTTTGATGATGGCATAAACGGATATGTTTATTTTAATACTCAAAGACCAAATTATGATAAAGATTTGCTAAAGTGGTCTGTAGATGTGGTTTTGGCTTTTGCATCTTCTGGCAATCCTAATATCGAAATTATAGAATTTTAAAAGCTCACATGATGGTGGGCTTTTTTAATAATTAAAGTAGTATAGTGGGGCTAATCCTCAAGTTCTTTAATTTATGTCTGAAAAATATAATTACATTTATACTAAAATAAGTACATTTGGCTCATTACCAACACATAAGGTTTTTTTAAGTAACATAAGCAGAAAGGTAAAATTAGTTTTTGCTGATAATACGTTTATTTATGGTGTTGTTTCTGATTGGGGGTTGACTCATTCAGGTCTTGACTCAAGGAAACCCACTTGGGTAGAAGAGCCTAAATTATTCCTAGAAGGTGAAAAAATAAAATTAAGCACATATAGGGATTCACATCCAGCATTCATAACTGAAGTAAGTACGGGTTAGAGTATAGGTAATTTTGTATTCATTGCACTGTAAGAAAATTATATTTCGTATAAAGTTTGCTTTGTTTGCTCTTGGTGTGTATAAAGCTAACTCGTTGATGCGGGATGGAGCAGTCTGGTAGCTCGTCGGGCTCATAACCCGAAGGTCGTTGGTTCAAATCCAGCTCCCGCTACCAACGAAAAAGATTCAAAGTTTATAGCCTAATTTGCTTCATGCTTATTAGGCTTTTTTATTGCCTGTGTTATACATATATCTCTAAAAAAACAGAGAATACTCAGGTGAAAAAACAATATATTGGAATCATAAATAGTAGTATTAAAGGTGCTGAGAAATATTATGAATATGCTCAAGTGTGGTCGGATGGTGTAATTCACCTTGTTAAAGATGTAGAGTCAGTGACAAAATTTAAATCAGAACAAGAAGCAATTGATTCTTTATTTATGGTCAGTATATGGGTGTGTGAATATCAAGATGGAAAAGTTAAACCATTACAACCATCACGATAGGGATGACAGTACTGATGAATACTAGAGATGAATTAATCAAAAAAATTGAAGCAGATAAACAAGTTTATGGTATTGAGTCCTACGAGATAGTAGGTCGTTCAATATCTATTAAAACCAAAGAAGGATTTGAGGAGGTTGCGGCAGTATATATTGCTGAGTTGAATGATCAGTTCCCTGATCTAATAAATGGCGGAAACGCAACCTCAGATTAAACCACCTTCGGGTGGTTTTTTATTGCCTGAAATAATTGCGCCATTAGCTCAGTTGGTTAGAGCCTTTGGGTCGTAGGTTCAAGTCCTACATGGCGAGCCATTATCGATGTTGTTGAGTTGGTAAGGTAGAGCCATGAAATGGCTGATTTAGTCATTTTTTTGACTTGATTAAGACTCAAAATTATGCTGAATTTAACATGGAAACTTTGCCTAAGTTTTTGAGTTGAATTCACCCACATATTGAGTTACCAAGGAGACGGACATGCTTGGATTTTTAAAGCGATTGTTCTGGATTGATGAAGATTAGCCGAACGGATTACGGCACATAAGACCGCACTGCTTGAGAAAGTTGGTGCGGTTTTTCTTTTGTTATATATAGTATTATATAATAAAACTTTTAATAACAATAACTTGAATTATGTTTGATTATTAGATAAGCTTTACTTATCGATTTTTTTGATGAATAAGATTGCAGTTAATGTTTGGATACCCAGATACGCTAATTATTATCGACCTTGATGGTAATGAATCTAAATTGTCTCGCTGTCGTATAGATAACAACAAAAAGATATGGACCACAGATCATGAAACAAAAGTTTTTAGAGGTTACAAAATACTTAAGAAGTATTCGGATGGTCGGGATCAAGAATTCATAGTAAAAAATGTTGGTAAAATTAACTTATTGGGCTCGATAGAAATTGATATTCAAAAGTTATAGAAACCATGATTCAAATACCCCCAGCCATCGTGCTGGGTTTTTTATTGCAGGTATAAAAATGCGTTTCTCTAAAGTTGCTTTATTAAGTGCATTGGCTCATGGAATTTTTGGTGCTTCAACGACTATTCAGGGTTATCCATCCACGTTACTACCAGTTTTTAATGAGCCAAGTTCGAGCAAGCCAAAACAAAATAAATTGCGCCAAAAGAAACGCCGTTTGATGAAACGTCGGATTGGGTATAAGTAAAAGGATTCATCATGACAGACAAAGTACAATCAAAAAAAGACTTGAATTACTGTTGTGATGAACTCAGCAAATATCAGTCTTTATCAAGAACTGGCTTGACCCGTGATGAGTTGCTGGCGATTGATGGCATTATGGTTAAGCTGAAAGAGCGGATTAAGAATATTCGGGCCGCTTTGAATGGACATTGATCAATACAAGCGGCTCACTAAAAAAGAACCGCCAAGAAATACGCCGTTGCCTAAAGCTAAAAAAAAATACCTTGAAGCTGAAGGAAAACTGACTGAGCAACTGGAAAAGCTTGGAATTAAGTTTGAAAAGAAATTTCAGTTTAAATCTACAAAGCACTGGCGTTTTGATTTTCACATTATCGGAAAGCAATTGTTGATTGAGATAGCTGGTGGATCGTGGTCAGGTAGTCGTGGTGGAAAGCTGGCTAAAAAGGTTTGGAGTTTGGATCGTTACGACCATGCTGAAGAAATGGGGTATTTCATTAAGCGATTTGAGTCACATGAAGTGTTTTTCAATGAGGCAATCTGTTGGATAAGAGACTATGGAACAAATCAGACCATTTCCACCGACAGACCTGATTGACCAAGCTGAGGATGAGGAAGCAATTCGCTTGGCACCTGCACCCGATCTAAAGGCATGGGTGGTCAAGAATTTTCTAACGATTGGTGCTGAGCTGTATAACCCTGACCATGACCACATTGCCGAGCTGCTGCATGACAACGATGAGCTTCTAGCATTCGCTTGGGCATCATCTGCCTCCGTTGCAAAAAAATGCATGGTGCTTGGACAGTGTGAAAAGGTGATGTTCAATCAGGGTGGCTGGAAAAAGGCTCGACAAGAGCAACAAATGCGTGACTGGTTTGGCTTTGTGCCTATCTACCTGATCACCACTGATGCCAGTTACTGCGTTTTGTGCGCTGATCGAGCATGAGCTATATCACATCGGTGTTGAACGTGATGGCGATGGCGAGATTGTTTATAGCGATATGACTGGACTGCCAAAGCATTATTTGGCTGGGCATGATGTTGAAGAATTTGTGGGTGTGGTTAAACGCTATGGAGCAAGCGAAAACGTCAAGCGTCTTGTTGAAGTCGCAAAACAAGCGCCGTTTGTATCAGAAAAGAATATTGCTGCGTGTTGTGGGACGTGTGTGATTAATTGAAAAATTATGTGAAATATTTAATTAAAATAATTTAGGTATTTCATGTATATTATTGGGAAATTTTAATAGAAATCGTTGTAAAAGAAGACATAATATGAAATTACTTTTAAGAACTAGCCTTATCCTGTTGTGTGCTTGTAGTGAGTTTGCTCAAGCGGAAGGTTTATCTCAAGCCGTAGCATCTTTGCCTCACTACCAAAAAGACCGAAACAATAGTTCAGAAAATAAATCTGATGATAAATATGCATATACTAAAGAGTTAAGAATCATTACACGTGGTACTAGAGCTAAAACATCTACCGCTCAAGTGGCTAGGCTGTTACTGCTAGGAAGTAATACCTCAATTTATAAAGACGAACTTGTTGGCAATGTTATTGAGGATATTCAAGATAGATCTAAGCTTAAAAATCCATCTGAAGATATTGAGAAAAACCTTAATGATTACTTGGCATTGAATGCATACAAGAATATTCAAAAGACGGAAAAAAATAACATTCGCAAAATCACACTTGAGCCAGCTCGCCCATATTGGTCTCTGCTATATAACTCAAGCGATAAAAATGTTGATAATGGTTATAGTTTGAATTTTGGTGCTAAAACGCATGTATTTTTACCTATAGGTGCGGTTGATTTTAGCGTGAATCTGCGTGTTACAAACAAAGAGTGTAGCTACACTAGTGAGCCTAAGTCATTGGAAACATGGAAAGCAAATGACTATGCGCTTGTTAAAGATTATCGCGATAAAGCTATTGAAATTTGCACTAAAAAATACATTGAAGAAATAGATAAGGCTTTACTTAAATCAGTACAGTAAGTCAATTTAAGTGGAAAGACTGGCTATATGCTGGTCTTTTTTTTGCCTATTTTGTTGGACGTAGCATGACAAAGAGGTGTTTATGGTAGCACTAAAAGAGCCTGTTAAAATCTTTATAGTTCAGTCTCTTGCTTGCTTTAAAACCCCTCAACAAGTTGCTGATGCTGTCCAACAAAGATTTGGAATTGAAATTGACCGCAGACAATGTGAGGGTTACGACCCTACTAAATTCACAGGTCGCAATCTAAGCAAAAAATTAAAAGAGCTGTTTGAGCAAAGCTGAAAGGATTTTAAGGCAAATATTTATGACATTCCTTTAGCTAATAAAGCTGTGCGCCTCAATGAATTACAAAAAATGTATGAAGACTGGGGTAAAAACAAAGTCATGAAGCAAAACATCATCAAACAGATTAAAGATGAAATGCAGGGGCATGACATTCAGTTATTAGATATTGAGCTTAAAAAGTTAGAAATTCAGCGCATTCGTAAAGGTGAAGATGGTGCGGGTGAAAACAAGATTGTTTTGGTTGATGCTCCGGACGCATAGTTATGAACGCTTACGTAAAATTTAAAAAATTTCATGACGGTCAAAAAGCAATCCTTAACAATAACCTGCCTCAATTCTCCGTTATTCGTGCCGGTCGTCGTTTTGGTAAAACCACAGGACTGGAAGAATGGGCCTCAGCAAAAGCTACACGTGGATTAAAGGTTGGTTGGTTTGCGCCTACGTTCAAGTTGTTACATCCGACTTTTGCAAGGGTAAAAAAAACACTTAAACCTGTCATTGAGCGCTCATCAAAAACTGAATGGATTATAGAAACCAAGACAGGTGGCTGTGTTGAATTCTGGTCGCTTGAGGATGAAGATGCTGGGCGTTCACGTAACTATGATTTAACAATTATTGATGAGGCTAGTTTAAAGGCTAAAGGCTTACGTGAGATCTGGGAACAGGCGATAAGACCTACGTTGCTTGACCGCGATGGCAGCGCAATCCTTGCAGGCACACCCAAAGTAATTGATCCTGAAAATTACTTTTATTTAGCTTGCACAGACCAAACACTTGGATGGGTTGAGTTTCATGCTCCAACGATGGCTAACCCTATGCTAAATCAAAACAGTGTGGCGCGATTAAAGGTCGAGAACGCTCCACTTGTGTACCAGCAAGAGTTTTTAGCTGAGTTCGTAGACTGGAATGGATCAGCGTTCTTTTCTGAATCTAGTATGTTGGTCGATGGTTTATCTATCCCAATGCCTGAGAATTGTGACCAAGTTTATGTGGTTATTGATACTGCGCTTAAGGATGGTTTAGAGCATGACGGCACGGCAGTCACATATTACGCACGTAACAAATATACAGGCCACAAGTTAATTATCCTTGATTATGACTTGGTTCAAATTGAAGGTGCTGTCCTTGAGGATTGGCCGCCTAGCGTTGCGCAGCGTGGTGAAGATTTGGAGCGTCAATGCGGTGCTCGTGAGGGATATTTGGCGCTTGGATTGAAGATAAAGCATCAGGGATTGTATTGCTACAACAAGCGGCACGCCGTGGCATTGTTGCATATCCGATTGATGAGAAGCTTACCTCACTGGGAAAAGATGGGCGTGCGCTAAGCGTGTCTGGCTATGTTTATCGCGGTGATGTGAAGTTTTCGACTTATGCGCACAACAAAGTAATTAATTTTAAAGGTCAAACACGAAATCATTTAATTTCCCAAGTCTGTGGTTATCGAATGGGGGTGAAAACACCTCACGGCATGGACTTGCTTGATACATTCACTTATGGCGTAGCGATTGCGCTAGGCGATGCAAACGGTTGGTAATCTTATGTCGTCAAATCCAGATACAAGTGGGGCTTCAAGCTTGGGGCTGACCTCAAGCCTATCTACCCAGCTCATGGACTTATTGGCAACCAATGACATCATGCCGGGTTCTTCACCATCTTACCAAGTGTGTAAGGCGATTTACTCATACCACCCCTTGGGCGCAAAAATGGCAGAAGAGCCAATCAAGCGTGCACAGGCTAAACCGCGCGAAATCATAGTTGATGTTGCGATCAATGATGACTTGGTAAAAGCGTTCAATCAGGAATGGAAAACTATTGGAAAAACTGGTGCTGATTTAATTATTCGCAACGTGATGAGGACTAGCCGTATTTATGGCATTTCATCACTCGCCGTATATTCCGACCACCCAGAAAAACCAATCGATTACAAATCGCTATACAAAAGCGATATTAGCTTTAATGTGCTTGATCCGCTAAAGGGTAGTGGGATAACCAAG
The DNA here is from genome assembly GCF_004331075.1 of Acinetobacter brisouioides. GTDB lineage: Bacteria > Pseudomonadota > Gammaproteobacteria > Pseudomonadales > Moraxellaceae > Acinetobacter. The sequence goes on along the minus strand of NZ_SJNX01000009.1, from coordinate 97,892 downwards.
TTGCAATTGGGCGTGCAGCAGAAGCGATTAAAAAATTAGGAAAATCTCTCCCTTGTCATGTTACTGCTGTAAATAACCAAATTGTTACCGTGGTATTTGAAGTAGATACATCCCCTTGGACATTGCCACCAATCACTATTCCAAAGGCTGAAAGTCAGTGGTTGCAAACACCCACACAAGTTGGCGACAAAGGCATGACCATGCCTGTTGATGTGTATCATGGTGCAGTATCAGGGCTTGGTAGTGCTACACCAAACATGATGACACCTTCAAACTTATCCGCATTGGTTTTTGTGCCAATCAGCAATACACAGCAAGAAAAACCGGATGAAGGTGCTGTGTTGATGCAAGGCCCCAATGGTGTGATTGCTCAAACAGAGGATGGTTCATCAAAAATAACAGTTAATAAATCTAGTATCACTATGAAGTTTGGAACGCACACATTAGAGCTAAATGAATCTGGTATCTTTATTGATGGTGTTGAGTTTGAAACACACAAACACCAATACACACCGGGTACAGGCGCTCCAACAAATACGGGTGGGCCAACATCATAAGAGTTTACGGAAGAATCACAAATCCAAATGGTTCAAAAAGCTGGGTTGTGGTTACTATTGATGCGAAGGGTTTTAATGATGCTGTTTATGTTACTGCGCTTGCACAGGCAATTAAGTTGGTTTTACAGGAAAGCCCATTCTATGGAAATGTAGGTATTCCGCAGTATCAAACCATTGTGACACAGGTCTACCCTGATTTTTATGTAGCACAACTGCAGTCACAGTACGCCCAATATTTTGCGTCATTAAATATTACGCGGCAACAAGGGGTAGATCCCCCAACATACAACGTGACAGCAATCACCCATCAGGGGTCAACTCTTAGCGCAGCGATACCGATATGACATATAACCTAAACATGACTGCTTCTGGTCCAGCACCAACACCAGCAACAACTCTGCTTACCAATTTGCTGGCCTATGTTGCTTCAACCAATCCAGACTACACAGCTAATTTACCGGGTACATTGATCGAAGACATTAGTTCAACCGATGTTGGTGCAATGTTGATGATAGACCAAGCTGTTGTTGATTTGGTGAGTAGAGTATCCCCATACGCTGCACCACCATTTATCTTGGCTCAGATGGGAGCGATGTTTGGTATTCCGCAAGGCCAACCAACCAATACCAGCGTATATGTTGTATTCGAGGGGTTACCGGGATTTGTAGTTCAACAGGGTTTTATTGTTGGCGATGGTACAAATCAATATGTTGTACAGGATGGTGCGATTATTGGTAGCTCTGGTTTATCACAACCAGTCTATTGCGTGGCAAATCAAGCTGGGTCGTGGGCTGTTCCTGTAAACACAGTTAATCAGGTTATAACTTCGGTACCTTCTGGCTACACATTAACTGTTAACAATACATCAACAGGTACAACGGGTACGGGGGCTGAGCAGGTTAATAGCTATCGTAGTCGCATTTGGCAAGCATGGAATAAGACGGGGCATGGAACACCTGCTTACATTAAATCATTGCTTGAAGCGATTCTAAACCCTCGCTTGATTTCAATTATTCAAAACGGTGCAAACTGGGAGGTGATTTGCGGCGGGGGGGATCCTTATGCTATTGCTGGGGCAATTTACCTTGGTGCAATGGATATTAACAACTTTGTAGGCTCAGCAACCACAGCACGAAATATCACCGTATCCGTTACTGATGCACCAAATAGCTACAACATTACATTCGTAAATCCACCTCAACAAACCGTAACCGCTAGTGTTGTCTGGAATACCGACTTGCCGAATTTCACAGGAAGCTCTGCTGTCAATCAGTTAGCTTCTGTTGCACTAGTAAATTACTTAAATAGTATTGTGGTGGGCCAAGCAATCAATATTCTGCAGATGCAAGCAATCTTTCAGGAATCGGTTGCAAGCATTTTACCGCAGCAATATTTATCAACATTAACATTTCAAATCTACATTAATGGGGTGCTTACACCACCATCCGCTGGAACTCAACTGGTTACTGGTGACCCTGAATCATACTTCTTTTGTCCGGCTACAGGCGTATCGGTGGCGCAATGAGTATAGAGAACTTTAACTCACCAATGATGCAAATCATTAAGAGTTATCTGTATCAACAGTACGCGGATGATGATGACCTACAGGCTTTTGTCGATGCGTTTAATAACACTGCTCAAAACTATTTGGATTGGCGCAATCAGACACCATTGGCGATTTATACATCGCCCATGATTTATGAGCAGCTACTTGATTGGATACTGGTGGGTATTTATGGGATTTATCGTCCAATATTTGGATTAATTAATCAATCACCACCGCCAGCAGGGGGGAATACAGCACCTTGGAATGGCTTTGATATTCCAACCAAAATAAATGCAAATGGCAATACATCAGCATTTACGATTGTTGGCCCTTATGAAACAGTAACTTATAACACCCGGCCATTTGGTTATTTTTCATCTGTAGCTAATTCGGGTGGTGCAACTACCGCGCCAGCTTATACCGTAGCATCTGATGACACATACAAGCGATTAGCGACATGGATTTTATACCGTGGAGATGGGTTTCAAATGTCTTTGAATTGGCTGCGTAGGCGTGTTGCTCGGTTTTGCTATGGTTTGAATGGTGCTGATATTGATATAGGACTTGTTTCAAATATTAGCATCACCATAACGGGCGACAATATTTTAATAAAAGCACCAAAATCCCCCTCTTCGCAAATCCTTATACAACTCATTCAAGCCAATCAAGTCCCCTTGCCGCTAGGGGTAAATATTACGATGACAACGGTGTGACATGATTAATTTTATCTTTGCCAATAATGTAAACACAGCTTTGGCTGCCAGTGCTGCATCAAACGCGACCAAAAGTGTTTTTGAGGTATGTTACGTTACTGCAATCAGTGGTAATACATTAACAGTACTGCGTGGACAAGAAGGTACCACTGCACAAAGCTGGCTGGCTGGCTGGTGATATTGCGTATTGTGAGCCAACGGCTGGTTCTGTATCACCAGCAATTGGTAATGTGGCTTTAGTTGTTCCAGTATCAGGAACGACATACTTATCAAGTGAGGCGGCATTTGCGCGAATTACAGCGCCATCGACAGTTTCAACAACCCAAACCACAGTATTAAATATTGCACCAAGCTGTGTAACCATTGATGTGTTATTTGATAATCAATCGTCATTTGCACAAACACTTCAGCTGGTAAGCAATACCCAATACACAGGTGCAACTGGGACGCTGAATGCGGGTGTCTGGACAACAAATATTACTGTCCCAGCAAATAGCCAGTTAACATTACTGCTAAAACAAGATGGAACTTATCTAACCTCAATAAATGTAGATATAACCAATTTACAGAACCAACTAAATACGACTGTAACTACATATCCAGGAGGTACCATTGTCCAGTATGGCGATGGTTATATGGAGATATTTGGGTATGTTGTTAGTGTTACATCTAGCGAATTAGCAGTTAATTTTCCTGTTGCATTTACAACTTGTTATGGCGTTTTGGCAACGTGTTATTCCAACGGTTCCGCATCACCAGTTGCGATAGGAACAACTTTGCCAACCAATACAGGGTTTACAGCTTACGCAGGATCTCAAACGGTAGGGTTTCAGTATTTTGCAAAAGGGCGGTGGAAGTAATGAAATATAGTGAGTCAACAAAAGCATTTTATTTTAATGAAAACACTCAAGCACCGAGCGATTGTATTGATATAACCGATGAGCAGTGGTTACATGCGATTGGTAGCATTGCCGATGGTGGATCTGTAATGGTTGAGGGTGGGCAATTAATCATTGAAAACCAAGTGGAAGATAAGGCCTCACCTGTAGCCACACAAGTAACTTATACAGGGCGATCAAATGAATGATTTTGTATTTGCCAATAATTACAGTAGCACTTTAGGGGTTGCATTAGCAACCTCTTCTAATTCTATAACAGTGGTTTCATCTATTGGATTACCTGGGTTGCAGAATGGACAAATGGTTCCGGTAACAATCACTGATGCTGCTACTCGCACCAAGTTTGAAATCTGTTATGTTACAGCTATCTCAGGCAGCATCTTGACTGTACTGCGCGGGCAAGAAGGTACAGCAATTCAAAGCTGGAATATTAACGATATTGTGTTCTGTTGTCCGGCAGCAGGTACGATTGCACCAGCCGTCACTAATGCCACAGCAAACGTACCGTTGTCGGGGACGATGTATCTGACAGCCACAAACAGCTATCAACAGCTATTGGCACCATCTGGTGCAGCATTAAGCATATCAACACTAAACATTGGTGCGGGGGTGATTACCGCTGACTTCATGTTTACCAACAAATTAGTAAACACTCAGACGCTACAGTTGGTAAGTAATACCCAGTACACTGGCACCAATACCAGTCAGTCGGGTAGTACGTGGACGATGACATTCACCATTCCAGCCAATACAGGTCTGATATTGCGACTAATGCAGGATTCAACCTATCTCGTAGCTGTTAACCAGAAAACCTGCCCTTAAGGATTGTTTTATGAATAGCTTGATTAAGGCTTTATTCATGTTGTTTTGCATGGTGAATTATTGCTATGCGACGACTGATTACTTTCAAAATATTAACGTCTCCACCCCAAACCCAACAATTAGCTATCAGGCTAGTCCTGCTGGGGCTGTAGCTCGTACCTACCAAAGCAAATTTGGCGAGCATGTTTCACTGCAAGATTTTGGTGGAAAAGGTGATGCTATTAGTGGTGCCGATGGTGCAATAACATCTGGTGCAGCCACTTTTACATCAAGCAGCGCATCATTTGTATCTACTGACGTCGGTAAAGCCATTGAAGTGAATGGTGCTGGATCATCCGGCGCACCCTTGCTGACAACCATTTCAGCTTTTAACAGTGCGACATCGGTAACGCTTGCAGTTAATGCCTCAACCACTGTATCTGAGGCAACATATACCTACGGAACAGATAATACTTCCGCGATCAACTCATGGTTGTCTGCAATTCAAAATGGCACTGGCTATATCCCTTATGGCAAGTACATGTTTACTTCAGCATTAACTCTGCCTAACTCTTTCACGTCAATCACTGGGGCTGGGAAGTACAATAGTATATTTGTTTATGCTGGCACCAATACAACAAACAACCTGATCAGCCTTATTGGTACTTCATCAACAGCGATTGCGAATTCAATGAACCTCAGCGGGTTTGGTATTCGCAGCAATACTGTGATGACTGGTGGTGATGCGCTATTCATCAAATGGTCAGCGCAGATCCGTATAAAAGATATTGCTTTGGGTGCGAGTCATGACCCGAATCATAATCTTTATCATGGCATTGAATACTACTCAACCGACTTTCAGACGCTTGAAGATTTTGAAATTCAAGTTCAGGGTGAGGGTATTCGTGCTAGTGGTTGCGGTGTAGCGTGTTCTTACCCGCAGTTTGACCTCTGGGTAACGCGCGGAAAAGTATCTGGCGGTACAACAGGCATTCACATCGGTGGTGGTTTTGATAACGCTTACTTTGACAAAATGATGGTTACTTTTAATAACCAGAACGTAGTCATCGATAATGCGATTCAAAACTACAAAAACCAAGAGATCGGTTTTGGTTCTCAGTTTATTACTGACCAGCCTCAGACGGGTGATAACTACTACATTAATGACACACTAGCCAACATTGCTCAATATTGTCAGATTTCAATTTATGGCGCTGTCACTGGTTCAAAAGCAGGTAATGGCATTCATGTCCATAGCTGGCCTAGCTGTTATATCAATGTACTTAGTCCGCATATTGCCAATAACAATCAGAATGGCATTCTGATTGACGATGCTTCTTCGAAGGTATTAATTTCCAGTTCGACAGACATTGTGAACAATGGCCAGTGGGGTATTAACTCGGCATTTGCAAATACTGCGGTAAATGGCCAGCCTATTGTCGCAAGCAATACTGTTGGTCAGGTTAACGCTAACACCATCATGAATCACTATGCCAACTCCTATGTGACCAATACACCAGCAACAAGCCAGCCAGCACTAGATACATCAGGAAGCAGTGCGACAATTTCAATTGCAAATGGTGGTAATGCAACCTTACCTATTGGTTCTGGCTTGGTGATTGCCACCAATAACAATGGTGGTAATAACGTAGGTGTTTACTCAATTGGTTCTGGTGTGGTTGCTCAAATTACCCCAGCTAACATTTGGGTGGCACCAACAACTAGCCCTGCAAGTGGTAAAATAAGTATTCAGTGGAATGGCTCTAACTATGCCATTTACAACAACACTGGCTCAACAGTTACCGCTGGTGTTGCCTTTATTCGTACTTCCAACTCCAACTAACTAAAATCAATCAAAGCACCTTTTGGCGCTTTTTTATTGCTAAAAATAAGGGGGTAATCGTGGAGCATTTTTTATCCAACTTGGGCGACCTGATTGCTCAGAATGGGGCAACCGTAGTGGGGGTGATTGTGGCTTTCTTTATGGCTTTATTTCGAACAGCACAAATGCATGGAAAATCAGACTGGTTAGAGGCATTAATGTGCGCACTGTTCGCGCTTGGCATCAATGGTGCCTTGTCATGGCTCAATTTTCCGAGTGGCATTGGCATTCTTGCCAGTGGGTTTATCGGTTATATCGGAACGGTAAAATTTTCAAGATACATCAAAGAAAAATTAGGAATGAAAGAATGAAACTCATTAATAACGCACAGCAATTACACAAGCTTTGGAGTGTTCGATTAAGCGCCTTAGGCGCTTTTTTTATGTCTATTGAGATGGCGTATGGCACTCGAATCACAATTTGGTGGCAAATGTCGGCAAGTGAATATTTCCCATTCCTAAACCGAGGGCTTTCCTGTCGATGAATTTGAATGTTTGCATGTGCTCAAACAAAAACCAATTAAACGAACACCTCAACTCAATATGTTTGAATAAAAAAAAGCACCTATTTATCGGTGCTTTGGGCTACTTACAGAGAGGATTAGTGTCCGCCAAGCAAGATTTGTGCAATTACGCCTGTTGCGATGGCAATAAGAACGTAGTCACCATTAACGCGAACCCAACGATGACCACGTGGAGGTGCTGGTAAGTCATGTGAACGCCAGTCACGGACTTGGTATTCGTTACCACGGTATTGAGACGGAACGCGTCCACCTCTACGCCATTCTTGGCCTGGTCGTGGCATATCATGTCGATAAGCTTGATGGTTTTGTTGGTAACGAGGCGTATTCCAGTGATGGTCTTGCTGATGATTGTCGCGACGATCGTTTGACTGATGTTGTTGATAATCACCATCACGACGATCGTTTGATTGATGCTGTTGGTAATTACCGTCACGACGATCATTGGATTGTTGCTGTTGATAGCCACCACCGTCACGACGATCATTTAGTTGGTTTTGTTGAGGGCCGCCACGGTGGTCATCATTTGGGTCTGCAAATGCTGCACCTGCGGATAAGGCGGTAGTCATTGCTAAAGTGATTGCCATTAATTGGGTTTTCACGAGATTTCTCCAGTTGATTGTGCTTGGCGCATATTATTTTGTTTGTGTATTTGTCATGAATAAAAATAATACGTTATCAAGCTAAGTAAATTGAACCTGACATATTAAAATTCACCTTTATTTGTACAGATAAAAAACCATACGGATAAATAGATTGTCAGATTTTTAAACATAGAAATTGGGGAGAATATCTTTTCTGACCAATATCTTATTTGTTGCTAATTTATCAATATATTAAGGGTAAATAATGGAGATATTGCTGTATTAGATTAAAGTTTAATATATAAACTTTAATCTAATGATAATTAGCTAGTTCTTTTAAAGAACATCAATACCATCTTTGTATGTTAGATGTTCTACCAAATAATCAATAAAAACTCGAACCGCAGGTAACATGCCGCGTCGGGAAGGATAAACTGCATGTAAAATACCATGAGGTGCTTTCCATTCAGGTAAAACACGAACGAGTTCACCTGTTTTGACATAGTCAGCCGCAATGGAGTCGGGTAATAAAGCAATACCACAATTTTGTCGAGCCAGTTGGCATAGCATTATTAAGTCTGAACCCATCACAATTGGGTTGATTTTAATTTTAGTTGGTTGATTTTGTTGATTATGTAACACCATAAACTGGTCAGCATGTTCATCTACCATACTCAGTACTTTGTGCTCACTTAATTCTTCTGGACTTTTCAAATCACCATACTGATTCAGATAAGCCTGACTAGCAAAAAGATGTTGTTCATGTCGGTCAAATTTACGCACAATCAGTCCAGGATCATCATCAATTTTTGCACGAACACGTAAGGCGACATCAACCCCTTCATTAATGACATCGACACGACGATTGCTAACGATCAGTTGCAAACGAATTTCTGGGTAACGCTTCAGGAAATCAGGAAGAATCTTGGTAAATTCATTTTGGGCGACCGAAACAGGTACGCTCACTTTGACAATACCTCTCGGTTCAACACTCAGATGGTCGATGAGATCATGTGCTGCTTGCGCGGCATTCATCATGACTTGAGCATGTCGGTAAATATTCATGCCGATATCAGTCACAGCAAAATGACGTGAACTGCGCTGAATCAGGCGAACACCTAAATGTTCCTCTAAATTATATACACGACGACTTAATTTAGATTTGGGAATGTCTGTAGCACGTTCGGCTGCACTGAACCCGCCATGTTCAACGACCAAAGCAAAACAGTAAAAATCATCTAAATCGCTGAGCATTACAAAGCCGACCTGAGAGATAAAGTATTTAGAAAATATACGTTCTTATAAACAGATACAAGTTTTAAATGCCATGCTGCAAGATTTCTTGAACCTGCTGATACTCTTTTAGATGTAAAAAGTCCCGTTCAGTTGGGTGGGTAATTCGACTCAGATCCATATTGTCTGCAACATCGGCAAGTTTGACTTCTCGTGCAATTGGATTTTTGACAGCACGCCATGCAGCTTCTATACGATTTTCGCCTTCTTTTTTGGTGAGTGCACAAACCGCATCAATAACATCTTGATTAAACCCCAAGGAGATGAGATCGACAATTGTTGCATCGGTATCTTCTATGACATCATGTAGTACAGCGACTATTTGCTGTACTTCGTTTTTCATTTTTAGCATTAAACGCAGTGGATGAAGAATATAAGGTTGACCAGCTTTATCGACCTGTCCTGCATGTTTGCGTGTTGCAAATGTAATGGCTTTTTCTAGAGTTGCCATGTTGAGTTCCTTGAAAGATGTTCCACTCTTTTTGCCAAAATTATAACCAATTTCAAAGTATACAATGCTATTTATCTTAAAATATTTTAAACTATACCACCGAAAAAAAATGATATTTTATGAATTACCAGCTTATTGAAATTCAGGGTGAGCAGGCAAATCTTGCTTGTCCTTATTGTCAGCATGTTGTGCTGAATTGGGAAGAAGAACAGTATATACAGCCTTGCGAGCATACGGCATTTATTGCGATGGATTTGGGATTTGAATATATTGCAGATCAGTTTGAGCATTGCTTGCCACATTCGGTCGATGATATTCATACGCAAGAAATGAATGTATTTGAAGAAATCACTCATGCTCAGGTAGAGCAGTTGTTTATTTATAAAATGGAATTGGGAGTAGCAGATTTATATCGCTATGTTGGAATTATGCTGTTTTAGCCATGTTTTTACAGCCCAACAGCCATACATTTGCAAGTCTGGATGCAGATTATTCAGATTGGCATAAAGGAAGAGATCAATTTTCTCTCTGGTATTTAGAGATAGACGATGCTGCCTGTAGTGAATATTTAAAGCAAATACAACAGCAATTTCAAGCTTATCTGTATATGCCTAACCGTCGACGGTGGCATATTACATTGTTTGTCTGCGGGTTTTGGCAATCACCATTTCATTTACAGCATTTATCTGATCATTTTCATGAACGCCAGCTTAAGCAACAGATTGAATTGTTACAACAACTACAGGCGAATACTTTTGAGCTTAAACTGGGGCGGGTACGCAGCTTCCAAAGTGCTTTATTTGTCGAGGTAATTGATGAACAAAATATTTTATTGCAGCTACGCCGCTGTTTTTGGCCTGTTGCAAAAGAAATTGATGCGATTATTTACTGTCCGCACGTAACGCTAGGCCTGTATCGAGATGAGTTTGCTGCCAATCCAATTTTAGAACAAATTGAGCAAATACCAGTTCAACCATGGACAGTTAAATTTCGATATTTGACCTTTGGTTCATATCAGACACGCCAATTACAAGGTGAATTGTCTGCACATTATCATTTTCATTTAGGTTAGTTTTATTTATGTTGCATTTAGTATTGGGGGGAGCGCGTTCAGGAAAAAGCCATTATGCTGAACAGCTTGCACTGGCAACACAAAAACCGCGCGTGTATATTGCCACGGCTCAGGCAGTTGATCAGGAAATGCAAGAACGTATCTACCATCATCAGCAGCGGCGAGGTCAGGATTGGCACTTGGTTGAAGAGCCTATCTATTTGGCAGAACGTTTACAGGCACTCGATCGTGAAAATCAGGTGATTTTGGTGGATTGCTTAACAGTTTGGATGAGTAATCTGCTTTATGCACAAGATCCTGAAGTTCAGAAACGTGAGTGTTTGAAATTATTGGAATTATTACCAAATTTGAAGTCGGAAATTATTTTGGTTAGCAATGAAACGGGGCTTGGGGTTGTGCCGTTAGGGGAAATTACCCGTCGTTTTGTCGATGAGTCTGGGCGTTTACATCAGGCTTTGGGACAGATTTGTCAAAACGCGGTATTTTGCGTTGCAGGATTTCCGATGCAATTGAAAGGAGTAGAAAAATGAGTTGGTGGTTACAGCCGTGTCGCAATATTGATGACGCATTTAAAGAAAAAGCATTGGAAAGACAGGCGCAACTGACAAAACCTGCTGGCGCATTGGGGGATTTGGAAGAATTGGCAGTCACCTTGGCAGGTTTGCAGCGTACCGAGCAGCCAAATATTGATCATGTCTGGATTAGCTTGTTTGCAGGAGATCATGGCGTGATGCAGGAGAATATTTCTGCTTATCCGCAAGCTGTAACTCGGCAAATGCTTCAGAACTTTACCTCAGGCGGTGCTTCAATTAGTGTAATCGCCCGACAGTATCAGGCTCATCTGCAGGTGATTGACTGTGGAACAGTTGGTGAGGCTTATGATTACCTAGGCGTGCAGCAGCATCCAATTGCCGCAGGAACACAGAATTTTGTAAAAACAGTTGCCATGAGTGAAACCCAATGTATCGCTGCGATGACAATTGGTAAAAATAGTGTCGATCAGGCGGTAGAACAGCATAGTAATTTGTTTATCGCAGGTGAAATGGGGATTGGGAATACTTGTTCGGCATCAGCACTAGCATGTTTGTTGTTAAATGAACCTGCTGAAGTCCTAACGGGCGTAGGAACTGGTATTGATCACGCTAAATTGCAACATAAAAAACAGGTGATTCAGCAAGCGATTGAATTACATCAACCTGATGTACAGGCAGATCCAATTAAAATTTTAGCGGCAGTCGGTGGTTTTGAAATTGCTGCAATGGTTGGGGCTTATTTACGCTGTGCACAAGTTGGCATTCCTATGCTGATTGATGGTTTTATTAGCTCTGTAGCTGCTTTAATTGCAGTACAGATTCAACCTAAAGTCCGTGCATGGATGCTGTTCGGGCATCAGTCTGCGGAATATGGGCATCGCCGTATTTTAAAAGAGTTACATGCACAGCCAATTTTGCAATTGAACTTGCGTTTGGGTGAGGGAAGTGGTGCAGGTGTTGCGCTGGGTGTACTCAAAATGGCATGTGTGTTGCACAATGAAATGGCAACCTTTCAGCAAGCTGCTGTGACAGGTGAAAAGCAATAAATGCTGCAACTGGATGTGTTACGGCATGGGCAAACAACGCAGGGGCATACCTTACGTGGGCATCTAGATGATGCCCTGACTGTCGAAGGCCGCCAACAAATGCAGGATACGATAGCCTTATATTTACAACAGCATTCTGTTTGGGATGCAATAGTGGCATCACCCTTACAGCGCTGCCTCAGTTTTGCTCAAGATGTGCAGCAGCAGTTTGGTTTGCCTCTCGTTACGATGCCGCAATTTAAAGAGTTGTATTTTGGGGATTGGGAAGGTCTGACTTTACAACATATTCATGAAACTCAGCCAGAACAGTTAGGGCAGTTTTGGCAAGACCCTTGTCAGTATGCGCCACCACAAGGGGAAAATTTACTGGGTTTTCAGAACAGATTGCAGCAAGGCTGCCAAATGCTGCTTAATCAGGCACAGCAGCAACAGTGGCAAAAGGTATTGCTGGTTTGTCATGGTGGTGTGATTAAGTGGTTGAAATGTATGGCTCAACAACAACCACTCACTCAACTGCTGACTATGCCTGCTGAACTTGCCAGTATTCAAGCCATATATCTCAAGCAAAATGAATACTTGCAACTGTCTATTCAAGAGTAAATCCTATGATGCCATTTTGGATAGCATTACAGTTTCTAACCATTTTCCCCATACAGCTCAAACAGTTACCCAGCCCACAGCAAAATGCTTATTCACTCGCTTTTTATCCTGTGATTGGTTTGTTACTCGGTGGTCTAATTTTTGGGCTAGCTTGGGGACTCAATTATATTCATTTACCTGTTTTGCTTTCCGCTAGCCTGATTTTAACGGTTTGGGTTATTATAACGGGTGGTCTGCATCTGGATGGCTTGGCAGATACGGCTGATGCTTGGGTCGGCGGATATGGTGATCGTGAACGTACTTTAAAGATCATGAAAGACCCACAGTGTGGACCAATTGGGGTGTTGAGTCTGGTTTTGAATTTACTGCTCAAATTTTCCAGCATTTATGTCATTTTACAAACCCAGCATCTGTATGGGTTGGTGATGATTCCTGTCCTTGGGCGCTTAACAGCCTTATTTTTATTTCTGACTTGTGACTATGTACGAGCACATGGATTGGGTTCATCCTTTTTACAGGATTTACCTCGCAAGCTTTTATGGCTCATATCGCTTATTTGTCTGTTTGCATGTAGCAGCTTAGGATGGGTAGGGCTTGCGGTTGTAGCCGTATTTTGTAGCTGTTTGGGGTATTTGCGTCATGTATTTGTACACCGTTTAGGTGGAATCACAGGCGATACCGTGGGGGCTAGTATTGAAATTTCTGAATGTGTGAGCTTACTTAGCCTTGCAATCTTGTTATCAATACGACTTTTTTGACACAGAATAACTCACTTATATTTTTACAAACTGATCACAATGCGAAGAATTTTAACAATTACAAAAAATTCTCATTTGAAGATTTGTGCTATAAAAAAATCACCAATTAGATCAGGATGAGGGATCGAGTTATGCGAACGATTCATATTCAAGTAAAAGATCAATTTAATGTGTACCATATGGCAAAAGCTGTATTGAAAGAATTGGCAGATGGAGATGATTCTGGGCAGTATTCTTTAGAGCAAAAAGTTGATTTTATTGAAATTTATGGAGAACGGATTTTACCATCAATCGAATTGCTCTTTCAAAGTGAAGCCAATTGTAAAATTTATAAAGTTATTGAAAATTAAACATTTTAATGTGAATGGTTTAGGTAGACAGTAGATGCTGTTTACCTAAATCTTTGATTATTTTTCTCCCTATACATTTTAAATTTTGTATTAATAGGATGATCTAATTTTGTGTATTTCATCACAGTATTTTTAAGCGATGCGAAAGAATATTAAAATTAAATTTACCTGCGTATCAGAGAAAAATTATTGATGATACAAATACATGGTTGAATTTAATGTTGTATAAAAAAGTTAATGAATGCAATTTTGAGTATTTAAAGATTATAAAATTATATTTTTTTGTTATTGAATTGTTTCTTAAAATATTGTATAAAAAATATTCAACTTACCTGAGAGAGGTGGGCTATGACAACTTTAGAATTATTATTAACGTCATCATCTGTATTAATGCTAATCACCATCGTGTATGCCTTTGGACAGATGTTTAATTGGGCTATTTAATGAAATAAGTAAAGCACCTTCGGGTGCTTTGTTATTTGGAATGATGATGACTTGTTCTTTCAGAACGGTTGTGCTGTGATGCTAAATTAAGTCATTGGTTATAGTGGTTATAGTAGTTATGGTATCTTCAGAGTGAATTGTATTTTTAGGGGTTTTCACGAGTTCGATGTTTTATGCTTATATCATTTTAGCTTTTGCAATTATTGCCGAAGTTTTAGGAACAACTTTTCTGGTTAAATCAGAAGGCTTTAGCAAATTATTGCCATCGCTCTTGGTGATTATTTTTTATAGCGCATCATTTTATGCACTTTCTCAGGTCACCAAAACGCTTAATATTGGGGTAGTCTATGCCATCTGGAGTGGAGTTGGCATTGTATTTACAACAATGATTGGCTATTACGTATTTAAGCAAGCTCTAGATACACCTGCATTTATTGGTATCGGGTTTATTATTGCAGGTGTATTAATTATGAACTTATTTTCAAAAACAGTTGGGCATTAAGTTAAATAGTTGAAAAAGCGAGCTTTGCGCCAAAAGTTAAAAATAAAATACCAACTGCACAGGTGGCCAGACTTGCAAGGCGCTGCTGCTGGGAAAAGTAACGCGCCAATTTTCTGCCACCAAAAATCAGGCTGGTTAAGTAACTGAAACTAATGAACTGTAAAATCACGGCAAGAATCAGAAAACTGAGCATCGGTGCAGAACTATTTGGGTCAACGAATTGCACAAAAAAAGACAGAAAAAATAAAATGGCTTTAGGGTTTAGTAAACTGATGGTTAAGGCGGTACGAAATGGGTGCAACGCATTCATAACAGGTTCACTTGTTGATGTGGCTTCGGTTACAACAACTGGATTTTTAGCATTTTTCCAAATACCAATACTGTGTAAAAACAGTTTAATGCCTAAATATGCCAAATAACCTGCACCCAATACTTTCAGAATCGTAAAGATGACTGGGTAAGCATGGATTAGAGACACAGCACCTAACACTGTCGCCAAAATCAGTATGCTGTCTCCTGTTAAAATGCCAAGAGCAGCTTGATAGCCTCGTTTGATTCCATAACGCGAAGCTGTTGCTAACAGATATAAGGAATTTGGACCAGGAAGTAAAACAATTAAAATCGTACCAATAATAAATCTTGGTAAATCAATAATCCCAAACACGATAACCGACCATAAATAAAACCGAAACTGTTTAAATCAGTTTCGGTTGCTATAAGAAAGAGAATATATTTTAGTTCTTTAATTCGGCAGTTATGCCAAAAGATTGTCTTAATAAAGCACTGAGTTGCTCACGAGCTTTAATAAATCCATCAATACCTGCCTGTAATAACTGAAATGCCATGAGGTCATGTTCAAGCTGATGCTTAAATTCTGCTTCAGTCAGTTCCGCTTCAGCAGGAATAATGTTTTGTGTTGGAACTAATTGAGCAGTGACCTGACGTTGATCTTCACTCAGTTGGGCCAGTAAATTTGGCGCAACGGTTAATAAGTCACAACCTGCTAAAGCCAGAACTTGTTCAGTGCTGCGGAAACTTGCGCCCATCACTTCAGTTTGAATACCATGGGTTTTATAGTCGTTAAAAATAGCCTTAACCGATAGCACACCTGGATCTTGTTCGATTGGATAATGGTCAACATTTTCTGCTTTTTTATACCAGTCCAAAATACGCCCAACAAACGGTGAGATTAGGGTGACTTTGGCATCTGCACAGGCTTTAGCTTGATGAGAACCAAACAATAGCGTCAAGTTACAGTGAATGCCTTCAGCCTCAAGTACTTTCGCTGCCTGAATTCCTTCCCATGTCGAAGCAATTTTAATCAGGATGCGGTTTTGATCAATACCATAACTTTTATACAATGCCAGTAATTCTTTGGCTTTGGCAATGGTTGCGTCGGTATCGTAAGATAAACTTGCATCAACTTCAGTTGAAACACGTCCTTCAATAAGTTTTAGAATTTCTACACCAAACTTGACAGTTAAAATATCAATCGTACGTTCAATCAACTCATCAGCGCATAAACCTTCTTGTTTCGCTTGGGTATAAGCTGCTTCAATCAGTTCTCGGCTGCTTTCTTGGGCTGCTGCTGCAGTAATCAAAGAAGGGTTCGTGGTTGCATCGAGTGGGCGGAATTGTTCAATCGCACTTAAGTCGCTGCTGTCAGCAACAATGGTTGTCAATTTTTTTAATTGGGATAAAGAAGAATCTGTCATTGTTTAAACTGTTCGATCATGTTTTGAATCCATCTAGTTATAGCATAGGTTTTTGCAAAAAAGATGTGTTTTATTGCACTTTTTTAAGACGCTGCTGCCGAACAAAATCAATTAAAAATTGACTGGCTTGTCCCAGTTTCGCTTCTTTATTCCAAACAAGGTCAATGTAATATTCAAGTTGTGGGGTAATATCCAAAATATCCAGAATCTTCAACTGGGTATATAAATGTGGGTTTTGTTCCAGCATGGTCAATGGTAATAATCCCCAACCCAGATTTTTTAAAATCAAAGAAAGCGCAAGCTGATGGTTATCGGTGCGCCAGTATTGAGTCGAAAACAATAGCTCGGGTTTTAGATGCTGGTCGCGCCCTGTGACAATCACTTGACGGTAACGCTGTAGTTTTTCTAGTGGAATTTGATTTTGCTTTGCCAAGTTGTGTGACAAGCTGACAACAGGCACAATGGTTTCTCGCTTCAGCTCGATAAATGATTCACGATGATCAAGATATTCTCGCTCAAACATCAGGGCAAACTGGACTTGTCCTTGCATCAGCATGCGTAAAGCATCTTCTTGTGGTGCTGAAAAAATATCAAGTTGTAGTGTGGGAAACTGTTGTTCGAGCAGGGCAATATAATCTGTCCATTCGGTATGAATTAGTTCAGATACCACCACAATACTTAATGTCGATTCCAGACCATAACTGAGAGCATTTGCATGCTGTACCCATTGCTGAATCTCTGTCAGCAAATATAGGGTTTTCTCATAAAGTACCTGAGCTTGTGCGGTCGGTTTTGGTTCACGCCCAACCCGTTCAAAGAGCTGTAAGTTGAGATCAATTTCCAGATTGGCAATCGACATGCTGACCGCAGAGGGGACTTTACCAAGCTGACGGGCAGCGGCAGAAAAAGAGCCTGTTTCCATAACAGTTTTAAAGATATTGAGTTGTTCTTGATTAATATTCATTTATATTCATCTATCAATTATTTTGAAAGAATCTAATTCGATTAATCAGAATAATAAAAATAAAATGCAGTGATTCCAAGTAAAAAGAGCTGAAAATTTCATGTTGTTGTCCAAGAAAAGATGGATTCATGCGTTAAGTTATGAAGGTATTTTATTGTTGATCATGACTTTGGCATTAAGTTATATGTTTGAAATGCCTGTGGAACTCACGGGAAGTTTAGGGTTGGCAATGGCGATTATTTCAGTGTGTTGGAATGTGGTTTATAACAACCTGTTTGAAAAATTGGAAGGTCATTTAAAATTGCAACGTGGCATCTGGGTACGTATTCTGCATGCGATCGGTTTTGAAGGCGGGCTACTGTTTATTAGTGTGCCGTTGATTGCCTGTGGTTTAAATTTAGGTTTTTTGAATGCATTGCTACTCGATATGAGTATTACCTTATGCATTTTAGTATATACCTTTATATTTCAATGGTGTTTTGATGTGATTGAAAGAAAATACAGTTTGAGTTAAACATAACTCTCTCAAGCAGGGGATTAAAAAAAAGTAATTGATCGAAAAAGAAAAATTATAAATTTATGGTGAAAGTCCATTATTTACAAAAGCGCTAAGATTATACTGATTAAAAGACTGGAAAAGTTTTATATCGGATAACATTTTGTATAATAAATTATATTTCATATTTAAATTTTAATTCATATTAAACAATAACTTATATTTAATATGAATTAAAAAACACAGTATAAAAAAACTAATAATTTTTTAAATATATCCAGAGTCTTCGTGATATGGCACGATATTTGGAATATCTGTATGAGATTAATGCAATTGGTTGATTTTAATCACTCAATTTATCGTTGATTTTTCAAGAAACGACATTAATTTAAAAACGATTTGTTATAATCGCTGCATCCATAAAACATTGATAGATGATTAATTTGGCGATTCAATGCAGGAATGCAAGTCAGTTAAGTTATTTACGCCAATCTTCTACATCAGAAATGGAATTTCGAAAATATAGATAAGCACGATTCTGCTTGGAAATAATAGGAACGAGGGGTTTTATGGAAAGCTTTATCTTTTTTAGCCTACCGTATCAAGCATGATGCTTGATTTAGACGAGAACTAGCGATGACAGCACATACCGTTATATATGCACCAATCGGTCAAGCGACACGCTCTGAACAGGTCGTGGAACGATTAGGCAATGCCATTATTGCAGGGTTGCTTGAAGCAAATGAACAACTTCCAAACGAAGCTGATTTATCGCGTCTTATGGGCGTGTCGCCTGTAACTGTGCGTGAAGCACTGAACACGCTACGTGTCAAAGGATTAATTGATACGCGTCGTGGACGAAATGGTGGAAGTTTTGTTTGTGAGCTTTCTGCCAATCAAGTATTACAGCAACAGCCTTTACGTCAAGTCAGTAACGAATATCTCGCTGATCTATGCGAGTTTCATAGTGCAATTTTATCGCATAGTGCCAAACTTGTGACGCAACGTACAACTCCTCAGCAGTTGTCCAAACTGCATGAACTGATCTTGACTTTTCAAGATGCACAGTCTGCAGATGTACGTGCCCAAACGGACATGCGATGTTTGTTGATGATTGTAGCCTATGCGCAATCTTCACGTTTAGCCAATCAGGAGCTTGCTATTCAGGCAGAATGGCTGCCACTGGTTGCAACATTGTATAAAAACGATAAAATTCATATGCAAACTGTTGCTGAATACCTAAAACTATTTGCTTGTTTGCAACAGCAGGATGCTGATGCCGCCGCTCAACAGGCACAAAATTTGCTTGATACATTAACAGATCAAATGCTTGAATATAAGTTAACACTTTAAAATCAAACTAAGTTTCTGACACTGTTCGAGCACAAAGAAAAAGTGGTAAAAAAAGGAAATAAAAGCATGAGCGATATACAGATTGAACAGATTCAGGACTTACTGAATCAAGTAGTTGTCGAAATTACTCAAGCTGCCAAAGGACTGGTAGAACAAGCTCGCCACTTACTTTCAGCAGATTCTCTCTTACCAGAAGGTGTAAAACTGACACCCTCAGACCGGTACAAACTACAACAGCACATTCAAACTGCATTGCAACATAGCCAATACAGCCATGGTATGGGATTTGCTGGCTATTCTGCGGAAACTGCAGAAGAACAAGGTTACTGGACGCTCGAATGGTGGTATAAAAAAGATCAAAAAATTCAGCAAGCAGAGTTAGAAAACTATCAGGATTTACAGCAGCGTCTGGATTTTCGTTTATTCGATTGGTTTAATCATCCTGCAAAAAATAAACAACCGTATGTCGATGGGCCTTATGTTGACTATATTTGTAACCATGCCTATACCATCACATTTTCACATCCTGTCATGATTGCACAACAATTTGTTGGGGTTATTGTGATTGATCTATTGGTTTCAACGCTAGATCAGCTTATTTTACCTAGATTACGTACATTGGATCAGACTGCTGTCGTCACCAATGATGATGCTCGAATTATTTTGTCCAATACTGCAAAATACCGCACAGGTGCATTATTTCGTGAACATGCGAAAGCGACTCAAAAATGTGTGCCACAAAATCATCCATTTCAATTGATGTTAATGCAGAATTATTGTTAATTTCGCGCTTAGATAAAATTTATGTATATTGGACAGCTTGCAGCACGTTGCAACACAACACCCAAAGCCATTCGCCATTATGAGCAATTAGGTTTGCTTCCTGAACCAAAGCGTTTGGGTAAATATCGCGTATATTCTGATCTGGATATACGCTTGGTCAGGATGATTCGTCAAGCGCAAACCGTTGGCTTTAGTTTGGCTGAGATTCAAGAACTTGCTTGTATTAAAGCGCAGCAACAGCGCTTTCCCTTAGATATCGCCAAGCAGCTTATGACTGAAAAATGGCAAAAACTAGAACAACAAAAACAGCATTTGATACAGTTACAACAAGATTTGTTAGACCTTGATCAGACCTTGACTCAATTATATGCCGATGAAGAGCAGCAAATATGCGCTGACCTTGCCTAAAATAAACACTTGACTCTGTCCCTAGGGGACGAGTTTATAGTCATGGCTCAATGATAAAAGGTAAGTGCAATATGAGTCATGTCTTAGAAAAATTTCAAAATAAAACAGCGTTAATTACAGGGGCATCTTCTGGGATTGGACAAGGCTTTGCTGAATATTTGGCAAAACAGGGTATTCACCTGATTATTGTGGCGCGTAGCACAGAAAAATTGCAGCATTTGGCTGAGCAACTACAGCAGCGTTATTCGATTCAAGTCGATTGTATTTCACTGGATTTGGCAAAACTGGATGCTGCATCACAACTATTTGAAAAAATTACTCAGCAAGGTTTGAGCGTTGATATTTTGATCAATAATGCGGGTTTTGGTAAATGGACAAAATTTTTAGAGCAATCACTACAAAGCTACCAAGAAATGATCCTGCTGAACATGTTGACCGTGACTCAATTAACTCAATTGTTTTTGCCAAAAATGTTAAAACAAAAACAAGGAATTATCTTAAATGTTGCATCAACTGGGGCATTTCAACCTTTACCTTATATTGCAGTTTATGGCGCAAGCAAAACGTATGTGCTGAATTTTACCGAGGCGTTAGCAGGCGAGTATCGTAATTCTGGCGTGCAATTGTTGGCACTTTGCCCAGGAAATACCACGACCAATTTTGCAGAGGTTGCACAGGCAAATACAGAGGGTATGCAGGCAATGACGGTGGAGGATGTCATTCAGTCTGCAATTCGTGGATTGGAAAAAAAACAAACCTTTGTCATTACAGGAAAACTCAACTATTTAACGGCACAGCTTGCGCGAGTGCTGTCACGGCAGTCAATGGTTAACTTGGTTGCAAACATGTTTGAAAAACGCATTGCTTCTGCCTAAATAAAAAAACCCCTCAAACGAGGGGCTCTTTTTAGAGGTGATCTAATCGAAAGATTAGATTTTACCTACTAGGTCAATAGATGGAGCAAGTGTTGCGTCACCTTCTTTCCATTTTGCTGGGCAAACTTCACCTGGGTGACCGTGTACGTATTGAGCTGCTTTTACTTTACGAAGAAGTTCTTGAGCATCACGACCGATACCACCAGCGTTGATTTCAACGATTTGGATTTTACCTTCAGGATCGATGACGAAAGTACCACGGTCAGCAAGACCAGCTTCTTCAATTAACACTTCGAAGTTTTTAGCAAGTGCCCAAGTTGGATCGCCAACCATTGGGTATTCAATTTTTTTGATTTCAGCAGAAGAATCATGCCAAGCTTTGTGTGTGAAATGAGTATCTGTAGAAACTGAATAGATTTCCACGCCTAATTTTTTGAATTCAGCGTAGTTGTCTGCAAGGTCACCAAGTTCTGTTGGGCATACAAAAGTGAAGTCTGCTGGATAGAAGAAGAATACAGACCATTTGCCTTTAAGAGTGGCTTCAGTAATGTCAACGAATTGGCCGTTATGAAATGCAGTTGCTTTAAATGGTTTAACTTCAGTATTAATTAAGCTCATCATTATCTCCGTAAGATGGATGGAAGTAGTAATCTGTTTACGAAATTTAGAATAAGAAAAAAAACATCATTGGTAAAATAGTATTTTTTAATGCATAAAATCGGAAAAATGAATTATGGATTTTTGCAATACCGTTCACTTCTTACAATCAAGATTGTTATGTGCATCTATTGCAAGGTGATGACAGTCACAATCCTATTTCGCATCACTTTGACTCAATATGGCGATTCATAGCTTTGAATTCAAGAGATTGATTCAAAAAAACTTGAAAATGTAATTCTTTCTATCATGATCAGAGTCGAGTAAACTAGCCACTTTTATGTATGAGGATAGCATTCGGTGCAAAGTGATTTAAATATAGATCAATTGGTTATGGTGCGTGACCGACATCGTTTAAATCGACTAGGCAAAACGAAGGATGCAGATTTACAGCAATACCAAGAATTATTTGAGAAATCGAATGCGCAGGTGAAAGCGCGATTTCAACGTTTACCACAGATTAAACTCAACCAAGATTTACCTGTTTCTCAGTATGCCGAGCGCCTGATTGCTGCGATTCAAAAGCATCAGGTCATTATTGTTGCGGGCGAAACAGGCTCAGGTAAAACAACGCAGTTACCACAAATTGCCATGCTCGCAGGACGCGGCTTAACAGGCATCATTGGTCATACCCAGCCTCGCCGTTTGGCTGCACGCAGTGTGTCGCAGCGGATTGCCGAAGAAGTCGGTGAAAAACTTGGTGAGTCGATTGGTTTTAAAATTCGTTTTAATGAACAAGGCTCAAATGATTCAATCGTTCGTTTAATGACGGACGGGATTTTGCTGGCAGAACTGGCACATGACCGTTTTTTAAATAAATACGATACGATTATTATTGATGAAGCGCATGAACGTTCTTTAAATATTGACTTTATTATGGGTTATTTGAAGCAGTTGTTGCCAAAACGCCCTGATTTAAAAGTCATTATTACCTCGGCAACTTTAGACGTAAACCGTTTTAGTGAATATTTCCGTCAAGCGCCTATTTTTGAAGTGGAAGGGCGCAGCTTTCCTGTCGAAGTGCGTTATCGTCCAATTTCTGAAATGAATATTGGTGGTAGTGATGACGATGAGTTCGACGACTTTGAAGAAAACTTACCGCGTGCCGTCGTTCAGGCAGTTGAAGAATGTTTTGCTGATGCCGCCGCGAAAGGCCATCCAGAACATGCAGATATTCTGATTTTTTCCAGTACTGAACAGGAAATTCGAGAGCTGCAAGAAACTTTGCAAAAATATGGCCCACGTCATACTGAAATTTTACCTTTATATGCGCGCTTGGCACTTTCAGAACAACAAAGGATTTTTAATCCAGGCGGTGCAGGGCGACGTATTATTATTGCCACCAACGTTGCAGAAACAGCGCTGACCGTTCCAAATATTCGTTATGTGATTGACAGTGGTTTTGCGCGTATTTCGCGTTATAGCTATCGTTCACGGGTACAGCGCTTGCCGATTGAAGCAGTGTCACAAGCAGCTGCCAATCAGCGTAAAGGGCGCTGTGGTCGTATAGCCGCAGGTGTCTGCATTCGTTTGTATAGCGAAGAAGACTTTTTAAGTCGCCCAGAATTTACCGAACCTGAAATTAAGCGAACCAACTTGGCATCTGTAATTTTGCAAATGCAAAGTTTGGGGCTCGGTAATCTTGAAGATTTTGATTTTATTGAGCCGCCCGATCATCGCTTAGTCAATGATGGTCGTAAGTTACTGATCGAACTGGGTGCGATGAGTGAACGTAAAAATGAACTGACCAAAGTCGGGCAGATGATGGCAAAAATGCCGATTGACCCGCGTTTGGCACGTATGATCATTGCAGGTTCGCATTTTGGGGTACTCAAAGAAATTTTGGTAGTGGTCAGTGCACTCGCTGTCCAAGACCCGCGTGAGCGCCCTGCGGATAAACAAACCCAAGCCGACCAAAAACATGCATTGTTTAAAGAAGCGGATTCTGATTTTCTGTTTTATTTGAAACTTTGGGAAACTTTACAAAGCAACCGTGAAGTGATGACCGAAAATAAACGTCGATCATTTGCACGCCAGCATTTTTTAAGCTGGTTACGACTACGCGAGTGGCGACAAACGCATCAGCAGTTAGTGGAACTGGCTGAAGGTCTAAAACTGTCTTGGAATGATAAGCCTGCCAGTTATGAAAACCTACATCGTGCCTTACTGACAGGTTTATTGTCATTTATTGCCAACAAAACCGATGAGCGCAATGTTTATATGGCAGTGCGTCAGCAAAAAGCACGTATTTTTCCTGCCAGTAGTTTGCATAAAGCAGGTGTGTCGTGGGTGATGGCATTTGAGATGGTAGAAACCTCACAGGTGTATTTGCGAACCTTGGCAAAGATTGACCCTGAATGGATTTTGCTGGCCGCACGTGACTTACTGAAATACCATTATTTTGAGCCGCATTGGTCGAAGAAGTCGGGGATTGTGAATGCTTATGCCCAGATTTCGCTATTTGGTCTGATTATTGAGCCGAAACTTCTGATTAATTTTGAAAAGATTGATCACGCGGCATCACATGAAATTTTCCTGCGTGATGCTTTAACGACAGGTCACTTGGGCATTATGCCGCCATTTTTAAAGCATAATTTACTCAAGCTTGAGGAAGTGGAACGGGTTGAAGATAAATTGCGCCGCCGTGATCTGGTGGTGGATGAAGAAACCATTTATCAATTTTATGCAGCACGTGTGCCTGAAGAAATTGCCAGTCGCCGTACCTTTGAAGACTGGCGTGCGACCATTGAACCGAAGCAGCCGCGTTATTTGTTTGTAGAAGATGATGCACTTTGGCAAAGTGACCGTCCAACCACACAGCAATTCCCAGATTATTTGCACAATGGTGAGCTGCGTTTAGCCACCAGTTACCGTTTTGACCCAAGCCATGATCAGGATGGGGCAACTGTTAAAATTCCAGTTCAGGCATTGCCTCAGGTCGATGAAAATATCTGGTCTTGGGGGATTCCAGGCTGGCGTTTGGATTTGATGGAAGCGTTGTTGAAGGGATTACCCAAAGACAAACGCCGTAATATCGTGCCGATTCCAGATACCGC
The DNA here is from genome assembly GCF_004331075.1 of Acinetobacter brisouioides. Taxonomy (GTDB): domain Bacteria; phylum Pseudomonadota; class Gammaproteobacteria; order Pseudomonadales; family Moraxellaceae; genus Acinetobacter. The sequence continues at coordinate 73,034 of NZ_SJNX01000009.1, read as the reverse complement.
TAAAAAATTACTGAAAGCTGTAGATGCTGTGCATTTGCGTGAGCATATTTTTAAATATTTGGCATTTGCATTGCGTGGCGAGCAAATCAGCGAGAAAGATTTCTCGTTTGAGCGTGTTGATCCGTATCTTGTGCCGTTTATTGTCGTTGTGGATGAAAAAGGGCGTGTGATTGAAAAAGGGCGTGATTTGCCTGAACTCAAAGCACGTTGCCGTACAGAAACTCATCGACCAGTTAAACAGTCTAAAGACGAGTTTCAGACCTTTCCTGAACAGTTTGTGTTTGAAGCTGCACAAAAAGTAACTGGCGTGATTGTAAAACAGTTTCAGGCTTTGGTCCCGACAAAAGCTTTTGCTGAGCTAGATGCTAAAGATGAATCGGGTGTCGTGATCCAGACCTTCAATGATCAAGCTGAAGCCATGCATCAGCATAAGCAAGGTGTGATCCGTTTGGTACATCTGCAACTGGGTGATGCGATTCGACAGTTGAAAAAACAGATTTCCAAGCCGTTGGCTTTGGCATATTCACCACTCGGTGATAAAGCTAAACTGGAACAAATGTTGATTTATGCCACTTTGGATGAAGCGATCAATGAATTACCTGTTGATGCCAAAGCCTTTGCAGAATTGGTCACGCAAGTCAAAAAGCAATTTTTGACGCATGGTCAGCATATTTTAGGTCTGCTGAATGATATTTTAATTCCATGGCAAACCATTCGCCGTCAACTACTTACGCTTGATCAGGGAATCCTTGGCAAGAATATGGATGATATTGAAGATCAACTAGATTTGATGCGTCTGGATAATTTCGTCTATACACAACCTTTGAGCTTGTGGCAAGAGTTCCCGCGCTATTTGAAGGCGCTGATGATGCGACTGGAGCGTCTACCAAATAATCTGCAAAGAGATAATGCTGCCATTGATCAGGTCGACCCTTGGATGGAAAAATTGTTCAAGCATAAAAATGACCCAAGATTGCGCGAATTGTACACTATGGTTGAAGAGCTGCGAATTTCACTGTTTTCGCAGCCGATGAAAACCAAGATACCAATTTCCGAAAATCGCTTGCAAAAGCACTGGCAACAGTTGGGTCTTTGATTTTTGAATCATTGAGGAATTTGACATGAGCATTCGTATTACAGGAACAGGGTTATTTCATCCAACTGAAGCGATTAGTAATCAAGAGCTGGTCGCGAGCTTGAATGCTTATGTAGAGCGCTATAATCAACAGCATGCTGAGCAAATTGCTCAAGGTGAACTTGAAGAGTTGCATGGTTCAAGCGAAGCGTTTATTGAAAAAGCCTCAGGAATCAAAAGCCGCTATGTGGTCGAAAAATCGGGTATTTTAGATATTAACCGCATGTATCCGCGTCTGACTGAGCGCAGCAATGATCAATTGTCCTTGCAAGCAGAGTGGGGCGTGACCGCAGCCCAACAAGCCATGCAGCAGGCAGGCGTGACGACAGAAGATATTGATGTGGTGATTTTGGCATGTTCCAACATGCAACGTGCTTATCCTGCGGTATCGATTGAAATTCAGTCGGCTTTAGGCATTCAAGGCTATGCCTATGACATGAATGTTGCCTGCTCTTCGGCAACTTTTGGTTTGAAACAGGCACACGATGCGATTCAGGCAGGTGCGCGCCGTGTGTTAATGGTCAATGTTGAAATTACTTCTGCACATCTCAACTTTAAATCGCGCGATTGTCATTTTATCTTTGGTGATGTGGCAACTGCGGCAATTATTGAAGATAGTGCGGACAAAGCAGGTTTTGAGCTGGTTGATGTACACTTGCAAACTCAGTTCTCCAACAACATTCGCAATAACTTTGGCTTTTTAAACCGTTGCGAAGATGCCTTTGGTGATAGTTTGTTGTTTAATCAAGATGGGCGTAAGGTGTTTAAAGAAGTATGTCCATTGGTTGCACAAATGATCAACCAGCAACTTGAGAAAAACCAGTTAAATGCCGATCAAATCAAACGCTTCTGGTTACACCAAGCCAATGCCAACATGAATGAACTGATTTTGAAATATGTAGCAGGCAAACAGGCAGAAGTTGCCCGCGCACCGATTATTTTAGATGAATTTGCCAACACATCTTCAGCAGGCGTAATGATTGCCATGCATAAAACCGCACATGAAGTTGAAGTGGGGGAATATGCCATTTTGAGTTCGTTTGGTGCGGGCTATTCGGTGGGTACAGTTTTGCTGAAAAAAGTCGCTTAACTTGCAGCCATTCAAATAAAAAAAAGCCCAAAATTTGGGCTTTTTTATTGGGTCATGTTGAGTTGATTTTGTGATATTAGATCGGCTAGGTTCTAGCGTTTATGTTGTAAATGTCCAATTTTCCGTTCGATATGATCTTGAAATTGTTCCAGTAATTTCTGAGCTTCGTCTTCACAGGTTACCAATGGTGCAGCGCCCGTTAGTGGTTTGTTGGCAGGTTCTCTTAAATAAAATGCTGTGGCTAAACCAAGTTTAATTTTTACTTCATTGTCAGGAATCGGATTGACACGGTTCACTGCCATGTAGGCAGCTTAGAAATAAGATAAAGAGCTGTTGGTATAAAAGTGGAGATACACTTTTTACACGATCTTGTAGTGATAAAGATTCTTTAGACAGCGTTTTTTTAGCTGAAAATTCATCGTTAATACACTTCTCGATCAATTCATCTAAAGTTTTTTCCACTTATTCAACATCTAGATTTAAAATAGCGAGGTTGATCAGAATATTAATTTCAATGCGGTTACTCCATTTTTGAATCAATGGCTCTTTGTTAGAGATCTTTGTTTTAATCAGTGGAGGGAACCTTTACGGTTTTCGTATTTGAGTTCTGTATCGAGTTTTGCCATCAGCGATTGCCTGTTCTCCAGCGACATCCATCTCTATCACACCATATCAAATTTACGCCAAGCACAGTTATGGTGTGAATTTCGGCATAAAGGAATAGTTGGATATGTTGAAGAATGATTGAAATTGATTGAGAATTTGGAAAGTTGAAAATTGAGTAAAAACAAAGTAATTACAGAATTGTTCGATAAAACAAAGCGTAACCAAATTTGGGTCGCGCCGATGGCAGGCGTCACTGATAGGCCCTTCAGAACACTGTGCAAGTACTTCGGTGCAGGGCATGCCGTTAGTGAAATGATGACTGCCGATAAAACGCTACGCATGAGCAAAAAAAGCTTGTACCGTGCCAATTTTGATGGAGAAATTGCACCAATCTCTGCGCAAATCGCAGGTTCAGAACCAGAACAATTGGCAGAAGCAGCGCGCTATCAAGTTGCCAATGGTGCGCAGATTATTGATATTAATATGGGATGCCCCGCCAAAAAAGTCTGTAACAAACTGGCAGGTTCAGCATTATTGCAAGATGAAGATTTGGTCGCGCGTATTTTGGATGCGGTAGTTGCTGCAGTTGATGTTCCTGTGACTTTAAAAACCCGACTTGGTTATTTAAACGGGCAAGAAAATATTATGCGGGTTGCCAAACGTGCAGAGCAGGTGGGTATCGCAGCGCTTGCTTTGCATGGGCGCACTCGTGAAGATATGTATTTAAATACAGCCCGTTATGAACTGATTAAACAAGTCAAAGCGCATATCAACATTCCCGTGATTGCCAATGGTGATATCGACAGTCCTGAAAAAGCCAAATACGTGCTGGACTATACAGGTGCAGATGCGGTGATGATTGGTCGAGCAGCACAAGGGCGACCATGGATTTTTCGTGAAATCGCTCACTATCTCAAAACAGGTCAGCATTTGGTTGCACCAAGCATTGAAGAAGTGAAAACCGTTTTACTTGGGCATCTGAGTGAATTATATGAATTTTATGGTGAATACTCAGGTTGTCGAATTGCCCGAAAACATATTGCCTGGTACACCAAAGGGCTACATTCGAGCAATGACTTTAGACAAAATATGTATCAGGTAGAATCGACCCTTGAACAAGCCAAAGTAGTTGAAGATTATTTCAACTTGTTGCTCGATCAAGGGCAAAATATGGATGATGTACAAATCGAATCGGTCAATTTACTGGAAATGTAGATTTAAGCATAATGCATTTCTTTCACCAGTGTTTGTACCAGTTCATGCGCCTCAAGCTGTCGAATTTGTGATACATGAGCGCCTGCCCAAAATGCGGCATATCCATGATGGTCATGTTGTGCTGCGGCAGTATGTAGTTGTTTTGCAATGTCATAGGTGTACGGATAAGCAGGAATTTCAGGGCGGTAAATGCTATCGACCTGTTTATGCCAGTCATTGATAATCCCACGAGCAGGACGACCTGAAATTGCAGCACTAATTTGTGTGATAGGCTCATCAAATAACGCTTCTCGGTACATAGTGCTGGCATTTGAGCTTGTGCATTGAATAAATGCTGTACCTAATTGCACAGCCGATGCACCTGAGTCTAAGGCATAACGAGCTTGCTGACCTGTCATGATGCCACCTGCTGCAATAACTGGAACTGAACAATATTTGTGCAGTAATTGTACTAGGTCAATAGTGGTCATTGCAGCATCGCTATCCGCATTAAAAATACCGCGATGCCCACCTGCCTCAGTTCCTTGAGCAACAATAATATCAATGCCCGCCTGTTCAATGGCTTGAGCTTCACTCAAATTGGTGGCAGTCACCATCGTCACAATACCCGCATTTTTGAGTGCCTGAATCTGATGCGGATGTGGAATACCAAAATGAAAGCTGACCGCAGCAGGGCGTAACTCAAGCACTAAGTTCAGGTAGTCATCTGAATCTAAAAAGCTTGGGTAAATACAATTTAATGTTTGGGGTGCAGGTTGACCAAACTGCGCAAAATGTGGCTGTAGATATTCAATCCATTGCTGTGCAATGTGTGGGTTAACAGTCTCACTACGATGACAGAAAAAGTTGACTTGAAATGCCTTGTCCGTCAGTGTTTGGGTTTCTAGAATTTGCTGGCGACAACTTTCCAGATTGCTTGCACCCAATCCAAGTGAGCCTAGTGCGCCTGCATTAGAAACTTGAGCGGCCAGTTGCGGGGTTGAAACGCCTGCCATTGGCGCCAGAAAAATGGGATGCTCTAGCTTAAGCTGAGAAAGTATAGACATGATGAATAACTTATCTGTAAATGCTGACGAAGAAATGATTACTGATGGTCTGCGTTATTAATAGAGCTTGCAACATGATCGTTAGCTTGTTGAGTTTTAAGCTTCACGGTATCAATGGTCTTTTTATATTGATTTTGTGCTTGCTCATTGTGTGCTCCTGACACTGGATTAGGTTGTTTTGTACAACCGATTAACGCCGTCACAACAATAACCGCACTGATGACAACACTATGTTTCATTCGGCTTTCCTCTGATTTATCGTTGAATTTAAATTCAGTGTAGATATTTCCCTCAGCGAAAAAAGTGAAAATTACATTTTTCTAACGGGATTGTCATAGCCTCAAACATTTTGATGAATTGAACAATACGACCTTTAGAGTAAGTCAGAGGCATTGCAATCCCATTCATTTAACTGGCAAGCCAGTGTTGCAACACTGCTGTGGTTTCTTCTGGACATTCGAGTGGTGGCAAATGTCCACAGTGTTTGAAAATATGTAGATGTGAATTTGGAATGCCTTCATGCATTTCCTGAGCCAGTTTGACAGGTGTAACCAAATCATTTTCTCCGACAGCCACCAAAGTTGGAATGTGGATATTGGCTAAAAATGGTCGTGAGTCAATTCGCCCTAAAATGGCTTTTTGCTGATTTAAGAATGTATGTCCGCCTAAACGCTGAGCCATGGCTTTGATTTCTTCGCCAATCGGGTCATGTACGCGAGAAGGGTGAATAATCTGGGGGAGTAATTTATTGGTGACCCCCATAAATTTACCCATTTGAATCGAATTAATGGTCGCTTGGCGATGCTTGGCAGAGGTGATGCTGTCAGGGCGAGCGCTGGTATCAAAAAGCGCAAGTTTAATAACACGTTCAGGTGCTTGGCGCAGCAATTCAAAGGCAACATAACCACCCATTGATAGCCCGACCAGTGCGAATTTTTCAGGGGCTTGCTGCAAAATACGCTGTGCCATAGCCGATAAGTTATCATCTTTTGATAAATCTGCAATGATGACCTGTGTCTGCTGTGACAATACGTTTGCCTGATGCTGCCACAGTTTTTCGTCGTTAAGTAAGCCAGGAATAAAAACTACAGTTGGGAGAGAAGAAAGCATAAACAACCTAAATTAACGTTTTACATGCAGTAAAGACAAAATACTGCCCAAAATAGCAAAGCTCAAAGTCAGAGCAACAATCGAGAGCCAACCACCATGTAGCCAGAACCAGCCACCCACAGAACCAATGATGCTCGAACCCATATAATAAAATAAAAGATAGAGCGATGCTGCATGCCCTTTATGTTCGCCTGCAGTTGGGCCAACGCAACCACTGGTCACCGAGTGGCTAATAAAAAAGCCTGTGGTCACCAAAATAATCCCTGCAATTACCGCAAAAATCGAACTTGCCAAAGTCAATGCCACGCCTAAACCCATAATCATGAAGCCACTGAGCATAAGTGGGCGTTTACCAAAACGGTCGGCAAGACTTCCTGCAATTGAAGATGACACCACGCCAAAAGCATAGACTAAGAAAATCAGGCTAATCGTGGTTTGGCTAAATGAATAAGGTGCATCTGACAAGCGAAACGTTGCATAGTTAAACAGTGTGACAAAAATGCTAGTCAAGCAGAAACCGATAGCATACAGGCGAATCAGACCGATATTGCTCAGATGCTTTTGCCAAGTACGAAGATGAAAACCGATACGAAAGCCAGGCTGAGCGACAAAATTACGTGATTTTGGCAACAGGTGGTAAAACCCAAAAGAGAACAACAGACAAATCACGCCCAATACGCCAAGTGCTATGCGCCATGAGTAGAACTCACTGACCAGCCCCATCCCAACCCGACCCATCATGGCGCCAAATGCTGTACCACCAACATATAACCCCATGGCTTTACCCAAGTGTGCAGGATCAATTTCTTCTGCCAGCCATGCCATGGCTACAGCAGGCACACCACCAAGCACCAAGCCTTCAAGTGCACGGGCAATCAGTAAAGCATGCCACTGCGGCATAAATGCAGCCAAAATGTTCAATACCGATGCGACAGCCATTGAGACAAACATAATGCCGCGACGTCCAAAGGCTTGTGAAAATGCACTGGCCAGTACAATCGAAAAAGCCAGTAAACCTGTGGTCAAAGAGAGTGCTAAAGAACTGGTTGCAGGGCTAATCTGGAAGCTATGTGAAAAAGCGGGTAATAACGGCTGCACACAATAGATGAGAGAAAAACTGGCAAAGCCCAGTAAAAACAATGCACCGCCTGCGCGATAGTAGTCTTTTGAGCCTTGTTGAATCCAGACATTTTTAAATGGAGGACGTAACGTGGACACAGAAGTTGTGTGATTGGAATCTGTCCAGGTTTCTGTTGCTGAAACCTGAACGGATTTGGATGAGGAATCGCTCGCCATGATGAATGCTCGATTTCAGGGGTTTTGCAGGGAGAAGTTAGTAACACTTAATCTAGCAATTTGCTGGGTATTTTTCTAATATATTTAAATGTGTACCTTGATATGTTTTATATATGGAACTTCGGCATATTCGTTATTTTCTAGTTGCTGCAGAAGAAAAAAATCTGACCAAGGCTGCGGCGCGTTTGGGCATTAGTCAGCCACCATTGAGTATGCAAATTCGTGATCTGGAAAATGAAATTGGTGCAGCACTGTTTCATCGAAATGCACATGGTATTGTTTTAACAGAAGCAGGGCAGGCATTTTTACAGGCAGTGCAACCGTTACAGCAACGTGCGGATGAGGCGATTCAAATCGCACGTCAGGTTGCCAATGGTGAACTGGGTCAGTTAAATTTGGGTTTTACAGGAACAGCCGCGCTCAATCCGCTGATTCCTGCAGCGATTCGTGAGTTTCAGAAAACTTACCCGAAAGTGAAAGTTAAAATTGAAGAAGCCAATTCTGCCACGCTCATTCATAAACTTTTAAATGAACAGGTCGACATCGCTTTTCTACGTTCTTCCAACCCACAACCTGAAGCGTTAAAAATCCAGCAGCTAGTCGACGAACCTTTGGTGGCTGTCGTGCCATATCAGCATCGGGTTGCACAGCAACAGGGTGATTTGGCATTGTTGGAGCTTAAAGATGATCCATTTATTATGATTCCTGAATCATTTTCGGGTATGGGGTTGTATGATGCGATTGTACAAGCCTGCTTGCAGGCAGGTTTTGACCCAAAAATAGGGCAGAGGGCACCACAACTGGTTTCAATTTTGTCTTTAATTTCAGCAAATCTGGGTGTGTCACTGGTGCCTGAGTCAGCCATGCAGGTGCAACTGGCTGGTATTCAGCATCGCCGCTTGCAAGCACCTGTTCCGCATGTCAGTTTAGCGCTGGCATATAGGATGGAAAACCCGTCACAACTGGCGATTAATTTTGCCAGTATCGTGATGTCACTTTGCCATCAACCACAACATTCATTTTGATTCCTCTGGAGGGTTCAATGCAGTTACAACGTGGAATTTACCGACATTACAAAGGGCAGCTATATCAGGTTTTTTCGGTTGCACAGCATAGTGAAACACAAGAAGCACATGTGGTTTATCAGTGTCTATATGGTGATTATTCGATGTGGATTCGGCCATTGGAGATGTTTATGGAACAGGTGACCTTAGAAGATGGTACAGTTTGCCCACGTTTTGCATTGGTGCAAAGTCTAAGCTAAATGAGATGGATTGCTTGGTCAGTGTCAGAATTTATCGGAAAATAAAAGCTGACACCAACTTTAAAATCAGTCATCTGCCGAGCGATGCAGATGAGGTTTTTTCTGAATGGAATTCTGTGTCAAGCAAGCGCAACACTGGAAAAATGTAAATTATAAGTTAAATATCTTTCTATAAAATCAGTTTTGTTCTGCACACGAAGCATGTTGTCATAAACAAAAGTTGGCACCGAATAAAATAGCACTGCCGAACCATCGGTATAAAAAATTTTTAAATAATGTGAACTCGCACTGTACTTCCAAGTTTTAACAACGTGATCAGTTTTATACATATAATCTCATCCTTCTCGTTGTTGATATTTTTCTAAAATAGTGCAATTTTCAAACCAACAAATGCATTATTTCTTCTATTATTATGATTTATCTGCTGTTTATCTGACACATCCTGTGCTTTGCTATTATTCCATCCTATATTTTCAATATATCCTTTTTTAAAATAATAAGCTTGCTATAAAAAACAAACAAGTAGCCTTGCGTGTCACGTAAGGCTACTTTGTATAAAGATTATTTTTAGGTTTATTTCTCAACGATAGCAGTCACACCTTGCCCACCTGCGGCACAGATCGAAATCAGTGCACGTCCAGAACCTTTTTGGTGAATGAGTTTGGCCGCGGTTGCCAAAATGCGCCCACCTGTTGCTGCAAATGGATGTCCAGCTGCCAAAGACGAACCATTGACATTGAGCTTACTGCGATCAATACGTCCAAGCGGTTGAGCTAAACCTAGGCGCTGCTGGCAAAACTCTGGATCTTCCCATGCTTTTAAGGTGCTGAGAACCTGAGAAGCAAAAGCTTCGTGAATTTCATAAAAATCGAAATCTTGAAGGGTTAGATTGGCACGTGCCAACATGCGTGGCATGGCATAAGCAGGTGCCATGAGTAAGCCTTCTTTTTTATGGACGAAGTCAACCGCCGCAGTTTCAGAAAAACTTAAATAGGCAAGAACTTCGTATCCATGGGCTTTTGCCCAATCTTCCGATGCGAGGAGTACACATGAAGCCCCGTCAGTTAAAGGAGTTGAGTTCGCAGCGGTCATGGTGGCGTTGTCACCTTTACCAAATACGGGACGTAATGTTGCCAGTTTTTCTACAGATGAATCGGGGCGCAAATTTTGGTCACGTTCTAGACCTAAAAACGGTGTAACCAAATCGTCAAAGAAGCCTGCATCATAAGCGGCTGCCAGTTTATGATGGCTGGCAACGGCGAGTTCATCTTGTGCTTGACGGGAAATTCCCCATTCTAAAGCGGTGAGTGCAGCATGCTCACCCATCGACAAGCCTGTACGTGGTTCGCCATTTTTGGGAGCTTCAATCAAGCTCTTAAAGTTAATGCTCGCAAGTGCCTGTAAACGGGCTTTTGCAGTCTTGGCAACATTAAGTTCAAGTAATGCCTTGCGTAAGCCATCGCCAAGTGCAACAGGTGCATCGGAGGTTGTATCGACACCACCTGCGATACCGACTTCAATTTGCCCAAGCGCAATTTTATTGGCAACGGCAAAGGCTGCCTGTAGACCAGTACCACAGGCTTGTTGTAAATCATAAGCGGGCGTTTCTGCTGCAAGCCGCGTATTTAAGATACATTCACGAGTCAGGTTAAAGTCGCGGCTATGTTTAAGGACTGCACCGGCAACAACTTCCCCAAGTTGTTGACCATGTAGCTCGAAACGTTCAATCAATCCATTGAGTGCGGCAGTGAGCATGTCAGCATTACTGGCTTTAAAATATGGGCCATTGGAACGGGCAAAAGGAATCCGATTGCCACCCAAAATTGCAACACGACGAATAGTCTGACTCATAACGGTGTTCCTATGCAAAAAATTGAAAAATGTTGGATGGAAAATAAAGTGAAATTAGAGATAATTTTGGTTTACCATAGCATAGAATACAACTCGGGCAATTGACCGAAATGACACAATAACAACGATTCAAGTCAACATATCTTATACGCAATTTCAGTATGATAATTTCAGCATTATCTACCCATTCAGATGTGTTTCATGCTGTATCTATATGATTCACCGAAGTGAAGAGAACATAATTATGACTGATCAATACCAGCATTTCTTTAAAACGCCAATTGGTAAATTTGTCATCAAGCATTTGGGTTTACCTGCACCCGTTACACTTGAGCGTTATCGGGCTGCTACACCAGTGGTACAAGGTGCGGTTTTATTGGGAACAACACCGCAGGCATCGTTTACAGCCGCCATTGTCGATACACTGCGACAAATCCATGCCAATACTTATATTTCTGATGACGCAGAGCTGATCGCCCAAACCAAACGTGCAGATCTCGACGTCAGTATTTTTACAGCAGAAAATAACACAACCAAATTTAAAGCACTGGTTTTTGATGCATCAGGGATTCGTAGCACTGAGCAACTCAAAGCGGTATACGCATTTTTTCATCCGCTTGCACGGCAAATACAGGCATCGGGTCGGGTGATTATTTTGGGTTTAAATCCAGACAGTGCAGAAACCGTTACACAAGCAATCGCCCAGCGTGCGTTGGTCGGTTTTGTAAAGTCTTTGGGTAAAGAATTGCGTAAAGGCATTACTGCACAGCTCATCTACGCTGATCAGAACGCGGCTGATAATCTGGCATCGACTTTACGCTTTTTCTTGTCACCGCGTTCGGCTTATGTGTCGGGGCAGGTGGTGTTGGTACAAAAAGCAGATGTGGTTGCCGTGGACTGGGCAAAACCGTTGGCAGGTAAAACTGCGTTGGTTACAGGCGCAAGTCGGGGGATTGGCGAAGCGATTGCTCATGTTTTGGCACGCGATGGCGCACATGTCATTTGTCTGGATGTCGAACAGCAACAGGCAGATCTAGATCGAGTAGCACAAAGTATTGATGGTTCGACACTGGCACTGGACATTACTGCAACCGATGCAGGCGAGAAAATTGCGCAAGCGTGTCAGCAACATGGTGGTTTGGATATTTTAGTCCATAACGCAGGGGTAACCCGTGACAAAACCCTTGCCAATATGAAAGAACAGTTCTGGGATATGGTGCTTAACATTAACTTATCTGCTGCTGAACGGATTAATGACTATCTTCTTGAACATGATGCTTTTAATGCACACGGGCGAATTATTTGCGTGTCATCAATTAGTGGGATTGCAGGCAATTTAGGGCAAACCAACTATGCGACATCAAAAGCAGGTGTGATTGGTCTGGTCAAATATACTGCGCCGCATTTGAAAAATGGCATGACCATTAATGCAGTTGCACCTGGGTTTATTGAAACGCAAATGACCGCTGCGATTCCGTTTGCGATTCGTGAAGCTGGTCGCCGCATGAATGCCCTAAGTCAGGGTGGCTTACCTGTCGATGTCGCTGAAACTATTGCATGGTTTGCAACGTCTGCATCATCTGGTGTTAATGCCAATATTGTACGGGTCTGCGGGCAAAGCTTGCTTGGTGCTTAAAATCATGCGAACTTTGGGGGATCAAAATCATCCCCCATTTTTATAATCAAAACAGGTGCATCATGAGAACACGCCATTTTAGCCAATTTCCAAAACCCTATTTTGCTTATCCAAAAGTGATTCAAGGGTTGATCTTAAAAAATAAACAACTAGAGCAACGCTTGCCTGAAGTGGAATATGTGGTCGATGCGTTTCATGTCGATGCCAAACATTTGCGCGCTTATAACCAGATCTGTGGTTTTGCCAATAACGGCTATGTACCTGCGATTTATTTTGCGGTGCTGTCACAAAGCCTGCAAATGCATATGATGACTCAGGAAGCTTTTCCATTTGCAATTTTAGGTTTGGTGCATATTCATAATCAGGTGACACAGTACAAACCTTTGGCTGCAAATTTTCAGTACCGTTTGGTTTGTCGTTTTGGTGAATTAAAACCTCACCATAAAGGTCAGCAATTTGAGTTTATTACCGAAGTGTATATGGGTAATGAATTGGTGATGCATGGCGTGAGTACTTATTTGGCACGACAAAAAACGACTCAAACAGTGATTGAAAAAGCAACTGAAAAAGCCAATCTGGAATGGGTCTTGCAAGATCACTGGTCAATTCATGAAAATACAGGGCGTCGTTATGCACTGGTTTCAGGCGATGCCAACCCGATCCATTTGCACGCGTTGACTGCAAAAGCTTTTGGTTTTAAACAGGCGATTGCGCATGGAATGTGGACAAAAGCCAAGGCTTTAGCTGCACTGAGTTTGCCTGACAAATATCAGGCAGATGTCAGCTTTAAGTTGCCTGTATTTTTACCATCAGAAGTTGAATTATTGACACATCAACAAAGCAAAACAGTGAGTCAGTTTCTCATTCGCAGCGCCAAATCGCATAAACCACATGTGGTTGGACAAATTAGCAGTCTATAACGATCTAAATTTTTCTATGTAATAGACTTCTTTCATAAGTCCTTTTTATTTCTCCCTATGGGAGAAAAAGAAAGAGGGTGTAAGCAATTATGAAAGAAGTCTAATAGAAAGAGGGTAAAGGAATACCCCGATTCTATAAATAGCCTAAGTTTTTTTAATGGCTTGATCTAAATATTCAGTAGAATCAGTTGCTATTTAAGCGAATAAATACAGTTGCATTCACTATTGATTAAAAAAACAGTATGCTTAGCGAGGTGGAAAGGAGCATACATGTACCAAGTTCTTGCTAGAAAATACCGTCCTCGTAATTTCAATGAATTGGTGGGGCAAAACCATGTGGCTAGAGCGCTAATTAGTGCTTTGGAACGTGGACGTTTGCATCATGCCTATTTGTTTACGGGCACACGCGGAGTGGGAAAAACCACCATCGCGCGGATTCTTGCCAAATGCTTGAACTGTGAAACAGGGGTAACCTCAACACCGTGTGAAACGTGTGCAACTTGTCGCGCGGTCAATGAAGGGCGTTTTATTGATCTGATTGAGATTGATGCGGCGTCGCGCACCAAAGTTGAAGATACTCGTGAACTGCTTGACAATGTTCCTTACGCACCAACGCAGGGGCGTTTCAAAGTCTATTTGATTGACGAAGTACACATGCTGTCAACGCATTCTTTCAATGCGCTACTGAAAACACTCGAAGAACCCCCTGAACACGTTAAATTTCTGTTTGCGACCACCGATCCACAAAAGCTGCCGATTACTGTAATTTCACGCTGTTTGCAGTTTACTTTGCGCCCGCTGGATGCTAGTGAAATTCACCACCATCTTGACCATATTTTAATTAAAGAACAGATTCAGGCAGAGCAGGACGCGCTATGGCAAATTGCTGAAGCTGCACAAGGGTCATTACGTGATGCTTTGTCTTTAACCGATCAGGCTATTGCCTATGGGCAAGGGAAAGTTCAGCACCAAGATGTCAAAGACATGCTTGGTCTGATTGACCGCTCGATTATTTATGATTTGATTTTAGCGATTCACCAAAACCAGCCTCAACATGTTAGCCAGTTGTTATTGCAATTTCGCCAGCAAGCACTGGACGTAGCGTTAGTGCTGGATCAGCTTATTTCAACGCTGCATGAACTGGCATTGATGCATTATTTGCCAGATTTAAGTTTGAAATATAGTCAGGAAATTAATCAGAAAATTCGAAATCTTTCTCAACAGGTTTCTCCTCAAGATTTACAGTTGTATTATCAAATTGCTTGTAAAGGACGCTCTGAGCTGACGTGGGCAGTGACCCAAGAGCAAGGTTTTGAAATGTGTATCTTGCGTTTGTTGGCATTTCGACCTTTACAGATGGGTGAAGTGATTCAGACCTCCGAATCAGCCCAATCTTCATGTGTAGCTGTTACTTTGGAAACTGTTGCGCTAGTCTCGCCTGAGCCTGAGCCTGAGCCTGAGCCTGAGCCTGAGCCTGAGCCTGAGCCTGAGCCTGAAGAACAATCTCAAGTTGACTTGCCGCAAGGCTTGGTACAGTTTGATGCACTCAATGAAAGTACATTAATTGCAGTTGATTTACCTTCTGCACAGCAAGCTGTAATTGCCACAGATATTTATGCTGAAGAAAACTTATTTCCGTTCGAACCTGAATATGCTGAACCATCGCAACAAACTGTAGAGCCACAATCTATTCCTTCAGAAGAACAAGACGTGTTTACTTTATTTGCAGAGCCTGATTCTGTAGAAGTAGAAACAGTCATGCCTGCTGAACAGTTGGCTGCGATTGAGATAGAGTCATCTGTTGCACAAAATCTGATGCCACAAGATATTTTGAAACTTCCAGAGCAGCAACTTGAAGGTGAATGGACGGTTGAAAAATGGGAATACTGGTTTAGAAATAGCGCATTATCACCTGCGGTACAGGAACTGGCACAATATGGCTTAATGCATGGTCAGATCGATGGTGTAAGTACATTTCATATTCCACAGCAATATGAACAGCTTTTGACGCAGCAACAGCATAATTTAGAGCAGGCATTGAAAAATCACTGGGAAAATACACATTTTTCAGTGCAATATGGCGAAGTCACGCAAGTTACTCCGTATGTCATGCAGCATTTTCGCCGTGAGAAAGCACAGCAGCGTGCCGCCGAACTCATCCATCAGGATGGTATCGTTCAGCAGTTGTTGAGTACTTTCGACGGTGATATTCAACAGATTCAACTCAAACATGAATAGTAGTTTGTCGGTTTTTACGGCCATGAGATGCAGCACTGTTGATTTTTTGACAAGAAATAGCATTTGTTTAAATAAAGTCTATCGAGTTGTATTTCATCGTAGAAATGAAAAGAATACAATTGATATTTAAGCCATTATTGAGGTCTGACATGTCTTCGCAACAACCTTATAAGGTTTTGTGTGTGTGCTTGGGAAATATTTGTCGTTCTCCCACTGCCGAAGCTGTATTGCGGCATTTTTGCCAACTGCACCAATTGAATGTACATGTCGATTCTGCTGGAACGGCAGCCTACCATATTGGCGAAGCACCTGATGCACGTAGCCAGCAACATGCACATCAGCGCGGTTATGATTTGTCGGTGTTACGTGCGCGTCAGTTATCTCTCAACGATTTTCTGGATTTTGATTTAATTCTGGCAATGGATGAACAAAATTTAAAAAATATTCAGAAAATTGAATATCAAGCTCAACAAGAGTTTACTCAGCTTCGTGCACAGATTTATATGATGACCGAGCATGCAACTGAGTTGCAGCGTCAAGCGATTGCCGATCCGTATTATGGTGGTGCAGAAGGGTTTGAACATGTGCTCGATCAGTGTGAAACTGCCAGTCAAGCATGGGTAAATGTATTTAAATCTTCACAAAAACAATAAGGTTCTGTGTCAGTGATTCAAATTCAACAAGAGTTTCAACTGCAAGCATTCAATACATTGCATTTACAGGCTGTTGCTTCGCATTATGTCAAAGTGACTTCTGTACAAGCGTTACAGGAAGCATTGAATTACGCCAACTCACAGCAGCTAAATGTGCTGATTTTGTCTGGTGGTAGTAATATTTTATTGCCTGAATATGTACATGCCTTGATTATTCATATGGATATTCAAGGAATAGAGGTGCTTGCAGAGACCGATTCGCATGTTTCGGTACATGTCGGAGCAGGGCAAAACTGGCATGAGTTTGTATTGTATAGCACAGCGCATCACTGGTTTGGCTTACAAAATCTAGCGTTGATTCCAGGACTAGTCGGTGCATGTCCTGTGCAGAATATTGGCGCATATGGGGTTGAAGTTGGAGAGTTTATTGAGCAGGTACATGTCTATGACCGTGAGTTGCAACAGTTAACGCAACTTGCTGCCGAGCAATGTCATTTTTCTTATCGTCACAGTATTTTTAAACAACAGCCAAACCGTTATGTGATTGTTGGCGTGACATTTAAGCTACGTAAAACACCAGATTTACAATTGGCATACGGTGATTTACGTCATGCAGTGGGTGAAGAACTAACCGCAGAAAATCTACAGAAACAGGTTATTGCCATTCGCCAAAGTAAGCTGCCAGATCCAGCAGAGTTTCCAAATGTGGGGAGTTTCTTTAAAAATCCACTCATTTCACAAACGCAATATCAGCAGCTTGCTCAGTTATATCCTAACTTGCCCCATTATCTGCAAAAAAATGGTGCAGTCAAAATTGCAGCAGGTTGGTTGATTGATCAGGCAGGTTGGAAAGGTAAGCGTTTGGGTGCTGTCGGTATGTTTGCCCGTCAGGCACTAGTTTTAGTCAATTATGAATCGACTAGTTTGACCGATGTACAACAGACTTATCGTGCTGTTCAGGCGGCGGTTCAACAAAAATTTAATATTGTTCTTGAGCCAGAGCCTGTATTGTTTAATGAATCTGGTTTAATTCAATCGCATGTGAGCGTGTAGCGATGACTAACAAACAACATTGGATGATCAGCTTTGTGCGGATAGCTGCTGTGCTATTTGCGCTGTTGGCATGTCTGACAGTGTTGATATACACTCCGTTTTATTCCAAATTTATTGTTTTCCTGTTGAATCGCTTTGCCCCTGTTGAAGTCAATACTGTGGCAGCACGTAGTCAGCAAATGGCGGCCTTGAGTGAGCATGATGATTTAGAACCTGGTTCTGACTTATGGGTTGCTCGACAAGCATATTTAAAAGTCATGCAAGAAGCAGCACGGCGGCAAGATGCAGCAAGCCTGAATCTGATTCAGGCACGTTATGATCTATTGCAGTCAGAGATTAAGCGTAATCAGGAACACGAAGATAGCTTACAACCTGATCAGCAGATTGAGCAGGTACTCAAGCATAAAAAACATGAGTTACGTGAGGAGCTTGAAGCCGATAACACCAAACTTGCCAGCGAAATAGCGAGTTTGGATATGCCTGATAATTTGGCACTCATGGACAAATACATTCATTTTTTAAAAACTTTCCCTGTCAATACCAGTGCAAGTCAAGCTGTAAATCAACAGATGTATAGTGAGTTACAGCAGGAAAATAACAGCCAATCTCGCCGCATAGATACAACGCAACCCTCGGCAATTGTTGTTTTGGGTGGTGGTTTAACTTTAGCGAAAAACCGTAAAGATATTGTAGTCAATGATTATACGCGGTTGCGTTTAGAAACAACCTTAGCATTAGAAAAACAAAATAATTTACCGATTGTACTGAGTGGTGTAGAAGCTCCTTATATGCAAACTTGGCTCAACCAGCATGGTGTTTCTGCGAAACTATTAGAAAATCGTAGTATGAATACCTGCGAAAACACTCGGTTTAGTTCACTATTATTACAAAAGAAAGGCGGAGCACCCAAAGTGATGCTAGTCACTGATGAATATCATATGCCGCGAACTCGGCGTTTATTTGCCATGAATGGGATTGCGACGATTCCAGTCAATGCACCCATGCCGATGCCATTGACCACTTGGAAACCATCGGTACAAAACTATGACCATAGCCGCCGTGCCAACTATGAATTACTTGCTACCATTCGTGATGCAGTGTTTGGGGTGAGTGATTGTCGGGAGGTACCCTAATGGCTGACATTCCATTTTTAACGCCATCAATTTTAAAACAGCTCAAACTGCCTGTACCGAGTCGGGAAGTCACATCAAGTTTATTACCTGCGCTCAATTTAAATCGTCCTTATGAGCCTTCGGATGATTTGCTGGCTTATCAGAAACTGTATGGTTTAGACCAACTACAATGTAATCACTGGCAGGGGTATATTGAAATGCCTTTGTTTAAATTACATACTCAGGTTTTTGAGCCAAAAATAACACCTGTACGCGGTACGGTATTTTTGCTACATGGTTATTTGGAACATAGCGGAATTTATCAGCCGATTATTCAGGAAATTTTATCGCAAGGCTTTAGTGTTCTGGTGTTCGATTTACCTGGTCATGGCTTAAGCAGTGGTTCACCTGCGAGTATTCAAAATTTTGACCATTATCAGGATGTACTTAGTGCTGTTTATCATTATGTAAAAAATGCTGATCAACTTCCAAAACCGTGGTTGGGTATTGGGCAAAGTACGGGTGGTGCAATTTTTATGCATCATTTACTAGTATATGCTGAGCAGCGTAAAAACCCATTTGTTGATCGAGTCCTGTTGCTGTCGCCATTGGTTCGACCTGCTAAAACGGCATGGTGGCATAACCCTGTTGGGCTGGGTATTATTCGCCGCGTGCGCCGTCAAGTGCCGCGCCATTTTCGTCGCAATAACCATAACCCAGAATTTTTGCGTTTTATCCGTTTAACTGACCCATTGCAACCACGCATCATGGGTATGGACTGGATTTTAGCCATGTCGAAATGGATGCAAGAAATGGAGGATCGCCCAGCTTGTCGTATTCCTGTATGGCTGGCACAAGGTGCGCTCGATCAGACCGTGGACTGGAAATACAATATTGAATTTGTTCGTAAAAAATTCCGCCTACAGACTTTATTGATGCTTGAAGAAGGTTCGCATCAATTAATCAATGAGCGTGCTGATATTCGTGCTGCACTCACAGGTCTAATTCCTGCTTTTTTACATGCCAGTCATAGCCAACTTTACTTTGAATAATCAAAAGTGATTAATATTTATAAGATGCTGAGTTCTAAAAGGATTCGGCATTTTTCATGAAGAAACCAACATGCGCCATAATTAGATAATTTCTTAAAATTGAATGGCGAAAGAAAGAGCTGTTGAGTCAATGCTGTCGAATGGTTTGTGCTGTGCTTGCCATTGTTTTTTAACCAGTGAAAATATCAGTTAACTTGCCAATAAGAGTAGGAGATACGCTCTAACTTGTTATTGATGAGAAAATTTCTAAATCACTTGAAATTAATATTTTATATATTGTGTTTTTGTATTTTTATTTATGTTAATGTTTTGTAACCAATAATAACACTATATATTCATTGACTTATGCGAAATTTATTTTTAATTGTCGGCGTGATTTTTGCGATTTTTTATGGATTAAATCGCTTTTCACAATCAAACTCAGATCAAATGCCTCAAAATAACCCGATTGCACAACGTGAGCAAAAGCTCGGTCAGTTGGTACTGTTACAACCATTGAAGCAGCATGATGCTAAGTATTATGAAGAAGCCTTGCAAATTGCCAATTCGGCACAGTCAAAGGAAGCCGATACGGCGGTAGCGAGTTCATTGTGGTGGTCGTTGCGCCGTGTGATTGAGCAACAGGCAGATGATCAAGGACAATATCTTTGGGCGCAAGCCTATGTACAACAATTATATGATGCTCGACAAGCAGATCGTTGCTTTTCGATCTCATTTCCTTTGTATAGCAAAAATACACCACAGCAATTGCATGAATTTATTGCAGAATCAACCCAAAAGCAGTCTGCTGATGCCTTGACTTATATATTGACTCATTCGGGGTCACGGTCTGTGGTTGAGCGTATGCAAACCCCAGATGCATGGTTGGGTATTGCTCAGCATTTGCGTCAAGAATATGGTGCAGACGCAGACATGATTAATCAGGGCGAAGTGGCTACAGATAAGCGCAAGCAATGTGATGTGGTGATTCGAGCCTTTGAATATAGCTTGTCTTTACCCGAACAAGAACGTGGCAAAGTACTACGTTGGTTGTTAGGTGGACATATTAGTGTGGCTGTATTTTGATTGAACGATGAAAAATAGAGTAACAATATGAATCTTAATATTATAAAAATACCAGTTCGCTTATGGTTATGTATGATTTTTTCTGTATTACTTTCGGGATGTGTTCGAGTCGATCATGAGCCACACGCTGGAGAATATGGTCAGACTTTAGTGAACTCAATTCAGTTGACATCTGAACAGATTACAGCCATTAACCGTAGTGAAATGCCGCGAATACAAGATGTATTTAAACGCCCGAATATTGCAATTGACTTTCCAACCAGCCAAGAGAACCCTTATCGTTTTGTCATTGTGGTGAAAGGACATGCATTGCAACAAGGAAAAGTGAATATGCGTTGGCTTGGCGGAATTCGCCCAAGTGAAAGTGCTCAATATCATCCTCAAGTATTTGCTGGTGAAGATGATCATCGTTATAAGATCAATGAGCCAGTATTGCTGGTGATCAGTTCAGATCCATTTTCAATTGCTAAAGAAAATTTCAATATACATTATACGGCGTTGGCAGAACTGACAGAACGTGAAAATTTGGCAGTGGACTCTATACAGCTACAAGTCTGGCAGGGCAAAGGTTCACAGTATTCGTGGGTACGCTACGCAGGATTTTTTGTGATTCTGATGTTGGCATTAATGCCAATCTATCGATTACTTAATCGTTAATTGGATGGTGTGACCTACAGTAAATTTAGGTCACACCGCTGTTCGTTAAGCGTCTTCGTTAGGTGGTAACAGCATGAGAATCGAGTCATTTAGTAATTGTGCTAAATCCACCAAAATTTCTTCTGGAGCAAATTGCTGATTCAATTCAAAACGTTGACCATCGGCAATCGCTGCCAAAGTTTCAGCAAATTCAGGTGAAATGCACAGTGCTTCACCATTACCCCAAAACAGCGTTTCATCGTCCTGTTGTTTGTAGAGTAAGCGTGAAGCAGGTTCGAGTTGTAGCAAATAGCCTTGATCAAGTACAGCTTCTAAATCAGCCACTTCAATTTCGTCAGGTTCAGGGACATTGTCAGGGTATTTAGGTTCACTCATCAGCGACATAATCGCAGCATCGAGCAGAGGTGAATCTTGTAATTGGGCGAGAACTTGTTGCTTCAGGTAGCTGAGTTCTTCTGCGTCAATTTGACCAACTCGGTGAGGGAGTGTGCGCTGAATATCTGCCAATGGGTTTTTGAGCAGCGCAGTGTCGGCAAACTGGTCACTGACGCGATCCATCATATTTGCGACATTTGGCATACGGAAACCAAATGAGAAGGTTAAGCAATCATCTTCTGCGACACCATAGTGTGACAAGCCTGGTGGTACATACAACAAGTCACCTGGTGCAAGCACCTCATCAAAATTGATGTCCATTTCAGGCAAGAGTTTTAGTGGCTGATTGGGTACAAATGCAGTATCTGCATCACACATTTGTCCAAGCTGCCAACGGCGGTGACCATAACCTTGTACTAAAAATACATCATAAAAGTCGAAGTGTTTGCCAACTGAACCACCTTTTGGCGCATAAGAGACCATAATGTCATCACGACGCCACTGTGGAATAAAGCTGAATTGTTGCCAAAATTCGGCTAAATCCATGGAGTAATGGTCAACTGCCTGAACCAGAAGTGTCCACAATTTTGGCATTTTTTGGAAATCACTTTTCGCTAAAGGTGAAGATTTCACCGACCACTGGTTTGGATCACGGTCTTTTTGTTTGATCAAACGTGCGCTGACATGGTCTTCGAGTGCCAGTTCTAAAACATCATTGGGTTCTAAAATGTTGGTAATTTCAGGCAATGCACCACGAACCAATAGTGGTTTTTTTTGCCAGTATTCATTGAGAAATTGTTCTGCGGTGATACCGCCTAAAATGGTTAAAGGTTGAGACATGCGAGTACCTTTAAAAAATTAAGGAATTTGAATATGAAGTTGGCGCAGTAGTGTACACAATTGAATCATCGGTAGCCCCATCAAAGTGGTTTGATCTTGCCCAGTCATGCTGGCAAATAGGCTAATTCCTAGACTTTCACATTTAAAACTACCTGCGCAGTGTAATGGTTGATCTTTTTCAATATAGCGCTGAATTTCGTTGAGGCTGAGTTCTCGGAACTTAACTTGGTAGCGTTCAATCAGCGTGTGCTGAAAACCTGAAGCCAAACACTGTACGCTCAAGCCCGTACTGAAATAAACAGTTTTACCCGAATTGAGTTGTAACTGCTGAATGGCATTTTCAACACTCAATGGTTTGCCGATAAAGTCTTGTGGTGCAGTTTCACGCCATGCTACCTGATCTGAACCAATTACAATCGCATCAGGATATTGCTCAGCAATCACACGTGCCTTTTCAAAAGCCAGACGTTTTGCCAAATCATCGGCGTGTGTTTCGTTTTGGCTTGACTCATCAATGTCAGGAGCGATTGCAAGATAATCCAATCCCAAGCGATCCATCAACGCTTTTCGAGTCTGACTGCTTGACGCCAAAATAATTTGAGGTTGTTTCATTAGACGGCAAAATCCATGAGTACGTCGAGGGGGACATAACTCAGCACAGATTGATGACAAGCCTGTAGTTTGAGTTTGGGTGCATGACCTGCTTCATAGGCTTCTACCCAACGGGTGACACAGATACACCAAAAATCACCAGGTTTAAGTCCAGGAAAACCAAGTTCAGGCAATGGCGTAATGAGGTCATTACCAATTTTTTGTGAAAAATTCAGAAAGTCTGCACTCATTTTAGCGCAAACCGTATGTTGCCCTAAGTCAGTCGTTGCCGTATGGCAAAAACCATTGCGAAAATAGCCCGTAATCGGGTCAAAACAGCAACTTGCCAAGGCGTCACCAAAGACATTCAGGCGGTTGATTTTTGGATCTGGATGAATAGACATACATGTTAATTTTTTTTAAAGATGCTTTATCATAATCAAAACCGCATATTTCTACAGCTTTTCTACTAAAGAAGCTAATTTTTTTTTGAATAATCATTTAAAATGGCGCGATTTTTAATTTCCACAAACGCAAAAGAGAGCATTCCATGAATTTTCAGCGCATGACAGACCTTGATTTAACGGAGAAACGCGTCCTTATTCGTGAAGATTTAAACGTGCCTGTAAAAAATGGTGTGATTACCAGTGATGCACGTTTACGTGCTGCACTTCCAACAATTAAAGCTGCACTTGAAAAAGGTGCTGCGGTCATGGTGTGTTCACACCTTGGTCGACCAGTGGAAGGTGAGCCAAAACCTGAACAATCTTTAGCTCCTGTTGCCGCATACTTAACTGAAGCACTCGGTCAAAATGTGCAACTGATCACTGAATACCTAGATGGCGTTGAAGTTCAGGCAGGTCAGGTGGTATTGCTTGAAAACGTTCGTTTTAATCATGGCGAAAAGAAAAATAATCCTGAACTTGCACAAAAATACGCTGCACTTTGTGATGTATTTGTGATGGATGCCTTTGGTACAGCACACCGCGCGGAAGCTTCAACTGAAGGTGTAGCACGTTTTGCTCCTGTTGCCGCAGCAGGCCCATTGCTTGCTGCCGAACTTGATGCTTTAGGTCGTGCATTAAAAACACCAGCTAAACCAATGGTGGCAATTGTTGCGGGTTCTAAAGTGTCTACTAAGTTAGATGTATTAACTTCACTTTCAACACTTTGTGATCAGTTAATCGTAGGTGGTGGTATTGCCAATACCTTCTTGGCAGCAGCAGGTTTCAATGTAGGTAAGTCATTGTATGAAGCAGACTTGCTGGACACAGCAAAAGCCATTGCTGCAAAAGTATCTGTACCTTTACCAACTGACGTTGTGGTTGCTGATGCGACTCAAATTAACTTTGAAGATTTCTTGGGGTCTTTAGCCAATACGCCTGCGGTTGTGAAAAAAGTTGAAGATGTTGCTGAAAACGACATGATTTTGGATGTTGGGCCAGAAACAGCTGCAACTTTCGCAACATTATTGAAACAATCCAAAACTATTCTATGGAATGGACCTGTTGGGGTGTTTGAAGTCGATCAATTTGGCGAAGGCACAAAAGCATTGTCGTTGGCGATTGCAGAAAGTGAAGCTTTTTCAATTGCAGGTGGCGGTGACACATTGGCTGCGATCGATAAATATAACGTTGCATCTCAAATCAGCTATATTTCGACAGGCGGCGGTGCGTTTTTAGAATTTGTAGAGGGTAAAACTTTACCAGCAGTTGCAGTTTTACTTGAGCGTGCCTAAGCCTATTAGGAGCGTTTCATGAAAAAGCAACTGATCATTGTATTGGCATGCCTTGTCCCATTTGCACTCACTGCGTGTTCAAAAAAGTCAGAGGAAGCTCAAACTGCTCAGACATTTGCATCGACAGATGACAAACCAACGACAGCAGAGCAGCAAGCGCAAATCAATGCTTTGGACAAACCTGTACTTGATGAAAAAAATACAGATGTTAAGGATGCTGATGCATCAGCTTCTGAAGCAAAAGCGCAATGATTTGTTGATTTTTTAATAAAAGTCCCTGCCTATGCAGGGATTTTTTTT
Source organism: Acinetobacter brisouioides (assembly GCF_004331075.1). Classification (GTDB taxonomy): domain Bacteria; phylum Pseudomonadota; class Gammaproteobacteria; order Pseudomonadales; family Moraxellaceae; genus Acinetobacter. Next base: position 48,191 of record NZ_SJNX01000009.1, on the reverse strand, counting down.
TAAATGATGTTTTTTGATGCTGAATTGCAATCAAGCAACATGTAGAATAACGCCACTACCTGGGAGGATACTATGGCACTTATTTCGTTGCGCCAGCTCTTGGATCACGCTGCAGAACATAACTACGGCGTACCAGCATTTAACGTAAACAATCTAGAACAAATGCGTGCAATTATGTTAGCTGCGGATGCAACTAACTCACCTGTTATTGTGCAAGCATCTGCGGGTGCACGCAAATATGCAGGCGCACCATTCTTGCGTCACCTGATTTTGGCAGCAGTTGAAGAATGGCCACATATTCCAGTGGTTATGCACCAAGATCATGGTACTAGCCCTGACGTGTGCCAACGTTCAATCCAGTTGGGCTTTAGCTCAGTCATGATGGATGGTTCTTTAGGTGCTGACGGTAAAACGCCAACCAGCTATGACTATAACGTTGATGTGACTCGCCGTGTTGTTGCAATGGCACATGCGTGTGGCGTTTCTGTTGAAGGTGAAATTGGCTGTTTAGGTAGCCTTGAAACAGGTATGGCTGGCGAAGAAGATGGCGTGGGCGCAGAAGGCGTACTTGACCATTCTCAATTGTTGACTTCTGTAGAAGAAGCGACTCAGTTCGTTGCTGACACCAATGTTGATGCCTTGGCAATCGCAGTCGGTACTTCACACGGTGCATACAAATTTACTCGTCCACCTACAGGCGACATTTTGGCGATTGACCGTATTAAAGAAATTCATGCGGCATTACCAAACACACACCTTGTGATGCATGGTTCAAGCTCTGTACCTCAAGAATGGTTGAAAGTGATCAACGAATTTGGCGGTAACATTGGTGAAACTTACGGTGTGCCAGTAGAGCAGTTGGTTGAAGCAATCAAACATGGTGTCCGTAAAATCAACATCGATACCGACTTACGTTTGGCGTCTACAGGTGCGATTCGCCGTTTCTTGGCAGAAAACCCTGCTGAATTTGACCCACGTAAATACTTCGCGAAAACTGTCGATGCAATGAAACAAGTCTGTATTGATCGTTATGAAGCATTTGGTACTGCGGGCAATGCTGACAAAATTCGTCCAGTGTCTTTAGAGAAAATGGTTGAACGTTATTAAACGTTATTAATTGAGTCTTTGACTTGATTTTAAAAACCGCCTGAAAGGGCGGTTTTTTGTTTTAAAGCGCACTGGCAATTTTATGAAAATGCAGTCGATATGGATCTAGAAATTAGGGATTAAAAAAATCTTTAAAAATTAAATAATCGCATTCATTCTAGATTGGTGTGAGGGCAGAAAAATACATTTTATGCCATTAAACTCTTAGCAGTAACCTTGCGGTTATTGTGATCAATAACATACGTGATAAGCGATTAGCTTTGAGAATTCCTGTTGGTCAGGTCTATAATTCAGATCATATTTATTGGGGTGGATTTGCTGTTTAGCGGTTTATCTGTATTTTTGCTTAACCGCAGTTACAGCGATCTGCTGTATGAATGCTGAAGAATTGGTAATTCAACGAAAACTGATGCAAAAAGTAGTAAATAGGAACTTAACGCTTCGTCACTGCACTTGTTGAGCATTTTCTATATACAGGCATTTTAAAAATGAAAAATCGGCGGTTGTAATCATCGCCTTTTTTATGATGGACCATTTAGCAAACTACACCAATATTTTTCTCCCAACTGATAAAAATCTGGATGCGTGTATACATGAGCCTCATTTTTTTTGCTGCACTATGTAGCGTTGCCGTGTCTATGGTGTTGAAACAATTTAAGCAACGTAATTACTCAGCTTTGCAAATGATTGTCTGGAATTATATAACTGCGAGTATTTTGTGCTGGTTGTGGTTTAAACCTGACTTTACCCATTTGAGTATTCAAGCTACGCCGTGGTGGCTGATTGGTTTACTGGGCATGTTATTACCGAGTATTTTTTTCTGCTTAGCTAAATCTTTGCAACATGCAGGCATTATAAAAACCGAAGTTGCCCAGCGTTTGTCAGTCGTTCTGTCGTTACTGGCAGCATATTTCGTCTTTCATGAGCAATTTTCTAGCCTGAAACTATGGGGTGTGACACTGGGGATTATGGCAGTGCTGAGCCTGATTGTTGCTAAAACACAGGTCAGACCACAAGCACAATCCAGTAAAGCAGGGCTGTTTCTTGCCAGTGTTTGGGTGGGTTATGCACTGATTGATATTTTATTGAAATATAATAGTAGTCTGGGGCAGCAGTTTGCCTTAAGTCTAAATCTGATGTTTATGATTGCAGGAATTGCATCGGTAGTTTTTGTGAGCTTATCTAAGCAGCAATGGCAACCGAAAAACTTACCCGCGGGCGTGTTACTTGGCGCACTGAACTTTGCCAATATTGCCTTGTATATTCAAGCCCATCAGCTACTCAAAGATGCACCTGCAGTGGTGTTTGTGGTGATGAATGTTAGCGTGGTAACTTTGGGGGTGTTGAGTGGTGTGCTGTATTTCAAAGAAAAGCCAAATCTAATGACTGTTGTGGGTTTGCTATTGAGTCTTGTTGGCGTGGCGTGTTTAGCGATGAGCATGGCTTAAGCTTAAAAATAGCCTAAGCCATACTGTAAGACGAAATTAGTAAAATCAAAGAATAGTAAATAGCTGTTCTTTGCTTAAACGTGATTTCGGTAATTTCGCATTAAAGTCTTGCTCGCTGCGATAGCCCAAAGTTAACACGACTGAACTATGATAACCTTGATTGACTAAATCAAATTCTTGATTCATCACTGCATCATCAAAACCGCCAATCGGAGTGGCATCAATCCCTAAAATCGGCGCAGCCAAAAGCAATTCACCGAGTGCAATAAAGGTCTGGGTTTCCATCCAGTGTCGAATATTGCCTTTTTCGTTGCGGTAATAGTCGATATAACCTGCACGAGTTTCACGCTGTGCCTGTTTAGTCGCTGCATCTTTGAAACGACCCAATTCATCATCGCGCTCAACCAGTTGTTCCAAATAGGCTTCAGTAACGTCATTACGTGTACACAACACAATGGTATGTGAAGAGTCGAGCACTTTAGGCGCATTGTAGGCATATTTTCCAGTCATGGCTTTGGTTGCGCGTTGTTTCGCTTCAGGGCTTTGTATCACCAAAAAATGCCAAGGCTGAATATTAATCGATGAAGGGGCTAAACGTAGTATTTCAAGGAGAAGATCAATCTGGTCTTGCGGGATTTTTTTATTTGGGTTGTAAGCTTTGGTGGTATAGCGTTGTTGAGCAAGGGCTAAAAGATCCATGTTGTATCTCGATGTGATAAAAATAGAGTGAATCGTTTCATGATATGTGGTCACTTGGTTAAAAATCAAAGAAGATTTTTAGTATTCAATACTGCTCTTTGTATATAAGTTTTTATAGAATTTTGAATGTTATTTTTTCTATTTATTAAAAGCGCATTTGTTGGGAGTAAAATGAACGATTTTTATAGGTTGAGATTTATATGAAATAATGCATAGCTTATGAATAAAACTGCAAATGACCTTAATGCTTAATCAATAAACTGTTGAAAAATAAAACCTCTAAAGTAGAAAAAATGATTTAGGTATTCAGAAATCGTAATGAGTTAGAGTCGCGCTATTATGCTTCAGACATGCTAACATAAAGCGCAAAATTTCCGTGTAGCTGGGTATATCAATGACTGAGGAAAGATTAACTCACCTTAAACAGCTTGAAGCTGAAAGTATTCATATTATTCGAGAAGTCGCTGCGGAATTTGAAAATCCCGTGATGCTTTATTCGATTGGTAAAGATTCAGCAGTAATGTTGCATTTGGCAATGAAGGCTTTTTATCCTGCAAAATTGCCATTTCCATTATTGCATGTGAATACTGGGTGGAAATTCAAGGACATGATCACTTTCCGTGATGAAATGGTTAAGCGACTTGGTCTTGAATTGATTGAACATAAAAATCTGGAAGGTATCGCGCAGAATATTAACCCGTTCGATCACGGTAGTTCAAAATATACTGACATCATGAAAACGCAAGGTTTAAAACAAGCGTTGGATAAATACAAGTTCGATGCTGCTTTTGGTGGTGCGCGCCGTGACGAAGAAAAATCACGTGCCAAAGAGCGTGTGTATTCATTCCGTGATAGCAAACACCGTTGGGATCCAAAAAACCAACGCCCAGAGCTTTGGAATATTTACAATGGTAAAGTCAACAAAGGCGAGAGCATTCGTGTTTTCCCATTGTCTAACTGGACAGAACTAGATATCTGGCAATATATCTATTTGGAAAATATTCCATTGGTTCCATTGTATTTGGCTGCAGAGCGTCCTGTGGTTGAACGTGATGGTACATTGATCATGATCGATGATGAGCGCTTCCCGTTACGTGAAGGTGAAGTTCCACAAATGAAATCGGTACGTTTCCGTACGCTTGGCTGTTATCCGTTAACAGGTGCGGTTGAATCAACTGCGAACACCTTGCCAGAAATTATTCAAGAAATGCTTTTAGCCACAAGTTCTGAACGTCAGGGTCGTATGATTGACCATGATGAAGCAGGCTCGATGGAAAAGAAAAAGCAAGAAGGCTATTTCTAAGCGAATACTGATTTCTAACGAATTTGTGGAGTTTGAGCGATGTCGCATCAATCGGATCTAATTAGCCAAGATATTTTGGCGTATTTGAAACAACATGAAAACAAAGACTTACTGCGTTTTTTAACCTGTGGTAACGTCGATGATGGTAAAAGTACCTTAATTGGTCGTTTACTGTATGATTCAAAATTGATTTATGAAGATCAATTACAAGCAGTAACCCGTGACAGTAAAAAAGTCGGGACAACAGGGGATGCACCTGACTTGGCTTTATTGGTGGATGGCTTGCAAGCAGAACGCGAGCAGGGCATTACCATTGATGTAGCTTACCGTTATTTCTCAACTGAAAAACGTAAGTTCATCATTGCCGATACCCCAGGGCATGAGCAATACACACGTAACATGGCAACAGGTGCATCTACCTGTGACCTTGCGATCATCTTGATTGATGCGCGTTATGGTGTACAAACCCAAACCCGTCGTCATACTTACATTGCCAGCTTGCTTGGCATTAAGAACATTATTGTTGCGATCAACAAAATGGACTTGGTCGAGTTCTCTGAAGCCCGCTTTAACGAAATCCAAGCGGATTATGCGAACTTTGTTAACCAATTGGGTGACCGCAAGCCAAGCAACATCATCTTTACGCCAATTTCTGCACTGAATGGCGATAACGTGGTGAATAAGTCTGCGAATACGCCGTGGTACACAGGCGAAACGCTGATGGGTACGCTTGAATCCGTTCAGATTAATCGTGATACCGCGAAGCGTGATTTCCGTTTCCCTGTACAGTACGTGAACCGTCCTAATCTTGATTTTCGTGGTTTTGCAGGCACAATTGCGCTTGGTGAAATCAATGTGGGCGATAAAGTTGTGGCTTTACCATCGGGTAAATCTTCAACCGTCAAAGAAATCGTGACTTTTGATGGCAATTTGCAACATGCATTTGCAGGTCAAGCGGTGACATTGACCTTAAATGACGAGATTGATATCTCTCGTGGCAACATGTTGGTACGTGCAGATCAAGCTGCTCCAACCATTTCACGTTCAGTGAAGGCAACCGTGGTGTGGATGGCAGATCACCCGCTGGTGGTTGGTAAGTTGTATAACTTAAAAGTGGGCACACAAACTGTTCCTGCAAAAGTGACAGCGATTAATTTCCGTACCAATGTCAACACACTTGAACATGTTCAAGTTGAAGCATTGGAATTGAACGCAATTGCCAATGTGACTGTTGAATTTGATGCGCCAGTGGTATTTGATCGTTATCAAGACAGCCGTTACACAGGTTCATTTATCTTTATTGACCGCCTCAACAACGTCACTGTTGGTGCAGGTATGGTTGAAGAGTCGGTTGAATGGACTGCGCATACCAGCCCAGTGACTGCTGAAGAACGTGCTGCACGTTTAGGTCAAAAACCTGCGGTATTGGCTGTGACTGCTGAAGTGTTTGCTCAGGCGCAACAGCTTGAACGTGCATTGCTTGAAACAGGTGTGGTTGCAGTCGCTAAAGCAGGCTTAACGGCTGAACAAATCAGCTTGTTACGTGAAACTGGCGTGGTTGTGATTGTTGATGATGCTGAACAGGCAGATTCGACCGTGACATTGACTGAGTTCGATGCCGCGGTTCAATACATCCAAGAACTTGTACAACTCTAAGTTTTGGTTTTAGTTGATATATTGACATATCAACTGAATAAACGAAAAAGCCCAATCAAATGATTGGGCTTTTTTATTGCATTCTAATCATGCCTTGAAATAGGTTTATCTATTTGAATCTTATTTTATCTGTATCCGTAAAGGCTTAAATCTGCTTAGGTCAGATCCCACTGCCTGAAAAAATAAAAACCGAGTCAATCGCTTAACTCGGTTTTGTATGCAAGACTGTCAAACGATTTTAGGTCATGACAAGACTTGAAGCATATTTTAGTAACGGCCTTGTTTCATGGCAGTCAGGTTTTCCCAAACGTTGTTGCGACCTTGTTTTTGAATTTCCATCAATAAACGATCGGCAATTTGACGTTCTTCAGGGTATTTAGATTTATAACTTGATAAAGTTGCAAGCGCATTTTTGCGTTGTTCAAGGAATAAATAGTTGTTGACGGCAGACAAATAAGCTTCCTGTACACCACCTTTCATGGCTTTGTCTAAATAAGGAATAGCTTCATGCTGACCACCGCCTTCAGATAAAGAAAAACCAAACCAGAAGTTTGTGGTTGGATCATTTGGGTTCATCTTGATGAGGCGTTGTGCATATTTGAGTGATTTGGTGGTGTACTGTGTCCCCATATCTAGATTACGCGCCATGACACTGACTTTAAATGCACGTACTAGTACATCATAAGAAGCATTATCATTGGCCGCAAGCGCATCTAACTGAACACTGATTTCGCGTAATTTTGATTCATAACCACGACGTTCATTACGGTTTGTAAATTGTGGTGGATAGTGGCGTGCTTTTCCTTCAGCGAGTTGTAAGAAATCATCAATCTGTGTGACATCCAGCTCATTTTGACCTGCTGAAACCGCATATTTCATGTTGGCTTGCTTATTACCAATTGTTGGTACAATAAGCTTGTTGGTGTTTGCATTTTTTAAGTCCATTTCAAATGCAGGTGGCGCAGTATAGTTAAACGGGTTCAACGCATAAAATGGCGGGCTGACCTCTGGTTCAGTAAAAACAATCGGGGTATTTTGAGAATTATTATTTTTTACAGCAACAGGGCTACATGCTGAAAGAAATGTTGCTGTCATCAGCAGAGTTGCTATAGATTTTAATCTCATTTTGGTTTCCAATGTGGTTGAGGGCAAACGATATTTTAGAAGTCTAAAAAAAAGAAAAACTGCATACAAGCACAAGCGTGTAACAGGATGCTATTCACGACTTTAGCTTTTTGACTGGCGGGTTTGAGATTCACACTCGCGGCGTACTTCCTCAATAATTTTCAGCTCTTCTTCACTATACGGTTGCTGTTCAGTTTGTTGTTTTTTAAAGGTTGGGTCAAGCAAAGACAGGCGCTGGCATAGTGTATTCATGCGTTGCTCATTATTTTGCATGCGATCAAGTAAAACTCGAATACCTTCTAAAATTGGATCAGTTTGATCTTGCGATGCTGCATAAGGTTGGAAGCCGATTTGTTCAGCATAGTCACGGCGACGTGCCTCTTCAGCATTTTTGTCTTTATCTTTAAAGATGTAGCGAGCAGGGTTGCCCACTGCAGTTACACCTTCAGGAACTTCTTTAGTCACAACAGCATTTGAGCCGACTTTGGCATTTTTATGTACAGTAAATGGCCCTAAGATTTTTGCACCTGCACCAACAATTACCCCATCTTCAAGGGTTGGGTGGCGTTTGCCTTTATTCCATGTAGTTCCACCAAGCGTTACGCCGTGATATAGCGTTACATCATCGCCAATTTCCGCAGTTTCGCCAATCACCACACCCATACCGTGGTCAATGAAAAAGCGCTTACCAATTTTTGCACCTGGGTGAATCTCAATCCCTGTCACAAAACGGCTAAAAGAGGATAAGGCACGCGCACTTCCTTTACAGTTTTTCTTCCACAATTCATGTGCCATGCGGTGCATGATCAGCGCATGAATTCCGGGGTAAGTCGTCAGAACTTCCAAAGTATTGCGTGCGGCTGGATCTCGAGCAAAAACAGCATTGATATCTTCTTTGAGCTGCTTAAACATGGGGCTGATCCTCCTTATCTGTCGATTTTTTCCATTTGCCTTGGCTGAGCGCCTGTACACGGGTAAAGATACCGCGTAATAAATTATATTCCATACGGTCAAGCTGAATTCTGCCGAATAACCGTCGTAAACGTAGCGGCAGTAGTCTTGGATTATTTAGATCTAAAAATTCAATTTCTTCAAGCATTTTTTCAAGATGCGGGTAAAATTGTTGCATCTGTTCCTGAGTCACCAGTGGCTCATCCCAGTGCATGTCAATCTGGTTATTGACAGGCATGCTTTGTGCGTCGTTATCGTCTTGTTGTTCGTATGCAAGCGTTGCCATCCGCAGTTCATAACAGATAATCTGAATCGCCTGAGCAACATTTAACACGCCATATTCTGTATTGACGGGAATGGTGACATGGTAGTTGGCAAGCGACAGTTCTTCGTTGGTCAAACCACGGTCTTCACGTCCAAAAACAATCGCAACTTCCTGTTGTTGCTGTACCACAGCTTGCAGAGCTTTTTCACTGGCAGGGCGTACATCAAGTAGTGGCCAAGGAATAGTGCGGCTACGCGCACTGGTTCCAAACACCAAATGACAATCGGCAATCGCTTGTTCGAGTGTTTCTACAATCTCAATTTTTTCAATTAGATCGGTTGCACCTGCGGCCAAAGCATCAATGTCAGGATGCGGATAGATCTTTGGTGCAACCAGTACCAGTTTGCTGAGCCCCATGGTTTTCATGGCGCGCAAGGCGCTACCAATATTGGCAGGTAAAGTGGTGTTAACCATGACAATACGCACATGGTTTAAATGCGATGACACCATCGCATTATCAAAAGTTTTCATAAATTTTCCAAAATTTTACGAATATTGACTGACTTCAGCCTGATATAAATCAAGGGCTTCATCCATGCTCATATCGGCAGGCGGAGGAGGCACATTTGCCACCTGAGCTTCTTCAAGACTAATGGCTTTAGCTGCTTTGGACTTGACATGGTATTCCACATATAGCGCATCTTTCCCAAAATAATCCCGCAGCTTACGCAAAGCATCATCGGTGGGCGCGATTTTCCAGTGTTCAGCAAAATGCAATTCTGCCTGTGCATAACTAAAATCGAGTTTTAAAATCACAGGAATGTGCTGATATTCGGGCAATTGCTTAAAGGGTTGCAGTAATTGCTGTAAATCCGTCGATAAGTTTGGTGTTAAAGTCTGTTGATCAAGCTTGATTTGAATGTTTTGTGCACGTTTTTGCCGAACTTCATTGAGGTTAAATGCTTTGGTTAAACGCGCCATAGGGCGTTCAAAGCCTTCACGCTCATAAATTTCACCTTCAATAATTATCACACACTCATTTTGAATGATCTCTTTGAAGCGCTGGAAGCGTTCATGGTTGCAACTGACTTCTATACGGGCCGTGCCATCATCAAGCGTAATCATCATTCGGTTTGGGAAGTTGGCAACATCCATGACCAGACCAGCAAATACCGTGGTTTGTCCTCGGCGTGTCGGACTAAGCTCACTAATTTTGTTTGGAATAAAAGCTTTCAACTCAGGGCGATAAATATCAATCGGATGACCTGTCAGGTACAAGCCCAGCGTATCTTTTTCACCTTTTAAGCGAACTTCATCTGACCACGGTTTTACGGGTTTTGCAGGCTTGCGTTGAACTTCTTCGACTTCACCAAATAAGTCCATAATGCCCGTTTCACGGTTTTGGCGTGCCTGTTCCGCTGCTTGCACCGCTTCAGGAAGCTGTGCCATCAGGCTTGCACGTTCAATACCTAAACAGTCAAGCGCACCTGCACGAATCAATGCTTCAAGTGTGCGTTTGTTGATTTTTTTCAGATCAATACGGTGACAGAAATCAAATAAATCCTGATAAGGCCCATCTTTCTCACGTGAGTCAATCACCGACTGCATGGCTTGTTCACCGACGCCTTTGATCGCGCCCAAACCATAAACAATAGTACGTTCCGCGCTGGCATGGAAATGATACAGTGACATATTGACCGATGGTGGTAACACTTCAAGTCCATTGCTACGACAGTCATCAATCAAGAACACCACGTTGTCGGTGTTCTGCATTTCCGATGACATCACTGCTGCCAAAAACTCAGCAGGATAGTGTGCTTTTAACCATGCAGTGTGATAGGCAACCAGTGCATAGGCTGCTGCGTGCGATTTGTTAAAACCATAGCCTGCGAACTTTTCCATATAGTCAAAGATATGATTGGCTGTGGCTTCATCAATCTCTTTTTTGGCAGCACCTTCAATAAAGATTTGGCGCTGCTTGACCATTTCTTCGGGTTTCTTTTTCCCCATCGCGCGGCGTAGCAAGTCCGCTCCACCGAGCGTATAGCCCGCACAGAATTGCGCGGCCTGCATAACCTGTTCCTGATAGACCATAATGCCATAAGTTGGTTCGAGGACACTTTCCAACAGTGGGTGCAAATACTCGAACTCACCACCGTGCATACGGTGAATAAAGTCAGGAATCAGATCCATTGGGCCTGGACGGTACAAGGATACAAACGCAATAATTTCTTCAAACTTGCTTGGGCGTGCTTCTTTGAGCATGCGCTTCATGCCGACGGATTCAAACTGGAATACCGCAGTGGTGTTGGCTTCAGCAAAAATTTTATAGGCGTGAGGGTCGTCTAAGGCAACATTCGAAATGAGCAATTGCTCATCTGCTGCGCGGTGTTTATTGATATTTTGGATTGCATCTTCAATTACGGTCAGGTTACGTAAACCCAAGAAGTCGAATTTGACCAGACCTGCCGATTCAACATCGTCTTTATCGTATTGAGCAACGCGGTTAGTGCCATCTGCATCACAAAGCACCGCAGAAAAGTCAGTAATTTTGGTCGGTGCAATCACCACACCACCCGCATGTTTACCTGTATTTCGTGTGATGCCTTCTAATTTAAGCGCCATTTCCCAGATTTCAGAGGCATCGTCATAGTCAGGATTGGAAGGGTTGGTGACAACATCTTTGAGTTGTGGTTCCATTTCAATCGCTGTAACTAAGTCCACACCCAGTGGTTTAGTTGGCACCAGTTTAGAAATACGGTCTGCCAAACCATAAGATTTACCCAGTACCCGTGCTACGTCACGGATCGCACCTTTAGCTGCCATCGTACCGAAGGTGGCAATTTGTGATACTGCATCGCGTCCATAATGACGTGCAACGTAGTCAATCACGCGGTCACGCCCTGCAATACAGAAGTCGACGTCAAAGTCAGGCATGGAAACACGTTCAGGGTTTAAGAAACGCTCGAAGAGTAGGTCATAGCGCAATGGGTCAAGGTCAGTAATTTTTAGACTGAAAGCAACCAATGAACCCGCACCTGAACCCCGCCCAGGCCCAACGGGAACCCCATTGTTTTTTGACCATTGAATGAAGTCCATCACGATGAGGAAGTAGCCTGGAAATCCCATTTTAAGAATAATATCGATTTCGTAACGCAGACGTTCATCATAAGGTTGACGTATTTCTGCCCAGTCCTCATCACGCTTTACACTTGGATAAAGCTGTTCAAGGCGTTCTTCCAGACCTTCTTTGGCTAAATGCTCAAAATAACTGTCAGTGTTGAAGCCTTCAGGAATTGGGTATTCGGGCAAGAAATATTTGCCTAACCGCAAACTGACATTGCAGCGTTTGGCAATTTGTACAGTATTGTCAATTGAGCTTGGAATATCCGCAAACAGCTCAATCATTTGCTCAGCAGTTTTAAAATATTGCTCAGGGCTGTATAAACGTGGGCGTCGATCATCTGCCAAAACATAACCTTCGGCAATACAGACGCGAGCTTCGTGTGCTTCAAAGTCTTCTTCGGTGATAAAGTGCACATCATTATGTGCAACGATACCCACTTGATATTTTGCAGCAAGCTTGATCGCCTCGGAAATAAAAATTTCTTCATTTGGGCGATTGGTGCGCGTAATGGCAAAGTAAACTCGATTACCAAATTTTTCATGCCATTCTTGAAAGAGTGGCTCCGCTTTTTGCGGATTGGACGAGCAGAGCAGTTGACCAACATCACTGTGCAGACCTAGCAGCACGATAATGCCTTCATTTTGATTGAGTACCCAATCTTTTTGCACACAAGGTATATCGAGTTGTTGCCCTTCAATATAAGCTTGTGACACTAATTCGGTAATGCTGCGCCAGCCGTGATTATCCATGGCGAGTAACGTTGCTTTATGCTCAGCATCGTTTAAGCGAATGGTACTGCCTAAAATGGGTTTAATCCCTTTGCCTAAGCAGGATTTATAAAATTTGACCGCAGCATGCAGGTTCGACAAGTCGGTCAATGCTAAAGCGGGCATTTCTTGTTTTACCGCAGCTTTAATTAAATCAGGTATACGAACAATCGATTCGGTAATCGAAAACTCTGTATGGATACCAAGATGTACAAATTGCTGCATAAAAACGTCCTTCGCGAAAGCAACGCTTATTTTAACATGCTATTTCTACAATATAAGCCTGTAATTTTTCTTTGTGGAAAATCTACGCAATTTTGATAAAAAAATCCCGAAGTCAATAACTTCGGGATTTATACATTCGACTTCTTTCACTCGTTCTTTCTCTCTGTGTGAAAACACAAAAAGAGGGTAAATCGTGATAAAAAGAAGTCTATTTGTTTATAAATTAGTATTCATAGAACATACGTTGAATTTCTTTGGCATCTTTGGTTTTTGTTAATGCTAAAGCAGTCAAAATGCGCGCCTTTTGAGGATTTAAATCATGTGCTGCAACCCAGCCATATTTGTCATCTGGTTGTTCAGCATTACGAAGTACAAAACCTTGCGGTACACGAGATGAACGCACGATTTGTACGCCTTCAGATTGCAACTTATTCAAGGTTGGTACGATGTAGTTAGCAACCGAACCGTTCCCTGTACCTGCATGAATAATGGCTTTTGCACCTGCTTGCTGAAGTGCAAGGTATGATTGTGGCAACATATTATCTGAACCATAGACAATACCAACTAAATGCAAGCTGTCACCTTTAATGGATTCAATGTTGAATTCAGAAGAACTGTTGTGGCGTTTAGGGGTTTCGCGGAACCAGTAAGGTTTGCCTTCAACGACAGTGCCTAAAGCACCCCATTGGCTCGCAAAAGCATTGGTATGAATGTTGATGGTTTTGCTGACATCACGCGCAGCAAAAATACTATCATTCATCATCACCATGACGCCTTTACCTTTGGCTGACTCTGAAGATGCTAACGCGACTGCGCTATACAGGTTCAGTGGGCCATCGGCAGACATTGCAGTACTTGGACGCATAGATCCTACGATTACAATCGGTTTATCTGTATGTACGACCAAATTCAGGAAAAAAGCAGTTTCTTCCATGGTGTCTGTGCCATGGGTAATCACAATACCATTTACATCTGATTTTTTAACTAAATCATTAACTTGTCGTGCAAGGTTTAATAATTCTTTGTCGGTAATGCTTTCGGATGCGATCTGTAAAGCTTGTACACCACGTACATTTGCCAAATCCTGAACTTGAGGAACGGCATTAATCAGTGCATCGACAGGAACTTTTGCGGCTGTATAAGTTGCACTGTTGGTTGAACTTGCACCTGCACCTGCAATTGTACCGCCTGTCGCAACTACAACAACATTGTTTTTTGCATAAAGTGGAAGAGAGCAGGCAAACAAGCCCATTGCTAAACCTAAAGATTTAACGGTTTTAGTCAACATCGAAAATATCCTTATGAAGTGACGAAGGTAAATGGTGTTCAAACATCTTTGCATTTAAGCGAAATACATACCATATTTAGCATGTTTAAACATTGGTCAATAAAAAGCAGTATTGAATAATATTTTGTTTTAACAAAATGCCTGTGTCATTGCTTTTATTTGCGAGTAATAAATAACATGGAATAATAAAAAAATCTATTAATTTTTTCTAATTGTTATAAAATTGATCAGTTGTTGCTTTAATTTTAAATGTTAAAATAATAAATGATATTTTATACTTTTTAATATTATGTGGTTGATCGTTTTTATATCATTATTTTTGTATAGAAACACATTAAAGCGATTTGTAAAATGCATAAAATGATCTTTTTAATATTTTTATATAATTAATTTTGTTGGTTTATTTTTTAATAAAATTCATGGTGATAAATGGTGGTTATGCGGTATGAGTAGCCAGAAAATCTTAAAATAGGTAATGCAGGGCGTATAAATTTTTTGAAAATTATTTCATTTAAAATCTTGCATAATGATATTTTATGACCCTTATTTTTTATCATAAAAATAAATAAAAATAGGTTGATTGAATTGTATTATTTATATAAATTTTCTTAATGATAGGATTTGAATTGTTTGAAACATGAGTATAAAAATTATAAATTTTAATATTAATTAAAAATGTAAAAAAAGAGCAATTTTATATAACCATAATAAAATTGCTCTGTTAAGGAGTAAAATAAATTAAGCGATATTTTGTTCTTGTTGTGGGGTAATTAATACTTGCTCTGGAGCTTCTTCAGTTTCTACTACTTTGTCACCTTCGAGTTTTGCAACGACAGCAGTCGCAATACTATTTCCGACAACATTGGTTGCAGTACGTCCCATATCAAGGAATTGGTCAATCCCGAGGAGTAACAAGATTCCTGCTTCTGGCAAGTGGAACATGGTAAGAGTTGCTGAAATCACAACAATAGATGCCCGAGAAACACCCGCAATCCCTTTACTTGTAACCATGAGTGTCAACAAGATTAAAATCTGTTGGGTGAAACTCAATTCAATATGATAAGCCTGAGCAATAAAGAGTACTGCAAAGGTGGTGTACATCATTGAACCATCAAGATTAAATGAATAGCCTAAAGGTAGAACAAAGCTGGTGATTTTTTTTGGCACACCAAACTTGGTGAGCGCATCCATGACTTTTGGGTAGGCTGACTCGCTTGATGCTGTTGCAAAAGCCAGTGTGACTGGTTCACGAATGAGTTTGCCTAAACGGAAGATATCTTTTTTAAGCACGATTGCACCCACAGTGAATAGTACAATCCAAAGTAGGAATAGACCGAAATAGAATTCGGCAATCAAAACGCCGTAATCAACAATAAGACCTAAACCTTGCAACGTAATTGCAGATGCCATTGCAGCAAAGACTGCAACTGGGGCAAATGACATGACATAATCCGTGATGCGGAACATCACTTTGCTGAGTTCTTCTGTTAAACGGATAATGGTTGATTCTTTGCCATGGCTGACATAGGCAAGCGCAGAACCAAAGAAGATTGAAAAAACCAAAACTTGTAAAATATCATTATTTGCCATCGCCTCTGCAATACTGCGAGGGAATACATGGGTCATAAATGATTGTAGGGTAAATCCTGTTGTCGCGGGGAGGGCGGCATTACTGACTTGCTGTGCTGTCGGCAAGACTAAATGTAGTCCTGCACCTGGTTGGAGAAAATTGGCAAGTCCCATACCAATAGCCAGTGAAACGAAGGACGCGGTAATAAACCAAGTCATGGATTTAAAGGTAATACTGCCTAGAGAAGCAGATTTCCCCATTGATACAATACCTGAAATGATGGTCGCAAATACCAATGGTGCAATGATCATTTTGATCAAGCGTAAGAATACATCTGTGATGATATTAAAATAAGACGCGATTTGCTTAAGTTGCTCACCTTGATTGAAAAAATGATGGCAGATCCAGCCCGTCAAAATTCCAAGCAAAATAGCAAATACAATATACTTGAGCAGCTTTTTTTGATTCATGCGAACCTCTATCCATTTGATTCAATCACCTTCTAGAGAGTAGCAGTCTAGGAATGATTGAAAGCTTTCCTTGTAAGTTCGGTCAGTTTTACGGATTCTATTCCTGAATCTGTATCTGCTCTGACCGAATTCGGGTGTCGTAATATTATTGTGCAGGTGGGCATTGTTGCTCGATTTTGAAGCAGTGTTAAATGCAAAAAAAGAAAGTAGTATGCATTTTTTACATGGTATTTGTTGCTTATGGCATGGAATATATTAAAAATTTTAATGAATAGTAAAAATTAAACATGAGGAATAAGAGAGATGATAATTGTTTTTTGTTTCCTATATTTTTGATAAATATATTATTTATTTTATTCTTGGCTTTTAATTGAGTAATTAAGTTAATTAATTATTATTTATAATCGAAGAAATTGGCTTGGGTTTAGTATGAAAAAAAAGCAGCGTCTATTTTGAGCGCTGCTTTTTTTATTGCATCATTTAACTTAACGCAAAGTGGCTAAGAAACGTCCCATTCGAGTGATTGCTTCTCTTAGTTCATTTTCTGCAGGCAAGAATACAACACGGAAATGATCTGGTGTTGGCCAGTTAAAACCTGTGCCTTGTACCAGTAAGACTTTCTCGGCACGTAACAGGTCAAGCATTAACTTTTCATCGTCCTTAATTGGATATACTGTTGGGTCAAGGCGAGGGAAGCAATACATTGCACCTTCAGGTTTGACACAACTCACACCAGGAATTTCATTCAGCATTTGCCATGCAATATTACGTTGTTCATACAGGCGACCACCTGGGCGAATCAAATCATTAATTGACTGATAGCCACCCAGTGCAGTTTGAATCGCATATTGTGCCTGATGGTTTGCACAAAGACGCATTGATGCCAGCATGTCCAAGCCTTCGATATAGTCGGTTGCACGAGACTTGTCGCCCGTAATTGCCATCCAGCCTGCGCGGAAACCAGCGATACGATAGGCTTTAGATAATCCATTGAAGGAAATGCACAGGTGATTGCCCGCTAAAGATGCTAAAGCAACATGTTCAATTCCGTCATAAATGATTTTGTCGTAGATTTCATCAGCAAACAAAATTAGATCATATTTTTTTGCAAGAGCAACAATCTGCTCCAGAATATGGCGCGGATAAACTGAACCCGTTGGGTTGTTCGGGTTAATCACCACAATCCCGCGAGTATTTGGCGTGATTTTTGATTCCATATCGGCAATATCTGGATACCAGCTATTTTCTTCATCACATTTATAGTGAATTGCTGTACCGCCCGATAAATTGACTGCGGCTGTCCAAAGTGGATAGTCTGGCATTGGAACCAGCATTTCATCGCCGTCATCAAGCAAGCCTTGCATTGCCATCACAATCAGTTCAGATACGCCATTACCAACGTACACGTCATTCACGTGCATGTTGAGAATGCCTTTTTGCTGATAATACTGGCAAATCGCTTTACGTGCGGGGAAAATGCCACGTGAATCTGTATAACCAATCGCATTGGGTAGATTTAAAGCGACATCGTTAATAATTTCTTGTGGCGCTTCAAAACCAAACGGGGCAGGGTTGCCAATATTGAGCTTAATAATCTTGTGCCCTTGTTCCTCCATCTCGTTGGCCGCTCGTAACACTGGTCCACGAATGTCATAGCAAACATGCTCAAGTTTTGATGACTTTTTAATTTCTCGTGGGGTTTGGATAGTGTTCGTCATTTTGATGCTCTCAGAAGGAGTGGGGTTCACTTTTGCATAACGATATAAATAACTTTTGAATGTTTCAGTTGTTACTAGGTCAAGGTCATGTTGATCTCTAAGTAATGTAACAATTTTTTCATGCGTAAATCCTGCCTGTTGATATTGTTTAATCACGGGCAGTAGATTTTTAAAAATAACGCTCTTTTTTTGCGACATTTTTTAATCCTAAGCAAGAATGGTTGTAAGAGTAACACTAATATTGCTCACAAAAAAGCACTTACAAAATAAAATTGCTTACTTTTATTGTTAGTATTGCTTTCTTTTTGCTTTTTTATTGTTTATACATGTTTTGTAAATTGTGAATTAAAGACTAGAAATTTTAGAATGAATAACGTAAATATAGGATTATCCTATTGTAAACAGCAAAATAGACAGGGAAAGAATAATGGGAAAACTGAATAAAACACCAAGAGAATGGCAAAGAGAGTTATCGCCAGAAGAATATAGAATTACACGCCAAAAAGGTACAGAAGCTCCATTTACAGGTAAATATTGGAATACCAAACAGTCAGGAACTTATACTTGTCGTTGTTGCGGTGCGCCGTTGTTTGAGTCAGATGCTAAATATGATAGTGGTTGTGGTTGGCCAAGTTTTTATAAGCCAATTAATACGACTGCAATAGAAGAACATGATGATTTGAGCCACGGAATGGTACGTGTCGAAATTGTTTGTCATCATTGTGATGCACATTTGGGGCATGTTTTTGAAGATGGCCCACAGCCAACAGGTCTACGCTACTGTGTAAATTCCGCTTCTCTGGAACTCAAAACACAAGAAAAAAGTGATGAGGAAACTTATCCATGACAAAAATTTATCAATTTGAAGCAGAACGCCTAGATGGTCATATTCAGTCTATGGCTGATTATGAAGGCAAGGTACTGCTGATCGTCAATACTGCAAGTAAATGTGGTTTCACTCCGCAGTTTTCGGGCCTAGAAAAGCTCTATCAAAAGTATCGGGATCAGGGTCTGGTTGTATTGGGCTTTCCATGTAACCAGTTTGGTGGGCAAGATCCTGGAAGCAATGAAGAAATAGATAACTTTTGCAAGCGTAATTATGGTGTCAGTTTTCCAATGTTTGCTAAAGTTGATGTAAAAGGCCCTGAAGCACATGCAATTTTTCGCCTGCTCACCCGTGAAGCCAAGGGGATTTTAGGTAGTCAAAGTATTAAGTGGAATTTCACTAAATTCTTGATTGGAAGAAATGGTGAAGTGCTTAACCGCTACGCACCAACAACCAAACCTGAAAGCTTAGAGCAAGATATTGAACAGGCCCTTGCAGTGACCCAATTTGCTTGAGTTTTGGTCAGATCCTCGCATGCCTTATGTGGAAACACGGCGGGCATGTCAGAGCCGTATTTGTTACAAAGCGCATAGTCACGCGACCTTATCTATTGGTGCGGTGGATGCGGGGCAGAGTACTTTCTATAGTGCTTTTACCGATGAAGTAACCATTCAGCAAGAAAGCCTCGTCGTTATTCCTGCACATATTGAGCATTCTTGTAATCCAGCAGATCATCAGCACTGGAGTTACCAAATGTTGCATGTTGATGCAACTTGGTTAGAACACTTATCAAGTGAAGTGCATTTCTTATTGCTTGAAAAAATGCCTATACCGCAACTCAAACCTTTTGTGCTGTATGATTCTGTAGCTTACGAAGCTTTTGGTCAGATGAATCAGACATTGTTTGATCCAAGTGTGTTAATTACAGAAAAAGAGCAAGTATTAATCGAATGCCTCACACAGCTATTATTTCCATATATCGACTGGCAGAAATTACCGCAACATGCTTATTTTCATCAACATTTACAAATGCTGATAACCCTTTGCCAAAATGCCCAAGGTTTTTTATCTTTACAGCAACTTGCAGAGAAAATTGGTGTTAGTCGTTATGTGGTCATTCGCTTATTTAAAGCCAATCTTGGTTTAACCCCGCATTTGTTTCAAGTTAATCTTAAAATTCATCAAGCTCGTCAAGTCTTAAAAACAGGCGCGAAAATCAGTACACTCGCAACCGATCTGGGCTTTAGTGATCAAAGTCATTTTCATAAAGTCTTTAAAGCACATACTGGTGTGACCCCGAAACAATACCAGCAAGGTTTTTCTCGCACTTTTTTACAATAAAATTGATCAGCAATTTCCTAAGCTTAAGTCACGTCAGTATTTGAGTGTGCTATGAATTTTTTTGTTGTTATTGCCGTTACACATTTTCTTGCTTTGCTTTCCCCTGGTCCCGATTTTTTCCTGTTGTTAACGACATTGTTGCGTTATTCACATCGGGCAGCTCGTCGAGTCGCTTGGGGTGTTGCTTTGGGTAATGCTCTCATTCTTGGGGTGGTGATGCTGCTGCTTAATACCCTTGGGCAGTTGAGTTCAGGTTTCTTGTTTGTGTTGCGCTATGTGGGAGCGCTGTATTTATTTTATCTTTCAGGCGTATGTATCCGCTATGCTCACCACCATTTGAAGTTAGAGCAGCCAGCATGTCAGCAGGTGAATGTTGATGTGAGTTGGCAATCTTTGATTGGGCAGGGGTTGCAATCAAGCTTACTTAATCCTAAAAACTGGATGTTTTATAGCAGTTTAATGATTCTACTTCCAACGCAGACCAGTGTTGTTTATAAAATTTCCGTAAGCATCTGGATGGTGATGGTGGTTTTGATCTGGAATATGGGCGTGGTGGCATGGTTGACACGGTCACAATGGTTGCAGCGTTATACGCCACATATTTATTATTTGTCAGGAATCTGTTTTTCTATTTTTGCTGTAGCGCTGTTGTGTATTTAAAATCAAGGAGATCAAATCAATATGATCTCCTTATTTATTTCTGATTTATGTATTTGTTTTTGAAGCACGTGTGGAAATGACAATAAATATAAAAATAAATAAAATAAGAACGAATGATGCCCCAAAACGGCTTAGGTCTAAACCACCATGAGAAATGGGTTTATCCAAGAAATCGCCTAAAACTGCACCTAATGGGCGAGTGAGAATGAACGCACTCCAAAACAGAAAGGTGTGTGAAATCTTTGTCCAAAAGTAGCTCAGTGTTAGCAGTAATAACATGCTGCCAAAAATAATCGCAGAATATAAATAGCCTAAACCTTGTGTGTCTGCAACCCAGTCTCCCAAAGCTGTTCCCAGCGTTTGCGAAAACATAATGGTAACCCAATAAAATATCTCGGTTTTCGTAGATTGAATGTTTTGCACAGAAAGAGAGCGATCACTGTAATACCAGATTGCGAGCGAACACAATAACAGTGAAAGTAACATCAGGCTTCCGCCGAAGTATCCAATGCCCAGTGAACGATCGACAAAATCAGCAATGGTTGTGCCTAATGTTGTCGTGGTAATAATGGTGAGCCAGTAAAGATATGGGTGATATTGTTTAGCTTTAATCTGTAGACTCACAAAAAAAGCAAAAAGTAAGAAAAAAATGCTACTACTGAGAATATAGCCCAAATCTAGCGACATTGAGAGAGCATCACCCGCTGTTTCACCAAGCGTTGTGGCCGCAATTTTAATGATCCAGAAAATTAAAGTGACCTGAGGTACTTTATTGAACATGTACAAATTCCCATTTTTTATGAATGGGCAATAGTGTAAAGGTCGGATATGAGCTGAAGCTTAGCGTAATTTTGTTGATAAGTTATTGATAATAATTGTTTTTTTATAATTCCTAATGTTGCTTAAGTTTTATATATTGATTGTGTAAGCATAAAAAAACGAGATTTAAAATTTTAAATCTCGTTTTTAGCTGAAGCGAGCGAATTAAGCATCTAACTGTGCAAGCACGTCATCAGAGAATTCAACATTGGTATAAACGTTTTGAACATCATCTAGATCTTCAAGCATATCAATCATTTTCATGATTTGTTTTGCTTGGTCGATGTCTGTAATTTCAGCTTTAGTCGATGGACTCATAACCACTTCGGCATTGTCTGATTTTAAGCCAGCCGCAGTTAAAGCATCTTGTACGTCACCAAAACTTTCAGGTGAGGTAATAACCAAGATTTCGTCTTCATCAATTTCGATATCATCTGCACCAGCTTCTAAAGCCACTTCCATGATTTTGTCTTCTAAAGACACATCTTCAAATGTGATTTCACCACGTTTAGTAAACAGATAAGACACAGAACCATTGGTCCCTAAATTACCATTGGTTTTGCTAAAACAATGACGGACATCAGGAACAGTACGGTTTAAGTTGTCAGTCATGGTTTCAACCAATACCGCTACACCACCTACGCCGTAACCTTCATAAGTCACTTCGTTTAGGTCATCGTTATCTTCACCACCAGCACCACGTTGAATGGCGCGGTTAATTGCCTCACGAGTCATATTTACCGATAAAGCTTTTTCAACCACAGCACGTAAACGAGGGTTGCTTGCAGCATCGCCACCGCCCAATTTTGCTGCGGTTACAATTTCACGGATATATTTGGTAAAAACTTTAGCACGGCTGGCATCTTGTTTTGCTTTACGATGCTTTGTGTTTGCCCACTTTGAATGACCCGCCATGTAAATATGCTCCTTAAAAGATTGGTCTATACCAGATCAAAAAACTGCGTAATTTTAGCATAATCGCTTTTATTTCACCAAGAGGATTTCGGTAAATCCCTATAAAGCTTATGTGTTTTTGGCTTCAGGAATAACAATATCCAGCCCTGCTAGTTTTTTGTACATGTCTTTAATCGTTTGCATATCCTGATCAAAATCATGTGGGTAAATTTTTCCAATGATGCCACCTTGTTTGGTTTTTGGGTTGGCATACATGAGAACAATTGGAACATTTGCTGCTTTGGCAATATGCCAAAAACCTGTGCGGATTGGTTTGCGTGGTTCACCATTTTTAGCACGCGTGGCTTCAGGTGCAATCACCAGATTGAATTTGGTATGACTTTGAAAAAGTTGCACCATTTGGGAAACGGTGTCTTGTTTGGCTTTGCGGTCAACAGGAATCGCACCCATAGCTTTGAGTAATGGTGCAACAGGACCTTTAAAGAGTTCCTTTTTCACTAAGGTGTGAGTTTGTAAACCTAAAATTTGAAAGAGTGACCAAGACAATACACCGTCAAGCATGGATGTATGTTCAAAACCAATAATCACTTGTTTGTCTTCAAGAATGCTGTCTTGAAGATGATATGTCCAACCTGAAAGTTTAAAGGCGAGCTTTCCAAGTTGTTTTTTCATGAGATTACCTTGCATCTTGTATTTTAGTGACAAATGGCGACAACCGCCAAAAAAGATGCTGGATTGTATGACTCAAATCGGGTTTCGACAAGTGAAATTGTGATTGTACTTAGGCATCGTGAGGACTAAACATATCATCGTCAAATAAATGATTAGATTCGACAATTTTTTTGGCAATATAATAAGATTCGCGTCTACGAATTAAAATAATTTGCGAGTTTAGTTCAATTTCTCCAAACTCTGAACGAACTTGTACATAATGCAATTGCCCATATTCATCGCGTACACGAGCTTGAGCTGTACTTTCAGGGCGAGCATTGCCATTGCAGATCGTAGCAAGTCGACCAATCAGGTTTTTTTGTTTGCTTTCAAATTTTGGTCGAATCACCTGATCTAAACAATGAATCATAAACACAGTAAAGAATAGGGCAATGACCAGTGCGGGTAAAAGCAAATAAACAACAGGAGCAAAATGGTTTTGATAGGCAAAAAAGAACAGTTGCAGAAAATAACCAGCAAAGCTGAAGTTAATCAGAAAAAAAACCACAATCAGGATTTTTGAAAATTTGATGTCTAATAGTGGTGTTTTGATGATATGTGGAATCAGGTGTTTTAACGAGGCGAAAGGTCGCCCACCTAAATAAAACCCAACCGTTTCAACCAAACTCAAAAGCACCAATGCCATCACACTGGCGTGAAATGGCATCAATTCATAACTGGTCAGAAAGGCATGTAAACTGATCATGAGCGACTCAGGACAAGTAAATACCGCCATCGGAATGTACCCGAAGCTCTACTTTTTGTAGAGATTCGCCCAGACATGGTCCAGAAATACATTCGCCTGTTTCTACATTAAATAATGCACCATGAGTAGAGCACTGGATAAATTCCTGATCTTGATCTAAAAATTGATTTTCTAGAAATTCAAGTTCAACTTGCAAATGTGGACACAGGTTTTTATATGCGTAAAACATTCCATCACGTTGAGTAACAAAAACGGTTTCGCCTTCACGACTTTCAAAAGCACGTGCTTCGCGTTCAGGAATATCTTCAGTCATACAAATTTTGTGGGTCATTATGCAAGATCCAGTTCGATGCTTTGCTGTAGTCTAGCATATTTTTCAATCGCAAGACGTGGGCCAAACTGAGCCACAACTTCACTTGAAATTAGAATCGCAAGTTCAGCTGCTTGTTCTAGGTTTGAACCTTGGTGAATGGCATATAAGAATGCACCTGCAAAAGCATCGCCAGCACCGTTGGTATCAACAGCTTTAACTTGACGGCCTTCTACATGAATTTTTTCGTTTTGACTCGCAACCAATGCGCCTTTTGCGCCTAAGGTAATGACAACATTTTGATTACTTTGTAATAAAACTTGTAAAGCTGCATCAAGTTCAGTCGTTTCAGTAAACATGAGTGCTTCTTGTTCGTTACAGAACAACAAGTCAACACCTTCAGCCAGCATTTCTGTTAAACCTGTGCGAGCATATTGCACCATTGCAGGATCAGACAAAGACAATGCAACTTTCACATCATTGGCTTTGGCAACGTCACGTGCTTTTGCAACAGCTTGGCGAGCAGTATCACTGGTCGATAAATAACCTTCAATATATAGCCACTGTGCTTGTTCTAAGGGTTGAAAGTCGATTTGATCTACAGAAAGTTCTGCGGTAATTCCTAAATAGGTATGCATGGTGCGTTCGGTATCTGGTGTAATCAGAACCATGCAGGTTCCTGTTACGCCTTCACTAACAGACTGCTGTGCAGTAAAAATACCTGCTTCATTTAAACCATCAAGGTAGATCTGACCGAGTTCATCATGACCCACGCGGCAACCATAAAAGGCACGACCACCTAAAGCACTAAAAGCTACAGTTGTGTTAGCTGCTGAGCCGCCACTTGCTTGACCTTTATAGACTTGAGAGACTTGTAAGTTTTGATAGAGATTTGCTTGAGTGTCACCATCGGTCAATTGCATGGTGCCTTTTTGCAAGTTTTGTGTAGCTAAAAATTCATCCGAAACCTGAAATTCTTGGTCAATCAGGGCATTACCAAGTGCAAAAAGGGCAATTTTTGACATGTGTGGGCTCATTGCAAGTTTTTAAGGCTGAACATTTTACACTAAGCCAAAACAATACAGTAGTTAAGATGAATAAAATTCAGGTTTTGACTATAAAAACGGATTTTTATTCAAAAATAATGAATCAAGCAACAATAATGGCTTGGTTTCCCGTTGCGCTGATCACTTTTAAAGTTATAAGCAGTGGCTCTAATAGCCTAAGCAGTACTAATTTAGAACCAATTAAGTCTAAAGTGATCAAAAGTAATAACGATTTACTCTCTTTATCTTTCTTCTCATAAGGGAGAATAGAAAGGGCTTATGAAAGAGATCTAATGAAAAACTGTTTAATTTTTCTTGTCCTATATAGTTATGATTTTTTTACTTTAAAAACCATAACTATTGAGATCGCAGAGGCCGTATTTAATGCAAGTATAGATAAATGATTTGAGCTTTATCTATGTCAGATAGCATTCTTAATTTTGCATTCCAATTTTTTCTGAAATCGTTTGAATCAAGGTGTATGCAATTAATTTGGACTGATTCGTCCTGAAACCTTAAAGTCTTTTGCTTTCACCCAACCCTCAGTATCGACACCATTGTTACTGATATACATGACATATAGCCAAAGCTCGTTCTCATTTTTAAATTCTTGGTAAGCAATCACCGAATCTTTCGGAATGATAAAAATATTCTTCATTTTACATTGCTCGGAAGGTGCAGTGTGAAAGTAGCTGCGATAACCTTTAGGCCCTTTGACCGTATAGCTGTATTTTGTGCCATAGTTTGCACCATTATCATCAGCAATTTTGGCAAGCTGATCGCAGTTGGGGCTTGCATATAAGCTGCTTGAAATAAGACAAGAGATTGCGAATAAGTAAGATTTTTTCATTGTCATCTACACTTTGTATTTTTACATGGATTAAAGGGATTATTTTCGTTGTAAATCTGATCTGCGCTTGCACGAGATAAAACCAAAATACTCAAGTTTTTACATGAAAATCTATGACATCTGTCGCATAATACCAAAATATTATTGATGATGATTTTTATTTAGGAGAGCACATGACTGTAGATGTCACTGAAACCATTACTCAAACGATTCATCCCGCGTTTCAGCTGTTACGTCAGCATCATGTTGAGGCTTTAGACATCGATGTTTATGAATATAAACACAAAGTGACTGGTGCTGTGCATTATCATTTAGCCAGTGAAAATGATGAAAATGTATTTTTAGTTGCGTTTCGTACCCAGCCAATGGATTCTAAAGGCGAAGCCCATATTTTAGAACATACGGCGCTTTGTGGTTCAGAGCGTTTTCCTGTGCGCGATCCGTTCTTTTTAATGATTCGCCGTTCATTAAATACGTTTATGAATGCGTTTACCTCGGCTGACTGGACGGCTTATCCGTTTGCAACACAAAACAAAAAAGACTTTCAGAATTTGCTGGCAGTTTACCTTGATGCGGCATTTGCTGCGAATCTCAACCCATTAGATTTTGCCCAAGAAGGGATTCGGGTTGAGTTAGATGAGCAAGGCAAGCCTGTATTTAAAGGCGTGGTGTTTAATGAAATGAAAGGCGCAATGAGTTCGCCTTCAGATCAGCTTTACCACCAACTGGCGCATCATTTGTTTCCAACCACGACCTATCATTACAACTCTGGCGGTGATCCAAAAGATATTCCAGATTTGACCTATGGCGAACTGCTTGAGTTTTATCAAACACATTATCACCCAAGTAATGCGGTGTTTATGACCTTTGGTGATCAAACTGCATATGAGCTACAAGAGCAGATCGAAACTCAGGTATTGCATAAATTTCAAGCAGGGCGAACTTTACACTCGACTCCAGAACAGCGCTTGGCCGCACCGATTGAAGTCACTGAAACGTATGCGGTTGATGCAGAAGACCTCAAAGGAAAAACGTATCATGTACTGGCATGGTTATTACCTGAAGCCAGCGATATTAAACTGCGTTTAGGTATGCGTCTGGTTGAAGGGATTTTACTGGAAAATTCTGCATCGCCACTGCGTCATTATTTGGAAACGTGCGGTTATGCTGATTCTACAGGCCCATTTATGGGAGTCGATGACAGCAACTTTGAAATGACCTTTTACTGTGCTGTACAGGGTTCAGATCCTGAACATGCTCAAACTTTTAAAGAAGGTGTATTAAAAGTACTGCAAGAAGCTGCTTCTAAACCTGTTGATTCTGAAATGGTCGATTCAATTTTACATCAGATTGAATTACATCAGCGTGAAGTCGGTGGAGATGGTACACCGTATGGTTTAAGTCTGATTTTAAATGGTTTAAGTAGTGCGATTCATCACAGTGACCCTATACATGTATGGGATGTTGATGCTGCTATGGAAGCTGTGAAAGAAGAACTGAAAGACCCAATGTGGTTGTCTAACCTAATACAAACCTATTTGCTCGATAACTCGCATCGTGTACAGCTTACTTTAGTGCCAGATGCCAATAAATCGGCTCAGGAACAACAACAGGAACAGGCACGTTTAGACCAGATTGAAGCAGGTTTAACCGAAGCCGATCGTGTTGCAATTCTTGAAAATACACAAGCGTTAAAACAGCGTCAGGAAACACCAGATAATCTTGAACTGTTACCTAAAGTCGGTCTAGAAGACATTCCTGCGGAAATCCAGATTGTACAAGGTGAGTTGCGCGAAATTATTAGCAATAACCACGATATGCCGTTGCATTTATACCATGCAGGAACCAATGGTTTGTACTATCAACAAGTGATTGTTGAAATTCCAGAAGCTGTGGTGCAATCGCCATATTTTAATTTACTGTCGATTTTGGTCGGTGAAGTTGGTGCTGGTGAATATGACTACTTAGCACTTCAACATGTACAAACTGCTGTGAGTGGTGGTTTGGGCATGGGAGCATCGTTGCGTAGCGGTTTGAACGATAAAAATCAGATCAGTGCATTTTTAACTTTAACCACTAAGTCTTTAGCAGATCGTTTTGATACGATTGGTTTATTGAAACTGGCGTTTGAAAAGCTACGTTTCGATGAAAAAGACCGTATTTTAGAATTGCTGCAACAGCGCAAAACACGTTGGCAATCGCGTTTGTCTGGTTCAGGACATAGCTATGCCATGCAGATTGCTTCACGTCACATGAGTGCTTTAGCAGAGCGTGATTATTTCAACACGGGTCTGGGTGCTTTAAACTGGCTGATAGAGCTGATTGAAAAAATTCAAAAAGATGAACAGGCTTATACTGATTTTATTCAGGAATTAAAAAATATTCATCAATTGTTATTGCAAGCGCCAAAACAATTTTTGCTTGTTTGTGAAGATATGCACAGTCAGGTGCTGGTAGAGCATGTGCAGGATGTTTGGAATAAAGTTGAATTTTCTCGTGAGCCAATCGAATTAAGCACAGTACGCCGTGAGGATTCTAAGCAAGATCAGGCATGGCTCATTCAGACCAATGTACAATTTTGTTCGGCTGCTTATCAGGCTGTAGAAGTATCACACCCTGACGCTGCAGTATTTATGGTCTTGGCAGGTTATTTGCGCAATGGTTTCTTGCATAGCGCCATTCGTGAAAAAGGCGGTGCGTATGGTGGGGGAGCAAGCTACGATGGTAATGCGTGTTCATTCCGTTTCTATAGCTACCGCGATCCACGTTTAACTGAAACTTTTCAGGATTTTGAAGCGAGCTTGAATTGGTTGATGACTGCACCACAGTTGCCGCATCAGCTTGAAGAAGCAATTTTGGGCTTGATTGCAGGTATGGATAAACCAGGTTCTCCAGCAGGTGAAGCGATTACTGCATGCTATGCTTTGTTACATCGACGTTCACCTGCATTTAGAACCCAGTTACGTGCGCAAATATTGGCAGTCACATTGGATGATTTAAAACGTGTTGTAGAGCAGTATTTGCTCAACCATAAAGCAGTAAAAGCGGTTGTTGCACCGTTTACTAAACGAGAACAACTGGAACAACTAGGTTTTGAGATTCAACAAGTCAATTAATCTGTTGGAGATTCAACATATGCCGTTCAAAGCGATTGGACGTACTTATCGGGCACTGCGATTTATTCCAGTGCTTGGTGGTGGGTTATTGTGTTGCTCTATGAGTTTTGCTGAAGAAAAAGCGTCAGAAAATTTCCATCCTACCAGTGGACAGGCATGTGCAGGAGTTATCGGTGATTCTGATCGCCTTGCCTGTTATGACAGTTACTTTAAACCGAAGCAGTCACAAGATAATGCGCCTTTAAATGCTTTGACCGAGACAGTTGTTCAAACAAATCAAGCAATGCCTTTGTCTGCTACAACAATAGAGAAAAGCACAGAAGAAGCTAGCCTAAAAGAAAAGTTAACTCGTTCTTTGCGCTATATTTATTCAAACGATGCACGCCAACCTTTGAATACCCAAAACTCTTTGCTAGACAGCCGTTGGGAATTGTCTGAAAAAAGTAAATTGGGTACATGGAATATTCGGGGGTATAAGCCGATTTATGCGTTACCAATTTTTTGGACAAGCAATCGTAATGTATACCCGAGCAGCCCAAATCCGCTCAACACTGTGACTGAGCGGCAAGATCTGAATTTCACAGAATCCAAATTCCAGTTGTCTTTAAAAACCAAAGCATGGGAAAACATCTTTGGTGACAATGGTGATTTATGGGTTGGTTATACTCAGTCGTCACGGTGGCAAGTCTATAACGCTCAGAACTCACGTCCATTTCGTGAAACCAACTATGAACCTGAAGCAAGCCTGATTTTTCGCACCAACTACAATTTAGTGGGGCTGGATGGTCGATTATTTGGCGTAACATTTAATCATCAGTCCAATGGACGTGCTGATCCATTTTCGCGTAGTTGGAATCGTGTCATGTTGAACTTTGGTTTTGAACGTGACAATTTTGCAATTATGATTCGGCCGTGGTATCGAATTCCTGAAAATACACGGGATGATAACAACCCCGATATTGAAAATTATATGGGGCGCGGTGATATTACGGCGTTTTACCGCGTAAATGACAATGACTTCTCTTTAATGCTACGTCACTCTTTACGTACAGGCGATGCATCACATGGTGCAGTACAGTTTGACTGGACATTCCCAATTAAAGGTAAATTACGTGGTCAGATTCAGTACTTTAGTGGTTATGGTGAGAGTCTTATTGACTATAACCATCGCGCCAATTATGTCGGGGTGGGAGTTTCCTTGATGGATTGGTTCTAAATTTTTCACATTAAAAAACCATGCTAAGCATGGTTTTTTATCAACAAAATTTAAATAGCCTAAGTAAATTAGAGGTTAAATTTACTCAAAAACTGAAATTAAACCATCAATTAATTCGAGTCATAAAATAATTCAAAGGGCTTTTCTTCAATGCTGCGGTTAAATAAGTCAAATAAAGAACTAAATACCTTAGTAATGAGTTTAACTGTAATTCCTGATCATCATTCAGCCAGCAGACATACCGCAGACATGACTGCAAACAAACAGCCAATCTAAAAACTTTTATTGAGTTTAAATATTGGCATGATATATAAACTACAAAAAATCAGTATATAGATAGTTAAAGCTATAGTCAGAGCTTCAGTTTAATGCAGTTTATAAGCAATAATTTTTCGCCAAAAGTAAAAAACCGATGCATGAGGCATCGGTTTTTTGTTTCAAGCAACTTATTTTAAGAAGCGTTTGTAGCCTAAGTTTTGGCTAATTTCTTCATACGGATAAGTAATCTTTTCTAATGTTTCAATCAATACATCTGGTTGTTCATCTGCATCTGTCGCCTGTAAACCAACAAGTACACGACCTTCAGCCGCACCGTGATTACGGTAGTGGAATAAGGTAATGTTATGGTTTGGTCCTAAACGCTCTAGGAAAGTGAGTAATGCACCTGGGCGTTCAGGGAATTCGACACGGAACAGACGCTCATTGTTGATGTTGGCATGCCCACCAATCAAATAACGAATGTGTAATTTTGCGACTTCATCATCAGATAAATCGTCCACATCGTAATTGGCTTTGAGCGACTCAAAGATTTCTTTACGTTCAGCCTGACCACCTTTTAAGCTAATGCCGACAAAGACTTGTGCTGAATGTTCATCATTACAACGGTAGTTAAATTCGGTAATGTTGCGACCTTGCAATGCACGGCAGAAGTTCAGGAATGAACCTTTTTCTTCAGGAATAGTCACTGCATAAATTGCTTCGCGATGTTCACCAAGCTCGGTACGTTCCGCAATGTAGCGTAAACGGTCAAAGTTCATGTTGGCGCCACACACGATA
Source organism: Acinetobacter brisouioides (assembly GCF_004331075.1). Taxonomy (GTDB): domain Bacteria; phylum Pseudomonadota; class Gammaproteobacteria; order Pseudomonadales; family Moraxellaceae; genus Acinetobacter. The sequence goes on along the minus strand of NZ_SJNX01000009.1, from coordinate 16,900 downwards.
GACACCATGTTTTTGCCTTGAATACCGGTTTCAGCCACAAATTTTTTGATTGCTGCAAGTGCCATGGCACCCGATGGCTCGACAATACTGCGAGTTTCATCATAAGTGTCTTTGATTGCCGCACAGATTTCATCAGTATTGACAGTAATGATTTCAGGCTCAATGATTTTTCCTGAACCATCTGATTTGTCCATACGCAAAATATCAAATGGCAATGCACCAATTTGTGCAACTGCTGTACCGTCGGCAAATAAACCCACTTGAGGTAGAATCACACGCTCATTGGCTGCTAATGCTGCTTTTAAACAGGCAGATTCATCGTATTCAACGCCTACAACTTTAACGTGAGGTGCAACTTCACCGAAGTAAGCGGCGATACCTGAAATTAGACCGCCACCACCAACAGCAACAAAAATGTAGTCGACTTCGCGCCATTGACGGTGAATCTCATTGGCAATTGTGCCTTGACCCGCAATCACCAGTTCGTCGTCATACGGAGGAATAAAGGTGAGAGCTTCTTCTTGAGCGCGTTGCTGTGCGTATTTGTTGGCAGCATCAAAGGCATCGCCATGTAAAACTACTTGTCCACCAAGGCGTTTTACAGCTTGAATTTTAATATCTGGCGTGGTTTGCGGCATGACAATAATTGCTGGAATACCGAGTTTTGCGCCAGACAATGCCACACCTTGTGCATGGTTACCTGCCGAAGCTGTAATCACACCACGTTGTAACTGTTCTTTAGGAAGTTGGCTGATACGGTTATAAGCACCACGCAGCTTGAAAGAAAAAACAGGTTGTAAGTCTTCACGCTTGAGACGAATGTTATTGTTAAGTTTTTGACTAATTCGTGGTGCCGCTTCGAGAGGAGATTCAATTGCAACGTCATAGACTGTTGCTTGTAAAATTTGTCTTACCAAGCGAAACAACATGTTCATCTTCCATTTAACAGTTTAAAATAGGCTTACATTGTAACAAACCGCTTGTCTTTTGGGCGGCTAAATTACGCTAAATCTTTCATCATTTGAGATATTGAGTTAAAACCATTATGAGTCTATATGCAACCCAAGATGCGAAAAAACAAGCTGCAGCACAAGCCGCATTGAAACATTTGCCTAGAGGCGGCATTTTAGGTGTTGGTACAGGCAGTACAGTTAACTTTTTAATTGACTTGTTACCAGAACTACAACTTGAAGCTGCTGTGGCAAGTTCAAAAGCAACCGCCGAGCGTTTAACCAAGCTAGGCATTGAAGTTGTTGACATGAATCAGGTGGGTAGCCTCGATGCCTATGTTGATGGCGCAGATGAAATTGACCGTCATTTGCATATGATCAAAGGCGGCGGTGCTGCATTAACTCGTGAAAAAATTGTGGCATCTATTGCCCGAAAATTTGTATGTATCGTTGACGATTCAAAATGGGTTGAGCAACTTGGACGTGATTTTCCGCTTCCTGTTGAAGTGATTCCTATGGCGCGTTCAGCTGTTGCACGTAAACTGGTGTCTTTGGGTGGTGATCCTGTATTTCGCATAGATGATCAGGAACAAGCAGTGATTACAGACAATGGCAATGTGATTCTGGATGTTTATAACTTAAATATTCTAGATGCACTAGAACTTGAGAAAACCATCAATAACATTCCAGGTGTCGTGACTAATGGTATTTTTGCGTTAAACAAAGCTGATATTGCGATTGTTGCCACTAATAATGGCATTGAAGAGCGTGTCGCAGTTTAATCATGTCACAGGTTACGCTACCTGAAATTAAAATTGTACGTCATGCAAGAGCAACTCAGTTGCGCTTGCGTGTCTACACGCATGAGATTCGTTTAACCGTTCCATTGCGCTGTAAACAAAAACAGGTTCAACAATTCCTAGAAGACTCACAGCTTTGGCTACAGGACACTTGGCAAAAAATTCAGCAACAAAAAATTAGTAATTTTCCTGAATATCTAGATTTGCTTAACTTTCCTCAACTGGCAATTGTCCCTCGCTTACAGCAACAAAATTTTGTTTTTGAACCTGCAAATAACTGTGTTTATTTACATCAGCAACAGGCTGCCAAAGCTTTAAAAAGTTTTGTGATTGCCCATGCTAAAGATACGTTGCCAGAATTTCTTGAAGATGTGAGTCAGCAGATCGGCTTGCCTTATCAGTCTTATCAGATACGTTTTGCCAAGTCACGTTGGGGAAGTTGTAGTAGTCAGCACAAAATTATGCTGAATGCCGCATTAGTTTTATTACCCAAAGAAATTATTCGCTATGTCTGTGTGCATGAGCTTGCACATACACGCCATTTTAACCATAGTGCAGAATTCTGGCAGGAAGTTGCTCGTCACGATGCTAATTTTCAGCAACATCGGCAGATATTGAAAAAGTTTCAGTGGTCAAATTGGTGGCTTGGTTAAAGCGATTTTGATTTAAGGCTTGAAAAATCTATCCAGTTGATTATGAAATAGGTTTAGAAAAGCCAATCTTCCTGTCATACTAGACCTATTTTTTAAAAGTACAATATGAGGTAACACAAAGTGATTTCAGTGGGTATTGTGGGTGGCACGGGTTATACAGGTGTTGAACTTTTGCGTATTTTACTTCGACATACGCAAGCTCAAGTGCAAGTTCTCACTTCACGGACTGAAGCTGGTAAACGTGTTGCCGATATGTTTCCAAATTTACGCGGACATACCGATCTAGAATTTTCTGATTTAGATATTGACGTGTTGAAACAGTGTGATGTGGTGTTTTTTGCAACACCGCATGGGGTTGCCATGCAGCATGCACAAGCACTGACCGAAGCAAATACCAAAGTGATTGATTTGGCTGCTGACTTTCGCTTACAAAACCTTGAACAATTTGAGAAATGGTATGGCATGCAGCATGCTTGCCCTGAGTTGTTAAAAGACTCGGTCTATGGTTTGTCCGAGTTAAATCGTGACAAAATCAAACAAGCCAATGTGATTGGCAACCCTGGTTGTTACCCAACAACAGTACAGCTTGGTTTGGCACCTGTGTTGAAAGCAGCACAAGACCTCATTAAACCTGAGAGTATTATTATTGATGCCAAATCTGGTGTTTCAGGTGCAGGGCGTAAAGCCAGCCTTGGCATGATCTACTCGGAAAATGCCGATAACTTCAAGGCTTATGGGGTTGCAGGACATCGTCATCATCCTGAAATTGTAGAGGCACTTGAAAATATTTCGGGTAAAACTGGCGTATTTGAACACGTTATTTTTATTCCACACTTGGTGCCGATGATTCGTGGCATGCTGAGTACCATTTATGTGGACTTGACTGAAGCGGGTGCGCAGACCGATTTACAAGCCTTGTACGAGCAGTTTTATGCTAACGAGCCATTTGTCGATGTTATGCCAGCGGGTAGTTCACCAGAAACGCGTAGTGTGCGTGGTGCAAACCAGTTGCGTATTGCTTTGCATAAACCTCATCCAAACAAATTAATTGTGTTGTCTGCACAAGATAACTTGGTGAAAGGTGCAGCAGGGCAAGCTGTGCAAAACATGAATATTATGTTCGGTTTTGCAGAAGATGAAGGTTTGGCAGGTATTGGTTTATTACCATAATTTTTTTAAAGCAAAAAGAAGTGCCATTATTGTGATGGCACAGTAAAAAATTGAGCATTCGAGATGACAGATCAAACTACAGAATCGAATAATCCTTTAGACTCATACTCTGAGCCAAAAACTCCCTTTTTACAATCCAATAAATTTTTGATATTGGCTGGTATTGTGCTGCTATGTGGCGGAACCATACTTGGGTATTCTGTAGGGCATCGACAAGGCTTGTCAGTGGTTGGTTACGATGCCGATGCTCAGGAGTTAGTCAGGGTTGTACAAAAGCAAAAAGACAGCCTGAGTGGCCTCAATAAAAATTATAACATGGCAATTCAGGAACGGGATATAGCTGTGAGCAATACGAATGACTTAACGGCGGTTTTAAAGAAAACTAAAGATGATTTATCGATTGCACAATCACAAAATAAAATTTATCGCGATGTTTTACGTCAACGCGGCGGTTTAAGCTTAAGCATCCAAAATTTAAGTGTTAAGCCATTACCTGAAAATGCCTATGAGTATCAGCTCGATTTAGCACAAGTCAGCCCAAATAACCGCCGTGCGGTTGGCTCAGTTGAAATTCGTCTGATTCGTGGCTCTGAAGTGTTGGCTGTACCTATGGAAGACAGTCAATTCAACTTTATGGACTTTGAACGGCTTACGGGGCGTTGGACGATGCCAAAAGACTTTGTGCCACAATATATTGAAATTCACGTAAATGGTTCTGTGTCGGAAGTCAAACGCTTTAGCTGGTTAAAAGGAGAAGAAGTACAAAATGCAGCTGCTTTTGTTTCCGAAGTTCCACAAGCAGAAGCCCGAGCAGAATAACCATGAAATTAGATGTTACAGCAAACATGAAACGAAAAATTTGTCTAAATGATGTCAAAGTGACTTTTCAGCAATCGGGATATGTAGATTGGCATTTCAATCCATCTTTGCATGATCAGCCTGACGAACACCCTGATTCTGACCTCGCTGTCAAAACTGCTCCGCCTGAACTAAAGCGTCCTCCGTTATATGCTGTGGTGTTATTGAATGATGATTACACCCCTATGGACTTTGTTATTGAAATTTTACAAGAATTCTTTGCAATGAATCTTGACCAAGCCACTCAAGTAATGCTAACTGTACATTATGAGGGGAAAGGTGTCGCAGGCGTCTATCCTCGAGATATTGCTGAGACAAAAGCAAATCAGGTAAATAATTACGCTCGGTCACAAGGTCATCCATTACTTTGCCAGATTGAGCCAAAATCATAATAAGGGGGTCAACATGCTCAGTCGCCAATTAGAAGTATCATTGCGTTTAGCTGTAAGCATGGCTCGGCAAAAGAGACATGAGTTTTTGACGGTTGAACATTTACTCCTTGCATTGCTCGACAATGATTCTGCGGTCAATGCCTTAAAAGCATGTGGTGCAGATGTTGTTACATTGCGCAAAGAGTTAGAAGAATATGTTGAACAGCATACGCCAAAACTTGGCGAAAATAGTGAGCAGGCACCACATCCAACTGAAAGTTTTGATCGTATTTTGCAACGTGCGATTTTCCATGTGCAATCTAGCGGCGGAGACCGTACTGTAGAAGGTGCAGATGTCCTTGTTGCCATGTATTCTGAACGAGATACTTTTGCAGTTTATTTATTAAAACGTCATCAAATTAATCGTTTAACTTTGACTCAATATCTTTCTCATGGTTCGCGTAAAGAAGAAATTCAGGTTGAAGAAGAATCTGATGATCTTGAAGGTGAGACCACCAATACAGCAGCAGGTCCTCTAGAACAATATACAACCAACTTAAATGCTGAAGCTGCCAAAGGCAAAACTGATCCGCTCATTGGTCGTGAAAAAGAAATTGAACGTACCGCACAGATTCTTTGCCGCCGTCGTAAAAATAACCCGCTTCTTGTGGGTGACCCTGGTGTTGGTAAAACCTCAATTGCCGAAGGGTTGGCTTGGTTGATTGTGAATGGAAAAGCGCCACAACCACTCAGTAAAGCTGAAGTTTATAGCCTAGATATTGGTGCATTGGTTGCAGGAACCAAGTATCGTGGTGATTTTGAAAAACGCTTGAAACAGTTATTGACTGCATTGAAAAAAAATCCAAATGCAATTTTATTTATTGATGAAATTCATATGATTATTGGTGCAGGCTCAAGCATGGGTAGCACAATGGATGCATCAAATTTGATTAAACCAGCATTGGCAAATGGTACATTGCGTTGCATTGGTTCAACCACATTCCAAGAATACCGTCAGGTATTTGAAAAAGATCATGCTTTATCTCGTCGTTTTCAAAAAGTTGATGTCAATGAGCCAAGTATTTCAGAAACCATTGATATTCTTCGTGGTTTGAAAAGCAAATTTGAAGAATTCCACCATGTAGAATATGACGACAAAGCGCTTGTTTCAGCTGTTGAACTCGCGGCTAAGTTCATTACAGATCGTTTCTTGCCAGATAAAGCCATTGATGTCATTGATGAGGCAGGGGCACAGCGCCGTTTAAAACCTAAAGATGATAATCTGATTACGGTTGAAAATATTGAAGATATTGTCGCTAAAATTGCCCGTATTCCACCAAAAACCGTATCGAAAGACGATAAAACTGTCTTGGAAAATCTTGAACGTGATTTGAAACGTGTGGTTTTTGGTCAAGATGAAGCAATTACTGCCTTGGCTTCTGCGATTAAACTGTCACGTGCTGGTTTAAAATCACCAGATAAACCTGTGGGTAGTTTTGTGTTTGCAGGCCCAACAGGGGTCGGTAAAACTGAAGTCACTAAACAGTTGGCAAAACTTTTAGGTGTAGAACTAGTGCGTCTTGATATGTCTGAGTACATGGAGCGTCATGCCGTTTCTCGTTTAATTGGTGCGCCTCCTGGTTATGTCGGCTTTGATCAGGGCGGTTTGCTCACAGATGCGATTCATAAAAATCCGCACTGTGTATTGTTGCTTGATGAAATTGAGAAAGCGCATCCAGACGTTTATAACTTGTTGTTGCAAATTATGGATCATGGTTCATTAACCGATAATAATGGTCGTAAATCTGATTTCCGTAATGTCATTTTAGTGCTTACAACCAATATCGGTGCGGAGAGTATCTCACGAAGCAGTATTGGTTTCACTGAGCAAGACAACAGCAATGACAATCAGGATGCAATGAAACGTGCGTTCTCGCCTGAGTTCCGTAACCGTTTAGACAGTGTGATTCAATTTAAAGCCTTGCCTCCAGTGGTAATCGAATCTGTGGTTGATAAATTCTTAACTGAATTGCAAGCACAGCTTGATGATAAAAGAGTAGTGCTTGAAGTGGATCAAAGTGCACGTGACTGGTTAGCAACGAATGGTTATGATCGTCTAATGGGTGCTCGCCCAATGCAACGCCTGATTCAAGAACATTTGAAAAAACCATTGGCTGAAATGATCCTGTTTGGTGAGTTAGCCGAATATGGCGGCAATGTTGCTGTGACTGTGAAGAAAGAAAATGGCAAGGACATCGGTTTACAACTCACTGTATTTGAAGATCAAACTGCAGAACCTGCATAATTTATGAATGAAATTTTACCTATAACCCAAATACTTCGTGTGTTTGGGTTATTTTTTATTACAGCAATTGCCGAACTACTCGGATGTTATTTTCCTTATTTGATTTTGAATCAGGGGAGGAGTGCTTGGCTTTGGTTACCAACAGCAATTAGCTTGATGTTATTTGTTTGGTTACTGACATTGCATCCTGCTGCTTCAGGTAAAATTTATGCGGCATATGGCGGAGTCTATATTTTTACAGCCTTGCTTTGGCTACGTTTTGTAGATCAAGTCACTTTAACTCGTTGGGATATTTTTGGTGGGATCGTTGTCCTTGTCGGTGCAGCAATCATCATATTACAGCCACAAGGTTTATTACGTTAATTCTTAAAATGAGTTAAATAGCCTAAGTATAATTTTATAAGAAGCAAAGACCAACATATTTAAATACCTAACTATAAAACTCTAAATATAGATTAGACTTTTTTCATAAATCCACTTTATTTCTCAGTATAAGAAAACAAAGAAAGGGATAGCCAATTATGAAAAAAGTCTCTTTATCATATATATAGTTGATAGCTTAATTTAAGAGCATACAATAACCTATTATAAAATAGCTTCTTATAAGAATACTTCTGCGCTACGATCTTTAGAATTTAGCAGCCATAAAATATGTTTTGATTAAAATAGCCTAAGTAAACTAATAATTATTTATTTCAGTATCATCATAACGAATACCTTCATAATCATAAATTTGACGAATTGTTTCAAATAAAGCATAAATATAACTGCTATCTTCCATATTTCGAATCGTAATAAAAATCGAGCTAAGTGCATTTGGATCAATTAATGGTAAATAATTTAACTGAGCCAACTGAATACTATTTGTACTCTCAGGCACAATACAAACTCCTTCACCAGCAGCAACCAAACCTAAAGCAAGCTGAATTTCTCGTGTTTCAGTCAAATTTTTCGGTTCTAAACCATGTTCTGAAAAGATAGAAAGCACGTGTGTTGAAAAATTTGGTTTGGCAGTAGAAGGGTAAAGTAAAATATTTTCATCAACTAAATCTGCCAAATGTACACCTTGAGTTTTATATTGATTAAAAGGGTGACTGGCATGTGTCGCTACCACTAATTTTTCATTACGCAACAAAACTCGCTTAATTGCAGGATCGCTGATTCTAAGACGTCCAAATCCAGCATCAATACGCCCATCTTTTAGAGCTTCTACCTGTGCTTGCGTACCCATTTCAATCAGTTCAATTTTTAAATGTGGGTGTTTTTGCCGATATAAATAAATAATTCTGGGTAATAAACCAAATAATAATGAGCTAACGAAACCAATACGAATGGTGGTCTGTACAGCATTAATGCGCTGAGTCATCGACACCATTTGCTCTGCATTCGACAAAAGTTTAATGGCATGCTGATAAAAGAAATCACCTGCAGGAGTCGTTTTTAAAGGACGGCTTCCTCGTTCAAATAGCTGAATTCCAAGCTCTTGCTCTAAGTTTTGAATTTGCCGACTTAGCGGAGGTTGAGCAATAAACAATCGTTCGGCTGCTTTTGTGAAGCTTTGCTCCTCTACCACCGCCACAAAATAGCGTAGATGACGTAATTCCATACCCTTACTCCATACTTAAAAGATATATAAAAATGCAAAAACAGTCTTTCACATAATTTAATCATTCCTTTAAAGTATATACAAGCAAGAATATCTTGGACGCTAAAAGACCATGTATAAATCCATTGAAACAATTCTGATTGATATACCAACAATTCGTGCGCATAAACTTTCTGTTGCAACGATGAGTACACAAACATTGGTTTTGGTAAAAATCACAACAGACGATGGTTTTACAGGCTGGGGTGAAGCAACCACTATTGGCGGTTTGAACTACGGTGAAGAAAGTCCAGAAAGCGTAAAGACAAATGTCGAAACTTATTTCGCACCTTTATTGAAATCAGTAAAAGGTTTGAATATTGCACAAACATTAAAAATGATTCGTAAAAGTATTAACGGTAATCGTTTTGCGAAGTGTGCGATTCAAACGGCTCTGCTTGATATCCAGGGCAAGCGTCTAGGTGTTCCAGTGAGCGAATTGCTTGGTGGTCGTTTACGTGATTCCTTGCCTGTACTTTGGACTTTAGCTTCTGGCGATACTGAGAAAGATATTGCTGAAGCACAGCAGCTTATTGAGATTAAACGTCACAATGCATTCAAATTAAAAATTGGTGCTAACAAATTACAACAAGATGTTGATCACGTTATTGCGATTAAAAAAGCACTTGGTGATGACATCAGTATTCGTGTAGACGTCAATCGTGCTTGGTCTGAAATTGAATGTATTAAAGGAATTCAACAGTTACAAGATGGCGGCATTGATTTAATTGAACAACCTTGTGCAATTGAAAACACGAATGCACTTGCTCGTTTAACCCAGCGTTTTGATGTTGCCATTATGGCAGATGAAGCATTAACTGGGCCAGATAGTGCATATCGTCTTGCTAAACAGCATGGTGCAGATGTTTTTGCAGTCAAAATTAACCAGTCTGCTGGTCTGATTGAAGCATGTGAAGTTGCCAAAATTGCCAAACTGGCAGGTATTGATCTATATGGCGGTACGATGCTGGAAGGTCCTATCGGGACAATTGCTTCAGCGCATGCCTTTGCAACATTTGAATCGCTTGCCTATGGCACTGAGTTATTTGGCCCATTGCTACTGACTCAGGACATTCTCAAAACTCCACTGCAATATGAAAACTTTGAACTTAAAGTTCCAACAGGTTCAGGTCTTGGAATTGAAGTGGATGAAGACAAAATCGATCAATTACGTCGCCAGTAAGGTTTAAAGGAGTCGCACATATGCTTTTTCAGGTACGCATGGATGTCAATATTCCATTAGATATGCCAGTAGATAAAGCAGCTGAAATCAAAGCTGTTGAAAAAGCCTACTCACAGGAATTACAACGTCAAGGTAAATGGCGTCATATTTGGCGTATTACAGGGCAGTATTCCAACATCAGTATTTTTGATGTCGAGAGTAATGAAGAATTACACCAGATTTTACAAGGGTTGCCATTATACCCATACATGAATGTTGAAGTGATGGCTCTGAACCGTCACCCGTCATCTATTCGTGAAGATGATCGCTAGTCGATACCAACACGAACAGGATTAGTTTTTTAAACAAGGATGTGGTTAGCAAAATTTGCCAGCTTTTAGGAATAGCTCGCCACAATTAGCCAGTATTCATATTCAAGGAGAATTTATATGGATCGCCAAACAATTGAAAATGTAGTTAAAACATGTAACGTGGACACTTCTGAAGGTCCAGTCAATCCACGTGTACAACAAGTTCTTGTACGTTTGGTTACTGATTTGTTCCAAGCAATCGAAGATCTTGATCTCAGCCAGTCTGAAGTTTGGAAAGGTATCGAAACTATGATCGATATCGCTAAAGCTGATGAACTTGCACTTATGGGTTCTGCGGTAGGTCTTGAACACTTCCTTGACCTTCGTGCCGATGAAGCTGATGCTAAAGCTGGCTTGACAGGTGGTACGCCACGTACGATTGAAGGTCCTTTATACGTTGCTGGTGCGCCTGAATCTGTAGGTTTCGCTCGTATGGATGATGGTTCTGAAGAAGGCCAAATCGCAACTTTGATCATCGAAGGTACAGTAACAGATACTGATGGTGACATCATTCCTGGTGCGAAAGTTGAAATGTGGCATGCAAACAGCCATGGTAACTACTCGTTCTTCGACAAGTCACAGTCTCACTTCAACCTACGTCGTACAATCTTGTCTGACGAAAATGGTAACTACACTGCGCAAACAACTATGCCAGTAGGTTATGGCTTGAACCCTAAAGGCCCACTACAAGGTGTGTTGAACCAGATTTCTCGTCACGGTCAACGTCCTGCACACGTGCATTATTTCATCTCTGCACCAGGTCACCGTAAATTGACCACACAGTTCAACATCGAAGGTGACAAATACCTTTGGGACGACTTTGCATTCGGTACACGTGAAGGTCTAGTTGCAACTGCTGTTGATGTAACTGACGAAGCTGAGATTGCGCGTCGCGGTTTGAAAGGTCCTTTCAAACACATCCAGTTCAATGTTGTGTTGCAAAAAGACAAAGCTGGCGCTCCTTCTACTGAAATTGAACGTCGTCGCGCAAGCGCTTAATTCACTATATATTAAGGAACCAAAACGCTTAATTTTTAAACTAAAGCGTTTTGGTGACTTCCTAACTTTTGGAAAGTCGGAGAACGGACATGCCACGTATTCCTGTAATCAATACCAGTCACCTAGATCGTATCGATGAATTACTTGTTGAAAATTATGAAACAGGTGAATTTAAACTCCATCGTTCTGTTTTCACCGATCAGGACATTTTTGACCTTGAAATGAAATATATTTTTGAGGGCAACTGGGTATACTTGGCACACGAAAGCCAAATTCCAAATAATAACGATTTCTACACCACGTATATCGGACGCCAGCCAATCATTATTGCACGTAACCGTAATGGTGAACTTAATGCAATGATTAACGCTTGTTCGCACCGTGGTGCACAGCTTTGCCGTAATAAACGTGGTAATAAAGCCACTTATACCTGTCCATTCCATGGATGGACATTCAATAACTCAGGAAAATTGCTTAAGGTTAAAGACCCAAGCGATGCAGGTTATTCAGACTGCTTTAACCAAGACGGTTCGCATGACTTGAAAAAAGTTGCTCGTTTTGAAAGCTATAAAGGCTTTTTGTTTGGTAGCTTAAACCCTGATGTTCCTTCTCTTGAAGAATACTTGGGTGAAGCGACTAAAATCATTGATATGATCGTCGGTCAATCTGAAGACGGTCTTGAAGTGTTACGTGGTGCGTCTACGTATACTTATGAAGGCAACTGGAAACTCACGGCTGAAAACGGTGCCGATGGTTACCACGTGTCTGCTGTACACTGGAACTATGCTGCAACTACGCAGCAACGTAAAGAAAAACAAGGTGGCGATAACATCCGTGCGATGAGTGCTGGTGCTTGGGGTAAACAAGGCGGTGGTTCTTACGGTTTTGAAAATGGCCACATGTTGCTTTGGACACAATGGGCAAACCCTGAAGACCGTCCAAACTTCCCGAAAAAAGACGAATACACCGAGCGTTATGGCGCTGCAATGGCAAAATGGATGATCGAGCGTTCTCGTAACCTTTGCTTGTATCCAAACGTTTACTTCATGGATCAGTTCGGTTCACAAATCCGTGTTCTTCGCCCATTGTCTGTAGATAAGACTGAAGTCACCATTTACTGTATCGCGCCTAAAGGTGAAGCACCTGAAGCACGTGCGCGCCGAATTCGCCAGTACGAAGACTTCTTTAATGCGTCAGGCATGGCAACTCCAGATGACTTGGAAGAATTCCGTGCATGCCAAGCAGGTTATGCAGGAATCGCCCTTGAATGGAACGACATGAGCCGTGGTGCAAAACACTGGGTTCAAGGACCAGATGATGCTGCGAATGAAATTGGTTTAAAACCAAAACTTTCTGGTATCAAAACTGAAGATGAAGGTCTATACCTTGCTCAACATGAATACTGGTTAAAACTCATGAAAAAAGCAATTGCGACTGAAAAAGAAATGGCTGTAACTGAAGGAGAAAACGCATGAGCGCGATGACTTTAGAAAATATTGCTCAGTTCCTCTATCGTGAAGCACGTTTTTTAGATGACGAACAATGGGATAACTGGTTGCAATGCTATGCACCAAATGCACAATTTTGGATGCCAGCTTGGGATGATGATGACAAGCTAACCGAAGACCCACAGTCTGAAATCTCATTGATTTTCTACCCAGACCGTCAAGGTTTAGAAGACCGTGTGTTCCGTATTAAAACTGAACGCTCATCTGCGACCATGCCAGATACGCGTACCAGCCACAACATTAGTAATATTGAAATTGTAGAACAAGATGGTGATTTGGTTACAGTTTGTTTTAACTGGAATACTTTAAGTTTCCGTTACAAAACTAGCTATAGCTATTTTGGTATGTCTCGTTATGTAATTGATTTTTCTGGTGATGAACCAAAAATCGTGAACAAATATGTCGTGTTGAAAAACGATTACATTAACCAAGTTATTGATATTTACCATCTCTAAAGCTGTTCGTACAGCAAGGAAAAACCTTTCAATCAAATGGAAAATTGGTTGAAAGGTCTAGTTTTAAAGCTTTATATAGGATATTCAGCCATGTCAAACCACAATGTTGCACTTCAATTTGAAGATGGCGTTACACGTTTTATCAGTGTTACAGATGGTGAAACACTATCTGATGCTGCTTACCGTCAAAAGATCAATATTCCGCTAGACTGCCGTGACGGTGCTTGCGGGACCTGCCGAGCGTTTTGTGAATCAGGTTCATATGACATGCCTGAAGACACTTATATTGAAGATGCATTAACACCTGAAGAAGCTGCGGAAGGCTATATTTTGGCTTGCCAATGTCGCCCTACGTCAGATGCAGTCTTCCAGATTCATGCGACTTCAGATGTATGCAAAACTGAAATTCATACATATCAAGGTACGTTAACTTCGGTTGAAAGTCTGTCTGACTCCACGATTACCTTTGGCATTGAGCTTGATGCAGCAGAACCTGACATCAACTTCTTGGCAGGTCAGTATGTCAATGTTGGTATTCCTGGCACAACCGAAACTCGTTCTTACTCATTCAGCTCTAAACCAGGCGACCGTCAAACTGGTTTCGTTGTTCGTAACGTGCCAAATGGCAAAATGAGCAGCTTCCTCAGCCAAACTGCAAAAGTAGGCGACAAAATGACTTTCACAGGTCCATTCGGTAGCTTCTATTTGCGTAGTGTGGCTCGTCCAGTGCTTATGCTAGCTGGCGGTACAGGGATTGCACCATTTTTATCTATGCTTTCAGTATTGGAAGAAAAAGGTTCTGAACAGCCAGTACGTCTTGTGTTTGGTGTAACCAATGACTTTGACTTGGTTGCAATCGAACGTCTGAATGAAATGCAAGCAAAATTCCCATGGTTTGAATACCGTACAGTTGTTGCTAACCCAGAATCTGCACATGAACGTAAAGGTTATGTGACTGGGCATGTCGACAATGAATGGCTCAATGGCGGTGATGTTGATATCTACCTTTGTGGTCCAGTGCCAATGGTTGAAGCAGTACGTGGCTGGTTAGATAAAGAAGGAGTGAAACCTGCTAACTTCTTGTTCGAGAAATTCTCTGCGAACTAAATTTTAACATGGTTCATTCATGCAAGATAAGGAAGTAAAGATGAGTCAACAACGTTTCAGCAATAAAGTGGTTATTGTCACAGGTGCGGCACAAGGTATTGGTCGTGGTGTAGCTCTACGCGTTGCCCGTGAAGGCGGAAAAGTTGTGATGGCAGATTTTTCTGAGTATGTCGAAGACGTCCTTAAAGAAGTCATTGATGCTGGCGGTGAAGCCATCACGGTACGTGCAGATCTGGAACAGTTCGAAGGTGCCGAGAAAGTTGTTCATGCTGCCTTAGAAAAATACGGTCGTGTGGATGTACTCCTCAACATCGTGGGTGGCGCAATCTGGATGAAACCTTTTCAGGAGTTCAAACCTGAAGAAGTAGAGAAAGAAATTCGCCGCTCACTGTTTCCAACCTTGTGGTGTTGCCATGCTGTACTGCCGAGCATGATCGCTCAGCAGTCTGGTGCCATTGTAAACGTATCTTCTGTCGCAACGCGTGGTATTAACCGTATTCCTTACTCTGCGGCAAAAGGTGGTGTGAACGGTTTAACTGCATCTTTAGCATTTGAACATGCTCACGATGGGATTCGCGTGAATGCTGTGGCAACTGGTGGAACTGAAGCTCCGCCACGTAAAGTTCCGCGTAACAGTGCGCCAATGTCTGAACAGGACAAAGCATGGATGCAAGAAGTTGTAGATCAAACTGTAGATCGTACGTTCTTTAAACGCTATGGCACAATTGATGAACAAGTCAACGTCATTACTTTCCTAGCGTCTGACGAAGCTTCATATATTACAGGCAGTGTTGTGCCAGTCGGCGGTGGTGACCTCGGTTAAATTCGGAATGATCATAATATCGTGAGCATGGAGGCATACGATGTCTAATCTGATCCAGTCCCTCAAACAAGATTGGTCAATTTCAGCCACCATTGCAGGTTTTCTGGCGGTATTGATTTCTTATTCTGGGCCACTGGTTATCTTTTTTCAGGCGGCTCAACAAGCGCAAATCGATTCACATATGCTCAGTTCATGGATTTGGGGCATTTCGATTGGCGCTGCCATTTCAGGAATTTACCTGTCGATTCGTTACAAAGTGCCTGTAATTACTGCATGGTCAGCACCAGGCACAGCGCTCTTGGTGACGTTATTTCCACATATTAGTTTAAATGAGGTCGTTGCCGCGTATATCACGGCAGCAGCCGTCATGCTGCTGATTGGTGTCAGTGGTTCATTTGACCGTCTATTGCGCTGGATCCCATCGGGTATTGCTGCAGGTATGATGGCAGGCATTTTATTTCAATTTGGTTTGGGTGTATTTCAAGCCACTAATCATATGCCGACTATCGTATTTACCATGCTCGTGGTGTATTTGTGTGCCAAACGCTACAACCCGCGTTATAGCATGCTATGGGTTCTCTGTACGGGCATTCTCCTCAGTCTATTTCTCGGAAAATTACATCCAGTTGCCTTGCAATTGTCATTGACTGTTCCTGAATGGATTAGCCCGCACTGGACATGGGCATCGACGCTTAATTTTGCTTTACCTCTCATCTTAGTGAGCATTACAGGACAATTTTTGCCAGGCATGGCACTGTTTAAACTGCATGATTATGAAGTGTCTGGGCGCACAGTGATTGGTACGACCAGTTTGGCATCATTGCTGGTGGCATGTACGGGTGGCATTAGTATTGTTTTGGCATCAATTACTGCATCGCTATGTATGAGCGAACATTGTCATGAACAGCCACAGCGCCGCTATATTGCAGGTATTGCCAATGGGCTGTTCTATCTGCTTGGTGGGCTGTTTGCCAGTAGCATTGTGTTGTTATTTAGCTTATTTCCCAAAGAGTTAATCGCAGCTTTAGCAGGTTTGGCATTACTTAGTGCCATTACCAATAACTTAACCATTGCACTGCGTGACGAACAGCAACGTGAATCTGCCGTGATCACATTTTTAGCTAGTGTTTCAGGTATGCATTTTCTCGGTTTAAGTTCGGTGTTTTGGGGCATTTGTATCGGTATGCTTGCCCATTTCATTTTGAGCTTCAAAACAACGCATTCTTTAAAATTCAAGCACAGTAAGGTTTGATTAGGAAATATTATGATTGACAAAAGCTCCGCTTCTATAACAGAAGTGCTTTCACACATTAAAGATGGTTCGACCATCATGATTGGTGGCTTTGGCACGGCAGGACAACCTGCTGAACTCATTGATGGCTTACTGGATTTGGGCATCAAAGACCTGACCATTGTCAGCAACAATGCGGGCAATGGCGACTACGGTCTGGCGAAATTGCTCAAAGCAGGCGCTGTGAAAAAAGTCATCTGTTCTTTCCCGCGCCAGTCTGACTCTTGGGTGTTCGACGAACTGTACCGTGCAGGCAAAATCGAGCTGGAACTGGTGCCACAAGGCAACCTCGCTTGTCGTATCCAGGCTGCAGGTATGGGCTTAGGCGCGGTATTTACCCCGACAGGCTATGGCACTTTACTGGCTGAAGGTAAAGAAACCCGCCATATCGATGGTAAAGACTATGTGCTGGAATATCCAATCCATGCTGAT
>NZ_SJNX01000008.1 GCF_004331075.1 Acinetobacter brisouioides | reverse complement strand
ATCTTTAATATTGAATGATTTTATTTTTATTTGTTTCAAAAAACTGAGTAAAAAACTCAGATTTTTAATGGATTTTTTAAACTAAGAAATTGTGTTTTTTAGTCTGATATTTCCCTTATTTTCGGAAACTGGTTAAGCTATGCCAGATTGTTGAAATTTTGATGGGCTTATGAAACAAGAGACGGCGCTGAAACTTTTAAAAGCAGGCGAAAATGTTTTTTTAACGGGTTCGGCTGGTGCAGGTAAAACTTATACACTTAATCAATATATTCAATATCTTAAAATAAGAAAAGTACCTGTTGCTATTACTGCATCGACAGGCATTGCAGCAACCCATATGAACGGTATGACCATTCATACTTGGGCAGGTATTGGGATTAAAGATGCGCTGAGCGATGATGACCTAAAGCGTATGAAAGAGCGTAAATATCTCAAAGAGCATCTGGAAAATACGCAGGTGCTGATTATTGATGAAATTTCGATGTTACATGCCAAACAGTTAAATTTGGTCAATCAGGTTTTAAAATATTTTAAAGAAAGTGACGAAGCATTTGGTGGTATACAGGTCGTAGTTGCGGGAGATTTTTTCCAGTTACCACCTGTCAGTAAAAGTGAAGAACGTAACCGTGATAAATTCTGTTTTATGTCAGAGGCTTGGGTTGAAGCAAAATTTCGGGTTTGCTATTTGACAGAGCAGCATCGCCAGGATGATGAAACTTTAAATCAGATTTTAAATGCGATTCGGGCGCAGGATTTACAGCATAATCATATACAAGCCTTGACCAGTGTACGCCAGCAAGATATTGGCGAAACTTTTACTCGTTTGTACACGCATAATTTGGACGTTGATAACTTGAACTTTCAACATTTAAATGCGATTGATGGCGAAAGTCACCAGTTTAATGCGGTGTTGGATGGTAATGAAAAACTGCTTGAAACTTTAAAATCTTCTGTGCGTGCTCCAGAAGAACTCACTTTAAAAAAACATGCTAAAGTCATGTTTGTTAAAAATAATTTTGATATGGGTTATATCAATGGCAGCTTGGGTGAAGTCATTGGTTTTGAAGAAGACGATGAACATGGTTTATTACCTAAAGTTCAACTGAGCGATGGTTCAGTGCTTTTGGTCGAGCCTGAAACTTGGTCAGTTGAAAATGATGCAGGCAAGGTGATTGCTAGTTTTCAGCAAATTCCACTGCGTTTGGCATGGGCAATTACCATCCATAAAAGTCAGGGCATGACGTTAGAAGCTGCGGAAATTAACCTGAGTCATACCTTTGAAAAAGGTCAGGGTTATGTGGCATTGTCCCGCTTGAAATCTTTAGAAGGCTTACGTTTAACAGGTTTTAACGATCAGGCATTGGAACTCGACAGTTTAGCCATAAAAGCAGACCGTCGTTTTCAGGAGCTTTCAGAAGAGGCTGAGCAGCATTTTGCCAATATTGATTTGAGTGCGCAGCATCAAACATTTATCCGACACTGTGGTGGTACACTCAATCCCAGCGAAATTGCACGCAATGAGCGTAAATTTGCAAAAAATGCCGATAAAAATGCTTATGCCAACAACACGTTGGAAGAAACCAAAGAACTGTTTGAAAATGGTTATGAAATTACTGATATTGCACAGGAACGTGGCTTGACGCCTGCCACGATTATTAACCATTTGGCTCGCTTGCATAAAGAGCAGGGGCTTGATATTTCTGTGGCGCATCCTGGTGATGATGTGATTGAGCAAGTCCGTAAGATTTATAAACGCTTGAAAAAAGCGCAACGTGCTGAAAACTTTAATGAAGATGGTTCGATTAAGTTGCGTCCAATTGTTGAAGCAACCCAACCGAAAATGGGCTATGATCAAGTAAGATTAGCCTTACTCTTTATCGAATAAAAAGGACAAGCGTATGCCACATTTAGTGATTGGATATTCACGTAATATCCATAATTTAAGTCAGGAAAAACTGCTTAAACATGTGAATCATCAACTGATCGCAACAGGGTTATTTCAAGCGAAAGACCTGAAATCACGTATCCATAAAGACGAAGTATTTGTGATTGGGGACAATGATGATACTCAAGGTTATATTCATGCACAATTATCGGTGTTAAGTGGGCGGACCGAGGAACAAAAACAGCAACTGAGTCAGATTTTGCTACAGGCTTTGCTGAGTTTTAAAGATTATGAAGCTTATACACTATCGGTGCAGGTGTGTGCAGAAATTTTGGAAATGCCACAAAATCAGTATGCGAAACAAAGTATTCAATATTAACCAATAGGGTGGAGACTGTCCTCCACCCTTTGTTTTTTAGTCTTTATAAAATGGCGAAATGAAGCCCTAAAACAACAAGAATACTGCCACTTAGATAACAAATAGCGACTATCCGCGAGTAAGATCTGTACTGCGATATACTACTCAGTTTTCTAGTCTAATAATTCAATATCCGCATATTGAACAATTTTCTCAGCATTCAAACTAAACAATTCATCCATAAATGCTACAGCAAACTGCCCAACGAGCGGTGCACGTTCAAATGCCAGTTTACCTGCAATCGCAAAGTGTACATGGGCAGCTATACTGGCAATCGCTGGCGTAGCAACCGCAGTGTAAGCCGCGATCAGCGTACCTAAAGCACAGCCTGTAGCTGTAATTTTTGGCTGTAAGGCTGAG
This sequence comes from Acinetobacter brisouioides, assembly GCF_004331075.1. Classification (GTDB taxonomy): domain Bacteria; phylum Pseudomonadota; class Gammaproteobacteria; order Pseudomonadales; family Moraxellaceae; genus Acinetobacter. The sequence goes on along the minus strand of NZ_SJNX01000008.1, from coordinate 185,781 downwards.
CCACCATTGATTTTAATCACTTGAGAAAATGCGTGACTTAAGATGTAATCGCTTTCCCCAGAAATGGCTACACAGTTACAATACTGCAATAAATTTTTAGCTTGTAAATACACAGCATCACTACTGAGCGTGCTATCGACACCTTTAGACGAACTCTGGTTTCCTGCCAAGGTGCTGATTTCGGATGCATTGCCACGAATGACTGTTGGGTGATATTGCAGTAGGGCGTCGGTCATGTCACTACGCCATTTTAAAATTGAACTGTAGCCGACAGGGTCAAGCACCCACGGTTTTTGATGCTGCTGAGCAGTTTTTGCAGAAATTTGCATGGCCTGCATTTGTTGTTCAGTCGGTGTGCCCAAATTAATACTAAGCGCTGAGCTAATTTGAGTAAAACTTTCGGCTTCAAACGGGTTATCAATCATGGCAGGTGATGCGCCACAGGCGAGCAAGACATTTGCAGCATAGTTGCTGGCAACTTGATTGGTAATACATTGTACCAATGGGGAGTTTGCCTGTAATTTTTGCCAAGCTTCAATCACTTGTTCAATTAAAAATGCACGTTCAAGCATAAAAATGTCCTGTGAATTTCTTGGTATTTATTTAATGAGTAAAATAATGATCCTGATGCTGACATTTGCGGCAGGTCAGGGTCACATAATCTCCTGCATCATATTCGACATCCAGTTCATTTGAACCGCAGTGCATACAGCGTTTGTCAGAGTAAAAATTTAGGCGAGGCTGGATTTTTTTCCAGAGATGCCAAATCGGCTGACTAAAAATACGTTGGTCATAATTGAGAAAACGGAAATACAAAATCTGACTCATTTTGCTCATCGGCAAATGTTCAGGTCGTGGAAAACTTGGCGTTTCCCATTTTTCAGCAATCGCGCGTTCACGATATTGGGTGATGGTTTTTTTCAAACGGTGTGTATTAATAAATCCATCATTGCGTGCTTCCAAAGCTTTTTGTTCATGTAAATACAAGAGTGCCGTATGTGCCAAATAGAAAATCTGTTCAACGGAAAGGCTTTCTAACAAGCGATAACATAACTGTTGAAAAGACGCATGCGAAGTAAACTGTACTTGCCACATCTTACAGATGGATTGAATAAATTGTATAACCTCTTGATATAACAAATCATAAAGTACAGCTTTCACTTCATCGCTGCTTTTAAATGGAATGCCCAGCGTCAAATTAAAATAGAACCAATTGCGTAGTTGCTGCGTAATACTAAACAGGCTTGGTTCGCTATAACCATCTAAACGGACATTTAAATAAAATGTAGAAGGTTCATCACAGGCTGTTGTGGCAGAGAAAACGTGTTCTTTTTGTAATTGTTTAACTACTTGTTGCTGAAAATGATAGCTTGGAGAAATATTTGAAAACTTAATTTTTTCCCAGTGAATATATTCATCGTGCTGGGAGTCTTCCCGAACATAATCATCAAGTAATGCGAGTAAAAATAGTTTTTGTAAAAAACTCAATTGATCTAGCGATGGTACGACAAGGTCTTTTTTGCGATATTTTTGTAGTTCTTGTTGGCGGGTTTCCTTAAGAATTTTTTTACGCTGCTGACTACAGCGCACACAGTGACAGGTAAAGTCGCCTTTTGGAAAGACTCTATGTTCACAGTGACTGCATTGATGGAATTGAATGTCTTGATCAAACTGTTCAGCGTCTACCCAAAACATAGCAGCATGACAGAGCGGGCAAAGTGTGCTGGCATCGAGTTGTTTATTTAAAACCTGAAACAAGGCAATGATCCATTCAAATAATAGCTGAACCTGAAATTATACACCGCCTGTCATAAAAAATATGCGAAAAAAAGCCAGTCATAGACTGGCTCTAGAGGGGGATTATACGGGGCAAGGGAAACTGTCGTCATATTGTCCAAGTTTTTTGGCAACAATCATGGCTTGAACTTTTTTTTGCGGTACTTTGACTTTGCCACAGTCATCATACAGATTGATAAGTAAAGTCACATCTTGCTCGTTGAGAGAAAGCCCTTCACTGGTCATAAATAGGGCAATCACCTGATGCTGAATACCTGCTTTATGTAAGCAGTGTAAGGCTTTGAGGTTTCCGGCACGGTAGATTTGGTCTTTAATCGTCATTGTCGCTGACCTCCTTAAAGAGAAGCTCATTCTACTTTGACATAAATTATCTGGATTGCCACGTGAAGAAATGTAAGAATGCGAAAAGTATAGTAATTACAAATGTCAAGATTATTTTTTGAATGTAAGTAAATATATTAAGCTGCTTTTACCCGTTGATTTTATTTTTCTTGTGCTTTATTGGTATAAATTTCAATTGGTTATTTTATGACAGTCAAAAAATATATAATATCCATTATGATAGGCAACCGAATGCTTAACAATAAAATAGGATTGAATCTATGTTGACTACTTTCAAAAAAATCACGTGTGGAATAATAATTTTATTCTGCTGTAAAAGTAGTTATGCGGAATTAAATGCTGAATTGAAACAGAGTATTGGGAAAAATTGTCAAGAAAAATCTGAAATAGCAGCTCAAGTGATGACTGAGCGTCAGAGTGGAAAAGAGTTTGTTGAAATGGTGCAAACGGCTGCTGCGATGCAAAAAAATGCCGTAACTAATGATCAGCACGCGCTTGCTCAATTTTATGCAGCACTCGCTTTAAAAGCATCACGTCAACCTGTGGAAAGTAGTAATTCTGCCAAAAAAGCAAAGATTGCAGAGTTGCGTCAACTTGTTTTAACTTCTTGTCAGCACAATCAGATCTAACAATTTGATTTCTTCGTTTGAATCTAGCCTGCTTTAATTAAGATTAAAGTAGGTTTTGTATGTAGTGTTCTAAAGCATTTATGTTATGCGAGCGAACCGATCTTGTTAATGAGAAATTGCAGATTCAGAGCTTATGAGTTTTTTAATTTACTTGTACCAAGCTGCTACACCATGATGTCGTGAACATGTTCCGCGATGGTGTTTGCTAAAGCTGTATGAGCCATCACGACATTTTGCAGAAGCTCTATTTGGGCGTTTACCATTTTCACTATGGGCTGGTGAATGGACAACACGACCATTTACATTACGATAGTGATGATGTTCAACGAGGTTTTGCTCATTGGGTTCGCTATAAGGAACATTTTTAGCAAATGCTGTTGTCGTGAATAATACAATGAATAATAAAGAAATATATTTCATAATAAGGATGCAGGTCTTTGTCAGGACTCTAAAAATAATCTTCCTTATTTTAAAGTTTGTAAACAAAAAAATGGTCGTAATTTATACAAAATGAAATAAATATGCATAAGTAAAAATTAAAAAATCAGTTTTTTGATTCTCTCTGTGGAGATACTTATATCAGTGGGTTTTTAAGCTGCCTATATGGTAGTGAACAATAAAAATATTACAACAAGATCAGAAATAACAGTAGCTTAAACTCTAAAAGTAAAGAAATACCCAAATTTTTTAGCTAAGTTATAACTGATTGATTTTATTAAACTGTTAAAGAATCTTAAAAATATTGGGTCAAAATCATTCATCTGCCAAAGCAAAAACGATGCAAAATTCATTTCTATTCAAATCTGAAAAGGTTTAAACATCGTACAGGCATTAAAAATCAAGCTAAAACAGGGTAGAATACCGAGCATATAAATTTATAGATTTGGAGTTCTGAGTGGAGCGATTGACGATTAGCCCTGAAAGTTTGAATGAAGCGGCTGAAAACTTAAGCACGATTCGTGATTTTATTCGCTTTGGGGTCACAGCACTGCGTCAATACGATGCTCATTTAGGACAAGGTACAGAAGACTTTTTTGCAGAAAGCTCGGCATTGGTGCTGCAAACATTGTCTTTAGACTGGGCGGCAGACAACGAAATTCTCGATGCAAAACTACTACCAAGTGAAAAAGCAGAATTTTTAAGTCTTTTGGAACGCCGTATTAATGAACGCGTCCCAACTTCATATTTATTAAACCTTTCTTATTTTTTTGGTAAACCATTTTATGTCGATGAACGCGTTCTCATTCCACGTTCACCAATTGCAGAACTCATCGAACAGCGCTTTGCGCCATACTGTTTAGATGAAAATGGACAAATGCGTGAAGCATTAAATGATTTGCCAGAAAATACACAGCCTCAAACACCACGTCGTATTTTAGACATGTGTACAGGTTCAGGCTGTATCGCGATTGCACTGGCATATGCTTACCCAGAAGCGGAAGTTGATGCAACCGATATCTCGCGTGAAGCACTTGAAGTGGCCGCAATTAATGCTGAACATCACAACATGCAATATCAGGTTGCATTGTTAGAGTCAGATTTATTTTCTAAAATTCCTTCAGAAAATAAATATGATCTTATCATCAGCAATCCACCATATGTGGATGCTGAAGATATGGCGGATTTACCTGAAGAATTTTTGCATGAGCCAGAACTGGCGCTTGCCGCAGGTCAAGATGGTTTAGATTTAGTACGTAAAATGTTGGCACAAGCCGCAGACTATTTAACTGAAGATGGTCTCATTGTGATTGAAGTGGGTAATTCTGAATGGGCAATGCGTCAGAATTTCAATACAGTTGATTTCCACTGGTTAAAATTTCAAAAAGGTGGTTCAGGTATTTTTGCTTTGACAGCTGCACAATGTCGTCAACATCAACAATTATTTCAAGATTCAGTAAATGCATAAGGAATTGTCATTATGGCAGGAAATAGTATTGGGCAACTTTTTCGTGTGACGACCTGTGGTGAGTCGCACGGTGTTGGCTTAATGGCAATTGTTGATGGCGTACCACCAGGTCTTGAATTGGTTGAGGAAGATTTACAAAAAGACCTTGATCGTCGTAAACCAGGCACATCAAAATTTGCGACTCAGCGTAAAGAGCCTGACCAAGTTGAAATTATTTCGGGTGTTTTTGAAGGTAAAACTACAGGCACATCAATTGGTTTATTGATTCGCAATACCGATCAAAAGTCAAAAGATTACGGTAACATTGCGCAGACTTTCCGCCCAGGACATGCTGACTATACCTATACACAAAAATATGGTTTCCGTGACTACCGTGGCGGTGGACGTTCAAGTGCCCGTGAAACCGCAATGCGTGTAGCTGCAGGTGCAATTGCTAAAAAATATTTGGCTGAGAAGTTTGGCATTGTCATTCGTGGGCATGTTACCCAAATCGGTACAGAAGTTGCAGAAAAACTGGACTGGAATGAAGTTCCAAATAACCCATTTTTCTGTGGCGATATCGATGCTGTTCCTCGTTTTGAACAGCTTGTCACATCACTGCGTGAGCAAGGAACAAGCTGTGGTGCAAAACTGGAAATTTTAGCTGAAAATGTACCCGTCGGTTGGGGTGAGCCTGTATTTGATCGTTTAGATGCCGATATCGCACATGCCATGATGAGCATTAATGCTGTCAAAGGCGTAGAAATTGGTGATGGTTTTGCTGTTGCAGGGCAGTTTGGTCATGAAACTCGTGATGAATTGACTTCGCAAGGTTTCTTGGCAAATCATGCAGGTGGAATTTTAGGTGGAATTTCAAGTGGTCAAGATATTCGCGTGGCGATTGCACTCAAGCCAACTGCGAGTATTACTACCCCAGGAAAAACCATCAACTTAAACCGTGAAGATACTGATGTCTTAACCAAAGGTCGTCATGACCCTTGCGTTGGTGTTCGAGCAACTCCGATTGCAGAAGCAATGCTTGCAATTGTATTGATGGATCATTTCTTGCGTCATCGTGCGCAAAATGCCGATGTAGTTGCACCATTTTCGCCTATTGCACCTTAAAAAATCAGCAAAATCTGGATGGCTTCATAAATATGAGGCCATTTTTTTTAAGTGCTATTTATTCAGGCGATTTATACATAAATAGCGTTTCATTTCTTATTTAAACCTGTTAAAACAAAAATAAAGCCTAAAGGAAATGAGTCGAAGACAATGAAAACTATAGTGAAATATATTGCGTTAAAAAGTAAAGATTACCAGTTGGGTCATGCGCTTTTTGAAGAAGAACTTGAGGAAACAAGTGATTATTTTGAGCGTATTCCTAGCCATATCCAGTTTCAAAATTTACAGTTTAAAGTGAAATCTAAAGAATTAACGCGTAAACAGGTATTTGATGACTTTGAGGAATCTCAAACGATTATTGTCAAGGTAATTGCAGTTGCTGACGCTTAAGTCTGTGGTGGCGCTGACTTAAACGCTGAAAATACACAAGTGTGACATGATTCAAATTGAAGCTGGCTTGTTACTGATTTATCTCGTTAAACTCAACTTTTAGCTGTGGTAAAAATGCGAGGTTGGTTTAGGAAAATTTGAGACTTTGTTCTGAAAAAGCAATATTTGACATATATAACTTTTGAAATAAGCTTTAATTTCTAGAAGCCTTACTGTATTTGGTGAAGGGTAATGGAAAATGAAATCGTAGAAGATTATTTCTAACTAATTGATAGTGTACAGATATCTCAGTAGTTTTGCTGATTTATTTTTGAAATTGTCCAAATCAAAAAAAGCGAAGACAACGCTGCTTTTGTGCCTTATGCATCGCATTCTTAAAATAAGTTAATATTTCCTAAACGGACTAAATTTGTTGAGTGTTATAGAGTCAACAATTAAAAATCTAACACGATCACCATTCTGCTTTTAATTGACTGTGACCGTTGAAAGATGGACATGATCTATCAGTAGATCACTTATAATATCTTATGGAATTTACTTGCTTAAAATAAAACGCCCGATGAAGTTCATCAGGCGTTTTAACTGAAATAAGAATTAACTCATTAAGCAGGTTTCTTTTCTTCTGTTGCAGGCTCAAGTTGCTTTAGCAAATGAGTCTCAAGATAGTGAATATCCATTGCTGTTTCACAGAAATCTTTATCTTGTAAGATTAAATCTTTATGCAATGGAATATTGGTTCTCACGCCTGTTAGAATCATCTCATCTAACGCCTGTTTCATGCGTGCAATCGCTGTATTACGATCTTTACCATGCGCAATCAATTTTGCAATCATGGAGTCATAATACGGCGGAATGCTGTAACCTGAGTAGATATGAGAATCTAGACGGATACCTGCACCGCCTGGCGCATAGAAATGCTCAATACGACCTGGAGATGGCAAGAATGTTGTTGGATCTTCAGCATTGATACGGCATTCCATCGCGTGACCACGAACTTCAATATCTTTTTGCTCAAGATTCAAACCTAAACCAGAAGCAATACGGATTTGTTGTTCGATAATGTCAACACCTGTTACCATTTCAGTGACAGGGTGCTCTACTTGAACACGGGTATTCATCTCAATAAAGAAGAACTCACCATCTTCAAACAAGAATTCGAATGTTCCTGCACCACGGTATTGCATGAGCTTACACGCATGCACACATGCTTCAAGAATGTCTGCACGTGCTTGTTCTGGCAAGTCTGGTGCTGGCGCTTCTTCAAGAACTTTTTGGTGACGACGTTGTAAAGAACAGTCACGGTCATATAGGTGAATGGCATGACCATTACCATCTGCCAAGATTTGAACTTCAACGTGACGAGGTGTTTGTAAGAAACGTTCCATATAGACCGTATCATCACCAAACCACATTTCAGCATCACGTTGAGCTGCTTGTACAGACTCAAGCAAAGTGTCGATGCGTTCAACAATACGCATACCACGGCCACCACCACCTGAAGCTGCTTTAACAATCAGTGGGAAACCGATTTTAGCTGCTTCTTCTTTTGCATTGGCTGGGGTTACCGCATGCTGTGAGCCTGGTACAGTCGGTACGCCAGCTTTACGCATTGCCGTAATTGCGGAAACTTTGTTCCCCATGAGGCGAATATGCTCTGGGCGTGGGCCGATAAACACATAGCCTGAAGTTTCGACCATTTCGGCAAATTCAGCATTTTCAGACAAGAAGCCATAACCAGGGTGGATGGCATCTGCACCTGTAATTTCAGCAGCAGTTAATAATGCTGGAATATTTAAATAACTTTCGCTTGTTGAACCTGGACCAATACATACAGCTTCATCGACAAAACGCAAATGCATCAAGTCTTTATCAGCGCTAGAATAGACTCCAACGGTTTTAATCCCTAGAGCTTTACAAGCGCGGGTGATTCGCAAGGCGATCTCACCACGGTTTGCAATCAGTACTTTTTGCAACATTGTGAGTCCCTGTAATTATGCGCGGTAACGGAATAATGGTTGACCAAACTCAATCACTTCGCCATTTTTTACCAAGATTTCTTCAATCACGCCGCTTTGAGTTGCTTCAATCGGGTTCATAATTTTCATTGCTTCGATAATACCTAAAGTATCGCCAGCAGAAATAGTTTGACCGACTTGAACAAATGGTGCTTCGCCTGGACTTGGAGCAGCATAATAAACACCAACCATTGGTGAAGTTTCAACAATGCCACGTGGTGTTTTAGATTTTGGTGCAGATGCTTCAGCAGAAGGAGCAGGCATTGCAGCAACACCCATTTGAATTGGTGCTGGGCTGCGGCGGGTTAAAGCAATCGATTGATCACCTTCTTTTACTTCAATTGCGTGAAGATCAGATTCAATCATCAAATCGATGAGCTTTTTGATTTTACGAATATCCATGGTTTTCGTATTCCTTATGAAGATTAATGAGAAGGTTGAAGCTTAGAAACAGCATAATTGAGTGCAAAGTGATAGCCTTTTGCACCTAAGCCACAAATCACGCCCACAGCTTTGTCGCTCAGGTATGAATGGTGGCGAAAGGTTTCGCGGGCATGCACATTAGACAAATGCACTTCAATAAATGGAATATTGACCCCAAGCAATGCATCACGTAGTGCCACAGAAGTGTGGGTGTATGCCGCAGGGTTAATGATAATAAATTGCACAGCTTGTTCTTGTGCTAAATGAATACGGTCGACAATTGCACCTTCATGGTTGCTTTGAAAAGTATCTAAATCGCAATCTTGTTGTTTGGCTTGTTCAATCAGGCTTTGGTTGATGTCATTTAAGGTGAGGTGCCCATATACTTCAGGTTCGCGCTTTCCGAGCAAATTTAAATTTGGCCCATGAATGACCAAAATACGTGAAGTCATATAGTTCACTCCAAGCTGAAATTGCAGTCATTTTCTGCAAGATCTTTACAAAGTTGGTGGATTTCTGCTTTGAATTCTGTAATTATTTTGTAAGTTGTACTTATCTATACAGAATAAACAAATCAAATTATGCGTATATCTTGTAAATTTTTGGGAAAATTAACAATGTTAAAAAGTTCCATTTTTAAAACTTGAAACTTGCTTGTATGGGCAGTTTTTCTTAAATTTTGCTTGGTCTGGTTGCTGCTTACACTACCACTAAATAAAAGCAATTGGAATGGATGTTTTTATAATAAAATTATAAAAACATGTAGGTTGAAGATGCTAGCTAAATTTCTTGATAATTTTATTTAAACACATGAATTTAAATAAATAATTTAAATAATAAATACAGGGATTTTTGAAAAATTATTGAGATGAATGATGGTCAATATATGACATATTTTTCTTAAATAGCCTAAGTTTTATTACCTTGGATGTGTGTAGATTGAATAAAAAACTGTACATAGTTTGGTTTTCTTTGAGTGGAATTTGCAAAGAACAGTAAAAGGCATTGACCATTTTGTTCAGATTGGCAAAGGCTATAGAATAAAAAGGTAATGTAACTGCTTATAGAATACGCAATAAGTTGTTACATCTGTGCCAAGTTAAGTTCCTATATTGAATTAATTGATAGTTGATTTAAATATATAGCTGATTTTCTGATGTTTTAAGCTATTACAACCCTATTTTATAGTAGGGGGTAAAATGAAAGCGTAGATTATGGATAGATGACTTATTTCATATTTTGATACGTAATTACAGACAAGCACATTGTTTATGCTGTCTGCATTTAGCAAGTTTTTAACGGACTGAGAATTTTTTGGCATAGCTTACACAGCCAACCACCAACAAACTGGTGAGAAACATCGACCAGCCTACAGGCTCATGCAAAAGAATTGCCGCTAAGCCCAGACCCAAAAAAGGTTGTAACAACTGTAACTGACCAACAGCAACCACACCGCCTGTGGCTAAGCCGTGATACCAAAAAATAAAACCAATAAACATGCTGAACACTGAAACATACAACAATCCTAAAGATGCGCTCAATGTGACATGGCTAAAGTTTTCAGGGAAATAATAAAAGCTAGCAAATAGCATAAAGGGTAGGGTTAAGATGAGTGCCCAAGAAATAACCTGTAAACCGCCCAAATCTCTCGATAATCGCCCACCTTCCGCATAGCCTAAACCACAAAGTAAAATTGCGATCAGCATGTACATATCGGCAGAAAGAGGATGTTGTTCCTGAGGTGACATGTAAATAAAAGCAATAATGCTGCTGCTCCCTAGCACGGCAAATAGCCAAAATTTATGCTGTGGTCGTTTTTCACCGCGTAAGATTGCAAAAATAGCCGTCGCTAAAGGCAGCAAGCCAATAAATACAATGGAGTAAGCGGCATTCATCTGCTTGAGTGCCAATGCTGTAAATAAAGGAAAGCCCAGTACGACCCCAACTGCAACCACAATTAGTGATTTGAACTGAGTAATAGAAGGTAAGCGCTGCTTCATGCAGAGTACCGTGCATAAAGCCAGTATGCCTGCAATTAGGGCACGAATTGAAGTTAGGAATTCAGCGCTAAAGCCTGTTACCGCCAAACGGGTTGCAGGCAAAGAACCTGCAAAAATACAGACACCGCATAAACCACTTAACCAGCCACGTGAAATATTCAACATGTTTACTCTCCCCATAGACTTATTTCATTTATAGAGAGTAGAGGCCACTGACTTGTTGAAACAGCTACAAAGCAATACAATTTAACCAAACTGTTAGGGTGTGAAAAATAAAACTGTTATGAAAAAATTAGCACCATCGAGCAAAATAGAACGTGTTATAGCTTTTATTCAACAACAAATTGATGATCGGGTTTTGGTTGCTGGAGCGCGATTACCTTCGCTCAGGCAACTGGCTCAGCAGTTAGAAGTTTCCATTTCAACAGTCATAGAGGCTTATGCGCGGTTAGTGACGGAGCAGCGTATTGAAGCGAGAGCTGGTGCAGGGTATTTTGTGACAGGGGTTCGGGCATCCTATGCTTTTACCGCAATTGCCCCACGTTTAGATCGAGAAGTCGATCCTTTATGGATTTCTCGGCAGTCTTTAGAAGCCAATTCAACCCATTTAAAACCAGGTTGTGGTTGGCTACCTGAACACTGGATGCCAGAAGATTTAATCCGAAAAGCGTTGAGAGTTGTTTCGCGTTCCACAACTTCACATTTGGTCGGTTATGGTCAGCCTCTGGGTTTTGCTGAACTGCGTCATTTAATTGTACAGCGTATGCAAATGACAGGTGTTGTGGCACATCCCGATCAAATCTTACTTACCGATAGTGGTACGCATGCAATCGATTTGGTTTGTCGGTTATTTTTAAACCCAAATGATGTTGTGCTGGTTGATGATCCTTGTTATTTCAATTTTCATGCCTTACTCAAAACCCATCAGGTTAAGGTTATTTCAATTCCCTGGACAGCAACAGGCCCTGATGTTGAAAAGTTTCGGGCGGCATTAGTGCATAAACCCCGACTCTATATTACTAATTCAGGCATCCATAACCCAACGGGCGGACAATTATCGTTAGCCACTGCTTATCAAATTTTAAAAATGGTGGAGCAAACTGATTTAGTTATTGTGGAAGATGATATTTTTGCTGACTTGGAATATGTGCCTGCATCGCGTTATGCAGCACTCAACGGTTTTGCTCAGGTCATTCAAATTGGAAGTTTTTCCAAAACCCTTTCAGCATCTATGCGCTGTGGTTATATTGCGACGCAACAGCAATGGATTGAGCAATTGATTGATTTAAAAATAGCGACCTGTTTTAACAATAATCAGTTAAATACAGAGGTGATTTATCATGCATTAACGGACAATGCTTATCGTAAACATGTGGAATGGCTCAAACAGCAATTAGCACTGGCGATGAGTAAAACTATACAAAATCTGCAGCCATTGGGAATTAGTCCTTGGGTTATTCCTCAAGCTGGTATGTTTCTGTGGTGTCTCTTACCCGATGGATGTAATGCTAAAGAAATTTCAAAAATATGTTTACTGCAAGGTGTCATTTTGGCACCTGGAAATGCTTTTAGTACCCATCAATCTGCTGAACAGTTCTTACGTTTTAATGTGGCACAGTCCGCAGATCAGCGTATTTATCAGGCATTACAACGTGCGATTAAATAATTAAACTGATATAAATTATCAATTTATACAAACTATTTGCGTAAGAATAAACGAAAAATCAGTTTCTGTAACCATGTGCCATATGGTGGATAAATCAGTTTCATTAAACTGAATTTTGGGCGTACAAAAACTGATTTGGCATGACTAAAGGTCAAGAAACCTTCATGTCCATGATAATGTCCAAGCCCTGAAGCTCCCACGCCACCAAACGGCAAATCATCCTGTGCGACATGTACCAAGGTTTCATTTAAACAGATACCACCACTATGTGTATGCTGTAAAAAATGCTTTTGTTCCTGCTGGTCATAACCAAAATAATACAGTGCTAATGGGCGATGCTGCTGCTGATTGATGTAGGTCATGACTTCATCAATATTTTGGTAAGTCAAAATCGGTAAAATTGAACCAAAAATCTCATTTTGCATCAGAAGCATATCATCATTTACATCGCAAACCAGATAATGCCCAAAATGCGCTTCATCTTCAGGGTAAATACAAATCACTCGTGCGCCTTTGGCTTGAGCATCATCTAAATACAACTTTAAGCGTTGTTTCTGGCGTTGATTGATAATTTGAGTGCAATCAGGATTATTGGATAACTCGGGGTAAAATTGACGAATGGTTTTGATATAAGTGTCAATAAATGGCTGTAATAAATCTTGCGGCACAAAAACATAGTCAGGTGCAACACAAGTTTGCCCAGCATTAATCGTTTTGCCAAAAACAATACGACGGACAGACTCCTCTAACGGTGCATCTTTGCCAATCACACTTGGAGATTTTCCACCAAGCTCAAGCGTTATAGGTGTTAAATGCTCTGATGCAGCACGCATCACTTGCCGACCAATTGATGTTGCCCCTGTAAAAAGTAAATGATCAAAGGGCAGTGCAGAGAACTGCTGTGCGACGTTATGATCGCCTGTTACGACGCTAACTAAATCTTCAGGAAAAACCTGTGCAATTATTTTTTGGAAAAGCGCAGAAAAATGCGGGGTAAATTCACTCATTTTCAGCATGACCCGATTGCCTGCGGCCAACGCTTGGCATAATGGACCAACGGCTAAAAATAATGGGTAATTCCACGGTACAATAATACCGACGATACCGAGTGGTTGATACATCACATAGGCTTGAGCAGGTTGAAAAAGAATGCTGACCTGACGGTGACTGGGTTTCATCCATTTTTTTAAGTGTTTGAGTGTATGTTGAATACCCATCACACTCGGTAAGATTTCAACTAAACGGGTTTCATCTGCACTACGATGCCCAAAATCTGTTGAAATGGCATCAGTAATATGTTGCTGATGTTCAATTAACACACTTTTTAATTGTTTAAGCCACGTACGGCGCTGTTGCAAACTTGGATATTGGGTGGTTAAAAAAGCCTGTTTTTGTTGTTGTAGCAGGTGATTTAAATACTCGGCAGAATCAGTCATTAGTTTCTGTATTGTTCCTTCAACGTTCAGACTTCATGTTAACTGAAAATTCTGAACTGCAAAATTTAAGTTGTGCATTTCACGGTCAATGATTTTTTTGTAGCAAAAAATGCAAGTCTTTGGTTTGTAAACATGATCTTAGACTAAAGTCGCAAAGCATTTGCGGTTTCATCACAACCTGTTCCGTTCATTTTATATGTTTCTGATATATCAGTGTTATTTAAACGATACAAGGCTGTATTGTTGTAGAGAATACAGGAAAATTAAAACAATATTGGTCAGACCATTATTAAAATATTCAGACCAATATTGATCTTTAAGTTGGCATTATTTACTATTTGGGGACAAATAGGTGTTTTTTGATTTAAATTGGTCGTACCAATTTGTAAAAAACATTCTGGAATTCACAAATAAGTATCGCCGAAGCATTTCAAGGAGAAGAGAATGCTACAACAATGGCAACAAATTTATGACCCTATTGGTAATATCTGGCTATCTAGTTTGGTCGCTCTGATCCCAATTATTTTCTTCTTTCTTGCACTCGCTGTATTTCGCCTAAAAGGTAGCGTTGCAGGAACGATTACTGTTGTCTTGGCATTATTGGTATCGCTGTTTGCCTACCATATGCCAACCAGTATGGCTTTTGCATCAATTGTTTATGGATTCTTTTATGGGCTTTGGCCAATTTCATGGATCATTATTGGTGCGGTATTCCTTTATAAAGTCTCTGTAAAAACAGGGCAGTTCGATGTGATTCGTTCTAGCATTCTGTCCATTACGGAAGACCAGCGCCTTCAAATGCTGTTGGTCGGCTTTGCTTTTGGTACCTTCCTTGAAGGTGCTGCAGGCTTTGGTGCACCAGTTGCAATTACTGCTGCGTTGCTTGTGGGTTTAGGCTTTAAACCGCTGTATGCGGCAGGCTTATGCTTGATTGTGAACACTGCACCAGTTGCGTTTGGTGCAATGGGTATTCCAATTATTGTGGCGGGTCAGGTTTCAGGTGTAGAAACGCATGAAATTAGCCAAATGGTTGGTCGTCAATTACCGTTTGTTGTGCCAATCGTATTGATCTGGATTATGGTAATCATGGATGGCTGGCGCGGTGTGAAGGAAACTTGGCCTGCAATTTTGGTCGGTGGTGGTGCATTTTCGTTGGCACAATACCTAACTTCAAACTTTGTTGGCCCTGAACTTCCAGATATTACTGCGGCAATTGCATCTTTGATCAGTTTAACTGTTTTACTTAAGTTCTGGAAACCAAAACATATTTTCCGTTTCTCAAATGAAGATGGTACGATTATTGATGCAGCAGTTCTAGAACAACAAAAGCAAAAACATACAGCGGGTCAAATCTTTAAGGCATGGTCTCCGTTTATGATTTTGACTGCAATGGTCACTATATGGAGTATCAAGCCGTTCAAGAGCTTGTTTGCCAAAGATGGTGCATTGCATGACTGGATCATCGCAATCAAAGTTCCATACTTGCATCAATTGGTACAAAAAATGCCGCCTGTGGTTGGAAAACCAGCAGATTACGATGCAATTTTTAAATTTGACTGGTTCTCTGCAACAGGCACAGCGATTATTTTTGCTGCAATTATTTCGATTATTGTATTGAAAATGCGTCCTTCAGCAGCTGTAGCAACCTTTGCTGAAACTGTAAAAGAGCTAAAAACACCAATTTACTCAATTGGTATGGTGTTGGCATTCGCATTTATTGCGAACTATTCGGGTATGTCGGCAACATTGGCGTTGGCATTGGCGCATACAGGTCATGCATTTACCTTCTTCTCGCCATTTTTGGGTTGGATGGGTGTGTTCCTTACTGGTTCAGATACCTCTGCTAACGCGTTGTTTAGTGCTTTGCAAGCCACTACAGCACATCAAATTGGTGTACCAGATGTGTTACTTGTTGCGGCCAATACTTCTGGTGGTGTGACAGGTAAAATGATTTCACCACAGTCGATTGCAATTGCGTGTGCTGCCGTTGGTCTGGTTGGTAAAGAGTCAGATTTATTCCGCTTCACAGTGAAGCACAGTATCGCATTTACTGTGATGATTGGTATTATCATTACCCTTCAAGCCTATGTTTTTCCATGGATGATTCCATGATTCCATGATTGCAGATTGACCGAAGGAAAATGAGATGAAAATAGCCGATCGTGTAGTAGAAAGTTTGTATGATTTGATTGAACAACAAAGCATGCAGGTGGGCGATCGGCTGCCTTCAGAGCGTCAACTGTGTGAACAATTGAGTGTTTCACGTTCATCGTTACGTGAAGCACTGCAAAAGCTCTCAAGTTTGGGGGTGGTTTTCAGTCGAGTCGGTGCAGGAACGTATCTAGCCAAACGCCCGCAAAGCGATTGGTCTGACCAATTTATTCTCCAACCATTAAGTGACTTGATTGATCAAGACCCTTTGTATCGTTTTGATGTTCAGGAAGCTCGCCTGATTTTAGAAGGTGGCACAGCATGGTACGCCGCTCAGCGTTCAACCGAAGAAGACCGTGCCAAGATTCATTATTTTTATGACCAAGTTTTGTATTTTCAGTCGATTGGTGATGCCGATAAAGCTTCAGCATCAGATGCCAATTTTCATTTGGCGATTGCAGAAGCCTCTCACAATATTGTACTGACTCAAATGATGCGCAGTCTATTTGATCTGCTGCAATACAATGTGGTGTTAGGTCGACGCAAAATTTATACCGACGTGCATCAGTTTGAGCAACTTCATTTGCAACATTTTCAGGTAATGGATGCGATTGATCGACAAGATCCAGAATTGGCGCGTTCATCGGTGTGTGACCATATCGAATTTATTATTCAACAGGTGCGCGTGATTGATGAAGCAGAAGCTCGTCTTAAACGTTCATCTCGCTTAAAAAGGATCGATTTAAAATGATCATTTCTTCTTCTAGTGACTATCGTGAAGCCGCACGACGTCGTTTGCCTCCATTTTTGTTTCACTATATCGATGGCGGCGCTTATGCAGAATACACTTTAAAGCGAAACGTAGAAGATTTATCGAAAATTGCGCTGCGTCAGCGTGTGTTAAATGATATGTCGCAGTTGAGTCTTGAAACCAAGATTTTTGATGAAACGCTGTCCATGCCTGTGGCACTGTCTCCTGTAGGTTTGACAGGGATGTATGCGCGTCGTGGTGAGGTGCAAGCTGCCGTTGCCGCAGACAAAAAAGGCATTCCATTTACCTTGTCTACCGTATCGGTATGCCCAATTGAAGAAGTGACGCCTGCCATTCAGCGCCCAATGTGGTTTCAGTTGTATGTGCTACGTGACCGTGGTTTTATGAAAAATGCTTTGGAACGTGCTAAGGCAGCAGGCTGTTCAACCTTGGTGTTTACTGTCGATATGCCTGTTCCAGGCGCGCGTTACCGTGATGCCCACTCAGGCCTGAGTGGTCCAAATGCTGCGATGCGCCGTTATTTACAGTCTTTTGCACATCCGCATTGGGCGTGGAATGTTGGTTTGCTGGGTCGCCCACATGACTTGGGTAATATTTCAAAATACTTAGGCAAGCCAACAGGTTTGGAAGATTATATTGGCTGGTTGGGTGCTAACTTTGACCCATCTATTTCATGGAAAGATCTGGAATGGATTCGTGATTTTTGGGATGGTCCAATGGTCATCAAGGGGATTTTAGACCCTGAAGATGCTAAAGATGCTGTACGTTTTGGTGCAGATGGCATTGTAGTGTCCAATCACGGTGGTCGTCAGCTCGATGGTGTGTTATCAACCACGCGTGCTTTGCCTGCAATTGCTGATGCGGTTAAAGGTGATCTGAAAATCTTAGTCGATTCAGGTATTCGTAATGGTCTAGATGTAGTGCGTATGCTGGCAATGGGCGCTGACCTATGTATGCTTGGACGTGCTTTTGTCTATGCGCTGGGCGCAGAAGGCGGGCAGGGCGTATCTAACTTACTGGAACTGATTGATAAGGAAATGCGAGTTGCCATGACGTTGACAGGTGCGAAAAGCATTCAGGATATTAACTCAGACTGTCTTGTTAATTTAGATCGTCTAGCCAAATAAAAGTAAGAGAGTTCCCATGTCACAGGCAAAGCATAACAATACAATTCAGCAGTTAAAAAACATTGTTGGTGAACAGCATGTGTTGACAGATGATCAGCATACCCGCATGTACCGTCAGGGACGCCGCTTTGGTGAAGGTAAGGTCTTGGCAGTGGTTGTGCCTGGGAACTTGCTAGAGCAGTGGCAAGTCCTGCAAGCTGCTGTGGATGCTGATTGTATTGTGATTATGCAAGCGGCCAACACAGGACTGACAGGTGGGTCAACGCCGTATGGTGCAGATTATGACCGTCCAGTGGTCTTGATTAGTACTCGACGTTTGGCAGGTGTTCAGGTGATCAATCAGGGTAAACAGGTGATTTGTTTACCAGGTGCAACACTTGATGCCTTGGAACGCGAGTTAGTGCAGTATAACCGTGAGCCGCATTCGGTGATTGGCTCATCATGTATTGGCGCTTCGGTTCTAGGCGGTGTGTGTAATAACTCAGGTGGAGCATTGGTGCGCCGTGGACCTGCTTATACCGAGTTGGCATTGTATGCACGGGTGAATGATCAGGGCAAACTGGAACTGGTTAATCACTTGGGGGTTAATCTTGGGCAAACTCCTGAAGAAATCTTGACACGCTTACAGCAAAACAATTATCAAGCGGCTGATGTTGAAAACTCGGAGCATCGCTGTGCTTCCGATCAGCATTATGTGCATGATGTGTGTCAGGTCGATGAAGAAACTCCAGCACGTTTCAATGCCGATCCAAGTCGTCTGTTTGAAGCTTCAGGTTCGGCAGGGAAAGTCTGTGTGTTTGCAGTGCGTTTAGACACCTTTGAAAAAATCAAAAGTCAGGTATTTTATATCGGTTCCAATTCAATCCATGACCTGACTGAAATTCGCCGTTATTTGTTACAAGATTTGCCGCGTATTCCAATTGCAGGTGAATATATTCACCGCGTTGCCTACGATATCGGGGCGAAATACGGTAAAGATACCTTTGTCTTTATTGAAAAATTTGGCACTGCTAAAGTGCCTCAAGCCTTTGCAATGAAAGACAAGGTTGATGGCTTTTTGGAAAAATTTGGTGTACGTGGTTTGACCGATAAAGCCTTGCAAATGATGACGCATTTTTTACCGAATCATTTACCAAAACGTATGAATCAATTTCGTGATTTGTATGAACATCATTTGATTTTACGCATTGAAGATCAGGATGTCGCTCTAGTTCAGCAATTTCTAGCTGATTACTTTAATCAAAATACTTCAGGCAACTATTTCTTGTGTGATGCCGATGAAGGTCGTAAGGCATTTTTACACCGCTTTGCGGTAGCGGGTGCAGCGATTCGCTATCGTGATACTCATCGTAGTGAAGTTGAAGATATTGTAGCGTTAGATATCGCCTTGCGCCGTAATGACCGTGAGTGGTTAGAAACCCTACCAGCTGAAATGGATCAGAAAATTATTCACAAGCTGTATTATGGGCATTTTTTGTGTCATGTGTTCCATCAGGACTATATTGTGAAAAAAGGCGTTGATCCTTTAGATATGGAACATCAGATGTGGAAATTGCTCGATCATCGTGGAGCAGAGTATCCTGCGGAGCACAATGTCGGGCATTTGTATGTGGCCAAACCTGCACTCAAGCAGCATTACCAGAAACTTGATCCAACCAATAGTTTTAATGTCGGGATCGGGCATACCTCTAAGTTGAAATATTGGAAATCTTAAAATTAAGCTATAAAAAACCGAGTCAAGACTCGGTTTTTTATTATGGTTTTTTGAGATAACCTGCTTCGGCGGATTTTGGATATTGTTTAAGTAGCTGCTGGCGATATAGATTGGCAGAAACACTATTATGATCGACGTTCTTGGCAATACTATAAAGCTGATACAACGCTCGCGATGCTTTGGCAGATTGTGGATATTGCTTATACACAACTTCGTAATTTTTCTTGGCTTCTGTGTAATTTGCAGGTTCAATCGCTAAATAAAATTCGGCAAGCCAAAAGTGTGCATTGCCAATATAGATGCTATTGGGATACTTTTTGATAAAATCCTGCATAGGCTTGATCGCCTGTTTAGCACCACCTTGTTTGTAAGCATCGAGTGCTAAGGTATAGGCATCCTTCTCATTTAACGGCTTTTTTGCCGGGGGTGCTCCTGTAGAGGTGCTGGTTGCGGTAGAAGGTGAGGGAGTAGTACTGGTTACTGTTTCCGAGTTACTTGAAGCAGCTTCGCTACTTGCTGTATCGGATGCTGCCGAGCCATCATCGCCATCAACTTTTTGTTGAAGCAATTGTAAGCGCTGATCTAGGTCATTGTAATGATTGTCTAAATCTTTGCGTTGCTGATCAATAGCGTGCTGCTGTTCTTCAATAATGCCACGTAAACTACGCACTTGATTTTCAAGTTGATCAACGCGTTGCATTAGTTCCCAGTTGACATTGGTTGGAATGTTGCTACTAGGCGAATTGGTTGTTGTATTGTTGCTTGGTCCACTGCTATTGTTTTGGCTCAGTGATACATTTTCAATGGGCGCAGCCAACACAGCATATGTTGTTGTGCATGCCAGCAATCCAAGCGCTAACTTTTTAAGCTTCATAATGAAGAACCTGAAGAAATCGAAATGAGAATGACAAGCCGAAGAGGTTTGTACAAGATTCTAGCGTTTATTTATCAACTTTACATTGTTGAAAGCAAGCAAGCTTTACAATATTTCAGCATTTCTTCTGTGAATTTTCAAAGAAATTTTCTTGTAAATGTCAGAAATTGATCAAAATGTTTCTTTAATAATCAAACGCATCGCTTTTTATGGAAATCTCTTATTTTCATATTGCATGTTAAACAAAAATCTCTATACTTGTCCTTGCAATGGTAGCCCTGCTGGTAGCCTCGCAATTGTACTCTGTGAACCCCGCCAGGACCGGAAGGTAGCAACGGTAGCAGATCTATGATGTGCCGAAGTTTTGCTAGCAGGGTTGCCACCATTATTCCTCTTGCGATTCCCTGCGCACTGCTTTTAAAATTACATCCATATCAAAACCCCGATACTGCAAAAAACGAATTTGTTTTGCCTGTAACTTTGGCTCTCTTGTTACTTCTATTCCATATTTTTTGACTTTTAACTGATAGGCTTGCTCTAGCCAGTCAACTTCCTGTACCTGTTCTTGGATATAATCCTGATCCACCTGTTTTTGTTGTAAGGTTTGATAAATTCGCCGTGGGCCTTTGCCTTTACGTATTTGGCTTACCAGAACAAGTTCAGCAACACGTTGATCACTCTGATATTGGTACTGGCTAAATTCTTCAAGTAACTTTTCTACTTCTTCAGGGTCTAAAGCATAGCGATTTAATTTTTCGCGTAGCTCAGCTTTCGAGTATTCACGTTTACAAAGTAAGGCATAAGCATAACTACGCAGACGTGCGCCTGTTAGTGTCTTTTTTATTTGCTGATTGGTATCGAAGTTTGGCATGAGGTATTCCCATAAAAATCAAAAACGCCCCGTAGGGCGTTTTGTTATCGGGTAGATTAGCTTTCTATCAGTTCTGCTGGTTCTTCATTGCCCTGACTTGCAGGTGCATTAGTAGTTGTAAGCAACTGTTCGCGAATTATACGTTCAACTTCTTGAGCAATTGCGGTATTTTCTTCTAAATAACGAATCACGTTATTTTTACCCTGACCAATTTTATTGCCCTGATAAGAATACCAAGCGCCTGCTTTTTGAATGATTTCTTGTTGCACGGCAAGGTCAATGAGTTCGCCAAGCTGGTTCACGCCTTTACCATATAAAATCTGGAACAATGCTTCTTTAAATGGAGGCGCCATTTTGTTTTTCACGACTTTGACTTTGGTTTCAGAACCAATAATCTCATCGCCTTCTTTGACCTGACCAATACGGCGAATGTCTAAACGTACAGAGGCGTAGAATTTCAGCGCATTACCACCTGTTGTGGTTTCTGGGCTGCCAAACATGACTCCAATCTTCATACGAATCTGGTTAATGAAAATTACCATGCAGTTTGAGCGTTTGGCGTTACCCGTAATTTTACGTAGGGCTTGGCTCATTAAACGCGCTTGTAAACCCATGTGAGAGTCACCCATTTCGCCTTCAATTTCAGCGCGTGGTGTAAGTGCAGCGACGGAGTCGACAACAATCAGGTCGATTGCGCCCGAACGAACCAACATATCTGCAATTTCAAGGGCCTGTTCACCGTTGTCAGGTTGAGAAACCAGAAGATTGTCAATATCTACCCCAAGTTTACGGGCATATTGAGGGTCAAGTGCATGCTCGGCATCAATAAAGGCACAAGTGCCACCTACACGTTGACATTGTGCAATCGCTTGCAAGGTCATGGTGGTTTTACCAGAAGATTCTGGTCCGTAAATCTCGACAATACGCCCTTTAGGTAAACCGCCGATGCCCAGTGCAATATCTAAAGTCAGTGAACCTGTTGAAATTGCTTCTACCGCTTGTACAGTGTTGTCACCAAGGCGCATCACAGTATTTTTACCGAACTGTTTTTCAATTTGGCTTAAAGCTGCATTGAGCGCTTTACTTTTATTCTCATCCATCTTACAACCTCAAAACGATGTAAATGTCACTATATACTTAAAGTGGATGTCTTTCATCAATCTCGTTTCCACAGGGTGCATAGTGACAGAATTAATCTGTATTTTCTATGTTAAATTACGATGATGCGACATAATATGTCGTGCTAGACACCATCCTGATATGACCAATATTCATCATAATGTTGATCATTTTCTTGTTTAAATTTACCAATTTGCCGCCGATCTTTTTTATTGGGACGATGATCTGGTCTTGCTAAGTTATTCATTTTTCGCTGGGTTGCAATCAGTTCTCGGCGAGCAACACTAACCACTGTTTCTTCATAAAGTTGTTGTGCAATCGGTGCAGAACCGCGTGTTCCCAAAAGTGCAAAAACGACAACAGTTTTTTTATCAAAGCCTTGTTGAATGGTCAATTCCATACCGACTCTGATTTCTTTGGAAACTTTGACCCGTTCGCCTTGATGATGGACTTTACCACCTTCGATGGCAGCTTTGGCTAAAGAACGGGTTTTAAAAAAACGTGTGACCCAAAGCCACTTGTCAACACGCATGCTATCAGCAGGAGCAGTTTCATGCTGTTTTGTCATGGATATCCTTGTATACATTTAATGAAAACAAATCCAGTAAATCGGGCAAGTGTTGAATGACTGGATAACCTAGTGTAGCACTCTCGCGCGCTGGCTCAAGGCTGGAGGGTTGGGCAATGCTGTACAGCTGCTGAATTCCAAAGCGTTTAGCGCTATCGAGTACGTGGACGGTATCATCAATAAATACGGTGTGCTCTGGCGTGAAAGGGTAGCGGTGTTGTAGAGTTGACCAAAATGCAGGATGTTCTTTGGGGAAACCGATACTTTCACTACTGATAATGTGTTGAAAATAGTCACTTAATCCAGTCATTTGCATTTTAAGGGCAAGGCTAGAACAATCGGCATTGGTCACAATCCAGCATTTTTGCTGATGCTGTTTTAAGGCGTTAAGTAGTTCATGACAACCAGATCGTGGTTGAATTTTATGGCGAAACTGATGTTGTAATTGCATGACATCACTGCCGACGACTTCAGACCAGAATTTGGATGAATACCAGTTAAGCGTATGCTGATGCTGCTCGTAAAATTCATATAGCCGTGTTTTACTTTCTATCAACGAACATTGGTGCTGTGTCGCGTAATGCTGTGGTAAATGCTCATTCCAGATAAACTGATCAAAAGCTAAATCCAGTAAAGTCCCGTCCATATCGAACATGAAGACTGTTTCAGTCATTGAGTGATCCTCAAAATCTTTCAAAATTCAGTAACTCTCCATAAAAATACCTTTAGTTTATTGAATAATAAGAGAATTATCTTTAATTTTAACACTCAAAATCCAACTAAGAATTTCGTATTCCAAAGGTTACGTGTGTATATTTAAGCAAATATATTCATGAATTGAAATTATATATCACTTCATTATGACAAAATTAATATGGCGATACTACAGAGTGGAGTGGTTGGGCTGGTTCGGAAGTTATCACGGAGGGTTGGGGATTTGGTGGGTAACGGAACTCAGGGTGGATGCTAAGTTAATACCATCCACATATTTATTTCAATTGTTAAAATGAAGTTGTAATAATTGTGAAAAAATAGGATATAAATTTATGTCATCAATAAGAAACTATTTGAGAAAAATAGATATTTCAACATTAGAAGGTATGGCTCAAAAAGAAACCTTGGATACACTTGTTCAGTTGGGGAATGCAAAAGCGGATCTTTTTCGATCTAATATTGAAGCTAAGTTACAGTACGCTCAAGATAAGAGTGATTCATTTCCTATTCAGAAGGTTCTTTATAATTTTAATTCTGTACGTTTCTTTTCAGCGAATGAATCTGCTGAGATGCGCAGTACTATCAATTCTGAAGTAAAAATGTTTCTTTCAGGTGTTCGTGAAGCTGCTCTATCGACTATAAGTTCTCTAGTCTATTTTGAGCTAGACATGTTACTTAATCGACCAGATGATACTTATGAGATTGAAGCTCGTTATGTTGCATTTGAGGGGCGGTCAGCGATTCGAATAGATATGGTAGCGTGGTATAAAAATATTATTATTCATAATCTCAAAGATAAACCAGAGAAAATTTTAACAGTTGTTGCTCTAGTATTTGCTATTGATACTAAAAAAATGAATCTTTCAGCTTTTCTAGACATGTATCAAGCACAACTATCTCAAGGTGGTGCTAGTCAAGAAGTTATTGCAAACGAAATTGCATTTGCAAAGGATGTATCTGCCCTCTAAGGCCTGATCAGTAGCGCATGCATGAAAATAATCTTGGTATATCTTAAGCTAACATCAATGATGTTGGCTTTTTAAATTTAACATCTTGAAATTTTTTAAAAATATCTGTATGTAATATAGACAACATATATTTTTAAAAAATTTTATTGAATAGGAAATAATATGAATCTTAATGATATAAAAGCATTGCTTGAGCAATCTGAATGGTATCAACCAAATGATGATGATTCATCTATCTATTTAGCTAAAGATGATATTTTTTTAAAGTTTAAAGTAGAAAAAGAAGAAGATGGTGATTTTAATGTTGGAAATCTTCCTCCAAATATACAATCTTTTTATAGAATTCTTGATCAAGATATTAAAATTTCAGAAGTTTCTTTAAATAAAGTGCATTTTTATTATCAAAAACAGGTAATTAGAGCTTTTGATATATACAAATTCGGGTCTTCACATAATAATGAAAAAATATTTTTCGCAAAGCCTACCAATCAATCTACTCATGTAAGCATTATAGATGACATATTCTATAAAGTTATAATTAAGAAGCTAAATACAGAATTTTCATTAGGAAAAATAATCTTTGCGAATGGAAATTTTGAATAGATCAGTATTGAATAAAAAGCGACCAACAGGTCGCTTTTTTATCTTCCCTGTAAGGCTAACGTTTCCTTCATCATTCCTTGGCAATTGGCAAAATTATAGGATGTTATTGCTGGTGAATGTCCGATGTGGGATGGGCTTCAGTTAAAGTCATATGGTGTTTCACTGGCACACCTACTGTCAGATATGCAATTCCATGATGACCATAATGGTCTCTTGAACGAGTTTGGATGGTTTAAAACGATTAGTTTAAATGGTGATCTTGCTTTGGCATTATCCAGAAATTACAAGATGGTTTGAGTGGATTAAGAGGTAAAACCAATTTAGCGTAGATAGTTATCACGTCAATACAGTCGCATAAGGTATCTTGAGGTCGATTTGATCTGCGAATAAACTTTAACGATATCAGAAATCAAATTCTAAAATGTTAAGTTGAATAAGCTTTTTTCACCATGGTTAACACACTCATTATTTTTTCTCATAGCATGAAATAAAATGAGCTTATAATAAACAGGCCTCATCAGCTAAAAATCTGAATTTTAAAAATTAAAAAAGAGCATTTATATTTGTAATTCTCATTTTTATTAGGCTTTTTTATTAAATTTTATGTGTTCATTATTTTTCTTTTCTTGAAAAAATTGAAATATATTTGAATAAGGATAAGAGAAATAAAATGAACTGATGAAAACTGTTATTAATCTGATTGAACGGTATAAAAATTTATGTCTTTTTAGACACATAAAAGTGCCTTGTTTTTTAAAGTTTGCTTTATTTAAATAAACAGCGTATAAATCCTACTCCTTGTTGCGGGGTGGAGCAGTCTGGTAGCTCGTCGGGCTCATAACCCGAAGGTCGTTGGTTCAAATCCAACCCCCGCATCCAATTTTTATGCTCTGTGAAATCAAAACTTTTCTGATATGAGAAAAGAAATTAGCTTCAATTAAATCGATAAAGCTGATTATTATCAAAACCTAGAATTATATTTTAAGCCTAGCCTAGAGATTCAATCAAAACTGTTAGTTAAATCGCATGAGCTCATTTTTAATGAGTTGATATCATTTTGAAAAAATTAAGTGAATGGCATATTGCCAAAGCAATCAATGGCCATGAAATTTTCGTGAAAGTTATTCCATTGAAACGTATACAAAATTCTATGGAAGGTCGCCAGAAATGGGTTGAAGTTGGTAAAATGATTCAACTTCAGTGTGGCCAGGAAATTGAGTTAAATTTAGATTGTAAAAGTTTTTATGTATCGCATAATCAATTGTATAGATTGTCTTGATAAAAAATATATTGTAAATACTTTTTAACCTTCTTATTGACTGAGTGAAATCAGAAAAATATTCATGTTTTAGTAAATTGATTTTCTTTGTTTTATAAAGATATTTATCATTTTTATTATTTATTTTTGATAAATAAGAGTTTTTGAGTGAGTAATATATTTCAAGGTGTGTTAAGATAGTAACATAGTTTAATAAAACGATTTTTTTCGTTTTATTACTTCAGATTTTGTTGAAAATGTTTTTTCACATTATAGTGAAATTTAAAACATAGGTTTCAAAACATTATTTGAAGATCAATATGTAGAGTTTACAGCCTCATTTCAATAGTTTATAGAAATGAGGTTTTTTATGCTTAAAAATTTAAATTATATATATGCTTCTTTGATTAGATGGTTTTCTTGCTCTTTATAGAGGAAATATAAAGAGGATGTAAATCATTATGAGAGAAGTCTAATTATCTAAGATACAATCCAAACATATTTGTGGGATTGATTGTTCTGATTGTTAGGCACTTTCTTTCCTTTAGTTCATTCTTATTCTATTAGTTCCTACATTACTTTGAATTATAGCTTTTATGGGTATTATTTTACTGGCTAGGTCTATAGATACTTTAAGCATCTTACATACAGATGAACCTATATTTCTGCAAAAATATTTTATGGCTTGGATTTGTATACATGCTTAAGGTGGGGAGAGTTGATTTTACTTTGTATTATATTTTTATATTAACTTATTGTTTTTTAAATTAAATCGTTAAAAATTTGTTTTTCTCAAATGTTTAAAACACCCTAAATGAGGTATTAAGTTGATTTAGGGAGTAAAATGTGATGAAAATATGAATTTTTTTACGCTAAATAACTAAATTTAATTTCAAAAAATGAATGATTTGTATACTATTATTTGAAGTTGCTTCCTAGGTTTTTAACATGAATAAGATACTAATTGAATTGATTCGGCCCATCAAACATGAAAAGCAAGGCTATGAACCAAAACTTTATAATGAAGGAACACTGTTAAAAGTGGTTCATGAGGCACACGACGCTTATCTGGTTCGAGCCGATGATGAATTTTCATTTTCTGTACGTAAAGCTGATGAAAATGTGACTTGGGTAAAAATTTAAAACAGCTCTGTATTGAATATTCCCGACCCTTTATCTTTAAGAAGTGAGATAAAGGGTTTTTTTGTGATGGCTGTTTCATCTATTTTTGAAAAATTGTCGACAATCTTGATTTTTAGATTGAATAAAATAAGAAAAAATTGGGTTTTATAGCACATTAGTCGTAGATAAAATTTATATTGTTGACAATAGTTTGATTTTTGCTAATAAATAGGCATTATTCAGTGATCTTCGATAAGAATTGTCAACACTATGCAGAATTTGCTTGAAAAGAATACAGCAAAAGTACACCAAACGCTGACAGATCAGATTTTTTATAAAATCCAGTCTGCGATTATCTGCGGTGATCTGCCCGCAGGGAGTAAGATTTCTGAACCTGAACTGGCGCGCATTTATGGTATTAGTCGTGGACCACTGCGTGAAGCTATACACCGCCTGGAAGGGCAAAAGCTGGTAGAGCGTACGGCGCATGTCGGGGCGCGTGTCGTGTCATTGTCTCATCAGCAACTTTATGAACTGTATCAAATTCGGGAAAGTCTTGAAGGTTTAGCTTGTCGTTTGGCAGCACAGCATATCGACAAAAAACAAATCTTGATTTTACGGGACATTTTAAAGCGCCACGCCGAAGATGACGCTTTTAAAGCAGGCAAGGGCTATTTTTTGCAAGAAGGTGAAGATGATTTTCACTATTGTATTATCAAAACCAGTTGCAATAAAACCTTAGAAAAAATGCTCTGCGATGAGTTATATCACCTGATTCGAATGTACCGCATTCAGTTTTCTAAAACCCCTAATCGTCCGCATCAGGCATTTAATGAACATATTCGCATTTTAGATGCGATAGCCGATGGCGATGCCGAACTTGCCGAATTACTGATGCGACGACATATCGCTGCATCTTATAAAAATATTGAATCCAACTGGATACAAGCACAAGGAGAACCACATGTCTAATTTATCTGCGGGTCAGCGTTTCCGTGATGCCGTTGCGGCTGAAAAACCGTTACAGGTTGTCGGGGCGATTAACGCTAATCACGCTTTACTGGCAAAACGAGCAGGCTATAAAGCCATCTATTTATCAGG
Source organism: Acinetobacter brisouioides (assembly GCF_004331075.1). Taxonomy (GTDB): domain Bacteria; phylum Pseudomonadota; class Gammaproteobacteria; order Pseudomonadales; family Moraxellaceae; genus Acinetobacter. The sequence continues at coordinate 157,111 of NZ_SJNX01000008.1, read as the reverse complement.
AGGTGGGGTTGCCGCAGGCTCATTAGGTTTGCCCGATTTAGGTATTAGTAACCTCGATGATGTTTTAACTGATGTTCGTCGTATTACTGACGTGTGCGACTTGCCGTTATTGGTTGATGCTGATACAGGTTTTGGCGCATCTGCATTTAATATTGCACGTACCACCAAGTCTTTAATTAAGTTTGGTGCAGCAGCCATGCATATTGAAGATCAGGTTGGGGCAAAACGCTGTGGACATCGTCCAAACAAAGCCATTGTTTCACAACAAGAAATGGTAGATCGCATTAAAGCTGCAGTCGATGCCCGTGGTGATGACAAATTTGTGATTATGGCGCGTACTGATGCGTTGGCAGTGGAAGGTTTGCAAGCAGCCATTGACCGTGCAGGGGCGTATATTGAAGCGGGTGCAGACATGCTGTTTCCTGAAGCCATTACTGAATTGTCAATGTACAAACAGTTTGCCGATGCCGTACATGTGCCGATCTTAGCCAACATTACTGAATTCGGTTCTACACCGCTATTTACCACTGAAGAACTGGCTTCTGCCGATGTCAGCATTGCTTTGTATCCACTGTCAGCATTTCGTGCCATGAATAAAGCTGCGGAAAATGTCTACCAGACTTTGCGTAAAGAAGGCACACAAAAAAATGTGGTCGATACCATGCAGACGCGTCAAGAATTGTATGAGCGTATTAACTATCATCAGTTTGAACAGTATTTAGATGCTTCTTTCGAGAAAAATAAATAAGCATTTTACTGCTGAACTGGTTCAATAATTTTTACAACAATACGAAAGCGACAAAAGGAAACTGTCATGAATACACAAGTTGAAAAAACAGAATTCAAACCAAAAAAATCAGTAGCGCTCAGCGGTCAAGTCGCTGGGAGCACTGCGCTATGTACCGTTGGACGCAGTGGTAATGACCTGCATTATCGTGGGTACGACATTCTTGATTTGGCAGTACATTGTCAGTTTGAAGAAGTGGCGTATTTGCTGGTACATGGCAAATTACCCAATACAGCAGAGCTGAGTGCCTATAAAGCCAAGCTTAAATCACTGCGTGGTTTGCCAGCAAGCTTAAAGACAGCATTGGAGCAACTGCCACCGTCTGCTCACCCAATGGATGTAATGCGTACAGGTGTTTCGGTTCTGGGTTGTTTAACGCCAGAACATGATGACCATAACTACGCAGGTGCGCGTGATATTGCTGACAAACTTATGGCAAGTTTAGGTTCAATGTTGCTGTACTGGTACCATTTTAGTCATAACGGAAAACGCATAGAAGTTGAAACTGACGATGACTCGATTGGTGCACACTTCCTGCATTTGTTGCATGGTGAAAAACCGTGTGAGCAATGGATTCAAGCGATGCATACATCTTTGATTTTGTACGCTGAGCATGAATTTAACGCGTCAACATTTACCTCACGCGTGATTTCGGGTACAGGTTCTGACATGTATTCGAGCATTGCTGGGGCAATTGGTGCATTGCGTGGGCCAAAACACGGTGGCGCGAACGAAGTTGCATTTGTGATTCAGCAGCGTTACAACACTGCCGATGAAGCTGAAGCCGATATTCGTAAGCGCGTCGAAAACAAAGAAGTGGTGATTGGTTTTGGGCATCCAGTCTATACCATTGCTGACCCACGTAATGACGTGATCAAGAAAATCGCTTCTGAACTTGCCGATGTACAGCAGAACAAAAAAATGTATTTGATCGCTGAACGTCTAGAAGTCGTGATGAAAGAAGTTAAAAACATGTTCCCGAACCTAGACTGGTTTAGTGCGGTCAGCTATCACCTTATGGGTGTGCCAACAGCAATGTTTACCCCATTGTTTGTAATTGCACGTACAGCAGGCTGGTCGGCACATGTGATTGAACAACGCCAAGATGGCAAGATTATTCGACCAAGCGCACATTATACAGGTCCAGAGAACCTTAAATTTGTGCCACTTGCGGAGCGTGATGCATGAACACCCAGTACCGTAAAAAGTTGCCAAATAGCAACTTAGATTATTTTGATGTGGTACAGGCAGTTGAAGACCTGCAAGCAGGTGCTTGGGCAAAACTGCCGTATATTAGCCGTGTACATGCTGAAAATATTGTGCGCTGTGCTGAACCTGAAAAAATCAAAGATTATTTGCTCCAAATTATACAAGGTAAGCAGGAACTAGACTTTCCGTGGTTTCCTGCGCGCGTGGTCTGTCACGACATTTTAGGGCAAACTGCACTGGTTGACCTTGCTGGGCTGCGTGATGCAATTGCGGATAAAGGCGGTGATCCTGCCAAAGTCAATCCAGTTGTACCAACCCAGTTGATTGTCGATCACTCTTTGGCAGTGGAATATGGTGGTTTCGACCCCGATGCTTTTGCTAAAAACCGTGCAGTAGAAGATCGCCGTAACGAAGACCGTTTTCACTTTATTGAGTGGACAAAAACTGCCTTTAAAAATGTCGATGTGATTCCTGCGGGCAACGGCATTATGCACCAGATCAACCTGGAAAAAATGTCGCCTGTGATCCAAGTACGTGATGGTGTGGCATTTCCAGATACTTGTGTCGGCACAGATTCACATACCCCACATACTGATGCTTTGGGTGTAATTTCAGTCGGTGTGGGTGGTTTAGAAGCTGAAAATGTCATGCTTGGTCGCGCTTCTTGGATGCGCTTGCCTGACATTATTGGGGTAGAGTTTGTTGGTCAGCGTCAAGCGGGCATTACTGCAACCGATATCGTTTTGGCACTCACTGAGTTTTTGCGTAAAGAGCGTGTGGTTGGTGCATATCTGGAATTCTTTGGTGAAGGTGCAGACAGCATGTCGGTCGGTGATCGTGCCACCATTTCCAATATGACTCCTGAATATGGCGCAACTGCGGCAATGTTCTATATCGACCAAAACACGATTGATTATTTACGTTTAACAGGGCGTGAAGAGGCACAAGTCGAGTTGGTCGAAACCTATGCCAAACAGGTTGGCTTATGGTCAAGCAGCCTAAAACAAGCCGAATATCCACGGGTTTTACGTTTTGACTTGTCTAAAGTGACCCGTAATATTGCGGGGCCATCTAACCCGCATGCGCGTGTATCGACTGCTGAACTCAAAGAAAAAGGTATTGCAGGTGTGGTTGAGCATCGTACCGATGGTTTAATGCCAGATGGTGCAATTATCATTGCCGCGATTACCTCATGTACCAATACCTCGAATCCTCGAAATACAGTTGCCGCAGGTTTATTGGCGCGTAAAGCCAATGAATTGGGCTTAACTCGTAAACCGTGGGTGAAATCTTCTTTTGCTCCTGGTTCAAAAGCGGCTGCACTGTACTTGGAAGAAGCAGGCGTGTTGCATGACCTTGAGAAGTTGGGTTTCGGGATCGTGGCGTATGCGTGTACCACATGTAACGGGATGTCGGGTGCATTAGATCCTGTCATTCAGCGAGAAATTATTGACCGTGATTTGTACGCTACAGCAGTGCTTTCAGGTAACCGTAATTTCGATGGTCGTATTCATCCTTATGCAAAACAGGCGTTCTTGGCATCGCCACCGTTGGTTGTTGCATATGCGATTGCAGGAACGATTCGTTTTGATATTGAAAAAGATGCTTTAGGTACAGACAAAGACGGCAACCCGATTTACCTGAAAGACATTTGGCCAAGCGATGCTGAAATTGATGCTTTGGTTAAAGAAGCTGTGAAACCTGAACAGTTCCGTAAAGTCTATATTCCAATGTTTAACTTGGGTGAAATTGAACAGGCAAAAAGTCCATTGTATGACTGGCGTGCGCAAAGTACCTATATTCGCCGTCCACCGTATTGGGAAGGTGCTTTGGCTGCACCGCGCACTTTGACTCATATGCGTCCGTTGGCAATTTTGCCTGATAACATCACGACCGATCATTTATCTCCGTCTAATGCGATTGTGAAAAAATCGGCAGCAGGCGAGTACTTGGCAAAAATGGGTGTGCCAGAGGAAGATTTCAACTCTTATGCAACCCACCGTGGAGATCACCTCACTGCACAGCGCGCGACTTTAGCCAACCCGAAACTGTTTAATGAAATGGTGCTCAATGAAGATGGCTCGGTGAAACAAGGTTCTCTTGCCCGTGTTGAGCCTGATGGTAAAGTCATGCGCATGTGGGAAGCGATTGAAACTTATATGAATCGCAAACAGCCACTCATTATTATTGCGGGTGAGGATTATGGTCAGGGCTCAAGCCGTGACTGGGCAGCTAAAGGGGTGCGTCTGGCAGGTGTGGAAGCAATTGTTGCCGAAGGTTTTGAGCGTATTCACCGTACTAACTTGATTGGTATGGGTGTGTTGCCATTGCAGTTTAAGGCAGGCACAACTCGCAAGACTTTAGCGCTTGATGGTACTGAAATGTATAGCGTGATTGGTAATATTGCGCCGCGTGCGACTGTAACTTTGGTGATTGAGCGTATTAATGGTGAAATCGTTGAAGTGCCTGTGACGTGTCGTCTGGATACTGAAGAAGAAGTGCATGTGTATGAAGCGGGCGGTGTATTGCAGCGTTTTGCACAGGACTTTTTGGAAGGTGAAGGTCAGGCGGCGTGATTGCCCAGTTTTAGTTAAAGTTTATTGATATTGTTTAAAAAAATCCCTATCAAAAGATAGGGATTTTTTAATTGTAATAGATGCAGATGATAAACCTATATATTGGTTGGGTTAGGTGTTCAGGTATTATTTAAGATTTTTGTAAGGAAATTTATGGTAAGATATTGAAATTAATGAGGATGTGATCTAGTATTTGAGAGGGTTTTTTTAAGAATTAGTTTTAATGATTACAAGCTTATCTTTAGAGAATTTTAAATCTTTTAAAAAATTAGAAAATTTAAAAATTAAGCCACTAACAATTTTATTGGGGAGAAATAGTTGTGGTAAATCTTCAATTATTCAAAGTTTATTATTGTTGAAGCAAACACTCGATGAAGAAAATAATTCTGATTTAAATGTGGAGGGAAAGTACTTAAAATTTTCTAGCTTAAAGGACATTAGTTATGGTGTTCCAAAAATAAATGAAGCTAAGATTTCCTATGGGTTGGAATTTCAAAGAGATAAAAATAAATATAATATAAAAATTGAGTTTAAAAATAAAAAGTATGAAGAATCGTATATTCCAAAGTTGATTAAATTTATTTATGAAAGTGATGGTAAAGAAGTAAATTTTAATAATATTAATAATGAATTTTTATCAAAAAACATGAAATCAGTTTTGTCTGATATTAAAAAAAATAAAAAATTTAAAAATGTAATATCTACGGGGAAAGTTGAGACTGTTTTTAAAAACTTCATTCCAGTTAATATCAGATTAAAAGATCATACAGGTTTTGTTTTTCCTATATATTTTGTTTTTGATAACATGTATGTAGATGATTTTTCAAGAAACATTAGAAAGATTAAATATCTCAGTCCAATTAGAGCAAATCCTGAGCGTATCTATATCCATTATTCTAATAATGCTACAGATATAAGTGAAAGTGGGGCTAATATTGCTCATGTATTGTGGTCTAAAAAAAATGAAATTGTTAAATTTAATAATAAAGATTATAAACTGTTGGATGCTTTACATAAGAGTATTGAAATTTTAGGGTTGGGTCAGGAAATTTCATCTGAAAAAATCAGTGATATGATTTATCAAATTGATTTAAAAATTAGAAATTCCAATTCAGCTGTATCATTGGCAGATGTTGGTTTTGGCTACTCACAAGTATTGCCAGTAATTTTATTGGGATTGTTAAATAATGATGATAATCTATTGCTTATAGAGCAACCTGAAATACATTTGCATCCATCAAGTGCATCTAAATTAGCAGATTTGTTTTTGGCTTTTATCCAAGATAAGAAAAAATTTATTATTGAAACGCATAGCCAAGAATTGGTAAATAAGCTTCGCTTAAGGGTAATTCAAGATCCATCATTAAAAGAACTTATCAATATTGTTTTTATAGATCAAGATGAAAATGGCACTCAAATTAAGCAATTTGAGATAGATGAAACAGGTATGTTTCCAGAATGGCCTAAAGGGTTTCTGGATGAATCTGAAAATATTGCTAGAGAAATATTAAAAGCAAGAGTGAAATCAAGAAATGCCTGATATCACATTATGTCCACATTATTTAGTTGACTACCCTTATCAAAATGCTTCTGAAATTGAAGATAAAATAATAAATAGTTTAATTGGGATATTTGATATTATTAACAGTAATGAAAATATGAACTTAGTTCTCTCAGAAGAGATTTATAAAATTTATCAAAACACTTATCCTTGGAACTTATATGAAGATGAGAAATGGTCTGGTGTCTTAAATTTATGGTGTAGTGCAATATTGCCTGAATTGGGCAGAGTTAAAACTCTGAAGCATCCAAATTCTAAGAAAGAAATTTCAGAGAAACCTTGCAAAATTTTATCAGATTCAATTCAAATGATTTTTGAAGATTTCTTGGAGGTTTTTGGTAAGTATAGAATTGCTAAAATGAAACATGAGGAAGCAATATTTTCTCATGAAAATTGCGGTTATCCTGCTGATTATAAGGGTTATCTAATCTTAGATGAAAAATTACTTAATGTGGAAATACTGTTAAATCCTTGGTTAAGAGTTTATCCTAATAATATTAAATTACCTACTTCGGGTGAATATCAATTTATACCACCTAATACATGGAGTAATTCATTAACTCCTATCCGGCATCATAAAGCGCCTTATGGGTTTATTGATCATAATGGGCATATTTGGAAAATGGACCTATTGCATAAAGATCATTGGGATGTTCAGCTAAGTTCTGAAAGTTCAAGAGGGAATTATCTTAATATAACTCCAGAAGGAAGAATACTAGATAGATAGTAGTTTTCTGCTTAAATGTCTGAATATTGATTAAAAAATGCCTGTTCATTACCTATAAAATGCCTTAGTAATTAATTAAAAATAAGGTAAGCTTAGTTATGAAAAGCAAAAAGCTTTAACTCAAAGCCCCAACCTCACGGGGCTTATTTGTATCAAAATTTAAGACTTTCATCTTATAACAAAAACACAGCATCAAATTTCCATCGACCAAGAAAAATGGTTTTTGCGCATAAGTATCTTAAAAGTAATAAGAATTTCCTAAAACAGGTAGGCTTGGTTGTTCAAATTTATCAATTAAGCATTTTTTTAAATTATATAGTCATTTTAATTGGAAATAATGTGTAGACAAGCCTCTCATTTTGTCTATACTTTGAACACCATTTCTAAAATCTATGGAGAACAAAGATGGTAACTGCTGGCTCTCAACCTGGAACAGGCTTCTATTTTTGTGTCCAATGCGGACATCGCGTTTACTTAGAAATTGGTACAGATCGTTTACCTCCGTGTACCAAATGCCACAGCAATAAATTTAACGATAAAATTGCTTAAAGCTGCACATATAAAAACAGCTACTCTCTGTTTTTAAAAAAGCCCTATCACATGATAGGGCTTTTTACATTTGTGTATGTGCAATATGCAATAATCGTTAAGTTTTTGAAGCTTAAGTGTCAACTTACAGACTGTGCATGAAACTATTAACACTCAATCGAATTGACTGCTAAACCACCTTTTGAGGTTTCTTTATATTTATCTGACATATCTTTGCCTGTTTCCTTCATGGTCTGAATCACTTTATCAAGTGAAATAAAATGTTCACCATCATCATGCAGTGCCATCTGTGCAGCATTAATCGCTTTGACTGCTGCAATCGCATTACGTTCGATACACGGAATTTGCACTAATCCACCCACAGGGTCGCAAGTCAGCCCCAAATTATGTTCCAATCCAATTTCAGCCGCATGTTCAACCTGATCTGGTGTACCACCTAAAATTTCGGTCAATCCCGCAGATGCCATTGAACACGCTGAACCGACTTCACCCTGACAACCGACTTCTGCTCCTGAGATTGATGCTTTTAATTTACATAAAATACCCACTGCTGCCGCACTCAAGAAAAAACGGACGATTTTGTCTTCGGACAAATCTTGTGAGAAAGTGACGTAATAATATAAAACTGCAGGAATAATGCCTGCTGCGCCATTGGTTGGGGCAGTCACCACACGACCACCTGCAGCATTTTCTTCATTAACTGCCAGCGCAAATAAATTGACCCATTCCATGGCTGTAAATGTTGTATCAATTAAATTTGAGTTTTTCTTTTGCAATAACTGCTGATGAATCTTTTTAGCGCGACGTTTGACATTTAATCCACCAGGGAGAATGCCTTCATTTTGCAAGCCATTTTGAATGCACTCTTGCATGACTTGCCAAATGCCCATAATTTTTGTCTGAATTTCAGCTTCGCTGCGCCAGCTTTTTTCATTTTCCAACATCAGTTGACCAACACTCAAGTTGTGCTGCTTGCATAAGGCTAAAAGTTCTTTGGCACTACTAAACGGATACGGAATTTGGGTATCATCTGCGACCAATGAACCTTGCTGGATATGACTTTCATCGACAATAAACCCGCCACCGACTGAATAATAAGTGTTTTTGTAGAGTACATTGCCTTGACCATCGTCGGCGGTTAAGGTCATTGCGTTGGGATGGTAGGCTAAAGGTTCATCGGTAAACATCACATCGGTCGTATAGTCAAAAGCGATAGGGTGAGCCCCGTTTATAATCAAAGTTTTTTGTGCCAATGCTGTTTTTAATAAACCATCGCTTTGTTGGGTATCAATGCTTTCAGGGTCAAAACCCATTAAACCTAAAATTACAGCTTTGTCGGTGCTGTGACCAATCCCTGTCGATGACAAAGAACCATAAAGATGAATGCTGATTTTTGAAACCGATGTTAAAAGATGATGCTTTTCGAGGTATTGACTAAAGCTGTGTGCTGCCCGCATGGGGCCAACCGTATGTGAACTCGATGGCCCTACACCAATTTTAAATAAGTCAAATACACTAAGCGCCATATACTACGTCCTTGTTGGCTTAAATTTGGGGGAAATTAACTTGAAAAATAGATTGTTAGCATGATTGTGATATGAAATCTATAGAATAAATATGAATATTCTATTTATCTTAAGTAAAGATTTTGGAGCGTATAAACTTTGAACTTTGTAAAGAAAATATTCTTAATCTTTTAGAGTTAGGGGTGTTTTAGAGCTAGGTTATTGTGCTTATCTTCAAACTGAGCTTGTTTTGCTAAATGAGCATTACTCAGCAGCGTATGTTTTATTAAATATAAGTAACAGTATTGGTAAAAAAATGATAAATCAGGCTGAAATGTGCAATGAAATGAAGATTAATTTTTATAAAATAAGAATAATTTCTTAAAATGTTTTATTTTTCGGTAAAATTTTTCAAAAAATCCCTAAATGCGTTTATCTTAGAAAAACAATCCCATCATGATCTGACTAAACTATATTTCAAGGGTGTGATGGGGATCGAAAAGAGTAGCATGCACCGAAGCGTATAACGCAAGTGTGTACTCACCCAAAAGGTCTCGATTCGGCTTAGGACGCTATAAATCAAGAGTTTATAGGCATAAGGTCATCATTTACCAAGTCATGATTGTTGAAGTAAACCATAGAGTTTTCCCTTGACACCCTAAAAAATTCTCACATTCTAATAAATTTTCTATAGCTTATTTTCCTTCATAAAATTGCAATTCCTTAGATATTTCCTCTCTCGCATATCGATTTCTGTCATAGCTCTAAATATCTAAACACAGCTAAAATTCTGAATATTGAGCTTATCCATGCTCAGATCATCATGACAGTTGCAGATCTAAAACCATAAAACATTGGCTCAGTTACAAAAAAGTTTGGGCAAAAAGGCAAATTTTACCGTCTAAAGAAACGTTAATTTTTAGAAAAACTGTCTAGTTTGTAGCCAATCTAATAAATGCTTAAGAAATAGCTTTGTATTATGCTTTTTTCTAAATAATACCATCACGAAATTTTATACTTGGATCGTATAAAACCAATAAAGTCATTACGACCATCGCATGGCTTTTTTTTAATAATAAAAACAGTAGATTAGAAAACGGCAGAATTTTTTGTTTAAAAAAACGACAACGATCTGCTTTTTATTTTTGGTATTCAAAGGATTAGAATATGAAGTTTTTAACAAATAGCGCACTTGCTATTGCCGTTTATTTAAGTTTGAGTCATGCCTATGCCGTCGATTTAGACGCTGGGGATTATGACTATGCTCCAAGTGGTACGAATCTGGCAATTTTGTATTATCAGCACGCTACTCGAGATGCTTTATATAGTGGCAGTGACAAAGTTGTAGGGGACTATAGCCTGACTTCCGATGTCGGGATTGCCCGTTATGTGCATTACACCGACATTGCTGGGATTCATGTTGCACCACAAATTTTGATTCCTTTCGGGCGTTTAGATGCAGGTAAAGATATTTCAGATTTAGGCTCGAGCAGTGGCTTGGGCGATATTATTTTAGCCAATACATTCTTTTTATATAACAATGCCAGCACTCACAGCACTTTTGGTATTACGCCGTACTTGTTTTTGCCAACAGGTCAGTACTCAGCAACTAAGGCTCTGAATCTTGGAGAAAATCGCTACAAGTTGAATATACAGGCAGCCTATACCACACGTTTGACGCCAAAACTGGCGTGGGATGTGTCGGCGGATATGACCATTTATGGTAAAAACACCGATGCAATCGGTGGTGACAAGAAGCAGGATATTGGCTATCAGGTGCAGACCAATGCTCGTTATTTCCTGAATGATAAAGTCGATTTGCGTGCAGGTCTTTCTTATAGTGATGCAGGTGACACAAAACAGGCAGGTGTGACAAGCAATGGGACACAGCAAACCAAATTTTGGGTGGGGACAGGGATTAGCCCAACACCAACCACGCAAGTCATTGCGGCATATGGACGTGATCTAAAAGTTGAAAATGGTTTTAAAGAAGACAATCGTATTAATTTACGTTTCTTGAAGGCTTTTTAAGAAGCAATTTAGCCTAAGTAAAAAAAAGGCATTTCATATTTAGTAAAACTTCTCACTGAATATGGAATGCTAAAGAAATAATAGTTTTTTATATTTTATTTAAGATATTGTTTTTAAATATTTTATTTTAATTAAATTAAACTTGTATTTTTATCTTCTGCTGATTTTTTGCGCTATGATATTAAACGTAACCCACAAAAATAAGGCAACCTCATGAGTTATGAAGTCATACGACAAGTTTTACTTTATGCTACCTTGATTAACTATGCCATTTTAATGATTTGGTTTTTGCTGTTTGTTTTTGCACGCCAGTTCTTAAAACGTTTACAGGGCAGTTGGTTTAATTTGTCCGATAACACGTTTGATGTGATTCATTATTCGGGCATCGCCTTTTATAAAATTGCCATCATTATGTTTAATCTGGTGCCGTGGATTGCCATGACGCTTGCAAGAAATCCATGATTTGAACCAAAGAAGAAGGGTAAAGCAAACCATTCAACAGTTGCCATAAAATAGTCAAATCTTACTACCATCATGGAGATAAGATTAACAATATCGGGGAATTATGGACAATAATAGAAACTCAATGCATCAATGCATCGTATGCAAAAAAACTTTTCCCTTAAAAGTATTGATTCCTAGTGATGCGATTCGTGATGTAATTGCCGATGCGATTCTTAAAGACTATCCAGAATGGTCTGAGCAGAGCTTTATTTGTCGTTCTGATTTAGCGCACTATCGTATCCAATACGTACATTCTTTGCTCAAGTCAGAAAAAGGTGAACTGACCGATCTAGAGCAGGAAGTCGTTCTTAGCATGCAAAATCATGAGCTGATTACCAAAAATGTTGAGGTTGAACTTGATGAAAACTGGACATTTGGAGAAAGGTTAGCCGATAAAATTGCCAGTTTTGGTGGGAGCTGGACATTTCTGATTTTGTTTTTCATTTTTTTAGCAGCATGGATTGTTATAAATACCACGGTGGTGATGTTACATCCTATTGACCCGTATCCATTTATTTTTCTGAATTTAGTATTGTCCTGTATTGCAGCCGTTCAGGCACCCATTATTATGATGAGCCAGAACCGTCAGGAAGCCAAAGATCGGTTGCGTTCCCAACATGATTACCAGATTAATTTAAAGGCAGAGCTGGAAATTCGGCATTTACATGAAAAGATTGACCATTTACTGTCGCATCAGTGGGAACGTTTAGCACAAATTCAAGAAATTCAACTTGATTTGCTCAGTGAGATGAACAAAAGACGTTAGCTATATGTCAAGTTGACGATGCTAGATTGACAGCTGAAGGTGTCATTGTTATGTTGTCCGCATTGTTTTTTGTTTGAATTGTATTATGTCTGCCGATGTTGCGTTTGTGTATTGCCCACCACAAGAACCGTTACATACCATTTATGAAGATGATGATTTGCTCGTGATTAATAAGCCAGCAGGATTATTGTCGGTGATGGGGCGCTTACCAGAACATCAGGACAGCGCATATTTGCGGATTTTGCAGCAATATCCACAAGCCAAAGTCACACATCGGCTAGATATGGCAACTTCTGGGCTTTTGATGTTTGCTAAACACCGTGACGCTGAAGTTGCAGTGAGTAAAATGTTTCAGGCACGTCAGGTCACTAAACATTATGTGGCATTGCTTCAAGGGGAAATTACAGCAGAAGGTTGTGTTGAAGTTCCCCTCATTACTGATTGGCCAAATCGGCCTAAACAAAAAGTTGATTTTGAGCTAGGTAAAGCTGCCAAAACATTGTATCAACGTATAGAGTGTGATTTTGAGCTAGATATCAGTAGGGTAAAACTTACGCCAATTACAGGGCGGTCTCATCAGTTGCGCGTGCATATGGCACATATTGGGCATCCGATTATGGGTGACAAGCTGTATCATCCCGAACCGAAAAAATTTGCCTTGCCCCGTATGGCGCTACACGCTGCTTATCTGGCATTTCGGCAACCGTTAACTCAACATGAAATTGAGTTGGATTTACCTGCACCATTCTAGCCTGCCTATTCATGTTTAATAGTCATATTGTCGACAATATTTTTTGTTTGACATATCGCTAAACTGCAATAAAAATGAACTAAGCTAATTGTTATAACAATAGTTAGCACACAATAAGGACCTAACAATGACGCGTGATTATCAACAATTCCCTGATGATGAAAATGGCAACCTGCTTTGGCAAATGTTTGAAGATGGTAATGACCTTTGCGAGCCGCATGAAGTCGAATTTTCGATTGCGTTTGAGCAAAAGGAACAAGCAGAGAAATGTGCATTGCATTTATTGCATCAAGAGCAAAAGATCTCGTTATATCAAGAAGATCAGCACAGTGAACAAGAAAATTTGTGGATACTAAATGTTCACGTTAATATGATTTTGGAACATGAAGATTTAGTCGATTTGGAAGACTGGTTTGGTCGTATCGGCAAAGAATTCGGTGGTGAATATGATGGTTGGGGCTGCACCAGCTACCTGTTTGACTATGAAGAAGATGAAGAGTAATTCTTCTGATTTAAACATCTGAACAGATAAAAAAAGCCCAAGGTGAGTTAAAACTTGGGCTTTTTTATTGAAAAATTAAATCTCAAAGAGATCTTTTAAAAAACCGAATTCCCCCATAGTCGAATAGAATTGTCGACAATTTTGATTCATGATGCTATTTAGATTCATGCAAGGTGAGTCGTTTTTAAATATAGAGAAGATAGGAAAATAAGGAAATGGCTGCCCAAAAACAAATGACAATTCCAGCAACATATATGCGTGGTGGAACCAGTAAAGGCGTATTTTTTAACCTGAACGATTTGCCTGAGGCTGCACAGATCGCGGGCGAAGCACGTGACAAAATTTTACTGAGAGTAATTGGTAGCCCAGACCCGTATGGTAAGCAAATTGATGGCATGGGTGGGGCAACTTCAAGCACCAGTAAAACCGTGATTGTGGCAAAAAGCCAGCAGCCTGACCATGACGTTGATTATTTGTTTGGGCAGGTTTCAATCGATCAGGCTTTTGTTGATTGGAGTGGGAACTGTGGCAATTTATCTGCGGCAGTCGGCCCTTTTGCCATTCGTCACGGGTTGGTCGATGCCAACCGAATTCCTGAAAATGGAATTTGTACGGTACGCATTTGGCAGGCGAATATTCAGCAAACCATTATTGCCGAAGTGCCAATTGTTGAAGGTGAAGTGCAAGAACTGGGTGATTTTGAGCTCGATGGTGTCACTTTTCCTGCGGCTGAAATTTCGCTGGCGTTTTGTGAAGCAGTTGATCCTGAAGCAACAACAGGGATTTTCCCGACAGGCAAACTTAAGGAACAGCTTGATGTACCTGAGATTGGTTCATTTGAAGTGACTATGGTTCAAGCAGGAATTCCAACAGTGTTTTTACATGCTGAAGACTTGGGTTATCGTGGAACTGAGCTGCAAGATGATATTAACAATGATCCGAAAGCCTTGGCCAAACTTGAAAAAATCCGTGCTTATGCCGCGGTAAAAATGGGTTTAATTCAAGACATTACAGAAGCTGCAACGCGTCAGCATACACCTAAAATTGCATTTGCAGCTCAAGCTCAAAACTATGTCAGTTCAAGTGGTAAAGCCGTTGCTGCGACAGATATTGACCTGCTCGTTCGTGCTGTGTCGATGGGGAAATTGCATCACGCCATGATGGGAACAGCCGCCATTGCTATTGCAGCCGCAGCTTGCGTTCCAGGCACGATTTTATATGAAAAGCGTAGCTCAACAACAGGTAATAAAGTCTGTTTTGGTCATCCATCGGGGACTTTAACGGTTGGTGCTGAACTCATTGAAAAACAAGGAGTATGGCAAATGCAACAAGCGATTATGAGCCGTAGCGCACGTATTTTAATGAAAGGTGAAGTGTATTTGCCAGCCAATACATTTTAATCTGTTGAGCTAAGTTCAAGGCAAGCATCAGAAATGTGATCTCATGCTTGCCTATTAGATTATTTTGCAGTTGGGGCTTGCTACAAACCATGCTGAATTAAATGTAAACGTAAAATCCGTCGTAACTCTAACACCGCTTCAGGGGTTTCTTGAATAGAATGCCCACCGTGAATAATTTTCTCTGACGCAGCACCTTCTAAATGCGCGCTGCTATAAGGAACGATTCCATCCGTTATTTTTTGTTGATCATGGCTTTTGGTGTCATTTCCAATAATTGAATGAAAAATAAATCCTTTGGGTGGATTTACATTTTTGGTAAGCGCAATGAATTTGGATTTGTAACTGAGGTCGCTCGGGCCATTTTGAATAATACTTTGATTGAGCTGTTTGATGGTGCCTTTTACATTCAGATCACCTTCTAAAGTATCGTCAATCGCACCAATAAAAACACTTGGCACACGAATAATTCGACGTGCCATTTTCGTAAACCACAACTCAGCAAAAGCAGTGCCTTTGTTTGGAGAAGACAGGAAAATCGCCCGATTGAAATTGGGAATAGGTTGGATATTGAAGCGCTCAAGTATGACAGAGTCTGTTTTGTGTGCAAGCAAACTGCGGCTATTGTAAATTTTAAATGCAGGAGTGCTCAAGTTCTGATTGCTGACCAGTAAGCGTGCAATAATTCCACCCATAGAATGACCAATCAGCACGGCATCACTATACGCAGGTGCTTTAGGATCGACTAATGCAAAGGATTGTTTGAGTAAAGCATAAATTTGAAAACGACTTTCAATGATTGGCATATTGGTTGAGTAAAACACTTGCCAAACCTGATAATGCTCACGCAAAACAGGATCGCTCATAATATCATTCGTTAAGCGTACCCATGCTTCGGGGCTGCTTGCAAGACCGTGAATCAGCACAATAACTTTTTTGTTCGGGTTAAATGGTTCCAGCATATATAAATGTGGCATCACGATGTTTTTGTCGCGGTCAATCAGACTTAAATAAGCCGATTTGCCTAGATTATTTTGTGCTAGCCATAATCCATAGGGCACAGAGAAATTCGCAGCCAGTGGATAAGTGCTACGCTCAATACTGATTCGGTCATAATGATACGGGTCATGTATCTTGACGACCATAGGCGAATTGTCCAGTAAACTTTGTAAACTGGTGTTTTTTTCAGGTTCAATGGTAATGGTGCTTGCAAGGTAACGTGGAGCATGAATATTTGGATTACTTCCAGTGTTAAACTGGTAGCGTAGAGGATCTAAAATATACTTATTTTCTTCATTGCGTTGCTTTTTGGGCAAGACCACCACAAATTCTGAGCCAAAGCCATCCCGTCGGTTAATGGAACGTAGCCCTGAAAAATTCATATTGTAACTTGAAAGATAGCTCGCAATTGGTTGATGCGCTAAATCTGGATAGTCACTAAAGTCAATTTGATAAGTGCTATTGCCAATCTTGATGCTAGAAGATTGGTTCATGGTTTGTTTTTGTTGTTCTATAGATTGGGCGGGGTATGCGGAGGCAAGTTTGGCAATTGCCTGATTGTAAAAGTCGCGAACTTGAACTTGTCGGTTATCAAAAATGCGTTGCGTGGGTTCTCGAGTAGAGCGAAACAGATAGGCGTAACTATAACGAATACTTTTGTCGAGCATTTCACCTTCTTGTGCAATGCAGCTAGAAAATAGTTGCTGCTGTTGTTGATGTTTTTCTGAAAGATGTTGCTTGGGTTTAGGTTTTTTCTTACAGGCAGATGAGTTTTCTAATAATTTGGCTTTCGCTAGGTACAACTCGCTAGCAGTGGAAAATAATTGTTCTTGTGGAATTTGCTGCATATTTTTTAAACATGCTACGGGACTCTCAATACAGCTTTTGGCTTCACGCCCTGTCATGGATAAGACATTTAAACTGGCTTCGCTCAGTTGGTCGTGCGTAAGAATACTGTCACGCTCATTGGAAATAGTCACATTTAACGCTTGCCGTTTGACATTGACGACCTGACAGCCACTTAACATGATGCTGGATAGACCAATCAACAAAAATGTAGATTTCAACAGTTTTACATGCATAGTGCCTAAATCTGCAACAGAGAAAAGAGTTAAAAGAAGCATACGAAATTACGGGCATTTTTCAATGCGAAAAATATAAAAGGCGACCAAAACAGTCACCTTTTATATTTTTTAAGAGTATTCCGCCCTGAGGTATATTTATATTGGAGTTTTATTTCAAGACGAAGAAAATCTGTATTTAAAGTAGAGCTATAAAAATGCCTGCAAAAATCATCATACCCACCCAGCGATTATGCAAGAATGTTTTGAAACAACGCTGTGGTTCACGCTGACGAGTTTGCATCCATTGATAAACATAGTCCGCGATTACAGCACACAGTGCAATTGTACCGTAAGGATTCAGTAAGTCTTCCAGATACAACGCTGCACCAATCAATAACACACTGGCTGCCTGTAATAAATTAATAATCTGAATATCATAACGACCAAATAAAATTGCGGTGGATTTCACACCAATTTTTAGGTCATATTCACGGTCAGTAATTGCATATTGGGTGTCATAAGCCACTGTCCAAGCTAGATTGCCGAAATATAACAACCAACATGTTAAATCCAGTGGACGTCCCATGGCGGTAAATGCCATAGGGATTGCCCATGAAAATGCTGCACCTAAAAATACCTGTGGCAAATGGGTGTAGCGTTTCATAAATGGATAAATGAACGCCAAAATGAGTGCGCCAAAAGAACAATAAAAGGTTGCGATTGGTAAAAAGAACAGCAGACAGGCACTGGCAGCGACCAAAGCCAAAAATACCATTACCGCTTCAATCGGTTGAATGACGCCTGTTGCCAGTGGGCGTTGCTTGGTACGTGCAACATGACCATCGACTTTACGGTCAGCAAAGTCGTTAATCGCGCAGCCCGCGGCACGCATAAAAATCACACCGAGAAACATCACAATAAAGGTTTTTAAATCAGGGAAACCTTTTGCAGCAATCCACAGTGCCCACATGGTTGGCCAAAGCACCAGCTCTGTGCCAATCGGTTTGTCAAAACGGCACAGGTAATAATATGCTTGTAAGCGCTGTTGCCAGTTGGTATGTTGTACAGTTGCCATGCCAGTCCTTCATCGCAATGTTTGAATAAAGCGTTCAAATGCAGGTAAAAAAGTTTCTTGAACAATAAACTTGCAGCCGTGCCAAGTATAACAACTTTGCCGTGTCCAGCCCTCATTCAAATGCAGTATCCGCCGTTCACAGTGCGGCGTCGTACGTTGAAATAAGTAATGTCCAATTGGACGTTGACCCAAATGCCGAAAGCGTCTTGCTTTACCTTGCAGGCTTAAAATCGGAAAAATACTTTTGGCACGTACCCACGGCTCGGCTTCACAGCCGTATAAAAAGACTTCTCGTACCCATGCAGTATGTTGATGTGGCATATTCAGCCATAAACTGTCTTGGCGCTGCATGCGCTGAAAAGATTCTTGAAGTGGCTCTACCCGAAACTGCCCACCTGCAAGCTGAGTGAGTTGCTGAGTCAGTGAGCCTGAGGCATATAGCCAAGATTTTAAATGGGAATCAAGCCCTTGTGGATAATGCTGAGTCATATGCAGTGTCTTGTTGCGTGGTCAGTCGTACAATTTATTCGAAAGCCATTCACGTGGAGCAAACATTGTAATGTACCGATGCAAATTGATGAAGTCATAAATTTTAACTTGTTATAAATTATCATTATTTTATTTGAATTTTCCTGTAATTTGACTGCATTTTTTCACGCTAAGCATTGAATTTTCAAGTGTCGTTTTGCTCGAAATTAACCATATTAGAGTGAGATTAAAATTGAGTTACGAAAGCAGGGCAATAAACTTTATATAAACAAATGTTATTTGCTCGGTTTAAAAATCAGAATAATGAATGGCTTAAAGTAGTTTGATCTGTAGTATCCAATGATTGTACACGGCAATGTATAACCCTATAGCCAGAATAGAGGTATAAGAAAATTATACCGATTTTACAATGCTGACTAGAAACTGCTTTATTAGTAATTTTCGGGAGTGATCGTGTAGGAAAATTATAACTTCTTACATCCACAAATTATGAATGCTTAGTTAGCATGCCTTATTAAAATTTATAATTCTTAAACTGCTGCTGACCTTGAGCATCAATCTCTAAAATCATGGCTTCGCCTGTTTTTTCACACCAGTCACCGAGTACAATACGCTGTTTATGATTGATTTCTGTGTGAATCATGGGGCGGTGTGTATGCCCATGAATTAAAATATCAACATTTCTGAGTGCAGCATCAACAGCCTGTTGATTGACATCCATAATGTCATAATGTTTTTCTTGTTTGGATTCATTACTTTTTTGTCGAAAACCTTCAGCCAGTTTTTTGCGAAAACTTAAAGGTGTACGTCGCAAAATAAACAGTAAAACTGGATTACGAATAATTTTTTTAAAGCGCTGATAGGCAATATCATCGGTACACAGCGCATCACCGTGTTCAAGGCGATAAGACTGGTGATGAATCTTTACTGTTGCTATATCAGGGAGTAATTGACCTGAAAATTGATTGAGGAACTTTTGACTTAAGGCGAAATCACGGTTGCCAACTTGGAAATAAACCTGATTTCCCTGTGCAGTAAACTGTTGTAGCGCTTGCACAATTTCGTCAAGCCATGCTGAACGGTTATCATCACCAATCCATGCATTGAACCAGTCACCCAAAATATAAAGTTGGGTTTGCTTTTGCTGATAGTCTTGCAATAAAGCTAAAAACCCTCGAACGAGTCGAGGGTGATTAGGTGACAAATGTAAATCAGAGATAAACAGATAGGTCACAAAAGCATCCTAAAATTATTCAGCGATAATTTTAGCAGTTTCAATTACAACATTTTCAAGAGGAACGTCAGCGTGGTAACCACGGTTGCCTGTACGTACGCCTTTAATTTGTTCAACAACGTCTATACCTTCAACAACTTTACCAAATACAGCGTAGCCCCAACCTTGTGTGGTTTTGCCAGTGTGGTTTAGGAAAGAGTTGCTTTTTACATTGATAAAGAACTGTGCAGAAGCAGAGTGAGGCGCTTGAGTACGAGCCATCGCAATAGTGCCAGCATCGTTGCTTAAACCATTGTCAGCTTCGTTTTCAATTGCATCACGAGTTGCTTTTTCTTTAAAGTTTTCGTCGAAACCGCCACCTTGGATCATGAAACCATCGATTACACGGTGGAAAATTACACCATCATAGAAACCATCACGTACATATTCTAAAAAGTTTGCCACTGTTTTAGGCGCTTTTTCGCTGTTAAGCTCAAGAACAATACGACCTTTATTGGTGTTTAATTCGACTTGAGGAAAACTCATTACATAATCTCCTAGGCATGGCAAAAAAAGCCACGGGTTTTTTTGTTGAGAGAAGCATAAGCAAACTGTAAACTAGATAGCAAGTATAAACGTTATTTTGTTTGAGAAAAGAGCCTGATAGCGTTTAAATTATCCTAAATTTTTAACCAAGAAGTGATTTATCCATTATGAAGCCGAATGATGCTGTTTCAAATCTGCCAAATATACCGACACCGAATAGCCAAGCCACTGTCGATGCTGCGCAGCAAGAACAACAGCCCGGCTTAGACTTTATTCGTCAAGTCATTACCGATGATGTTGCAGCAGGACGTACCGCGACTGTTGTGACTCGTTTCCCGCCAGAGCCAAATGGTTATTTGCATATTGGTCACGTAAAAGCCATTTGCTTGAACTTTGGTGTTGCTCAAGAATTTGGTGGCTACTGCAACTTACGTTTTGATGATACAAACCCAGATGCAGAAGAACAAGAATATGTCGATGGTATTGCCAATGATGTGAAATGGCTCGGATTTAACTGGAAAGGTGAACCATGCTACGCTTCGAGTTATTTTGATCAATTATACGCATGGGCTGTACAACTGATCGAACAAGGCGATGCTTATGTTGATTTGCAAACACCTGAAGAAATTAAGTTAAACCGCGGTAACTTTGTTGAACCTGGTAAAAACTCACCTTATCGTGATGCAACTGTACAAGAAAATCTTGAACGTTTTGAAAAAATGAAAGATGGTACATTTGCTGAAGGTCAGGCAGTTCTGCGTGCCAAAATTGATATGGCTAGCCCAAATGTCCATATGCGCGATCCGATTTTGTATCGTATTTTGCATTCTGAACATCATCAAACAGGCGACAAATGGAAGATTTACCCAATGTATGACTATGCTCATCCATTGTCAGATGCCATTGAAGCCGTAACACATTCTCTTTGTACTTTAGAATTCCAAGATCACCGCGCGTTTTATGACTGGGTGATTGAGAAAGTTCATTCTGTTGCTGTACCGCGTCAGTACGAATCTTCACGTTTAAACATTGATTACACCATCACCTCAAAACGTAAATTACGCCGTTTGGTGGAAGGCAACTTTGTACAAGGTTGGGACGATCCACGTATGCCAACTGTAGTCGGTATGCGTCGCCGTGGTTTTACTGCTGAAGGCTTACGTGATTTCTGTAAACGTGTTGGCGTATCAAAAACTGACGGTGTGGTGGATGTTGCTATGCTGGAGTTCTGTATTCGCCAATCACTTGAAAATAGTGCAGCGCGTGGTATGGCAGTGCTTAATCCACTCAAAGTGACTTTAACTAATTTGCCTGAAGATATGGACTTGGCTCATGCACGTCATCCAAACGTAGACATGGGCGAGCGTATCATTCCACTGAGCAAAGAAATTTACATTGATCGTAAAGACTTTGAAGAAGTGCCACCAAAAGGCTTTAAACGCTTGATTCCTGAAGGTGAAGTGCGTTTACGTCATGCCTATGTTATTAAGTGTGATGAAGTGATTAAAGACGAAAATGGCGAAGTGGTTGAACTAAAATGCTCAATTGATCCTGCAACCTTAGGTAAAAACCCTGAAGGTCGTAAGGTGAAAGGTGTCATTCACTGGGTATCTGCAAATCAAGGTATTCCTGCTGAAGTGCGTATTTATGACCGTCTATTTAGTGTTGCAGACCCTGAGCAAGGCGAAGATTTCTTGGAAAATCTCAATCCAAACTCACTGACTGTACTACAAGCGGTGATTGAGCCTGCTTTGGCACAAGCCAATCCAGAAGATCGCTTCCAGTTTGAGCGTGAAGGCTACTTTGTTGCAGACCGTTATGATCACAGTGCAGAAAAACCAGTGTTTAACCGCATTTTGGATTTAAAAGATAGCTTTAAGCCTGAGAAAAAATAATTGATTTAAGATCAATACTTTTTGCAAGATATTTGCAAGATAGATGAGCTTATCAGCCAAGCCCTTAGAGAAATCTGAGGGCTTTTCTTTTGATAAAAGTTGTTATGGGTTTGTATGGAAATTTCTCCAAAAACCTAAAAACAAGATAATAAAATTGATTAAAAAAGCATTGGAAAGGAAAAAATAAGTTTTTATGGTTAAAATGTGAAAAAAAATTCCAAAAAGATGTTAAATTAGGATTATTCAGGAAAATAATTCGAAATGACCGTTGCTATAGTATGAATCAGGGTGTGATGGGGATCGAGAAGATTGGTTAGCCAATATTGGGAGATAACGTGCTAACCTCGCTCACAAAGTATCGACTCGGCTTTTAGACACAATCAACCACAAGTTGCTTGCCAAAGGCTTAATGTTAGCATCATTAAGTTGTCAAAAGTAAACATAAGTTTTCCCTTGACCCTTAAAAATTCTGGTCTGCAATTATAAAAATACATTTCTTATTATTTTTCCAAAATTAAATTATGGAAAAAATCATGCAATTAGACCGTTATGACAAACAAATTCTTGAAATTTTGACTCATGAAGATTTAAACCTTAATGAGCTATCCGAGCGTATTAACTTATCTGTTAGCTCGGTACATCGCCGTATCAAACATCTGATTGAATCTAAGATTATGACCAATTTGAAGCGGGAAATTAATTACGCCAAATTGGGTTTTACCTTGCATATTTTGCTGCAAGTCTCTCTGAATAAACACGACAGTGAAACATTTGACAGCTTTTTAGAGCAAATTGAAGCTATTCCTGAAGTGATTAATGCCTATCTGGTTACAGGGCAGAGCGCTGATTTTATTGTCGAGCTTGTGGCAAAAAATATGGAAGACTATAGCGAGATTTTACTACGCCGTATCGCTAAAATTGAAAATGTGGTCGCGTTACATTCGAGCTTTGTGATTAAAAAATATGATGTTTTTAATTGTTATAATATGTTGAGCCGCGTTTAAGGCTCAACACGATTGAATTCAAAATGCGGTTAAAAACTGGTTTCAATCGCATGTATCATATTGACCAAAACCTGATTTACAGGCGTTGCTACATGGTACTTTAAACCTAGTTGAATCACAGTTTCCCCAAAAATCGCTACTTCAGTTTTACGTTTGGCTAAAATGTCCTGACACATTGAGGTATATGCCTGATCATTGAGCTGAAGCATCGGCGTAAGAATCTCTTTGTGGTCTTGCTCGGTTAATGCAATACCTGCGACATGCGCAATATCAAGTACTTCTTGTGCAGCAGAAAACATGAGTTGCTGTACATAAGGATTTGTTTTGACTTCGCCATACGGAATTTTCAAAATCGCTGTGACCTGATTAGCAGCGACATTCAACATAAACTTTTTCCAAAGCGCATATTGCATATCGACAGGGGTTTGATGGGGAATCTGTGCCTGCTCAAATAAATGCTGTACCTGTTGCACATCGGAGCTTGGTGTTTGGTTGTTCTGTTCACCAAATACCAAGAAGCCTGCTTTAGAGTAGTTGACATGGGTGTCTTGGCGAGTTGCATCCATGGCCACGCCATAAGCATAAAAAGGATGTTGTGGTCCTAACTGCTCGGCAATCATATTTTCGCTGCTAATACCATTGAGCAAGGAAATAATGCGGGTTTTAGGCTGAAGGATTTCACGACATAATTCAATGGCTTCATGCAATTGTGCAGCTTTAACCCCGATAATAATCAGGTCAGCTTTGGGTGCATGTCTACTTTGTTCAGGAGTAACATAGTCAAAATCATATTTTTTATTGTTGACCCAGAAACCATCGTGTTCATAGCGCGTTTTACGCTGTTCATCTAAGATGACATGCACAAGTTCAGGGTTATAGTCATAAAGTTTAGATGCGTAAAGCGCACCCATTGCACCCAGTCCAATCACATAAATATGTTGAATTTGATCTAGCATGGCAATTCCATTTTTAAGTTCAATATTTTATGGAATAGTGTATAAAAAAAGCTAAATAAATGCCTGATAAAAATGCATTAAGGACGTGCTTTGCTCAATTATCAAGAGGGGTATTAAAAAAAGAGGCCAATCACATGACGTGATTGACCTTTAAAAGCGCGGGAGAGTTACGCAGAAGCTTTTGGTTGAATCATATTTTCAATTGCAAGGATTTCAGAAAGTTGCTCTTCAGATAACAACTTTTCTGCACGAATTAAATCCAGTACATTGCGGTTTTCAACATTTGCAGTTTTTGCAATACGTGTTGTGTTTTCATAACCAAGGTACGGGTTCAATGCAGTCACGATACCGATTGAATTTTCTACCAAGTTTTTGCAATGTTCAGGGTTTGCAGTCACGGTGTTGATACATTTATCTGTAAACATCAACATTGCTTTTGCAAGTAAATCAATTGATTCAAACAATTTGAAAGCAATTAATGGTTCCATTGCGTTAAGTTGAAGCTGACCTGCATCGGCTGCCAAAGTAACGGCCAAGTCGTTTGCAATCACTTGGAAAGACGCCAAGTTAACTGCTTCAGGAATCACAGGATTCACTTTACCTGGCATGATAGAGCTACCTGGTTGGCGTGGCTCAAGGTTAATTTCATTTAGACCTGTACGTGGGCCGCTTGAAAGTAAACGTAAGTCGTTGGCAATTTTTGACAATTTAGTCGCAGTACGTTTTAGCAAACCTGAGAATAAAACAAAGTCGCCCATGTCTGAAGTTGCTTCAACAAAATCAGGTGCAGCTTGGATGTTTTCTTTGGTGATTGCAGCTAATGCAGAAATTGCATACGGTGCATACGCCGCTTCAGTGTTAATCCCTGTACCGATTGCAGTACCACCAAGGTTTACATAGCCAAGCATGTCTGGTGAAATCGCATTGATTTTGTCGAGGTCTTTTTGCAAAGTGGTCGCAAAAGCTGCAAATTCCTGACCCAAAGTCATTGGTACAGCATCTTGTAACTGGGTACGACCCATTTTCAAGACATCTTTAAACTCAGCCGCTTTGTTTGAGAATGCTTGAATCAAAGTTGCAAACGCAGTTTGTAAGCCTTTCAAACTCAACAATAAACCGACACGAATCGCAGTTGGGTAAACGTCATTGGTTGATTGAGACATGTTCACGTCATTGTTTGGGTGTAGGTGTTTGTATTCACCTTTTGCAAAACCCATGTGCTCTAACGCCACGTTTGCAATCACTTCATTGGCATTCATGTTGGTTGAAGTACCCGCACCACCTTGAAGCATGTCGATAGGGAACTGGTCGTGATAATGACCATTGATTAACTGTTGGCAAGCAAACTCAATCGCTTGGTATTTTTCTTCGCTAAGTTTGCCAAGTTTGTGGTTGGCTTCTGCACAAGCCTGTTTAACCATTGCAAGTGCAATAATAAAATTTGGATGATTACTAATTTTGCTGTGTGTTAAGTTAAAGTTTTCAATAGCTCTAAGTGTCTGAACACCAAAGTAAAATTGGTTAGGAATATCACGATAGCCTAAAAGATCTTTTTCTGAGCGAACTGAAACATTAGTATTCATATTTGGTAACAATCAAGAGGAGATAGCCAAATCATAAAAACAAAAAAGCCAAATTGATAATGCATAAAATTCTTGAGATATGTATTTTTTGCATAGTATTCATCAAAAAATGGATATGTATTTTCCGCATCATGTGTGCGTATAATTCAGCGCTTTAACCAAGCCACCAATCAAAGTGATCTATGAATCTTGAAATTCGTTGGGCTCTTGATCTGATTACCCTCGATCAGGAACGTTCAATTTCAAAAGCTGCACAAAAAAGATATATTTCACAATCTGCGTTTAGTCGAAGATTACAACATCTCGAAGAAACTGTAGGTTTTTCGATTATTGATCGAAACAGCAAGGAAGTAAGTTTTACAGAATTAGGACAGGTTTTATTATCCACAGCAAATACGTTACAAGCGCAATTAAATGAAAGTATGCAGCTCATTTATGAGATTAAAAACACCAAAGATAATACTCTAAGATTTGCAGTTGTTCATTCTTTGGTAAATAGTTTCTTTGCCGATTATTTAAGATTTGTTCCGATTGAGGAACAAGCCATAAAATTTGAAATTATGGCAATTAATACTGGTGAAGGATTAAAACTTTTAAAAGAAGGAAAAATCGATTTTCTGGTTTCTTATGCTTCTAAACATGAAATGAATCAGGGTAAGTTCGATGCATTATCTTCTGTTCGGGTTGGAGAGACTGAGATTATTCCAGTTTATGCAAAAACAACCAATAAAACATATGATTTAAATCAACATTTTCCATTGCTGACCTATAGTAAAAATGCGTATTTGAGAAATTTGGTTGATCATGTGATTCAAACCAATAATTTAGATTGTCATATTTTGTATGAGACTGATAATGCTGAAAATTTAAAGCAATTGGTGTTACAGGGTGTTGGCGTTGCATGGTTGCCAAGAATTACCATTATGGATGAATTGGCAGAAAACAAACTGATTGAATTATCAACGTCGCAATATGTGGTGAATCAAAGTATTTATATTTATAAAAGTAAATTAAATAATAATCCATTAACTCAATTTGTTTTTGAGCATTTTAAAGAGCTTAAAAATAAATAAAATAAAAACGATGCTGATATTTAAATATCAGCATCGTAATTTGATTTAAACCAATCTAAGTTAATATACAACAAAATTAAAGAATACGCTTTAAACGTTCAATAACTTGTTCACACTGAGCAATATCAGCAACGAGAGCCATACGCACATGATTTTCACCTGGGTTACCTTGTTTTGTATCGCGAGATAAATAGCGCCCTGGTAAAACTTTAATATGCGATTTTTCCATCAGCATGCGTGCGAATTGCTCGTCATTATCGACTTTTAACCAGTAATAAAACCCTGCATCTGGTTTTTGTAATGGCAATAAATGCCTAAGCTCAGACTGAAATAAATCAAATTTAGCACGGTAGAGTCTACGGTTTTCTTCAACGTGCTGCTCATCATTCCATGCAGAGATAGAGGCAATTTGATGCTGTACTGGCATTGCCGCACCATGATAAGTACGGTATTGCAAATACGGTTTGAGCAAACTTGCATCACCTGCAACAAAACCTGAACGCATGCCAGGCAGGTTTGAACGCTTAGACAATGAGTGGAAGACCACACAATTTTTGTAATCGTGACGACCGATTTCTGCACAAACTTCCAATAAACCCGTGGGTGCTTCATCAAACCAAAGCTCCGAATAACATTCATCTGAAGCGATTACAAAGCCATATTGATCAGAAAGTTTGATTAATTTTTTAAATTGCTCTTTAGAAAGTACAGCACCTGTTGGGTTACCTGGCGTACACACAAATAATAATGCAGTTTTTTCCCAAACTTCAGCAGGAACAGCATCGAAGTCACCCAAATAACCATTTTCTTCAGTACAGTTAATGAAGTACGGTTTTGCTCCAGCCAAGATTGCTGCACCTTCATAAATTTGGTAGAACGGGTTTGGCATGACCACATATGGTGCATCTTCACGGCGCACCAACGCTTGTACAAATGAAAATAAAGCTTCGCGCGTTCCTGAAACAGGTAAAACTTCATGTTCTGCACTAAGTTGCTGAAGTTTGAAACGCTGAGTTAACCAGTGAGCGATACTTTGGCGTAACTCGGGCACACCTTTACTGTTCGGGTAGGTCGACAAATGTGTAAAGTTATCAATAATGGCTTGCTTGACAAATGCTGGCGCTGGATGCTTCGGCTCACCAATTGAAAGTGGAATGAGTGGTAAATCAGCAGGCTGAATGTCTTGAAAAAGACGGTTCAGCTTTTCAAAAGGGTAAGGATGTAAAAGAGATAAACTCGAATTCATTGGATTAACTACCAAAATTAATGTTGCACAATGACTTGACTAGAGGCTTCATCTAAAGCCGCTTTAAGTTGTTGTGCTAAGGTTGAAGCTTCTGTATCCGACATCGGGATATTATTTTTCTTTGTCACAAAGAAAATATCTTCAGCGCGTTCGCCCAAAGTGGCAATTTTTGCAGAGTGAATGTCCAAGCCCTGCATCATAAATAAACCACCCACTCGCGCCAGTAGACCAGGTTGGTCAAGGGTTGAGATTTCCACCATATTTTGATTGAGTACGGGGTTGAGGCTAATAGCAACGGTGTTTTCAATATCAAAGTGACGTAACTGGCGTGGAATGCGACGTTGCATCAGTCCTGGATATTTGTCGGAATGGCTCAGTGCCTGTACCAATGCTTCCTTCACGGTGGTTTCACGTTCAGGATCAGTCAGGAGTGTGCCAAAACGATCAAGTACAATATAAGTGTCCAAGCTAAAGGCTTTGATGGCAGTAATAATCCGCGCATCTTGTACATCCAGATTCATACGATCAAGAATTGCCACGGTCGCTGCAAACAGGTTGGGCTTATCTTGTGTGTAAATGAAGATTTGTACAGCATCAGGCGCAGATTTGCGGTGCGCACGTAACTTGACCAATGGCGCAGGGTTATCGCCATGTTCCAAAATTGCACGAGTATGCCATGCGATATCTTCAGCAGATTCTTTCAGGAAGTAATCATCCCCAAGTTCTTGCCAAACCTGTTCAACATTTGCCAAAGAAAACTCACGCACTAACAGCTCACTTGCCGCAAACTTGGTGTCTTCAATCAGCATTTGATAGTCAACAGGGCGATCAAGCCCTAAACGAATGACATCACGCGCCTGAGTATAAAGCTGACGCATCAGTGATGAACGCCATGTATTCCACAGATTCGGGTTGGTCGCGTTAATATCTGCAACGGTCAAGGTATATAAATAATCCAGATGCTCCATGTCACCCAATTTTTCAGCAAAATCTTTAATGACTGTTGGATCTGAAATATCTTTTTTCTGTGCAGTCAGTGACATCAGCAAGTGGTTTTGGATTAACCAGGCAATTAATTTTCCTTCGCGCTCGGTAAAACCATGCATACGACAGAACTCAATTGCATCTTCAGCACCCAGTTCACTGTGGTCGCCACCACGACCTTTGGCAATGTCATGGAATAACGCAGCAATCATAACAATGTCGCGGCGCTGCAAACGTTGATACACTGAACTGACCACAGGGAACTGTTTGGCAAATTCAGGTTCTTTAAAGCGACTTAGATTACGCAGTAACAGTAAAGTATGCTGGTCAACAGTATAAATATGAAACAGATCATATTGCATCAGCCCCATAATTTGCCCAAACGCAGGTAAATAGTTACCTAAAATGCCATAGCGTTTCATTGCAGACAGTGTTTCGTACAAACGTCCTGACGTACGAATAATTTCCATAAACAGTGCCTGATGTTCAGGTCTATTACGGAAAGTCTGATCAATACCTTTAGCAGCAAGCGTGAGCAAACGTAAGGTGCGGGCACGAATACCCTCAATTTCAGGGCGGGTTGCCAATAAATAGAAAATTTCTAAAATGGCACTTGGATTTTCAGCAAAAACCTTATGGTGCTGTACCGCAATTTTATGGTCGACGAGTTTAAAATGCGCATTGATTTGTTCGATTTCACGTTCATAATGCGACAGTCTTGGGGTAATGACTGATTCATTGAAATATGCCAATAAGATTTCATTCAGTGTTGAAACCTGCTGAGCAGTACGATAATAACGCTTCATGAACTGTTCGATTGGGTAGTTCGGCGATTTACCTTCTTCACGTTCATAGCCAAACTTAGCGGCAATTTCACGCTGATAGTCAAACAATAAACGATTTTCATCGCGCTTGGTCAAACGATGCAGATGATGGCGAATTTCCCAGTAAAAACTTTCTGCTTCTTCTAAAACCTGCAGCTCAAATTCGGAAATAAAACCTAAATGTACCAAATCATACACTCGATTGACCCGAAAATGCCGTTTGGCAATCCAGCCAATTTGGTTCATATCACGAATGCCACCTGGAGCATTTTTAATATCTGGCTCTAAATTACTTTCAGTATTGTTGTGTTGAGCATAACGTTTACTTTGTTCCTGCATTTTTGCATCGAAAAAAGTCTGATCTGTCCATGTTTCGGAAACAATACGGCGCGGCCATTTACTGAGCTGTACGTTGCCAATCAATATACGCGCTTCGATCAGCGTGGTAGCGATCGTCAAGTCATGACGAGCCTGATCAATACAACTGGCAATCGAACGAACACTTACCCCTGGTTTAAAATTACCAACATCCCAAAGTGACGCGATAAAACTAGACACCTGTTTTTCCTGTTCCTCCGTCAACTCATGTTCTGACAAAATCATGATATCAACATCAGAATATGGCAGCATTTCACGGCGACCGTAGCCACCGACAGCAAACAGACCCAATTCGCTCTGTTCTAGACTCGCGTGCTTCCATAAAAAAGTCAGCGCTTCATCAATCATGTTAGAGCGTGCAAGCACGATTTGACGAATGCTATAACCTTCTTCAAAAAACTGTTCGAGTTGCTGTTCAACGTCATTGCGCCATTGGTTAATAGCACGAATGTCTTGGTTATCTTTCACATAATCCAACAGGGGCAAGGTTTCAATCATGGTTTTTTGGCCTATGTGTCAAGTTTACTTTAATGGCTTTGTTGCACAGTTACGCTTTGCGCTGCCTGTTGTGCAATATCGCGTGCCTGATCAGTGGTTTCTGCACGCGCAGTGACAACACCCATGCGGCGGCGCTTAAAACCTTCTGGTTTCCCAAAGAGACGAAGGTCGGTATTTGGCTGAGCCAATACATTTTGCAAGTTACCAAAAGACAAGTTGCTATCGTCAACCCCTGCGTAAATGACTGCACTTGCAGCAATGCTATGGCGAGTTGTGTTGACAGGCAAGCCTAAAATCGCGCGGGCATGTAGTTCAAATTCGCTTTGGAATTGTGATGCCAAGGTCACTAGACCTGTGTCATGTGGGCGAGGTGAAACTTCACTAAACCACACTTGATCACCTTTGACAAATAACTCAACACCGAAAATGCCACAACCACCCAAGGCTGTTGTTACTTTATCGGCAATTTGCTGAGAGGTTGCTAAGGCAACAGTAGACATTGGTTGAGGCTGCCAGCTTTCAACATAGTCACCCGAGTCTTGGCGGTGTCCAATTGGATCACAGAAATGCGTTTCAATAATGCCAGTTTCAGGATTTTTGGCACGGACAGTCAGTAGTGTAATTTCAAAATCAAAATCGATTTGTGATTCTACAATTACTTTACCCTGATTGACACGACCTGCCTGCATTGCATATTCCCATGCAGCATCGA
The DNA here is from genome assembly GCF_004331075.1 of Acinetobacter brisouioides. Taxonomy (GTDB): domain Bacteria; phylum Pseudomonadota; class Gammaproteobacteria; order Pseudomonadales; family Moraxellaceae; genus Acinetobacter. The sequence continues at coordinate 125,707 of NZ_SJNX01000008.1, read as the reverse complement.
CTTCAGCAAAGCTTTTCACGCGTGACTGACCTTTACCTGATGATGACATGACAGGTTTTACAAAGTTTGGATAACCAATATCGTCACATGCGGCACGGAAACTTTCTAAAGAATCGGCAAAACGATAAGTTGAGGTTGGTAGACCTAACTCTTCAGCCGCTAAACGACGAATACCTTCACGGTTCATTGTCAGGTTTACGGCTTTCGCTGAAGGAATAATCGTGGTTTGTTGTTTTTGTTCAATCGCAACCAAGACTTCAGTTGCAATCGCTTCAATTTCAGGAACAATTAAATGTGGTTGAACTTGATCAATGAGTTGTTGTAACTCTTGGGCATTTGCCATATTGAGTGTGTATGAAAAGTGAGCAACTTGCATGGCTGGTGCGTGGTCATATCGGTCTGCGGCATGTACTTCTACACCAAGGCGTTGCAAAGAGATCACGACTTCTTTACCAAGCTCACCAGAGCCTAAAAGCAACACTTTAAATGCTGAAGATTGAAGTGGAGTACCGATAGAGACGTGCATGCAATTCATCCTTATTTCAGGTGGACTTTTAGCATAACAGAACTCGAAGAGCTGTTATGCTGATCAGAGAATAAAAATTAAATTTTATTTAAAAATAAGTAAATGGACATGATTTATTTTATAGCACAGCAGGCAAATAAGTGTAACTGATGCCATAAAACAGTGCAGCAAACAGGGTTGCCAGTACCATACGCCGAGTTTTTACATAGAGCACAGTCAAGGTAATAAAGCCTAAACTCATGGCAATGATTTTGTCGGGCGTGGCAATTAAGGGTGGTAAGGTCGCAACCATGAGCATGGCACTAATCGCTGAAATTCCAATACAACTCAAAGCAATTCTCAGCCAGATTGCACCACGTCTTTGTTTGTGTTGCTGGTATTTTTGAATAAACCACAGCGGCATAAAGCGTGAGCTAAAGTTGGCAATTCCGACAATAATTCCAATCAGGATAATGGATAAATTCATAAATGATGCTCATCCTGCTGCTTCAAAATATAATGTTTAAACAGTCCTGCACCAATCCCTGCCAATATTCCCAAGAAAATTGCCGCAGAAAGATTGATCAGGTAACAAGCCAAACCCGCCACAACGAGCGTTACTGCAACCACTAGCGTATGGCGTTTTTCAAAAGCCGCCAGTAAAAAACTTAAAAATAGGGCAGGTAATAAGAAATCGAGAGAAGCCTGTAGAAATTTGGGAAGAAGATGCATTTGGTTAGCAAATAAGCCACCTAAAAAGCTGCCCAGCGCCCAAGAAAACCAGCTCGACAGGCTTACGCCTAGCATCCATGATTCGCTCCAGTCCTGACGGCGCTGTGACAGTTGAATCATAGCGCGGGCAAATACTTCGTCAGTGAGTCCCCAACCCCAAATTGCAGTCTTTTTAAGATTCAGTTTTTGTTGAATAAGATGCTGTAAAGCAGGGCCATACAATACATGGCGAATATCTAAAGCAATCACGGTAATGGCTGCTAGCCAAATCGAAGAACCACTCGCAAGTAATGCGACCACCAAAAACTGGCTGGCTCCTGCATACATGGTGCAAGACAAAAATAAGGCTTCAAAGGCAGAAAACCCAAATTTGGCAGCAGAGACACCAAAAGCAAAAGAAACAGGCAAATAAGTCAGCATAATGGCTTGACTGTCTTTAAAACCTTGCCAAAAACTTGCATGAGATTGAGACATATTTTTCAGTTTGGGTGCATTGCACCAAAATATCTACTAAAATTCTAAAAATGTTATTGTAAATGAAATCATGCAGCTCAGCGCTGAAATATTTTGAATGAGGCAACCTTATGCTGTTAAAAAAACATCAAGTCGCTTATCTAATGACGGCATGCTTATGTTTAGGCTTGCAAGGTTGTGACCGATCTTCTTCGGAGAAGAAAGTAGAAATTAAACCCGCACCAAAACTCACCAATGATGCAACTACCTATGCACATAAAGCATGGGCACTGATCAATCAAGTTGAACCGATTGTTGAACAAAAGCAACTCACCAAAATTGAAACAGATGTTCGTAAACCTTTACGCGAGCTAGGTGTTGCGTGGCGGATCAATGTAAAAATGACGGACTCTGTGACTGAAGGTAAATATGCATTATGTCGTAAAGCCATGACTAGCCTAGATTCATGGGCAAGGGCAACAGCAAATCAGGATTCAGATACTGCACAAACTTATGCCGACTACACACGCGATAAAGCCTTGTGTAAAGATGCGATTGACCATCCAAATTTAGGCAATACGCCAGCCAATTAAAATAAAAAAAGCGGTATAAACCGCTTTTTTTATGTCTAAAGATTATGCTTTAGGTTTGTTTGTTGGTGCTGGAGTATTTGTCATTTTTTTCTCTGGTGCTTTAGCTGGTGCAGCTTTAGCAGGAGTTTTCTTGTCAACTTTGTGTACTAGCACACATTTACCACCTTTATGTTTTGGGCCTGTACCACCTTGTAAAGTTGTACCTTTAGGGCAAGCCATAGCATTGGCACTTAAAACTGCAAAAGTTAAAGCAACAGCAGAAGTTAGAATTTTTTTCATCATGAACCTTTATCATTAATCTAGGTAAAATTACCTATACATCATCATACTGAATTTAATTGGTTAAATAATGTAGTGAATTTGAATCTTTTTTTTATTATTTTGATATACGTTTTTTTGATTAAGTTTTTAGTCAGAATATTGAGATTAAGTGGATATAAAAAAACTGGATTGAGATCCAGTTTTTTTAAAATTATTGCTTGCGGAACTTATGGTCAATGACTGCCCACAGCGCGAAGGCGAGTGACACAACAAATGCATATAAAAAGTATGCAGGTTTGAGATTTCCTGTAATAACGCCTTCAAATGTTAGCGTTAACATGAGTGCTAGCGTAGTAAAACAATACATCAATGCTTGTTGATTATGTTTTACTGCATTGTTAATGAAGATTAGTTTGTTCATTGAAATCATCCTCACTTCTCCTGTCTATCACGACAAACACACTGTTTCAGTCAATTCTTACCGTTTTACTTTGAATTTTGGCTAAATTCAAGAGCTATTAACATTTTTTTGTTAAGGTAATATGACAAAAACAACTAAAAGTTATAGCCTAGTCTCATTTTGTGAGTTCACAATATCATTCTGTAAACTACAGTAAAAATATAAGCAAAAAAAATGCCTGAATGAATCAGGCATTTTTAGAAAGTAATTAAATATTTGAAATTTAATTACCTTTAATTTTACTATCGAGAAATTGCAAGGAATTTATCGATGACAAAGAACAACACAAAAACCGCAACTGATGGAATTAACCATGCTAGATTCTGTGCATCAAGTGGTAATTGTGACAAAAAGCTAGGTACAAGTTTACTCAGGCTAGATGCTTTTAAGCCTTCAAAAACACCAAAAACTAGCGCAACAATCGTCACAGGCGTCACAATTAACGATGGACGACTAAAGAACTTCCATAAGAAGCTAAGAAGAATCACGACAATTGCTGGTGGATAAATTGCAGTGAGTACAGGAACCGAGAAAGCAATCAGTTTGGTTAAACCCAAATTAGAAATTAACAGTGCAAATAGTACCAACACTAACACCAGTAATTTATACGAAATTTTAGTCAGCTCATGGAAATATTCGGCACATGAACAGGTTAAACCAATTGCAGTTACTGTACAGGCGAGGAAAATTAAGATGGTTAAGAACAATGAACCAATATCACCAAACGTATGCTGTACATAGGCATGTAGGATTTCCGCGCCATTGGTTGCCGTAGTGATAAATGCATAGCTTTGTAAACCAAGGCGGAATAAGCATAAATACAAAATTGTTAAACCAACGCCAGCCATAATACTTGCAATAATTGCGTAGCGCATGATCAGTTTTTTGTCAGATACACCACGAGACTGAATCGCTTGTACAATAACGATCCCGAACACCAGAGCACCAAGCGTATCCATGGTTAAGTAACCGTTCACTAAACCTTCAGACATCGGTTGCTGAATATAGTTATGTACTGCAGGTGGCGCGACTAAAATTGGGAAGACCAGCGTTGCAATACATAAAATTGCCAAAGCAACAATTTTTAGTGGTGCGAGCACATGCCCAATCGTATCGAGCAATTTGTTTGGGTACAGTGAAATAATGCCAACAATGGTGAAATAAATGCAGCTATAAATAAATAGATGCATTGGAGAATTACCAAAGTAAGACGAGAAACCGATTTCATAAGAAACGGTTGCAGTACGAGGGGTTGCAAATAAAGGGCCCACAGCTAAATAACAGACTATGGTCAGCAATAAACTTGAAAAACGACCTAAAGGAGCACTAAGCGTTTCAATAGATCCTTCTACACGAGAAAGCGCCATAATTGTTAAAACAGGTAACCCAACCGCAGTAATCAAAAAGCCTGCTGCTGCAAGCCAGACATGCTCACCAGCTTGCTGAGCAACAATGGGAGGAAAGATAATATTGCCTGCACCAATAAATAGCGCAAAGGTCATAAAACCTAAAGCAATAATATCTCGTATATTCAGCTTATTCATAAAAACAGGGAGGATGTTGAAACAAAGCGATAGATTCTAGTGCAAAAAAAAACTTTTTAAAATCCTTATGCTCTTAAATAAAGCATGATTATTTTTTATAAATTCAAATTTTAGAGATTTAAACTTTCTAAGTTGATTTATTTACGTATTTTTTAATTTTATTAAAATATATATTTTATGTTTATTTATTAAAATAAATATTATTTATCAATTATTTAAAAATAACAAAAAGTAAATTTTTTATTTAAGTACTTGCAGTTCTATACGATGAGGATTATTTTTGAAATATTTACAATGTAAAATAGCCTAAGTATTTCAATCTATTCGTTTCAGATTTGAAATGAAATAAAGGATCCATTCTATGCGTGCCACAAAAGTTGTCATTAAAACCGAACAAGAAATTGAGAAATTAAGAATTTCTGGGCGGCTCGCTGCAGAAGTTTTGGCAATGATTGGTGAGCATGTTAAACCTGGAGTAACAACTGAATATCTAGATGATTTATGCCATGATTTTATTGTGAATACACTCAAAGTGATTCCTGCCAATATTGGGTATTATGGCTATACTAAAACGACCTGTATTTCACCCAATGAAGTTGTTTGCCATGGCATTCCATCAAAAAAAGTCGTGTTGAAAGAAGGAGACATCATTAATATTGATGTTGCGATTATTAAAGATGGTTTTTATGGTGACACTAGCCGTATGTATTATGTAGGGCAGGTTTCACCACAGGCAAAAAAATTGGTTGAAACGACCTACGCGGCAATGGTTGCAGGAATTCACGCCGTTAAACCTGATGCGACTTTAGGTGATATTGGTCATGCGATTCAAACATTGGCTGAAAAAAACGGTTATAGCATAGTACGTGAATACTGTGGTCATGGTATTGGAAGGGTCTATCATGAACAGCCAAATGTATTGCATTTTGGGCAAAAAGGTCAGGGCTTAAAGCTTAAAAAGGGGATGGTATTTACTATTGAACCAATGGTAAATATGGGTAAACCTCAGGTACAAGAACTTACTGATGGTTGGACCGTCATTACCAAAGATCATTCACTTTCAGCACAATGGGAACATATGGTTGCTGTCACTGATGATGGTTTTGAGTTATTAACGCCGTGGCCAGAAGGTACAGGAATTTATCCTGCAATCTAATTTTGAGGTGAAGCAATGCAATATCAGGTTGAAAATATTTATTTTACGAGTTGTGGTGAGCAACTTGCAGCAGATGTTTATTTTCCTTACGACATTGCATTGCCGCCCGTTATTATTATGGCAAATGGCTTTGCTTGTGAACGCAAATTCAGCTTACCTGACGTCGCTGAACGTTTTGCTGAACAGGGTTTTGCTGTCGTTTTATTCGATTACCGAGGCTTTGGTGAAAGTACAGGGCAGCCACGCGAGTTGGTTTCACCCAAGCATCATTTGCACGACTGGAAAAATGTGGTTGAACAAGTTAAATCTTGGTCGGCTGTTGATCAAAAGCAGCTTTTTTTATGGGGAGTTTCGTTTAGCGGCGGTCATGTTATGACTCTCGCAGCAGAAATTCCAAATATTAAAGCGATTATTGCACTTGTTCCACATGTCGATGGTTTAGCAAGTGCTAGGTTGTACCCGAAAAAGTTATTTCCTCAGGCTCTAAAATTTGCTTTACAAGACCTCTGGGCCGCACGCTCTGACCATGCAGTATGTATTCCAGTAGTGTCTAAAGAGGGTGTTTGTTGTTTAGCTGGAGAGGGCAGTTATGATGCCTTTATGGAGAGTGTGCCAGAAAACTCAACATGGACAAACTGTGTTCCTGCAAGAATTTTATTAGAAATCAATACGTATCGCCCAACACACATTGCAAAAAAAATTAAGTGCCCAACTCTAATGATTGCCGCGCAGGATGATCGACTTATTCCCATTACTGCAACACGAAAAGCTGCTCATAAAATTCAAAATGTTCAATTTATTGAATGGCCAATGACACATTTTGATATTGTCCATAAACAAAGTGCCATTTTTGAGCAGTCTATTCAGACCCAGCTACAATTTTTAAAGCATCAGCTTCAAACCTAAATGTTTAAAGTGCTTAAATAGCCTAAACAAATTTAAAAATCTCAGCCAAATCATGCAAATTTAAAACGAATAAGTTGATGTATTTATTGACTGCTATTTTTATAAATGAATAAAAATAGCCTAAGTAATACTAATAAAAAATAGAACAATCAAAAAAGTCTCAAAAATAAAAAAACGCAGAAAAATCTGCGTCTTTTAAAATTTAATAAAGCTAAAACAAGTTTAAATTATAAACCCGCTTCATAATCCTGAGCAGAAAGTAATTTTTCTACATCAGCCATATTGTCAGGTTTGATTTTATACATCCAACCTGCAGCGTATGGATCATTATTGACTAATTCTGGTTCATCTTCTAAAGAAGTATTTACTTCAACGACTGTTCCAGCGATAGGGGAATAGATATCTGAAGCAGTTTTTACAGACTCTACAACGCCAGCTTGTTCACCAGCATCTAAGTGACGATCAACTTCTGGAACTTCAATGTAAACTAAGTCACCTAAAGCATCTTGTGCATGGTCAGTGATGCCTGTAACAACTAAATCACCTTCAATTTTTGCCCACTCATGCGTTGCTACATATTTTAAATCATTCGGGTGGTTCATAATGACTCCATCATTAAAATCAACTATTGCAGTGAGTTATACCTGTTTTTTTAAAAAAACAAAAGTAAAAATGCTTAGTCTACTAAGAAGCCGCCAGTTTGTCTTTGCCAAAGCTGAGCATAAATTCCATGAAGCTCCAATAATTCATTATGTGAGCCTTGTTCAACAATTTTTCCTTGATCCAATACGACAATGCGATCCATTTTAGCGATAGTTGATAAGCGGTGAGCAATTGCAATCACTGTTTTTCCAGCCATAAGGTCATTTAAACTCGACTGAATAGCGGCTTCAACTTCAGAGTCGAGAGCACTGGTTGCTTCATCTAAAATTAAAATAGGCGCATCTTTTAAAAATACTCGCGCTATTGCGATACGTTGGCGCTGTCCACCTGAAAGTTTTACACCACGTTCACCGACATAAGCATTTAAACCTTTTTGCCCACGAACATCGGATAAAGTGTCAATAAACTCTTTAACTTTCGCTTTTTCAATTGCGTAATTAAATTGTTCATCAGAAGCATCATTACGTCCATAACGGATATTTTCCGCGACCGTACGATGTAACAACGATGTATCCTGTGTCACAAGCGCAATATGTTGGCGTAAGCTGTCTTGTGTCACGTGTGCAATGTTTTGCCCATCAATTTCAATCGAACCTTGCTGAATATCATAAAAATGCAGTAAAAGTTGGATTAATGTTGATTTTCCTGCACCCGAACGTCCAACAATACCAATTTTCTCACCAGGTTTGATGCTCAAATTAAAATGATCAATGACATTACGATGTTGATTATAGGCAAAGCAAACATCTTTAAATTCAATTTTCCCACCCTGATTGAGTTGTAATGGTTGGGCATCTGGCTGATCTACAATTGAAACGGCTTGAGCAAGGGTATTTTTACCATCTTGAATCGTACCAATGTTTTCAAACAGCATGGAAATTTGCCACATGACAAATTCACTTAGACTATTGAGTTTTAAAATCATGGCTGTTGTAGCCGCAATAATTCCCAGTTCAACTTGTCCAAGTGTCCATAAATAAAGGGCTGTACCGAGCACACTAATAAACAGCACAGCACTTAATAATTTCAAACTCAATTCAAATAAAGTTGCAAGTCGCATTTGCGTATACACCGTCACCATGAATTCCTGCATGGATGTTTTTGCGTACTGGCTTTCACGCTGTGTATGTGCAAATAGTTTGACTGTTTGAATGTTGGTGTAGGCATCTGTGATACGTCCCGTCATGACGGCACGAGCATCAGCCTGTTTTTTAGAAATCTGAATCATACGCGGTACAAAAAAAGCCGCAGCCAAAACAAATAAAGCTAACCAGACAAATAATGGAATTAATAAACGTGGTGCAACACTACCAAGCATCAGGCTGATTGAAATAAAATAAATCAGTACATAGGCGATAATGTCACCTAAAATCACCCAAAATTCACGTACTGCAAGTGCCGTTTGCATAATTTTAGCAGCCAACCGCCCAGAAAATTCATTAGAGAAAAAGTCTAAGCTTTGCTGCATCATCAAATTATGAAAACGCCATCTGAGGCGCATGGGGAATGAACTAAATAGAATTTGATGGCGGATAATGGATTGCATAGTTGCAAAGATAATATTGGCCACCAGAATAGCGACCAGCATGAGCAATTGCTGGGCATGTTGGCTTAGAAATGTGTTGGGATGGCTTTGGTTCAGCCAATCAACCAAATGTCCAATTTGTGAAAAAAATAATGCTTCAAAGCTGGCGGTGGCAGCAGTCAGTAGCACCAAAATAATTAAATAATGTTTTAACCCTTCGGCACATTGCCAAACAAACGGGAAAAAATCTCGAGGTAATGGTTTGTTTAGATTTTTGGAAGGATAGGGGTCTACACGATTCTCAAACCATTTTAATAACATTACATATCTCCAAAGCTATGCGTGTATTAAACCGAAAATTCGCTTTGAAGAAAATGTAATGTGCAGATTTAATGTTTGAAATTATTTAGTCGCAATGCTCTGTTGTCGTTCAACTTGTGATACAGGCTGATAAATGTGCAAACCAAACTCAGGTAAAATCGAAATTACACGATCAAAAAATTCAGCTTAAATATTTTCATATTCAATCCAGACCATTGTATTGATCAAAGCATAAGCTTCGATGGGTAATCTCCCATACTAGTCGATTTAATTGACACATAATTAACGTCTGATTTGAGCAATATCTTCAACTGAACATAAGCTCAAGATGTTCCAAGATTGGTTAAACGGCGCTGATTATATTGAGATTGATTGGAAAGTTTATTATTGAACCAATTTAGTTCATTTTTAGAACTTAAGTCATTATTTAATAACAAAAAGCCTTTTAATTTTTGATGCTATTCAATTTGATATACAGTTATGAATTGTAATTACATATTAATGACGTCGTAATTTGTATGCAGTGGTGATATTTCAATCCAGTCATCAATTTGGATCATGCCGTATGAGGAAAGTTAAATGCTTTCGACCAATAACTTTTAAGCTGTAAATAGCCCTTAATCAGGTTATTACATGAATTTGAGTTGTGCTGATATAGTGTATTAAACACATTTAGAATTTCACTGGTCGTGAATGCAATGCTTAGAAAAATAAATGCTGGGACAATATTGGAACCCGTTGAATAACACTATGTTCTGCAAGTATAGCATTAGCTGCAAACGGCATTTTGAGTAAAATTTTTTGAATACGGCGAACAATAATTTATTGAGTAATAAAATTGGCAATAGAAGTAGAAAAAATCAGAATATTTAAGCCTAAGTCATTGAACATTTCTCAGCATGCAAACTGGTTTACCAAAATTTATAAATTCAGCAAGAACTAAGAGAAATTAAACACATCTAAGCCTTATCTCTAAAAGAATACCTATTGTACTTTTTTTATCGCTATGGCTTAGGTGTGTTCAAAGAAAATTAACGTTTTATAATGATTAGGTTACGACTTACCACATTAAATCATCTGGAATGACATATGCTGCATAAGGATCTTCTTCATTTGTCGTTTCTTGGTTTTCGTCAGATTTTTTCCACAAAATAAAGCCCGACATTTTTTGTTCAATACGGTCTGCCAACGCTTTAGGCAAATACGCATATTGCTCATTTTCTTTGGCAATCACCAAACTACCTGCAACAAGCGCATTATAAATTTGCTGGTTAATGTAAACTTTCTTAATTTTATTTTCATCAATAAATTGATAGATGCTGTCGCCATCGGTGTCCTTAATTTTGTGTTGTCCAATCATTTGAATAATATTGGCTTTTAGCGTTTTTTCTTCAAGTTGGCGCTGTTTTTCTGAATTGAGCACCTGATCCTTTTCCTGTTTCTGTTGCTGATCTTGAGCAATTTTTGCTTTGATTTCAGCATCATTGCTTAAACCTGCACGTTGTTCATGCTGTGCTTGCTTGGTCAATTTTTTCGCTTTTTTATTGTCGACTAAACCCGCTTTCAATAACTGCGCTTGTAAGGCATTTTTAACCATAAGATAAATCCAACAAAATTAGTGATGTAGATGCTTGCGAAGATACAATGCCCAGTAAGTTAGACTCATGGTCAAACTGAGGAACACTGGAATGAGAAAAGTATGTAAGTTTAAATAAGGATACAACCAAGTAACAAGTATCCCCCCACATAAAAAACCAATCAAAATCAAAAGCAGTAACATGATACGGCGTTTTTCTACAGGTAGACCACGTAACAAATAACCAAAATTGAGCCCCAAGTCCGTTAGTAGCCCAGTGAGGTGTGTGGTTCGAATAATTGCACCTTTATAGTGGCTGACCATGGCATTTTGCATGCCCATTGCAACACACGCCCAAAGTAATGCATAGCGTGGATAATAAGGAATAAACAACCAGCATAGAAAAATACATAGTCCAGAAAGACTAAGGGGAATACCGTAACGGCGTCCGAGTTGAAAATGACTACTACCGAGTAAATAACCACTATATAAAGAACCCAGTACAAAGCTTAAAATGACACAAATAATATAAAGAGCATGAATGAATTGCCCATGCACAATGGCAATTGCCAGCATGCTGACATTGCCTGTCATGTGCGAAACGGTTTGATGCCAGATACTTAACAACCCTAGTGCATTCACCATGCCTGCATTGAAGGCAAGAAAAAATGCACCAAGCTGAACCCAAACAGGTAATGTCTGAAATGGCATATCACGATCATGTGAGTAAAAAGTTATTTATATTTATACCCTTGATCAACTGCAATTACAAATAACACATCAGTCGAAGAATTAAGTGCAGTTTCAGTCGAATCCTGTAAGACACTAATGACCATTCCAATGGCAACGACCTGCATAGCAATTTCTGAAGAAATACCAAATAGACCACATGCAACAGGGACAAGGAGTAAAGAACCACCTGCAACACCAGAAGCACCACATGCAGAAATGGTCGCAACCACACATAAAATGATCATGGTGGTCAAATCAGTCTGAATACCCAAAGTGTTCACTGTCGCCAGTGCCAATGTGGTAATGGTCACGGCTGCACCAGACATATTAATGGTGGAACCTAAAGGAATGATCACATTGGCCGTAGATTCATCCACCCCACAACGGCGAGCGAGATCTAAGTTCACTGGAATATTCGCCGCGGAGCTACGCGTAAAAAATGCAGTAATACCACTTTCACGTAAGCATTTAAGTACCAATGGGTACGGGTTACCTTTAATCACCAGCGCCACCATAATCGGGTTAATGATTAGAGCAACAAAGAACATCGTGCCGAGTAAAACAGCCAATAAATGTGTATAGCTAATCAGGGTATTTATACCTGAGTTCGCAAAAGTTACGGCAACTAAACCAAAAATCCCCACTGGTGCAAACCCAATCACCAGTTTAATCACTTTTCCAATGGCTTCTGCACTGTCGTGCAAGAAGGCTTTGGTTGAATTTGAACTATGACGAAACGCTACGCCAAGAATTAATGCCCAAGCCAAAATCCCAATAAAATTGGCTTCGCTTAATGCAATGATTGGATTAGAGACAAAACTCAAGACCAAATTTTTAAGAACTACACTTAAACTGTTTGGTGGCTGTAAAGACTGGTCACTGGCTAAATGCAAAATAAGTGTTGTTGGAAATAAATGATCAGCGATGACAGCGCTTAGAGCGGCAAGTAACATGCCTACTGTATACATAATCAAAACAGGTTTGAAATTTTTAGCGCTTTGCGCTGCCTGAAAATTTGCAATTGAGGAAATGACCAGTACAAACACTAAAATAGGTGCAACTGATTTCAATGCCTTAATGAAAATATCACCTAAAAGGCTCAAGTAAGGTGCAACGTTTGGGAAGAACAGGGCAACAGAAACCCCTAAAATAATCGCAATTACAATTCTAGTCACTAAACTAGATTGCTTAATAGCTAAAAGCATAAGAACGCCTTAAAAACCAATTAAGGTTCTAAACCTACAGAAAAGAAAGGTTGAGTATTCTATAGAAAAAACCCAAAATCTTGCATTTTTATTGCGATAAAAAGCCGAATATTATGAATGAAATGAAAATATTATTATTTAAGAGTTTGATTTTAAATATTTTTTAATTAAACGGTGAATAAGGCGTAATCTTATAGTTTGTTGTTAAAATAAACAAAAATCACCGTTTAATTAAGCATACCTTACTCTGCAATTAATACTGCAGGAGAGGCAAGATGGAAATGATAAATATTGTTTAAGATTTTGATAAAACGTTGATCTTTTATAGAGTAAAAAATTTGTTTGCCTGAACGGCGAGTGGTGACGATATTATTTTTACGCAAAATCATGAGTTGCTGGGAGAGTGTTGGTTGTAGAATTTGACTTTTCATTTCAATTTCAGAAACATTCAGCTCTTCATTCATCAGTAAACTCAAAATCAGCAAACGGTCTTTATTGCCCAGTGACTTGAGTACACTTACGATATCATCTGATAACTCACGAATCACATCAATATCCAGTGGTTCGTTCATTTTTGCCCCTTTTCTAAGATCTATATAATTTATTAATAAATATACAGAAAATATGTGTATAAAAAATGGATTTTGTTATTCTTTGCGTATAATTGTAATAAAAACAAAGAATAACCATGACCATCAGAAAAAACATTGAATCATTTTTTTTAAGTAAATGGATATTATGCAAGTTATTGTATTACAAAGAATTGCTATTTGTAAATTAATTTATTTAATAAATATCAGTGGTTTATATGATTAAAAATTTCACCAATAGGAAAAAACTATCAGCATGATATTTTTATTATTTTTATAAGAGATCATACTTTTTGTAGAAACTTAGTATAATATGCGTGAAAATTTTATGTGCAACCTTTTCACTCATGTTTTCCTTTCTTTCAATTGAGTTCGCACTCTCTTTTATAGGTTTTTTCTGTCTATATTGGGGCTTACGGAAGATGCCTCAAATACAAAATATTGTGCTGATTATCGCCAGTTATTTATGTATTTTATTAATGTCTAACTGGATTGCAGTGACTATTATTGCCAGTTATAGCTGTGTTATTTATGCACTTTCTATTGCCATGGATCGCTGGCAGCAACATAAGAAAAAAATCTTTGTTTCAGGGCTTATTCTCACGCTGATTCAATTGGCATTTTTTAAATATTATGACTTCTTTCGCCAGGAAACCAGCCTTGTACTTGATGCAATGCATTTAGACAGTTCATTTTTGGCTTCGAATTTATTGTTGCCTTTGGGAATTTCTTATTACTCATTTCAATCGATTAGCTATCTATCAAGTCGTTATCAAAATGAAATAGAAGTTCCACGTTTTAATTTGCCACAGCTGCTACTCCATTTTTCATTTTTTACCACCATTACGGCAGGGCCAATTGCTCGCGCACAAAGTGCCAAAGGCTTGACTGACATCAATCAACAACCTTGTGGAATGAGTGCACAGATTTGCCAAACTGAACCACGCAAGATTTTGTATCCAAGTTTGGCTTTTGCACTAATTTTACTGGCACTGATTAAAAAATGGTGGATTGCAGGCTGGCTTGCAGATCATTGGGTCAATCCTGTATTTGCCAACCCGATGCAATATCATTCTTTAGAAGTATTGTGCGCCATTTATGGCTATACCTTGCAATTATTTCTCGATTTCTCTGGTTATAGCGAAATGATGATTGCATTTGGTCTACTGCTTGGTTTCCGTTTACCTGTCAATTTCCGCGCGCCACTGTTAGCACATAATATTCGAGATTTCTGGGACAAATGGCATATTAGCTTGTCAACTTGGATTCGTGACCATATTTATATTCCACTGGGGGGAAGCCGTGGTGGGTTTGCACGTACACAAGCGAATTTATTGATTGCTATGGTCTTGTCTGGCGTGTGGCACGGTTCAGGCTGGAACTTCTTCTTGTGGGGGCTATTACACGGCGTTGGTTTAGTTGCGCTGAATATTGGCGATAAAATTTATGAAAAAGTCCGTCAGGTCACGCCAAGAGAGTCTCGTAATGTATTGGCAAATACGGGCTGGTTAGGCAAAGCAGTTGGCATATTTTTCACGATTCACTTTGTTTGTTTCTGCTTTGTATTTTTCCGAGCAAAAAGTTTAGATGAAGCACTACAAGTTTTCCATGCGCTATTTAGCAACACAGTGAATGTGTCTTGGTCAAACAACCCATTGTATTTGCTAGGTGTATTGCTGCTTGCTTGGGTACTTTATCCTTTGGTGCGAAATAACACGCACAAATTGGCTGAAGTTTTTAGCCGAATTCCCAAATATGCCGTTTCAATTCCTTTATTTATCGTGTTTTTACTTGTGCTGATCTGCGCACCTTCAGGTATTCCAGGATTTATTTATGCAAACTTCTGACACGGATATTATCAGTTCATCATTAGAACAAACTCAACAACCCGAATGTGTTCAGGATCATCTGGCGCAGCGTCAGAATTTTTTATATGTGCTTTTTATTTTGCTGGCTTTTGCCTTAACGTCCATATGGATTATGCAAAATTCGGTCAATGCTTATTTTCAGCAGACCTATCATAAAGATAGTCCATTTGCGATTTTAGATCAGTTTCATATCTGGCATCTGGGTGGAGAAATTGGTGATTATTTATATCGTGAAAATGGGCAATATGATGAGCATGTCAATCAAATCAACAGTCGTATGATTGACGGGTTTAATCAAGATTATGCATATACACCTGAATATAAAGCCGCCGAAGCAAAACGCTTAAAAGAAGAACAGATTAAATTGGCGTTGCTCGAAAAACAAAAAGCCAAACAGGCATTTGACCAACGCTTTATATTGACGGGACAAGATCAGGTCTTTTTTGCGGGTGACTCCATGATGCAAGGGGTTGCGCCACATGTACAAAAAGTTCTCGAAGAAAAAGGTATTCAGACAGTGAACTTGAGTAAACAAAGCACAGGGCTGACTTATCCAAAATTCTTTGACTGGCCAAAAACCATTCGTGAAACATTAAACAGCAACCCACGCATTAAAGTAATGATTGTATTTTTAGGGCCGAATGACCCTTGGGATATGTTTAATGCATCAACCAAACATTGGCTTACCTTTAAGTCTTCAGAATGGGAAGCAGAATATCGTGCCCGTATTGACAGTATTTTAAATGAAGCACGTAAACATCATGTCAGTGTGATGTGGTTGACACCACCGAACATGCATAAAGATCAGCTAAATGAACAAATGATCTATTTGAATCAAGTCATTCAAAGTGAAGTGCAAAAAGCGCAAGAATTCGTGATTGACTCCCGCCCAATTGTTGGTGGAAAAAACAACCATTTTGCAGAAACACTCAACACAGAAAATGGAAATGTGAAAATGCGGAGTGCGGATGGGATACATTTTACAGTTGAAGGACAGAAAATCATCGCGCACAATATTTTGCAATACTTACATTTAACAAATTAAAGCGATTTTTGAATGAAAATGAAAGAATTAAAACGGTGCGGCCTTTTGTTGGCTGCATCTGTTATTCATATTTCTGCATTTGCAGGCAATCTCTCCAATTTCCAAGAACCCAATACTCCTCAACTGGTTAAAAGCATTCAGCAACACAAGCTCAATGTCGTTCAGTTCGGCGATTCACACACCGCTGCGGACTATATGAGTAATGCTTTAAGAACCACATTACAAAATACTTTAGGAAATGGCGGAATGGGTTGGGGAATGCCCATGTATTTTTCTGGTCAGCGCCTGACTCGTTTCGGTTACGAAAATAACAATTGGCAGCCTATTTCGATTCGCACTCAGGCCAATGAAAACTATACCTTAGGTGGATTAATTGCCCATCCTGCTACGGATGGTGCTACGCTCACCATTAAAGCCAAACAGTCAGAACAACTACAAAAGATTACCGTCAGTATTCGTCAGGGTGCTGGAGATAGTGACTTTCAGATTACAGACAGTCGTGGTCAGCATTTTCGTTTAAGCGCGCCAATTAAAAATAACACATGGCAATTGCAAACTTTCGAAGCCCATTTACCTTTTACAATTACGGCGCCACATAATCCGCAATCGGCATTGGGTGGCTGGTGGGCAAAAAATGCAACAGGTTCAGGTGCAATTGTTTCTGCACTGGGAGTTAATGGTGCGCAATTGCAGTCTTGGAATAACTGGAGTAATGATTGGCAACAGCAGCTTGGGCAACTCAAATTTGATTTAATTATTTTGGCGTATGGAACCAATGAAGCCTACAGTTATCATGATCTTGAGCAACAAAAACAGATCTTACTTAACCGAATTCATGATATTCGTGAAGCTTCACCGCATAGTGCAATTCTGATAGTTTCTGCACCTGAAAGCTTAAAAGACAAATCGGGTGAGTGTGGTATACGTCCAACACAATTAAGTGTATTTCAAAATATGCAGCGCCAAGTTGCCAGTCAAGCTCATACCTTGTTTTGGGATTGGCAAGAGGCAATGGGTGGCCGTTGTAGCATGAAAAACTGGATAGCACGTGGCGATGCTGCCAGAGATGGCGTGCATTTCTCTGCTTCAGGATATACCAAATTTGGTGACATGCTTGCCAATGATATTTTGGCACTGGCAGGAAAATCGGGTAGTGGAGGAGTTTTCGCTTCTAGTCATGCAGAAACGCATCCTTCAAGTAAATCAGCTGTATTTTCTGAAAATACTCAAGACCGTGCGATGGCACATGCGAGTATTTGTAATGTAGATGAAACGAGTAGCTGTAAAATCATTCATTAAGATAAAAATTACAGCAAACTTAAAAAAATAACCCACAAATATTTGTGGGTTATTTTTTTCTAATCGGGATTATTTGTGTACAACAAGCACAGGAACAGTGCCTTCAGAAAGGATGGCTTGAGTAACACTACCCAAGAACAGTTTTTTGATCCCTTTACGACCATGTGAACCAATGACAATCAGATCAGCACCAAGGTCTTTGGTTGCTTCAACAATCACTTTATGTATGGTTTGACCTTCAAGAATTTGAGTTTCAGCAGTTACGCCTTCTTGAGCAAACAAAGATTTTGCCTGTTCAAGAATTTCCTGAATTTCTTCTTTGGCTTTAGCCACATAATCATTAATAAATTGATCAGTGTTTACAAACTCAACGGCAACAAAAGGATCAACAGCCAAAACACAGACAGCGGTTACTTTGCTGCTAAATGCTTTTGCAATACATGCGGCCTGTTTGACTGCTGCTAATGAGGTTTCTGAACCATCAACTGGAACTAAAATATGTTTATAAGCCATGTAAATTACTCCTAAGCTGTCCTTAGACACTGAATACTTTTGTTAGATTTTGATCGTTTTTAAATGTAAGTGTCTCATCTATAAGAATTTCTAGTAGTATTTCATCTATTAAGTATTGTACAAACTAGAATTTTTTAATCTAAGAGCACGTAGCTTAAGGCTAACACATTTTATAAGCTTGAAAAAAGAGGGAATATTTTATTTTGATGAATAAAATCTATACTAATCTCTGGCTGTATCGATGAAATAAACTTGCATTTCATCGTTCTTTCACAAACGTATGCCTATAATATGCATCATTTTTTAGAGTGGGCTATCATGGATAATCAATCGGACCTCCAAAATTTAAATAATCTAATCGAGGAATTCGCAGTTAAAAATAAAAAACCTGAGAAAATCCTAATTGGCTATAAAGTTTATGCAGAGTTGATGAATGATCGTCAGTTCATGCAAGAGGTTGTTGGATCAGCAATGAATCCAAATAAACGTAAGTATAAAAATATCAAAATTAAAGTGACTCAAGATGGTCGACAACTTGAGCTTGTTTAAATTCTAAATTGTGAGAAGTTGATAGGAGTGTGGGATGGACATGTCAGTTGATATACCACGACCATTCTCCTAAACAGGTTTCAAAAATAAAGATTCAATCAGGCCAAAAGCATAGTTCAGAATAAATGATGTACTTGAAGGCAGATACGATCTTATCTCCAAAAATGCCATCGGCTCGCCCTGCGCATTGAGTTACACAATATGCCAGTCAGTCGCTATTTTTTCGGGTTGAGCAGAATATTAGGAATTTTACCCAAGAAGATATCACGGGCAATATCGCCTTGTTGTTCGATATTATAATCTGTAAATGCTTTATGCTTTTTTAGTGTGTAAGCATATGGGTTATAGTGTTTCAAGCTTAGATAATAGGCCGTTTGTAAAATTGCACCTTTCATCAATACTGAGCTGCCTTGTTGGAATTGTAATACATGAGTGAGTTCATGAATGAAAACAGCCTGATAAACCTGTGACTCTTGTGCATAGTCCAATGAATAATTTTCAGGGTTCACAAAGATTGCACCGATAGGCGCCATGAACATGCCAATGGGCTGCCACGGTAAAAACGGCGTATTCCAGATACGAACTTGCTGATAATCGATCAGATTGCCAAAGACTGTAGATGCAAGGGCAATTTCATTGTCTGTGAGCGGTCGGACATGCAGCGACCAAATTTTAAAATAATCTAGACAGCACAATAAAATTCTGTTTTGAAATAATTTTTTGATCATAAGAAATATTAATCTAAGCGCATAGCTTCAATAAATAGATGAAAAAGCAGTAATAATACATAGAGTATCCGCTATAACGTATATTACTTTCACTGAAGATTTCTCTCAATTGTCTTGTTGCCAGCTCTTGTGTGACTATGCTTTTAGGTAACCAAGTCATTCCTAAACGATCAATTGCTGCTTTCACTTTTAGCCTTGCATGGCTCACAATCATGAAAAATTTTGGCTGCAAGCTTATGGTGTTGCCTGATGAATCTAAAAACTCCCAGTCCATAATTTTGTCATAGGTGGGTAAGAGCATACCAATACTACGATGCTGATATAAAGTATTGAGCTATGTTGGGCTGCCATGCTGTGCCAGGATACTCAGGTGAAGTAACCAAGGCCATTTCCAGATCTTCGCTTACCCGAACGGCGATCATGTCTTTTCTAGCTGTATGATGAATATCCCATCTTCTTGGCTTTACTGTTGGGACGAAAACGTACTCAGTGATAAATGTTTAATATCTTCCGACGGCGGTGCGCCAAAGAAACGTTTATATTCACGGGAAAATTGCGACAAACTTTCATAGCCGACCTGCAAGCTGGCAGAAGAAATATCACGATTTTCGGTCATGAGTAGACGCCGTGCTTCGGTTAAGCGCAGGCTTTTTTGATATTGAAGCGGGCTCATACTGGTAATGTCCCGAAAATGCTGGTGAAAACTTGATACGCTCATGCCCATACTCTTGGCAAGCTCTTCCACACGCAAGGGCTGGGTAAACTGGTGTTTAATCCAATCAATCGCGCGAATAATCCGATGTCCTGTAGTTCCCATCGTGACAATTTGCTTGAGACGTTCACCCTGTGGGCTGATCAGTAGTCGGTAAAAGATCTCTTTAATAATTAAAGGGGCTAATACAGCAATATCCTGAGGGGTATTTAACAGATTGATGAGTCGAATAAAAGCACTGAGCATATCTGGTGTGAGTGTACCCACCGCAACACCTTTTCGCTCACGTCTAGAGGGCTGAAAAGAAATCTGTGCTTCGAGCATGATTTGCGCCAGTAAATGCGGATCAAGTTTCAGTAACACACTGAGGTATGGACGTTCTGGAGATGCTTCGGTAATTTGTGCAATCACAGGAAAATCGACTGCCGTAAACAGAAAATGACTGGCGTCATACGTGTAAATTTCCTGACTCAGCATGACTTGCTTTTGACCTTGTGCAATCAGACACAAACTAGCATCCATCACATAACTGGTTGGTTCATTCGGCTGCTCCCAGCGGCTTAAGCTCAAACCTGTGATTGGCGTTTGCACATGATGCTGACCTTGAGTCCACTGCGCGATGCTACGCCCCAAAATTTCATTTAAGCCCATTTCCAAGTTTGACACTGCCTGACCTTTTCACATTTGTAACTTCCCCAAACATAGTCGCAATTTGTCAAGAAACCTAGAGTAAGCAACATTTTTTTGGAGAAATAGGCAAATTTGTAAGAGGAATGGAACAACTGTTTTGCTGTGAAATTTCTATACTGATTTTACGGTTCTAATGACAGACCGCTTTGAAAAAGAGGTGAAGTCCATGCAAGTGCTTAAAAATGCCCAGCATCAGTCTCAGCAAGGTTCGCCAGACTGGTTTAGTGGCATAGTCCATATTGATAGCTTATTTGCACAGCAAGCACCTGCTTATGTCAGTGGTGGACGTGTAACCTTTCAGCCCAAAGCCCGTACCGCTTGGCATACTCATCCACTGGGTCAGATTCTACTGGTCACCGCAGGTTTGGGTTATGTGCAGAAATGGGGCGAACCACGCCAGATGATTCAACCTGGCGATATTGTGGTGATTGCACCCAATGAAAAACACTGGCACGGTGCATCGGAACAGCAGTTTATGACCCATATTGCATTGCAGGAAGCACAACAGGGTCAGGTCGTGACTTGGTTAGAACACGTGGTAGATGAACAATATTTAGCTTCTGGAGAACACAATGAGCATTAAAGTCTTGGGTTATGCAGCTCAGTCTGCAACTAGCCCTTTAGCCCCGTTTACCTTTGAACGCCGTGATCCACGTGAAGATGATGTCACCATTCAGATCGAGTATTGTGGCGTGTGCCATTCTGACTTACATCAGGCACGTAATGACTGGGGTTTTAGCCGTTATCCGATTGTTCCTGGACATGAAATTGTTGGGCGTGTGACAGCAACAGGTGCGAAAGCGCATAAATTCAAAGTCGGTGATTTGGTCGGGATTGGTTGCTTGGTGGATTCTTGTCGCCACTGTTCAGCATGCGATGCAGGTTTGGAACAGTACTGCGAAAATGGACATGTCCAAACTTATGCAAGCGAAGACTTGCATGATCATCGCCCAACTTATGGAGGTTATTCACAAACCATTATCTGCTCAGAAGATTTTGTGCTGAAAGTTCCTGAAAATCTCGACAGCAAAGCGGTTGCGCCGTTGTTGTGTGCAGGGATTACCACATGGTCGCCACTACGTCACTGGAATGTCGGTCAGGGCAGTAAAGTTGCGGTTGTTGGGTTAGGTGGTTTAGGGCATATGGCGATTAAGTTGGCTCATGCACTCGGAGCGGAAGTGACTTTATTTACCCGTTCCGTCAGTAAAGAGCAAGATGCCAAACAATTAGGCGCAGATCACGTAGTTCTATCAACCGATGCTGAACAAATGCGAGCCGCAGCCAATCAGTTTGACCTGATTATTGACACTGTGCCGTATGAGCATGATCTGAACCCGTATATCCCAACACTCGCATTGAATGGAACACTGGTTTTGGTTGGTTATTTGGGTGAGATCAAACCACATACCGTACCAATGATCATGGGACGCCGTTCTGTGGCAGGTTCAGTGATTGGTGGAATCCAGGAAACACAAGAGCTTTTGGACTTCTGTGGCGAGCATAACATCACAGCAGATGTGGAAATGATCGAAATGCAAACCATTAATGATGCGTTTGAGCGTATGTTAAAAAGCGACGTAAAATACCGTTTCGTGATTGATATGCAATCCTTTCAGCAAACCAATTCGCTTTAAGATCAGTTTTTTTAAATGATGCTGCCCAATGTTTATTTTGCCATTGAGCAGTATCGAAAGCATAGCGAGTCTGTATAGATCAGACTCGCTATTTTTATGCCGAAACTATTCAACATTTATCTAGATAGAACAATTCATATTGCTAAGGAAATTAAAATTACAATCAACTTGGCTTCTTTTGGTTTTGGGCAGATTTAAAGTTTGAGAGTGATGCTACAGCAACAGCCGAAATGACTACCGTAGGCAAGCTCGCCATCAAAATACCTGTTGTTCCTAAACCTAATGCCAAAATTTTCCCTGTTAATAGTGGGCCTGTCATGGCACCCAAGCGACCTAGAGAAATTGCACTTCCGACTCCAGTGACTTTCCCCATACCTGAATAGAAAATAGGGGAAATACCGTAAAGAATGGATTGACCACCTGTAGAGAAAATTCCGCCCATAATGCCTGCAACGATTAACACTGGAATAGACGTTGTCGTGAACAGTAGACTCAATGCAATAAACAAACCGCTATAGATAATGGTGGTTAATTGCCAAAGTTTTAGGCGATCCAGTAAAAAACCAAAAGCTAAAGTGCCCACAATTGCACCGATTTGGAAGACGAGCATGACCATAAAGGCCTGTTGTTTTTCTAAACCTTGTTCCATCAATAAGTTAGGTAACCAACTAATTAAAATGTAATTGATCATTAGGGTAAAGAAAAAACTGATCCAAAGTGGAATGGTATTTCTATATTGCTTGTTTTTAAACAAAACTTTCAGTGTGCTTGGCATAACCGTAAAAGTCTGCGCGTCTGCGACGAATTTAGGCTTGTCTTTAAGAACAAAAGACATGAAAGGAATCAAAAATAAGGGGCTTATCCCACCAATCAAAAACAATGTTTGCCATTTAACCTCTGGTAAAAATATCGCCAGAACTGCGACAAAACTTGCACCTACGGGCAAACCACAATACATCAGGCTATTTAACTTGCCCCGATTTTTTTCAGTGGCTTCATCACCTACACCTGAAATCATGGCAGGCATTGCAGCCCCTAAGCCTAAGCCTGTAAAGAATCGTGCTATATATAAAACTTCAATGTTTGGCGCTAATGCGGTTACAACCATAAAAATGCCAAAAACTGCGATAGAAAGCATCAGGACTTTCTTTTGTCCTAAATAATCAGCAAGCCGTCCGCCAAAGAATGCGCCAAATAACATTCCAGATACGCCTAAACTAAATACGTATCCCATTTCGACTTTGCCTAAACCAAAAGTTGTGGCAATTCCTTTAGCCGCAATACCTGGAGCTTGAAGATCATAACCTTCAAAGAATGCGACCAAAAAACACAAAAAAATCGTTAAAATTTTCTGTACTTTCCCTGTTTGTATTTGTGCCATGATTGATCTCCATCAATAATATACAAATCGTTTTAAACCCACGATTCGGCTTCTTATTCTCTGTTTAATCATCACGAATAAATATCAAGACAATAGTCGGGTATAATCACGATTAAATAATAAAGCAGGCTTGTTTTAGGTTTATAAATAAAATATTTTTAATACAAATGTTGTGAATTTATATATATTTCAATTATTTATTTATAAATAGTTATTTTTGATTAAGCGATAGTAAAAATAGATCATTGCAAACCAATAAGTCCAAAATAATCATATAATATGACGTTTTTTTTTGATTCATACCTTTGTCATCGTAAAAATATAATCTCATTATGGGATGGTTTTATTAGACTTCTTTTTTGTTTCTTTCTATAACAAAAAAGGGGATAAACAATGTTGATTCAGACTGGGTATAAAAATGTAAGTTTTTTTGCAAGTATGAATTTTTGATAGGTATGATTAAGGCATCTAGGGAAGATCAATTAAGTTATGGAATTACGTCATTTACGGTATTTTGTTGCTGTTGCTGAAGAATTAAATTTTACTAAAGCAGCACAAAAAATGTGTACAGTACAACCTTCACTCAGTCAGCAAATCAGGGACTTAGAACAAGAAGTCGGTGTACAGCTTCTCTTACGCTCTAACCGTAAGGTAGAACTTACAGAAGAAGGGAAAGCATTTTTAAAAGAGGCGTTACTTTGCTTGGAGCACTCTGAAAAAGCCATACATGATGCTCGCCAAGTATCCAAATTAAATCACGATCACTTAAATATAGGTTTTGTCCCTGTCGCAGAGATGAAAGTATTTCCCTATATCATGCCGAATATTCGTGCACACTTTCCAAATTTAAATATTAATTTTCAAAGTTTAACCGATGCAGATCAATTTAAAGCGCTGAAAAAAGGTGAAATTGACATTGCTTTTACACGGTATACTGATGAAACAAAGGAGTTTGAGTCATTTCACATCTTTCAAGAACCTCTGGCATTAATTGTTCCTAAAGATTCACCGACCGCCAAGTTAAAACAAATCAGTATTAAAAGTTTTAACCAGCAAGATTTTATTGTCAGTGATGAGATTGCTTCACCGCAGCTATACAAAATTATTCAGAATTTTTTTAAACAAGAAAAAATTACACCTAATATTGTTCAGTATTCGAATAATATTTTATTGAATGTGAACTTGGTGGGTATGGGCGTTGGCTGGAGTCTAGTACCATTGTATGTCACTCCCTTACTTGGCGACAAAGTGGTCGTCAAAAGTACGATTGAGTCTTTACCCATGATTGATTTGTATGTGAACTACCGAAAAAATCAAAAAAATGAAACGATTGATTTGATTTTAAAGATCTTAAAAGAATACTTTTATATTAATCTTATATAGATAATAGGCTTCTTTCATCAGTTGAATTTCTTTCTACATCGGGAGACTTTCCAAAGGGAACTCAACAATCATGAAAGTAGATTGATGTAGATTGATGTAGATTGATGTTATAAATTTTAAGCAATTTTCATTAAAGGCAAATAAAAAAGGTCGCTCATGAGGCGACCTTTTTTATGAAAGGCATGATTATGAATATAGTTTTGCAAATAACTCATTACTGATGCTATTGAGCGTTTGTGGAATAGCAAGTGCTGCCACAAAACGGTCTGGGCGCAAGATCACGATTGATTGAGAAGTTTTACCAAACCAACTGCGTATATCGACATCAAGATCACCAATTGTAATCACCCCATCAAGTTTTTTACGCTGAGGATTATCAATCTGAACTGCAGGGAGAACCTGAATAAATTTCACACCTAATGATTTCCATTTTTTCATGGTTGCATCATTAATTCCCCATTTAGGATCAACGCCCCATGCAATGATTGCAAAATCATTGTCAATGACGTCATCGAGTAACGCCGTTTCACCTGATTCGAGTTTCACCTGAGGTTGTATAAACATCTTACCGATCGGTGATTTTTTATTGCCGTCTGTTACCAATGCGCCATCTTTATATTGCGGCATTGGTTTAAAACGCATTTCTAATAAGTATTGTTTAATTGGCTTAATGTAATTAAGAGCATAAGCAATACTGTCTCGGACAAAGCCTTGCCATACTTTTGGTGGAGCAAGTACATGACCTGCCATCACAGATAGATCAATCATGGCTTTAGCATGGTCTTTGCGTTCAACCTGATACGAATCCAGTAAGGCAGCACCTGATTTACCTTGAACAACCAAAGCCAGTTTCCACGCAAGATTAAAGGCGTCACGCATACCGCTATTGTATCCCTGACCTTGCCATACTGGCATAATATGCGCAGCATCACCTGCCAGTAAAATGCGGTCAACACGAAATTTATCGGCGATACGTGCATTATGCGTGTATACGCGTTGACGAATGACTTCAATATTGTTCGTGTTTGGAAGCACTTTAGAGAGAAGTTTGTTGATATTTTCAGGTTTGCTCAGTTCTTCTTGAGTTTCACCTGGCATGACCATAAATTCAAAACGACGTATACCGTGCGGTAGGGCTGCCGAAACATATGGGCGAACAGGATCACAGCATAAATAAATATGCGGTGTTGCTAGTGGATCATTTTCAATATCAACTACAATCCATTGATTTGGTGCTGTTTTTCCATCAAAACCAATATTTAATGTACGTCGGACAATCGAGTTACCACCATCGCAAGCAACCAAGTATTGCGCATGAACCACCTCAGATTTTTGATCTGCGGTTTCAATATTGAGTGTCACGCCATTTGCATCTTGACTAAATTGAGTTAAATCACGCGAGAAAAGAACTGTTGCAGTTTTATACTGTTGTAAGCTTTCGAGTAGGACATTATCCACTTGAGGCTGGATAAATGCATTTCGACGAGGCCAACCGAATTCGCGCGTCATCGGTTGAATATCTGCAAAACAATGACCTTTTGGCGTTAAAAAGCGCATGGCATGGTTTGGTGTTGTATGTGGTAAAACTTTATTAATTAAGCCAAGCGACTGAATTGTGCGTAAAGCTTCATCATCAATACCAATTGCACGAGGGTAATCAATCAAGCTATCCAGCTTTTCTACCACAACGACGGAAATGCCTTGCTTGCTTAAATAATTAGCGATTGTTAAGCCAACAGGACCTGCACCTAAAATTGCCACTTGGGCATTGTAATCAATTTGCTTAGTACTCACAGCGAAATCCATTCCATTGACATTCATTCATTTATTCAATTAACCGCCAATACTGAAATCTGTACAACCTAGTCGATAGTCGTTATATCGGCTCAATAAAGCAGACTGAGAACAACATAAAAACTATAAACAACTGAAAAACAAGTATTTTATAGAAATTAATGAGTATATTTTTTTGATTTGACGATCATTTTTTTCTATCGACATTCAATTTAAATTTCATCTATTTTAAATTTTTTTAGATTCTAATAATGAAGTAAAAATGGCTATAAATTTTAACTTATTTAATAAAAACAATATCTTAATATTATTTTATTAATTCATTATCCTAACCGAAGACAATTTTTTATTAGCTATTAGTCGTAGAAATTAGCAATATTTGAAATATTAGCTCTGTACTACGACTATTGAAATTAATTAGTTCAATGATTTTTAAGTCTTTTTTTTATGAAAGAGCCACTAAAAATAACATATATCATTTCTAACTATTATAAAAAACAAAATAACTATTGGAATAAAAATAGCATTTTCTTGATTCTAAATATGTTTATTTAAATACACGTTTTTATAGATAGCCAGATACCGTATCGCTGTAAGCATTCATTCATTTGGCTACTGTGGAAATTTTCAGATCTCACTCAATGATTCACTCATTGTTTGTAATAAGAAAATTACATTTCGTAGTTTAAGGAAAAATTAATGTCGAATTCTGGTGTTGTTGAATTAGTTGCACAAGCTTTACGTACTGCTGAATTCTCTCGAACTGCAATCGCTCCCATTCGTTCTGAACTTGGCGGAGAAAGTGCTGATGTCGATATCGCCTATGCTGTTCAGGAAGTGAATACACAACATGCATTATCTGAAGGCCGCCGTTTGGTGGGTCGTAAAATTGGATTGACGTCTAAGGTTGTTCAAACTCAACTGGGCGTTGACCAACCCGATTTTGGTATGTTGTTTGCCGATATGGCTTATGGTGATGGTGAAGCCATTCCTGCAGGTTTATTGATCCAACCTAAAGTTGAAGCTGAAATTGCGTTAATCATTAATCAGGATTTAACCCAAAAAGAACACACCTATGCAGACATTATTGGCGCAACCGAATATGCGTTGCCTGCAATCGAAGTGGTGGATAGCCGTATCGAAAACTGGAAAATCTCGTTGATTGATACTGTTGCAGATAATGCCTCTTCAGCTGCTTATGTTTTAGGTTCACGTCCAGTCAAACTGGATCAGCTGGATCTTGTAAATTGCAAAATGACCATGACCCGCGGCAATGAAGTGGTTTCTCAAGGTGTTGGCAAAGCTTGTCTTTCTAACCCATTAAATGCCGCTGTTTGGCTGGCAGATGAAATGGTGCGTCGTGGTCGTCCACTTCTTGCCGGCGATATTATTTTAACGGGTGCGCTTGGGCCGATGGTGGTCGCGAATCCAGGTGATGAATTTCACGTTGAAATCGAAGGTTTTGGTTCAGTAACAGCTGCTTTTGCTGCTGAATAATCTAGTTCTTTAGGGAAGTTGTTCATGAAAAAGATTAAATGTGCATTGATTGGGCCAGGGAATATTGGGACTGACTTGCTTTACAAACTTCAACGTAGCAAATTTTTAGAACCCGTCTGGATGGTCGGAATTGACCCAACCTCTGAAGGTTTGGCACGTGCAGAAAAATTGGGTTTAAAAACCACCGCTGAAGGTGTGGATGGTTTGTTGCCACACGTAATTGCTGATGATATCAAAATCGCTTTTGATGCAACCTCTGCATATGTACATGCTGAAAACAGCCGTAAGTTAAATGAACTGGGTGTCCAGATGATTGACTTGACGCCTGCTGCGATTGGGCCTTTCTGTGTCCCACCTGTGAATCTGGAAACCTTGCTTGAAGCAGGTGAATTGCCAAACGTCAACATGGTGACCTGTGGTGGGCAAGCGACGATTCCGATGGTGGCTGCAATTTCACGTGTTCAACCTGTTGCATATGGCGAAATTATTGCCACAGTATCGACCCGATCGGTCGGCCCTGGTACCCGTAAAAATATCGATGAATTTACCCGTACCACAGCAGGCGCAATTGAAGAGGTCGGTGGTGCCAAACAAGGCAAAGCGATCATTATCATTAACCCTGCAGAGCCACCATTGATGATGCGTGATACCGTGCACTGTTTAGTGGAAGGTGAACCCGATCAGGCCGCGATTACACAATCTGTGCATGCCATGATCAAAGAAGTTCAAAAATATGTCCCGGGTTACACACTGGTGAACGGTCCGGTCTTTGATGGCAATCGCGTATCCATGTTCCTTGAAGTTGAGGGGCTGGGCGACTTCCTACCCAAATATGCGGGTAACCTTGACATTATGACTGCTGCTGCTGCGCGTACCGCAGAAATGTTTGCAGAACGTTTACTCGAAACAGCCGAAGCTTAAAAGGATGACCACATGTCTAAGATTATTATTAATGATATGACTTTACGTGATGGTATGCATCCAATGCGCCATCAAACCACACCAGAGCAAATGGTGAAAATTGCAACTGCACTAGATGATGCAGGTGTGCCTTTAATTGAAGTGACCCATGGTGACGGCTTAGGCGGTAACTCGGTCAACTATGGCTTTGCAGCAGCCAGCGATGAAGAATATCTCAAAGCAGTGATTCCACATCTGAAACAAGCCAAAGTCTCTGCACTATTACTACCTGGTATTGGAACGGTCGACCATCTCAAAATGGCACATGATGTCGGTGTTGCAACCATTCGCGTTGCAACGCATTCAACCGAAGCCGATGTCTCTGAACAGCATATTACGGCTGCGCGTAAACTGGGTATGGATACCGTAGGCTTCCTGATGATGGCACACATGGCCTCTCCAGAGAAATTGCTCGAAGAAGCACAGAAAATGGTGTCTTATGGTGCCAACTGTATTTATGTCACTGACTCTGCGGGTTATTTGTTGCCACAAGATGTAACGGATCGTGTGGGTATCTTGCGTGCCAACCTGCCAGCAGAAATAGAAATCGGTTTCCATGGTCACCATAACTTAGGTATGGGTGTGGCGAACTCGATTACTGCGGTGAATGCAGGTGCAGTACGTGTGGACTTGGCATCTGCCGGTTTAGGTGCAGGTGCTGGTAATACTCCACTGGAACTGTTTGTTGCAGTGGCTAATCGTATGGGACTGGAAACAGGTGTAGATCTGTTTAAGGTTCAGGATATTGCCGAAGACATTATTATTCCAATGATGACTCACCCGATTCGTGCTGACCGTGATGCAGCAACTTTGGGCTATGCAGGTGTGTATTCATCGTTCTTGCTGTTTGCTAAACGTGCCGAAGCCAAATATGGCGTATCTGCACGTGAAATCCTGCTTGAGTTAGGACGTCGTGGCACGGTCGGTGGTCAGGAAGATATGATCGAAGACTTGGCATTGACCATGTCTAAGGCGAAAGCATTCGCTACTTCAGTTTAAAACTGATGGTGTAAACGATTCAAAAGAAGCATCCTTTTTAGGGTGCTTTTTTTATAAAAAGATACTTATTAACAATAATATGAAAGGTTTTAGCTATTAATAAAAACAAAATCTTGGAGTAGCTATTTTTATGTTGAAATAAAAAATCAATTAAATAAGATTAATTTTTATTCTTGTTAAATAAAAATTAATATAAAACAATAATTTATTTTTAATGAAAATAAATATCTACTGAGTGTCATTGTTGATTTATATTTTCTAAATATAAAAGCATAAATTGTCTAATTGTCTAGAATGAAATCAAGGCAAAGTTTACTACTGTTGTCTGATATTCGATCTTTGACATGTTCTACATTATAGCCCGCTCATTACATTGTTCGATTAGGAAGTAGACAATGCGTTGTTATGCTTTATGGATGGCTTTTGTCGGTACAAGTGTTGGAATCACTAGCACTCATACGTTTGCTGATTTTTTTGAAGATAGTCAAACTCAGCTCAAATTGAAGAATTTCTATTTAGATCGACAATATGATACTGCATCAAGTAAAAACTGGGGTAGTTGGTCGCAGGGTGTGACTCTAGATACAAAATCAGGCTATGCTGATTTAGGTATGGTGAAAGTTGGCGCTGATCTTTTAGCCCAATATGCAGTACGTTTAGATGGACGAGATCGTAATCCAGACTGGGTTTTACCTTATGAAGGCAAGCCAGGAACAGGGAAACAGGCTCGTGAGTTTGGTCATATTGGTGTGACATTAAAAGCGCAAGTTGCGCAGACCGAAATTCGTGTAGGTGAGTTACTTCCTGTCACGCCTGTATTGGTTTATGACCCGTCTAGACAACTTTTAACGACTTATAATGGTGCTTGGTTAGAATCGAAAGATATTAAAAACACCAAAGTTACTTTGGGTTACATCAAAAGCATAAATGCGCGTTATGAAAACCAGCCGATGGATTTGGGTTTATGGCCGAAAAACCTGTCTAAAGATAGCAAAGTCAACGGAATGTATATTGCTGGGGTTGATTATAAATTTAACCAAAATGTGCAAGGTTCTTATTTTTATGCAGATGTCGATAATATCTATCAACAAAACTATTTGGGCTTAAGTTATAAAGAAAACTTAAACAAGGATGCTAAATTAGACACCCATATCCGTTTTTTTGATAATCGCCAATCAGGTGATGCTTTGTATGGAAAAATTGACAACCAAGCTTTATCTTTAGGAACGGCATTTACCTATAAGAATCAGACGATTAGTTTGGGCTATCAACAAATGTTTGGTAAACAAGGGTCTAATCCAAGTGCTGCAACTGGTGCGCCATATTTCCCAACATTAGCGGGTTGGGTACCACAGCCGTATTTAGATAACTGGGGTGTCGCAAGTTTTGTTCGTAAAGACGAACAATCATTCGGGATGACTTATAGTTATAATTTTGCTGGCTGGGGAATCAATGGCTTAAAAGCGACTGCCAAATATTGGGGTGGCTGGAATATAGATTCACATTATGAAAGTAAGGGTGTGAAATCAGGTCGAGGAACAGAAGATGAGTTTAACTTCATTTTAAACTACGTTGTGCCTGAAGGTAAATTTAAAGGTCTAGGTTTCGAATGGATGTATATTGATGTGGATTGGCATAATGTACAAGGACAGATCAGTAGCTTAAAAGAAAACCGAATTGCAACCACTTATACGTATAAGTTCTAATTTTTAAGGTAACTGTAATGCTTTTTTACAGTTACCCCACCAGCGATGGCTGCTCGGCCATCGCTTTTTTATTATTTTTATTTACTCTTATTTAATAGATTTCTTTCATACTTGCCTACACCCTCTTTATTTTTCTCCCATAGGGAGAAATAAAAAAGGACTGATGCAAGAAATTTAATATTTTGATCACATATAAAGTCTAAATTTAAGAGGTTTCTTTTGTCAGCTTATAGTATTTCTCTGGTGCTTGATTGACCGATATTTTTAATTTTGCTCATGGAAAAAATAAAAAGGGTATAACCCTTAATAAAAGAAGCCTATTTTGTAAAAAAAGAAAAAGGATGAGGTACATCCTTTTTCTTATACTTAGGTCTATAAATATAATGAAAATACTAGCTAAAATTGATAACTATCAACTTTAGTCTCGATTAATATTTAAGTAAAAAACTTTATTGAGTAGCTCAATAAGCTTCTTAATTCCTAAAGATTCGGATTGTTTTCGATAACTTACAAATAAATCAAGATAAGGTAATTCAACTTCTAAGGGGCGAATTACGGTGTTATTGACCGTCAATGGCTCAATATAAGCAGGTAAAATTGCACAGCCCAGCCCCATGCCAATTGAATTAATATTAAAGAGAATATTATCTGCTTTTTGTACAATATTAAATTTAATATTATGCGCTTGTGCGAATTCTAAAATCGTATGGTGGAGAACTGCAGATTGTTCAACAGCAGGAATAATAAAATCAATACCATTCAATGCTTTCACAGGAATACGATCATACTTGGTTAAAGGATGATCTTTATGCAATAGAAAGATCAGGGGTTCACGCAACACAAACTGACTTTGAATTTCATCGTTATTCAGATTCTCTCGTATAAAAGCAACGTCTAATTCTCCTTTCTTGAGCGCATCGATTTGGTTGGTATTATTCATGCTCAATAATTCAATTTTTAAATCAGGATTTTGTACTCTAAGGTTCGGTAAAACATAAGGAAATACTTTCATTTCTGCAACAGGCACAAAGCCAATCGTGAGGAGATGTTTTTTTGATTTGGCGACTTGTCGAGCCATGGTGACAGCCTTGTCTGCCTCGGCCAGAGTAATTTTTGCCCGTTCTAAAAAGACTTTCCCTTCTTCTGTTAATTCTACTTTACGCTTGGTTCTATGCAGCAGTTTTACCCCGACATACTCTTCGAGGTCTTTAATTTGCTGGCTTAAAGAAGGTTGAGCTGTATATAACTTGAGTGCAGCTTTACTAAAGTTCAGCTCTTCTGCAACCATAATAAAATAGCGAAGATGACGTAATTCCATAATGGCAATAATCCTAAAAATGCTCGTTTATTTCAGTCAATCTGTTGGCATAAATACCTAAACCAAGCAAAAATCCATTTCAGTGGTAAAAAGTGTATTAAAAAAGTTGGCTATAATTTAGTATAAAAAAGAATAAAGAATTATTCATAAAATATCTAAAATAAAACTTATAAAATATTTCACTTATATGTATTAAAAAATCATTATCAACGCCAACAGATTCCACCATCTTTTGATTTGATGGCGGCAGCAGGAGAGCGATGATCATGAGTGGAAAAATTGATGTGCGTGAAATCGATGCCTTAGTCGATGCACAAAATGGACGTATTTCACCCTCTATTTACACTGACCCTGAATTATATCAACTTGAATTAGAGCGTATTTTTGGGCGTTGTTGGCTATTTCTTTGTCATGAAAGCCAGATTCCGAAGGCTGGTGACTTTTTTAATACTTATATGGGTGAAGACCCGATTATTGTCGTCCGTCAAAAAGATGGTTCAGTTAAGGCATTTTTGAACCAGTGCCGTCACCGTTCTATGCGCGTGAGTTATGCAGACTGTGGGAATACCCGTGCATTCACTTGCCCATACCATGGCTGGTCTTATGGTGTTGACGGTTCTTTGAAAGATATTCCATTAGAAAATGTTGCTTTTCCACAAGGTTCATGCAAAGGAAAATGGGGTCTTGTTGAAGTCAATCGTGTTGAAATCTATAAAGGTTTAATTTTTGGTTGCTGGGCAGAGGATACGCCTGATCTACGCAGTTATATGGGGGATATCGCTTGGTATCTTGATGCGTTGATTGATCGTCGCGAAGGTGGTTCAGAAGTTATTGGTGGAATCCATAAATGGGAAATTAACTGTAACTGGAAATTTGCAGCAGAACAGTTTGCTTCAGACCAATATCATGCACCGTATTCACATGCTTCTGCAGTACAGGTCTTGGGTGGTAAACCTGATGATGATGCTTCAAAAGCACTTGGTGCCGCACAAACAGCACGCCCAGTATGGGAAACCGTTAAAAACTGTGTGCAATATGGTCAACGTGGGCATGGTTCAGGCTTTTTCTTAACTGAAAAACCAGATGCTAACTTCTGGGTAGATGGTCAGGTTGCTGATTATTTCCGTGAAACTTATGAAGAAGCTAAAGAGCGTCTTGGTGAAATTCGTGCATTACGTCTTGCGGGACATAACACCATGTTCCCGACCTTGTCTTGGCTGAATGGTATGACCACCATGCGGATCTGGCATCCACGCGGTCCAGACAAAACTGAAGTTTGGGCATTTTGTATCACTGACAAGGCTGCACCACAACATATTAAAGAAGCGATGGAGCTGAATGCTTGTCGTGCATTTGGTCCTGCAGGTTTTGCTGAAGCAGATGATGGCGAAAACTGGATTGAAATCCAGAAAGTTCTTCGTGGCTATAAAGCGCGTAATAGCAAACTGATTATGGAAATGGGTCTGGGCAATGAAAAGCTGCGCGATGACGTGCCTGGTATTACCAACCATATTTTCTCGGAAACGGCTGCACGCAGTATGTATCGCCACTGGGCAAACTTACTGATGCATGAAAAATGGGAAGATGTAGAAAAAGCTACAGTAGCGTATGAGCAAAGCCTTTTGGCAAAAGATGATTCGGCTGTCGCTATAGCAGATGAAACGGAGCTTGCGAAATGAATCAGGTCGTTGACGTGTTAAAACCACAACCAGTATGGCGTTCTATCGGGCTAGAGCTTTACCATGATATTAGCCAGTTTTTATATGCCGAAGCACAATTGTTAGATGACTGGAAGTTTCGTGACTGGCTAGATATTTTGAGTGAAGACATGCTCTACACACTCAAAACAACGACGAATGCCCAGACCCGTGACCGTCGTAAAAGTATTGCACCGCCTTCAACCTGGATTTATCACGACGATAAACCTGTGTTAGAGCTTCGTATTGCAAAGTTAGAAACTGGCATGTCATGGTCGGAAGAGCCTCCATCACGTACCCGTCATCTCATTACCAATATTCGGGTAGAGCCAACTGAGCAAGCAGATGAATATCTGGTATATAGCAACTATTTGCTTTATCGCTCGCAAAAAGAAAAAGACGTATTGATTTATGTGGGGAAACGGGTTGATTTAATCCGTAAAAATGAAGAGAGCAGTTTAGGCTGGAGCATTGCTAAACGTGACATCACGCTCGATCAGGCAACTTTAACATCCCACAACATTACGGTGTTTTTCTAATGAATAAGATATTCGTTTGTCAGGTTGACGAACTTGATGAAGGTGAAGCATTAAAAGTGGACTGCAGTGTAGGCGATATTGCTGCACTTGCTGTCTTCAATTTTAATGGCGAGTTTTTTGCGATGAATGACAAGTGTAGCCATGGCAATGCCTCAATGTCAGAAGGCTATCTGGAAGACGATGGTACTGTTGAGTGCCCGTTACATTCATCTCGTTTCTGTTTAAAAACTGGCGTACCACAATGTGTGCCAGCGACTGACCCGATTCAGACTTTTCCTGTCGTCGTTGAAGATGGTGCTTTATTTGTCGAACTCTCAGGAGTGGCATAATGGGCTGGTTGCAAGGAGAAGTCGTACTGATTACAGGCGGCGGTTCGGGGCTTGGGTTGGCACTGGTAGAACGTTTTTTAAATGAAGGCGCACAGGTTGCTGTGTTGCAACGCTCTCAGTCCAAAGTTGATGAACTGATCGCTCGCTTTGGTGATCGTATTGTCGCGGTTACAGGTGACGTTGCTCGATATGCCGATAATGTTCGTGCTGTTGAAGCTACCGTGGCACGTTTTGGTAAACTCGACTGCTTTATTGGTAATGCTGGAATCTGGGATCACTATGCCGATGTTATCAATATGTCAGGCGAGCAGCTGGAACTGGCATTTGATGAAATCATGAGTATTAACACCAAAGGTTATTTGCTCGGTGCCAAAGCAGCACTGAATGAATTGTTAAAAACCGAAGGCTCCATGATTTTCACCTTATCAAATTCTGCATTTTATTCATCAGGTGGTGGGCCAATTTACACTGCATCAAAGCATGCTGGCGTTGGCTTGGTGCGTGAATTGGCGTATGAACTGGCACCTAAAATCCGTGTCAATGCCGTCGCGCCTTCGGGCATGAATGTGAATGTCAAAGGTGCAGCATCATTGGGACAGGAAAATCTTGGACTGCTCGATGCGCGTGATCCTGAGCGGATTGGTCAAGGTATGCCACTCAAATTCTTACCTGAAGCAGAAGATATGACAGGTTCTTATGTTCTGTTAGCTTCTCGACAAAATAACCGTCCATTATCTGGCGTATTTATTAATGCCGACTGTGGTCTAGGTATTCGTGGTTTACGTCAGCCCAATGCAGGCTTCTTTGACGTTTAATCCTAAAGGTCTAGTCCTCTAGACCCACATAGATCGCCTGTTGGCGATCTAGTTTTTGGAGTTCAACATGGCTGTTAAACTGATTTGTGCATCTCATAGCCCGCTGATGGAGTTCGCTTCACCGATTGAGAAGCGTCAGGAAGAAGTTGTTCGTGCAACGTTTAAGGCTTTGGCGGCTGAGTTAAAGCAATATGATCCAACCCTGATTATTACTTTTGGTCCCGATCATTTTAATGGTTTCTTTTATGACCTGATGCCAAGTTTCTGTGTTGGCCTTCGGGCTACTGCTGCAGGCGATTGGGATTATGGCCCAGGAAAACTCAATGTACCTGAGCAAACCGCGCTACAACTTGTGCGTCATGTCTTGAATGAAGGCGTTGATATTGCATTTTCCTACCGAATGCAAGCAGATCATGGGGTTACCCAGCCCTTGCACTTTTTATGTGAAGGACAGCTTGATCGTTACCCGACGATTCCCGTTTTTGTCAATGGTGCAGCAGCGCCACTGCCAACCACAAAACGTGCGATTGCACTTGGCCGTGCTATAGGTTCATTTATTCAGTCTCTTAATCTTGAAAATGAACGCGTACTCATTTTGGGAACAGGGGGATTGTCGCATGATCCACCAACACCACAAATGGGTTCTGTACCTCCTGAAGTTGAAGAATTCCTGATTGCAGGTCGGCACCCGACTACAGAAGCACGCAACGCCCGCCAAGCCAAAGTCATTGCTGTGGGGCAGCGTCTTGCCGCAGGTGATACTTCGGTTTCAGTTCCGCTCAATCCAGAATGGGATAAACAGCTGTTAGATATTTTTCAAAATGCTGATTTTGCAGCCATTGAAAAAATGACTGAAGCCGATATCCGTCGTGAAGGTGGACGTGGTGGACAAGAGATTCGAGCATGGATAGCCGCTTTTGCAGCGCTTTCAGCATTGGGTGACTATGAAATGAAAGTTCATTGTTATGAAGCCATTTCAGAATGGATTGCGGGTTTTGGCATTGTCACAGCCAATTTGAAATAAAGGACAAAACACATGAGTATTCAAACCATTGTGATTGTAGGCGCAGGTCAAGCGGGCGCAAGTGCAATTTTAGAGTTACGCGCACAGCAATTTTCTGGTGAAATTATTTTGATCGGTGATGAACCTCATCTGCCGTATGAACGTCCACCGCTATCTAAAGACGCAATTTTACAGCCAGAACAAACCAAGCTGGAAATTCTCTCTGAACAAAAACTTGCCGAACTCAATGTCAAAGTGATTCGCAACAATGCTGTAGTTAAACTTCAGCCTGAAGCACATCAGCTTGTTTTAAAAAGTGGTGATGTGAT
The DNA here is from genome assembly GCF_004331075.1 of Acinetobacter brisouioides. Taxonomy (GTDB): domain Bacteria; phylum Pseudomonadota; class Gammaproteobacteria; order Pseudomonadales; family Moraxellaceae; genus Acinetobacter. The sequence goes on along the minus strand of NZ_SJNX01000008.1, from coordinate 87,697 downwards.
TCACTATGACAAATTGTTATTGGCAACAGGTGGTTCAGCACGCCGTTTACCGATGTTAGATGCTCTAGGTCAACATGTTTATACTTTACGGAATCTTGAAGATTCACAGAAACTGATTCCTGTATTACAACCTGAGAAACGCATCTTGATCGTGGGTGGTGGTGTGATCGGTTTAGAGTTGGCTTCTAGTGCGCGTGCAAAAGGCTGTCAGGTCACAGTGCTTGAACAGGGAGCAATGGTCATGGGCCGTTGTTCTCCACTCAATTTGAGTCAATTTTTACTGCAACAGCATCAACGTGCAGGTATTGAAATTCAACTGAATACCAAACTGGTGCAGGCTGAATTGCGTGACCAAGAAGTGATTCTCACCTTGGAAAATGGTCAGCAGTTGACGGGTGATGCTGTCATTTACGGAATTGGGATTGTACCCAATGCTGATTTAGCGTGTGAAGCAGGTCTTGATGTCGATTTTGCCATTCGAGTCAATCAGTATTGCCAAACCTCTGATCCTGATATTTATGCGGCTGGTGATGTTGCAACACAGTTGGTCGAAGATGGGCAGTATCGTCGTATTGAAACTTGGGAAAATGCCAACAAGCAAGCGGGAATTTTTGCGCGTCATGCCATGGGCAATCCATTGGCGCAACAAACTCCTGCATGGTTCTGGACAGACCAGCTTGATATGAATTTCCAGTTTGTCGGTGATATGACTGCCACAGAATGGCATATTCGTGGTGAGATGGATATTGAGCAGGGTAAAAATGCCAGCTTTGTGATGTTCGGAACGCGCAACGGAATTCTGGTTGCAGGCATTACCGTCAATCAAGCAAAAGAAACGCGTCATTTGAAGAAAATGATTGCGAAAGCACAACCGTTTGATGCAGAAACACTGCTAAATCTCGCGATTGATTTACGCAAGGTTGCTTGAGTCTAATTATAACAGGCTTAAATGTAATCAACCCATGCGGTTTTCGCCATGGGTTGATTGATTTATATGGATATGATTCATGTTTATGTCTAAGGGATCGACGTCTTTTACCCACATTGCAATTTATGCCACCCTTGTCCTGATCTGGGCAGCAACGCCACTGGCAATTGTATGGAGTGTGCAAGAAGTTTATCCACTTTGGGTTTTAATTATTCGCTATGCAGGTGCATCTATTTTAGCGGTTATTTTGCTCATCATCTTTCGTAATCCCTTGCCACTAGATCGTCAATCACTCACGAGTTATGTCGCAGGCAGTCTAAATTTAATCGGTGCTCAACTCTTTATTTATCTAGCTGCCCGTTATTTAACCTCAGGGTTGATGGCTTTGCTATTTGGGTTGTCGCCATTAATTTCTGGATTGATCGGGCATTTTATTTTAAAAAATCAGCGCCTCGTTCTCATACAATGGGGGGGGATGTTGATGGCGGTCTTTGGTTTGATGATGGTTTTTGCGGATCAAACTGGAAATCAGGTACAGCCGATTGGTATCATCTTAATTTTTATTAGTATTATTTCTTATATTAGTTCTATATTTTGGGTCAAGCATATTGCAGCACCACTCACACCGATATCGCAAGCGACAGGGTCCCTGCTGGTTTCAGCATTGGCATCTTTGCTGTTGATTCCTTTTATTTATCCGCACATGCCACAACACCTTCCTGGCCTGCAAAGCATGCTTGGCTTTTCATTTACGATATTATTTTCATCGATTATTGCGATGCTGTGTTATTTTTGGCTGATTCGGGAATTAAAACCTGCAACCATTGCTTTGAGTAATGTGATCACACCCGTTATTGCTTTAACTTTGGGGGCGGTGTTTAACCATGAGCAACTTAATTTAAGTGCATTGTTTGGTGTAATGTTGGTGGTGATCGGGATTCTTTTTTATTTTAGAAAAACTTAGCTTGATTTAATGATCAGCATCATGGACTGATAAAAGCTGTTTAATCATTACAAAGATAATGTCTATACATGTTTTTTGATTTATTCTGTTTTTATTGTTGCTTAATCATTAAGCATGTTGATTTTTGATCCAAACTAAAATATTTTCTGGCGCAGTAGCGGGGAATTTCTGCTTTTTATCCCTATGTTTGATCTAGTGTCTTGCCAAGTAATAAACCACGATTTTTCTTAAGTTAAACAACCATCGGCGATGGTGAATTGCTATCACTCCCTTCTATAAATTTCTTTCATGATTGTTTACACGTTCTTTGTCTTTCTTTTTTCACAGAAAGAAAAAAGCACATGAATGAAAGAAGTTTTATGCAAGTTTTTTATGCTTATAAAAAAGATGTTATTAAACAAATGGTAAATAGTTTGTGTGGTTTTTAATTATTATTTAAATTAAATAATTGACTTAATTTGTTTTTTTAAAAAATTAATTTATTTTTGGTGTTTCAAAGTTTGAAATTGAGTTATGCTCAAGTTTGTTTCTTGCGTAGTCAGTTATTTAAAACATGATTTGATGAGTTTATTTTTCGTAGCAAATTAGCTTTGAAGCAAGCCATCCTAAAGTGCGAGAGGCGAAAGCCCTTGTCATCTTACAAGGCATTTTCTATGACGAGATAAAACTCAAAATCCCAAGTTAACTTGGATAACTATACGATGAAAAATGGGAGCAACATCTTAATTTAATGGTTGATCAAAGCGCTTTTAAATTGCCTTTATGAACATTAACGATATTAGACTTCTTTCATAATAGTTTACAGCTTTTGATTATTTTATATGTGATCTAAGACAGTGTATTACTCAAATAACACTGTATAAGTGAGTTGGTTATTTCATCATTTTGGATGAAAAGCCTTGAGTTTTATCGCTAAAATAGCCTTGTTCTGACTGTTTTTTATGCAAAGATGTATTTTAAAGAAATATTTTATATGTAAAATCAGCAAGAGGTTAATTTTCTTAAACAATGGAGACTTTAATGGCTAGTCAATTTATTAGTAAAGATAATAGCCATATATTTCAGCTCATTAGTCAAGGCAATAACCTGAAAACTGTTTTAGAAGCAATTACAGCATGGCTAGAGACTCACATTGAAGATGCGATTGTTTCAATCATGCTTTATGACCCTTCAATTGGAAAATTGCGCCTCATTAGTGGCCATCAAAATTTCTCTGATGAATATAAGGAGATGTTAAAAGCGGTTCTCGTTCATGAGAAAAGCGGTACATGTGGCTCAGCGGCTTTTTATAAACATTTAGTCATTTCTGAAAATTTAATTACTGATCCTAAATGGTCACGTCAAAAAGATCTTGTGCAAAAAGAGAATCTGACTTCATGTTGGTCAATGCCTGTGCTCGGAACGGATGGAGAGCTCTATGGTACTTTTGCAACTTACTATAGAACGATGATAAAGCCTTCAAATATTGAAATTAACCTGTTGCAGCGTGCTGCTATTTTAGTTGCTTTAGCGATTGAGATTGATCAGGAAAGAAAACAAAAATTATTGATTAATGATAAATATAGCTCATTTTTTAAATATCATCCCGATGCGGTATTTGAAGTAAATCTTGAAGGTTATATTGTTTCTGCAAATGTCGCTTCTGAGAAAATAACAGGATTTTTAGAAAAAGACATCAAAGGGCAATATTATTGTAATTTTGTGCCTAAAACCTCAGTCAATACTGTAAAAATTGCATTTGAACGTAGCTTACATGGTGAAGCTGAGCATTATGAACTACAGGTCTATCATGCTTCAGGAGGGTTATTATGGTTTGATATGACAAACTTACCCATAAAGCATGATGAAAAAATTATTGGTATTTTAGTGATTGCAAAAGATATTACTGCTAAAAATCGCTATCAAGAACGTGTACGACTTCTAGAAAGAGCAATACAAAATAGCATGCATGGGGTAGTAATTACTCATGCCGATTCAGATATGCCGATTGTTTATGTTAACGCTGCATTTTTAGCAATAACAGGTTATACCGAATCTGAAGTTATGGGGAGAAATTGTCGCTTTTTACAAGGTGCTGACACAGCTGCCATCACACTCAAAAAAATAAAAAATGCTTTGATGACAAAAACTCAACTACAAGTCAAAATCAAAAATTATCGCAAAGATGGTAGCTGGTTTTGGAATCAGCTGACATTAGCGCCTATTTTAGATGATTTAGGTCATTGTACACACTTTCTTGGAATACAACAGGATGTGACGAAAGAGTGGGTAAATGAAGAATATATTGAATATCAAAAAATGCATGATTATTTAACAGGGTTATTTAATCGTCGCACTTTTGATGAATACTTGGAAAAAACGCTAAAAAATATACAAGCCAAAGAAGATTTATATTTACTTTATATTGATCTAGATGATTTTAGCCCGCTCAATGAGAGCTTAGGTCATATTGTTGGTGATAAATTATTGCAATCTGTTGCAACTAGAATGAAAAACTTCATTCGAGATAAAGACATGCTGAGTCGAATATCTGGTGATGAATTTGCACTTGTTCTTTTAGATTTTAAAACTCCTGATCATGTGATTGAATTTACTGAAAGATTACTGAAAAATTTATCTACACCCTTTCAAATAGATGGTCATAAAATTCATATTACTGCCAGCATAGGAATTGCTAAAAATTGTAGTCAAGTTTATCAAGGCATACAATTAATCCAGCATGCGATCCTCTCGATGCAAGAGGCAAAAAAACAAGGCCGTAATACATGGAGCTGGTATCAGGAAAAATATAATGATCTCCCTAAAATAGATTATATAAATTTACGTTTAGATCTATCCGAAGCTTTAGAAAAAGCTCAGTTCAATGTGTTTTATCAACCATTAGTTAAGCCTAAAACTGGTGAAGTTGCTTCATTAGAAGCTCTTATCCGCTGGATTCATCCAGAAAAAGGCTTTATCCCACCAGATGTTTTTATCCCTTTAGCTGAGAGAACAGGGCACATTGTTTCGATTGGCCGTTGGGTTTTACAACAGGCATGCCATGATATTTCCAAATTAAATAAAAATCGGGAAAGTCCTTTAAGTGTATCCGTGAATATTTCACCATTAGAGTTTCATCGAAAGAATTTTTTAAATGATTTAGAAGAAATTTTAAATGTGAGTCAACTTCCGCCTCAATTATTAAAATTAGAAGTGACGGAGGGAATGTTGATTACTGATGTGCAAAAATCGATTGAAATCTTACACGCGATACGCGCTTTAGGGATCAAGGTTTCTCTCGATGATTTTGGTACAGGCTATTCAAGTTTAAGCTATTTGCGCCGCCTACCTGTTGATCAAATAAAATTAGATAAAAGTTTTTTTGAAAATTTTCCGATTAACCAGCAAGATACCGCTATTGTTAAGTTAATTATTGAAATAGCTCATCAGTTAAATTTAGAAGTTGTTGCTGAAGGCATTGAAATTTATGAACAGGTTAAATTCTTAACTGAATATGAATGCGACATGATTCAAGGGTACTTTTATTCAAAACCTGTGCCTATGAATCATTTAAAATTGTGATTTAGACCATGAGTGTTCAATTAAAATTAAAGTTATAAACTTTATGAGATAAGAGTTTTTTAATTGCCTTTCAGCTTTTTACAGGTATTTGAATTTATGGATGATTATCCATATAGATTATATTACTGTAAAAATAATCTATAATTTTAGATTATACCTAATAGGCACTTTTGTGTGCCAATTTGAATCTAAAATGAATTGAGTACCAAAGAAAAAGCGATTTAAAAACAGTACTATCAGAAAGACATGGATAGGTGAGGGTATTTAAAGCTTATTCAATTGAATTTATTATTATATTGCATCGTATGATATAAATTAACTAAATTCTAACTGCTAAAAAATATAGGTTTAAATAATAACTCTGTAATTTAATTTAAATAGCTGATTTAAATCAGTGTAGAAACTACGTCCATCTAAATTTAAATCGACTTCAGTTCCAGATTCAAGCAATACTCTTTTACCTACTTCGATTGATTTAAATCCAGTACGTGTGCTTTGTGTTTTGTTTAAAGGAACTAGCGATACTAAAATTTCTGTACCGTTTATAGATTTTGCAATAATGTTTTGATTTTGATTCAATTTTTTACCAATTTTATTGTATGTATTCCATTATGGAATAAAGATTAAAATATTCTAAATTTTTAGAAATAAAAAAGTACGATGTACGTACTTTTTTATTTTATTAAATATTATAGTGCAACAATATTTACAGCATTCGGGCCTTTTTGACCTTGAGCGATGCTGAATGATACTTGTTGACCTTCAAATAAAGTTTTGAAACCTGAGTTAGCGATTTCGCTGAAATGAGCAAATACATCTGGACCAGATTCTTGTTGAATGAAACCAAAGCCTTTAGCTTCGTTAAACCATTTTACTGTACCAGTTACTGTGTTAGAGTTAGACATAATATATCCTATGAGTTTTAAGAGTTTTTAGTCATTTCGAAATTTAAATGACTATTTTTAACTTTGAAAAATAATAAGAATTGAGCTTAAGATCTTAAAAAAACGGAGGATTATGACTAAAACTACGATACTTAAAGAAGATTTACTAAACAATACTTTTTTTCTAGTTAATTGAACTATACACGAAATAAAATTATATTCAAGCTTTTTTATCTCTTCTATTTATTTTTCTTTTTAAATGGTTTTAAAACAACAACTTTTAGACTGCATTATCTGGATTACATCTGGCTCTTTTGGTCAATTGAAAAAATATATTTGCTGGCATGTGGTATAAATTTTATTAAAAATATTTTTATAAAACAAATATTTAATTTGATATATGTTTGCTGGGATGAGTGCTGTATGAACATGCCATGAAATATATATTGATTGGGTTTTGTTCATTCATACGCTTTCTTTTTCTGTTCTTTATGGAAGGAGAGTATAGATCACGAGGAAGTAAAACTTAAATAATAGTAAATATAAGCCTTGAACAGCGCTGTTTGTCTATTTTGAAATCAGTTTGGCATCTTCTTTTATTTTCTAATGTTTTATCTATATAACGAACCTCATTAAATTCTAAAGATTAACCTAAAATTGCGTGCAATATTCTGAACAGCTTAGAGTAGACATGATAGTATTTAGCCTATGAAAAACGGACTAAAACTTGATTCCATGTCTATTTTTACCAAAGAAATTTCTGCACTAAAACTCAATCAATTTAAGCAGCATGAAAAACGCTGGATTGGTGGGCTACTTGGTTCTGCAGGTGCGTTATTATTTAAAGAAATTGCCGAACAATTCTCGCATTTATTTGTACTGATTGCGCGTAACAATCAACATTTGGCACAGCTAGAAAGTGAACTTGAGTTTTATGGGCTAAAACCAACTATTTTCCCAGATTGGGAGATTTTGCCCTATGATCGCTTATCTCCGCATCAAGATATTGTCTCGGAACGACTGGCTATTTTAGCCAATATGCCGCAGCAAGGAATTTTACTGGTTTCAGCTTCGACCTTTGCCCAGCGTGTTGCCCCCGTGTCTTGGGTGCTTGGAGCGCATTTTGATTTAGCTGTCGGGCAAAAATTTGACTTAGAACAACAGAAAAAACGCTTGATTCAGGCAGGTTATCAACTGGTTGACACTGTGTATGATCACGGTGAGTTTGCGGTACGTGGTAGTATTGTCGATGTTTATGCATCAGGTCAGGAAGCGCCGATTCGGATTGATTTGTTTGATGATGAAATTGACACCCTGAAATATTTTGACCCCGAAACTCAGCGTACTACGCAAACCATTCAGCAATTCCGTATTTTACCTGCTAAAGAATTTCCACTTAAAGAAGCTCGTGCGTTGTTTCGTGAGCGTTATGCCGAAAGTTTTCCAACAGCAAATCCAAAGAAAAATCCAATTTATCAGGATGCTTTAGATGGGATTGCATCTTCTGGCTTAGAGTTTTATTTGCCGTTATTTTTTGAAAAGACAGCGATGCAAAACCAAAGTACGCTCGCCAGTTACTTTCCTGAACAGACTGTTGTCATCAATACTGATGATTTGGATGAAAGTCTGACTCAGTTTTGGCAAGATGTGTATCGGCGTTATGAAGACCGCCGTCACAATGTCGATCAACCATTATTGCCTCCTGAAGATTTGTTTTTAAAACCGCAACAAGTTCTGGAGCAGGTCAATCAGTTTCGCCGTATTGTGGTTTCAGTTGACCCGATTGTTGAAAAGGCAGGGGGTATCAATCTTGCCACCGATGCGCCGCCTAAACTGCCTGTGGATGCTAAATTAGAGCGACCATTTAGCCAAGTAAAACATTATGCCGATGCTGTAAGCTATCCTGTATTGCTCGTTGCAGAAAGTGCAGGGCGGCGTGAAACCTTAAAAGATGCCTTGCGTCCAAGCTTTGGTGATATTCCACAAGTTGACTCGTTTCAGCAGTTTTTAAAAGAACAATATTCGATTGCAATTACCAATGCACCTTTAGATCGTGGTTTAGTGATTCATGATCATCTCGCGGTGATTTCTGAAAATCAGTTGTATGAACATCGGGTTGTACAGCGTCGCCGTAAACGTCAGCAGGAAATTTCTGAAGAGTTTCTGGTTCGTAGTTTGACTGAGCTGAGCATTGGTGCACCTGTGGTTCATATTGATCATGGGGTGGGGCGTTATGCTGGTTTGGTGAATTTAACCATTGATGAGCAAGAACATGAATTTTTACAGCTTGATTATGCAGATGGCGCAAAGATCTATGTGCCTGTATCGAACCTGAATCTGATTAGCCGTTATAGTGGTGGTGACCCAGATTTAGCACCTTTGCACAAGCTGGGTAATGATGCATGGAATAAAGCCAAATGCAAGGCACTGGAACAAATTCATGATGTTGCTGCCGAGCTTTTGCATATTCAGGCGCGTCGTCAGTCTAAGCCAGGTTTTGGTTTTGAACTGGATCAAGGCATGTATATGCAGTTTGCCAGTGGCTTTGCTTATGAGGAAACGCTGGATCAAGCCAATGCCATTGAAGCCACGTTATATGATATGCAACAAGCCAAACCGATGGATCGTTTGGTCTGTGGTGATGTAGGTTTTGGTAAAACCGAAGTTGCAATGCGCGCGGCGTTTGTTGCGGTGCAAAACTCAAAACAGGTTGCAGTGTTGGTGCCGACCACGCTCTTGGCTCAGCAGCATTATGAATCGTTTAAAGACCGTTTTGCAGATTGGCCGATTCGGATCGAAGTGTTATCGCGGTTTGGTTCAAGCAAGACCCATCAAAAAACCATTGAAGATCTGGCACAAGGTAAGGTCGATATTGTGATTGGAACGCACAAAATCTTGCAGGAAAATATCCAGTTTAAAGATTTGGGCTTAATGATTGTCGATGAAGAGCATCGTTTTGGTGTACGAGACAAAGAACGCATTAAAGCCTTGCGTGCCGATGTGGACATGCTGACACTGACTGCCACGCCAATTCCACGAACCTTAAATATGTCATTTAGTGGCATGCGTGATTTATCGATTATCGCGACGCCACCCGCACGCCGTTTAGCCGTGAAAACTTTTGTACAAGAACAGACTGATGCCACGATTAAAGAAGCGATTTTGCGTGAATTGCTGCGTGGCGGGCAAGTGTATTTCTTGCACAATGAAGTCGATACCATTGAGCGTACAGCGGAAAATCTCCGCCATTTAGTGCCTGAAGCACGGGTTGCTGTAGCACATGGACAAATGCGTGAACGTGACTTGGAGCAAGTCATGCAACAATTTTACCACAAGGAATACAATGTCCTGGTGTGTTCAACTATTGTGGAAACGGGGATTGATGTACCAAATGCCAACACCATGATCATTGAACGTGCCGATAAACTCGGACTGGCACAGTTGCATCAGCTACGTGGCCGTGTAGGGCGTTCACATCATCAAGCCTATGCTTACCTGATGGTGCCTTCTCTTAAAGGTTTAAAAGGCGATGCCGAAAAACGCCTAGATGCAATTCAGCGTGCTTCAACTTTGGGTGCAGGTTTTATGTTGGCAACCGAAGACCTAGAAATTCGTGGTGCAGGTGAACTGTTAGGTGAAAAACAAAGTGGTTCAATGCAGGCGATTGGTTTTAGTTTGTATATGGAAATGCTGGAAAAAGCCACCAAAGCCATTCAATTGGGTCGGACACCAAACTTCGATGCACCATTGAGCTTAACTGCGGAAATCAACTTACATATGCCTGCACTCATCCCTGATGACTATTTGGGTGATGTGCACCAGCGCTTACTGTTTTACAAACGCATCAGCAATACCAATAGTCAGGAAAAACTCGATAATATCCGTATGGAGTTGATTGACCGTTTTGGGATTTTACCTGTTGCTGTAAAACAGTTGTTTAGCGTGCATGAAATTCGGATTCAGGCGGAGCAGCTTGGCATTGTAAAAATTGATATTAATAGCAATGGTGGTTATGTCGAATTTTCACCTGATACGCCTGTACAAGCGATTAGTATTATTCAAATGATGCAGCGCCAGCCGGCTTATTTTCGTATGGATGGCGGGCAGCGCCTGAAAATTATGGTCATGCTGGAAGACTATGAAAAACGTATTCGTTTTATGCAGGATGTTTTGGTACAGCTGATTCGGGAATTACCTGCAAGCTAGTTTTTTGGCGGCTCGAATATATCACCTAATCGTGTATATTCGAGCGATAAAGCACAATCCGTTCATATTCATGTCAACATGGATATGTTAGTATAAAACCACTTTTCGTTATTTTTACCATTTATAAAGATATGTTTAGTTTACATCCGCAACTTGCGCAAGATACTTTTTTGGTTGGTGATTTTCCGTTATCAACTTGTCGTTTAATGAACGATATGCAATTTCCTTGGTTAATTTTGGTTCCTCGTGTACCAGGAATTACCGAACTGTACGAACTCAGCCAAGCCGATCAGGAACAGTTCCTACGTGAATCAAGCTGGTTGTCGAGTCAGCTATCACGTGTATTTCGTGCCGATAAAATGAATGTGGCAGCATTAGGCAACATGGTACCGCAACTGCATTTCCATCATATTGTACGTTATCAAAATGATGTTGCTTGGCCAAAACCTGTTTGGGGTTTACCTGCAGTGCCGTATAGCAACGATGTGTTGGCACATATGCGTCAGACCTTAATGCTGGCACTACGTGGTCAGGGTGAAATGCCATTTGACTGGCGAATGGACTAATTTCATTTATCCACATAATGTTGCTTAGAGGTGGGGCAAAGGTGCCATTTGAGCGGAATGTAAATAATAAGTTTGTGCTGGAAAGTGTGTATAGATTCATTGCTTATCTCATGCTTTCGTTTGGTGTGTTACTCTACTATTTTCCGATGCCTCTACACTTTCAGCATTATGTGGTTAGCATTTTTTCAGTAGCTGTTTTTATTGCAATACTTTGTATATTTGTTCTTGCGAAACATAAATTTACCCGTCACCAAATTAAACAAATTGTTTTTGTCTTAGACTTGTGCGTCGTGGCGGCAGTTTTATCTGCGGTACATTTATCTTTCGTTTTTAGTGGCTTAATACTCGCGTCGTTTTGGTATTTATCAACCTCATTCAATAAAATTTCTTTTGTCGGGTACAGCCTTGGCTTTCTATGTGCTGTCATGACCTTTTATATCAGTGCTTTTTTATTTTTTGGTTTTGAAAACTATTTTGAAGATGCCAGTATCTATTTGACCATTTACAGTTTTATCTGTTTTTGTGCCTGCTTTGGCGTAACCAATTATTTTAATAAGAAAGCATTAAAAAACCTGATGACAACTAAAGATTATTATCAGGATCAGATGAATCGTTATATTCAGTTTTCCAATCAACTCAGCCGTTATGCCCCCTTGCAATTATGGCAGTCGATTATGCGTGGCGATACTCAAGCCAAAATTGATTATAAACGCAAAAGAATGACGGTGTTTTTTTCGGATGTGATCGGTTTTACCCAACTGGCTGAAAAATTAATTCCCGATGATTTGGCATTTGTCTTAAATGATTATTTGAGCCATATGGCAGAAATTGCCAAGCGTTATGAAGGCACACTCGATAAATTTATTGGCGATGGTATGCTCATTTTCTTTGGCGATCCACAATCGCGAGGTGTGGAGCAAGATGCCAAACATTGTATAGAAATGGCGATTGCCATGCGGCAGCAAATGCATGTACTCCGTGAGCGTTGGTTAAAAATGGGCTTTCCTGAGTTGCATATTCGCATGGGGGTGAGTACAGGTTATTGTCACGTAGGAAACTATGGCTCAGATTATCGAATGTCTTATACTTTGATTGGTCATGATGTGAACTTGGCAGCACGTTTACAGGCGGCAGCACATCCTGATGAGATTTTGATTGCTGATGAAACGTATCGTTTGGTCAAAGATGAGTTTGTTTGTGTTCCTAAAGAGCCGATGCAGCTCAAAGGTTTGAGTGAGCCAATTCGAACTTGGCAACTTATTGATAAATATACAGGAATTCGTTCAGACTTGCAGCAATGGTTTGACTATGAATACAAAGGTTTTCATTTGTTGTTGAATCTGGATGAAGTGCAGCATTATGAATATCAGCAGTTGCTTGATGTTTTGGAGCAAATGAGACAGCGGATTCAAACTCAGCAGGACTTGACGACAGAGCAGGGAATTGCACGTTTAGACGCCAGTGATGAAGTGCAGGATTCGGACTCAAAGCTCAGTGGCTTTGAATCCGATAAAGTCTAAAATTTAGTGGTTTTCTGATGCATGGTTGATCGTGTATTTGGGAATTTCAACTTCTAAATCTTCATTTTCCACATTTACCTGACAAGATAAACGCGAATCAGGTTCTAAACCCCATGCACGATCAAGCAAGTCAGCTTCAACATCATTCATCTCTTCTAGACTGTCAAACCCACGACGAACAATTACATGACAAGTGGTGCATGCACAAGACATGTCACAAGCATGTTCAATCTTGATACCATTTTTGAGTAAGCTTTCACATAAATTACTGTGATTTTCGACTTCAAACTCTGCACCTTCAGGGCAAATCTGGGCATGCGGAAGAACTTTAATACGTGGCATATCTTTACCTATTCAGAAGTTGAGTTTGACCAGTCATCTAGTTTAGTGCCTTTGAGGGCATGGTCAATATGACGGTTCATACGTAGCGCGGCAAAAGCATCACTGTGAACTTTAAGCTGGTTGACAGCTTGCTCAATGGCTTGGAGATCCTGACCTTGCAACTGGTCGGCAAGTTTTTGCTGAGCTTGCTGCAACTCACTGAGCTGAGTGTCATTGAGTAAATTGGCATCTGTTTTAAGTGCTTGAGTCAGCGCTTCCAGTTCACGTTGAGCTTCAACTTTGGTTTCTTGCAAGTGACGAAGTTGCTTGTCTTCTTCGGCATGCTGAAAACCTTCAAGGAGTAAGCGTTCCATATCGGTATCGGATAAACCGTAAGATGGTTTAATGTCGATATGTGCTTCAATACCTGATGTGGTTTCACGCGCAGACACAGCCAATAAACCATCTGCATCGACTTGGAACGTCACTTCAATACGTGCTTGACCCGCAGTCATTGGTGGAATACCACGCAGTACAAAGCGGCCTAAAGAACGACAATGCTCAACCAGATCGCGTTCGCCTTGTACCACATGAATCAGCATGGCGCTTTGACCATCTTGATAAGTGGTAAATTCTTGACGACGTGCTACAGGAATGGCGGTATTACGTGAAATTAGACGCTCAACCAGACCGCCCATGGTTTCTAAACCTAAAGACAATGGTGTGACATCAAGCAGTAATGAACCATCTTGGCTATTACCAACCAATTGATTCGCTGTAATCGCTGCGCCAATAGCAACCACTTCATCTGGGTTTATGGTACACAAAGGCTCTTGCTGGAAAACTTCAGCAACGACTTTCTTTACGGCATATGAGCGTGTTGAACCACCGACCAGCACGACATTTTGAATGTCACTGAGCTCAAGTTTGGCATCGCGCAGTACACGTTTGCAGACGTTAATAGTGCGGTCAAGGGCAACTTGAATAATCGATTCAAATGTTGGACGATCAAGGCTAATCACTTGATCAAGCAAATGTAATTGAACATGTTCTTGCTCAGACAGTTGCTCTTTAGCTTTACGTGCTGTTACCATGAAGTGGGCATGTTCAGCATCATCTAGCTCATCTAGATTTAACTGTTTTTTCGCCCATTTAACGATTAAACGGTCGAGGTCATCGCCACCTAGCGCAGTATGTCCGCCTGTTGCCAGTACTTCAAACACACCTTGCGAGAAACGTAAAATTGATACGTCAAATGTACCGCCACCCAAGTCATAAATGACATAGTTGCGATCAGTCGACAAATTGGTTTCCTGATCTAAACCATATGCAACCGCTGCGGCTGTAGGCTCATTCAATAAGCGTAAAACATTTAAGCCTGCAAGCTGTGCAGCATCTCGTGTTGCTTGGCGCTGGGCTTCATCAAAATATGCAGGAACGGTGATTACAGCCCCAGTGAGTGGTTGTTGAATGCTGTCTTCGGCACGCAGTTTAAGTTGCTTTAAAATGTCGGCAGAAATTTCAACAGGTGTTTTTGGTCCAGCATTGGTTTGGAATGCAGGCATTTCATTGTCTGCCCCAACCAGTTCATACGGATGCTGAAATTTGATATCTGCTTTAGAACGACCCATGAAGCGTTTGACTGAAACAATGGTGTTTTTCGGGTCACGGGTAACAAATGGTTTGGCTTCCTCGCCATAAGCATTTTGTTCTTTTGCATAATGCACAATCGATGGCAATAAAACCCGACCATGTTCATCTTGTAAAACTTTAGCTTGACCTGAGCGTACAGTGGCAACCAAAGAGTGCGTTGTGCCTAAATCAATACCAATCGCAACACGGTGTTCGTGAGGCGCACTTGACTGACCAGGTTCAGCAATTTGCAAGAGAGCCATCTGTTAAAATCCTTGAATATAAAAATTAAAAATCATCATCCAGATCATACTGGTCATCATCAAGTAACTGATCTTCAGCTTTATCAATGTCATTCATGACACGCTGGAAAAAACGTAACTTGCGTACAGTATCGCGTGCTTCGCCCCATTCTTCATCATCATAATCGATTTTAAATTCACGAACCAAACTTTCAATCCATTGATTTACTTCATCTTTTAAAGAGTGGAGTTGCTCTGGATTTTGCGCTTCATCAAGTTGTTCACGAATTTCAAGCGCTGACTGTAAAAACTCAAAATCATGAATAGACTGATCAAGACCGTGATCTTGTTTTTTAAGCGAGAGCAAATAAGCAGCACGGCTATCGACATGGGACAGAACTTTATAAGCTTGATTAATTGCACTTGATTTGATGAGTGCTTGATCTTTATCTTGTGCTTTATCAGGGTGATATTGTTGTTGCAATTTTAAAAAGCTGGTTTTCAAAGTCGCTAAATCAATATCGAGCGCTACAGGTAATTCGAACAACTCAAAATGATTCATGGGAGATGATTTCCACGAGGTAAATGTCAATAAAACAGTGAATTATACACTGTTTTATTGGAAATGAAGGAGAAGGGCATAATTAAACAGTGAAAGACTCACCGCAACCACATTCACCTTTTTTGTTTGGGTTGTTAAATTCAAAGCCTTCGTTTAGACCATTTTTAACATAGTCCATTTCTAATCCTTCGAGATAAACCAGACTCTTCGGATCAACAAAGACTTTTACGCCAAACTGTTCAAAAATTTGATCATGTGTATCGATTTCATCTACAAATTCGAGTACATATGCTAAACCTGAACAGCCTGAAGTTTTCACCCCAACGCGAATGCCTTCACCCTTACCACGATTTCTGAGGTAATTGCTAATGTGGGCGGCTGCATTTTCAGTTAAATGGATCATGAAAACTCCGTGAATTTATCTTGCCAAACAATTATGCATTTGATTTTTTGCTACGATAATCTTCAATCGCAGCTTTGATCGCGTCTTCTGCCAATACTGAACAGTGAATCTTCACAGGTGGTAAAGCCAATTCAGTTGCAATATCAATGTTTTTGATCGCTTGTGCTTCATCAAGTGTTTTACCTTTTAACCATTCGGTTACGAGTGAACTTGATGCAATTGCTGAGCCGCAACCATAAGTTTTGAAGCGCGCTTCTTCAATTACACCTTCATCGTTCACTTGAATTTGTAGGCGCATTACATCGCCACATGCAGGTGCGCCGACCATACCTGTACCCACATTGGTTGCATTTTTGTCAAGTACACCAACGTTACGTGGGTTTTCATAATGGTCAATGACTTTTTCGCTATATGCCATGGTCTTTCTCCGAACCTAGGGGGTCAGCCTGAGTATCCTAATTAATATGGTGGTAAAAACATCAATCACAAGGATTAATGTTCTGCCCATTCAACTGTTGAAAGGTCGATGCCTTCTTTATACATATCCCAAAGCGGTGAAAGCTCACGGAGTTTTTCTACAGCAGTTTGAGTAATGCTAATCACGTGATCAATGTCTTCTTCGGTAGTGTATTTACCAAAACTGAAGCGGATTGAACTGTGCGCAAGTTCGTCAGACAAACCTAGTGCACGTAACACGTAAGATGGTTCTAGTGTTGCAGAAGTACATGCAGAACCACTTGAAACAGCAACATCTTTAAGTGCCATCATTAAAGATTCACCTTCAACAAAGTTAAAGCTGACATTTAAATAGTTGGCAACATTGTATGTCGGGTGACCATTGAGGAAAACTTGCTCCAGACTTTGCAAGCCATTCCATAATTTGTCACGAAGCACACGTAAGCGAGTTTGTTCAGCATGCAGATTTTTACCTGCAAGTTCAAATGCTTCGCCCATACCCACAATTTGATGTGTTGCAAGTGTGCCAGAGCGCATACCGCGTTCATGACCGCCACCGTGCATTTGTGCTTTTAGGCGAACACGTGGGCTACGACGCACATAGAGCGCACCAATCCCTTTAGGACCATAAATCTTGTGACCAGAGAAACTCATCAGGTCAACTTTCATTTGGCTAAGGTCAATTTCAATCTTGCCTGCAGCTTGAGCAGCATCAACATGCAAGAAAGTTTTGTTGGCGCGAGTCAATTCACCAATGGCAGCAACATCTGTTACCGTACCAATTTCATTGTTCACCATCATGAGGGACACTAAAATCGTATCTGGACGAAGTTCAGCAGCCACCATTTCAGGGGTAATCAAACCTGTTTGTGGTTGTGGTTCAATATAGGTAATTTCAAAGCCTTCTGCTTCAAGCTCACGGCAAGTATCTAAAACCGCTTTATGTTCGATTTTACTGGTAATGATATGTTTGCCTTTAGATGCGTAGAACTGAGCAACACCTTTTAGTGCAAGGTTATCTGATTCAGTCGCGCCAGAAGTCCAAACAATCTCACGTGGATCGGCTTTAACAAGATTAGCGACTTGTTCACGTGCATACTCTACTTTTTCTTCTGCTTGCCAGCCGTAAGCATGTGAGCGCGAGGCTGGATTGCCAAAAGTACCATCAAAGGTTAAGCATTCCATCATGCGTTCAGCAACTTGTGGGTCAACTGGAGTTGTTGCTGCATAGTCAAGATAAATAGGACGTTTCATGTTAAATACCTGTAACCGATAATAGGTCTGACTCATAAGGTGCTGTGTTTTGGCGAATCGAGACAGTTTGTACATTGTCACGAGAAATGAGGTCAGCTAAAGAGATTTTTGCTAAATAATCGGCGATATGGTGAGAAAGATCTTGCCATAAGTCGTGAGTTAAGCACATTGCGCCATTTTGACAGTTGCCTTTATGGTCACAACGTGTCGCATCCACTGTTTCATTGACAGCTTCAATAATTTCTAAAATAGTAATTTCATTTGCGCTTCTTGCTAAATGGTAACCACCATTTGCACCACGAACGCTAGAAACTAAACCATGACGTTTCAGCTTAGCAAATAACTGCTCGAGATAAGCGACTGAAATTGTTTGCCGTGCTGCAATTTCTGCAAGTGTGATCGTTTGTTCAGGTGGCTGCAAAGCTAAATCGAGTAAAGCAGTCACTGCGTAGCGACCGCGAGTGGTTAAACGCATAATTCGATACACATGTTTAGACTAGATGTCTAAATTTTATGAATCCTGACTAAAATAGTCAAGTTTTTTTGATAGGAATAAGATAGACGGAATTTAAGCTGATTGAATAATTGTTTTAACTAGCCCAGCTATTATATAGCAAAGTACATAAAAGTATGACAATTACCGTAATAAAAAAACTATTTAAACGGTGTTGCTTTTTTTCTATGTGGCGCAGACGGTTTTTATACTGTTTAACTTCAACTTGTAAGCTATTGATTTTAGAGCGTTGATATTCAATTTTTTCTAAAAGTGGTGCAATACGTTTCTTTGAAGCAACAACTTCGCTGTCAGGTTCTGAACGAAATAACCATTTTTTCCAGTCAGAAGCGAGTTTAGGAAGTGCCAGTTGGGTGAGTAGATCTCGGAATGGATCTTTAAGGCTGTCATGTCCGTACATGCGAATTCCACGCACACTTTTTTTATGACCCAAGACTAAAGTTTGAACATAACCAAAGACAGTGCCACTAATTTCAAGGTCAACAGGTGAGTCAGGGGCTTGGATGTCGAACAAAATCCCTTTGTGAGTAAAACGCACATAAAAGTCAACATAGGGAATATAACAATTCACTTTGACTGTGAGTTGTTGGTCTATGAATTCTTTTGCATGTAATTGCACTACATCATCGTGTTTAAAAATGAAGCTATAAAAAGTTTCTAGTGCAATCATGCCAAAGTTCAACAATAACTTGGGCTGTTCTTGTGTTTGCTGAGATTCACTCATAAAGTCAAAATTCCTCAATGAAAATCTAAAGATTTCACTGATTGTCCTCGAACGATGAAAATGGTCGAAAAAATGAAGTAGTTTTGTAGAACAGTTTGGGGAAATGTTCAAGTCATATCTTTGTTATTATAACGTGATTATGCGCAAATCAGTTGTTGATATATAAAGAGAGGGGAAACTGCATGAGTAACAGAACAATAAAACAGCAAAATGAATCTGAGGACATGGCAGTTGAGCCGCAAGTGAAAAAAAATAAGCAGAATCAAAAAACTGCTTTGGATTTTCGCAAGTATACCCAACAAATTTGGTTGGCAGGATTAGGTGCATTTTCACGTGCTGAAGAAGAAGGCAATAAATTCTTTGACTCGCTAGTCAAAGTGGGCGAAGAACTCGAAGCCAAGACTTTGGATTTTGCAGATCAAACTGTGACTAAAGTGACAGATAAAGCTTTAGAATCGGTTTATGAAACCAAAGACAAAGTCGAAAAAATACTAGATCAGAGTGTTAACACCTCACTTAATCGCTTGGGATTGGCATCGAGTAAAGACATTCAGCATCTCGAACAATTGATTCTATTACTGCACAGTAAAGTTGATACGTTAATTGAAGAAAATCATGAGTTGCGACAGCAGCTTTCGCAAAGCTCTCAATAAATGTGCATTTTCATGGTTTTTTGCAGGGAAAACCTTATAAAAGCATTTGATGAGTATTGCCTTTTCACCTCAAGCATTGCTATAAAGGCGGTATGGTTATATACGAAAGCCTTGGATCTTAAACAACCAAATTAAGAGGACGTAATCTTCATGAATAAATCAGAATTAATTGATGCGATTGCTACAAAAGGGGGATTGTCTAAAACTGATGCAGGAAAAGCATTGGATGCGACTATTGCTTCAATTTCTGAAGCGTTAAAAGCGGGTGACACAGTAACTTTGGTGGGCTTTGGTACATTTAGCGTCAAAGAGCGCAGTGCGCGTACAGGCCGTAACCCAAAAACTGGTGCAGAATTGCACATTGAAGCCAGTAAAGTACCTAGCTTTAAAGCAGGTAAAGGCTTGAAAGACGCTGTTGCATAAGATAAGACAGCCAATTAAACGCGCCTAAAGGCGCGTTTTTTATTGAATTGGCGAAATAAACAAGGCAAATCCGTTCATTCATTTATAGATTTCAGTTAAAATCGCACACAAATAAAATATTGGAATACTTATGGAATCGTTTCGTAAACTGATCAAAGGTTGGTTGGGCATCGCATTGCTGGTGTTATTCCTGACTCCTTTAGCGTTAGTAGGTATTGAAGGATATTTTAGTGGATCGAAAAAAACCGATGTAGCTAAAACAATAAATGGTCAAGACATTACAAATAAAGATCTTGATGATTTGGTTAAGGCTTATCAACAGCAATATTTGCAATATGTTCAAGGTGATGCATCTTTACTCAATATGGATGCGATTCGTAATAATGCACTAGATACCCTAATTGCTCGTCAGTTACTGCTTCAACAAGCACAAAAAATTGGCTTGAATCTAAGTGATGCGCAGTTTGTGACCATGTTGTCACAAGTACCTGAATTTCAAGTCAATGGTAAATTTAGTGATGAAGCTTTTGGTCGTTATTTGCGTAGCAGTGGCATGACCAAGGAAGCCTTGATTGCAAATTTGCGTAAAGATCAGGCATTAAAAATGCTTTCAGGAACGATTTCTAATTACACATTACTCGACAAGAGCGATATTCAGCGTTTGGCAACAATTCAAACTGAACAGCGTGAGATTTATTTGGCGAGCGTTAAACTAGATGAATATAAAAAAGGGTTAACTGCAAGCAGTCAGGAAATTGCAGACTATTACAATAAACACAAAAGCAGTTTCAAACAAAATGCGAGTGTTGATGTTGATTATGTTGTGTTAACATCAGCCATGATGAATACATCGACTGCTGCACCAACAGATGCTGAAATTCAGCAGGCATATAGCAAATATGTAGTAACTCAGAAAAAAAATGTGGCAAAAGAAGTTCGCCATATTTTAATTAGCCATGATAATCGTGGTGATGCTGCTGCGTTGAAACTTGCAAATGATATTGAAGCAAAAATTAAAGCGGGTATGTCATTTGCAGATGCTGCAAAACAGTATTCTGAAGACCCAACATCGAAAGATAAAGGCGGTTTACTGGATGGCTATAAAGCAGGTACGTTAGGCTCAAAAGAGTTTGATGGTGCTGTTGCTACTTTGGCAGATGACCAAGTTTCACAGCCAGTAAAAACAACTTTTGGTTATCACATTATTGAAGTGAAAACACCAAATGCAAAAATTGCATCGCTTGATGCGATGAAATCACAATTGGTTGCAGATATTGAGAAAAGTAAAAAAGCCAATGCGTTTA
Organism: Acinetobacter brisouioides; assembly: GCF_004331075.1. Taxonomy (GTDB): domain Bacteria; phylum Pseudomonadota; class Gammaproteobacteria; order Pseudomonadales; family Moraxellaceae; genus Acinetobacter. Next base: position 66,580 of record NZ_SJNX01000008.1, on the reverse strand, counting down.
GTGATGCTGTCAATAAATTAAATGATACTGTCATTAGCAATGATGCTTTGGATGTTGTGACCCAGCAAGTAAAAGCTGCCAAAGTACAATCTGCAAAAGCAGTGACTGTTTGGACCAGAGATCCGTACTTAAGTGATACATCTGTAAAAAGCAAACTCTTTAATGATGATGTGAAAAATGGTGATCGTAATGCATCAAGTAGCATTCAGTTAGCAAATGGTAGTGTAGTTTGGGTTAAAGTGCGCAACTATTATGCTCCAGGCACACAATCTTTAGCTCAGGCAACCGCTGCGATTCGTGCAAAAGTGCTTGATCAAAAAGCTGAAGTTGTCGCAAAACAGCATTTGGCAGCGACATTCAATGGTTTTAAAACACAACCTGCTGCACAAGTATTGGCGCAATCAAGCATTAAGTTTCAGAAAGCAGGCGTGTTCCCGCGTCAAGGCTTGAAGAAAGAAGTATCTAACATTGCATTTACGCTACCAACACCAAAAGAAGGCATGTGGTCTGTTGCAACTACAACTTTACCAAATGAGATGATAGTGATTGCAGTGTCTAAGGTTGTGCCAATGGATATGAAAGCCATTAGTGCAGAACAAATGCAACAATTGCAAAATTGGTATCAACAGAGCCGTAGTGAGCAAGAGCTTGCGGATTATGTTGAATATTTAAAGTCCAAAGCAAAAATCAAATAAAATAAAAAAAGCGCTTCGGCGCTTTTTTTATTGAGATGAAATTTATAAACAATTGGCAGGTTTAGGTACACCCGCAAGACGACTGAGATGACGAGCGACTAAACCTGTATTGAATTGTTGTTGCAATACAGCATTATTAATCTCTGGGCTGACGCTTTTCATCAAATATTTGATCAGAGGGCGGGTTGCTGGTGAGTGTCCAAATTGCTGATAAAATTGGCGAACTGCATGTAAAATTTCAAAATGCCATGCAGTAAGTTGAATGTCTAGACTGTTTGCAAGTTCTTGAGCAATATCCTCATTCCAAATTCGATAATCTAGCAAATGGCCATCTTGGTCGAGTTGTAAAGTCATATTTTTCTCAATTATTTCAAGCTGATGCAGCGTGTATGTTGCAATAATAAAGTAGTAAACTCTGAATAATCAATGATATTCAAACTGGTAGAATTTGCTTCGGGTAAGATGTCTGCATCGGCTTTAAGCATATAGCATGTATAAAGTTTTAAGGCAGGTTTAGCATACAGTAAAACGGATTCTGCCATTAACACAACATGATCTTGTGGGGTTGCCATTTGTTGCAGCTGTGCGAGCAATGACGTTGCTTTACTATAATCGCCCTGAATTAAAAAGAGTGTTGAATTTGACATGATATTTACCAGTAAAGCACGTGTTCAAAATTTTGTAGAAATTCTGGATTGAGTTCAATAAACTCAATTTCATGTTGACTTTGTTTCACAAAAGCATGCTGCTGTTGCTGACGTTCCACATAAATCGGCGTGAGGTCATAAAACTCAAAACTATCTACCATGTTTGAGCCGAGTTTGAAGGCATGTGTCGATGGATTAAAAACCAAATCATTTTTGAGTAGGCTTAATGCCGCATCTTTAAATAAGACTTTGACCTGACAGCCAAATGTTGCTAGTACCATCGTTGCAGACAAGCTTTCATTGCTTTGTGCTTGCATTAGATTGGCTTGAGTTAAAATAACAAGAACAGTTTTCACAGAACTACCTTTTAAAAACAACAAAACACACGTGCAAAGCTTCTAGAATTGAACTAAACGAGTGGTGTTTTGAACAGCATCGGCGAATTCCCCTAGACCAACCAGCTCAAAGCCTGATGCGAGGTTAAATTGTGTTAATTGGTGGCGTTCGGCATTTTCTTGATCAGTAATGCCCCTAGCTAACGCTGCACTGACACAAACAGGTAAACGAATACCGAGTTTTTGCCATTCCTGTGTCAATTGGCGCTGGTCATCAGGATACCAGTTCAGGGTGTTTGCCACCATAACCCCATCCTGATAGAAAAAAACCCGAAAACTTTGATTTGTAGCTTGGAGTGCTTGCACTGTGCCTAGTGCATGCCAAGCCAAAACAGAATGTGGAGAAGCGGTGACAAGAATTAGGGTGCTCATAACAAATCACTTTACAAAGAATATGGCTATGCACTCGCGTGGACTTTGAATGGTAAACCATGAAAAATGAACAATAGGTAAGTATACAATGATTTTAATTACAGGTGGTTTAGGTTTTATAGGTTCGCATATTGCATTGCACTTATTGTCTAAAGGGCAACAAGTTGTGTTGGTTGATAATTTAGTCAATAGTCATCCGCATACCTTAGACCGTTTGCAATATATCGCAGGGCAATATATTCCATTTTTACAGGTTGATGTGCGTAATACACCTGCATTAACCAAATTTGTAGAACAGTACCCGATTGATGTGGTGATTCATTGTGCAGGATTTAAATCAGTACAGGAATCAGCCTTGAAACCGATTGAGTATTATAACAATAATTTGAGTGCTTTAATGAGCATCGTACGTATGATGCAACGGATCGGTTGTCGAAATTTTGTGCATTTATCGAGCCTGATGGTTTATGGATGTTCTGAAACGAAGCTTTCAGAAACTGCACCGTTGAACTATCACTGTGCTAATCCTTACGTACAGTCACAGCAAATGATGGAAAAAATTCTTGCTGATGTATTTCAGCACGACAATGAATGGAATATGGCTATATTACGTCTTGCCAATGTTGCTGGTGCATTTGAACAGGGTTTTTGGGGAGAATTTGTCCCTAAATTACCAAAGAGTATTATGGGATTGTTGATGCAAGCTGCGAATCATGAGCGCGAAGGTATAGAGTTATATCAGGCTGCCAAAACTCAGGATCATACGGTTGAGCGCAGTTTTGTACATATTTTGGATGTCTGTGATGCTTTGGAAAAAACACTGGAATGGTTGGGAAAACAACAACACTGCTATGAGGTGTTCAATATTGCCAGAGAAGATGTGGTAAGTATTGCACAGTTGATTCACACCACAGAAGAAGTTACAGGTACTAAAATCCCAATGCTGAATGTTGCACATCATTTAAATCAAAGTGTATTAGATCAGATTGGTGCAGATGTAACTAAAGCAAGGCAAGAGTTAGCTTGGACTGCGCAACGGACAGTCGCACAGATGCTACAGGATCAGTGGCGATTTTATCGTGGCGCATAATTATAAGAAAATGATAATTATTTACTAAAACCTTTTAGCTTAGTATGATGCTTAAGGTGATAATGTAAATCATTAGATATAAGTAAACGATAAAAACTAGAGCTAGAGGAAGGTTATGAAAATACGTATTGAACATGACACTATGGGTGAAGTTGAAGTCCCAAATGATGCGTTGTGGGGAGCGCAAACCCAGCGCAGCTTACAAAACTTTAAAATTGGTCAAGAGCGTTTACCTCGCGCCATGATTCGTGGCATGGGGCTGGTCAAGAAGGCAGCTGCATTAACCAATGCGGAGTTGAAACAGATTTCACAAGAACTGGCAAATTATATTGTCGATGCGGCTGAAGAAGTCATTGCGGGGCAGTGGGATGCACAATTTCCACTGGTAGTTTGGCAAACAGGTTCGGGTACGCAAAGTAACATGAACTGTAATGAAGTGATTGCCAATATTGCTAACCAAAAACTAGGCAACCCTTTGGGTTCACAAAAGCCTGTCCATCCGAATGATCACGTGAACCGCGCACAATCGACCAATGACTCATTTCCAACTGCGATTCATGTTGCAGCGAGTGTGCAAATTAATGAACTGCTGATTCCTGCGGTGAAACGCCTTCGTGATACCTTGCAGCAAAAGTCAGATGAATTTCAGCAAATTGTCAAAATTGGCCGAACACATTTACAAGATGCAACACCGTTGACATTAGGGCAAGAATTTAGCGGTTATGTCTCACAGCTTGATCATGGTTTAAAGCGCCTGAATCAAGCCCTTGAAGGCTTGTATGAGCTGCCATTGGGTGGGACGGCTGTGGGTACAGGGTTAAATGCCCATCCAGACTATGCCGTGAAAGCTGCACAACAACTGGCACAACTGACTGGCTTGCCTTTTGTTACTGCACCAAACAAATTCGAAGCATTGGCTGGGCGTGATGCTGCGGTATTTGCATCGGGTGCATTGAAAACCCTTGCAATCAGCCTAAATAAAATCGCAAATGATATTCGCTGGTTAGCCAGTGGCCCACGTTGCGGATTTGGTGAGTTACGTATCCCTGAAAATGAGCCAGGCTCAAGCATTATGCCAGGGAAAGTCAATCCGACACAGAGTGAAGCCATGACCATGGTGGTTGCTCAGGTCTTGGGAAATGACACCACGATTAATATTGCGGGTGCGTCAGGTAACTTTGAGTTGAATGTGTTTATGCCTGTGATTGCATTTAATTTATTGCAGTCGATTCAATTGCTTGGTGATGTATGTAATAGCTTTAATGATCATTGTGCTGTGGGAATTGAGCCAAACCGCGAAAAAATTGACCACTTTTTACATAATTCTTTAATGCTGGTGACTGCACTTAATCCTGTGATTGGTTATGAAAATGCGGCGAAAGTGGCAAAAACAGCTTATAAAGAAAATAAAACCTTAAAACAGGTCGCTGTAGAGCTTAATCTGGTAACCCCTGAGCAGTTTGATGAAGTGGTGCGCCCTGAAAAAATGGTTGCACCGAATGTGAAATAATAGACATGTCTGAGCATCAGCAGTTTGTATTGGCGTGAGTTATGCGTACAATATAGCGCTCTATATTTACTGCTGATGATCTTTTTTATGCTCGATATATATTTAACCGATACGCAACAACACGTTCAGTTTCAAGATTATCCGGGTGATCATCCTGTCAAATTTATTCTCAATTTTAAAAAGATTTTTCCAAGTGTGATGGAGCTGTTACTTCCTGTTCTACCTTCAGACGATAATTTGGAAGAGATGACTTGGGAAGCATCATCTCAAGATTTTGAAATTTTCAAATTGTTGTTGGGGGGCTGGGGGCTAGTTGAACTACGTTTAACTGCAGTGGCACAGTATAAAGACCGTGCTTATGCTGACCAGTTTGTTAAAAAAGCACAGGCAAAGCGTAAAGAGCATGGTAAGAAAAATGCAAAATTGTCGAATGTTGAACTCGATTATTTGTTCTTGCAGGATTTACATGCCCTGATTGATGCAGACTTGGTGGAAATTGGTGAAAAATTCTATCTACCAACATTGCGTGAACACTGGAAAGGTCGTGTGTCTGATGCTATTTTAAATGGCACAATATAAATGCTTAAATAAAACCCTAAGTAGACTGGCATTTGAAAAACAAAAACCTGTTAAAATTTAACAGGTTTTTTATAAGTTGGATGAATATTTGAATTGATTTAACGGGTTCTATAGGTAATTTTACGTTTGCTTTTGATGATTAAGAGCAACTTTATCTGGACTGACTACCATCCATACGGCGATACAAACAATGATCGCACCAAAAATAAAACCTTTGGTCATTGTTTCACCTAATATGAGATATCCCCATAACACACCAAAAGGTGGAATCATAAATGTCACAGTTAAAGAACGTAGCGGGCCAATATCAGCAATGAGTTTGAAATAAAGAATATAGGCAAAAGCCGTACACACTAGACCAACGGCCATGACACTTGCCCATACATTGCCTTGTAGCCAATGAATGCTAGGGCCTGTTGTCATAGACCAAATGAAAAATGGAAACAGAAAGAGTACAGCTCCGAGCTGACTGCCAAAAGCGACTATTTTAGGATCTAAACCGCCTCGATTTGAAATCCAGCGCCGTGTTAAAAAGCCAGCAATTGCATAACAACTTGTGGCAATAAGACATGCTGTAATTCCCGCAATTGTTCCTTGAGAGGTGTTGGCTTTTCCAACTGTTGTAATGGCTATAATTCCGAAGAGACCAAGAAATACCCCGATCCATTTTTTCAAAGACAGGTGTTCGCCGAAAAAGCTAAATCCAAAAATTGCACCCATAAGCGGTGTAGTTGCATTTAAAATTGCAGAATAACCTGCTGGTAGCCATTTTGCGGCTAAACAATACATTAAAAAAGGCAAACCAGAATTAATCATGCCTAAGATGAGTGTAGATTTAAATTTACCTTCAAATTGAAATGAAGATTTGAATATAAATAAAATGATAGCAAGCCCTGAAAATCCAAATACGACTCTTAAAAAAGCCGTATTGATTGCGCCAAATTCAGGAGCCGCTATTCGCATAAAAAGAAAGCTAGCCCCCCATATTGCTGCAAGAAACAATAATTTTATGTAATCGGATGAACGCATATAATCAGCCACTCCTTGTCATGCGTAATCATTTGATATGATTTAAATCTGATTGTACGTAATCTTTTATAGATTGATATCCAAATCTTGCTCAGTTTAGTGGCTGATGGCATCGGATAAATGGTTGGAGTTATGACTCCGAATGACCAATCAGATAGCAATAAAAAAAGCCGTGAATTTCACGGCTTTTTTGCTGATGCATCAATCTTTGCTTTAAGCTCCAGCTTTTGCTTTATGCGCTTTTAGCGTTGCATCTAATTTTTCTTTGTCTAACGCTTTGTCCCAACGTGCCACAACGATTGTTGCACATGCATTACCAATAAGATTGGTCAGTGCACGACATTCAGACATGAAACGGTCGATACCTAAAATAAGCGCCATCCCTGCAACAGGAACATCTGGAACGACAGATAAAGTTGCTGCAAGTGTAATAAAACCTGCACCAGTTACGCCTGCCGCGCCTTTAGAGCTGATCATGGCAACGAGTAGTAGGGTCAACTGCTGGCCGATGGTTAAGTCAATGTTACATGCCTGAGCAATAAACAATGCTGCCATCGTCATATAGATGTTTGTACCATCTAGGTTAAACGAGTAACCTGTTGGAATAACAAGACCTACAACAGATTTTTCACAACCTGCTTCTTCCATTTTTTCCATGAGTGATGGTAGTGCAGCTTCTGAAGAGCTTGTTCCTAGAACTAACCAGAGTTCTTCTTTAATGTAACGAACCAAGTCAATAATTGAGAAACCGTTGTATTTTGCAACAGCACCTAAAATAATCACGACAAACAATACAGCTGTAATGTAGAAAGTGAGAATTAATAATGCCAAGTTACCAATAGAACCAATACCATATTTACCAATTGTAAATGCCATTGCACCAAACGCACCAATTGGTGCAAGTTTCATGAGCATGCCTACAAGTTTAAATACAGGAGTAGTCAGGTTATTTAAGAAATCAATAATTGGTTTAGAGTGTTCGCTGGTTGTTGCAAGTGCAATACCAAACAATACTGCAACAAAAAGAACTTGTAAGATATCGCCGCCAACAAGTGGACTAACCAATGTTTTTGGAACGATATTCATCAAGAAACCAACGACAGTCGAGTCGTGCGCTTTCTCAACATATTCGGAAACTTTATCGCCGTGTAAAGTTGCAGGGTCGATATTTAAGCCGTGACCAGGTTGGATCACATTGGCAACCACCATCCCAACAAATAACGCTAAAGTTGAGAATGTGACAAAATAAAGCATCGCTTTACCTGTTACACGTCCAACACTTCCCATGTTGTTCATGCTAGCAATACCCGTGACTACTGTTAAGAAAATAACGGGTGCGATGATCATTTTTACAATATTAATAAAAGCATCACCTAAAGGTTTTAAGCTTTCACCAACGCTTGGGAAGAAATGACCTAATAAGATACCTATGGCAATTGCGAAGATTACTTGAACATAAAGTATTTGGTAAAACTTCGGCTTGTCCCCTGGAGTTTTGGGTTGATGTGCGTGAATGTCCATTAATATAAAATCCTATAGATATTCCAAAAAAGTGGGTGCCAATTTTGTGGTTTACTTGCAAAACGAATTTTACTTTAAAAAAATATTTGAAGTTAAAATGTAGCTATAAAATTTGGAAATGATGAAATTAAATAAATAACTCAAATAAATAAAAGAAATTTATTGATTTTTCATAAAATTAAATAAAAACAATATCTTAATTATATTGGTTGGGTTTTGTTAGTCGAGAAAACGATTTTTAATTCTGAAACCCGACCAAATCAATAAGTTATACTTTAGTCGAATAGAATATTTTTTATACAAAATTTTTAAGAAAAATTACATTGAACTTTTAAATTTTCATTTGAAAATTTAGATGAGATTGTTAAGTTTTTCTTGAGATATTTGGTCTGAATTGACAATAAATAAGCGGAAATTGTGGAATTTGGGGTGAATTCTTTTAAATTAAATAATGAATCTGATTATTATGTATGCAAAAAATGCATTAATATGGTGCAAAAAATGCATCCATCCCGTAAGAAATTCTTAAGTATATTGATGAGTAGCCATGATGGGTTTGTATTTATTTATGAAATGATCTAAGGTCAAAATACAGGAAAATATTGCAGTTCTAATGTACTGAAATTTACTTTTAGGCATTAAATTTGCTTCAAAAGAAACTATAATGATGAAAATATTATCATCATGACCCATGATTTGAACTTAAGGAATAGGATAAATGAAATCACGTGCGGCAGTTGCATTTGGACCAGGTCAGCCCTTAAAAATTGTAGAGGTTGATGTTGCACCACCAAAAGCAGGAGAAGTTCTGGTTAAAATTACCCATACTGGTGTTTGCCATACCGATGCATTTACTCTCTCGGGAGATGACCCTGAAGGAATATTCCCTGCTATTTTAGGGCATGAAGGTGCGGGTATCGTGGTTGAGGTAGGTGAGGGCGTAACCAGTGTTCAACCAGGTGATCACGTTATTCCTTTATATACCGCAGAATGTGGTGAATGTTTATTTTGTAAATCAGGCAAGACCAATTTGTGTGTTGCAGTACGCGCAACGCAAGGAAAAGGGGTTATGCCAGATGGTACAACACGCTTTTCTTATAATGGCGAGCCAATTTATCACTACATGGGTTGTTCAACATTTAGTGAATATACCGTTGTGGCTGAGGTATCGTTGGCAAAAATTAACCCTGAAGCGAACCCCGAGCAAGTGTGTCTGTTAGGTTGTGGTGTGACAACAGGTATTGGTGCGGTACACAACACGGCCAAAGTTCAAGAAGGTGACAGCGTTGCAGTTTTTGGACTAGGGGGAATTGGCTTAGCTGTGGTTCAGGGTGCGCGTCAAGCTAAAGCAGGACGTATTATCGTTGTAGATACCAATCCAGAAAAATTCAAGCTTGCAGAACAATTCGGTGCGACCGATTTTGTCAATCCAAAAGATTACGATCAACCTATTCAGCAGGTGATTGTGGAAATGACAGGCTGGGGAGTTGATCACTCTTTTGAATGTATTGGCAATGTGAATATTATGCGTTCGGCTTTAGAGTGTGCACACCGCGGTTGGGGACAATCCATTATTATTGGTGTGGCAGGTGCAGGTCAGGAAATTTCAACTCGTCCATTTCAGTTGGTCACAGGTCGTAAATGGATGGGTACAGCATTTGGAGGCGTAAAAGGACGCTCACAATTACCAGGTATGGTTGAAGATGCAATGAAAGGTGAAATTCAACTTGAACCTTTTGTGACACATACCATGCCACTTGAAAAAATCAATGAAGCTTTTGATTTGATGCATGAAGGCAAATCAATTCGTAGTGTGGTTCACTACTAAAATTAACTTGAGTTCGATATGAAATGTGTAGGCATAATCAAACATGCAAAAACGTCAGTTGCATGTTTGAGCTTAGGGCTACATTTTTAAGATATTGTATTTTCAATATATGAAAAAGATGATGGTATTGACCGATATCTTGAATATTTTGACTAAAAAACTGTCACCGAACTCAGGTTAAAAAAATTCTAATGATAAAAAAACCTCAGCTTGTCTGAGGTTTTTTCTGTTTATGATCGCAGAAAGGGGGTAACCATTTTTCGAATATTGGTTTGTGCATCTAAAACAGTCATAAACGTATATGCACCAATGAACTTACGGCTAATAAACATAAACTCTTTAGGGGGAACACTAAAATAACGTGAGGCCATTGATTTGCTAGCGCGTTGCATGACACGGCTATGTAGTTGACTGGCTTTCCAGTTATAGCGGTTTTGTTCGTCCATCACACCTTCTGGAAGGTCTGAGTTGTTTTGTAAACTGCTAAATGGTTCGGTAGCCAGCAAAAATACTTTTGCCATGTCTGGCTTAATACTGATGGGAATATTGTTAAAGAAATCATAGCCCGTCATGGCATTTACCATTTGTTCGAGGTTGTGCTGATAACCTGCGCTAATCAGATTATGTGCTACATCGAGTAGGTTCTGATCAAACTGGCGAATGGCACCAAAATCTAAAAGTACAATTTGGTCGGGTATATCTTGTCCATTGCCTAAGCGAACAAGGTAATTACCAAAATTAGGGTCAGTTTGCATTTCACCCCATTCAAATAGTTCACGAATGGCAATTTCAAGAGAGGCTTCACCAAGCTGATTACGGCGCTCTTGCGGTAATGAAAGCATAGCAGGGCTATTTACTGGAATACCTTCTTCAAAGGTCATGCAAAGAATCTGTTTGGTACAATAACGATCAATGATTTTAGGTACAATATAACGCGTGTCATGTTTTAGATATTGGGCAAAACGGTGGGTTGTTGCCGCTTCAACATCGTAGCTCACTTCTCGATGCATCATTTCACGGACTTCTTCAAACCATTGATCAAATTCACGAGTTTGAGGCACCATATTAGTCAGTCGAATCATGCTTCTAAATAGATTCATATCTGAATCAATGGCATTGGCAACACCTGGATATTGTATTTTGAGTGCAATATCTAAACCGTCAGATTTTCTTTTGGCGCGATGCACTTGTGCCAAGGATGCTGTACCAATCGGTTCAGGATTGATTTCTAGTTCATAATATTTTTCACCCAGCTCATTTTTTAAATGAGGTTGAATTGCACTCCATTCCAGTGCCATCGTTTGATTATTTAACGTGCTTAAGGCCTGAGTGATTTCGTCAGGGAGAAAGTGCTCACCGTAGAGCGCCATCATTTGCCCAATTTTAACAATTGAGCCTTTGAGTTTGCCAATTTCAGAAACTAAATAGTCTGCTTGTTCTTTCAGCGCCTTTTTGCGCTTACGTTCTTTTTCTTCATCACTTGAAAATATAGTGGTGGCATTCGATGTTGCCCAGCGCGTACCTGCCAATAAGGATGCTTTTACAATGGATAAACGTCGATCTATAGAAGATGTTTTTAAATTCTTTAACTTATCTTTCTGATCTGACATTGAACACAATCCTTAAGAGAAGGGAAATTTGAGCATAAGTGGTTTATTGTAACGAAAAAAAAGCTTTTCGTGCGTATTAAAACAGTTCAATGTCGAGATTCTTGTGGGATTTTACAGCGTTTTGTACTGTCGCTAAAAGTATGTGCATAATAATAGCTACAATAGAATCAATAAGTATTTGAGGAGAAAAATGTGAGCTATAAGCATAATAATCTGATGGCAATACGTAAACATTATTGGAATGATTCATCGACGCAAGTACAACAAGAAAAACAGGCATTGAAGCATTTCTTGGAGTGCCAACATATTTTTCCTGACATGCAAGAAGAAGATTTAAAATATTTTTTCTTTAGCTTGCCAAGTCAAGTTATTGTAAAAGGTTATGCACTGGGTTTTACGCATGAGCGGGTGAAAGATATGCTGCTTCAGCATATTACAGAAAATAAAACACGCCTTGAAAAACGTGAGTTATTTAAAGTGAAATACAGAATGTAATGATTGAACATCGTCGATGTTAGTTGAATACTTGCGATCAAGTTAATGCGACAGGTTTTTGAAAATATGCTGCAATTGCGCCAGTAGTTTCTCAATTTGTAATGGTGTTAGTCCTGTGAATGCCTCTTCTAGCACAACGCCCGTTAGGTCATTAATTTTTTTAAGCATATCGTGTCCTTTTTCAGTAAGCACAACACGAGTAATGCGAGCATCTTCAGGGCATGAATGGGTATCAACATAACCTTCGTCTTTGAGGCGATAAACGAGTTTTGTTGTTGTTGACATTTTTGATATGAGGATTTCTGATAACTCAGAAACACTGGCATTTTGTTTGGTTAATAATGCAGCCAATACACGGCGACGAGAGTTATCCATTCCATACTTTTTGAGGACGTGATCGACATTTTCGACATACTTTTGGTGAATTTGGGTGATCCAGTAAAATGGAAAGTTGCTGGTCTGAATATTATCCGAAGCGGGTAAATATTTTGCGTATTTTTTGCTCATGTGTTGCCAGCCTTTTTTTGTATTACTTATCATTATATTGTGAACAAAATCACGTAAAAAGTAAATATTATACAAAAATGTAAATTTTATCTTCTTCGAAAGAATACCTTATAAATAAGAGTAATAGATCTCTTTTATCAATCCTTTTGTTATCTTCTTATGGTAGAAATACAAATGGGATATAAAATATGATGAAAGAACTTTAATCGTTTCAGAAATTGATTTTAGGTATGGCTGATGGTGCAATTGGGTATCACGCCAAAAACTTTATGATTTATGAAATGGTATTTTACGAAAATACTTCTTTAATTATGAGTTTTAGCATTCAGCTCTATAAAACAGGTCAGGAAAGTGTTTTCCTGACCTTGATGTGATTTATTTAGACATTAAAGCGGAAATGCATGACATCGCCATCTTGTACGATGTAAGTTTTTCCTTCAAGACGCCATTTTCCAGCTTCTTTTGCGCCTGCTTCGCCGTTGTACTGCACAAAGTCGTTATAAGCTACAACTTCAGCGCGAATAAAACCTTTCTCAAAGTCGGTGTGAATCACGCCTGCCGCTTGTGGTGCAGTTGCTCCAACTTTAACTGTCCAAGCTCGAACTTCCTGTACACCCGCAGTAAAGTAGGTTTGTAAGCCAAGTAAGCTATAACCAGCGCGAATAACGATATTTAAGCCTGGTTCCTGCATACCCATGGCTTCAAGAAATTCAGCACGTTCATCATCTTCAAGCAAAGAAATTTCAGCTTCGATCTGGTTGCATAATGGCACAACAATCGCGTTTTCTTCTTCTGCCAGCTTACGTACAGCGTCAAGATGCGGGTTGTTCTCAAAACCATCTTCTGCAACGTTGGCAATATACATGGTTGGTTTAAGGGTCAATAAACCATAACCGCGTAGCAGTTTACGATCATCATCAGACAAATCTGCAGCGCGGGCAGGTTTACCTTCATCAAGTAAAGGCAAGATTTTTTCTAGAATGGCTTTGGTTGCAATCGCTTCTTTGTCGCCACTTTTGGCGATTTTAACCAAACGGGTTAAAGACTTGGTCACGGTGTCCATGTCTGCAAGTGCAAGTTCGGTGTTAATCGTAGCAATATCATCTAGCGGGTCGATTTTGCCGTTGACGTGAATGACGTTTTCATCTTCAAAACAACGTACGACATGGGCAATCGCATCGGTTTCACGGATGTTTGCCAAAAACTGGTTCCCTAAACCTTCACCTTTAGATGCACCCGCGACAAGCCCTGCAATATCTACGAATTCCATGGTTGTTGGTAGAATACGCTGAGGATTGACGATAGCTGCCAATTTGTCTAAACGTGCATCTGGAACAGGCACAATCCCTGTATTGGGTTCAATGGTACAAAATGGGAAGTTTTCCGCAGCAATCGCAGCTTTGGTTAGTGCATTAAAAAGCGTTGATTTGCCGACGTTTGGTAAACCAACAATACCACAATTAAAACCCATGCAAGACTCACAAAAGTTGTTATGTAAAATTGCCAGTGATTTTACAACAAAGCAGCGTTAAAGTCAGGTCATGATCGAGTTATGATAGATCATCTGCCATATAAAAAGTGAAGGAATGTTTTTATTTTGGGAGATTTGTATACTTAACTCGGTAGAAATGAACATTGAGTTTGCTCAGTTTCCTGACTAAAGTAATAGAGTATTTCTAGTCTATAATTAAAATTGTGATCAAATAGGGGAATTCTATGCGCACTTTATACCAATTTCCATTGTCACATTTTTGTGAAAAAGCGCGTTGGTTACTCGATCATAAAGAGCTGGATTTTGTTGCTCATAATTTGGCTCCAGGCTTCCATCGGGCATTTGCACGCTTGAAAACTGGGCAAAATAACTTGCCTATTTTAAAGGATGAAACTCACTGGATTGCCGATTCGACTGAAATTGCTCGTTATTTGGATGAAACCTACCCAGAGCATAATCTGCTGCCAAGCCGTTTTGGGCTGCGCGAAGAAGTTTTACATCTCAATCATGAAGCCAATTTACTCGGCGTACATGTACGTCACTGGGTTTGGTCACAAATGATTGTACGTAATAATGCTTCGTTAGATATTTTGTTGGGTGAAAGTGGTTATTTACGTAAATTAAAAAAATACTCCCAACCGTTGGTGAAAACTTTAGTCAGTCATGGTTTTCAACTAGATGCTGAAAGACTGGCAGAATCTAAACAATATATTTTGACCTATGCTGAAAAATTTACAGCACAGCCTCGGTACTTGCTCGCTGAGCGCCTAACACTGGCCGATATCGCGGTATGTTCAATGCTTGCTCCCTTGTTAAATATCTCAGGAACACCATGGGAACTTGACAGCTTTGACATGATCTCTGAAGAGGCTTATGCGTTTTCACTACAGCTACAAAACTTACCGATTGGGCAATATGTGATGCGCATCTATGCAACAGAGCGTAATGCGCGTGTTGACTGGCATGGTATTTAGTTATTTATTTTTAGGTTCTTGCTTATAGGTCAAATGAGTGGAGAGCTGAGTTTTGGCTTTGTCACGCAGTTTCTTTTTGATATATAGCACCAATGCAAAACTGGTGGTTGCGATGGTTAAAAACAGGCTATTCATATAACTCATAATAGAACTCACATAGCCGATAGTTGTGAGTCTATTCATCATTTTAATGACTTGAGGGCTACTTTCCAGACCTGTAATTGCCCAACTGCATAAGTGTTCGCAATTATTGATAATCAGGTGATAGCTGTTTTCGTGCATGCGTGAGCGCATACGCCGAACCACTGCTCGTCCTTTGTATTTTGGCTGTTGATAATGGCGAACCAGAATCTTTTTACCATGCGAGAACTGGGTAAGGCTGGTCATTTCAATGGGTTTTTTCTTAAACAGATGTGCAAAACCAGAATAATGAATGACACGCCCACGTCCTGCATAAATACCGTGATGGGTGTAACCAAAGTGTTTCACAATCAGATGTGTACCAACGTTGAAAGGGACTTTCGCCATATTCTCTTTACACTACAAAGATTTATAAAGCCAAGGGTTAGGTGAATCGGCAAGAGCATAGCATAATTCGGACTAAATCACTCAGGTTGAGTGTGGACATTTATCGGAAGCTTTGTTGCAAATTTGCATCTTTACAAGGTGAAGATTCGATCAATCAATGAATAACAGTCTGTTATGGATGAGGTAAATTTTTAGAGACTTAAAATATAAAAGAAACAACGATAAACCTGATTGATCATAGTTTGTACTTTATTTTTTATATTGGCTATACAGCGACATAAAAAGTGTTTTATGACTAGATGACGTTAAAATTTATGCTTAATTATTTGCTTTAAAGATGAGCAATTGAAAAAATCTCAAAGAACCTATTTTGTAGGTAAGCTCATCTCAATTTGACGATTGAAATACAGCAATCTGTTGAGTTTTGTTGAGGGAAATATCTATACCGAAAAATGCTTCTCTTTCTATGGTTAGAAAAAGAGAAATAAATTTAAATTTTTGATTTATATGTGAAATTAATTATGGTTGTTATTTGGGGAATTTAAGGAGATGAGTAATTATCTCCTTAAATCATATACGAATCTTTGAGGTGGTCTTGTTAGATATGAGCAGATGGTTTTTGTTAGGACTTACGAAATTCCAAGTATTTGCATAACACCAAGTTACCTAAGATGTTGATAAATAAAGCCAGTAAAAATGCGCCGATAATATCAACAGGAAAATGTACGCCAAGATACACACGTGACCAACCCACAAGCCAAGCCAGTGCAACACAAATACTGCCGACTAATTTTTCGCGGCTAAATAATAAAAATGCCAACGCCATGCTGCTCATGGCGAGCATATGGTGACTTGGAAAAGAATTGGTTGCAGCATGATGAATCAGCTTATGTCCCAAATTAAGCGCAAAAGGACGAGGGTGATAATAAAATTTGTCAATTAGTGCTGCGATGATCGACGTGATCGCTGTAAAAGCTGCTGCCTTGATGGCTGGAATTTTAAAACGTTTAGGACGAAAGAAGGCGAGAGCCAATAATCCAATGACAAATATGGTGACAAGATCATGCGAGATAAAAATTGCAAATTTAACCAAAAAAGGATTTGGATTTGCTGATGCATTGATGAGTCCAAATAATTGGAAATTAAGCATTTCTAGTGACATCATGACCTCAGAAAAAGCACTGTGCTTTTTTATTTAACTTGGCCGCCAATTGAATGACGGCAATATTAAGCTTTGCTTAGATTTCAATTGAATGAAAATAAGAAGAATAATGGATTAATCTTCAATGGCCTGCATGCTAGTCGCCAAAGATATTTGGTCATCAGTTCAATTTACTATGCGGTCCTATGATGTTCTTTGTCCAAAGAACAGGAGAAATATCAGGATGTTCGGTAAATGTTTATATTGCTTGGAGCATTTAACTTGAAATGCCTGTGCAAGATGAAAATAGTTTGGTGTGATCGTCATTTGATTGGCTAAACTTGCACAAAACTTTTAGTCTATGATTGAGATTGCTTTGATGATTTGGTGCAAAGCCAAATCAGGATACACTCTAGAATCGTTGAATATTCACAATCGCAGAGCTGCTCTCAACAGCTTTTCGAGCTAAATTCCCAGCATCATTACGTGAGCGCTATAAAAAAATTATTGGTTTTTTCTAATGAAGACGAGAAAAATAAATAAATTATCTATAAATTTGCTATAAAAATAGTTAAATCGCCTATTTATTTAAAAATATACTAGTCGAATTAACTGGAATTAGACGGATTATTACGAGTAGATTCATTGGATGAGTCAAAATAGATTTCGGGCTTAAGCCTCAGAATTTATCATTTCATACCGCCAACGATTTACATCACCTTGAAGATCAATCAATGGAAAATATACTTTTATTTTCTATGCATTTTTTGGTCGTGGACGCGATGCAAATGATGATCTCAATACCTTCTTCTTTTAGTTATCAATTTAGAGAGTAGCATCTAGAAATTGGTGAAAAGGCCAAATAGTCCTTCATCAAGATTTCAAATACAGGTTGGGAATAAACGATGTCACGTCCAATTACGGCAATTATTCATCATGAAGCATTAGCACATAACTTGGCTATGGTTCGTAGTACCGTTGAAAATAGTCAGGTCTTTGCCGTAGTCAAAGCAAATGCATATGGTCATCGCATTGAAAATGTTTACAATGCATTTAAAACAGCGGATGGCTTCGCTCTACTCGATATTGCTGAAGCGAAAAAGTTACGTGCTTTAGGATGGGAAGGGCCGATTATATTGCTTGAAGGGATATTCTCACCTCAAGACCTTTTTGATTGCACTCAATATAACTTGAGTTTTGCGATTCATAATGAAACACAGGTGAAATGGATTCAACAACACCAATATCCTGCTCAATTTGATGTATTTTTAAAAATGAATAGCGGGATGAACCGTTTAGGCTTTAAACCAAGCGAATATGTAAGCACTTGGAAGCAATTACATTTAAACCCTGCAATCAAAAGCATCACGCATATGATGCATTTTTCCGATGCAGATGGTGAGCGTTTAGGAAAACCAGGCATTCATTATCAATTAGAAACCTTTGAAGAAACCGTTAAAGATTTGCCTGGTAAACGCTCAATCAGCAATAGTGCTGCCATTCTTCGCTACAAGCTTCATTCAGATTATGTGCGTAGCGGCATTGTGCTTTACGGCAGTTCACCAGATTATCCAACACATACCATCCATGATTGGAATTTGAAACCAACCATGACGCTGAAAAGTGAATTAATCGCAATTCAGGATTTGCAAGATCATGAAACGATTGGCTATGGTTCGACTTTCACTACAGAAGGGCCAATGAAAATCGGCATCGTGGCTTGTGGTTATGCAGATGGATATCAACGTGTATCACCAACAGGTACGCCAGTTCTGGTGAATGGGGTTCGAACTCGACTGATTGGTCGAGTGAGTATGGATATGCTTGCTGTCGATGTCACCCATATTAGCGATGCACAAGTTGGAAGCGAAGTTGTACTCTGGGGTAAATCTTCTTCTGGCACAATTTTACCGATTGATGAAGTTGCGAGCGCATCTGGAACAGTCGGCTATGAACTAATGTGCGCTGTCACATCACGAGTTACTTTTTTAAATCAACCGTAGAGAAATCACACATGTCAAATTCTAGCATTGAGCATTTTAAAACAACTGAAGTCATGAGTGCAGTAACTGTATTCAATAGCGTTGTTTATTTATCTGGCCAAGTACCTAAAAACACCGATTTGGATATTGAAGGTCAAACCAAAGAAATCTTGGCGACAATTGATGAGTTGTTGGCTTTGGCAAACACTGACAAAACTAAATTGATTTCAGCTCAAGTTTTCATCAAAAATCTAGAAGATTTCCCAAAATTTAACGCAATCTGGGTGGATTGGTTAAAAGGCAATGCAACGCCTGCGCGTGCGACCATTCAAGCAGATTTAGTTAACCCAAACTGGTTAATTGAAATTGCGGTTACAGCAGCTCAAATCTGAGTTAGTTAATCGTGCAATATAGGTGTGTCCTGATTTGATCAATCAAATTGGGACATGTCTAGATCAAAATCGACCGATTTAAAGCACATCGTTCACGTCAACCCAAAGATCATAACTTTTCATGGATGGGCTAGGAGGAATGGGGGTTATCTCTTGGCAGACTTCCATCGCCTCAACAATCTGTTGTAACAGTTGCTGCCGATCCATATTCACGTCTTCAATGATGCGAAGGTCTGTCAGTTTTTGTTTGGAATAATAATGTCCATCTTCTATTTTTTTATATTCCAAAATTTCTTTGGTGAATTTTAAAAAACCGCCATTGACATAAAATATCCAAACCGAAATATGGGTATCTACGCCTAATTCATGTCCTTTCCAAGTACGAACTAAGAACATCTTGTTTTCTTGGTCAATTGTCCAATACATTGCATCTTTAAAATATGGAATAGCATAACTATCTAGTCCATAATCTAAACGGTCTTGTTCAGTAATTTTTGCGTTAATAAAACCCATTGTTTTGCTCCATTTTTAATTTGATTGGGCTTTTTGATATGTGCCTTATAGACTAAATAAACCGCTTTTAAGCATATATGAAAGCGCTCTATGAAGATTTTTGAAAAGTAAAACTGTGCGTGATTTCATCACTAAAATCGAATTCAATTGAAAATGCTGCAAATTGCCCAATATTAATCTGCGACAGTTAAAGACAACTGAAATAACACCAAGTATGATCAAGTCATGTGGTGTCGAGTTCAGAAAAAAATTAGGACGATATATGAATATTGCAGCAAATCCAGTGGTTGAAGCCGATCAAACGGTTTATTTAAAAGATTATCAAAAACCAAGCTTTCTTGTCGATTCGATTGATTTAGACATTCGAGTCTATGACGACCACACGATTGTGGATGCAACGTTAAATATACAACGTCAAACAGCAGGAGATCTGGTGCTGCTAGGGCGAGATCTGGAACTCAAATCAATTCGTTTAAATGGTGAGTTGTTGTCTGAAACCGAGTATCAACTCGATGCTGAGCAATTGGTGTTGTCGAATGTGCCTGATCAGGCAACGATTCAGACCCAAGTCATTATTCACCCTGAAAGCAATACCATGCTGGAAGGGTTGTATCAGGCGGGTGATTTGTTTGTCACCCAAAATGAGCCTGAAGGTTTTCGTAAAATTACCTTTTATCCAGACCGTCCTGACGTTTTATCTGTCTTTACCACGCGTGTGGAAGCCGATAAAAAATATCCAGTATTACTGGCAAATGGTAACTTGCTGGAAACGGGTGAAGCAGGTGAAGGTCGTCATTATGCGCTGTGGCAAGACCCAACCAAAAAACCAAGCTACCTGTTTGCCTGTGTGATTGGTGATTTGGCTGTGCTGAGAGACCGTTACGTGACTTCGGAAGGGCGTGATGTTGCTTTAGAAATTTATGCAATTGAAAAAGATATTCCAAAATGCCACATCGCGATGGAAGCGCTGAAACATTCCATGCGTTGGGATGAGGAGCATTATGGTCGCGCTTATGATCTCGATAACTATATGATTGTAGCGGTGAGCCAATTCAACATGGGTGCAATGGAAAATAAAGGTTTAAATATCTTTAATACCTCTTGTGTGCTTGCCGATGAAGAATACACCACAGATGCCGCAATTATGCGTGTACAGTCTGTGATTGCACATGAATATTTCCATAACTGGACAGGCAACCGAATTACTTGCCGTGACTGGTTCCAGTTGTGTTTAAAAGAAGGCTTAACGGTATTCCGTGATCAGTCTTTCTCGGAAGATTTACAGTCGGCTGCGGTACAACGCATTGATGATGTTGCCGTTTTGAAATCGCATCAGTTCCCTGAAGATGCAGGTCCGCTGTCACATCCGCCACGTCCAGATCATTTTGTTGAAATTAATAATTTTTATACCGCAACAGTCTATGAAAAAGGTGCGGAAATTAACCGCATGATGTCGACCTTGCTTGGTCAGGAAAAATACCGTCAGGGCACAGACGAATATTTCCGCCGTCACGATGGTCAAGCCGTCACAGTCGAAGATTGGGTGGCTGCGCTTTCAGCAGGTTCAGGTGTGGATTTATCGGCATTTTTAAACTGGTACAATCAACCTGGAACGCCAAAACTGGAAGCCAAAGGTGAATATGATGCAGCGACTCAGACTTATCGTTTGAGCTTGAAACAAAGCCTAAAAGTACATCCAAAATACCCAGATCTGAAAGCAGTTCCAATTCCTGTGGCATTGGCGCTGTTTAATGCCAATACAGGTGAGCAATATACGCTGCATTCAACAGACCTATTTGTAAATGATGTGAAAGACGGCGTGTATTTGTTTGATCAGGATCAGGCAACGATTGAATTTACGGGAGTGAATGAGCAACCTGTCGTGTCATTGCTGCGCAATTTCTCTGCGCCTGTGAATTTGGATTTTGACTATTCGAATGATGAGTTGGCATTTTTAATCCAGCATGAAACCAATGGTTTCAATCAGTGGCAAGCAACTCAAACCTTGCTGGAACGAATTTTACTCGAAGACCATGCTGCAGATACTTATATTCAAGCCTTGAAAAATACCTTACCTGAGCTAGTGCAACGTGATCCGTTGTTGGCTTCACGTTTACTGGATGTGCCTGCTGAAGGTTATTTGGGTAGCCGTATTGATCAGGGCTATCAACCAGAAGTTGTTCAAAGTAAACGTAATGCTTTATTAGATACTTTTGCCCGTGAAATGGGGGATTTCTGGAAAGAGACCTATCAGACACTTGATCCAGACCTGCAAAATGAATTTTCACAGGCAATGGGCGAGCGCGCACTGAAAAATATTGCACTGAGCTATATGGCGCGTCAGGGCGATGCAGATGTCTTTACTTGGGCAGAAGAACAGTATCAAACCACGCTCAATATGTCTGAACGCTTAGGTGCGTTGAAAGTGTTGCTGTGGAATGATGCACTACAAGCCAAAGCGTGTCTGGATGATTTCTATAATCGCTTTAATGATGAAGCATTGGCACTGGATCAATGGTTTGTGTTGCAAGCCGCACATCCAAAAGCTAATGCTGAAACCATTCAGTATTTAACTGCACATCCTGATTATGACTTGGGAACACCAAACCGTATTCGTGCGGTGAGCGGCGGTTTAAATAGCCATCCAGTCAATACATGGAGTTTCGGGGTGCAGCACTTTATTGAACTTGCTCAGTATCTGGATGAGAAAAACCCAATTGTGGGTTCACGTATGCTACAGGTGTTGTCACGTTGGTATACTTTGGCAGAACCTCAGCGTTCAGCAGTACAACAGCAGTTGTTAGATTTGAAAGCACAAGTGAAATCTAAAAATGTGGCTGAAACCTTAAATAGTATGCTCAGTATCTAATTTTATTGCATATATTTAAGTGTAAAAATGAGTGCTATTTCTCCAATTTAGTTGGGGGAATAGCACTTTTTATTGAGGATTATTTCTCTAAGGCGACATATAGCATTGCATAATATGCTGCGCTCTCAGTGGGCCGGGTAAGTGCCCTGTATGTGTACTGCCAAGCAAAGGCAAAGTTTGCCAAGCAATTTCATTGACTTCTCTTGGGCTTAAATTCAATTGTCTTAACTGTTTAATTGCAATGCAGTCGGCTGTCATTTCCTGATTTTCATTTGCAGAAACAGGTTGATAGGTTGCATGAACACATTCGTGTGCCAGCCAGAATATTTGCATAGTCGGTGAAAATTGATTCATGACGACTGGATTTAAAACAATATGTGGTGGGGTATTTCCTGCCACGCCAACATTGTTGAGACTTGGGTCTAGGTAAATTGGGACTTGATAACCATTATAAAATGAGCAGTTCCAAGGGCGATTTAAAATATTGACAGAATAAACAGGATTCGCATGAGTTTGTGACATTGTCGGTAAAAGACAGCCAATTAGTATGCTAAGGAAAACAGAATATTTCATGTTGCGGTTCATGCGCTGATATTTAATCTATTTTATGTGAATTTATTAAAACTAAAAATATGATTTTATATATTTTTATTACATATCTTGAAGTTTAACCCAAAATAAAATCTGAAAAATACACATTCTTATAACCGATCACTTTTCGCCAAATTACATGCCCGACAGAGCAATTGAATATTGCGTTCCGAGTTTGAGCCACCTTTAGAAAAGGGAATAATATGATCAAACTCTAGATAGGACGATGCATTGCATTCCACGCATTTGCCTTGACAGCGTTCCCATACCGCATTTTTAACGTTTTGTGTAATATGTCGCGTGCTACCCGAAGTTTGTTGCAAATCCACTTGGCGGTGGAAGCGTTTAACCGCCTGATCAATATAAGCTTCAACCAAATCGGCATGTTCCCCAATCCAAAACTCACCTGAGGCTTTTTTGGTTTTCGCGGTAATGTAAATGGTAGCAGCGTGACATTCGACTGCCATGATTTGAGCAATCGGAATTTCCAGTGCCATGTCGGATATATAAATCAGGCGTTCATTGGTAATGAATAAATCTCCAATCACCGCTTCTTTTTTGGTATGGAGTTTTTTAACTTGAGTCTGATGGAGGTAACACGCTTCCAAATTTTTTAAGATTACTTGATTGGTTTGGATCGGGCTAACTTGCCCTTGACGGATTTTATAAATCTGGTTGGTCTTAGCAATGCGGGCTTGTAAATCACGTTCAGCCTGTAAGCTAACCTGTAAGAATTGGCAAAGCTGCTGGAATTCAAGTTGTTCAGCCTGATCGACCCAGCCATCTGCGCTCATGCTGGCAAGTTTAAACTGCAGAAAGTTCTGAATCTCTTTGTGCATGCTATGCATTAGCGATGTTTTATCCAATTGCTGACTGTGGCACAGCTGATCCAAATCTTGCATATTTGGTGTGGTTAACTGACGTATGTTTAATGCTTCTTGCAGTTTTTGTCGAAATTGCTGTTCTGCCGTTTGTTTGAGTAAGGCATAAACTTGGCTTCTGGTTTTTTCGGCTGGATGTAAAAAGTTCATCCAGCGCTCAAGTGTTAGCTTTGATTGTTTACTGGTCGCTGTAATTAAAAACAAATGAGTTTCTTGTTGGGAAAACGCTAAGGCCTCTTTGAGGTCGAGCTGATGTGTTTGGCAAAACTGTATCAGTTGTTGCTGGGTTTTGTCGGTCAGTTGTTGAGTTTGAAACAGATTTCCGATCAATTGCTGAAAGGCTTTTAGGTGCTTACGTTTCTCAAATATTTTTAGTGGGTTTGACAAAATACCCTTAAGAAAGTTGGATGATTCCGTTGGCGTTGGCGTTGGCGTTGGCGTTGGCGTTGGCGTTGGCGTTGGCGTTGGCGTTGGCGTTGGCGTTGGCGAAGTACCTTCAGATTCTTCTATAATTTTCACGCCAAAATGTTCCGCCAAAGGTTTGAGCCCACCATGAAAACCTTGTCCGACTAAGCGAAATTTCCAAAGCCCTTTGTAGCGGTAAATTTCCGCTAAAATCAGTGCGGCTTCACGACGTTGTTCACCTAAAATTTTACCGTGAGCAAGGACTTCATTTTGATTGAGTAATTTGATTTTTAAGAAATTGATGGCTGAAAAATTGCGAAAGGAATCGGCGAGGGTAGCACAAATCGCAATTTTTTCGATTTCAGAAGGTTGGCGAGATAAATCAATAGTTAAACATGCACCAATAGAATTGCCTGACAAACTGAGCGTTTGCGCTTGATCGTGCGGTTGCCCATAAAAAATCATGTCATCATCGCCACGAACTTGTTGAGTCTGCTGAGCAAGGCGGTAGACGCTAAAGTCTAAATCTGCTGCGCTTAAACCAAAAACCTGTATGTCTACAGTCAGTTGTGTTGTTGCAAGTGCAGTATTGGCGCCAAGCGTCAGTTCCATAGCGTTGTTACCTTGTCAGAATTTGGCGGTTTTAACATGTCCTGTGCACAATGTACCGAGCTTTTGTAAAAATAAAAATAGTGACGCGCAGATTGGCTGGCTTTTTGCTGTTTTAGCGTCCAAAGTAATTTGAAGAAATAAAAACAGATTATTCAACAAAAATGATTGACAGGAATTTTCAAACATAATACATATAACATTATAGGTATTATTTTAAACAACTGTACATAGGGAATGAACAATACAATGAGCACGTTAAAGTTAAAACATTTTATTAATGGGGAATACATTGAATCGTTTGGGGGAGCGTACTTCGACCTGATTAGCCCAGTGACAGGCGAAGCCTATGCCCAGTCACCAAATGCAACCGAAGCTGAGGTCAATGCTGCTTATCAGGCTGCCAAATCTGCATTTGCCTTATGGGGGAAAACTACACCATCTGTTCGTCAAAAAGCACTGTTGGCGTTGGCAGATGTGATTGAGCAGAATTCGGAGCGCTTCGTGGAAGCACAAAGCCGCAACACGGGACAGCTCAAACACCTGATTGCTTCTGAAGAAGTCGCCACCGCCGCCGACCAGATTCGCTTCTTTGCAGGAGCTGCACGTTGTCTAGAGGGTAAATCTACAGGAGAGTATTTGCAAGGAACCACGTCAAGCATTCGCCGTGAACCATTGGGTGTGGTTGGACAGGTTGCGCCGTGGAATTATCCATTTTTAATGGCTGTCTGGAAAATTGCCCCTGCTTTAGCCGCAGGCAATACGGTGGTACTCAAACCGAGTGATACTACACCAGAAAGTACCTTGTTACTGGCAGAACTGGCGGCACCGCTGTTTCCAAAAGGCGCGTTTAACGTAGTACTGGGGAATGCTGAAGTCGGTGCGTTGGTGGTGTCGCATCGTATTCCTGCATTAGTTTCGATTACAGGTTCAGTACGTGCAGGTTTGCAAGTCGCGGCATCGGCAGCCGCCAATCTTGCCAAAGCACATTTGGAACTCGGTGGTAAGGCTCCCGTCTTGATTTTTGCTGATGCGGACTTGGACAAAGCCGCTGAACATATTGCCTTGGCAGGCTATTTCAATGCAGGGCAGGATTGCACCGCAGCCACTCGCGTTCTAGTTGCCGATGAAGTGCATGATCAGTTTGTGGAAAAACTGGTACAAGCTGCCAAGAACAGTCATTTCGGTTTGCCAGATGATCAGGATGCTTTATATGGGGCACTCAACAATGCAGGGCAACTGCAACGCATTCAAGGTTTTATTGAACGTTTACCTGCACATGCCAAGGTTGAAACAGGCGGTAAAAAAGCCGAACAGGCTGGATTTTATTTTGAACCGACGGTGATCACAGGTTTGGCACAACACGATGAAGTCGTACAAACTGAAATCTTTGGCCCGATTATTACCGTACAGAAATTTAGCGATGAAGCCGATGCCTTAGACAAAGCCAATGATGTTGAATATGGTTTGGCATCGAGTGTGTGGACGAAAGATCACTCACGCGCTATGCGTCTGTCACGCGATTTGGACTTTGGCACGGTGTGGATTAATACCCATATCCCACTCACCGCAGAAATGCCACATGGCGGCTTTAAAAAATCAGGTTACGGCAAAGATTTATCGGGTTACGGCTTTGAGGAATATACCCGTATTAAACATGTCATGAGTGCTTACGAAGATTAATTTTAAACAAAAAAAATTCCGATCAGGGAGAACAACATGCAACAGACAGTACGTGCTTTTAGTTTTATCACCTTAATGGCCTTGGTTGGTGCAGCACATGCTGCACAGGAAGACCCACAAAAAGTCATTGCGGCTTATATGGCAGCATGGAATGCGCATGATGCAGAAAAAGCATCGAAATATTTGGCACAAGATGCCGTGTACTACGATGTTACAGTGGGCACACCACAAAAAGGACGTGTTGCTGCACGTGATCATGTGATTAAAGTTTTTGTTGGGGCTGTACCGAACCTGAAATGGGAAATGATTAGTAAGCCACTGGTCAGTAAAGATGGCATTGCCTTCCAATGGCGTTTTACTGGAACGAATACAGGGGCATGGAGTGCAGAAACGCCTGCAACGGGGAAACCATTGTCTTTTGAAGGTGTGAGTTTTGTGCGTATTCACAACGGCAAAATTACCTATCAGGGCGACTACTACGATGCTTTAGGTTTTAACAAACAATTGGGTTGGTAAGGTGATCAGATGGGTGTTGGGTTGGGGATATACCCAATATCCATCTTGGCAATTCCGAGCACACTTGTTCATGACTCATTTGTGGGGAAGAACAAGGGCAATTTCAGGAAATAACATGACAAAACATTCGATTAAAGAAGATGTGGGGCTGGTGGTCGATGAAGTCAAACACATCGCACATGCAGTAGATCAAGAAGCTACCCAATTTGAACGCTCGATTGGTCTGATTTCAAATTTCTCGTTGGGGTTTACTTATTTATCACCATTGACTGCTGTGTATTCACTGTTTGCACTGGCGATTACCTTGGCGGGGCCGCCCTCGATTTGGTGGATTTTAATTGTTGCAATTGGGCAGTTATTGGTGGCGATGGTGTTTGGGGAAACCGCATCACAGTACCCAATTACAGGTGGGTTGTATCCTTGGGCACGCCGTTTGTGGGGGCGTAAATATGCATGGATGGCCGCATGGATTTATCTGTGGGCATTGGTTGTCACCGTAACCTCGATTGTGGAATACAGTAGTGGTTTTGTGTTGACATTACTGCATTTACCATCGACTGCTATGAATAATCTTATTACTTCCGTCATTTTGCTGTTGACGATTATGATGGTTAACATGTCAGGTACGAAGAACTTGGCACGTGTTGCCCGTATTGGATTTTGGTGTGAAATCCTGAGCGTGATTGGTTTGGGTTTATACCTGTTGATTTTCCACCGTGCGCAGCCATTTTCAGTGGTGTTTGACTCAATGGGTGTTTTAGCGAGTAATGGTTCTTACTTTAGCGCCTTCATGTCAGCATCTTTGTTGGGTTTGTTTATGTTCTTCGGTTTTGAAGCCTGTGGAAACGTGGCAGAAGAAGTACAAAACCCAAGCCGTCAAATTCCTGTTGCCATGATTTTAAGTATTGTTTTTGGTGCAGTGTCTGCAATTTTATCAGTCCTTGGTTATTTGATGGCATCACCAAACTTGCTGCAAATCGTATCGGGTAAAGTGACTGACCCAATTCCTGCAATTTTAAATGAAGCATTGGGAACAACGGGCGCGAACATTTTTATTGTGATTGCGATTGTGGCGATGCTGTCATGTATTTTGTCATTACAAGCTGCTTTAAGCCGTTTGGTGTTTTCATTTGCGCGCGATGAAATGTTGCCAAATAGCCACTGGATGGCAAAATTGTCAAAACAAGGTGTACCTGACCATGCCATGATTGTGAGCTGTATCTTACCTATTTTGTTGTGTTTCTTAGTCTACTTCCAGCCAGATAGCTTGGCACGTATTACTGCATTTGCCGTGATCGGGATTTATTGTGCATTCCAGATGGTGGTACTAGCAGCATTGCGTCAGCGTTTTAAAGGCTGGAAACCTGCGGGCGAATGGACCGTTGGTGGCTGGGGGATGATTATCAACATTTTGGCACTGGCATATGGCATCTTCGCGATTTACTTGTTGGCACAACCTGCAACAGGGAACTCGTTTGTCGATCGCTGGATTGTGTTGATCGGTCTTGGTTTTGTGATCGGTAGTGGTCTAATCTACATGTTTGTAGCAAAACCATATAACAAATCGCAAGCACCAGAAGATGATGCAGTGGCATACGCTGCTCAGCTTCGAGCCAAATCTAACTCATAAAAAACGGTTGCAGGTGACATGCCTGCAATCTTCATGCTTTATCTTTGAAATGTTTAACTCAAATAAAGCTGCGACTGTTATTGCAGCAATTGCACAACTAACCGTACAGCACACTTTGCTTAATCAGGTCTTTTATGTGGAAAGTGTTGTTGCACGATTTTAATCCATGCCTGAACCGCAGGTGAAATGGCATAATTTTTTCTCCATGCCATAAACAAGTGCCAACGAATATAAGGCTGCTGTAATGGAACTGCTGCAAACAAGTGTGGATCAAGCATATTGGTATAATACTGTGGCAGCAGTGCAATTCCCATGCGCTGCAAAACCATGTCAGCCAACAAATTCCACTGGCTGGTTTTGCAGACAATGTTAGGTTCAAAACCATAGTGTTGACAGGCATTCATAATGATACTGTTGAGCGAGAAGTTCTCAGGAAACATCAAAAATGACTGCTGTTGCAATTCTTCTAGGCGAATGGATGTGCGGGTTGCCCATAATGAGTCACGGCGCAATAACACCATTAAAGGGTAATCGCACAATTCGATGGCATTAAAAATATTGGTATCGAAAGGCTGTAATAATACCCCGACATCCAGTTCATTGTTTAACAAAGCTTGCTCAATGCCACGCGAGCCTACTTCTAAAAAAGACAATTCAATCTTTGACCATTGTTGGTGGTAGTCAAACAGAGCAGGTGTGAGCAATTGCGCGCCGAGTGGTGGAACCCCAAGCCTTAGCGTTCCCGTTTTTAAGGATTGATAGTTTTCAATTTCTTGAAAGATGTTTTGTTGAGTTTGTAATAGATCTAAAGCGTGCTGGTAAATCCGCTCGCCAATTTCAGTCAGTTCAATTTGTCGTTTTCGCCCAGATTCTGCTTTCACTAAGAGCTGTACGCCGAGTTGCTCCTCAAGTTGCTGCAGCATTTTACTGATGGTTGGCTGGGTGAGATGCAGTTCATCGGCAGTATGTGTGAAGCTCTTGGTTTTCACCAAAGTCACAAAACAGCGCAAAAGTTTAAATGACAGCATAATTGAGTTTTTATTATTCCAAAATAGAATAATTTTAAATTAAATAATTCATATTTGGTATATCAATTTTTGCTTAACATCATTGTATTGAATTAAACGTGTTGTTTGAAATTTGCTATGAACACAAAGCCGAATATGGGTTTTCAACTGTTGAAATTGCTGCCACAGTTTGGTTTGTTGGCCATTTTCTGGTGGTGTGGAAACCTGATCCACCAAAAATTTAGCTTGCCGATTTCTTCTGGTATTTTGGGTATGTTTTTATTGCTCATCTGCCTGTTTGCAGGTTGGGTTAAGCTGGAGCAGGTGGCACTTGGAGCAAATGCAGTACTGGCTGAGTTAGTTTTGTTTTTTGTACCCATTGTGGTTGCTGTAGTGCAATACAAGCAGTTATTTCTGACCAAGGGCTGGCAAATTGTGGTGAGTATCGGAATCGGAACGATGCTGGTGATGCTGAGCACCAGTTTAACGATTCACTATACCTATCGCCTGAAAAAATACTGGCACGTCCGTAAGCGTTTACAACATCGCATGCATTAACTGGAGTCATCATAATGAATCTTTGGGCAGGTTTATGCTTAATCTGGACACTAGTAGCATATGTGGTCACAAAACGAGTTTATCAGCGATATCCGAAACTCTGGTTTTCACCTGCAATTTTGGTGCCTGTGTTGACGATTATCCTCATGATGATTTTTGGCATTTCATATCAGACCTATCGGCAGAATACTCAGTGGATTGTCAACTTGTTAGGGCCTGTAACAGTGGTCTTTGCTGTGCCTATTTATCATTATCGGCACATGATTCGTCAACATTTGGGTGTCTTGTCACTGGCTATTGTGGTCGGGATGGGTGTTGGTATTGTAAGCGCTTATCAGTTGGCACAGATTTTTAAATTTAGCCCTGAAGTGACCAATAGCTTAATGGCACGTTCGATTTCAACGCCATTTGCAATGATATTTGCAGAAAATATTCATGGGTCAGCGGCATTGGCTTCTTTATTTACCCTGATTACGGGGCTGTTTGGCATGGTGTGTGGTGACTTTATTTTGGCAATGACCAAAGTGCGTTCCAATATTGCCAATGGTGCTGCCTTTGGTAATGCGGCACACGGTTTTGGTACAGTGCGCGCCCAGCAACGTGATAGTGAAGAAGGTGTAATTGCTAGCCTAACGATGGTGATTGCGGGAATTTTAATGGTTTTAGTTGGGCCAGTCGCTATACATTTATGGTTTAAGTTTCTTTAAATTTTTTTGATAAAAAAGAGGCTTGTACAACAGCCTCTTTTTTATCAATTAAGCAATGGATTTATGATTTAATAAATGAGCAACATGTTGTATTTGTTCAAGTCGCATATCTGTCAGTTTGATTAAATCTTCATTGACCCAATGGGGGATATGACCAGAGCGAATCCAGTCTTGAATCTCTTGTGTATCAATATTTAAAAAGTCGGCAACCTGACTTTGCCAAGATTCTCCAAATAAAGCTTGTCCAATAAGAACAAAATTTTCTGTTTTCATACCGTCTATTCATTTCACAAAAGACTCGCATAGGATATCGGCTTGAAAGTGCTAAACAAGGATTTTTAGCAAAACACAACAAAAGCTCAAAGTTTCTATACGATTTCATGGCAATATTATGATGCTTGTTTAAATTATTTATTTTATTTACACAAACATATAAATAAGCCTTGAAGCGATTAATAATGCCGAACACTGAATAAATTGATGAGCTTATCTGGTTGCGTAGAAATTCTATCCGCAACTGTTCGAGGCAAAAGGCTTTCTAAAAAACTGTTTTTGTAACTCATGATGTAAATGAAGAAATTTGCCGAATTTTGCGATGAGGAATATTAACTAGATATTTTCTTTGCGGAGCTTCGCTTCTCATGAGGTAAAACAATTTGATCACAAGAATATGTTGATATTTATAATTTTGAGTTAAGTTTATCCAAAAAATTAAGGAGATCGTTGATAATCTCCTTAACTGATTACTGTAACTTGAAGAAAGGCTTTTTTATCAGTCTTTTTTCAAATTTTCTAGCAATAAAAATTCCATGAGTGCTTTTTGTGCATGCAAGCGGTTTTCTGCTTCATCCCAAACCACAGCATTTTTGTGGTCAAGCATGTTTTCAGAAATTTCTTCACCACGGTGAGCAGGTAAGCAATGCATAAACAAGCAATCAGGGTGGGCAAGACTCATCAAGTGTTCATTGACTTGATAATCTGCAAACGCTTTTTCACGAATTTTCTGTTCTTCTTCCTGACCCATAGATGCCCAAACGTCAGTGACGATGAGGTCGGCATTTACGGCAGCATCTTCTGCTGAGCCAACCAATTCAGCGCAGTGGGCAAACTCAGACAAGAACTCAGGTTTTGGCTCGTAGCCTTTTGGTGCCGCAATTTTGAGCTTAAAGCCCCACATGTGCGCAGCTTCAATATATGAATTACACATATTGTTACCATCGCCAATCCATGCCACAGTTTTACCTTCAATGCTACCGCGATGTTCAACATAAGTTTGAACGTCTGCGAGTAATTGGCAAGGGTGGTGGTCATCGGTCAATGCGTTAATCACAGGGACTTTTGAGTAAGAAGCAAAACGTTCTACGATGTCATGTCCAAAAGTACGAATCATCACAATATCAAGCATGCTTGAAATGACACGTGCTGAATCTTCTATCGGTTCACCACGACCCAATTGAGTGTCACGTGATGATAAAAAGATGGCACTACCACCAAATTGGCTCATACCTGCTTCAAAAGAAACGCGGGTACGTGTGCTTGATTTTTCAAAGATCATGCCGAGGACTTTACCAACAAAAGGTTGGTAAACCGTGTTTTCGTGTTGTAGACACTTAAGCTCTTGTGCGCGTGCAATAATGCGGTTAAGTTCTGCCGTCGAAAGATCACGTAAAGTGAGGAAATGCCGTAGAGCCATGGTTACTCCACATAATTGTTGAATCGCGATGGCATCAACAATTAGTTGTTCGTTAAAGAAAAAGTAATCGATTACTATACTATAAGCTGTCTATTTTTCCAAAGACTTATCTATATTGCAGAGCTTTTAAAAAGTGTTCGACACTATATTCAATATAATGATTGATTTCTTCAAGGCTTTCGTTAGGTTCAACACCCATTAAGACCTGCCATTCAAAATGCCATAAAATTCCTAAATACATTTTGGCGGAGTGCAAAGGGTTAGCACAGACGATTTGACCCTGTTCATGTGCCTGGCTGAGTCGTTGACTGACATTGTGTAGAATTTTCCCAGGACATTCTTCATATAAATAGATTGCAAGCTCGGGGTTTTGCTTGGTTTGTTCAAATAGTAATCGAACAAATTTACGATTTTCTGGTTTTAAAATGTGTTGATAAAAATTATTTAAAATACTGACCAATAAGCTCTTTAAATTGCTAGTTTGTGGGGCGATTTTTAAGAATAGTTCTTTGAAGAAAATATCACGGCGATGTTCACAGATCGCTTTAAATAAGCCATCTTTATTACCAAAATATTTATATAAGGAGGCTTTTGATCCCCCTGCATGATTCACAATGTCATCAAGGGAAACAGCGTCATATCCTTTTTCTAAAAAAAGTTCCGTAGCAGATATTACAAAGGCAAGATGTCGCTCAAACCCACGTTTGGTTTGGGGTGGCACGTTGCAATAGCAGTAAAGTTGATCTGACATAGGAAATAAATCAAGATATCACGGTTAATCGTTGAGTATAGCAAATCTGGACTAAAATGGCGCAATAGCCTGTGGGTGTATTGTTCACTTTACGATTATTTGCTCATATACAATTTGCGGATACTCTCGGAATGCTTGTTCTTTATGTAGTTTGCAATTGATTGTCAAGATAAATGAATATTTTGCTCTAAACGATTTGGTTTTTCGCGAAGGAAGTCAGTCCTTGTATCAATGGAGCTTTGAAGAAAATGCTTCTATACAGATGAATACGCAATGGTTGATTCCGTTACTTGATGATGTTTTATTTTTGAGATGGAAGCCTTCAGTTTGCATATAAAATATCAAAAGGCCATGCTGAGCATGACCTTGTGATTTCAACTTAATGCGTTATTCTAAAGTTGAGAGCTTTTGATCTTCTTCTTCATCGTCATCGACAGAATCTAGCCCCAACTCTTTGAGCTTACGTGTCAGTGTATTGCGTCCCCAACCTAGCAATTCGGCAGCATGGCGTTTACGTCCACGAGTCTGCTGTAACGCTGCATTGATTAAAGTGCGTTCAAACATTGGGGTGGCAATATCCAAAATTTTCATCTCGCCATTACGCAATTTTTGTATTGCCCATTGAGCAAGCAATTCATCCCAGTGTTGTACGCTTATGCGTTCATTGCTGGTGTTGGTATTAACAGGATCGCCAGATTTTTGAATTGGAATTTGTTTTAGCTCATTTGGCAGGTCTTCTGGATAAACTTCTCGACCTGTAATCATAACAGTGAGCCAGCGGCAGGTATTTTCCAGTTGACGCACATTACCAGGCCAAGGCAGTTGCTGCATATAACTTATGGTTTCTGGGCGTAAGATTTTTGGGCTAACGCCAAGCTCTTTGCCTGCCTGAGCCAAGAAATGCTGCGCCAGCATCGGAATGTCTTCGCTACGATGTGCCAGTTTTGGAATATGAATACGAATCACGTTCAGACGATGATACAAGTCTTCACGGAAACGTCCCTCATTGACCAGTTTTTCCAAGTCCTGATGTGTTGCGGCAACAATACGCACATCGACTTTCACTGGAATATGACCACCAACCCGATAAAACTCGCCATCTGCCAGTACGCGTAATAAACGGGTTTGGGTTTCAAACGGCATATCGCCAATTTCATCAAGGAACAATGTACCGCCATTGGCTTGTTCAAAACGACCTTGACGTTGTGTATTCGCACCTGTGAACGCACCTTTTTCATGTCCAAACAATTCGGTTTCAATCAAATCTTTGGGAATCGCGGCCATGTTTAAGGCAATAAAAGGTTTGCTCTTACGTGGCGAATGGCGATGCAGGGCGTGTGCAACCAGTTCTTTACCTGTACCCGATTCACCATTAATGAGAACCGTAATATGCGATTGAGATAGGCGACCAATTGCGCGGAAGACTTCCTGCATGGCAGGCGATTCACCAATGATTTCAGTCGAATGAATTGGCGAGCTGGTTTTATTGGCTGATTCTTGTTGTTGTAGCTTCGTAATGTGCAAAATCGCGCGATTTACCAACGCCAATGCTTCATCGATATCGAACGGTTTGGGTAGGTACTCAAATGCACCAGTTTGATAACTTGAAACTGCAGATTCCAAATCTGAATGTGCCGTCATAATAATGACAGGGAGTTCAGGGTGGCTGCTTTTTACCTTACCTAAAAAGGTTAAACCATCGATTCCTGGCATACGGATATCAGTTAAAATGACATCGGGCGCTTCATGTGGTAGCTGGTCTAATGCGCTTTGAGCTTCCTCAAAACTGGTGACATCAAAGCCTTCTTCTTTGAAGGTTTTTTCCAACACCCAGCGCATGGCGCGATCATCATCAATGACCCAAATTTTATTTCGCGACATGGTGCGACTCCCAAGGTAAATATAAGCTAAAAATGGTTTTACTCGGCACAGAGTGGCAAACAATCATGCCGTTGTGCTGGTGCATAATATTTTGTGCAATACTGAGTCCAAGCCCTGTGCCATTGGCACGACCTGTGACCAGTGGATAAAAGACAGATTCTAAAATTTCTTCAGGAATACCTGGTCCATTGTCTTCAATATCAACGCGTACCGCAGAGCGATGTAAAACACCATTAATGGTGACAAGACGCTGAATACGGGTGCGTAAGATCAGCTCAGGCTTATGCTCTTGGAAAAAATCCTTGTGCTCTAGCATAGCCTGCACCGCATTGACACTAATATTGAGCATGACCTGAATCAGCTGGTCACGATCAGCTTTGACATCAGGGAGGGATAAATCATAATCACGTGTGATTTTAATTTTCTTTTTGGTCTGATTGGTAATCAGAGATCGGACACGTTCTAAAGGCTCATGCACATTAACATCAACATAGCTAGGCAGTTGACGTGAACCGAGCATGGTGTCTGCCAGTGTACGTAAGCGATCCACCTCACTGATAATAATGTCGGTGAACTCATTGTATTTTGGATCGTTTAGGCTACGTGCCAAAAGCTGTGTTGCTCCCCGAATACCGCCTAATGGATTCTTGATTTCATGTGCGACGCCACGAATCAGTTGTCGTGTGACTTGGTGTTGCTGAATCAGGTTTTCTTCCTTGGAAATTTTCAGCATCCGGTCAATTGGGTTGAGTTCAATCAGTAACAGAGGGTGATAGGGACGTCCAGCATTGAGCTGTGAAACTGAATAATCCACATGAATGTCTTTAAAATTCACATTAATAATGGCTTCGCGACGTGTATAAGCCTGTCCAGTATTTAATGTGTTGAATAATGCTTCACGTGTATCAAAAGTATCATTTGGTGCTTGTAGAAGCTGAACTACAGGTATACCTGAAGCACGTAACAAACTCATGTCAAAAAGTGCTTCACAAGACGAGTTAAGGTAAAAAATATTTAAATTTTTATCGACCAGTAAGATGGCTGTGGTCAAATTGTCGACGAGCAGACGATAATCAATCGTTGGAGTAGGGTCCATTAGCGTAATCTTCCTGAAGTAAAATAGCGCAATGGCATCGTTGTCATTGTATTTGCTCCCTGTTATGGAACATTTTCTAAAATTAAAACTAGCCCAATTAAAGCAAAATGTAAGCCAACTTTATAAAATGACTTGTTTTTAGGCAAAAATGAGCCTTTGACATGCTTTTAAAGTGGCTTTTGGGCATTCATCTCTAAAACAGTATCAAAATGAGGAGTTTTTAGCACTATCTTGGTGCTGCTTATTTGTTTTGTTAAAACATGAGCAATATTTTGGTGCATGGTTGAAACATTACCGTTTATGCCTATGCTTACGCAGGGAAAAGTCATACAATACGCGCATTCTAGTGGAGTGTTGTTTGCATGAAATCCCCCAAAGTCGGTTTTGTTTCTTTAGGTTGTCCTAAGGCATTGGTCGATTCTGAGCGTATATTAACCCAGTTGCGTACTGAAGGTTATCAGGTTGCATCAGATTATGATGGTGCTGACCTAGTTGTGGTAAATACCTGCGGTTTTATCGAGTCTGCGGTACAAGAGTCGTTAGATGCAATTGGCGAAGCCATGAATGAAAATGGTCGTGTAATTGTGACAGGCTGCTTGGGGAAAGATGAAGATAAAATTCGTCAAATGCATCCAAATGTATTGAAAGTGACGGGCGCAGCAGCATATCAAGATGTGATGGAAGCTGTACATGAGTATGTACCTGCTCCACCAAAACATAACCCATTTATTGATTTAGTTCCTGAGCAAGGTGTGCGTCTTACGCCAAAACACTATGCTTATTTAAAAATATCGGAAGGCTGTAACCATCGTTGTACCTTCTGTATTATTCCAAGTATGCGTGGCGACTTGGTTTCACGTCCTGTAGGTTCAGTTCTTGAAGAAGCTGCGGCACTAAAACGTGCAGGTGTAAAAGAAGTCTTGGTGATTTCTCAAGATACGTCAGCCTATGGTGTCGACACCAAATACAAGCTGGACTTCTGGAATGGACAGCCAGTCAAAACCAAATTTTATGACATGTGTGAAGCACTTGGTCAGTTAGGTATCTGGGTACGTTTACACTATGTTTACCCATATCCACAT
Organism: Acinetobacter brisouioides; assembly: GCF_004331075.1. Classification (GTDB taxonomy): domain Bacteria; phylum Pseudomonadota; class Gammaproteobacteria; order Pseudomonadales; family Moraxellaceae; genus Acinetobacter. The sequence continues at coordinate 29,321 of NZ_SJNX01000008.1, read as the reverse complement.
GTTGATGCAGTCATTGACCTGATGGCACAAGGTAAAATTTTACCTTATCTGGATATTCCATTCCAACATGCTAGTCCACGCATTTTAAAACTCATGAAACGCCCTGCACATAGCGAAAACACGCTAGAGCGTTTACAAGTTTGGCGTGAAAAATGCCCTGAATTAGTTATTCGTTCGACGTTTGTGGTTGGTTTCCCTGGTGAAACTGAAGAAGATTTCCAAATACTGCTTGACTGGCTCAAAGAAGCACAGCTTGACCGTGTTGGATGCTTCACTTATTCACCAGTAGAAGGCGCAACAGCTAACGACTTACCAGATCATGTACCTGAAGAGATTAAACAAGAGCGTTATGAACGCTTTATGCAGGTACAGCAAGAGATTTCAGTAGCAAAATTGCAACAACGCATTGGTCAAACTATGACGGTATTGGTTGATGGTCTGGAGGATGAATATCCAGTTGCGGTTGCGCGTTCTTATGCAGATGCCCCAGAAATTGATGGCAATGTTTTTGTTGAAGACATTGATAAATCACAAATTAAAGAGGGTGATTTGCTAGAAGTCGAAATTACCGATGCAGATGAATATGATCTGTTTGCTAAATTGATTAAAATTAAAGCAAATTAATCGGCTCACATTTACAAATTTAACTTTATTCGAATGAAAACTTTTTCGGAGCACCGTCATGGCAGAAACAAATAGTCCTCGTTACTCACGTATTTTACTAAAGTTGTCTGGTGAAGCATTATCAGGCAACCGTGAGATGGGGATTGATGCCCAAGTTCTTGATCAAATGTCACTTTCTATTGCACATTTGGTTGGTTTGGGTGTACAAGTGGGCATCGTAGTAGGTGGTGGTAACTTATATCGCGGTAGCCAACTACAAAAAGATGGTTTGGTTGGGCGTGTTACAGGCGACCAAATGGGCATGCTTGCAACCGTTATGAATGGTTTGGCCATGCGTGATGCGTTGGTGCGTCGTAATATCAAAACTCGCCTGATGTCTGCATTGTCGATTGGTACTGTAGTTGAGCCATATTCAAGCCGTGATGCGATTCGTCACTTGAGTCAAGGTGAAGTCTGCGTATTTGTTGCTGGTACGGGCAATCCATTCTTTACAACAGATACAGCCGCATGTTTGCGTGGTATCGAAATTGAAGCAAACCTCATCCTAAAAGCCACTAAAGTTGATGGCGTTTATAATAAAGATCCAAGTAAATATGACGATGCAGTAAAGTATGATCGTTTGACTTTTGATCAAGTGTTGGATGAGAAGTTAGGTGTAATGGATCTTACTGCGATTTGCTTATGCCGTGATCATAATGTGCCTTTACAAGTATTTGATATGAACAAATCTGGCGCATTGCTTTCAATCGTGATGGGTGAAAAAGAAGGGACTCACGTTACGAAGTAATATACGTAACTGAGAAAGCTCTTTATACTAGCGCTAATTTTATTTTACATTTTGAGAAAGTAAGGAAGATCATATGATTAACGATCTTAAAAAAGACAGCGAACAGCGAATGCAAAAGTCACTCGAATCCTTGGAGCAAGGATTTGCAAAAGTTCGTACTGGCCGTGCGCATCCATCTATTTTAAATGGCGTCATGGTTCCTTACTACGGTTCGGATGTGCCATTAAACCAAGTGGCAAACGTGGGTGTTGAAGATTCACGTATGTTGATCGTTCAGCCATTTGAACGCACAATGGTTTCAGCAATTGATAAAGCTATTCGTGAAAGTGATTTGGGTTTAAATCCAATTACTGCTGACGCAATTCGTGTGCCATTACCAGCACTCACTGAAGAAACTCGCCGTGATATGCAAAAGGTTGCACGTACTGAAGCTGAAAATGCCAAAGTTGCAATTCGTAACATCCGCCGTGATGTTTTGGGCGACTTAAAAACATTATTGAAAGAAAAAGAAATTTCTGAAGATGATGAACGCCGTGCAAGTGATGATATTCAAAAAATCACTGACAAATATGTAGCTGAAGTCGATAAGCGTCTAGCTGCAAAAGAAGAAGAGTTAATGAAGGTTTAATGGATGACGAGTTTAGACGGCATTCATCACCTTCCTCAACATGTTGCCATCATTATGGATGGCAACAATCGTTTTGCCAAAAAAATGCACCTTGCACAAGGTGCTGGGCATAAAGAAGGTAAAAATACGCTAGATCCTATCGTAGAGCGCTGCCGTGAGCTTGGGGTTCAGGCGTTGACGGTTTTTGCTTTTTCAAGTGAAAACTGGAATCGACCTCAACCTGAAGTTGATTTGCTGATGCATTTGCTGGAGCAGACCGTTCACGAGCAAATCCCACGTATGATTAAGTTTGAGATCGCCCTACGTTTTATCGGTGAGCGTTCTCGGCTTCCAGTCCACTTACAAGAGCTACTCAAGACTGCTGAGCAACAAACTGCCCACTTTAAGCAAATGACGCTGACAATTGCGATTAGTTATGGTGGTATGTGGGATATTGCAGATTCAGCTAAGCGTATTGCTCAAGATGTACTGGACCATAAAATTACAGTTGATCAGATTAATCCCACACTGTTTGGCCAATATATTCACCTTGGAGATTTGCCTGCAGTGGACTTGCTCATTCGAACAGGTGGAGATTATCGAATTTCTAATTTCTTGCTGTGGCAGTCTGCATATGCAGAGCTTTATTTTACTAAAACATTATGGCCTGAGTTTTCGGTAGAAGAACTCAATCAAGCCTTTAAGGTATTTGCACAGCGTGAACGCCGTTTTGGTAAAACCTCTGAACAAATCCAACAAGAGAAAACTGAGAAATAATACATGTTTGAGCGGATTAAAACCGCGTTGGTATTGGTAGCAATTGTTTTAAGTTGTATGTTTGCTACAACCTCGCATTACCCTATGCAAGCATTGATGGTCGTTGCTGCAACGATTGCAGGGTATGAGTGGTATAAATTAATGCCAAAGCAGGATGCATCGATACGACCATTTTTTGTTTTTGGATATGCTTGTATTGCCTTGATTGTATCTGTGATTGCATTGTATGTTCATGATATTACATTGCTTTTTTGGATAGCTTCCATTTTGGTATGGCTCACCAGTGTATACTGGGTGAAAAACTTTCCAGAATATGATGGCTGGTATAATAAAAGCCTGAATCTGGTCGGCCTGATCCTGATTTCAGCAGCAGTGAGTGCAATTTTTTCTGTCTGGGAACATTCGCCGTGGTGGCTAATGTATCTATTCCTCTTGGTTTGGGGAGCAGATAGTGGTGCATATTTTGTTGGGAGAAAGTTGGGTCACCGTAAAATGGCGCCAAATGTTAGCCCGAATAAATCGGTTGAAGGTTTGTTTGGTGGTTTAATCACTTCAGGTATTATTGTTGTTATTGTCCAAAGTCATTATCTACATTTAACTTTGCTACAACATGTACTATTTCTAACCCTCTCGATTATCACTGTGCTTGGTTCGGTTCAAGGTGACTTGTTTGAATCAATGATTAAGCGCCGAGCAGGTGTGAAAGATTCGGGTCGAATTCTTCCTGGGCATGGTGGTGTTTTGGATCGTATTGATTCATTGCTTGCCGCAGCACCGATTTTTGCAACAGGAATTTATTTACTAAAACTTATCGGTGTAGATCTCTAAATGTCTCAATCTGTTTGTATATTGGGTGCAACTGGTTCAATTGGTGAAAGTACATTAAAAGTATTGCAGCAACATCCAGATAAATACTCGGTTTTTGCAGTTACGGCGTATAGTCGACTTGAAAAATTGGTTGAAATATGCAAACAGTTCCATCCTCAAGTTGCTGTTGTTCCCTCAACGCAACAAGATCGACTGGCGCTGTTATTTAAACAGCATCAGATTGACTATACAGAAATTTTGACTGATGAAGCTGGTTTGGTTACTGTTGCTGAGCACCCACAGGTTGATATTGTCATGGCAGCAATCGTTGGCGCAGCAGGACTGTTGCCAACTTTAGCCGCAGTCAAAGCCAGTAAGCGTGTATTGCTTGCGAACAAAGAAGCTTTGGTCATGTCGGGTGAAATCATGATGCAGGCAGCAGAGCAGCATCAAGCACTTTTGCTACCCGTAGATTCTGAACACAATGCTATTTTTCAGTGTTTACCAAATGATTATTGTCAGTCAGAGCGTACAGGCCAACCCAAGCAGGGTGTCTCTCGAATTCTGCTGACAGCATCAGGTGGCCCATTTTTAAATACATCATTGAATGACTTGCATGATGTGACCCCCGCACAGGCATGTAAACATCCAAATTGGTCAATGGGACAGAAAATTTCCGTTGATTCTGCAACTCTTATGAATAAAGGTCTGGAATTGATTGAGGCATGTCATTTGTTTTCAATTTCAGAACATTTTGTTACAGTCGTTATCCATCCACAAAGTATTATTCATTCTATGGTTCAATATGTGGATGGTTCAACTTTGGCTCAAATGGGTAATCCTGATATGTGTACGCCAATCGCACATGCATTGGCTTGGCCACAGCGCATCTCGTCACCTGTAGATGCTCTGGATTTATTTGTACATCAACAGCTTAATTTTCAACAACCCGACACCATTAAATTTCCTGCTTTGAGTTTAGCTCGTCATGCTATGCAAGCGGGTGGTGTTGCACCAGCGATTTTAAATGCTGCCAATGAAATTGCAGTTGCTGCATTTTTACAGCAAAAAATAAAATTTACCGCAATTCCTGAAGTTGTAGAACATACCTTGAATGATATGGAAAATGCTCAGGCCAATTCGCTAGAGACTATTTTGCAAGCAGATCAATTTGCTCGTAATATAGCAGTTCAGCGCGTTGATGCTTTAAGGCTAAAATAATGAGTATTTTATTTATTGTGCTTGCGGCAATTTTTTTGCTTGGGCCACTGATTGCCATTCATGAATTTGGTCATTATTGGGTCGCTCGCAAATTAGGTGTCAAGGTTTTGGTCTACTCAATTGGTTTTGGACCAACTGTACTCAATTGGACATCTAAAAAGTCAGGTATTCAGTATCGTTTATCGGCATTGCCTTTAGGTGGTTATGTCAAAATGCTAGATGAGCGTGAAGGTGATGTTAAAGCTGAAGACCTTCCGTTTGCATTTAATCGTCAGTCCCCTTGGAAACGCATTGCGATTGTTGCAGCAGGACCACTGATTAACTTGATCTTTGCGATTTTACTGTTTTGGGTGCTGTTTTTACCCCAGCAGGAACAGCTCAATACCCGCGTTGGTAAAGTGATACCTGAAACGCCTGCCGCGATTGCAGGTTTGCAGATTGGCGATAAAGTTGTTGCAATTGATGGGAAAATGACTTCGACTTGGGAAGCCTTAAATTTTGCACTGGTTGATCGTGCGGGAGAGACAGGGCAAATTCAGGTACAGGCTGAACATCAGGGTCAACTCAAAAATTTTAGTCTACCCATTCAGCATTTCTTAAAAGATCAAACGCAGTCTGCTTTAGATACTTTGGGGTTCTTGCCATATCGTCCAAAAATTGAACCTGTCATTGATCAGCTTGTGCCAGATGGTGCTGCTAGTCGTCAAGGTATGCAAAAAGGCGACAAGATTATTGCAATTGATGGAGTGAAAACTCCTGACTGGTTTGATGTGGTTGATATTGTACAAAAGTCGCCAGAAAAATTACTTAAAATTGATGTTGAGCGGCAAGGCAAGGTTCTCCAGTTGCAGGTCATGCCTCAGGGTAAGCGTGACAATATGGGAAATGTGACAGGCATGTTAGGGGTGCAAACCAAGTCGGCACACATTAATGTTCCTAGCCAATATAAGCAAACAATTCAATATACACCTGTACAAGCGTTTGGAAAAGCGGTACAAAAGACAGGTGAAATTTCCAGTATGATTTTAAATTCAATGACCAAAATGGTTCGTGGTTTAATTGGTTTGGAAAATTTATCAGGTCCGATCACGATTGCTAAAGTTGCTGGACAAAGTGCAGAAATGGGCTGGCAAACTTTTATTTCATTTATGGCGTTGATGAGTGTAAGTTTGGGGATTTTGAACTTATTACCGATCCCAATGCTTGATGGTGGACATCTAGTTTATTATTTTATAGAAGCAATTCGAGGTAAACCTGTTTCTGAACAAATACAAATGATTGGTTTTAAAATCGGTATGGTATTGCTGGGTAGCATGATGGTCCTTGCTTTATTTAATGATTTTATGCGTTTATAACAGAATTACGGAATATCCAACTTAGTGGAAAAATAGGCATGCGTCACACACATTTTTTAATGCCTTTAGCACTGGTGAGTGCAATGGCTGCTGTACAACAGGTTTATGCCGCGGATGAGTTTATTGCCCAAGATGTTAAAATCGAAGGCTTAGTTCGCTTAACTCCTGCCAATATTTATAGTATGTTGCCAATAAAAAGCGGTGATCGTGTAAATGATGCGACCCTCAATAATGCCATACATACTTTATATGACTCAGGTTTATTTGATGACATTAAAGCAAACCAACAGGGTAATACTTTAGTTTTTAATGTTGTTGAACGCCCAATTATTTCTAAAGTTGAATTTAAAGGCAACAAACTCATTCCTAAAGAAGCTTTGCAAGATGGCTTGAAAAAAATGGGAATCGCAGAAGGCGAAGTGCTGAAAAAGTCGACTCTGCAAAATCTTGAAACAGAGCTTGAGCAGCAATATAACCAGCAAGGTCGTTATAATGCTGACATTAAAGTCGAAACCACGCCACGCCCAAATAACCGTGTTGACTTAACCATTAACTTTAATGAAGGTAAGGCTGCTAAAGTTGTCGATATCAGTGTGATTGGTAACACAGTTTTTAGCGATGATGAAATTAAACGAGCATTCGCACTTAAAGAAAGTAGCTGGTCATCTATCGTTACTCGTAATGACCGTTATGCTAAAGAACGTATGGCAGCAAGCTTAGAAGCATTACGCGCATTATATTTGAATGCGGGTTATGTTAATTTTGCTGTGAATTCATCAAATTTAAATATCAGTAATGATAAGAAAAATATTTTTGTTGAAGTTTCAATTACTGAAGGTCAGCAATTTAAGGTTGGTCAGACTAAGTTCTTAGGTGATACTTTATTTAAGCCTGAAGAGTTAAAAACGCTGCAAATTTATAAAGATGGCGATACTTATTCTCAAGAAAAAATTGATGCTGTCAAAAATCTGTTATTGCATAAATATGGTAATGCAGGTTATTACTTTGCAGAAGTCAATGTTGTTCCACAAATTGATAATGATAAGAAAACCGTTGATCTGAATTATTACATTAATCCAGGTCAGCAAGTGACGATTCGTCGTATTAACTTCATAGGTAATACTAAAACTGAAGATCAGGTATTACGTCGTGAAATGCGTCAAATGGAAGGTGCTTTGGCAAGTAACGAGAAAATCGACTTGTCTAAAGTACGTTTAGAACGTACTGGTTACTTTAAAACTGTTGATGTTAAACCTGTACGTATTCCAAATGTGCCAGACCAAATTGATTTGGATGTTAATGTTGAAGAGCAACATTCAGGAACAAGTACTCTAGCACTAGGTTACTCACAAAGTGGCGGTATCACTTATCAAGCCGGGATTAGCCAGTCTAACTTTCTGGGTACAGGTAAAAGCGTAGGTTTTGACTTTACTAAATCACAGTATGCAACATCTTATAGTTTGGCAGTCACAGATCCATACTTTACGATTGATGGTGTAAGTGCTGGTTATAATGTCTATTATAAAGAAACTAAGCCATACCAAGACTACCACGTTAGTGATTACTATTCTAAAACACTCGGTGCCAATACAAGTTTGTCTTATCCAATCGATGAGAACCAGAGTGTTAGTGGCTCATTGGGTTTAGAAAGCACAGATATTTCTACCGACCAATATGGTTCAGTTGCATTTAGAGACTATTTACTGAGTCATGGCGGCAAGGTAAAAGCAACGGCAACAACGACTTCTGGTGGTGTGGCTTATGATAGTGAGTTTGAAGGGACCTATCTCAATTACCTTGTAAACTTGGGTTGGTCATTTAATACTCTAAACCGACCAATGTTACCAACTTCAGGTCAGTTGCACAGTGTGAACTTGGAAGTTGCTTTACCTGGTAGTGATGCTGCTTATCAGAAATTGACTTATAGCACCCAAGTATTTTTCCCAATTGGTGGTAAAGGTTGGGGAGTTCATGGTTATGGTAAGTTAGGTTATGGTCATGATCTGCCTTTCTGGAAAAACTACTATGCTGGTGGTTGGGGATCAGTCCGTGGTTATCAAGACAATACTTTAGGGCCAGCTTATCCTGGGGTGTACTATAGTGCGAATAACATAGCGCAAAGTAGTAGTCGAGACTCTACAGGTGCCAATGCCTTAGTACAATTTGGTGCGGAACTGATTTTACCTGTACCATCGAAAGGTGACTGGGCACGTAATGTTCGTCCTGTACTGTTTGCTGAAGGTGGCAATGTCTTTGATACAGAATGTAATGTGACTGCTTATAACAATCCTGCTACTCCAGTCACTTCTACGAATGCTGGCGCAAAGCAATATTGTAAAGATAACTACGGTTTTGATGTAAGTAACTTACGTTATAGCGTTGGTTTTGGCCTGACTTGGAATACCATGATTGGCCCTCTTTCAATTAGTTATGCTTTCCCGCTGAATAAGAAAACAACGGATCAAACGCAAGCAGTACAATTCCAGATTGGTCGAACTTTCTAAGTTCGACCTTCGGTCAGCCGTTAATGATGTAATGATTTAAGGATATATTGATGAAAAAATTAGCAGTAGCATTTGCAGCAGGTTTAGGTTTTATGGGTATGGCACACGCCGCAGGTTATGGTGTGATTGACATGCAACGTGTTGTTGAAAGCAGTACTTATTTGAAACAGCAAAATGATGGCTTACAACAAGCAGTAAAACCTTCTGCTACACGTGTTGAACAGTTAAATAAAGATATCCAAGATTTGCAAAATAAAGCAGCCACAGCTAAACCAGCAGAAGTGCAGCAGCTTAAAACGCAATATGACGCGAAAGTAAAAGAAATTAATTCATTGGAACAAAACATTCAGCAGCGCGTACAGTCTACCTCTCAGGCGACAGGACAAACTTTTACGACACGTGTGCAGCAAGCAGCAGAGCAATTGCGTAAAGAAAACGGTTTAGATTTTGTTTTGAATAAAAATTCAGCACTTGCCTATGACGCTAAGAACGACTTAACTGATAAAATGATTCAAAAGGTTAATGCGATGAAATAATCAATGATTCAGCGTTCATATACACTTAAAGAATTAGCATCTTTAGTACATGGTGAATTAATTGGGCAACCTGAAACGAAAGTTTCAGGTTTGTCTAGTTTAGAGCAAGCGACATCACAGCAGATTTCTTTTGTGAATGGGGATAAATACTTAGAGCAAGCACTTGCATCTAAGGCTGGTATATTAATCGTCACACATGATTTGCAATTGAAATTGACAACACACCATAATTTTATTGTTGTTGATAATCCTTATCTTGCTTTTGCAATTCTTACACATGTATTTGAAATTAAAAAAACAGATGTGGGAATTGAGAGTACAGCCCAAATTCATCCGTCAGCGATGATTTCAGATACTGCCTATGTAGGTCACTATGTGGTCATCGGTGAAAATTGTGTCGTTGGAGACCATACGTTTATTGAGTCCCATGTCAAGATTGATGATGGTGTGGAAATTGGGCATAAATGTTTTATTGACTCACATGTGACGATTACTGGATTTAGCAAGATTGGTAACAATGTGCGTATTCATGCCAATACTGTCATCGGAAGTGAAGGTTTTGGTTTTGCTCCTTATCAAGGGAAATGGCATCGTATCGCGCAGTTGGGTTCTGTAAAAATAGGCAATAATGTTCGCATTGGGTCAAATTGTAGTGTTGACCGTGGTGCATTAGATGACACAATTTTGGAAGATGGGGTCATTGTAGATAATCTTGTGCAAATCGCCCATAACGTACATATTGGTGAAAACACAGCGATTGCTGCAAAAACAGCCATTGCAGGTAGCGTAACGATTGGCAAAAACTGTATACTTGCGGGCGCTTGTGGTGTTGCTGGACACCTAAAAATTGCTGATAATGTGACATTGACCGCAATGTCAATGGTCACAAAAAGTATTTTTGAGGCTGGCTCATATTCTTCAGGAATTGGTTTATTTGAAACTAAGCATTGGCGCCGCACAGTTGTTCGCTTAAGACAATTAGCAGATGTGCCATTGACCCAAATCGTCAAACAACTTGATCATATACAAGCTCGTATTGAGTCACTTGAATCAACTTTTAATATGCGTAAATGAATATGACAGAGTCACAAAATCAAGATTTAAATAAACCAGCATTACCAATGAATATTCAACAAATTCGTGAATATTTGCCACATCGCTATCCATTCTTGTTAGTGGATCGAGTGACAGAAATTACCGATAACAGTATCGTTGGTTATAAAAATGTATCTATTAATGAAGAATTTCTTCAAGGACATTTTCCTGAATATCCAATCATGCCAGGTGTCTTAATTGTTGAGGCATTGGCGCAAATTTCTGGTGTACTAGGTTTTGTGTTAAATAACGAAAAACCTCAGCCAGGCTCTTTGTTCCTTTTTGCAGGTGCAGAGAAAATTCGTTTTAAGAAGCAGGTTGTTGCAGGGGATCAGCTTGTGCTGAAATCTGAGCTTGTCATGCAAAAACGTGGTATTTACAAATATAACTGTACTGCTAGCGTTGATGGTGTTGTGGCAACAACTGCTGAAATTATTATCTCTCATCAAAGAATCTAGAGTAGGCATGAGCAATAAAGAATATATCCATCCAACCGCTATTATTGACTCTTCTGCAGTTATTGCACCCAATGTAAAAGTTGGTCCGTACTGTATAGTTGGTCCTCATGTGACTATTGGTGAAGGTACCATACTTCATTCTCACGTTGTGATTGGCGGATATACTCGTATTGGTGAACACAATGAGATTTTCCAGTTCGCGAGTGTAGGCGAGGTATGTCAAGACCTTAAATATAAAGGCGAAGAAACATGGCTTGAAATTGGCGATCATAATGTGATTCGTGAGCATTGCAGCTTGCACCGTGGTACGGTGCAAGATCATAGTTTAACCAAAGTGGGTAGTTATAACTTACTCATGGTGAACACGCATATTGCTCACGATTGTCAGATTGGCGATCATAATATTTTTGCCAATAATGTGGGCGTGGCAGGTCACGTTCATGTTGGAAGTTATGTTGTTATTGGTGGGAACTCTGGAATTCATCAATTCTGTAAGGTTGATTCTTACAGCATGATCGGGGCAGCATCTTTAATTGTGAAAGATGTGCCTGCTTATGTGATGGCATCTGGAAATCCAGCTCATGCTTTTGGTTTGAATATTGAAGGAATGCGCCGTAAAGGTTGGTCAAAACAAGTGATTCAAGGCTTACGTGAAGCATTCAAGCTCATTTATAAAGAAAGTCTGACAACCGTAGAAGCGCTTGAGCGTATTCGTGCAGAAATCTTGCCAGAGGTGGCTGAAGTTCAGTTGCTGATTGATTCTTTAGAACAGTCACAGCGTGGTATTTTGCGTTAAGCAGGATACCATGTTAAAAAAGATGCCATAGGCATCTTTTTTTGTGGGTGTACGTATTTGATGATCTGTTTATGAAAATTAGAAATTTTAAGCACTTTGCTTTAAATATTGTTGTTGATTAATAATAGGCGTGCCTGTTTTTCGCTGTACTTCATCAAACTTGACTTGATCTGCCAGTTCAATCAATTTCACACCTTCATTTGTAATATCAAACACGCCTAGGTCTGTAATAATGCGAGAAACCACACCTAAACCTGTGAGTGGTAAGTTGCATTGATCCAGAATTTTGGCTTCGCCAGTTTTGGTGCAGTGAGTGACTTGCTATGCTAAATGAGGTATTGAACTGCATTCAAATGTTTTTGGGCCTAATGCATCAAGAGATGAGTAGTTGTGTAAAAATATTTTGATATCATTAATACATTTTTATAGATTGTTTTTAAGTTCTTTACTTTTTCAACCTGCCAAAGAAAGATACGGAAATGGCATGAATCCTATAAACATTGACTTAAAGTGCAAGACTACATCGATTCATATGTATTAGTAACTCAGTATGTCTGTAGAGTTTCTCTAGTTTTTACTACCGTATGTTGGGTCTTGGTTTATGTGATTTAGAATCAAAATTTAAACAAAATTTGGGGAAGAACACTTTAAACAGAGTATCTATGAGTTGTTCTCACTAAAATTTATACGCACAGCAGAGTAAGATGCTCTAAAATGACAGTTGATTCTTTTTTGAGATACTTGCATGTTTAGGTCTAAGGACAATTCAACAAAAATTAGCACCGATGAGCATAAGAAAAATATAGATTATGTTTTTAACGAAGTTGGATTTAGTTTTTTTGTACTTAAAAATTTTCTATGGTTTTTTTGGTTTTTAGATTTAGGGTTATTGCCAGGAAAAATTATAACGTATCTATATTCTAACCATGCAACATGGTTATCTTATGCTTATGATGTAAAAAGTTCTTCGTGGTTAATGTTGGATAAATCACCAACGCTCAGTTATATCGGCTGGTTTTGTATTGCGTTGGCACTTTCAAATCCCAAAACCATCCGGCAATTATTGTATAAAATTCCATTCTTAAAAATTAAAATCAGTCGCGATCTTCTCAATTATCAAACTTTGGTTTATGGTTTTTTTATTGGATTTCTTGCATCTCATTTATCGAGTGTTTTTATGGCTTTGCCAGATATTTTTTCAGAATACTCAATTGATTATATTCGTATTTTTTAAATTATTTAGCATATTTAGACCACATGATAATGCTGGTTGTATTATGACGTTGAGTTGATCCAGAAAATTTGGATTAGACGTATGGTTTATATGATGGAGCGAATTTGTTTATTATTTGATAAATCATTGAAAATGAAGTTTGATATTGATCAATAAATGGCTTGACTAGCTTTACTCTTATTGTTGACATGAGCTAAAATTCTGCACGTTGCAACATGTGGTTAGATTACATATTTTCTTCGGTTACTATGTGTCTAGCCAGTAAAAAAACTTGTAATTTTCAATGAATTTATATATGATGCATTTCGTAATAAAGTCTTGTAAATACAAGGATTTATTGTTGTATGGGGCCTATAGCTCAGTTGGTTAGAGCAGCGGACTCATAATCCGTTGGTCCACAGTTCAAGTCTGTGTGGGCCCACCAGATTTTATAATCATATGCACTCATATGGTAACTAAACCCTTAATTATTAATAAATTAGGGGTTTTTTTATACTAAAAATAAACTTATATGCACTCTACCGAAACTGCTCGTTTGTATCCTGAAATAAAACTATAACTCAGGATACAGGTTCTTAATAACAGCCGAGTATCCCCGTTTAACATGAAGGAAATACTCAGCGAGTGATGAAGGTGTTCAAGCGATTCAGCAGGCTGTAAATGAGCTTATTGGGCGAATTTATACTGACAAGGAAGGTAATAAAAAGTCCATCACATTGGATGATATGTTATTTGTAGCGCCGTATAACTTTCAAGTGACTAATAAACTTAAATCTGTTTTAGGTAAAATGCAAAATTGGAAGTGTAGATAAGTTCCAAGGCCAGGAAGCACCTATTGTATTTTTCAGTTTATGTGCAAGTGATGCGAATGATTCGCCACGTGGAGTGGATTTTTTGTTTGATGAAAACCGTTTAAATGTAGCAAATTGGAGAGCACAGTCTTTAGCAATCGTGGTGGGGAATCCAAAGTAATATTAAACAGCAGAAGTTAATGAGTGTGTTTTGCTAGTTAATGAGATATATTCTGTAAAATAACCTTTAATATTATTAATTTACATTTAATTGATTTGAATATATATGGGGTAAAAATGAGCTACTGGATACAAGAAGATTTTGATCTATTACGTAAATGGGCAAAGCAGAAATATGATAAAAGCAGTTATGAACATATAGAAGTAAGAAAAGCGTTAGCTCAAAAAATATATCCATATACTAAAATCTGGGCTGAAAAAGTAAGGGATTCTTTTTTAAAAAATGATATTCCAATTGAGATTAAGCAAGCAGCATTTGATGCAGGCCAAAATTTTTATTCTTATCAATGGGCTAAAATTTTTCCAAGCAAATATTCTGAAAACTTAGCTTACACGGTTGGAATTGATGCTGATTTAGGTTTTGAAATTAAAATTGATACTGTTAAGTTGGGAATAGATGAAGATCCTAAGGATAAAAAAGCTAAGGAACGTGTGTTATATGAGTCAATAAGAGGTCCAAAAAATAATTCTTCTATTGTTTCTATATTACCAATAACTGATGGTTTAGAAATGGATATAGAGCATTTAGTTGAGTGGACAATACAGGAGTTTCAAAATTTTTCACCAACTTATGAAGAAATTTGCAAAGAATTGGGGCTGGAAATAAAAGATAATACATCGCCAATTATTGAAAAAAATCCTAAAAAACATTCATTAAACCAAATTCTTTATGGTCCAGCAGGTACAGGTAAAACTTATAATACAATTAATTATGCATTATCTATTCTAGACGGGAGAGACCTTGAAAAACAACAAACCCAAGATGATAGAAACAAATTCAAAAAATATATGGCTGAAGGTCGCATAAGTTTTGTGACTTTCCATCAAAGTTATGGCTATGAGGATTTTGTTGAGGGTATTAAAGTTGTACCAGAGAATAATCAGTTAACTTACCCTGTTATACCTGGCATTTTCAAAAAAATTTGTCAGTTAGCTAGTGCGAATGTTAAATCTAATATCAGCGAAAAATTTGATTTAGGAAAGAGAGCTATATGGAAAATGTCATTAGGCCGAGCTGGTATTGAAGATGATCTATACCGATCTTGTTTAGATAATGATGTTGTTCTATTGGGTTGGGGAGATGCTATTGATTTCACAGGCTGTAATGAACTTCAAGCCATAAAACAGAAATTAACTGAATTTGATTATCCAATAAATCAATTAGATACAGCATCTAGTTACGTGAATACTTTTAAAAATAAAATAAAAAATGGTGATTTAGTTGTCATTACGGATGGAAATCTAAAATTTAGAGCAATAGCAGAGGTAATTGGAGCATATGAATATGATAGTGAGCAAGAGTTTAGCTATCACCAAGTGAGAAAAGTGAAATGGCTGAAAAGTTTTTCACCAAGCCTAAATAATGAGGATTATTTTAAAAAAATATTCTCACAATCAACTGTTTATAATCTTGAAAATGCAGTAGATAAAGATAAACTTCAAAATTTATTGACTCTAGAGAAAACAGTTAAAAGAGATAGAGATGATAAATTTGTTCTTATTATTGATGAAATTAACCGAGGAAATATTTCTAAAATTTTTGGTGAGTTGATTACTTTAATTGAAGAATCAAAAAGAATGGGTAAGGCTGAAGCTTTAGAGATTATTTTGCCAAATTCCCCAAATGTAAAATTTGGTGTCCCAGAAAATCTTTATATTATTGGAACAATGAACAGTTCTGACCGCTCATTAACATCTGTTGATATCGCCTTAAGACGGCGCTTTGAATTTATTGAGATGCAACCTCAACCAGAAGTTTTAAAAGATATTGTTATACAAGGCTTAGGAGTGGGAGCTGTTTCTAATATATTGGAAGTGATGAATAAAAGAATTAAAGTTTTATTAGACCGTGATCACTGTATTGGCCATGCATATTTTACCCCATTGATAGAAAAACCAAGTTTAGAAAATTTGATGCACATTTTTGAAAAAAGAATAATACCATTATTGCAAGAATACTTTTTTGATGACTGGACTAAGATCAACTTAGTGCTAGGTGAAAATGGCATGGTTCATACAATGAACTTAGATTCAACATTATTTTTATCGATGAATCCTAGTGAAATTGAGCATCTAAAAAAACGTAATTGGGATGTAAATAATTATTTATTTCAGAATGCTCCATTAGCAATAAAGGTAAATGCTTTAAAGCAAACTATAAGTCCGAAGAAAGACTATAAAATTCCAAAACTAGAGAATACAGTTAAAGAGGTCTCATAATTGTGCTCAGTTTGCGTGAATATGGTGTCATTGAAGACAGTGGCACTGAACAAGCTTTTGCTAAAGAGTTGGATCATATTTGTGTTCCAACTTCAGTATTTGACTATCTATGTGAGATTTCTAGTCAAGCTAAAAAAAATGGTGCTGCCATTTTTGAGTTAGAGGGCAGACGTAAAATAAAAGTTGATAACTATGTGGGTATTATCCAAACACCATGTGGTCATACAATTGAGATACTCCCCAAGCATGTAGAAATAGAAGAGCAAGATCAAAGAAAAGTTGCATTTCTAAAAGAACGTCAGTTACTTAGAAAAATGCTACTTGCCTTATGGAAACTTCCATCTCCACGAGAAGCAGGAGCAGCTACACTCGATAAATTAAACCTACCTTTAAGTGAGTGGATCATGAGTCGCTTTTTGGAGGCATGTAACCTATTGCTTCAGCGAGGTGTACGGTCTGAATATCAATGTATCGCAGAGCATAATGCCTATTTAAAAGGTAAATTGAATATCCAAAGATATCTGACTCAACCAGTGACAGAGCAACATCGTTTTCCGATTGAACATGATATATTTTCTTTAAATACAGCACCAAATCGCCTTATTAAAACTGCATTAGAAAAAATCTGTAAACTCACACAAAATAATGATAATTGGCGATTGGCAAATGAAATACGTCTTAAATTGAATGAGGTACCAACAAGTACATTGCCGCGTTTAGACTTGCCTCAATGGAAATCAGGTCGTTTATATGCTCAATATGAACCAATCAAAGTCTGGTGTGAAATAGTACTAGGTGAACAGACACCATCAGCATTGCATGGTGAATGGCATGGAATAAGCTTGCTCTTTCCTATGGAAAAGTTATTCGAAGCTTATGTGCTGAGTGAAATGGAGAAAAAATATTTGGATCATTACCGAATCCAAAGGCAAAAGAGCAATAAATATTTGTCTCGTCATAATGGAAAAGATAGATTTAATCTTCGACCAGATATTTACTTTGAAGCGAAAAATAAAACTGTTCATAGGAACATGATTTTAGACACAAAATGGAAATTATTGGATCAGAACAGTGAAGACCAACGTTATGGAATCAGCGATGGTGATATGCAGCAAATGTTTGTTTATAGTTATATGTACCTGGAACACGATGGTCCAATAGTTTTGATTTATCCAAAAAGTTCAAAATTTCATGAAGCTTTACCTGAGTTTCAGTTAAATAAGCATGAAAGAGATCAAGGAAAAAATCCAAAGATATGGGTTCTCCCTTTTGATCTAGATAATGATGAATTAATCGGTTTTGATATGATAATGAATCAATGCATGGGTGACTCTTGACAAAAATGTACGATAGACAATTTATTATCTGATAGTGGATGCTTTGAAAGTAAAATGATCGGCATTTAAGCAAGATATTCTTAAAGGAGACTACAAAATTCCAGGTATCATCTCAGCTTATTTAACTGAAACTCAGGTAAAGCTTCATGAAATTTATTTAAGACATACCATCGTGAAAGAACAGACTCAAATTGGCAATTGTCATTATAATATTGATGTCGGATCATCTTTCACTCAGAAGCTTTGTATTGTCAAAATGCAATGAAATGATTGGAATAGTGGGGGAGTAAAGTGGTACTAAGTAGTTAAATTGATTAAAAAAACATTTGAATCGTGTATCCTGTTTTGTATCCTAATTTTTTTAAAACTATAGGATAGGAGATTGTTTTCGTTCGTGTGGGCCTTAGGTGTACTAATTTTAAGTTTTTTGTTTTATAAATCCATGTAACACTATGTGTAAGTTTTCGGCTTATATAGCCTCTAACGATAGAATTTATCTATTCACTATTATTATATAGTTAAACTCAGCAGTCTTTAGAAAGCATAAATTTATGTTTATGCTTTCTATACAGGATTGGTGTGAATGCCTGCTCAATGGGGCTGTTTATAGTTGCTGGTCGTATCATGGTGTTGATGATAATGGCTTGATTTATGTTGCTCATGCTCATTAGATTTATCTTTAGGGTTCTTTTGCGGCGGAGCATCATCTTGACTTGGCTGCTCTTTAGTGTTGTTAGACTCTAATTCATCCTTAGGGTGTTTTTGCTTAGTCATTTTATTCATCCTTTTTTAAAATCATAAGATTGACGATTTTTTAACCGACCCTATTACAATGCACGGATGCAAAAAAAAGATGTAGTTTTATATTGTATCCAAATATCAAGCAGCGTCTAAAGTTCTACCTACAAATCATTATCCAGTTTTGGATTGTGGGTTTAATACAACTCAAAAAAGTTGTGAAAGAAAATTTCTTCATTCTATATTTTGACTTCAATCAGTTAGAACGTCTGGCGAATAGCGAAGTGAGTCAAATCATAAAAATATACTGCATCATTACAAAGTCATTTTTTATTGAAAAGGATACCGCATCTAAAATGCAGATAAGATTTTTTATCCAAAAACGATTTTATTGTAGTATCAATATATTGGGGATGAAATTGTTATAAGTTGCAGATATGGATCGCTTGGAATGCAATCGGATGTTGATTGCGGTGATAGAACAAGGCAGCTTCGCTAAAGCTGCAGAACAGCGTCTGACCAGTGTGGCTCAGGCTTCTAAACTGATTGCGCGTCTGGAAAATGAACTGGGTGTGCAATTGCTGCATCGTTCAACACGTTCTTTGCGTACGACAGAAATTGGGCAAGCGTATTATTTGCAAGTCAAGCAACTCATGGCTGAGTTTGACGAACTGGAAGTGAGTGTCAAAAACCAGTCACAAACACCCAGTGGCCGTATTAAAATTAGTGTTCCCAATTCTTTTGGGGTGAACCAGTTAAGTCATGCACTGGTTGACTTTGCCCAGCTGTATCCTGAAATTGAACTTGATGTCAGTTTTACCGATCGTCTGGTGAATGTGATTGATGAAGGCTTTGACCTTGCAATCCGAATTGGTTCTTTAAAAGACAGCAACCTGATTGCCCGACATTTGCTGGATATACAGATTCTACTTGTGGCTGCACCGAGTTATTTGCAGAAGGTACAGTTACCCAAGCATCCACAAGATTTACTAGAGCATCAGTGCATTATTGACCGCAATTTTAAAGAGCCTGAATTATGGCGTTTTGACACGGTGCAACCGCCTGAACAACAAGAAGTGGTGCAAATACAAGGTCGAATCCATTTTGCAAATACTGAAGCTTGTCATACAGCAGCTTTGGCAGGTTTGGGGATTTGTAGAATGCCTGCCTTTATTTGCGGGCAGTCACTAAAAGCCAAGCAATTGATTCCAATCATGCCGAATTATCGGATCAAAAGTAGCGGGTTATATGCGGTTTATCCGCCATCACGGCATTTGGCAAACAAGGTCAGACGCTTGATTGATTTTCTAAAAAGTTATTATCAGAGCCGCCCAGAGTGGGATTTTATTGATTCAGAATAATGAATAAACCTTTTTCATCATGGTTTCCCTCTTTATTTTTCTCTCATAGAAATAAACAGAATGAACTTGTGAAAGAAGCTCAATTATTTCTAAAATGGAAATAATATTTTGCTTGCTACGTGATTAATCTACAGATTAAAAATAATTATGCTATTTCCATAACGACATTGTTAAAGGAAATCATCATGAATACTGCACGAACCGCGCCTTATGCCGCTTTGCTGTTGCGGGTGAGTCTAGCGATTTTATTTTTTGCACACGCAGGGCTAAAATTTTTCGTCTTTACGCCTGCAGGTACAGCCAAATTTTTTGAATCTGTGGGTGTTCCTGGCTGGATGGCATATGTGACGATGACTTGGGAAGTGGTAGGAGCAATTGCACTGTTAGTTGGATTTAAACCACGTTTGGCAGCATTGGCACTGATTCCTGTCTTGCTGGGTGCAATCTTTACTGTACATGGTGCAGCAGGTTTCTGGTTTACCAATGCCAATGGTGGCTGGGAATATCCAGCGTTCTGGATTGTCGGGTTAATCAGTCTGGCATTAATTGGTGATGGGCCATATCATTTAAAATCTTCTTTTAAATCATAAAATAGAAATGAAGTGTGGTATTGAATCAGCACAACACTTTTTTGCTTTGAATAGGATAAAACCATGTTAGTAAATGGGCAGTGGGTAGAGAACTGGCAACCCGTACAGGCAACCGATCAGGAAGGTGGCTTTGTCCGCCAAATATCAAGTTTTAGAAACTGGATCACGCCTGATGGTCGGGCAGGTCAAACGGGTGAGGGTGGTTTTGAGGCAGAAAAAGGGCGCTATCATTTGTATGTTGCGCTGATTTGTCCTTGGGCATCACGGACACTGATTGCCCGTGAATTAAAAGGCTTAACCGATATTGTGTCGGTTTCGGTGGTTGAACCGCAATTGAGCGACTTTGGCTGGCGTTTTGGGTATGCCTTTTCTGCGGATACAGACAGCTTAAATCATAAACAATATATGCATGAGATTTATACGCTTGCCGATCCGCATTTCACTGGGCGGGCAACTGTACCTGTGCTTTGGGATAAAAAACGCAAAACGATCGTTAATAATGAATCGTCCGATATTGTTCGGATGTTTAATGCTGGGTTTGCTGATTTGGCACAGTCTGATTATGAGTTGTATCCGCAAAAGCTACAGCCTGAAATTGATGTACTGAATGAGCAGATTTATCAAAAACTCAACAATGGCGTGTATCGCGCTGGTTTTGCAACGACACAAATCGCTTATGAACATGCAGTTGCGGACGTTTTTGAAATGCTGGAACAACTCGAAGTGCGATTGTCACAGCGCCGTTATTTGTTTGGAAATGAATTTACTGAAACTGATATCCGTTTGTTTGTGACTTTAATTCGCTTCGATGTGGCGTATCATGGTTTATTCAAATGTAATCTGAAACAGTTACGTCACTATTCACATTTAAGTCGCTATGTTCAAGATATTTTAATGATTCCTGGTATTGCTCAGACGGTGAATTTTGAGCATATCAAACAGGGATATTATTCAATTAAGTCCTTAAATCCTTTAGGTATTGTGCCTGTTGGACCCGAAATTAACTTTCAGTTACCCCTATAAGGTGAGAATACGATGAAAATTAAATTGGTGATTTTCTTGCATGGTGTTGGGAGTCAGGGCGCAGATTTATTGCCTGTGGGCAAGTTTTGGCAACATTATTATCCTGAACTAAAAATTGCAGCGCCGAACGCACCTTATCGATTTATGAATAGCCCTGAAGCCTTTCAGTGGTTCAGTATTGATGGGGTGACTGTAGAGAATCGGTTACAGCGGATTGAACAGGCGCGTCCTGCTTTTGATCAGACGATTCAACAAATCTTAGAACAACATCAGTTACAGGATCATTTGGATCAGGTGGTGTTTTGTGGGTTTTCACAAGGCACGATTATGGCACTCGATGCTGTTGTTTCAGGACGTTGGGCAGTTGCTGGCGTGATTGGCTTTTCTGGACGGTTATCTAGCCCAATTCAAGCAGATTTGGCTTATAAACCTAAAATTTTGTTGTTGCATGGTCAGAGTGATACAGTCATTCCAGCGACTGAATCGGTTCAGGCAGAACAGTATTTAACACAAGCTGGTTTTGATACAACGGTACATTTATTTGATGGGCTTGGGCATAGTATTAATCGAACTGAACTGGAACAAAGCTTAAGCTTTTTTAAGTAGTTTATAAAAATCTGGATGCGTACGTCACTACGCGTACACAGTACAATTGTGTTTGAAGAGTCAAAGTGAGTTCCTAAAGAAATTTTTAGAAGTTAATTTTATTAAATAAAGCTGAGCTAATATATTTGAGGAAGCATAATGCTGCTGCATTTTACTTCCTCTTTGTATTTTTAGAATAAATATGGTTTCTTTCCTAGGTCTATCTTATTGTCTAAGCGGATCCGTTAAGCAGATTTTCGATAATTTTTTGAAGTATTAAATCTAAAAATTATTCTACAAATCATTAGTTTGAATTGATATAATTGTTTTTTTTATGAAAAATGAAGCTTCGCAAAGAAAATAGACTTCTTTCATAAATCAAAAAGCACTCAAATTTGATCTGCCAATGAATATCTCGACTTTAAAAAGCTTTCTGAAACGCAGTTTAAGCGATATACAGGCATCTCATGATCAACCATTCTATTTAATGGTTGATCAATTGAATAAGCACGTCATCACAAAAGGCAGACACTCCAAGTTAAGTGTGGAGGATTAGGGTTATCCTCTGTCTCAGTTATTGGCGTGAATATCGAACTTTATTTCATGTTGCGATAAGTTATGGAGTTTCAGAACCAATCGCCTCAAGAATTTGATCCTAGACAAAATAATGGACAGTAGTTCCCTCTAAAGCTAACGTAACGTTAACTTTGGAGATGTAAAAATGGCTAAACGCTTTAGTCCTGAATTTAAACAGCAGGCAATAGATTATGCACTTTCGAATTTGCATGAGTCTGTAGCTTCAATTGCCTAGAAATTAGAGGTCGGCTATTCATACAATGCGGTGACGGAAAGCTTCTTTCATACATTGAAAGCTTATGTGGTACACGGTAGTGTGTTTACTACTCGAAAAGAAGCCAATTCTGTCTTGTTTGAATATATTGAGATTTACTATAAGCGAATTAAACGATATTCTGCAAATGGTTGGTTAAGTCTGAAGCCTTTGAACAGAAATATTTTAAGAATTTAGAGGGATCGGCTGTCCACAATACTGTCTAGGATCATTATTATGATTCATCTATAAAGTTGATATAAATTTTAAAAAATATAACCGTGTTAGGGTTGGTAAAGATTGTTGCATTGATGCAACAAAACGTTTTATCTATAACAGTGTAATTTTTTGATGAAAGTTTAAAATACTCACAATACGGTTTATTACGAGACAAACAAAATGAATTTCAAAGCATTATCCCTTGGTTTAGCAGTTGCAGTTGCGAGTTCATTGACTGTAGCAGCACCTGTAGCTTATAAAATTGACCCTACGCATACAGCAACAGTTTTCTCTTGGAATCACTTTGGCTTTTCTACACCAAGTGCAAACTTTTCTGCTATTCAAGGTGTGATTAATGTTGATAACGCAAAACCTGCCAATTCTTCAGTAAACGTAACTATTCCTGTAAGCAGTGTAAACACTAACGTTCCTGCTTTAGATAAAGAGTTTCAGGAAGAAGGCTGGTTTAATGCAGCAAAATATCCAAACATTACTTTTGTAAGTACAAAAGTTGAAACTAAAGATAAAAAACACTTTGATATTACAGGTAACCTGACTGTTAAAGGTATTACTAAACCAGTGGTTTTGAAAGCTGTGTTGAATAAACAAGGCGTTCACCCAATGACTAAAGCAGAAGCAGTTGGTTTTAATGCCACTACGAGCTTTAACCGCTCAGACTTTGGTATCGCGAACTACGTGCCAAATGTTGGTGATAAAATTACTGTAAATATTACAACTGAAGCACAAGCTGCTAAGTAATATTTAGATAAATGAAAGGCTTATATTGAAAAATGTAAGCCTTTTTTTATTTAATTTAATTTAAATTATGTAAATATCTTTCAATAAGCTTCTTTCATCAGTCCATTTTATTTATCCGTATGGGAAAAAAGTGGATGTAAATAATGATAAAAGAAGTCTCATATTTTATTTCAAATTAATTCTTAAAGCCCGAACTGATTCATCGCCAAACTATATTAAACCTGAAGATTGGATATGTACTGCCCAAGCACTTCTGCTGCTTTAGACATAAGCTCTGGCGCATAGCGATGATTATCTTCGCGCAGTTGTTGAATATTGATATTGGCTTTACGCAGTTCACAGGTATGCCCAATCAACCACTTTTCTAAATCCTCTTCAGCTACCTCAATATGAAACTGTAAGGCTAAAATATTTTTCCCAATTTGAAATGCCTGATGTGGGTAAAGATCGGAACTTGCCAGTAACTCTGCTTGCGTAGGCAAATCAAAAGTATCACCATGCCAATGTAAAACAGCAGTTTGACCTAACACTACCAAAGGATTATGGGGTGCTTCGGGTAGGCTGAGTGAACTCCAACCAATTTCTTTGGTATGACCCGCGTAAACTTTAGCCCCTAAAGCATAGGCAATCAATTGTGCACCTAAACAAATGCCCAGCGTTGGTTTGTTGTCGGCAAGGCGTTGTTTTAAGCCTGCTATTTCATCGACTAAAAATGGATAATCATCCTGTTCATAGACCCCGATTGGCCCACCTAAAATCACAACCAAGCCATTGTAAGCAAGTGCTGCCGATAGATCATCGACTCCTGCATCAAAATAACGGACACGATAACCATATTGATAAAATACATCTTCTAAAGCCCCTAAATCTTCAAAGGCAAGATGCTGAATTGCATAAATTGTTTTAGGTAGTGTTGGGTGAAGTATTGTTGTCATCATGCGCCTTGAATTCGGTTGAACTAAAGTCAAAACATAAACAATCAGTAGAAAAAAACAAGTTGAAAATTGTTTATTTTACAAAAGGCTACTGCATATCTGATGAATTTTTTACCGCACTCAATTGTGGTATAAAAAAGCTGACTTAAACCTAAGAATCTGTGATTGCTTAGCATTTAAGTCAGCTTCAAATAAAAAAAACAGCGAATCGAGGTTCGCTGTTAACGTAGCAAATACCGCTACAAAAGGCTAAATCAGAAGAAACCCATCGCTTTAGTTGAGTAGCTTACCAACAAGTTTTTAGTTTGTTGATAATGGTTCAACATGTCTCTATGGTTTTCACGTCCGATACCTGAACGTTTGTAGCCACCGAACGCTGCGTGAGCAGGGTAGATGTGGTAACAGTTGGTCCATACACGACCCGCTTCAATTGCACGGCCTGCGCGGTAAGACGTATGCGCTGAGCGCGACCATACACCTGCACCTAAACCATAGATGGTGTCGTTTGCAATTTTCATTGCATCATCAAAGTCTTTGAATGTGGTTACAGACAATACAGGCCCAAAGATTTCTTCTTGGAAGATCTTCATGTTGTTTTCGCCTTTGAAGATCGTTGGTTCGATATAGAAACCACCTTCTACGTCATGGCGAGGAGAACCACCTGTCAACAATTGAGCACCTTCGCTGCGGCCAGTTTCGATGCAACCCAAAATTTTATTTTGTTGTTGAACAGACGCTTGAGCACCGATCATTGTATCTGTATCAAGTGGGTGACCTGTTTTGATACGTTTTACACGCTCAATTGCTTTTTCCAAAAATTTGTCAGCAATGCTTTCTTGAACAAGTGCACGAGAAGGACAAGTACAAACTTCACCTTGGTTCAAGGCAAACATCGCAAAACCTTCAAGTGCTTTGTCTAGGTAGTCATCTTCTTGATCCATCACGTCTTCAAAGAAGATGTTTGGTGATTTACCGCCAAGTTCAAGTGTTACAGGAATAATGTTTTCTGTCGCATACTGCATGATCAATTGACCAACAGCAGTTGAACCTGTGAATGCAATTTTTGCAATACGTGGGCTAGTTGCCAGTGGACGACCCACTTCAGCACCAAAACCGCTCACAATGTTTAAGATCCCTGGTGGAAGAAGATCTTGAATCAATTCAATGAGAACCAAAATACTAGCTGGTGTTTGCTCAGCTGGCTTCATAACGATACAGTTACCTGCAGCCAGTGCTGGTGCAATTTTCCATGCCGCCATCAAGATCGGGAAGTTCCAAGGAATAATCTGACCCACAACACCTAGTGGTTCATGGAAGTGGTAAGCGATGGTATCTTCATCGATTTCAGAAATGCCACCTTCTTGTGCACGGATACAGCCTGCAAAATAACGGAAATGGTCGATTGCAAGTGGGATGTCAGCAGCAAGTGTTTCACGAATTGGCTTACCATTGTCCCAAGTTTCTGCTACCGCAAGAACTTCCAAGTTTTCTTCTAAACGGTCAGCAATTTTAAGCAATAAGTTAGAACGAGTTGTAGGAGATGATTTGTTCCATGAAGCTTTTGCTTTATGTGCAGCATCTAACGCAAGCTCGACATCT
Organism: Acinetobacter brisouioides; assembly: GCF_004331075.1. Classification (GTDB taxonomy): domain Bacteria; phylum Pseudomonadota; class Gammaproteobacteria; order Pseudomonadales; family Moraxellaceae; genus Acinetobacter. The sequence goes on along the minus strand of NZ_SJNX01000008.1, from coordinate 3,294 downwards.
TCAACAGTTGAACGCGCAACAGTTGTAAAAACTTTACCATCGACTGGAGAGCTATTTTCAAAATACACGCCTTTTACCGGTGGGACCCATTCACCACCAATAAAGTTTTCATATTGAGATTTGAATTGAACTTTTGAACCAGGTTGATTCGGGTCAAGATAGCGCATGTGAAAATTCCTTTGCTTTATTTTATATCATCTAACAAAAGCATACTGCTTCTGATAAAGTACTTCTGGTACATTATGGATATAATAATAATCATAAATTAGGTTGGAAAAAGGTTGGAATTTGCCAGCTATACAAGGGAAATACAAATGTTTACGAAAAAAGATTTATCGCACCATCGCGGTGCGGTAGAGCAGTTAAGGCAGAGCATCTCCTGGTCGCCTCAACAAGCTCAAGAAGTAGGTCAGAGCATTATGAGCTCCTGGCAACGAAGTATTTCTGCATGCATTCCAAAAGAGCGCATGGCTGCGCCATTGGTAGACAATACTGCATTTAAGGGCAACACCCTAGCTTCAGCGCTACAACGCTGTGAGGCTGAATTAAGGCACGTTGCACAGCAATCCTCAATGGTTCTGGCAATTGGTGACGTTGGTAGTACCATTGTCTGGACAGCCGCAAGCCGTGAAATGCAGGCTCAGGCTGAGCAGGTACATTTTGTGTCTGGTGGCAAATGGAGTGAAGATGCGGTGGGTACCAATGCCTTGGCACTGTCGCTGAAAACTCGACAGTCATGCTGTGTTTTTTCCAGTGAACACTATATGGAATCGGTACATGACTGGGTTTGTTATGCGACGCCAATTGTTGATCCGTATTCGCATCAGTTGCTTGGTGTGGTGGATTTATCGACAACATGGAAAAATCATAATACTTTAGGTGTACTTGCAGTTGAACGCTGTGCCTCGATTATTCAATCTGCACTACTCGAACAGCAAAAACAGCGTTTGTATATTCGTGCTTTTTCTGTTTCACAAGTGTTGTTCAATGGCAAAGTGCTGGTACTGACTCCACGCCAATTTGAAATTATGACCATTTTGGCACTTTGCCCACAAGGGATGAATCTCGACAAGCTACACAGTGCGCTTTATGGTGAGCGTAAGGTCAGTATGGGCACGCTAAAGGCGGAAATGTCGCAGCTACGTGATTTGCTTGGTGGAATGCTTGGTTCGCGCCCATATCGCTTGTTAGCGCAAGTAGAAGCCGATTTCTTACAGGCAGAGCAAGCGCTTGATGCTGGATATTTAGAATCTGCCTTGCGTTTGTATACAGGTGTGTTTTTAGCGAAAACGGAAAGCCCATTTTTATGCGCTTGGCGTGATTGTTTAGAGTCTCGTTTGAGTGATGCAATTTTTAAAGCCAAAGATACGGATACACTACTTAAACACATTGCACATGTACCCGATGCAATTGATGCGGTTGAGCGTCTGATTGAGTTATTACCAGAAACTCATCCTGCTCATCAGGTTTTAGAAAAGTATAAAGATTCGTAATTAAAACCAAATAGAAATATTTAAACGATAAATAATAAAAACAATAAGCTGAATGAATAACAATAATAATTTTTGCGTTGCTTAGGCATCGCATTGTCTTCGTTTGTTTAAAAATAAAAAAAGCCCCTCACAAAGCGAACTTTGTGAGAAGCCTATCTGGAGAAAACTTACAGCATTTAAAAGTGATTACAAAGCAGCTTTAAAAATATCTACAACTTGAGCATGTGTTGCTTTACGCGGGTTAGTTAACATACAAGCATCTTTCTGAGCATTTTCAGCCATAACATCAAGATCTTCAGTTTTTACACCAAGCTCAGTCAAGCCTGAAGGAATACCGATAGAAGAAGACAACTCGCGGATGGCAGTGATTGCAGCAAAAGCAGCTTCGGTCACAGTTAAGCCATGAGTATTTACACCCATTAAGTGAGCAATACGTGCATAACGGTCAGGACAAGCAATCAGGTTGAATTCGCAAACGTGCGGTAGAAGGACTGCATTACATACACCGTGAGGAAGGTTATAGAAACCGCCCAATTGGTGAGCCATTGCGTGCACATAACCTAAAGATGCGTTGTTGAATGCCATACCTGCAAGATACTGTGCATAGCTCATTGCATCACGCGCTTCAAGGTTTTGACCGTTAGCAACTGCAGGGCGTAACCATTCACTAATCATGGTAATGGCTTTTTCAGCACATGCATCTGTAATTGGGTTTGCAGCAGTAGAAACGTAAGCTTCAACAGCGTGTGTTAATGCATCCATACCTGTTGCAGCAGTCAAGCTTGCTGGCTTAGCAATCATTAGTTTAGGATCGTCGATGGCAATCAGTGGAGTACAGCGCCAGTCTACAATTGCCATTTTAACGTGAGTATCAGTGTTGGTAATGATACAGAAACGTGTCATTTCTGAAGCAGTACCTGCTGTTGTGTTGACTGCAATTAATGGAGTCATTGGAACTGTACTTTTGTCAATACCTTCGTAATCACGAATATGACCGCCACCCGCTGTAACAAGACCAATACCTTTTGCACAGTCGTGTGAAGAACCGCCACCAAGTGAAACGATAAAATCACAACTATTGTCAATGTATTCTTTTACACCATTGTGTACGTTAACATCGGTTGGGTTTGGTTCTGCACCTGGGAAAATATGGCTCTCTACACCAGCATCTGTTAAGTATTGAGCAATTGTGTCTGCTACACCAAACTTAAATAAACCTTGGTCGGTAACAATCAGTGCTTTTTTTGCACCTAGATTTTGCGCTTTAGTTCCGATTTCTTTGGCACAACCTGGTCCAAATAAAGACACGCAAGGGATGTAAAAACCGTTAGTTTGGTCAGCAATATTTTTAAAAGCCATGGAGCGATTCCTTCTTCCATTATTCCATTGTGTTCTTTTGTAGGCGATTAACTTCACCATGTCGCTAGTATTGTTAGCTGCTCTAAAATTTCCTACCTACCAAATACCTACCAACATTTTATTAGGTAGGTTGTTTAATTATATCTTTAATATTGAATGATTTTATTTTTATTTGTTTCAAAAAACTGAGTAAAAAACTCAGATTTTTAATGGATTTTTTAAACTAAGAAATTGTGTTTTTTAGTCTGATATTTCCCTTATTTTCGGAAACTGGTTAAGCTATGCCAGATTGTTGAAATTTTGATGGGCTTATGAAACAAGAGACGGCGCTGAAACTTTTAAAAGCAGGCGAAAATGTTTTTTTAACGGGTTCGGCTGGTGCAGGTAAAACTTATACACTTAATCAATATATTCAATATCTTAAAATAAGAAAAGTACCTGT
>NZ_SJNX01000007.1 GCF_004331075.1 Acinetobacter brisouioides | reverse complement strand
GGTACGAAGTACGGTAGCAAAAGATCATACGATCTGAGCATAAAACCCGAACAAGTCCATAAACAGTTGTGCTGGCGACCATAGCAAGAGTGAACCACCTGATCCCTTCCCGAACTCAGAAGTGAAACCTCTTAGCGCTGATGGTAGTGTGGGGTTACCCATGTGAGAGTAAGTCATCGCCAGCTCATTATTCTAAGCACCCTCAGTCATTCGACTGAGGGTGCTTTTTTATGCGCCGATTCCTGAAAAAATTAATGATCGCGGTACGTATTCCTGCCTGCTTTGAAGTAATAATCAGTGATTTAAATTAAATTTAAATTTCATTTATATGATTTGATCATCATAACTAGTATTTTGATTACGCGTTTTTTGTATAGCCCACAGCAATAGCTTCTATCTAATTTAAATTTTCCTTTGCTTACGTCTATCGTATCTTGGTCAAGATGATACATAATTATTTGATCAATCTATTTGTCTAGCACTACAAAGGTATTTTATGCCAAGTGCTTGATTTTATGAAAATATCAATCTATCTATGTGATTATTTGTTGATTGGCTATTGGATATTCTAAATTGGGTCCATTAATAAGTTCTTTGAATTTTTTTATTTAATTTACAGCGTATTATCTTTATAAAAATAGAATATTACAAAGCCAAAGTAAAAGAACTCAGGATATGTTATGGATTAGGTAGGTGTTCATAAGGTTGACGAATCTACTTATATTTTTCATTATAAAATTTATGAATTGTCAGTGGTATTGTATTTTTCAATGCCATTGACCATTTTAGGATGAATAAAAGACTTGCACAGGAATTGCAACTGATACATGAATCAGATAATTATAAGGAAAAGATGTAATGATTGAACTAGCTTCTCTTACTATATTAAGTGTGTTGATTTTGGTTGTTTTCGTGCTTCGCTATCGAAAACGTTCGGATCAACATTCTGACAGTGCCTTAAAACAGCGCGCGTTGCTTAATTACAATGAACGAATTATCTATCAACGACTTATCAAACTTTTACCACGGCATATTATTTTATCGAATGTGTCTTATAGTGCTTTATTGACCAGCAAATACTCACATACACGGGCAAAATTTAATAATATGACCGCTGATTTTGTGATTTTAAATTCACAGTTTCAGGCCGTAGCAATTATTTCATTATGTGATTCGATGTTTACTCAGCATCGTGAAGACCGATATGAAGATGCTTTATTGGAAATGGCAGGGTATCGAGTGATCCGTTATGCAGGTGTGCCTGATCTAAAAAGATTATCACGAGACTTGAATATTCAGGAAAAAAGCATGGCATTTGCATAAGGCAAATGCCATCTTGTAATCTTATGGTTTGACTGCAGTTACAGTCATTTCAACCAAAACTTCAGGCATATATAGTTTTGCTTCAACACAGGTACGCGCAGGTGCATGACCTTGAGCAATCCATGCATCCCAAACTTCGTTCATAGCTGCATAATCTTGTTCAATATCTTTTAAGAAAATAATCACAGATAAAATATGGGTTTTATCCGTTCCTGCATCTGCCAAGAAACGGTCAATATTGGCAAGGGTTTGCTGGGTTTGTGAGCGAATATCTTGAGTTGTATCATCTGCAAGTTGCCCTGCAAGATGGACTAAGTTACCTGAAATTGCGATTTCACAAAAACGTGGAGTAACATGTAAACGTTGAACAGCCATAAGTTTAATCTACAAGGGGAGGATGAATAATTTTTGATGATACTTGACCCTTCATACGCGCTGCAACAATCGCAGTTAATAAACAGCCAGTGGTTAAGTAAATCGCGACCAAGATCCAGTGCCCATGTGCGAGGAAGATGAGTCCTGTGGCAATAAACGGAGTAAAGCCACCACCGACAATACTGGCAAGCTGATAACCGACACCTGCGCCACTGTAGCGATATTCAGTACCGAATAATTCAGTAAAAATAGGTTGATGCACACTCACTACCATGTCATGTGCGAGATTGGCAAGTAAAATAGATAGCACAATCAGCCAGCCAATTGAACCACTTTGCAATGCCAAGAAGAATGGAAATGCTGCTGCTGCACCAATTAATCCACCAATAATGCACATGCGGCGACGCCCAAAGCGGTCAGCAATCATGGCAAAGAAGGGAATACTGAAACAGCTAATTGCACCAACCATTAATGAGATATTCAAGAACAGCTGCGAAGGCATGTGCAATTTTTCAGTCGAGTAATTCAGTGCAAACGTGGTGACCAGATACATCGACAGCAGTTCAGCTAAACGCAAGGCAATAATATAAAAAAAGCCTTTAGGGTTATGCTGAATGGCTTGAATAATCGGGAAACGTGATTTCTTTTCTCGAACTTGAGGTGCTTGTTTTTGTTGCTGTTTAAATTCGGCAGATTCATCCTGATCGGAGCGCACCCATACTGCAAATGCGACAAGGATAACGCTAGCGAGAAATGGAATTCGCCAGCCCCAGTCGCGAAAACCGTCTTCACCAATCCATAGAATAATGAGGGATACGCAGCCAGATGCCAGCATTAAGCCCACACCATAACCGACCTGAACGCCACTACTGTAAAAAGCTTTTTTGGTTTTCGGTGCATTTTCAACTGCCATGAGTGCTGCACCACCCCATTCGCCGCCTACAGCAAAGCCTTGAATGGCGCGTAAAGTGACTAACAGAACAGGTGCCCACCAGCCAATTTGGCTAAATGTAGGTAAAAAACCGATCATTACGGTTGCTCCCCCCATCAGGAAAATGGTGAGGAACAGCATTTTTTTACGACCCAATTTGTCGCCAAAATGCCCAAATACAATACCGCCTAATGGGCGAAATAAGAAACCTACACCAAAGGTGGCAAAAGCCGCCAGTGTACCCATTGTCGGGTCAATATTAGGAAAAAACTGTTGTTTAAAAACTAATGCGGCAACAATGCCATAAAGTAAAAAATCATACCAGTCGACAACAGCACCAATAAAGCTACTAAGTGCAGCTTTGCGTGCACGTTTTTCTTGTGTGCTATTTAGAGAAGAGGTTGGGGTCATTCGAAGGAGTCCATGCCTAACAGTCGGAGCGCCCTGCAACGCGCAAGATGATTAATCCGATGTATTACAGGGACGGCTAGTTAAAACCATGGATTAGTTTTAACCATGCAATAGCTTCATGGATAAATGTAAGCGCGCATAGCTTAATCGAAAAATGCACAGCATGCGAGTCTCTATACCATATATTTTTTATTAAAGATCTACATTTTAACGTCAATGAATCTATGACCAAAATGACAACTGAATTTTTTGTTCTATCGCGATGAGTTGATAGACACCAACGCCAATCAGCCGAAAACGTAACTGGGAAGATAGTTGTAACTCGGTGAGTAAGAGCAGAATGGCTTGCTGTAACTGGGCAAGATTTTCTAAGGGACTTTGAAAGCGTTTACTGTGCTGGACAATTTGAAAATCAGGTTGCTTGAGTTTAATGCTAACGCCAAAAGCACTCAGTTGACGTTTTTCCAAACTTACCCAGACTTTTTCAGCCAATATTTGCCATGCGTCCTGACAAGCCGATAAATACAGGTCTTGGTCAAAAGTCATTTCTTTGGAAATTTGTTGACGTTCTCGACTGGCTTCGACTGGACGTTCATCAATACCTTGAGCGTACCAATGTAACTGCTGCCCATATTTGCCAAAATGTTGCTGTAAAACATGCAGTTCGACTTTTTGTAAGTCGCCTAAAGTATAAAGTTGTAGTTGCTCCAGTTTGGCTTGAGTCACTTTTCCGACTCCTGGGATCTTCTTTAAAGGCAAATCATAAATAAACTGTTGAACTTGCTGGGGTTTAATGACACATAGCCCATTGGGTTTATGCCAGTCTGAAGCAATTTTGGCTAAAAACTTATTGGGGGCAATCCCTGCCGAAGCTGTGAGTTGGGTTTGTTGCCAGATCTGTCGCTGAATGGCTTGTGCTACCTCAGTTGCTGATGCCAAACCGAGTTTATTTTCAGTGACATCCAGATAGGCTTCATCTAAAGACAGGGGTTCGATCAGATCGGTATATTGATGAAAAATTTGCTGAAGCTGTACAGACACTTCTCGATATAGCTCAAAACGGGGTTCAAGCACCACTACATGCGGACAGAGTTTTTTGGCTTGCGCCATCGACATGGCTGAACGTAAACCAAAACGACGAGCAGGGTAGGAGGCGGTAGTAATGACGGCACGTGGATGATGCGATGCCACTACCACAGGCACATCGATTAAATCGGGGCGCTCACGTAACTCGACTGAGGCATAAAAAGCATCCATGTCGATGTGAATGATTTTCCGTAGTTTAATGATGAAGCACCCCTAAATAACGTAAATAGCTTTGCCACTGTGCAGCCGAACCTGCATAAGCATTTAAATCGACAGGCTGTTGAATGCCCTCGATATGCCCTTTTTGCGTATATTGCCAGAACATCCAGCCATGTTGGTCTTTGAGTTTAGGGTAAGCATCATCATAGTCACGAATCCACAACGCGTTATGTGGCATGTGTCCCATCAGTACAATATGGTAAAAGGTTTTGGAGGTATAAATAATGGGTGGTTTGCCATAATGCTGATGCAGCAGTTGCTGCATGACTTGAATTTGTTTAAGTAGTTGTTCTTGGGTTGAGTTTTGCAGGCAATTGGCGTCGTATTCCAAATCAATAACAGGTGCTAAAGCATCGGCTTTGTTGGGCACTGTGGCGATAAAATTAGTCGCCTGAATTTTGGCGTCACGACATAAACGATAATAATGATATGCCCCGACATGCAAGCCCTGTTCGCGTGCTTTGAGCCAATTCTGCTGAAAACTTGGATCTTGGTAGTCACCACCCTCGGTAGCTTTTAAATACACAAACTGGTATTTGCGAGGTGAAATCTTTTTCCAGTCAATATCGCCCTGATGATGTGAAACATCGAAGCCTTGCACGGGGTGGTCTTGCGCTTCTGCTGGCTGGTTCTGGAATAGAACCAAGCTGATCAAACATAAGAGTAAGATCACAAGGGTTGCAGTTAAAGTTCGGACAAGGTGCAAATGGCTTTTGCGGGCAGCTTTCATGATCAAGCAGATATCTAGGGTTGAGCATCTATTTTAAGAAAACTGCACCAGAAAGCCTATTTAAACTTGTGACTGATTTTGTTTTGGAATACGCCAGAAGATCAGCATGGTGATCACATTCAGTGCGCCTAGCGTGAGCAGGGTATAGTCAAAAGCTTGTGCAATCGGTAGATGAAAGCTTGTACCCTGATAAAAGTGAATCAGCGTTCCTGTAAAGGCAATGCCGATACTCATTGACAGCATCATGATCATGGACAGGAAACTGTTGCCGCTACTGGCATGCTGCGATGGCAAATCTTTGAGGGTATAGGTGTTCATTGAGACAAATTGAATCGAGTTGAGCGTACCAAAGATAAAGAAATGTAGCGCACGTAACCATTCTGGTGTGGTGGCTGTGGTCAGGGTAAAACTCATGACACATAGCCCTACCGCAGTGGTATTGAACAATAAAACATTGCGATAGCCGAACTTTTGAATCAGTGGCCGCACAATCGGCTTGGAAAACAGTGAACCAAGTACCAGCGGAATCATCATGAGACCCGTTTCAAATGGTTCGAATTTAAAGACTACTTGCAGTAGCAATGGTAAGACAAAGGGAATGGCATTGCCTGCAAAGCGCGCAAAGAAATTGCCTAAAATCCCAATCGCATAAAACTGATGCCGAAATAAGTCGCTGCGAAATAAAGCATTCTGATGATTGTGTGCATGATGAGCATACAAGGCACTCGCAATCACACCAGCGATCAGCAAGATATACGCGATTTGATGTGATGAACCTTTGACTGAAAATGAATCAATACCTAAAGTTAACCCAACCATTGCTACGACGAGCATTAACACGCCTGAGCTGTCAAAACGTTTAACATTTGGTTCGATGATATTGGGCAGCGCTTTGAATGTGACGATAACACCCAGTAATCCCATTGGAATATTAATCAAAAAAATCCAGTGCCAGCTCGCGACTTCCACTAGCCAGCCACCGAGTGTTGGCCCAACCAGTGGCCCAATAAGCCCTGCAAGACTCATGAGGTTTATTGCAGATAGGAACTGCTCACGTGGAATAATTTTTAATAAAGACAGCCGCCCAACAGGTAAGAGTAATGCACCGCCAATACCTTGCAGCACACGGAAAAAGATCAATTGTTCTAAAGTGTTAGATAAACCGCACCCCAGAGAGGCAATGGTAAAAATAATAATTGCACTTAAATAAACATGACGTAACCCGAAACGGTCCGCCAGCCAGCCACTAAGAGGAATACAGCTCGCAACCGAAAGCACATAAGCGACGATCACCCCATGCATATGCAGAGGGTTTTCCTGTAAGTGCTGTGCCATGGCGGGTAAAGCGGTATTGACGATGGTGGTATCGAGAGCCTGCATGAAAAAACCAATCGACACCAAAAGAACTAATAAACGGTATTGAGGTTGTAGTGCCTGATATTTGGGCGTGCTTCGAGGTTCCATACAGGAAAAACCTTATAAAAATTCATGAATTTATCGAAAGGTGATAATTTTTATTGTAACAGGAGTGTCATAAGCATTTAAGTTGTAATTGTATTGCACCGAAACGCGAAGTTATAAAAAAGTCCTGATGATCATAAATTGATCTGTTAGGATGAGTAGGAGCAATATTCTGGAGGTCACTTTTAATGATGATTCTGCATTATTTACAGTATTCGCGAGCCTTTCGTATTTTATGGGCTTTGGAAGAGTTGCAACTGACAGATTATCAGGTTCGCTTTTACAAGCGTCAACCCAACTTGGCTGCACCCGATGAGCTTAAGTTTATCCACCCACTTGGCAAATCGCCTATCTTGCAGGATGGTCAACAAGTTTTGGCAGAATCTGCTGTGATTCTGGAAGTTTTACAGCAGCGCTATGACACCAGCTACCAGTTCAAGCCTTGCCCTGAAGATCAGGAACAAGCCTATCAGTATTTGTACTGGATGCACTATGCGGAAGGTTCACTGATGCCACTTTTGGTCTTTCAATTGGTGATGAGCAATATGCCAGCCCACATGCCGTTGTTGATTCGCCCAATTGCTAAAAGAGTCTGTAATGGCGTAAAAACGGGTTTTTTACAGCCTCGATTGCAAGATCATGTGGCATATATCGAAGCATATTTGGCAGAGCATGATTATTTTGCTGGAGATTTTTCCTTTGCGGATATTCAAATGAGTTTTCCTTTACAAGCAATGTCGAAGCGTATTCCACTTGATATTCCTAACATTCGGGCATTTTTGGCAAGGATCCAGCAGCGTGAGGCATTTCAGCGAGCACAGGAAATTGATGGACACTATCAATAGCAACTAGGGTTCTATATAAAAAGGCGTTATGCTTAAATTTTATTTTTGGATTTGTTGAATCATGATCTTAGTCAGCGCATGTTTGGCAGGTAAACCTGTCAGATATGATGGAACAGACTGTCTGCATTTGAAAGTTCAACAGCTGATTCATGAACATAAAGCAATTGCCATTTGCCCAGAGTTACTTGCAGGTTTGCCCACGCCACGTTCACCTGCGGAAATAGTCGGTGGAGATGGCTATGCAGTTTTAGCAGGTACGGCACAAGTGATTGAACGGTCGGGACGTAATGTCACTGAACAGTATATTCAGGGAGCTTATTCTGCACTTGCAATTGCCCAAAAATATCATGCGACACATGTTGTATTGAAAGAAAATAGTCCATCTTGCGGTAGTCAGCAGATTTATGATGGTTCATTTTTTGGTATACGAGTCGATGGCGTTGGCGTAACGACAGCTTTATTGCGTCAGCATGGAATTTTGGTACTGTCTGAAAAACAATTATCACAACTTACCGAATAGTAAGTAATAAGCTGATCAATTTATTTGGCGATAGCAAGGGGAGGGACTTCTTGACACACGGCAATCTGATATTGATCGCGTCCGCGATGTTTTGCCAAGTAAAGGGCATGATCTGCGGATGTAATAAATTCAGAAATACTTTCTTCATAAGAAGGGATCAGCGTAGCGACACCAATACTGAGTGTGACACAGGCTGAAATTGGGCTTGAGGGATGTGGCAGTGCGAGTTGATGCATACTTTTAATGAGTTGTTCAGCCCATTGCTTGGCTTGTTGCTCATTGGTTTGTGGGAAAATTAATAAAAATTCTTCGCCACCATAGCGTGCAACCAAGACATCTTGTTGGTTAGATGTGGCTGAATTCAGCATAAAAGCAATCCGTTTTAAGCATTCATCACCCTGAACATGACCGAGAGCGTCATTATAAAATTTAAAATAATCAATATCGATCATCATGGCGGTGATAGGCTTCGTATAGCGAATCGCACGTTCCCATTCATTTTGTAAAATTTCATCAAGATAGCGACGATTTGCTAAACCTGTCAGCGCATCAATCTGAGAAAGTTTGGAGAGTTGCTGGGCTTGTTGTACCAATTCAAGGTGATTGTGTTCAATAATACAGTTTTTTAGAAAATGCTCACGGTGCTGCCGATCAATAAAATAGGCCATAGACATGCCTAGAAAACTGCTAAATGTATAAGTGCGGTTGAGCAGAGTCCAGTCGATGGTGGCATTCATCTCATTACTCACAATTAAGCCAATTAAACCACCCAACCAGCCAGCGATTAATGCCGTATAAAAACGTAAACCAACGAAGCCGTAAATAATAATCACGGCATACATCATGGCTGTATGGAAAAGAACGGTATTTTGCACTTCTTCCAAGCCATTGACTAATATGAAACTAATTGCAACTGATAAAGTAGAACTAAAACAGACATAATAATCGAACCACGGATTGAATCGTTTCACAAAAGACATTAACCATGCAACAAGGATAATAATCCCGACCCATCCATACAGAGAAATCCAGGGAATAACATGATCTTCTGGTAAAACCTGATAAATACCCAAAGAGAGATAAAGATATAAAGTAATAATAATAATGCCACGATAATGAAGCTCATATGCTGCTTCATTACGATAGCATTTTGTATATAGGCGTTCGAACCTTTTAGGAAACCAAAGAAAATTTAAACGAGTTTTTTTGAGTAAATCTACTTGTTCTCTACTAAGAATACTAGAGCCTTTCAATTTCATAGCTCAATCTCACTATTTAGGAGACGTCTTTCATCAGTCGATTTTATGTCTCTTGAGCATCATTGAAATATATTTCAATGATGCTCAAGGAGAACAATAAAACAATAAAGAGCGTGTAAACCATGATGGAAGAGGTCTATATCTACTTTTTAGTTTGTTATCTATTGGTTATATAATATTTCCCTTAGAATTGAAATTATAACGCTATTTTAATTGTGTATATAAAAATTTCTTGGCTATATTTTAAATACTTTTCGATTTTAAAATGATAATGATTAGACTTCTTTCATAAATCAAAAAACACCCAACTTTTAGATAAAAAGTTATCCTGCAAACTTTAGGATTTTCAAGCATAATTGACACATGAAATATCTCGACTTTAAAAGCTTCCTGAAACTCAGTTTAAACGATACACAGGCATCTCATGGTCAACCTTTGATTTATTCGTTGAATACATGAAAAAGTAGATCCCAAAGAAAGGTAGACCAAGCAAACTTTGTATTGAAGATCAGGTCTTACTTTGTCTCAGCTATTGGCGTGAATACCGAACTTTATTTCATGTTGCTACAAGTTATGGGGTTTCTGAGCCAACGGCATCCAGAATTGTAGGCCATGTTGAAGATAGTCTGATTCAGTCCAACCTGTTTAATTTACCGAAAGAATTGCCTGAAGGTGAAGGTATAGACTGGAATGTGGTGATTGTAGATGCCACTGAAATCCCAATCCAAAGACCTAAAAAAACAGAAGAAAAGTTATTGTGGCAAGAAAAAAGAGAATACGTTCAAAGTACAGGCCATAATTCACTACAAAACTCAGCAAATTCTATGTGTATGTTCTTGTCACGGTGCTGTGCATGATTTTGAGCTGTTCAAACGTAATTTAAACCAGATTCCTGTTGGTGCTTTTATTCTTGCAGATAAAGGTTATCAAGGAATTTATGCTTTGTTTTCGAATAGCTTATTGCCGTTAAAAGCAAAAAGACGCTGTAAATTGGGTACTGAACTCAAAATCTATAATCAAGAAATTAATAAAAGAAGAATTGGAATTGAGCATGTATTTTGTAAGCTAAAAATCTTCAATATTCTTGCTGAGCGTTATAGAAATCGAGGCAAAAGATTGGGGTTAAGATTCAATTTAATTGCTGGAATCTACAACATGGAATTGAATAAAAAATGATTTATGAAAGAGGTCTATTGTTTTTAATATTATGTCAGATGGGATGCCATAGGGTGTTCTTTATGATTTTATTGTAAATATCATGTAAAAATTACATGATATTTTGGGTCTGAAGTTTTGATTTTAGCTGTTAATTAAATTGTCAAAAGATTCTGCTATAAATATCTAAATCGGCTTCTTTCATTCTTCAACTGTATTTCTCTTATGTTTGATTGAAATAGATTTAAATTTTTCTCATAGATATCAATAAAGAGGCTGTAAACCTTTATAAAAGAAGCTGCATAATTGAGTATAAGCCGTTTCAGCCATCTAATTTATTTTATTAGGTTGACTTATAATGCTATATTCAATAAGTCAATAAATTTAATTGATTATTCAAAGCGTATGTTGTATTAAAAATAAAAGCTTAGATGAAATAAATTCAAGAGGAAGTGAATGATGACTGTTCTAAAAAATGAATTCACTCTGGAAATCACACCTCATAGTGTGTGGGCGCAGAAGTTCTGGGATGAACTGATTCCTGCAAAAGAGCGTGTCAGCCAGCATCCTGTGTTTATTGGTATAGTAAATGGTACACTCAGCCTAGAATGCTTTCGTGCAGCTTTATTAAATTTTTATCCCTTGGTTGCACAGTTTCCGTCCTATATGGCGCTGGCTTTGGCTAAGGCAACTCAGTTTAATGAAGCGGGCGTAGTGCAGACTCGAGACTGGCTTATTCAGAATATTAAGGTTGAAGAACGCCATTTGACTTGGTATCGGGACTGGGCGGGTGGCTTTGGTCTTACAGTTGATCAGCTCGATCGTGTTACTCCACCACCTGCCATGAATGCCGTGAATCATTATCTCTGGAGCATTAACTATCGTGGTAGCCTTGCCGAATGTTTGGCAGCAACCAATTTAGCAATTGAATGGGCAACAGGTGACTGGTCTTTACATGTTTATAAAGGCATTCATAATTACCAGAATCATCCCGATGTGAAGATTGATAAACGCTCACTGGCATGGTTACGTGCCCATGCGCATTATGATGATATTCACCCGTATGAAGCAATGGAACTCATCAAATGCTTATGTGAAGGTAAACCTGAATTACAACAAAAAGCATTTCATGCTGCACGTGAAGGTTTGGAATATTATGCGTTGGCACTTGATGAATGTTATAAGCTTCAAGGTTGATGGGTAATAGCAGGCTTTTTGATGATTGTGTTCACTCGCTTTGCGTGGTTTTCATGCCGAGAAATAAAACCGACCGATAAAAAATTGATGGTGTCAGGTTTAGCCGATCAAAATATCATGAAGTATGCTCGCTTCTCAGCTTAGATGGTGTAAAACCAAACTGCTGCTTGAAACGGCGACTGAAGTGGCTGGCTGAACTAAAACCGCATTCCAGTGCAATGTCGGTCAGGCTCATATGTTGCTGTGAAATCAAATGATGAGCTTTTTGCAAACGGCGCTGCAAAATGTATTGGTGCGGTGCCTGCTGCATGGAGTGTCGAAACATGTGGGCAAAGTGGTATTCACTTAAATGCGCTTGTGCTGCCAAGTCTGCAATCGTTAGCGGCAAATGTAAATTTTCTTCAATCCATTCAAGTACCCAGCGTAGTGTTGCAGGTGCTAGACCACTCTTCAACTGGGGCATCTGCCAAACAATATTACTGTAATTTTTTAATAAATGGTTCAGTAATAAAGTGGCTGTGGTGGAGAGCTGGAGCAAATTTTCTGACTGTTGCCAGTTGCAGCCCAATAAAAAATGTCGATACAGCAAGGTAATCTGAGGATCAGTGGCAAAGGTTTTTTCATGCAGTTGAATCAGGTTCGGTTCCTTGTCCCAGACATGTGCAGCAAGATCACGCAAATGCTGATCGGTATAATACAAATGCACAAAACTCAATTCTCCGCGAATATCCCATTCAGAGTACTGCTGTTGTGGCATTAGACAAAAATGATCTGGACCACCACCATTACGCCAGCCTTGAGCTGTTTTTTGGTAACTTTCATAGCCACCGCAAGTATATAGACTCAAGGTGTGGTGATCGCTACAGACGCTGACACGATCGTGCCGATTGTACCAGGCAGCCAGTTGCATCCCTGAACCAAGTTGTACGTGTTCAAGTAATTGGGCTTTATGTTGTTGCAGCTGTTGTAAGGTCTGATAAGCCATATGCGGGATCATGTGACAAAACCATTGGAAATATAGTCTAGCGATTTTTTCAAAAGGGTCAGCAAATTTTTAGAAAAAAACGCAAGTTTATGCAAGCCTTGCCCTGCTTTGCGCAAGCAGACTCAATGAAATACCTGCAAACTGATGACAGAATTGAGGAGAGTCATCGTGAATCTATTTCTGTATGGGCTGGTTGTGCTGATCTGGGGAACAACATGGATTGCCATTACTGCTCAAGCCAATGTAGTTGATCCAGTTGTCGCTGTATTTTGGCGGTTTTTGCTTGCGGCGAGTTGTTTGTTTGTCGGGCTATTGCTGACAGGGCATTTGCGCCGTTTTGCGCTGCGTGATCATCTGTTTTGTGCGCTACAAGGGTTATGTGTTTTTGGGCTGAATTTTTTGTGCTTTTATCATGCCATTTCTTATATTAACAGCGGTCTGGAGTCCGTAATTTTCTCGATGGCTGTACTGTTCAATGCCATTAATAGCCGAATTTTTTTCGGACAAAAAATTGTTGCACAGTTTTTCCCTGCAGTCACTTTAGGCTTTCTCGGTATGTTTTTACTATTTTGGCAAGACTTGAGCAGTACCCATTTGCAGGGCAAGACTGTGCTTGGCATAGGTTTGTGTATGCTCGGAACGTATGGTTTTTCATTGGGCAATATGATCAGTACCCGGCATCAAAAACGTGGGCTAGATGTACTGAGCAGTAATGCCTATGCCATGAGTTATGGCACACTGTGGATGGGTTTGTTTGCTGCATCACAAGGCATGCAATTTATACCGGCATGGAACTTACAATTTAGTTTGGCCGTGGGTTATCTGGCAATTTTTGGTTCAGTGATTGGCTTTAGCGCTTATTTTATGCTGGTTGGGCGAATTGGGGCGGGGCAGGCAGCTTACAGTACCTTACTGTTTCCTTTAGTTGCACTCACCATTTCGACCTTTTGGGAAAATTATCACTGGAGTTTAACTGCGATACTGGGTGTGATCTGTATTTTACTGGGCAATCTGGTGTTCTTTTTAGCCCCAAAATTTCGAAATTTCTCAATAAAAAAAGCGATCAACTGATCGCTTTTTTTATATTTGATGAGCTTAATGCTTCACGATAATCGAATCGATACCACTGTTTTGCAAGGTTTGCTGTGCAGCGATGGCTTCATTTTGGGAGGTAAAAGGCCCTGAAATGACCCGATACCAGGTTTTCCCTTTTTCCGTACCAATAATGACATCGGCAGGCAATTTGTTCATCAGGATTTCAGAGCGTTTAGCATCAGCACTGTCAGGGTCGGTGTAGCTTTTAACCTGCAAAATATAGCTGGTTTGCGCAGCGGTACTTGGTTCAGATGCATTGCTGATTTCAGCCGTTGGCTGTGCAGGTGCTTCAACAATCACCCCAGCTTCTTGGCGTTGATTGGCAGGTACCGCCTGATCAGGAATCGGCGTGACCTGTTGTTTTGGCAACTGGTCATAAAAACGGTAGTCTTTATTGGTTTCCCCCTGAGACTGTCCCGTATTGATGTCGCTACGTGCATGTACGGGTGCCCACGGTTTCCACAGCATTAAAGCCACCGCAGCGCTGAGTACCATTAAAATCAGGATTAATGTACCAAACCATTTTGGAATCAATGACTGTTTTGACTGTTTTGGGCGTTCGGAAACGCCGCGTTGTGTTTTACCCCACACGTAGCAATCCTCTTAGCTTACATGGATGCTGGTGCAGAGACACCGAGCAACTCTAAACCATTATGTAATACTTGTTGTACATTGACTGAAAGTAACAGGCGTGCTTGGGTTAATGCAGCATCGTCGCTAAGCACTTTATGTTCGTTGTACCAGCCATGGAATAGCGCTGCAAGTTCTTTCAGGTAGTTACCGACCTGATGCGGTTCGTAAGCATGGGCTGCACGGTTAATAATATCTGGGTAAGCTGCAAGTTTTGCCAAGATTTCAGTTTCAGCTTCAAGGCTCAATTGTTCAGCAAATTGACGGGCTTGAACTGCATCGAAAGCAATGCCTGTATCTTTGGCTTTTTCTAGCATACGGCAAATACGTGCATGGGCATATTGAATGTAATACACCGCGTTGTCTTTGCTTTGCGATACGGCAAGGTCAAGGTCAAAGTCGATGTGTTGTTCGCTCTTACGCATCACATAGTAGAAACGTGCGGCATCATTACCGACTTCTTCACGCAGTTCACGTAAAGTCACGAACTGACCAGAACGCGATGACATTTGTACCATTTCTCCGCCACGCCACAAGCTCACGAACTGAACGAGAAGGACAGTCAGTTTGCTCGAGTCATAACCCATGGCATCAATTGCTGCTTTGACGCGGGCAATATAACCGTGGTGGTCTGAACCCCAAATATCCACAATATGGGTATAACCACGTTGTAATTTGTTAAGGTGGTAAGCAATGTCAGAAGCAAAGTAAGTAGTTTGACCATTGCGACGTTTTACGACACGGTCTTTTTCATCGCCAAATTCGGTCGATTTAAACCAGATATTACCGTCTTGTTCGTACAAGAAGCCGCGCTGATCAAGTGTTTCGAGGGCTTCGTCAATTTTTTCAGTCAGGCTGGCTTCACTAAACCACTGATTGAAGGTTACACCGAATTCGCCAAGGTCATCTTTAATATCATCTAAAATGGCTTTAAGAGCCGCTTGATGGAAAACACGATAGCCTGCACCGAGTAAGTGTTGTGAGTTGCCAATCAAACCGTCGATATGTTTTTCTTTGTCACCTGAAACGATGACTTTATTGCCGTCAGCATCTGGTTCAGCCGCATATTGCACATCTTCAGGCACGTCTTTATAAACGTCAGCGACAGGGCGAATATGCGCCGCGCCGTCTTTCTCAATAATGCTTTGCGCGATTTCTTTGACATAGTCGCCTTGGTAGGCATTTTTTGGGAAAACCAGAGTTTGCCCTTGTAATTCTAAATAACGCAAATAAGTTGAGGTTGCCAAAATATCCATTTGACGACCTGCATCGTTGACATAGTATTCGCGGTCAACTACTGCGCCTGTTGCTTCAAGCAAGTTAGCAACGGTCATGCCGTACGCTGCGCCACGACCATGCCCGACATGCAGGCTAGAGGTTGGGTTGGCAGACACAAACTCGACCTGAATGCGTTGCCCAACATTGCTTTGAGTGCGACCAAATACATCTTTTTGTTGTTGAATCTGGTCAAGGATGGCAAAGCGCTGGTCAGCATTTAAAAAGAAGTTAATGAATCCTGGACCTGCAATTTCAGCCTTGCTGATATCGGCAACTTCAGGCAAATTTGCCAAGATTTGTTCTGCAAGATCGCGTGGCTTTAAGCCCGCAGCTTTGGCAGCGGTCATGGCAACATTTGAGGCAAAATCGCCGTGGCTTCGATCTTTGGTTCGCGTTAGGATACTGTTGTTGTTCCAGTCAGATGGAAGAACACCCTGTTGCTTGAGGGACTGAACTGCATGATCAAGAGCTGCTTGGATTGCCGTATTCATAATGGTTAGAAAAAATGTCGCGGAAAAAGGGTAAATATAGCAAATTTTGTACGTTTTAGGGAAAGACTATTTCGCCTGATTTTGAGCATTTCCATACGGATTTTTTGACGAAAGTGAAATAAATTGGTTAGAATTATGTTATGTTATAACGTAATTATTTCGGAGTGTTTAATGAAAACCAATATTCATCCTGATTATCAACAAGTTTTGTTTCATGATACCAATGCCGATACTTACTTTTTAATTGGTTCAACCTTAAAGCCGAGCCAAAGCAAAGAATATCAGGGGCAGATTTATCCTTATGTGACGCTTGATATTTCCAGTGCTTCGCATCCTTTTTATACTGGCGAAGTGCGTCAGGCGAGCAATGAAGGGCGTGTGGCGAACTTTAATCGCAAGTTTGCACGTTTTTCCAAGAAGAAAGCCTAAACCCGACAATTGAAAACAAGCCGATTTTTTCTTGCAGAATTCCCTGCGTTTTCTGCAAGAAATAAATAAAATCCTAAAAGACCAACTGCATTAGTCAGAATAATTCAATTAGGAAATAAGTCTCATACTATTATAAATTTGCTAAATACCCTTTTTTATCAAAAAAGGCTTAAGCTAGTCGGGTATTTTGAAAAGCTAAACTTCACAATCGTGTAGTTTTAGTCAAAAGATGAGACTAAACATGACCTCTGCTACGCAAAAAAAGCACCCACTTTATATCCCTTATGCTGGAAATACCCTATTAGAACTGCCTTTATTGAACAAAGGTTCTGCATTTAGCGAAGACGAACGGACTCGTTTTAACCTGCATGGTCTAATTCCCCATGTGATTGAAACTATTGAAGAACAAAGCCAACGCTCATATCAACAGTACTCTGCATTTCACGATGCGATCAATAAGCACATTTATTTACGGAATATCCAAGACACCAACGAAACCCTATTTTTCCGTCTGATTGAAGATCATTTGGCGGAAATGATGCCGATTATTTATACACCGACCGTCGGTGAAGCCTGCCAACAGTTCTCGGATATTTACCGTCGTCATCGTGGTGTTTTTATCTCTTATCCTGACCGTGAACACATTGATGATATTTTGCAAAACGTGAATCGCAAAAATGTCAAAGTGATTGTGATCACCGATGGTGAACGTATTTTGGGACTCGGCGACCAAGGTATTGGTGGGATGGGAATTCCAATTGGAAAATTGTCCCTCTATACAGCCTGTGGCGGTATCAGCCCAGCCTATACGCTACCGATTACTATTGATGTCGGAACCAACAACCAACAGTTGTTGAATGACCCGATTTATATGGGTTGGCGTCAACCGCGTATCAGCGGTGATGAATACTATAGTTTTGTCGATGAAGTGATTCGTGGTATTCGCCGTCGTTGGCCAAAAGCCTTGATTCAGTTTGAAGACTTTGCACAAAAAAATGCCATGCCTTTGCTGAATAAATACCGCGATGAAATTTGCTGTTTCAATGATGATATTCAGGGAACGGCTGCAGTGTCGGTAGGTAGTCTAATTGCAGCGAGCCGTGCGGCAGGCAAGCAGTTAAAAGATCAAAAAATTACCTTCTTGGGCGCAGGTTCAGCAGGTTGTGGGATTGCCGAGCAGATCGTGGCACAAATGGTGGCGGAAGGTTTGACCGATGCCGAAGCACGCCAACGCGTGTTTATGGTGGATCGTTTTGGTTTAATCACTGAGAATCAGCCGAACTTACTGGATTTCCAACGCAAACTAGCGCAAAAACCTGAAGCGGTGACCAGTTGGGCACACGCCGATGAAATGATTTCGCTTCTTGATGTAGTGAAACATGCCAAACCAACGGTGTTGATCGGGGTGTCGGGTCAGCCGGGCTTGTTTACTGAAGAAATTATCCGTACCTTGGCTGCAAACTGTGAACGCCCAATCGTGTTGCCATTGTCGAATCCAACTTCGCGTGTTGAAGCTGTACCTGCCGATGTATTGAATTGGACTGAAGGGAAAGCATTGATTGCCACAGGTAGCCCATTTGCACCTGTGAATTATCAAGGTAAGTTGTATAACATTTGCCAGTGCAATAACTCGTATATTTTCCCAGGCATTGGCTTGGGTGTGATTGCAGCAGGCGCAACGCGTGTCACCGATAGCATGTTGATGGCTTCAAGTAATGCTTTGGCAGATTGTTCGCCAATGTTGCAAGATCCAAATGCAGACTTGCTGCCTGAAATTGATGACATTCAAAAAGTGTCACGTATTATTGCGTTTAAAGTTGCAAAAGCAGCGATGAATGCGGGTGTTGCACCCGTGATTAGTGATGAACTGCTGATTGAAAATATTGAGAAAAATTTCTGGCAACCAGAATATCGTCAATATAAACGTGTTACATTTTAAGCATTAGATTTCTTTCATAAATCCCTTCTCTTTTTCCCTATAGGAGAAAAATAAAGAGGGGTAAACACTTATGAAACAGGTCTATTAAAATAGATAAAAAATACCTTGCTGATGCAGGGTATTTTTTTGCTTGAATGTTTTGCTTGCAATAAATGAGACGACTAGCTTCGCCATAAATGACATTCATCACTTTTAAATAGCTCAGCCGCAATTATCTAAAATTGTGCTAATCATAGCAAAACAACGTCTGATGGCTGTGTGCGATTTATTTTAAGGTAAGGGCATATCGATTTTTTGAGTAATGCCATGACTAATCTAACAATTCAGCATGCCCAAGCCTTTTCTGAATCCCAAATTTATGTCGCATGGGGGCAAGGCCCTTCCAGCCGTTACGATGAACTGGCTCAGCATTTTCGCCCTGTGTTTGCCAAAATTCAGGCAGGCACATTACAGCGCGAGCAGCAGCGTATCTTGCCATATGAGCAGTTGCAGTGGCTTAAAGACAGTGGCTTTACCCGTTTACGTTTGCCGAAAGCGTTTGGCGGCTTTGATGCCACGATTCCTGAATTATTTGCCTTACTGGTTGAACTTGCCCAAGCTGATTCGAACTTGCCGCAAGTGCTGCGGGTACACTTTGGTTTTACTGAAGATGTCCTGATCTCTCAAGATCCTGCTTTTAAAGTACGCTGGTTAAAACGTATTGCCGCAGGCGAAACCATAGGCAGTGCATGGTCTGAAGGCGGTAAAGAAAGTCGTGATCAGTTCCAAACGCATATTTACCGTGATCCGCAAGGTCGGCTACGCCTCAAAGGGCAAAAGTACTACACCACAGGCAGTTTATATGCCGACTGGATTGAAGTCGGGATTCAGGACTTAACTGGAGAGTCGGCTTCGGTGCTGGTGCCACGCCACTCTGAAGGGGTCGCGGTACTGGATGACTGGAATGGTTTTTGGCAAAAACTCACAGCGAGTGGCACGGCAATTTTTAATGATGTGCTGATTGATCCGAGTGAAATACTGGTGGATGGCACACGTTTTAAATATTCGGCAGCTTATTATCAACTGGTGCAGTTGGCGATTATTACGGGCTTGGGGCGATCTGCCAGTTATGAGTTGTCACGCGCGGTAGAACAGCGTAGCCGTAACTATACTCATGCCAACAGTCAGTTTGTACGTGATGATCCACAAATCTTACAGGTCGTTGGACAGGTACGTGGCGCGGCCTATAGTGCAGGCGCAATCGTTGAAAAAGTGGCGCAGAGTTTGCAGCGGACTTATCTGGCAGCTTTACAGGGCAATGCTGAATATGAAGAACAGCAAAATGCACTGGCTGAATTAGAAACGGCTCAGTCGCAAACCGTGATTACCCAACTGATTTTAAATGCTTCAACTGTACTGTTTGATGCCTTGGGTGCATCAGCATCGGATCAACGCTATGCGCTAGATCGTTTCTGGCGCAATGTGCGTACCTTATCTTCACATAATCCGCGGGTGTTTAAAGACCGGATTGTGGGTGATTTTAGTGTCAATGGGACGTTACCGCCGTATCAGTGGCGAATTGGAGATGTCAGTCAGGATCAGGCATTGTCCAAAGCCAGTTAAGCGAAGTGATATTTTGAATAGAGCAGTCGAAGGGCGGCTTTGTTATTTGTTAAATAGGTTATCTGCTTCATGTAAGCATTTGCTGACAATGATTCAAGAAATTTGCCAGTAGGCAGCCATGTGGAATTTGTTATGATGAACTCATCAGGAACAGGAAGTTCCAGAACATAAAACAAAAACGATAAGTTCAAGCATCAGGACGTGAGGTACGACAGGAGTTATACCTAGGAACCAAATACGAAAAACCCCGACAGGATGTCGGGGTTTTTTATTTTGTGCTTAAACAAATGATTCGCTACACCACATCTCCACTGAAGCTGGAGATCCTGAGTTTTATGACGAAAAAAATAGATAACCACAGTAGATTATTTCATTAACAGCAAATCTGCTAAGCAGCCAAGTTATTGTTATAAATTAACGATTTTTTTTATTTTAAGATGGCTCTAAACATAAAAAATTTGAGTTGCCCATCATGTCGAAACGAATCAGCTTTAATGCCTTTGAAATGAACTGTATTGCCCATCAGTCTCCCGGTTTATGGCGACATCCGCTAGACCGCTCGACTGAATATAAGGATCTGGAATACTGGACTGATCTGGCAAAAATTTTAGAGCAGGGTTATTTTGACGGGATTTTTATTGCTGACGTTTTAGGGATTTATGATGTTTATCATCACAGTGCCGAGCATGCACTGACAGGTGCGGTGCAAGTGCCTGTCAATGATCCGTTACAGATTGTCCCTGCGATGGCTGCGGTGACCCAGCATTTGGGTTTTGGTGTGACTACGTCGATTTCCTTTGAGCATCCTTATCCGTTTGCGCGTCGTTTAAGTACGCTCGATCACCTGACCAAAGGGCGTGTCGGCTGGAATATCGTGACTTCTTATCTGGAAAGTGGCTCGAAAAATCTGGGGCTAAAAACACAGGAAAATCATGATGACCGTTATGATATTGCCGATGAATATCTAGAAGTGTTGTACAAGCTTTGGGAAGGTTCATGGGAGCAAGATGCTGTGCTACGCGACAAGCAACGCGGCATTTTTGCTGATCATCGCAAGGTGCATCCGATTCGGCATCAGGGTAAATATTTTACCGTGCCAGGAATTCATATTTGTGAGCCGTCACCACAGCGTACGCCTGTATTGTATCAGGCTGGGGCATCCACTCGTGGGCAGCAGTTTGCTAGTCAAAACGCCGAATGTGTATTTATTGCACCGCCGTCTAAAGCTGCAGCTAAAAAAGTGGTGCAGGGGATTCGTGCCAAACTGGTTGAGCAAGGGCGTGATCCATATTCGGTCAAAATCTATACCTTGCTTTCGATTGTCACTGACATCAGCGATGCCAAAGCTCAAGAAAAATTTAAAGAATATCAATCTTATGGCAGTTATGATGGCGCACTGACCTTGCTGTCGGGCTGGTCGGGCGTAGATTTTTCACAGTATCAACCCACTGATAAAGTCGAATATATTCAGACCAATGCGATTCAGTCCTTGCTGGACTCTTATGTCAATGCTGACCCGAACCGTGTCTGGACGATTGAAGAAATCGCCAACTGGAACAGTGTCGGTGGCAATGGCCCTGTGTTGGTGGGTTCAGCCGAAACTGTGGCGGATGCCTTGCAGGAATGGGTTACAGAAACCGATGTGGATGGTTTTAACTTGGCCTATATTTTGGCGCATCAGACTTTTAGTGATGTGGTGGAATTTATTGTGCCTGAGCTGCAAAAACGTGGCGTGTATCAGACCGAATATGCACAAGGTACACTACGCGAAAAACTGTTTGGGCAAGGGCCGTATTTACCCGAAAATCATCGTGGGGCAGGTTATCGTTTCGGTGAAAAACCCCCGATTGCCGAAGCCAGTTAATCGGTAATCCATATTTAAAAAATCCATAAGCTGATTTGACGCGTACTGATCTGAGTATTTATCGACGCTGATGACCTGACCACCTTATCTTTCAGGATTGAACAGGTGATTACCGAATTTTTGATGATGCCTATCATGACAGGCGTGGCACAGGCAATCGCACTGTTTGTATTACTGATCTGGATAGCAAACTATAAAACCGATGTGTTTTTACTGGTGTCGATTTGTGCGATGGTGCTGATGATCGGGATTGGATTTCTGCTCAAATTTGAACCGACCAAACCTGATTCTGATATGAGTGTGGAAAGTAAAACTCTACACGCTATTTGGGCAAACACGTGGTAGACCGAGAGCGTTCTAGATCTAAAAATCATAAAATTGGCTGTATGGTGCAGCCTTTTTTATTGTTGAAAAATCATGTAGTTATTTTGAATAAGCAAAGCATTTTTATCTATAAAATCCCAGAGAAAATAATGCTAAGTTAAGGACACCCAAGCATAAAAAGAGCACAAGTATTATGACCACATTGAACCAGACGGGCTTTGCATCGCAAACAGCCATTCCACTCAAATTTTTTGAACATCAGCAAGATGCACATGTGATTCGTTCCGATGTTGAAGCAATTGCAATAGCCCGTGAACTGGCTCAGGAATTTGCCAAAGAAGCGTCGCTACGCGATCAGGAGCGCCGTTTGCCTTTGGAGGAAATTCAGAAATATTCGCAAAGTGGTTTATGGGCAATCAATATTCCCAAAGCTTTTGGCGGTGCTGATGTCAAATACCGCACTCTTGCAGAAGTGGTCAAAATTATTTCCAGTGTCGATTCATCTTTAGGGCAAATTGCGCAGAACCATTGGGCATTTGTCGAGCATTTGCGTTTAGATGCTACCCCAGAACAGAAAAAGTTCTTTTTTGAGCTGATTTTAAAAGGAATTCGTCTAGGCAATGCCTTTTCGGAAAAAGGCAGTAAAACGGTTGCCGACCTGACCACCAAAATTCATAAAACCGCACAAGGTTATGAAATTAATGGTGAAAAGTTCTTTGCTACAGGCGCGTTGCTCGCGCACTGGATTCCGATTGTCGCGGTGGATGAGCAAGGGCGTAGTTATGCAGCGATTGTGCCGCGTGACACCACTGGGGTTGAAATCATCAATGACTGGTCGGGCTTTGGACAGCGCACCACTGCCAGTGGTACGGTGCGTTTAAACCATGTATTTGCCCGTGAAGAATACGTGATTCCTGTGCATCAGGCATTTGAGCGCCCAACGCCTGCGGGTGCAATTTCACAGTTTATTCAGGCTGCGGTGGATGCAGGCATTGCACGTGGTGCGATTGAAGAAACCATTCAATATGTGCGTCAGTACAGCCGCCCGTGGATTGATTCAGGTCTGGAAAAGGCCACGGATGACCCGTACACCATTGCCAATATCGGGGATTTGAAAATTAAGTTGCGTGCCGCTGAAGCAGTGCTGGACTTGGCAGGCGATGCGATTGATGTCGCGATTGCTGATACGACTGAAGCGCATGTTGCCGAAGCGACCTTATTGGTTGCTGAAGCTAAAGTACTCACAACAGAAGTTGCACTATTGGCAACCAATAAATTGTTTGAGTTATCGGGAACACGCTCGACTTTGTCTGAGTTGAATCTTGACCGTCACTGGCGCAATGCACGAACCCATACCTTGCACGATCCTGTGCGCTGGAAGTTGCATCTGGTCGGCAATTATTATTTAAATGGCGTAGGGTTGCCACGCCATCCGTGGAGTTAAGGGTTAAATTGAGTCATGTCAGTCAGTAAAGAAATTGACAGGCATTATCCAAACAGGCTGCTGTTTTATCAGCAAATAGGCTATCTGGTTCATGTAAGCATTTGCTGACAATAATTCAGGCGATTTGCCAGTAGGCAGCCATGCTGAATTTGTTATGATGAACTCATCAGGAACAGGAAGTTCCAGAACATAAAACAAAAACGATAAGTTCAAACATCAGGACGTGAGGTACGACAGGAGTTATACCTAGGAATCAAATACAAAAGACCTCAACAGGATGTTGGGGTCTTTTACTTTATACTTTAGGCGTTATTTACGCATGTGTTATGCCAAACTGGTAAATTATTTTTCAAGTTGACATGGGTAATACATCTTCATAGATTCGCCACAACTTTTTTACGGTGGAGTCCCTCAGTGGGTATAAGCTCGAGTAGTTGTTCGGAATATTTATCCGAACAAATGTCAGCACACGGGACTTCATAACATTTCGTTCTGATCTCTCGTTGTTCTGCGAGAGGTCGTCAATATGTCTGTAAGGCATGCACCTCATCTACATTGATTGATCAATAGTCGATTAATTCTGTTTTTCATGAAACTGCATTACTTATATTTCAAAATGCATTTCGGATAAAACAAGTTAAAGATTTATTGCGCCTGCTTATTGGGTTTCTCACATAAGAGGATTGTAGATATGTATCTATCTGATCTGAATAATCTATTTAGAAGATCATTACATGATGTATCTCATGTGATGTTCATGTTCATTTCCCATTTTTTAGGCAAAGTAATGGTTCCTATTCCCCAGCGCAAGATCAGTTTTTGATTCGTTAAGCACACTGTAAAAACCTTCTATTTTTTCACAGTGTATCAACTGATTTTTTTCCATGAATTGAGCTTGAAATTCATATTTGGACGTTGGCTATGCGCACATTTTTCTTGAAACAACTGTTCCTTCGTTTTTTAAAAGTACGTCACTTCGGGCGGCATTTTCAGCGCTTTATTAGCCTAGAACATGTGACTCGTGCAAATAAAACACAATCATTTCCACCAGAGCTGACTCAAACACTGGTGCAGTCTGCACGACATACGCCTGAGCAGCTCTACCAAGAACTCAATACCAGCCTTGCAGGCCTAGATGAAAATCAAGTCGAACAACGTCAACAACAATATGGCTTAAATGAAATTCAGCAAGAAAAGCCTTTAAGTTGGTGGGTACATTTATGGTTTTGCTACCGTAATCCATTCAACTTATTACTGACATTACTCGCATTGGTTTCTTTTTTTACCAATGATATGCAGGGTACGTTGGTGATTGGAACCATGGTTCTGATTTCAACCATGTTACGTTTTTGGCAAGAGCAAAAATCCAATCAGGCTGCTGAAGCATTAAAAGCCATGGTCACGAATACCGCAACGGTGATTCGTCAATCTTCAAACCCGCAAGAACAGATTAACCCAACCACTTTAAATGTGCAGACCAGCCAAGAAGTCACCATTCAGGCGCTAGTACCAGGCGATATTATTTTACTTTCTGCGGGTGATATGATTCCTGCGGATTGTCGGGTTCTGGTAGCTAAAGATTTATTTGTTGCACAGGCTGCTATGACAGGAGAATCTTTACCTGTTGAAAAATATGCAGTTCAAAAAGATCAAAATGCAATTAACCCACTGGATCTAGAAAACATTTTGTTTATGGGAACCAATGTGGTGTCAGGTTCAGCGACAGCTGTCGTGTTAACGACAGGTGGACAAACCTATTTTGGCGCATTGGCAAAACGGATGACGGCCAGTGAGCAAGTGACCACTTCATTTCAACTGGGGGTCAATAAAGTCAGTTGGTTGCTGATTCGTTTTATGGCGGTCATGGCACCAATTGTTTTATTTATTAATGGTTTTACCAAAGGCAACTGGACAGAAGCGAGCCTCTTTGCGCTTTCAGTTGCTGTCGGGCTAACCCCAGAAATGCTGCCCATGATTGTCACATCAACACTGGCAAAGGGTGCGGTGTTTCTGTCTCGCAAAAAAGTGATTGTAAAGCGTTTGGACGCAGTCCAAAACTTTGGGGCAATGGATGTGCTTTGTACTGATAAAACAGGCACACTTACACAAGATAAAATCATTTTAGCAAAACATGTGGATATTTGGGGTAATCCATCCAAGAAGGTCTTGGAGCTTGCCTGTCTAAATAGTTATTTTCAAACTGGTCTAAAAAACTTACTTGATGTTGCCGTGTTAGAACATGGTGAAAGTCATTTAATGATTTCTGATTTGCAGAAACTCAAAAAAGTCGATGAGATTCCGTTTGATTTTAACCGCCGTCGTATGTCGGTTGTGGTTGAAGATGCATCACAACAGCAGACCATGATTACCAAAGGGGCTGTAGAAGAAGTTCTTGCAGTATGTCGTTATGTCATGCATGACGATGAAATTATCCATCTTGATGAAAAGTCGCTACAGCATATACATGATGTCACCGCAGAATTCAATGCTGAAGGTCTACGCGTTGTGGCTGTCGCGACCAGGGCAGGTTTGAGTCATCATGAATATGGCATTGCCGATGAAAGTGATTTGATTCTCGTGGGCTATGTCGCTTTTCTTGACCCACCTAAAGAGTCGACAGCGCCTGCGCTTCAGGCACTCTCGGAGCATGGTATTGTGGTTAAGATTTTGACAGGTGACAACGATCTGGTTACAGCCAAAGTCTGTAAAGACGTCGGATTACACGTGAGTGGTGTCATACTTGGAAATGATATTGAGCAAATGGATGATGCTGCTTTGGCTCAGGTAGTTGAGCAATATAATGTTTTTGCCAAACTGACACCTGCGCACAAGGAACGCATTGTACGGGTCTTAAAACACAACGGACATGTGGTTGGTTTCATGGGCGATGGTATTAATGATGCACCTGCTTTGCGTAGTGCAGATATTGGTATTTCTGTCGATACAGCCGTCGATATTGCTAAAGAAGCTGCAGATCTTATTTTGCTTGAAAAGAGCTTGATGGTTCTGGAACAGGGTGTTTTAGAAGGTCGTCGTACTTCCTCAAACATGCTGAAATATATCAAAATGACCGCAAGTTCAAATTTTGGTAATGTTTTTTCGGTCTTGATTGCTAGTGCATTTCTTCCGTTCTTGCCGATGCTTCCAATACAATTACTGATCCAGAACCTTTTATACGATATTTCGCAAATTGCCATTCCGTTTGACCATGTAGATGATGAACTTTTACTCAAACCGCAAACCTGGCAACCTGCTGAAATTGGTCGTTTCATGCTGTTTTTTGGCCCAATTAGCTCGATTTTCGATATCGTAACTTTCATTCTCATGTGGTATGTCTTTGGTGCCAATAATATTGCGCATCAGACGCTGTTTCAGTCGGGCTGGTTCGTGGTCGGGTTATTAACCCAGACCTTAATTGTGCATATGATTCGCACACCCAAAATTCCATTCTTGCAAAGCCGTGCAGCAATGCCATTGATGATTATGTCATTGATTATTATGGCAATCGGGATTTATTTGCCGATGGGAAGTTTGGCTCCGTATTTTAAACTACAGGCATTGCCACCACTGTATTTTGTATTTTTACCCTGTATCTTGATTGCTTACATGGTGCTGATACAACTTGTGAAACGCTTCTACTTCCGCCGTTATGGTTGGCAGTAATCAAGGAATTGTTCAGAGACACGTCATATCGACTAGGCTTTTTGCTTGACTCGATGATCAGCTGATAGACCACATTTGTTTTATGCGGGATGATGGGTTTTTTGAGTGGAAATGTCGGCAATCGACAGTCGATTTACAAACCGATGTTCTTGTTGCAATCGGTGTTGTGAGTTTTGTCGATATGGCTTTATCGTTTAAATGAACATGCTGCTACTGTTCGGGCAGCTCCCCGAATTGATCATCAAAATAGTTGGGCTGAATACGAATAACAGATGAAACGGAATTGCTGTATTGCGTTGTAAATGCAAAGGATATCGTTTTTTAACATATCTTAAAAAACGATAAATTTGCCCGTTTTTATTATTTTACGCTGTATGCCCAAATGTGGATAAATAAACCTCAATAGATTTATATTTCAATTCAGGTTTATGTCCATGTCCACCACTTTAAATGCAGTCAAACCCTTAAATATTGTCGCTGTTTCAGGCGGCTTAAATAACCCTTCTAAAACCGAAGCACTGGTTCAGGAAATTATTCATGAACTGGGTCAGGCAACCCCGATCAACGTGCATTTTATTAAGTTCAGCGAAATCGGGTCGTTATTGGGCGGTGCGATTTATCGTCATCAATTGCCACAGCGCGTACAGGATGATTTGGCAGCAGTTGAAGCTGCAGATGCCTTAATTGTTGGCACACCTGTGTATCGCGCTTCATTTACTGGATTGTTTAAGCATTTCTTTGATTTTGTGGAACAAACTGCTTTGGTCGACGTGCCAGTTTTGTTGGCCGCTTCAGGTGGCAGCGACCGCCATGCCTTGGTGCTTGAGCATCAGTTACGCCCATTGTTCAGTTTCTTCCAGGCGCAGACGTTGCCAATCGGTGTTTATGCCACGGATCGTGATTTTACCCCTGAATACACCATTCAAAGCGCAGCCTTGCGTGATCGCATTATCTTGGCGGTTGCACGTGCCTTACCGATTTTAGAGTGGGCGCCTGCTAAAGGTCAGCGTGCGGAAGTGGTGAAAGCTAAAACAGTTCAAGCCAACCAAAACTTGGGTATTAACCGACAAATTGAACAAGAAGAAGTCTTGCCTTCGGCCGCTGTGCCTGACTTGCAAGCCGCAGAATCCCGTTTACAACATAAAACAGGCAAGACCTCAATTCAGGCCGATGTGGCATAAACCCCATCAGTTTCCCAAGGAGAATAAAAATATGGCGCAATCACAACAACAACTTCAGTTTGCTTACTGGGTACCCAATGTTAGCGGTGGTCTGGTGGTGAGTAATATTGAACAACGTACAGAATGGAACATTGATTACAATAAGAAACTCGCACAAACCGCAGAAAAAAATGGCTTTAGCTATGCCTTATCACAAATCCGTTTTACTGCGGGTTATGGCGCGGAAAATCAACATGAGTCCGTTTCGTTTAGCCATGCAATTTTGGCAGCGACTGAAAAGCTCAAAGTGATTGCAGCGATTTTACCAGGGCCGTGGAAACCTGCACTGGCAGCCAAGCAACTGGCGACCATTGATCATTTAACCCAAGGGCGAATTGCGATTAATGTGGTCAGTGGCTGGTTTAAGGGCGAGTTCGATGCGATTGGGGAGGAATGGCCTGATCATGACCAGCGTTATGCTCGTTCAGAAG
The DNA here is from genome assembly GCF_004331075.1 of Acinetobacter brisouioides. GTDB lineage: Bacteria > Pseudomonadota > Gammaproteobacteria > Pseudomonadales > Moraxellaceae > Acinetobacter. The sequence continues at coordinate 170,763 of NZ_SJNX01000007.1, read as the reverse complement.
AGTTTATTCGCAGTCTGAAAGGTATTTGGACCACCGACAATTTTTCATTTGATGGTAAGTACTATCAGTTTAAAGACTACACCTTAAAGCCAAAACCTGTGCAGCAGCCGCATCCTGAAATTTTCCAAGGCGGAACATCGCGCGCAGCACGGGATATGGCGTCGCGTGTCTCGGACTGGTACTTTGCCAACGGCAATACAGTTGAAGGTATTCGTGAACAGATTGAAGATTTGCGCGCTAAAGCCAAGCAGAATCATCATCAGGTCAAAGTTGGTTTAAACGCCTTTATTATCGCGCGGGATACCGAAGAAGAAGCGCAAGCAGTGTTGCAAGAGATTATTGCCAATGCCAACCCTGAAGCCGTGAATGCCTTTGCCGATGCCACCCGTCAGGCAGGTTCAGCCAGCCCTGAAGGTGAGGGTAACTGGGCGAAGTCTAGCTTTGAAGATTTGGTGCAATATAACGATGGCTTTAAAACCAATCTGATCGGTACACCTGAACAAATCGCAGAACGCATTGTGGCGTACAAAGCCGCAGGGGTTGATCTGATTTTGGCGGGCTTCTTGCACTTTATTGAAGAAGTCGAATATTTTGGACAACGGGTTTTACCGTTAGTTCGAGAACTGGAACAAAAACAACAACAGGCCAAAGAAGTCGCTTAAATCACAGGGGAGATGTGTTTGATCGCCCTGATTTGCTGCATCTAAAACAAAAATACTCAGTAGAGTTGAGCAACTGACAGCGCATTTTCGGATGCGCTTTTTTTATGTCGAATTTTAGATATTAATTTTATCTATGTATTGGATAGAAATTTAAGATTATTTTTATAATAAAAGCACTTGTATGATGAGCATAAGATTCATATCACAGCGTTGATTGTGAACAAACATACGAGAAACTGCACATGATGAATTCGATTGTTTGGCCAGCAGGTTATCTGCCTGGTGAAACCGATAATTTCTGTTCCAATGAAGTGATTGTCAAAGGTTTAAGCACCGCAGAGGTATGGCCGTATCTGGTAAATGCTGATGAGTGGCCAAGTTACTACGCCAATTCTTCCGATGTCAAACTGCCTGAAGGTGCAAAGCAACTACAAGCAAACATGGTCTTTTTCTTTAAAACCTTTGGTTTTCCTGTCGATGCCCAAGTGCTGGAACTGGTTGCACCGCAAGCAGGTGAGCCTGCTCGAATTGCATGGCATGGCTGGGCGGGGGATATTGGTACAGCCGAACGTCTGGATGTGCATCACGCATGGCTTGTTGAAGACTTGGACGGTGGTCGGGTGCGTATCTTGACTCAAGAAACCCAACTGGGGCAGCCTGCAAAACAACTGGCTCAAGCCAAACCGAATCCGATGATCAATGGGCATCAAGACTGGCTAGAGGGCTTGGTGACTGCTGCCTGTCAGGCAAAAAAAGGCTAATGTCTCTCATAGATTGGTGACTTTGCCAGATATTGGTGGATTCTTTAATTTTTCAAACAGATACATGATTTAGATTTGAATTTTAGGCGATTGTATCGCGATTTAGAGGTTAGCATGACGGCATTATTTACTCCCTTTCAACTTAAAGATGTGACGCTACGTAACCGTATTGCAGTCCCTCCGATGTGTCAGTACAGCGCCATTGAGGGCAAAGTCACCGACTGGCATCTGGCGCATTACACCAGTATGGCGCGTGGCGGCGCAGGTTTGGTGATCGTCGAGGCGACAGGTGTATCATCAGAAGGGCGCATTACCCCAGCCTGTCTGGGTTTGTGGAGTGATGAACACATTGACGGTTTGGCACAGATTGCCCAGGCGATTAAAGCCGCTGGGGCAGTACCAGGCATTCAGATTGCACATGCAGGGCGTAAAGCCAGCGCCAACCGTCCGTGGGAAGGCGATGACCATATTGCTGCTGATGACCCACGCGGTTGGCAGCCAATTGGGGCATCGGCGATTGCCTATGGTGAAAACTTGCCACGTGTCCCACAGGAAATGAGTCTTGAAGATATTCAACGGGTTCAGGCAGATTTTGCTGCTGCGGCACATCGTGCAAAGCAGGCAGGTTTTGAATGGTTAGAACTACATTTTGCGCATGGTTATTTGGCACAAAGCTTTTTTTCCAAGCATAGCAACCTGCGCCAAGACCAGTATGGCGGTGATTTTGCAGGGCGAAGCCGCTTTTTGCGTGAAACCTTTGCAGCGGTACGTGCAGTTTGGCCAGAGCATTTAGCATTGACTGCGCGTTTTGGTGTGATTGAGTACGATGGCAATGACGAAGAAACCCTGAGCGAGTCAATTGAACTGGTCAAACAGTTGCGTACTGATGGACTGGATTTACTCAATGTCAGTGTCAATTTTAATATCCCTCAAGCCCGAGTGCCATGGGCAGAACCTGCATTTTTAGCCCCAGTTTCTGAGCGTGTACGCCGTGAAGCCAACTTGCCTGTCGCTGCTTCGTGGGGGCTGGACAAACCTGAACTGGCCAACCGTTTGGTAGAACAGCAGCAAATGGACTTGGTGATGATCGGGCGTGCCTTCTTGGCAAATCCACATTATCCATTACAGGCTGCCAAAGCATTGCAACTGGAAAAACCGACATGGGTGTTGCCTGCACCGTATGCACACTGGTTAGAGCGTTATTAATCGTAAAGTGATACTCACGGAAAAAGTCAGCCTTGTATTAATGCCAGTCAGTTAAACAGTTGACTGGCAATTTTTAAATTTATGAGGATATCTGGCTCGTGGAAATGTCATCTGCAACTGTTTGAGACAGGACTACATTAAAAAGTGCTTGTTTCTGCGAAAAATTCGATTATTTGCTGATGGTGGACGAGTTTTGCGGTGAGGAGCATTGCTCCGCAAAATGGCTTTCCTTGCGAAGCTGTGCTTCTCATTTGCCGAAACAAAAGTAGTGATGAACTCCAGAAAACTGATTTAAAAAGATAAGACGCTATTGTGAATTTATAAAATTTAAAGCTTTGATTATTAAATTCCTTAACTGACGGATATTAAGCTTTGTGCTGGCTTTTTCATGTTGTGATCAGCGGATTGTACAGCGCACAATTTTGTGCAAACTGTTCTTCATTCTGGCAAATTTCTAACATGAGCTGACGTAACCAGCGGTGGCGCGGGTCATGCTCAGTTCGTTCATGCCACAGCGCAATTTTACTAAAACTTGGAATCTCCAGCGGCGGCGGTACAATCGCCAAATCCTGACGTTTACACACCAGACGTTTCGGTACAGTTGCCACAAGGTCGCTATTTTGCAAAATCTCAGGCAGCAGTAGAAAACTCGATGCTGACAGCGTGACGCGGCGTTGTCGACCCAGTTGTTGCAATTGTTGATCGGTAATCCCTGAGAAACTGCCTTGAAAGGAGACTAAGGCATGATCCAACTCACAAAAACGATCCAAGCTCAGGGGCTGTTGCAAGGCAGGGTGCCCCAAACGCATCACGCTGACATAACATTCATCAAACAGATGCAGATAATGCAAGTCATTGCCACAGCTATGCTCAGGGGTAGACAGCGCTAAATCAATTTCACCCTGTTCCAAGCGCTGCGCTTCTTTGTCGGTTGAAGGTAACAAAGCGATTTGGACATGTGGTGCTTGCTGTTTGAGTGCTGCCAAAAATGGCACTAAAATCACCTGATGGGCATAGTCAGTGGCGGCGATGCGCACGGTAAAATCCACCGTGGCAGGGTCAAACTCCAGCGGTTGCAGCAGCAGGTCAATCTGCCCCAAAATCTGCTTGATCGGGCAAATCAGCTCCAAAGCGCGCGGTGTAGGTACAATGCCACGCTGTGAACGGACAAATAATGGATCATCAAAACTGTCACGTAAGCGTGCCAAAATGCTGCTCATGGCAGGCTGGGTAATAAACAGGCGTTCTGCGGCGCGGGTCACGCTACGTTCTTCCAGTAAAATATCCATGGCCTTAAGCAGATTAAAGTCAAGATGACGCAAGTTTTTGACCATCATTTCTCCCAATTTGGCAGATTGGGCAATCTGGCTTTGATTGCCCAAGTGTTGCTCTGGCAACAGTAATTCAACATGGCGTTGTCCAATCAACAATAACTAAAAATAAAATTTAAATAAAATCAATTAATTAAAGTTGGCACAACATCTGCAAGAGTCATGTCAAACCGATAAAATTAGGACTATGACATGACCAGTTTAACTGCATTACAACAAGATTTATCGCTCGGTACCGATTATGAGGTATTGGCACAGCGCTTTCGCCCGATTTTTCAGAAAATCGCCGAGACAGCCTTGCAACGCGAGCAGCAACGTGAACTGCCGTATGAACCGATTCAATGGTTAAAACAGGCAGGTTTTGGCGCAGTACGTGTGCCTGTACAGTATGGCGGTGCAGGCGCCTCAGTACCACAATTGTTCCAACTCCTGATCGAACTGGCAAGTGCTGACTCGAATGTACCACAGGCGCTGCGCGGGCATTTTGCCTTTGTTGAAGATCGCCTGAATGCGCACCGTGACCACAGCCAAGCCCACTGGTTTGAACGTTTTGTTGCAGGCGAACTGGTCGGCAACGCATGGACAGAAGTGGGTGATGTCAAAATTGGCGAAGTGATTACCCGTTTATATCAGGATGAATCTGGACGCTGGACGGTCAGCGGCAAAAAATACTATACCACGGGCAGTATTTTTGCGGACTGGTTCGACCTGTTTGCCCAGATCGATGCCACCAAGCAAAATGTGATTGCAGCGGTACGCACCTCGCATCCGAATGTCAAAATTGAAGATGACTGGGATGGTTTTGGTCAGCGGACTACAGGTAGCGGCACAGCGACTTTGCATGAGGTCGAGGTTGATCCAGAAAATATTATTGATTTCGATAGCCGCTTTAAATACCAAACCGCGTTCTATCAACTGGTCTTGCTCAGTGTCTTGGCAGGCACCGCCCATGCCGCAGTTGCCGAGTTTAGCCGTCAGGTGAAGGCACGTACCCGCGTCTTTAGTCATGGCAATGCTGATCGAGTCGATCAGGACGCACAAGTATTGCAAGTGATTGGGCTAGCATCGGCACAAGCTTATGCCGCAGAAGCTACTGCCATTCGTGCTGCAGAAGCCGCACAGCGTGCTTATGAAGCGCACTTTGCCCATGCCGATCAGCGTGAGGCTTTGGAGCAACAGGCAAATATTGCCGCCGAACTAGAGTCAGCACAAGCGCAGGTGGCAATTGCACCACTGGTACTGCAACTGACCAGTGATCTGTTTAACGCACTGGGTGCCTCAGCCACCAGTAGCCAAAAAAGTCTGGATCGTTTCTGGCGCAATGCTCGTACCGCAGCATCGCATAACCCGCTGATTTTTAAACAACGCATTATTGGGGATTATGCAGTCAATGGCACAGAACCTGTCTATGTCTGGCAGATTGGTGGTGGCAGTAAACAGCAATAAACTGTGTGACAGGATCAGCCATTTAGCTGTTCCTGTTTTTAGTCACGGGAATTAAAAAATGCCGATTCGGTAAAAACCGACTGAAGCGATTAAAAATAAATCAGGAAGATGGAGCTTAGCATTTTGACTTCTGTTTTAGAATTCACCTGCTATGTCTTGTGCTTCGATTGAACTATATTTTAATTTAGTTCAGGTTTGACCTGAGCAGCATCGCTGTACAAGGGCAACCCACTTGCGCAGCTCATTGCAAAACTCGCTTAAGATCATCTTTTACTAAAAAAATGCAAAAACAACATCTTGAAAATATTGTTCTGGCTCAAACAGTTGCAGATGATATTTTTGTGTATCCAATGTTTGAGAATATCGTGATCTCACTCAGCTTAACTATAAAAACTTGGCTGAGGAAACTCGGCATTCAGCGCCCATTCTCCCAGTTCCTTGATTTTATAATCCACAGGGTCATGTAGCGTTTGCGTGCGCACATTACGCCAAAAACGGTCAAGACGCAGTGCTGCCTGAGTGGCGCGCGCGCCCGTTACTTCAAACATACGATTGCTAATATCCAGACTGACGCGGCTCGCTGCCACTTTCGCGGTAGCAACGGCAATCGCCACTTGTCCGCGTTGCTCGGCGGTCAGGGCTTCACCAATTTGCCATGCGTGTTGTAACTGTAAAATCGCCTGCTGGTTTAACGCACGCACCGACTCCAGTTGTAACCAGAACTCGCCATAATGTCGCAAGATATACGGGTCTTGGTCAGCGCGTTCCACCCCTGACAAAAACCATGCTCGGCTTTGCGCTTGGGTGTATTGTTTGGCTTCGGCAAATGCCCCTTCGGCAACCCCCAAAAACATATTGACAAAAGTCAGTTGGGCAATGAGGGGGCGTAGACAGGCAAATGGCGTGCTGAGTGGGCCGGGTTCGAGTAGCAGTTCATGTTGCTCAACGCGTACATGGCGAAAAGTGGCACTGCCACTATCAGTTTGGCGTTGTCCCATATTGTCCCAGTCATGATGTAACTCAATGCCTTCACGTGCTGTTGGAATCGCTGCAATCAACAGTTTTCCTGTGCCCTGATCAATCCCCGATGCCACCAGTATGTCAGAATCAATTGCACCTGAGCAGAAGCTTTTTTGCCCTGAAAATAAATAGATTCCGTCTTGTTGATGTACCACGGTACGTTGATCTAGCGGGTTTAAGGTATTGCCCCAAAACAGTTGCTGGCTTGCGGTCTGTTGAAACCAGTTTTGCCATTGTTCGGCGCGGGCAAATAGCCGCACCGTTGCCAACAATAAATGATGAAAACCAAAGACGTGCGCCAGAGAGTTATCCACCTGTGCCAAAATCCGCACGCTGTTCATGACATCGAACCAGTTACCATCTAATCCGCCTAAATTTTTCGGAATCGACAGTGCCAGCAAGCCACTTTCACGAATCAGTTGGCGCTGTACCAACGGTGAGCCACCGTCACGGTCACGTTGCACCGCCGTTTCTGCAAAAGCATCGGCAAGGTGTTGAGTTTGTTGTTGTATTTCAGGGTTCAGTAGCGTAGAAAAATCGGGCAGGTTGATCGACATTATTCAATTCCATACAGCCAAGCAGGGCATCCGTGTGATTGCTTACCATAAAGGGCTTAGGGCAAGCAGGCAAGTTGCTTTTTTAAGCAATGCACGAACTTGGTTGGTTCAGTAGTAAGAGTATTGAGCCTTACAAAGAGCATGCCAAATCAGAATGAATTAATTTTCAATGATTTATATTTTTAGCGATTAGAAAGTAGTGTTGCTCAGACAACAGTTGCTGTGACCGTGTTGCCAATGCAACAGATACGTTATCTGTAAAAAGAATAAATATTCAAAAAATTATGATTGGATGTGATTTATCGACCTCCCTTAAAGTAAGGCTTTGATTGTCCAGTACCTGTTTGGAGTTACCATGCCTGTTGTCAAACATCCTCATTCCCGTGAATTGCTGCATTCTGTGCGGGCAAGTGCGATGGTGTTTGAAGATCCACAGTCACAGCAATTGCTGGATTATGTACAGGTGATTGCACCGAGTCAGGCGACTGTGCTGATTATGGGAGAAACAGGCACAGGTAAGGAGTTGATTGCACGGCAGATCCATGAGCTGAGTGAACGCCGCGAGCAGGCTTTTATTGCGGTAAATTGTGGGGCATTTTCGGAAAGTCTGGTAGAAAGCGAGCTATTTGGACATGAAAAAGGTGCATTTACAGGCGCACATGAAGCGCGGGCAGGCTGGTTTGAAGCAGCGCATGGCGGCACGATTTTTCTGGATGAAATTGGTGATTTATCCTTAGCGATTCAGGTCAAGTTGCTGCGTGTCCTGCAAGAAAATCAGGTGGTGCGTTTGGGATCACGGCAAACCCGACAGGTCAATTTGCGCGTAATTGCCGCGACCAATGTTGATCTGCAACAGGCGGTTGCCGCAGGAAAATTTCGCGAAGATTTATACTATCGGTTGAATGTTGCCAGTGTGCAACTGAAACCGCTACGCCAGCGTCAGGGCGATATTTTGCCTTTGGCACAGCATTTTATTCAGGACTACTGTCAGCAACTCAACTATGCCCCTGCGCAGTTAAGTCATGCAGCACGGACGGCGTTGCTGGCGTATGCATGGCCAGGCAATATTCGTGAACTGGAAAATGCCATTCATCGGGCACTGTTGGTGTGTCGCCAGGCATTGATTCAACCTGAAGATTTGCAACTAAGTGGTTGTTCACAAGCATTGGGATTGGTCAGCCATTTGCCAAGTACATCCACCTTGCAGCAGGTTTTATTACACTGGTTTGAACAGGGGTTGGACAATCTGGATGAGCAGCTCGAAGCCGAGATTACTCAAGCCGCCTATGCTTACTGTCATCAAAATCAGATGCATACCGCACAGCTTTTGGGGGTCAGCCGTAATATTGTTCGGGCACGCCTGCTCAAACATGGTTTACTCAAACCGAGTGAGCGCCGCCGTGAACAGCAACCGAAAAGTCTGCCGAGTGCTGCTGTGCGGATGTATTCATAGACACTGCACAGCAATCGACTTCAGCCTAAATGATACACGCCTGACTAATGCGCTGAATCTGGGCTTCACTTAACCCCAACTGATCCCACTGGTTCATCTGACTGGTGAGCCAGACAAAATCTGAGAGTTTTGGTGCTGCCGAATGGGTTACATAGTTTTGAATAATATGCACAATCGCATAGTAACGTTCGACATGGGTGTCGGGTGAGCAAGGGAACTGAATGATTTCATAGTGAACCAGCATTTGCCACAGCTCGGCAAAATTTTGCAGTTGCTGAATATCCTGTTGTGCCAAACGTAATGCTGTACTCAACGCCAGCAAGGTTTCAGGGTGACGTTTTGCCCATTCTTCGGTGACCGCCAGAACCTTGTCGGCAACGTCAGGCACAATATCCAGTCCAGACGCAACAATCTGGCTTTTACCCAAGATTTCACCTTGAGTATTCCACGGTTCACCGACACAAAAACCGTCAATCAGACCCGTAGAGATTGCCTCGACCATATACGGTGGCGGCAGGGTCAGTAATTTAATGTCTTTAGCTACATTGCTATCGGCAAGTGCCAGCCACTCGCGTAAACAATAATGATGCAGTGAGTGCCCAAACACCTGCGCCAGACGAATCTGGCGTTCGGGTAAAATCGTGGCCAGTTTATGTGCAGTCTGGCTGGCAGAGTCCTGAGCGTTGATGCCCAGTTCATAGCACAGTTTCTGACTCAGGCTAATAAATGCCGAATTTTGACTGAGGACGAGGGCCGTTTTAAACGGAATACCGACCTGATCGGTGCCTGCCTGTGCTGCAGGTAACATGGCAGACAGACAGTGTGCTGCATCCAAAATGCCAAATGCCAGTCGGTCACGCAGACTTGCCCACGAGGCTTCCCTGACCAGTGTGACCTCGAGTCCGACCTGCTCAAAAAAACCTTTGTGCTTTGCCCACAGTAGGGCTACGGCATCAAGTAAGGGAATGTAGCCGATGTGCAGATGAGTTTTTTCGATCGTCATGCCGTTACTCCTTAAAGGTTTGGTTGAGCAGTTGCTGTGCCTGAATCAGCTGACGTGCCAGATCGCCCATGGAAATTCGGGCATTCATGGCATTTTTACGCAATAGACGAAAGGCTTCTTCTTCGGAAAGCTGTTGCAGTTGCATCATCATATTTTTAGCTTTTTCAATGTCTTTACGATCGGCGAGGCGCAGTTTAGTTTCTTTTAGGTCGCTTTCGAGCTGCTGATGTTTTTTATATTGTTCAATGGCAATTTCCAGAACGCTATCAAGACGTGCAGGATCGACTCCATCAACAATATAGGCTGTAACCCCTGCCTGAATGGCATGTTTAATCGTGTCACGGTTATTGTTTTTGGTAAACAGTACCGTCGGTAAATTACAGTGGTTGACAAAGGCTTCAATAATGTCGCGTTGTGGATGATCCATGTCGAGCAAAATCACATCGGCATACAATCCTTGTAAATCCTGCGGCTGAATGTCTTTAATCAGCAAGCATGCCACTACCTCAAAATCATGTTCGGTCAGGCAGTGCTGCAAATAGCTGGCACGAAATTCATCATCGTCGATCAAGGCGATTTTGAGTTTGGATGTCGACATAGTGGCTAGCTCAAAGGTTGGCTTGACGGGGTAATGGGCAATCTGATCATGTCCAAGCAAAATCGATGCCACACCGCTTGATCTTGCCATACGTTTTAAATTGGGTGCAATGCCAAAATTTGTAGCTTTGGTTGCCTAATAGTGCGAGATATAACAAAAAATTCTAATAAAACAAAATAATAAATAGAACGTGAGCCAGTGCAAAGTGGTGATGTTGCTGTGCAATCACACCAGTTACGCCTAGATTTAGTGCATTTTTGTGGTGCAGTGTAGAAAGTGTGCAAAAAAAGCACATGCAAGCAATAGAGCATAACAGCATAAATTGATCTTTATCTATTCAGAATCAAGTGTTTTTAAAAATTGGCATGAGATTTGCTATATCCAGCATAGATCAAAGATGATCACTTTATATACTAAATATAACGGCCAACGATGTCCGTTCTGATCAATTCTGCTGACTGCATAGGGTGCGTTCAGTGGAGACGTAATTAACGTATCAGTACGCGAGGATTGGCTATGTCAACAAATTTCGAGGCGAAAACCGCCACCAAAATCAATTTATTCAACTTTTCTACACCTGCTATGCGCGCTTTCCACATGAGCTGGCTGGCATTTTTTGTGTGTTTCTTTGCTTGGTTTGCCTGCGCACCACTCATGCCTGTGATTTCGGGCGAATTTCATCTGACCAAAGACCAGATTGCCAACATTAATATTGCCGCAGTGGCGATTACCATTCTGGTTCGCCTGATTGTTGGCCCACTGTGCGACAAATATGGCCCACGTAAAACCTACACCACTTTGCTTATTCTTGGCAGCTTACCTGTGTTTGGTGTGGCTACGGCGAACAGCTACGAATCGTTTTTATTCTTCCGTTTGCTGATTGGCGCAATTGGTGCCAGTTTCGTGATTACCCAGTACCACACCAGCATTATGTTTGCACCGAACGTGGTTGGAACAGCCAATGCTGCTGCGGCAGGTTGGGGCAATGCAGGTGGCGGTGCAACCCAAGCCTTAATGCCACTGATGTTGTCTGCAATTGTGATGTATGGCGTTGAGCAAAGCATGGGCTGGCGTATTGCCTTACTGGTTCCAGGGGTAATGATGCTGATCGTCGGTGGCTTGTACTGGAAATTTACTCAAGACTGCCCAGCAGGTAACTACAAAGAACTTCGTGAACAAGGCATTGAGGTTGAAGGCGGTAAAAAAGGCGGCTGGGCAATTATTAAAGAAGCATCTCGCAACTACCGTGTCTGGATTTTATTCATCAGCTATGCAGCATGCTTCGGTATCGAAATTTTCATGCATAACGTAGTGACCATGTACTACGTCCAAAAATTCAATTTTGGCTTAAAAGAAGCAGGCATGGCCGCAGGGATCTTTGGTTTATTGGCACTGTTTGCTCGTGCACTCGGTGGGATTCTCTCAGACAAATTTGCACTAAAACGTGGTTTAGATGCTCGTACTGAAATTCTATTCTTCATGATCTTGGGTGAAGGTCTGTTCCTGATGCTGTTCTCGCAAATGAATGCACCTGTGATGGCGATCCTGAGCATGACTTTATTTGGTTTATTCACGCATATGGCTTGTGGAGCAACTTATGCACTTGTGCCATTCATTGATCGTAAAGCTTTAGGAGGTGTGGCGGGGATTATCGGCGCAGGCGGTAACGTGGGTGCAGTGGCAGCAGGCTTTATCTTCAAGAGCATGCCAGACCTGCAAACTTGCCTGTTTAGCCTCGGCATCATGGTGGTGGTGATTGGTTGTGTGGTGTTGTTCATCCGCTTTTCACCTGAACACAAAGCCCGTGAAAAACAGCTGTTTGAACAAGCCCTGCTTGAACGTAACGAAGCTGTTTAACCCAACCCGACAAAAATCACTTTAAAGGACGCCGATGATGAAACTCGTTATGATTGGTCATGGAATGGTTGGGCACAAATTTATTGAAAGTGTGCTGGAACATAACAATGATGACCTCGAAATCACCATTATTGCCGAAGAGCCGCGTTTAGCCTACGACCGCGTACATTTGACCGAATACTTTTCTGGACGCAGTGCCAAAGATTTATCTCTTGCTCGCGCCGACTTTGCCGATGCCTATGGCATAGATTTACACTTGAATACCCAAGCCATTGCCATTGATCGTCATCACCAGACTGTGACCACGGCAACAGGGCAAGTCATTGCTTATGACAAACTGGTTTTAGCCACTGGTTCCTATGCTTTTGTCCCACCGATTCCGGGCAACGAGCGCGAAAACTGCTTTGTGTACCGCACTATTGAAGACCTAGATGCCATTCGCGCTGCAAGTCTAAATGCTAAATCTGGCGTGGTGATTGGTGGTGGTCTGCTGGGTCTGGAAGCAGCAAAAGCCTTGCGTGACCTGAACTTGCAAACCCATGTGGTGGAGTTTGCCCCGCGTTTAATGGCGGTACAAATTGATGATTTGGGTGGTAAGGTTCTGCGCCGTAAAATCGAAAACTTGGGCGTGCAAGTGCATACCCAAAAAGCCACTCAAGCCATTGAAGACGGTGAACATGCTTTTCATGTGATGAAATTTGCCGATGGTTCACAGCTTGAAACTGACATCGTGCTGTTCTCGGCAGGCATTCGCCCACGCGACGAACTGGCACGCAGCAGCGGCTTAGCAGTCGGTGAGCGCGGCGGGATCGTGATTAACGATTACTGCCAAACTTCGGACGAGCACATTTACGCGATTGGTGAATGTGCGCTGTGGCATAACAAGATTTTTGGTCTGGTTGCCCCAGGCTATGACATGGCACGTATTGCTGCCAAACATTTGCAACAACAAGACACCCCAATCTTTGCGGGTGCGGACATGAGCACCAAGCTCAAATTGATGGGGGTTGATGTTGCTTCAGTCGGTGATGCACATGCCATGACCCCAAATGCCGTCAGCTATTTCTATGCCGACGAAGACACACTGGTCTACAAAAAACTGGTGGTTGACCAAGCCAAAAGCAAAGTGTTGGGTGCGGTACTGGTCGGTGATGCCACTGAATACAGTGAACTACTGCAAATGATGCTCAATGCTTTGCCACTGCCTGAACAGCCAGAAAGTCTGATCATGCCGGGCTTTAGCCAAGGGGCAGCTAAAGCAGGTGGCAGTGGTGTGGACTTGTTGCCCGATACTGCCACGATCTGTTCGTGTAACAACGTCTCGAAAGCGGATTTGTGCCAAGCCATTGGTGATGGGGCAACCTCGCTTGGCGCACTGAAAAAATGCACCAAAGCCGCAACCGCCTGTGGTGGCTGTGCGCCACTGGTTACACAGGTACTTAAAGCCGAATTGCAACGCCAAGGTGTTACGGTCAACAACCATCTTTGTGAGCATTTTGCTTACTCGCGCCAAGAGCTATATCACTTGGTTCGTGTCCATGAAATCAAAACCTTTGATGCTTTAATTCAGCAGTTCGGACAAGGTTTGGGCTGTGACATTTGTAAGCCAACAGCAGCGAATATTTTAGCCTCTTGCTGGAACGACTTTGTTTTGACTTCAAAGCATGCGGGCTTGCAAGACAGCAACGACTACTATTTGGGCAACATTCAAAAAGACGGTTCTTACTCGGTTGTACCGCGTATGGCAGGTGGGGAAGTCACCCCAGATGGTTTGATTGCTGTGGGACAAATTGCCAAAAAATATAACCTGTACACCAAAATCACGGGTGGTCAGCGTGTCGATATGTTCGGGGCGCAGTTGCATCAGTTGCCCCTGATCTGGGAAGAATTAATTACCGCAGGTTTCGAGTCTGGGCATGCTTATGGCAAATCATTACGCACGGTGAAATCCTGTGTCGGCAGTACATGGTGCCGTTATGGCGTAGATGACTCGGTCGGTTTGGCGATTCAACTGGAAAACCGCTACAAAGGTTTACGCTCGCCGCACAAACTGAAAATGGCAGTGTCGGGCTGTACCCGTGAATGTGCCGAAGCACAAGGCAAAGATGTGGGCGTGATTGCCACTGAAAAAGGCTGGAACTTATATGTTTGCGGGAATGGCGGTATGAAACCTCGCCATGCCGAATTGCTGGCAGCCGATCTGGATACTGAAACTTTAATCCGTTACATCGACCGTTTCTTCATGTTTTACATTCAGACCGCAGACCGTTTGCAACGTACCAGCGTATGGCGTGACAACCTCGAAGGTGGTCTGGATTATTTGAAAGCGGTGATTGTGGGCGATTCACTCGGTTTGGCCGCAGAACTGGAACAGCGCATGGCGCATGTGATTGGCACTTATCAGGACGAATGGCGCACGGCAGTGGAAGACCCAAGTGTGCGTAAACGCTTCAAAACCTTCATTAATGCCGATGAGCAGCACGATCCACACATTCAATTTACCCCAGAGCGTGGACAGATTCGCCCATTGAAAGCTGCAGAGCGCGAACAAGGTCGTATCGCGATGATCGAAGCACAGATTTAAGGAGAACAGACATGACAAATCAGCAAATGCAAGAGATGGACTGGATTGAAATCTGTACCCTTGAAGACATTACCCCCAATACGGGAATGGGTGCGCTAGTAGCCGATCAGGTCATTGCCCTGTTTCGCGTGGGGGAAGAAGCGCGAGTGTATGCCTTAAGCGCGCGTGACCCGTTTAGCCAAGCCAATGTCATGCCGCGCGGAATTTTGGGCGACATTCAGGGGGAACGCGTGGTGGCATCCCCGATTTATAAACAGCACTTTAGTCTGGCAACAGGGCGTTGCCTTGAAGACAGCGAACAGCATTTGCTGGTCTATCCAAGCAAAGTTGAAGATGGTCGGGTCTGGGTGTGTAGCCAGCCCATGAAAACCTATCTGACCAGTAACGGACAGCAACAGGATAAACAGTCTTTGGTGTTGGTGGGTAATGGTCTGGCAGGCATGCGTTGTCTGGAAGATTTGCTGGACATGGCACCCGATCGCTACGAGATTACCGTGATCGGGGAAGAACCGTGGGGCAACTATAACCGCATCATGCTATCACCTGTGTTGTCGGGCGAGAAAAAAATTGAAGACATCATGCTGCACAGCCCAGCGTGGTACGCTGAAAAAAATATCCGTTTTATTGCTGATGATCCTGCGATCAAGATTGACCGTAGCCATAAAACCGTAACCACACAAAAAGGTGAAGTGGTCGCTTATGACCGCCTGATTTTGGCGACAGGCTCAAAACCGTTTATTCCACCTGTAGATGGTGCGGAGTTGGGCGGTGTGCTGAGCTTCCGCGACATTTACGATGTCAACCAGATGATTGAATGCAGCCAAAGCCAACGTGATGCCGTGGTGATTGGTGGTGGTTTGCTGGGGCTTGAAGCGGCGTATGGTTTAAAACGCCGTGGCATGAATGTGACGGTGTTGCATTTAACTTCGCACATTATGGATCGTCAGTTGGATGCCTGTGCCAGTGCTATGCTCAAAGCCAGCATTGAAGCCAAAGGCATTCGCGTGATCACTTCGGCATTTACCCAGCGTTTGGTGGGTAATGATGCGGGGCAAGTTACTCAAGTCGAACTGCAAGACGGCATGATTATTCAGGCTGACTTGGTGGTGTTTGCCGTGGGTATTCGCCCGAATATTGCCTTGGCACAGCAGGCAGGCTTGCGCTGCAACCGTGGCGTACTGGTGAATGACACCATGCAGACTTTCGACCCGAGCATTTATGCGGTCGGGGAATGTATCGAGCACCGTGGGCAGACCTTTGGTCTGGTAGAGCCACTGTGGGGGCAAGCCTTTATCTGTGCCTCACACTTGGCAGAACATGGCAGTCTGACTTTTGCCGCGCAACCTGTACCAACCCAGCTCAAAGTCAGTGGTTGCGATGTGTTCTCGGCAGGCAACTTTGCTCCTGAAGATGATTTTGAAGAAATCCTGCTGCACGATGACAAACGCCAGATTTATAAACGCATCATCATTCAGGACAACAAAGTCGTGGGTGCAGTGCTGTTTGGCGACACCGAAGATGGCATGTGGTATGCCGAGCTGATTGCAGATCAGACGCCGATTCATCCGTTTAGAAACAAACTGCTGTTTGGTAAAGATTTTGCATTAAAACAAGCAGGTTAACAGAAGCTGGATTTGGCAGCGTGGAACACGGTATGAATAGCATTGCAATGGTAGAACAGCCTCAGCACGGTGACACCCAGACCACTTTTAGCACCTGCCCATATTGTGGTGTGGGCTGCGGGGTGCAGGTCGATGTGACTCAAACTGCACATGGGCAACAGGTGGCGGTGCGGGGGGATGCCCAGCATCCATCCAATTTTGGGCGTCTGTGTATTAAAGGCAGTCATTTGGCCGATACACTGGGTTTGCAGACCCGTGTGCTTGAGCCAATGCAGGGACGTCAAGCTGCACGCCGCCGTAGCAGTTGGGATGAGGCCCTGAGTCAGATTGCCGAGCGTTTTCAGGACAGTATTGACCAGTATGGAGCAGACAGCGTTGCCTTTTATGTCTCAGGGCAATTGCTGACCGAAGACTATTATGTGGTCAACAAATTCGTCAAAGGTTACTTGGGCACCGCCAATATCGACACCAATTCGCGCCTGTGCATGTCCTCGGCGGTGGCAGCACACAAACGCAGTTTTGGCGAAGACCTTGTGCCTGCCAGCTATGTCGATTTTGAACAGACCAAAATGGTGGTGCTAGTTGGTTCAAACACTGCATGGTGTCACCCTGTGCTGTATCAACGCATCATGCAAGCCAAAGCCGAACGTGATCTGTTTGTGGTGGTGATTGATCCGCGCTTTACCGCCACCTGTGAGCAGGCAGATTTACATCTGCCGATTTTACCGGGGCAAGATGTCAGCCTGTTCAATGGTTTATTGCAGTATCTGCATCAACATGGCTATGCCGACCACAGTTTTGTCGAGCGTTATACCGACAATCTGGATGCTGCTTTGCAAGCCAGTCTGGGCGAGTCGGATTTAGCTGAACTGGCGCAGCGCACAGGCATCCAACTGGACAAGTTGCAGCTATTTTTTGAAAAATTTTCGCAAACTTCACAGGTCATGAGCCTGTTTTCCATGGGCGTGAACCAGTCCTCGCAAGGCGTGAATAAAGCCAATGCGATTATTAACTGTCATTTGCTGACAGGGAAAATCGGACGTACAGGCGCAGCCCCATTTTCCATGACAGGGCAGCCGAATGCCATGGGCGGACGTGAAGTTGGCGGGCTGGCCAATATGCTGGCAGCGCACTTGGATGTCGATAACGCTGAGCATCAACAACTGGTTCAACAGTTTTGGCAAAGCCCGAAAATAGCCACTAAGGCAGGCTTAAAAGCGGTGGATTTGTTTGAAGCCGTCGAGCAGGGCAAAATCAAAGCCTTGTGGATTATGGCGACCAACCCTGTGGTCAGTCTGCCAAATGCCGATCAGGTCAAACGCGCTTTAGAAAAATGCGAATTTGTGGTGGTGTCGGATATTTGCCAAGACACCGACACCACTCAATATGCCGATATTTTGTTGCCTGCGTTGGGTTGGGGCGAAAAAGATGGCACGGTGACCAACTCCGAGCGTCGTATTTCACGGCAACGCGCATTTTTAGCTGCGCCTGCGCAAACCAAAGCTGACTGGTGGGCAGTGGCGCAAGTGGCACAGAAAATGGGTTTTTCAGGCTTCGATTTTCAATCTTCGCATGAGATTTTCCTTGAGCACGCACAGCTTTCAGCCTACCAAAACAGTGATTTGGCAGGACGCGCGCAGTGCAGTACCTTCCGCTACTTTAACTTGGCAGGGCTGAGCGAACTCAGCGCTGAAGATTATCAGCAATTGCAACCGATCCAGTGGCCTGTGTGGCAGCAGTCGCAACCGTGTGAACGCCTGTTTGCACAGGGGCAGTTTAGCTTTGCATCGGGCAAAGCCAAATTTGTCGCAACTGCACCTGTTGCGCCTGTGAATGCGGTGAATGCTGACTATCCACTGATTTTAAATACGGGGCGCATCCGTGATCAGTGGCATACCATGACTCGCACAGGATTGGCACCTGCATTGGCGAATCACCGTGCCGAAGCCTTTTGTGAAATTCACCCGCAAGATGCGCTGAAATACGGGATTGCCGAGCAGGGTTTGGTCGAAGTGTTTTCAACCTGGGGCAAGTGTGTGTTGCGGGCACAGTTCTCGCAAGGTGTGCGCCGTGGGCAGATTTTTGCGCCGATTCACTGGACTGAGCAGTTCGCCTCCGATGCGCGGATTGGCAAGGTGGTCAACCCTGTGGTGGATGCGATTTCGGGTGAACCTGAATTTAAACATACCCCTGTGATGGTGCAGCCATTTCATAGTCGCTGGCAGGGTGTGTGTTTTATTCGTGAGGAATATCACGCCCAAGTGCGTGAGGCGATTCAGTCAATGAGCTGGTGGAACAAAGTCACCACGCCGTATGCCGCGCAATATGAGCTGGCAGGGCGACAAAGCTTTAATGGCATCACCAGTAACATCAAGGCATTACTGAATTTTGATGATGACAGTCTGGAGTGGCTGGATCTCAAAGACCAGAGCCAGCATTTGTGTCATATCGTGGTGCTTAAAGACAACCGTCTGGTGGCGTGTTTGTACATTGCCGACAAAGCTTTTCTGCCTGATCGGGCATGGATTGCCAGCCTGTTTAAACGCGAGCGTTTGAGTGCCACGCACCGCAAAGCCTTGCTGGCAGCAGCGCCGATGAATGCGGGCAGCAGTGAAGGCCCACTGGTGTGTAGCTGTTTTAAAGTTGGAAAAAATCGCATTCTTGAAACAATAAAAACCCAAAACATCACCCATGAGAAACAGGTGACGGCTTGCTTAAAAGCAGGCGGCAATTGTGGTTCGTGCCTGCCTGAAATTCGTGGCTTAATTCAATCTTGCCAACAGGAGCTTGCCCATGACTGATGCACATGACCCCGTCACCGATCTAGTGATTTTGGCGGGTGGACAAGCCCGCCGTATGCAAGGCTTAAACAAGTTATTGCAGTGTTTTGACAAGCAAATTCAACTGTTAAAAATCTCGCAGCATTTTCGGGGCAAGGTGCAGCAGCAGTGGATTAACAGCAACCGCGACCATCGTATTTATCAGCATGTGGTGCCGAATATCCGCAGTTTTCAGGACGATGAATCGGGTTTTTTAGGCCCGTTGATGGGGCTGAAAAGTGCATGGCGACATGTCCAAGCCGACTATGTGCTGTGTGTGCCTTGCGATGTCACCTATTTGCCTAAATCGGTACTCAGAAAACTGCATCAGACACTGGTGCAGCACCCTGAAGCCGACGTAGCTTATGTGGAAATCAATGGCGCGGCGCTGTATCCATTTTGCTTGCTGAAACGCAGTAGCTTACCTGTGTTGAACGCCCAGATTGAGCAAGGTGAATTAAGCCTGAAAAAATGCTTTAAATTGATGCATGCACAGGCAGTCAAGTTCCGCAAACATGCACTGATTTTTCACAGTATTAATTCATTCGACGAATTACAACAATATAAACAGTTGAATGTATTGCTTTAGTGCAGAGTTGGAATATTTCTTGCATCAATACAGATCATAAAAGATGCGCTGGGCTTTGCCCGATTTGCCTATCTTCCTTTTTTTAAACGCTTGGAGTGATCCGTGCATGATGCAGCCTGCCAGTTCATGGATTGACCAGTTCGGTCGCCAAAAACGCAAACTGAGAATTTCAGTGACCGATCGCTGTAATTTCAAGTGCCTGTATTGCATGCCAGAGCATCCCGAATGGATGGACAAGCACAGCTTACTTAGCTTTGAAGACCTATATGCGTTTTGCCAGTTTATGGTTGAACGTGGCATCGACAGCCTGCGCATAACAGGCGGCGAACCGTTGATGCGTCAGGGCGTGGTGCATTTTATAGAACAATTACAATCTCTGCGTGCACTGGGTTTAAAACGCATTGCTATGACCAGCAACGGGCATTATTTGCCCAAATATGCCGATGCCTTAAAACAGGCAGGTCTAGATGATCTCAATATCAGTCTGGACAGTCTTGATCCAGCGCTTTTTCAACAGTTGACCCAGCGTGAGCTTGCGCCTGTATTGGCAGGCATTGCTGCGGCACAGCAGGCAGGGCTGTCGATTAAAATCAACACCGTGCTGATGCAGGGCATCAACGATTCACAAATCTTGCCACTGGTGGCGTGGGCACAGCAGCAGCAACTGCCGCTACGCTTTATTGAATATATGCCGCTGGATGGTGATGCGCAGTGGCAAAAGCAGCAGGTGGTGACCGAGCAGCAGATTTTGCAACAGCTTGCACCACATTATCAGATTGAAGCTTTGCCACAAGACCAATCGCCTGCACGAATCTACCTTTTAGACCAAACTTATGATGTGGGGATTATTTCCACCATTAGCCATGCTTTTTGTGGGCAATGTGACCGTATTCGCCTAACGGCTCAGGGTGAGCTGTATAACTGTTTATTTGCACCGCAAGGCATTGCGCTCAAGTCCGATATTCAAGGTTTGACAGCTGATCCTGCATTGGCAATCGCCAACCTACAGCAACGTGTTGCCGAATATATCTGGCACAAGAAATCAGGTTTTCATGCCATTCATGCCCAAGCGCATGCCCCTCGAAAAATCAGTATGCATATGCTAGGAGGCTAACATGCAAAAATTTTCGGTACAGATTGAAGGTTTTGGCGCAGTGACGCGCTGGCTGCCGAGCGATCTTCAGCTTGAGTTCGATACGCCTATACACATTGCAGCAGTGCTTGAGCAACTCACGCAGCAGTATCCGCAGGCACAGGCCGCGATTCAGCAATGTGCTTGTGCTATTGCTGACCGTTTGGTGTCGCGTCAGGATGCTTTAAATACAGACAGCTCTTTGGTGTTGTTGTCACCTGTGGCGGGAGGATAAATATGGATTTTTCCCGAATTCAGAATCAGGATTTAAGCCTCGATTGTTTCGCTCCGATTGCAGACTTTCCAGCGTGTGGCGGAATTGGCAGTTTTATTGGCGTGGTACGCAATCACCATGCAGGGCGCTCAGTCGATGCGCTGTGTTATACCGCTTATGCACCTTTGGCTGAAAAAATGATTCGGCAGATTGAACAGGAAGTGCAAGCCAAATATGCGGTGCAGTATGTTCGGGTGGTGCATCGTGTCGGCAAACTTGGCATTGGTGGTACGGCTATTATTGCACTGGCCTATGCGGAACACCGCCGTGAAGCTTTTGCTGCATGTGAAGAAGCGGTGGAACGGGTCAAGCATGAAGTGCCTGTGTGGAAAGAAGAATTTTATAGTGATGGTAGCAGTCAGTTTGTGACAGGTTGCTGTATTCGTAAAGACTATAGTGCCGAGGAACATGAGCATTCAGGTCATTCGCATTCCCACAAACATTCACATAACTAATAGACTTATTTGAGAACCATCGTCATGAAAAATGTTGCCATGAAAGCCGAGAGTTATCGGATTGCAGAAGCTCAAGCGGTGCTGTCTGCACCGCCGCATTGTATTGAACTCTTACGGCAGGGCAATACGGAAAAAGGTGATGCACTCAAAACGGCACGCATTGCAGGGATTTTGGCGGCGAAACGTACTGACGAGCTGATTCCACTGTGTCATCCGTTGCCGATTTACCGTGCGGATGTGGAATTTGAACTGCATGAAGCCGCAGTGACCATTGTGGCAACGGTGGAAACTATTGGGCCGACAGGCGTGGAAATGGAAGCACTGACTGCTGCCAGTCTCGCGGCACTGACCTTGTATGACATGCTGAAACCGCACTGTGAGCCTGAAGACTTACAGATGGATCAGTGCCGATTACTCAAGAAAAAAGGCGGAAAATCGCATTTTGTGCGTCAATTAAAACATAGCCTGCAAGCGTCGGTGATTGTGCTGTCCGATACCGTTGCTGCGGGCAAAAAGCCCGACACCGCAGGGCAAAGTGTCATGCAGATGCTAGAAGATGCCAATTTTAGTGAGATTGCCTATCAGGTGATTGCCGATGATCCTACTGCGTTACTGGCCTTGATCGAACAGCAAAAAAATCATTATCCGCTGATTGTCACCGTAGGCGGTACAGGCTTAGGCCCGAAAGATTTGACCATAGAAACCTTGCAGCCCTTATTGCAACGTGAAATTCCGGGATTGATGGAAGCAGCACGCAGCTTTGGGCAAAAACGTACGCCGTACGCGGCATTGTCACGTGGTGTGGCGGGTTATATTGACAACAGTTTAGTCATTACCCTACCGGGCAGTCGTGGCGGTGCGAGTGAATCCCTCACTGCAATTTTACCTGCATTGGTGCATCTGTTTGATGTACAAAAAAATATCCCACATGCAGGAGGTTATCAATGAGTGGCTGCGGTGCAGAACATGGACTGATTTCGATTGATCAGGCATTGGCACTGATTGCACAAACCGTTCAGCCGTTGGGTCGTGAGCCTGTATCTGTCGAGCAGGCATTGCAGCGCGTTTTGGTAGAGGATGTGCATGCCCCTGTGGCATTGCCGATTTTTTCCCAAAGTGCAGTGGATGGTTATGCGCTGGCTGCCGCACAGCATCCGATTGATGCAGGGCAATGCTTTCAGGTCATCGGTGAAGTCCGCGCAGGACAAGTCAGTGATGTGCTGCTGCAAGCAGGGCAAGCGGTACGGATTTTTACAGGCGGCAAAATTCCCGAAGGCACTACCACGGTGGCGCGTCAGGAAATTGTACAGCTCCACGTGGAACAACAGATTGAACTGACCGACGATCTGGCGAAGCATGCTGATATTCGTGATGCAGGCGAAGAAGTGCAGGCAGGGCAAGTGCTTGCCACTCAGGGACAGCGGCTAAGTGTTGGTGCAATCGCGGCGCTGTGTATGGCAGGGGTGCAGCAGGTCAGCGTTTATCGCCAAGCCAAAATTGCGGTGGTGGTCACGGGCGATGAAGTGGCCAGCCATGTCGATGAATTACAGCAAGGCAAAATTTTCGATGCCAATACCCCAATGCTCAAAGCATGGTGTCAGCAACATCGCTTAGATGCAGAATTTTTCTTGGTGGCGGATCAAGAAACCGCACTGACTGAGTTGCTGCAAGATCTACAATCCCGTTTTGATCTGATCATTACCACTGGTGGTGTGTCAGTCGGTGATTATGATTTTGTCCGACCTGTGGCACTGAACTTGGGTTTTCAGCAGGTGTTCTGGAAGGTCAAACAAAAACCAGGTAAACCAATGTTTTTCGCCCATTCACAATCAGCAGAGCGCTGCTGTTATTTACTTGGATTACCGGGCAATCCTGCGGCGGTATATGTGGCGTTGCAAGTCTATGTCAGCAGTGTGCTGCGTGGACTGGCAGGGCAAAGCATTGCACCTGCATGGGTTAGCGCGGTGCTGCAACATGATCTTAAACCAGATCGCCGTGAGCGTTTTTTAAGAATGTCAGCTGAAATTCAACAGGGTCAATTACAGGTG
Source organism: Acinetobacter brisouioides (assembly GCF_004331075.1). Taxonomy (GTDB): domain Bacteria; phylum Pseudomonadota; class Gammaproteobacteria; order Pseudomonadales; family Moraxellaceae; genus Acinetobacter. The sequence continues at coordinate 147,346 of NZ_SJNX01000007.1, read as the reverse complement.
ACTGCTTTGAAAAAACAGCAGTCGCACATGCTCAGCAATTTATTCGAGAGTAATTTTTTGCTGCGAGTTCCTGCCGATACGGTGCTGAGTGCAGGCACATTACTCAACGGCATTTATCTGGATTAGGGGATAATACACATGCATTTTACACGTCAACTGGGAATGACTTTGGCAGGCGTATTTATCAGTATGGCTGTATCTGCGGGTGAGGTGAAAGTCTATGCTGCTGCCAGCCTGACCAATGCGGTGACCGAGATTGCCAAGCTATATCAGCAGCAGCATCCGAGCACTAAAGTCGTGCCTGTATATGCGGCATCTTCCACGCTTGCCAAGCAAATCGTGGCAGGTGCATCGAGCGATATTTTATTTTCCGCTGATCAGGACTGGATGAACTATTTGTTGCAAAAACAAGAAGTCAGTGCCCAATATGTTAAACCGTTGCTACGCAATCAAGTGGTGCTGATCAGCCCGAAAAACCTGAATATCAAGTTTCAGCCCAGCAGTCATTTTGCCTTTGCGCAAGCCTTTTCAGGCAAGCTGTGTACAGGGCAAATGGAGTCCGTACCTGTCGGTAAATACGCCAAACAGAGTCTGATCAAGCTGAATTGGCTCAACAGCTTGCAAGGTCGGATTGTGGGTACAGATGATGTGCGTGCTGCGCTGACCTTTGTCGAGCGTGGCGAATGTGATGTCGGGATTGTCTATAAAACCGATGCTTTGGTCAGCCAGAAAGTTAAGATTATTGGGATACTGCCTGAAAATTCACATGATGCGGTGATTTACCCTGTAGCACTGACCAAAGTCGGAGAGCAAAATCCTGAAGCCCAACAGTTTTATCGTTTTATGAGCCACAGTGTACAAGCTCTGGCGATTTTCCAGCGCTATGGTTTTCGCATAAACCGCTAAAAGGATGACAGCGATGCTATCGCCTGAAGAACTGAGTGCCTTGGCACTCTCCGCCAAAGTTGCGCTTTGGGCGACCTTGCTGTGCTTGCCCTTTGCGATTGGCGTGGCATGGAGTCTGGTGCGTTTGCAGTTTCGGCTGAAATTCCTGCTGGAAGCCTGCTTGCAATTGCCGATGGTGCTGCCACCTGTGGTATTGGGTTATGCTCTGCTGGTGTTATTTGGCAATCAGGGCTGGATTGGACATGCCTTGCAACAGTTCGGGATTCAGTTGGCATTTAACTGGAAGGGGGCAGTTCTGGCATCCATGGTGGTGGCTTTTCCCTTGATGGTACAGCCGATCAAACTGTCGTTTCAGTTGATTGATCAGCGCCTTGAACATGTAGCGGCGAGCTTGGGCGCAAATCCGTGGCAGGTGTTTTATAGCGTCAGTCTGCCAATGGCAATTCCTGGCATCGTGATTGGCAGTATTTTATGTTTTAGCCGTAGCCTTGGCGAATTTGGCGCGACTATTACTTTCGTGGGCAATATTCCTGATGAAACCCGCACCGTGCCGATTGCGATTTATTCACTCCTGCAACAGCCTGATGGTGAACACATGGCACTGCGTCTGGTGGTGTTATCGGTGGCGCTGGCCTTTGTAGCGCTGATTGCCAATCATGTGATTTTGCAAAAATATCAACAGCGTTTGGGACGAATGTAAATGCTGAACTGTCAGTTTGAATATTGCCAAGCCGATTTTACTTTACAGGTCGAGCTTACCAGCCAAGCGCCTGTGTTGGGGATTGTCGGGGCATCGGGTTCAGGAAAATCCAGTTTTTTCAAATGTCTGGCAGGGCTGTTGCAGCCTCAGCAAGGCAAAATTCAGCTCAATCAACAGGTTTTATTGGATAGTCAGCAAGGCATCAATATGCCTGTGCATCAACGTAATATTGCCTTTATTTTTCAGCAAGCTTGCCTGTTTCCTCATTTGAATGTCTTGCAAAATATTGGCTATGCGCAGCGTTGGAAACAATCACCAGCGCCGAAATTTGCCAGTAGTTATATTGTGGAATTATTGGGTTTGGTGCCGTTATTAAAACGCAAAGCGCATCAGCTTTCAGGCGGTGAAGCACAGCGTGTGGCGATTGCACGGGCGCTGTTGTCATCGCCCGATTTATTGTTGCTGGATGAACCGACGACAGGTTTAGACCTGCAACTTCGCCAGCAATTGCTTAGTTTTTTAAATACCATTCGACAAGAACTGGCGATTCCGATGTTGTACATCACCCATCATTTGGAAGAACTGGAACAATTGAATGCCCCGCAGCTTCGTCTGGCTGAAGGGCGCTTATATTATCAGGATTGAGCTGAGGCACTTGCTAGCTGCTGCAAGCGGCGACCTTCAACCCAACGAATCCATAAACTGATCAAGCCCATAATCGCGGCAAGCGTCACCACGGCTTGCCAGCCAGCCATTGCATAAGCCTTACTGCCCAGCCATGAACCCGATGCCATACCTGTAAACACGCCTGTAAATAGCACTGCATTTAAACGACCGCGTGCAGTCGATTCTAGGCTATACACCAGCGTTTGATGTGCCACCAAACTGGCTTGTAGCCCCAAGTCAAACCCAATTGCAGCAATCGCAATCAGCAGTAGTTGCGCATGTACAGACAACATGGGTAACACCCACATCGCCGCGAAAGACAGCATCACTAACGCAGCACCGAGTTGCGTCACCCGATGCGAACCATAACGGTCGGACAATGAACCTGCTATCGGCGCGGCTAAAGCACCTGCCGCACCAGCAATGCCAAAACCACCTGCTGCCGCACTGCCCAAGTGATAATGCTCCGCTAACATCACTGCAAGGGTCGACCAAAAGGCACTAAAGGCAACTGAGAGCAAACCTTGAGCCAGTGCTGCGCGGCGTAAAGCAGGGTACTGTTGCCACAATTGTCGCATAGACCCGAGCAAGGCAAAGTAACCCAATTGCGCATGTGGCTGAAAGCACGGTAGCACGCGCCATAAGCCCAACGACACCACAAACACGCTCATCGCGGCCAGTTGATACATGGCACGCCAACCCCAATACGCGGCAATCACGCCACTCACGGTTCGTGACAGTAAAATCCCGAGCAATAATCCGGTCATGACTGTGCCGACAAATTTACCTTGTTGTCCCGCAGGCGCAAGAATCGCCGCACTCGGCACAATATCCTGCGCCATGGTCGCGGTAATGCCAACCACCAGACTAAACAGCAACACACTGTATAAGCCCTGACCGAAACTCAGCACCACTAAGGAGATGATGAGAAGCAAACTTTTGCTCAAAATCAGCACGCGGCGGTCGTAACGATCCCCCAGTGGAATCAGAAAGAAAATCCCCAAAGCATAGCCAATTTGGGTCAGCATCGGAATGAGTCCTAAATCACCTACAGCAATATGCAAGTCACTGGCAAATAACGGCAAAATGGGTTGAGCATAGTACAGGCACGCCACGGCAATGCCTGCACCTGTCGCTAGCATAAACACCAATAAAGATGAAACGGATGGGGTGGGGGCAGCATCAGTCATGGTCGCAATCTCTAGGTTTTTACAAAAACTGATGGTTATTTTGGGACAAATGGCAGAATCATGGTAGCGATGGTCATGGTAAAATAGTTATACGCCAAACGTATAGCCCGTATGCAAATGAAATCTCTTGAACGTATAGATCGACTGGAACTGTTGCATACCCTGATTCGGATTGTTGAGAGCGGCTCCCTGTCAGGTGCGGCGCGTCAGCTTGAGGTGTCACAGGCTACCGTGAGTCGGCGTTTAAGTACCCTTGAACGATTGCTTGGGGCAAAATTGCTGCTACGCACTACACATGCGACCAAACTCACCGATGATGGTGAACGCTGTTATCAGCATGCCAAAAACCTGATTGATGACTGGCTGAATCTGGAAGATGACCTGAAACAGGTTGCAGATGAGCCAGTCGGGTTGTTGCGAGTACGTGCACCACATGCCTTTGGTCAACAGCAATTACTACTGCCTGTTTTGGATTTTTTAAAGCGTTATCCTGCGCTGAATATCGAATGGCGACTCAGTGATGCTGCACCTGATTTTTTGGCGGATCATATCGACTGTGCCATTCATGTCGGTTTTGAACCTGACCCGAACACGGTGGCGATTTTACTGGCAGAAGTGCCACGGATTATGGTGGCAAGCCCTGAACTGTTGGCACAGTCACCCACGATTCAGCAGATTGAAGACTTGACCAATTTTCCTTGGATTGAACTCAGTACCTACTATCGGCATGAAATTCGTCTGAAAAATCAGATGACCCAGCAAATTCACAGTGTGCCGATTCAACCGCGTTTGAGCACCGACAGTTTATTTGTGCTGAAAAATTCGGCGTTGCAAGGTTTGGGGGGGGCGGTCATTTCCAGTTGGCTGGCGGCAGATGCACTGGCAGAAGGGACACTGGTGAATATTCTACCTGAGTGGCAAGCTGCACCATTGCCCGTGTATCTGGTGTATCCGTGGGCGCGTTATTATCCAGCACGCCTGCGGCAGTTTTTGAGTTTAATGCGCGAGGTCATGCCGACCATTTCGGGCATGCAGCAACTTAAATAAAGACAAGAATTGGTGAAAGCTAGTGAATTCAGTGATTGCTTAGAATCTATTCTTGAATTTATGGAAATGTATGATGTGCGAAAATGTCATCCGTAACTGTTTGAGGCATGATGGCATTAACAAATAATTGTTTCTGCGACAAATTAGATTCTTGATAACTACTGACGAGTTTTGTGGTGAGGAGCATTGCTCCGCAAGGTAGTTTTGGCTATTTTTGCCGAAACAAAAGTAGTGATGAACTCCAAATATTTGATTTCAATTATAAGAGCTTATTATGAATTTATTGAAATTATGGCGTTTATAATTAAACTTCTAAACTGATTTGTATTGCTTAAACAGTTTTCAAAACTGGCAATGCTGCTGATGATTTATGCTATTTTAGTAAAACTTTTGCCCAATCTTGGGCGAATGAATTCATTTTGTTGGCGTGTGCCTGCGCATTTTATTGTTTATTGATTTTGTTCGAGTTGATCATGACTAACCGTGTCTCTAACCCACAGCAGCAAGCAGAGTTATCGCCATTGCACGACAGCCCGTTGCCGCTATATGAACAAGTCAAACAATTGATTATAAAAAAAATTCAAGATGGAATCTGGCCTGCCAACTACAAAATTCCATCGGAAATGGAATTGGTTAAACTGCTCGGTTGTAGCCGTATGACCATCAACCGCGCTTTGCGTGAGTTGACTGAACAGCGCTTTTTGACCCGTATTCAGGGTGTGGGTTCATTTGTGGCAGAGCGACAAAGCGAAGCGGCACTATTTCAGATAGACAACATCGCCAAAGAGATCGAAAGTCGTAACCATCGCCACCGTTCAGAGATTATTTTGCTGGAACAAATTCGTGCCAATAAAGCACAATGTTTGCAAATGCAGGTCGCGATTGGGCAAAAACTCTATCATTCAATTTTGATTCATTTTGAAAATGATATTCCTGTACAGCTTGAAGACCGCTTGGTCAATGCTGCATTGATTCCCAATTATATTCAGCAAGATTTTACCCAAATTACCCCGAACGATTATTTGGTGAAACGTGTGCCGATTAGTCAGGGTGAGCATATTGTTGAAGCGATTTTAGCCAATGCCAAAGAATGCAAATGGCTGGAAATCAGCAAGACCGAACCGTGCCTATTGCTCAAACGCCGTACATGGACAGGTGAACATATTGTGTCGAGTGCTCGACTGATTTACCCAGGTAGTCGCTATTATTTGAAAGGTAAATTTACGCCAACGACTCGCTACTAGATTGCCTTGAAAATGTATGGGCGTTGTACATGTTTAACCGTAAATGCACTGAAAAAATGCGCCTAAAAATTACAAAATGCATGAGTTTAGTGCGTTAAAAACTTACGATTTTAACTTTTAAAATGACAGAATGATGAAAAATACAATTAAAAATATTTTTATAAAATAGTATCTTATAAAGTTTTTTAAAAAATTTAAACCCCATCTCTATTTTTTTAAAAAAAACTGATTTATATTTCAACTTGTATATACAAGTTTATACATATACAGGATGTAGAGAGAGTCATTTTAATGCGCTCTTTGTAAAACTTAAAGCAACGGTAGCGAGTAAATACACGTGGGCAATATGATTTCAGAACAGCTCAAGGCTGAAGCAAACCACAACAAACATGATTTTGCCGTGGAGACTCATCTCTCTTACGCGCAGCAAAATAACAGTGCATGGATGACTTATCTGGCACAGATTGAACGGGTTAAACCATATCTGGGCGACCTTACCCGATATATTGATACTTTAAAAAACCCAAAACGTGCGCTGATTGTGGATGTGCCTGTGGTGATGGATGACGGTTCAATTCGTCATTTTGAAGGCTATCGGGTACAACACAACTTGTCACGTGGGCCAGGCAAGGGCGGGATTCGTTTTCATCCCAATGTAGACCTCAATGAAGTCATGGCCTTGTCGGCATGGATGACCATTAAAACCGCAGTGTTGAATTTGCCTTTTGGCGGTGCCAAAGGTGGTATTCGGGTCGACCCACGCCAGTTGTCAGATGCCGAGCTTGAGCGTTTGACGCGTCGTTATACCAGTGAAATTGGGCATATTATTGGCCCGCAAAAAGACATTCCTGCGCCTGATGTTGGCACCAATCCGCGCGTCATGGCTTGGGTTATGGACACTTATTCGATTGAACAAGGGCATACCGTGACAGGTGTGGTGACAGGCAAACCTGTACATCTGGGTGGTTCACTTGGACGAGTGAAAGCCACAGGACGCGGTGTGTTTGTCACAGGTTGTCAGATTGCACAGAAAATTGGTCTGCCTATTGCGGGCAGTTGTGTCGCCGTACAAGGCTTTGGTAATGTCGGCAGTGAAGCGGCAATTTTGTTTGCCGAAACAGGCGCGAAAGTGGTCTGTGTGCAAGATCATACAGGTACGATTTTCAATGATGCAGGTTTCAATACTCAGGCTTTACAACAACATGTACAGCAGCACGGTGGCGTGGCAGGGTTTGCTGATGCCACTGAAATTGAAGCAGAGGCATTTTGGGATGTTCAGGCAGAAATCCTGATTCCTGCGGCACTCGAAGGGCAAATTACCGCAGAACGCGCAGAAAAATTACAGGCACGTTTGGTACTTGAGGGCGCAAATGGCCCAACCTACCCAGAAGCGGATGATATTTTGCATCGCCGAGGCATCATTGTGGTGCCTGATGTGATCTGTAATGCGGGCGGTGTGACCGTGAGCTACTTCGAGTGGGTACAGGACATGTCGAGCTTCTTCTGGAGCGAAACCGAAATTAATCAGCGATTAGATACCATCATGCGTGATGCGGTTGCTGATGTCTGGAACAAGGCACAAGAAAAGAACTGTAACTTGCGCACCTCTGCTTATATTTTGGCCTGTGAGCGCATTCTGATGGCACGCAAGGAACGCGGCATTTACCCAGGAAAATAATTCATTACGAACTGTGCCTGAGTGGTGCAATCCGAAAATTTTTTCAGTTTGAATAGGGGTGAAAATTTCCCCCTATGCATCATCTGATGGCAAGCGGACTTGTCCTCAGACCTCTATGAACAGGGCACTAAACGGTTTAGTCCCACATAGAACAAACGCGACACAGTGCTGTCGTGACTTGTTTGGTGCATAAAATGAAATTGGCTATTTTTCAATAAATTAGAGGTTAATATGAATCAGCCAATGACGATTACCCGAAATGACTTTAACCAGTGGATGGTGCCAGTGTTTGCCCCTGCCAATTTTATTTTGGTGCGTGGTGAAGGTTCACGTGTCTGGGACCAACAAGGTAAAGAATATATTGATTTTGCTGGGGGGATCGCGGTCAATGCATTGGGGCATGCCCATCCTGTTGCAGTTCAGGCACTGACCGAACAAGCACAAAAGCTCTGGCATATCGGCAATGGCTATACGAATGAACCTGTCCTGCGCCTCGCGAAACAACTTGCTGATTCAACCTTTGCAGATAAAGTCTTTTTTGCCAACTCAGGTGCAGAAGCCAATGAAGCTGCACTGAAACTGGCACGTAAATATGGCAATGACAGTGGTGTGGAAGGTAAAAACCGCATTGTAGCATTTAACAATGCCTTTCATGGTCGGACTTTATTTACTGTGACTGCGGGCGGTCAGCCGAAATATTCGCAAGATTTTGCACCGTTGCCAGAAGGCATTCAACATGTGGCATATAATGATTTGGCTGCTGCTGCCGAAATTATTAATGATCAAACCTGTGCAGTGATTGTTGAACCGATTCAGGGTGAAGGCGGCGTGTTACCTGCTGAGCTTGAATTTTTAAAAGGCTTGCGTGAACTGTGTGATCGTCACAATGCCTTACTGATTTTTGATGAAGTGCAAACGGGAGTTGGTCGTACTGGCGCACTCTATGCTTATATGAATACAGGTGTTGTGCCTGATGTGTTGACCACAGCCAAAGCCTTGGGTGGCGGTTTCCCGATCGGGGCAATGCTGACCACCGATGCCTTAGCCAAAGTTTTAACGGTCGGTTCACACGGTACAACTTACGGTGGTAATCCATTGGCCTGTGCCGTTGCCAGTGCGGTATTTGACTATATCAATAGCCCAGAAGTGCTTGAGGGTGTGAAAGCGCGTCATCAGCAGTTTGTGGCAGGCATTGAAGCGATTAATGCCAAATATCCAGTCTTTAGCCAAGTGCGTGGCGAAGGTCTGTTGATCGGCTGTGTGCTCAAAGACGAATACGCAGGTCAAGCAAAACAAGTCACGAACCTCGCTGCCGAAGAAGGATTATTGGCACTGGTGGCAGGCACAGACGTAGTACGTTTTACCCCATCGCTGATTATCCCTGAAGCGGATATCATCGAAGGATTACAACGCTTTGAACGTGCTGTTGCCCGTCTCGTAAAATAAGGATATTGCCCCATGATGATCGTACGCCACGCCGAGCACCGCGATTTAGACGACATTTATCAGCTTGCCACTAAAGCAGGCACAGGCTTGACCTCATTGCCTCCCAATAAAGATATTTTGTCGGCACGAATCGAACGTACCCGTAACACCTTAAACGGTGAAGCCAGCAAACATGAACAGGGTTATCTGTTTGTGCTGGAAGACCAGTCCAATGGGCGTGTGGTCGGGGTGAGCGCCTTGGAAGTTGCGGTCGGCCTGACCGAGCCGTGGTACAACTTTCATGTGGGTACACAGGTACATGCATCGAAGGCGTTGAATGTCTATAAAGTTTTGCCAACGCTGTTTTTAAGCAATGACCATACAGGCTATAGCGAACTGTGTACTTTGTTCCTTGATCCTGATTATCGGCATAGCAACAATGGCAAATTCTTGTCGAAAATCCGCTTTTTGTTTATTGCGGCATTTCGCCAGTTTTTTCAGCAACGCCTACTCGCAGAAATGCGTGGGGTTTCCGATGAACAAGGGCGCTCACCATTTTGGAATGAACTCGGTAAGCACTTCTTCAATATGGACTTCTCTACTGCGGATTATTTAAGTGGTATCGGGCAAAAAGTCTTTATTGCCGAACTGATGCCGCGTTATCCGCTGTATGTGGACTTGCTGCCTGAGAGCGCACGCAATGTGATTGGTAAAGTGCATCCACAAACCTTGCCTGCCTACCATGTGCTGGAAGCAGAAGGACTGCGTTATCAGGGCTATGTCGATATTTTTGATGCAGGGCCGACCATTGAAGCCGAACTGGATGACTTACGCGCAGTCAAGGACAGTCGTCTGGTGACTGTCAAAATTGGTGCGGTCGATAGCAAAAAATCTCCTTCCCATTATTTAGTTGCAAACGATGCGTACTACGACTATCGCGCCTTGCTGATCCAAGGTCAGTTGCACGATGAAACGCTGTATTTAACTGTCGAGCAGGCACAGCAGCTTGAAGTGATTGAAGGGCAGTCAGTCCGTATTTTGGCACTTAATCCATTGGAAAAATAACATGTCAGAACAAGCTTTATATATTGCAGGAACATGGCTGCAAGGGCGAGGTACGTCCTTAGAAAAAACCAACCCTATAACTAACCAATTGATTTGGAAATCAAATTCAGCAAATTCAGCCGATGTAGATGCCGCTTGTCAGGCCGCCCGAAGTGCATTTAAACACTGGGCACGTCAAAGTCTGGACGCGCGGGTTGAAGTGGTACAACGCTTTGCCAGTTTGCTGGAACAAAACAAAAACCAGTTGGCGGAAGTGATTAGCCAGGAAACCAGTAAACCGTACTGGGAAACCTTGACCGAAGTGCAAGCCATGATCGGTAAAGTGGCGATTTCACTGCGTGCTTATGAGCAGCGCACAGGTGAGAGCAGCACCAGCATGGCAGATGGCGTGGCATCGTTACGTCACCGCCCACACGGTGTGCTTGCGGTGTTTGGCCCGTACAACTTCCCTGGGCATTTACCCAATGGACATATTGTCCCTGCTTTGATTGCAGGGAACAGCATCGTATTTAAACCGAGTGAACTCACGCCGTGGACTGCCGAAGCAACCGTGAAGTTATGGCAACAGGCAGGTTTACCAAATGGTGTGTTGAACTTGGTTCAAGGCGGTCGTGAAACAGGCGAAGCCCTTGCACAACACCCTGAAATTGATGGTTTATTGTTTACAGGTAGCGCCAATACTGGCTACCAGTTGAATCGTCAGTTGGCAGGTGCCCCTGAGAAAATCTTGGCACTGGAAATGGGCGGTAACAACGCGCTGATCGTGGAAGATTTTGAAGATCTGGATGCCGCAGTGAATGTCGCGATTCAGTCTGCCTTTATTTCTGCGGGACAACGCTGTACCTGTGCCCGTCGTATTTTGGTGAAACGTGGCGCACAAGGCGATGCATTTATTCAGCGTTTGGTTGAAGTAGCAGGCAAGTTACAGATTGGCGCTTGGGATGCTGAGCCACAACCGTTTATGGGTGGAGTGATTTCATCGGCTGCGGCGGAGCGCATGTTACAGGCACAGCAAGCTCTTCTAGATTTGGGTGCGAATTCACTGCTCGCCATGACCCGTTTGCAAGCGGATAGCAGCTTACTCAGTGCGGGCATTTTAGAAGTGACAGGCGTTGCCAATGTACCCGATGAAGAATATTTCGGGCCATTGACCTGTATTCAGCGCTATGACGATTTTGCACAAGCGGTAGAGTTGGCGAACAAAACCCGCTTTGGTTTAGCCGTCGGTCTGATTGCGACTCAACGCGCGTTGTTTGACGAGCTGTTGATTGAAGCTCGTGCAGGGATTGTTAACTGGAACAAACCTTTAACAGGGGCATCGAGTGCTGCCCCGTTTGGCGGTGTGGGGGCATCGGGCAACCATCGTCCAAGTGCTTTCTATGCAGCGGACTACTGCGCATGGCCTATGGCATCGTTGGAAACCGATAGCCTGAGCCTGCCTGAAAAATTAACACCAGGGTTGGTGTTGTAATAAGCCACGGAAATTGGAGAAGAAAATGTTAGGTTACGAAGTTAATTTTGATGGTTTAGTTGGCCCCACTCACCACTATGCAGGTTTGTCGTTTGGCAATGAAGCCTCAACCAAACACCGCAATCTGGTGTCCAACCCGAAACTTGCGGCCAAGCAAGGTTTAGAAAAAATGAAAGCCCTGAGTGATTTGGGCTTAAAGCAAGGCGTGTTGGTGCCGCATGAGCGTCCACATGTGCCGATGTTGCGTAAACTCGGTTTCCGTGGCGATGATGCCAGCGTGTTGGCACAGGCGATGCAGTACGCACCGCAATTGCTCTCATCACTGAGTTCGGCATCCTGTATGTGGACAGCCAATGCAGCAACCGTGTCACCGTCTGCCGATAGTGCTGATGGTCGGGTGCATTTTACCGCAGCCAACTTAAACAATAAGTTTCACCGTTCGATTGAAGCGGATACCACTTCGCAAGTGTTGCAGGCGATTTTCCGTGACGAGCAGCATTTCGCCCATCATGCGGCGTTGCCGCAAGTGGCGTTATTTGGCGATGAAGGTGCAGCCAACCATAACCGTTTAGGTGGCAGCTATGCCGAGCGCAGTGTGCAGGTGTTTGTGTATGGGCAGCAGCATTTTAATGGTGAAGCAGGGCCAAAACGTTACCCTGCGCGTCAGACCCGTGAAGCCAGTGAAGCGATCGCACGTTTGCATCAGCTCGATGCTGCACACACGGTGTTTGTGCAGCAGCATCCTGACGTGATTGATCAGGGCGTTTTCCATAATGACGTGATCGCGGTCAGCAACCAGCAAGTATTGTTTCACCATCAACAGGCATTTTTACATCAGACACAGGCGCTCGATGAAATCCGCCGCAAAATGGCAACTCTAGAGCAAGAGCTGATTGCGATTGAAGTGCCGACCCAGCGTGTTTCGGTGGATGATGCTGTCGCGACTTATCTGTTTAACAGTCAGATTTTAACGCGTCCCGACGGTGGCATGAGCATTGTAGTGCCTGAAGAATCCCGCAAAAACGCGGCAGTTTGGGGCTACCTGAATGACATGATTAAAATGGGCACCCCGATTGATGACATTAAGGTATTTGACCTGCGTGAAAGTATGCAAAACGGTGGCGGGCCTGCTTGCTTACGTTTGCGGGTTGCTTTGAATGAACAGGAACTACAAGCGGTTAATCCGAAAGTGTTGATGAATGAGCAGCTATTTGGCGCATTGAATCAATGGGTGGATCGTCATTACCGTGACCGTTTAACTCAAGCCGATCTGGTCGATCCTCAGTTGTTGATCGAAAGCCGTCAGGCACTGGATGAACTTACGGTATTGCTGAATTTAGGTTCGATCTATCCGTTCCAACAGATTTAGGAGTGGTCAGTGATGCAGGATTTTTTAGCAATGACGCTCAGTGGGCAATTCCCTGAGCCACAGCTGGGACAGCAGCACGGTTTTGATTGGCACTGGCTGGCAGAAGGGGTACTGGAACTGACGCCAGTGCAGGACTATCACAAAGTGGTGGTGCTTTCGGCTGGTATTCATGGCAATGAAACTGCACCGATTGAATTGCTGAATCAGCTTTGTGCCGACTTATTTACTGGCAAGCTGACCTTGCATGTGCGTTTGTTGATCATTTTGGGTAATCCTGAAGCCATGCGTCAGGGACAGCGTTATCTGAATGCTGACCTGAACCGTATGTTTATGGGCGGGGTCAGTGAGTTTACAGAAAGCGCTGAAACCGCACGTGCCAAAGGGTTGGAACAATTGGTGCAGCATTTTATGCAGCACAGTGACTTGCAGGCGACTCGTCTGCACTATGACTTGCACACCGCCATTCGCGCATCACTGTTACCGACTTTTGGTTTACTGCCATATAAAAGTGAACCTTTCGATCCTGAATTTTTACGCTCGCTGGAGGCGGCAGATCTAGATGCTCTGGTACGACACCAGAGCCTTGGACGCACCTTTAGCCAGCTGACAGCAGAAACTTGCCAAGCCTCTAGCTGTACGCTGGAGTTGGGCAAAGCCTTGCCGTTTGGCTGCAACGACTTGAGTCAGTTTCAGGCAACTGACGCGATGTTACGCAGTGTTGTGGCAGGGCAAACTTTACCACTACGTGGTAAATCCAGTGCGATGCGTCAGTTCAAAGTGCAGTATTCACTGCTCAAGCAACATGACGACTTCAAGCTGTATCTCAGTGATGATGCCCCGAATTTTAGCGTGTTTGCGCAGGGAGACTTATTGTGTACCCAGCAACAGCAGGAAACGCGGGTGCAGCACATACAAGAATGGATTTTATTTCCCAACCCGAACGTACAAAAAGGATTACGTGCAGGGCTTATGCTGACAGAAGATACAGGTGCTTAGGCACCTCACAACTTCCGTCACAGCAGAAATGAAAAGGATTGACAGTTAATTACAGCGCAATGCTGGCTAGGAGTGGCGATGAATCGGGAAAATAAAGAGACTCACGCATTGATGGGGGATGGTGATCTACTGGGTCATCATCATATGGAGCAGGAACCACAGCTTGACCGTGCATTAAGTAACAGACATATTCAGCTGATCGCTATTGGTGGCGCGATCGGGACTGGATTGTTCATGGGGGCGGGACAGACCATTGCCTCCTCAGGAACATCGGTCTTATTGACCTATATGATTGTTGGCTTTTTCTTCTTTTTTGTCATGCGAGCAATGGGAGAGTTATTACTCTCCAACACCAGCTATAAATCTTTCGTAGATTTTGCCACCGCCTATTTAGGGCCTTGGGCAGGGTTTTTTCTGGGCTGGTCGTACTGGCTCGGTTGGATCGTTACTGCGATTGCCGATATTATTGCCATAGGCGGCTATATGCAGTTTTGGTATCCGAGTTTACCCATTTGGATTCCTGCTTTAGCCACGATTAGTATTTTAACCGCACTCAATTTGCTGACGGTCAAAATGTTTGGCGAAACCGAATTCTGGTTTTCCATGATTAAAATTGTAGCGATTATTGCATTTTTGGTTTTAGGTGTAGTTCTTGTTTCAGTGGGTTTTGTTTCACCAAATGGTGTGAAAGCATCTGTGGTACATATTACCGATCCAGCAGCGTTTTTGCCGCATGGCATTACTGGTTTTTTAAGTGGTTTTCAAATGGCCGTATTTGCCTTTTTAGGCATTGAGTTGGTGGGGACAACCGCAGCAGAAACCAAAAATCCTGAAAAATCATTACCTAAAGCCATTAATTCGATTCCTTGGCGCATTCTATTATTTTATATTGGCGCATTGCTGGTAATTATTTCGGTGACATCTTGGCAACATGTTGACCCAAACCAAAGTCCTTTTGTTGCGCTGTTTAAACTGGTGGGGCTCACCGCTGCTGCTGCCGTGGTGAATTTTGTGGTGCTGACGTCGGCCATGTCGTCTGCAAACAGTGGGATTTTTGCCACCAGCCGTATGCTTTATGGCCTTGCCGTTGAGCGCGATGCACCGCAACGCTTTACGCAATTGTCCAAAGGCAAAGTTCCCGTACAAGCCATTTTGTGTTCGATGGGCTGTGTGGTGGCAGGCACATTGATTCTGTTTATTACGCCAAGTGTGATGTCTGCATTTATTATTGTGACGGCATTTACTTCGATTTTAACGGTATTTGCCTTCGGTATGATTTTATTGTCATATTTAGCTTACCGTAAACAACGCCCTGATTTACATGAACAATCAGTCTATAAAATGCCAGCAGGTATTTTTATGAGCTGGGCGGGCATTGCCTTTATGGTATTCGTGGTGGCAATTTTGTGTCTGGATCATGATACGCGTATTTCATTGTTTGCTTCACCAATTTGGTTTATCGGGTTATTTATTGCCTACAAATATCGTAGGAATCGTCATCCACAGCGGATATGGATTTTGGAACATGGACGCCGCATTGAACCAGGGTCAGACTAAATAATAAACCATGCAACTGCCTTGCTTCGGGGGCGTAGGTAGTTGCTTAAACTCCAAAAATAGACTTCTTTCATCATGAATAAAAACATCGCACAGTGACGTTTCATGTGGCGGGATTCCAACTCGAAACGGGCAGTTCGTTATTAAGTTCTGATTTAATTGATATTTAGACCCTCAAAGTTTCAATCCTTTGGGGGTTTGTTTTTTTATGCAAGATTCGTTGGGGGGAAGGCGGATCTATGATATAAATAAAATCGTAATTTATAATTAAAGTCTATATAAAGTGTTGTTTTTCTATAAAGATTTCGCATTAAAAATGCAAAACCCTTATTTTATTTAGACATCAAACTGAGAACATAACAAAAGGTGTGTGATGCAACTTATCGCAGGTGCCAATACGGTTTTACCGACAACGTCAGTCGAGCTCGTAATCCGAGCGCGTGTTCCCCAAGCCATAGATTTAGACATTACCGCGTACTTGCTGGCACAGACCACGCAAAAAGTCCGTGGTGATGCTGACATGATTTTCTATGGACAAACCCATACCCCGAATCAAAGCATTCAGTTATTTGAATCGAGTAGCCAACCCGACTATTTAACCCGAATCCGAATCAATACTGCACAGCTTGATAGTGTGATTGGCAAAATTGCGATTTGTGCCACGCTGAGTGAGCCTGCGCATATTCGAGATTTACAACGGCTGAGTATTGATTTACTCAGTGATGGTCATGTGGTTGCAACATCCGAGATCAATACTCAGAGCAAAACCGAAAAGGCGCTGATTTTGGCGGAAGTGTATAACCACAATGGACGCTGGAAATATCGTTTTGTCGATCAGGGTTTTAATGGTGGACTAAAACCACTCGCAGAAAACTTTGGGGTCGATGTTGCAGATACTCAAACACCGCCTAATCCGATCGCACCACCAAGTGCGAATTCAAGCAGCAGCCAAAATGTTTTTGGTCAGCCTACCCGTTCGGCAACCCCAACAGCACAACCGACACCGCCACCAAGCTCGATTAACCTGTCCAAGATTCGCTTAGATAAGCCTAATTCATCGATTAACCTGACCAAACACAATGGTTCGTTTGGCAAGATTCAGGTGAATTTGAACTGGAATCGTTCAGGCGGCGATCGTGGCAAGAGTTTCTTCCGCAAGCTGAGTGCATCACAGTCGGTGGATTTGGACTTGGGCGCCATGATTGAGATGCAAAATGGTACGAATCATATTATTCAGGCGCTTGGCAATCGTTTTGGCAGTTATGAAAAATCGCCTTATGCCGAGTTACAAGGCGATGACCGCACAGGCTCATCTTTAAACGGTGAAAATCTGTGGATCAATGGTGAACATTGGGATCAGGTTAAACGTATTGTTATTTATACATATATTTACGAAGGTGCAGCAAATTGGGCAGCAACCGATGCTATTGTAAACATACAGCTTCCCAATCAGCCACCGATTGAAGTACCCGTCAACGAAGGCGGTTACCTTAGTACCTGTGCGATTGTTGAATTACGTAATGTCGGCGGGCAAATCCAAGCCAACCGCCAAGTGCAATATTTTGATGACCAACAAAAGCTCGATGAACATTATGGCTTCGGCTTTAGATGGACAGTCGGGCGCAAATAGTTGAAATAAGAGGAAACAATAAAATGGCAATTACATTAAATAAAGGCGGCAATCTTTCACTCAGCAAGACTGATCCGTCATTAACCCAAGTTTTAGTGGGTTTAGGCTGGGATGCGCGTGCAACCGATGGCGTCGATTTTGATTTGGACGCATCTGCATTTTTATTGGGGGCAAATGATAAAGTTCGTGGCGAACATGATTTTATTTTTTATAACCAGCCACGCTCACCAGAAGGTTCAGTCGAACATACTGGTGACAACCGCACAGGTGCGGGAGATGGCGATGACGAAAGCCTGAAAATTGATTTGATGCGCTTACCTGCCGATGTGCAAAAAATCATTTTCACGGTAACCATTCATGATGCTGAAGCACGTCGCCAAAACTTTGGTCAGGTGCAAAATGCCTTTATCCGTATTGTAAACAATGCTTCACAGCATGAAATTGTACGTTTTGATCTGAATGAAGATTATTCGACTGAAACCGCGATGGTGTTTGGTGAATTGTATCGCCACAACGATGAATGGAAATTCCGAGCAGTGGGACAGGGTTATGCGGGTGGTCTGCGTATGATGTGCCATCAATATGGTATCAATATCTAACTGAGCAGGTTCGATGAAACATTTTCGTTTTTCGATAATTTTCAGCATGGTCTGCCTTGCGCTATCTGCCTACTGGGGCTTTACCCACGGGGCAGACGCGGGGCTGATGACGATGCTCAAAGCCCTTGCCATCACGGGGATTTTAGCCGTGATGGAAGTTTCACTGTCATTTGACAATGCTGTAGTCAACGCTTCGGTACTCAAAACATGGAACCAGTTCTGGCGCACCTTGTTTTTAACCGCAGGGATTATTGTTGCCGTATTTGGTATGCGCTTGTTATTCCCATTGTTAATTGTGGGAGTGACCGCAGATATGAGCATTGTCGATGTTGCTCAACTGGCACTGAATGACCCGAAAAGTTACTCTGAAAAACTCTTGGCACATCATCCTGAAATTGCAGCTTTTGGCGGTATGTTCTTGCTGCTCGTGTTCTTGAACTTCTTGTTTGATGACGAAAAAGACTCACACTGGTTTCACTGGTTAGAGTCCAAACTCGCCAATTTAGCCAGTATTCCTGCGATTTCAGTATTTTTGGCGCTGATTTCATTGTTGGTTATGGCGCACTTTGTACCAGAAGCAACCAAACTGGCTGTGGTGGCATCAGGGATATGGGGCATTGTGATTTATATTGGCGTGCAGGTGATTGGTCATTTGCTCGAAAGTAGTGATGCAGATGACAAAGGAACCGAAAATCATCAGCAAGGTGCATCGATAGGTGACACTGTTGCAACCGTAGCAAAAGGTGGCATCGGCGGTTTTTTATATCTGGAAGTTCTCGATGCTTCGTTTAGTTTTGATGGCGTGATTGGGGCATTTGCGATTACCAACGATGTAGTGATTATTATGCTCGGTTTGGCAATCGGTGCGATGTTTGTACGGTCTATGACGGTCTTCTTGGTTGAAAAAGGCACATTAGATGCCTATATATTCCTAGAGCATGGCGCGCATTATGCAATTGGTGCGCTGGCATTGATTATGCTCGCCAGTGGTACAGGCGTGCATGTTCCTGAAGTGGTCACTGGTTTGATCGGGATTGCCTTTATTGTTTGGGCAGTTTTATCTTCAATTTCTTATAGTAAAAAACAACATTAATTTAATTTGATACAGCAGAAGGAAATTTAAATCATGGCAATTAACTTGTCTAAAGGCGGCAACATCAACTTATCTAAAACCGCACCGAGCATGAACCTTGTCGATCTTGGCTTGGGCTGGAACCCGCGTGTGACCGATGGTAAGGCTTTTGACCTTGACGCTGTGGCATTCTTAGTCAGTGAAAATGGTAAAGTGCGTCGCGATACCGACTTTATTTTCTTTAACCAAAAACAGTCAGACTGTGGCTCAGTAGTTCACAACGGTGATAACCGTACAGGTGAAGGCGATGGCGATGATGAAACTGTATCGGTTAATTTAGCCAAAGTCCCTACGGATGTGGCAAAAGTAATTTTTGCGGTCAACATTCACGAAGGTCAGCAAAATGGTCAAAATTTTGGCCAAGTCGACAAAGCCTATATCCGTGTATTGAACAAAGACAATGCCAATGAAGAAGTGGCACGTTTCGACTTGTCAGAAGATGGCAGTACTGAAACAGCAATGATTTTTGGTGAATTGTACCGTCACAGTGGCGAATGGAAATTCAAAGCTGTCGGTCAAGGTTTCAATGGTGGTTTAGGTGCATTGGCTGCCAGCTATGGTGTAGCTGTATAAGTTCCAAAGTGCTAAAAGAGCAATCTTTTAGCACTTGAAAAGCTGTTTAGAGGCAGTTTTTCAAGTGCTAATCGACAAGAACCTATTCACATGGAACTCATTTCAGGGCAAAAACTCCCGCTGAAAAACTTATTCGAACAACAGCAATTTCGGTTACGAATTCAATTTAACACTCTGCATACCCTTGATCTGTCCTGTTTTGCTTTAGATCAGCATGATCGGCTGATTCATGACGATTACATGGTTTTTTATAACCAACCTCATTCACCGCAAAAAGAGGTCTGCTATAGCGTGAGTGGAGCAATCCATGAATTTCAGATCAACCTTGCCAAAACCAATCCCAATATAGTTTCTCGCTTGGTATTTTGTGCTGCCTTAGAAAATCAACAGCTCAGTATGCACGATATCCAAAGTGGTGTGGTTGAGCTAATCAATAGCCAGTCGCAGGTTGTAGCCAGTTATCGCTTGCTCGGAAGCAGCTTTAAACAAGAAAAAGCCCTGCTGTTGCTTGAGGTGTATTTTAAAAATGATGCATGGCGTTTAGCTGTCATTGGGCAAGGTTTTAGTGGTGGCTTAGAAACCTTGGTCAAACATTTTGGCGCCAAGGTCAGTACGCCTGTAGCGCCAGTTGTATCGGGTATCTCGGCTGTGGATTTGCGTAAAAAAATCATTTTAGACAAGGTACAGGCAGATGCCCCGCATTTGCTGAATTTAACCAAAAAATCTCTGATCAGTCTGGAAAAAAATCAGCTTATCGGCGTGCGGGCACGCGTGGCATTGGTGCTGGATTATTCAGGTTCCATGCTGGGGCAATATCGTCGTGGTGATGTGCAGAAAGTGCTGAATCGGGTGATGCCGCTAGCGGTCAACTTTGATGACGATGCCAATTTTGAATGTTGGGCATTTGCCGAGCGCCCTCTGCGTTTAAGCGATGTGTCATTGCATAACCTGCCTGATTTTATTAACTGCGAACAGGGCGGTTATAAAAAATGGCAGGCAGGGGCGTGTATTAACAATGAACCCGCTGTGATACAGGAGGTGGTGCAGTATTTTCTCAAAGAACAGCCAGATGATTTGCCTGTCTATATCGTATTTATTTCCGATGGTGGTGTTGGCAGTGCGACACAGATTAAACGCTTGTTACGTGAAAACTCTAACCAGCCGATTTTCTGGCAGTTTATCGGGATCGGTGGGCGTGGTTATGGCATTTTAGAACAGCTGGATACCTTAACTGACCGTGTGGTAGACAACTGTAATTTCTTTGCCATTGACCATTTGCAGAGCCTCTCAGAAAGTGAGCTGTATGATTTGATGCTACAAGAGTTCCCACAGTGGCTTGAACAAGCCAAGGCAAAACAGATTTTAAATTAAGAGGATCACAACATGGCTGAATTTAACTTGGTTGGTACACCTGAACCGTTTTTACATGTATCACTGCGTCAGGGTGAAAAAATTTATTGTGAATCCGATGCCATGGTCATGATGGAATCAAATCTGGAGCTTGGCGGTAACTTGCGTGGTGGTTTGTTCCAGTCAGTGATGCGTAAATTCACAACAGGTGAATCGCTGTTTCAACAAGAAATCAAAGCCTCTTTTGGGGCTGGTGAATGTTTGCTCTCACCAAATCTCGATGGTGACATGCAGATTTTAAATATTGGTCAGCAGCAATATGTGCTGTCCGATGGGGCTTTTGTCGCTTCAACCGAACAGGTCAATGTCAAAGCCAAAGTTCAGACCAATTTGGGTGGTAGCCTGTTTGGTGACAATGGTGGTTTTGTAGTGATGGAAACCTCAGGGCAGGGGCAACTGTGTATTTCAGGTTGTGGCACGCTGATGGAAGTTGAGGTCAATCCTCAAAATGGGGAAACCATTATTGACAATGGTCATGTGGTGGCATGGGATTCATCGTTAAGCTACAACATAGGCATGCCAAGTTCGCGTAATCGTGGCATGTTCAGCAATTTGTTAAATAGTGTCACCAGTGGCGAAGGCATGGTCTTAAAGTTTCAAGGCTATGGTAAAGTCATCATTTGTTCGCGAAATCGCAACAGTTATATTACTTGGTTGGCGTCAGTACTCAATTTAGGCCAACGATCATAAAATAGGAAAAAACATGAGCATTAGCTTAGTTAAAGGTCAGAAAATTTCACTCGCAAAACAAGATGGTTCAAGTCTGTCTAAAATCTTTTTAGGCGCAGGTTGGGACGTTGCCAAAAGTGGTGGTTTATTTGGCATGTTTGGTGGTGGTAACAACAGCATTGATTTGGACGTATCGGCAATCACCTTTGATGCGAACAAGCGCCAAATCGATAATGTCTACTTTGGGCAATTGCGTAGCCGTGACGGCAGTATTGTACATTCGGGCGATAACCTGACAGGTGCAGGCGATGGCGATGATGAAGTGGTTTATGTTGACTTAAGCCAAGTACCGTCCAATGTCAGCTCGATTGTCTTTACCATCAGTAGTTTCCGTGGTCAAACATTTGAAAAAGTTGAAAATGCGTTTTGTCGCTTGGTCGATCAAAATAGTAATCAGCAAATTGCGCACTATAATTTGTCAGCCAAAGGTAACTACACGGCATTGATTATTGCTAAAGTCTACCGTCATGACGGTGCATGGAAAATGTCTGCGTTAGGCGAAACCTGCAACGGGCGTACCTTGCATGACATCGTACCGCATGTGGTGAATTATCTATAAATTGTTGTATTTGAAACCAAGCCTGAGTTGAGTGATCAACTCAGGCTTTTTAATGGTTGTTATTTGCTCTTGAATCAGCTTGAAGCAAGCGATGGAAAGATCTATTTCCATACTTTTCAGCCGAAAAATTCAAGTTAAAAATCTATATAAAAATATGAGAAAGATTGGGGAAATGTACAGTAAGAGATTGAACGAACTAAAAATTTTTAGAAAATGATAGAGATACTAAAACTCTGATAGCAGTCTTATTTTTACTTGGTGGTGATGTGTGAGTATGCACTCCATCTTTATGGAGTTTTCTCCTGAGAGTAAATTACGCAAAGAAAAAGGCACTTACCTTTCGATAAGTGCCTTTTGAATTTGGAGCGGGAAACGAGACTCGAACTCGCGACCCCAACCTTGGCAAGGTTATGCTCTACCAACTGAGCTATTCCCGCATATTGAGCAGTTTTTACTAAAACTTGCACTAAAAAAACCAAATCTGGAGCGGGAAACGAGACTCGAACTCGCGACCCCAACCTTGGCAAGGTTATGCTCTACCAACTGAGCTATTCCCGCGTGAGGCATATATTACATTAAGTAGATTTAGAATCAACTCATTTTCTAGGTTTATTGAATTAATTGCATAAAATAAAAGCAAAATCTGGAAAATTTTAAATCCTGATCGCCATCCAAATGCTTTCACCGAGTAGAAAACCCTGTGAATTTATCAAAAATTGCTATACTCAAGACATGATCTTTTTATGTAATAGGACAGTTTCTCATGAGTTTAGAGCAACAATTAATTGAGCGGTTACAACATTTACAGCCTACCCATTTAGAAGTGATTAATGAATCTGCAGGGCATGGAGGGTATTATCCTGGAAAAGAATCACATTTTAAGGTGGTGATTGTCAGTGAAGCATTTGAGGGCTTGCGCTTAGTCCAGCGTCATCAAAAAATTTATACACTTGCAGCAGAATTACTGGCGCCGAATGCGATTCATGCCTTAGCCATTCATGCTTATTTGCCAAGCGAATGGCAAGGTCAAGCACCCGATAGTCCAGAATGTGCTCATGCACCTAAAGCTTAAGGATACTGCATGAATACGTTGCTCTTATTAAAAATCCTGCATGGTGTAGGCGTTGTATTGTTACTGTTGATGCTCGCGCTTAGTAGTAGGCATCTATTTCGTCTGCAGGATGAGCAGCTTGCCGCCAAAACACCGCGTTTGGTGATTGCATTGCAACATTCAACTTTTACACTCATGTTGCTGACGGGTGGTGCGTTGTTATGGATGAAGCATTTTCAGGTGCAACCTTGGTTTTATGCTAAAGCCGCGCTATTTGTCGTTATCTTTTCTTCATTAATCAAAGCCTTTCGTCGTAAAGAAGGTATTTTACTGGTACAGCGCCGTGCAGGTATCGTGATTGCTTGGATTGCCCTGTTTGCGATTTTACTGTTGGTGAAGATCAAGCCCGTATTTTCATAATTGTTGGACAGCTTTAATTACTGACAAAAGGCTCTAGGGTAGACTAGGGCATCAGACCATTAAAATAATTAGGATAAAACTATGCTGACACGTGTCATTTTCAATCAAAAAGGTGGCGTTGGGAAATCTAGCATTGCGGTGAACCTTGCCAGTCTCAGTGCCCATCATGGTTTAAAAACACTGGTGATTGACCTCGATCCGCAGTCCAATGCCAGCCAATACCTGCTTGGAGATGCCGCCACTTTTAATGGTCGTCAGCAGGCATTGGAACCGAATATTGAAAATTTTTATCAGGAAGTTTTGGGAACCTCAAGTAAAAGCCTGATTGGCAATACGCTCGGAGCATTGCTGAAGTCACGGGTACAAGGTCTGGAAAGCTATACCCATCAGTCACCGTTTAGTCATCTCGATATTTTGGTCGCAAGCCCTAGCCTTGGGGCACTCGAATACAGTCTGGAAAGCAAACATAAAATTTATAAACTGCGCGATGCTATTGCTGAGCTGTCTGGAAAATATGATCGTATTTATATTGATACGCCACCCGCTTTTAACTTCTTTACCCTGTCAGCGCTCATTGCGGCTGACCGTGTACTTATTCCCTTTGATTGTGATGTATTTTCACAACGTGCCTTACAAACACTCATTGAAAATATTTTAGAAACGCAAGATGATCATAATCAACGACTGGAAATTGAAGGGATTGTAGTGAATCAGTTTCAGGCTCAGGCAAAACTGCCGCGTGAAGTGGTACAGCAACTTAAAGAACAGGGTTTACCTGTCTTGAATAACATGTTGCCGCCTTCGATCCTGATGAAAGAATCACACCACAAGAATAAACCTTTGATTTATCTGGCACCCGAACACAAACTCAGTCAGGCGTATTCGGCTTTGTTTGCAGAAATAGAACAACTTTCCTGAGGTGAGACATGAAAAACTGGGCGATAGCAGCAAGTATAGTGGTTGGCATGGCATTGACAGGTTGTGCCACAACGGTCAAACCTAGTTATGTGTCGCCCACCCAGTATCAGGCACTAAACTGTACACAGCTACAAGGTGAATATGACCGTATTCAGCACTATCTAGAACAAGGCGTAGAGCCAGAAAAACGGACTGGTGTTGGGGTGGGTGTTGGTGTAGGTGGTGGTTTTGGGCGAGGTGGCTGGGGCTTTGGCCCAACCTTTTCCGTAAATTTGGGACAATCATCCAATACCAAGCGTAGTGAAATCGCCCAACTACTGGGGCAGCAGGATGCCATTGTGCAGGCTGCGCATTTTAAAAACTGCCGAATCTTGACCGTGAAAAAATAAACCACATAAAAAAAGGTCGATGATTCGACCTTTTTTTTATTTTTTAGTTTAGCTGGCTCTGTTGCTACGGATTTTTGCCCGCACAAACTCAATAACGGCAGGAAGTAAGCTAAATACAATAATACCGAGCATGAGGTGGCTAAAGTTATTTTTGACAAAAGGACGTGTACCAAAAAAATAACCAATGGTAATAAATGAACCGACCCAAGCAAATCCACCAATTGCATTAAAAGTTAAAAAATGTTTGTAGTTCATACGACCTGCACCAGCAACAAAAGGTGCGAAGGTACGAATAAATGGCATAAAGCGCGCAATAATAATGGTTTTTCCACCATATTTTTCAAAGAATACATGGGTTTTAAGGAGATGATCTTTTTTAATAAAGCGTGATTCCATTTCAAATATGCGAGGACCAATGTAGCGCCCGATGTGATAGTTTAAAGTATCACCGAGCACGGCAGCGATAAATAGCAAGCCAATTAAAAGCCACGGATCCATTTGCCCTGTACTTGCCGCAAGCGCACCTGCTGCAAACAACAGGCTGTCGCCTGGTAAAAATGGCATGACCACTAGACCTGTTTCGACAAAAATAATCAAAAATAGAATGGCATAAATCCAAGTACCATATTCTTTAATAAATTCAAGAAGATGTTGGTCAACATGTAAAATGAAATTGATGAGTTCCATGTAGAAATAGTGGCAGCAAAGGGTAGCTAGATGCTAGCAGCCCCCACATGGAATGTCAGTAATAAAGCGGTGCAATTTTACGATTTAGTACATTTTATTTTTTAGTAAATTATTGATCATCAGTCACAACTTGCTTTTAAGTTGTGAAAACGTGCAGTTTTTAAGCCCAAAAAAGTAATACTGAGCGTGTAGGCAATAAAAAAAGGACTCAGATGAGTCCTTTTTTACTTTAGATAAAATATCTAAATTAGAAACGTGCTTTGGCATTCAAACCGATAGTTTGAGTGTCGAAGTTGTTGCCAGTTGTATGGCTAGAGTTTGCATTAGTATAAGTTGCGCCAACAGAGACAGCAGGAGTGATGAAGTAATTCACGTTTGCACCCCAGATTTTGTCAAATACAGCTTCTGATTCAGAAGTTCCTGCAAATGATGCACCAACGCTTAGTTTAGGTGTCAAGTAAAGGTCAGTGTTGAACTCATAAGATGTTGCTTGACCAAACACGATGCCTGCATCAAAACCAAGTGACATGTTAGTACCATCAATCGCACCAACGTATTTAGTACGCGCAGTTACAACATCTTGTTTGTCACTGATAGAAGCAGTTTCGCCAACAGCATTCACAAAACCTTTGTTCAAGATACGGAAAGTATCTAGAGAGAACTGGTTTGCAACGTTGCTATAACCAACAGCAACCAAGAAGTTGTTTGTAGGCATTGCACCAACTTCTAATGCATAGCGGTCGCCTTTGTCATCACGAGCAAAATTATTTTTGCTATCTACATCAGTGTGGTTGTAAGACGCACTTGCATATAACGGAATTGAAGCAGTGTAAGGAGTTGTGAAGTAAGTTTCACCTTTCACGCCATATGTACCGATATGATAGTTGACGCTATTTTTTTGGCTATATTGTTCATAGCTATAACCAACAGATACATTTGATGCTTTGTTTAAAAATGCAGCTTCAGCTAAAGGGCCTTTAGAAGCATCAACATTTTTGAAATAGTAAGTACCTTGAAGGTCACCTGTGTAGTTTTTGTCATTGGCAGTAGTATTTAAATATTCTGACTGACCTTGCACTTCAAATTGGTATGCGTGAGCACCAGTCATGGCGAATAGAACTGCAGCTGCTAAACCGATTTTTTTCATGTTGAGTTCCAGTATGTTTAGTTTGATTCTGGGGATTATTGTATTGTTACAAAATATTAAGTCAATGAATGTAAACGGATTATATTTTTAAGTTTTGCGATTTAAGTTTGATGATGATTAAAAAATGATCAAATAAACTTGTTTTTTGGGGATTTAAAATTTGCCGTATTAACAATCAGCTATCGGAAATGTGAATGAATTGTGGAAGAAAAATAGGTTATTAATTAGACGATTTGTCATCGAATAAAATAATTAAATATGGATTTATGATTTGTAAAAACGCAATTTTATTAAAATATAATAATTATTATTATAAAAGCGGTTCTCATTTTTATTTGAAAAATAATATAATTAAATAATAAATATCATAAGGTTAAATAAATTTACCTCTATTACATTATGTTACTCTAATTACACAAGATTATATTGAAAGTTACAAAGCTATTAGGAAAGAAGCAAACTATTTTGAAAGACATTTTTCAATGTTTGCATTTGTCACAAAATTGACATCAATCTATAAAAAAAGATGCACAGACGAACTATACATCTTTTGGTTTCTACAAGCCTAAAGTGAGATTATTTATCTTGTAAAAGAGGTTTTAAAAAACGCCCTGTATGTGAAATCGCAACTTCTGCCACTTGCTCAGGTGTGCCTTCGGCAATGATTTCACCACCACCAGAGCCACCTTCAGGCCCTAAGTCGATAATCCAGTCGGCAGTTTTAATCACATCCAGATTATGTTCAATCACCACAATAGAGTTTCCTTTGTTGCGTAGCTCATGCAGGATATCGAGCAGCTTGGCAATGTCATGAAAATGCAGCCCTGTGGTCGGCTCATCCAGAATATACAAGGTTTTGCCTGTATCTCGTTTTGCCAGTTCGCGCGCCAGTTTCACCCGCTGTGCTTCACCACCAGACAGGGTAGTTGCTGCCTGACCCAAACGGATATAACCCAAGCCAACTTGCATCAAGGTATCTAAACGGCGGTGAATCACGGGAATGGCATTAAAAAATTCTGCTGCATCTTCAACCGTCATGTTTAACACATCGGAAATGTTCTTGCCTTTATAACCGACTTCCAATGTTTCGCGATTGTAGCGCTTGCCATGACAGGCATCACAGGGCACATACATGTCAGGTAAAAAGTGCATCGCGACTTTAATCATGCCATCGCCTTCGCAGGCTTCACAGCGCCCACCTTTGACAT
Organism: Acinetobacter brisouioides; assembly: GCF_004331075.1. GTDB lineage: Bacteria > Pseudomonadota > Gammaproteobacteria > Pseudomonadales > Moraxellaceae > Acinetobacter. The sequence goes on along the minus strand of NZ_SJNX01000007.1, from coordinate 119,580 downwards.
TAAATGAGAAACGTCCTGCACTATAACCACGAGCTTTGGCTTCAGGGGTTTGTGCAAACAGCTCGCGAATCGGGGTAAATACGCCTGTGTAGGTTGCAGGGTTCGAGCGTGGGGTACGTCCAATCGGGCTTTGGTCAATATCGACCACTTTATCCAGATGTTGCAAGCCATCAATTGACTGGTATTTTTCCGCTGTCAGGGTAGTTGCACCGTTGAGTTCGGTTGCCGCAAGCGGTAATAAAGTACGGTTAATTAGGGTCGATTTGCCTGAACCCGAAACGCCTGTGATACAGGTCATCACGCCTAAAGGCAGATTCAAAGTGACATTTTTCAGGTTGTGTCCAGATGCTCCACAAAGTTGAATGGTATTTTCAGGGTTTGGTGGGGTAACGCGCTGTTCAGGCACTGCAATTTTTAGTTTGCCTGCTAAGTATTGCCCCGTCAGCGAGTTTTTATTTTTTGCCAGTTGCTTGGCAGTCCCTTCGGCAATAATTTCCCCGCCATGTACTCCAGCGCCTGGCCCAATATCAATAATATGGTCAGCAGCACGAATCGCATCTTCATCATGTTCAACCACCAGTACCGTATTGCCCAAGTCACGCAAGCGAATCAGGGTTTGCAGCAGACGGTCATTGTCACGTTGATGCAAGCCAATCGAAGGTTCATCGAGAACATACATCACGCCCATCAACCCAGCCCCGATTTGTGAAGCCAGACGAATACGTTGGGCTTCGCCGCCTGACAAGGTTTCAGCCGAACGTGACAGACTCAAATAATTTAGCCCGACGCTGACTAAAAATTGTAGGCGTTCACGGATTTCTTTAAAAATTTTATCGGCAATTTCGCCTTTCGCACCTTCAAGACTCAAATGTTGATAATAATCTGCCGCATCGCCAATCGACATGCTTGTGATTTGCTCAATGCTGTGGTCTTTGACTTTGACGTGGCGTGAAATTTCGTTCAGGCGTGAACCACCGCAGGCATCACAGGCCGCATTGGATAAATACTGCGCCAAGTCATCGCGGATATAGTTGCTTTCAGTTTCGCGGTAACGGCGCTCTAAATGTGGCAGTATGCCCTCAAATGCCATGACACGACTGTGTTTACGCCCACGTTCATCAATATAGCTCAGGTCGATTTTCTCTTTGTCTGTACCATTCAGGAATTTCTTTTGGGTATCTTTGTCGAGATCTTGCCACGGGCAATTTAAATCAAAGCCATAGTGTGCTGCGACTTTTTCTAGCATGGTGTAGTAGTAAGGACGCTGGCGATCCCAACCGCGGATTGCCCCCTGATAAATCGAGAGCTGTGGATTGGGAATCAGTTTTTCGGCACTGAAATGACTACGTGTTCCCAAACCATCACACACTGGGCAAGCGCCAAAGGGATTGTTGAAGGAGAACATGCGTGGTTCAAGTTCTGCCACGGCACGGTCACATTTAGGGCAGGAGTGACGCGCTGAAAATACGCGGTCAGGCTGTTCGCCTTTCATCCAGGTTAAAATCGCCAGATCGCCGCCTAAACGCAGTGCAGTTTCAAAGGATTCTGCTAGACGGTTCCCCAGATCATCACGCACTTTAAAGCGGTCGATCACGACTTCGATGGTGTGTTTTTTCTTTTTATCCAGCTCAGGCGGGCTGTCGATGTCAATGATTTCCCCGTCGACACGGGCGCGAACAAAGCCCTGACTTTGCAGTTGTTCAAACAGGGTGCTGTATTCGCCTTTACGTTCACGCACCACAGGTGCAAGCAGCATCAGTGCTGTACCTTCCTCTAATGCTTTGACGGCATCGACCATTTCAGACACGGTTTGTGCCACCATTGGTAGGTCATGTTCAGGGCAATAGGGCGTGCCGACACGAGCATAGAGTAGACGCAAATAGTCGTAAATTTCAGTAATTGTACCCACCGTTGAACGTGGGTTATGGCTGGTTGATTTTTGCTCAATGGCAATCGCTGGGCTTAAACCTTCAATAGAATCGACTTCGGGTTTTTCCATTTGCGATAAAAACTGGCGTGCGTATGCAGAAAGCGATTCGACATAACGGCGTTGACCTTCGGCGTATAAGGTATCGAACGCTAGTGAAGATTTTCCTGATCCCGAAAGCCCTGTAATCACTACAAATTTATCGCGTGGAATATCAAGGGACACATTTTTTAGGTTATGGGTACGTGCGCCTCGAATACGGATATGACTGTGACTCATAAGATCTCTCGGTAATATGCAAGTAGAAACTGCTATATGATAACGATTTAAAATTGTTCAAGCTGTAACAAAACGAATTTAAGCGTCAGATTGTGTCGGGCAAATGAAAGAGGATAAAAGCAATGATAATCGGAAAAATTTTAATTGCACTGATTGGCTTGTTGCATGTGTATATTTTGGTTTTAGAAATGTTTTTATGGAATAAACCTGCTGGCTTAAAAGCCTTTGGCAATAGTTTGGAAAAAGCACAACTCACCAAAGTCTTGGCACAAAATCAAGGGCTGTATAATGGCTTTCTTGCCGCAGGGTTATTTTGGTCATTGTTGCTCAGTAATCCAGATTTTGCGCGCGCAATTGCCACGTTCTTTTTAGGCTGTGTTTTTGTGGCAGGCGTTTATGGGGGGGTAACGGCCAGCAAAAAGATTATTTATATTCAGGCTGTACCCGCGTTGCTGACCTTACTGGTGGTGCATTTCACTTAAATAGAGACAGCATCTATAAAAAGCACAGAAAAAATGTTCATACACATTTGGAAAATTGTCTAAATCAAGAAAATCAAAACCCTTGGGACGATGGCAGTTATATTTGCCAATAAAATTCAGCATGAAATCCTGAATAGGGCGACTGGTAAAATAAATCAGATCAGTCGCAGCAGAAATGCAAGCAGCCTTGATGCAGATAGATTTGTTCGTGATCAAACCAACACTGCCTCAGGGTCACCATGGCCCTGAGTGCTTCTATAACTTACCTGTCTTTGAGCATGGTGGTCATTTTAAGAAATCATTGATCATGATGGTTATGGTTGAATTTGTTGATTCTTGCTGCTAAAGCCAGCATGGATTGCAATAAAACGTAGGCAGTGCACCAATTCTTTGTAAAATGTATTTCGGGATATTCAACAGGTACGGATAGATGTGGGCATTATTATTTAAATGTATGTTGGGCGCGTTGGTGGTATTGCTGATTTCCGTACTGTCGAAAAGCAAAGCATTTTATATTGCAGGGTTAGTGCCACTGTTTCCAACCTTTGCCCTGATTGCCCATGTCATTGTATTTCAGCAACAGGGGGCAGATGCGCTGCGCCGTACTGCCTTGTTTGGTTTATGGTCGCTGATTCCGTATGCGGTTTATTTGATTACGGTATATTTGCTTGCCACCCAAATGTCAGTATTGAGCTGTTTAAGTCTGGCAACACTGACATGGACGATTGCGGCAGGTATTTTACTGTATGGTTGGTATTTATGGGCTTAGCCTGTACTTGGTGCGCACTGGCTTTCGATGGCAATCACGGGTAATAAGCGGATTTCATACGATAACGCAGTCGTGATACATGTTTTAGAGTGATCCGATCTCGTGTATCAGTTAAAGTGGTGGCTAAAATTCTAGTCACCACGCTTGGGCACAAATAGCGACAACACATCATACAGACCATAGTTGCCATTTTTGCAAAGACTATCAATCGTCCACCCTATAAAAACTATAGCGTTGTCTTGCATTGACAGCCTTATGTTAATTCATGCCCAAAGAATTTCTTGCGCAGCCAAAAGCTGACACTGACCAGTGAGATCAGGACAGGCACTTCAACCAGTGGGCCAATCACCGTGGTAAAAGCGACAGGCGATGCCAGACCAAAAGTTGCCACTGCCACCGCAAGTGCCAGTTCAAAGTTATTGCCCGCGGCGGTAAATGAAATTGCCGTGCTGCGTGCATAGTTGTTGCCGAGCCATTTGCTCATGGCAAAACTCAGGAAAAACATCACGATAAAATAAATACTCAGCGGAATCGCGATACGCAGTACGTCAGTTGGCAAGCTCAGAACTTCTCCACCTTTCAGGCTAAACATGGCCACAATGGTCAACAGTAATGCCACTAGGCTGATCGGGCTGATTTTCGGTAAAAACTGGCTTTGATACCATGCTAAACCTTTGGCTTTGACCAAAATGCTACGGGTTAAGAACCCACAGAAAAATGGAATCCCTAAATAAGTCAGCACGGCTTGGCTAATGCCTAAAAAGCTCACGTCAATCACTTGCCCTTGTAGACCAAAATAGGGCGGTAAAAAGCTGAGAAAGAACCATGCATAGCTACTAAAAAACAGGATTTGAAACAGGCTGTTAAATGCCACCAATGCTGCAACATATTGGTTGTCGCCACAGGCTAGACCATTCCAGATCAGTACCATCGCAATACAACGCGCTAAACCGATCAGGATTAGCCCTGTCATGTAAGCAGGTGAGTCATGCAGAAAAATCACGGCTAAAGCAAACATCAGCATCGGTGCAATCAACCAGTTCTGAATTAAAGATAAGGCAAGGGTTTTCTTGTCCTTAAAAATTTCAGGCAGCGCTGTATAGTCTACTTTTGCCAGTGGTGGATACATCATTAAAATTAAACCAACGGCGATTGGTACATTAATTGAACCGACACTCAAATGACTGAGGGCGGTTGATGCTTGTGGGAAAAACTGTGAAATGGCAATTCCCAGCCCCATGGCTAGAAAAATCCACAGGGTCAGATTGCGATCGAGAAACGATAAACGAGATTGAGCCATAGCAAAACGTCATGTAAAAAAATTAATCACAGCAATGCAGTGAGGTTGAAGCTGCTGAGGGCAAAGGACTGTTTTGCTGCAACAAGGCTAAAATGTCATTGCACCATGTAGGCAGTTGCTCATGCAAGCGGTAATACACCCATTGCCCTTTGCGGCGGTCTTGTAAAACGCCAAAATTGCGTAGCAGGGCTAAATGCCGTGAAATTTTTGGTTGGCTGAGCTGTAGTTTGTCAGTCAAATCACAGACACATAATTCTTGATGTTGTGCGACCAATAACACCAGATTGAGACGGGTTTCGTCAGCAAGACATTTAAAAAATTGTACTTGATCCATATTTTCAACCTGAGACACATTGCCCATGTTCATCAATAATCTGTTCGCCATCTTCTTTATAAAAAGCACCAAGCTGCGGTAAGGGTAAAATCTCCAGCACCACTTCAGACGGGCGGCACAGGCGTGTACCTTTTTCAGTCACAACAAAGGGGCGGTTGATTAAAATCGGATACTGCAACATAAAATACAGTAAGGCATCATCTGACCAGTGACTCTGTTCAAGTTGCAAATTAATGTAAGGTTCGACATTTTGACGTAAGGCTTCGCGCACGCTTAAACCCGCATCGTGAATCAGTTGAATCAGCTGTTCTTTGCTTGGCGGGTTTTTAAGATATTCAATGATTTCAGGTTCTGTGCCTGTATTTTTAATCAGGGCGAGCGTGTTACGCGATGTTCCACAAGCAGGATTGTGGTAAATCTTGATGCTGGTCGACATATCAAAACTTCAGTATATGGCAGATAAAAGCCTTTATATATGAATATCCATATATATGCAATTACAGATATATGACAGTTTAAAAAAGCGCCAGAATATGGCGCTATATGACTAGACAGGATCAAGTCCAAGCCAGTGCTGTTGATGATAGGCACTGTCCCAAAACAGCCATTCTAGCTCAGCACCGCGACGGTAAACCTGCTGCATTTTGGCAAGTGTATCAGCATCACAGCGTGCAGCTACTTTATCAATAGTGGCAATCACATTGTGTACCGCAGCGTGAAATTCTTCACCTGCATAGGTATCAATCCATGCTTGATACGGATTGTTGGCAGCCGAGTTTTCAACAATTGCCAATCCCACTTCGGCATAAATCCAGAAACAAGGCAATAAAGCTGCCAATACCACGGGATAGCTTTCTGACCATGCTGTTGCGAGTAAAAAAGAGGTGTAATGGTGGCACGCAAGGCTAAGTGGGGTATTGGCAAACTGTTCAGGGCTAATCCCAAACTGTTGCATAAACCCCGCATGTAAACTACGTTCCACAATAATCGCAATTTTTGCACCTTCCGAAAACTGCATGATGTCATCGGCGTCAAAAGCTTTGGCTGCTGCGACCGCAAGAATGCGTCCATATGCCAGTAAGTAATGCGAGTCTTGAATAATATAATGTTGAAAAGCTTCGGATTTGAGCGTGCCCTGCGCCAGCTCTTGGTTAAATGGATGCTGGACAATTTTTTGGTATAAGGCAAGGTTGTTCTGCCAGAGCTGCTCTGAAAAACGCATGGTCACTCCACGATGATACGAAAACTGCAATATAGCCTGTTTTTTTTAAATAGGTAAAAAAACAGAAGCGAGTATAATGCTGAGTATTCCTTTCTGATACATGCGAACACAGCATGTACTTTTTATTTTTTATAGGTCAGGTCAGTTCATGAAACATTTTCGTTTCTCATTTATTTTCAGCATCATCTGCTTGGGAATTGCAGCCTACTGGGGCTTCACGCATGGCCCTGAAGCTGGGGTTTCGACCATGCTACAGGCGCTCTCGGTGACTGCCATTTTGGCGATTATGGAAGTGTCTTTATCTTTCGATAATGCTGTGGTCAATGCATCGGTACTGCGCAGCTGGGATCATTTCTGGAAAATGATTTTCCTTACACTCGGGATGATTATTGCGGTGTTCGGTATGCGTCTGGTGTTCCCGATTGTGATTGTAGCGGTGACCGCTAACATGAACATGATGGATGTGGTCAGCATGGCACTCAATGATCCGAAAAATTACTCGATGCGTTTGATTGAACATCATGCGGAAATTGCAGCATTTGGTGGTGCATTCTTGGCACTGGTGTTTTTCAATTTCTTCCTTGATGCAGAAAAAGATACGCACTGGTTCAAATGGCTTGAAAAACGCCTGACCAACTTAGCTAATGTCCCTGCCATGTCAGTGTTTTTAACGCTGATCGCCTTACTTGTGATGGCACACAATGTGAGCGAGAGCGAGCGTTTGGCTGTGACCTTGTCAGGAATTTGGGGCATTGTGGTCTATATTGGGGTACAAGTGCTTGGGCATTTGCTCGGTGGTGAGCCTGAAGTGGACGAAGAAGCCAGTAGTTCAGGTAATGCTGCCAATGGCGTGATCAAAGCAGGTTTAGGCGGCTTCTTGTATCTGGAAGTGCTGGATGCATCCTTTAGTTTTGATGGGGTGATCGGGGCATTTGCGATTACTTCTGATGTCATCATCATTATGCTCGGGTTGGCAATTGGTGCGATGTTTGTGCGTTCTATGACGATTTATTTGGTCGAAAAAGGCACTTTAGAAGCCTATGTTTATTTGGAACATGGTGCGCATTATGCGATTGGAGCTTTGGCCGTGATTATGTTAGCCAGTGGTACAGGGGTGCATGTGCCTGAAGTGGTTACAGGATTAATTGGTGTAGCATTTATTGTTTGGGCGGTGATTGCTTCGATTCAATATAGTAAACGTCAGCTGATTGATTAAGGCAAATTTCAGGAAAATGTATAAAATGATGGGGTACAATGCTAATGCTGTTGTACCCCATTTTTATTTTTAATGCTTTGCTTGTTTGCCCCCAAGAGATTACAGATTGATATGATGAATGCTTTAGAACGCCGTTCCACTTTTGCCTTAAGCAGTATTTTTGCATTACGCATGTTGGGATTGTTCATGATTATTCCTGTGTTTGCAGTGGCTGGGCAGACATATCAATATGCAACGCCTGCATTGCTTGGGTTTGCCGTAGGCGTTTACGGGTTATCTCAAGCCATTTTACAAATCCCGTTTAGCCTGTGGGCAGACCGTTTTAGTCGTAAACCTTTGGTGGTCATCGGCTTGTTATTGTTTGCTTTGGGTGGCGCAGTGGCTGCCATGTCACATACCATTTATGGCGTGATTTTAGGGCGTGCGATTGCGGGGGCAGGTGCGGTGTCCGCGGTGGTGATGGCATTGCTTGCCGATGTCACCCGTGAAGAAAACCGTACCAAAGCCATGGCAACCATGGGCATGAGTATTGGGCTATCGTTTGTGATAGCATTTAGCCTTGGGCCGTGGCTGACACAGTTGGTTGGAATTTCAGGGTTATTTTGGGTGACCACTATTATGGGGCTTGCTGCGATTGCTATGCTGCTATTGGTGCCTAAAACCACACGTCATCATCGTAATTTCCAGAAAGGCTACCTCAATCAGCTGAAGCATGTGCTAAAAATGCCTGACCTGAACCGTCTGCATTTCTCGATTTTTTCGCTACATTTGCTGCTCACTGCCATGTTTATTTATGCGCCATCGCAACTGATTCAGTATGCGGGTATTCCTTTGGCAAAACATGGTCTGGTGTATTTGCCGCTGCTGTTGATCGGCGTGATTTGTGCTTTTCCAAGCATTATTATCGCTGAAAAATACCGCAAAATGCGTAGCATCTTTTTAGGTGCAATTGTTGGTGTGGTCGTGGGTTTACTGGTACTGGTTTTTGGTTATCATTCCAAATATAGCTTGTTACTGGGCTTAGGAATTTTCTTTGTAGCCTTTAATGTCATGGAAGCATTGTTGCCGTCTTGGTTGTCCAAAGCAGCGCCGATTCAGTCTAAAGCCACCGCAATGGGGGTGAATGCCAGTGCCCAGTTCCTGGGAGCATTTTTTGGCGGCACACTTGGCGGTCAGTTATTAATGTTACATAATACGTCGACAGGTTGGAGTATTCTTGCTGGGATTGCCATGATCTGGGCATTGATTAGCTTCGGTTTGCAGCAACCGCGCTATTTATCTTCTGTGATTTTACGTTTGCCTGAGGGTAAACAAACAGATGAATGGACTACCCAGTTGTTGGCAATTCATGGTATTGAAGAAGTGGTGGTTATGCTGGATCAGCAGGTCGCCTATGTGAAACTGGATAAAAAGCAGCTCGATGAAACTGCGCGACAACATTTAACGCACTTGTTGGGGAAAGAGCTAGTCATTTGAAGATAACTCTTATAAAGTAAAACGTAGAAACATATAGGAAGATAGTAGCGAATGCGTGGTGTCAATAAAGTTATTTTGGTCGGTACATTGGGTCGAGATCCTGAAACCAAGACTTTTCCAAATGGTGGGTCGTTAACTCAATTCTCAATTGCGACAAGTGATTCTTGGGTAGACAAAAGTACAGGCGAGCGAAAAGAACAAACCGAATGGCATCGTATTGTACTGCATAACCGCTTAGGTGAAATTGCTCAGCAATATTTGCGTAAAGGTTCGAAAGTCTATATTGAAGGTTCACTACGTACCCGTCAATGGACAGATCAAAATGGTCAGGAGCGTTACAGCACTGAAATCCGTGGCGATCAGATGCAAATGTTGGATTCAACTCGTGGTCAGCCAGAACAAGGCGCGGGCGATAACTCAGGTTATGCACAACCGCGTTTTAACAATAATGCGCAAGGTGGTGGCAATAACAACTACGGTGGTGGTTATGGTCAAAATACTGGCTTTAATCAGCAAGGTGGTAATCAAGGCGGCGGTTTCAACAACTATGGCGCAGGCAATAACAATGCTCAAGGTGGTTTTAATAACAACCAAGCGGCTAAGCCAAAACCAGCTGCAGCACCAGCACCTACTGACTTAGATGATGATTTACCGTTTTAAGTTACTGTATAAATAAGCCAAAAATCAAAATCTTTTACTCAAATCGGTAAGAGATTTTTTTTATTCAACCAAAAAAAGCATGCACTTTTAAAGCCAATATCGTTACTATAGCTTCCTGCGTTTTCGTTTAGTGTCATAATGTTTGGGAAATATGAAGATTGTTCAACTACTTTCAACTTTTGATAGCGCGACCATTGAGCGTAGTCGCCGTTATATCAATGAGATAGATGCTGAACAGCTTTCCGTTCAACCCCAGTCTGCCAACCGATGGCTCATTCAGGCACAAATACAGGGGCAGTTTGTCTATCGTACTCGTGTCACCCTCGATGCTGCCCAGCAGAGAGTCTTGCAAAGTCGTTGTAGTTGCCCTGTGGGTGATCACTGTAAACATGGAGCAGCGCTTGTTCAGTACGCCGTACAGCATCATTTGATTGCACCTCCTCAGATTGAGAGTGGCAGCTCAACATGGTCACAGCGTTTTGAGTCGACCCTGAACCATTTACAAGTGCATCCAGAGATGACTTCGGTTCTGGAAGAAAACTATTTTATTTATATTGTTGAGCGTCAACCACAAACGGGTTTAATGAGCCTGCAACTCTATAAAGTACGCCGCAATAAGCAGGGCGAAATTCGCGAAGCCAAACAATATACCAATTATGCCAATATCCTGAATGCTCATGTCGATGCCACCGTGCAGGAACGTGTGTTGTTTCAAGAGATCTATGTCGCACAAAATATCCATAAAAATAATCAGTTACCTTCTCATAATTTAAGTTTTAAAGGCCTGCCTGCCAATCTGTTACAACAGTCAGCACAGTATGGCTGGCTGTATGCTGAAGACTATAAACACGCTCCCTTACGTTGGTCAGATGCGCTGTATCAACTGGATTTTACTTGGGAAACTCAGCCCGATGGGGAATCCGAGCAGTTGATTGCCGATATTTATGCACTTGGTAGCAAGAATGAATTAAAGCATGTGCCGCATATCTGGATTTTGGCGACACAGCCTTTAACCTATATTGATCTGCGCCAAAATAGCATTGGTCGGGTAGAAGCAGCTTATCGTTATGACATTATTGATGATTTGCTCAGTATGCCGACCATTCCTAGCCATTTGTTGGGGCAGATGGAGCAGACTTTACAGCGTTATCGGGTCGATCAAACGGTATCTGCTTACCCATCTGAGCAGAATTTACCTGAAATGCAGGGTAATCCAACAGCCGTGCTGCGCTTTGGCGATCAAGCCCATCTAGATCAGATTTTCTCGAAAAACGAATTGGCGTGTGCCAGCGTATTTTTTGATTATCCAGCAGGGCGTGTTCCTGCAAATTATGTTGAAAATAGCTTTGTAGGACAGTATCAGCAGAAACCTGTTCGGCAAATACGTGATTTAAAACAGGAACAGCACTTGTTACGCAAGCTCTGGGATCGCCTGCCGAATATCGCATGGCTTGAACAGTTGCCTCAGCTTAATTTGCCGCATGTCGACATGACGAATCTGCTTTGTATCGATGCGCATGAATTGATCTCAGCCCTGTTGCCTGTCAATTCGATTGAAGCTTTGGATTGGAAAGTCGAACATAGCGCACAGAGTTTGTTTAATCTGCAATTGGCACAGCATGTGGATGTTGCTCTGACCCAAGCCGATGAGCGTTATGAATGGTTTAACATTGGCATGACCATTCAGGATCAGCGTGGTCATAAACACAATTTGGCGGAATTGCTGGCGCGCCTGATCCAGTTACATCCCAAATTGCTCGACATACAACGCTTGCAAGAGTTTGATGAAGAACATTATTTTGTATTACCGATTAGCCATGCACCCAGCTTGCTGATTTATTTGAAAGATATTAAGCCGATTCTGATTCATTTAAACCAGTTGTTTAATCAGGAAGATGATTTTCAGCTAGATGTTTATGATGTGGCACTGTTGTCACAAGCTCATGATCTAAATCTGAATTTATATCATGCAGATCGTTTAAAACAGTTTGTACAACGCTTGCAGCAAGGCGAGCAACAAGCACTAGCTACGCCTGAGGGTTTCTGTGGAGAACTCCGTAGTTATCAACAGCAGGGGCTGGGTTGGCTTCAGTTTCTGACCGAAACTCGTCATGGTGGGATTCTGGCAGATGATATGGGCTTGGGTAAAACCGCGCAAACGCTGGCACATATTTTATTGCAGCAGCAAGCAGGAAAATTACATAAAACCCCAGTTTTGATTATTTGCCCGACTTCACTGACCTCGAACTGGTTTAAGGAAGCGCAAAAATTTACACCACAACTGAAAGTGTTGGTGTTACATGGTCACAATCGTCATGTGCATTTCCAGCATTTGCCCGAATATGATGTGATCATTAGCACCTACCCACTATTGGCGCGTGATATTCATCTGTTAAAAAATCAAAAATTTCATACTGTTGTGCTTGATGAAGCACATTACATAAAAAACCCGAATGCCAAAGTGTCACAAGCGGCACGGCAACTGCAATCGCAGTATCGTTTGTGCTTAACAGGCACACCACTGGAAAACCATTTGGGTGAGCTGTGGTCATTGTTTCATTTTCTGATGCCCGGATTTTTGGGCACACAAGACCACTTTAATCGTAAGTTTCGTTATCCGATTGAGCGTCAGCAGCGCGTTGATTTGCAAGAACGGCTGATTTTACGTACACGACCGTTTATTTTACGCCGCTTAAAAACTGAAGTAGCGAAAGAACTGCCGAAGAAAACCACCATTGAAGTCAATATCGACATGAATGATGCTCAGCTTAAGCTCTACGAAGCGCTGCGTACCGCGATGCAGAGCAATGTGCGGCGTTTACTGGCAGAGCGGGGGTTAAAACGCAGTCATATTCAGATTTTGGATGCTTTGCTGAAATTGCGTCAGGTGTGTTGTCATCCGCGGTTATTGAATCTGGAAGGTATGAATAGTCACAAGATTCATTCTGCCAAACTGGATTATCTCATGGATACCTTGCCTGATATGTTGCAGGAAGGGCGTAAGATTCTGATTTTCTCACAATTTACCAGTATGCTCGGCCTGATTGGCGATGCCTTGCAAAAACAGGGTATTGAGTTTGTTAAATTGACAGGTCAGACGCAAAAACGCGATGAAGTGATTCAGCGTTTCCAGTCGGGTGAAGTGCCCATTTTCCTGATCAGCTTAAAAGCAGGTGGAGTGGGCTTGAACCTGACTGCTGCCGATACTGTGATTCACTATGATCCGTGGTGGAACCCTGCCGCAGAAGAGCAGGCATCGGATCGGGCATGGCGCATCGGGCAGGACAAACCCGTGTTTGTCTATAAACTGATTATGAATCAAAGTATTGAAGAAAAAATCTTGCTGATGCAAAAAAATAAAGCGCAACTGGCACAGTCGATTTTGTCGAAAAATAGCCAGATTAACGCAGCATTTAATGAAGATGAGCTGTTGCAACTGTTTGATGCCACATAAAAAAACAGCGATGTTTGGGGACATCGCTGGGGGTAAAAATGTCTTCTTGGAATGCTTTTATTATTTGTCTAAGGTTTTACATAGTGAGCAGATAGTGCCGCTATGTTTGTGTGAGAACAGCACATCTGGGCGTTCATAGGCTTCATCACATACCACACAGCTATATACGGTTGCCACTGGCGTACCTTCTGCGTCATAACGTGGCTCTTTAATCCCATCATAGTCTTGTTTGATATAGTATTTCCCGCCAGTCACCAAGCCCATGACTGGAGTCAGTACAAAGGCGACTACCAGTGCAATCAGAGGTGAATAGGCTGCAAGGAAACTGCCGAACAATCCGAAGAATGCTGCGATGGATAGACCTGCTGCGGCAAGGAAAGCCACCATGCCCACAGGGTTGATGTTATAGAGCATGTCACGGCGGTATTCAGGTTCTTTCGGTGAAAGTTTTAACACATATTTGTTGATGGCAATGTCGGTTGCAACCACCACCACCCAAGCGATGGCAAAGTTGGAATAGAAGCCCAAGATTTTACCCAGCATCGCAAACATGTTGCCTTCCATCAGCGCCAGCGCAATTGCCAGATTCACCAAGACAAAGATGATACGTCCCGGATAATGTTTGCTGATACGGGTGTAGGCACTGGTCCATGCCAAAGAGCCTGAGTAAGCATTGGTCACGTTAATTTTGATTTGTGAAATCACCACCAAAATCACTGCCAAAGCGAGTGCTAACCAACCTGGAAGCATGTCATGGAAGGCTGCATTGAACTGTTGTACAGGTTCGGTTATGTTGCCCCCTGGAACTTTGGTGAGTAAATAAAATCCTAAAAATGCACCGATGACTTGTTTGATCGCCCCCAAGATCACCCAGCCCGGGCCTGCGGAAATCACTGCTGCCCACCATTGTTTGCTGTTGGCTTTGGTTTTGGCTGGCATAAAGCGCAGATAGTCAATTTGCTCACCAATTTGCATGATCAGCGATAAACATACCCCCGCACCGAGCATGATGGCTGCCATGTCCATCGGGGCAAAACCATCATGACCCGTAAATTGAGCAAACTGACCGACCAGATTTGGCTCTTTGTTGATGAGATATGCTACAGGGCCAACCATCAGGATTAACCAGACTGGCGTAGTCCAGACCTGCAATTTACTCAAGGCTTTCATGCCGTAAATTACCAGTGGAATCACCATAAATGTTGAAATCAGATAGCCTGCCCAGAGTGGAATACCCAACCCGAGCAGCAAGCCCTGCGCCATGATCGAACCTTCTAAGGCAAAGAAAATGAAGGTAAAACTGGCAAAAATAATACTGGTCAGTACTGAGCCAAAGTAGCCAAAGCCTGCACCACGGGTAATCAGATCAAGGTCGATGTTATAACGTGCGGCGTAGTAGGCGAGTGGAATGCCTGTCAGGAAAATGATGATCGCTGCAAATAAAATCGAAAACACTGCATTGGTGGTGCCGTAGGACATGCCAATACTTGCGCCAATCGAAAAATCCGCGAGGTAAGCAATCCCGCCAAGTGCAGTAATCGCCACCACTTTCGGGCTCCAGCGCCGAAAACTGTGTGGTGCATAACGTAAGGTATAGTCTTCTAGAGTTTCGTTGACCGCTTTTTGATTGTCACTGCTGCCTTGTAGACTGTTTACATCTGAATGTTGAGATACGCTCATAATCGCCATCCTCCCCGATATCAATGCTGAATTCTTGAGATGCATTCAGTGTGGCGTGCAGGGGAAAAATCGCAAATACGTTATATTGCGTATCTGTGCGCAGGATAAAAACATGGTCAAAATCGGCAAATTTTGGCAAAGTGCAATGAGAGATTTATTGCCTACGCCTTGTTGGAATTCGCTGCATGCCAAAATCATCCACACCACCATCTGCACCACAACGGGTAATTCCAACACGCCGTGAGTACAACATTTGGGTGGCGGATGAGAGTATTGAAGATTTTGCCTTGCGTTATGCACCGCGCTCGGTACGTAAATGGTCGCCGTGGATGGTGACCAATACTGCCATGTCAACGGTGAGCTTTCTGGCGATGGAAGCAATTGGTGCGACCATGCTGTGGCAATATGGTTTTAGCAATGCGCTGCTGGCAGCCATTGTGGTGTGTAGCCTGATTTTCCTGACCAGTTGGCCAATCAGTTATTATGCCGCCAAGTACAATGTAGATGTGGATTTACTGACGCGTGGGGCAGGTTTTGGTTATCTTGGTTCGACCATTACCTCAGTCATTTACGCCAGTTTTACCTTTATTTTACTGGCGTTTGAAGCAGCAATTATGGCAATGGCGTTAGAGTTGGCGCTGCATATTCCGCAAAGTATCGGTTATCTAATTTCGGCACTGATCATTTTACCATTGGTGGTGAAAGGCGTCGGGTTTATCAATAAAGTTCAGGCAATAACCCAACCGATCTGGCTGATTTTACTGCTGCTGCCGTGGATCTTTGTCTGGTGGAAACAGCCGCAACTGCTTGAACAAAGTATGCAGTTTGTTGGAGTTACCTCACATTCAACTGCATTTAACCTGTCGTATTTTGGCGCAGCCTGTACCTTGCTATTTGTGTTTGTGATTCAGATTGGCGAGCAGGCGGACTATTTACGCTTTTTGCCGCCGCGCGAGCAGCATCCACGTTCATGGTTGCTGGCGGTATTTTTGGGCGGGCCATCATGGATTATTTTTGGTTTTGTCAAAATCCTGATGGGCATGTTGCTGATGGTCTTGGCCTATCGCTATGCCGTACCGCAAACTGAACTCGGTAATCCGACCTATCTGTACTGGCTCGCCTTTCAGCAAGGCATTCCCTCGGCAGATGTGGCGCTTTGGCTCACAGTGCTGTTGGTATGCTTGGCACAAATCAAAATCAACATGACCAATGCCTATGCAGGTTCGCTGGCATGGTCGAATTTCTTTGCCCGTTTAACTCATAGTCACCCTGGGCGGATAGTCTGGCTGATTTTCAATATCCTGATTGCGATTATGCTGATGGAAATGGGCATCAGCCATGCGGTCGAGCAGATTTTGGGGCTGTACAGTAATATTGCATTGGCGTGGGTGGGCGCGGTGGTGGCAGACCTGATGATCTGTAAACCGCTCGGTTTAAGTCCGAAAGGCATCGAGTTTCGCCGTGCCTATTTATATGACATTAACCCTGTCGGGGTGGGCGCGCTGCTGTTGGCATCCTTGCTGTCGATGCTGAGTTATCTGGGATTTTTCGGGGAACTGGCGAAAGGCTTGGCGAGTTTTATTGCGCTGGGTACTGCGATGCTCAGCGTGCCGATCATTGCCTATTTGACCCGAGGGAAATATTACCTTGCACGTCAGCCTGAACCTTTAGCCATGACCTCGGTGGCAACTTGTGTGGTGTGTCAGCGTGAATATGAAGTGGCGGATATGGCAAGTTGCCCTGCGTATAGCGGGGAAATTTGTTCCTTGTGCTGCTCGCTGGAAGCGCGTTGCCATGACCGTTGCAAACCGCATGCGCGCTGGTCGGAACAATGGAAGAGTCTGCTGGTTCGTTACTTGCCGAGTAGCTGGGCACAACGCCTGAATACACGCTTAAGTCTGTATTTACTGGTGATGCTGAGTTTGGCACTGGCACTGGCGGTCTGTCTGAGCTTGGTGTATTTGCAGGAAAAAAGCAGCTTGGAAGCGATTCATGCAGCAGGGCAGCAGCAACTGTTTGCCCTGTTTGTGAAAATTTACTGCATTCTGTTTCTCTTGATTAGTGTAGCGGCGTGGTGGCTGGTGTTGAATGATGAAAGCCGCCGCAATGCCGAACAGGAAAGTGAGCAGCAAAATAGCCTGCTCCTCGAAGAAATAGCCGCGCATGAAGTCACTTCGCAGCATTTGCAGGATGCACGGATTCAGGCGGAAAAAGCCAACGAAGCCAAAAGCCGTTATGTGATTGGCATTAGCCATGAACTGCGCACACCGTTGAACAGTATTTTGGGCTATAGCCAGTTATTGCAAAAACAGGAAAAACTCTCGGAACAGGGCGAAAAGGCACTCGGCGTGATCAGCCGTAGCGGGCAGCATCTGACTTCATTGATTGATGGTTTGCTGGATTTGGCACGCATCGAAACAGGCAAGATTTCCCTGAATATGGTTGATATTCATTTCCCTGATTTTATTCAGCAAATTGTGCAGATGTTTCAGCCGCAGATTGAGCAGAAGCATCTGAAATTTGTCTGTGAAATCAGTGAACATCTGCCGCAATATGTGCGCAGCGACAAAAAACGCTTGGAACAGGTGCTGATTAATGTCTTGGGCAATGCCCTGAAATTTACCCGTAAAGGTGAAATTCGCTTGCAAGTGGATTACCGTTTTCAGACAGCTTACTTTACCGTTCAGGATACGGGCTGTGGCATTGCCGAAGAGGATTTGCAGCGCATTTTTAACCCGTTTGAGCGCGGACGCAATGTGGTGCAGGGCGGTTTTTTGGGAACAGGTCTGGGGCTACCGATTGTCAAATTACTGGTGGATTTGCTCGGCGGGCAACTCACGGTGAGTAGTGAGCTGAATCGGGGCACGAGCTTTCATATCAAGCTATATTTGCCCTCCAAAGATTTGGTGCATCCGATTCGTAACCTGCATAGCAATCAGATTGTGGGTTATGTTGGTGAGCGTAAACGGATTTTGGTGGTAGACAATGAAGCGGTCGATCGCGGTCTGGTGGCGAACTTTTTGCGCCCGCTCGGTTTTGACTTGCAAGAAGCTGAATCGGGGATTGATTGCCTACGCCAAGTACCGATGTTTCAGCCTGATTTGATTCTCATGGATTTGACCATGCCGTTGATGGGTGGCTGGGAAACCGCACGTTTGCTACGCCAAAACCATATTACCAATGTGCCGATTGTAATTATTTCCGCTAATGCCAATGAACGTGCGGTGAATCCACAAGATGCTGTACAGACAGAAGATTTTCTACTAAAACCGATTGATCTGAATTTATTGCTGAGCAAAATTGGCGACAAACTGGATTTAACATGGCTGAATGCCGAGCAGCAAGCGCAGCAGTCCAGTTTGCCAAATCAAATGCAATCGACTCAGCCAGCAGCATCATCAAACTCAGAGAAAGTCACTGAAACACAAGCTGCGACTTCGGTACACAGCTTGCCACAAGCCTTGGCACATTTACAGGAAGTTTTGAGTCAGGGCTATATTCGCGGGGTACAACAAGCCCTGCAACAGTATCAGCAGGATTTTCCCGAACAGCAAAAATTATGGTTGCAGTTGGCACAATCTGTGCAAAAATTTGACCTCAAAATGGCCAAACAGCAGCTTCAGGACTTTAGCATTGATGAATAATCATGATGCGGTGATTTTAATTGTGGATGATGTGCCCGAAAATTTGGGGCTTTTGCATGAAAGCCTTGATCAGGCAGGCTATCGAGTACTGGTCACCACCGATGGTTTAAGTGCGATTGAAATAGCCCATCGCTGTCAGCCTGACATGATTTTGCTGGATGGCAACATGCCGCATATGGATGGTTTTGAAAGCTGTCTGCAACTCAAAGCCAGCCCGATTACCCAGCTCATTCCCGTGATTTTTATGACAGGGCTGTCGGAAACCGAGCATATTGTGCGTGGTTTTCAGGTCGGGGGTGTGGACTATGTCACCAAGCCGTTAAATATCGAAGAAGTGCTGGCGCGGGTACGTACACATCTTACTCATGCCAAACTGTTGCAGCAGCAAAAACAGGTAATTGATGCCACTGAAACTGCGATTCTGGCACTGGATGCCGAAGGGAAAATGCTGTGGCAAACTCAAAAAGCCGAGCAGATTTTACAAGAATGTTTACCTGACAGTGCTGGCTTCGAACAGGGACTCAAGCACTGGTTTAGCGAGCTAAAACAGGATAAAGACCCGAAGCGTTTGATGAGTTGTAGCTATGCCACACCGACCCAGAATTTACAGCTTTTGTTGCTGACGCCGTGGCAAGCTGAACGCAGCAATCAAAATTATTTGGTGCAAATTAAGCTGGCGACAGCAACTTTAAGCGTGGCAGATATTCTGAAATTTTGTCCGCAACTGACGCAGCGTGAAGCAGAAGTCATGCACTGGCTGATTTTGGGAAAAACCAATAAGGATATTGCGGAAATTTTGGCACTGAGTCCTCGTACCGTAAATAAACACCTCGAACATGTGTTTGCCAAACTGGCAGTGGAAAACCGCACGGCTGCGGTGGCGTATGTGCATAGTCTGGTGCAGGATAAGGGGTAGATTGATCCGCGTTTGATGCGTGTATTTCAAAAATGGGATACGCGGAAATGTCATCTTCAACTGTTTGATCTAAATAAATATTTACAATATTTTTGATAAAAGTAGACCTTGAGTAGACATGCTACTGATGCTTGAGAAATATTGCTCAAGGCTTCTATATATCTACTCTATATTTAGCCCATGATGAAATATAAAACATTGATATTTAATCATTTAAAACCATGAATGTTATTGAGATAGAAGTCTTAAAATTTTAAATGGGTTCTAACATTTTTTGTTATTCCTAAGTAGAAATGTCCTACCTTAAAACCAAATAGAAATGTCCTATACAGATATTTCCAAGTCAAGCACAGGATTCAGATTTCGTTGTTGAACTGCAGTTTTCTGTGCACGTCTGCTTGGCATCTTTTGAGAACGATTCCGCTTGTTTTGTTGTTCCAATAGTTCATGCTGTTGCTGAATATGATTGAGAACAGCACCTAATCGTTTATTCTCAACAATCTCTCGTTGGTTGAGCTGGCTTAATCTATCAAAGATGCTGTAACTGATTTTTCTACCTTGGTATTCGACTGATCAACTGATAAAAATCCACACAAGTTGTTCTTCCAATTCTCTTAATGATCTTCTCAATGATTCGTCATCATCAAGCTAGGTCGGCTATGTTACTCTCTTTCTCAAGAAAGTCAACTGCAATGTTAATTTATTTTAAAACCCACCAATCTACCCAAGAACTCAATTACTTTAACTAAGCCCTTGTTTCTCAACAAGTTTTTATCAACATCACCGCCAATGGATACGCATTATAGACCATAACATAACTAACGCAATACCTTTTTTTGTTCATTCAATCCATTCGATTAATTTATAGGCTATTTAGGTGTTTTTAGAGGCTGTGAGGTTAAATTTTGTACCAAATGAAACAAAAATTCTTTTTCAGGTCGGTCTATTTCTTGCCATTTCAATGCACGGCAATCAACATATTCACAATAACCTGCATCAGACTGGTAGTTTTTTTGATTAAATCTGAGCTGATAACTAAAACTGCCAACATACCCAGCACCAAATCCAAACTTATAATCGCCTCGTGCCGTTGCAAAGAGCTGCAATTGAATTTGGGAATGTTCTAAATGCCATGAAAATTCGCGTGGCAGATACATGTTTAGGCCATTTGGGGTCATAACTTTAGGATAGACTCTGGTAATTTCAAATTCCACATCTCTCGTATAGACCTGTGTTTTTTGCTGTTGTAAATCAAAAACAATCAGCTTACTGTGCATAATCTGGTTAAATCGGTTACGGACTTGATAAAAAATCAACTGCCATTGTTCGACCTGTATGATTTGCCGTGTATAAAAATGCCAGTTCCAGAATGGCAGCTGAACTGTGCGGGCATAACTCCACACCCCAGCACTCTGAAGCTGATAACGTTGCTGTTTATGGGTTAATGTTCCTTGCATATGAATAGGACAAAGCCACTGTTCTGCAATACCTAAATTTAATAGATGATTTTTATATTTAGGCGAGCATAACTGAATGTTTAATTCAAACTGTAATTCGCTATTTTTCTGGATAAACTGAAAACCAGTCAAACTTTTAATGATTTTTATATCTTGTGCAAAATACAGAAATTCCGGCGTCTGCCCACAGTTATCCTGAATTGAATAGCTATGCAAACAACTTAAATGATTCAAACTAGAAGAATTAAAAACCAAAGCCGTGTCTAGCTCTGTCGTGGCAATTTCAGATGGATTATAGAGAACGGGAATATTTGGAATGCCAAGCAGGGTTAAAAAGTTTAAATAATAGAGTGGCGCAGGCAAATTGAGAAAAACCAAACCATAATGTAGTGTTTTATATTGGACGTTTGGCAACCATTGTAATTTAGCAAGATTTGGAGGTTGTTTGGCAGATTTGGAAAAACTGTTCCACTTCATTACAACCCCCTTGAGCTCAGCGTTTATTTTTTATGTTACTTTTTTCCTAGCTAAAAAAGTAGTCACAATCCCTGAAAGCGCGTAAATACTTGCAACCACCAATATACCCATAGGAATGTTATAGGTCATTGCCGCCAAAATCAGTACTACAGGCAACATCACTACAAAAGGCACACGTTTACGGTCCATTTGTTTAAACGAGTAATACTTCATATTGGAAATCATCAGCAAGCCAACGACAACCATAAAAATCGCATATCCGACTTGGGTAGATAATTCTTTGACATGAAAGACATATGAATAATCACGACTGACCCAGACCAAGCAGATCACTAAAATTGCAGCTAAAGGGCTAGCAACACCAATAAAGTAACGCTTGTCCACCACGCCGATTTGCACATTGAAACGTGCCAGACGAAAGGCAGCACACGCGGTATAAACAAAACAACAAGCCAAACCAATACGCCCCAAGCCGTGCAAACTCCAGCTATACATCAAAATTGCAGGAGCAAGACCAAAAGCGATCAAATCAGAAAGTGAGTCAAATTGCTCACCAAAAGCACTTTGTGCACCAATTGCCCGCGCCACACGACCATCAAGCCCATCAAACAATGCTGCAAGAAATATGGCATAAATCGCATGTACATATTGCCCATCCATACTCGAAATAATCGAATAAAAACCAGACAATAATGCTGCAGTTGTAATCAGGTTAGGCCATAAATAAATCCCGCGTCGCTTGATGCGTTGTCCTTCGTGCGTATGCTCTTCTTCGATGACTTCAAATGTTAGCCCATCATAAGCATCATCTGAACAATCTCCGTTGTGTTTGGGCACATTGGTCATGTTGTTGCTTCCCCAGTATTTTAATTAAAACCGTATGTATTATTCACCCACTAGCCATTTGACTGCAACCGAACCTGAGTTCTCTTGCATGCGCAAATGCGGGAATAACCAATGTAATGCCTGATCGGCCTGTTCAGCAAACTGCCAAGGTGGGTTAATAATCAACATACCACAACCATTCAAGCCAACAGGTGTATCATCTGGCCAAACGCAGATTTCACATACCAACTGGCGACGAATACCCGTTTTGCTCATTTTTTTCTCAAAACGCTCAATCATTGGGCGATCTTTAATTGGGTACCATACTGCAAACACGCCTGTTGGCCATTTTTTATAGGCACTCACCAACAGCTCAACCAATTGAGGAAAATCCTTACGTTCTAATTCATAAGGTGGGTCAATCATCACCAAACCACGTTTTTCTTTCGGTGGAATCACACCCAGCAACCCTTCATAAGCGTCACGCTCATGCAAGCCTGCACGTTTGTCACGAATATTGTCGCGTAATTGCTGAAACACATCTCGTTGCATTTCAAAAATGGTGGCTTTGTCGATGTCACGCATACCTTGCAAGGCAAACCATGGTGAACCTGGGTAAGCACCACGCCCGTCTTCAGCACGCATGCTTTCAACCAGATTCAAATACTGTTGCACAGCTTCAGGAGCTTGTCGTTTTTGAATCGAGGGCAATTGCATCAAACGATGAATGCCTGAGAGGTATTCCCCTGACTTTTGTGCAGGTGCTTCTGACAAGTCATATTTCCCCGCACCGCCATGCGTATCAATATAACGATAAGGTTTATCTTTTGCATTCAGGCGCGTCAGAAGTTGTAGCAAAAGTACATGCTTCATGACATCCGCGAAGTTGCCAGCATGAAAATGGTGACGATAATTCATGTTTCTATCAATTCCTAAAATCAACAGCTATCTTAACATGAAAAAAACATCGATGCGGATTGGGCACTTGTTCTAAAATGGCTCAGCTTTTTTATATGATTAGATTTTTTGGAGAATTATGGCTGAAACTTTATCAAACCTTTGGGATATTAATAAAATTATCAATGATTTGGATAACACTGGATTCAGTGTGATTGATCAGGCGTATTCTGAAGAATATTTACAGTCAGTCCATCAGGAATGTATGCACCATTTAAACGAATTTCGGGATGCTGCCATTCAAAATGGTGTAGTCAGCAAAATTCGTAGTGATCATATTTTATGGATCAATGATAATTTACCGATTGCTGAACAACACGTCACAACACTGATGCATCTGGCTCAGGAACTCAATCAGGCATTTTTCTTCGGGATTCGTGAAGTGGAAGCGCACTTTGCCTGTTATAACGCAGGTGAATTTTATGCCCTACACCGTGACAACCCTCAGAAAAAGAATGATCGTATGATTTCGGCGGTATTGTACTTACATCCAGAATGGCATGAAGACTGGGGTGGGCAGTTATGCCTGCAAGATAAACAGCAAAACTGGCATATTTTAGAACCTAAGCCGAATCGTATTGCACTTTTTCAAAGTGATTTATTACATGAAGTCTTGGCGGCGAAGCAGCAGCGTTTGTCAATTACAGCATGGATGCGTAGCAATCACTCAATTTGGTTATAGTCACCACAGTTAATATTTTCTCACTTTAAAAGTGTCTAGATATCCGCATATACTGCAAATAAGCGATTGAGGATTGAAGTATGTTGAATAATAGCCAAGAGATTATTGCGCGGATCGGGGAAACTGATCAACTTTATTTAGACGCCAATAGCCCAGAGCTGGCTTTGGAACGCGGTAATTTACGCTTGCAGTTGGTAACGTTCAGCAACAATCGCCAAGAACGTCTGTATTTTTTACATGAAGCTCTAGCCATTCTAGAGCAGGCTCGAATTGAATTTGAAGAAATTTCGATCCAATTGTATGTGGATTTATCTTTACAGCTTGCCAAAGCATATATGATTTATTTTGAGCTAAGTCAGGATAATAAATTCGCACTGATTACCCAGCAAATTTTAAAACCATTATCACACCTACCCTACGGCGATTTATATTTCTTCTTGGCATATGCCTCAATGGTGAAAAAAGAACAGGCTCTCACCAAACACTGGCTACGTAAGTATGTTGTTAGTTCTGAATATGATCATGAGCTTCTGCACACACATCCAGCGTTTAAGCCACTGCGTCAGGAAATTTGGTTTATAGAATTGATTAAAAAGCAGTTCCATTAAATAAAAAAACCTCTATATCAAAGCATAGAGGTTTTTTGGTTGTCGATATCAAGACAAAGGATATTGAGCATCTGTATGTAACAGTTCATTGAGTTCATCGACAACAATTGCCCATTCATCATCCTGATCGCAACGATGCTGTAAAAACTCGCGTTGCGATGCACTCCAAAATGCAGCATCTGCTAGATCAACATTGTGTGCCAGTTGATGTGTTGTAACAAACTCCTCTATCGCTTCTGCTTCTGCAGCCAAGCCGAGTTGTTGAAACAATAATTGTAGTGTTGGTTGTTGTTCAAACATTTTTTATTCTCCAGAGCGACATACTTTTAGTCTAAGGAATTACCGCACTTTTGTTGAGCGATACTCAGTTGAATTCGTGTAAAGCCATAAAAAAAGCACCCCTAAAATGGAGTGCTTTTTCAAACTTAATCTTTGACAGATTAAATTTTTAATTATTTAAGCATATCAGCAATTGCTGCGCGCTCTTCTTCAAGTTCGTTCAGCGTAAAGTTGATACGTTCACGGCTGAATTCATCAATTTCCAAACCTTGAACGATTTTGTATTCACCGTTTTCAGTTGTTACAGGGAAACCAAACATTACGCCTTCAGGGATACCATAAGAACCGTCAGAAGGAATACCCATAGTTACCCATTGGCCGTTTGTACCAAGCGCCCAGTCATGCATATGGTCGATTGCAGCATTTGCAGCAGAAGCAGCAGAAGACAAACCACGTGCTTCGATGATCGCAGCACCACGTTTACCAACTGTAGGAAGGAATACGTCTTTATTCCATGCTGCATCGTTGATTTTGTCTTTTAAGCTTTCGCCGTTTACATTTGCAAAACGGTAGTCAGCGTACATTGTTGGAGAGTGGTTACCCCAAACTGTCATGTTTTCGATGTCAGCTACAGCAACACCAGCTTTTTGAGCAAGTTGAGTCAACGCACGGTTGTGGTCAAGACGCAACATTGCTGTGAAGTTTTTCGCTGGAAGATCTGGAGCAGATTTCATTGCGATGTAAGCGTTAGTGTTAGCAGGGTTACCTACAACAAGCACTTTAACATCACGGCTCGCAACTTCATTCAGTGCTTGACCTTGACCAATAAAGATTTCGCCATTTACTTTTAGTAAGTCAGCACGTTCCATACCAGGACCACGTGGACGTGAACCAACTAATAATGCATAGTCAGCATCTTTAAATGCAACTTTTGGATCATCAGTACCGATCATGCCTGCCAATAATGGGAACGCACAGTCATCAAGTTCCATCATCACGCCTTTAAGCGCTTGTTGAGCTTTCTCAACTGGAATTTCAAGCAACTGTAAAATAACTGGTTGGTCTTTCCCTAACATTTCACCGCTTGCAATACGGAATAACAAGCTATAACCAATTTGACCTGCAGCGCCAGTAACGGCAACACGAACGGGTTGCTTCATGTAATTATCTCCAATTGAGGATCGTTGATATGATTAAACAGTTTTTCCATTTAATCGTTAATCATAAACGGCAATTATTGTACTCCAATCTTGCGAGCCCTGCATAAAAAATAGAATAATTTGCAACAAAAGTCTGATAGAAAATTTAAACAAAATTAGGCTTATTAATAGCTAAATTTACTCAAAACAAAAATCTAAAGGTATCTGACGAATATTTTAATTTTTTTAAGAGGATCAAATGAGCTCAAGATCAAAAAACATAACCATTCCTAATACGTCCCTTGAATAGTGAAATTTTTCGGGCAATTAGACAGTTCATGACTGACACATGTCTTGTAAGAACCATTGCTGTTATAACAAACACTCACATGGGTCAATAATGTTGTCCCACGATTATTTTGACAGGAAAATTCAATACCATCGGCGGGTAACCCTGAATTGAGTTTCAAAAACTGCGCCAATAAGGTTTGACGCTGAATCGTATGTGATGAGGCGTCAGTTAGAACAGCAGGAATTTTTAAGCGTTGGGCATAGTTAATAATTGTTCTAAAATACTGTACAGCAGACATAGATACACAGTCACCAACACTATGCCAAAGCTGAATACGTGACACTTCATCAGGAATAATACGTGCAACAACTTTAGCTTGTAGCGGTGGTAAAATTGCCGAACTACTGGTTTCACACCCAGTATAACGACCTTCAGGAACCAAACCTGCAACTGTCAGGGCATAACCCTCTAAACATTTGCGCTGCTTTTTACGATTCGGGTCAAACGCACAAACCGCAGGTGTCATTTGAACATGTAAAATGTAGCCTCGGCTTTGGCTTGGCTGTGCATGAACTGGAGAGAAAGTAATCCAAAAACCAATAGCGATCAATAAATTTACAATTAGAGAAGCTGAATGCTCTAGACATCCTTGTTTAGCCATGTAGAAAACCAAAATCTTACATCTCTCAGATTTATTGCTCTATACGTGCTGGAATAGCACGCATCCATTTACCAATATTTTGTATTCCCTGACCGAGCACTGCGCCGTAATGCGTTGCATTGGTCATCACATTTTTCACATAATCACGTGTTTCCGATAACGGAATACTTTCCACATATTGATCCGCAGCGATTGCCCCCGTGTTGGCTTGCCAACGGCGTGCCCGATTTGGGCCAGCATTATAACCCGCTGTCGCCAAGACCGCATTGCCATTGAGCTGCCCTTGAATCATCGACAAATAATATGTGCCATAACGAATATTGGTATTCATGTCCGTTAATACTGCTGGATTATACGTTTCCCCCATTTGTTTTGCGACTTGTTTCGCAGTTGTAGGCATAATTTGCATTAAGCCTCCCGCTCCAACATTGGAACGTGCATGAGTCACAAAACGACTTTCCTGACGCATTAAACCATAAGCCCATGCAGGGTCTAAGTTGACATTTTGGCTATAACTCAGCACGGTATTCTGATGCGGTGTTAAATAGCTCAAACTGTCATTATGTTTCTTCACTGTGTGGTTGGCAGCATAAATTGCCCGATCATACCACCCCATATCGGCAGCACGCTGAGCCGCAGCCAGTAACAATCCGTCATCTTCACGCAAGTATGCCTGACGTACCGCCCAGTTCCATTCGCGATTAGTATAACTGTCGGGTGCATTAATTTTTTTCAGGGTAAATGCACGGCGAAAATGAATATCTTGATCTAAACGTTGAAAATCACGGCTTAAAGCTTGAGCTTGTTCACGTTTGTTATAATTTTTACCTAAACGCTCTTGCGCTAACAGGTTATGATAATCATCACCACTTTGCGCCAAATGCTGATAAATTCCCATCGCAATCCGTTTCGAATTAGCATCGCCACGTTGCTCATAAGCACGAGCTAACCAGTACTGCCAACGATCTTCCTGCTGCTGAGTGATTGTCATACTGCCAATGGCACGCATCACACTGTCCCAAGCACCAAAACGTACCGCTTGGCGCGCATAGACTTCAGCTTCTTCTGGGCTAAATGGCAAACCACCATAACTGGCATCAAAATAGTTCAATACAATACGGTTAAAATTATTTTTGAGTACTGTGGTTCCACCAATATAAGCCACTGTACGATACAAATATTTCTGTACAGCCTCAGGCACATTTTCCGCAGCACGATTGGTAGCACTTAAACCCGAATCCAGATCGGTCTCGGTCAAACGGGCAAGCGCAAAAATCAGATAGGCATAGTCTGCATCATTGTTTCTAGGTGCTGACCATAAATAATTTAACGGGTTACTTTGAATTTGGTTCAACTGTGCCAAGGACAGATTCAAACCCATAGCGTTCGCTGTCGCTTGCGCCGTGCCTATTTGTCCAGCACGTAATTCACCCCATAAACGCTGCTGCTTATCTTGGATGCTGATTAAGGGACTAGTCAACATCATTCGACCAAGCCCCTGACAAGATTCAGATAAATTACCTGTATTCAACCAAAGATCTCTAAATTCAGCAAAAACCAGTGGATCATCTGACTTAGCACGTACCTGTGCAACCGCACAGCTTTCTGCCTGATCAGGATTAGTCACATAAGGAACAACAGGTCGAGCATTGTTATAATCAGCTTGTTTAACTTTTTCTTCGACATAATCTGCGGCAAGCTTTTCAGCCATCGCTGACTGTGGGTAACGTTTGGCAAAGTCGATAATATTACCTGAAGGCTGATAACCCAAGCTCATGTTAAGCTTCCAATATTCAGGATAATATCCCAAGCTATCTTGCTGCATACTGGCAGAATACTGATCTAATAATGCGGTATTTCCTGAGCTGGCTGCTCGTAACGCATCATTAAACTGCTCTTCGGCAGCAGATGCGGCACAACTTGTTCCCAAAACACAGCCCAAGGCAAGTAAACGACCGTAAAATTGATATGTTGTTGCACATAAAACCCGCAATCTGTTCATATAGCCGAATACACCTTCGCTTGCCCTGCAATTTTTGCCCTCAGTTTAATGTTAATACATGCATTGTTGTTGTTATGTTATGTAATCATTTTGCACAAAGAATCAGCAATTTCACGCCGATTGGGAAAAAGTAAAAGAGCTATAGCTTCAAAACAAAAAATGCTAAAATGCTGCTCCTTTTATTCTCTGCCAAAGTGTTTCAGCATCATGCTTCTCAGCATCTGAGCACTTAGCCCTATTTTTCAGGAGCCTACATGACGGTTCAGACCTTCATTCCAGCACGTGCCGAAGCTGCCTCAGAAAACACTGTCACCCAGCCTTTGCACACCTCTGACGTTTCAGCCACAGTCAAAAAACTGTACATTGAAACTCAAGGGTGTCAAATGAATGAATATGACAGTCACCGTATGGCAGACTTGCTCGGCGACTCACATGGTTACGAGCTCACCAACGACCCAAAAGATGCCGATATTTTACTGATGAACACCTGTTCGATTCGTGAAAAAGCACAGGAAAAAGTATTCAGTGAACTCGGACGCTGGCGCAAACTCAAAGAAAAAAATCCTGACCTGATTATTGGTGTCGGTGGCTGTGTCGCATCACAGGAAGGTGACAACATCCAAAAACGTGCGCCGTATGTCGATATGGTTTTTGGACCGCAAACTCTGCACCGTTTACCTCAAATGCTGGATCGACACCAAGAACAGATTGAAAAGCCAAAGCAAGACAAAATTAAACTGGTCGATATTTCATTCCCTGATATTGAAAAATTTGACTTCTTGCCTGAACCGCGTGTTGAAGGTTACAAAGCCTTTGTTTCAATTATGGAAGGCTGCTCAAAATACTGTTCATTCTGTGTTGTACCGTATACCCGTGGTGAAGAAGTTTCGCGTCCACTGGATGATGTCTTGGCTGAAATTGCAGGACTTGCAGAAAAAGGCGTACGCGAAATCAGCCTGCTTGGACAAAACGTCAATGGTTATCGTGGCGAAACCTTCGATGGCAATATCTGTACTTTTGCAGACTTGTTGCGTTTGGTCTCAGAAATCCCGGGTATTGGCCGTTTACGCTACACCACATCGCATCCACTTGAATTTTCGGATGACCTGATTCAATGCTACCGCGACTTACCGCAAATGGTGTCGCATTTACACTTACCTGTACAAAGCGGTTCAAATGCCGTGTTACAGGCAATGAAACGTAACCACACGATTGATGTTTATATCAATAAAATTGAAAAGTTACGTGCAATCCGCCCAGACATGCACTTATCGAGTGACTTTATTATTGGTTTCCCTGGCGAAACTGATAAAAATTTTGCAGAAACTTTGCAGTTCATTAAAGATTTAGATTTCGATCATTCTTATAGCTTTATTTACTCTAAACGCCCAGGCACGCCTGCTTCAGAGCTTGAAGACACGACCCCTGAAGACGTGAAAAAAGAGCGCCTAGCACAGGTACAAAAAGTCATTAAGCAATCCAGTATTGACAAAACTGATGCCATGCTGAGTACTGTTCAACGTGTCCTGATCGAAAATGTTTCAGAGAAAGATCCAAACCTGTTAGTTGGCACGGCAGACAATACCCGCTTAGTCACTTTTATTGGTGACGCAGCATGGCTGGGTCGTTTTGCAGAAATCGAGATTACTGACATCAAAACTTTAAATTTAGTCTATGGAGAGCTCTTGAATCTTGAGCCTGACGTGGCGTAATGTAGGGCTATAGACTAAACAACACTTAAAGGAATTGTCTTGACTGCAGCGATCCGACGTACAGTATCTTTTCCGGGTATTTCAATGGAGCGTTTAAAAAGCATGCTGGGTGCTTATAACGCTCACTTGAAACAAATCGAACAACGTTTAGATGTGCAAATTACTCATCGAGGTGATGTTTTCTATATCGATGGGGATATTGAGGCGGTGGAGAGAGCAGAAACTCTACTTCAGCGACTGCATGAAGAAGCAGAGCTGTCCTCTCAAGTAAGTGCAGATCAGTTACACATGATGATTCAAGGTAGCCAGACCGAGCGTGATCTCATGAATGACGAGGGTCAGGAACATACGGGGTTGGACAGCATCTGGTTGCAAACACGAAAAGGACGGATTAATCCACGTGGTGCAAACCAGAAACGCTATGTACAACGCATTTTGCAAAGTGACATTTCCTTTGGTATTGGCCCTGCTGGAACAGGTAAAACCTATTTAGCAGTTGCCGCAGCTGTCGACATGTTGGAACGCAATGAAATCCAGCGTATTTTACTGGTTCGCCCTGCGGTTGAAGCAGGTGAAAAACTGGGCTTCCTCCCTGGTGACTTAAGCCAGAAAATTGACCCGTATTTACGTCCACTCTACGATGCATTATATGAAATGCTTGGTTTTGAAAAGGTAGCGAAACTGATTGAACGTCAAGTGATTGAAGTTGCGCCTTTGGCATATATGCGTGGTCGTACTTTAAATCACTCTTTTGTAATTTTGGATGAAGCACAAAATACCACGCCAGAACAAATGAAAATGTTCCTCACCCGTTTAGGTTTTGGTTCACGTGCAGTCATTACCGGCGATATTACACAAGTTGATTTACCACGAGGTCAGCAGTCAGGTTTAGCCCATGCTTTACGTGTACTTGAACCTGTGACCGAAATTCATATTACCCGCTTCCACTCACGTGATGTGGTGCGTCATCAGCTAGTACAAAAAATTGTCGAGGCCTATGAAGGTTGGGACAGTGAGCAACACCGAATTGGTGCTGAAGAGCGTGCTACACGCAAAGCACGCCATGAAGCCTTAGTTCAGGAAAATGATGTAGCAGCAGATGCTCAGCATCAGGACGCTTAAGGATACATTTTGAAACTTAATCTTTCGTTACAACAAGACGTTTTAGCACCTAAGTTGGTGCTAAAACGCAGTTATATTAAAAAAGTCATTGAGACAGTTTTACGTCATGTAGGCATGCAACAAGATTGTGAGATTGGCATTGCCTGTGTGGACAATGCAGAAAGTCACGCGCTGAATTTACAATATCGACAAAAAGACAAACCGACCAATGTTTTATCTTTTCCTAGCGATATTCCAGAAGAAGTGCTACCGATGCTGGATGCTTTCCCATTGGGTGATTTGGTGATCTGTATTCCTGTTGTGCTTCATGAAGCAGATCAGCAAAAGAAAAAACCTATGGATCATTTTACCCATATGCTGGTGCATGGCACGCTACATTTGTTGGGTTATGACCATGAAACTGGCGAACAGGATGCTGAAGAAATGGAAACTCTCGAAGTTGAGATCCTCAGTAAACTCAGTTTAGACAACCCCTATATGGATCTATAAATTCGTTGGAGTGCGATCTGATGTTTGTGGTGATTTTCAAAGCCGAGATTGCACAGCTTGATCATGAATACAGTCAGCTTGCACAACATCTAAGACAAAAAGCCTTATCTGAATATGGCTGCTTAAAGTTTGAGTCTTATACTGAAAATGGGCAAGAACTGGCACTCTCTTACTGGTCTGACCTTGAAAGTATTCAGCGTTGGCAACAAGATCGTGAACATATAGTTGCTCAACAGACTGGGCGGAAACGCTGGTATAAGCACTATAGCGTTGAAGTTTGTGAGTTACAGCGACATTATCAACACAATCAGACAAAATAAAAAATCGGGATTTACTCCCGATTTTTTATTTTACTTCAAACTCTGCTTCGGCAGGATCAAAGCGCCATGTCCGCACAATACGCAGCTCAGAAATATCTTTCATGTTGGCATCAAAACGCCCAAATGGTGCGCCACGGCGTACTGAATTCTTTGCCGCCTCATCTAAAACACCGTGTCCAGAACTTTGTAATAAGTGAATCGCACGTACCCCGCCCTCACTGTTGAGAATCACCATGAGGCGAACCTCTCCCGACCAGTGCTGTTGTTTTGCCTGTTCTGGGTAATAACGGTTGCCATACAATTCGACTTTTTCACGAAATTTGTTTAAATACGCAGCAGAAGCATCACGTTTTGCCTGAATACCATCGACTGTCTTAATTTTTTGCTGACGACTAAAATCCTGCTGGCGCTGTAAATACTGTGCCTCAAGGCTGGCAACCATCGCAGCTTTGGCTTGATACTGACTTTGCAATTCATCCATGGCTTTTTTATGGTGTTGATCCTCACTTTGTTTCTGCCAGCTCAGCACAGTCATGAGTACTTTTTCTTCAAATTTTAACTCGCGCTGCTGCTTCACCATTTCTAGTTGTTGTAATTGCTGATCCCCTGCCGATTGGGACTCATCTGCTGGAGCAAGGTTGGTCGACATTCGATGTTTTTGTCGAAAAATACCCGAACCCTGTTGATCTGTCTGTGCAATAAAGTCCGCATTTTCAACAGTCTCTTTACTTGGTCGAATCGCCACGGCAATTTCCTGATGCAAAGACTGATCGGCTTGCGGCATGGCAAAGCGTATGCACAGCACAATCAAATGCAGCAGCAATGCTGAAATGGCTGCCACCACAAACACTGAATCTCGCCACCAAGATAGTGTTATTTTTTGCTGAATCGAGTGTTGCTTTGTCATAACATTAAAACGACCAAACTTGCCAAAAATACACGTAACATATAAATATGCGATTTTTTTAGAGAAAAATGCAGTTTTATACTCTTTTTTGCACACGAACATCAAATGTTCATTCTGCAAGAACGAGTATAAAAAATAGATGTGAATTTTTCATCTAATTCAATAAGATTGCAACCAATATAAAAAACTATTTTTCGGACCTGATCTATGCAGACGCTAATTTCCAATCTTTCTAAACGTATCCGCGAGGTATATCGTAAGGCTGGGGGATTTATTGAAGAAGAGCGCGAATTTGCATTGTCACAAGTGTTTTTAAATGCAACCTTCAAACGTTTTGTGACCGATAACGTCAAGATGTTAGAAGACTTGCATGCAGACGTGCATGATGACTGGTTACGCCTGTATGCCACACTCAATGTTAAAGGTTTATATACCACGCTGTCAGTTGATTTAAAACTTTTACAAATGGAACTGAACAAAGATACGCAGTTACTCGTATTTGAGCAAATCAGCCAGACTCAAGTGATTGAAGCCAAATTTAAAAATATTTTACAAAAAATAGGCTTTAAATTTGCCTTGTTTTTTTATCGGAAGATCTTAGATAAAGATCCGCTAGGCACGATTTTGCAGCGCTTCAATGTTGTCGAGGTTAAAGATGATTTACTCTATCTTGATCTAAACCGATGGCTTGGCAAAAACCCGTCAATTATTGAAACCCTAGCCAAAGTGCATGTTAATCATGCAGTGCTACGTGAAGCCGAACTGGTGGTTTTAGGTAATGTTAATTTGGAAGCACTTTTTAGGAAAGTGGGTAGTAGTACTGACGACACAGAAGCAACACCTGTAAGTAAAACAACCACATAATATGATCATAAACATACAAAAAAATATGCGATTGATCCCGTTTTTCAGATTAACTTATACCCCCATAAAATATTAAAAGTTTCAGGATATATTTATGCTCAAGCAACAACTTACCTCTTTATCGACTAGTGCAGTTGTACTTGCTGGAGCAGCATTGATCTGTTCAAGCCAAGCTATGGCGCTGAGCCCATTTCAAGCAACCTATCAATTTTCCTATAATGACAAAAATATGGGTTCTGCAATTCGTAGTCTAAAACAAACTGGTAATAACTGGACATATGTCTTTACTGCCCAAGCAGGTATTTTAGCCTCCGCAACTGAAATCAGTAACTTCTCACTACTGGATGATCATGTCATTTCCAATAGCTTTAGCCGTAATGCCAGTTATATTGGGCTTTCAGATTCTTTTAAAATTAATTTTAATCCAGCAGAAAAAACCATTGAGACCTACTACAAAGGTAAAGTATATTCTTTTGCATGGAAAACAGGTGCTTTAGATGAACTCAATGCTGAAGTACAAATTCGTGAAGACTTAAAAAAAATGGACTCGAAAAACAACTATTATATTACCGATGCTAAAGGCGTTGCCCAACGCAAATTTATTCAACTGGGCACGGAAAACCTAGCAACACCTTACGGCACTTTTAGCACAATTAAAGTAAAACTGGATCATGGAAAACCAGAACGTAATACCACTTTCTGGTTAGCACCAAAACTGGACTATTTACCAGTCAAAGTCGCACATAATGATGGTCGTAGCTCGTATGGAATTCTGCTCACAGGTTATCAAGGGGTGACCAAATAACCGCATTTTTGCAATTTTGACTTGCAATTTTTCGGATGCTTTTTAAAATACGCCTTTGCTTAAAAAAGCATCCGCTCCTTAGAGGTTCCTCCCTGTGCAAGCATTAGAACAGAAAATCTTAAGTGAAGGTATCGTTCTATCTGATCAAGTTCTCAAAGTAGACGCTTTCTTAAATCACCAAATTGACCCTGTGTTGATGCAACAAATCGGGCATGAATTTGCTGCTCGTTTTAAAGATCAAGGGATTACCAAAATCATTACCATTGAAGCTTCAGGTATCGCACCTGCGGTCATGGCAGGTTTAGAGCTTGGTGTTCCTGTGATTTTCGCACGCAAACATCAGTCTTTAACGCTGAAAAATGACTTGTACAAAGCTCAAGTACATTCATTTACCAAACAGACTACAAGTACCATCGCAATTTCAAACAAGTACTTACATGCAACTGATAAAGTTCTTGTGATTGATGATTTCTTGGCAAATGGTCAAGCTGCGCTCGGCTTGATTGATTTGATCCATCAGGCACAAGCTGAAGTAGTGGGTGTTGGCATTGTGATTGAAAAATCATTTCAGACGGGTCGCCAGTTATTGCTGGAAAAAGGCTACCGCGTTGAATCACTCGCACGTGTCGAGTCATTAAGTGATGGTCAGGTAACTTTCGTTAGAGATTAAACAAAAAAGAGCGATTTATTCGCTCTTTTTTTTGACCATCTGGTAGATTTAAGTTGGAATGCTTGCCCAAATTAAATCTACTGTTGATTGCTCGGTGTTGAGCGATTTATTGTCCACCCAGCAACTTGACTGCTACTTCACCTAAACGCTTGCCCTGCTCAAAACATAAAGCTTTTTCTTCTGCAGTTAAGCCTTGATCATGACGTGAGCCACTGACATGAGTTGCGCCATACGGCGTCCCACCCGACTTGGTATTAGACAATGCAGGATGTGCATTGGTTAATCCCAAAATCATCATGCCATGATGAAATAACGGCGGTAACATGCTCAATAAAGTACTTTCCTGCCCACCATGCATTGAACCCGATGATGTAAACACACAGGCAGGCTTGTTATGCAATGCGCCACTGAGCCATAAAGTCGTAGTTTGATCCCAAAAATATTTCATTTCACTGGCCATATTACCAAAACGAGTTGGTGAACCCAGTGCCAAACCAGCACATCCTGCAAGATCATCTAAACTACAATAAATATCGCCGTCGTCAGGAATACTCGGTGCGGCAACTTCAACTGACGTTGCGAGTTGCGGAACAGTACGAATTTTGGCAGACATCCCGACAGCTTCAATTCCATCGGCAATCAAATGGGCCATTTCTTTGGTTGAACCATATTTGCTGTAATAAAGTACTAAAATATAAGCTTGCATTGGGTCTGACAGATAATAAAAAAGAAAACTATACGGTATTTGGGCAATTTTTTGGTAGCCTTAGAGAAATATTACATAAATGCGCATTAAAACAATTAGGTCTAGGTTATGCAAAAACTCATGACACGCTTACCATTTTATGAAAAAAAATGGTTTCAATTTATCTTATTTACGATTATACGTTTTGAAAATGATCGCTGTCGTGACAAAGCGGCATCGCTCACCTATACCACTTTGTTTGCCGTTGTGCCGATGCTCACGGTTTTTCTCGTGATTATTTCTTCGATTAAAGCACTCGAACCTGCTCGGCAGCAGGTACAACATTTAATTTATAGTAATTTTCTTCCCCGAAGCAGTATTGCCTTTGACGAAGCCTTTAACTCTTTTGCTGAAAAATCGAGCAATCTCACCGCGATTGGTATTTTGTTTTTATTTATGACCTCGCTGATGATGCTGACCAGTGTCGAAGAAGCCTTTAACCGCATTTGGCGAGTCAAGCAGCAACGGGGTGGCATTATTGGTTTTATGCGTTACTGGACGATTATTTCACTCGGACCAATTTTGCTTGGCAGCGCTTTTGTAATTTCCTCAACCGTTGCATCGCTCAACATTCTCAGTAATAACTTTGTAGGTTATGAGCTCGATGGCACACTTTTTTTAGGGCTTATATCTTACATACTGATTATACTTGGGTTTTTTGTTCTTTACTGGACAATTCCCAATCGTTCTGTACCCATAACAGCAGCAGCGATGGCAGGATTGTTTAGTGGCACTGTCTTTCAGTTACTGAAAAGTTTCTTCGGTTTCATGATGGCAAATTTTACCAGTTATGAACTCATTTACGGCGCGTTTGCCGCTGTGCCGATTTTCCTGTTGTGGATTTATTTATCATGGAATATTGTCTTACTCGGTGTTGAAGTCAGTTTTGCCCTCACCTCATTTAGTACAGGTAATCGTCAGAAACGTCACCCTGTTATTATGTTGCTCGACATTTTAGAGATGTTTTATAACAAGCAAAAACTTGGAGAAACCGTCAACGATAAAGAAGCTTTAAAAATTTTGGGACGAGGTGAAATTGGACGCTGGCCTGCTTATGTTGAACTGCTACAACGTCAACATCTGATTAAACGTATCGATAGTAGTGATGAATACGCACTGATTCGCAACTTATCCCAAGTCGATTTTTGGAGTTTTTATAATGCCTTGCCATTTACCCTTCCACTGCGTCAGGATGTCTGTAATATCCATGATGATGATGAATGGGTAAAACAACTCGCTCCGCTCCTCAATGATGCAGATGACTACTTAAGCAGCCATTTATCCGTTCCACTGTCGAGTCTGTTTGAAGCTAATGTGACTCCACTACAGATCACAGTGCATAAAAAAACCGAGTGATGTCACTCGGTTTTTTCAACATGAATCACTTAAGCTTTAACAAAAGTTTTCCAAATAAAATCTTGGGTTTTGGCTTTTAAAGTCATCGTGAGCTGATCACCTGCTTTAAGTGCTGCAACGCCCGCAGGCGTACCTGTCATCACCACATCGCCTGCTTCAATGGTAAATGCCTGACTCATGTCACATAGCATTTCACCAATCGGGAATAATAGCAATGCTGTATCACCTGACTGGCGAACAGTATCATTCACTTCTAATGTGTAATGTACATTTTTCCAATCTGAAATTTCACTGACATCGACCCAATCGGCAAGCACACAAGCACCATCAAATGACTTTGCCCGTTCCCACGGCTGACCTTTGTTTTTCAGTTCAGTTTGCAAATCACGCAAAGTTAAATCCAAACCTAAAGTCACCGCACCAATCGCCTCAAGGGCTTTTACTGGATCAGTTTCCGCCTTTAAAGTCTGGTCTATACGCAAAGTCAACTCGCACTCATGATGACAACTGCCAAGCGCCTCATTCCATGAAATACCCTCGTCCAAACCAATCAGACTACTGGTAGGTTTGATAAATAGTACTGGACGATCTGGAACAGCATTGCCCAATTCTTTGGCATGATCCGCATAACTACGACCCACACAAACGATTTTATTTGGACGGTAACTCATACGACTTCCTTTGTTCTCTCGACTCAATTATTTCTTAAAGCTATGCTCAAAAAGGCGCTGCTCGTCAGGTTGAGTAAAAACACGTTTTGGTACAATCACCACATTACGAGTTTTAAGTTCCAGCATATACGTCAGTTTACCTTGAGCAAAATTTTGAACTTCGCTATACGGATACTGCTGCTTACGCCCACCTGAATATAATTCAAAATAATGCTGGTACAGCTCGATGCCCTGCTCACTTCTGGCAGCCTGATATTTGATGAACTGACGTTTAAACAGGGTTGGCAACAACCAATAACGCATCGCAATTTGTAAAACTAAAAAGAAAACACCCAAACCGACATAATAGCGACCTACACC
Source organism: Acinetobacter brisouioides (assembly GCF_004331075.1). Classification (GTDB taxonomy): domain Bacteria; phylum Pseudomonadota; class Gammaproteobacteria; order Pseudomonadales; family Moraxellaceae; genus Acinetobacter. The sequence goes on along the minus strand of NZ_SJNX01000007.1, from coordinate 80,821 downwards.
TGAAAAACCGATGTAAAATCCATACACAATAATTCCCAAACTAATGAGCGGTGTAAGAAAACGGGTAATTTGTTTTTTACCAAAAGTTGCAAGCCCAAAACCATCTTGTGATTCTTCTAAATTTAGGGCATAACGCAAAGATAAGGCAGGTTTCTGATCTGTCATAACATGCTGCAAATACTCAAGAAAGTATGGCTATTAGACCACAATCCCCTCAGCTTTTAAAATCAATCTCTGTGCTATTTTGCAACAGCTTTCTCATCATCGCATAAATAGAACATTCAATTGTAAATATATTATTTAACCACGAATTTAAAACTATACAATAAATCTCAAGCACCGCATATTTTGGGAATAACTGTATGTCTTTCTTTGCTAAACTTTTTGGTTTAAACAATAAACCTGTCGAATCCCCAACCGAAATCACACCTTTATCTTTTTTGGAGATCATAGAAAAACGCCGTTCAATTTATGCGATTGGTCGTAACCTCAGCCAATCTCCTGCCGAAATTGAACAACTCATCCAAAATGCCATCAAAGCCAGCCCATCGTCATTTAACTCTCAGTCTTCACGTGCCGTGATTTTATTTGGTCAATCACACGAAAATTTTTGGTCAATTGTATTAGAAACCTTACGCAAACTTGTACCAAATGAGGCTTTTGCTGCAACCCAGCAAAAAATTCAAAGCTTTGCCACAGGTGTAGGCACAGTATTATTTTATGAAGATCAAAATGTAGTGAAAGGCTTACAGGAACAATTTGCAGCATATGCTGATAATTTTCCTGTTTGGTCAGAGCACTCAACTGCGATTGCCCAATTTGCGGTCTGGTCAGCCCTAGCTGAACAAAATATTGGCGCATCGTTACAACACTACAATCCAATTATTGATCAGGAAGTGGCAGAAACATTTGCTGTACCTGAACACTGGAAATTACGTGCGCAGTTGGTGTTTGGTTCAATTGAAGCTGAAGCAGGTGAAAAAGCATTTATGGACGATGCTGATCGTTTTAAAACATTTGCATAAGTCACAAAAACAGTAGGCACAAAAAAACCGCATTGATTGCGGTTTTTTAATTTTTATCAAGTTGGTGCGCTCAGAGAGATTCGAACTCCCGACCCCTTAGTTCGTAGCCAAGTGCTCTATCCAGCTGAGCTATGAGCGCATTGTCTTGATGGATGGGCATTATACGCAGTTTTTCTAAAAAACCTAGTCTTTTTTCACAGATTGATTACAAGTGCATAGTTATTAGGCAATAATAGTCATTAATTGACTAAAAATACAACTTAATCGGAAATTTCCTGCTACTGATAAATTTTTTATCAGCCAACGCCAACATGGCATGGTCATTTAGGCTATCTCCATAGGCATAGACCAAATCAAAATCACTCAGACAATATTGCTGCTGCACTCGTCGGGCTTTTTCAGCATAACAGCAATCACCTTGCTGCAATTCTCCTGTATAGCGTACCGTTCGGACTTGAAGCTGATTACAAATCAGATCTATGCCCTACTACTTAAACACACATCTAAAGAGGAAGGAAAATACCACCACAATCTGTTCATATGGCTGCTGATGCCAAGTGATTTGTTCTTAGGCATGCTCATGCAATAAAGTCGGTAAAACTGTTTGAGAAAATTTCTGTCACTGCGGCTCTAGTTTTTAGACTGAATAGTTTTTATATGCAACTTGGCATAGTCGCATGCGAATTTTCTGGTCGCTCACATAGCCCACTCGAAATGCCAAAAACCACGATGCAACCCGAAAGCCCCCAATGAATTGTTGACGAGAAGACAATGAGTATTTTAAAAATTGTGCAAAACTGTCGGTATGAGTAATGGTATGGTCAAAATCAAAAAGTACGAGATTCATATTTTTATATGATGTTTATTTTTATAAATTTCAGGCATAAAAAAACCGCTTTTAAAGCGGTAATTTATCAAGTTGGTGCGCTCAGAGAGATTCGAACTCCCGACCCCTTAGTTCGTAGCCAAGTGCTCTATCCAGCTGAGCTATGAGCGCATATACTTGTTTGCCTATGTCGGCATGTTACGTCTGCCTATTTAATTTACTTGGTGCGCTCAGAGAGATTCGAACTCCCGACCCCTTAGTTCGTAGCCAAGTGCTCTATCCAGCTGAGCTATGAGCGCGTAAGTAAATGGCGGTGAGAGAGGGATTCGAACCCTCGATACAGTTACCCGTATGCGTCCTTAGCAGGGACGTGGTTTCAGCCACTCACCCATCTCACCGTAACAGGACGCAATAATACAAACTAAAACGCAGCTCTTCAAGTCAAGATTACTATTTTTTCTATTTTTTTAGCTCAATCACCTATTTTTTAAGCGATTTCAAACAACGCGCTGATTTTTTAGGCAGCTTTCTTGTTAAAATTGTTTGTACTTAACTCTGCACGCATAAAAACTGACATTTCAACACATTCTTGCAATGATTTACGTGCAGTCTATTTCTGCATGACTTATGCTAAACCTATCTGCTGATAAGAAGCCATACAATATGATGAAAAACTGGGTCGATCCTGAAGCCAAAGCGGAAGCGGAACGTTACGACAATCCGATTCCTAGCCGTACTTTAATTTTAACCAGCCTTGAACAACTACAAACAGCACAATCACATGCTGAACTGGTCGATCATTTTAACCTGCAAGATGAAAAAAGTATTGAAGCACTCAGTCACCGATTGAGTGCCATGGTACGCGATGGTCAACTGGGCAAGGACGGCTTAAAGTTCCAACTGCTTAAAGATCAACCTAGTTACGAAGCCACCGTTTATATTAACAGTAAAGGTTTAGGCTCAGCCCATATTGACGGTCAAGATGATCTGCTTCTGCCTGAACGTGAGTTACGTTTGGTTTTTAATGGTGACCGTGTCAAGGTACGCCAAACCTCAGTTGACCGTAAAGGTAAGGCATGGGGACATATTACTGAGGTTGTACAGCATCGGGTCAAACAGTTGATTGGTAAAGTTGCCGAGCATGAGGGCGAATATTTCATTCAACCTAACACGCCAAATAGCCATCAACCGATTACTTTGGAAAAGCAACTCATCGAACATGCTCAAGCCAAAGTCGGTAATAGCTTACGTGTTGCAATCGACACTTACCCGACCCGCGAAGAATTTGCCACAGGGCATATTGTGCAGTCGATGGCAGACAAAGCTGATACCGAAATTATTATTCCACAAACGATTTTAGAGTTTGGGTTGCCATACGAATTCCCTGAAGATGTTCTTCAAGAAGCAGCCAGTTTTAAAGAACCTTCGGCAAAAGACACCCAAGGGCGTGTCGATGTGCGCGATTTAGCTTTAGTGACAATTGACGGCGAAGATGCTCGCGACTTCGATGATGCAGTCTATGCAGAAAAACGCTCAGGCGGTGGCTATCGTGTGGTGGTCGCAATTGCAGACGTCAGCCATTATGTGCGTTTAGAAAAACCTCTGGATCATGAAGCGCAGGAACGTGGCACATCTGTGTATTTCCCACATTTTGTATTACCAATGCTGCCAGAAGCGCTTTCCAATGGGTTATGTTCACTGAATCCACATGTTGACCGCTTATGTATGGTCTGTGACTTGAAACTTTCTCGTACAGGACGCGTGACGGGTTATGAGTTCTACCCTGCGGTGATGCATTCTAAAGCGCGTTTAACCTACAACCAAGTCAACCAGTATTTGGAAGGTGATTCGCAAGCAATTCCTGAAAACCGTGAAATTCACAAATCCATTAACACCTTATTTCAGCTTTATCAAATCCTAAAAGACTTGCGTGCAGATCGTCATGCCATGGAATTTGAAACTGTTGAAACCTACATGACTTTTGATGAGTTAGGTGGAATCAAAGAAATTTTGCCGCGTAGCCGCAATGACGCGCACAAGTTGATTGAAGAATGTATGTTGCTTGCCAATGTCGCAGCAGCCGAGTATGCATTGGAACATGACATTCCAATGTTATACCGTGTACATGAAGCACCTGAATTCTCACGTATTAAAAAAGTTCGTGACTTTGTCAAATTGCTGAATTTAGGTATTCATTTCCCTGAACAGCCAACTCAAGCTGATTATCAGAAAGTCATTGAGGCGACCAAAGACCGTATTGATGCACCCAGCATTCATGCCGTGTTATTGCGCTCTATGATGCAAGCCTTCTACGGCGCAAAAAATGCAGGGCATTATGGTCTGGCATATGAGGCCTATACTCATTTTACCTCACCGATTCGCCGCTACCCTGACCTGTTATTGCACCGCGCGATCAAAGCACATTTGCATCAGAAAAAGTATGCCTTGTCTGGCGCTGCTCTCGATGATGCTGGTGAGCATTTCTCACAAACTGAACGCCGTGCTGATGAAGCATCGCGTAGCGTCACCACATGGCTGAAATGTCATTATATGCAACAGCATTTGGGTGAAGAGTTTGTTGGCATCATCAGTGCAGTCACTGAATTTGGTTTATTTGTCACACTTAAAGATCTATATGTCGATGGCATGATTCACATTAGCCAACTCGGTGATGATTTCTTCATCTATGATCCTGCTAGCCAAACTTTAATTGGGCAAAACCGTGGTCAAATTTTTGGTTTAGGTGATGAGCTCAATATTAAAGTCGCTGGCGTGAATCTTGCAGAACGTAAAATTGACTTTGAATTACTCAAGCAAATTAGCCATGCAGGTCGCGCCATTCGCAGCCGTGCCCCACGTGCCACAAAACCTGTTGTACGAGAGGTACAGGAGCAAGTCTTTAATAGTCAGGTGACTGCAGTTACAACAGAGCAGCAAGATGGTGAGCAGCCTGTTCGTAAGAAAAAAGAAAAAAGTAAGCTTAACGCCACTTACAACAAAAAATCGGACAAGAAACCCTCTGGCAAAGCTGAGACCAAAAGCAAAGAAAAAGCAAAGAAAAAAGATAAAGTGAAGAAGAAAAAAGCCAACGCTAAATCTCGGCAGGACTAATCTATCTAAGTAAAAGAGCTTCGGCTCTTTTACTTTTTCTCTCACTTATAAACACTCAAAAGAACAAGCTGTTTTGATTAAGAAGTAAATTTTAAAGTTTCTCTTTATTTTAGCGTCACTGTATTAAAGACCACATTGCTTAACATTCAGGCTAAACAGATTCCCATTATGCTTGAATCTCCCACAAACATATCTTTATTCAACTCAAATAAACTAAATTTGTGGATATAAGTTTATAACAGACAAAGTTCCCCTTGATTTCCTCCATCCTAAACCTTAAATCTAGCAATATATTTTATATTTATGGCTCAGACAATGACATTACAACAAGCAATCCTTCCTGTTCCAGAATTCGACCAGATTCGACTCGACACCCTAAAAATACAGATTCAACAACATATCCAAGAAGGGTTAAAGTTTCTTCTTGAGCTGACTCAAGTTCCTGATGATTTTAATGCTCAAATTCAGGTACTCCAACAAATGGACACGCTTGAAAATAATCTAAGCGAATCTTGGGGTATCTTATCTCATCTAAATGCAGTGATGAGTAATGCTGGAACCCGTGAAGTCTATCAGTCACTATTGCCTGCATTAAGCGAATACTATACACAGCTCGGTCAACACACAGCGTTATACCAAACTTATCAGCATTTACATGACCGCAGCGAATTTTCCAGTTTAAGTGCTGCACAACAAAGTGCCATTAAACTTGGCTTACGCGACTTTAAACTATCAGGTGTTGCACTTGAAGGTGCAGCTAAACAGCGCTATGCGGAAATTTCAGCACGTTTGTCACAGCTTGCTTCAGACTTTTCCAACCATGTGCTAGATGCAACCCAAGCCTATTTCAAACCTCTAACCGAAGCACAACTCAAAGGGTTACCAGACAGCAGTATTGCCCTGCTGAAACAATACGGTCAGCAGCGTGAACTCGACCAGCCTGTCGCTACACTGGATTTTCCATCTTATCTTGCAATTATGACTTATGCTCAAGATCGTGCTTTACGTGAAGAGCTATATAAAGCCTATACCACACGTGCGTCTGAACAATTCGAGCATACTGAATTTGACAACTCTGAAATCATGCAGGAAATTTTGAGCCTGCGTCAGGAAATGGCACAATTGCTCGGATTTGAAAATTATGCCACGTATTCACTCGCCAGCAAAATGGCACCAAATGTTCAGACCGTTTTTGACTTCTTAAATGAACTGGCTGAGCATGCCCGTACACCCGCCTTGCAAGAAATTGCGGAACTCAAAGCCATTGCCCAGCAAGATGGGATTGAAGAACTACAACCTTGGGACAGCAGTTTCTATTCAGAAAAACTTAAACAACAGCAATTCAACCTATCCCAAGAAGCATTAAAGCCTTATTTCCCTGCGCCAAAAGTCGTTCAAGGCTTATTTGAAATCGTACAGCGCTTATATGGTATTCAGATTCAGGAACGCGCTGCGCCAGTCTGGCAATCTGACGTGCGTTATTTTGAAATCGAAGACAAAGGACAAATCGTTGGTGGTTTTTATTTAGACCTCTATGCACGCAGTGGTAAGCGTGGTGGTGCATGGATGAGCGGTTTCCGTTCCCGCATGCAAACTGCAACTGCGTTACAAAAACCGATTTGCTACATGGTATGTAATTTTACCCCGCCTGTTGGTGAACAGCCAGCGTTACTCACTCATGATGAAGTTACCACGCTATTTCATGAGTTTGGACATGGTTTACATCATCTGCTGACCGAAGTGGATAATATTTCTGTCGCTGGAACACATGGCGTGGCATGGGATGCAGTAGAATTGCCAAGCCAGTTTATGGAGTTTTGGACATGGGACAAAGCCAGCCTAGATCTGATCAGTGAACATGTTGAAACTAAACAAACTTTGCCACAGGATTTATTAAACGCATTGCTTGATGCACGCTTCTTCCAATCAGGCATGCAGACTTTACGTCAACTTGAGTTTGCCCTGTTTGATTTAGAAATTCATCAACATACCCCTGGATTAAGCACACCGCAAATCCAAGAGACTCTCAACCACATTCGCCAGAAGATTGCAGTTTTACCAACTACACCGTATAACCGTTTCCAGCATAGTTTTAGCCATATTTTTGCGGGTGGCTATGCTGCGGGTTACTATTCTTATAAATGGGCAGAGGTGTTAGCCAGTGATGCTTTTGACCGTTTTGAAAATGAAGGTATTTTTAACACTTCTACAGGAAATGATTTTCGTAAAGCCATTTTAGCTGTGGGTGGTCAAGATACAGCTTTGGATGCCTTCGTACATTTTCGTGGTCGTGAACCTAAAATTGATGCGTTATTACGCCATCAGGGTTGGACGAAAGCGCCTAAAAACGCTTAAACTATGCACTCAAAATTCATGACTCATGGTTTAAGGTAGCATCCTATGAAAAAACGATTCATTGCAGGCGCGAAATGTCCGAAATGTGAAGCGTTAGACCGTATCATCATGCTAACTGAAAATGAACATGAATGGATTGAATGCATCGAATGTGGTTACAGTGAAAATCGACCAACCCATATCGATCAACCAGAAACTCCAGCTGTCGCTGATGACGTGGGCGTAATTCAATTTCGCCCACGATAATCCAACCCATCAAATCATTAATTGACCCGATTATGAAAACAAATAAATCAAATTCTTTATTACTTTGGATTCTTATTGGCGTCCTTTTTGCCATTTGTGCAGGCGTATTTGTGTGGCAATCATGGTTTGTAAATCGTCCCACTCCAGCAACCCAACAAGTAACCGTACACCAAAAAACCCAGGCACCCCCTATAGCCCGACCTGTTTCAGAACCAGCGGTAACACCTGAAGCACATACTGAACAACCTAAATCACTTGTGAATGATGAGACACTTAAACAGCCGATACCGCAAAATCCTGCTTTGGCTAAAGAAGAAGTCTCCAAACTTGAAGATATTCAACAACAGTTAAAAGAGCAAGAAGCAACACTCAAAGCTCAACATACCGATGCTGATCGAATGATTGAACTCAAACAGCAGCAAATCAAACTACTTGAGCAGCAACTTGCAGGACAGCAAAAGTCATCAAAATAAAGATTCATCCATATTCAGGCTCAGTCTGTCATTATGGATACACTTGTACGATGCAGCTTTGCTAAAACTTTTAGTTGTTTCCATTCCTGTAAAGCAAGTTGATCTCTCCAAACAACACACCGCTGCGACTGTTCCTGCCAATACAGCACAATATAAATCTCGTGATCCAGTAATTTCTTTAAAGTCAAATGCTGAATCTGAGATGTCATTGTATATTTAACTGTCCATTCATTTGCTTTTAATTGTGCAAATGCAACGACCTGCCGTTGTTTCATAAAGACATACCATGCCAGTAATGCCATCAAACCAACGAATGCGGCAATATACCAGACCAATGTCAAATAACAGAGCGACATCAACAAGCTATATCCCCCAAATTGAAAAAACCAAGCAACTTTGCTTGGCTTTAACTGAAAACTTAAATTACTGGTGAACATAATGCTTGAGCTTGATAATTAATTCTTTTAATTCGGCACGTGGTGGCTCACCAACATCCATAAACCAATCCAGCAAATCTGGATCTTCCTGATCAATTAACTCTGCAAATAAAGCCTTTTCTTCAGGGCTCGCCTGTAAATAATATTGTCGAACATAAGGATCAAAATAGACATCAATTTCTTTCAATCCACGACGTGCACGGTAAATCACTTTACGTTCTTCTAAACTGATATCGTCTGACATAATTATTTCCAGTCCCATTGTTATGCCAAGTAGTGTAACAAGAATTTGAAAAAACTAAATAGCCAGCATCAGGATTTTATTTAGCGAGCAAATTTTAAATTTTTATCCCGAAAACCTGCATATTTCAGCACAAATTTATCCAGTAAATAATTATGCGATATTCTCCATGGCAACCGCCGTCCCTGTTTCGGCATATGCTCAGCAGCACGTTGCAAATAACCCGCAGAAAGTGCTCCCATAACCGTCTCAGGTAGGCGCTGAGCTACATCAGTCACAGGCATCACTTCTCGATAGCCATGCTTGTGCATATAGTTCAGTAATCGACAAATATAATCTGCTGCAATATCCACTTTAAGTGTCCATGACGCATTGCTATAACCAATCATTAGAGCAAAATTAGGAACATCACTTAACAAAGTCCCCTGATACAACATTTTTTCAGCAAGATCGACAGATTTATGATCAACCGTTAACGTTAAGCCTCCGAGCAACTGTATTTGTAAGCCTGTTGCAGCAACAATCAAATCGGCTGCCAGATGTTGCCCAGACTTTAACTGAATTCCTGAAGCGGTAAAATAATCAATCTGATCGGTACAAATTTGAGCACGCCCATCCCGTAACACCCGAAACAGATCGCCATCAGGGACAGCACATAAACGCTGATCCCAAGGTGCATAATTTGGAGTGAAATGACGAATATCTATCTGACCTTGTAGCTCGTGAGCGACTGCTTTTAACAATAACCTTTTGATCAATTGTGGTGCTCGACGTGCCAAATAATAAACAGCTCTTTGCAAGACAATATTACGTCCACGTACCCAGCGATAGGCGAATTTAACAGGCAGATGTTGACGTAAATACTGATAAGTTTTGTCGTATCCAGAGATGCTTGCCACATAGCTAGGAGAGCGTTGCAACATCGTCACCTGTTTTGCCCCACCTTTTACCAAAGCAGGAACTAATGTTACGGCAGTTGCCCCACTGCCAATCACAATAATATTTTTACCTTGATATTTAATGTCTGATGACCACTGTTGTGGATGGACAATAGAGCCCTGAAAGTCTTGTTGTTTGGGAAATTTTGGGAGATAGCCTTGGTCATAATTATAATAGCCAGTGCAACTGATAATAAATCCAGCTTTCCAAACTTCAACCTGCTGCTGTGCATTCTGAGTTTTAAGCTCCCAGCATTTTTGCTGTGTGCTGTAATTTGCTGCAACTACTTGCTGCCCAAAGGCAATTTTACCCAATAACTGATAATGTTCTACGACGTCATATAAGTAATCTTGAATAGATTGCCCATCTGCTAGCGTCTGATCTTTAAGCCAAGGATAAAACTGATAACTCAGTGTTGACATGTCTGAATCGGAACGAATCCCAGGGTATCGAAATAAATCCCAAGTCCCTCCAATATTTTGTCGGCGTTCCAATATATTAAAACTCAGTTGTGGGCAATGTTGTTGCAAATGTACTGCAGCACCTATACCCGAAATTCCAGCTCCAATTATCAGTACATCAACATCACGTGTCATAAGCATCAGTATTTTTGAATTTTAATTGATTATAGACCCAATTTTGCATAAAAAAAGGTCGGTAAAAACCGACCTTTTTCTGAACAACTACGTTCTTGTTGCGAAATTATTTAACTTCGCGATCTACAAGCTCAACGTAAGCCATCGGTGCAGCATCACCTGCACGGAAGCCCGCTTTAAGAACACGTAGATAACCGCCATTACGTTCTTTGTAACGAGGGCCAAGAACGGTAAATAATTTACCAACAGTTGCTGCATTACGAGTACGAGCAAACGCTAAACGGCGGTTTGCTACTGTATCGTTTTTAGCTAAAGTGATTAAAGGCTCAGCAACGCGGCGAAGTTCTTTCGCTTTAGGCAAAGTTGTTTTAATTAACTCATGCTCAACTAAAGCATTAGTTAAATTTTGGAACAACGCCTTACGATGGCTGCTTGTACGGCCTAATTTCACACCACTATTACGATGACGCATGGTGATAGTCCTACTTAATTAACGGCTACGATAGGCGAAACGATCGTCCATACGCAAACTAGCTGGTGGCCAGTTTTCTAAGCGCATGCCGAGTTGCAAGCCTTTCGAAGCTAAAACATCTTTAATCTCAGTCAACGATTTTTTACCTAAGTTAGGAGTTTTTAACAACTCAACTTCGGTGCGTTGTACAAGATCACCAATGTAGTAAATATTTTCTGCTTTCAAACAGTTAGCAGAACGAACAGTAAGCTCGAGATCATCTACTGGACGAAGCAAAATTGGATCGACTTCTTCGCGAGGTTCTTGAGCAACAGGAGCTTGATCTTTCTGAAGATCAACAAAAATTGCAATTTGTTGTTGCAAAATTGTTGCCGCTTTGCGGATAGCTTCTTCAGGATCAACTGTACCGTTGGTTTCAAGATCAATGACCAGCTTATCAAGGTCTGTACGTTGTTCTACACGCGCATTTTCAACGGTATAAGACACACGCTTGATTGGGCTATAAGAAGCATCTAACTGCAAACGACCTACCGGACGTGTTTCACCTTCAGGGAAACGTGAGTCAGATGTTTCATAACCGCGACCTTGAGACACTTTCAAACGCATTTTTAATGCGCCTGTAGCACTTAACGTGCCGATCAAATGCTCAGGATTCACCAATTCAACATTATGAGGTAAACGAAGGTCAGCAGCTGTTACATCTCCTGGACCTTGTTTTTCTAATGTTAGGTAAGCTTCATTTTGATCGAACAGCTTAATAGACAATCCTTTAAGGTTCAGCAAGAGCTCGACGATGTCCTGCTGCAAGCCTTCTAAAGTACTGTACTCGTGCTCGACACCTTCTATCTCTACTTCAACCACAGCAGCGCCAGGTAAAGAAGACAATAGAATGCGACGTAAAGCATTACCAAGAGTATGACCAAAGCCACGCTCTAAAGGTTCCAGAATCACTTTTGCCGAGGTCCCGCTTGCCGCTTCGACCTTGATCGCTTGCGGAGTTAGAAACTCGTTTGCAGTACGCGTCATTTATTGCTACCTCAAGGATTATTTAGAATACAATTCTACAATCAAGCTTTCATTGATTTCAGCAGGTAGATCTGAACGATCTGGTGCAGCTTTGAACGTACCTTCAAACTTAGAGTGATCAACTTCAATCCAAGCAGGAATACCACGTTGAGTCGCTAACTCAATTGCATTTTTAATACGCAATTGTTGTTTAGCACCTTCATGAACAGCAATTACATCACCCGCTTTAACTTGAATAGACGCGATGTTAACGCGACGACCATTCAATGTAATAGAACGGTGACTTACAAGCTGACGAGCTTCTGCACGTGTAGAACCGAAACCCATGCGATAAACTACGTTATCAAGGCGGCTTTCAAGCAGTTTCAACAAGTTTTCACCTGTTGCCCCTCTAACACGAGCTGCTTCTTTATAGTAGTTACTAAATTGACGTTCTAACACACCGTACATACGACGGACTTTTTGTTTTTCACGTAATTGTAGTGAATACTCAGATTGCTTTCCGCGAGCTTGGCCATGTTGACCAGGCGCTTTTGCATGCTTTTTAGTTTTGACGTCAAACGGTTTAACGCCAGATTTAAGTTGCAGGTCTGTCCCTTCGCGGCGAGAGAGTTTGCATTTTGGACCAATATAACGAGCCATGAATGTTTCTCCTTACACGCGACGTTTTTTAGGTGGACGGCAACCGTTGTGAGGGATTGGCGTCACATCGGTAATGCTGTTAATTTTATAACCCACTGCACCTAATGCACGAACCGCAGACTCACGACCAGGACCAGGACCTTTTACAAGGACATCCAGGTTTTTCAAACCGTAATCCAAAGCTGCTTTACCAGCAACTTCAGCAGCTACCTGAGCAGCAAACGGAGTTGATTTACGTGAACCACGGAAGCCTTGTCCACCAGAGGTAGCCCAAGCCAATGCATTACCTTGACGATCGGTAATCGTTACAATGGTGTTATTAAAAGACGCGTGAATGTGTGCAACACCTTCAGAGACGGTACGAGTGACCTTCTTGCGTGTGCGAGTATCTTTAGCCATCTTTTAGCTTCCAGAAATCTTACTTTTTAATCGGTTTGCGCGGACCTTTACGGGTACGTGCGTTAGTTTTGGTGCGTTGACCGCGGACAGGCAAGCTACGACGATGACGAAGACCACGGTAGCAGCCTAAATCCATTAAACGTTTAATGTTCATGGAAATTTCGCGACGCAAGTCACCTTCGGTAGGAACCTTAGCAACTTCTGCACGAATCGCATCAAGCTGAGCATCATCCAATTCACGCACTTTAGTTGTTGTAGCGATACCAACAGCAGCTAAGATATTCTTAGCAGTGTGGCGACCAACACCAAAAATGTACGTGAGGGAGATAACAGCATGCTTGTTATCCGGAATGTTTACACCGGCAATACGAGCCATTCACTTTCTCCAAAAAGGCAGGTCGAGACAATCAACCGCCCCATCAAATTCTTGAGGGGCGGATAGTAACCCAATTCGCCTACTGAAATCAACAGGTCTTAATTACAAATTAACCTTGACGCTGCTTATGACGGGGTTCAGCGCTACAAATCACGCGAACTACCCCATTACGACGGATAACTTTACAGCTACCACAAATTTTCTTTACAGAAGCCTGTACTTTCATGATGAAACCTCTAAGTGCGCTTATCCCTTCGGATGAGCAGTCGTTTTTCTCATGAGCGTCTGATTATCATATTGGTGTGAAGTTAAATGGGCTTGTAACTGCGCCATAAAATCCATCACAACAACAACAACAATTAACAGTGATGTACCCCCAATATTTACAGTCATACCAAAGGCACTTTGTAAAATCATTGGCATTAAACAGATCACTGTAATATATATTGCCCCAATAAAGGTCAAACGATTGAGAATATAATCTAAATAACGAGCAGTTTGCTCACCTGGGCGAATACCAGGCACATAAGCTCCGCTGCGTTTTAAGTTTTCTGCTACTTCTTTTGGACTAAATACAAGTGCCGTATAAAAATAACAGAAAAAGATAATTAACGCACCAAAGAGCACCAAATACAAAGTATGTCCAGGCGACAAAACAAGTGCCAAATCTTGCAGTGCACGCTTTACTACACCAGCATTCGGATCAGCGCTTCCAACCCATTGCCCCAAACTTGCTGGAAATAACAACAATGAACTTGCAAAAATTGCAGGAATCACCCCTGCCATATTAATTTTTAATGGCAAATGTGTTTGCTGAGCCGTAAAAATACGACGACCTTGCTGTTTTTGTGCATAATTTACCGAAATACGACGTTGCGCTTTTTCGATAAATACGATCGCAGCTAATACAGCAAGTGCAATCAAAGCAAAAACAACCACGCCAATCATGCTTGTCTGACTATCTGCTGAGAAAAATTGCAAAACCATATTTGGTAAGTTAGCAACAATTCCCGCAAAAATAATCATTGAGATCCCATTACCAATTCCACGTTCGGTAATTTGTTCTCCAAGCCACATCAAGAACATTGTGCCTGCAACTAATGAACTAACAGCAGGTACATAAAATGCTAGACCATTAGTCAAGGTAATTCCTTGACTAATCAGACCAGCACACATCCCAGTTGCTTGTACAACTGCGAGTAATAACGTGCCTTGACGTGTATACTGGTTAATTTTGCGCTTACCTTGCTCACCTTCTTTTTTCAAAGCTTCGAGCGAAGGAATCACAGTAGACATTAACTGCACAATAATTGATGCAGAGATGTATGGCATGATCCCTAGGGCAAGAATAGACATTCGTTGTAATGCACCACCTGAAAACATGTTAAACAAACCAAGGATAGTCCCTTGGTTTGCATTAAAAAGTCGTTCAAGTGCAGCATTATTAATGCCTGGTACTGGAATATGCGATCCTAGCCGAAAGACCAACAAGGCACAGATAAGAAAAACCATCCGCCGAATAATTTCACGATATTTCACATGAAATGGTTGACCTTTCATCATGTTAACATGACCTGAGGAACTAGGAGACATAGACACTAGTGATTACTCCTCGACTTTACCGCCAGCAGCTTCAATTGCAGCCTGTGCGCCTTTAGTCAATGCAACACCTTTAACAGTAAATGCACGAGTTACTTCACCAGAAAGTACAACGCGAGCGCGAATTTGATCACGACGTACCACGTTTGCAGCTTTTAAAGTTTCAAGGCTAACAATATCGCCTTCTACTTTAGTAAGTTCAGATAGACGTACTTCAGCAGTTTTTAAAGCGATTTGGCTAGTGAAGCCAAATTTAGGTAAACGACGATAAATCGCTGTTTGACCACCTTCAAAACCTGGACGTACACCACCGCTCTTACGTGATTTCTGACCTTTAACACCACGACCACCAGTCTTACCAACACCTGAACCGATACCACGGCCAAGACGACGATGTTCGCGTTTAGCACCTTCTGCAGGTGCAAGTTCGTTTAAACGCAGAGTCATGGCTTATTCCTCTACACTAACCATATAGTAGACTTTATTGATCATACCACGGTTAGAAGGAGTGTCTTGCACTTCTACAGTATGACCGATACGACGCAGACCTAGACCTTGAAGGCAAAGTTTATGATTTTTTAAACGATGCGAACTAGATTTAGTCTGGGTAACTTTAATCGTTTTCATGATCGATTACCCTTGAATTTGTTCTACTGATTTACCACGTTTCGCAGCGACTTTCTCAGGAGAAGTCATATCACGCAAACCTTTAAAAGTTGCGTTTACTACGTTTGCAGCATTGGTAGAACCATAACATTTAGCAAGTACGTTATGTACACCTGCAGCTTCAAGAACGGCACGCATAGCGCCACCAGCAATTACGCCAGTACCTTCTGAAGCAGGTTGCATATATACACGGCTTGCACCATGACGAGCATTCACAGGATGTTGTAAAGTAGTCCCCGCAAGGTCTACAGTGATCATGTTACGACGAGCAGCTTCAAGTGCTTTAGAAATAGCAGCTGGAACTTCACGTGCTTTACCACGACCAAAACCTACACGACCATTACCATCACCAACCACAGTCAATGCTGTGAAAGAGAAGATACGACCACCTTTAACAACCTTGGCTACACGATCAACGGCAACCAGCTTCTCAACGAGACCTTCGTTTTGTTCAACTTTCGCCATGATTAGAACTCCAAGCCGCCTTCACGAGCAGCATCAGCCAAGGCTTTAATACGACCATGATATTTAAAACCAGAACGGTCAAATGCAACTTTAGTTACACCTGCTGCTTTCGCACGTTCTGCGATTAACGCACCAACTTTAGTCGCTGCTTCAATGTTACCAGTTGCACCAGCACGTAAAGATGCATCCAAAGTAGAAGCTTGCGCTAAAACTTTGCCACCATCTGCTGAGATAACTTGAGCATAGATGTGACGCGGAGTGCGGTTTACACACAAACGAGTCGCACCCAATGCACGAATGTGCAAGCGTGTGCTTTTCGCACGACGCAAACGGGATTGTTTCTTTTCGTTCATAAGAACCTCGCGCCTTATTTCTTCTTAGCTTCTTTACGAAGAACAACTTCATCAGAGTAACGAACACCTTTACCTTTATATGGTTCTGGTGAACGGTAAGAACGGATATTTGCAGCTACTTGACCCAACAAATGCTTATTCGCTGATTTCAAAATGATTTCAGTTGCAGTTGGAGTTTCTGCAGTTACACCTTCAGGCAATACGTAGTCGATTGGATGCGAGAAACCTAGGTTTAAATTAACCACATTTCCTTTGATCGCAGCTTTGTAACCGACACCGATAAGTTGTAACTTACGTTCAAAACCTTCGTTAACACCCTTAACAAGGTTATTCAATACAGCGCGAGCAGTACCAGCTTGCATCCAAGCGTCTTTTGACTCTTTAACTGGAGCAATTTGAAGTTTACCTTCTTCCTGTTTTAGCTCGACCAGCGCATGCAGGTTGAAAGACAATGTACCTTTGCTGCCTTTCACTTCGACCTGCCGGCCGTTCTGAGTAACTGTTACACCGTTAGGCACAGTTACTGGGGCTTTAGCCACACGAGACATGAGGAATCACCTATTAAGAAACAAAAGCAATAACTTCACCACCAACACCTGCAGCACGTGCAGCGCGATCAGTCATGATGCCTTTGCTTGTAGAAACAATTGCAATACCCAATCCTTGCTTAACGCTTGGAAGTTTATCTTTACCGCGATATTGGCGAAGGCCTGGACGGCTTACGCGTTTAACGGTTTCAATAACTGGTTTGCCTTCAAAATATTTCAAAGTAATAGTCAAAGTAGCTTTGCCTTCATTATCAGCAACACCTACATTTGAAATATAACCTTCTTGCTCTAATACGTTTGCAATTGCAACTTTTAATTTAGAGCTTGGCATAGAAACTGTTGATTTCTTAGCCATTTGTGCGTTACGAACACGTGTTAGCATGTCGGCAACGGTATCTTGCATACTCATTTAGTCGCTCCTTACCAGCTTGCCTTAACAACGCCTGGTACATCACCTTGCATCACAGTATCACGTAATTTGTTACGGCTTAGACCGAACTTACGGAAATAACCATGAGGACGACCAGTCAAACCACAACGGTTGCGAAGACGTACAGGAGATGCATTACGTGGCAATGCTTGTAACTTCATCATCGCTTCAAAACGCTCTTCGTCGCTTGCATTTACGTTTGCAATCGTAGCTTTTAATTCAGCACGTTTTACAGCGTATTTAGCGACAGTTTTTTCGCGTTTTAATTCGCGATTAATCATACCTTTCTTAGCCATATCGACCTCTTATTTGAACGGGAAGCCGAATGCACGCATAAGCGCACGGCCTTCGTCATCGGTGCGAGCAGTAGTAGTGATAGTAATATCCATACCACGAATACGATCAATCTTGTCAAAATCGATTTCAGGGAAAACGATTTGCTCTTTCAAACCCATCGAGTAGTTACCACGACCGTCGAAAGATTTCGCTGAGAAACCTCGGAAGTCACGGATACGAGGGATTGCGATTGCGATCAAACGATCCAAGAACTCGTACATGCGTTCGCCACGTAAAGTTACTTTACAACCGATTGGCCAACCATCACGGATTTTAAAACCAGCGATAGATTTACGTGCAAGTGTAAGCACTGGTTTTTGACCAGCAATTGCTTGCATGTCAGAAAGTGCGCCATCTAATAATTTTTTATCAGCTGATGCAGCACCTACACCCATGTTAAGGGTGATTTTTGTAATGCGAGGAATTTCCATCACATTCTTAACGCCCAATTGTTCTTTCAACTGAGCTTTAAGTTCTTCATTGTAACGTGTTTTAAGTCTGGCCATTGCCGTTTCAACCTATTACTTCGCTACCGCCACTGATTCACCATTTGATTTATAAACGCGAGTTTTCACGCCATCAATCACTTGGTAACCAATACGGTCAGCCTTTTGGGTTGTAGCATTTAAAATTGCCACGTTTGAGATATGAAGCGAAGCTTCCTGAGTAACAATACCGCCTTCAGCGCCAGTTACACGGTTCGGCTTTTGATGCTTCTTCACTAAGTTAAGGCCTTCAACCTTAACACGGTCTTCAGAAACAGACAGAACAGCACCCTGTTTGCCTTTTTCTTTACCTGCGATCACGAGAACCTGATCGCCTTTTTTAATCTTAGCCATGATCGCCTCTTATAGAACTTCAGGAGCCAATGAAATGATTTTCATGAACTGTTCAGTACGAAGTTCACGAGTCACTGGTCCGAAGATACGAGTTGCAATCGGAGCTTTGTTGTTGTTCAAAATAACAGCTGCGTTATCATCAAAACGGATAACTGAACCATCTGGACGACGGATGCCGAATTTTGTACGTACAACTACAGCATTCATCACGTCACCTTTTTTAACACGGCCACGCGGAATTGCTTCTTTTACAGTAACTTTAATAATGTCGCCAACAGATGCATAACGACGATGTGAACCACCAAGTACTTTAATACATTGTACGCGGCGAGCACCACTGTTGTCTGCTACGTCGAGCATACTTTCGGTTTGAATCATTGCCCTACTCCAAAACCGAGCATCACCGGTCACAATTTCGAAAGACGCATAGCGTACTCGAAATTAACCGATGATGCAACAAGAACGTCTAATTACTCAGCAGCTGCTTCAACTACTTCCACTAAAGTCCAAGCTTTAGTTTTAGAAATTGGGCGGCTTTCTTTGATGGTTACGATATCGCCAGTTTTAGCAGTATTGTTCTCATCATGAGCGTGTAATTTTGTTGAACGGCGGATTGATTTGCCATACAACGGGTGTTGAACTCGGCGTTCAATAAGAACAACAATAGACTTGTCCATTTTGTCGCTTACAACTTTGCCGGTTAACGTGCGGACTGTTTTTTCATTCATTGTCCGTTCCCCTGTTTTTCGGTAAGGAGTGTCTTAATACGAGCAATCGCTTTGCGAGCAACTTGTACTTCATGAGATTTACCCAATTGACCAGTTGCCTTTGCCATACGAAGACGGAATTGGTTAAGCTGTTGCTCATCAAGCAAAGCTTTCAACTCTTCTACCGATTTTTCACGTAGATCTTTAGTTTTCATTACATTACCGTCCGAGTCACGATAGTGGTTTTAAACGGAAGTTTAGCAGCAGCCAAAGCAAATGCTTCACGCGCTAATTCTTCGTTCACACCTTCAATTTCGTACAGGATCTTACCTGGCTTGATCTCGCAAACCCAGTATTCCACATTACCTTTACCGTTACCCATACGTACTTCTAATGGTTTTTCGGTAATTGGCTTATCAGGAAATACGCGGATGAAGATTTTACCACCACGTTTAATACGACGGCTAATGGTACGACGCGCAGCTTCGATCTGACGAGCAGTCATACGACCACGTTCAGTAGCTTTAATCGCAATCGAACCAAATGATACTGTACTACCACGATGTGCTAGACCAGTGTTACGGCCTTTTTGCACTTTACGGAATTTGGTACGTTTTGGTTGCAACATGGATTATTCTCCCTTGTCTGCAGCACGGTCTGAACGACGACCACGACGCTCTTGACCTTCACCACGACCACGACCACGCTTAGCTGGACGTTCCTCAGCTGGTGCTGGGTTCATGACTTGTTTCATGCCACCCAAGATTTCACCACGGAAAATCCAAACTTTAACACCAATCGTACCGTAAGTAGTTTCTGCACGCATAGTAGCGTAGTCAATGTCAGCACGAAGAGTATGCAACGGTACACGACCTTCACGATACCATTCAGTACGTGCGATTTCCGCACCACCTAAACGACCAGAAACTTCAACTTTGATACCTTTAGCACCAGCACGCATTGTATTTTGAACCGCACGCTTCATAGCACGACGGAACATTACACGTTTTTCCAATTGAGAAGCGATAGCTTCAGCAACTAGACGAGCGTCCAAGTCAGGGCGATCAATTTCGTTGATGCTTACTTGCGCAGGCACACCCATGATAGTGGTGAGCTCACGTTGTAATTTTTCAATGTCTTCGCCTTTTTTACCGATTACGATACCAGGACGCGCAGTGCTAATTGTTACTTTAGCCGCGCCTGTAGGGCGTTCGATAAGAATATTGCTGATCATTGCATTCTTAAGTTTTTTAGTTAAAAACTCACGAACTTGCAAATCTTTAAGCAAATATTCAGCGTATTGTTTCGGACTCGCATACCAGTTAGCGTTATGACGTTTCACAACACCTAGGCGGATACCGATTGGATGAACCTTCTGACCCATATCAAACCCCTACCTTAACGGTGATGTGACAAGTACGCTTAGTAATACGATCTGCACGGCCTTTAGCACGTGGCATAATACGTTTAAGGCTCACACCTTCATCAACGTAGATCGTAGAAACTTTAAGATCGTCAACATCTAAACTGTTATTGTGTTCAGCGTTTGCAATTGCAGATTCCAACGCTTTTTTTACTAAAACTGCAGCTTTCTTGTTGCTGAAGTTTAAGATATTTAAAGCGTGGGCAACAGACTTGCCACGAATCAGGTCTGCAACCAAACGAGCTTTTTGTGCCGAGATAGCGGCACCGCGTAATTTAGCAGTTACTTCCATCATAGCACCTATTAACGTTTAGATTTCTTATCAACACCGTGACCACGATAGGTACGAGTTGGCGCGAATTCACCGAGTTTATGACCAACCATATGCTCAGAAATAATTACTGGAACATGGTTACGACCATTGTGAACAGAAATTGTTAAACCAACAAAATCTGGAAGGATCATCGAACGACGAGACCAAGTCTTGATCGGCTTGCGGTTATTAGCCGCAACAGCCGCTTCAACCTTAGCGAACAAGTGCGCATCGACGAATGGACCTTTTTTCAATGAACGAGGCATTAGTCAGATTCCTTTACTTGACGCGACGGTCGCGAATAATCATCTTAGTCGTACGCTTATTGGTACGTGTCTTGTACCCTTTAGCTTTTTGACCCCATGGGCTCACAGGTTGAATACCCTTGTTACGCCCTTCACCACCACCGTGTGGGTGATCAACTGGGTTCATTGCCATACCACGTACGGTAGGACGAACACCACGCCAGCGTGCAGCACCAGCTTTACCCAATGAGCGAAGGTTGTTTTCTTGGTTAGAAACTTCACCAATTACAGCGCGACATTCAACATGAATTTTACGCATTTCGCCTGAACGCAGACGAACAATTGCGTAAGAACCATCACGACCTAACAACTGAACAGAAGTACCAGCAGAACGTGCTAATTGAGCACCTTTACCGATTTTAAGTTCAACGTTATGTAATGTAGAACCGATTGGCATGTTACGAAGTGGTAAGCAGTTACCTGGACGAATTGGAGCATCGTTACCAGATTGTACTTTATCACCAGCACGCAAGCCTTTAGGCGCAATGATATAACGACGTTCACCATCAGCATACAAAACTAATGCAATGTGTGCGGTACGGTTAGGATCGTATTCAATACGTTCTACAGTAGCAGGAATACCATCTTTGTTACGTTTAAAGTCAACAAGACGGTAATGCTGTTTATGACCACCACCTACGTGGCGAGTCGTAATGTGACCATTGTTATTACGACCACCAGTACGTTTCTTAGCTTCAATCAACGGAGCATAAGGTGCGCCTTTGTGAAGATGGTTATGAACCACTTTTTCAACAAAGCGACGTCCTGGAGACGTTGGCTTACATTTTTGAATCGGCATAATTTTCGTCCTTATTCCGCTGCGCTTTCAGCGGTATCGCCCAAGTCAGCCATCTCAACATCTTGGCCAGCTTTCAGGGTGACGTATGCTTTTTTAACATCAGAACGACGTCCTAATGTTTTACCAAAGCGTTTAGTCTTACCTTTAGTGATCGTTGTGTTTACTTTCACAACTTGAACACCAAATAGTTGTTCAACTGCTTTTTTGATTTCAAGTTTGTTTGCATCAAGTGCAACTTTAAATACTTGAACACCAGCAGTTTCACCTAAAACTTGAGCTTTTTCTGAGAATACTGGTCCTTTTAGGACTTGATAGATACGTTCGTTGTTCATCCGAGTTCTACCTCAATTTTCTTAGCAGCAGCCACAGACATAACAACTTTATCGAACGCAATCAAGCTAACTGGATCGATTGCAGCTGCATCAACCACATCAACGTGTGGAAGGTTACGCGCTGCAAGATATAAATTCTCTTCTACAGCTTCTGTAACGATCAATGCGCGAGGAGCGTTCAAGTCGTTAAGCTTTGCAAGCAATTCTTTAGTTTTTGGAGCTGCAACAGCAATCTCTTCAACTAATACAAGACGATCTTGGCGAACAAGTTCAGCTAAGATACATTGCATTGCACCGCGGTACATTTTACGGTTAACTTTTTGAGACCAGTCTTGTGGACGAGCAGCAAATGTTTTACCACCGCCAACCCAGATTGGGCTACGAATAGAACCTGCACGAGCACGGCCAGTACCTTTTTGACGGAATGGTTTTTTACCACCGCCAGAAACGTCTGCACGTGATTTTTGTGCACGAGAACCTTGACGACCACCTGCCAAATAAGCAGTTACAACTTGGTGTACAAGAGCTTCGTTAAATTCACGTCCGAAAGCAACTTCAGACAATTCAACAGCAGAGCCGGAAACAGTTTTTAAATTCACGTTATTTCCCCTCAGGCCTTGATCGTAGGACGAACGATAACGTCGCCACCAGTAGCACCAGGAATCGCACCTTTTACAACAAGAACTGAACGTTCTGTGTCGATAGATACAACTTCAAGACCTTGTACTGTTACGCGTTCGTCACCTAAGTGACCAGCCATTTTTTTGCCTTTGAACACGCGACCAGGAGTCTGGTTTTGACCTGTAGAACCTAAAACACGGTGAGATACAGAGTTACCATGAGTTGCATCTTGCGTACGGAAATTCCAACGCTTAACACCACCCTGGAAGCCCTTACCTTTAGACTGACCAGTTACGTCAACGATTTGACCAACTGTGAACAAGTCAACACCGATAGCACTACCAACTTCACGACCTTCAAGCTCAGCTTCTGCAACGCGGAATTCTTGAACCAAACGACCAGCAGCAACACCAGCTTTCGCAAAGTGACCTTTCTGAGCATTAGTTACGCGAGATTCGCGGCGTTCACCAGTAGTGATTTGAATCGCTTGATAACCATCAGTTTCAAGCGTTTTGATTTGAGTGATGCGGTTTGGATCAACCTCAATCACTGTTACAGGCACAGAAACACCAGCATCTGTAAAGATACGGGTCATACCGCACTTGCGACCGACTAAACCAATAGCCATGTGCATAAACCTCTAAAAAAGCGGCCTAATTAACTTGAGAGTGTTAATTAACCCGAAAGCCTTAACCCAATGCGATCTGAACATCAACACCAGCTGCAAGATCCAATTTCATCAACGCATCAACAGTTTTATCTGTAGGTTGAACGATATCGATCAAACGTTTGTAAGTACGAATCTCGTATTGGTCACGCGCATCTTTGTTAACGTGTGGTGATGTTAGAACGTTAAAACGTTCGATGCGAGTTGGCATCGGGATTGGACCACACACTTGTGCGCCAGTACGTTTTGCAGTTTCTACGATTTCTTGAGCTGACTGATCAATTAAACGATGATCAAAAGACTTAAGACGGATACGAATTCTCTGGTTAGACATACCAGTTAACTCCAAGCCAAATATATAAAGAATCACCCATGACGCATCTCACCTACAAGGGCAAGTGTCAAGGGCAGTGAAAATCACTAAGGTCATGATCGATGCCACGACTGTTACGATTTGGTTATATTTTTCAACAACCACTCTCTTTTTGAGAGGTCGCTTATTATAACCACTGTTCAATCATTACGCAAATATCTTTTGCATATATTTTTGAGGTCTATCGATATTTCACCAACCCGTTGTATCGTAAGCTAAAATGATGCAACAACAAAGATGTCTGATGAGTGACTAAATTTCAACCCTCACATTTTACACCTCTCCAACAATATGCACCGGCATAAGTAGAAGTCTGTTCTTAAAAATTCTAAGTATCAAAGCACATGTTCATTTTTAAAAAATTATGAGTTTTTATGTATAGACCAGCAATCCCTAATGATAACAATGAGTGCTTATCAATCCCGTCAATAATTATGCGTAGATTTACTTTTTCATATTCAGGCTGATCATTCTAGATTGCACTAAGCAGTTTTTAATACAAATTCAATCGCCCGATTCAGTAAATCATTGCCCTGTAAAAAATAGTGCAATGGGGATTTTCTTAAATGGTCAATATGCTGAATTTGTTCACCATCAAAAATGGCAATTTTGTCATCATCATCTAGGAATTTTTGTAAAACTTCAGGCGTCATCTCAGGATGAAACTGAAACCCTAAAATATTATTGTTAATTTGATACATTTGATTGCGGCAAGCAGGGTTTTCCGCCAAATGGATTGCCCCTTTCGGAAGGTCAAAAGTTTCACTATGCCATTGTAATACATTAAATTCTTTTGGAAGTTCAAAACAATGCTTGGGCACATTATTAATACGATAAACTGTCGTCCAACCCAATTCTTTTTGCACGTGGCGACT
This sequence comes from Acinetobacter brisouioides, assembly GCF_004331075.1. Taxonomy (GTDB): domain Bacteria; phylum Pseudomonadota; class Gammaproteobacteria; order Pseudomonadales; family Moraxellaceae; genus Acinetobacter. Next base: position 56,006 of record NZ_SJNX01000007.1, on the reverse strand, counting down.
CACCCCTGCCCCCAAAGCATTGGCAATGAGCTGCCCTCCCAAACACAACCCTATAGCAGGTCTGCCTGTTGCTAAATAGCGCCGAATCCAGCGTTTTTCCAACTTTAACCATGGGTAATTTACCTCATCATTGACACTCATCTCCCCGCCCATAATAATCAGTAAATCCACATCTTCAATTTGAGGCAGCGCTTCAATTTCTAGCAAGGTGTCGCCAGGTAAGGCAAAAAATTCGGTCGCAGTGATTTTAGCTTGATGAGCTTTTAAAAAATTATAACAACTCCCAAACCCCTCTCCTGCAATATGCTGAAAGTAATGAACTTTTAAACCTGCTTTCATGCATTATTATCCTATAATTGCAATGATTAAGCTTTAATTAGCAAAAATGACGCCAACTTTTAGAAAAAACTAGAGTTTTTGAATTTTTTTTATTTCTATTATTTTTTATGTGTGAATCGCTTAAATTAATATCAGCCTTTTGCTTTGCAGAGTATGAACTTTGAAAAAATCTTCACAAACCGAGCGGATTCACGCACCAAGATTAGCACCACAATATATTGAAACCATTCAACCTCCCCTTTATCGCGCATCAACCATTATTTTTGAAAATACCACTAAGCTCTTTGATCGACACTGGAGCGACCGTTACGATTATAGTTACGGGACACATGGCACCCCAACCACCTACACGCTTGCCGATAAAATTGCACAGCTAGAAAACGGCAATTATTGTTTGCTAGCGCCAAGTGGTTTATCTGCGATTAATTTGGTGAATTCTGCGCTATTGCAATCGGGCGATGAGGTTTGGGTCCCTGATAATATTTATGGCCCAGGCATGGCGCATTTACGCTATTTACAACAAAGTTTTGGTGTTGTCGTCCAAGTATATGATCCTCTTGACCATCACAGTTTTCAGCCCTCCCCCCAAGCAAAACTCTTATGGTTGGAAGCCGCAGGCTCAGTCACTTTAGAGTTTCCAGACTTAATTAATCTCGTTAAAAAAGCCAAACAACATCAAATCACGACTGTACTTGATAATACTTGGGGTGCTGGATTGGCGTTTAATGCCTTTGATTTTTCCGATGAGCATTTGGCTGTCGATATCAGCGTGCATGCACTCACTAAATACCCAAGTGGTGGTGGTGATATTTTAATGGGCAGTGTGGTGACACAAGAGCATAAGCTACACCTAAAATTATTACAGATGCATGCAACTCAAGGGATTGCTGTTTCCGGAGATGACTGCGCGCAAATTCAGCGCAGCCTTGCACACATGCAACTGCGTTATGAACAGCAATCGCATAGCGCCCAAGAAATTCTACACTGGTTAAAGCAACAACCCCAGTTTCAACAAGTCCTTCATCCAAGTGACGCATTATCACCTGGATATCAATATTGGCAGCAAGTTTGCTCAAGTCAGCAAAGTGCAGGCTTAGTCAGTATAATCTTTCAAGAAAATTACACGCTTGAATCCATACGACGCTTCTGTGATGCTCTACAACTGTTTAAGCTCGGATTTAGTTGGGGTAGCCCCGTTAGCCTCGTCATGCTGTACGACTTAACTGAAATGCGTAGCTTACAACAAACACATCTCGCAAAAGGTTTCTTAGTTCGTTTCTGTATCGGGCTAGAATCTGGCGAAGACTTGATTGCGGACATCGAACAGGCTTTGCAAGCTCTATAAATTTAATATTCTGCTTGGTGAGCAAGATAAAAAACCAAGCAGAATGTTCTAAAATTTACTCACTTTTCATCATCATAAAATATTGATAATATCAACCCAAAATTGTTTAAAAAAATTCCATAAATAAATTATGTATTTTTCTTCAATATCTATTGTTTTTTAATTTTTAAAAATATACTTTAAAGGTATCTTTAATAGCTAAAACCATAAAAAGGTCTAGTCATGACTCCAGAGCATATCGAACTTGTAAAATCTACCGTTCCTGTACTTCGTGAAAATGGGGTTGCATTAACCTCATATTTTTATAAACGCATGCTAGGCAACCATCCTGAATTAAAAAATGTCTTCAACCTCGATCATCAAAGCACTGGTCGCCAGCCTCGCGCTCTTGCCGCAGCAGTTCTAGCATATGCAGAACACATTGAAAATCCAAGTATTCTTGCCAAAGCCGTAGATCATATTACCAACAAACATGTCAGCCTCAACATTCAAGCTGATCAATACTCGATTGTTGGTGAAAATCTGCTGCACTCGATTAGCGAAGTGTTAAATGTGCCATTTGAATCTGAGTTAATCGAAGCATGGAAACAGGCATATCTACAGCTTGCAGATATTTTAATTAATGTCGAAAAACAAAAATATGAGCAACTGGCTACACAAACAGGTGGCTGGGCTGGCTGGCGTAGTTTTGAAATCACCGCAATTGATGCTCTTGAGTCTGGGAAACGCTTCACGCTTAAACCAACAGATGGCAATGCTGTTACTTCAGGCCATACAGGCGCTTATATTTCGGTCAAAGTAAAAGTACCTGCTCACGGGATTGAACAACCTCAACAATTCAAATTTTCGGCACAACAAGACAATACCGAATACCATATTGAAGTGCGTCCTGAAGCAAATCATAGCGAATATGATGTTGCTAATATCTTATTGGCAAACTATCAAATCGGCGATCAGGTTCAGGTATCTGCACCTTTAGCTGACTAATTCTGTCGTGATTTATGTGCAGTCATTAACAAAAGTTTCGTTTTTCTTGCTTTAGTATTAATATCTGCACATAAATATTACCAACTTCCACCTATGCAATTAAATAAGTTTACTGATTATGCGTTACGCATTCTGATTACGATTGCGCAAACCCGCCAAGCCCCCTATACCATTGCCGAGCTTGCAGACTGCCTGTATGTACCAGCCAACCATCTGGTTAAAATCGTGCATTTTATGGCAAAGCAGCAATTGATCATTACCACTCGCGGTAAAGGTGGCGGTATTCGCCTAAATCCAGATGCTCTCAGCACCCGCCTTGGCGATTTGGTTAAAATTTTGCAAGGCGAAGTCAATATTGTGGAATGCAATAACCCACCTTGTGTACTACGCTCTAAATGTGGTCTGAAAAGCATTCTAGATCAGGCCGTAGATCAATTTTATTTAAGCCTCAACGCCTATACGCTCGGACAAGTTCTCGATACATCAACGCCCAATAGCGTAGCTGAACACTCGCCTATTTCACTGCTCAACTTATAAAAAACTGAAAATTCGCACCGCAGTGCAGCTTGCTTTATACTATGCAGGACATTTTTTATCTCGCGTGAAATCTATCTATGCATCGTTATGCAAAATCTAAAGACACCAAAGCGAGACTCGCACCCAAACAAAAGATTAGCTATGAAAAACAGCCTGATCCTGCCATCACAGGTTATGCGGTGCAGTCTCTCAACTGGTTACGCCAAGCCGAATTCTTAATGAGTGCACCTAAACTCGCACTTTGTGTAGAAGATACAGGTTATGAAATTGCATTTGCAGGTCGGTCTAACGCTGGAAAATCCAGTGCAATTAACGCCTTAACCAATCAAAAGCAATTGGCGCGTGCATCCAAAAAACCGGGACGCACCCAAATGATCAACTTTTTTAGTTTAGGCAACCCCAATCAGCGCCTCGTAGACTTACCAGGTTACGGTTATGCTGCCGTTCCTGAAGAAATGAAGCGCGTTTGGCAAAAAGAGCTAGAAAATTATTTGATTCACCGCGAAAGCCTGCAAGGCTTGGTTCTGTTGATGGATATTCGCCATCCATTACAACATTTTGACTTGATGATGCTGGAGTGGGCACATTCTCGTAAACTGTTTGTTCATATTTTGTTGACCAAAGCGGATAAGCTCAACCGAGGTCCAGCCAGTAAAGCACTGATTGAAGTCAAGCAAGCTCTCAAGAAAATGAAACTACAGTTTTCCATCCAACTGTTTTCTTCACTCAACAAACAAGGTCTTGAAGAACTGGCATCGGTTATGGCGGGACGTTTGCACTATATCTTAGATGACAATCAACAGGTTATTGATATTCATAGCATTCCTGAAGCATCAGATGCAGATATAGATGATGCCGACGATGATAGCGAAGATATTGTAGAATCAGACACACCATAAATAAAAAAGGGCATGTTCATGACATGCCTTTTTTATTGAACAAAATTCTGTGTTACTGGAATACCACTGTTTTGTTGCCATCCACAATAATACGATCTTCCAAATGCCATTTTACTGCACGGGCAAGCACATTACGTTCAACATCTTCGCCCAATTCACGTAACTGCTCAACGTTATACTGATGACCAACACGCTCAACATCCTGCTCAATAATCGGCCCTTGATCCAGTTCAGCTGTCACATAGTGTGCTGTTGCACCAATCAGTTTCACACCTTTTTCATACGCTTGTTTGTAAGGGTTTGCCCCCACAAAAGCAGGTAGGAATGAATGGTGAATATTGATAATTTTCATCGGCCATTTTTTGACAAAATCTTCATTTAAGATCTGCATATAGCGTGCAAGAACCAGCAAGTCATTTCCTTGCATCAATTCGTCAATTTGCGCATACGCCTCGACTTTATTGTCTTTGGTCACTTTTACCACAGTAAATGGAATACCGAAATTTTCGACAGCTTCACGAAGATCTTCATGATTGGAAATGACTTGGGTAATTTCACATGATAATGAACCACGTGCATGACGCCATAACAGCTCAAGTAGCGCATGATCAACTTTTGAAACCAAAATACCGACTTTTTTCACATCGCTGACCAGTGCCAAACGCCACTGCATTTCGTAACGCTGCGCTACATTGCTAGCAAACGTTTGCAACAACGTTTCTCGACGGCTCTGCAAATGATCAAGCTCAAACTCAACACGCATGAAGTAACGTCCACCCTGAGCTTCTGTAGCATATTGGTCAAGTGCGGTAATGTTCGCCCCTTGATGATACAAAAAACTCGATACAGCTTGCACGATTCCTGGCTTATCTTCGCAAGTAATCAGCAAACGTGCAGTATTGGCAGTGGTCATGTTCATGTTGCTCTATATCACTTATTCATACAAAAAAGATAGCCGAATATTATACTCTTTTTTTGAATATTCACATATAGCTTTTTATTGCGATACTTTGAGCTTGAGTTGAGTAAACCAATCCGATGGTTCAATACTTGTCAGCAATTCTTCATAAGCTGCACGACTCTCGCCCAACAAATAAGGCCCTTCCAAAAACAGCATCTGACGCAGTGCCTGCCAGATCCATTTATCTTCGAGTTGGTTCTGGTCATCTAGATGCCCTGTCATAAATAGGAAATTCGTCCAGTTAGTCAAGACAATCCAGATATTAACAATGAGCGCCTCAATTTCTACAGTCGTCATTTTCATGAGTCCAGCATCAACAAATGCCTGATAAATACACTGTCCTTGATGCATCACCTGCCGCGCAAACTGGGCATACTGCTGCTTAAAATTGTCATCATTTTCTGCCAGATGATACACATCGCGATGCAAAAACCGATAGCGCCAGAGTTGCTCGCTCAGCACCTGAAAATAATGAATCTTATCATCTGCATTGACTAGGCGGTTTTGCGGAAGTGCCAACATCTCCAAGGTTTCACATTGATACTGATCCGTCAGTGCTTTTATAATTTCCTGTTTATTACGAAAATGATAATACAAATTACCAGGACTCATCTCGAGAGCCGAAGCAATATGATTGGTGGTCACGGCACGCTCACCACGCTCATTAAACAATTGCAGACTCAAATTTAAGATACGCTGTTTCGTTTTTACTGTTTTTGTTTGAGACATTCACTACAACCAAATTTTACCCAACAACCGTTACAGCCTAGCACAATTCTACGCTTGACTGATTAGAGTTTTTACTCTAAAAATATTGTTCATCAATAATATGCAAAGGAGGCATCTCACATGCAAACCATGACCTCAAACTCTCCTGAGCTTATTGAGCAACAACTGATTCAAATTCTACAACAGCAAAAACAAGCCTATCAGCTTTATCCAATGCCATCGGCAAAAGATCGGATCGAACGTTTAAACCGACTCAAAGCAATTTTGGTTAAATATCAAGACCAATTTGCTGAAGCGATCAGTCAGGATTTTGGCAATCGCGCATTTGGTGAAACGCGTATTGGTGAAATTCTCACCTGCCTTGAACAGATTCGCTATTACCGTAAACATCTGACTGCATGGATGAAACCTGAAAAACGCCATATTAGCTGGCTACATCAACCTGCAAAAGGCTGGGTGCAATATCAACCACTTGGGGTTGTCGGAATTATTGCACCGTGGAATTACCCATTACTATTGTCGATTGGTCCATTGATCTGTGCGCTTGCTGCAGGCAATCATGCCATGATCAAAATTTCGAGTGCCTCAGCACATTTTGGAAAAATGCTCGACAAAGCCCTGTCAGAGGCTTTTCCTTGTGAGTTGGTATCTGTTGTTAATGGTGGCGGTGCGATTTCTGATGCGTTTAGTCATTTGCCTTTTGACAAAATAATTTTTACTGGCTCAACCAATGTGGGTAAAACCGTCATGCAGGCAGCCGCAAAAAATTTAGTCCCTGTAATTTTGGAATTGGGGGGTAAGTCGCCTGTTTTAGTGCATAACTCCATGCACATGAAAGATGTAGCGCTACGGGTTGCTGCAGGAAAATTGTGGAATGCAGGACAAACCTGTGTTGCACCTGACTATATTTTTCTGCCTAAAGGTAAAACTGCTGAATTTATAGAGCATTTTAAGATTGCGGTAGAACACATGTATCCCGATATTGCCAATAATCAGGATTACACTGCGATTATTAATGACAAGCAATATTTACGCTTGCACCGCTATTTGGAAGATGCACAGCTTTCAGGTGCGAAAGTGATTGAAATTAATCCAAAAAATGAGCTGCTCAGCACCCAGCGTAAAATTGCACCGACCCTAGTCACAGCCGTCACTACAGACATGCAACTCATGCAGCATGAAATCTTTGGGCCGATTCTGCCAATTATGGAATATGAAGATATTGAGCACGTCATCGACTTTATTAATCGCAGACCGCGTCCACTTGCGTTATACTACTTCGACTTTGATCAGGCTCGTGCCGATTATGTCGCTGAACGAACCCACTCAGGACACTTTGGTCAAAACATGGTTCTCAGCCATGTTGCACAAGATGATTTGCCTTTCGGCGGCATTGGTGCATCAGGTATGGGAAAATATCATGGACCAGAAGGCTTTTTCAATTTGTCACATGAACGCTCGATGATGTCAAACCCTAAACTTTATAGTTTAAAATTTGTGCTACCGCCGTTTAATAAACCTATTTACAAATTGATTTCCAAAGCTTTGCTGCGTTAAATGATCAAGGCATGAGCTATCGTTTCAAGTCATGTGGTGTTTTACACAAAATTGCTTGTCTTTTAATCGCATTTTTGGTATAAAACGCCCCTTGAATAAATTCAATCTGTTTGTTTTATGACTGGCCACAGGCTTGCTGTTGGCTAAATCATCAATGGAGTTCCACCATGTCTAAGGTTTGCCAAGTTACCGGCAAGCGTCCAGTCGTTGGTAACAACGTCTCACACGCAAACAACAAAACCAAGCGCCGGTTCGAGCCGAACCTGCACCACCACCGTTTTTGGTTAGAAAGCGAAAAACGTTTTGTACGTATTCGTTTATCTACTAAGGGTATGCGTATCATCGACAAATTGGGCATTGAAAAGGTTGTAGCTGATCTTCGTGCTCAAGGTCAAAAGATCTAAGGAGTCATCGTCATGCGTGACAAAATTCGCCTAGTTTCTTCAGCAGGTACAGGTTATTTCTATACGACTACGAAGAACAAACGTACTATGCCGGAAAAAATGGAAATCAAAAAATTTGATCCAAAAATCCGTCAACATGTTATTTTCAAAGAAGCTAAAATCAAATAATTTTAGTTTTCGAAAAAACGGCTCCTATTGGAGTCGTTTTTTTTGCCTTTTTTTTAAGGTTATGGTTAATATCTATAAAATAGGTTTTTTCACAATAATTTATACCTTCTTTATTTTTCTTTCTGAGCAAAATTGAAATCTGTTTCAATGCTGTACAGGAGCAAGCAAATAGGCGGGCGAAACAAACCTCTTCTTTCATTTATATATTTTTTATTTTTCTCACACTTTTGAGGAGTCAGTTGTGCCGCATAATGTTGACCTGATTGTTTTACTCGCTGTAGGTTTTGGTCTAGCGTTATTGTGTGGCTATATCTCTGCACGACTACGCCTCCCTCCACTCATCGGTTATTTAATCGCAGGGATTTTAATTAGCCCCAATACTCCAGGGATTGAAGCTGATTTAGGTCTTGCCAACCAACTGGCTGAACTAGGTGTCATGTTTTTGATGTTTGGCGTGGGTATGCATTTCTCGCTCAAGGACTTACTCCAAGTCAGACGAATTGCCTTACCAGGCGCCATCCTGCAAATTGCTGTTGCAACTTTACTCGGACTGGCTGTTGCTATGTTCTGGGGATGGTCTTTGGGTTCGGCATTGGTATTTGGTCTGAGTTTGTCATGCGCAAGTACCGTTGTCCTGCTGAAAGCGCTCGGTGATCGCGGATTACTCGAATCTGTGAATGGTAAAATCGCTGTCGGCTGGCTTTTGGTCGAAGATTTGGTCATGGTCTTGGTTCTGGTGATTTTACCCGCAACTGCTGTTTTGCTGGGAGGTAAAGCATTAGATCATGGTCATGCAGCATCAACCAGCATTTGGCTAACGCTTGGACTGACGCTACTCAAAGTCGCAGGCTTTATTGCCTTTATGCTGATTATTGGCAAACGCCTTGTCCCGATGATCATGCAGTTTGTCGTACGCTTAGGCTCTCGTGAATTATTTACCCTGACTGTCGTTGCCTGTGCCGTGTCGATTGCCTACGGTTCTTATGCCATTTTTGGAGTATCCATGGCTTTAGGCGCATTCTTTGCAGGAATGGTGGTCAAAGAGTCTGATTTTAGCCACCGCGCCGAAGAAGAAACTCTCCCCTTGCGTGAAGTTTTTTCTATTTTATTTTTTGTGTCCGTTGGCATGCTGTTTGACCCGCATATCATCGTCGAGCAGCCCTTACATATTTTGGCTGTTGTTGCGATTATCATGTTGGGTAAAACCATTGCAGCGATGGGACTTGTGCTGTTCTTTCGTTACCCAATCAATACTGCTCTGACTGTTGGGGCAAGTCTGGCACAAATTGGCGAATTTTCCTTTATTCTTGCAACGCTCGGTATTTCCTTAGGATTATTAACAACCTCAGCGCAAAACCTGATTTTGGCAGGCGCTTTGTTCTCGATTACCTTAAATTCATTTGTATTTTCAGCAATTGAACCAGCTCAACGCTGGATTCGAGCACGTTCGCATCTGGCTCGGTTACTGGAGCGCAGCAGTGACCCTCTTGCAATGTTGCCCGATGAAATGGATCAATCTTATTTGCGTGATCAAGTCGTAATTGTGGGCTATGGGGAAGTTGGACGGCGTATTACCAAAACATTAATGGAACAAAATATTAAAGTGGTAATTGCCGAAGAAAATCGTGAAATTGTAGAAAAACTGCGAGGAAAAGAGATTGCTGCGGTGAGTGGTGCTGCGACTGAGCCTAGCGTTCTCATCCAAGCACATATCATGCATGCACGTATGCTGATTATATCGCCCATGGATATTCTCGATATTCACCGTATTGTCGATATTGCCAAGCAGCTTAATCCACAAATTCAGGTTTTGGTTTGTGCTGAAAATAAAGAAGAAGCCGAAGTCATTCGGGCAGATGCGATTGGCGAAGTGTTTTATGCCAAAGAAGAAATGGCAATCAATATGAGCAAGCATATTTTGCATCAGATTGAATTGGCACATCAGCATTAGATGCTAAAATTCAATAACGTGATATAAAAAAACGTACAGTATTGACTGTACGTTTTTTTATATGGATTTGAAATTAACTGAATAGTTTCGGGGGTTCATCCATTACTTCAGCCTGCCATTGGTTAGCCTGTTTTTCAATCAGCCCCAAAAGTGCTGCCTGAATCATGTGCTGTGCAACCACAGCCGTGTTCTCACCAAGCAATGCACGAACTTCATCATTAAACTGAATCGTAACTAGAGGTGCATTTTCGGAGCCCGCATTACGTAGTGCCAACTCACCATTTTCTAGCTGTACAAGCTCAAGAACCGCGTCCTGATTACCAAATAACTCTTTCAATTGCTGTATAGACATACGACCTCCATACGCACCAAGAATGCAAAGATTTACACTAACTTATATCGGTGCAAAAATGCAAAATTCAAGGTGTTAAAATTCGACCATTTCATTACGAAAACCATCGATCAGGCGACTTAACTCCCGATGCCATTCACGCAGAATTTCAATGTCTGGCAACCATGACTGTGGCCCTTGAGTCACTTTGATAATTAAATTGGATGATGTTTCTTGTTCAGGTGCTGGCGCAGTGGGTTCAGGGGCGTACTGGCACATGCGATAAGCGTGTTTTAACTCTGCAATAAAACCATCTCGTGCTAATTGTTGCATCACAGTCACTTCAGGTGACACCTGCCCTTTTTCTGCCATGTGTTCTTCAATCGACTTTAAGGTTGGCTGCATATCACTCAAACGGTAATAACGTACCAGTTCCTGTAAAAATGCCAGAATTGCGCCATGTAAATGGAACACTGCAGCTTCACGATATGCCTGAACTTGCTGAACATGATCAGTCTGTTCTGCTTGCAAACATGCTAAACGCGCAAAATATAATTTTTGATTGGTACGATCGGCATGATAGCGAGCAACGCGTGACATAATGATTCCCTTTCAATAATCTCAAATAACCTGTTCATAGATTAGCGTCAGTACCGTACTTTGAATATAGTTTTTTCATGTTTTTATATAAAAAAGAAGGTTTAAACACCTTCCCTTTTAAACACTCATTTATTCCTCAGTAGCTTTAACGCGAATACCAACCCCTTTAAGCTTCAAGGTATTTAAACCTTTAATGGCTTTGATTGCATCTCGAGCATGTGGCATTTCTACAAAACCAAAGCCTTTGGATTTTCCTGTGGCTTGATCCAGTACAATCACGCAAGAATCGACCTGACCATAAGCCTGAAATAATTCAGACAGTTCAGCTTCAGTAATTGAGCGCTCTAAGTTACGAACTAAAATTTTCATGTATAAACCTTTTGATTGTGAATTTAAATGATGGTTTGGGTGTCTTTGACGCTTAGTCAAAATCCAGACCAAATGTAATACGGATAGGTGGCTTTTTCTGAGAGAACCCAGTCTGGGCTGTGGGTACACGCTTATGCGCCTCAACATTCACAAGCGATGAGGGCAAATCATTCAAGAAATAACTGCTAATTTTACGCCCAAGCTCATCGGTTTGATCGTATGCCCAATGATTTAAATCCTGCTTGGTTAAAATTAATTCATTTTTTGCGCGTGTTAATGCGACATACAATACACGTCGTTCTTCTTCAACAGCATCGAAATCGCCCTGAGCGCGTGCATGTGGATACTGATTGACGGTTAAATGTGGCACATAACATACCTGTTGCTCGGTGCCTTTTGCCGAATGCACCGTAATCAGGGTCACTACATCCTGATCACTCGCTCGTTCTACTTCTGAAACAGAAATTGGTTCAAGGACATATTCTTCAAGAAATTCGCCCAAAGCACCATGTTTTTGTGCCAGTTGCTTCACCAAATCAAAATCTTTGACACGACGTGCCCAGTCCTGATTTTGATAATTCTGTGCCAACTGTTCAGTCAAAGCATCTATTGCCAAACCAATGCATTGCTGTACTTCATGTTGCAATATGGAAAGCTGTTTTAAAATTAAAAGCGCCGCTTGTGACACTTTGCCATGTCGTTCTAAACGTGCGCATCGTGCCTCTAAACTCTCCAAAGCGATCAGCTCGCTCGTCAGTCGACTTGCACCAACATCGCCCACACCATTCCATAACGTTAAGAACCGCATCCATGCAATATCATCCTGTGGATTGGCAGCGACTCGCAGTAAGCTCAGCAAGTCTTTGACATGCGCGGCTTCCAGCAGTTTAGTTCCACCAATGAAACGATAAGGAATAGCCATTTTAATAAACGCACTTTCGAGATACCGCGCAGCATAGGAGGAGCGCACCAAAACCATGTGCCGATTCCATGCGGTATCTTGCTGATAGCGCTGTTTTAAATCTTGGGCAATCCAGTTGGCTTCTTCAAACTCATTCGGAAAAATATGTAAATGTGGTTTTTGCCCTGCGCCCCGATATGCACTCAACTGCTTGTTATATTCAATCGGGCTATTTTTTAACAACCAGTTAGATAAATCCAATATTTCCTGTGTAGAACGGTAATTCTGCTCCAAAGTCAGCACTTGAGCATCGGGAACCCGTGTTTTGAAATGATGAATATTTTCAAAGTCTGCCCCACGAAACCCATAAATCGACTGGGCATCATCACCGACACAAAACAGTTGCACTCGTCCGATCAAAGGTTCTAACAATGACCATTGCAAAGGATTGGTATCCTGCATTTCATCGACCAGCATCACCGAGCACAATCGGCTGACCCAATCCACCAGTGCTGGTGACTGCTGCAAATGCCCTGCCACAATCGCCAAAATATCATCATAATCGAGATAATTACGCGCCTGCTTGCGCTGTTCATACTGGCGCATTACCTCTGCAATTTCCGCTTGATAAGGCAATGCTTCTGGCAATTGTTGTACTAAAGCATCAGAAAGCTTGACCAAAGTATTTCGTGCAAATGAATACAGATCACATAATTGAGCTGCTTTGGGCAAAATATTATCGCGGCCTTTACCACGCAGTAACCGAAACATCATTAACTGATCATCTCGGTCAATAATACTAAACTGGGTCAATCCAAACGCTTGCGGATTACGCCGTAGCAGATACATGCAAAAAGTATGAAAAGTTGAGGCACGTAACCCTTGTGCGGTTGCACCCAAATACTGCTCGACTCGCGTGACAATTTCACTGGCTGCACGACGGGTAAAGGTCAAAATCTGAATTTGGTTGGCAGGTGTACCCTGTTCAATCAGATAAGCTGCTCGAGCAACAATGGTTTTGGTTTTGCCACAGCCTGCCCCTGCCAAAACTAGACAGTGTGCTGCGGTTGTGGTCGCAGCCTGTTTTTGTTGGGGATTTAACTCTGCAATCAGGGTATCAAGGCTCATGCAAACATCATAGGTTCAATCAGGTATTCACTATAGTTTAGCAAACTCGTCTCTGTTGCTGTGAGGAACTTGCACCAATCCACTAAATGACAGTAACCAAAGCCACAGTTCTTAGGCCTGAGATCCATGCACATTTTTATCCAATCAACCAAGCGATGAAATCGCAAAACAAACCGTTGATAAAAATCGACCTTACTGATTTTCGTAACTAAATAAATTACCAGAAGATCTTGGCATGTTGCAGCTGTTGTAAAGCTGAAGCGGATTCTAGTCGTAATTGTTCACGGTGGGCTGCCAACCAGCCTAAAGCAAACCAAGCTTTTGGATGGTGCTGCACTTGTTGTTTAAACAATGCTTCGGCAATCAGTACATCATTGTATTGCCCTAAAATATCCTGAACAGGGCTTAGGGCATTCAAATATTGCCGAACCTGTTTTTTATCATATAAAGAAGATATAAATTCAACACAATAACGCAAACGTTTCAATCGCTTACGCATACGATGCCACATCATATCGTTTAAATCCAAACAGCTTTCAGCATCTTTTAACAACTGTCGATGCATGTGTTTAATCTCTGCACCGACCAATTCGGTCAAGTTATCGTCAATGTGCTGTTGATGCTGCCTATCGAATGGAACTTGAATAAATTGAATCAACGCCAGCCATAATGTCGTATAAGAAGGATCTTTGGAAGTTTGCATTTCTTCCTGATGCGGTTGAATCTGAACGGGCAGCTTGACATAAGATGCACCTGCTGCACGCAACTTAGGCAACAGTTTTTCTTCCAAAGCATCACGATCACGAATGGCACCCAATTGATTAAACAGCGTCTTTAAAGTCAACTCCCAAGTCTGATCAATCTGTTTAGACCAATGACCAAAAACACGTAAGGCACTACGTAAGCGACGAATCCCCACACGTGCCTGGTGCACATGTTCAGCTTCATTTGTTTCAGTCATCATTTCGGCAACATTTGGCAAAATCTGCTGTAGGCAACTTGCAATCATTTCACGTAAGGCAATTTCGGCAGGTAATTTTTTTATAAGTACAGGATTACAAGCCTGTATAGCTGGCAAAGCTTTGAGTCTTCGTTGCAACTGATCACCACGCGCAGCCCTACAACGAATATCCAGCCATAATTCATAACGCTGCACCCAATCAGTCACCAATGAAAATAGTCGATTGACTGAACCCGTTTTAAGCTCAAACCTAAGTTCATAGATAGGAAGATAATCTTTTTCAGTACGGATTTCACCCACCTCGAGCGCAACTTCGATCTGGCTGTCTTGATCCTCAATATTGTGCAATGTACGAACAATATCCGTTTCAAATTGTAGGGTTAATGCCTGCGTTTCATCACCCAAAACTTCAAACAAAATCGCACCTGCTGGCGTCCCCCGATGCAATGAAACATCCACATGTGGAGCATCGGTTTCACCCAAATTCACTTGATGTTCTAGATAACCTAGATGCTTAGCATCTTCACAGATCAAAGTCTGCACCCAGTGATTGGCGTGTAAAACCAAGTGTAGTTGTACATTTGCAGCAGACAATTTACGCTCAGCGGTGTCGTAATATTGAGTTTGAACACGTATCGACTGGGCATTTTTATGATGAAATACCTGAGAGACGTCGACACGGTGAATCATGGGTACTTGAAACTTTAATTCGATTTCAACCATACCTATGCTCCTAACGAACACCAGAATTAAGAATCCGCGATCAAAATTTTTAAAGCCATAATCAATCTAAAAGTGAATCCACATATTGTCTATATAATAAGCAAAAAATACACTGCATACCGATGAAATGAATCGCTAGGCATCCATTTCAAAGCAAATGCAAAGATTTTCAGGATACTCTCGATATCTTGTAAAAATGTGGCTAAAGCTCATTCACAGTTTCACGAGCTTCATCACAAAGCGAGATTAGGGCAGTCTGTTTTTTTATTTTAAATTAATCTCAGATAATCAATCGACAATTAGGTGTCGGCAGAACTGGGAGGAATACGCTGAATCACTGCTGCCAAACTTAAATAATTGATTCCCTGAAACAACAAATCCAAAGCAAGGCATAGCCCCAAAAGCCAAAATGCAGCATTAGGGCTAAGTAAAATCAGAACCCCTGTCAATAAAGTGAGGCAACCTGAAAATAAAATCCAGCCCCAGCCTTGAAACGCGCGAAATAACAGTGCTTTAAAAACACGGAGCACGCCCGCCATAACCAAAATAATCCCAACAACCTGTGTTAAAAAAATGGCTGTTCCCCACGGATGACGAAATGCCAAAAAACCTGCAATAAAATATACTATGGCAAACAGCAACCACATCCAGCGCACACCGCAATCAAAAAACTTGAATGCTGCCAATACATGAAGCATCGCTGCCAACATCATCAATCCACCAAATAGTACGACCACCGTTAAAGTGGCAAAAGGCAGACTCAACAGCAAAACGCCCGCGAACAACACCAGTAACCAGCCAAACCACAAATACCATTTACGTTGCTGATGCAGCTGATGGCGAATCAAATCATTTCCGACTGTAAGCATAATTTTATTCTCTTATTTATTTTGTCCACCCTACTTCAATGGCGGTGGGTTTATTGAGTGTGACTTGAGTTAGGCTTTCAGGCATTTTGCTGGTGGTTGTTGAAAGTGCAATATATCCACCCATAATTTCAGCCTGATGTTGTGGATAGCGTGGCTGCTGCTCGGGATTGGCATAACCCACAGGATAAATCGGCTGCCCAGAGGCAAGCTCATATTTATCTGTTGCGCCAAATGCATGCAGCAACTCATGGGTCAACACAATATTATTCTGCGCTGCCTGTTGCCCCGATGCAAACAGATTCACCGTTGCAATTCTGCCTTTCTCCAAGGCAGTCGAATGTTTTAATGTCGTGGTTTGCTCTGGATCATAATAATTGAGATACAAGGTGACTGTCGGGCGACTATCTTGCGATGTATGCTGCTGCCATGCGTAATAACGAAATTTGAGGCTCCACAGCATCACTTGTAGCGCACTGGCATGTTCAGGAATTTTTGGCGGCAACTGCTTTAACTCACGCCCAAGCTGATAAATAAAATAGACTTTTTGCCCGTGATATAAAGTACTGGAATCTTGCAGAAATTGCTGGGAACTGGCAAATTCCTCCGTCGTTAAATGTTGAATATATTGCTCGGTTGTGGCTTGACCATCGGCATTGACAGGATGCAGCAACACCACAATCGGATGCTCCCAGTTTTGATTTTGATCACGCCAAGCGTTGACTGCTACAACAAGTAAAACCAACAATAAAAATGTGACACGAATTTTTTTCCACATATCTCAGATGACCTATTTATTATTTTTTCTATAAAAAATGCCAGCAAATTTGCCAGCATTCTTTGAATTCCTAGAGAATATTAAATCGAAACTTAGCCTTCAACCCACTGACTGTTCTGATAAACAAGACTCCATTTGGTTGGCTTGCCTTCTGGCGTTTCCGAACCAATATACTGTGCCTGATTTTTACGACTGAATTTCACAATCGTGGTATTACCTTCAGGGTCTGTATCTGGAGCTTTTAACAAATACTGATATTTTGGATCAAGCTGTTCAGCAACGGTACGCAACTCAGCAACTTTCGGCGCACGGGTTTCACGGACTTTTGGAAACTTGCTGGCGGCCAAGAAAAGACCTGCTGCACCGTCACGCAAGACAAAGAAATCATCGTGTTTGGCTGAACGTAAATGTTCCATCTTAATTGGGTCGACACGCGGTGGTGCAGGTTGACCATTTTTCAAGACCTTACGAGTATTTTCACAGCTGGTACAGGCAAAGTAAGGACCAAAACGTCCAGTCTTTAACTGCATGTCACCATCACATTTATCACATGGAATGGTCGGCCCATCATAGCCCTTGATTTTGAACTCGCCTTCTTCAAGTTCATAACCACCACAGTCGGGATTATTACCGCAGACATGCAGTTTGCGCCCGCCGTCAATCACATAACTGTCCATGGCGGTGCCACATTTTGGACAGCGACGTTTAGACATCAGGTCAGCAGTTTCTGCACCATCGTCATCAGACAAGATGGCTAAAGATTCAACTGGCGTTAAATTCAGTGTACCTTTACAGCGCTCTTTCGGCGGTAAGTTGTAGCCCGAGCAGCCCAAGAACACACCTGTTGTTCCTGTACGAATCTGCATTGGGCGGCTACATTCAGGACAATGTACATCTGCAACTTCCACAGGCTGATTGCGACGCATACCCTGTTCGCCCTGTGCCACATTCAAACGCTTTTTAAAGTCACCATAGAATGTATCGAGCAACTCTTTCCAGCCACGTTCGCCTATCGCAACTTTGTCAAGCTGACCTTCCAAATCTGCCGTAAAGGCATAGTTCATCAGGTTATTAAAACTTTCATCCAGACGGTCGGTGACAATTTCACCCATTTTTTCAGCAAATAAGCGACGATTTTCCAGTTTGACGTAACCACGTTCCTGAATGGTGGAAATAATTGCTGCATACGTCGAAGGTCGACCAATACCGCGTTTTTCCAGTTCTTTTACCAAAGAAGCTTCGGTAAAGCGTGCAGGTGGTTTAGTAAAATGCTGGCTCGGATCAAGCTTGAGCAGTTGCAGCACATCACCCACTTTGACCGCAGGCAACAAGACGTCATCATCAGATTTATTGGCACCACGAACTTTAGTAAAGCCATCAAAGACCAAAGTTCGACCTTTGGCTTTGAGTTCAATATCAACTGCCTGAACCAGCAATGTCGAAGACAGGTATTCGGCTGGCGTCATCTGACATGCGACAAACTGGCGCCAGATCAAGTCATATAAACGCTGTGCATCACGTTCTACACCAACCAGTTGATCACCTGCCAAAGCCACATTGGATGGTCGAATGGCTTCATGCGCTTCTTGTGCCCCCGCTTTATTGCCATAACGGTTTGGCTGTGCAGGCAAATATTTAGCGCCATACTGACTAGCAATATGTTCACGTACCATATTGACTGCATCATTACTCAAGAATGTCGAGTCAGTACGCATATAGGTAATAAAACCTGCCTCATACAAACGCTGTGCCAGCATCATGGTTTTCTTTACAGAAAAACCTAAACGCGTACTGGCTGCCTGTTGCAAGGTCGAGGTGATATACGGCGCACTTGGATTTACCTTAGTCGGTTTATCTTCGCGCTGTGCCACTTGGTACTGTGCGCCTTGCAAGGTTGCAAGCAACTGATCAGTATCGGCTTTATTTTTTAATTTGAGGGTTTTTCCTGCCTGTTTGACAGCTTCTAAACGAATCTCGTCTTTTTTAGACTGGGTATCTGCAAAAACCTGCCAGTATTCTTCAGGAATAAATGCCCGAATTTCACGCTCACGCTCCACCACCAGTTTCACAGCCACCGACTGGACGCGTCCTGCCGATAACCCTCGGGCAATTTTTTCCCACAGCAGTGGTGAAATCATAAAGCCGACTACACGGTCAAGGAACCGGCGGGCTTGCTGTGCATTGACACGGTCAATGTCTAGGCGGGTTGGGTGCTTAAACGCTTCTTGAATGGCATTTTTGGTAATTTCGTTAAATACCACACGACGATAACGCGAATCATCACCACCAATCACTTCACGTAAATGCCATGCAATCGCTTCCCCTTCACGGTCCAAGTCCGTTGCGAGATAGATTTCATCCACTTGTGAAGCCAGTTTTTTCAGTTCAGCAACCACATGTTCTTTGCCTGGCAATACTTCATAATGCGCAGACCAACCATGTTCAGGGTCAACGCCCATACGGTTAATCAGAGATTGCTGGGCTTTTTGCTGTTTTTCTGCATCGGTCAGCTTGGTACGGGTTGTGGTTTTTTTCTCACCTGTTTTGGCTGAACCGCCTGTCGGTAGGTCACGGACATGCCCTACCGAAGACTTGACGATATATTCATTCCCCAAATACTTGTTAATGGTTTTCGCTTTGGCTGGCGACTCCACAATCACCAGTGCACGCTTATTGGTCGCACTCGCGGATTGTTCTGTAGTCGTTTTAGCGCTAGACCGAGGAGCATTCGCCATAATGGTATTCGTTTCCTATTTCTAAAATTTTAAAGTTCAGCCAAAGCTGTAAGGTAAGCTTTCATTGCTTCCAGTTGGGTCGCATGTAAGTCTGCATGTTCATCCCAATATGCACCAATACAGTTCGCCTGCATATCAATAGCATAAATCCCCTTTAATGCAATGGGATAATCTTTAAATTTGTCATCACCATAGACCAGTTCGAACTTGTCGTCCTGAATTCGGGCACGCATTAAGGGCAATTTTGCTTCAGGCAGTAGCACACTGTAATACGCCACCATACTGGCGCGGTTTTCAGTAGCTTTGGGTATTTTTGTCCATTCTGGTGCAGCAATTAAGCGTGGATGCAATCCAATCTTGCGCGCTTTATCACGCATCATGCCAAGTGCTTTTTCACGCGGGTTGACTCTTAACCCCAAGACCGAACCCAATACAAACAGCACAATAATAATGGTAATCCAAAGACCCATACCTGACGTTCTTCATTTATTCATCTTGTATTAGAGTTACATAAGCTGAATAGAAAAGGCAAGTTTTCCTGATCAAGTGCGGGTCAGCTTGGGTATGTTTGCAGCCATATTTACAGTTTTTGCAGGTTAAAACCAGTTTACCCCCGACCGAGTTGTAGCATTTTATTGCTATGGAGGCATATTTGTATTCAATAAAACTAGGCTTTCAAGGCTCAATTCATGCTCTTCTCAATAGCATCCATCGCTTTTTTGTGCTCAGATCCAAGTCATTATTAAAGACATTCTGTTCATCAAAAATAAATGCGTGCTTTTTTCCACGTCATGCTGTTTCAATCTACGCCATCGAGCTTTAGTAATGGGGCGGTTTATTGGTTAAAGGATCAAACGGCGCAATCCCTTCTGACAAATCTGCCGCTTCGACTCGCTGATACAAAAACTGCATTTGTTTTTGCAAATCCGCAATTTCCAAGCTTTGTCGAGCCAGTTGTTCATTCAATTGTTCAACTAATTCATCTAAAAATGCAATTCGGACTTGCAAATCTTCAATGGGTGCGGAAAATGACGCTTGATCATCGTATGGTGGTTTAGTCATTTAACACTCCTCAATTTGAGATTTTAGGAAACTCTATGGCCTATATTACTTTAAGGGATGTCCAACTTGCATTTGGTGGACCAGCCCTTCTCGACGGCGCGAACTTTACTTTGGAACGTGGCGAACGAGTGTGTTTGATTGGGCGCAACGGTGAGGGTAAGTCTACTTTACTTAAACTGATTGAGGGAAGCTTATTGCCCGATCATGGTGAAGTTTTGGTGCAAAATGGCTTAACCATTTCCATGCTTGCGCAAGATGTCCCAATGGATTCGGGTAAAGTTGCCGATATCGTTGCCGATGGTGCAGGTGAAGCTGCTGAAGTTTTAAAACAATATCATGCCGCAAGCGATGCCTGTGTGCTGGGTGATATGGCTGCCTGTGAACGCATGGGCGACCTACAACACAAACTGGATCAGCTTGATGGCTGGACTTTAGAAAACAAGGTCAACACCATTTTGGGCAAAATGGGCTTAGACCCCAATGCTGATCTGGCAGATTTATCGGGTGGTCGTAAGCGTCGTGTCTTGTTAGCGCGTGCCCTGTTGACCCAACCTGATGTGCTATTGCTGGATGAACCGACCAACCATTTGGATGTGGAAAGCATTGAATGGTTAGAAAAATTCTTACTCGAACAAAATAACTTAACATTGCTGTTTATTTCGCATGACCGTTCTTTTGTAGATCGTCTCGCGACACGTATCGTGGAACTGGATCGTGGGACACTGCGTAGTTTTGAAGGTAACTATTCGCGTTACATTGAACTCAAAGCCCAACAGCTTGAAGCTGAAGAAAAGCAAAATGCCCTGTTTGACAAAAAACTGGCTGAAGAAGAAGCCTGGATTCGTCAAGGCATTAAAGCGCGTCGTACCCGTAACGAAGGTCGTGTGCGTGCATTAAAATCGCTACGCGAAGAATCCAAAGCGCGTCGTTTCCAACAAGGTAAAGTCAACATGGGCGTTCAAGAAGCACAACGCTCAGGCAAACTGGTGTTCGATATTGAACATTTGGGTGTGCAATATGGTGATCAACCACTGATTAAGGACTTCTCTGCACTTGTGATGCGCGGCGACCGTATTGGTCTTGTCGGTGATAACGGTGTCGGTAAAACCACACTGATCAAAGCCATTTTGGGTGATATTGAACATACAGGTACTGTAAAAACAGGTACACAGCTTGAAGTCGCTTACTTCGACCAGTTGCGTAATCAGCTTGAACTTGAAAAATCAGTGGCTGCCAACGTATCGGAAGGTTCTGACTTTGTCGATGTGAATGGTCAACGCCGTCATATTTACAGTTATTTGCAGGATTTCCTGTTCTCACCTGAACGTGCCCGTACCCCAGTCAAAGCCTTGTCGGGTGGTGAGCGTAACCGTATCTTACTCGCAAAATTACTGCTCAAACCGTCCAACCTGATCGTCATGGACGAACCGACCAATGACCTCGACATGGTGACTTTAGAGCTGCTTGAAGATATGCTGGCGGAGTACAAAGGTACGTTACTGCTAATTAGCCATGACCGTGCCTTTATGGACAACGTGGTGACCTCAACTTGGGTATTCGATGGCAAAGGTGGTATTGCCGAATATATCGGTGGTTATCAGGATTATCTGTTACAACGCCCTGATGATAGAGTAGTCGATCAAAAAGCCGATGTGAAAAAAGCGCAAGCTAAAGCGGAAGCTGAAAAATTGGCAGCTCAAGCCGCACCGAAAAAGATCAAACTGAGCTACAAAGATCAGCGAGAACTTGAGCAATTGCCTGCAGAGATTGAAAGTCTAGAAACCGAACAAGGTGAACTCTCTGCACAACTTGCCGATGGTTCATTGTTCTTAAAAGATGCCGATGCAGCAACTCAAGCCAGTCAACGCCTCGCAGAAATTGATGAGCTTCTATTAGAAAAATTAGAGCGCTGGGACGAACTGGAAAATATGGCAAAAGGAAATTAATACCTCAAGCCTTATGAATAAAAATTAACCACGCTACGGCGTGGTTAATTTTTAATTCGAAATAAGATCAAATTCAGTTATTGCTTGAAACTAGACAACTAGCGAAATTTCTGATGATTAATTTTTCTCATATTATCAATCGTAGGAATTGCCTGCTCATGTGCCTGTTGCAAATTTCCAGCTTTAACCAAAGCCAAGGTTTGGCTCAGCTCCTTATCCAAACCATCCAAGGCTTTACGATACCCTTGAACCTCTGGGCTATTGTCAGGCTGACCAATCAATTTCATCGGTATGGACTGCTTTGCATCCAATACCGCCTTCTGCATAGTAGTTAATGCAGTCAGTGCCTGCTGGGTATTTTGCGTCTCTTGAAATAGCTCGTAATTATTTTCCAGTGTTTCCATATCCTGCCCCAAATCTGCGGCAAAAACTGATTGCACCACAAGACTCAAAGTCACAACACCCATCATCTGCCCTATTCTTTTCACAGCATATCTCCTTACTCGTTACTTTATTTGATCTTAGCGCTGCTTAACCAGCCATGCCATGATCTCCATCAATCCCTATTTTTACAGAATAAGCTTATCTGTTTTTTAAATTCGGATTAAAAATTCGCTGGGTTGAAGCAGGATATTTGCCCAGCTTATTGCTTGGGCGAATCGGACGTTTTACCAGTTCACCGCCACAGTTTGGGCAGATAAAATTCAAAATCGACTGACTACAATCTAAACAAAATGTACATTCAAAAGAGCAAATCAAAACATCTTGAGAATCCACGTCTAAATCAGCATCGCAACATTCACAGTTAGGGCGAAGCTCTAGCATGATTATTTTCCCTTAGAATTAGAGTAAGCGCAAATCGCTCTGCTGCTGGGCATGAGTTAAACTTTCTTGCTGATAAATCTGGTAATTTTCCTGATCAAAGCACACAAAAATGACCTCAGTCACCTGAGTTGAGGTTTTCAAAAAATCTATCACCGTGGCTAAGGCAATATTGACCGCACGTGCTTTGGGAAAGCCATATACGCCTGTTGAAATATTGGGGAAAGCCACGCTATGCAGTTGTTTGGACTCGGCCAGCTCCAAACTATGACGATAGGCATTTGCAAGAAACTGATCTTCATCATACATGCCATTTTCCCAGATCGGCCCAACCGCATGAATCACATATTGTGCAGGTAACAATCCTGCATGAGTGATCACTGCTTCACCAACGGCACAGCCTCCCTGCCGAGCACGAATCTGCTGACATTCCTTTAAAATTTCAGCGCCGCCTTTATGATGAATAGCACCATCGACTCCACCACCACCCAGCAGTGAAGTATTGGCAGCATTTACAATCGCATCCACAGCAAGCTCGGTAATATCGCCTTGTATAATTCGGATTGTTTTCATTGCACCCTCCGCTTTTGTGTATTGATCAGATTTTAGCTCAAATCTTGAATCACACTCGCTATAATGACACCCATCACTATAGATGAATCCTCATCGCCATGCTCAGTTTTAGCCAAGTTATTACATTTGCGCTGGTGTCCTTACTGATGGTACTGACTCCAGGCCCGAACATGATTTACCTGATTTCACGCTCGATTTCACAAGGTCGGCTGGCAGGGCTGATTTCACTGGCAGGTGTGGCATTGGGTTTCGTGTTTTATATGCTGTGTGCCGCGTTTGGGATTACATCGTTTGTGGTTGCTATTCCTTATGCTTACGACGCCATTCGGATTTTGGGTGCAGTTTATCTGCTGTATTTGGCTTATAAAACCATTCGCTCACAAACCACGATATTGGTCGTCAAATCATTAAACTACGATCAACCTAGCAAATTATTTCTAATGGGTTTTCTGACCAATCTGTTCAATCCCAAAATTGCCATTATGTATTTATCGTTATTGCCCCAATTTTTTCACCCTGAAAATGGGCATATTTTGGCACAGTCGATTTCATTAGGTTTGATTCAAATTGTGATTAGCCTGTCAGTGAATGCCATGATTGTGTTTTCAGCAGCGCATATTGCCCTATTTCTCCAGCAGCGTGCATCTTGGGCACAGTTACAAAAATGGCTGATGGGAACGGTATTGTCTGCACTTGCCCTACGCATTTTATTGGAACAACGCCAATAATCATGGCGCGGTTAGACTGATTGTAATAACTGTTGAATTTCGAAAATCAGTTCATGCTAAACTGCATGCAGTTTTTATTCAGTTTTTATCGCCATATGAGTAAACAGCAAGATTATATCCCAGGTCAATTTCAATGGTCTTTTCTGCTACCCAAATATTGGGGCGTGTGGATCACCATTGTCTTTCTTATGCTTCTTGCCATATTACCGTGGGCAGTTCAGCGTCGTCTGGCACATGTACTTGCCAATCTGGCATGGAAGTATCTCAAGTCCCGCCGCAAAACCACCATTCGCAACCTAGAAGTGTGTTTTCCAGAATGGTCACGCGACGACGTTGAGATACATGCCAAGCAAGTTTTTGTCGACATGATGCTCGGGACATTTGAAACCTTGAATGCATGGTATAAGCCACAATGGTTTAAAGATCGTGTCACCATTGAAGGTCTGGAACATATTACTCATGCCCAGCAACAAGGTCAGGGCGTACTCCTACTCGGTACACACAGCACCTTACTTGATGCAGGTGGCTATGTATGCGCACAATACTTTGAACCTGATGTCGTCTATCGTCCACAAAACAACCCGTTACTGGACATGCTGATTTACCGTTGTCGTGCCACAATTTATAAACACCAAATCGACCATGATGATATGCGCGGTCTGATTCGTCATCTTAAAAATGGACGTGCCATCTGGTACAGCCCCGATCAAGATTTCGGTTTAAAACAAGGCGTCATGGCGCCTTTTTTTGGTATTCCTGCAGCAACCGTTACAGCGCATAGACGTTTATTAAAAATTTCCAAAGCTGCGGCAATTCCACTGTATTTTTATCGTTATGGTGATGAAGCTGATCCTCGTTATCATATTTTGATTGAACCTCCTGTTGACAATTTACCCTCAGAAGATGAAGTCGATGATGCAACCCGTGTCAATAAAATTATTGAAAATCAGCTTCGTATCGCACCGACACAGTATATGTGGTTTCATCGCCGCTTTAAAACTCGCCCTGAAGGCTACGACAAAATTTATTAAAATCAGGAATTCAGCATGAAAGTGATGCAGCTTCTTCCAGAACTGAACAGTGGTGGTGTAGAACGCGGGACATTAGAAATTGCACGGGCACTGGTACAGCAAGGACACAAATCGTTGGTGGTTTCCAACGGTGGGCGATTGGTGCCTGAACTTGAAGCTGAAGGTTCAACTCATATTCAACTGCCCATTCATAAAAAAGCCTTGTCGAGCCTGTGGCAAATTCGCCCACTGAGAAAAATCATTGAGCAGCATCAGCCTGATATTGTGCATGTACGCTCGCGTGTGCCTGCATGGCTGACCCATTTTGCGTTAAGAGGCATTCCTGCATCTCGCCGCCCGCATTTGGTGAGTACAGTGCATGGCTTTTATTCAGTCAATCGCTACAGTGCTGTTATGACGCATGCTGAAAAAGTGATTGCGGTATCTGACAGTGTCGTTGAGTACATTCGGCAGAATTACCCAGAGTGCCCACCGCACGATATTGTGCGGATTTACCGTGGTATTGATCCCAAAGCCTTTCCACATGGCTATCAACCCACTGCGCAATGGCTAAATCAGGTTTATAACGACTACCCTCAACTAGAAAACAAGTTTCTGCTGTGCTTACCTGGACGCATTACTCGTCTGAAAGGTCATGAAACCTTGATTCAATTGATGACCCAATTAAAGCAGCAATATCCACAAATTCATGCTTTGGTTGTTGGCGGTGCTGATACAAAGAAACAAGCCTATTTGGATGAATTGCAAAGTAACGTGCAACAGCAAGGTTTAACCGAACATATTACCTTTGTGGGGCATCGCTCTGATATTCGTGAATGGCTGGCATTGAGTGATGTGGTCTTGTCATTATCCAATCAGGCAGAAACGTTCGGACGTACAGCACTTGAAGCATTGTCTGTCGGTACACCCGTGATTGGCTGGAACCGTGGTGGAGTCGCAGAGATTCTGTCGCAGGTCTATCCTCAAGGACTCATTGAGGTCGATGATCAGGCAAGTTTGCTCCGTAGCATTCAACA
Organism: Acinetobacter brisouioides; assembly: GCF_004331075.1. Taxonomy (GTDB): domain Bacteria; phylum Pseudomonadota; class Gammaproteobacteria; order Pseudomonadales; family Moraxellaceae; genus Acinetobacter. The sequence continues at coordinate 29,559 of NZ_SJNX01000007.1, read as the reverse complement.
ACATATTGAACAACCTGTTACCGTTGCACCTGTGACGCAGTTTAGTTTGCAGGATATGTGTCAAAACACGCTTGCCTTGTATCAGCAATTGCTACAACGCCAATAAATCAAAAACCCGAGCCAGATTGCGACCTAGCTCGGGTTAATTGAGGTTGTGTTTCCAGATTTTATTATTGTTGTTTTAGTTATCCCTTTCCATGTTGCCATCATGCCATTGATGTTATCCAACCAGCACATCTTCCTTACGGGATGCTCCATTCCCATGCTTCCTTGTGCCGATAAACCTAGAATAAAATGAAATCCAAAAACTGCATAGCAGCTATCTGCTGTACAGTTTGTACGCCTATGCTTACATTAATCCAAGCAAGTGTTATACTTTCTCAAGTTAGAGCAATATTTATTTGATCAAAAATCGCACTACAATTGTGACGGTTTTTTTATCTCTTGCTCCACGCAAATTTGAGGCAAAATTCGCTCAACTATTCATCAATTTTTTTTGCTCAAAAACTCAACATCTGAGCAAAAACAACACCTTGAAAAACACCTGTTAAATTTGAGCTATGTTTTTAATTTTTATGATATAAGTAGCTGAAACCATCTTTATTAGTTTTGTATGTATCATAAACAAGTTATTTCACTCAAAAATCTGCCTGTTTGACTTATGTAGCGCTTGCAGTTGGGGAGACTTTTGATACACTCAAAACCCTTTTATTTTTTATGACAATACCGAGGCACAATGACATGAAAGTAGGTCTGGTCGGTTGGCGTGGGATGGTTGGTTCTGTCCTTATGCAACGTATGGTTGAAGAGAATGACTTTGCACATTTTGAGCCATTCTATTTTTCTACCAGTAATGCAGGTGGTGAAGCGCCTGCTTTTGGTGGTAAGACTGCCCCAGCACTTATGGATGCGTCAGATATTAAGAGTCTGAAGCAAATGGATGTCATTATTACCTGTCAAGGTGGCGACTACACTTCTGCAATTTTTCCACAACTCAAAGCTGAAGGCTGGAATGGTTACTGGATTGATGCTGCATCGACATTGCGTATGGATGACCAAGCCATTATTGTGCTTGATCCCGTCAACCTGAACGTCATCAAAGATGGCTTAGTCAAAGGCACGAAAACTTTCGTGGGCGGCAACTGTACCGTTTCTCTCATGCTCATGGGCTTAGGTGGTCTATTCCAAAACAACTTGGTGGAATGGGCAACTTCAATGACTTATCAGGCAGCATCTGGTGCTGGCGCGCAAAACATGCGTGAACTGATCACAGGTATGGGTTATTTGTATAACAATACCAAAGACTTGTTGGATGATCCTAAATCTGCGATTTTAGACATTGACTCTAAAATTGCCGAATTACAACGTGGTGAAGGCTTCCCTTCTGCAAACTTTGGCGTGCCTTTAGCAGGTTCACTCATTCCTTATATCGACAAGCAACTGGAAAGTGGTCAGTCTAAGGAAGAATGGAAAGGCCAAGTTGAAACCAACAAAATCTTGGGTAACCAGCAAATCGTACCTATCGACGGACACTGTGTGCGTATTGGTGCAATGCGTTGCCACTCTCAAGCATTGACTTTAAAATTGAAAAAAGATGCACCGCTAAATGAAATTGAGGACATGATTCGCCAATCTAACCAGTGGGCAAAAGTCATCCCAAATACTCGCGAAGCATCTATGACGGATCTGACACCTGTTGCTGTTACTGGCACATTAAGTGTTCCTGTAGGTCGTCTACGTAAACTCAATATGGGTAAAGAATACCTTGGCGCGTTTACGGTCGGTGACCAATTACTTTGGGGTGCAGCAGAACCGTTACGCCGTATGCTTCGTATCTTGATTGACTATAAAAATGCATAATTTTGAGCGTTAATCTGCAAAGCCGATCTGAAAAGATCGGCTTTTTAACATCTTAAAAATTTACAATTTATTTACATACAGCTACATTATATGTAAAACAATCAACAGTTCCATTTTGTGGATGAAAATGACTGCATATAACAAACTCGCTTCAGCACTGATTTTATGTTTTGCTGCCCAAAGTAGCTATGCATTAACTTTTAACGCTGCCCAAATTGAATCAACTCAAGGGCAATTGTTATATGTCGAAATCCCTTATGCAAATGCCAGCAATAATGCTGCAATTAAAGCAGGTTTAGCCGACTCTGATGACCTGATCCGTATGGACGCCAGCCAGCAGGACTTGAGTGGGTTAAATTTCTTTGTACGCCGCACGGGAGCAACTAGTGGCGTGATTGTCATTACTTCATCTCAACCCATAACCAATAAAAATATTAATCTGATTGTCAAAGTCCAAGATGCAGATGGAGCACATTTACAACAGATTCAAAAAAATCTAGGTGGAAATAATTCTGCTAAAGCACTTATTGCCAAAGCGAGCCCCATCAAAGCCTCAACTCAAGAACAAGTTCTGGTTCCAAAACAGATTGTCAGTGAAAAAGATATTGCACTCAACTTACCTGAAAGCAGACACTATACGACAACAGTTGCGCCAGCAAATCATCCACCAACACCGACTAATCTTTTAGCAATCAGTGTTGCTGCACCGCCAAAGCTAACAACGGCAATACCAAACAACCAAACTAGCATAACAACAAAACCTACAACAACGACTGCTGCTCCAGTCAAACCAGCAATAACTCCTGCCGCACCTGCCAAACCTGCAACAACAACGACCACTGCATCTGCGAAGCCTGTAACAACGACTGCAGCAATGGGATCTTCAACTCAGCCCACCCAAAAGTATAGTCAACCACAATCTACGCCAACAACAGCTCAAACATCGGCAGAGACCAAGAAACAAACACCTGCTGTACACCGAACTCCCGCAAAACCTGCTCCTGTCGCTACAGCGAAAGAAACAGCGAAGAACAGTAACTATGTGGTGCAGCGTCAGGATTCCTTATGGAGTATTGCAGCACGAATTTCCGAGCAAACCCATCGGCCTATTGGCGAAGTGATGAAACATATTAAAGCACTGAACGAACATGCCTTTGTCGGTGGAAATATCAATCGTTTAAGAACAGGAACCAACCTCAACCTAAGCAATGCTCCTCTCCCTACTCATACGGCAAACACTACCAAAACAACAAAGCCAGCATCTGCAGGGAAATATGCGACGAAATACCGCCTAGACCAAGCAGAAATGAGACTGGTAACCGCAAATACAGATACATCTTCGAGTAAAATGGGAGGTAATAGTCATAATGCTCAGAAAACTGCGCCTGAATTATCATTAAAAGTTATGACAATTCGCAAAAAAACCGTTACATTACAAAAAAATGTAGTTCAATTGGATTTGGCTCTGCAACAAAAAGACCATCAAATTCAATTATTAAATACTCGACTTGCGCAATTACAGCAACAGTTGCAACAGCAACAAAAAGCCAACAAGCCAAGTCATTAATGAGAACTGTTTTTAGCCTGAATACATTGTTGCGAATGCAAGGATAAAAAAATGTTGCTATACATCATTCCATTTGTTCTATTACTCGTTGTAGCCATTGTGCTCAAAAAACGAGGCTCGGGGCAACAAGACACTGATTCTAGTCGATCAAAAAGAAAAGTTGAGTCGAAGAAGAAAGCAAAAGCACGTTCTGGTACAGTAGCGACTGAGGTAACTGACACTCAGAACACAATTTCAGCTGAAGCAAAGCCTAAAGAACTCGACCCTGATTTACGTCGTCAAATTGAAAACCTGATCCGTGAGAAAAATTTCAATACGGCTGAAGCAATCATTAATCAGGCTCTCAACGCAGATCATGAGCAACACAGTTTATATTTATTATTGTTGCAGATTCATATTGAGCAAAATGATCAGTTCTCTATCAAACAATTAATGGCACATCTTCGTGCATTGAATTTATATGACATTATTGCTGAGGCAGAAAATCGTTTAACAGAAAAAAAAGAGCCCGTAAAGCCTGATACCATCCAGCACACCCCGATTCAGCTTCCAGATGAAGTCCCTGCTACTGCTGTGCCTGAACCTGCAAAACCAGTAGCTTCTCAAGCCAAAGCCGTTGATTTTGATTTATTTAAAAATGATTTAAACGATGAAGTACACAGCAAACCTGACTCAGCACATAGTGATTTGTCTTTTGAAAAATTAGAAGAAGAATTACAAAGTGCACCTACAATTGCTCAGGAAACGGCACCCGCTTCAAAAGTAGAAGAACACAAGCCCCTTGAATTTAACCTTGAAGGCTTTAGCAAGACTGAAATTGATGAACCAGAACCAGCAGCCAAGCATGTTCACTTATCTGTTGAACCACGTGCAATAGAAAGCAAAGGTCCCGAACATTTTACCAAGAAAGTTGATTTTGGTAAAAAAGAGGATGTCATTCCTGGAGTTGCTAAAACAGAACATCATGATGCAGTCTTCCAGCATCAGCATGAAACAACCCATAAAACTCAAATTGAACATGTACATGTAGAAGAAGTACAAGAAGCACCTGTTCTCGAGTTTAAATTTGATCTTGCTAAGCCTGCTGTTTCCCAAGAAAAACAGCCAGAACCAGAAGCTGAGCCAATTCAACAGGCTGATATCGCATTTAACTTTGAAACGGTCAATACTGAAGTTCAAGCTGAACCACAGCCTGTAGTAGAAACACCGGAACTGGTGTTTAACTTTGACAAGCCAGATGCTCAGCCAGAAATTGAACATGAGCCAATAATAGCTCTTGCTCCTACAGTTGAAATTGCAGCAGAACCTCTTTCTATCACCAGTTTTGACAGCCTGCCAAACGCAATAGAATCATCAACTGTTGAACCTGTAAAAGACTCTGTTCCAGAAACAGCAAAAGTACCTGTGGATTATGTTGTTCAACAATTCCCAGAACTAGCCGCACTCAGTGAGACCAAGCTTAACTTATCACTTGCCGAACAGTATATTCGTTTAGGTGCATTTAGCTCAGCACGGGCTTTATTAGAAGATCCACAAGTGCAATATCATGCTGATGAATTAGATCGCGCTAAATATTTATTAAATCAAATAGCATCTTAAAGCAGTTCGTTCTACCATAAGCAGTCGAATTCGGCTGCTTTTTTTATCATGTCTAAAATTGCTTTAATTTATATGGGTGGAACATTTGGCTGTGTAGGTGAACCTCTAAGCCCAATGCCAGAACATGACTTTTTACCTTGCCTGCATGGCTATTTGCCAGAAAACTTGGCAATAGAATGCTTTGCTGCTCCTGTCATTAAAGACAGTAGTGCCTACACAGCAGTAGACTGGCTCAAACTGGCTCAATTTATTCAACAATTACAACAACAAGACTTCCAGCATTTTGTCGTGATTCACGGCACAGATACTTTAAGTTATGCCAGCGCAGTGTTGGCACGTATGCTCGCCAAATCTTGTCATGTCATTATTACAGGCAGTCAATTTCCGTTACTTACGGTAGATGGCTCAACAATTCGTGAACAAACCGATGCACGAGATAACCTGTGGTTTGCACTTGACCATATTTTGACTGTCGATACAGGCGTATATTTGGCGTTCCATCAACAGCTATTTCATGGTCGCACAGCGCTCAAAGCTCACACCACTGAGCTGAATGCCTTCCAGGGTATTCCATCAACGCAAACAATAGCACAACAACAGCAAGCCACACATATTACGGATGCGATGCTGCAACGTGCGCAAAAGCTCAATATTCTGAACTGGATGATGCAGTCGATTGGACTGGAACAGCTCGAAAATAATCTTCAGCATGTGCTTAGACATGCACCCGACTTTTTAATTTTACAAGGTTTTGGGACTGGGAACTTGGTGACCAATTCAGTCATTATTGAACTCTTTCAACAACTCAAACAAAATAACTGTTTGCCTGTACTCACCACACAAGTCACTGCAGGTGGCATTGATCAGCGCTATGCGGTCAGTGCATGGGTCAAAGAGGCACAAATTGCAGTGTCTGATTGTCTAGGTCATGCTGATCTTTATGCCAAATTGCTAGCGCTTTATTTACAGCATGAACAGGCAAACGACTGGTTGAAGCACTGGCATGAGTAACACAGAAATGATGATGCAACGTTATGCGATTGGTATTGAGTTTTGCGGTACAGCTTATCGGGGTTGGCAAACACAGCAAGCAGGTGTTCCCAGTGTGCAAGAAACCCTCGAACGTGTCTTAAGTAAAATTGCAAATCACCCTGTTATTGTACACGGTGCTGGACGTACCGATGCAGGTGTACATGCGACCAATATGGTGGCACATTTTGACAGTACCGCAGATCGTCCTGATCGTGGTTGGATCATGGGGGCAAATAGCCAGCTTCCTAAAGACATCTCGATTCAGTGGATTAAACGCATGGATTCAGACTTTCATGCGCGATTTAAAGCGATTGCTCGCCGCTATCGGTATGTATTGTATAGCGCGCCGCATCGACCTGCATTAATGCATAAGCAGGTCACACATATTTATCATTCGCTGAATATTGCCAAAATGATTGAAGCTGCACAAAAGTTTGAAGGGACACATAACTTTGAAACCTTTCGCGCCGCATCCTGTCAGTCCAATCAACCCGTACGGCATGTGAAACATTGTCGCCTCACCCAACACGGCGCATTTCTGATTCTAGATATTCAGGCAGATGGTTTTTTACACCATATGGTGCGCAATATTATGGGCTGCTTACTGGAAATCGGGCAGGAACTCTACCCCGTGGAACACATTGATGCGATGTTTGCTGCAGAAGATCGCAAAGCTGCGGGCATTACCGCCCCTGCGGATGGTTTGTACTTTATTCAGGCGTATTACCCAGAGCAGTTTGATTTACCAAAAGTTGCTTTAGGTCCTCAATGGCTCAACTGGGCAGAGTGACAAACAGTTTAGTCACTCTGTTTACGTTTACGGTATTCAATCGGGGTTTCATTGGCCCAACGCTTAAATGCCCGATAAAATGTACTTGGCTCAGCAAAACCAGTCAGGTACACAATTTTCTCAATACTTTCATGTGTATTTGCCAACAGCTTCTTGGCCAGTCGACAACGATAAGCTGATAAGATCTGCTGAAAACTGGTTTCTGCATCACTGAGTAAAGTTCGCAAACGACGCGGTGTAATGTGTAGTTGCGCAGCCACACTTTCGAGTGTGGTTTCTCCCTGCTCTAAGGTTGCACCAATGGCACGGCGTACTTCATCCACCAAATCGTAGCGTGCCAGTTCCTGTAATTTTGCATTAGCCAGTTGTTCATGCAGTTGTAACAGATCAGGATCAGCCTGCCATAATGGATGTTTTAAAATCGCAGGATCAAAATAAAGTCGGGTTTCTTTTTGCCCAAGACTGACAGGACACTCATAGACCCTAAAATACTCTTCTGGCGCTGCCCCTTCCTGAAAATCGAAATCGATAAAAATCGGTTGAAACTGCCCTTCCGTTAAGAATTTGAAAAAGCGTAAAATTCCTGACATAGCACATTCAGAAAAATGTCGATTCAACAACCGATTAGGGCGAGCTTGTGTCCCATTAGTCAAATAGCAACGTCCATTTTCGCAGACCAATTTCGCTTGAAAGGCATCACTAATTAAACGTTGATAGGCAAGTGCGCGGTGTAGCCCTTCACCAAAATTTTCGCTACTCATGAACAGATGTTCAATCACTTGTCCACGGTAGAGTGGCAAATGCTCACCTAAGTATAAGCCGATATCCGAATCCTGACTCACCTGTTCAGCAGCAAGCCAAAATGCATTTTGTGCACTGACAGGCGTGCGCTGATTGTTTTCTAACTGGCTCATGGCAACGCCAGCTTGTGTCAGAATTTGCTCCGTTGACAATCCTGCCCGCCTTAATGCCTGATAACCAAGCCGCAATACCACTGAAGCATCCGTTTGCTGACCCACACTTTCACCTTATTTTTATTGCTGCATTGCCAGATTCAGGGTACTGAGGATTGACCAAGCTGACAACTAACTAGCCTTCTTTTTCAGGAAAAAAGTGTAGACGCATGATTCACTTTTGTTACTTTTAACTTTGTTGCTTTTAGCTACGCTTTATTTGGCTTTATATTGTTTTATTGCTTAAATTTGTCTATAATTTGCCCCTTGTTATTTTATTCTTTTAGGTAGGCTATGGCCAATAAAGAGGAACTAATTGAGTTCGAAGGCGTTGTCACCGAAACGCTTCCTAATACCATGTTCCGTGTGCGTTTAGAGAACGGTCATGAAGTGATTGCTCATATTTCAGGCAAAATGCGTAAGCATTACATCCGTATTTTAACGGGTGACCATGTTAAAGTTGAAATGACTCCATATGATTTGACCAAAGGTCGCATCACTTACCGTGCACGTTAAGTATTAGCTGAAGCAAAAAAGCCACAACAATGTGGCTTTTTTTATATGTATTTTTAAAGACAACACTTTTGGTTGTGAAAGTAGTTCAATTTACGATCTGCATTGAGCTTGTTAAAAATTGCAAATCCGCAACGTGCGACAATATATTTACAGCTCGACCTAAGAAGCAATCGCCTTACACTCGCGTAAATGCTCCCCCAACCATGAGTGAAACTCATGAGTTTGACGTAGCTGACTCAATGTATCAATCATTGTGCCGATACTGGATGCACCAGAACCAGTTTGATCGTAATCTTTAATCCATGCTCGTTGTGAGTACTTCAAAATGCTTTTTTGCTAACATTTAAATAAAAAAAAGCGCAATCTTTTCAGATCACGCTTTTTAAATTTATAAGCTTAAGCTAAAACAGCAACAACTGCTTCACCCATTGCTTTTGTGCCGACTTTATTCATACCTTCAGACATAATGTCTGCTGTACGCAAGCCTTGATCCAGAACTTGGCCCACCGCATCTTCAATGGCTTTTGCTGCTGCTTCCTCACGGAAGGTATAACGTAGCATCATGGCAACTGAAAGAATGGTTGCTAATGGGTTAGCCAAATCTTTTCCTGCGATATCTGGCGCTGAACCATGACATGGTTCGTACATACCCTTACCATTTTCATCCAATGATGCAGATGGCAACATACCAATTGAACCCGTTAACATTGCTGCTTCATCAGACAAAATATCGCCAAACAGATTACCAGTCACAATCACATCAAATTGTTTTGGGGCACGAACCAATTGCATAGCGGCATTATCGACATACATATGTGAAAGCTGAATCTCTGGATATTCAGCTTCTTTGAGTGCAGTCACAGTTTGTTTCCAAAGCTCTGTTACTTCTAGTACGTTAGCTTTATCGACAGAACAAACTTTACCACCACGCAAGTTCGCTAATTCAAACGCGACTTTAGCAATACGTTTGATTTCAGATTCTGAATAAACGTCAGTATTGTAGCCTTGTTTTTCGCCATTTTCCAGTTCACGAATCCCACGTGGCTGACCAAAATAGATCCCACCTGTCAATTCTCGAACAATCAGAATATCTAAACCTGCCACGATTTCAGGTTTCAAGCTTGAAGCACCAGCCAATTGTGGGTACAAAATCGCTGGACGCAAGTTTGCAAATAGGTTCAGTTCACTACGGATTTTAAGCAAGCCGCGTTCTGGGCGAATTGAACGCTCAATGCTGTCCCATTTTGGCCCACCGACTGCACCAAGTAAAATCGCATCGGCTTTTTGTGCCTGAGCGCTAGTCACAGCTGGGTAGGGTTCGCCATGTGCATCAATCGCTGCACCACCAAGCAACCCCTGCTCCCAGGTTAAACCCAAATTGAATTTTGTATTGACTGTCTTGAGTACAGTTTCTGCTGCTGCGACAATCTCAGGTCCGATCCCATCGCCCGCTAAAATTAAAATATGTTTAGACATACGCTATTCCATTTATTCCTACGACTGTAGCTTTTAAACAGCCCAGTTAAAATTTTTGTTCAACAAATTCGCCTAAACCTGTCAGCACATTGTAGGGCTTACAAAAACGGCGAATTGGACGTTGATCTTGTAATAACACCACACATAACGGATCTGGTGCTGACACACTCAGCAAACTCCCCGCTTGTTTGGTGCGGTTTCGGTACATCTTGAAGGTATAGCTTGTGTTCGGTTTAAAGTGATGAATCACACTAATTCGTTCTGCACGATCCATTGAAATAGGATAAAAGCGAATAACCACTTCATGCTGTCGATCAGGTACGGTTAAAAACAAGGCATTGTTATAGCCTGTAGTTTTGCTGTTTAAACGTACATAGCCTTTTTTAATGGCTTCGTAATTCACCAAATGTGTGGTGTCATCCACAATTTGAATGTTATCAAAACGTTCAAATTCACAGTTGACTGTTCCTGTACAGTACAGTTTGACATTGGCAGGTCGTTGCTCAGGGGCAATAAACTTGATTGCCATCGTATCGACCGCCTGATGCGTATGCTGACATGCACTCAGCAATACCGCACAGAACCCCCAGAAAGCACTTCGACCGATGTTTTTTAGCATTTGAATGGCCCAACCTTTTGCCGATCAGCAGATTGAATTACATAAAATAATTCGATATGTTAGCAATAGTTGAGCCTTCGCGCCATGCTTCACGTCATAACTCAGCCGTGTAAATCTTGAAAAACCCAAGGACGAGCCTGTTTGGTTTTCGCTTCATATTCACGGATCAAGTCAGCATCTTGTAAAGTCAAACCAATATCATCAAAACCATTCAATAAGCAGTGCTTGCGGAACGGGTCAATTTCAAAAGTAAATGCCTGACCTGATGGGGTTCGCACTTCTTGTGCGGCCAAATCAACGGTCAACTGATAACCTTCTGTTGCAGCACATTCTTTGAAAAGTTGGTCGACAATTTCTTCAGGCAAAATGACAGGTAACATGCCATTTTTAAAGCAGTTATTAAAGAAAATATCAGCAAAGCTTGGGGCAATCACAGTACGAAAACCATATTCGTTCAACGCCCAAGGTGCATGTTCACGGCTTGAACCACAACCAAAGTTGGTACGCGCTATTAAAATGCTTGCACCCTGATAACGTGGCTGGTTCAACACAAAGTCTGGATTTTTAGGGCGTTTGCTGATGTCTTGTCCCAAATAACCTTCATCTAAATAACGAAGTTCATCAAACAAGTTGTCGCCAAACCCTGTACGTTTAATCGATTTCAAAAACTGCTTTGGAATGATTAAGTCGGTATCGACATTGGCACGATCTAAAGGTGCAACGATACCCTGTTCAACTGTATACGCTTTCATATACGACTCCTTTAGAATGTACGAACATCAACAAAATGACCCGCGATTGCCGCGGCAGCTGCCATCGCTGGGCTGACCAAATGGGTACGCCCGCCATTGCCCTGACGACCTTCAAAGTTACGGTTTGAAGTCGAAGCACAGTGTTCACCGGGTTGCAACTTGTCAGCGTTCATTGCCAAACACATTGAGCAACCTGGTTCACGCCATTCAAAGCCGGCTTCAACAAAAATCTTGTCCAAACCTTCCGCTTCGGCTTGCTGTTTAACCAAACCAGAACCCGGTACGATCATGGCTTGCTTAATGCTTGCTGCGACTTTACGACCTTTGATGACTTCTGCTGCAGCACGAATGTCTTCAATACGTGAGTTGGTACATGAGCCAATAAATACACGATCCAACTGAATATCAGCCAAAGCCTGACCTGCAGTTAAGCCCATGTATTGGTAAGCACGTGTCCAGTCTTTACGCTGTACGTCATCTTTCGCTTGTTCCAAAGTCGGGACAGCTTGCGATACCGCAACCACCATTTCAGGAGAAGTTCCCCAAGACACTTGTGGCTCAATCTCTTCGCCTTTTAACACGACAACGGTATCAAACTGCGCATCATCATCGGAATGTAAGGTATTCCAGTAAGCAACGGCTTTATCCCAATCTGCGCCTTTAGGTGCATACGGACGGTCTTTCACATATTCAATCGTTTTGTCATCAACAGCGACCATGCCCACGCGTGCACCTGCCTCGATGGCCATATTACACACGGTCATACGACCTTCAATCGACATGTCACGGAAGACCTGACCACCAAACTCAATCGCATGGCCTGTACCGCCTGCTGTGCCGATTTTTCCGATAATCGCTAACACGACATCTTTTGAGGTCACGCCTGCGCCCAATTGACCATCAACACGCACCAACATGTTTTTCATTTTCTTTTGAACCAAGCATTGGGTTGCCAATACATGTTCAACTTCTGATGTCCCAATCCCATGTGCCAAACAACCAAATGCACCATGAGTTGCAGTATGTGAGTCACCACAAACTACGGTCATGCCTGGCAAAGTCAAACCTTGCTCTGGCCCAACGACATGCGCAATACCTTGGCGGATGTCATTAATGTCAAACTCGACAATGTTAAATGTCTTACAGTTGTCATCTAGGGTTTGTACCTGAATACGAGAAGTATCATCTTCAATTCCAGCAACGCCCCGTTCACGCTCTTTTTTTGAGGTTGGTACGTTATGGTCAGGCGTTGCCACATTGGCACTTAAACGCCATGGCTGACGACCTGCAAGTTGTAAACCTTCAAATGCTTGTGGTGAAGTCACTTCATGCAAAAGATGACGGTCGATGTAAATTAAACTCGAACCATCATCACGTTGCTTCACCAAATGGTCATCCCACAACTTGTCATATAATGTCTTGCCTGCCATGTCGACTCGCTCCATTGGACTGGGTAATTAAATCTTCTATTTTCATTATAGGCACTGTTTTACATAAATCTAATTTATCATTTTTATATATCAACAAACTTTTAGGAATAAGTCGATCTCTACAACTCAAACACTGTAAACAATGACCATGCTGTGAATACAATACCAATGAATCTACACTTTCCATGCATCAGTGTTGTATTGTGATAGCCAGTACTGAGCATCAGTGCCGTGAGCACACCAACTGAATACCGAGCCCAATTTTGCCAATGTCGAACACGAGTCATGCAGAGTTGCAGTTGCTCAATCTAACAAGTTTCCTATTCACCTTGTTTTAGCATACTATAAGCAAAAGTATATACGCGCCTTTATATCATTCTAAAATCATGCTGAAATAAAAATACTCTATATTTTTCTTAAATATAAAACCAAGTGTTCGTTAGGAAATAGTATATGAATCTCGCTGCTTTTGACGCTTTTATTAAAGTCATGGAAACAGGCTCAATTTCCTTGGCAGCCGATCAGCTGTTTATTACCCAACCTGCGGTGACCAAACGTATTCACTGTTTAGAAGAGTATTTTGGGGTGACGCTATTTGAATCTGCTGGGCGAGGCATTCAGCCAACGCATACCGCATACGCCCTCTTACCCAAAGTCAAAACTTGGCTAAATGAACTCGGGGAAATGCACCACACCCTCAGTCATCAGCAAAGCAAAGTACAGGGACGACTCAAAATAGGTACAAGCCATCATATTGGACTGCACCATTTACCCCATCACTTAAAACATTATGTGCAGCAATACCCAGACGTCACTTTGGATGTACATTTTGTCGACTCGGAACAAGCACATGAGCAGGTACTCGCAGGTGATTTGGAACTGGCTTTTTTAACCTTGCCACCACAGCTGGATGAACGCTTGCAGTACCAACCGATCTGGAATGATCCTTTGGTGTTTGTGGCAGCTCCCTTTCATCCATTGGCACACAAATCTCAGCTCACACTCGAAGATTTAATGAGCTATCCAAGCCTGCTGCCAGCAGCAAAAACCTATACCAGTCAAATCACGCTTGCTGCATTTGAGAAGCAGGGACTTAAACCCAAAGTCAGCATGAGTAACAATCCGTTAGAATCTATCCGCATGTTGGTCTCGATTGGACTTGGCTGGTCAGTATTGCCACTCACCTTAGTCAATCAGGATTTACAACAGCTCTCTTTAGAAGTCGACATGCAGCGTCAATTGGGGCTAGTCTGGCATCCAGCACGCACTCAATCGCGTGCCATGCAGGCATTGATTGAAATGATGCAAAAACCATAATTCTTTTAAATCACTCCACGTATTTGTGCCATAAATTTATGAAAAATTATCTTTTACTCAAAGCGCAAAAAATCATGAAAGTATGCCTTTTCAGCGTGGCGTGTGTTTTTCTACTTATTTTAATGTTGATAAAACCGATGCGGGTGGCATTGGCTCACCAGCTCCCATTTTTATCTTGTCAGGGAAAAGTCTGTGTCGATGACCCGCAGCAGCAGGACAAAGCTCAAAAACTATATAATCAGGCAATACAAGAAACACAACGTCAGGTGGGTAACTTTCATTCTCGCCCGACCATGGTGTTTTGTTCTATAGGAAAGTGTGCAGAAACTTTTGGAATGGAAAAGGCTGCTGCCAAAGCTGTCGGGAACTTAGGTATCGTCATTGCTCCACGAGGTTGGCAAGAATTTTATATTGTCCACGAACTGATTCACGACAGACAAGCCGAAGAATGGGGTAACCTTGCCATGCTGACCAAGCCCAAATGGTTAATCGAAGGGATGGCCTATACGTTAAGCAACGACCCACGCCCGAAACTTTCCCCACCTTTTGAACAATGGCGTATTCAATTTAAAAGCTGGTATCGATATCACCATCAAGATTTATGGCAAGCCAGCAAGGGCATTAAATCAGACTAATGTTGCTGAATCAGTCTGATCGTAGCTCATTCTCACCTGCTCCAACTCGAGTGAATATTCTCTAATTTAGATTGACCAGTCCTGAATATCCCAAGCCTGCTGTTTCGCAAGTTTTTCCAGACGATCATCTGGATTGACGGCGATTGCGTGGGTGGCATATTCCAGCAAGAAACGGTCATTGATCGAATCTGAGTATGCCCAAGACTCATCTACCTCACGCCCTGCCAGCCATTGCTCTAAACGAACCAATTTACCTTGCTGATAACATGCCGTGCCTGCAACTTTGCCTGTGTATTGTCCATCTTTAACTTCAGCATTGGTGGCAATAATTTCAGTAATACCAAACTCATGAAAAATCGGGGCGGTAATAAAATCACTGGTTGCCGTAATCCCAACAATCGCATGTCCTAAATCTTTATGCTTCCGAATCGCATCAAAGCCTTTTTGACGCATTTGTGGGCGAATCACTTTTTGCATAAACAACTGATGCAAATCAGTTAAATATTGATTTGAATGTTTGGTCAAAAACTGAAATACAAATTCATTGTAAGCAATCGGGTCAAGCTGCCCTGCTTTATAGTCATCATAAAATTTATCGTTCATTTGGCGATGATGCACGGGATCAACCAAGCCTTCATTCACTAAAAACTCACCCCAAGAATGGTCTGAGTCGGTATTTAACAGGGTATGATCAAGATCAAATAAAGCCAATTTCATGGAAATTCTCGTTAAAACTGAAAATTAAAGCAAAAAAATGTAAATCAGTTGCCGCTAATGCAAAGAAATTCGTTAAGATCATAGCAATTTTTAACAATATTCTGAGGTCTTTTTTTGTGTTGGATGCACAAATTTTGCCATCCCCGAAATAAAGACAATAAGATCTAACAAATTTAGGTAGCCAAATGATCGACTCTGAAGGTTTCCGACCCAATGTCGGGATCATTTTGGCAAACGAATATGGACAAGTGTTATGGGCAAAACGCATTGGACACAATGCATGGCAGTTTCCGCAAGGTGGTATCCAGACTGGAGAATCTCCTGAACAAGCGTTATACCGTGAGTTAAGAGAAGAAGTTGGCTTATTGCCAGAACACGTCCAAATCATTGCGCAAACCAAAGGCTGGTTGCGTTACCGTTTGCCACACCGATACATTCGTGCGGGCACAGACCCTGTGTGTATCGGTCAAAAACAGAAATGGTTTTTATTAAAGCTGACTGCATCAGCCCACAATATTCAGTTGGATCTCGCCGACCCACCTGAGTTTGATGAATGGCAATGGGTCAGTTATTGGTATCCATTAGGACAGGTCATCAACTTTAAACGAGATGTTTACCGAAAAGCCATGACTGAATTATGTAGCCAGTTACCCCACTAAAAAATAATTGAAAAAAGAATTTTTTAGTGAATGCTTTTCTCATGGGTGGCTGCTATAAATAAAGCAATAATTACTTATTATATAAATTGTTTTGGGAGTATGTAGTTATGTCGAACATGCAATTAGACACGCTCCGACGCATTGTCCAAGAGGTCAATGCAGCCGTGAGTTTGCATGAGTCATTAGACATTATGGTCAATCAGATTTCGGTTGCGATGGATGTCGATGTGTGTTCGATTTATTTACTTGATGAACGTAACCAGCGCTATGTCCTCATGGCAAGTAAAGGGCTAAATCCTGAATCTGTTGGCAACGTATCACTACAGGTCGGCGAAGGTCTGGTCGGTCTGGTTGGACAGCGTGAAGAGATCGTGAACCTTGACAATGCTGCCCAACATGAGCGTTACGCGTATTTCCCCGAAACAGGCGAAGAAATTTACAATTCGTTTTTAGGTGTCCCTGTCATGTATCGCCGCAAGGTGATGGGTGTACTGGTGGTACAAAATGTAGAATCACAAGATTTTAGCGAGGCTGCTGAGTCTTTCTTGGTGACCCTGTGCGCGCAGCTTTCAGGCGTAATTGCCCATGCGCATGCCGTGGGTAACATTGATGTATTCCGCAAACCCAATAATTTATCCAGCTACAAAACTTTTCAGGGTGTTTCAGGGGCCGGTGGCGTCGCTCTCGGGCGAGCAATTGTGCTTTACCCACCTGCAGACCTGTCTTCCGTACCTGATCGTGAAGCAGAAAATATCAGTGATGAATTACAGTTACTTGATCACGCCGTTGTCAATGTCCGTCATGAGATTCAGTCTCTCGATGAAAAAATGCAAGATTCACTCATGTCGGAAGAACGTGCACTGTTTAGTGTGTTCTTACGCATGCTGGATGAAAATGCCTTACCTGCCGAAATTAAAGAGCTGATTCGCGATGGGAACTGGGCACAGGGTGCAGTTAAAAAAGTCATCGACAAACATATTGCCCTCTTTGCACAAATGGAAGATGACTATCTGCGTGAGCGGGTGTCAGATCTCAAAGACTTAGGGCGACGTATTTTAGCGTCATTACAAGAAGCTGATGCTGGCCATCGCGAATTGAGTTCGGACAGTATTTTAATTGGTGAGGAAATCAGTACCGCAGCACTGGTTGAGCTACCAATGGATAAAATCGCAGCAATTGTGACCAGTGAAGGCGCTGCCAATTCACACATGGTCATTGTCGCGCGTGCTTTAGGCATTCCAACTGTTGTCGGTGTCACAGAATTACCGATCAATACCATTGATGATGTCGAGATGATTGTTGACGCGTATCAGGGACGGGTTTTTGTCAATCCGCCACGTCGCCTACGTCAGCGTTACAAAGAAATTCAAAAAGAAGAAGAGCAAATTGCCAAAGACCTCAAACAGTACGAAACTAAGGAAACCATTACTCCTGATGGCGTTCCTGTTCTGTTATTTGTCAATACAGGTCTGATGATTGATGTAGTTCGTGGCGTACAGCGTGGTGCTAAAGGTGTCGGACTGTATCGCTCCGAAATTCCATTTATGCTACGTGATCGCTTCCCTGGCGAAGAAGAACAACGTGCAATTTATCGGCAGCAGCTCAGCCACTTTGCCAACAAACCTGTCACCATGCGTACCCTCGACATTGGTGCAGATAAAGACCTGCCTTACTTTAGCATTGATGAAGAAAACTCAGCACTGGGCTGGCGTGGACTGCGTTTCACCCTTGACCACCCAGAAATTTTCTCGGCACAAATCCGCGCCATGCTCAAAGCCAGTATTGGCTTAAATAACCTGCATATTTTGCTGCCGATGGTCACCAGTGTCAGTGAAGTTGAAGAAGTGCTGTATTTACTAGAGCGCGACTGGGTCGCTGTTCAGGAAGAAGAACAGGTTAAAATCAACAAGCCAAAAATTGGGATTATGGTGGAAGTACCAAGTGTACTCTTGCAAATTGATGAATTTGCGCCACTGGTTGATTTCTTCTCGGTCGGTTCAAATGACTTAATTCAGTATTTGCTCGCTGTTGACCGTAACAACCCGCATGTCTCAAGTGTATATTCGCATTTTCACCCTGCAATTTTACGAGCGCTATGTCGTTTGGTTAAAGAGTGTCATAAGTACGAAAAACCGATCAGTATTTGCGGGGAAATGGCGGGAGACCCGTTATCTGCGATTTTACTTATGGCGATGGGTTTTAATACCTTGTCGATGAGTTCAAGTAATATTTTGCGGGTACGTAAAGCGATTTGTCATGTGCCGATGAGTGATGCACAGGAATTATTAGATCATGTTTTACAACTGAATAATCCATTACTGATTAAGAGTTGGTTGGAATATTATTTTAAAACTCACGGTCTTGCCGATATGGTCAAAACCAACCGCTTGCTCAATGTCTAATTTTTAGCAAAACTGCATGTAAATTCCCATAAAACAAGGGCGATAATCTTCAGAATATCGCCCTTGCTTATGTTTGCTATAGCCACGTTTCGCATTTTTCTTTCGATCGACAAACACCTGACTCTGATTGAACTCATGCATATGTTTGGCAACCAGATTATTGATGACCACTTCTGGCTGTTGCTTGCGTTTTGCCATTAAATTTACCTCTATGACTCTACTTTTTTTGCGTTTTGCGATCTAAATTTAACACAAATTGCTCTTAGCATTGTAAATAATTTAATCTACACCATCCCTCTAAAAACACTTCAGACGCCCCATAAAAAATGCCAGTCATCATCACTGGCATTTTAGGTTACAAGTACATTTTTAGGTTATTTTTTGAGATCAAAGCGGTCGGCATTCATGACTTTATTCCACACGGCAATAAAGTCGTGCACAAATTTTTCCTTGTTATCCTCTTGTGCATAAACTTCGGCATAAGAACGCAAAATCGAATTTGAACCAAACACCAAATCAACGCGGGTGGCTGTCCATTTGACTGCACCAGTTTTACGATCGCGAATTTCGTACAGGTTTTTGCCTACAGGTTTCCATGTATTTTCCATGTCGGTTAGATTGACAAAGAAGTCATTGCTCAAGACCCCGACACGGTCAGTAAATACGCCTTCTTTAGCGCCCGCATAGTTGGTTCCAAGCACACGCATCCCTCCAATCAGCACAGTCATTTCAGGTGCAGTCAGCCCCATGAGTTGGGTACGATCCAGCAACATTTCCTCAGGTTGTACCGCATATTCCTGTTTTAACCAGTTACGGTAGCCATCATGTTTCGGCTCTAAATCAGCAAAAGAGGATTCATCTGTCTGTGCTTGAGTGGCATCACCACGCCCTAGAGTAAATGGCACTTTGACAGCAAAGCCCGCCTCCTGTGCAGCTTTTTCGACCGCTGCAGTACCACCCAAAACAATCAGATCGGCAATACTGACTTTTTTACTGAGGCTCGCCTGAATTTCTTCAAGTTTTGCCAAGACTTTGTGTAATCGCTCAGGTTCATTGCCGACCCAGTCTTTTTGTGGTGACAAACGAATACGTGCCCCGTTTGCGCCCCCACGAAAATCAGAACCGCGATAAGTTCGTGCGCTGTCCCATGCGGTATTAATCAGTTCGCTACGACTTAAACCGCTATTGAGTAGTTTAGCTTTTAATTCACCAATTTCTGCTTCGCTTAAAGTGTAATCAACACTCGGAATAGGATCTTGCCAGATCAAATCTTCCGCAGGCACATCTGCACCCAGATAACGGGATTTAGGTCCCATGTCGCGATGGGTCAATTTAAACCACGCCCGCGCAAAGACTTCCGCAAAATAAGCAGGGTCATGATAAAAGCGTTCCGCAATTTTACGGTATTCAGGATCCATTTTCAGTGCCATGTCGGCATCGGTCATAATCGGATTACGGCGCACGTTCGGGTTATGGGCATCAACAGGTTTATCTTCTTCCTTGATGTTGATCGGTTCCCATTGATGTGCACCTGCTGGGCTTTTACGTTGCTCCCAGTCGTAGGTAAACAGGAGATAAAAGAACTCATTGTCCCATTTTGTTGGATGGGTTGTCCAAGCCCCTTCTATACCACTGACCATGGTATTGCAGCCATTGCCTGTGCCTTCGGGATTGTGCCAGCCTAATCCCTGAAATTCCACGTCAGCAGCTTCAGTATTGGCACCTAGCAGTTCAGCCTTACCATTCCCATGAGCTTTACCCACCGTATGACCACCTGCTGTTAAAGCCACGGTTTCTTCGTCATTCATTGCCATACGGTCAAACGTCGTGCGCATGTCCTGTGCGGTTTTTAATGGGTCGGGATGACCATCCACCCCTTCTGGGTTGACATAAATCAGTCCCATCTGTACCGCAGCCAGTGGGTTTTCCAGCGTGGTACGGTCTTGATCATCGCCATAACGGTTTTTGGTAGCATCTAGCCATTTACGTTCTTCACCCCAATAAATGTCTTTTTCAGGATGCCAGATATCTACACGCCCCCCACCAAAGCCAAAGGTCTTTAGACCTGCAACTTCATAGGCAACCGTTCCCGCAAGAACAATCAGATCGCCCCAAGAAATTTTATTGCCGTATTTTCTTTTGATCGGCCAAAGTAACCGACGACCTTTATCGGTATTGACGTTATCGGGCCAACTGTTCAGTGGAGCAAAGCGCTGGTTGCCTGTATTGGCACCACCACGACCGTCCTGCTTGCGATAGGTTCCTGCTAAATGCCATGCGGTACGTACCATCATGCCAATATAACTACCATAATCCGAAGGCCACCAGTCCTGACTGCTATTGATTAAATCTCTTAAATCTTTTTTTACTGCCTCAAGATCAAGCTGTGCAAAAGCTGCTGCATAATCAAAATCAGCATCCATCGGATTGGTTTTTTTATCGTGCTGAGAAAGGATGTCTAAATTGAGTGAATTTGGCCACCAATCTGTATTTGAGCTGGCTAATGATGTATTTGCACCATGTGCAAATGGGCACTTCCCTGCTGAAGCTTGCGATTTATTATCCATTTCTAATCTCCAGATTCAATAACCTAGTGTGATTATTGTTTCAATGTTTTTAGCTATTGTAGGTTTATCAAGATAGCGGTTTTTTTATTCAAGCTAAAGCGGATTTAACTAATCAAAACAATCGAAATCTTCTATTTAAGCCAAACAAATAGAAGGATGAATAAAGAGCGCTTTTGCTGGAAACTGAACTCATTGCTTCGTATACAAAAAATATTTTTTATTGAGCGGTCGTCTTACGGCTACATTGCGATCAAGCCGAGTTTTTCGTTGATATGGCTTGTATACACTACTTATGCCAATCGTAAAATCATGCTAAACACTGTAGCGAAAATCAAAAAATACAATAAATCCTCATGCAAAAAATGATATGAAAAACATCCTTCAGCAATATGACATCATCTTATTTGATACGATTCGTAATCTGTAATGGCTATGGCTAGGTAGTATTTTCATTCGACAAAAGCGATTGTTATATTTTTGGAACATTCAATTTATGAGCCCTAAAGCACAACTCCAAACCACACAGCGTCTCATCCAGTATAGTCTTGCTGCGCTTTGGATCTATCAAGGTTTGATTCCCAAAATCTTATTTCAATCTGCTGGCGAAATTCAGATCTGGCAGTCGATCGGCTTTGAGCCAACACTCGCGAAAATCTGTGTGGCATTCTCTGGTCTGGTCGAAATTCTGTTTGGTGGTACATTTTTGCTGTGGCATAAAATCCGTTTTATGCATCAGCTCAATATTGCTGGGCTCGCTGGATTATTGCTACTGATTGCAATGACAGATCCGTCACAACTCAGCAGTGCATTTAACCCTGTGATCATGAATAGCGCCATGATCATTTTGTCCATTGTTGCTCTGCAACTTTTAGACTTAAATCAAAAACCAACTTAAAGAACTAAACTAGCATGCGGCGCCCTTCCTGAATACAATAAAAAGGATTCATGAGTTTGGAAGCATGTTTAATCGTATATTCCAAATGAGCTTCAGGCTCATCGCGCTGTTCATCAGTGAGCTGAAAAGTACGGTAGTGAATCGCCAAAGAACGCTGCGCATGCAAATCACCATGTGCCTTTAACGCATCTTGTGGGTTCATATGCATATAATGCAAAACATGGCGAGGTTCATATGCCCCTATTGGCAATAAAGCGATACGCGGCGCGCCATAACGAGCATAGATCTGTTTAAAATGTCCAGCATAGCCTGTATCTCCTGCAAAAAAACAATACTGCTTACGCAACTTTAAACAAAACCCTCCCCACAAAGCACGATTCTGATCACGTAGACCGCGCCCTGAACCATGCTGAGCAGGTGTGTAAACAATCTCAAAATCATCCAGTTGCACCGACTGCCACCAGTCAAGTTCAATCACATGAAAGGATTTTGGCAAATACCAAGCATTGCCCAGTCCAGTATAAATCGGCATATTAAAACGCTTATGTAGCCAATTTAGCGTGGCTAAATCCATATGGTCATAATGATTATGACTCAACAATACCGCGTGAATATGCGGTAATTGTTCCAAAGCAATTCCAGCAGGGCAAACACGGCGCGGCCCAGAACCATGTTTGGGGCTAGCAAACTCAGCCCAAACGGGATCTGTCAGGAAATTATATGGGCCTATTTGAATCAGTACCGTCGCATGCCCAACAAACCAGACTTTCCACTGGTTCATATCTGCATTGGGTTGGTCATGTGGCAACTCACGAGTAGCCGATCTGAATTGTTGAAATTCATGATCACGGTCAACATTCCAAGTCGATGCACGGCGCGTTGCTAGCCATTTGAATAGACTAAACTTTATTCCTTGTGGCTGTGGTGTTTGATTATGAAATTGTCCTGCATGAAACTGTGGTGACTCAAAATCCAGCTTCGGCTGCAAGAAAGTATGCGGCCAACAATTTTGAGTTGGCAATTCATAGTGCAATGCTGTCGTTCTATCCATAAGGCTTACAATATAAAAAATGAATCTGTTTGCTGTGCCACGTTGTCAATATATCCTCTCCCCGATGCAGAGGAAACATGTTTGAGCGAATTGTTGAAAATTTATTCTGCCCTAGATCATATACAGGGTTTAAATCAATTTTTCTTTTTATTTTTGTATTGTTTTCTGCATTTCAAATGCAGCACTTTCGATTATACTGCTAGGTCATAGACAAAAGTGCTTGAGAATTGGATTGGTTAATGGAACTACGCCATCTTCGATATTTTATTACCGTTGCAGAAGAACTTAATTTTAGTAAAGCAGCATTGAAACTGTACACTGCCCAACCCTCATTAAGCCAGCAAATCAAAGACTTAGAAGATGAAATTGGTGTCAAACTTCTCAATCGTACCAAACGTAAAGTCGAACTCACCGAGGAAGGTGCAATCTTTCTAGAACAAGCTCGCTTAACCATTGCTCAGGCAGAAAAAGCCGTTCGACTGGCGCGGGAAGCACATTTGTCCAAACAACAGATTTTAAAAATTGGCTTCATTACAACTGCTGAAGTTCGGGTTTTTCCTAAAATCTTGCCCAATTTGCGTATGCTTTACCCAAATATTAAAGTCGATTTACAGATTCTCAATGGCGTTGACCACTATCGGGCTTTAAAAAAAGGCGATCTGGATATCATCTTCTCTCGCCAGCCCTTTGATGATCCCGAGATTGCAAACTTTGTCGTTTTGCAAGATACACTGGCGCTATTTTTAGCAAAACAGCACCCTCTTGCAACGTTGGAGACTATTCCATTACAGGCACTCAATGATGTGGACTTGATTATGTCCAAAGCCAGTGCTTACGGCATTATGAATCAAGCCATTTTAGCATTTTTTAAACAGCACAATATTCAACCGCATATTGAAGAAAAAACTGAAAATATGGTCGAAAATATTGCAGCGATTGAACAAGGAATGAGTTGTTCAATCTTGCCACAATATCTTGATCCATTTATCAAGCTAGATCAGATTGCGGTGCGCCCTTTAGAGTGTGAGTTACCACCACTAAATTTGTTTATCAGCTACCGTAAAAACAATCTGTCTTTTCCAATGCAGAAATTACTGGAGTTGCTACATGAGCACTTTGAATTCAAATCTGCCTAGGCGATTTGCGCCTGCAATAGCTGATGTAATTCAGTGATGCTGTTGGCTATTGCTAAAGGCTGATATTGCTGCAATATATCAACATGATGCACACCATAGCTCACACCAACTCTTGGCATGGCAATTCGTTGTGCCATTTCCAAATCATAGCTGGTATCACCAACCATAACTGCCCGTTCAACAGCGATTCCTGTAAAATCAATAATTTGTTGTAACATGAGTGGATCAGGCTTGGACTTGGTTTCACTCGCCGCACGGGTCATGACAAACAAATCCTGACTTTGGGTTTTGGCCAACACCCGATCCAAGCCACGTCGGCTTTTCCCTGTCGCCACAGCCAGTTGCGCACCTTGCTGCTTCAAATCATGCAGCATGTCACTGACCCCATCGAACCACTGATCATCTTGCGAATGTGCCACATAGTGCTCGGCATAACTATCCAAAATGGCAGAATGCAATTCAGGTACGTCAGGAAACAGGGTTTGCATGACTTCAGGCAATCCCAAACCAATAATGCTTTTTGCTGCTTCATCACTCAGGGGTTGCTGATGCTGCTGGGCAGCAAATTGTAAACTTGCCACAATTTGCCCAACTGAATTAAATAACGTGCCGTCCCAATCAAAAATTACCAATTGTTTTTGCACATTAAGCTCCTTTCGCCAGTTCTTTAAGTAATTGCTGCATATCCTCTGGCAATTCAGCTTCAATCACAGGGTAATTCGGAATTTCTAATCGCATGGCATGCAGACACAAACGACGTGCTTCAGGGCCATTATAAGGCGTGGTATGCCCGTATTTATCATCCCCAACCAAGGGATGCCCAATACTTTGCCCATGTACACGAATTTGATGCGTTCGCCCAGACAATGGCGATGCATGTACCAAAGTCGCCTGTTTAAAACGCTGAGCCACTTTCCATACAGTTTGGCTTGGCTTACCTTCTTTTGAAACTCGCACGCGACGTTCACCATTGGCAAGTTCATAACGTAACAATGGTGCATCAATCAGTTGCTTATCGAGGCTAACCTGCCCTTTTACAATCGCAGCATAAGTTTTTTGAATTTTATGCTCACGCAATAAATCTTGTAAATGCTTTAACGTACTACGTTTTTTACTGATCATCACTAAACCTGAAGTGTCGCGGTCAATACGATGAATCAGTTCCAAATATTTTTTACCTGTTGCCGCACGTAAGGCCTCAATCAGCCCATATGCCATACCACTACCACCATGTACCGCAATTCCTGAAGGTTTGTTCACGACCAATAAACCTTCATCTTCATACACCACACGACTGAGCAAACTTTGTGCAACACCTTCACTCACAGGGACATCATTTTCTTGTTTTTGTTCATAGCGGATCGGTGCAACTCGAACCTGATCACCAATTTCTAGGCGGGTTTCAGCTTTAATACGTTTTTTATTGACCCTAACCTGGCTTTCACGGATCAAACGGTAAATGCGGCTTTTCGGCACACCTTTGAGTCGTGTAAATAAAAAATTGTCAACACGTTGCCCTGCTTGATGCTCAGTCACCTCAAACCAGGTCACACTTTGCCATTCTTGGTTGGTATTCATACAACTCGTTGAACCTTAAAATACTAGAATATGATTGAAAAATGATCGAATAAACTATTCTTTTCACAATAAACTTAAGCTTAGCCCATAGGCAGATGCCACAAGGTTTGATATAGTCAGCGCACGGATACCACCGTAAGTGAGTAAAATTGTCTACCATTTCAAAATAATGAAAGGTAGATCTCAGCTGAAACTCGGAAAGGTCCCAAAAGAATATGCCGCGCCGAAGGCTTATTATATCGGCAAAATTGTAGGCTGTTGCGTTAATTTGTACTTTATGCACGCAAAACAGCCTACCCCAAAAAATATGTCGCTAGTCTAGGCTAGTTATTAAACGTAAACTGAAACACATCAGACAAGTCTCCTGATGTCAAACCCAGGTCTCAGCGTTCGATGTATTGGATCTGTATGGCATGGCACGGATACGATGAACATTCCGTATACCAAGTGTTCCAAAACACCACCTGCCGCATACAGATAAAGTTTTACATCCAATACACCGTCTGAGAACCCGTGAATCTTCAGGTGGTTTTAGTCGATTAAGGATTAATGCGGTTTTGCGTATTTAGATGAATGAATCAGACACCAACACTTAAGTTGGCATAAGCGAGTGCCTGCAAATTCTGCGTCACTCTTAAGATTCTTCATCATAAATATGCCACCGCAACAGACTTGTCGTTGTGCTTCAACGATTAGGTATTACACCCATGAAACGTATGTTGATCAATGCGACACATGCCGAAGAAGTTCGTGTTGCACTCATCACTGGTCATCGTTTATACGATTTTGACCTCGAAAACCGCACCCGTGAACAAAAAAAATCAAATATCTATAAAGGTCATGTTACCCGCGTAGAACCATCGCTTGAAGCTGTATTTGTTGAATATGGTGCAGGTCGCCAAGGTTTCTTGTCTATGCGTGAAATCGCGCGCAGCTACCTCAATAGTGACCCGCGTGAAAACAGCAACATTCGTGAACTGATCAGCGAAGGTACTGAACTTTTAGTTCAAGTAGAAAAAGAAGAACGTGGCAACAAAGGTGCTGCCCTTTCGACCTATATTTCACTGGCAGGTCGTTATTTGGTTCTTATGCCAAATAATCCAAAAGGTGGTGGCATTAGCCGTCAAATTTCAGGTTCTGTGCGCGAAGAACTTAAAGAAAGATTAGCATCACTCAATGTACCACGCGGTATGAGCGTAATTGTACGTACTGCTGGCATTGGTCGCAGCCAAGAAGAATTACAACTCGACTTACAACACTTGTTGGATCTTTGGGCGCAAATTCAAAGCTCTGCCAGTTCTGGTCCATCACCAATGTTAGTACATCAAGAAGCGGGTGTTGTCACCCGTGCGATTCGTGATTACTTACGTGATGATGTTGCGGAAATTTTAATTGATAGTGAACAAGCATTTAACGAAGCGTATAACTTTGTTAAAGCAGTTATGCCACGTCAACTCGATAAATTAAAAACTTATACTTTAAATGAACCGTTATTCGCACACTTTGGAATCGAAAGCCAAATTCAAACAGCTTACGAACGCGAAGTAAAATTACCGTCTGGTGGTTCGATTGTGATTGACCAAACTGAAGCTTTAGTGTCTATCGACATTAACTCAGCCAAATCAACCCGCGGTCACGATGTTGAAGAAACTGCGTTAAATACCAACGTTGAAGCAGCTGAAGAAATTGCACGTCAGCTACGCTTACGTGATATTGGCGGTTTAGTGGTCATTGACTTTATCGACATGACCAAAGACCGCAATCAGCGTGTGGTTGAAGCAAAACTCCGTGAAGCGACTCAAAGCGACCGAGCACGTATCCAGTTTGGTCAGTTGTCACGTTTTGGCTTAATGGAAATGAGCCGTCAGCGTTTACGTCCATCTTTAGAAGAAGCAACTGGTTACGTTTGCCCACGCTGTCATGGCACGGGTATGGTACGTGACTTACGCTCTCTTTCGCTCTCCATCATGCGTAAAATCGAAGAGATCGCACTGCGTGAACGTCATGGTGAAGTCCAAGTTGAAGTACCTGTCGAAATTGCAGCATTCTTGCTCAATGAAAAACGTCATAGCCTCGTTTATCTTGAACAGACTTCAAATGTGCGCGTTACTGTACTGCCTCACCCGCATTTAGAAACACCACACTATGAAATTCAGTATAATCCTGAAGGCTTTGCACCAACTAGCTACGAACGTACTGAAGCGACCCGTTCAAGTGAAAAAGAGCTTGGTTATGAATCTGCTAACTGGCATTTAGAAGATGAACATATCGCACCAGCTCAAGCGACTGAAAGCAAAAAGCAAACCGCTATTGTTCAGAATATTGCCGAAGTTGCACAGCAACCTGTATCTGTACAGAAAAATAATCATGTCAATAGCCCATGTGCATGGCTAGAAAATCTGTTTGTTCAAAAACAAGCCCACACCACTGATCAATCACGCTCTGCAAATAATGCAGCAGCAGCAATTGAACAAATGATCAATAATGGTGCTGTTAGCCGTGGTCAATTTGGTCAAATTCAAACTGCTCCTGCAACCATTATCACCGAGCCAGCAACTGCGGTTGTTACACCGACCAATAATGCTTATCTTTCATCATCTTCTGTGGTTCCAACCAACAAACCCGAAAAACGTGAATTCCTAGAAAAGGAAGATAAAGCACAGCGCAGTAATAACAATAATAAAAAGCAACGTAACAAGCATAAAGAACCTCGTGAACAACAAGCGGCTGATCAGAACCTCAATCAAAGTCTGAATCAAAATCAGGTTCATGAAGAAGTTGTGCAGTTGTCACGTCAGGAAATGCGTGACCTAAAACGTCAACAAAAACGTCAGCAACAAGAGCCGAATTTTACTGAACAAAATATCAGTGAACCTGCTGTTGTACCACGTCGTGACCGCAATCAACCACGCCCACAACGTCCAAACCGCCAGCGTGATACAAGCGTTTTGAATGTTGAACCTGCAAATGTAAACAGCACCCCTGCTGTAACTCCTGCCACTTCAACTGAACTCAAAGTCAATGTTGTTGACGTACCTCGTACTCAAGAAACAGCGACAGCTTTGATTGTGAATGTTGAACAGGAAACACGTGAAATTGTGGCACTGCATGCTCAACAAGCACAACTTGCACCTGCTCAAAAGGCAGCAGTAGTGATTGCAGCATCTGAACCTGCACCTGTTCAGGCTGATCAAAATGTAGAGCAACCTGTACCTGCAGTAGCCGACGTTGCTGTTCCTGAAGAAAAAGCATCTGAAAGCAAGCCAACTGCTCCAGCAGAAGTGAAACGCGCCAGCAATGACCCACGTATGCATCGTCGCCAGCAACGTGAAGCCAGAGCAAATGCAACACCTGTTGTGAAACTCAGCCCAAGCCAAGTACCAGCATTAGCTCAGTACAATGTAGGCAGCCTGATTCGCCATGTCTACGGCGAAGATTGTACGGTCTTGATTGAACAGTTTGGTTTAGTACAAACTTTCAATCGTGCATTACTCAAATTTACTGAAGAGTATGCAAGTAGTTTAACTGAGCAACGTAATCAGACAGAAGCTGATAAAAAGCCTGTTACTCGTGACGTTGAGCTACCAAGTAAAGTAACGCCAGAAGCTGAGCCTGTAGCTGTCCTGCCGCTTATTCCGCCAAAAGCACCACAAATTCGTGTTGCCAATGACCCACGTGAGCGTCGCCGTTTGGCAAAACAAGCTGCTGAACTGGCAAAAGTGCAGCATTTGCAAGAACAACCTGAAGTTACGACAACCTCAAGTGACGTAACCGAAGCCGCGGCTAACGCAGCTCCTGTTATTGCTGAAATTGCATCGACTGTGACTGTTGAAGCAACCGAAGCTGTAACACCCGTCGTTGAGGCAAGCAAATTAGCTCCTGAAGAAACTCCTGAAGCTGTTGAAGCTGTTGAAGCTGTTGAAGCTGTTGAAGCTGTTGAAGCTGTTGAAGCTGTTGAAGCTGTTGAAGCTGTTGAAGCTGTTGAAGCTGTTGAAGCTGTTGAAGCTG
>NZ_SJNX01000006.1 GCF_004331075.1 Acinetobacter brisouioides | reverse complement strand
ATGTTTTAAATAGTCATAGGCTTGAGATTTTGTCTGCGTGTCAAAAGGCAAAACCGTATCGGCAACATGTCTGTCATTACTTAAACGTACTGCATATTGAACTGAAGCATCAACCCCGATAGTCAAAGGTTTATCAGCAATCTCTAAAGGTGTATCACGCATTTTGGAGGTGTAGAACAGAGAAGCCGACTGAGACCAGCTACCAGCATCCTTGATGGCAGGATTTTCAAAGTCACGGTTGATATAGGCATTTTTCAGGGTGAATTTCCATTCATCGTCGTTTGGCTGCCCCAGTGAATCTGCTGCGAAAAGTACAGAACTTGATATTCCACCGATAAAGAATAGGGTTGAAGCAGCTAAATAGTGTGATTTAAAACATGGTAATAAGCGCATACAGCATCCTTGCTTTCTGTGCGGTCAGGCACAGAAAGGTCTTATCAAGTAAATATGATGTGAATAGAATTAGCGTTGTGGTTTCAAGACAATTCGGAGATGACTTGGGACTGTTCTTTTTTTAAACGTTGAATCAAAAGTAGCGAAATTGCTGCAAGCACTGCGGGTATCGCAAGTAAACTCATGATTTCAAGGCTAGATAAGTTTAAAGACATTAGCCATCCTCCTACGACTGAGCCAATCACTGAGCCAGAACGACCGACTGCATTTGACCAACTTACCCCTGTCGCACGACAATGGGTTGGGTAAAAACCCGAAGCAAATGCATTTGCCCCTACTTGAGAACCACTAATGCCTGCACCAACGCCAAACATTGCCAACATCAACAGCAACGTATTGGCCTGTTCAATGCCAAACCCTAAACCAACCAGACATAAACCACCCAATATATAAGCCATACTTAGGATTTTAGTCGCATCTTGCCTATCCATCAGTAGCCCAAGAACAATCGCACCAATCGTTCCACCGACCTGAAAAATCGAGGTCAGCCAAGACGCGTTGGATAAGTTGAAACCTGCATTGGTGAGCAAGGTTGGCATCCAGCTAGAAATCATATAAATGATGAGCAGGCTCATAAAAAAAGTAAACCAAATCAAAACTGTACCAAGTGCATAACCTTTGGTAAACAGATCTTTAAGGCTTGATTTTTCAACTTCGTTTACGGTAGGAATGAGGGTCGGAATCTCAGTTTTTGCAGGTGCAATTCGAGCAGCAATTTTTTCAATTTTATCTGTGGCTTTCTTTTTTAGAACCAGAAAACGAATCGATTCTGGTAAGAAATACATTAAAAAAGGAACCAGCAATAACGGTAAAATTCCTCCAGTCAGCAAGATTCCATGCCAGCCAATATGTGGCAATAACTGTGCGGATAGAATTCCACCAAAAGCTGAACCAATGGTAAATCCACAAAACATCATAGTGACCAAATTGGAACGACGTGATGTTGGGGCATATTCAGCCGTGAGGGTAATGGCATTCGGCATGGCACCGCCTAAGCCCAATCCAGTGATAAACCGCAGAATAATCAGGGTATGTAAATCTGGAGAAAACGCAGAAAATACTGTGGCTAAACTAAAGACCACGACTGAACCTAGCAAGATGGGTTTACGACCCAGTTTATCTGCCAATGGTCCAAAAATGAGAGCGCCTGCCATTAAACCAAATAAACCAGAAGCAAATAGCGGTGCAAGATCTGTTGCTTTGAGTGCCCATTCGGCTTTGAGTGCTGGGGCAATAAAACCAATTGCAGCAGTATCAAAACCATCAATCGCAACAATTACAAAGCATAACCACATAATGCTTTTTTGCAGCGATGACAGCGGGTTAGCATCAATAAAACTCTGAATATCGACTTTCATCTTATTTTGAGACATAGAACATCCTCACACCATGTAAAATGGTGTTTTTGCAATCCTTAGCAAATGAGTACCCGACTGTATTTTTTATTGAGGTCAGGCACTCTATTTAAAAATCAAACCATTGATTTATTTAACGTTAACTGTAATTCCTGTTAATCCTGTAATATCAGCACGCATGACATCACCTTTCACCACAGCGCCAACACCTTCAGGCGTTCCAGTGAAAATCAGATCCCCCGCTTTGAGTTCAAATAAAGATGACAGGTTGGCAATCGTTTCAGATACATTCCAGATTAAATGACTAACATCACTACGCTGTTTGGTCTCACCATTTACCGTTAGATGGATGTCAGCCTGATTGAGTTCACCCGTCTGAGTAATGGGATGAATTGGACCAACTGGCGCAGAAAAATCAAATGCCTTACCCACTTCCCATGGACGGCCTTTTTCACGCATTGCCATTTGCAAGTCACGACGGGTCATGTCCAGACCGACCGCATAACCATAAATGTAATTAGCCGCATCTTCGACAGCAATGTTTTTGCCATCTTTACCAATAGCAACCACCAGCTCGATTTCATAATGGTAGTTGGACGTCTGCGCTGGATATGGAATATCAACCACTTCTTGATTGACAGGAACAATCGACTCTAAGTCATTGGGCTTACAAAAGAAAAATGGCGGTTCACGATCTGGATCAAATCCCATTTCACGCGCATGTGCAGCATAGTTACGACCAACACAGTACACGCGGCGCACAGGAAATTTCTGGGTTGAACCATCAATAAACAAACCCGCTTGGGTCATCGGCTGAAAAATAAACGACATATCTTGTATTCCTTGTCTCATATTTGCTGTATTACAATGCGTCAGGTTGCTGTTTTGGCGCTGCTTTTTGAAAGGCATCCAGTGTCATACAGTGTTGATAAATTTCAAAAATATTGGGATAAGATGGCAAATCCACCTGAAAACGCAGTGCTGAATCTACCTGTGGAATTAAATAGGCATCGGCAATAGTCGGCTGGTTGCCATAACAGAACTTGCCACGATCTGGGTCTTGACTCAGCATGTTTTCTAAAGCTGAAAAACCACTGTGAATCCACTTTGCACACCAAGCCAATACTTGTGCTTCATCCAGAGCGAGATCCTGACGTAAATATTCCAGTACGCGCTTGTTATTTAATGGATGAATATCACAACCAATTAAAGCAGCCATTGCACGAACTTTAGCCTTAGCAAATGCATCTTTTGGCAATAATGCAGGTTCAGGGTATTTTTCCTCCAGCCATTCAATGATGGCTGGGCTTTGCGTTAAATAACCTTGTTCGGTTTCCAGTACGGGTACAAAACCTTGTGGATTTATAGCGGTGAATGTACCCTGACGATGCTCATTTTTTGCCAAAGAAATAAATTCTTTGGCATAGTCCAAGCCTTTCAGATTGAAGACTATTCGGACTCGATGTGAGCTTCCGCTGCGGAAAAATCCATAAAATTTCATGCCGCATGCCCTTGGTAGTTTTTCACTGCATCCAGACAGTTACTCACGTTCCAGCCATACAACCATTCCATCGCATCATAGAAACGTTCTGCTGAACGGCCACGCCACAAATCATTACGGACTAAACGTTTTACACCCGAAGCATGGTAGAGTTTGCCCATTTCGCGTGAAGACAGAACGATACGTGCCGTACGTGCCACACGGGCTTTTTGATACATATCCAACGCAGTCAGCAAATCATTGTTGTTCACACGTAGTGCTTCGCCAAGGGTAACGGCATCTTCCAGTGCCATACATGCGCCTTGTGCCATGTATTGTGTGGTTGGATGAGCTGCATCTCCCAGTAAAGTTACTCGACCAAAGGTCCATGTATCAATCGGTTCGCGGTCAGCGGTTGCCCAGCGACGCCAGCTTTTTGGCAACTCAATCAGTTGACGTGCTTTCGGACAGATGCCTTGGAAGTAAGATAAAACTTCCTCTTTAGAACCGTCAGTGACACCCCATTGTTCTTGCTGGCGGCTATGGAAGGTTACCACCACGTTATATTCCTTGCCGCCACGTAGCGGGTAATGCACAAGGTGACAGTTTGGCCCCACCCAAATGCTGGCAGCATTCCATTTTAAGTCCTCTGGAAATTCACTTTCTGGGACGACTGCACGGTAGACCACGTGACCTGTCACCAAGGCAGGGTCATGCACATAAGTTTCACGTACCACAGATTTCACACCATCTGCACCAATCAATGCCTGACCAGTATAAGACTTACCATTTTGGTCATAGATGGTGACACTATTTTCGTTCTGTTCAACTTTCTGAATGTGACAGTTGGTAATGATTTCAAGGTCGCCATATTTTTTTGCACCTTCTACCAATGAACCATGAATGTCTGCACGGTGAATTACTGCATAAGGATTACCAAAGCGTTGACGGAACTTTTCATCGGTTGGAATTTTCCCAATCTGATATTCATCAATCGCATCGTGCATCACCATATAATCGGTATAAACCGCTTTACTACGGGCAATTTCACCAATGCCGAGCGCATCAAAAGCGTGAAAAGCATTTGGTCCTAACTGGATACCCGCACCAATTTCACCGATTTCAGGGGCTTGCTCAAAGACCTGAACCTTAAAGCCTTGTTTTGACAACGCCAATGCTGCTGCAAAACCACCAATGCCACCGCCAGTAATTAAAATGGGTTGATCTTGATTTGACATGATTTATATCCTTATAAAATCTAAATTAATGACGTTCGCGTACCGAATACACGCCCAGTTTTTTCTGAACAGGTGCTTCATCCGCAATAAACACATAACAAGGCTGGTCAGAATTATTGATTAAATCAATTTGAGAGAAACAAGGTGCACAAGCCGTATCTGCTTTGCCCAGATCAAAAATTTTCTCATCTATTTTCACCATGACCTGACCATCAATCACATGAAAGACCTGAGCGCATGAACGTGGCTGCAACTGAACAGTTTCATGTGGGCGTAACATCATTGCGGAATAACCAATAATATTTTGGCAATCAGCACCTGTTTCAGGGTTGATATAAGTGACTTCAACAGGCCCTTGATGTTGCTGATCTTCAGCTAAGGCATGAAGCACTTTTCGTGTCTCTTTCCATGAATAGCGCATCATTGGATAAGAGGCGTTTTCACGGATAAAATGACAAGTTGGAACAACACCTACACCATAGCGATGCGCATTTCCAGAACTGGTCACTTTCTGAATGTCGCCTGGCTGGACATAAGACGCTTCCATATAGTAGACCAGTGGTAAATCCAGCACGTCCAACCAGATCACAGGTTCCGTTCCATCATGCCCATGTTCATGCCAAAGCCCTGATGGTGTAAGGATAAGATCGCCATGCTCCATTAAGCATTTTTGCCCTTCTACAGTGGTATATGCGCCTTCGCCTTCAACAATAAGACGCACCGCATTGGGGGTGTGACGATGTGCAGGTGCCCATTCTTTAGGTAGCAATAACTGCATCCCCAAATACATGACCGAACTGGCTTTCATGTTTTCCAAACCATGCCCAGGATTGGCAAGTACCAAAACCCGACGCTCTGCTTTTTCAATTGGAGTAAGCTCCCCAGCTTCTAAAAGCAATGGTTTAATTTCTTTGAAGTACCATGCCGTTGCGATGGTTTGCGGAATGGGTTTTTGTGGTGGAAGTACGTTACGTAAACTTGGCCACAAAGGAACTAAATTTGACTGTTTCAAGTCATTCAAATAACGCTTTGGTAAATCGTCCAGAGTTGCTAACTGTTCCATTGTTCGTCCTTTTTATACATCCATAACAACAATTTAAATTGTTGTATCGAGACTCAGCTCTTGATTGGTATTTAAGGTAACAACAGAATTTTGTTGAAGCTATGAGCAAAAATTAATACACTGTATTGATATTATCAATATAGAAAGATGATGCTAGATATCGATACACGCTTATTAAAAATTTTCTTTGAAATTTATAAGCATAATAGCGTTTCTAAAGCTGCCGAAAAATTAGGGATTGGGCAACCGACACTGAGTATTGCTTTGGGTCAGTTAAGAACTCATTTTCATGATCCACTGTTTGTTCGCATTGAAAATAAAATGCAACCAACTGAATTATCAAAACAAATTTACCCAATCGTAGTGGAGGCTTTAAATAAGCTTAAGGTCATTCAAGATTATAATATTGAGTTTGATCCACTCACTTCGGATTATGAATTCAGATTGAGTATGACTGACATTAGTCATTTGGTGTTGCTACCAAAATTAATCAATTATCTTAGAGTGCATGCACCCAATATTCGCCTCGACATCCATCCGATTGATTTAAATACGCCATTGATGATGTCCAATGGTGAAATTGATCTCGCGATCGGATTTTTACCGCAACTCGAAGCAGGTTTTTATCAACAAACCTTATTTCATCAGCACTATGTTTGTATTGCGAGCCAAGAGCACCCTCGGCTTGGAGAAAGCAGTATTTCAGATGAAGAATATCGACGAGAACTGCATGTCGATATTTTAGCGACAGGTGGACACTATACTCTTGAACATGAACTGCAAAAATTGGGGGTGAATCGTAATATTCTCATTCGCCTGCCAAGTTATTTAGGTGTGGGACTTGTTGTACAAGATACTGATGCAATTGCCACAATTCCACATTATTTGAGTCAGGTTTTATTAGCACGGGGGGGCTTAAAAATATTGCAGCCTCCTTATCATTTTCCAGATTATAGTGTGAAGCAACACTGGCATGCTAGATTTCACCATAATCCGAGTAATCAATGGCTTAGACAAGTATTTTTTAAATTATTTTCTCAGGATTACTCATTTTAGTAACACTCATTCAATCTCTATTGAATGAAAATGCCTTAATCTCTGACCTTACCGAGGCAGAAAAATACCTGTTTTTTGACCGCCACGATATCTTGCTTATTCATCATTTTTAAATTTTTTCATATAAAGCAACTCATGGATTGCTTAACTTGAAAAAAGAAACTAATATATTGCTTAATGATTTTAAAAGCAATCAAAGTATCTACCATGAATGAGCCTTTACTTCAGCAAATTAAACAAAGACGAATCCAGCTTGGCTTTAAACAGGCCGATATGCAATCTCGCACAGGCATATCGCGGCAGCAGTATCAAAAACTGGAAAGTCAGGGTAATCCACGCTTAGATACGCTGGAAATTGTTGCCGCTGGGCTCAATGCGCAGTTGATGCTGATTCCTGACGATAAAGCATATTTGGTCAGGCAGTTGTTAAATGATGAAATTAAAGTCAGCATTGAAGATCAGGATGACTTAATGACTAACCCGTGGAAAGGTCTATTGGGAGATACTGAATCATGAATAGTGTCAGTGTTCTGAAATTAACATTGCAACACATGCTAGTCGGATACTTGGCGGGGTTTCAGAACGGAAAAAATATTCTGGTTTTTACCAATAACTTTCGGCTTGATTCACAACGCCCAACACTGAGTGTATTAACTTCGCCTGTACATCCACAATCTGAAAAAATCTTGGCAAAGACCTTCGTAACGCATCAGCGCTTACATCCATTGCTATCGAACTTATTGCCTGAAGGGGCATTGCGAGAGCTGATTGCCAGCAGTTTAAAAGTTCATATTGACAGTGAATTCCAGTTACTGGCGGCTTTGGGGCATGACCTACCAGGCGCATTGCTTGCAATACATGCAAATCTTGATGAAATTCCAGATACGATAAAATACAAGCTTCAGATCTCAAATACTGACCAAGTCACACCGCAAGAGCTACAAACAGATAATAAGTTTTCGCTTGCAGGTGTACAGATGAAGTTTTCCATGAAAGCTCAAGATGGGCGTTTTACTTTGGCACATGGGACAGAGTCGGCTTTACTTGGGGACTGGATTATTAAAACGCCTTCCACACGGCACGCGTTTGTGCCGCTGAACGAATATTCGGCCATGACGCTTGCCCAGATGGCAGGAATTGAGATTCCAGAGATTCAACTGGTGGATATGGCCTGTCTACAGGATCTACCAGCGCTAAATTTTCCCCAAGAACAATATGCATTTGCAATCAAAAGATTTGATCGGTACAGCACTGACCAAACAACAGAGCGAGTTCATATTGAAGATTTCGCTCAGATTTTTGGGGTGTATCCGCATCAAAAATACAGCAGCACCAATTATGAGCAGATCGGTCAAATTATTTATCAGTATTCTAGTAATAAAATTGTGGATATTCAACAATTTGCCAGTCGTATTCTGATCAATATTTTACTGGCAAATGGCGATGCACATTTAAAAAACTGGAGTATGATCTACCCTGATATGCGTACACCCAGATTCTCACCTGCCTATGATATTTTAATGACCAGTGTTTATATTGAAAATGAGCGACATTTCGCCTTGAACCTTGCCAAAAATAAGGACTGGTATTTAGCTGAAATAAAGCACTTTCGACAATGGGCAGAAAAAGTTGGGGTTCCTTGGCGAGTCATTGAAAAGCAGTTGCATGATGTTATGGCTAAGGCGCGGACACTATGGCCAAAAGCATTAGCCGATCTTCCTATGGCGGCAGTTCATAAGGAAAAATTAAAAATGCACTGGCAGCAATTGCATCCCGATTTTCGGATCTTGACAAGTTAACAGCTCCACCATTTGACGATACATTCAATCTGGAATCATAGCCTGCATGGGTTACTGATGATGTTCTCTTTGTTTTGTTCTAATGAGAGTGCGAACAAAACACAACGACTCTACCTAAAATCTGGTATAGGATTAAGTCGAAGATGCTTGAAAGGAAATGAGCGAGAAAAACTTGTTTACCGCGACGCCTTGCATGGATCCGTTTTCCTGTATCGAAAAGACAAAGATTAGATAAATCATCATGAAAGCAGTCTATTCAAACAGCAGTTCAAGAGTGAAATAAAAGCTTTAAATTCTCTTTAAATAATTGATCTAATTGTAAGACTTCATTCGAATTAAGGATGTGGTTATGAATCATGCCCATCCACATTGGACTGACAATGAGTAATGCAAAAGATTTCGGATTAATGTGGGCAGGGAGTTCTTGGCGTTGTATTGCCAGTTCAACAAGTTGCTGTAGCTCATGTTGGATTGGTAAAAAAATCTTATTGCAATAAGTTTGTAAAATGCTGGGGAAATTTTTTCCTTCACGTAAAATGAGCAGCGCCATATCGGCACGACCTGTAGATTCCAGGGTTAAAACGCTCGGCACAATCTTTTTGCAAATAAATTCGTATACTGACTCATTATCTTGAATTTCATGCGCTTTAATCGGACGAAAAGACTCATTCATGAATGCATCGATGACACCTTCAAACAATTGTTCCTTGGTTTCAAAATAAGAATAAATAGTCCCTTTGCCCAACTCTGCGTGTTTTGCAATATCAGAAATTTTACTTCGGGCAAACCCTTCCTGAATAAAGTATTGAAGTGCAGCATCCAGAATTTTATGTCGTGTTTCTTGTGTTTTTTCAATACTTGGACCGCGGGTTCTTGGCTTTTCCATAGCGTATTCAACGATCGTTTACATAGAAGTAATCTAACATAAATTGACCTTTAGATCACTTTTGATTAAAATCGACTTAAAAGTCATTTTTGGTTCAACCGATGCAGACGCCAAGTTCCAGTACGCAATACATGATTATTAGTTTTGCGCTATGTCTTGCAGCCGTGAGTACGGCACTGGCAAGCCCACTGTATGCAATTTATGAGCAGGTTTGGGGGATCACGACCTCGCAAGTGGGGTATATCTTTATTGCCTATATGCTTGGTGTGGTATTTTCACTGCTATTTTTAAGTAAATTGAATGCGATTTATAACTATAAGCAGGTTATTGTTGTCAGTCTTAGCCTAAGCATTATTGGTATGATTTTGTCAGCCTTTGCTTTATCTATTTGGCTGTTGAGTTTTTCTCGGTTTTTAATTGGAATTGCTTCTGGTCTCATTACGACAGCGGCAATGGTGGGTCTTAAAGATCAATATCCTTTTAGAAATAAAATGCTTTCAGAAAAATTAACTTCCATGATTACTATATTGGGCTTTGCTTTAGGTCCTTTACTTGGAGGTATCTTGGCAGATCATACCCATCACCCATTGGCAGATCCTTACTGGATTATGGCAATATTTACTGGAGTCGTTTTATTCAGTGTGTTGTGGGTTCAGCCTAAAATCCAGTCAGAAAAAAAACATAAATGGATTGAACTCCTTAAAGTTGAAGGTTTAATTTTACCTCAAGTAGCATCCCGTAAAATCTTCTGGATATGCAGTATTTCAGCACTGTGTAGTTTCGGCGCATTTAGCTTATATGCGGCTTTGGCTGGAACGTTTATACGAAATTTGGCGATCCATTCTTCAGCCACATTTACAGGGTTTTCTATTTCAATCATTTTGTTTGTTTCAGTGCTGAGCCAGTTATTTTGCAAATCTTTGAAAGAGATGAATGTGTTGTCCTATGGTTTGGCAGCATTGTTGCTCGGAACAATCAGTCTTGTAGTTGCAGAAATTGAACATGGCATGACCTTTTTATTCCTGAGTATTTTATTCACAGGGATAGGACATGGGTTCTCGCTCAGTGCTGCGTATTATTTTATTGGGAAAATTATAGATCTTGAAAAAAATCCATTGATCTTTTCAAGCTATTTATTTATCGCATATCAGGGAACGATTTGGCCTGTCATCTTTTCGAGTTATTTGATTGAGTATATGGGACTCATCGTTACTTTATGGCTAATTTCAATTTTGCTTATGGCAACGATTATCTGGCTCATCTATCAAATTAAATTCAAGCTTAAGCCTTTATTGGTTTGTCATAAATAAATTTATAAAAACAGTAGTTTGGGATGCAAAGGATAGGCAAATTGTTATACATCGAACATTTACGGATTGCCTTCTCCGATGCGGAAAAGACAATCCGTACGTATGAACTTAAATATGGATCAAATCAATAATGGAGGAAATTTTATCGGCGGTTGCAATCAGAGCGGGAGCGAGTTCGTCGATACGTTTTTGATTGAGACGGACAGATGGGCCAGCAATACTTATCGTTCCAAAAGGTTTGCCTGTATGAGGATTGATAATAATTCGTGCCATCGCAGACATACCCAGTTCATACGTATCGCTGATGATGCCATAACCCCGTTGTTTGGATGCTTGAACGCTTTTTTCCAGTTCAGTAAGTGTTTTAGGTGTATTGGGTCCAAAGTTTTTGGCTTTGTCAAAACCTTCACGTTCCACAAGGCGGGAAAAATCATCTTGGTTTAGCGCAGAGAGGTAGGCAAGACCGCATGCAGATGCGGGCAAGTAGGCGACATTTCCTGAGTCTGGGTCATATTTTAGACCAGATTTAGCGCCTTGTGCCTTACCAATCCAGATGATTTTCTCATCTTCAATCAGACCTAAACGAACCAACTCAGCGGAGGTTTCCGCAAGTTCTGTCAGATACGGCTGAAAGGTTTCAGTAATGGAACGAGAGGATAAGTAACTTAAACCCATTGAGGCAATTTTAAGGGTAAGTTTGTAGTGCTGTGTGGATTCGTCCTGATAGATATAACCCATCTCTTTCATCGCTGTGAGAATGCGGTGCATGGCAGATTTAGGAATATCTAGATCAACTGCAAGTTGGCTAAGTGCGTATCCATTCACTTCTTTTAACAGTGCCTCAAGGATGAGTAAAGAACGATCATTATTGCTGAGCATAAAAATCCTGATATTATTTTTTGGAACACTGTTCCAAAAATTTAAAAAACCGATTATAGTACGATTAGATTCTATCTTAAATACAGATGAGATAAATCGCTTAACTCAGAAAAGGTCGTTTCTGAGTTCTTTAAAATTCAGGATCTGAATGGATAACAACAACCAGTCATGCGATGGAAAGCGCATATTTTACTGGTGAACACTGAGGGAAAAGTGCATGACTCAACAAGTCAATTTACGGGAGTTTATCGATGAAAATCGTATTTCTCCTATGCAAAAAATGATTATTTTCTTATGTTTAATGATCGTCGTTGTCGATGGCATTGATATCTCGGTAATGGGATTTGTTGCCCCTGTGATCAAACAGGCATGGGGCATCAGCACCACTGATCTCGCGCCAGTCATGAGTGCGGCTTTAATTGGTTTAGCAGTCGGTGCGGTCATTTCAGGGCCTTTAGCAGACAAATTCGGGCGTAAAAAACTCTTGATCACAAACCTGTTTGGTTTTGGTGTATTTACCTTACTGGCTGCACTATCTACAAACGTGACAGAGCTGATGATGTTTCGTTTTATTGCGGGTCTGTTTATGGGCGGTGTTATGCCTCAGGCAGTGACCTTGGTCACAGATTATTCTTCGATGAAAGTGAATGGTCGCTTAGTGACGATTATTTTAAGTGGCTTCACCATTGGTGCTGCGATTGGTGGTTTTCTGGCAGCTTGGGTGATTCCGCATTTTAGCTGGCATGCCATGATGATTATTGGAGGCATCTTACCAATTTTGCTTGCGACCATTGCAATCTTTAAATTACCTGAATCTATTGGTTATAAGGTACTTAAGCAGCATCCTAAAGAAGAAATTGATGCCATTATTCATAAAATGGCACC
Organism: Acinetobacter brisouioides; assembly: GCF_004331075.1. Taxonomy (GTDB): domain Bacteria; phylum Pseudomonadota; class Gammaproteobacteria; order Pseudomonadales; family Moraxellaceae; genus Acinetobacter. The sequence continues at coordinate 266,961 of NZ_SJNX01000006.1, read as the reverse complement.
GAACTTTGATACTCGTAACACCGTATTTGTATTACCTCAGCCAAAGACAAATACCGTAGATAACCCTGTTAAAACTGTCCTGAGTCCATTTTATCTTATAGGAAGCTTTTTACTGTGGTGGAGTTACGCATCGGGATTATTTGTGGTTTATCTGCTGGGCAGCTGGTTACCCATGATGACGCATGAATTTGGTTTTAGCATTAGTGAAGCTTCCTTGATTACAGCCATTTATCAGCTTGGTGGACCGATTGGATGTATTGCATGCGGCTATCTTATGGATAAAGTCAATCCGCATCTTGGTTTAGTGTTTGCATATGCACTTGCGGTTGTATTCATGGTTTTTGTTGGGGATGCTGGACATAACTTCATACTGTATAGCACCATGTGTTTCTTCATCGGGATGTGGATGAATGGCGCTAATGCGGGTATGAATAGTATTTCAAGTTCATTTTATCCTGTCTTTGCTCGGGCAACAGGAAATAGCTGGATGCACGGAATCGGGCGTTTGGGTGCAGTTGCGAGTGCTTTTGCAGGCGCATATTTCTTAAGCCTAGGCTGGGCTCCCAGTAAAATCTTCCTGATTTTATGTTTGCCAACGGTCGGCATCATTACCGCCCTGATGTTAATGAAACTTATTTATTCCCCTAAACGTATACAGCAACGTGAGCTAGATAACGCTCAAATCTAAGGCACACTCTTAAAAGTAAATTTTAACCTAACCTGCTTATTTTTAAAGGATATTGAATTATGGATATTCAATTGAATGGATCTACTCGTCTTTATTTTGTGGTTGGGCATCCAATTAAACAGGTGAAATCACCTGAAGGCGTGACTCATGAGCTAATCAATAAAGGTTTAAATGCAATTGTTTCCCCAGCAGATGTGCATCCAGATCATTTTCCTGCCTTTGTTGAAAGCACTAAAAATATGCTCAATACCGATGGTTTGATTGTGACCGTTCCACACAAAATCACTGCGTTGCAATGCTGTGATCAAGTGACTGACCGCGCCAAGTTTATTGGGGCTGTCAATACCATGCGTCGCACTGTAGCGGGTTGGGAAGGTGACATGCTGGATGGTACAGGCATGATCCAAGCCATTAAAGCTAAACATATTCAACTTAAAGATAAACGTGCCATTTTGGCAGGTGCAGGCGGTGCTGGCAAAGCGATCGCATATGAACTATTGATGGCTGGCGTGGCTGAACTGGCTATTTTTGATGTAGATACAACTCGTCAGCAACAATTGGTTGAACATTTAAATGCTTTAGGTCAAGGCAAAGTCATTGCCCACAATAATGATCCTTCTGGTTTCGATATTGTTGTCAATGCAACCCCAATGGGAATGAACGGTGATCAATCTGCAGCGTACCTACTCGATCAATTAACCTCTGAAATGTCGGTTGCCGATGTTGTGACCAGTCCTGAAAAAACTCCGTTTATTTCTAAAGCTCTGGAATTGGGTTGTACCGTGGTGATGGGTACAGAAATGTTTGTTCAGGTCCGTGATTTGATGGTGAATTATTTGCTTGAAAATGGCTCTGGCAATGGAGGCATGAAACATGATGCCGCTTGATCTACAAAAAAATGTGCCTAAGCGTCAGTATTCACTTTCATTTTTGACTGTTGCTGATGTTGCTCCAGTGGAAGCAGTCAAAATTGCAGCAGAGTGTGGGTATGCAAAAGTCGGGTTACGTCTTTTACCTGCGGCACCCAAGGAAACTGACTATCCGATTTTAACCGATGTAAACGTGGTGTCTGAAACCGTAACAGCACTTAAAGATACAGGTGTGCAGATTGCTGATGTAGAAATCATACGCCTGACGCCTGACTTTAATGGGCAAAACTATCTACAGTTTTTAGAAGTCGCACAACGACTTGATGCAAAACATATTTTAGTCGCAGGAAATGATCCTGAACAGAACCGTCTAATTGAGAATTTTGCACAATTTTGTGAATTTTCAAACCAATATGGTTTGAGCTGTGATCTGGAATTTATGCCGTGGACTGAAGTTAAGAATCTAAAGCAAGCGAATTTCATCGTTGAACAATCCGCTCAAAGTAACGCTGCAGTTTTAATTGATTCTCTGCATTTTGATCGTTCTGACTCAACAATTGAACAAGTCAAGGCATTGCCTAAATCACGCATGAACTACGTTCAGCTTTGTGATGGTTTAGCTGATTATGATCCAAGTGATGAAGGCTTAATCAAAATTGCGCGTTCAAACCGCTTGGTTCCAGGACAAGGTGAGATTGATTTGGTGGCTTTAATTGCGGCATTGCCCAACGATTTAACCTTGGCAGCAGAAGTTCCAAATTTAGAACTTACGAAGTTACCTGCACTTGAACGTGCCCGAATAAATTTAGAGGCAATGAAAAAACTTGTTGCGCTTGCTCAAATGGACACTGCAGCGGGGTAGTTTATGAATGCGTCAACTCAACACGGCTTTACTGCTTTGACGGCAAAGTTCCGCCATCAATATGAATGTGATGTTTTGGTCATTGGTTCTGGAGCAGGTGGACTTTCGACTGCTGTGACCACGGCAACTCAGGGTTTAAATGTTATCGTTGCTGAAAAAGCAACCGTATTTGGTGGAACGACTGCGGTTTCAGGTGGCTGGCTTTGGATTCCCAATACACCACATGCAAAACATGCTGGACAAGCTGAGCCGATTGAAATACCGAAACAATATCTTAAAAATGTGCTTGGTGAAAAATACGATGAATCACGTATTCATACTTATTTGACTAAAGCACCTGAAATGGTTGATTTTTTTGAAAAATCAAGCAGTGTAAAATTTAATATTGGTGCTGCTGTACCTGATTTTTTTAATCTAGACGGTTCTCGTGTCGGTTGGCGTTCTATCGTTGCTGCACCATTTGACGGGCGTGAATTAGGTTCAAACTTACATTTATTAAAACCTGCTATTCCAGAAACCACTGTTTGGGGAATGGGGATTGCTTCAGGTGTAGATATGAAGCATTTTATTAATACATTTAATGCCGTGCCTTCATTTCTTTACGCGACTAAACGGGTGCTACGGCATTTTTTCGATTTGTTATTCAGGCATCGTTCGACACAAATTGTAAATGGTAACGCCTTAGTTGCACGATTATTAAAATCTGCTTTAGACCAAAATGTTCAGTTATTTGCCAATCACTCAGCAACGCAATTAATCGATGAAAATGGCAAAATTTCAGGGGCGATTTTTAAAACACCTGAAGGTTTAGTCCAGATCAGGGCGAAACATGGTGTGGTTTTAGCAACAGGCGGTTTTCCGCATGATGATGAACGTAAACTTAAATTATTTCAGCATGTTGCTGATGGTACGCCACATTTTTCGGCTGCACCCGAAACCAATACAGGTGATGGATTAAAACTTGCAGAAAGTGTCGGTGCAGAAGTGGAGAGCAGCTTGTCATGCAATGCTGCATGGGCACCTGTATCACTTATACCTCGTCTGGATGGCACATTAGGTCGTTTTCCACATTTGGTTGAACGTGGTAAACCAGGGTTAATTGCAGTACTTCCAAATGGCAAGCGCTTTGCCAATGAAGGCGATTCTTACCCTGCATTTATTAAAGACTTATTTAAAAATACACAAAAAGGCGATTTAGCACGGTGCTGGCTAATTTGTGACCATAAGTTTATTCGGCGATATGGCTTAGGTGCGGTCAAGCCATTTCCCATATCAATGCAACCTTGGATTGATAATGGTTATTTGAAACAAGCGAATAGCATCGAAAGTTTGGCAAAAATTTGCCAAATAGAGATGATGACATTCAAAAATACCATCATGAATTATAACGCTGATGCATATAAAGGCGTAGATCGTGAATTTGGTCGTGGCACAACGCCATATCAAAAAGCACAAGGTGATCATGAGCAAAAACCTAATCCATGTATCGCGCCGATTGAAAAAGGACCTTTTTATGCAGTTGAAATTGTTCCTGGCAGTTTAGGTACTTTTGCAGGATTAATCACGGACAATAATGCTTGCGTTCTCGATAAAAACACGCACTTACCGATTCAAGGCTTATATGCCGTGGGTAATGACATGAATTCTATCATGGGTGGGCAATATCCAAGTGGTGGAATTACCTTAGGGCCCGCAATGACATTTGGTTATATCGCAGCAAATCATTTGGTTAAACAAGCTCATACGACAAAAGCATAAAACAGGCAAGCAAAAGGAAAATGACATGGAACAGGTTGTTGATTTATTGGTCATTGGCGCTGGTGCTGCGGGAATATCTGCTGCATTATTTGCAAAATTAAACGGATTAGATGTCTTGCTGTGCGAAAAAGCCAGTCAAGTCGGAGGAACATCTGCAACTTCAGGAGGTACGATTTGGGCACCAGGAACAGTACAAAGCCAGAAAGCAGGTGTACCTGATCATATTGAAGATGCACGAGCCTTTTTAAAATCAGTGGTTGCGGATCGTGATGGTGAAAAAATCCGCGAAGCATTTTTAGCTTCTAGCCCCAAAATGATTCAAGAATTAGAAGATAAAACATCCGTAAAACTGAATGTTTGCCTTGCTCATCCTGATTATGTCAAAAATCAACCTGGTGAAGCTTTGGGCGGACGCGCCTTCGCACCTGCTGAATTTGATGGAAGTGTATTGGGTTCAGACTTTAAATATGTACGTCCACCACGCATCGAGTTTATGGGCTTGGGAGGAATGATGGTGAATCGTAATGAATTGAATGCCTTACTCAATCCGTTTTCATCAGGCATAAATTTTATGACTACGATGAAAGTCGTTTTGCCTTACTTCCTGTCACGTTTACGTTATCCACGGGGCACCCGTTTGGTGATGGGAAATGCTTTGGTCGGCAGCCTTTTTTATAACCTTAAACAAAAAAATGTGCCTGTCTGGTTAGATTCTCCATTACAAGAACTGATTGTTGAAAATGGCAAAATTACAGGTGCAAAAATTACTCAAAATGGAAAAACTGTTACTGTAAAAACTCGTCAAGGTGTTGTTTTAGCAACAGGTGGTATCGGTTGGAACCAAAAGTTACGTCAAAAATTATTCCCTAAAGGATTAATCGAGGAGTCACTTTCGCCAATGTCGAATACAGGTGATGGTCTAATAACAGCAATGCAAATTGGTGCAAAGCTTGATCCATCTGTAGAGAGTAGCGTTCTGTATTTTCCATGTTCTATTCATACCCATAAAAATGGTTATAAAGCCATTTGGCCGCATATTATTTTAGATCGCGCAAAACCAGGTGTGATTGCAGTAAATACAGATGGTAAGCGCTTCGTGAATGAAGCAGATTCTTATCATGATTTCTGTATGGCTCAAATTGCGTCAAATCAAGGTAAAGACAAAATTAAGTCTTATCTGATTTGTGATCATACGGCTATTCAAAAATATGGCTTAGGTTTTGTGCTTCCTGGTGCAAAAAAGCTCGATTATTTTTTACGTGAAAAATATTTATATGCAGCAGATACACTTCAAGAACTTGCACAAAAAGTGGGGATCAACCCGAATAGTTTAGAGCAAACCGTTAAGCGTTATAACCATTTTGTTGAACAAGGTGCCGATACCGATTTTGCCAAAGGCACAGGGGTAATGAACCGCTTTAACGGTGATTCTGAAGTTCAACCAAACCCATGTTTAGGCAAACTGGAAACAGGGCCTTACTACGCACTTGAAGTGATTCCGATGGACTGCGCCAGTAGTGGTGGTTTGGCAGGCGATGAATTTGGGCGTGTTCTCGATCAAAACAACCAAGTGATTCAGGGCTTGTTTGCCTGTGGTAATGACTTGTCTTCAATATTCAAAGGAACTTATCCAGGGCCTGGCACAACTCTCGGTCCAGCAATGGTTTTTGCGTGGCGAATTGCTCAATTTGCAGCAGGAAAACTACGTGAAAATACAAATGAAAACTCAACTTTAACTCAGCCACACAATTTACAGCAGGAGCGTCAATCCGCATGAAACTTTATGAATTAATCAATATCACCATCAAAATGGGTACAGCAGGCACAGTGGCTCAGGGTATTCAAGAATATTATGCTGCAAGTGAAGCAAAAGGGACATTATTCAGTGTATGGTTTTCAGATATCGGTCAGTTAAACCAAGTTGTTGTTTTACGTGGTTTTGATGCTAAAGAAGATCAAGATGCTGAAGATGCTCGTTTAGCAACTCAAGAAAACTTATTTAACTCAAGTGAAAATATCATTGATTATTCAGTTGAGCATTTTGCAGGATTCGATTTTTTGCCAGAAATTGAGCGAGGAAAATTTGGTCCTGTGTATGAAATTCGCACCTATGAACTCAAACATGGTGGCGTACCTCACGTATTTGAAGCGTGGAAAAATGCTGTACCGACCCGTACTGAATATTCTAAATTGACCGTTGCAATGTATGCACTGGATGGTACACCACGAATTGTGAGTATTTGGCCATATGCATCGTTAAATGAACGTTCAGAAGTTCGTGCGAAATCTGTGGCTGATGGTATTTGGCCACCTAAAGGTGGGCCACAATGGTTGACACATAAAATGCAGTCAATGATTGCATTACCAACTGCTGTTTCACCATTGCAATAATTGCACTGAAAGTATTGATTTTCAAAAAGCTCGCTCTATGTAGGCGGGCTTTTTGAAAGGCGCAGTCATTCGGATTTGTTCATGCGCTGACTGAACACCTTTAGTAAAAACAACGCGATGTAAGTTATAACCGTATGCTCACACTCGATAGTTGTCATGGTGGTCTTATGAATCAGATTCATTCCAGCGTATTTTCTTATATTTAATCAATACCAATAGTCAGAATATAACCTGTCATAAAATAAATAAAATCAGACATATCATCGACAATAGTTGCACGGCATCATCATAAGGCCTTTTTCATAAGCCTTTCTTCACCTATGGAATCAAGAGAGTATAAATAGTTATGAAAGAAGTCTATAAAATATTCACTGGCTGTGATCATTCAATGGATTAATGTAAGTCCAAGGATGTTAAACGATCAGGAATCATCAATGCCTGATCAATATACAGTTTGACCAAGCGCTCGCGGGAGCCGATGGATTTTTGATAATAAGTTGAATTTAATAATAATGATGCGCCATAAGTGACTGTCCAGATATAAGACAAATAATCACGAATTGACATATTGCTATTCAAAAGATGCAGATAGTCTTTGGTAATATCCTTGATTTCAATAATTCTTTCTTCGCGTATTTTGTATAATTCTTCAAACAGAGGTTTTAGATTGCGCTCATTATTGGTCAGGCGTTCTTCAATATTATGCAATAAAATTGTTCTACTGGAATTTAACATATTGTATAACATATACTTAAACACATAGACTTTAATGTCATGATTATATTTTTTAGAAATTTCCAATAATCTTTTTTCGTTTAAGATAATCAGTTCAATGTATAACTGATTTTTACTTTTAAAATGTTTGTAGATTGTCCCTTTGGCAATATCCAGTTCAAGCGCAATATCATTTAAGCTGATTTCCTGATTATTTTCTAATAATAAAGTCTCAGCCATCATTAAAATATTATTTTTACGTTCCAGAAACTTCTGTTGGCGCGTTGGACTCACTTTTCTTTCTTTTTGTAGATTTTGAGGAACCGCATCTAGCTTATTGAAAGATTGAGTCATTTTAGAGTCCATTGACTGATCCATAGGTTTCTAAATTGTATAATAAATTTGCTAAAAAAACTAAAATTTTGAAAAAAGTGAACGCTAGAGATCAATATTTTGGATTTAAATAAAAACTCATCTAACATCCTAATGGTTTGGATTTTGAGTATGGATTTAGACCATTTAAAAATCGTATTGGATACATTAAAGTGTTCAATCATATTTTTTAAAACTCAAATAAATTCAAACACTTTAAATATATTAATTGATAATGATACTCATCAGAATGGAATTGATTTTTTTAATCAAAAGATCGCTGATGTCATCAAGACCGCTTGGGTAACACTGCCTTAGCCTAAAAAAGTGATTCAGGAAGGAAAAATGCCAATTTATAACGCGCCTCTCAAAGATATGGACTTTATTTTAAACGATGTATTTAACGCAGAAGCATTCTGGCAAGCACATGAAAAAATTGCACATTTAGATATGCAAACGGCTAATGCAATCTTAGAAGAAATGGCAAAGTTTTCTAAAGGTACACTTCTGGATTTGAATCGTTCCGCAGATGAAGAAGGTGGTGCACAATTTCATCAAGGTGAAGTCAAAACACCACAAGGTTTTAAAGCAGCATTTCAACAATATGCTGAAGGCGGCTGGATTGGTTTGGGTGCAGAAGAAGAATGGGGTGGTCAGAACATTCCAAAAATGTTGACTGTTCTGGTTGATGAAATGATTTTTGCCACCAACCCATCGTTTATGTTGTATCCATTATTAACTGTCGGTGCGGGAATGGCGCTGAATAACTGCGCTTCGCAGCAGCAAAAAGAAACCTATTTACCAAAAATGTATACAGGGGAATGGTCAGGAACCATGTGCCTGACTGAACCGCATGCGGGTACCGATCTTGGGATCATTAAAACTAAGGCTGAGCCAAATGCTGATGGTTCGTACCAAATCACAGGCACTAAAATTTTTATTACCAGTGGTGAGCACGACCTTTGTGAGAACATTATTCATTTAGTTTTGGCTAAAACACCAAATGCGCCTGCGGGTTCACGTGGTATTTCCATGTTTATTGTGCCTAAGTTTTTGGTCAATGAAGATGGTAGTTTAGGGGAACGTAATAGTGTTGGCGCAGGCTCTATTGAGCACAAAATGGGAATTAAAGGCTCATCCACTTGTGTTATGAACTTCGATGCTGCAAAAGGTTTTCTAGTCGGTCAGGAAAATGAAGGCTTAGCGGCTATGTTCGTCATGATGAACTATGAGCGTTTATCTATGGGGATTCAAGGGCTTGGCGCTTCAGAATTTGCTTATCAAAATGCTGCTCAATATGCGACGGATCGTTTGCAGGGGCGCAGTGCTACTGGTGCACAATCTCCTGAAAAACCAGCAGATTCGATTTTGGTACATGGTGATGTGCGCCGCATGTTACTCAATGCGCGTGCCAATAACGAGGCATCACGTGCATTTGCGGTCTATGTGGGTCAGCAACTGGACATGACTAAATTTGCCCACGATCCAGCAAGTGTACAAAGAGCCAATGATCGGGTTGCCTTGCTTACACCGATTGCCAAAGCCTATTTGACCGATACCGCATTGGATGCTGTTTTAGATGCACAGATGTGTTTTGGTGGGCATGGCTATATTCGTGAATGGGGCATGGAACAGTGTGTACGTGATTTGCGTATCGCCCAAATTTATGAAGGTACCAATGGCGTACAGGCACAAGACTTGATTGGACGAAAAACCATTAAGAATAAAGGTGCACTGATTGCAGATTATATTGCCGAGATTCGTGATTTTGTACAGCAACTCGATGATGACTTGGTAATTAAAACAGCAACACTCGATGCATGTACACAAGTTGAAAAGGTTACTCAGTTTATTTTAGAACAAGCCAAAAACCATCCTGAGTTTGCCAATGGTATTGCCGTTGATTATTTGCATGCGGTCGGTCTCATGAGTTTTGCCTATATGTTTGCCCGCATTGCACAAGCAGCTCAGGCAAAACCAGAAGAGTTTTATCAGCATAAACTGGTACTTGCACAGTACTATGCAGAGAAATGTTTACCACAACTGGCTTCGCATATTGCCAAAATTCAGGCGGGCACGGCAACGTTGATGCAGTTACCTGAAGCGTATTTCACAGCACAAGCGTAAAAAATTGATTCACTATAGGATGAGAAATCAAAATTTTTCATCCTATAACAAGACAAAATTAGAGCTCACAACCGACTTATGAATGATTCAAAGTCATTGATCTATAAATCAGTAAGGATATTGAATCCCAACATTTGAACTCTAATGAACGTAATAAGGATATAAAAACGATGATTGTTATTTTAAGTGCTGTACGTACAGCCATGGGAAGTTTTCAGGGTGTGCTGTCACCACTTACCACACCAGAGCTTGGTGCAGTGGTGGTTCGTGAAGCGGTGCAGGCGTCAGGTATACAGCCTACGCAAGTTGATGAAGTAATTTTGGGCTGTGTGCTGCCTGCAGGTGTGAAGCAAGCACCTGCACGACAGGCCATGCGTCAGGCAGGTTTAGCCGATACAACGCCAGCAACAACGATTAATAAAGTTTGCGGCTCAGGCATGAAAGCAGTGATGCAGGCTGCGGATAGCATTCGTGCAGGTTCAGCCCAGTTTGTTGTGGCTGGCGGCATGGAATCTATGAGCAATGCACCTTATTTGCTAGATAAAGCCCGCAGTGGTTATCGCATGGGACATGGTAAAGTCACCGATCACATGTTTCAGGAAGGTCTGGAAGATGCCGAAACTGGCCTGTCGATGGGTATTTTGGCACAGGACATGGCAGATCAAAAAGGTTATAGCCGTGAGCAACAAGACCAGTATGCAATCGAGTCTCTCAACCGCGCCATCCATGCCACCCAACAGGGTTATTTTCAAGCGGAAATTGTGCCTGTTCATATTAAAGGGCGAAAAGGCGAAATCACGGTTGATCAGGATGAACAACCACTCAATGCCAAAATTGATAAAATCACGACATTACGCCCTGCCTTTAAAAAAGATGGCACGATTACTGCCGCCAATGCCAGCTCAATTTCAGACGGTGCTTCGGCACTGGTCATTACGTCAGAGCAACATGCACAAGCTCAGGGCTTAAGTCCTTTAGCCAAGATTTCGGCATACGCTTCACATGCACAGCATCCTTCAGAATTTACCATTGCACCTGTTGGTGCGATTGAAAAGGTGCTCAAACAGACAGGCTGGTCTGCACAAGAAGTTGATTTGTGGGAAATTAACGAAGCCTTTGCCATGGTGACAATGGCTGCTATAGATGCATTTGAATTGGAGCGCGATAAAGTCAATATCCATGGTGGTGCCTGCGCTCTCGGACATCCATTAGGTTCATCGGGTTCACGAATTATCGTCACTCTAATTCATGCCTTAAAACGTACTGGCGGTAAAAAAGGAATTGCAGCATTATGTATCGGCGGTGGTGAAGCCACTGCGATGGCGATCGAATTGGTTTAATACAAATAAACAAGGAAATTCCGTTTAAACATAACGATAAAAACGGAACCAGAATTCAAACGATATTGGGATATTAGAAATGTTAAATGGTTTGGAGCGTATTCGTCTAGCTAGTCTGCATGACAAAGTTGTGCCTGTTGAGCAGGCAATTCAACTGATTCGAGACGGTTCAGTCGTCGGAATGAGTGGCTTTGGTGGCGCAGGCGAGGCAAAAACTGTGCCTTTGGCACTGGCAGATTATGCTCAGCAGCATCCACTAAAAATTACTCTGGCAACAGGCGCCAGTCTTGGCAATCGGATTGATGGACGTTTAAGTCAAGCTCATGCACTTGCCCGCCGCTATCCATATCAGGCAGACCCTGATTTGCGTCAAGCCATCAATCAAGGCGAAGTGATGTATATTGATCAGCATTTATCTGAAATGGCTGAAAATATTCGTCACCAAAACTTGCCACGCATTAATGTCGCAGTTATTGCAGCAACTGCAATTACCGAAACAGGGCAGATTATTCCAACGGCTTCTTGTGGTAACTCGGCCAATTTTGTGGAAATGGCTGATCAGGTGATTATCGAAATTGACTGTACCATTAGCCCCGAATTTGAAGGCGCGCACGATATTTACGTTCCTGCAACTCGCCCAAATCGCCAGCCTATTCCGTTAGTCAATGCCAACAACCGTATTGGTACATTAGGCATAGAGGTCGACCCAGCGAAAATTGCCGCGATTGTGATCAATCATCTGCCTGATACCTCCTTTAAAATGGATGAGTCTGATGCAGATACTTTGGCCATTGCCCAGCATTTAATACACTTTTTTGAACAGGAAGTGGCATCAGGTCGTTTGCCTGAAAATCTGGGACCATTACAGTCGGGTGTCGGTTCAATTGCCAACGCAGTTTTTGCACAATTCCAGCATTCAAATTTTCATGATTTAGAAATGTATTCTGAAGTATTACAAGACTGTACATTTGAGCTGATTGATTCGGGGAAAATGATATTTGCTTCGGGTAGTTCCATGACTTTGTCAGAGCAATGTGCCGCGCATGTCATGAAAAATTTTGAGATGTATAAAGACAAGATTGTGCTGCGCCCTCAGGAAATTTCTAACAATCCTGAAATTATTCGTCGCTTAGGTATCATTGCCATCAATACCGCACTGGAGTTCGATATTTACGGCAACGTCAATTCAACCCACGTATCAGGCACAAAAATGATGAATGGCATTGGTGGATCAGGCGATTTTACCCGCAATGCGCATTTGGCTATTTTTGTGACTAAATCCATTGCTAAAAATGGTGCAATTTCCTCAGTAGTTCCGATGGTCAGCCATTGTGACCACATTGAGCATGATGTGGATATTTTGGTGACTGAACAGGGCCTCGCGGATTTGCGTGGTTTGGCACCTCGTGAGCGCGCACGCAAAATTATTACGTGTTGTGCACACCCAAGTTACCAAAAATCGCTGTTAGATTATTTTGAACGTGCCTGTGCTTTAGGAGGGCATACTCCGCATTTACTGCGTGAAGCGCTGTCATGGCATGCCAACTTTGTAGAAACAGGGCGAATGCAATAAGTTTATTTATTGTCAATCCATAGGATTCGGTGCTGTTTTTTAGCAACCGTATTTACTTGATTTTTATCATATTAGATGGGCATTATGCCCATCTAATATTTTGTCTGATGAAAGATGAATAATTTTTTCGTTCAATTTAAAATAAGAATATAAAAATCAATTCACTAAATTAATTTAAATCGCAAAAACCAATACGTTTGACATCTTGTATAAAGCTGATGTTTTAGATTTGTAACGTCATACCTTTCGCTGATAAAACTTCATAATAAAAGAATATAAATCATGTTTTACAAGCTTATCTTCAGCTCATTTTTCGCAAAAGAATACGGTTCTGGCGCGCTGAAATTTTTATAAAATATTATTTTTTCAATACTTTAAAGACATAAATATATATCAATTTGGTTTTTGACTCTAACCCAATAACAAAATAATTTACTTACAAAATAAAACGATACTTCACAGGAGGTGAGGGATGAACAAAGTCAATATTAATGACATTGTTGACAAGGCCAGCTTTACTGCTTTTCATTGGAAAGTTTTAATGTGGTGTTTATTGATTATTATCTTTGATGGATATGATCTGGTGATTTATGGTGTTGTACTTCCATTATTGATGCAACAGTGGTCACTAACAACGGTTCAGGCAGGGTTACTCGCCAGTACAGCTTTATTTGGCATGATGTTTGGTGCCATGATTTTCGGAACCATTTCAGACAAATTAGGGCGTAAAAAAGCCATCCTAATTTGTGTATCTTTATTTAGCGGATTTACTTTTATTGGGTCTTTTGCCACAGGTCCAGCAGAATTTGCCGTTCTGCGCTTTATGGCTGGACTCGGTATTGGCGGTGTCATGCCAAATGTCGTGGCTCTCATGACCGAATATGCACCTAAAAAAATCCGCAGCACTTTAGTCGCGATTATGTTCAGTGGTTATGCGATTGGTGGCATGACATCGGCGCTGCTTGGTGCGTGGTTAGTCAAAGATATGGGATGGCAAATCATGTTTTTGATTGCTGGTATTCCGCTTTTGCTACTTCCTTTGATTTGGAAATTTTTACCTGAATCTTTAGCTTTCCTCGTGAAATCTAATCAAGGTGATCGAGCTCAAAGTATTATCAGAAAACTTGCCCCACAAATTGAACTAACAACTCAGACACAGCTGGTACTGAACGAAAATACCACGACAGAAGCACCTGGTCGCGCACTTTTCCAACAAGGACGCACATTTAGCACTTTTATGTTCTGGATTGCATTCTTTATGTGTCTGTTAATGGTTTATGCGTTAGGAAGTTGGTTGCCAAAACTGATGCTACAAGCTGGTTATTCGCTAGGCGCCAGTATGTTATTCCTCTTTGCCCTAAATATTGGTGGCATGGTTGGCGCGATTGGTGGTGGTGCGCTTGCAGATAAATTTCATTTAAAACCAGTATTGACCAGTATGTTTGTCATTGGTGCTGCTGCTTTAATCTTACTTGGATTTAATAGCCCACAATTTGTTTTATACACGCTTATTGCGATTGCTGGAGCCGCAACAATTGGCTCGCAAATCTTGCTTTATACCTTTGTTGCACAGTTTTATCCAACTGCAGTTCGTTCAACAGGAATGGGATGGGCATCAGGTATTGGGCGTATTGGAGCCATTATCGGTCCAGTTTTAACGGGCGCATTACTGACATTTGAGTTACCTCACCAAATGAATTTTATAGCAATTGCCATACCAGGCCTTATTGCTGCACTCGCTATCTTTTTGGTGAATTTAAAAGCTTCTGTTGCTGCACAGTCAGCTCCTGATTTTTCTCTTCAATCATCTCTTACTGAGTCGTAAAAATCGGTGCGCCGAGGACTGGCGCACCCTTATTGGAAATGGATTATGCGCTTATTACCCTGTTTTAAATCACACTATTTAGCTGCTTCAACCCTATTCTTTATCGGTGGAATATCAAGCTCTGTACTGTTCGCAGCAGATTCACTGGGGCAGCCAAACGATGATGAATGGAAATTCACCCTGAAAAATGCCTATATCAACCGTGACTTTGAAAATCCTGCCATCAAGGATGCTGGTAGCTGGTCTCAGTCGGCTTCTCTGTTCTACACCTCCAAAATGCGTGATACACCTTTAGAGATTGCTGATAAACCTTTGACTATCGGGGTTGATGCTTCAGTTCAATATGCAGTACGTTTAAGTAATGACAGACATGTTGCCGATACGGTTTTGCCTTTTGACACGCAGACAAAATCTCAAGCCTCTGACTATTTAAAACATGGTGCCACACTGAAACTCGGTTATGACAAAACCTTACTGAAAGTCGGTGAGCTGTGGTTGGATTTGCCAGTGACCTCAATCGATTATAGTCGCCAGTTACTCACCTCTTACTGGGGCGAAAATATTAAATCCAAAATCACAGATCGCTTCGATGTCGAATTAGGACGGGTCGAAAAAGTTTCCCCACGCAATCAGGAAGGTTTTCACAAATTTGCATTTACCGCAAATGGCGTTACCAAATATTCCGATGGCTTGAATTATATCGACTTACGCTATCAGTTTACGCCAACACTAAAAGGCGAATACTATTTTGGCAACATGGAAAATTTGTTTAACAAACACTATGTGGGCTTGGATCACAGCTGGAAACAACAGGATTTCACCTTAAACAGTAAGTTTAAGTATTTTTATGCCAAAAATGATGGCAATACCTTCAATATTGAAGCTCAGAATATTGGCTTGCTGGAAACCTTAAAAGTGCAAAACCACACCTTCGGTTTGGGCTATCAAGAGATTACAGGCAAATCAGCTTACCCGATTCCAGATGGATTCTTGCCTGAAACCTATTTTATTAACTGGAATACCACAGGGTTCTTTAAGAAAGACGAAAGATCTTACCACTTTATCTATGGATATGATTTTAAAGACTATGTACCAGGTTTAAATGCCATGGTGAAATATGTATATGGTAATCACTTTAAAGCCGCCAACGGCAGTAAAAACATGGAAAGTGAATCCGATATCATTGTGAATTATGCCTTCCAGCAACCTTATCTGAAGGGCTTGTCTTTGCAATATATTCGTATTGATTATGGGATTAAGACGGGTAATGATTTTGGTGAAGACCGTTTCTTTATCAATTATTGTAAGAAGTTCTAATTGCAATATCATGGAGGTCATTGGGTCGTACCAATGGTCTCCACTGGTTCAATCCTAAAATTATATTGAAAGCACATTCTCATTCGTTGCTTTAAGTAGGAGCTTTGAGGTTGACCGATTAGCACTCCATCATGATTTGAAAATATAAAGATATTGATTGATCATATTTAATAAAACGATTTAAAATTAACCAACAAATCTAAATTTTTTATTAAATTCGTGTATTTACCCAGTTTTCAGTACTTTCTACTCATTGTTCCTACTTGCTTAATTTTAATAGGCTGTACTTTTATTGTCGGGCATTTGGTATTTAATGCACCAAAATATTTATTTTGGTGTGGAATTGGATATATTTTACCATCTGGTGCATTAGGTATTCAGAGCCTTATGACAAATGAACAAATGACTCTGACCGCCCCGTGGATTGGAATTTTATATCTTTGTGGTACTTGGGCTTTAACTTATGGAATAAGACTAAAAGTAAAAGCGAAATCCTATTTTTTAGCCTCGTTGCTTTTAGTTTTATTTGGTATCTGTTTACTGAGCTATCTGTCATATATTGAGCAAAAATTCTGGTTGAGAATGCTGACAATCAACTTTGTCATCACTTGCCTGCTGGCTATGGTTGTGCCAGGTGTTTATGCTTATTTCAAACAGGTGTCTTTATTAGGTAAAACTTTCTGTGTCAGCTACTTTTTCTTAACAGCTTACAATGCCATAAGATTTATAGTCATTCTATTCTACCTTCAAGATATCGACGCTATCAATTTGTCGTTTTCAAATTGGTGGATGCTGATGCTTGCGATTAATATCATCTTAAGTATCTGGTTTGCAATCATTATTGTAGCCACAACCATCAAAGAGCAATTCACCTTACTCAATCATGAACGCTATCAGGATCCTCTCACTAAACTCTATAATCGAAGGGGATTTTTTGAAAAAACTGACATGCTGATTAAAAAATATCAGGCAGCTAATTTATATATTATTATGTGTGATATCGATCATTTTAAGAAAATTAATGATACTTGGGGTCATGCGATCGGAGATAAAATTCTATGTGATATCGCGCATATATTAAAAGACAGCGTTCGCGAAGACGATTTAATTGCTAGATTTGGCGGCGAAGAATTTGTCATCATGATTAAATGTTCAAACTATGCGTCAACCATAAAACTCGCAGATCGTATACGCAATAGAATAGAAAAACAGTCATTTACTGAGCATTATATTGACGTGACCGTTAGCTTTGGAATTGCTGAAATAGAAAGCCATACACAACTTCTGCAGACATTGGAACTCGCAGATAAGCGACTTTACATTGCAAAAAATAATGGTCGAAATCAAATTTGTTTTCATTGAAAACAATTGCGAGACGCTATTTGAAATTTTTTATCAATCAACGGCCAACACTTTAGCCAACAACTACTGACCATCCTGCTGTGCCATTTTTACAATAGACTGTAACCATTTTTCCCGTTGAGTAGCGCTTGATCCACGGATCGAACCCATATAATGAGTTTTGACTTTTTTAACGCCACAAAATTGTAAGGTTGCTTGTTTAAGCTGCCGAGTGCTTGGCTCTCCAAAATACCATTTATAAGTCCAACCTGATTGGTCTAAGGTCGTCACAATTCGGGCTGTTTTATTTTGTAGATGCCCGCGAATCCGATTGCTTTTATCGTAATAACTAAATGCCATAGAAGGCAGAAAAACACGGTCAATAAAACCTTTTGTAATCGCAGGAAGCCCTCCCCACCAAACAGGAAAAATCCAGACAAGATGATCAGCCTCCATGATTTTTCTCCAAGCCTCAACCAAATCAGGCTCTAAATTCATTCTTTTTTCATAGCCATATTTTAAATTTGGGTCAAAATTCAATTGACCTATTTCAATTACATCAACCCATACACCTTGTTCAGCAGCCGAATCAGCATAAGCCTGTACCAATGCATGATTAAAACTGGTTACTGAAGGATGACCATTGATCACGACGATTTTTCTTATTGAAGTTGAAGCATTCATAATTTTCTCTAAATTTTTAAAATTATAATTTCAGATATCAAGTGGTATTTGAAATATAGATGGCAAACTTATCGCATAAAATTTAAGATAGCAAGTGATATTTAAAATCTAAACACAGTTATGGAACACGCTAAAATATCTCGTGATGAGAAACAGATACAGACTCGATTACACTTAATCAATGCAGGATTTCATTTGATTTCTGAGCAAGGATATAGCGCTGTATCTATCAGAAATATCTCAAAATATGCGGGATATACTCAAGGTGCTTTTTACTCGAATTTTAGTCATAAAGAAGAGTTCTTACTCACGCTTATGAACAGTCAGTTTGAAAAGGAAAATGCTCAATTACAAAAAATAATGACTCAAATCGATTCGGATTTTGATTCATTGCTAGAAAAACTTGAACTCTGGCTGACTGACTTTTTTCAAAATGATGAGTGGTTAAAGATTTCAATCGAACTACAGCTGTATGCAGCACGTGAAGAAAGTTTCGCTGCTGAATATAAACAAGTTTGGCAAACTCATCACGAACAAATTGCTAAAATCTTGATTCAACTTTTCTCACACTACAAGCAAGTTGACGCAGAACAGCTTGAAGCAAAAATCTTGGAAATTATTTCATTAAGTTACGGTTTAGCTCTGCAATATATGATTTTTAAAGATGATCTAAACAAATACATTCAAATTATTATTCAGCGTTTGATTGGACAAATTTAATGGCTTGATCAAGTTTTTTTCAACGAAATAAATTAGACCAAATTGATAAGTATTTCTTATTATTTCAATCTGTTAAAAGTCATATATCACTGTGTCAGTAAGGTGCTTGAAGTTGAGCATGATTTGGATTTATTTTTTATTCACAACTTGTTAAGGTAGATTTTGTTTAACTTGAGTTTGCTTATGTCTACCGAACGTGATTATCAGCGTATTGCTCAAGCAATTGAATATATTCATAAAAACTTTATGCAGCAACCAAGTCTTGCTGAAATTGCAGCACAAGTACATTTAAGCCCTGCTCATTTTCAGCGTTTATTTAGTCAATGGGCAGGCACCAGTCCAAAAAAGTTTTTACAATATACCAGTCTGGCATATGCGAAACAGGTGCTGCAACACAGCAGCCAAAATGCCATTTTAGAAGCAACTTATGCAACTGGATTGTCGAGTAGCAGCCGCTTACATGATTTATTTATTCAAATTGAAGGAATGAGTCCTGCCGAGTATCAACAAGGCGGCAAGCAACTCACCATCAAACACTGGGTCTATGATACCCCCTTTGGTGCAGCGTTTATTGCATCAACTGCAAAAGGTATTTGCGCTTTAAGTTTTGACAGCTCAACGCTTGCGCTACAGCAGTTACAAACACAGTTTCCAAATGCAGATTTCCAGCAGATACAGGAGATCAAACAGCAACAGGCACTGGCAATTTTTATGCAGAATGAAGCCAGCCTGCCACAATTAAAACTGCATTTAAAAGCTAGTGAATTTCAACTCAAGGTTTGGGAAAGTTTATTAAAAATTCCGCAAGGTGCGCTATGTAGTTATGCCAGTATTGCTCAGCAGATTGGTCAGCCTAAAGCCTCGCGTGCTGTCGGCACCGCCATTGGACGCAATCCTGTGGCATTCCTAATTCCTTGCCATCGAGTGATTCAGGCATCTGGTGTCTTGGGTGGTTATCGTTGGGGCATCACCCGTAAAACTGCCATCATTGCATGGGAAGCTGCACAGCAACAGCCATAAACTCAAAAAAATCCATGTAAAACAATAGGCTTAGCTCTGTGAATCCGAATGGTTTTTGAATATATATGGTTGAGTGAGTATTTAGCCTTCTATAACAATAGGAAGTATAGGGCAGGAAAATACATCCTGAATCTGATAGGAGAAATATGCAATATCTGTTCGTTAGCCCCCTTTCCTCATGATATATCTCCCATTATTTTTTGCTGAGTAAAATTGAAATCTATTTTCAGAATAGCATAAGGGAAATAAAATGGACTGATGCAAGAAGCCGATTGATTTAAACTATATCCGAATACAGTTACGTCCTTCATTTTTAGCGCGATATAAATTCTGATCGGCAATTTTAAATACTGTTTCTACATTTTTTGAACTTAATGGCCAATATGCGATCCCGATCGATACAGTAATTGTGCCAACAAGATCAATTTGATGATTTTCTAGGCTTTTTCTCAAATTTTCTGCTAAAGAATAGCTAAAATCCAAATCAAAAATTGGAGCAAGTACCACAAATTCTTCCCCCCCTATTCGACAGCATACATCATCACTACGGAAATTCGATTTAATATAAGCAGCCAACTCTTTGAGTACGAGATCACCTTTATCATGTCCAAAGGTGTCATTAATCTTTTTAAAATGATCAATATCAATAAAAATAACTGCAAACTCAGTATTGGTTTTTACCAAATCCCCAATAAACAGATCCATACCACGACGATTATATAAACCTGTGAGCGGGTCAGTATTCACATGATAATTTAGCTCGTTAATCGTTTGTTTAAAATATTGTGAACTGAGCAACAAGGAAATTTTAAACTTCAATACCTCGACAAACCACGGCTCAACCTGTTTAATTTTTTCATCTATTTCAGGATGGCTAAGATCACTTGCCATTTTGGCCAAATCAGAGAGCGGGTTAGAAATGAGATAAGCGACCCGCCAAATAATTAAAAAAATAACAATATAAAACAATGACATACAAAATAAAATCTTATAAATGATTTTATTGGCCTGATCCAAAAGTTCATGTGTTGGCTGTTGTGATACCACAATCCAATTGGTTGAGGGAACCAGGGCAAATCCTGCCAAGTTATCGATTCCTAGACTATTGATCAAACGGATGGAGCCTTGTTTATTTTGGGTCATCGCATCCAGACCCGTATTATTTTTTACAGTGTCACCTATACGCTTTCCATTGGGATGAAAAATAATTCTTCTGGAACTATCCATGACATACATATAATTTTTCTTATAACCATATTTGCTGGCAAGCATCTGATTTAAAATATTGTCTTGCTTTAAATAAATTGAAGCCGCTATAAATCCCAAATAACGATGCTGCTGATCAAAAATCGGCTGTGAAATAAAAATGATGAGATTATTTTTAATCGAATAATAAGGCGAACTAATAAATGCTGCTTTCTTTTGCAGTGAGGATGTTACGCCTAAAGTATGATTCACCACATTTGTATTGATTTTTAACTGAGCTGGTGCATAGCTCAAAAAACGCCCTGTGCTATCGGAGATCAATACACTATTAAAATAATTCGATTGATACTTCAGGCGATCAACTTCAGTTTGACGTAGCTGAGCATTATTAAAATCCTGTCCTAGCAAGGCGGCACTATAAGCGAGTTCATGCTGCATAATGGAAAAGTGGCTGTTCGTTCCATTGGCGATTTTTTGAGCATATTCTAGATTGACTGATAATGCATTTTGTATCAGCTCTTTTTTCTGAACATAATAACTGACAAGTAATGAAGCAATAAATAAGCTAAAAACGCTAAATGCAGCGAGAAACAGAATAAGTTTTCTCAGGTCTAAATTAAGTGAGTAAACAATTTTTCTTAGCCACATTACACATGGATTACTTCAAATTTGATTGAAATAATTATACGATTAAACGCAAATAATAATCAAAAGAAATATATCAATTTATTTTACTTCATCGTTTACGCTCTGTTTATTTTTCTTACTAAGTAAGATTGAAATATATTTCAATGAGCTGTAAGAGAAAAATAGCCATATAAAATGAAGCTACAGTATATATAAATCTACAAAATGAGAATAAAATCACATTTTTATAATTTTATATAAATATAGACTATAACTAATGATTTAATTTAGTGCCACACCAAAAATTTTATGAAATGGAATTTTTTGAAAATATTTCTGCGCTACGATCTTTAGATTTTAGTTATATATCGTTTGATATTTAGATGTTAGGTTTAGGGATAAAAATATTATCATAATTTTTTTATGGTTTTTACAATAGGCATTTTTCATCATGGTTTATATTATCATTTTAAAATTAAAACTATTTGAAATCTAAAATTTAGATCAAATGCAATAGAAAAACTTATATAAACTTATTTTTTAATCACATCATCTAAGTATTTTTCAACTCTAAAAACGAGTACAATTTCGCCCATCGGCTTTAGCATTATATAAGCACTCATCCGCACGTTTAAAGACAGTTTTTATATTTTGTGAAGTGGCTGACCAGTGTGAAATACCAATAGAAATTGTGACTTTACCAACCAAAGGCATTGATGTGCTTTCAATTTTTTTACGTAAGTGCTCTGCCAACTTTACAGCATTTTCCAATTTCAATCGGGCAGCCAAAACCACAAATTCTTCACCCCCACTACGACAACAAATATCTTCATCACGGAAATTAGAACGGATATAGCCTGCAATTTCTTTTAAAACCAAGTCACCTTGGTCATGCCCAAAAGCGTCATTAATTTTCTTGAAATAATCGATATCAATCGAGATGACTGCAAACGGAATGCTTTTTTCAATGAAATGAGCAACAGACAAGCCCATACCACGTCGATTATATAAATGGGTGAGTGGATCAGTATGAATATATAATTTAAGTTCTGAAATAGTTTCCTTAAAATGTTTTGAGCTTATTAACAATGAATTTTTGAACTTAAGTACCTCAACAAACCAAGGATTAATACGTTCAATATTCGCATCAATATCTGGTTGATGTAGATTACTTGCCATGTTTGCCAATAAAGACAAAGGACTTGAAATCAAATAGGATATTTGCCAGATAACAAAGAAAATCAGGATATAAAATAGTAACATTCCCACCAGCATTTCATAAACTGTATTACTGGTTTCTTTAAGTAGTTCACTCGCAGGTTGTTGAGAAATCACCATCCAGCCTGTAGTTGGAATACGCGCAAAACCTGCTAGCCATTCATGCCAATGCTCATCTTTCAAGCGAATCTCACCACGATTTTTAATCGCAAGGTTTTGAACATTAATATTGGATAATTGGCCAATTTTATTAACATCAGGATGAAATAATATATATTGATTTTTATCAACCACATACATATAGTTATGCCTATAGCCATAATGACCAGAAAGCATTTTATTTAAAATATTGTCATGTTTTAAATAAATAGTTGCTCCAATAAATCCTAAATAATGACGTTTCTCATCAAAAATAGGGTGTGAGATAAAAATTAATAAATTTTTACTTGTACCATAATAGGGTGAAGAAATAACCGGAGCTTTTTTCTCTAAAGAGAGTTTAAATCCTAAACTTCTATTCACTTTATTTTTTTGAAAATTTAATTTTAATGGTGCAAAACTTAAAAATTTACCATCTTGATCGGAAATAGTTACGCTATTGAAATAATTGGACTGATACTTTAAACGCTCGACCTCATTTTGCATATATTTTTGATTATTAAAGTTTTTTCCTAAAATTTCCGCACTATATGCCAACTCCTTTTGCATCATCTTAAAATGACTGTCTGAGCTATTGGCAATTTTAGCAGCATACTCTGCATTAACCGATAAAGCATTATGTAAAAGCTCATGCTTTTCTATATAATAGCTCACGATTAAAGACACAATAAATAAACTCACGACACTAAAAATCGAAAGATACAAAATCAACTTTCGTAAGTTCAAATCTAGTGAATAAATGAATTTTTTAAAGGTCATTTTATATCAGTCATGAATTCATCATTTTTTCTATTATGAAATAATATAGCTTAAAAATTAATAAGTAAAATATATATTCATTATCTAGGTCTATTTTTAAAAACTATTTTAAAAGGCATGATTAGCCTTGGAAAACAGAATATTGTGTAGAAATTTTAAACAATAACAAAATACCATTTAGGCATTTAAAATTTCATGCACTGCCACGAGAGCATTCACCACATTAGGCTTGTTTCATCATTGCTCGCCCCTTCTTTATTTTTATTCCTCAGCAAAAATTGAAATATTTTTCAATAAAATGCAAGAGAAAAAAGGGGCTGATGAAAAAAAGCCTATTGCGTGAAAATATATGTCTAGCCTTAGGTTTCCTGAATATTTTTAGAGTCAGGAAACGCAATGTCAGGAAGTGTACCATCCCCAAGGCTGGTCACTACTATAGCTGGTTATCTGCTTGATTTCAAAGTAATTTTCTAACCCCCAAATCCCCAACTCACGCCCAATTCCACTTTGCTTATAACCACCCCACGGGGCTTCGGTAAAAGTTGGTTGTGAGCAGTTAATCCAGATAATCCCTGCGCGTAGTTTACGTGCCACCCGTTGGCAACGAGCCAAGTCTTTCGACATTACCGCACCTGCCAAACCAAAAATGGAATTATTGGCAAGTTGAATCGCTTCTTGCTCATGTTGAAAAGCACGAATAGCGACTACAGGGCCAAAAATTTCATCTGTCCATAGCGGATGTTCTAATGGCACATCCACAAAAATAGTGGGTTCGACATAATAGCCTTGTGCAAGATGTGCAGGACGCTGCCCGCCACTGAGCAATTGCACGCCATCCGCTTGCCCTTGTCGAATTGCCTGCATCACTTGTTGATACTGCTTGGCATTGACCAATGGGCCGAGTTTGACATCGGCATCCAAACCATTGCCAATTTTGATTTTTTGCGCAGCAACACTTAGGCGTTGCAATAATTCAGGGTAAATTTCCTGTTGAACTAGTACTCGTGAAGTTGCCGAACACACTTGCCCCTGATTCCAGAAAATGCCAAACATGATCCATTCCACGGCCGCATCAAGATCACTATCAGAGAAAATAATAAAGGCTGATTTTCCACCCAGTTCCAGACTTAAGTTTTTGACGTTATGCGCTGCCGATTGCATGATCTGCTTGCCCACAGGCACACTCCCCGTAAAAGCAACCTTGTCAATTTCAGGGTGAGCAGTTAAATATGGCCCGATTTCACTACCAATGCCTGTGACAACATTCAACACTCCTGCTGGCAAATCGACTTTTTCAGCAATCCGCCCCAGTTCAATCGCAGTTAATGAAGTGGCTTCGGCAGGTTTTAAAATCAATGTGCAACCTGCGGCAAGTGCGGGTGCAACCTTCCATGCTGCCATCAGGAGTGGATAGTTCCAAGGAATAATCGCACATGCTACGCCCACGGCTTCTTTACGCACGACACTGTTAAAGCGTTCATCAGCAAGCGGGATATTTTCTTCATGGTTGGGATCAAGTTGTTCTGCCAAGTCCGCATAAAAGTCAAAGCAGCCTGCAGCATCTTGAATATCCCAAACTGCCTCAGGCAAAGGCTTGCCATTATCACGGACTTCTAACTCAGCGAGTGCATCTAACTGGTTACGGATTTCTTGGGCTATCGCACGCAAGTATGCTGCACGTTGCTTAGGCTGATTTGCCCAGTCAGTTTGATCAAATGCCTGTCGAGCAGCTTGGACAGCAAATTCAGCATCTTCAACCGATGCCGCCGCAACTTGGGCAATTTCCTGTTCATTGCTCGGATCAATACTGCTAAAAGTTTGCCCATTTTTCGGGCTAAGCCACTGACCATTGATATATAACTGCTGGTATGACATCACTATCCTGTAATTTTATGCAAATCTGGCATATTTGAGTGTAACAGGATTTTAAGTGCGATTTTTAGTTCAAGCATTGGATTAAATGACCCAAAATAAAAAAACTGCTTGAGCCAAACAGCTCAAGCAGTTCCGAATACTTGAAGTGAATTAGAGTCTTAGAAATTCACAGTCCATGACAATTGCGCTGTACGAGGCGCACCGAGGAACAAATAGTCGTCTCCAAAGAAACTGCTTGCATCACGCCAGTATTTTTTATTGAACAAATTGTCAATATTGAGTCGAAGCGTGTTGTCATAACCATAGGCACGGAAATTATAGGCTGTACCCGCATCAAATATGCTATAGCCTGGCACTTTGACTGTACCCGATTTGTTTGCATATTTACTGCTGCTGTACTGCATGCCTGCCAATAATCTTAGTCCATCAATCTGTGGTACTTGGTAAGACAAGTGGCTGGCAAAGCGTACGGTTGGTACATTTTGGGTCTGATGCCCTTGGTACTCAGCCGTTTGTATGCCTGCGAGGCGCGAACGAGTCAGGGCTAAAGTGGAAGTGATGTCTAGGTTTTGGTTTAAACGACCTTGTAGACCCAGTTCTAAACCAACATTGTGCTGTTGACCATCAGTGACATAATCACCCGCAGTATTGGTATATTGATTGTCCTGTTTCAAGTCAAACACTGCTGCGGTAAAGAGTAACGCTTTCCACTGCTGCTTAATCCCCAACTCATACTGGGTCGAATGTACGGGTGCCAAAGTCGCATAAGCATTATTGGCATACCAAGGCGCTTGCCCACCATCACTTAAACCTTTGGCATAAGAAGCATACACATGAGTACGTTCCCAAGGTTGATACATCAGTGCAAGTTGCGGAAGGAAACGGTCAAAATTGGTATCACGGATATTGTTGCCGTCAGCAGCATAAGCATTTTCATTTAAATGTAGCAACTTCCCACCAAGCAAGACCGACCACTGTGAATTAAAGTCGATCTGATCAAGCAAGTTTAATACTGTTTGCTGGCTTTCTAAAGATTTGTAATGATTACCCAAAGTGGCAGTCGTAGGACTATAGGTCGCACTATTGCTATAAATATTACCTGTACCAACCCATTCATTAATCGCATTATATTGCGCATGGCGTTTATAGGTCTGTGACAGTTCCAAACTCACCGTATGCAGCCACGTTCCTGTATCAAATTTTCCGTTTAACCCTGCTTTAAACTGATTGGTCAAATAAGTGTCATTGGGGCTGCGGTAATCATAAATGTCATAATTCCCATTTGGATCAAAGGTATTGCCTAAACCTGTAACCTGACAAACGCTACTATAATAGCAACCATATGGGAATGAAGAATAATCATCAATCACTGCACGGCTTTGTGAAGCCGTAAGATGAGCCGTCCAGTTATCATTGATCTGGTAAATATATTTTAAACTGGCATTTAAACTGTCATCAGTGACAGGTTTACCCCAGCTTTGATAACCCAACAGGCGATCCCAACTAATACCACTTGGTACAGTGGTGCCACCAAGTAACTGATAACCTGGGACAGAGCGTTGGCGTTGGCGCTGCGATTCGATATCAAATTCGAGTTTTGAACGGTCTGAAATTTTCCAGTCCAAAGCCAGAGAGCCAAACACACGCTGCCCATTGGCATGTTCAACATAAGGGTGCATTTCTTCCTTGGCGAGATTGATACGATAGCCAAACTGCTGATCTTCACCGAGGAAACCGCCAAAATCCGTTGCAACACGATTACCAGCATGACTGTCCGTTTCAACCGTCACAGAATGAATGTCTTTCGGGCGTTTGGTGACATAGTTGACTACTCCACCTGGCGTTGACATGCCGCTTTGCATGGCACTGATGCCTTTTAAAACTTCAACTTGCTCTTTATTTTCCAGTGCGACATTTTGTTCACCGCGTAGCAGATTACCATTGAGTAAGTAACTCGATCCAAGATTTAAAGCAAAACCGCGCATCATAAAGTTTGGATAATAACCAATCGCGGCATAACCATCACCAACTGCAGCATCATTTTTCACCACATCAGTGAGCGTTTTGGCATGCTGATCGGCGATGCGTTCTGCAGTCACCGTACTGATAGATGCAGGAATATTAACAATATTTTGCTGAACAAAACCCGACAAATTGACTTTGGGCTGATAATACGCTGACTGTGACTTTTTCGCCGACACGGTAATAGTTGCCAGTTGCTGAAGGTCATCTTCAGCATGTGCCAATACTGGACTCAGCCCCAAATATGACAGTGAGCTAACAGCCAGTAATGCCTGTTGTAAACGAGAAAATGAAAATGGATACGTGTTCACGGTATTTGCCTAATCCCAAAAGAAAATTTGCAAGCTTGCATTTTTGCGGGCATGAGTATTCACATTTTTTTGATTTTAAACAAGGCTTTCTCGCCCTCATCTATCAATTTTGAGCATTTATCCCGATGAAAGGCAATTTTCGATGTAAATCATCAGATGATGGTCAGATAATTTCACATCAGTCAGGTACAAACAGGTATCAGGCTGTCTTCTACCACAGGCATTCTTCACGAAGCCCTCAACTAAATTACGTCTTAACAGCCTTAGCTCTGATTCATATTGGGTGATTTCTATGTGTTGATGAAGCCGCATCGCCTGCGATTTTTTGCAGATATTGTATTTAGATTAAATTAGTTGATTGATATTCAAACATTTAAAATCCAAGAACTCATGAATTGGAAACATCGCATAAGTCCTGAACATAATTTTTTAACAGTGGACTGGCTTGTCGATGGTACGCAATAACCACTTGGGCATAGGCAGCTTGATCTGAAAGTGGAATATAATTTACAGCCATGAGAGTGCGATCAATCATAGACTCAGCAATAATACTTACACCAAAACCTTGCTGTACCAAAATCAACTGCATACGTTTACGTGAACGTACCGCAGCGGGTTGCGGGTTAAATCCTGAAGCAACACATAAACTGCGTAACACATAACTCATACCGCCACGTTCAGGATGCGGCACAGAAACAAACTTCTCATTTTTTAAATCAGATACCTGTAAAACCGCACAGTTTGCTAACGCATGTTGCGATGGCAACACAGCGTAAAGGCGTTCTTTCTGATATTCGACCAGTTCCAGTTCAGCATAATCATGCGTCAGCACAGGCAAACGTAATATGCCTATATCCAACTGACGATTGGTTAACAGTTCAATCTGCTGTTCTGAAGAATATTGACCGATCTCCATACTCACCTGTTGCGTAAAGGCAAACTGCTGGGTTTTCTGTAAAAAAATTTCAGATAAACCAATACTACTAGAATGAGCCAAGGTGAAATAGGCTTGTTTTCCCTGACTCAGTTCTTGTGCCTGTAGTGTTGATTGCTGCAATGCCTGTAACAGTTGACTGGTTTTTTTATAAAAATAGGCACCTGCGGGCGTTAAGCGAATTTGTCGCAGTTCCCGATTAAAAATTTGAAATCCCAGTTCATCTTCAAGCAGCAAAATTTGGCGGCTCAATGCTGACTGTGCAATAAATAATTGCTCGGCAGCCTGATGATAACTTCCTGTCTCCACAATTTTCTTTAAGTACTGCAATTGCTTCATGCTTGGCATATTGATCTCTTTTTTAGATCGTTCATTCAAAAATTTGAATTAGATTAGATCGAAAGAGTGCCTTATGCTCAGAAAAAAGAAAAGAGGGATTTATATGTTTGATTGGTTATTTATGCAGTGGAATTGGGTTTATCTCCCTATTATTTTACTCGCCTATATCGTTTTTGGTTTTTCTGGGTTTGGAACAACACTGATTGCCGCTCCGTGGTTAAGTCTGTATATGCCGCTGAATCAAATCATTCCCATGATCGTGATTCTTGATGCAATTGCCTCTATCAAAAACTGGTATCAATTACAGTCAAGCGTTGAATACCATCAAGTGCGGCAACTTTTCCCATTTATGAGCCTCGGCGCAGGTTTGGGTATTTATCTGCTGGCTACGCGTCCACCCATGTTATTGCTCTTATTTATGGCCATTTTTTGTATCGGTTATAGCCTGTACCAATTGTTCAAGAAGCCTATCTCTCATCCATCTTCCCGAGCCTATTTACATATTCCAGTAGGGCTATTTGGTGGCTTGTTTGGTGCATTATTTGGCAGTGGTGGGTTTTTATATGCACTATATTTACAACAAAAACTCCCGAACAAACTACAGATTCAATCCACACAAAGTGTCCTCATTTCACTCAGCACCAGCCTACGGCTAATTTTGTGTCTATTGATGGGACTGTATTCTTTACCATTGTTGGGCTTGGTCATACTGCTGATTCCCAGTATGCTCTGTGGCGTTCATATTGGCAAAAAAATCATGGCAAAAATGAGTTTAAGCCGCTTTACTCAATTCATTTATATTTTGGTCCTTTGTTCAGGCATCAGCCTGCTGATTCGTTATCTGGCTGTTGGTTAAGGGTATGGAAATGTATCAGTTTCACATTTGCAGCATAATCAGCAGTTCTTAACGACTCAATACTTTAATCAGCTCAAAGTAACAGGGACAAGAGCAAACATTTCCAAGAAAAATCATGGTAAACTTAAAAATACACATATGGGCTAGTATTTATATAAAAACAGATACTTGGCAAAGAAAACTTGTGTAAAATTAAAACGATATCGAAAGGTTTCTACGAGACTTAACACGCTAAACAAAGTCTTGAAAACACTGCTGCTTTAGGCAGTGATTATCCTTGGTGGAAATGATGAATGTTTAACACGACCCAATAAAAACCCAAATAGATTTAAGAAATATCCCGCTACATATACCAATAAAAATCACATTAATTTTTAAAATATCAAATAAATTCACAGTTTATTCACGTTGTTGCTAGCCATAAGCTCCATTTGCAAGATATGACGATGTTTTAAATTTTAATTCATCATTCGTTTGTTCCACCTACTAGTCGAAAGCAGTTGGTTAAATATAGGGGTAAATCGTGTCTGCTTTAGTTCGAAAACAACCAAATAGATTTTATATAAAACTTATTAAATCTTGATAGAAAGAGAGTATATATATGATTTTACATCAATATAAAATTGTTTTTGGCGGCAGTATGGGTGCTGGAAAGTCAGCAGCAATTAAAGCGCTCTCCGACATTCCTGTCATAGAAACTGAAGCAATCAATACTGACATCAATAGGCATAGCAAATATTCCACCACGGTAGGAATCGACTATGGTGAAATCGTACTTGAGGATGACACTAAAATTGGACTATATGGCACCCCAGGCCAAGATCGTTTTGATTTTATGTGGTCTATCGTCTGCAAAGGTGCAATTGGCGTCAGTATTTTAATTGATCATTCATGTGCAAATCGTTTGCAAGATTTACAAAGCTATATCACCGCTTTTGAAAGCCATAGTCAAAATATTGTGATTGGTATTACTCATGTCGATCAACACGATGAACAAATGCTCAAGATTTATCGGGATTGGATGAGTTTACACGACTACAGTTACCCAATATTTGCGATAGATGCCAGACAAAAAAATGATGTTCTACTTATGGTTGAAGTACTCATTGCTTCGATTGAAACTCACGCAATTGAAATGATTTAAAGGATGAGTCCGCAAGTGAATACCAATACGCTTTCACGCCAGATTCCTCAAGCATTGATTGAAACTGGCCGTATGCAAATCCAAGAATTCTTAAATAATGTAAGCGGTCTTGAATTCGTCATGCTGTGTTCTTCGGATGGTTTTGAATTAGCGTTGGCGAGTAAAAAAAACTTGGAAAATAGTGGGAAAATTGCTGCCGTCTCTAGCTCAATTCTGGCCATGGTGTCCGCCTTCATTTCAGAAATCAACTTAATCGGCTGCAAGACTCTTTCACTGAATGCGGAGAATGGGCATGTGGTTTTAACAGGTGTAGAGCATGCGCACTATCCTATGCTGATTATAGCGGTAGGCTCACCTGATATTCTCATGGGGCAAATGCTCTATGCAATCAAAAAAACTTCCGAATCTTTAGCTCAAATCCATATATAGATGATTACATATATGAAAAATACGTAACTGTTAATTTTCACGTAATTCACTGCATTTAAATGAATTTATATGATTTATTGCAATGATACATAGCTTAATACGGTTAGAAAATGAAAAAGTTTTTACATATTGCTGTGTTTGGGATTAGTCCACATGTGCTTGAACAGTTTAAAACCCAAATATTGTTATCTATTCCACATGGGGTAGAAGTACGTTGGGTCAATATCTCTGAAAAAAACATCGACCTGTTGATGGTTAACGATGCTTTTTTTGCTTCATCTATCATTCAAAAAATTCTCTCACAGATTCATATACAGTACTTACGTCTGATTAGAGCTCCTGAACAACAGGGAATGATTGTTGATGACACTTTATCTTATCCTGTAACGCAGCTAGAAGATTTACGTGCATGGATACAAGAGAAATTCTTTGATTACGCTTCGGATTATGCCATTAATCGCCCCTCTGCAACTGTAGAAAAACCTGTCGCTACCACGACTATATTGAATCAATGCTTATTGTCTCGAAATGGTTTTATCCAGTTACTCGACTATCGGGGATTCTTAGCTTTAGTCGACACCATGACAGAGCGCGTCTGGGTCAACCCATCTCATCCCATCATCTTTTTTGACAACAGCTTGAATCAAACCTATGCCACAAATCATTTTGTGCAAGAGACGATCAAAAATCAACCCGCACAAGATTTACGTAGTTGGCTTTGGGAAGTGGCATATCGTTCTACGGATATTCAACTTCCAGAGGTTCAGGCCAATCAATACTTTAAATTACAGATTTGGCCAAAATTCGAACAGGGCGCTGAACGTCGAAATCTATTAAAAATTGCAGCATGTTTTGCCCAAGGCGCTCAGATTCAAATGGTAATCAATCGATTAAATATTCCAGAACAACAAATCATGAGATTTGTTGCGACTAGTCATATGCTCAAAATGGGTTCATATGTTGTTTCTCATGAGGCTAAATTCATGAGAGATAATGAACCAACTGATCAAAGTCAGTTGGTTCAAGTTCGCAGTTTTTTCACAAAACTGCGTAAAAAACTTGGTCTTTAAATCAATATTCTGATGGGGAAACCCTTAACTTAAGGTAGAAAGTAAAATGAGTCGTATTGTTTTAGATAGTCTAACTAGCATAGATGGTTTTATTGCAGCCGCATTGGTAGATAGTGAAAGTGGTTTAGCTTTAGCCGTTCAAGGAACAACTATAGATTTAGAACTTGCTGCAGCAGGCAATACCGAAGTAATCCGCTCAAAACGAAAAATAGCGAAAGCACTTCAATTAAATGATAATATTGAAGATATTTTAATTACTTTAGGTAAGCAATATCATTTGATTCGTCCTCTTGAAAGCAATGAGAACTTATTTCTGTATCTTGTTTTAGATCGCCCAAAATCAAATTTAGCGATGGCTCGCTTTGAACTGAAAGCATTTGAAAAGGAATTGGACTTTTCTTAATATTGTATTCAAGACAAAGTGATCTGAGCATGTCTGCTTGATCTACGTATTAGGCTTCTTTCATAAGCCCCTTTTATTTATCCCTATGAGGAAAAAGAAAGAGAGTTAAATAGTTATAAAAGAAGTCTATTACTATGATGACTTTTTTAATTTAGAAAGACTTGGTCTCGGATACTTAAATAAAAATATACATACGCACCAAGACACTACTGTACGACAGGAGTTCTACAGAGCAACCCAATACAAAAAAACTCGACAGAATGCTGGGGCTTTTTTATGATTTGACCTGAGTTGCTCCCAGTATCCTCGCCTTACCTCCAGTCATGGGAAAATACAATTTCCTACACTAGACTGAGCCATAACCACCAGACTTATTCGCAAAATAGCTTATGCCAATAATCAAAAAATTTCTCTCAATAAGTTTCTTTCATATTGTTACACCCGCTTTGTTTTTCTCCCTGATTAAATTTGAAATATATAGCCATAAAACGCAAGATCGATAAAATAAAATCATGAAACAATTCAAATGAAATTTAAATTAAAAATAATCTTTCATCCTGTTATATTTACCTCTATAATTTAGTTTAAATAATCAACAATGATATTTAAAAGCGGAGTGGAAATAAAAACTTCAAACCAATTGGTTGATGAGGCTAAATCTAAAATCAAGGAAATCTCCATCCAAGATTTAAAATCAAAAACCAGTAACCCTCATATTATCTTAATTGATATCCGCGAACCTGATGAATATCAAGCAGGTTATATTGAACATGCGGTAAATATGCCTCGTGGTGTTTTAGAAATGCGTATTCACCAGCACCCTTCTGTTTTACAGCACTGTGAGACCTTAGTGGCTTTAGAAGCGCTATCTCAGCATGAAATTTACTTGATTTGTCGCTCAGGCGGCCGCTCAGCACTTGCTGCTCTTTCTCTACAAAATATGGGTTTTCCAAACGTTTTTTCTATCGAAGGCGGCATGCAAGCATGGCAAGATGCCAATTTCCCTATCGTTCAATAACAAACGGAAACGGTCATGAAATTTACTGAACTTACACACAATATTTCCAATAATATTAAAACCCTTCGCCAAAACTCTCCTGAAACTATGAAGAGTTTCAATGCATTAGCACAAAGCAGCATGAAAGAAGGCGTCATTGATGCTAAAACCAAAGAATTAATTGCGCTTGCGATTGGGGTTGCCAATCGTTGTGATGGATGTATTGGCTTTCATACTCGCAGCCTTGTTAAAATGGGAATGACCTTAGAAGAGCTCAATGAAGTCTTATCTGTCGCAGTTTATATGGGAGGAGGCCCTTCCCTCATGTATGCGGCAAATGCGATTGAAGCTTTTGAAGAATTCACTAATAATCAATAATTTACAATAAAAACAAATCACCTGAGGGTGATTTGTTTTTTTGCGTTCAAGTTAAATAAGTGACCAATAAATTAGGTGCACGAATAAACAATCTGAGTAAAGATTGTGCTGCACGTGAGGGTTTTCGGTGTCCTCTTTCCCAACTTTCTAATGTTCTGACTGATATACCTAAAATACTTGCCAATTCATTTTGAGATATTTTAGAGCGCTTGCGTGCAAAAATAATATCTTTAGGTTGAATATCTGAAAGATTTTGGTAATTAAATCGATGTTGCTGTGCGATTAATATCATACCACCCCAAAATTAATTTATTTTATTTATCTATATTAAAAACCAAAGCTACTGAATATAAGTAAACGAATTTACTTATATTCAGCGTATTTTAAAACTCATTTATTTCGCTTAGATCTCTTTCCTAAATATTTATACCCATTTTATTTTTCCTAGCGAGTTAAATAAAATTGGTTTATGAAAGAAATCTTATTAATAAGCTAGAAATAATAACCCTCTAAAAATAGCAGCAATTATACCTAACCCTAAAAAACCCAATAACCATAGTCCTATAAACCATTGCATTTCAGATTTTTTCATATCACATTCATCCTAATGATAACCTTCATCATCCACACGGACTTTGTCACGAAATACCCAATACGCCATGATGGTATAAATGAGAATGATCGGAATGAGTAACAATGCCCCGATCAAAGCAAACAACTGACTATTGGCTGGCGCTGCGGCTTGCCAGATTGTGACCGATGGCGGAATGATGTTTGGCCACAAGCTAATCAGGAAGCCCGTATAAGCCAGAAACATCAGCACAAGGGTATAAATAAAGGGCCGAAATTCATGTTTTTGGCGACAAGCTTTCCAGATTAAAAAGCTAAACAGCAGCACCAAAACTGGTACGGGACTGAAATACATCAGTTGCGCTGGATTTAACCAGCGCGCTGCAATCGCTGGTTGCGAATATGGCGTATACAGACTCACCCCTGCAAAAATCACAAGCAGTGCCAGCACAAACTTGGGCATTAAACGATACATACTGTGCTGTAAATCATGCTCAGTTTTAAGGATCAGCCATGCACAGCCCAATGCCGCATACATCACCACCACACCGATGCCTGTGAAAATAGAAAAAGGCGTTAACCAGTCCCAGCTTCCGCCAGAAAAAATACCGTGTTGCGTATGAATTCCCTGAATATAAGCCCCTAGCAAAATCCCCTGAAAAAAGCTGGCAAGGGTTGAACCCCAGATAAATGCCGCATCCCAAAGGTGTTTCGAACGCTGTGCTTTAAAACGGAATTCGAATGCTACACCGCGAAAAATCAAGGCAATCAACATCATGACTATCGGTAAATATAGCGCTGAAAGCACGGTGGCATATACCATAGGAAATGCTGCAAACAGCCCAGCACCTCCCAGAACCATCCATGTTTCATTACCGTCCCAAACAGGAGCAACCGTGTTCATCATCACATCGCGTTTTTGTTGATCTTTGATAAAGGGAAATAAAATACCAATCCCCAAATCAAAACCATCCAGTACCACATAAATCAACACACCGAGTGCAATAATCACGGCCCAAATGATAGATAAATCAATCATGCTTCTGCTCCTGAGTTGGTTGATCAATGCTTTCATCAACTGCACTTAGTGGACGCATTGGGGTTTTAAAATGCCCAACACCTGCCATTTCTTCAGGTTGGGCATAGATAAACTGAGGGCCTTTGTGCATGAGTTTGAAGATGTAGTACACACCTGTACCAAACACCACGGTATAGACCACCACAAACAAAATTAAAGTAAAACCGACCTGACTCGCAGGCACACTCGATAGCGCATCTTTGGTGCGTAAAACACCATAGACGACCCATGGCTGACGCCCCATTTCAGTGGTAAACCACCCGGCAAGCAGTGCGATATAACCCGTCGGCCCCATAATGATGGCAAATTTATGCAACCATGATGTTTCGTACAACTTATTGCCCTTACGCAATAATAAGCCAGACAGTGCAAGCAATAGCATTAACATGCCCAAGCTCACCATCAAACGGAAACTCCAAAACAATACCGTTGAATTTGGACGATCCTCAGGAGTGAAATCTTTAAGGCCTTTGACTTCACCATTGAGTTCATGAGTTAGAATCAGACTACCTAAATATGGAATACCGACCGCATAATCTGTGTGTTCAGTTTGCATGTTCGGAATACCAAACACATACAGTGGCATGGATTCATGTTGATTGGTTTCCCAGTGCCCTTCGATCGCTGCCAGTTTGACGGGTTGATGATGTAATGTATTTAAACCATGTTGATCACCGACCAAAACCTGAGCTGGAGCAGCAAATAAAATCATCCATAACGCCATAGAAAATGAGCGTTTAACCAAAACGTCTCGACGACCTCTAAGCAAATGCCATGCAGAGGTTCCTGCAACAACCAGTGCTGATACTAAGAATGCAGCCACGGCCATATGTGCAAAGCGGTATGGGAAAGATGGGTTAAAAACAATTGCAAGCCAATCTTTCGGGACAATCACTCCATTTTCAATCACAAATCCTTGCGGCGTTTGCATCCAGCTATTGGACGACAAAATCCAGAACATGGAAATACATGTTCCTATAGCAACCATCAACGTAGCAAAAAAATGAGCGCGCTCACCAACTCGCCCCCAGCCAAACATCATGATGCCAAGGAAGCCTGCTTCAAGGAAAAATGCAGAAAGCACTTCATAACTCAGTAAAGGACCCGTGATACCACCAGCAATACGTGAGAACTCAGCCCAGTTAGTGCCGAACTGATAGCTCATGACCACACCAGACACCACCCCCATGCCAAAAGCCACAGCAAAAATTTTGATCCAGTACTTAAATAAATCCCGATACACAGGATCACGCGTTTTTAACCAACGCCATTCCAGTACGGCTAGAAAACAGGCTAATCCAATGGAAGTGGCAGGAAAAATAATATGGAAAGAGACCGTAAATGCAAATTGAATACGCGCTAGTTCCAACGCTGTTAATCCGAGGCTCATTGCTTGACCTCTTCTTGGTGAACTAACTCTTGCATCACCAGCCAGTCAGACATCGTCATTTATTCACCTTCTTCATGCAATTTAAAAGTTTTGTTCAAAATAAATGTTCATCGTCTTAAACATACAGTTGGCTTAGGTCAGAAAATTACACAGCACAATTTAGATATACATCAAAATTTCCTAACAGAAGCAAACGCTGCTTTACTGTTAAGGCAAATTTGATGCCAAATCAGAAATAAAATTTATTTATATAAATATCAATGACTAAAAAACTACAGTCATAAAAAAATGAAAAATAATTATTGCAAAATTATTTCAATAGACACAATGAAACATTACAAGTGAAACAAATGAAATATATAAAAACCGATTTAGTGCTTTAAAAATAAAACCCTTAAATCAAAAAATAACGATCAAATTAACTATTTTTTATACAATTTAAAAAAACACAGACTTTTAAAATTCAGTATTTGATTACACCATTTAGTTTATTCATCCATGCGCTAATAAGAAGGTATATGGAAACTCTGGCAAAGATTGACCCTTTGTAGTAACCCAAACTTTGCAAATAGTTCTGTGGAAAATCTGACTTATCAGAATCAAAAGGCTATTAATAGACTTTACAAGTCAGAACAGATCGTACTAACTCAGATTCATTTATAGAATTCATCTTGCGGGTGATTTAATTTTAAATGCCACTCTAAATCTAAATTCTATTGCCACTGATCAAGCTGATCTACAAGTGAAGGATCAAGTTAAACGACAATTCTCAGCGAGAAAAAAGGTAAATATACCTTGTTGAATTAATTAAAATATTCTTCTTTTTTATTCATTTATCAAATTCTACTGCAAAGCCTTTTAATCGTTGTTTGACCTGACGGTCGTTAATATGAATATCGAAAATTCAGCAAATTAAACAACTTAACTTGCTGTTTCATAGTCATTTTATTTATGTATGCTACCTCAAACCTGAGCTAACAATTCCCAATTTCTTATCGCTATCAGGTTAAATTTGAGCTAGTACAATTATTAATATATTACTTTGGTTTCTAAGTATAACTCCTGTCATACTTCACGTCCTAATGCTCTAACTTATTATTATTGTTTGATGTTCTGGAACTTCCTGTTCCTAGTGACTTCATCATAACAAATTCAGGATTACTGCCTACGAGTAAATCTCCTGAATCATTATCAGCAAATGCTTACAGCAGAAAAATAGTCAATTGATAAGATAAATAACTGGTTACTACTACGTTCCAGATATAAGGCTTTCGCGTTCAATGAACATCTTAGACCTTATTCAAATAATTCTAATATTTCTAGTGTGCATTCGGCCCTAGCATCAATTTCTCTGAATTGGATCCAGTTAAGTTTTTAGATCATGTTTTGATCAGATCCCTTCCCTTTCCATATATCTTTTCGCAGTCTCAGTAAGGGTGAATCTAGATTAAATAGCGTATGAGATTAGATTATGAATTTTATATATTCTAAAGTTATTAACTTACGTAAGTTGCTTAAGTTATGAGTTTCTATATTTTATCAAGAATCCGTATATATCATAACGATTACCTGATCTAGATGACCTCAAATAACGGTTCAATTTCATTATGATCGGCATGGCAGATAAATTGACAATAACTTCATAAGTTATGAAGTTAAATAACTTATGCAAGTTATGAGGTATCTAGCTTTTGTCAGGAATCCGTCCATATATTATGGATAATGGTTGAACATCATCCATTAGGAATAACATATTAATTTCATTATGATCGGCATGACAGATAAATTGGCGATCACTTCATAAGTTATAAAGTTAAATAACTTATGTAAGTTATGAGGTATCTAACTTTTGTCAGGAATCCGTCCATATATCAGGATAATCACTGAACATCATCCATTAGGAATAACATATTGATTTCATTATGATCAGTGTGGCAGATAAATCAGGGATCATTTCACAAGCTATAAAGTTAAATAACTTATGTAAGTTATGAGGTATCTAACTTTTGTCAGGAATCCGTCCATATATCAGGATAACCGCTGAACATCATCCATCAGGAATAACATATTGATTTTATTATGATCAGCATGGCTGATAAATTGACGATGATTGTATAAGTTATAAAGTTAAATAACTTATGTAAGTTATGAGGTATCTAGCTTTTGTCAGGAATCTGTCCATATATCAGGATAACCGCTGAACATTAACTATCAGGAATAACATATTGATTTCATCATGATCAGCAGGGCTGATAAATTGACGATCATTTCACAAGCTATAAAGTTAAATAACTTATGTAAGTTATGAGGTATCTAGCTTTTGTCAGGAATCTGTCCATATATCAGGGTAATCACTGAACATTAACCATCAGAAATAACATATTGATTTCATTATGATCAGTATGACAGATAAATTAACGACCACCTCATAAGTTATAAAGTTAAATAACTTATGTAAGTTATGAGGTATCTAACTTTTGTCAGGAATCTGTCCATATATCAGGATAATCGCTGAACATTGATCATCAGGAATAACATATTGATTTCAATATGATCAGCAGGGTAGATAAATTAGGAATCATTTCACAAGTTATAAAGTCAAATAACTTACGTAAGCTATAAAATACTTTATATTTCGCTTCTATTATAAATTTGCTTATATATTGGGGCTGTACAGAACAACCCTTTACAATGTTTTCAATTCAGTCATTGAACAAGATGAATGTTAGCATCTTTCATTCTGAATTAATTGTAGGCTTATCCAAACCTCAAAATCTAGGATATGCTTGCTGCAAGCTTTACTGCTATTTTGCGGTATCAATGCTAATTAATCTTCTCATGATGCACTGTAAAAAAAGAAATAGATGGAATTTATATCGAAAAGTGATCACCACCTCAAAATACTGAAGATCTAAAGCCTTGGAGCTATTCAATACTGATCCAATTTTCTATAAAAATAGGCCGAGTATTTCTAAAGTTATGAACTTCAATGATATTTGAGTTATTTAAATTTTTCTTTGAACCCAACTTCTAATAAATACGGATAGTACTTTTTCACATTTTCTTGTTCTAAAAGCTCAAGTGAGATTCGCTCACGGAAATCTTCAATTGATTCGCCTATATTCGCATATTTAGCCCCAAACTTTGGATATAGCGTAAGATCACACAATTTCTGAGCAAAAAAAGCACATTGTTTTGCTGTCAGTAGATATGTTGGTTCTAATAAGATCTCATTTTTGATTAGAGTTGTTTTAAGATCGAAAGAGAACTCTATATGTGTAATTGTTCTTCCTTCTTTTTTTTGTGTATAGCTCACATCAATATCGGTAAACTTATTGATCTGGTCGATTGCAACTGTCAGTACGCGCTTTTTGAAATCTCCCATGACTTGATATTCATTTTCAAGTAAGCCAAGCTTTTCACGTAGTTGAGAGACGCTAATATATAATTTACCTTTACCTCGCCATCTGATTAGAAGCTCGTACAAACGTATAGCATAGACACTCGATAATTGAGAAATCTGTTTCAACTCATAACGAGTAAATTTTTCTTCGAGTTTTACAAACAGCTGTAAAATATCTGGCGCAAAAACCAACTGAGCGCATGCGGCCTCTTTCACGTACCCCACTTTGGATACCCAGCGACTCTTATAAACCGCTAATTTGCCTGTCTGAGGATCTATTGCTTTATAGGTGAGTTTACGTTCAAAAAGATTGTCACATGCAGCCTGAAGCGCTTCATAAGCAGATTGACGCCCTAAATTAAAGTGTTTCATATATTCAGATGCATGAATCGTGAGCATCGTATCTGCTGTAAGATCTTTTTCAATGTCTCGAGCTGCGATAATTGCGATTAAAATTAAGCGCTGTTCAGACAAGCTTAAGGAGTAAGATGCTTCAATTAGGTTGTTATCTTTATAAATTACATTTGCCATATTGTGTTTAATGATAATAAAACCATTTATGGACATTACCACTTAATGTCCATAAATGGAAGATTTTTTAATGTCAGGAAAACGTCCATTAATGTCAGGAAAACGCCCATATATTGTCAGGAAAACGTCCATATATTGTCAGGAAAACGTCCACATTAATCAAGGAAAATGTCCATATATTGTCAGGAAAACGTCCATATATATCCGTCAGACTCTATATAAAATAAGGCTTACAGGCTATCTATAAATATAAATTTAAAAATATATATAAATTTAAAAATGTATTGTTACTTGTGGATAACTTTTTTTAAATTTATATTTCCTGATAGTTGATTCAGATTATAAAACGCTATACATTACTTTTAACAAAATTACGTAACTTGCATAACTTATGATTATTTTAGTTGGTGGTGAAAAAGGCGGAGCTGGTAAAAGCTGCCTTGCTCAAAATCTAAGTGTTTACTTACAAACAAAAAATAGAGATGTACTTTTACTCGATGCAGATCCTCAGGGTACAACTACAGATTGGATTAAGGAACGTGATGATAATGAACAGTTAAAAAATATTCCTTCTGTTCAAGCATCCGGCAACATTCGTCTTGTTTTAAAAGATTTGGCAAAAAGATATCAAGACATTGTTATCGATGCCGGTGGGCAAGATTCTGAAGCATTACGTTCTGCAATGACAATAGCAACACATATGTTATTGCCCTTTAGACCAAAACGTAGAGATCTGAAGACACTGGATCATATGGAACAAGTGTTAAAGCTAGCAAAAGCAGTGAATCCTGATTTAAATGCTCGTGCAATTATTACGCAATGTCCAACATTACCATCACAAGTTCAGCGTATTTTAGATGCGAAAGATGCGTGTTTATCTTTTGGCATTAAAGCATTGAACCAAATTACAACGAATCGAAATGTTTATGATGATGCTGATGAAAATGGTCTTTCTGTATTTGAAGTAACGAGTGATTATAAAGCAAAAGCTGAAATTGAAGGCATAGCACAAGAATTCTTAGGAGTGTAATTTATGGCAGGTCTTAGTGGTTTAAAGAAGAAAACGGAAGAACTTTTACAACAAGATCAGCTTGTTGAGAATTTTATCTCTGGAGCGGAAAAAAGAGTTAAAGATTTAGAAGTTTCTCAAAAAAGGTTTGTTCGTTGTACATTTTCATTAAATGAGGAATTGAACCAATTAATTGATGATCTCATTGTTAAAAGTAATAATGCTCGTGTGAATAGATCAAGTATTGTCAGAATGGCTTTAGAATCATTGGCTGAGCAGACTCCTGAGGAGTTTCAAGCATTAATTAATAAAAAGAGTCAGTAATTTTCGTATAATTGCCTGACTTTGTTAAGGTTATCGTCATAACAAAGTTAGGCATATGATAAATGAAAAAAGAAGCCTTCTAGCGAGCTGAGTTAAAAGGGTTAAAATAGAAAATAATCTCAATCAATTTACCCTGTTTCTACATGGGTCACATCGTGGTTCAAGCCTGTCACAATGATATCTGCTCAACAAAGCAGTACTCTTTGCTCTAGATATAACCGCAATAGACTGAAAGAG
This sequence comes from Acinetobacter brisouioides, assembly GCF_004331075.1. Lineage (GTDB taxonomy): Bacteria > Pseudomonadota > Gammaproteobacteria > Pseudomonadales > Moraxellaceae > Acinetobacter. Next base: position 224,091 of record NZ_SJNX01000006.1, on the reverse strand, counting down.
GTGGAACGATTGTAGCGCTGCAATTGGATAGCTGACAATAAGGGGTGAAGCTCTGGCTAAAGCTCTCCGAAGCTTAAAAACTGAGGAATGCAAGATATTAGGCAGCGTAGTATCAGGAGATCAAAAAGTGGAAAGCCTTTTCAGGGAAATTCTGTGCCAATTGATGTAGTTCTAAAAAGTAGAGTATTGCACAGACATGCTTCTTATGGTGTTGAGCGATGAGCTACTTTATGATCCAATTCGACTTGCTTAAGCAATTATTTATTGAGAGTTCTTTAATTTATGAAAAGTAATGACATTAAATTATTTACAAGCTCATTTACGATTAAATTTCATAACTTCATAACTTCATAACTTCATAACTTCATAACTTCATAACTTCATAACTTCATAACTTCATAACTTCATAACTTCATAACTTCATAACTTCATAACTTCATAACTTCATAACTTCATAACTTCATAACTTCATAACTTCATAACTTCATAACTTCATAACTTCATAACCTCATAACTTCATAACTTCATAACAGAATGACTGGGTATTTATGGAATTCTAATATTTTAGCCATTTGAACTATTAATCTAAAAAAAAGATTAAATTTACATATTTAATCTTTTTTGCGAACTTAATTTTAAGTAAATATCATTATTTTTTAAATTTATAATTAGTGTTATTTTAGAGTATACCCTAAGACAACATATTTTTATCTAGTTAAACAATGTCTCTTTTAAATGTTTTTTGATCATACATCACATGTTATTTTTAAATCTATTATTTATAATAGACAAACTGGACTATTTTTAGTCAATTTGGAGCGAAGTGTATGAAAGGTCAAAAAGTCGGCTATGTCCGAGTCAGCTCGGTTGAGCAAAATACTGGACGCCAACTTGAAGGCATCGAAATTGACCGGCTGTTCATAGACAAAGCTTCGGGTAAAAATACCGACCGCCCCAAATTTCAGGAAATGCTGAACTATGTTCGGGAAGGGGACATGGTGGTGGTACATTCGATGGATCGTTTTGCGCGAAGTCTCAAAGTTCTGGTTGAAGAAGTAGATAAATTGGTTAAGCGGGGTATTGCAATCCAGTTCATGAAGGAAAAGATCACTTTTACTGCCCAAGCCACACCGATGGATAACCTGATGTTGCAATTGATGGGGGCTTTTGCTCAGTTTGAGCGTGAGATTATTTTAGAACGGCAAAAAGAAGGCATTAAACTGGCAGCGGCTCAAGGTAAATATAAAGGTCGGGTCCATAAACTCAAACCTGATCAGGCGAATGCTTTACGTCAGGCTTGGGCAGAAGGGAAATATAGTTCGAAGGCTGCTTTGGGGAAGGCGTTTGGGATCAGTCGGCAAGCTGTTTATCGGTATTTGCAAAGATAATAGACGAAACTTGCCTTTGAGAGTGGTGGCAGTCCAGTTTGACCCTAAAGATTTTAAAAGAAATAAGCTTGTAAGCCTTTTGCCTCATTGGCAAGCATCGGCATCTATACAGGATTCATATATTCAAATTCTTTCACCAGAGAACCGATTGAGATCTAAAAAAGTCAGATATGTTTCCACATTTTTGGTGAAGGAAATAGGTACTCCAGCTTATTGGGATCAGTGGAAATAATATTCTAGATGAATAGTTACTAATTTTGTAGGCTATTCAGCATCAGTATATTGGTGTAATAAGTTTTCATTAATGAATTTTATTCATAAAGGCTATTTCTGTTTAGACGTTAATCATTCAAACATAAGTCTCTAAAATAAAATAATTCCATTGCTAAGAATCGTGAGAAGTAACAGATGAAAGATATTATTGTCGTTATTGGTGCGGGGTCGATTGGTCAAGCAATTGCACGTCGAGTCAGTGCTGGTAAACATGTTTTACTGGCAGATTTAAAACAACAAAATGCTAAAGCTGCTGCAAAAGTGTTAAGTGAGGCAGGCTTTGAAGTCAGTACTTGCATTGTCGATGTTTCTTCCCGCGCATCTGTCCAGACCCTGATTCAGACGGCAACTCAACTGGGTCAAATTGGCGGTGTCATTCATGCTGCTGGTGTATCCCCTTCGCAAGCATCGCCTGAAGTGATTTTAAAAGTTGATTTATATGGTACAGCGGTCATTTTAGAAGAGTTTGGTCAAGTCATTCGTTCGGGTGGCTCCTGTATTGTGATTTCTTCTCAATCGGGACACAGATTACCAGCACTGACTCAGGAGGAAGATCGTATTCTTGCGACAACACCTGCAGAAGAATTGCTGGAACAACCAATGTTGCAGGCTAATGCCATTCGAGATTCTTTGCATGCCTATCAAATTTCAAAACGTGGCAATTCCTTAAGAGTCATGGCTGAGGCGGTTCGTTGGGGTAAAAGAGGTGCTCGCGTCAACACGATTAGCCCAGGCATCATCATAACGCCATTAGCAAAAGATGAATTATCTGGTCCAAGAGGTGAAGGCTATCGCAAAATGTTGGAACAATCGCCAGCTGGTCGGGCAGGAACACCTGATGAAGTTGCTGCGGTTGGTGCACTTTTAATGGGTCCAGAAGGTACTTTTATCACAGGCAGCGATTTCCTAATGGATGGTGGTGTAACTGCTTCTTATTGGTTTGGTGAGCTTGCACCAATGCCTGTTTCTAAATAATGTTCAAAACTTGGTTAGGAGTGAAAAGGTGTAGTGATCCACACCTTAATTTGAACTTCTAAGTTAGCTCATGGATTTTGTTGAAGCCTTTGTATTTCAAAAGAAATGATTCTTGGCTTTATTCATGGTTATAAACGTAAAGTATCTATCAGTAAGCGAAATAATGGTGAGGATTCCCGACGGCTTGGATAGTACATGTAATAGGGTGAATAGTGCATATTCCAGTCGTCCAAAATCGTGACAAGCTTTCTACTTTTGAGTTCATCTTCAACCATGACTTTCGGTAACCAAACCAGACCATGCCCTTCCACACCTGCTTTAAGTTGCAAGCGGGCATGACTAACGATCAGTGAATATTCTGGATTAATGGTCAGGGTTTTATTTGGTTCTTGGAAATCATGAAACTCCCAAGACTGTATCCGCTCATGTGACGGTAAACGTAAGCCAATACAGCGATGATGATCTAATTCTCGAGGTGTTTGGGGAACGGAGAAATGTTCCAAATATTGTGGTGCAGCTAAAGTCAGCATTTCTAGTTCATCACTGACACGGACTGAAATCATATCTTTATGTACGGCATCACCCAAGCGAATCCCAATGTCATAGCGATCTTTCACAATATCTGCAAAGGCATAATCCATGGTCAGTTCCAATTGTACATCGGGATAATCACGCATGAATTTCGACAGTTTGTCCCAGAGCAAAACATTCAGAGAGATTTCTGTCCCGTTGATTCTGAGCTGCCCGCGAGGATTTTCGCGAAAATAATTCAAGTTATTGAGCTTCTGTTCAATGCCGTTGAGGAGAGGCTCAATATCGTTAAATAACTGTTCGCCCTCTTGGGTTAAAGAAACACTTCGGGTCGTGCGGTGCAATAGCTTTATGTCCAGACGCTGTTCCAGCATTTTAATGGTATAACTCAGCGCAGACTGAGAAACACCCATTTGTCCTGCTGCTTTGGTAAAACTTCCGGATCGGGCAACAATTAAAAATGCTTTTAAATCATCAAGATTTTCAGACATGGCAACTCACGATTTTCTGAATTTGATTATTATTTATTCAGTATAAATTTTATTAATCAAAATTGATTAATAAAATATTTATATAAGTGTAATCGAAATTTGCTGTCTAGTTGTGCAATTTTGATAAGGTTATAGTGGTTTTGTGATCAGGTTTTAACAGATTTAAAGGTAAAAATGATGCAAACCGTAAAATTGAATAATGGTGTCGAAATGCCACTTGCAGGTTTTGGCGTATTCCAAATGAATGATCGTCAAGAATGTGAACAAGCAGTACTCCACGCAATAGATGCAGGCTATCGTTTGATTGATACCGCTGCTTCTTATCAGAATGAAACTGAAGTTGGTAATGCCATTCGTCAAAGCAATATTGCACGGGATGAATTGTTTGTGACCACGAAGCTTTGGCTACAAGATACCAATTATGAAGGTGCAAAGGCACAGTTTGAACGCTCTTTAAACCGCTTACAAATGGATTATGTCGATTTATACCTGATCCATCAGCCGATTGGTGATGTACATGGGGCTTGGCGTGCAATGGAAGAACTACACGCAGCGGGAAAAATTCGCGCGATTGGTGTGAGTAATTTCCATCCTGACCGTCTAGCCGACTTGATTGCTTTTAATCAAGTCGTGCCTGCGGTGAATCAGGTTGAAGTCAACCCATTCCAGCAACAACTACAAGCTGTGCCTTGGATGCAATCACGCGGGATTCAACCTGAAGCATGGGCACCTTTTGCTGAGGGGCGTAACAATTTATTTAATCATCCTGTCTTACAGAAGATTGGTCAGAAATACGGAAAATCTATCGGTCAAGTGGTACTACGCTGGCTCTTACAACGCAATGTGGTGTCATTAGCCAAATCTGTTCGTCTTGAACGTTTGCAAGAGAACATCAATATCTTTGACTTTGAATTATCAGTGGAAGATATCAATCAAATCACCGCACTCGATACAGCAACCAGTTCGTTCTTCTCACACCGCGATCCTGCCATGATCGAATGGTTGACTAGTCGTAAACTCGATGTTTAGTCAATAGGGAGGAATATGATGAATATTTTAAAACCAATTTTATTGTCTGCAACTTTGGCAAGCAGTGGTTTCACTTTTGCTGATCAATCTAAAATTAATCCCTACGGCTTAGTCTATGCAGGAGCAATCATGAAAAATGAGAAAGGTCATGTGAATATTCATCCTGTGCATTACAAACTCAATAGTTTGGACATTGCGGCAAATGTTTATACACCTGCACATTTTGATGTCAATAAGAAGTATCCCACCGTTGTCGTGGCGCATCCGAATGGTGGTGTAAAAGAGCAAGTTGCAGGGCTTTATGCTCAGCGTCTTGCTGAGGAAGGTTATATCACTATTACAGCAGATGCCGCATACCAAGGTGCAAGTGCTGGACTCCCGCGTAATGTGGACAAACCTGCAAATCGTATTGAAGATATTCATGGGATGGCTGATTTTATCAGCCAGTATGCAGGGGTAGATTCTCACCGTATTGGTTTACTGGGTATCTGTGGGGGTGGGGGGTATGCCCTTGGCGCAGCAAAAACCGATAAACGCTTTAAAGCTGTAGCGACTTTAAGCATGTTTAACTCAGGTCGGGTGCGTCGTAACGGCTTTGAAGATTCTCAACTAGATAGCATTCAACAACGTCTAGAACAGGCATCTCAGGCGAGAGCGCAAGAAGCAGCAGGTGGGAAAGTTTTATATTCGGGGGATGTCAATCTGACTGATGAGCAAATCGCCAAATTACCTTTTGATTTATATCGCCAAGGTTATGAATATTATTTGAAAACCCATGCTCACCCAAACTCCTCAGCAAAGTATACCACCAGTAGTTTACTGGATTTGATGAGTTGGGACGCAACCGATCAAATTGAATTGATTCATCAACCTTTGCTTATGGTCGCAGGTTCCAAAGCTGACACGCTGTATATGACTCAGGATGCATATGCCAAAGCGACAGGAACTCAAGATAAGTCGTTGTATCTTATTCAAAATGCAACCCATATCGAAACTTACTGGAAGCCTGAATATGTGAATCAGGCAATGCATCAGTTCAAGCTATTCTTTGGCAAAAACCTATAAAAGCGCAAAAAATAGCAGTGATTTTTCTACACAAACTGCCAATATAACGGAGTAACAATGAAAATCAGATTGATGATGACCTTACTACTCCTGACAGGCACATTGGCAGGATGTGTAGTGACGTCACAGCAACACCTAAACAATACATAAATTAGGCATCAGGAAATTACCACTGCAGGCCAACATATTTTTAAAATAGGTTCTGCTCGAAATTTTGTAGGAAAAGCCGAGTTTGCCCGCTTTCCTATAATGTCAATGCCGTCGCAAGGAGATGTTGCACCAGCGATTGTTCGTTTTGAAGTGAATAGCATCACCCATTGGCATAGCCATAAATATGGGTAATACCTGATAGTGACCGAAGGTGATGGGCGTATTCAAGAATGGGGCAGACCTATACAGCGTATAGTCAAAGGCGATGTGATCTGGTGTCCGCCAAATGTGAAACATTGGCATGATGCTAGTGAACAAAGTGACATAACGCAATCGCGATCAGTCCTGTATCGAATGAACCAGACAATGTGATTTGGATGGAAAAAGTAAATTTATCAGCATCAACTAAAGAAAACGTCAGTGCTAATAAAGTTGAAAAGAAAGTAACTCAAACGCCAGTGACTTTAGCCACCACTCTCCTAGACAAATTTCGTTTAGGAGTTGGTGTTAGTCTTTTAATTTATTTATGCTTGGTAAGTCGATCAATCCGTAGCCGTTGCCGCTCATCAGTGATTGCCCAAGATGCAAAATATACAGCTGCGACAGCAGATAAACCACTTCCACCAGTAAGTAAAAACATAAGTAATATTTGATATTTTACGGCTTCTATAGGGTCAACTCCGGCTAGTATTTGTCCAGTCATAATCCCTGGCAAGGTGATAATGCCTGCAGCTGACATTTGATTAATGATTGGAATGAGACCTTTGCGTATTGAATCGCTGATATAGGGCATCAATGCTCGATGGAACTTGGTACCAAGTGCAAGTTGAGCTTCAATTGCTGCCCGTCCATTCACGACCCCTGAAAAAAATGTATCAAGACCCAGACTGGCGGAATTTAGAACACTACCCAATACAATGCCGACTAATGGAATAGCATAATGAGGGTCATACCAGGGGGTTGGACGTATTGCAGTCAACAGTGCGAGTAATACAACGGCTGTTGTTGAAAAACTTACCACTACAGCAGCAATTCGGTAATTAGCAAAACCTTGAAGTCTATGAGCCGGCCTGACCGCTATTTCTCGTGCGGCAGCTGTAATCATTAATATAACAAGGCAGAGGATAAAGAAGGGTGAATTTAGGGTAAAAGCAACTCGAAGTACAAAACCAACCAATACCAGTTGTACAACCATTCGGATTGCTGACCATAATATCTGGCGATGAATACGCAAACCTAGAACCATTGAAATGGCAGCATCAAGCAATACCAATGAGGCAGCTATTCCTAAATCAAGTGGCTGGAGATGTATAGGATTCATAACGATACAAATTCCCCTTGTTCTATGCGTAAAATTCGATGACTTAGACGTTTTGCAAGTTCTGTGGAATGTGTAACAAGTACAATCCCTAACCCTTTATGAAGCTCTTCACTGAGTAGTGCTTCAACAGCTTGAATGGAAGCTTGATCTAACGCAGATGTAGGTTCATCAAGAAGGAGAATTTTTGGCTGGTTAACCAATGAACGAACCAATGCCAACCTTTGCCTTTCTCCAGTAGAAAGGCGATTTATATCAACTTCTAGTAATTCACGAGAGAGATTCAGTCGTGACAATAATTCTAGAACAGTATTTTGATCCTTGATTGAAAAATGTTTACCAGCAGTGGATTCCCACCATGCAGGCTCTGCTGCTTGATAAATAACCTGATGCCGCCATTCTGGTGCTGACCAGCTTGATCGGCTCATGCCATTTAAAAAGACATCACCGGAATTGGGTTCAAGGTCTGCAATCATGCGTAGCAAAACACTTTTTCCAGAACCAGATGTGCCTAGAATGGCAATACATTCTCCTTGAGCAAGGTCAAATGAAAAAGGCCCTGCGTAATCTGATTGAAGATTTTGTACTGAAAGCAGGGGATAGTCTGAAGTAGTAATTTTTTTCTCCAAAAATTATGAGCTGGATAGAAAATAAAGAAACTAAACTAAAGGGTACACCCCTTTAGTTTAGTTTCTTTATTTTTTGGTTACTGGTTTAACGAAGTAAAGAGATTTTTTTGAATTATTTTACATAGCCTGTATGGCACTGTTGACAAAAATATTGGACGTCAACTTGAGGGAATTGAGGTCGATCGGGTTTTTGTTGATAAGGCCTCTGGCAAAATACTGCCCGCCCGAAATTTCAGGAAATTTAGTTCACATGTTATTAATCATAATCTTGGAAATTATCCTAAAATTTTTTCCCAAGCATTTATTATTCTTTATGTTTTTCTTATTTTTCTAGTTGTCTAGGATCATTAGTGAATAGAGTTTTCGGTCTCTAAGCACTTTTTAAAGGGTACATCATCGACTCAAATCTCTATTTGCAACAGTGCCAGCTGAATGTAATTCATATTTTCCGAGAAACAGCAGTTGAAAAATCAGTGCTGCAAGCCAATATTGAAATTTTTTATGGGTAATTACAAAGTTTAATCAATGCTTTAAAGCCTGTATCATGATTCCTGAATAAAACCGAATTAATCATTCGTAAATCAATGTTTCATTTATGCTGAATACAATTTTTAGCGGAGTGAGTGATCTAAAGAAAGGAAAAAATCATGCGCGTATTATTGGTTGAAGATGATTTGATGATCGGTGAAACACTGACTGAAGCATTACAAGATGAGGCCTATACTGCGGACTGGGTGAAAGATGGAAAACATGCCATTTTAGCCATTGAAACCCAAGCCTATGATTTGATCTTACTCGATTTAGGGTTACCCGAAATTGATGGTATGGGTGTTCTTAAAACCATTCGAAATTCAAAACTTGAAACGCCTGTGTTGATTTTGACCGCGCGAGATGCCCTAGATGACCGTATTAAAGGGCTCGATGCTGGGGCAGATGACTATGTCATTAAACCGTTTGAACTGGGTGAGGTGCTCGCCAGAATGCGAGTATTAATTCGTCGTTCACAAGGAAAAGCTGAAAATTTACTGACTGTGGGGAATTTAAGCCTTGATACGGCCAATAAGCGCGTAATGCTATCAGGCAAAACCGTGATTGATGTAACTGCTAAAGAATTTATGCTATTGACGACATTTATGCTATCTCCGGACAAAGTATTATCAAAAAACCAATTGGAAGACTCACTATATGGCTGGGGAATGGAGGTTGAAAGTAATGCGATTGAATTCTTGATTTACAATTTACGTAAAAAGCTTGGTCATCAAACCATAAAAAATGTGCGAGGGTTGGGCTGGTATATTACTCAGCAGATGGATGATGAAGGTCATGCTTGATAGTCAACCATCGTTACAATTAAAAAGAAACCGTTCATTATTACAGCAAGTGATCATATGGACGGTTGTAACGTTACTTATTTTGGCGGTTTTGGCAGGTGGATTTGCATTTTGGAATAGTTATCGTCAAATCAGTAATTTTCAAAACGATAACCTCAAAAATATTGCGAATTTAATAGCTGACAATGAAAATCAAAATTTAAATCATAAAATTAACAATAACTTGGCCAAAGATTCAGTGATAGAACCATTGTCTAAAAGCCAGCATTATCAATTATCTAATAATGACGATGGAATTAGTATTGACGTTTTTAGACTTGTTCAGCCTGCTCAAGTTTCGACTGAAAAAAATACGCTTTTGGAGAATCACACCCACACTCAAATTCAATTCAACAAAAGTCCTTTGCAAAGTGATCGTTTAACATTTCAACAATTACAGCATGTCCCAAATGGCTTAAGCTCTCAGGAGATCTCTGGTGAAGAGTGGCGTGTTTATCGGCTAGATAAAAATCATGCGATTATTATCGTTCGACAATTAACTGATTTACAAGCTGATTTGGCTGAAAGTAGTGCCATACAATCTCTTGCGCCATTGCTTTTGGCTATTCTGGCTTTGGGGGCAATATTGCCTTTAATCATGTGGCGCATGTTTCATCCAGTCAAGGTTCTGGCAAATACGGTGATGCAACGTCAGGATTTTGATTTTAGTCCATTACCTTTGACAAACTTGCCTGATGAAATTTTGCCATTCATGACCGCAATTAATCAGTTATTGGTACAAGTCAAAAATAATGTTGAGCAACAGCAACAGTTTATTGCAGATACATCACATGAGTTACGTTCACCACTGACCGCAATCTCTCTACAAGTACAACGATTACAGCGTTTAGCAACAGATGATACAATTCGAGCGGGCTTGGATAAATTGGCTTTACGGGTTAAACGCAATCAAGATTTAGTTGAGCAATTACTCACTCTTGCACGACTGAATGCCAATCATGATCATATCCAACCAGTCGCTGTTCGTCCGCTATTAGAGCAAGCTGTTAATTTATTATTGCCCATTATTGATAATAAGCAGATTCAATTGGTTCTTGATCTTGATATCAATAATTTTTCCCAGAATACTCACCATCAAGATGTTACGATTCATGCTGATGCTACAGCCATTTTATTGTTAATTAAGAATATTATTCAAAATTCTGTGCTATATACGCCTGAAGGTGGTCAAGTCAGTATTGCATTGAAATGTATTGAGAACTGGCCAGATGTCTTAAAGTCACAAAGTGTTTGTGTTATTGGACCGTCGCAACAAACGGCCTTTGATTTGCCTGCGAAACAAATCATCTTGCAAATTATTGATACAGGATGCGGAATTGATCAGGAACATTATCTGCAGGCTTTTGAGCCATTCGTACGATTAAATTCCACGCAAGATACAATGATTCACCGTTCTGATAATCTGGCAGCGAGTCAGGGACCAAAAGGCACTGGCTTAGGATTATCTATCGTAAAAACAGTCTGTGAACAGACTGGAATCTTACTGTTTTTATCTGCATCACAAGGCAGTGACTATAACTTAACCGTCAATCGGGGATTGTGTGTAACCTTAGTACTGCCCCAATTGATAAATTAAATCTGGTTTATCCATAAAATGTGTACATAACATCTTTTTTATAGAAGCTGCTAAGTTTCTGCTAAGTTTCAGCAACGTATCGTAACACCAACATTCGTTCGTTCGCGTTCAACTGATGTAAGCAGGAATTTTAACAATGCGCACAATCAATCATAAAATGAATTCTGACCCTAATCGCTCAGACACTCCCTTAATCAATAAAGTTGCTGAAGTCACTTCTCTATTCTGGTTACTGAAAATTGTGGCAACGACCCTAGGTGAAACATTAGGGGACTTTATCGCTCAAACGCTTAATTTAGGCTATTTAACAGGAATAGCGATTACAGGTATTGGTTTTCTTATTGTATTAGCAATACAGCTTCGTTTAAAAAAATTCATTCCTGTTGTGTTCTGGTTGGTTATTATCGGGACAACTACATTGGGAACAGAAATTTCAGATGCCATTGATCGTACTTTGCATCTTGGCTATACCGGAGGCAGCTTACTCTTGTTCTCTGGCTTGGTGGCAGCTTTAAGTTTTTGGTATAAGAAATATCGTAATTTGTCAGTCTACCCAATCTATGAATTACCAAAAGAACTGTATTACTGGATCGCAATTTTGTTCTCAAACAGCTTAGGTACAGCATTCGGTGACTTTTTAGGAGATGCTTTGGGGCTAAGTTATTTACAAGGCTCAATGGTAACGGGTGGCATTATTGCATTGGTTATTCTGCTGCATAAATTCTCAAAAGTGAATCATATCATTTTGTTCTGGATTGCATTTGTATTTACTCGTCCATTTGGCGCAACTTTTGGTGACTTCCTGACAAAACCGATGGCAAAAGGTGGACTGGATTTGGGGACACTCAATGCATCATTGATCGCTATAGCTGTAATGGCTATCTTAATCGTGTTGTCACACATTCAACATAACCGTCGCTTAGCACAAAATGCAGATTTTCAAATTTTAAAAGATTAGCAGATCAAGGAAAGTAAGATGTCATTAGAACCCTTCAATCTGCAACTTTTTTTGGCTATTAATGCCAGCCCTATTGCTCATTTATCGACGATTCATCTTGCAATTTTTATTGCCAATGATTTGTTATATCTGATACCGCTATTTCTGCTGGCATACTGGGCTATTGGTGATCGTATTCAAAAGCAAATTGCGCTGAAATCCGTATGTGTGGCTTTATTGGCATTAGGTGTTGCTCAAATTATTGGTCATGTTTATCCACATCCTCGCCCGTTTATGATGGGGATCGGTCGAACACTGATTGATCATGTATCTGATCCATCATTTCCTAGTGATCACATGACATTATTTAGCTCAATCGCAGTCACTTTTTTACTGTCTCGTAAGTATTTAATTGGTTGGGCTATTTTTATAATGGCATGGACTGTAGCGTGGGCACGGATATATATCGGCGTACATTTTCCATTCGATATGGTTGGTGCGTTTATCTTGTCAATCAGCGTCGCTTTACTGATGGAGCCAGTCTGGAAAAAAATTGGTGATCAATTCACTCAGCTATTCATTTATTTGTATGAAATGACTTTAGGGAGATTGTTGAAGATCAATAAAGCAAATTAAAAAGTATCTTCCTGATCAGGAAACCTCACCTGAAAGTGAACATATCTTTTAGATGAGAATATAGCGCATTCCATATGATGTCTTATGCGATCTTAAAAATCATTAGATATCATGAATGCTCTCACTTTCTCAATGAAGTAAGGTGGTTGGTTGTTTAAAAAGAAAGTCTGGACTGATCTTAGACAGTATTGTGGACAGCCGATCCCTCTAAATTTTTAAAATATTTCTGTTCAAAGGCTTCTGGGCTTAAGCAGCCATTTGCAGAATGTCGTCTAATTCGATTGTAGTAAATCTCAATATATTCAAACAAGACAGAATTGGCTTCTTTTCGGGTAGTAAACACATTACCGTACACCACATGAGCTTTTAAGGTATGAAAAAAGCTTTCCGTTACAGCATTATCCCATGAGTAGCGACTGAAGCTACGCAAGGGAATGCACCATCCCACCTGTTAGATAGCCTTGTCGTGCCAGTGCATAATTAAATGCATCGCATACCAGTTGACGATCTATACGATGGCTAGTTTGCCAACCGACAATTCGACAACTAAATAAATCTAGCATCACACATAAGTACAACCAACCTTCTTTGGTGCGGATATAAGTAATGTCTCTTGTCTTGAGAATCATTGCTTCGCAAGATTTGGCTGCATGACTGTAAATTGGCGATCCAGCAAATTTGGTGCTGTGGGCAAGCGATGATTTGAATCTGTTGTATGCTTATATTTACGTGCAATCTTGCTGCGTAAACCGAGCTTTCTCAACATTCTTCCAACGGTACATTCACTCATATCGTAACCTAGATCATGCATATCATGAACCAATGAAGGTGCTCCTAATCGTGCATGATGCTGCCAATATACAGCTTTTAAATCAGTATATTTCTGAGTAGCGTGAATCTGTCGCTTCCGCCAAGATAATAGTCTGAAGTGCTGATGTCTAAGAATTTACAAGCAGAAGATACCGTGACAGCTTTTATATCAAATATTGAATTAACGTGTACTTTTCTTGGCGTGATCTGTCAGAAAGTACACATGCGCCTTTTTTAAGATATCATTGGCTTCCCTGAGTTGTTTGACTTCCTTTCTAAATCTAAAATACGCTGTTGTTCTGGTGAGAGTTGACGTTTGCTTGAACCTGTTGGGTTAGCTTCACGAATCCATTTATCTAATGTTGAATAGCCGACCCTAATTTTTGGGCGATTTTAGCTACAGACTCATGTGAATTCGAAAGTGCATAATCTATCTATTGCTTGCTGTTTAAATTCTGGACTAAAGCATTTAGCCATTTTTACATCTCCAAAGTTAACGTTACGTTAGCTTTAGAGGGAAGCATTGTCCATTATTTTGGCTAGGATCAAGAAAATACTGGACGCCAAAATGAGGTTGCTTCATGTCCAAATTACTGAAAAGCAATTCACTGTTTTCTATAAATTTGTATTAAAAAATGACCGTATTTCTCTACAAGCTCATCGCATCTTTCAATAACATGAGTTTCTGGCTAAGGAAGTGCGCTGAATAAATCAAATATCACTTTTCTTAACCACTGGTTACTGCTCTGATGATGACAAGAGGTATGCCAGTATTGTCGTACAGGATAAGTCGGGAAGTCTAAGGGTGCTTGTAATATTTTCAGATTACCCCGCGAGAGTAAAACCTCACTGAGATAATAAGGAATCGTGGCAATAGCATCAGTTTCTTGTACAACTAGCCCAACACCAAGATAACTCGGTAAGGTCATTAAAATATTACGCTTTAGACCTCGGCTGATTAATTCATTTTCAATGTGGTAATGACCAATACTAGTATCCACATCGACATGCGACTCACGAATGTAGGTTTCAATATCTAGATAGTCAGATTGAATTCGTGGATGATCCTTGCGGCTAATAACCACATAATATTGGGAAAATAATTGTTGCTGATAAAAGCCTTGATCAAACTCTGGTAAAAAGCCAATGGCTAAATCAATTTCACCATTAGCCATCTGATAGCTGGTTTCACGGCTGATTGGGCGAACTTTTAATCGAATAGAGGGAGCATATTGTTTTAAGTATTTGGTGAGCTTTGGCAACAACACTAGATGTGACACGTCGGTCATAGCAATACTAAATAACTGGTCAGAATGATTCGGAGTAAAATCAACTTTAAAATTATTCACACTTTCAATCTTGCCAATAATTTCACTGATCGGAGAAAATAATTGCTTAGCTAACTCGGTGGGTACCATTTCATTGCCCACGCGCAAAAATAGGGGGTCATTAAAATGTGTTCTAATTTTATTGAGACAGTTGCTCACTGCAGGCTGACTCAGCCCCAAAGTTTCAGCCGCTGCAGAAACATTCTTATACTTGTAAATATAATAAAAAATCTCAAGAAGTTTGCTGTCTAGCTTAAACATGTCAATTATTCCACAATCACAATATGCTTTTCTTAATTTAGAAATACATTCATTCAGAAAGGATGATTGTATCTAATATTGATATTATTACATGCCTTTTTTAGTACTGTAAGCTATATCTCACAAGTAGAGGGGATAATCGTTCCATATTTAAGCTGGGTCAAATTTCTTATTCTGAACTCATTGAGGAACTGGACGTTCTGGAACATCAAACAAAAATAATAAGTTCTCGCATCAGGATCGTGAGGTATGACAGGAGTTGACCCTAGACGCAAATAGGAAAAAACTCAGGCAGGATGTCTGGGTTTTTTCCTGTTATTCACCAATTAAAATGTTTATGTGATTGGTGGCAGTCTAGGTGTTACGTAAAGATGTCTACAAAATTGGTGGCTATTCATACTTCTGAATAAGTCATACAATTAATGATGAAGTATTTCGGACTCTGTATTTAAGAGCTAAACAAGGAAAAGTTATGAATAAAAAAACAATATTAACAGTAGCTTATGGTCTTACTCTACCTTTACTATTCACTGCTTGTGCTCACACCCATACATTTGTTTCACAAGACAGGAGTAAAGCAGTAACGAGTAATAATGAATATTTGCACCTTGCTAGTACCCATCCTGCCCATATTGCCCCTAATAAAGATGAAATGCGTGTAACTTTATTGGGAACAGGTAGCCCTGTCCCGAGTGAACAACGTTTTGGTATGTCTACATTGGTACAAGCTGGAGGCTATAATCTTGTTTTTGATGCAGGACGGGGAGCAGTCATTCGTTTAACCCAAGCAGGTATACCGTTAGGAAAGATTGATGGTGTTTTTTTAACCCATTATCATTCCGACCATGTCAATGGTCTTAGTGATATGTGGATGACAGGTTACATACCTGCTTTTGGAGGTCGTCAAGGTGATTTTAATGTATATGGACCCACTGGTGCCCGTGCTTTAGTAGAAGGCTTGAAGATAGCCCATGCAGATGATATTCGAGTTAGAGTCGCAGATGGTGAGCTAAAAAAAGAGACGACTAATATTGTTGCTCATGAATTTCCTGAAGAAGGTGGTGTTGTTTTTAATCAAAATGGCGTAGTCGTTACAGCCTTTAAAGTTGAACATGACCATCATGGCGCTATTCGACCTGCGCTAGGTTATAGAGTGGATTATGCTGGACGTTCAGTCGTGATAAGTGGCGATACAATTCCCACTGCGAATATATTTAAATACGGCAAAGGTGTTGATTTATTGATACATGAAGTAGCCGAATTTCAAGATACTCATGCCGTGCCACAAGTGTATGCTCATCATACTAATCCTCGAGAGGCAGGTGAAATTTTTAATCAAACCAAACCTAAACTGGCAGTATATAGTCACATTGTAAATGGAGTTTCATCTAAAATAATTGGTATTCCTGATAAGGTGTTAATCCAACGTACCAAGGTAAATTATCAAGGTCCATTAGTCGTGGGTCGAGACTTAATGAGTTTTTTATTAACGCCTACTAAAATAGATACTTACACACCTTAATTTTGCTAAGTCATCTTTATTTCGACCTAGACAATGGTTAAGCCAACAATCTAAAGTTGTGTGTGAATAAATTTTATATAAAAACACCTGTTTTTATTTTAGCAGAATAAAAAAGCCCTCATTGGAAGTCACCAATGAGTAAACATCGGTGAAACCCGCTTGACTCAAGCAGGTTTCACTGGTGTGGCAGCAACTCTATAATTCTGAGATGAATCAGCCTGCACTGAAAAAATACCACACAACGAAATGGTCTTTTTATAACCAAATTCTAATCAAACGTGGAAATATCACCACTTTTGATTCCAATACTGAGTGGTATGCACAATAGTTTTATCCGCAGAACTTGGGTTTGCATTTACCGTACATTTAGCGGATAAAACATTGAAGAGGTTTATTTTTAATATGTATATTTCACTTCTGCATAGAAGGTTCGCTCAGGAAATGGATGATATAAAAAATATTTAGAATTATTTAAATTATCAACCCCTGCGGCTGCACTCCAGTTGTGATTTAACTGATAACTGGTGCGAACATCCATCACAAAAAAGGGTTGAAAGCCCTGATAAGTTTTAGGGAACGTATCGGTATTGTCTACCGTTGCATATTGTCGACCAATATACCTGCATTTCTAAACTGCAGTATATCAATGATACCTACCGTAATATTAATTTCTTAGTCGCTTTAATGATCATTTCTCTACGTTTCTCATGATTACCCATATCTTCTAATGAAGTAAACATTCTTGCAACTTGTGGCAACATAAACCAACTATTTGCAATTGCTAAAATCAAAAATGCTAAATAGCTTGGTTCAATACTATTGGTTACTTTTCCTTGTTGTTGCGCATCAAAAACTGCTTGAATTTTATAATCATAATTTTTTCTGCGAATTTCTTCATTTGGGACTTCTCCATCATAAATTAACCCTTCCCAAAGTAATAAACGACTAAGCTCGGGATGTTCGCAATGATAATCATAAGCTCGACCTGCATATTCAGATAAGTCTTCTTCTGATATTGATTGAATAGGCACTAATTTAGCAACTTTAACCAATTCATTGCGTAAAACTGCATCAAAAAGATCTCTTTTAGCACCAAAATAATTATAAATTCTTTCTTTATTTACCCCAGCAATCTTGGCGATTTTATCAATCGTTGTGCCATCTGGCCCATGTTTTGCAAACTCAATCACTGCTGCATTCAAAATCTTTTGTTTAGTTCCTTCTGTATCCCAAGACATCATTTTTCCTCTTGCAAACCATAAAAAAGTATATTATAAAGCACAAATCCAACTAATTCGTTGGATTTTGGAACTTAATAATGAAAAACAATATTATAATTTTCGGCTATGGGCTAGGTATTTCTAGAGCACTGGCTTATCGATTTGGTCAAGAAGGCTATATCGTTGGTTTAGTTGCTCGAAATAAAGAAAAACTAGAAGAACAGGTATTAGAACTTCAATTAGCAAATATCGATGCCCATTTTTTTTGTAGTGACCTAAGTAAAACTGAAGAAATTCCTAAACTTATTCATGAAATTAAAAATCAGTTTGGCGAAATCAAAAATATTCATTGGAATGCATTCCATGATATTGAAGGTGATCTACTTACCATTAATCCATCTGATCTCACGAAAAGCTTTCACTTACGTGTCTCAAGTTATATTGCGACTGTACAGGCTTGCCTGAATGACTTAAAAAATAATCAAGGCAGTATCTTATCTACAAATGGAGTGTTTGCACTCGATTTGAATGAGATTGATATGATTGCTCAAGAATATGCAGCGTTATCAATTGCAGTTGCATCACAATATAAAACCACAAATTTGCTTGCACATTCTTTAAAAAATTTACAGGTCTATATAGGTCAAGTCATTGTAAATGGGTTTGTTGAAGGAACTTCAGGTGCTGAGAATAAGTTATATACCATCGCGCCAGAAGCCGTTGCTGATCAATTTTGGGAATTACATCAGCAAAAAGATCGAACAACTGTTTTATGCGGAAGAGCACTCAAAGCTGCTTAAAAATAAGGAAATTCCTTTTTAATCATAAAATTTTAATAAACCAAAAAATATTTATTACTGCTTTTTTAATCTGTGAAATCCAGAGGATATTATGAAACTATTACACATCAACTCATCAACTCGTGGGGAAAATAGTCAATCTTTATTGATTGCCAAACAAGTGATTGCCAAACTTCAAGATAAGCATTCAGATTTAGTGATTGATGAGTTTGATCTTTTTGAAGGTAGCCTCCCTGCTTTTGATAAAAATGCTGTTGGTGCAAAAATGGCATTATTTACAGGCCAAGATGCAAACTCTACAGAAAAAGCAGCATGGACAGAAATTAAAGCCGTCTATGATCGCTTTGCCTCAGCAGACATTTATGTGTTCAACGTTCCATTATGGAATAACAATATTCCCTATATTTTAAAACAGCTGATTGATGTCGTCACCCAACCTGGCTGGTCATTTGGTTTTGATATGAATCAGGGCTATACAGGGCTATTGACTGGCAAAAAAGCTTACCTTGTGATTGCGAGTGGTGTGTACTACGAAGGTATCCCAGAAAACTTTGGTTCTGACTTTGCGACACCTTATTTACAAGATTGGCTAAAATTTATTGGTATTACAGACATTGAAACCATTCATATTTCACCTACCGTTTTAAATAATGATTATGAAAAAACAAAAGGCGAAGTGATTGATGATCTTGAAAAACTAATTGCCTAATAACAACAAATAAACCAGGAAGCCTGTTAGAACGCTAATAGGCTTCAAAAATTCAATCTAATAATAAATGCTATAAGGTTATACAAATGCGGATTGGTTTAACGGGAACATATTCATCAGGTAAAACGCTCACATCCTTAATTATCAGTGAATATTTAAATTTACCTCGTACAGAAGCAAGAACGATGCGGGAGATTCTACCTTTTGCTGCACCAGGAAAAAATTTAGAAGAAGTCACATCTCCTCAATTGATCCAGATGATTATTACTCGGCATATGGATCGGGTTATTCATGAATATAAGCTCAAAGATCGTTTCATATCAGATGGCTGGATAGCACTTTATGAATAGCCGCTAAGGACAGCGAGACTCCATGCAGTCTCATCAATTCTGTTTGCAAACGTCGAGCACCCAGATTTCTAGCCGAGCGTATTTCCAATATTAAGGCTTCTAGTTCAGCATTGATTTTAGTATTTGGAGATTTTAAGGGACGTTTACTTTGACTACTTAATCCATCAATACCTAGCTCAGAATATCGTTTCCACCACTTACGTAACGTTGGTCTAGAAATGCCACATCTCCGACAGACTAGGCCAGCATTATTGGTCTCTTCAAATAACTTAACCCATACGAGTCGTTGTTGTATTTTTCTGTTCATAGACACCAATTATATTGAAAGGATGTCTATGAATCACACATCTAAAATCACTAAAATTTCACTGCAAACTTTACAAAAGTTAGAGAAACCAAATGCTAATCCAACATTAGATACCATGCTAAAACTTTGTCATCCATTTGGTTTAAAATTAATTCTGGTAAAAAATGACAAGTTTCATTCACTTTTAGAGTTTAATTGTGAAAAAGTCTAACATTCTAGTCTGCCACCAAAATTCTAGACATATAAAATCATTTTTTGGACTATCACCATTCTCCTAAAAATCATTCTTTTCATACATGTGCGACATACGTTTTTGCTTTGTTTCTAAATAGCCTTTATTAAAAATATTTAAACCTACAGTTAAAGGAACACGCTCAACTACATTAATACCTAAGTCTTTCAAAGCATTGATTTTAATTGGGTTATTTGTAATTAATTTTACATCTTTAACTTGTAAATAATCGAGCATAATAGTACACATGTCATAATTACGAGCGTCTGCTGGTAAGTTTAATAATAAGTTTGCATCAAGAGTATCGTGCCCTTGATCTTGAAGTGCATATGCACGAATTTTGTTAGTCAATCCTATTCCACGACCTTCTTGGCGTAAATATAAGATTACGCCCTGTCCCTCATCATTAATCATTTTCATTGCTGCATGTAATTGTGGGCCACAATCACATTTTAGTGAACCAAAAGCATCACCAGTTAAACACTCAGAATGCATTCTGACCAAAACAGGTCTTGTCGGGATAGTCTCTAACCATTTGGCAAGAGCGATATGTTCTTCACCAGTACTCTGATCTTGAAATGCTATAATTTCAAAATTCCCAAAAGCCGTAGGTAATTTAGATTTAGAAACGAATTTTATAGCCATTGATTCATCCAATTATATTTTAAGAGTCTGTAAAAATACGATTAACAAAAAAATAAAAAGTATTTAATATCAATTGCATAATGCAATTAAATTAAAATCTAGTAAACCTTGCCGTATTTTCTCTGACTACGAATGATCTAAGAGTATCTTTGAAATATTAAATTTCGATTTTGATAATAGTGATTGAATAGTGAATTTTATGTGAAACCATAGATAGCCTTGATGACATGTCTAAACAGCTCTAGACTGAGCGAAGCAAAAACCAAGGACAATCTTTGAGAATATTCAAGGCGTGATGTATAAATAATTAAACATATAAAAATATTCAGGTTTATGCGTGAATAGAATGCCCATGGCTGTGCTGATTGTTGTTGGGTATTTTTTTGATGTTTTTAGTGTTATCAGCATTTATTTGAATAAAAATCAGCAAGCTCAACAACCTTATTTCGACCCGTCCATTTGGCTTGGTAAAGTGCCTGATCGGCTTCGTGCAGTAAATCTTCCAGTGTTGATGTTTTATTCGGCATATTCCAGCTAATGCCTATACTGATTTGAATAGAAATTTCCTGATCTTCTCCAACATAGAACTGCTTGTTTTCCAGATGAAATCGAATACGTTCAGCAACGCCAAAGGCTGATTCCCGACTGACATTACTGAGCATGATGGCAAATTCCTCTCCACCCAGTCGGCCAAAGATATCTGACTTGCGTAAATGTTCCTTAATCGTATTGGCACAAATCTGTAAGGCAAAGTCACCAGCCTGATGACCGTAACTATCGTTAATCGATTTAAAATGATCAATGTCGAGCATTAAAATGGCAAAGGGTTGCTGTTTTTGTTTGGCGGTGCTCATGGCATCTTTAACTGCCTGATAAAACTGGCGACGGTTAAAACTTTGTGTTAGTTCATCATGGCTGGCATTGTGTTTTAATTCCCGAATCAGTTTGCTACGTGCCGCATTAATGTTGGATACAGTAAGTGGTGCAAGTGCCATCATAATCGCACCCATGCGAATGGATAAAATGTTTGATAGATATCCCACACTATGCGAAATCAGATGCTGATGGCTGGTATGATAAATAATGACGGTACAAGCAATGGTGTTAATCAATGCCAGTGGGAAAGGTGCATAACTCAGTGCACACCAAATTAAGGCAGCAATCGGAAACAGTAATGAGCCAGGACCTTGGTCATAATAGCTGATCAGCAAAGAACAGATTAAGGCAATCACTGGGAGTAATGTGCTCCATGGGAAATCTTGTGTTTTTAAACGCAGCAATGCTTGAATTAAAATCCGGCGAGGCGGGTAGCTGAGTAGAAGAGGCAAAATCAAAATGGCATTTTGCATTTCTGCCGAAAACCAGTCGCTAAGTTCATAAACAAACCAGTTCTGCATAAAGGTGGTGTTGACTAAAGGAACCGCGCTGACAGCAAATAGAGCCCCTAATGCACTGCCTACTGCACAGAAGACCAGTAAAAATAAGTATAAATAGCCGTAATGGGTTTTATGGATTTGTTCAGTAAAGTAACGATAAAGCCATAAAACGCTGGCAACATAAATTAGGTTTGCGGCGGTCAGCACTGCAGTTAAAAGAAAGGCTGAACCTGTGACCAAGTCTGCTAGCATGTAACCAGTAATCGCACCGAGCCATGCAAATAAGTGGCGTGTGCGGGGAAAACGAATCAGTAACCCCAACAGGACTGAATTGGCTGGCCAGAAAGAAGCCAGGAAATCGACTGGACGGGTAGCAATACCTAACAGGCAAAAGGCAAAAATAACAATCGCAAAAATGGCGAAATGCAGCAAAGCAGTATAATGACTCAGTGGGCGAATCGACTTGGGCACTGCAATATCCTTTAAAGCCTTTGGTTGGCCTGTATGATGTACAGGAATGGAGAAAATGTGCAAACCATCCAGTAATGCTGTGTGAAGTGCAGTTTTGCAAGCGGATGAAGATGGTGGCGGTAAAATTTACGCATGCATTTTAAGAGGTTTTCCTGATCATTAAAAGTTCAAAATATAGTAGAAAAAGCTAAAAATAATAAAAAATGATGAATTTTTTGAAGTTGGTTTGTGTGATGTGATCCTAGACCGTATTATGGGCAGCTGAACTCTCTAAATTCTTAAAATATTTCTGTTCAAAGGTTTCAGGACTTAACCTGCCATTTGCAGAATGTCTTCTAATTCAATTGTAATCAATCTCAATATCTTCAAACAAGACAGCATTCGCCTCTTTTCGAGTCAAAAATACACTGCAATGTACCAATTGCTAATATGTGGACGTGCAGCAAACTCTCATTCTAGCTCAAGCCTGTTTTTCATGTACTTATTTAACATCAGGTAATTCAAGTTCTGTAAATCGGCTTGCTTTGATCTCTTTACGCTTGATTGTTCCTGCTTCTTTAATCGAAGCAACCAGATCATCAAATAAGTTGTTATCCATGATCATTGTTCTTTCTCTAATTGGCACAGAACATTCGTTTCTTTTAAAAATCTGCTCAATTCTTGAATGAAGTTCATCAAATTCGGGTTAAGAGAGTATTACACATGGAGAATAGGTGGTTCTTAAATTCTCAAGGGGAGCTGGGCGAGCATAATAATACCCTTGTAGCATGTCACAACCATTTTGAGTTAAAAATATAGCTTGATCAGCTGTTTCTACTCCTTCAGCAACAACTTCTAGCCCAAGTTGATGAGCAAGCGTGATAATCGCTTGAACAATCGCGGCATCCTGACTGTTATGGGGAATATGTTTGATAAAACTTCGATCTAACTTTATTTGGTTGGCAGGCAGGCGTCTTAAATAACTTAAACTAGAATAACCAGTACCAAAATCATCGATTGCAACTTGAATTCCTAAAGAACGTATAGTTTGCAAAATTTCTATAGACCGATCAGCTTCTGCGATTAACATACTTTCAATGACTTCAATTTTTAGTAAGTTTGCTGGTAAGTTGCTGGCTGCTAATACTTGTTGCAGTTCATGCAGAAAACCACTACGACGAAATTGTAAAGGGGAGATGTTCACTGCGACATTTAAGGAAGTATTATTTCTTATGTTCCAGTCTGCAATATCTAAACAAGCCTGCTGAAGTATCCATTGACCAATTGCTACAATTTGCCCCGTTCTTTCTGCAAATGGGATGAAAGTGTCTGGTGACATTAGTCCCTTTTGTGGATGTTCCCAACGGATTAACGCTTCAACGGCTTTAACTTCTCCTGTTAACGGATCAACGAGAGGTTGATAATAGATTTTAAATTGCTTTTCTTTCAAAGCATCTATCAAGTCATTGCGTAAACTAAAATAATTAATTTGATTTAAATTTTTCTTATCGGCTTCATACCAATGCCATGTATTTCGCCCTCGTCTTTTTGCTTCGTTCATTGCCAATTCAGAATGATGCAATAGATCGTTTGGATGTTGTATATTGGCTGTATTATCTATAATGCCAATACTAGCAGTAATATAAATTTTCTCTTTTGCAATATAAAATGGCTTTGATAATAATGAGAGAGTGTTTTCTACAAATTGAATGACATCCTGCTTTTCATTAAATTGTGTCAGCATAACGATAAACTCATCACCAGCAAAACGTGCCAAGAGATCATTTTCTTGCATGAGGCTTTGCATTCGGATGGACACGGCTTTAATTAACTGATCCCCTATGAAATAACCTAAGCTATCGTTTAAAAGCCTAAAATCATCAAGGTCAATGTAAAGAATAAATAAGGGGTGTTGAGTACTTTTTACATGTTCAAAGGATCTTTGTAATTGTGTTTCAAAGTATTGGCGATTGGGTAAATTTGTTAAATTGTCATGAGTATGCAAATGGGCAATATGTTCTTCTTGTATCCGTTGTTTTGTAATATCTTGTTGAATTCCAACAAAATGAGTGCAATTTCCTACTTCATCCAAAACTGGAGCTAGTGTTAATTTATTCCAAAAACTGCTCCCATCTTTACGATAGTTTTTTAATGTGACTTCTATTTCATATTTTTCTCTGAGCGCCTGCCTAATTTTACGAATAGTTGATGGGTCTGAATCTTGCCCCTGTAGAAACCTACAATTTTTGCCCAGAACTTCCGCTTCTGTATAACCCGTCATGCTAAGGAATGCAGGATTTACATATACAATCGGCATATCACCATCAGCATCGGTCATGATCATGCCATTTGGACTTGCTGACACACCTCGTTTTAGCAAGCGCAAGTTATTCTCTGTGATATGCCGGGTTGTAATATCTTGAGCAATACAGAATATCCCTGTGACTTGTTTGTCTTGCATAATGGGTAAACAGGTCAGATTGAGCCAGTAAGTTTTGCCGTAGGCATTTGGGTAAGTCTGTAGTTCAAAATGTTGTATATTTCCGTTAAGTGCCTGATTAAAATCAGATTTTGCGGTTGATTGATACTCTGGATGTATCCAGTGGCTGTAATGTATTCCCCGAATTTTTTCTTCAGGGAAACCAGAGAGTTGCAATGAGGCAAGATTTACACTAACGAATTTACCTTCGAAATCCAACTCAAAACATCCATCGGGATGATGCTTGAAAAATGAATCATGCTTGTCATTTATCGCCACACGTTTTTGACGTTCATTCTGTAGATCAAGTGCTAAAGCGATTAATGCTGCTGCCCGATGAAGTAATCCTATGCTTTCATCAGTTGGTTTTTTAGATTGATAATAATAAGTTTCAAAAGTGCCATATAAAATTCCCTGAGCATTAATAACAGGGGTTGACCAGCAGGCGGTCATATTTTTTTCTTTAATTAAATTCTGAATTGAAACCCAGTTTGGATCTGACTTAAAATTTTCATTAATAATCGAAGTAAGGCGATTAAAATTGATCTTTCGGTAAATCGTAACATCTGGGCTGATTTTAAAATGGTCTAAAATTTTTTTATCTTGTGTAGTGAAGTACGTGCCGCCATTAATAATGTGGAGGTTCTGCTCTGTTTCTGAAAACAATATAATAGAAACGATCGCATTGGCGATGCGATCTTCAAGCCACTTGGTAATAGCATGTAAAATCGTTTTTAATTCTGTATGCAGACCAATTAAATCAAAAATATACTGGGTATCATGATCATTAACTTCACTTCTCATATATATAGCTTCCTAACATTCTTTTTAAAAATCTATCATTTGTTCTTATATGAATAGTCACAGCTAATTAAAGTATCAATATAAAAAATGACTTTTAGCAACTTATTAATTGTAGCTTAATCATAACTAAAAAGTCGAACTATATGAACAGGTGCGATTACAATCAATTTATTCACTTAATTGTCTGTTTTACATAGGATGTTATGCTAATCAATTAGACCAAATTCCTGATGTTTGTTATCGTCGGGAATGGTAATTTGTCAACACGCACTAATTCAACGTCGACTTACTTCATGAATTAAGGCTAACCGCACACTAGAGAAACAAGACTATGCATGTGTTATTCAATGAAGTTATTGAATATGTTGGAAAAGACAAAATTCAGGATTTAATGCATAGCTTTTATCAAGTGATTGGTGTTGCTAATGCTGTCATTGATATGACAGGTAAAGTTGTCGTTCAGGTCGGTTGGCAAAATGTCTGTGTAAAGTTCCATAGTAAAAATATAGAAACGTGTACTGGCTGTGTGGAAAACGATGATGTACTCGTACAGCAGATGGCTAAAAATAAAAAGTATACGGTCTATCATTGTGCGAATGGCTTAGTGAAAACAGCCGCTCCAATTTTTGTAAATGATGAGCATGTGGCTAATATCTTTACTGGTCAATTTTTTACAGAGCCGCCTAATTTAGAATTATTTCATTCGCAAGCGTTGAAATTAGGTTTTAATTCTGAAGACTATCTCGAATCTATTAAAAAATTGCCAATAGTCTCTTTGAAAAGAAGTCAGTCAATCACTGAACTTTATGTGAAATTAATTTCAATATTGATTACTCATGGTTTGGATAAGTTATCTGAACAGAACAGCCAGCTTGAGCTAAATAAAATTAATGATGAACTAAAACAGCAGCTCAAGAGTAAGATGGCAGATTTGGTTCGAAGTGAAGTGCGTGAAAAAACGATTATTGATGCTTCGCCTGTGCCCAAGATGTTGATCAATAGTCAGGAAAAAATTGTATATTTGAATCCTGCATTCACTAAAGTCTTTGGTTATTCTGCCGAAGATATACCTGGTTTAGAAGCTTGGTTTGAACATGCTTACCCCGATATTCAGCGCAAAAAAGCAGTGAGAGACTTTTGGAAATTCAACTTACATTTGTTTTTATATGGTCAAAAGGCCCTTTCTAAATTAGAAAGAACTGTTCAATGTAAAGATGGCTTTCAGCGGGATGTACTGATCGATATGGCCGTGATTGATCAGTATAAAAATGAAAAAGTCATCATGGTTGTATTTAATGATGTGACTGATATTCACCAAGCCAATGCGATAGTGAAACAAAAAAACCAGTTTTTACAGTCCATTCTTGAAGCGGAACCAGAATGCGTCATGATTATTGATCATAACGGCCATCTTAAAGAGATCAACCCGGCAGGGCTAAGCTGTTTTGAGGTTGATGATATTGCTGAAATTAAAAATCTAGGGATTTTTGATTTTATTGAAGATAATTTTAAGAATGATTTTAAAATCTTAAGCCAAAGAGTTTATAACGGGCAATCGGGTGTACTCGAATTTTCAATTCTAGGTGCAAAGAGAACTAAGCGTTGGTTAGAGTGCCATGCAACACCCGTTAAATTAAATAATACCAATGAATCAGTTTTTGGCATGCTGGCCGTAAGTCGAGATATCACAGAGCGCAAACATACTGAACTTGAGCTATTTCACAGAAATCATTATTTGTGGCTCAATAATTTGGTTTTGAAGAAGTTAGGTGAAAACCTACCGATGAAAGTTATTCTTGATGAAATGATGACCAGTATTGAAGATTGTCATTTAGGAACGTACAGTTCGGTATTACTTGTCGATAAAAATAATAAATATCTTATTCATGGTGCCGCCCCTAGTTTGCCTCAATATTGGGTAGAAAAAATCGCAAGAGTTCCTATTGGTGAAGGAATAGGATCATGTGGAACAGCCGCATATCGCGGAGAGCCTGTCATTGTTGAAGATATTTCAACACATCCATATTGGGCAGCCTTTCGTGAGGATGCCTTGATGAACGGATTACGAGCGTGCTGGTCTCAACCTATTAAAAATGCTGCAGGAAAGGTTTTAGGAACTTTTGCAATTTATTTGCGACGTGTGGCTGCACCAACTGCAGCCGAGATTTCATTATTAGAAGATTATGCTCAGCTAGCTCAGTTGGTGATAGAGCGTTCGCGATTAACCGAAGCCCTGTTAGAAACACAGCATTTGTATCAGTTAATTGCTCATAATAGTACCGATGTTATTTGGGTATTAGAGCTTCCTAGCCTGCGGTTTAGTTATATCAGCCCATCAGTCAAATATTTACGGGGGTGGGAAGCTGAAGAGGTCATGGAGCATTCAATCTATCAAACATTTACCCCGAATATGCTTGCAGCTATGCAAGAGGCTTTAACCACACATTTAAAACGTCTGGCGAATGGTGATAAAACAGCCCGAATCGGTTCAATAGAACTCGAATTATTGCATAAGGATGGGCATCCTATTCCTGTAGAAACAGCATTTAATATTATATTGAATGACAAAGGTGAGCCTATCCAGATTATCGGCAGTTCAAGAGACATTTCTGAGCGTAAAGCGGCAGAAGCCATTATCAGGAATATGGCTTTCTATGATCGTCTGACGAATTTACCTAATCGTCGAATGCTCGAAGACCGTTTGCATCAGCTCATTAGCTATTGTCAAAGGTTACATTCTAGAATGGCGATGCTATTTATCGATCTTGATAAATTCAAACCAGTAAATGATCAGTATGGCCATACAGCTGGTGACTGGCTATTAAAACAAGTTGCACAGCGTATGCTGTCTGTGCTCAGGAAAACAGATACCGTGGCCCGAGTAGGAGGGGATGAGTTTGTTGTGTTACTTCCCGATGCAAAGATTGCAGAACATGCTTTAAATATTGCAGAAAAAATTCGTCTTGAGCTTGAGCGACCTTTTGTCATGAATACAGGCATCACATTATCTATTTCATCGAGTATTGGTGTAGTCATGTACCCTGAGAATGCTGATAATTCAAGAGATTTGTTACGATTTGGCGATGAG
Source organism: Acinetobacter brisouioides (assembly GCF_004331075.1). Lineage (GTDB taxonomy): Bacteria > Pseudomonadota > Gammaproteobacteria > Pseudomonadales > Moraxellaceae > Acinetobacter. The sequence goes on along the minus strand of NZ_SJNX01000006.1, from coordinate 195,321 downwards.
GCAATGTACTATGCGAAAAAAGGGGGGCGTAATAAAATTGAACTATTCAATGATCCAGCTAAGGAAATTATACCGAATATTGTTGAATTAATTTGGCATGATGAGTTCCTGTGCGGTCAGTCGGATATTGATGCAGAACATCAGGAAATACTCAAAAAAGCTAGCCATCTTCTGCAATTATCTGCACAACTGGGAAAAGTGCAAACAGAGGTTATGGATGCGCTCGATCAATTATTAGATGATGTGGCTCATCATTTTGCACATGAAGAAATTATTTTAGCGCAATTTGACTATGAAGATTTGCAGCATCATGTTGAGCAACATGCACATTTATTAGAACAAGCACAGCTTCTCAAAGAACAAGCGGAACGCGGTGAAATTTCATTGAGAGGTTTAGTTGAATATGTGATTTCAGATGTAATCGTTGGACACTTGCGCTTACTGGGAGCAGATAAAAAATTCTTTTACCTTTTTTCCAAGGCGAAGACTAAAAAATTGAATATTTAATACACATGATTGAACTTGATAAAGATTGTTTTTAATCACATAAAAACTCATTGATCAATAAATTGGTTAAGAAAATTTTTACTTGGGAATAATATCTTCATTTTGCTGTTCCAAAATCTCGATTCGAACTGGTTTTTAGAGTGAAATGGTGGAGCTCTAAACGCAGAAAGTCATAAAATTTCAAATTGAGATTTCGGCATTATTTACAGCATCTTTTAGGTCGTCAAACCACGATTTATTTTGGGCCGCAAGGCATGTGGTTAGGCAAGACTTGCGGCAAGTTTCAGCTATTTTTTTGTAGATGGTACTTAAACACAGACCGCTTGTGCATGCAGATGATGGGCCTGACATTTATTAATTAATGGTACACCGGTAACTTGTTGAATCTGTTCAAAACTCACGCTATCCGCAAGTTCGATCAACTCAACGCCTTGAGTAGTAATATCCATCACACCCAGATCGGTAATAATTCGGCTAACCACAGATTTGCCAGTGAGAGGCAGGCTACATTGCTTGACGATCTTTGGGGTACCGTCCTTGGCACAATGTTCCATCAAAACGACGACTTTCTGTACGCCAGCCACCAGATCCATCGCGCCTCCCATGCCTTTGACCTTTTTACCCGGAATCATCCAGTTCGCCAGATCACCAGTTGCAGAGACTTCCATGGCACCCAGAATTGCGATATTGACATGCCCACCACGGATCATGGCGAAGGATTCTGCACTGGAGAAAAATGAAGCACCCAGACACGCAGTAACGGTCTGTTTACCTGCATTGATCAAGTCGGCATCCACCGTTTCAGTAGTAGGAAACTCGCCTATGCCGAGTAAACCATTTTCTGACTGTAACCAGACATTAATGTTGGCAGGAATATAGTTGGCGACCAGTGTGGGTAGGCCAATCCCCAAATTGACGTAAAATCCATCTTGCAGTTCTTGTGCGGCACGTTGTGCCATTTCATTACGAGTCCAAGACATAATTACACAACCTCCGCTTTTAAAGTCATTTGTTCGATGCGTTTTTCAGGATGCGCATTCACGATAATCCGATTGATATAAATACCCGGCAAATGGATTTCATCTGGATCCAATTCTCCAATTTCGACTAGTTGCTCGACTTCTACCACAGTCACTTTTCCAGCCATGGCACACATCGGGTTAAAATTACGTGCGGTTTTACGAAATACCAGATTACCGGCTTTATCTGCTTTATAAGCTTTGACAAGCGCTACATCTGCGGTTAAAGAATTTTCTAGAATATATTCTTTGCCGTCGAATTCACGCACTTCTTTACCTTCCGCAATTAAAGTACCCACACCAGTCTGAGTAAAGAAAGCCGGGATACCTGCACCGCCAGCACGCAGTTTTTCTGCCAGTGTGCCTTGCGGAGTCAGTTCAACCTCAAGTTCGCCGCTTAAATACTGGCGCTCAAACTCTTTATTCTCACCGACATACGATGAAATCATTTTTTTAATCTGTTTGGTTTCCAGTAAAAGACCTAAACCAAAGCCATCGACACCAGCATTGTTGGAAATACAGGTTAGCTCTTTGGCACCAGTTTCTTTTAAGGCAGCAATCAAGGCTTCTGGAATCCCGCATAAGCCAAAACCACCCACGGCAAATGTTTGACCATCATCTACGATGTCTTGGAGTGCATCTGCTGCACTTTGAAATACTTTATTTGACATATTGTTTTCTCTACTTATTTTATTGTTCCAGCATCATGCTGAGCATTTCCTCATCCATAACGGCTCTGAGTACGAAACCGTATTGTTTAAGCGCAGCGAGTTTGCCAGTAAGCATTGGCATAATGGGATGGATTGTCTCGCTGTAGCACCTGACTGATATTCTGGCTCGCTTGCATCAGGGCTTCTAGATTCAGTCCAGTTTCAAATCCCATATGTGAGAGCAGGTAATATAGATCCTCGGTAGACACATTTCCTGATGCTCCTTTGGCATAAGGGCAGCCCCCCAATCCTGCAATCGAGGAATCAAACACCCTGATGCCATGCTGCAAGGATTCATAAATGTTGGCGATGGCCATGCCATAGGTATTATGGAAATGTCCAGCCAACACCGAAGCATCAAGTTCAGCCAGACAAGCCTGCCAGACTTTTTTCACCCGATCTGGGGTTGCTGTGCCAATGGTATCTCCGAGAGAGACTTCATAGCAGCCCATCTCATAGAGCTTTTTCACCACCTGTGCAACCTGACGAGGATCAATCGCGCCCTCATAAGGACAGTCAACCATACAAGAGACATAGCCACGCACACGGATATTACTGCTTTTGGCAGCCTGAAAAATATCGGTAAACTTGTCAAAACTTTCAGCAATCGAGCAGTTGATGTTTTTGTGGGTAAAGCTTTCTGATGCTGCGGTAAATACAGCAACTTCCTGACAATTAACCGCTTTGGCTGCTTCGAACCCCTTGATATTCGGCGTGAGCAGACTAAAGCTGATATCCGTATTTTGGGGTAACATGGCGTATAGTTCATCACTGTACGCCATCTGGGGTACCCATTTGGCAGAAACACAAGAGCCAACTTCAATTGAACGCAGACCAGTTTTCATCAAATCAAGAATTAAGTTACAGCGTTGACCAATCGTTAAAGGCTGTTTTTCATTTTGCAGGCCATCACGTGGCCCGACTTCGACAATTTTGACAAATTCACTCATGCCACAGCCTCCTCAAAAGGCTGAAATTCCAAAAGTTCATCTCCAGCTTTGACTTGGTCTCCCACTTGGAAGTAAGCAGAGGTGATAATGCCATCACTTGGTGCTCGAATTGAGTATTCCATTTTCATCGCCTCCAGCGTCATTAACACTTCGTCTTTTTTCACCTCATCATTTGCGGTAAATAACACTTGGGTAATCACGCCCGGCATAGGGGCTTTCAGGTTACTATCATCTGTGTCACTATCTTCCTGAGCATAATCTGGATCGATATATTCAAACTGATAACTTTGACCTGATTTAAACAGGGTGAGGTGGTGATCTTGCTGACTGAAGGCCAATTTTTGTTGTTGGTTATCCAGATGCACATGTACCGTATTTTGATCCAGCAATTTACCCGAAATCCGGTAGGATTGTTGCAGATACTGGGCAGTAAAGCCTTCTTCTTCTGCAGTAAACTGTACTTTGATTGTCTCAGGACCATATTTCAATTCGATATGATATTGACTACTGACATTTAAGCGCCAAAGTGGCTGTGCCTGCCAGATTGCTGAAACAGGTTGTGTATTTTGCTTAAGCAGTGTCAACAGTTCAATAAATGCAGCAAAAATCACGAGTTTGGCATCAATCTTTAGCGCTATATTGAATAGGAAATTATGCTCGCGCTGGATGAGACCAGTGTCTAATTTTGCTTGTTTGAAAGAATTACTGAGTATTAAACGGTCCAAGAAGGCAATGTTATTGCCCAAGCCGTCTACATGAAACTGACTTAAGGCATGGTGCATCTGTATTAATGCAGCCTCACGATTTTTGCCCCAAACGATTAATTTGGCAATCATCGGGTCATAATAGGTCGTGATTTCATCACCTTCAACAATTCCGCTATCAACACGAATCGCTGCATTTTGCTCCGGATAGTGTAGGTAGCTGATTTTACCTATAGCAGGCAAGAAGCCCTTTCCTGGCTCCTCAGCATAAACACGTGCCTCAATGGCATGACCATGAATCTGCAATTCATGTTGCTGTTTAGGCAAAGGTTCTCCAAAGGCAACGCGGAGTTGCCACTCCACCAAATCTTCGCCAGTGATCATTTCTGTGACTGGATGTTCAACCTGCAAACGCGTATTCATTTCCATGAAATATGCTGTACCATCTTGCTCTACAATAAACTCGACCGTACCCGCACCTACATAATTTACGGCACGTGCCGCATCAATTGCAGCCTGACGCATGGTGGCCAGTTTATTTGACGTCATTTGTGGTGCAGGAGCTTCTTCCAGCACTTTCTGGTGGCGGCGCTGCACTGAACAATCACGTTCAAACAAATGTACATAGTTGCCATGGCTATCGCCAAATACTTGTACTTCAATATGACGTGGCTGTAGCACATAACGTTCAATCAATACATCATCATTACCAAAGCTGGATTTGGCTTCACTTTTACACGAGGAAAGGTGGCTCAAAAAATCTTCAGCACGTTCCACAAGACGCATGCCTTTACCACCACCGCCGGCACTGGCTTTGATCAATACGGGATAACCGATCTGGTCAGCCTGTGCTTTGAGAAAAGCAGCATCCTGATTGTCCCCATGATAGCCTGGGGTTAAAGGTACACCAGCTTTTTCCATCAGCGCTTTCGAGGTCGCTTTCAAGCCCATTGCCAAAATCGCATCCACTGGCGGGCCAATAAACACGATATTATTTTTCTGGCAAGCAAGAGCAAACTGGTCATTTTCGGACAAAAAACCATATCCCGGATGGATGGCCTGTGCACCAGTGTCTAGTGCCGCCTGAATGATTCGATTGATCTGTAAATAACTTTGTGTTGCAGGAGCCTGCCCAATATGGACTGCTTCATCAGCTAATTTGACATGTTGCGATTGTGCATCGGCATCAGAATACACAGCCACTGTGGCGATCCCGAGTTTTTTCGCGGTACGGATCACACGGCAGGCAATTTCACCACGGTTAGCAATTAAAATTTTCTCAAACATATCCTTATTCCTTATTTTTATATTAATGGAGTAATCCACGTCGGGCTTTGCTTATTCAAAAAGGCATTTAAACCCTCTTTCGCCTCAGATCCTTGGCGAACATGAGCAATATGTTGTGCAGTCCGTAAAAGAAGTTCCTGCGTTAATTCTTTTTGATCGACCAGTTGAATCAGCTGTTTCGATGCAGTTTGAGCCTCTGGGCCACCCAACAGCAAAGCTTGTACGATTTCATCAACTTTGTGATCGAGTTCATCTGCTGCTGCGATTTCATGTGCCAAACCAATATTCAGTGCCTGCTCTGCTGAAATGCGTTCTGCGGTCAGAAAATAACGTGATGCCTGACGAACGCCAATGGCGCGAATTACATATGGGCTGATGGTCGAAGGTGCTAAACCTAAACGCACCTCGGAAGTTGCAAATTTGGCATCTGTGCTGGCGATACAAATATCACAGGCTGATGCCAGACCCATGCCTCCACCAAAGGCTATTCCGTGTACTCGGGCAATCGTTGGCTGTTTTAAAGTGGCCAAACTATGTAACATCGTTGCCAGTTTCAAGGCATCTGCTTCATTTTCTGCTTGTGATGCTTGTCCTGCATGTTTCATCCAGTTCAAATCAGCTCCCGCAGAGAAACTTTTACCACGCCCCGCCAGAATGACCACACGCACATCATCACGGCCATTGAGCTGGGTAAAACAGTGATGTAATTCTTCAATTACTTGGGTGTTGAACGCATTATGCAGTTCTGGGCGATTCAACCAGATATAAGCCACTTGGTCGCGATGTTCGAGTTGTAAAAATTGATAGCTCATGTTGCACCTCTTACATGCGGAACACGCCGAATTTAGTTGGCTGGATTGGTGCATTCGAGGCTGCAGCCAGACTTAAACCGAGCACATGACGGGTTTGTATCGGATCAATTACACCATCATCCCACAGGCGGGCAGAGGCATAATAAGGATGGCCTTGCTTCTCGAATTGATCACGGAATGGCTGTTTAAACTGATCTTCTTGTTCTGCTGACCAAGTTTCACCGCGCTGTTCAATTTGATCGCGTTTTAATGTTGAAAGTACGCTCGCGGCTTGTTCTCCGCCCATCACAGAAATACGTGAGTTTGGCCAAGTCCACAAGAAACGTGGTGAATAAGCACGACCACACATTCCATAGTTACCTGCACCAAAAGAACCGCCAATAATTAGAGTGAGCTTAGGGACATTCGCATTAGCGACCGCCATCACCAGTTTGGCACCATGCTTGGCAATTCCTTCATTTTCGTACTGACGTCCCACCATAAAACCAGTGATATTCTGAATGAATAACAGCGGAATATTACGCTGAGTACATAGTTCAATAAAATGTGCGCCTTTTTGTGCTGATTCTGCAAATAGAATCCCGTTATTGGCAATAATCCCAACCGGCATACCGTACAGTGAGGCAAAGCCAGTCACTAAGGTCGAGCCAAAACGAGATTTAAACTCATCAAAACGTGAACCATCAACAATTCGCGCAATGACTTCACGAACATCAAACGGTTTACGTGCATCACTAGGTATCACACCATAGAGTTCTTTTGCATCAAATAAAGGTGCTTCAATGTTTTCGTCTAGTTTTTGCAGTTTTTTATTGAGATTGGCGACTACATTTCGGGCAAGTGCAATGGCATGCCGATCATTTTCCGCCAGATAATCCGCCACACCAGACAATCGGGTATGTACATCACCACCACCGAGATCTTCGCTGCTGACGACTTCACCTGTTGCCGCTTTTACCAAAGGTGGGCCACCGAGGAAAATCGTACCTTGATTACGTACAATAATGGTTTCATCCGACATGGCTGGAACGTAAGCACCGCCAGCGGTACAACTCCCCATCACGACAGCGATCTGAGCGATGCCTTGGCTCGACATACGGGCTTGATTGTAGAAAATACGACCAAAGTGATCGCGATCTGGGAACACTTCATCCTGAAGTGGAAGGTAAGCTCCACCCGAATCGACCAGATAAATACAGGGTAGATGGTTCTGCTCGGCAATTTCTTGTGCACGTAAATGTTTTTTTACTGTGAGCGGGTAGTAAGTTCCGCCTTTGACCGTAGCGTCGTTGGCCACGATCATACAGGTCACACCATGTATGAGTCCTACACCCGCGATTACACCCGCTGCGGGGATATCATCCTGATAGACTTTATAGGCAGCTAATTGACCAATTTCGAGAAAAGCTGTTCCTGGATCTATCAGGTGATCAATTCGCTCTCGAGGTAACAATTTGCCACGTGCCAGATGTTTTTCACGGGCGACTTCACCCCCACCTAGAGCAATGTGCTGTGCCACATTTTTGAGATCATCTACCAGTGTTTGCATGGTTTGCTGGTTAATTTTAAAGTCTTCACTTCGAATATTTATTTTGCTTTTTAATTGATTCATAGGGAAACTTCCTTGCTATTTTATTTTTCGGGTTGATTTGCGTTAAGCCGTTTCATTAAAAATTTCACGGCCAATCAACATACGACGAATTTCAGAAGTTCCAGCACCAATTTCATAGAGTTTGGCATCACGCCATAGACGTCCAGTATTGTATTCATTGATATAACCATTACCGCCCAAGGTCTGGATTGCTTCACCAGCCATCCATGTGGCTTTTTCTGCTGCATATAAAATAGCACTGGCGGCATCTTTACGCAGACCACGGTCATGATCTACCTGATCACAGGCTGCACCCACTGCATAGACCAAGGCTTTACACGCCAACCAGGTTGAGTACATGTCGGCAATCTTGCCTTGCATCAACTGGAATTCACCAAGGGCTTGTCCAAACTGTTTGCGGTCGTGAATGTAAGGAATGACTTCATCCATACAGGCATCCATAATGCCTAGTGGGCCAGCACTTAAGACAGCACGTTCATAATCCAGACCACTCATCAGGACTTTCACGCCATTGCCGATGCCGCCAAGGACATTTTCCATTGGGACTTCAACATTATCGAAGAACAGCGGATAGGTGTTTGAACCACGCATCCCAAGTTTGTCGAGATGTGAACCATGGCTAAAGCCCGGCATATTTTTTTCAATCAGGAAAGCTGTAAGACCTTTCGAACCAGCATTGATATCGGTTTTGGCGTACACCACTAACACGTCTGCATCACCGCCATTGGTGATCCACATTTTTGAGCCATTCAGGATAAATTTGTCGCCTTTTTGCTCTGCACGCAGTTTCATGCTGACGACATCCGAACCCGCATTCGGTTCAGACATTGCTAAAGCACCGACATATTCACCAGAAACCAGTTTCGGTAGGAAACGCTGTTTTTGTTCTTCATTACCATTTCGATTAATTTGATTCACACATAGGTTAGAATGTGCACCGTAAGATAAGCTGATTGCTGCTGATGCACGAGAAATCTCTTGCATTACAATAATATGGGCCAAATATCCCAGGTTGGTGCCGCCATATTCTTCACTGACTGTCATGCCGAGTAAGCCCATATCGCCAAACTTTTTCCAGAGATGGGCAGGGAACAGGTTGTCATGGTCAACTTGGCGGGCGATGGGTGCAATTTCCTTTGCGCAGAAAGCGGAAACCGAATCACGAAGTGCGATTAACGTTTCATCGAAACCAAAATTTAAGCTTTTAAGATTCATTTCTTCATTCATCCTGGAGGTTATATTTGTTGTTCCATAAGCATTTTTGCTGTGCTTGATTTTTACAATACAATCTTTTTTTAAAAAAGTGAATCAATATTCACAAAATGATTTACAATTCATTTTATCTGGTTGAGAATAAGCCTATGAGTGGTTATAAGAGATCTTCATTGATGCAGGACCGAATGGAACAAAATCGTAAAGCGATTTTGCAATCCGCTCGCGAATTGATTGCACAGGGAGGATTGAAAGATGCACAGATCCACGCGATTGCCGAACGTGCTGGTGTTTCCAGTGGGTTGGTCTACCGTTACTTTGAAAACAAAGGGCAGATCCTTGTTGAAGTGTTATCGGAAGCGATTAAGCAAGAGGTACAGATTTTAGATGCCATTGCAGCAGGTCCGCTTACACCGAAAGATAAACTGCACAAGGCGGTAACGGCATTTGTAAAACGTGCATTGAATAGCCCTCAACTGGCGTATTCGCTCATGTTCGAACCGGCTGATCCTGCGATTGAACATGAGCGTTTTCGCAGTAAACAATTTATTAAGCAAAGCATGAAAGAGATTCTTGCCGAAGGGAAAGTGACCGGTGAGTTTGGATTTGAGGATTTGAATACAGCAGCTTTATGTGTCGTGGGAACCATGACCTTTGTGGTAATTGAACCTTTGAATCCATCTCGGAATGTGATGTTTGATCAGTCTTACCGTGATTATTTTGTCAAACAGATCGCCGATTTTTGTGTCAATGCAGTCAGCGTAAAGGAGGAAAATTTAATTTAATTATCACAAAAAGAAATAGATGACAGTTTGGAAATAGTCACAACAACAAAATTAAAGTGTGCAGTAAAAATCAGAATTACAAAGAATCAAGGAGTGGGATTCAATGACACAGTCAAAGTTAAGTTACGCCTATGGTGCGAGCAGTCAGCCATTATTGGGCATGACAATTGGTGAGAAGTTTGATCAAGCTTGCCAGCAATATGCCAATCATGATGCTGTGGTTAGTGTACATCAGAATAAGCGTTTAACTTATCAGGAACTACAAGCACAGGTGAACGCCTTTGCTTGTAGTTTGCTCAAATTAGGACTAAGGAAAGGGGACCGTTTGGCTATTTGGTCGCCAAATTGTGTGGAATGGACGATTACACAGTTTGCAGCTTTTAAAGCAGGCATTATCTTGGTCAATCTCAATCCGGCTTATAAAAGTAATGAGTTGGAATATGTATTGAACAAGGTCTCTTGCAAAGGACTGGTTATTGATTCGCAATTTAAAACCACGAATTATCAGGCTATTCTTACTCATATTGCTCCTGAATTACCGCACGCTGTCAATAAAGTCCTATTCTCAGAGTGTCTACCTTATCTCAAACATGTCATTAAAATTGATCAACAAGAACATCCGGGTATCCACCGCTTTGACGACCTGCTGGTTACCCCAAGCCAGAAGCAGCTTGATGAGTTGGCCAGCATTTCCAATGAATTGCAATTTGATGAAACGATCAATATCCAGTTCACTTCCGGCACTACAGGCAATCCCAAAGGTACCATGCTGACCCACAATAACATTTTAAATAATGGTTATTTTGTAGGTGAAGCGATTCATCTGACTCCGCAAGATCGTGTGTGTATTTCTGTACCATTATTCCATTGTTTCGGCATGGTGATGGGGAACTTGGCTTGTCTAACACATGGTTCGACCATGGTGTATCCGGCAGCTGCATTTAACCCGCTGGACACTCTCAAAACGATTCAGAGGGAAAAATGCACGGCAGCCTATGGTGTGCCAACCATGTTTATTGCCATGCTAGAGCAGGAAAGCTTTGACGAGTTCGATCTGTCCAGCTTGCGTACCGGCATTATGGCAGGCAGCCCATGCCCGCGTGAAATCATGCAGCGCGTGATGGAACGCATGCATATGTCGGACATCACCATCTGCTACGGTATGACAGAAACAGCGCCAGTAAGTGCTCAGACACATACTGATGATTCAATTGAATGTCGAGTCGGTACGGTAGGGCGTGTGCATCCACATCTGGAAATCAAGATTGTGGATGAGCAGGGCAAAGTGGTTCCGCGCGGTTCACTCGGTGAGCTTTGTGTACGAGGTTATTCCGTGATGCTCGGTTACTGGGAAGATGAAGATAAAACCAAAGAAGTCGTTGATGTTGCCAAATGGATGCATACCGGTGATATCGCCGAAATGGATGATCAGGGTTTTGTCAAAATCAAAGGTCGTATCAAGGATATTGTCATTCGCGGCGGTGAAAACCTGTTCCCGAAAGAAATTGAAGATTTCCTCTATACCCATCCAGATGTTTCTGACGTACAGGTGATAGGTGTACCAGATGCCAAATATGGCGAAGAACTATGCGCCTGCATTATTCTACATGGTCATCACACCACGACTGAAGAATGTATTCGTCGTTATTGTGCAGAACATATCTCGCATAACAAGGTGCCGCGTTACGTGCGGTTCTTCACCGAATTTCCAATGACCACTTCGGGTAAGACACAAAAATTTAAATTACGTGAATTGATGCGTAAGGAATTAAATCTGGAAGAAGTGGCTTAATTTACCCTTTAGCTTTTTTGAGCCAATTTAATCCCTTTATTTCTGTAGTACATGCTACGGAATAAAGGGGGAATTGCCAATTTTAATAATAAGTTATCAATATTCAGGGAAAACGTATGCAACCAAGGAATGACTGGACACGTGAAGAAATCCAGCACTTATATGAGCAACCCTTTCTAGATCTGCTTTTTCAGGCGCAACAAGTGCATCGTGCACATTTTCAGCCTAACCAGATACAGGTGAGCACCTTACTCTCGATCAAAACTGGAAAATGCCCAGAAGACTGCAAGTACTGTTCACAATCTGCCCATTATGATTCTCAGCTAGAAGCTGAGAAGCGTATTACGGTAGAAAAAGTCGTTCAGGAAGCACAGATCGCCAAAGCTTCTGGTTCTTCACGTTTCTGTATGGGGGCAGCCTGGCGAAATCCTCATGAACGTGACATGCCGTATGTACTCGAAATGGTCAAAGAAGTCAAAGCCTTGGGACTGGAAACCTGTATGACCTTGGGCATGCTGAATGCGTCGCAGGCAGAACGCCTCAAAGACGCTGGACTGGATTATTACAACCACAATCTAGATACCTCTCGTGAATATTATTCTCATATCATTAGTACCCGCAGTTTTGATGACCGTTTAAATACTCTTGATCATGTACGTCAGGCAGGTCTGAAAGTTTGTAGCGGAGGCATTGTTGGGCTAGGGGAAAACCAGCAGGATCGTATCGGTTTGTTGCACGAACTTTCGACTTTGCCGATTCATCCCGAATCTGTCCCGATCAACATGCTGGTTCCAATTGCAGGTACCCCTTTGGCAGAGCTAGAGCGACTCGATGTGACGGAATGGATACGAACCATTGCCGTGGCACGTATTCTCATGCCAAACAGTTACATCCGCCTCTCTGCGGGACGTGAATCATTAAGTGATTCTGATCAGGCCTTGGCTTTTATGGCAGGTGCCAATTCACTGTTTTCTGGAGAAAAACTGCTGACTACACCAAATGCAGGTGCAGGACAAGATCAGCGGTTATTTAAAAAATTAGGATTGCACGTGGAAAAGACACGACCAAGCATTTCTCAACTCGGTATTGATGCAATGGCTTAGGTTCCATAGGTTGGTTTTAATAAAATTTATCTTATAACTAATTGTATTGAATAAATATTCTGCAATGAATTAATTTTTAGATATTCGCATCAACTTAAAAATAAATTAGATCAATCAGAAGGTTGTGTTTCTGTTCAGGAAACCAATCAGCATGGATTTAACACATATTTATGCATGGAATATCAATAAATCAAAAAAATAAGCAATGGAGCTTATACTTAAAATGGAGTTTTATATGAAAGGGTCGACTAATTTTCTGTTCAAAAGCGCATTGAGTTTTGCAACATTAATATTTGTTTCTCCAACTTATGCTGCGGTAACGGAAGAACAAATTTCTAAACTTGAACAAGAAATTCAAGAATTGAAATTAATGATGAAAAAACAAAAAGAAGAAGATAAAGAGGAATTAGCTAAAATAAAAAAGGCAGCATCTCCTTTAAATCTCACGCATATGACGACCAAGGGCGGTGCTGAATTTGAACTTTATGGCAATATTCGTGCGGATGCTTCATATCAGGTGAAAGGCCCTAGTGCAATGTTTAATAACATCAGCACAGTACCTTTAGAACATACCGCTGCAGAAACAAACAATGCCGATAAATTTCAAAGTTCGCTGAATGCCACCCGTTTGGGTTTTAATTTTAAAGCACCTACAAGCTTGGGGCACGATATAGGCGGTAAAATAGAAATGGACTTCTTGGGAGGCAGTACTCGAGATACATTTCGCATCCGTCATGCCTACATCACTTATGATCACTGGTTAATCGGTCAAACATGGTCTAACTTTAATGCCGTAGAATATTTTCCTGAAACTGTAGATGCTGCATTGTCAGTAGGCGGGTCTTTAACACGTATAGCGCAACTCAAATATTCCCATGCGATTAATCCACACATGAATTTTGCAGTCAGCTTGGAAGATCCTAAATCTGAAACAGTAACCACTACAGGCACACAAAATTTTCAAACTGATCCGAATGCAAAGCTAAAACTCCCTTCATTGACAGGACGACTAAATTATAAATTTGATAACGGTTCTATCGTTTCTGGGCGAGCTTTTGTCACTCAAAAAGCAACTACGTATGGAAATCATGATGAATTTATTGCATGGGGTGTTGGTTTAGGTGGGAAAATTCAGTTAACACCAACGACATTACTTCGTGCTGACTATAATCATATTTTTGGTGATACCAAAAACCTATTATGGACGAACTATGCTTATGTATTTGATAAGCATGGAGATATAAAACCAAATGAATTTGATGCTGTCACAGTTGGTTTGACCCAGCAGTTTACGCCAAAAATAAGATCAACCATAGGTCTTGGTTACATGCGTGCCAATACCAATAATTCATTTTCAAAATTAGTCCACGATGATCATAGTCAGAATAAACAATTAATTGAAGGCTGGATTAATGCTTTTTACAATCCTGTTAAACCAATCAATATTGGAATTGAATATATGTATGGGCAACGTCAAACTTTTGACAATAAAGAGGGTTTAGATAACCGAATCAATGCAACCATTATTTATGATTTTTAATTTGATCAGCGTTGCTATATTAAAAAGCATTTAATTTGCTGGCTTGTTAGATTCCAAAGAAAAATGACCACGCCACGAATTATCGTATAACAGTCAAAATGCAAGGTAACAAGCAGATTTTAACTTTGCGAAAAATGAATGCCTAGGCATTCATTTTTTGTTGGTATTATTCGATGCAATCAAACAGTACTTTTAACAGACGATACAGATTTGATAGCAAAATCACTTGGTCATCAAACACTATTAATCTGTGCATCGCCATCCTATTTAGAAAAAAATGGATATCCAATAAATAAAGCAGGGAAAATTAATCTCCTTGCTTCCAGAAGTATCAGGTGTATAAATACCGATTCGTATCCTATGGCAAAAAAGATGGCATTTACAGCCCAAGATAAGCGTCGTGGTTGATGAAATAACAAAATTTACGCATCACACACCGAAATTATTTTTATTCTCATATAAATCATGAATTTGTCGTGTTATTTAAAAGCTCAATCTATCTGGATTGAGCTTGTTTCTTGAATTATCAGGTTCCACACTAATTATTTGATCAATATCTCACGCTTTGATTAGCTTTTATACACAGTGTCCTTGTTCACATTTTCATCTAGAAAATTAATTTGTCTTTTAGATTTCCTAACACTTCGTATCTCTTTTTTCTCAGATATAGGAAATTTGCTGAAGCAGAATAACCCTCAAACCAAGCTATGATTTCAGTATTTTCATGATTGGCTGCCAGACCAATCCTATGAGTGCGATGATGCAAAATGTTGCGCCTGCATAAAATGTAAATGATGCTCCGAGCCGATCCCACAACAGCCCAGCCAGTACGCTCGCTAGTAGCATAGCTAACCCACTGACAAGATTGAAAAATCCGTACGCTGTTCCACGCAAGTCAGCGGGTGCGGTATCTGCAACCATTGTCGCCAGCAAGCCCTGAGTCATTCCCATGTGGATACCCCACAGGGCGACGCCAGCCAGCACAACACTCCAGTGATTGTTCATTGCCAACACCAGATCGGCCGAGATCAATACAATCAATCCAAGTGCCAGCAGTGTCTTATGGTTCATACGATCAGACAATTTTCCGAATGGATAAGCAGACAAAGCATAGACCAGATTCATCGCGACCATGACCAGCGGCACTAAAGCAACTGGTACACCACTTTGCTGCGCACGCAAAACCAAAAATGCTTCGCTAAAGCGGGCCAGTGTGAACACCGCACCGATACTCACCACCCACCAATATGAACTACTCAAGCGTTTTAGATTTTCTCGCTGAATTGGATTGGTGCGTTTAGTTGTTTGCTGGTGTTCTGGCTCTCGTATACCGAATAACAGCAAGGCAACCGCCATCAATCCTGGAATCACTGCCACCCAGAACACCGCACGGAAATCATTGGCCCACAGCAGCATCAAGCCGACGGCTAGCAATGGACCCAGAAATGCGCCTACAGTATCAAGAGCCTGACGCAAACCGAACGCCGCGCCGCGTATTTGTGCTGGTACAATGTCTGCTATTAAGGCATCGCGCGGAGCACCGCGAATGCCCTTTCCCGCACGATCTAATAGTCGGGCAGTCAACACGAGGCCGATCGTGGGTGCCACAGCAAACAGCGGCTTAGTGAGCGCACCCATGGTATAGCCGATCACGGCCAATCCCTTACGCTTGCCGAGATAGTCACTGATGACACCCGAAAATATTTTAATGATGAGCGCAGTGGCCTCGGCCAACCCTTCGATCAAGCCAATCGCGAGCGCACTTGCTCCTAGTGTCGTGATCATGAATAGTGGCAGTAGGCTATGGATCATTTCCGATGAAATATCCATCAACATGCTGACAAAACCGAGTACCCATACACCTGATGGTATTTGCTGCCTAGTGCTTTTTTGAGGTATTGTCATCGTCAAATTCATCCAGTGGCATCAATAGTCCATCACTGGATGCCGACACCCGCGTTAATCTACAATAAAAACGGCTGGTTAAAAGCTTAAAGGTTGTTCATTCATCAATTTACACCTAAGTGGGGCGAATTAATTTATTATTTTTACTTACACTTAAAAAAATACACTCCCTATAAAATATATAAGAGAACACTTTCATCAATCATTTTTTACTCAGTTCTATATTGTAGATTCCCGCCATTAAATTGAATCTCAAACCCAATCTTTTCGCTCGATTTCGATAACGAACGCCTAGCAAGGATTTTGAAGGTTTTCAAACTGCCAAATGCATGCTCAATTCCAAAGCTTCTTTTATTGATCTCTTGATTGTAGATTTTTAGCTCAGGATCTAATCTGCTGCGTCTTTTTACTTTTAAGGGCAGTAGACTATTTGAATACAGCGTATAAATTTCTTGATAGCCTTTATCGGCAAGGATAGAAGCTCCAAAGTTCTATAAATATCACCTTTATGGGCTTGATCAGGTACAGTATCTATTTGAGATGAAAATTCATGAATTTCAGATTTTGCTACAACCTGATTCATCATGACTTCCTTTGATATTTAAAAATTTGAATATGGCAAACCGATTAGGGTTTTACCTTAATCGGCTTACTTAATGAGTAATATAAATAATGATGTTTTAAGAGGCTATAGATTTTTTACGAATAACTCTAAGAGTTGTTTTAACAGAAGTAACTGAAGGTTCAGTTGGTTTAGAAACAGATGCTTCTTCCCAAATTTGAACTAATTTACCTTGAGTATCTTGAATATAATGTGCGAGCAACATTTTGCACCTCCGAATGAAGTGAAACATAAAATAGTGACGGGCATATCAAATGACCGTATTCGGCAAGCACATTGAAAAAAAGAGGTTATTCATCTGAAAGATGAATTGAGATACCTGTGAGAATTTTACGATGTACTGCCTTGTCTTTATCTGACAAGGCAGTTAAAGGAGTAACCCTAGACTGGCTTGTCAGTTTAGATAGTCGATCGACAACTACAACTGCTACTGTCCAAGATTTATACTCCGATGAAGAAATTAATGAAAATATACGCCTCAGATTTTAATGAGTCAATATGCTTAAATAAAATTTAATTAAAAAGAAAAATGATCAAAATAGCCCAATAGTATCTGCTATAGCTAAAAACCCCCTGCTATATTTCTCTTTAAATACAATATTTTAAATCCACTGATACAGATTTTTATGCTGCCTACCCGAGTTGTAACTCAAATTTAGGTAGCTTAGAAAGCTCTAACTTTTAAGTCTGGATCAAACAAAGCCCGTAAAAAATAAATAGTCACTACTAAAAATATAGTGACTATTTTGCATTACTCCTGTATTGTTAATACTGATTTGATAGTGACAAGTTGTTGTCATCGAAAGTGACGTGTAGACCAGCTCAAGATATGAATGATTCAGTGCATTTAAGATTCTTATTCTTAAGGTGAATGGTTCAGGTATAAAAGCGTACTTTAGGAAATAAATCATGAGTAATTTACTCAAAAAGAGCCTGTTTTCAATGATTTTAGTTGTCACTAGTTCAGCTTATGCGGATGTAAAAGCAGGTATGGCCCAGAATTCAGGAGTAACTGTAATGACAGAAGAGCAATATCAATGGACAAATGTTTCGACTCAATTTATCTCAGCAGGTGGTATTAACTTTGCCTATCGTGAATATGGTCAAGAAAATGGTGGGACACCTGTAATTTTTCTCAATCATTTGGCTGCTGTATTGGACAATTGGGATCCACGAATAATTGATGGAATTGCAGCGAAACATCATGTTGTCATTTTTGATAATCGTGGAGTTGGTGCGTCTACAGGTGAACCTGCAAAATCGATTGAGCAAATGGCAGATGATGCACTTACTTTTATTGAAGCGAAAGGATTTAAAAGAGTCGATTTGTTTGGCTTCTCGATGGGCGGCATGATTTCACAGGAAATTGTGTTGAAAAAACCAAACTTAGTGAGAAAAATGATCCTATCTGGAACTGGCCCTGCAGGTGGTGTGGGGATCAGTACTGTGGGACGAATTTCTAATTGGGATTTAGTACGCGGGATGGTAACTGGTCAGGATCCTAAAGTTTATCTCTTTTTTACCCGTACAGATCAGGGTAAAGCTGCTGCGAAAGAGTTCGTTCAACGTATTCATCAACGAACTGAAAATAGAGATAAAGAAATTACGATTTCCGCTTATCGTGCCCAGCTTA
Source organism: Acinetobacter brisouioides (assembly GCF_004331075.1). GTDB lineage: Bacteria > Pseudomonadota > Gammaproteobacteria > Pseudomonadales > Moraxellaceae > Acinetobacter. The sequence goes on along the minus strand of NZ_SJNX01000006.1, from coordinate 177,128 downwards.
AAGCATTAAAAAAATGGGGAAATAAGAAACCTGCAGATCTCTCTATGGTTCAACAGCCAGTACTGATTGCGAATGGTGATCATGACCGCATGGTTTCAACAGTGAACACCTATGATTTAGCCAAACGCTTACCAAATAGCACACTCATTATTTATCCCGATGCAGGGCATGGTGGAATCTTTCAGTTTCATGATGATTTCGTCAAACAATCGCTCACTTTTTTAGCTAAATAAAATTAGACCCAACCAAATATTTAAAAATTAGGACAATCAAGATGAACGCGATTACACATCAAACCGCTGAAACACAATTTATAGAAATAGATGGAGCAAAGTTTGCTTATCGTCGCTGGGGTAATCCAGACGCGCAACAACCGCCTTTATTTTTTCTGCAACATTTCCGCGGTGGCTTAGACAACTGGGATCCATTAATTACTGATGGATTAGCGGCAGGGCGAGAAGTCATTTTGTTTAATGGTCGCGGCGTTGCTTCATCCACAGGTCAACCTCGCACCCGCATAGAAGAAATGGCTGATGATGCAGCTTGTGTAATTCGTGCATTGGGTTTAAACCAGGTAGATCTACTCGGGTTTTCACTGGGAGGATTTCAAGCACAGGATTTGGCTCGTCGTCACCCTGAATTGATCAGAAAATTGATGCTTTTGGGTACAGGGCCAAGAGGTGGAAAACCACGTGGTGATGATCCTGATGTACTTGCTTCGGTATTGAAGCATGCAACCAGTGTTGTGCCTTCTGAAGAAGATTTTCTATTTTTATTTTTTGGTCGATCAGAAGCCGCGATTCAAGCAGGTCATGAATTTTGGCAACGTCGACATCAGCGTAAAGATCAAGATCCAGCAAGTTCGGTTGATGTGATGCAAGCTCAGATGGAAGCCAATCTGCATTTTTTACCGAAGCTTGATGAACAAGATCCATTTGCACATTTACGTGAAATTAAACAGCCGACGTTTATTCTCAATGGTGTGGATGATGTAATGATTCCGACCATCAATGCTTATCACATGGCACTCAATATTCCCAATGCACAACTATTTATTTATCCCGATGCAGGACATGCTGCGCAGTTTCAATATCCTGAACGTTTTGTTAAGCATGCAATACAGTTTCTTGATGAGTAATCCATAAGGCTGCCTAAAGCGTCTGATTTATATATAGATAAACTGGGAAATAAAATGATGAAATTTAAGTTATTACTGTGGATGCTGACCAAGATGTTACAACGGGCGGTGAAAACAAATCCGAAATGCGCTGCGTTTGTAAAAGATAAAAATGTCACGTTCCAAATTCAAACTGTAAGTGGAGAAGGGCGTTATTTTGAAGTCAAGAATGGCAAGATTAATTCTCATGCAGGCAAAACCAAATCACCAAGTTTTTCCTTTATCTTTAAGACAGGCAGTAAAGGTTTTACGGTGTTGTCTGCTAAAGACAGTATCAATACGTTTTTAACTGCACTGAGAACACAGGATATTGTGATTACTGGAAATTTTGTTGATGTGATGTGGTTTCAAATTTTAGTGGACTTTATTCAGCCTCATCCTAAATTATCTTTAACTGTGTGAGAGAAGCCCATGACTCATCTGCAATTAAAAACGAATCTTCTGAATCAGGCTTTAACTTTACCGAATGGGGTCGTGATTCCAAACCGTTTGGCTAAAGCAGCAACCAGTGAAACGTTAGCCACCTATTCAAATAATCCAACCGAAAAACATATTCGGTTATATCAGCGTTGGGCAGCATCAGGAATCGGCATGATTATCACGGGCAACATTATGATTGACCGACGTGCCTTGGGGGAACCTGGAAATGTTGTGATTGAAGATGAACGTGATTTTGAAATTTTACAGAAATGGGCGAAAAGCGTTACCGAGCAAGGTTCTCAATTGTGGGCGCAACTCAACCATCCCGGAAAACAATCCCCAAAAGGATTAAACATCCGTAATATTTCTGCATCAGCAGTGCCATTTGGTGCTGAAATGCAATCTTTATTTGCGACTCCAGATGAAGTAACTCATGAAGAAATAATAGATATTATTCAGCGGTTTGGTCGTAGTGCAGCGATATGTAAAAGTGCTGGATTCAGTGGTGTTGAGATACACGCTGCACATGGTTATCTGATTAATCAATTTTTATCACCATTGCACAATTTAAGACATGACGAGTGGGGCGGTACACCCGAAAAACGTCGTCGATTTTTAATGGAAGTTTATACGGAAATTCGAAAACAGGTCGGCACAGATTTTCCAATCGCAATTAAGCTCAACTCGGCAGATTTTCAAAAAGGTGGGTTTACGGAAGAAGATTCATTAGAAGTCATTAAAGCGTTAGCAGCCGCAAGGATTGATCTGATTGAAATTTCAGGTGGGACTTATGAGTCTGGTGTAGCTAAAGCGCCACAAAAACCTTCAACAATTGCACGCGAAGCATTTTTTATTGAGTTTGCAGAAAAAGTGAGAAACCATGTAAAAACCCCACTAATGGTTACAGGTGGTTTTAGAACTGTAGAAGGTATGAACCAAGCGCTGGAATCTGGTTCATTTGATCTGGTGGGTATTGCGAGACTTATGGCAATAGACCCTGATGCCCCAAAATATTTGTTAGCTGGAACGAATAGCAAACAAACGGTTCAGCCAATCAAAACTGGAATTAAAAAAATTGATCGTCTAGGCATTATGGAAGTACTTTGGTATACCCAACAATTAAATCGTATTGCCAAAGGTAATAATCCTAAGCCTAAAGAAAGTGGGCTATGGGCATTTATTAAGTCGGTGTTACGTAGTGGTTGGGGAACTTATGCGACGCAGCGGACTCGAATAAAATAATGAATCGATTATTAAAATAAACCGCATAAAAGAGCACTCATATTGAGTAATGCCAGTCAGTTAAGAAATTGACTGGAATTTTATTTTTTAAATTCATGATGTTATTCGATACGCGGAAACGTCATCCGCAACTGTTCGAGGAAAGACTACTTTGGAAAAGTACAGTTTCTGCGATTTATTAATCAATAAAAGGTATTTGGCGAGTTTTGCGAATGACAATGCCTTTGATTACTTTGGGCTTATCCAAAGTAATAGGTGAGCTCCAAGTATTTGATTTCGAAAATGTAAGACTCTGTTGTGAAGAACTAAAAAGTTAAGGGATTTATTACCAAACTCCTTAACTGATCAGCATGACTCATATTGAGTGCCTTTTTAACTTTATTCAGTGTGTTGGCGAATCGTACGTGTGCCAATTTCCGCACCAGTCACTTGATCAATCACAATGGGTTCTATTTCAGTGCCTTTTTCAGCATCAAGAAATGTAACCATTTGCTCTGGGTGTTCATAAGGTTTGTACTTACGTCCCCAAGCGCCAATCACAAATAAAACAGGTAAAAAGTCTTTACCCGCTTGAGTTAATACATATTCTTCACGTGGAGGATGTTCTGAATATTGTCTCTTTTCAAGTAGCCCTTCATCAACTAAAACAGATAAACGTTTTGTTAACATCGTTGGTGCAATACCTAAACTTTTACGAAATTGATCAAAGCGTGTAAAACCAACATGCGCATCACGTAAAATTAACATGCTCCATGCATCACCAAGTACTGATAAGCTTCGGGCTATAGGGCAAAGTTCAAGATTGGTATTTTTACTCATATAAAATTAATAAACTTTAATGTAAATACTAAAATAATAGTAACATATTTTTATCTGTTAAGTTATTTTACTTATTTCTATTACATAATAATTTACAGGCGCACTCATTTATTTTATTTAATAAATTAAAGCACTTACAGTATAAAAGTGAATTTTTTACTTACTCTTTCAACTAAATTTAAATTACACCAAAAAATTGCAACTGGATCTGAACACATATTTTTATTCAGCGGCATTATTGAACTCGATGAATCTTATTTCGGAGTTCGTCGTATACAGGATAAACGAGAACGCAGAGCATCGGGTAAATCATCTTTTGGGGCTGATTAAACTGGCTAATTCCGAGCTGAAATGCAGCGATTTCCAGAATTTTTGGCATTAACGTGTCCAAACCAGAAAAAATTGTGCGTAAATTAAAGATGACTAAAATTAACTGCAAGCCCAGAAAACTAATGTTTTGGGATGGGAGTCCGATGACGTTGCTGTTGAATAAATCTCTTGAGTGCTCATGCATATTCCCTAGATAAAATACATATAGTCCATATATCCAACACATATGTTAAACCATATATATTGGATTATCATATGGGTATAAAATTGAACAATGGATGAAAGCGTGAAAGATTTAGAATTCAAGGATCATTTCTGCTGTTAGGTTTTCTTTGAATAGTCGGAATCATCTTGTGATTTCGAGCAACTTCACAAATATGCTCCGAATCATAACCATATTTCTTGATCAATAAGCCGATAGGGAGAGTTGACAAAAATAGACGCTTAATATCCAGACGATTTGCTGTTGTACCTAATCTAAAATTCTTAGGCAAAAATACAATTTATACACATAAAATTCTATGCAAAATACAAATTATTGGATATTTTTGTGATATTAAACACGTTTTTAATATTGAATTCAGTTTAAGAGCTTTGGATTGCCATGCAGACATATATTCCTTATCAGCTTCGGGTAAAGTTAAAACAAATTGATCCCATTCTTGATAGAAATTGGCAGCAACAACTTGATTCTATACTCTCTGCCACACCTAAAGAACTGCATCAAAAAATAGAAGATGAGTACCTAAAACCTCAGAATATCTATTGGAATTACCTTACCCATACTTTTGAATTTAAAGATTATATTCGTTTAAAAGATATTGCTCTTCATACGCAAAATTCAGAGCTATTAGAACTTGCGCAAAGAATTAATACCAGTTTCAGTTATCTAGAGAATTATCAAACCGACTTTCAAGTTGCAGATTATTTAGAAACGATTGTTCGTGAAATTAATCAAATAGATCTGGAAAATCAAAAAGATATTCAGGCACAGCAACTCATAAAAAAAGCATTTCTCTATGATGCTGCATTAATTATTCGACAGTTAAATTTTGCCGTTTCGGAAAATCATCGTGGTTTGGACAGAGAGCAAATTCGTACTTTTATCTTTGAAGTCTTCATGAAAAGTGAAATTCTGGGAAACTGGTTTGCCCAAATTTTACCGAGTGAATATGCTGAACAGAAACTGGCCATTTTTCAGGATTATTTTATTACTGAACAACAGGTTCGTAACTTTGAAATTATCAAAACCTTTCAATATTATTTTGTCCTCAGCGGCTCTTACGATAATTCAGTTTCCGCTTATTCAATTCGCCGCTTCTTAACTGAAGAAAATTTCGGTAAAGAAGATCGATTTTATATCAGTGGTCTAGTTCTCGATCCACAACAGCTTGATCAACCAGATTATGTTGAAAATTTTAAACAACTGATGACCAAAATCATTGGTATTCAACGCGAAATGAATCCGCACATTGTGGAACTGATTGAATCCCTGCATGAATATAATCAACAGCATCTCATTCCGAACTTGAAAGAAATTCTGAATATTCAAAGTTTTTCAGTCGATCATTTGGTGAAAGAGCATCTCGAAGTTTTAGAAAAAGATTTGTCTGTAAATATTTTTGAACCTTTCCTAAAAGGTTTAAAAAAAAGCGTTCAACATACGGATGAATTAGAATTTTGCTATTTCAATATGCTTAGGTTACTGAATGAGTTTCTACATCAACTGGAAATTTTATCGCAGGAGCCAATGCTTCAGTTCAATCAGCATGCACGCCTATTCAAATATCGTGTGATTGCGTATTTAAAATTATTAGAACAGCGCCGGAAACAGATTTTCATGATTTTCTATGATGAACATCACTATCAACAACATGTACAAGCAGTTTTAGCGCCCACTGAACAAATTAGAGAACTGCTTAATGATGCGATTGAGCAAACTCGCAATATTCAGCAGCAGCTACGCCAGTTAGAACGAGAAACACAAAACACGCAAAAAGCCAGTTTTATTAAACGGTTCTTTAACAAGTCTGAAAACCATGAGTTTAAAATTAATGAATTAAAACAGAATATCATTGATATCCGAGATCACTGTTATCTCAAAATCATTGCAATTCAGAAACAAGCTTCTCAAGAAAGCGTTTATCTAGAAGCAAAGAATTTAATTTCGGCCATGGACTCCAAAATACGCCACTATGCATTTGCAAATGGTGAAAATGGGGTGACACGGTTACCACTTTTGTTACAGTTACCCGAAGACCGTAATAGTTTCAATATGCAAAGCATACTATTGGCTTTGAATTATGAATTTATTTTTTCAGCAAAATCTTGGATAATTTCACAGAATACTTAATGTGTATTTAATTAATAGCCTGAGTAATGAAATAGAATTTATATTTTAGTCAATATCATGACCTAATAAATTGTTTTCATAACGGGTGAATATCATAGCTAAATACAAAAAAATATGGTTGAATTTTGATCATAGTCGAGGCAACTATATGTATAAAATCAAAAAAAATGAAGTCGAATACACTTTATTCTCGACAGGTCTATTTTACTTAAATTGTAGTGCTCTAATAAAGCTGAACACTTAATTAGGTCATAATATAATCATCTAGAGCTGCTCAATGAGATCAATAACAGCATTTACTCCTAAATTTAAGCTGGCAGCAGCCAGTCTTGTAGTGGATCAAGGATATTCAATATCATAGGTTGGTCATACTTTAGAGGTCGGGCAGCCACCATATTAGACCACACCAATTTTAACCCTTAGTAAATTTAAACAAAAAACTAAAACCGTATCTATATTTGTTGACCACTATATCTTTTAAATAAACAAATACTTGAGTGTTAGAAAGCTTCTATAAAATGGATGTGTATTCAAACAGGACTAGCTTAATCACTGAAAATTCATTACATTATTCATTAATATATAACAATATTGTTGTGTGTATTTTTTGGTAATTTTTAAGCTAATCGCTTAACCCAAAAGATTAACTTTTTGGGCGCTGCTGGCTATTGCAGCGTAAATAGAACTCTAACTCACAGAGCAAATATGCTGCAAAAAAACAAATCTATTTTTGTGTTTATTGTTCTCACGGTAGTGATCATGAATATTTTCATGATCAGCTTATTGGCTTATACCTTGCAAACTTCGCGTGAGCGCAAAGAAGCTGAAGTTCGGACTAGTCTTGAAAATTTAACTTTACTGCTTGAAAAAAGCGTTAGCATCAGTTCAAGGGAAATCGATTTATCTTTGCATACTCTGCAAGCCTATGTAGAAAAAGAATTACGTGAGAAAAAACAAATCAATGATCAGGACATTAACTTATTAATTCAAAAACAAGAAGATTGGATCAGTTCTGTTGCAAGAATCAACATTACCGATGAAAAAGGTCAAGTCAAATTTGGCAATAGTAGTATTGGTGATGGGTCTTGGAATTATGAAAATTATAGTTTTTTTCAAGATGCCCAACAGCAAAATAAAGAACAGCTGTTTGTCACCAAACTGATCAGAAATCCCAATGGTCAGGGCTGGATTCATTTATTTGCACGACGTTACAATCACGCTGATGGAAGTTTTGCTGGAATTATTAGTGCTGTATTGCCTGCCAGCTATTTTAATAATCTGATTACTGAACTGAATGTAGGCCCCAAAGGGGTCGTATTGGTACAAGACTTGGATATGCGAATTATCGCACGCAACCCTATGCTTAAGACACGGAATGGTCAGGTGGGGTTTGTTGGTGGTCCACCAGAACTATCTCAGCTGGTTCACTCTGGCATACAGTCTGGCACCATTTATACACGACGCACCACAGATAAAGTTCCGCGTATTGGTACTTTTCGTAGGTTAAGCAGCATGCCTGTTTTTGTCGTCGTTGCCTTCGCCGAACAAGATTATCTGGCGCAATGGTATAATGACGTGACCAAAGCCGTGTTGTTAGAATTTATCTTCCTCTCGGTGACGACTATTGCAGCGTGGTTACTTTGGCGTCAGATTCAGGCGAGTTTTTTTGCCAATCGTCGTTGTCAGATGTTATTGCACAATGCGCATGACGGTATTCATGTCCTTGATGGTCAAGGTCGGCTTCTTGAAGCGAGTGAGTCATTCTTTCGAATGATCAGTCATACGCCAGAAGAAGCGATTGGTCAAACTCCGTGCTATTGGGATGCCTGTTATAATAAAGCCGAGATTCAAGATCTTATAAAAAATGGTATTCGCACTCCTGAAGGTATTCGCTTTGAAACGTTTTACTATAATGCGCAAGGTGAACCCTATCCTGTAGAAGTCAGTTCGGTATTGGTACATATTGATGACTACGAAGTATTTTTCTGCTCGGCACGCGATATTACAGAAATTAAAAAAGCAGAAGAAAATCAGCGCATTGCAGCTGCTGCGTTTGATTCCCAGGTTGGAATGCTGATCACGGATCCAAATCTGAAAATTTTGCGTAGCAATCGGGCTTTTACAGAAATTACGGGTTATAGCCAGCAAGAGCTGATTGGGCAAACCCCCCGTCTCCTAAAATCTGGAACACATGACAAAAGTTTCTATGCCACCATGTGGGATCATATCCGTAACACAGGATCATGGCAGGGTGAAATCTGGAATAAACGTAAAAACGGAGAGATGTACCCACAGTATATCTTGATTGCCAGTGTACGTGATGAAAAGGGTCAAACGACTCATTATGTCGCATCGATTACCGATATTTCTGCTTATAAAGCTTCAGAAGAAAAAATACGCTTGTTAGCATTTTATGACTCTCTGACCAAACTGCCAAACCGTCGTCTATTTTTGGATCATCTTGAAAAGAGTATGAGAGAAGCGGAACATAAAAAACAGTTGGGCATAGTTCTGTGTATTGATCTGGATAATTTTAAAGCCTTGAACGATACTGAAGGTCATGAAACTGGGGATCGCTTATTACAACAAGTAGCAGCTCGCCTGTTAGATTGTGCTGGAGCAAATCACATGATTGCCCGCCTTGGAAGTGATGAATTTGTTCTACTGCTTGACCAAAGTGCATCTGAAACAGAAGCCATCCAGCACGCGGAAATGACTGCAAAATGTATTTTACAGGCACTTTCTCAACCATATTTCTTTGAAAAATCGGAATATCGCAGCTCTGCCAGCATTGGGATCAGCCTGTTTGGTTTACAAGCACACGAAAATGTTCAGGATCCGATTAAACGCGCAGATATAGCAATGTCTGAAGCAAAAAACTATGGTCGAAATACGTATCGCTTCTTTGATCCACTGATTCAATCTCAGGTTCAGGAACGTGCTGAGATTGATGCTGGACTACGTCAGGCACTAGAAAAAAATCAGCTTGTGCTGTATTACCAGCCACAAGTTAATCATGTACAACAGATGACTGGTGTAGAAGCCTTATTACGTTGGCAACATCCAACGAAAGGGCTAATTTTACCTGCTCGCTTTATTCCTGTTGCAGAAGAAAATGGCTTTATTATTCCACTGGGTAAGTGGGTACTAGAAAGTGCATGTCAGCAATTGAGTAAATGGGCTAAGCACTCAAAAACAGCTCAACTCAGCATGGCCGTGAATGTTAGCGCTAGCCAATTTGGTCGTGATGAATTTGTCCAAGATGTGATTGAAATTCTGGAACGTACACAGGCTCCAGCTCATTTACTCAAACTGGAACTCACTGAAAGTGCCTTAGTGATGCGTGTGGAAGATATTGTTGAAAAAATGATGGTTCTTAAACGTTATGGGGTAATGTTCTCTCTAGATGATTTTGGGACAGGTTATTCATCTCTTACGTATCTAAAACGAATTCCGATTGATCAATTAAAAATCGATCAAAGTTTTGTTCGTGATATTTTGGTTAATTCCAGTGACGCTGAAATTGCCAAAATTATCATTGCCTTGACAAAAACTTTTGGAATTTCTGTGCTGGCTGAAGGTGTGGAAACTGACGCTCAACGTGATGTATTAGAACAATATGGTTGTTATGATTACCAAGGCTATTTGTTTGGTAAACCGATGCCAATTGATGAGCTTGAGCAATATTTATTGCTTCAGAAAAATCAGAATTAAATAGCTAAGTATCTATCGTTAACACGACAGCTGTCGCTGAATCTAGATTAGCCTCTATAAGAATATTTTTTTATATTCAGTGAGTTGATTGTATTTAACTCTTTTTGAAGAGCGTATTTTCAACAGCTCAAGATTCTCCTATCATCGCAGCTTGTACAACAAATAAATCTTTAGCCATCAGAATCCGACCATCCGCAGGAATCATATCACTCATAGAAAGTAAAAGAATATCGTCTGCTACTAACGCCTGAATGGCGACAATCGCAAGAGCCAAGAATGGCTTAACTACGAGAGTTGTGACCCATTGATAATGCAGATCACCATCCATCAAGATTTATTAGGAAATGAGTGATTAAGTTAATTTTAGATACTGGATGAGTTTTTATTGGGAGATGAGAATAGAAAATAGTTACATTTTTCGATAAAAATAAGTAGTGATTGTAATACTTGCGTAATAAGTTAAAGGTTAACTTATGTACTGATAAAAAATAAATAAATATCTATTTTTAATATTTAAATAAATGATTTTAAAGGTAAAACGTATGTCTGAAAAAAAGGTTGCACTTGTTACTGGCGCTTTGGGTGGGATTGGTAGTGAAATTTGTCGCCAGTTGGTTGCTGCAGGTTATAAAATTATTGCTACGGTTGTTCCTCGTGAGGAAGACCGCGAAAAGCAATGGTTAATTAATGAAGGTTTTAATGAAAGTGATGTACGTTTCATTTTGACCGACCTGACCAAGCATGAAGAAGCAACGGTAGCGATTCATGAGGCAATTGAGGCAGAAGGTCGTGTAGATGTACTGGTCAATAATGCAGGTATTACCCGCGATGCCACTTTCAAAAAAATGACCTTCGAACAGTGGACACAAGTGATTGATACCAATTTAAAAACATTATTCACAGTGACACAGCCTGTATTCCTTAAAATGTTGGAACAGAAAAGTGGGCGTATTGTGAATATCAGTTCGGTGAATGGCTTGAAAGGTCAGTTTGGTCAGGCAAACTATTCAGCGACAAAAGCTGGGATTATTGGTTTTTCCAAAGCCTTGGCACAAGAAGGTGCTCGTTCTAGTATCTGTGTCAATGTGGTAGCTCCAGGCTATACCGCAACGCCGATGGTAACTGCAATGCGTGAAGAAGTCGTCAAGAGCATTGAGGATCAAATTCCATTGCAACGCTTGGCTCGACCAGAAGAAATTGCAGCAGCGGTATTATACCTTGTAGGTGATAACGGTGCTTATATTACGGGTGAAACACTGTCAGTGAACGGTGGCTTGTATATGCAATAAGATGTGTCTATTGATGGCTCATTTGATGTTTTTTTAATAAAGTATGTTACTTAATCATAATTCTACGGAGAAAATTCTAATGCTATATGGTGAAATGTTTACAAACATGAACAGTCAATATAAAAGCATGTTTGAACCTTATGCAAAATTTAACAGTCTGATTGCTAAAAACTTTGCTGATTTAACTAATTTACAATTAGATGCTGCTCGTCAATATGCAGACATCACTTTGTCACAAGTGTTTGCAAACAGCGAAGTTAAAGATATGCAAAGCATGGTTGGCTGTTGTACCAAACAAATGGAAACCATGACCAAGCTTAGCCAGCAAATGATTGAAGATGGAAAAAAACTTGCTAGCCTAACCTCTGAATTCAAATCTGAATTCGACAAGTTGGTTAGCGAATCTATGCCAAACGCTAAATAACACCAATCTCAGACCATGACATATCAAGCTCAACACACGGGGAAGTGCCAGTAACTTCCCCGTTTTTCATAGTGTCATTGATGCAAAGGTAAGGTCAGTAATCAGTTGGAGAGGTGAAATGGAGCCAAATATTTTTCAGTTTAATCAGAATGTACAGAATTTTTTTAATGTACATGAAAATATGTGGGAAAAAGTACAAGAATTTTATTATGGTAAAAATCCATTAAATGAGGCACTGGCAAAAGTCAACAATGATGACATGGCGGTGTTTTTTGAAGCGTTGGTCAAGAATCCAGCGCGCTTAATGGAAATGCAATGCAAATGGTGGCAGGGCCAGATGCAGATTTACCAAAATGTCATGCTACGTGGTGTAATGGGGAGTCAGGTTGAACCTTTCGTGAAACCTGAAAGTGGTGACCGTCGGTTTACCAATCCATTGTGGCAAGATGAGCCAAATTATGACCTGTTAACGCAGTCTTATTTGCATTTCAGTAAACTGGTTCAAGACATGCTAGATGTTGTGGACGGTATTCCTGATAAAGTGCGTTACCGCATTCATTTTTTCACCCGTCAGATGGTTAATGCTTTTGCACCAGGCAATTTCCTGTGGACTAATCCTGAAGTGATTCAGCAAACGATTAACGAACAAGGTGAAAATCTAGTTCGGGGTATGGAAACGTTTTATGATGACCTGATGAACAGTGGAAAGTATTTGTCTGTACGCATGACCAACAATGACTCGTTCAGTCTGGGCAATGACTTAGCATACACGTCAGGTGCTGTCGTATTTGAAAATGAATTATTCCAGTTATTGCAATATGAAGCTGTGACTGAAACAGTTCATCAAACGCCGATTTTAGTGGTTCCACCATTTATCAATAAATATTATGTACTTGACTTGCGCGAACAGAATTCGTTTGTGAACTGGTTACGCCATCAAGGACATACGGTATTTTTAATGTCATGGTGTAACCCCAAGGCAGAGCAAAAAAATATCGCCTTTGATGATCTTGTCATTTCTGGAGCTGTCGAAGCCTTACGGGTCATCGAAGAAATGACAGGTGAGAAAGAAGTAAATGCAATTGGTTACTGCATTGGCGGAACTTTATTGGCTGCCACACAGGCCTATTATGTCGGTAAGCGTCTGAAAAATCATGTCAAAAGTGCAACTTATCTGGCGACATTGATTGATTTCGACAATCCTGGCAGTTTAGGTGTATTCATTAATGAACCAGTGGTTTCAAGTATTGAAACATTGAATGAACAAACTGGTTATTTTGATGGTCGCCAGTTGGCTGTGACATTTAGCCTGCTGCGTGAAAATACCTTATATTGGAACTATTACATTGAAAATTACCTGAAAGGTAATGATCCTTCAGATTTCGATATTTTATATTGGAATAGTGATAGCACCAATATTCCAGCCAAGGTGCATAGTTTTCTTGTGCGTCAGTTGTATTTGAACAATGATCTGATTCAGCCAAACAAAATTAAAATTAATGGCGTTGGTTTGAATTTATCGCGGGTTAAAACACCTAACTTCTTTATTGCAACACAAGAAGACCATATTGCACTCTGGGATGCTTGCTTTAAAGGTGCGACTGTCTTAGGTGGTGAATCAACATTAGTACTGGGTGAATCAGGGCATGTAGCGGGTATTGTCAATCCGCCAAGCCGTAACAAATACGGCTGTTATACTCATTCTGCGCCTTATAGTAATAGCAAAGAGTGGTTAGATGGTGCGCAGTTCCATCCGGAATCTTGGTGGTTACGCTGGCAAGAATGGGTTGCACCATATGCAGGAGAGCAAGTACCAGCACGTGTATTAGGTACGGAATTATATCCTGTTAAGGAAGCTGCTCCAGGTCGTTACGTGCAGGTTAACCTGTTTTAATCATAATAACTTGTAATTGGTGTGAACTGTATTTTGATAAAAAAATGCAGTTCACCATTTGACTTAATAAAAAAACATTTAAAATTCTAGGGAATACAATGAAAGAAGTCGTAATTGTTGCAGCAAAGCGTACCGCAGTGGGGAGTTTTCTTGGTGGAATCTCCAGTGTCAGTGCTCCTCAATTGGGTCAGGTTGCAATTCGTGCAGTCTTAGATGCCGCAGCAGTCAAGCCAGAACAGGTTGATCAGGTGATTATGGGCAATGTATTGACGGCAGGCGTGGGGCAAAACCCTGCACGTCAAGCAGCAATTGCAGCAGGAATTCCGATTACGGTACCCGCGTCAACCTTAAATGTGGTATGTGGCTCAGGGTTACGTGCTGTTCATTTAGCGGCTCAGGCAATTGTTTCAGGTGAGGCTGATATTGTAGTTGCTGGTGGGCAAGAGTCGATGTCACAAAGCGTGCATTTTATTCAAATGCGCAATGGCCAGAAAATGGGGAATGCTCAGCTCGTAGATAGCATGGTTTATGATGGCTTGACCGATGTTTATAACCAATATCACATGGGCATTACTGCAGAAAATATTGTAGAAAAGCTCGGGCTTAACCGTGAAGAGCAAGATGCATTAGCCTTAACTTCACAACAACGGGCGGCTAAAGCTCAGGCTGAAGGTAAATTTTCTGCGGAAATCGCGCCAGTTTATGTACCACAGCGCAAAGGTGAACCTTTGGTTTTTGATCGTGATGAATATATTAAAGCCGACACCAATGCTGAAAGTCTGGCTAAATTGCGACCAGCATTTAAAAAAGATGGTAGTGTGACTGCAGGTAATGCATCGGGCATTAATGATGGTGCAGCAGCAGTGTTGGTGATGAGTGCAGAAAAGGCGGCAGAGCTGGGCTTACAACCACTGGCACGCATTAAAGCCTATGCCGTGTCGGGTGTTGCGCCAGAAATTATGGGCCTAGGTCCAGTTGAAGCGGTGAAGAAAACCTTGACTCGTGCTGGCTGGAGTCTGGATGAAGTGGATTTAATTGAAGCAAATGAAGCTTTTGCAGCACAGGCGTTGGGTGTAGCAAAAGAACTTGGTTTAAACATGGATAAAGTGAATGTCAATGGTGGTGCCATTGCATTAGGTCACCCGATTGGTGCTTCAGGTTGCCGTATTTTGGTGACATTATTGCATGAAATGCAACGTCGTGATGCCAAAAAAGGATTAGCAACTTTATGTATTGGCGGGGGAATGGGCGTCGCATTGGCAGTAGAATCTGCTTAATCGCGTCTTGTTTATCGTATCCAGTGAGTCACTTCACTGGATACTCACCCAATATATCAAGCTGGGTTTTGCATAAGAAAATAAATAGAAAAGATCTGAGTATCTATAAAATATAAGTTATAAGAATAATGCTTGTTCGTGGATCATATGCCCGAATTATTTTGTCTTTTTGGCGATTTCTGCAAAAAGTTTAATGAATCGTTCATCGCTGTACTTGAATCTTTCACTGAAGAATTAAAAGGCATTTTACTGGGAGATAAAAGCGATTTGAGTAAAGTAAAAGCTGCAGCTTTACGAAATTCATTCGCCCGTAGTCATTCTTTATTTTGACGTTCCAGTTGTTTAATACGCTACTGAATCTGACAAGAGTTGTGCCGCAGTTGTTTTTTGTTAACCTAAAACTTATGCAATATATTGCTCATATATCGAGATCAAAGTGTTTGATGGGGTAACCAAATTTAGGCGCAAGTGTGGTGATCGCAACCCGAGAGAAAGCCAGAGTCATTTTTAGCTTGGAGTGCTATGATCGGGGAGTCATGAGTTATCTTGCAAAACCGACACTGTAATGTACTCAAGCTGAAAAAATAAACTCAATTGATTAACAATATCTTATATGGTGTGATTCAGGTTTAAGGATGGATTTAATTGAAATATGCAAAACCAAACGACTATTAGGTTCGGTCTTGCAGTTAAATTTAACAATCAATTGAACATATTATTACTGATTCAGGCTCATATTTGATGATATTTTACTCAATATCGACATTAGAAAAATGCAGCATGTACCCGTATACCCAACACGTTCACTGGGCCATGACGATTTGCGTTATATCCAGGATTGGCGATGTTTTGGTAGTCAAGGGTTAACTGTAAAGCGTTAGTTAGAGCAATATTATAATAAGCTTCAAAGACGTCTTCTGTATGATAGCGTAGCGTACCATCACCAAGAAAACCGCCTAAACCGCCAGCTTTCAAGTAATCTTTGTGTGAATTAAATAAGCCATTTATGGCATAAGCAACACCATAATTATCATTATTTCGTCCCCACAGCTTTCCATTGCCCGTGAACCCAAATTGTGCTTGCCGATCAATTTCAGTAAATGCCCATTGTTCATATTTGCCATTGTTGGTTGATAATCGGGTAAACAGAGAAATATCAGGCGTAATATGTTGCTCAATATGGATGCCTACGCCATCTTTGGTATGCTTAGACTGTGATGACATGATGTTGGGAGTTACACCTTCCGCAGCTGCTTGATCAACAGCGGTGTGATAATTTCCAAAGTTGGCAACATTGCGGTATACCAAGACCTTCACTAGACCTGATAAATCGCCAATCTTATGATCATGCTCAAGTTCGACCTGCTCTCCAAAACTATTTTGAATATGATCATCCAAGATGAGACCATTCGCTTGCTTTGGCATTAAAAATCGACCATAACGAAATGCCCAGTCATTATTGTAATATTCAACAGCAATTCCTGAAGTATAGCCTTTCATGTCTGCGGCATAGTCATACGCACCGTAGGTCAGGAATGACCAGTTCATAAAATTATTACGGGGATCACCTATTGTTGGGCTGGTATCAAAAATATCGGTGATTGCCATTGTTCCTACCGTGACAACCAACCGCTTTGACGTGACGGTGTCCGCAAATTGTGTCAAGCTTGGCGCAAGCTGAACATGGTCACCACCCAAGTCCCATGTCTGCTTCAAGAAAGTACGGGGAATGTAGTGATTTAAACCATGTGAACTACCACCTTTCTGCTGCTCACCATTGACGGGGCCAGCCAATCCAGTCAGGTTGGATAAACCATGTGCCTGATATAACTCTGGGGTGATATAAAGCTCACCACCTTGCCACAAGTGCGCACCTAACAGTGCTGTTGCTGTAAAGGTATAACTGCGTTCAGGCGTTGGTAACAGACTATTTGACCCAGAATAAGGGGCATGAAACGCATCTTTATGCTGAAAGATATAAGTGCTTTGTAGACCAATGACAAAAGGGCTGATTGAGGCTTCTGTTGGAAATTGAAAATGTGATTCGGTATTTGCCGCTGTATCCGTTGATTGTATTGTACTGCTTAGCGGTGTATCAGCATATGCCAATGGAAAAATGGCGGTACTACTTAGACAGACTAACAATCCGCACAGTTGTTTTTTCACTTGGTTCATAATGCACCCTTACTTTTCATCATTTCAGTCTATTAAATATTTATTACAATTCAGATACTTGGTTTCGACTGGCGTAAATAGCCGTAAACCACATAACGTATATTGGTTGGTGCACCAAATCGTCCGTGATATTCAATTAAGTTGGCTGCTACATACTGATTAACTAATCATCGGCTGTATCATTTTGAAAATCAACATAATCTAGACCAAGGTTGATAGCAATAAATGTAGTGACAATGGTTAGGGCATTGAGGATAAACAAATTGATAAAGCTATTTTCTGATAAAAAGCATGCCATCTATACTTTTTATTATTTCGTACAGGCAAGAGTGTAAATATGCTATTGAGGGGCTTGTCTTTGAGTAGAATTCATTTCATGTCTGACTTGGCTAATTCGCTCATAAATGACCTTGCGCATTCGGTTTACGACACCAAGTGGTTTATGCTCAGGTAAAGCATGCCACGGTATGAAAGAAAGGTTTTCACAAAACTTATTCTGATCAGGTGTATCAAAAACCTGTTTGGGAATGCGAATAGTCGCCACCTGATAAAAAGGGGCTTGGGTTTCTTCCCACTCAGTCATGGAATCTTCAACTAACATTGTATTTGATGTTCGGGGCTGCACTAGAAATTCCATACAAGCGCTATCCTTTTGTAGGCTATTTCGAAGTGCTTCGCGCAGATAATCATGGCTGGGATGGTTTGGAATAGGATCTTTAATCGGTGAGCAAGCTCGGGCTGAATATTTGACTGCCTGACGATTAGAACCTAATCCCAACTGATAGGGCACCATTGACCAATAGCGTGTTTGTAGAGGATTTGAAATTTTGGTTCTAAGGTTTAAAGCAATTAAAGTTCCTTTAGATCCTAGAGCAAAAGGAATATGAAGTTTTCTAAAAAAGTTTTCGCTGTTTATATCCTGCATTAGTGCCATATAGCGGTTTGGATCATTGGCAAAAAAGATTGGATAATTAATCATAATAAAGTCTTGTGTAGAGTCTTCATCTTCTAAAAGTTTTTTTCCAGGTACATTTAAAAGTTTTATTGCCATGCCTCGAGCATCGGCTTGAATGTCTGCTTGAGTCGCATCACGAGAACCATTAGAGAAGCGAATCCATGCCGGATAGGTTTTACCAGGAATAAAAACTCCTCGCGCTAAATTTTTAGGAAGTGTTTCACTCACCTGAAACTCTGCCCGTACACAGCCATGTGCTTTGGGATGTGCATCGCGTAGAGCAGTACCTCCGGAATATTGTTTGCGAATAGATTTTTCAATCACATCTGAGATTTCTTCGGCTATCACGGCTTCATTTGGATAAAGGTGTTCATTCAAATCTGGATCAATACTGGGATAAGCCATCTTGTTAGGAGAGTTAGGCTTTGTGAGAGAGGGATTATTATGCACGGCCGTACAAGCACTGATTAGGATGGCCACAGGTGCTACAGTAAACAGCAGACTCAAGGGTATTGACCGCATGAAATGAATCATTAGGTTTCTCCATGTTTTGGCATCAGCAGCATAATGAACTTTTTTTACGCGGATAAGATGAAATTCCTTGAGTTTATTTAATACACAAAATAATGATAATAACTGTATTTTTTTGATTCATCGGATCTTATAGCACCGATCTAAAGTTAACCTAAGATTAACTTTGCAGATATAGTTATGGCTATCTTGCGAAGCAGTCTGCTCAAGTCCTGAAATTAAACAACAAGCTATTGATTATGCGGTTTCAGACTCATCCGACTCTTTATTTGCAATTGCGCGCAGACATACGCATATGAAAGGCTCGAAGCATCGTTTAGCTTATCTGCTACACAAAAAGAAGTTAATACGATCTGTTCGAACATAGTGAAGCTTACTACAATCGAATCAGAAAGCATTCTGCCAATGACGGGTTAAGTCCTGAAAACTTTGAATAGAAATATTTTAAGAATCTAGAGGGGCAGTCGTCCACAATCCAGTTTCCTAGGATCAGAGATTGCTTGTAGTTCAAACGAGTTCATTAGAACATGGTCTGTGCTCAGCACTTTTTCGATTATACGTATAACGTAAAGGCATAATATCAAAACAATTCAAGGAAGAATTATGAAGAATTTTATTAAACTGTTTGTTGCCCTTGCTCTTATTCAGCCAAGCTTAGTATTTGCTGATGCCCTTGATATTTCAGCAGTCATGACGCCTAAAGAGCAAATCAAAATGGACTTTAAAGATGGGACAGGACATTTTGTGCTCATGGTTAAGCGAGAAGGGCAAGCTGTTGGTAAAGGTCTTTTTGCTGGTGCTTCGGTCACTGAATTTGGCAGACACGATATCATTCCTGGTGTGAGCGGAGATCCTAGCGGTTACCTGATCTTAAGTCAGGGAGAAGCGAATATTGCCTACATCAAGTGGACAGTGCGGGCTATTTTTTTACCAGATAAAGATGGTAAACCACAGCTTAATGACAATGGCTTTTGGGAAGTTGTTAGTGGTATTGGCATATTTAAAGGTTTGAAGGGGGCTGGCACACTGCACATTAAACCAGCCAGTTCTCCAACAGCCAGAACTTTTATATTAGAAGGTGAAACTTCTTTGCCTAGGTCATAGGTATGAGTCAAAGAATAGATGAATTTTCCCAACTTCATCAGTTGATTCAGCTGCCCAGTGCATCTCGATCAACTGATATGACTTCTACAAGGGAATTTCATCATTCAAAGCCCGCCCGCTATTTATTAACTAGGACTAATCAAAAGCGTAGAATAATGGTTGCGGAATAGATGTGAAACGCGACGATTCACATCAAAGTCGTTGCAGGCAGCTTGAGACTGAGTTAAGGATTGATCACAGATTTCTTGCAAGACTGACATCGTTTAAGTTCTTTATCCGACATAGACAGCAACATATCAAACCGTCCGCTTCGATCATCGCAAAAGCGAATATTCTAAAAGCGGACATTTTTACTTTGGAGTTACACACTGTTGTTATTCCTAAGTAGAAATGTCCTACCTTAAAACCAAATAGAAATGTCCTATACAGATATTTCCAAGTCAAGCACAGGATTCAGATTTCGTTGTTGAACTGCAGTTTTCTGTGCACGTCTGCTTGGCATCTTTTGAGAACGATTCCGCTTGTTTTGTTGTTCCAATAGTTCATGCTGTTGCTGAATATGATTGAGAACAGCACCTAATCGTTTATTCTCAACAATCTCTCGTTGGTTGAGCTGGCTTAATCTATCAAAGATGCTGTAACTGATTTTTCTACCTTGGTATTCAATTGCGAAGGTACCATCTGGGTATTCTAGAAACTCAATATACTTGCCAAGAAGCCTATGGTTTTCTTTAGTATTTTCAATAATGTACATACACTTATCATAAGTAATCGTCAGGCTATTACTGACTCTACGTGGTTCACGCCAAGTAAAAATATCATCTAATTCATCAGCAGTTTCAGTGACAGTCCGATGTAAGTCTTTGGGATTAAAGGCCATCTTTGCAAATTTATGGTTAAATTGCTCAATAAAGCAGGGCAGCCATGAATTGGCTTGCTCAATCGAACAAATGCCTTCCAGCCGCATTTCTTTAATCAGACGATCCTGAAGTGTTCTATTCGCTCGTTCCACACGGCCTTTGGCCTGTGGTGAATTTGCGAAGATGATATCGATATTGAGGGTACTGAGTACGCGTCCAAACTGGGTAATCTTGGTGTCTTTCTTGCTGCTTTGATTCACCCTAAAGACAGAATGTTTATCGCTGTAGAACGCTAAGGGCTTACCGTGCTGTTCGACATATAAACGTGTTGAAATCATATAGTCAAAGGCTGATTCCGACTCACAGAAGCGTAAATGCTGCAATTTTCCTGTCGCATCATCGATATAAACCAGTAAACAGCATTTAGGGGCTCTTCCTTCAAACCAGTCATGATGTGAGCCATCAATTTGGATCAGTTCACCATAACAGTCCCGGTTATAACGAGGCTGATACGGGCGTTTAAGTCGCTTGGCACGAGGAATCCATAAATCGGCTGAAATCATCCATGAACGCAGGGTTTCCACTGAGATATCGAATCCATGAACGCTGGTCAGCTTTTCATGCGCTAAAGTTGGCCCGAAACCATGGAATTGCTCAGCGATAATATTGAGGCATTTGAGTCTAAGTTCTTTAGGAAGTCTGGAATTACTGGTTTGACCACGTGCCGCATGTGCTAAAGCAGCTGGCCCTTGAGCCTTGTATTTTTTCAGTAAGCGTCTGATCTGACGTTCTGAAATATGAAGTAGTTGAGCAGCTTGAGACTGAGTTATGCGTTGATCACAGATTTCTTGCAAGACTGACAATCGTTTAAGTTCTTTATCCGACATAGACACCAACATATCAAACCGTCCGCTTCGATAATCGCAAAAGTGCATATTCTAAAAGCGGACATTTTTACTTTGGAGAAACCGGACATTTCTATTTGGGGCTTACATTTTTATTTCGTATAAGAGATTTTATGTTAAATAAGATATGTATGACATGTCTAAAATATTAGAGTAATTTCTTTTTCATTTTTGTAGGAAAATTTATGGAAAGTTGGATTATTCCCTTATTAGGTGGGCTTGGTATAGGAACAGCCATAACAGCAATAATTACTAAAATATTAGACCAATTAATAACGAGGAAAAATGCAAAGCAGACTCTTAAATATAAGGAAAAAAGAGAGGCGTATTTAGGTCTTCTGGATGCTTTACATAAAGCAGCTGTAGAGCCAAGTGATGCAAATTCAAAATCTTTCGCAATGTGGCAGTTTAAAGTTGATTTATATGGAACACCTGAAATATCTGAAGCTGTGCAAGGCTTCAGAGATAGTCAACCAAATACCACTGAAAGAAATAGATTCTTTTTACAATTAAAAGAATCTATGAAAAAAGATTTAAACGAAAACATGTAATAGACATCGGTATGTCCATATTTTTTAAAGCTTAGTTAGGCATTTTGTACTGTCAGTTTTAAACCAAGTGCATGTACAACACGATTGATCGTATCAAAACGAGGAGCAGAATCATGACGGAGAGCTTTGTAGAGAGCTTCACGCCCAATACCTGCCTCTTTTGCAATTTGGGTCATACCTCTTGCTTTGGCAATTACACCAAGCGCATGAGCTAATTCCGCTGGATCATTCTCTTCAAGAACCATGTTGAGATACATCACAATGTCTTCTTCAGTTTTAAGTGACTCAGCCATATCAAAACTTGGTAAATCAGCAACTTTAACCATTTTTAATCCTCCAATGTTTTCGATAGTTTGACGGCTTTCTTGATGTCATCTTGCTGTGTAGATTTTTCGCCACCACCAAGCATCACGATCACAACGTCACCATGTTGGATGTAATACATCCGCCAACCAGCACCAAAGAACTCTCTCATCTCCCAAACACCTTCTTGGAGTGGCTTAATGTCACCCCAATTACCACGTTGAACCTTATCTAATCTGCGATTCAAACGGATTCGGGTCATATTGTCTTTAAGACCATCTAGCCATTCATCAAATTCGGGCAGACGTTTAATTTCAATCATGGGAGTTCCTTCTTATCTTACTTTATTGTATTCGATCGAATACGAAATGCAAGATTTTTATCCCAAGGGTTATCCGCAGAAATTGTGGATTCTTTCGGTCATAAAAGTCTTATAAAATATATGGGATTGCCAATTTTGTATAAATGTTAATCGATTTTATTGGCGAAAGATTCCAGAATAGAACATAAAAAAGCCAACTTGTTGCAAAGTCGGCTTTTTTACGGTTTTTGGGTTTTTTTAAATTAGTTAAGTTATTGATTTAATTGTATTTGATGTGTTGCATTTCGCATAACGACCATTATGTTAAATGAATACAAAATTGGTGGAAAAATACAGTTTCTAAATTTCGAATAAGATATTTATGTTAAACAGCTTTTATTCAGTCAGTTCAAACTCTAAATTTTCAGGTTTAATTTAATGTAAATATTTTATTAGAAATACTTTTTTCGAAAATATTCTACAAAATAAATATTTAAAAAATTAAATAAAATCATAAACTTATAGGCTTATTAAACAAAGGCTTATTTAGCTAATTACATAGCAATATTTTTAGATTTTACAACCATAATTTTTTAAGATATATATTATTTGTTGAAATATATTTAAATTTAAGATAATGATATATAAATTTTCTAGTCCATTTATGAAGTGGATAATTTTACCATTATGTTTAGTTTCACAATTTGCTTTTTCAAAAGAATTAGCAAAAATGATAGTCTATGAAAATGGTCAAACAAAAACCGTTTATTATGATAATACTTATCCGCAATGTGTTTCTTTTAAGTTTTTTATAGGAAATACAATAAGTAATTATAAAGGAGCTTATGTTGGGAATCAGTCATTAAAGAAAGCTGATGAAAACGTATCTGATAATGCCTTAGATATTATTAATATAGTCATGAAAAAGAATTTACCTTTACCATATTCGTATTCAGATCTTCTTAAGGATGCTGGAGATATAAAAAGAATTATATTTAGCAAGCAGGAAATAAAGCATGAAGAATATATTTCAAATGCTTATAAAAAATGTGTTAAAGTGTTGATTAAAAATGGTTACATAGGTAATTCAAACAATAATTATGATCAAGAAGTTGATTATTCAAAGGGACAAGATAGAGTGGAAAAAATAAAAATAACAAAAGTTGAGCAAGTTTGTGATAGTAAAGACTTTCCAGAACTAATGCAAAGAGCGCGCATAAAAATTAGACGATTTTCAGAGTTTAGAAAACTAACAACTGAACAGTTTTTATTAAAAATTAATTATAAATATATCAATCGATTAGCTGAGGATATGTTTCAAGCTAATTTAGATGATGGAACTATAAGTGATCAATTTTTATGGGATGTATACAATATGCCAAAAAGAGGTTTGGAGGTTGGGAATTTACCTCCTAGATGTGCTATAAATCAATAAAATTTACTATAAAATCCTAAAATTAATGAATAGCCACTAATTTTATATACACCTTTTAGTTAGGCAATGGACTGCCACCACTCTCCTAGACAAATTTCGTCTATTGTTTCAGAACTACTTTTTATGGCTCTAGAGGGCTATTAATATAACCAGTCATTTTAAAATCACTTTTTAAAACCCAACCTTCTGTATCCTTACCATTCTCATCAATATACATAACATACATCCACTGCTTATTCTGGTTTTTAAAGTACTGATATGCAATAACAGAATTTTGGGGAATAATAAATAACCCATCAATTTTACATTCGTGTGAAGGTGCTGAATGGAAATAAGTTCTAAACCCTTTTCCACCTTTAACGACAAAACTATATTTAGTTCTAGGTGTGTCAGCATTGTCGTCAGCAATCTTAGCAAGTTGCATACAGGTCAAAGCAGAAGTTTTTCCTGACAATAAAAAAGTGACCCTATCAAAATAAATTTCCATGCAGATATTATTTTCATCAATTATTACTCAAGTGTTAGGTAGTGAAAGTAAGCTTAAATCATATCTAAGCTTTTTCAAATATTTTCTATTTCACTTATGGATTGTGCTTTGCTAATAAATTTTATTATAGAATTACCAAAATTAGAGTTAAAAATACATTTATCAAAAGTTGAGGTATAATTATGCAAAATGAATTGGAACACTATGAAATTTTTTCCCCTACCGATGTGCGATTAGTAAAACCTAGTTTGATGAAAAAAATACAGGAATGAAATCTTATTGCTCAAGCAAAGGCTTTTGATGCAGATGTTGTAGCATATCCAGCTCCTGAATACGACTCTTTGATGCCCATATAGCTGAAGATTAATTATTAGATAGTGACTAAATATTAGCTTAAATGCTATTATTAAAATTGTATTTTCATTGATATAAGTTTGTATAATAAATGAAATCTATAACTCTATTCTCGGTCATCAAAAAAAAACGACTATTATTTCTGATATTAGTCACATCTTTTTTTAATAGTTCATATGCTTTAGCAAATACTATAGTTTTTCAATGTACTACAAAAAATAATAAGCAGTTATTAGTTACTTTAAATAAAAATTTAATTTCGTATAAATTTGGCCGAAATTTATCAAACCCTGAAATGGCTTTAACAACAAAACAAGTAACTTATATGCCGTGGACAGGTGTTAGTTCTATGGTCAATAACAGTTTAGAAATTCAAAATGGGAATATCAAATATACGGTATTTTCTTCATATCAAAGAGATCCTAATAACCTTAATTCACAATCAGGTATTGTCGTTAGTAAAGGTGATCAAGAGTTAGCAACTGTTTACTGTAAAGAATCGTCAAAAGGATACGTTAATAATCTTGATGATTCAGGCTTACTATCGCAATTTAAAAAAGATTAGATGAATGTAATGGTCTAATAAAATCAGATAGTGAATAGCCACTGATTTTGTAGAAACTTTAAAGTTTTTCTAAAATTAACATAATACACCTTATACGAAATCAAATTGTTTTCTTATTTTTTCAGTATCTTATGTTTTTTACATTAGCCCGATTCCCACCAATCGGGCTTTTTACATGAATCGTAACGTTCCATGCCTAATATTTAATCAGTGTTCCACGATTTTGATTAGTTGCCGTGAACAATCCCGCTACCCATACAGCTCGAAAACTCGGCTCTAGAAGCCCCTTGGCTCAGGCTCTATTCAACTTGTTCTGGTACAGGGTAGTGCTTCGATTTTTCGGGTATCGTAACCTCTGTGGTGCTTGTTATTGGTGCAGGTTCCAGATCGGTTGGTGGGACAGAATCTTGACAGGTAAACGTAGTCATATGGGATTTTGGGGCTTAAAAATGTTTGGCGACCACGATGATTTCACACAAAGGCTTATACCTAAATGCTATTGTTCACTACAAACAGTGTTTAGATCATGACTTAAAATGATAAATGTTCGTTAATCTATATTTAAAACTATCAAATGAACAGGCATCGCACTTGCATTGCCTGTTCAGTATTTTATTTAAGGACGTAGCAAGACTTTCCCTTGTTTACCTGAACTCAGACTACGTTTCACCGCTTGCTTAATTTCGGCAAAAGGGAAAATTGCTTCAACAGGCAGTTTTAATTCTTGGCTGACAAGGCGCTGCATAAGCTCGGTAATCAGGCGCTTTTTATCGGCCATACTCATGTTTTGGCTGACTTTGCTGCCCCAAAAACCTTTTACGGTGGCTTGTTTGAAAATCAAATCTCCCGAAGCAATTTGCATTGGCTCGCCAAGCTGAGTACCAAAGGAAACCAATGTGCCATTTTCACCAAGCAGGCTGAGTAAGTCTGCACTGGCTTGCCCGCCAATCGAGTCCACCGCAGCACGAATCGGTGCGCCCGCCACAATTTGCTCAACTTGCTGTTGCCAGCCATTTTGTGCAGTCGAAACCACATGCTGAATGCCCAAAGACTGTAACTCGGCGACTGCTTCATTGCGACGCACAAGGTTAATGCTATGCACGCCACGCGACTGAGCCAGCATGGCCAGTGTTTTGCCGACCGTACCATTCGCAGTATTCTGGATAATCCAGTCGCCCGCATT
The DNA here is from genome assembly GCF_004331075.1 of Acinetobacter brisouioides. Lineage (GTDB taxonomy): Bacteria > Pseudomonadota > Gammaproteobacteria > Pseudomonadales > Moraxellaceae > Acinetobacter. The sequence continues at coordinate 150,480 of NZ_SJNX01000006.1, read as the reverse complement.
GACCTGTAAAAATTCCAGTAACATCAGGGCACTGAGCGGCATGGCAATCAACTGCGCTGCAACTTCATCGGGAATTGCATCGGGCAGTGGAATTACCATACGGCTTGGGGCAATAAAATATTCGGCCCATGTGCCATGTACCGAAGCCACCGCAACCCGTTGACCCACCTGTAAATGTTCAACTTCTGCACCAATCGCATCAATGATCCCGACCGCTTCACTGCCACCAATCGCAGGGAAACTTGGTTTATAACCATAGCGTCCACGTACCGTCCACAAATCATGATGATGAATCGGCGCAAGCAGGGTGCGAATCCGTACCTGATCAGGCTGCAACTCAGGCACAGGCTGATCGGCTAAATGCAGTACGTCTTCAGGTTCGCCAAAGCGCTCATGAATTAAACTTTGCATGAAAATTACTCCTGAGTTGGGTTCAGCATATTCTGTAATTGCTGATACGCTGCCGCATAAGGCGCGCGTAAACGTAAATTGGATTCACCTTGCGGGCTTTGCACCACAATCGGTTTGGCATGACTAAAACGTCTGAAACCGTGTACGCCGTGATAAGCTCCAATTCCCGATGCACCCACACCACCAAACGGCAAGGTTTCAATCACCACATGCGTCATCACGTCATTCACCACCAGCGCACCCGAGGTGGTTCGTTCAGCAAAATACTGTTGTGCTGCGGCATCTTCCGAGAAGTAATAGGCCGCCAATGGGCGTGGATGCGCATTGATATAGTCAATGGCTTGCCGTTCGTGCTGATAGGTCTTGATCGGTAGGATTGGGCCAAAAATTTCTTCCTGCATCACCAGCATGTCATCGCTGACATTCAGCACCAAGGTCGGCACAATTTTACGGCTGGCATCATCATGGGTTGCATCTTGAGTATGCGCAGTCAGCGGAATCAAGGTTGCCCCTTTGGCTTGGGCGTCCTCTAATACATGCAATAAACGCTGATAATGGCGCGGATTAATTATCGCGGTGTAATCAGGATTGTCTTGGAAATGGTTGAAGCTCTCTGCCATAAATTGCTGGGCAAATGCCACAAAATCCTGCTGTTGCTGTTCAGGCAACAACACATAATCAGGTGAAATACAGATTTGCCCGGCATTGAAAGTTTTCACCGTCAAAATGCGTTGCACAGCTTGTTCAAGTTTGGCATCAGGTGCAATTACCACAGGCGACTTGCCGCCAAGTTCCAGCGTCACAGGCACCAGATTTTCTGCGGCAGCACGCATTACATGCCGTCCAACCTGCGTGCTACCTGTAAACACCAAATGATCAAAAGGTAAGGCGCTAAATGCTGCGCCCATCTCGGCATCACCCGTGACTACACCTAGTTCTAGTGCATCGAAATATTGCGGAACCAGTTCTGCCAACAGTGCTGCGGTTTTCGGCGTCAGTTCAGAGGGTTTGATTAAGGCACGGTTGCCTGCGGCAAACACACCTGCTAGTGGGCTAAAGGCAAGATTCAGTGGGAAATTCCACGGGCTAATAATCCCAACTACACCCAGTGGTTGTTGATGAATTTCGGTACGCATCTCAGCATACGGCGCAGCCACAATTTCAGGTTGCATCCACACAGCCAGTTGCTCTTGAGCATAACTCAGTGCGCCCACCGATGCCAAAATGTCTGACACTAAACTTTGATAAGCACTGCGATGCCCAAAATCTGCCGAAATTGCAGAAATCAGCGCCTCACGATTTTCAATCAGTAGTTTTTTGGCACGTTCCAAACGGTCATGGCGTAGTTCCAGACTGGCAGGCGCAGCTTGAGCATGCGCTTGGCGCATATCCGCCAAGCGTTGCTGTAAAGTTGTAATATCCATCGGAAATGCTTAAGTCGCTGGGTTCAGCAAAACGAGAAGCTGTTCTGCGACAGCTTCCGAGCTGGCAGGGTTTTGCCCTGTCACCAAATGCCCTTCGGTGACAATGAAAGACTGCCAGTCTGCACCTTTTTGATAATGTGCGCCTTGTGCTGTAAATTCATCTTCAATTAAAAATGGCACAATGTCAGTCAGCCCAACGGCAGCTTCTTCACTGTTGGAAAAGCCTGTCACTGTTTTCCCAGCCACAAAAGACGCGCCTGCTGCTGCTTTGACATGTTTGAGTACCGCAGGGGCATGGCAGACCAAGCCCATGGGTTTGCCTGCACGGTCAAAATACTCAAGTAATGCAATTGAAGCGGCATTTTCAGTCAGATCCCACAGAGGGCCATGTCCACCTGGATACATCACGGCATCAAAGCCAGTCACATCAACCTCGGCAAGGACGTGTGTATGTGCAAGCAAGTTTTTTGCTTCAGCATCTTGCTCAAAACGACGGGTTGAATCCGTCAGGAAATCAGGTTCGTTACTTTTAGGATCAAGTGGCGGTTGTCCACCTTGAGGTGAGGCTAATGTAATTTCTGCTCCCGCATCTTTAAACACATAATACGGCGCAGTAAATTCCTCTAGCCAAAAACCAGTTTTATGACCTGTGTTGCCTAAGCGGTCATGTGAAGTCAGTACCATTAAAATTTTCATCATATTCTCCAAAATGCCTTAAGCGCTCGCTTGACCGAGCATAAATTCTGTTGCCCGCAGTGCATCGTGCATCGGGTCTTTGTTTTGACTGAGTTTGCTGAGCAGGGCAGCACCGAGCCACATCTGGTACAGCACTTGTGCAGTGGCAGCAGGGTTGCTGCACAGTTGCATCGAACCTTCATCGACACCGCGTTGTAGCAATTCACTGAGGCGTGCTAAGAGGACTTGCACGCCTTGGTGCATGATCTGGCGCATATCTTCTGATAAATCAGCTACTTCAGCCGCAAGTTTGACAATCAGGCAGCTTTCGGCCCAGCCTGTATCGGGTTGTTCTGGGTCTTGAATCCATACCTGAAAATAGTTCAGCAACTGTGTGCGTGCTGACCCGTCAGGCTGGCTCCAGAGGCTAGACAAACGTTGCCCATAGTTGCTGATGTAGTGTTGCAGCAGTTCACAACCAAACACTTCTTTAGAAGCAAAGTAGTGATAGAACGAACCTTTGGGAACACCACTGGTTTTTAAAATTTCTTGCAAACCGACACCGACAAAGCCTTTGTGCAGCACCAGCTCAAAGCCTGTATCTAAAATATGCTGTCGAGTTTGTTCTGCTTTTTTGCTGAGGGTCATCGGGTTACCTGTTTTAAAATAGACCAGTCGTCTATTAATTAGATTACAGCAAATTATTTTCTTGTCAATTGGGGGGTAGGGGAACAGATATAGTTAAAAATGATGGAAATGGTTATAAATTCAAAAGCTTCAGGGAAATAAAGAAAGGAGCAGCATAAGATTTTTACAAAAGACTACAATTGTAGGTCGGATTCGTGAAGTGACACAATTTTACCACTTGAGCAATTCGTGTTTAGCTCGCAATGTACTTTGATTTTCAATCAAAGAAGGCAATAATCTAGTATATGGTTTTTAGTAAATTTTTTTAAATCAATGATATTGATCTATAATTTCAATCGTTTTTTCTCATGAAGTCGAAAATTTAACCTTCGCAACTTTAGGTCTATTTTCCCTGAAAGCTTGTATTGGTTTTGATATAATCTGTTTGGCATTTTTCTTGTATAGAGGTCTTTGTTAAACTAGATCTTTAGATTTTTCTCTCTGCACATATGTCGGCACTTTCGCATTATTTACAACAGCAACAGTTTTGTCTGGTTCTTGAACAGATCGTGTCTAAGCGTACAGAATTACCGCCGATATCGACTTTGGCAGGCTTACCCTGTGTCATGGCATTTGCGGATCGTGTGCATGCCGATGATGATCCATCCCCCATCACTTTGGCTCAGAGTGTCAGTACTGCTCAAGCCAAGCTGCTGCATTTCTCAGGTAAAGCGCGTGATGTTAAAGATGTACAGCAGTTTGTCGAGCAAGCGAAACAGCAAAATATGCATGATGTGTTATTGCTCACAGGCGATAAGCTCAAGCAGCACAATTTTGGCAAGCAAGACCCTATACAACGTACACGCTATTTAGAATCAGTCAGTGCTTTAATGTGGGTCAAAGCCCATGCACCTGATATGTATTGTGGTGTGGCGTTCAATCCATTTAAATATACTGAAAGTGAAGAACAAGCCCAGTATCTCAAATTTGAAAAAAAGCAGCGTGCAGGCGCAGATTTTGTGATTACCCAGTTAGGTTATGATCTCAATAAAATTTTGAAATTTAAACAGTTTGTGGATGCAAGTACGCAGCCTTGCCCTGTGTTGGCATGTGTGATGCCATTGACCTATCGCCGTGCCAAATTTATGGTCAAGCAACAGGTGGCAGGCATTGAAATTAGCCCCCATTTATTGCAACACCTGAAAGTTGAACAGCAGCAAAATGCAGCATGGGCAGAGCAGCGCGTTTATGCACGTGCAGCATTGCAAATCTGGATTTATCGACACTGGGGATTGGCAGGCATTCATGTGTCAGGTTGTCAAAACTCAGAGCAGCAGACTTTGCTGGAACAGGCTTTGGCTCAGTATCAAACATGGAGCGTTGAGCAGTGTCTGGCGGAGTGGAATCGTCTGTGCAAGGTTGTACGGGGTGATGAAATGCAGCCCGATTTATTGATGGCTTATCCGCAACAGCAACCTTCGGTGTTGAAATATAAGGTTTTACAAGTTACTCATGACTGGTTATTTGACAGTGTACTGGCGCAAAAAATTGGACGTTTTGTGTTTCAACTGGGGTTTTGGCAACAGGGCTTGGCAGCTAAAGGTATTTTGGCAGTAGAATATGCCAGTAAGCATACGGTGGTCGGTTGTGAAAGCTGTGGACAGTGTCGTTTGGCAGAAACACTGTATATTTGCCCTGAAACCTGCCCGAAAGGTTTAGCCAATGGGCCGTGTGGTGGAACCCATCTTGATCGCTGCGAATTTGCTGATCGGGAATGTATCCATAGTCAAAAATACCGTTTAGCCAAGCAGGTCAGGCAGCAGGACATTTTGCGTTACGAACTGATTCCTGCCGTACCTATAGAAATTCGTCAGACAAGCTCATGGGTGAACTGGTTTAATTCAAAAAGTCATTGATTTTTAATTTATTATTTTTAAAAATTCAAGTCAGGATTGTTTGTAAAAAATGACTGTAAGCGAATGTAAAAAAAACGAATTATGGTATTTTTTAACAAGGTATTTGCTGGCAACATCGCACATAATGAAAAAAATGGGCTAAAAAACGGATAAAACATTGGATATTGCAGTCATTGGTAGTGGCATGGCTGGGCTTGCTACTGCAAGAATTCTCAAAGATGCAGGACATAATATTACCGTATTTGAATCGTTGCCCGGACGAGGCATGGACAGTCATACGGTCGAGTTTGATGGTGGCATTATTGATGCGCCATTGCGTGTCATGAATCCGTATCTCTGGAAAAACACCTTAAGTCTTGCAACTTATTTAGGCATTAAAACCTTTCCAGTACGTACCTACATGGCATGTAGCTGGTTATTTGAAGATAAAACTGAAACGTGGCTAACGACTTCACGCGCACCGATTGGGAATTTCCCGATCATCAATAACCGTAAAGGCTTACAACAATACGGTGTGCGTTTGGTCAAAGGCATGCTTCAGCTGAAAACTGCAATTCACCGTTTCTTTAAATCGAAAAATCAGAATATTACCCTGACTGAATTTATTAATAAAAACGACATCGAAGAAGTATTCTGGCATGGTGCGGTCATGCCTGTGCTGTATACCATTTGTACCTGTAATCCGAAAACCATTGGTGAATGGCCAGCGAAACCGTTATTGGTATTTTTGAGCCAGTTGACCAGTGGTGTTGAATTGTTGCGTTTGCAAGGCGGGACACCTGCTTTTGTAGGCAAGCTGATTGAAGGTATTACCATTCATAGCGGTGCTGCGGTAACGAAAGTTGAGCTGAAAGACGATAAAGTTTTGGTTGAAAATCAGGCAGGTACACAGCAGTTATTTGATCGTGTGATTGTGGCAACTCCAACCAATAAAATTGAAGATTTCCTCAATCCAGAACAGTTTGCTGAAGACTTGCAGCTTTTAAAACAGTTCCGTTTTGAAGAAGGTGATCTGGTCATTCATACCGATGCAACTGTGATGCCACCACGTCGTAAGGACTGGGCAGTACTCAGCTACATGATGGATCGACACTTTACCCGTCAGCAATTTACAGTTTGGATGAACGCGATTGAGCCAACTTTGGTTGGAAAGAATCCTGTATTCCAAACATGGCGTCCTGTTACACCAATTGACCCGAAAAAAATCATTTCTACCGTGAAACTGACTCGCGCAGTGGTAAATTCTCAAACTGTAGAGCTTAGCCAAGAATTACAGCGCCGCCAAAAAGTGTCAGATCGTAAAGTTTACTTCTGTGGTTCATGGTCATGTGATGGTTTGCCAATTTTGGAGTCTGCGGTGACTTCTGCGATGCAGATTGCCAAGAATCTAGGTGCGCCAATTCCATTTGTAGGATTAAAACCAAAACCAGAAGTTGCCCCAGAATTGGGTTACTAATTTGCAACTTCTGCAACGTCTACGCCAGAAACTTCCCCAGCATAAATATGCGATTAATACACAAATGTTGGGGGACTCTGCCACACTGGCGTGGAGTAATTTGGGCTTGTGGTCTGCACCAGCCCAAACTTATGTGCAGGCATGTGAACAGCTTGCCGAGCATCTCGCACAAAGTATTCAACTCACCGCACAAGATCATCTGCTTGATTTAGGCTGTGGGCATGGCGCAAGCTTGCAATACTGGGCACAACATTATGCTGTGCAGCATATTGAAGCAGTGGAAATACAAACTGCCTGTATTGAAAAAATTCAGCAACAAGCTTTGGCGTGTGTGCATGCCGCGCATCAGCGCTCTTTTATGAATTTAAATGCTGAATGTTTTGAGCAGAAATTTGATGCAATGGTTTGTCTGGATGCGCTGTATCATTATGATTTAAAAAAATTCATTGCGCAGATTCCAGTACTTTTACAATCCAAAGGGCGAATTGGTTTTCATTATTTGTTATTCAATGACAACTGGTCAAAAGCCAGTTTCCTGAGTAAACAGCGTGATCAGTACCTGCTAAAACTTGCCGATGTGCAACTCCAACATCTAATGTACCAAACGGAACTTGAACAAGTGTTGACACTGCATGGCTTTGAGCAAATTCAAATACAGATTTTGTCTGAACCTGTATTGAGTGGTTTTGCTCAGTACGTGCAACAGGAACTTCAGTTACATGGTTTTCAGCATGACCTGAATGCTTTAAAAATTCAAATGACAGCCAAATTGTGTCAGCAATTATTTCAGGAGCGGCGTATTGACTATGTACAGGTTACCGCAACCTTGGCTTAATGATGTGTGAGGATGATGCTATTCGCTAGTCATCATTTTACGGGATACACTGCGCGATTAAAAACAGTACTGTAGCTGCCATTACAATAAAAGCCATCTAGCCAAGAGCAAAAGCAAAGCTTCTACAACTCTCAGTGGAATTCCACTAAAATTTGGTTTTCAAGCAACAATAATGCAAAGTGCCAACATAAATTTTTGAGGCAATATCACCGTGATTGGATTTGATCAATTGGGTGGAATGTTAAATGCTTCCAGCCGAATCACAACTTAACAACTGATTTTAATTGCATAAAAAAAGCCCCAAGTACAAACTTGAGGCTTTTAGAATTTGATGGTGCCGACACACGGATTCGAACTGTGGACCTACTGATTACAAGTCAGTTGCTCTACCAACTGAGCTATGTCGGCAACGTGGCGAGAATTTTACTGGATTTATGTAAAAGGTCAAGCCAAAAAATGAACAATTGATTAATGTAAAAAAATAAAGAGGGCATAAGCCCTCTTTATTGAATTTTAAAATCTTAGAATGCGTAACGTAGACCTAGAGTTACGTCATTTGAGCTGATTTGTGATTTTGTGTTCTCATGAAGAGTAAGTGTAGAGCCATTTGTAAATGAGTCACTCACTGACGCTTTTCCTGCATCAAGATAACGATAGCCTAGATCAACGCTGAAGTTTGGGTTGATGGCATATGCAACACCCAGACCAACACTCCATGCGAAATCATTGTTAGTTTTAGTTTTAGAGTAACCAGAATCATCATGTATTGTGGTTTTTAAGCTTGCACTACCAAGACCTAAAGAGACATATGGGGTAAAGGCACTTTTGTTTTTAAAGTCATAGTAACCATTCAGCATCACAGTTTGTACTTTTGTGCTGAGCTGGCAGCTTGAGCAAAGGTCTTTAAAGCTAAAGTCAGCTTTATCGTGATAAGCATATTCTAATTCAGCACGCACAGGGATATTGTAAACAGGTGCTAAGTTAAAACCATAAGCAAGCGATCCAGTAAATACTGACTGTGAATCACTTTTAAGAGACGCACTCCCTGAAGTGCTTGTCGCAGGCGTTGTTGATGAATCTATCAAAGTGGCTGAAATTTTATTGCTATGTGCATCTTCAATACCCACGCCTACTTTCGCTGAAACATAAGCAGACTCAGCTAGAGTCGCAGCATGGCTAGAAACGCTAGCAGTAAAACAAGAGAGTGCGATGACTGATAATGTAAGTTTTTTCATTGTTAACCTTTAGTTAGTTTCACTTGTTATTAATTTTGAGTCTATATTTTACAAAAAATATACATTTTATCAATATAAAATTCATTTTTTATTTTTTGGTCAAATAAAAAAGATGACATATCGTCATCTTTTTAAAATTTTTATTAAAAATAAGTAGTTTACAATCGCATTTCAATACCTTGTGCTGCCAGGAATTGTTTGGCTTCGGGAATAGTGTGCTGACCAAAGTGGAAAATACTGGCTGCAAGAACTGCATCTGCACCACCTTTTAAAATCCCATCAGCCAAATGTTGCAAGGTGCCTACACCACCAGAAGCAATGGTCGGAATCGTGACACGGTCATTAATCGCGCGCATTAAAGCAAGGTCATAACCTGCTTTAGTTCCATCGGCATCCATACTGGTAATCAGTAATTCACCTGCGCCATAGTCTGCCATTTTGACCGCCCATTCAATCGCATCAATCCCCGTTGGTTTACGACCACCGTGGGTAAAGATTTCCCATTTGTTTTCACCTGTTTTTTTGGCATCAATCGCAACCACAATACATTGTGCGCCAAAGCGTTGAGAGGCTTCTTGTACAAATTCAGGATTAAATACGGCTGCTGAGTTAATGCTGACTTTGTCGGCGCCAGCATTCAGAAGCAAGCGAATATCTTCAACTTTACGCACGCCACCACCCACAGTCAGCGGTACAAACACACTTTCTGCCATGCGCTCTACAGTACGATACGTGGTGTCACGTCCATGATGGGTTGCAGTAATATCGAGAAAGGTGATTTCATCGGCACCTTGTTCGTTATAACGGCGTGCAACTTCAACAGGATCACCTGCATCACGAATATCTAAAAATTGTACGCCTTTCACTACGCGGCCATTATCAACGTCAAGGCACGGAATAATACGTTTTGCAAGCATTGTGACATCCAAATGTATCGGTCTATGGAAAGAAAGTTCCCGAGAATGGGTGACATCTTGGTAAACTATGCGCACATTCTACCAAACTTATTTTGTTTCACGCAGGTTTTCTATGTCGGTTTACACTCCTTTGAGTTTAGATGAAGTTCAGCAGTTTTCTGAGGCCTATGGATTGGAGGTGGTTGAACTCATTCCGATTCAAGGGGGTATTCAAAACACCAACTATTTTATTGTCACTCAAGATCAAAAACAGTTTGTTTTGACAGTGTTTGAAAATGAAACTGAACAAAGTGCAGGGGAGCTTGTACCCGTCCTGCAACAGTTGGCAGCACACGGTGTTCCTGTCGCTGCACCACTGATTCATCATGATCGTGCGATTCATTATATTGTGGGTAAACCTGCACAAGTTGCACCACGGGTTTGGGGTGAACATCCTGAAACGACAACCACGACACAAGTCGCTGCAATTGCTACAGCACAGGCGAAGCTGCATGTTGCACTACAAGATTTTCCGTTAACGCGTAGTCATAGCCGTGACCATGTCTACTGGACTGCAATTGGTCAAAGTTTAAAAACCAACATGTCCGCAGAAGATGCAGCGCTCATGGAACATATTTATGCGGTATTTTCTCAGTATCAAGGACAGTATCCACAACGTCCAAAAGGCTGGGTACATTCGGATTTGTTCCGCGACAACACATTATTTGAAGGCGATGAGTTAAAAGGGATTTTAGATTTCTTTGAACTGAATTTTGATGAATTGCTGTTTGATGTTGCGATTACCATCAATGATTTTTGTAGCCAGTTCCCGAATGTTGAATTGGATGCTGAAAAACTTCAAGCGTACTTAAATGCTTATCAAACTGTTCGCGCACTGACCGCCGATGAACAGGCATGTTTAAATGTGTACTTGGCCATGGCAGCTTGCCGTTTCTGGTTCTTACGCTTAAATGTGGCACGTTTGAATGCTGAGCAGGGACGAGGCGGTGATGATGTGCATTGTAAAAATCCAAATGAAATGCGTGCCATGCTACAGCAGCGTTTAAGCCGATTGCTTGGAGAAAAATAAAAAATGCGTGATCAAGGGCGCTTAGTTGAATGGTTTGATGATCAGGGATATGGATTTATTCAACCTGATGATTTAAGCAAATCACGGGTCTTTTTGCATATTAAAGATTTTGCTCAGCGCGGTCCACGTCCGATTGTAGGCTGCGCCCTTGATTATGCGGTGATTGTAGATGAGCGCGGGCGTTTTCGTGCCAAGCAGGTGGTTTATCTCAAGGCAAACCAGACAAAAAATACACGTCAAACCAGCCAGTTGGCTTCTAAGCCACATTCATCACTTCACCCGATCGCGATAGCTATCGGAGTGTATGCTCTGTTTTTGCTAGTGGCGATTGGACTTAGGGCTTTGCCAAGTTGGTTGCTGTTGTATAGCTTGCTCATCAATGCATTGTGCTACTGGCAGTATGCGCAAGATAAAAGTGCAGCACAGCAAAACCTGCGCCGTGTGCCTGAGCAAACCTTACACTTACTTTCATTGCTCGGAGGGTGGCCTGCGGCGTGGTTTGCACAACAAAAGTTACGTCATAAAACCCAAAAGCAACCTTTCCGTCAAATTTATTTTGCTACGATTGTGCTGAATATCATGCTGTTATGTGCATTGATTGTACTGTTACCGAAGTTCATGCACTAGATCGGGGAGAGAGGAATGTACGTTGAAGCTGAGTTACAGCTGAAAAGAAATCTGACTTTGCTGCTGTATGTGCTGTATGGTTTTGCGATTTTCTCTGCTGGAGTTTTGGCAGTTGTGGCTCTGATTGTCAATTATGTGAAGCGTGATGCAATGCAGGGCACGATTTATGCCAGTCATTTTACCTGGCAAATCCGCACGGTTTGGTGGTATCTGTTTTGGAATGTCATCGGTGTGCTGCCATTTGGCTATTTGTTCTTTAGCTTTGATCAACCTAATGTTTTTCTTGGCACATTATTGACAGCGTTTATCTTTTGGGGACTGGTTGCAACCGTTTCGTGGATCTGGATTGTATATCGGGTGATACGTGGCGTGATTGCACTCAATGATGAGCAACCCATGTATGCAGACTAAAAAAGAGCTCTGATGAGCTCTTTTTTATGCGTTTCTGAAGAATTAGATTTTATCTTCATCCAGCAGGATTTGGGCATCACGTAGGTTGAGTGTGCCTTCATAAATTGCACGACCTGTAATTGCACCTAAAATCCCTGTTCTGCCTTTCAATGCACGTACATCTTCAAGGTCAGTTACACCACCAGAGGCAATAATTGGTAAACCACAGTAGTCTGCCAAAGCCACAGTTTGTTCAACATTGACACCTTGCATCATGCCATCACGCGCGATGTCGGTATAAACAATGCTAGATACGCCCGCATCTGCAAAGCGTTTTGCCAAATCAGTTGCTTTAAGGTCAAGCACATTTGCCCAGCCATCGGTTGCGACATAACCTTCTTTGGCATCAATGCCGACAATAATATGCCCAGCAAATTTCTTGCAGGCTTCTTCAACAAATTCAGGTTCTTTGGCTGCTTTTGTGCCAATAATCACAAAAGAAACCCCAGCTTCCAAATAATGTTCGATGGTTTCGAAAGAGCGAATCCCGCCACCGATCTGGATCGGTAAGTCTGGATGTGCTTTGGCAATCGCTTCAACCACGCCTTTATGAATCGGTGTACCTGCAAAAGCACCATTTAAATCGACCAAATGTAGACGGCGAGCGCCTTCATTGACCCAATGGGTTGCGGTTGCCACTGGATCGTCAGAGAAAACGGTATCGTCTTCCATGCGTCCTTGTTTCAAACGGACACATTTACCATCTTTAAGGTCAATTGCTGGGATGATGAGCATGCTGTAGCACCTTATGAAAATTGCAATCAGAAAATAATGGGATTTATCTTAGCAAACTATTTTTAAATCATTAATCTTTAATCACTTGGATTTTAGCTTTTCTTGCTGTAACGCCAGATAGATTTTTAGGCTGGCGTAGGCGTCATTGGCAGCATAAGTACGTTGCATGATCGAAAGTGGCTGCTGACTCCAGTTGGATAATCTGACGCGTTTCGATTTAGGAAGATACTGCTGTAATAACAATGCGACCGCAGTTTGAATCCCGACCTGATTGTGATAACCAAATGATTTGAACTGGTGTGACAGATCAAACATTCCTTCAAGCTGTAACTGATGTTTGTGCAACATTTTACGATCATTTTTCAGGCCAAAACCTACTTTGAGAATATCGGGGTTGGCAAGAAACTGTTGCAGGACAAGGTGCTGGAACTGATGGTATGAAAATAAAAATGCGTAATGTTCAGTGGCAATCTGGATCAGATGTGGCCCAGTTTGAGTTTCGCCTTTTTGAAAAGTTGGTTTGCTTTCTGTATCAAAACCAACAACTTGAACATGCTGAGTTTGTTGCTCAAATAGCTCAAAATGTTCGGGTTGATGAACATCAATAATCTGCTGGGCATCTAAACCCTGAAAAGCAGGAAGTTGGGTCAGTGTGGTTTTGTCTATAGACATGTGGGATGGCAAAAAAAATCGACCTATACACTATAGGTCGATTGATCTGTTTGATGAAAGGGTTAAATATCCCATTCCACAAAGTTTTTCAGCAACTGTAAACCCGCAGTATGACTTTTCTCTGGGTGAAACTGTGTTGCAAACAGGTTGTCTTTTAAAATCGCAGTACAGAACTCTAGTCCGTAATCGCAAGTTGCGGCAACCACGGCTTGATCTTTCGGTTCAACATAGTAACTGTGTACAAAGTAGAAGCGCGCATCTTGTTCGATGTTGTTCCACATTGGATGGCTTGGGTCAAGCTGATGTACTTGGTTCCAGCCCATGTGTGGCACTTTTAAGCCTTCGATTTTCGGGAAGTGTTTCACTACACCTTCAAAAATACCGAGTGCTTCACTGCCACCATTTTCTTCAGAGCTTTCCAGCAAAGCCTGCATGCCGACACAAATCGCGAGGACAGGTTTATTAAATGCAGCGTTGCGAATCACTTCATCAATGCCTGCTTCGCGCATACCCTGAATACAGTCACGCATTGCCCCAACACCAGGGAATACGATTTTATCGGCTTGTGCAATCAGCTTTGGATCATTGGTGACATCCACAGTTGCTCCGACATGCTCGAGTGCTTTTGCCGCAGAGTGTAGGTTGCCCATGCCATAATCAAGTAAAGCAATACGGGTCATTACAGGCTCCCTTTGGTTGATGCAATACTGTCAGCAGCGCGCGGATCAACTTCACATGCCATACGTAACGCGCGTGCAAAAGCTTTAAACACACTCTCAATCTGGTGGTGGCTGTTTTTGCCTTTCAGGTTATCAATGTGCAGGGTCATCAGTGCATGATTGACAAAACCCTGGAAAAATTCTGAGAATAAATCGACATCGAAGGTTCCAATTCTTGCACGAGTAAATGGAATGTCCATAAACAATCCTGGGCGACCCGAAATATCGACTACAACACGTGATAACGCTTCATCAAGCGGTGCATAGAAATGTCCGTAGCGGCGAATACCCTTTTTGTTGCCAAGTGCTTGAGCAAATGCCTGACCAAGCGTAATGCCACAATCTTCAACCGTATGGTGATCATCAATTTCCAGATCGCCATCACAATGGATGTCGATGTCAAATAGACCATGCCGCTTGATTTGATCAATCATATGGTCTAAAAAGGGAACTCCAGTATTTAATGTGCCCTGACCCGTACCATCGAGGTTAACCCGAACTCGAATTTTGGTTTCGTTGGTATTTCTGACCACTTCACTGATACGTTGCGTCATAGACACATTCCTCAAAAACGTCAAATTTTGCGATAAAAATAGCTGTGATACTGAACACAGCATATTAATTTGCTCAGGAGGGTTAATCAATGCCTATTACCGTACATGCCTATACTTCGATTGCCGATGAAGATATACGCAATCAACTTGAGCGTTTATACGATACCAGCCCTGAATTTAGCGACGGGCAAGATGCAGTTGATCAACTTGAGCACAATCTTGCTCAGTATACCTTACTTTATACCGCAGAATTTAATACCCGTATTATTGGCGCAATTTGGTGTACGGGTAGTGGGGATGAACGTACCTTGCAGTATATCGTGGTACATCCTGCCAACCGTGGGCGCGGGGTTGCCGAGCGACTAGTTGCTGAAGTTTGCCGTATGGAACAGGACAAACAGGTTGAGCATTTTATACCGGGTTGTGGCGCTATTCATCGTTGTTTGGCGCATTTGGGCAAACTGCCTCTTATTCCAAGCACATTGAAATAATGCTGAAAAAATACACAAATATACATTTTTTTGCATTTAATACTTGACGTCTGAACTATTAAATTGTTTAATACGCCCACATTGGCGCGATAGCTCAGTAGGTAGAGCAACGGATTGAAAATCCGTGTGTCCCCAGTTCGATCCTGGGTCCCGCCACCATGAATTTGTGTTTTCAATCCCTGATTCCTAATCAGGGATTTTTTTTGCTTAAAGCTTAGTCAAACAAGTTTAAAAACAAAATATTACGTTGACACTTTTATGAAGTTCAGGCTTAATACAACGCAATTGGCGCGATAGCTCAGTCGGTAGAGCAACGGATTGAAAATCCGTGTGTCCCCAGTTCGATCCTGGGTCCCGCCACCATATTCTAAAAAACCCCAAACATAGCGTTTGGGGTTTTTTATTGAGTGGCTATTTTAAAATCAACAGATGCTCATCTTGTTACGTTGCTACATAACTATAAAATCTGTCCAAGTTATATCCGTACAGCTTATTCGTTCTTGGAAAATGGATGGTTTAGAGGCTGTGGGTATTTCAGCATGATTGCTAAATAAATATAAAAACTAGGGCGACAGAATTTCCATAATTTTATTTTGGCTTGCCATAATGTATAGCCATTTCTCTACTTGATTGGTCAATGCATTCCTAACTAAATAATTGATGTTATATAAATACCAATCCATGTGATTGTTATCTAATTGCATATTGAATTTTTTTGGGAATATTAGCTTGAATAGCTAAATGAATTTTTGAGTTATTTTCACCGATGTTGCTTTGTAAGTGTTGTACGGCACATGATGAGGGATAAATTGAGTTTGGCGATTAAATTTTACTTCTACGCTATTTTTTTGCATCGTAAATGTCAAAAGATCTTAATGTTTTATTAAATCAACAAGATATTTTTTTGTTCAATGGCTGATGAATGCTGTTTTAGAAGATCTTGTCATAAAAATCCAATTGTTTTATACAATAAAAGTTAAGAATTCTCACTTGCGATTAGTATTAATTATCATTTATTATTGCGACAATCCTAGTATGTTTCATGTTCAATTGCTCAAGGTGTTGTCAATGCGTACGAAATTTTCTGTAAAAAAATTGATTCTGGGTGTCTTGCTTGCTTCTGCAACAAGTATGGTGCAAGTACATGCCGCTGATGCCGAGCAGTCTTTGGTGATTAAAAATCACCGTTTTGAACCTGCAGAAATTAAAGTTGCAGCGAATCAGCGGATTAAATTGAATGTAAGTAATCTGGATGCCACACCAGAGGAATTTGAAAGCCATTCCTTAAGCCGTGAAAAACGGATTCCAGCTGGAGCCAAGGCAGTCATTTATATTGGCCCGTTAAAACCAGGTCGCTATGAATTTTTTGGCGAATTTAATCCTGAAACAGCAATGGGTGCAGTTGTTGCCAACTAATTAAAGGGTTGTCCATATTTGGAACAGAATGAACCGTTTTCAGGGAGATGCTAGAAGCGACCTTGTTTATCGGGGCTGATTCGTAATGACTCTGCGCTAAGCATGCGGCTACATGGAGTGGTGGCTTATGAAGCAACGCCAACTCAGATGCAGGTCGTATTTTATTTAAGTTCAATTGCCATAATTTGGCTTGCTGCCAAAAAAATGAAAGCACATGTTACTGCTGCATAAATAGCTTACTGCAGTTATCTCAAGGAAAAGGAAATAAAGATGTTAGTGAACAAGAGTGCCTTTCAGGCAGGAGCATTATTGTGCCTGTTTTTAATGACTGCAGCGCATGCAGGTCCCGATGAATATGTACGTACACCTACAATCGAGTATGGCGAACAGGAAATTGACACTAAGGTTGGTGTCCAGCGTAATCGTGATGGTCGTTCAGAATCTGCCTATTCGATAGGTTATGGTTTTACCCCAACGCCATGGTGGTTCACTGAACTGTATGCCAAGTATGCCAAACCAGCTGGCGAGTCGACCAGTTTTGATGCATGGGAATGGGAAAACCGTTTCCAGCTGACCGAGACAGGCAAGTATCCAGTCGATGTTGGCTTTTTACTTGAGGTGGAACGCCCACAAAATCATGCTGAAGGCTATGAGCTGACCTATGGTCCGATGTTCCAGACATTATGGAACAATTATCAGGCCAATTTTAATGTGCTGTTCCAGAGACATGTGCATGCCAGTGAAGTTTTTGATACTGAACTACATTATCAGGTGCAAGTGAAGCATCTGGGCAATACCGAAAAACTGGAATGGGGTGTACAAGCTTTTGGTAATGTTGGGCAGTGGGATAACTGGCGCTCTTCTTCGGAGCAAGAGTTTAAGATAGGCCCTGCACTGTTTGGTAAAATCAAAACAGGAACCAAACAAGCGATCCGCTGGAATACTGCAGTATTGGCAGGAACAAATCATGCCACGCCAAACACGACCTTGCGTTTGCAAATGGAATACGAATTCTAAAATACTGTTGAAAATTTAACTTCGTATCCTTACCGAAATATCAAAAGCCTCGATCAGGATCGGGGCTTTTGCAACACGATGGTCTTTGAATGAGCTGCATGCCTGAGTTGCTTTGTAGCATTATTCGAAGCAGCAAGGAGTAATCTGATATAACACATTGCTTAGAATGTAGAAAAAATAGTGCCATAACCCGAACTGGAGATTTGGTTTTCAGTTGGATTAGGTATGGATAACACCAATCTTCTATATGAAAAATAATGGAAAGCATCTTAGTTTTTATTATAAAAATAGATATTCAAAATGAATACAATATGAATGTCTTAACTACTACATGACCCATCATGAAATTGAAGCCCCAACTCTTGGCTCTTGCAGCAATGCTTCCTTTCTTTGTAACCAATGCCTTTGCAACCAATGGTTATTTCATGAATGCTTATAGTGTGACGTCACAAGGTAATTCTGGGACATCCATTGCTAACTTTCAGGACAGTTTGACTATTGCTAGTAACCCTGCAGGTCTTAGCTGGATAGGGCAACGTTTTGATGCTAGTGCAACCCTGTTTATGCCAGATCGTGAAGCAGATATTGTGGGGAATGGTGCGGGTGCAGATGGCCATTATGATGGGAACAGTCGCAAATCTTTTGTCATTCCGAGTTTTGGTTACAGTCACCCAATTAATGATCAGTGGACTGCGGGGATTACGGTTTATGGTAATGGCGGCATGGACACCAATTATAAAAAGAACCCGTATGCTGCTTTTAACAATACAGGTAGTGCAGGGGTTAGCTTAAGTCAGCTATTTATTTCTCCTGCCATTTCTTGGAAATATGCAGATAACCAGTCGATTGCACTAGCAGCCAATATTTTATACCAGCGTTTTCAGGCAAAAGGGATTGGTGGAGACGTCTTTGGTGGTTTTTCCCAAGATAAAAATGCCATGAGTAACCGCGGTAATGATGATTCAACGGGTGTTGGGGCGCGTATTGGCTGGTCAGCCAAGCTCAATGATCAACTGACTGTGGGTGCAACCTATGCCTCAAAAATTCATGCCAGTCGTTTTAAAAAGTATGAAGGTCTATTTGCCGAAAATGGTAGTTTTGATGTACCAGAAAATTATGGTGTGGGTCTGAACTATCAGTTGACGCCAACATTATCGGTTGCTGCTGATTATCAGCGTATTAACTATTCTGATGTTAAATCGGTGGGTAATCAACTCGATGTTGCACAGGTGATGGCGGGGAATACTTTTGGAACAGCCAACGGGCCAGGTTTTGGCTGGAAAGATATTAATGT
This sequence comes from Acinetobacter brisouioides, assembly GCF_004331075.1. Classification (GTDB taxonomy): domain Bacteria; phylum Pseudomonadota; class Gammaproteobacteria; order Pseudomonadales; family Moraxellaceae; genus Acinetobacter. Next base: position 131,940 of record NZ_SJNX01000006.1, on the reverse strand, counting down.
CTATAAGGTTTCTGCGACCTATCAGGCATTGCCAAAACTGACTTTACGCGCGGGATATAGTTATAACGATCAGCCAGTACAGGCAAATCAGACTTTTCTGAATATTTTGGCGCCGGGTGTAGTACAACAGCATGTGAGTATTGGAGCAACATGGAATATTGATCGTAAGCAGGAAGTCAGTCTTGCTTATACTCGTGCACTGGAAAAAACGGTGCATGGTTCAATTTCACCAGCATTTGGTGGAGGGCAGGCGAATTTGAGCATGGATCAGGACATTATTGGGATGGAATACAGCTTAAAATTCTAGATTTTCATCGTTCGAATCAAAATTCAGATATAAAAAAGCACGCTTTCAAGCGTGCTTTTTTATATCTGAATTTTCATGGTAATAACCATGAAAATTCAATACTGGGCTTAATTAGTCAGTCAGCATTTTACCTGTTGTTTTGAAGTTGATGTGCCAAGAAAGCGCTTCTTCAAGAACGTGAGGAGTTTGACCACCTTTTTCACAAGCACGGTCAAAGTAATCATTTAAGGCAGCTTTGTAATCAGGGTGTGCACAGTTGTCGATAATGGCGCGCGCGCGTTCACGTGGAGCGAGACCACGAAGATCGGCAAGACCTTGCTCAGTGACTAAAATGTCGACGTCATGGTTGGCATGGTCAACGTGAGATGCCATTGGTACTACAGAAGAGATCGCACCGCCTTTTGCAATTGATTTGGTTACAAAGATTGCAATGTTGGCATTACGAGCGAAGTCACCTGAACCGCCAATACCGTTCATCATGTGAGTACCACAAACGTGTGTTGAGTTCACGTTACCGTAAATGTCAAATTCAAGTGCAGTATTGATACCGATGATGCCTAAACGACGCACGATTTCAGGAATGTTTGAAATTTCTTGTGGGCGTAGTACGAATTTGTCTTTGTAGTGAGCCAAGTTACCGAATACGCGGTTGCCGCATTTTTCAGACAAGGTCATTGAACAGCCTGAAGCAAAGGTCATTTTACCAGCATCGATCAATTCAAAAGTACAGTCTTGTAATACTTCAGAATACATCACCAGATTTTCAAAGCTTGAGTGTTTAAAACCTGTTAATACGGCATTAGCAATTGAACCAATCCCTGCTTGTAATGGTGCTAGATTATGTGGCAAGCGACCTTCGGCAACTTCTTGTTCGAAGAAATCAATAAGGTGATTGGCAATCGCTTGAGTTTCTTCATCTGGGTCAGTCACGTTAGATGGAGAGTCTGGTGTATCATTGAAGACAATCGCTGCAATTTTTGCAGGGTCAACGTTAATACCTGTAGTACCAATACGTTGTTCAGAATAAGTTAAAGGAATTGGTTCGCGGTTTGGGCGTGGTGTTGGAATGTAAATATCATGTACGCCTTCAAAATCAGTACTTACAGAGGTATTGATTTCAACAATGACTTGGTCAGCGTATTCTACAAAGCTTGCAGAGTTACCTACAGAGGTTGTTGGAATGATGCTACCTGTTTCAGTAATAGCAACAGCTTCAATGATTGCGATTTCTGGGCGCTTAATTTGGTAGCCACGCATTTGCTCAACAGTTTCAGACAAATGTTGGTCAATAAACATGACTTGACCATTGTTGATGGCTTTGCGTAGTGTATTGTCAACTTGGAAAGGCATACGACGAGCAAGTACACCCGCTTCAGTCAACTGTTTGTCTAGGTCGTTTCCTAAACTTGCCCCAGTCACTAGGCTAATTTTTAATGGATTTGTTTTGGCGCGCTTTACTAAGGCCAAAGGAACTGCTTTTGCTTCACCAGCACGAGTAAAACCGCTCATCCCTACTGTCATACCATCTTGAATTAGTTCTGCTGCTTGCTCGGCTGAAATGACTTTGTCATGTAATGAAGCTAAGCGAATACGATCTAATGACATGTTCTACTCTCAAAAAAAAATGGATTTTTAAGTTATGCAGAGGCGATTCTACCCTCTGGTTAGGTAATTTTCATGCTTGTTAGGCTAATGTCTAATTTTTAAAATAAATATGAATATCAAGTAAATAAATGAATTTTAAGTCATTGAAATTGTTTATTTTATTGAAAATAAATCAAACCTTTGTCTAAATAAAAAATGATGAATAAATGATCATTTTATTTCAGGATTGCAATGTTTTTTTCCAGATGTTCAAAAGGGGGGTTGATCTTTTATAATTTTTCAGCTTTAGCAACAGGCAACAAAATAATCGCTTCAAATCCACCTTCAGCACGATTACGTAAAGTTAGTTCACCCTGATGAATATCGACAATACGTTTCACAATTGCCAGACCTAGGCCACTGCCCTGAACGGTACGAGCACTATTGCCACGTACAAAAGGCTGCATCAATTCTTCGATTTGATCGGCAGGAATGCCTTCACCATGATCGGCAACACAAATCTTGATTTTGTCAGCATCAACACTGGCTGAAAGCTCAATCGGTTCTGCACCATAGCGTTTGGAGTTATTGATTAAATTCCCAATCAGGCGCTTGAGCGATAAGCTTCGTGCAGGAATGATCGGTAGTGGTTCTGGTGTAAAGCGAATATCCAGTGGTTTAAACTGTACGACTAGCTCTTGCAGCAAGGTATTGATATTGGTATCAGAAAGTTCTTCATCCGATCCATCTCGCATATAGGAAATGAACTGATTTAAAATCGCGTCCATATCTTCAACGTCATAAATCAATCCGTCACGCAAAAATTCATCGGGTAGCATTTCGGCAGTCAGGCGAATACGGGTCAGGGGAGTTCGTAAGTCATGGGAAATACCTGCTAGCATAATCTGGCGGTCTTTCTCAATTTGCTCAAGCGTATAAATCATATGGTTAAACGCTTGGTTGACCTCTCGAATCTCTAAAGGGCCATGGTTGGTCGTTAAAAAGGGAGCTTTACCTGTTTTACTATAACTGTTAGCCGCATTTTGCAGGCGTTTCAGTGGGCGGTTAAGCTGACGCACCAATGTTAAAATAATAATGGCAGATAAAATTGGGACACCGAGAAACCATCCTAAAATCAGTTCCAAACTATAGTTTGCGTAATTTTTTAAAGGTTCACGAATCCATCCACCATGCATATTCGGAGTTTGTACCCAAATACTCGGTGTAGGCTTGAATTTAAAAAATACCGTAACATCTTTTTGGTCGGCGTTAATTGAACTAGCTAAACTTTTCTCAATACGGTTGGTAAAGAAATCGGCAATCGGTTTGTCAATAATTGCTGGGCGTTTGCTATCATCGGTAATGAACTCGACGCCTAAACGTTTATTGAGCCATGCATCGACGGGGACTTCCTTGCCATTATTTATAATTTTAAAATTTGGATTATGAATAATTTCCGATTCAATTGCCAGATAACCTGCGTGTTGTTGCAGCTCAGGCAAGTATAGGGTGCGCCAAATGAACCATAGCGACATAAACAAGCTAAAACACACCACAAAAGTCACAAGAACTGTGGTGCGTAGTGCAGCTGAACGCGGTTTTAATTTGTCTAAAAGGCGTTCAAATTGGCTTCGTGGTTTTGCATAGTAACCCGAAGAATCGAGAACAATATTATTCTTCGGGTTATTTGGTTCAGGTGTCACGTAAGATCGCCCTAATTATTCAGCACCATCTGGAACAAACACATAGCCGACACCCCAAACGGTTTGAATATAACGGGCACGTGCAGGGTTATCTTCAATGAGGCGGCGCAAGCGAGAAACCTGTACGTCAATTGAACGTTCCATTGCACCCCATTCACGACCACGAGCAAGGTTCATCAGCTTGTCACGAGTTAACGGTTCACGCGGATGCTGTACCAGTGCTTTAAGGACAGCAAACTCACCTGTGGTTAAGGTGACCACTTGACCTTCACGAGTCAAGGTGCGAGTTGACAAGTCGAGTGACCAAGGGCCAAAACTCACCACTTCCATATGCTGGCTTGGTGCGCCTGGAACTTCACGCACTTGGCGACGTAAAATGGCACGGATACGCGCAAGCAATTCATTTGGGTTAAATGGCTTTGGCAAATAGTCATCTGCACCTGCATCTAGACCTGAAATACGGTCAGAATCGCTGCCACGTGCAGTGAGCATAATGATTGGTGTATCAATATTGGACTGGCGTAAACGACGGCAGATACTTAAACCATCTTCCACAGGCAGCATGAAATCGAGCACGATCAGTGAAAACAACTCACGTTGTAACAAGCGATCCATTTGAGTGGCATCGTGAGCAGTTTTCACGACAAAGCCTTTATCTTCTAAAAAACGTTGCAATAAAGTACGAAGACGAACGTCATCATCTACGACCAAAATTCGTTCAACGCGATCAGTGTCGTGAAGTGCGACATCTTTATTGTCAGCAGGTACCACTAAACTCATGAAGTGCTCCCTTGATTATCATTTATATAATAGTCGATGCTTTGAGTATAATGCTTTCATAATACTTATTGCTATGTATTAATTTGCTCAAATTAACAAATATATACAGTCGTCTAAGTTATTTTACCTAAATTTTATTCAATTGATTTTATCCAGCTCTTTTTCCCAAATATAAGCCATATTAAGAACGGAAAAACCAAGAAACAACTAAATGATGATGATAATTTTAGTTTTTGGACATAATTTCTGTAGATTTTACGAGCATGGTCTTTATAATCACTGCTTTTAGTTCTTATTCCTTATGGGATCAAACACGATGACTGACCTCGTTCAGCAGTTGGCAAGCGAGCTTGCCGTACGTCCGAACCAAGTAGAAGCTGCGATTCGCTTAATTGATGAAGGCGCAAGTGTTCCGTTTATTGCCCGCTACCGTAAAGAAGTCACCCAAGGCTTAGACGATACACAACTACGTCAGCTCGATACGCGCTTGAGTTATTTGCGTGATCTCTACGAGCGTCGTGAAAAAGTAATTCAATCATTACAAGAACAAAACAAGCTCAATGATGATTTATTGGCACGCGTCAATGCAGCAGACACCAAGAATGGGCTTGAAGAAATTTATGCGCCATACCGCCCAAAACGTACCAGCAAATCCTTTAAAGCGAAAGAAGCTGGCTTAGGCGTTGCCGCAGAGAAGATCTTGGTTGAACAGATTGAACCAGCTGCTGCATTAGCAGGCTTTGAACATGCTGATTATCCAGATGTCGACAGCCAACTTGATGCGGTTCAGCACATTATTATTGATGACTGGGCGCAAAATATTGCACTGACCACAGAATTAAAAGCGCTATTTGCAAAAACTGCCATTTTAAAAAGTGCGGTTGCTTCTGATGAGAAAAAAGAAGTTGGCAAAAAGTTCCGCGACTACTTTGAGTTTTCAGAAAATTTCAACAAAGTTCCATCGCATCGTTTGTTGGCAATGTTACGTGGTCGCCAAGAAAATGTCTTGGGCTTAAAAGTCGATGGTGAAGATGATCCTGCATTAGTACGTATCGAAACTGAGTACAATCTGGATCAGGTTCAGCCGCAAGCGCGTCAAGATTTCTTAAAGCAAACTGCGAAACTATTTTGGCTTGGTAAAATTCGCCCGCAAATCGAACATTCTTTACTGACAGAGAAACGTTTGGCAGCTGAAGCGGAGGCGATGAATGTCTTTGCTGAAAACTTACGTCACTTGTTGTTGTCTGCACCAGCAGGAGCACGTTGTACGCTGGGTGTTGACCCTGGTATCCGTACAGGCGTGAAATTGGCTGTTGTAAATCAGTCAGGCGATGTAGTTGCACACAGCACGATTTATCCATTTGCACCAAAAGAAGATAAAGCAGGTTCAATTGCTGAGTTGGCACGTCTTTGCCGTGAACATCAGGTTGAATTGATTGCGATTGGTAACGGCACAGCAAGCCGTGAAACTGAAGCTGTAGTTGTGGAAATGATGGCGCAAAACACTGACCTTCAGTTGACGCGTATTACGGTCAGCGAAGCAGGTGCATCGGTGTATTCGGCAAGTGAGCTTGCATCACAAGAATTACCTGAACTTGATGTTTCGATTCGTGGTGCAGTTTCGATTGCCCGTCGTTTACAAGACCCACTGGCTGAGTTGGTGAAAATCGATCCAAAATCAATTGGTGTAGGTCAGTACCAACACGATGTTAATCAAACAGGTTTAGCGAAAACCCTAGATGCTGTTGTTGAGGACTGTGTGAATGCGGTAGGTGTTGATGTCAACACGGCATCTGCGGCGATTTTGGGCTATATTGCAGGCCTAAATAAATCGATTGCTCAGCAAATTGTCGAATATCGTAAAGAGCATGGTCGTTTTGATACGCGTCAAGCCTTGAAAAAAGTGCCACGTTTAGGTGAACGTACTTTTGAACAAGCAGCAGGTTTCTTGCGTATTCAGGAAGGTGCTGAGCCGTTAGATGCTTCTGCTGTTCACCCTGAAAGTTATGGCTTGGTTGAGAAAATTGTGGCTGCGAAAGCAACGACAGTTAAAGATATCATTGGCAATACTGAAATTATTCGTCAAGTTGATGCGACACAGTTCGTCGATGAACAATTTGGTTTACCGACCATTCAAGATGTTTTGTCTGAACTTGAAAAGCCAGGTCGTGACCCACGTCCAGAATTCCGTACAGCCAAGTTCCGTGAAGATATTACCGATGTCGCTCAGTTGACTGAAGGCATGGAACTTGAAGGTGTTGTGACAAACGTGACTAATTTTGGCGCGTTTGTAGATATTGGTGTGCATCATGATGGTTTAGTGCATATTTCTGAATTGGCAAATGAATTTGTTTCTGACCCACATAAAGTGGTGAAACCAGGTCAAATCGTGAAAGTGCGTGTAATTCAGGTCGATGCAGAACGTCATCGTGTGAATTTGAGTATGCGTCCTGAAGGGTCGCAAGCACCAGCGAAAGCACAGCGTCAACCACGTCGTGAAAACTCTGCTGAACAAGCGGATCGTAAACCAAAACGTCAGCAATCACGCCCTCAAGGTGAGCGCTCACAACGTCAAGGTGGTCAAAAACCTCAAAACCATAAACCACAAGAGCAAAAAATTGGTGGTTTAGGTGCGTTGTTGCTACAAGCAGGAATTAAAGGTTCAAAATAATTTGAACTGATGAAACCTCCCTTCGGGGAGGTTTTTTTATGACATACAATTAAAAAAGATTGAAAAAATAAGGGAATAACAATGATCAATCTAGAAAGCTTGCAGTTGCTGGCACGTTATAATATTTGGGCAACTACAAAATTAAGCCAGTCTTTAGCTGATGTGACGGATGCTGATTTTTATCGAGATCGTGGATTATTTTTTCAAAGTATTTTTGGGACGTTGAATCATCTTTTGCTGGGTGAGCATGAATTGTGGTTTGCGCGTTTTGCACAAGGACATTCACCAGCGCTTAAGCTCAATACGATTGTTGAACAGGATCGGCATGTTTTAATTCAAACATTACAAGAAAAGACATTGAATTGGATCACATTTTTAAATGCAGTGAATCCACAGGATTTGGCAGGAAATTTAAATTATCAAACATCAACAGGGCAGCCAAAGTCATTACCGTATGCAGCAACTTTAGTGCATGTATTTAATCATGGCACGCATCATCGTGGACAAATAAGTGCAGCACTGACAGCGATGGGCTATGCTTGCCCTGAGTTGGATTTGGTGTATATGTTGGTTGAAGAGCAGCAGAATTTACAATAAAAATTGAAACCAAGCCTGTATTGAGCAGGCTTGGTGAAATAGCTGTTTACCAGTGCTCACCTGGAAATAGTCGTGCATAGGCACGTTGAACCCAATTTAATTTTTCTTTTTCACCGACCGAAGCGGTAGAGCTTGGGAACAGATTAAAGCCGATGGACATGAGTCTATCGTTAATTTCGGGGGCAATCGCATAAGTGAGTGAAGACAGATAACCCAAATGCGTGGCGATTTTCTTCGGTTTTTTCACAATCGCATACGCGACGAGGTCTGCTGCCTGTTCAGGTGACAGGGTCGGTACATATTTGTAAATCTTGGTTGGTGCAATCATTGGTGTACGGACTAAGGGCATATACACAGTTGTAATGGAAATCTTGTGAGAATGAACTTCAGCAGACAAACAGCGGCTAAAGGCATCAAGTGCAGCTTTGGATGCCACATAAGCTGAAAAACGTGTGGCATTGGCAAGAACACCAATTGAACTGATATTGATGATTTGCCCATGTTTGCGTTTAATCATGTGTGGCAAGATATTTAATACCAAACGTACTGCACCAAAGTAGTTGAGCTGCATGGTGCGTTCAAAATCATGAAAACGATCCAGTGATTCATGTACAGCGCGGCGAATCGAGCGTCCTGCATTGTTAATCAAAATATCAATGTGGTCGACATCGGCCAAAATTTGTTTGGCGACAGCATCAATCGCTTCCATGTCATTTAGGTCACATGGGTACACCGATGCTTGACCACCACTTTCTTCAATTTCAGTTTTGACTTCTACAAGTTTTTCTTCAGTACGAGCGACCAAGAGTACGTGTGCACCTGCGCTGGCCAGTTTTTTAGCGACCGTCATACCAATGCCACTTGAAGCTCCGGTTACTAATGCGATTTTGCCGTGCACTTTCCCTTGGAATATTTTTTCAAGTTTTTTATCCACGTGTTTAGCCTGCCTCGATTTGATTTAAAAAAAATGGGTATTTAATTATTTTATGGAATGTTGCTTCTCTCGCTAAAAGAAAGAGAATGCTAAAAAATCATACAACCAATATTGAAGGAAAAGCTAGGGGTAAGTGTATGAATTTATAAATAATAAATAGAGCAATTGCTCTATTTATTGTAACAATTTAATGATTAAAACATAAATTGTATTAGTGGTATGTTTTTACCTGATCAAGGGCACTAAAAAGTATGCAAAACGATCAGTTTTTTAAACAGCATTAAGTGCCTGCTCAAGGTCAGCAATCAAGTCATCAATATGTTCAATGCCGATGGATAACCGTACCATATCTTCACTGACTCCGGCAGCTTTTAGTTCGTCTGGATTGAGCTGACGGTGTGTTGTGGTGGCAGGGTGACACGCCAGGCTTTTGGCATCCCCAATATTCACTAGACGGGTAAACAGTTGTAAGGCATCAATAAAACGTGTACCACCTGCCAAGCCATCTTGTACCCCAAAAGATAAAATCGCAGAAGGTTTACCCTGTACATATTTTTGTGCCAGCGCATGTTGTGGATGCTCAGGCAAGCCTGCGTAGTTGACCCATTTGACTTTTGGGTGCTGCTGTAAGTATGTAGCAACACGCTGTGCATTTTCAGTGTGGCGCTGCATACGCAGGGAGAGAGTTTCCAGACCTTGTAAAATCAGGAATGCATTAAAGGGACTAATCGCTGCGCCTGTATTGCGTAATGGTACAACGCGTGCTCGGGCAATATACGCTGCTTCGCCCAAAGCTTCGACATAGTTGACACCATGATAACTTGGATCAGGTGTGTTTAAAGATTTAAAGCGTTCAGGGTATTGTCCCCATGGAAATTTACCGCTGTCGACAATAATTCCACCAATACTATTGCCATGCCCGCCAATATATTTGGTGAGAGAATGCACAATGATATCTGCCCCAAATTCAAACGATTTTTGCAATACTGGCGTGGCAACAGTGTTATCGACAACGACAGGAATGCCATGTGCATGGGCAATTTCGGCAATTTTTTCTAAATCAATAATATTACCTAAAGGATTGCCAATCGATTCGACAAACACCAGCTTGGTTTTTTCATCAATGAGTGAGGCAAGTTGTTCAGGTTGTTGATAATCAAAGAAACGAACTTCGATACCTTGCTTCGGCAGGGTATGGGCGAACAGGTTATACGTGCCACCATATAAAGTCGAAACTGATGCAATATTGTCACCTGCCTCAGCAATGGTCTGAATGGCATAAGTAATGGCTGCCATACCCGATGCCAGCGCCAATGCCCCAATTCCACCTTCTAACGCTGCGATACGCTGCTCCAAGACGGCCGTGGTCGGGTTCATGATGCGAGTATAGATATTGCCCTGAACTTTGAGATCAAATAAATCGGCGCCATGCTGCGTGTTGTCAAAAGAATAAGATGTCGTTTGGTAAATCGGAACAGCAACGGCTTTGGTGGTGGCTTCTGGGCTGTAACCTGCATGAATCGCAAGGGTTTCGTCTTTATGGCTCATGTGTTGTTGTCTTGTCCTATGTGTTTATATTTATTGAGTTTAAAATCTTTTAATTGCAATATGTATATGCTTTTATGGATTACTTATCTAAATTTATGCAATATACGACTGCGTGGAAAATATACAGTATCACCTTTGACAATGAATTGTCACAAACTGCTGACATGATCTAGGCGATAGTCTTATGTTTTTGACTGATTCATCGTATAATGCGAGCAATTTTTGTCGCGGTTTGCGATGTTTTGCTTTTTCAATTGAGGAGTCCTAAGTGGCCCAATATATTTATACGATGAACCGAGTGTCTAAGATGATTCCGCCTAAGCGCGAAATCTTAAAAGACATCTCTTTGTCATTTTTCCCGGGTGCAAAAATTGGTGTACTTGGTTTAAACGGTGCAGGTAAGTCGACCTTGCTTCGTATTATGGCGGGCGTAGACAAAGATTTTTCTGGTGAAGCACGTGCGCAACCGGGTATCAAAATCGGTTATTTAGAGCAAGAACCACCGCTCGATCCAAATAAAGACGTTCGTGGCAACGTAGAAGATGGTTTACGTGAACCATTAGATGCTTTGGCGCGTTTGGACGAAGTGTTTGCTGAATATGCATCTGAAGATGCAGACTTTGATAAGTTAGCGAAAGAACAAGAAAAATTAGAAGCGATTATCCATTCATGGGATGCGCATAACCTCAGCAACCAAATGGATCAAGCCGCAGCTGCGTTGAACCTTCCAGCTTGGGATGCTGACGTGACTTTACTGTCAGGTGGTGAGCGTCGTCGTGTTGCGTTGTGTCGTTTGCTTTTATCTAAGCCAGACATGTTGCTTCTAGACGAACCGACGAACCATTTGGATGCTGAGTCTGTGTCTTGGTTAGAGCGTTTCTTGAAAGACTTTGCGGGCACTATTGTGGCGATTACGCATGACCGTTATTTCCTAGATAACGTTGCCGAGTGGATTTTGGAGCTTGACCGCGGACATGGTATTCCGTATCAAGGCAACTATTCTTCTTGGTTAGAGCAAAAGAATGCGCGTCTAGAACAAGAGAACAAGCAAGAAGAGTCTTTTGCTAAAGCATTGAAGAAAGAACTTGAATGGGTTCGTTCAAATGCCAAAGGCCAACAAAAGAAAAACAAAGCGCGTATGGAGCGTTTTGAAGAGCTTAACTCACGCGAATTCCAACAGCGTAACGAAACGTCTGAAATCTATATTCCACCTGGTCCACGCCTAGGCAATAAAGTGGTAGAAGTGGAAGGCATCAGCAAATCATTTGACGGCCGCTTACTGTACCAAAACCTCAGCTTTACCGTGCCGCCTACAGCAATTGTGGGTATCGTGGGTCCAAACGGTGCGGGTAAAACCACACTGTTCCGTATGATGACTGGTGAACAACAGCCAGATACAGGTACGGTAACGTTGGGTGAGTCGGTTAAAGTGGCGTATGTCGGTCAGATTCGTGACACCTTAGATAACAACAAAACTGTTTGGGAAGAAGTTTCTGGCGGTTTGGATATCTTAAAAATTGGCGATTATGAAATTCCATCACGTGCTTATATCGGTCGCTTTAACTTTAAAGGTCAAGATCAGCAAAAACGTGTAGGCGAATTGTCAGGTGGTGAGCGTAACCGTTTACAACTGGCGAAAATCCTGCAAATGGGCGCAAACGTGATCTTACTGGATGAGCCATCGAACGACTTGGATATCGAAACTTTACGTGCGCTTGAAGATGCCATTTTGGTATTCCCAGGTACAGTGATGGTGGTATCGCATGACCGTTGGTTCCTTGACCGTATTGCAACGCACATTTTGTCATTTGAAAATGAACAACCTGAATTCTACGAAGGCAACTATGCTGAGTATGAAGCATACCGCTTGGCACGTTTAGGCGACGATGCGGTACAAAAGCGTACCAAATACAAAAAAATCAGTGGATAAATGGCACTGTTAGCAATTATTGCCGGGATAGCAAGCTGCACATTATTGATTGTGCAGCTTGGCTCTCTTTATGTTGCTTTTCGGCGACTAAATTCGCCGATTCATTCTTCTATTCTTAAAAAAACACCACACATTACACTGATTCGACCACTCTGTGGTCTAGATAATTTTGCAGAAGAATTACTCTTATCCTGTTTTAAACAGGACTACCCATGTTATGACATCCTTTTTTGTGTAGCTTCTGCACAAGATCCTGTGATTCCTTATGTCAATCGGTTGATGGCCTGCCATCCTGAAATATCGGCCAAACTCCTGATTGGAAATGATCTGATTACGAAAAACCCTAAACTCAATAACATGGAGAAGGCGTGGCAGAACACATCTGCTCAATGGATTGCCATGGCAGACAGTAATCTGTTGCTTCCGCCAGACTATCTGCGCTCATTAATCTTGAGCTTTGATGAGCAAGACACAGGACTCGTGAGTTCACCTGCAATTGGCATTCGACCAATGAATTTGTGGGGGGCAGTTGAAGCCGCATTATTGAATACACATCAGGCACGCTGGCAGTTTTTATCCGATGCAATCGGTCTTGGATTTGCACAGGGCAAGACCCTGTTTTGGCGCAGAGATGTTCTTGATCAGCGTGGTGGATTGGCTGCATTGGGGCATGAATTAGCTGAAGATGTTGCATCGACAAAACTGGTTAGAGATGCAGGTTTGAAAGTTCATTTAACGCCACGTCCTTTTGGTCAGCCGATTGGCGAGCGAACATTACGCGCGGTCTGGGATCGGCAGTTACGCTGGGCGCGTATCCGTCGGCTTGGTTTTTTCTGGTTATTTATTCCTGAAATATTGTTAGGGTCTGTACCAGTAATGGCTAGCCTGATTTATCTGGCTGATGTACAGATGGTTCCCTGGGCACTTCCTCCTGTTGTTTTTATTTTATGGTATGGTGCTGAGTGGATGATGGCGAAGATGCTTGGTTGGCCGCATACTGCCAGAGATGTATGCGCAATGATCATTCGTGACATATTATTGCCATTGCTATGGCTATGGTGTTGGGCGGGCCGCAGTTTTGTGTGGCATGGGAATGCGATGAATAGTCCTGCTTCTGTCAATGTGCAAGAGCATAAAGAGATGGAGCATTAATCCTTGTTTGATCTCTCGATGACGGAAGCTCTCATAAAAACACATGGCTTGCTACTGTTAACGCCTTTAGCCGTGATTGAAGGGCCAATTGTTACTGTGATTGCGGCTTATCTGGCACGTCTAAATTATTTCAGTCTGCTGACTGTGATTGTGGTGGTGATCATAGCCGATCTGATTGGTGATATTTGCTTTTATCTGGTCGGTCGTGGCATGGTGAAAAAGGGAAGTGTTCCACCGAAATGGATGCAGCGTTTGGGATTGAACCCAGCCAGACTAGATGGATTGGTTAGTAAATTTGATGTAGAGGGCGGAAAACTTATTGTTATTGGCAAGCTCACACATTCCGCTGGTATCGCGGTTTTGTTGGGGGCTGGAATTGCAAGAATGCGTTTTCTTCCGTTCGTTTTTTATAGCGCCGTATCGACGATTCCTAAAAGTCTTTTTTTTGTTGCGATCGGCTATGGCTGTGGAAATTTTGTTAATCGGGTCGATCACTGGATTGGAATGATCTCTTTGATTTTTCTGGTGATTATTGTTTTTGTCAGCATTTTTTGGCTGAAGAGAACTTCATGAAATTAAGTTGTATTATTCCTGCCTACAATGAAGCACCCCGTATTGAAAAAGTACTGGATGCAGTCTGTGGGCATGCGCTTGTCGATGAAATTATTGTTGTCGATGATCGATCGACAGACAATACGGTTGAAGTCGCGCAGCGATCTGGCGTTAAAGTCATTAGTTTAGAGCGTAACGGTGGGAAAAGTAATGCTGTTGCGGCGGGAATTTCTGCTGCATCGGGAAGTCATGTACTTTTGCTTGATGCTGACCTGATTGGATTAACCGCATCGGACATTACGGCATTGGCTGAACCGATATGCTCTGGTTCGGCTGATGTGTCTTTAAGTTTGCGTGGTAATAGTCCATTGCCGTGGCAAGTGATTGGATTGGACTATATTTCAGGAGAGCGTATCTTCAGGCGTGATCAGGTGATGAAATATCTGGATGAAATCGGAACGCTGCCCCGTTTTGGGTTGGAGGTTTGGTTGAATCATTTATGGCTTGCAGATCATTCCCGAATTAAAGTTGTGCGCTGGCCTGATGTCATGAGCCCATATAAAGCGAAAAAAATGGGGTGGTTACAAGGAGGTATGGCAGATATCCAGATGCTGCGAGATATTTTTAATACCGTCCCACTGCATAAAGCAAGCATGCAAATAGTGAGAATGTGGTTTAACAAAAGAAAGTGAATAAGATTTTGCAATCTAGTCATAGCTAACTATTGGTTATATTTAAAATTTTATAAGTAATTTTAAAAATGGTTCCAAGGCTAGATTGGCACTGTCTTGCAAAAAGAATAATTTCAGGTTGCATTTCTATCATCATAGGTCGCTGTTTTCATTTTTAAATTTAATTTTGGGACAACACCTACACCCTGAATCTACAGTTCGCAGGCTGTTACGCTCTGTTATGTATGGCATTGGTTTAATTGTTGTATTTACTTTTATTGAATCGGTCTAGAAGTTTTTGCTTTATCGAAGTATTGTCATGTTCATATAAAATTTAAAACGTGATTCTATAACATGTCATAAAGCTGTTATATTTGCGCGGAATCGTTCGAGAGCTTCTGCGTTGAAACGTTGCAGTGTTTTTATCACCATCTTGCTGACTTTGTTCATGTTCCAAAGTGTTTGGAATGTGGCAGCGGCATTTTGCACTCATGAAAACCAACCTGCGATACAAAAATCGAGTTCAGCGCATTTTGGACATCATCAATTGTCATCTGAGCATGTAGCACAGCATTCGAATGTAGCGAACACAGTAGGTGACCCACCCGATGTTCAGGATCATAGCGATCATTTACCTTCTTTTTCACCTGGCGTAGTCTTTGTACAGGTGCAAACGCTTACACCGCAATATGCCTCTATGCAGGTTCTGCGGCATTATGACTGGAACAATTTATACCAGTCACCTGATGTGTTTCTCCCCAATCCACCGCCTGTTTTTGCCCCGCTATTGGTGGGGTAGCCGAAAAATCGCCCACCGTAATATTTTTTTGATTACGGGGCAAACCAATGTCTTTTTCTTTCTTCCATGCACAGGCATGGCGTTGCAGCATGCTGCTGGGTGTATGCAGCATGGCAACTTCTATGGCGTATGCTGTAGATCATTCGCTAAGTTTTCAGCAAGCTTTTAAAAAAGTTGAGCAATATCAGGCACAGCAAGGGATGTGGCAGGCACGCGAAAGCATTGCCAATGCACAACAGCAACAGAGTCGTTTGTGGGAAAACCCAAGTCTTTCTGTTCAGCAAACTGGTTTTGGTTCTAGTCAGGATCGCGAACTGGAAATCAATCTGTCGCAGAAACTGGATCTGTTTGGTGAGCATCGCACGGCACAGCAACTGGCAAAACTTGAGCTGACACAACTTGAATTAGATCATCTGTTATATCAGGCACAGTTACAACTGGCATTCAAATATCGCTGGGTGCAATTGGCTGTCTTGCAGCAAGAGCATCAACTGATTCAAGCACAGCTACGAAGCAGTCAGGCATTACTCGATGCCACCCGCCTGCGTTATCGGGCGGGGAGTATTTCCCAGTTAGATTTAGACCGTGGTTTGATGGTGCATATTGAAAATCAACAACGCGATCAGCAAGCTCAACAGGCCGTCCAGATAGCACAGAGCCAACTGGCACATTTGTGGGGTGAAACCAACAGTGATGCACGTGATGTTCAACTTGAAGATCCACTGAACAGTGCTGAATCTCAGATCAAACAGCATCAGCAGAACAATTTATTTGCGCGTAGTTTACAACTGCAAAGCCAGCAACAACAGGCACAGATTCAGCATTTGCGTGCGCAGGCACGCCCCAATCCAACCCTGTTGGTGGGCATGGTGCGCAGTCAAACCGCCAATCAAAATAATCATGATCAGCGGTTACGCATTGGGCTTGAAATACCGTTCGCGATTTTTAATCGGCAGCAATATGCCCAGCAGATGGCACGTGCTAAAGCCAATTATTTAGATATACAGCAGCAACGCTACCGTCAAAATTCTGAACAGCAAATTGCGACAGCCCTGTTGGAGCTACGCAATTTGAACCAGCAACTGAGTCTGGTGAAAGATCAGAAAATTCCATTGTCAGAGGGGATTTTACAAAAAACCTTGCAAGGTTTTCAGGCAGGGAAATACGCCATGAGTGATGTGCAGCAGGCAAATCTGCAACTGCAGCAGCAGCGTCTACAACAGGCACAGCTGTTAAAAAATGTCTGGCAAAAAGCACTTGAAGCTGAAAGTTTGGCTTTGGGTATTGAGCCGAGTGTGGTCGGTGCAGAAGATGCCATTGCCCAAATCCAACAGCGTTTTTCCACCAATCTTGCAGGAGCACAATAATGTTGAATGTAATCAAAAAATCCCAATTGTTCTGGGTCGTGGTAATCGTGCTGTCGACTGTGGTGTTGGCTGCAGCCTTATTGTTGAGCAATAAAAAGAATTCGGGTGCGAAAAGTGAAACTGAACACAGCGAGCAAAAAGAAGCAGGACATGCTTCTGAGTCAGAAGGTGTGGAATTTAGTTCGGCACAAATTCAGCAGCAAGGGATTCAACTGGCACAAGTCACCTATGGTGAGGTCAAGCAAAGTATCAGTTATCCTGCCACGCTGTTGGTCAATACCGATCAGCAAGCACATGTTTCTCCAAGTTTTGCGGGGCGTGTGGAACAAGTCAATGTCGAACTAGGTCAGCAAGTGAAACGTGGGCAGGCATTAGCCACCTTGTTTGTCCCTGATGTGGTCGATCAGCAAGCCAATCTGAGCATGGTGCAGCAAAATTTACAGCTTGCCGAGCAAGATTATCAACGTGAGCGCCAGCTTTGGCAGCAGGGGATTTCTGCAAAGCAGGATTATCAGCGCGCTTATAGTACCTACCGCCAAGCGCAAATTACCGTACAGGCAGCACGTTCCCGTTTGAGTGCATATGGGGTGAATGCCAACAGTCAGGGACGCTATGTATTGTATGCACCGATTTCTGGAGTGATCAGCAATAAAGACTTGGTGGTTGGGGAAAATGTGCAGCTCAGTGATCAACTATTTACCATTGATCAACTGGGGCAATTGTGGCTCGAATTTGTGTTGCCAAGTTCAGCGCAGCATTTGCAACCTGAGCAAAAAATCCAGTTTAAGTCCTTACAAACAGGCAAGATTTTCCAAGCACAGATACAAAGCCTGAGTACCGAAGCAGATAAATCTTCGGGGCGCTTAAAAGTGCGTGCCAAAGTGCTGGAGGCTTCGAGCGAATTACGTCCAAACCTGATGGTCAATGTCCTGTTTGATGCTGAACAGCCGAAACAGGTGTTACGGGTCACCAAAACCGCCGTGCAACAGCTTGAAGGCAAAAATGTGGTTTTTGTGGCAAAAGCCGAAAAGGATAAAACCCATTTTCAGCCTGCTGAAGTGCAGTTAGGAACTTATTCGAGTGATGGTCAGTGGGTCGAAATTGTGTCGGGACTCAAAGCCGAGCAGCGTTATGTTTCGGCAGGCAGTTTTGTACTGAAGTCGGAAATGGAAAAAGGCGAGGCTGAGCATGGACACTAAACTGCCACAGCCTGAAGGCTGGTTTGACCGAATCATTCAGTTCGCCATTCAAAATGCCCTGTGGGTGATGCTGTTTACTTGTGCTTGGATTGGCGTTGGAGTGTACAGCTATCAGAAACTGTCGATTGATGCTGTGCCTGACATTACCAATGTACAGGTGCAAATTAACTCACAAGCCAATGGATTTACTGCACTGGAAGTCGAGCAGCGCATTACCTATCCGATTGAAACCGCGATGGCGGGCATTGCGCATTTGCAGCAGACCCGCTCGATTTCCCGCTATGGGCTGTCGCAAGTCACGATTATTTTTGAAGATGGCACCGATATTTACTGGGCACGACAACTGATTAGCCAGCAACTTCAGCAGGCTAAAGCCGAGTTGCCCGACGGCATCGAACCGCAACTTTCACCCATCTCAACAGGTTTGGGCGAGATTTACCAGTGGGTGGTTAAAGCTGAACCAAATGCCAAAAAGCCAGATGGGCAAGCCTATACCGGAATGGATTTACGTGAGATTCAGGACTGGATTGTGCGTCCGCAGTTACGCCGTGTGCAGGGCGTGGCGGAAATTAACAGTATTGGTGGTTATAACAAAACCTATGTGGTTGCCCCTGATTTAAAGCGTCTGCAACAACTACAAATTCCGCTGAGTGATTTGCACACTGCACTACGGGATAACAACGAAAACCGTGGTGCAGGCTTCATTGAAGACAATGGTCAGCAGCTCACGGTGCGTGTACCAGGTGTACTGAACTCGGTGCAGGATATTGAAAATATCAGTGTCACCAATAAAAATGGCTTGCCGATACGGGTAGCTGATGTGGCACGTGTTGCCATTGGGCATGACTTGCGCACAGGCGGTGCAACCTACAAAGGTCAGGAAACCGTGCTTGGCATTGCCATGATGATGATGGGTGAAAATAGCCGCACGGTTGCCAAAGCGGTACATGCTCAAATGCAGCAGATTCAAAAAAGCCTGCCGAAAGGTGTGGTGATTGAAACGGTATATGACCGAACTTCACTGGTGGATAAAGCCATTAAAACCGTGGCGAAAAACCTGATTGAAGGCGCGGTGCTGGTCATCGTGATTCTATTTATCTTCTTGGGGAATTTCAGGGCTGCGCTGATTACTGCCTGTATTATTCCGCTGGCGATGCTGTTTACCCTGACAGGCATGGCAAAACAAAATATCAGTGCCAACCTGATGAGTCTGGGTGCGCTGGATTTTGGCATCATTATTGATGGTGCGGTGGTGATCGTAGAAAACTGTATTCGGCGTTTGGCGGAAGCCCAGCACCGAACAGGCAGATTGTTAACCCGTAGCGAGCGTTTTCGCGAAGTGTTTTTGGCGGCTAAGCAAGCACGTCGTCCGCTGATTTTTGGGCAAGCCATTATTATGGTGGTGTATTTACCGATTTTTGCCTTGTCAGGGGTGGAAGCCAAAATGTTCCACCCGATGGCACTGACCGTGGTGATTGCGTTAGTCGGCGCAATGATTTTGTCAGTGACATTTGTGCCTGCGGCAGCGGCTTTATGTGTGACAGGCAAAGTACAGGAAAAACCAAGCCGTTGGATGCTGACCCTGCAACAAAGCTATGCGAATGCTCTAGACCGTGCGTATCAATATCGGATTGTAGTACTGACTGCAGCGTTAAGTTTGTTATTACTGACAGGAGTATTGGCCACCCGAGTCGGCAGTGAGTTTGCGCCGACCTTGAGTGAAGGAGACTTTGCAGTACAGTTGATGCGTGCGCCAAGTACAGGCATTGAACAATCACTGAAAATGCAGGAACAGGCCGAGCAGCAACTATTGCAAAAATTCCCTGAAATTAAAGCAATTTTTGCGCGGACAGGCACAGCCGAAGTTGCCACTGATGTGATGCCGCCCAATATTTCCGATGGGGTGATTTTACTTAAACCACGTGAGCAATGGCCCAATCCACAAGAAACTACTAATCAGCTACGTGAGCAGATGCTGAAATTTGTCGCAACACTGGCAGGCAATAACAGTGAGTTTTCGCAACCGATTGAACTGCGTTTTAATGAGCTGATTTCAGGCATTCGCAGCGATGTCGGGGTGAAAATTTTTGGTGATGATATGACTGTGCTGAATCAGGAAGCCGAAAAGATTGCCCAAAAACTGCGAGGTATTTCGGGGGCAAGCGAAGTCAAGGTTGAGCAAACTTCAGGACTGCCTGTGCTCAATGTCGCGATTGATGCTGCTTTAGCGGCGCAATATGGTTTGTCGGTCAAATCGGTACAGGATTTGGTGGCGAGTAGTATTGGGGGACAAAATGTCGGGCAGATTCTACAGGGTGATCGACGTTTTGACTTTGTGGTGCGTTTGCCAGAAGAGTCACGTACCACGCAGCAATTGGCACAATTACCGATCCAACTCCCCAATGGTGGGCTGATTCAGCTGCAAGATATTGCCAAAGTTGAGCAAATATTGGGTTTCAGTCAAGTCAGTCGTGAGCAAGGTAAGCGCCGTGTGGTGGTCACTGCCAATGTGCGGGAGCGTGACTTGGGTTCATTTGTAGCAGAGATGCAGCAAACTTTGCAGCAGCATCAATTGCCCACAGGCTATTGGTTAGGTTTTGGTGGTCAGTTTGAAAACTTAGTTTCGGCAAAAGCGCGAATGCAGTTGGTGATTCCTTTGGCATTATTGATGATTTTTGCCTTGCTGATGGCCGTATTTTCCAATATTAAGGACAGCCTGTTGGTGTTTAGTGGTGTACCGTTTGCCTTGTCTGGCGGTGTGGTTGCGCTGTGGCTGCGTGATATTCCTTTGTCGATGTCGGCAGGTGTGGGCTTTATTGCACTTTCGGGTGTAGCCGTGCTGAATGGTTTGGTCATGCTAAGTTTTATTAAAGAGTTACGCGAGAACTATGATGTACATCGCGCCACATGGCAGGGGGCCGTTTTGCGTTTAAGACCTGTGCTCATGACTGCCTGTGTTGCATCTTTGGGCTTTATTCCTATGGCACTTGCCACGGGTACGGGTGCGGAAGTGCAACGACCTTTGGCAACCGTGGTGATTGGCGGAATTTTGTCGTCAACAG
Source organism: Acinetobacter brisouioides (assembly GCF_004331075.1). Taxonomy (GTDB): domain Bacteria; phylum Pseudomonadota; class Gammaproteobacteria; order Pseudomonadales; family Moraxellaceae; genus Acinetobacter. The sequence goes on along the minus strand of NZ_SJNX01000006.1, from coordinate 111,084 downwards.
TACTGACTTTGCTGTTATTGCCTGTGATTTATCGCTGGCTCAATGAAAAATCCAGTTAATCATTTTTAAACTAATCACGTTGGACAAAGTGCAGCATTTTGTCTAACGTGGTTCATATCACCATAAAAACAGGAGTTCCTGTATGAGTGGACACCATCATGGGCATGAGCATCATCATGCCGCAGCCAGTGAAAATAATTCTAAGAAACTCTGGCTGGCACTGGGTTTGACCAGCAGTTTTTTAATTGTTGAAGTTGTGGCAGGTTTCCTGACCCAAAGTTTGGCTTTATTGTCAGATGCTGCGCATATGTTTACTGATGCTGCCGCATTGGCAGTGGCATTAATTGCGATAAAAATTGGCAAACTGCCTGCCGATGACAAGCGTACTTTTGGTTATCAGCGGTTTGAAATTTTGGCAGCATTGTTTAATGCGCTGATGCTGTTTTTAGTGGCTGTCTATATTTTATATGAAGCTTATGTGCGTTTTACCCATCCACCTCAAATTCAAAGCCTAGGTATGTTGGTGGTGGCAATACTGGGTTTAATTATTAACTTGATTGCCATGAAAATCTTAATGTCAGGCGTGGAAGATAGCCTGAATATCAAAGGTGCATATTTAGAAGTATTGAGTGATGCTTTGGGTTCAGTTGGGGTGATTTTTGGGGCAGTACTGATTTATCTGACGCAATGGGTGTGGGTGGATACCTTGGTTGCGGTTTTCATTGGGATGTGGGTGCTGCCACGTACATGGCTCTTGCTCAAACAAAGCATCAATATTTTGCTAGAGGGCGTGCCTGATGAAATTGATATCGAGGCGTTGCGGCAAGATCTGTTATCTCTGGATGGTGTGGAAAGCATTCATCAACTGAAAGTCTGGGCAATCAGCTCCAAGAATATTCATCTCGCGGTACATTTATTTGCGCCACAGGCAGAGCGAAATCGCTTATATCATGAAGCAACAGAAATGCTGGTACATCGTCATGGGATTCGGCAGGTGACGTTACAGATTGAAGAAAATCCATGCCTGACTCATGAACATTCACACCAGCATTAATGTTTTGGCATGATGATTACAATTGCCACTCATGGTTACAGTCACGGCATTTCCATGCTTTTTGTGACTGAAGAAACCCTTGCATTGATAATTTGAAGTTTGGAAGTTGGCGCCAAAACAGCAGACCTGAACCCACGGTCACCAAAAATACCACACCTGTAGCGATTTGTAGGATTGAGCTTGCACCATGGGCAAAAACCGACATCACAATACAGGCAATCACAAGCAGGAGCAGTAGAAAAATTGAAAAGACCAAAATGACTAAACTTTTTGGAATTTCTGGGCGGACGGCATTGCTACCTTGGGCAACAGGCATAATTTTAGCACTTTGGCATTGTGGGCAACGATATTGCATGGACACTCCCAAATGAATTTATGGTTATTTTAGCGAACTTCGTGGCAAAGCAAAAAGTTTAGTCGAAAAAAAACCACTGATCATGTCAGTGGTTTTTTAGAATTTGGCGTCCCTACGGGGATTCGAACCCCGGTTACCGCCGTGAAAGGGCGATGTCCTAGGCCTCTAGACGATAGGGACTTATCGAGGCAACACATATGAGGTTTGGTGGAGCCAAGCGGGATCGAACCGCTGACCTCTACAATGCCATTGTAGCGCTCTACCAACTGAGCTATGACCCCAGTCTGTGTGAGCGCAATATTAGGGGCATTCCACTCACACGTCAAGCAAAAAGATTATTCGCTTGTTTCAGTTGCTTCATTTTTCGGCAATTGGATGCTTTCGTTGAGTTTTTCCCAAACTTTAAGCTCTTTTTTGCTTGGAGCACCAACAATTTCAAGCGCACGGCGTAAGCGCGCATAGGTCAGGTCAGGGCCAATAGTGACCATTGCCTGCATGACAGGAGTTGAACTGGTTGAACCTGCAATTGCAATAAAGAACGCTGGCATAAAGTCACGCAGTTTAATGCCCATTTGGTTTGCCAAGTCCATCAGGATCTGGCTCACGGTGTCATTGTTCCACGTGAAGGTTTTTTCTAAACGCCAAATAGCAAACTGTAAGCTTTGACGAACTTGTTCTTGGCTAAGTTTTTTGCTTTCAAACATCTCTGCGGTGATGTTTGGCATGTGGTTGAAGTAAAAACCTGCCCAGTTCACAGCTTCTGACAACAAGTTGATACGCGGCTGAATCGCTGCTGCAATCTCTTCGAGTTTTTTGCTGTCATTTTGCCAAGTCAAAATACGCTCAAGCAGTTGTACAGGGCTTAAACCTTTAATCCACTGACCATTCAACCAGTTTAGTTTGTCGACATCAAAGACTGGACCACCCAAAGACACACGATGAATATCAAAATTGTCCATCATGTCTTGTAAGGTGAACACTTCACGTTCGTCAGGCATTGACCAACCCATACGACCCAAGTAGTTCAATAGCGCTTCAGGCAACACACCGATGTCACGATAGTAGTTGATTGAAGTTGGGTTTTTACGTTTTGATAATTTCGATTTGTCTGGGTTACGCAACAATGGCATGTGACAAAGCTGTGGCATGTCCCAACCGAAGTATTGGTAAAGCAACTGATGTTTAGGTGCAGAAGGTAACCATTCTTCACCACGGAACACATGGGTGATTTGCATGAGATGGTCATCGACCACGTTGGCCAAGTGGTAGGTTGGCAAGCCATCGGTTTTCAGCAAGATTTGCATGTCGACCTGTACCCAAGGAATATCCACTTCACCACGCAGTAAGTCATTGACTTTACAAATTCCTTCTTCAGGAACTTTCATACGAATCACATGTGGTTCACCTGCGGCAAGGCGGCGCTGAACTTCTTCTTGAGAAAGTTTTAAACCACGACCATCGTATTTAGGCGTTTCACCGCGCGCTTGTTGTTCAGCACGCATTTGATCTAATTCTTCTGCGCTGGCAAAACAGTAAAATGCATGTCCTTTTTCCACCAATTCTAGTGCATATTGCTTATAGATATGCATACGTTCAGACTGGCGATATGGTGCGTGTGGACCGCCTACATCTGGACCTTCTGACCATTCAAGACCTAACCAGCGCAATGAATCCAAAATCATTTTTTCTGATTCGGGCGTAGAACGCAGTTGATCCGTATCTTCAATACGTAAAATAAACTCGCCGCCATGTTGTCTAGCGAAGCATAAGTTAAATAAAGCAATATAAGCTGTACCTACATGAGGGAAGCCTGTAGGAGAGGGCGCAATACGGGTACGGACTTTCATAATCGATTCAGTTTTGATATCTAATGCAGGCTATTATAACGAAAAAAGCCCTGTATAACGTGAAAAAGCAACGTAACACAAGGCTGATTTTGGTGACTAAGTCTTAGGAATTAAGAGTCACGTGTTTGAAATAATGCTTGGAGAATTCGAGAGAAACGCTCATGTTGGTAAGCAAAGAAACTTTGGCTTGGCTGTACATGGATGGCATTTAAGATCTTGATGCTATCTAAATCGGAATCAATGGCTTTGGTATTTTGTTTTTGCTTGCTGAGTTCTTTTTCAATCAATGAAACATGATGAGCATTTTTGCCCAGTATAGTGACGGTTTTGCTTGTTACTTTGTCTTTATTTTCAATGACATTTGCATAGTTGCTCGTTGCGCCTAAACTTAGACACAATCCTAAAACTACACCACGAAAATATGCCATAAAATAAAACTCCAAAAAGTTAAAGCGGCTTTTCTTGTTATTTCCAGCGTATTTAAACAACGCTACCACTATATTTATCAAATGCTACTATAGCGTACATTCCCATAAAAGAAAGCGTATTTATTTTACAAAATATCGACTTAGCCCATGGCGATATATTTAGAACCCGACATAATGACTGTTTTAACAAAGGAATAGACTTCTTTTGTCAGCCCATTTTTGTTTCTTGAGCCTCATTGAAATATATTTCAATTTTGCTTCGGTAAAGAAAAATAAAGAGGCGATAAACCATAATGAAAGGGATCTAAGTCGTCAGAATAAATAGCAAATAGTCACATATTGGTAATATAGAAGAAAAACCTGAAAGCTTAGAATAAAACATTATAAATGTTTGATATTTCAAATTTATTAAGAATAAGTATAGTGATCTAAAAATATTTTGAGAATAAAAAATGCGCAAACTGATTACAGCAGGTGTAGTGACACTGCTCACGACAACAAGTTCATGGGTGTATGCAGATAAAACCTTCCTCAATGTATCTTATGATCCAACCCGAGAATTCTATCAGGAATATAATCAAGTTTTTGGACAGTATTGGCTAAAACGCACAGGTAAGAAAGTTGAGTTTAAACAATCGCATGGAGGTTCAGGTAAGCAGGCTCGCGCAGTCGCTTCAGGTTTGCCAGCCGATGTGGTGACCTTGGCACTTGCTAACGATATTGATGAAATTGCCAACGCAGATTATATCCGTAAGGACTGGCAACAACAATTTCCGCAGCATTCTGCACCTTATACATCAACCGTGGTGTTTTTGGTGCGTAAGGGCAACCCAAAACAAATTCATGACTGGAATGATTTGACCAAGTCTGGTGTGGAAATTATTACGCCAAATCCGAAAACGGGCGGTGCTCCGCGCTGGATTTATTTGGCGGCATGGGGCTATGCACTCAAGCAGCCAGGCGGCAATGATGCCAAAGCCCGCGAACTGGTATCTAAGCTGTATCACAATGTCAAAGTGCTTGACTCTGGGGCGCGCGGTTCACTGACGACATTTGCTGAACGCGGTATTGGTGATGTGTTGTTGACTTGGGAAAATGAAGCTTTACTGGCACAAAATAATTTAGGCAAAGATAAGTACCAGATTATTTATCCTTCGGTTTCAATTTTAGCTGAACCTTCGGTGGCAATTGTCGATAAAACGGTTGATAAAGACGGCAATCGTTTATTAGCAAAAGGTTATTTAAATTTTTTATACTCTCCACAAGGGCAGGCACTGGCAGCTAAATATAATTTCCGCCCACGCAATGCACAGGTTGCACAAAAATATGCCTATAAATTCCCAAAGATTAAATTGTTTACGATTGATCAAGTCTTTGGTGGCTGGGCAAAAGCGCAAAAAATCCATTTTGCCAATGGTGGTGTTTTTGACCAGATTTATGCTAAACCTTAAACAATTTGCCTCAGGTCGCTGGGGTGAAGCATTGATTTGCTGATTTTTTTAACAAAAAACGGAAATAACTATCGCAAAATAATATTTCCGTACAAAAAGCCGTTTGGAACTTGCATGAAACATGGAGATAATGTGCAATTACATTTTTAATTTTCGATTTCCGTTCGTATGTCTCATATTTCTGTATTACTCCATGAAACTATAGATGCGTTGTTAGCAGATCGTCATACAGGAATTTATGTCGATGCAACTTTTGGGCGTGGTGGGCACAGTCGCTTATTGTTATCAAAACTAGATGCTAATAGTCGCGTATATGCCTTCGATAAAGACCCACAAGCTTTGGCAGTCGCTGCTGAACTCGAACAACAAGACCCGCGTTTTAAAATTATTCATGCCAGTTTTGCTGATATTCAGCAGGAATTGACTGCATTGGGTCTACATGAAGTCGATGGCATTATGGCGGACTTGGGGGTATCTTCACCACAGCTTGATCAGGCAGAGCGTGGTTTTAGCTTTATGCATGATGGCCCTTTAGATATGCGGATGGATAACTCGCAAGGGCAAACCGCCAGTGAATGGTTATTGAGCATTGAAGAAGAAGCACTTGCCAATATTATTTTTAAATACGGCGAAGAGCGTTACAGTCGCCGTATTGCTCGCGCCATTAAACAGGCAGGTGAAATTACCACAACTGCCCGACTCGCTGAAATTGTAAAAGTTGCCCATCCAAAATGGGAAAAAAACAAGCATGCTGCGACGCGTACTTTCCAAGCTATTCGTATTGCGATTAATAAAGAACTCGATGATATTGAACAGTTTCTGCCACAAGCAGTTGACTTGCTGTCAGTACATGGACGTTTGGCAGTGATTAGTTTCCATTCTTTAGAAGACCGCCTGATTAAGCAATTCATTCAAAAAGAGTCTACTCTGGCAGAAGATCATGGTTGGGGTTTGCCGCAACAGCGAGTTGATACGCGTCGTCTGAAAAAAATCTCACGCATTCGCGCCAGTGAACAAGAAGTAAAAAGTAACCCGCGCTCACGTAGTGCGTGGTTACGTGTGGCTGAACGACTAGATAAATAAAGGCACACCATGAATACAGAGGTTGTTGAAGAAAAACCAGTCAAGGATCGAATTGTGTTGAAAAAAGGGCTGACCTATTTGGTTCTGGTCTGCCTGATTTTTAGCAGTGCGGTTATGGTGGTATTTGAAGTATACGAATATCGGTATGATTATCGTCAATTGAGTAGTTTGCTGCGTGCTGAAGATGATCTAAATGCCGAATGGGGACGGTTGCTGATCGAACAGCAAACTTTTGGGGCAACTGCTCAGATCGGGACACGTGCCGTGACCCAGCTTCGTATGTACTCACCACCATCTTCGGATACTGTGGTGATTTCTCTTCCTTCAACCGCGCAAAAAAAGTAAGGTCAGTTCAATGACTGAAAAACGAATGAATTTAAAACGTAAAACCAAGCTTTCAGTGACTGAAAAGAGCGAAATTACCTTTGATCAATGGCGCTTTTATTTGCTCTGGGGCATTGTTTTACTGTGTTTTTTAATATTGGTGGTTCGTGCATTTTATGTGCAAATTATTAATAAGGACTTCTTGCAAAATAAAGCCAATGCCCTGATTTTACGTGATGAAACCATTAGACCCATGCGCGGCATTATTAGTGATCGTAATGGTGTGCCTTTAGCCATCAGTACGCCGATTATGAAAGTGGTGATGGATCCACGTGATTATTTTGAAAACAAAAAACTCTATGATGAGATGACTGCCCCGCTGAAACCGGGTGAGCGTCGTAAACCAAAACAAAAACTTCCCGATAAAGACTTTGATCTCGATGAGTTGGCAAATATTGTGGGCGTGGATGCTGACTGGCTGAAGAAGCAGATGCAGGCACATCCACATTCACGTTATTTGGTGTTAAAAACTGAAGTTCCACCGCCACAAGCAGACTTTATTCTGGAACATAATTTTCAGGGCGTGTATACCGAGAAATCTTATAAGCGTTTTTACCCGCAACCGCAGCCGAATGCTCAGATTATTGGTTTGACTAATAATGATGGTAAAGGCGTGGAAGGTCTGGAAATGAAGCTGAATAAGAAGTTGACGGGTGTCAATGGCTTGCAGATCAATATTCGGGATAAGTACGGTAACCGAGTTAAAGATCCAGAAGTGGTGAAACCGGTACAGGCAGGAGAAAATTTTACTTTAAGTATCGACTCACGCTTGCAATACATCATGTATCGTGAATTAACCGCATCAGGAATTGCCAACAATGCACGTTCAGCAACAGCAATTGCAGTCGATGTCAAAACAGGTGAAATTTTGGCGATGAGCAGTTGGCCGTCGTATAACCCAAATGATAAAGCCAGTTTAAATAATAAAGACGCGATGCGTAACCGTGGTGCAGTTGACATGTTTGAACCGGGTTCAACCATGAAGCCATTTACCATTTCTGCGGCATTGGAAAGTGGTAAATATACAGAAAATACGATTATTAATACCTCGCCAGGTTCTATGCGGATTGGTAATCATATTATTCATGACACCCATAACTATGGCGCACTGACTTTGGCAGGGGTGATTATTAAATCTTCCAACGTCGGTGCAGCAACGATTGCGCTGTCTTTACCAACACCAACGATTCCAACTTTCTTTAAACGTGTGGGTTTTGGGCAGCGTTCTGCAGTGCATTTCCCGGGAGAAAGTTCGGGACTGATCTTGCCATCGAAATATTGGAACATGTCTGAAATTGGTACGATGGCGTATGGTTATGGTCTAAATGCTACGGTATTACAGTTGGTACAAGGTTATGCCATGCTAGCCAACCATGGCACGCAAGTACCATTAACCTTGTATAAACTGAATAAACCTGTTCAAGGTAAGCAAGTACTTGATCCAAAAATTGCCGATAAAGTCGTGCTGATGATGGAACAGGTTACTCAGCCAGGTGGTACAGCCACACAGGCACAAATTCCAGGCTATCGTGTGGCGGGTAAAACGGGAACAGCACATAAGCTCAATGCTGACCGACGTGGTTATTCAAAAAATGAATATCGTGCGTTGTTTGCAGGGGTTGCTCCTGTGAGTAACCCACGTATAGCCATGGTCGTTGTGGTAGAAAACCCACAAGGCACTTATTATGGCGGTACGGTATCTGCACCTGTATTTGCGCGCATTATGCAAGAGTTTTTGCGCTTACTGGATGTACCACTGGATAAACCTTTACAAGCCCCTAAAATTCAATAATTGGTGAGTTCATGTCGATTACTTTGCAGCAGATTTATCCTGTTGAGTCTATTCAACCTTGGATGACTCAGCCCTTTCAAGGGTTTTGTTTAGACAGCCGTTATGTTGAAGCAGGGCAGATTTTTATTGCACTGACCAGTTATTCACAGCCTGAAAAAACCTTGCACTTTGCGCAGGTAGCATTGCAGCGTGGTGCGATCGGAATTATCGCTGAGCAGCCATTGCCACTCGAGAACTGTGTGGTTTGCCCAGATGTGCGTCAGCGCATGGGGACATGGCAAAAAGCTTATTTACAAGCGACAGCAGTAACAGCACCCTTGCATATTTTGGCGGTCACGGGCACCAATGGTAAAACCACCATTTCACGTTTGATTGCTGAATTGATCAGTTCACAACATCAACGCTGTGCAGTTATGGGAACTACAGGTAATGGGATTTTACCTAACTTGGAAGCATCAACCCACACCACAGTGGATGCGATTTATTTACAGAATTTATTGCATAGCTATGCCGAGCAAGGGGCACGTTTTGCCTCGCTCGAAGCCAGTTCACATGGCTTGGAACAAGGTCGCTTAAATGGCTGTGAGATTGAAATTGCGGTGTATAGTAATTTAAGTCGCGATCATCTAGATTATCATAAAACGTTAGAGGCATATGCTGAAGCAAAATCCCAGTTATTCACATTTACGTCATTAAAATATGCTGTGATTAATCTGGATGATGCCTATGCTGAAGTAATGTTGAATGCAGCGCGTCATAATCCAGCACAACCAAAAATTTTCACCTATGCAATCCAGCAAACTGCTGATTTTTATGTCTCAGATTTGAACTTTAGCTTGCAAGGTGCACGTTTTACTTTACATAGTCCAGTCGGGCAGTTTGCAGTGAACAGCCCATTACTCGGACAGTTCAATGTTGAAAACTTATTGGCAAGTTTGATTGCAGCCTATGTGGCAGGATTTGATTTATCGGCATTGGTCGCGGCTGTACCACAATTGCAAGGCGCACCAGGTCGCATGCAGGTCTTGCGCGATCAGCAGCGCTTGTTTGTTGTGGATTATGCGCATACTCCAGATGCCTTGATTCAAGTTTTGACCAGTTTGCAACGTCATGTCGAGCATCGCTTATGGGCAGTGTTTGGCTGTGGCGGCGACCGTGATCGTGGTAAGCGCCCACTCATGGTTCAAGCTGCATTGGAACATGCCAATCCTGTGCTGTTGACCACAGACAATCCACGCACCGAAAACCCTGAACAAATTTTTGCCGATATGAAACAAGGCATCAATTTTGCTCAGCATGAAGTGCATGAAATCCATGACCGCCGCGAAGCGATTAAATTTGCTGTGCAGCAGGCAGAGGCAGGAGATATTGTGGTGATCGCAGGCAAAGGACATGAAAATTATCAGGAAATCGATGGCGTTCGTCATTGGTTTGATGATGTGGTAGAAGTAAAAGCGGCTATCGATCATCAGCACGGAATGCTTACCGCGTATTCGGCTTTGGAAAATTAACGCACATGCATACATCGACCACCAGCACTGTTCCCTTGATGCCTTGGACAGCGGCTGAACTTCAACAGGCGACACAAGGTTATTGGTATCAAGATCAGCAGCCAGAGCACGTGATTAAGCGGATTTTGACCGATTCACGACATGCCGAAGCAGGCGATGCCTTTTTGGCACTTAAAGGTGAGCGTTTTGATGCTCATGATTTTGTTGAAAATGTTGCAGCACAAGGCTGTCAGGTTGTTATTGTAGAACGCCCGATTGAACAGCTCAAAATTGCCCAATTGGTGGTTGCGGATACCCGCTTGGCTTTGGGCCATTTGGGGCAATTTCGCCGTCAACAATTTCCAGACCTGAAAGTACTGGCGTTAACAGGCAGCAGTGGTAAAACCACCACCAAAGAAATGCTAGGTAGTATTTTGTCGCGGTTAGCCCCAACACTGATTACTCGCGGTAACCTGAACAATGATTTGGGTGTGCCGATGATGTTACTGGAATTACGTCCTGAGCATCAGTATGCCGTGATGGAACTGGGCGCAAGTCATGTTGGTGAGATTGACTATACCTCAAACTTGGTACAGCCACAGGTGGCAGGTATTTTAAATATCGGTACTGCGCATTTGGGTGAGTTCGGTGGGCGTGAGAAAATCTGTCAGGCAAAATCGGAAATTTATCGTCATATTACATCTGATGGCATATCGATTGTTCCAGCGGCAGATGACTTTACTGCACAAATCAATGCTGTAGTCAAAACTGCCCAACGTTTGAGTTTTGGCGAAGGCGGTGATGTATATGCTGAGCACATACAGTTACATCCACAATCTGCAAGCTTTTTGTTGCATACTCCACACGGTTCGGCACAGGTCGTATTGCCTTTTGCAGGATTGCACAATGTCGACAATGCTCTAGCAGCATGTGCTTTTGCATTGGCAATCGGGATCTCCCTTGAAGATGTAGTACAGGGTTTGCAACAGGCAAAAGGTGCGAAAGGGCGTTTGAATTTTATTTCACATCAGCAATATGTGTTGATTGATGATACCTATAATGCCAATCCAACGTCGATGCGTGCTGCGGCTGAGGTATTGAGTCAGCAACAGGGCATTAAAGTCATGGTGATGGGTGATATTGGTGAGCTGGGTGATAGTAGTCGCGATGAACACTATGCTTTAGGTCATGATTTGGCTCAGTTGCCATTAGATTATGTGCTTGCTGTGGGTGAATTTGCCACTGCAACAGTGACAGGTGCGGCAGCAGAGCATTGCCATGCATTTGAAACGCAGGCACAAGCGCTGACATTTTTAATTAATCTTGTAAAAAAACATCAACCTCAGACCATGAGTTTCCTATTTAAAGGTTCTCGTTATACCCATATGGAGACGTTGATGGCTGATTTGATGGAGAAGCTTTAAATGCTGTTATGGTTATTTGAACATTTGGCAGGATTCGACAGTTCCTTCAAAGTTGTTCGTTATTTGACATTACGGGCTTTGCTCAGCGTATTGACTTCATTGCTGATCGGGCTATTTTTGGGTCCTGTGATGATCCGAAAATTACGTGCCTTAAAATATGGTCAGGCAGTCAGCTCGTTTGCTCCTGAAAGCCATGCCAAGAAAATGGGTACACCGACCATGGGCGGGGTTTTGATTCTGATGTCGATTGGGATTAGCACCTTGCTGTGGGCAGATCTGTCTAACCCTTATGTCTGGATTGTACTTGGGGTGATGGTAATTTTTGGTGCTGTGGGCTGGGCAGATGACTGGATTAAAATCCGTTATAAAGACAATGCAGGTTTGCCAGCACGTAAAAAGTTCTTCTGGACTTCTGTGGCGTCTTTAGGTGCTGGGATTGCATTGTATGTGATTGCGATTAATCAGCATAATCCTTTGTATACGCACAATATGCTGGACTTGCTGATTCCATTTTTCAAAAATCTCAGCATTCCATTTTCAGTGATTCCCCTTGGACTTGCCTTTATTGCCTTTACGTATTTGGTTATTAATGGTGCATCCAATGCAGTTAACCTGACTGACGGTCTGGATGGTCTAGCGATTATGCCTGTGGTATTGGTCGCTGCGGGGTTGGGAGTATTCGCCTATTTGTCAGGGGATACTCGTTTTGCCAATTACCTGCATATTCCATATATCAAATATTCATCTGAACTGATTGTGATCTGCTCTGCCATGGTTGGTGCAGGTCTAGCTTTCCTTTGGTACAACGCCCATCCTGCTCAAGTCTTTATGGGGGATGTAGGTGCGCTGGCACTGGGTGCAATGCTTGGTACGATTGCGGTCATGGTACGTCAGGAAATCGTATTTGCGATTATGGGCGGTGTTTTTGTGATGGAAGCCATTTCAGTGTTCTTGCAAATTGGTTCTCTGCGCATGCGCAATAAGCGTGTCTTCTTGATGGCACCGTTGCACCATCACTATGAAAAACAGGGCTGGAAAGAAACTCAAGTGGTGATTCGTTTCTGGATCATTACGATTATTCTAGTGGTTTTAGGCTTAATGACGTTAAAATTGCGTTAAACCCAAATCCATAGCAAAAAAGCTGGCTTCGGTCAGCTTTTTTATTTGCAGAAAATCGGAGTGAAAACCATGCAATTGCTGATGTGCCCTGTCTGCCGAGATTCATTAACGCTAGATGCACGAACTTGGCGCTGCCCACAGGGGCATAGTTTTGACTTGGCAAAACAAGGCTATGTCAATTTGCATGTGGTACAGCATAAGCATAGTAAACAGCCAGGAGATACGCCTGAAGCGGTCGATGCGCGTCGAGCTTTTTTATCGGCAGGATTTTACGCACCTTTACGTCAAGCTGTTGAGCAATTATTGCAGCGCTATCAGCCAAAAACTTTACTGGATATCGGGTGTGGTGAAGGTTATTACACCAGTGCCATGCAGGCACATGTTAAGCAATGTATCGGTGTTGATATTGCCAAAAGTGCTGTGCAGCGCGCAGCCAAACTTAATCAAGACGTGACTTGGGTGGTCGGGACAGGGGCTGTCTTGCCTGTTTTAGATCAGTCGATAGATTTGTGCACCAGCCTGTTTAGCCCAATTCCGCAACAGGAAATTTTACGAGTTTTAAAACAAGAAGGGTTATGTTTGGTGGTCACGCCTGCGCCTCGGCATTTATTTGATTTGCGAGTAGCGTTATTTGAACAAGTGAATTTGCATGAGCCTGAAAAATTTGTGGCACAGCTCAGTGAGAATTTTGAACTGATTGAAGCATCTGTAGTTGAAGCAGAACTCAATTTGCAACAGCAAGACATTGCAAATTTATTGGCAATGACGCCATATGCCTACAAAGCTAAACCTGAAAAGCGCCAAGCTTTAGAACAACGAGACAGCTTGCAGGTCACCGCATGTTTTCAGCTTTATCTCTTTAAAAAGAAAGCCGTCATTTGACGGCTTTCTTTCCTTTTAGTTCACCTTATTAATCAGTTGTTCTAAAGAGTCTGGATTAGGTTTTTTTGCTGCTGTAGCAGGCTGCGTATTATTCATTTTTGGTGGTGCTTTTTCTGAAGGAATCAGAATTTCTTCACCTGGTAAATCCGAGAAATCGGCTTCATCCCGTTTGCGTGGAGTAGTTTTGTTCACAGGTGCAGGATGATACGTTGGTCGAGCCAATGGTGGTGCAACGCGATTTTCATTACGACCAGCCTGTTCAACTGTAAGCTGCCCATGAGAAATCGGCGCTTTGGCATTTTTATCCAAAGTGACCCATGCAGGAGGTATGCCTTCGAGTGAGCGACTCATAAAGTTAATCCAGACAGGCAACGCTGCAACGCCACCATATTCTAGGCGCCCCAATGTTGTTGGCTGATCAAAACCAACCCATGAAATTGCAACCAGTTTGCCATTAAAGCCCGCAAACCAAGCATCTTTGGCATCATTGGTGGTTCCTGTTTTACCACCCAAATCATCACGCCCAATTTTTAATGCTGCTCGCCCTGTACCATGCTGAATCACATCACGTAAAATATTGGCCATGTCATAAGCTGAACTTGATTTAAGAATGCGTTGTGCTTGGCGGAATTCACTGGTGCTGGCATCAGCTTGTTTTACTTGTACTTGAGGCTGCTGCTTAAATGCTTCATCGTCAGGCGTTGCTGCTTGCTCAGAGGCAGTTGTATTATCGTTATTATTGCCATTAATACAGGAAATACACGCATATTCTGGGTTGGCTTTATAAATGGTTTTGCCATAAGCATCTTCAATATGCTCAATAAAATAAGGCTCAACTCTAAAACCGCCATTGGCAAAAGTGGCATAGCCCGTTGCCATTTGTATAGGTAAAACCTGTGGTGTTCCAAGAGCAATGGTAAAGTTATTTGGAATTTGATTTTCCTGTAATCCAAAATCCATTAACAACTGGCGCGCCCGATCTACCCCAACACTTTGTAATAAACGAACAGAGACAGTGTTTCGAGAAAGATATAAAGCACGACGTAAAGGAATCATGCCTAAGTAGCGACCATCAGAGTTTTTTGGCGACCATTTGCCAATCGTAATGGGACTATCATTCACCATCGTATAGGGCGTCATTCCCCGCTCTAATGCCAGTGCATAAATAAATGGCTTAATGGTTGAACCTGGTTGACGCCAACCTTGGGTTGCACGGTTAAACGTTGACTGGGCATAGCTGTAACCACCTACTACGGCTTCAACTGCACCATTATTGGGGTTTAATGCAATTAATTGTCCTTGAACCTTTGGAATTTGAACCAAAGACCAGACTGTTTTATTGTCATTTGGACGTAGGCGTACAATATCATCGGGTTTAACAATTTGAGACGCGTGTGTTGGTGCTGCACCTACACTGTTGGCATTGCGATAAGGGCGTGCCCACGACATCCCTGACCACGGCACTGTTACGATGGAGCCATCTTTTAATTCAGCTTCAAAACTGTTGCTGTCAACTTTAATGACTTTGGCAGGATAATTGTTGGCGTAAGTAAAGAATTTCGCTAAAGATACGCCATGTGCTTCTGCACCACGCCAGCCATGACGGCGGTCATAAGCTTCTAAGCCTTCTTGTACTGACTGTTCTGCATATGCCTGACGTTTGCTATCAATCGTGGTGTAAATTTTAAAGCCAGAATCAACGGCTTTTTCCCCGAATTTTGCGACAATTTCGGAACGAACCATCTCGCCAATATACGGAAAGCGGGTTAGCACACCGCGATCTGGCATATTCAGGTTTAAAGGTTCTTCAATTGATTTTTGATACTCTGCCTGATTGATATAACCGAGTTGGCGCATACGTCCTAAAATCCAGTTACGGCGTTCAAGCGCGCGTTCAGGATTGGCAACCGGATTATATTTAGAAGGGGCTTTAGGTAGACCTGCAATCATTGCCATTTGAGCAGTGCTGAGCTGATTGATATTTTTGTTATAGTAAATTTTAGCTGCCGCAGCGATCCCGTAAGCATTTTTACCTAAAAAGATTTTATTGACATAAAGTGTCAAAATCTCTGGTTTGGTTAAGTTTTGCTCAATTTTGCGTGCGAGAAAAATTTCGGTGAGTTTGCGTTTTAAAGTGCGCTCAGGTGAAAGATAATAATTTTTAGCCACCTGCATGGTAATGGTTGAGCCGCCAGTTTGCGTATCTGAACCTGTTAAGCTTTCACTGACCGCTCTCCCCAAGCCTTTAAAGCTAATACCACTATGTTCAAAAAATGAAGAATCCTCTGCCGCCAGAAAAGCCTGAATAAAATGGGGGGGAATTTGCTTATACTCAACAGGTACAGATAGTTTTCCACCATATTCTGCAATCAACTGGTTGTCCGCAGTATAAATTTGAATAGGTTTTAAGAGAGGTGCTTTCTTTAAACTGCTCATTTCAGGTAAGGAAGGGGCAATGTATAAATACATGCCATAAAAGCCCATTGGAATAAGAAGAATAATGATCAGTAAAAACAGAAAAATTGGATGAATTCGACCTGAACAAGATAGATTTTTCATAACAAGTAATATTTAATATGGAAAATGGGCGATCGGAGCTTGAGTATAGCTGAAGCCCAGTATAGCCGAGAAGAACCTTGTTCAGGGTATTATATACGTCATAATAACGACGAAATGCATTACACGACAAGGTATTATGCTATTCTAAATAAAAAATAACAGGAATAAACATCGTGCTAAGGTTATATCGTAAACCTAAAAAGGGGTTAATAGGGGTTGATATTAGTTCGACTTCTGTAAAAATGCTGGAGCTTTCGGCTAAGCATGGGCGTTATTGCGTAGAAAGCTATGCGCTTGTACCCTTGCCAGAGGGCGCTGTTGTTGAAAAAAATATTATTAATCCAGAAGCCGTTGCTGAAGCTTTAGAGAAAGCGATTGAAGCGGCAAATCCATCGACCATCAATGCTGCGTTTGCAATTCCTACTTCAAGCGTTATTCATAAAATCATCGAAATGGATGAAGATATGAGTGACGATGAACGAGAAATTCAGATCCGAATGGATGCTGAGCAGTACATCCCGTTTCCACTTGATGACGTGAGTTTGGATTTTGAAGTTTTGCCAGAACCTGTTTCCAAATCAAATCGTGTCAATGTACTTCTGGTTGCAACGCGTACAGAAAACGTGGAAGCACGCAATGAAGCCCTGATTTATGCAGGCTTAACAGCGAAAGTTGCAGATGTTGAAAGTTATGCAATGGAACGTGCATTGGGAATGTTTGCGGATACTTTGCCACTTGGTACACGTGTTATTGCCATTTTGGACATCGGTCACTCGATGACCACTTTGTCTGTTCTTCATGATGGTAAAAATGTTTATACCCGTGAACATGTCTTTGGCGGCAAGCAACTTACCAAAGAAATTCAAACCCGTTATGGTTTGTCTTATGCAGAAGCAGGGCGAGCAAAAAAAGAACGCAGCCTACCTGATGATTTTGATGCCGAAGTGCTGTTACCTTTTATGGACAGCGTTGCTCAACAGGCACAACGTTCTTTGCAGTTATTTTTCTCGTCTTCGCAGTTTAATGATGTTGATCATATTTTGTTAGCAGGTGGTACAGCAAATCTGCCTGGTCTGGCAAAAATATTACAACAACAGTTGGGTTATCGAGTCACTGTAGCGAATCCATTCTTACAGATGAGTTTTTCTCCAAAAATTAATATTAAAAAAATTGAAGATGATGCTTCTTCTCTTCTGGTTGCTTGTGGTTTAGCGTTAAGGAGTTTTGATTAATGTCAAAAATAAACTTACTACCTTGGCGTGATGAGCTACGGGAACAACGCAAAAAAACTTTTATTCTGATTTCCATTCTTGTTGCAATCTTGGGTGGTTTTTCAGTTTTTGCTGCATGGATGTATTTTGATCAAAAACAGAGTGATCAAGAAAGCGCGAACCAGTTGATTACTTCAAGTAATCATCAGCTTGATCAAAAATTAAAATCACTCGAAGGTTTACAAAAGCAAACGCAAGCCATTGTTGAGCGCATGAAACTGATTCAAAATTTACAAGCACAACGTCCAATTGCAGTGCGTCTAATTGATCAGTTAGTGCGCACAGTACCAAGTAATATGTACCTGACCAAATTTGAACGGGTAGGTGATCATTTTACCATTGAAGGTAAAGCTGAAAACCCAAATGTTGTGGCTGATTTTATGCGAAACCTAGGTCGGTCAGCATGGTTTCGAAATGTGTTTATGAAATCATTTGATGCGGCTGCAGACAATAAATCGAATCCAACACAAAGTTCAGTCGTGCCACGTGTTGAAGTAGGATATGGCAGCTTTGTTGTGACTGCTGATTTGGGTCAGATTGCACAAGTAACAGAAGATCAAATGGCTTCAGAACCTAAAACAACAAAAGGGGCTGCGAAATGAGTCAAGAACAATTAGATGAATCAACAGGAAATGCAGTCAAGCCAGCAAAAAACAAAATGACACTGGATCGTTTTGTAAAGCAGTTTAACTCTCTGGATGCCTCTAATTATGGTGGATGGCCTGTTTCAGTTAAAATTACCTGCTGGATTTTTATTTTCCTTGTTGTTTGTATTGTTGGATACTTTGTCCTGATCAGTTCTAAAATTGATGCCATTACGACAGCTCAGGCACAAGAAGCCAATTTGCTGAATGAATATAGAGAAAAAGATTCAAAATTACGCAACTTGCAGCTCTATCAGAAACAACTGGTAAAAATGCAGGCTGATTTTAATCAGCAACTACAGCAATTACCTAAAGAGTCTGAAATTCCTGGGTTGGTTGAAGATATTAACGTGACTGGCGTCACTGCAGGGCTGAAATTTAAAAATATTTCTCTTGAGCCTGAGGTCAAGCAACAGTTCTTTATGGAACAACCGATCTCAATCCAGGCAACAGGTGATTATCATTTATTTGGGCAATTTGCCAGTGCAATTGCTGCGTTACCACGTATCGTGACCCTACATGACTTTTCAATTGTCGCGGTGCAGGATGACAATAAAAAATCAGATATTCCAGTCGTGAATTATACATTGCATGCTAAAACCTATCGTTATCTTGGTGCAGAAGAGCAGGCTTCGGCTTCTGACCCTAAAACAGCTAAAGTAGCTAAAGCAGGAGCGACAAAATAATGAATAAGTATTTTATTATTGCTTTGTTGCCAGTTTTCTTGGTGGCTGGCTGTAGTTCTCGTATTGATGTCGTCAATGACGAAATGGCTAAAATTCGGAGTGAGCCACCAGCGCCGATTAAACCTGCACCAGCTTTTGAACCAGTGCCGCAGTTTGAGTATGCCGCGCAAAACTTACGTAGCCCATTCTTACAGCAGTCTTTGTATACTGAATTGAAAATTATGGCGGGCAAGCGAGTTTATCCAGATTTCTCACGTCAACCGCAGCCTTTGGAAAGTTTCGCATTAGAGTCAATTACCTTTAAAGGTAGTATGCGTAATGCGAATGGGCAAATTTTGGGGTTGATTCAAACTCCAGATAAACAGGTTGAACAAGTGCATGTCGGAAGCTATATGGGACTCAATCAAGGGCGTATTACTAAAATTACGCCAACTCAAATTGATTTGATTGAGATTGTTTCAGATGGTCGAGATGGTTATATTGAACGACCACGTAGTCTTGTACTCATCGGACCTGCAGCATAATTTGGGGAATAATAATGAAAAAATCTGTAAAAAAATTTGGGGATATGCAACAAATGAAGCCATTTATTCATCAATTTGCTTTGGGTACCGTAGCAATGGCAATGGTTCAGATTGCAAATGCTGCTGTTGCAATTACGAATGTTGTGCCTTTACAAATTCCTGGGCAGGGCACTGAAATTCGTGTCATGTTCAATGGCTTGCCACCACAACCACAAGCCTATCAGGTTGATCAGCCATCACGTTTGATTCTGGACTTTGATAAAGCAGCACAAATGCTCAAGCAAAGTTCAATTCCTGTTTCAACGACTGAGGCAAGTTCTGTGGATTTAGAAGCAGATGCCCAGCGCGCTCGCTTAACTGTTAATCTCAAAAAAGCAGGTGCATTTACTACGCGTGTAGAAGGCAATACCTTTATTTTAAAAATTAATAATGCTGCTACACCACAAGTAGAAAATGTTGCTCCTGTCATCATGCCACCTTCTCAAGGTGTGAGCCGTGTTGACTTTCATCGTGGTGGTAAAGGTGAAGGGCAAGTTGTGATTGATTTGTCAAATCCAAATACGCCGGTCGATGTAAAGCAACAAGGCAATAAAATTGTTGTACGTTTTCTTGGTAATAAAATTCCGACAGCATTGGCTCGTCGCTTAAACGTGAATGATTTTTCAACGCCCGTATCTTCTGTAGATGCCTTTAATGAGGGGCGTAACGGGGTTGTTAATATTCAGGCAAATGGTAGCTTTGATTATATGGCATACCAGACTGATAACCGTTTAATTATTAGTGTTGCCAAGAAAGAAACTATAGCAGCAAATAACCAGCCTCACTCAGGTCATAAATACACTGGTAAAAAGATTTCTCTAGATTTTCAAGATATTGAAGTACGTCGAGTTTTACAGTTGCTTGCTGATTTTACTGGCGTGAATATTGTGGCATCGGATAGTGTTCAGGGTAATATTACCTTACGCCTTAAGGATGTCCCGTGGGATCAAGCTCTTGATATTATTATGAAATCCAAGAATTTGGATAAACGTAAAAATGGTAATGTGATTTGGGTTGCTCCTGTTCCAGAGCTACTCAAATCAGAAGAAGATGCCGCTAAAGCATATGCTCAATCTGTTAAACTTGCACCTTTACAGACTGAGACCATGCAGCTGAATTATGTGAAGGCAGCTGATGTCAAAAAAATGATTGATGATGCAGACAGTAAAAATGGAGCGAAATCTTCAAGTGATGGTACACATTCCTCCTTACTGAGTGATCGTGGCTCTATTATTATAGATATTCGTACGAATACTGTGATTATGAGTGATACCGCTGAGAAGATTGAACAGCTCAAAAATATTATTAAACAGATCGACTTACCTGTGAAGCAGGTCATGATCGAAGCACGTGTGGTTCGAGCAACAACAAGTTTCTCTAAGTCGATTGGGGTAAAATGGGGCTTCTTATCCAATAACAGCATGAGCGTAGCAAGCAATACTGATAATATTGGTGCTATGTCTCCATTATATAAGAGCTTGGGTTTAACGAGTGCGAGCACAAATAACTTAAACGTAGACTTAGGTGCATCAAGTTCAAGTACCGGTTCTAGTCCTGCAAGTATTGCTTTTGGTTTAATTAATACCGCTGATAGTTTGCTTACTTTAGAGCTTTCTGCATTACAGGCGGATGGTCAGGGTGAAGTGATTTCGACACCAAAAGTCATGACAGGTGACAAGCAGGAAGCAACTATTAAGTCGGGTACGAAAATCCCATATTCAACAACCAGTGCCAACTCTGGGACAACTACAACCTTCCAGGATGCCAACCTAGAGTTAAATGTCACTCCAAGTATTACTCCTGATGGTAATGTTCAAATGAAATTGAAGATTACTAAGGATACAGTGGGTTCATTGACGAGTGCAGGTTATGTGATTGACACCAATGCATTACAAACAAATGTCTTGGTGAATAATGGTGAAACTGTGGTGCTTGGTGGTATTTATGAAGATACCCATCAAAATGATGTCAATAAAGTTCCGTTCTTGGGTGACTTGCCTTGGATTGGTAATTTATTTAAGACGAAGACCACAAGTGATAGCAAGAATGAGTTATTGATTTTCATTACACCACGAATTGTAGATGACACTGTTTCTAGAAATCATTAATATAAATTTATTGCTGTAATTGAGAAGGTGGCTCCTTGCCAAACAAAGCATTCAATCCCCTGCCAAATATTTACTTGGTAGGGCCCATGGGGGCTGGAAAGACGACTGTTGGTCGACATCTTGCGGAACTGTTAGGTCGCGAGTTTGTCGATAGTGATCACGAAATTGAACGAAAAACAGGTGCTTCGATTCCTTGGATTTTTGAAAAAGAAGGTGAACTGGGTTTTCGTCAGCGAGAACAGTTGGTCATTGATGAATTGACCAGACGTTCTAATTTGGTGCTCGCAACAGGTGGTGGAGTCGTTACTCAATTACCAAATCGCAATGCCTTACATCAACGAGGCATTGTGGTTTATTTATTTGCACCTGTAGAAGTGCAGTTGCAAAGAACCTATCGTGATAAAAACCGCCCTTTGCTGCAAGTTGAAAATCCCGAAAAACGTCTACAAGATTTACTAACTTTGCGCGATCCCCTGTATCGGGAAATTGCGCACTATGTGATTGATACCCATCAGGGCGGCGCTCGGGAACTGGCGCAAAAAATCCTGAAGGATATTGCTGTAAATTATTCAATTTAAATATTTTCTGGTTTTAATATGCAAACGTTATATGTCGAATTGGGTGATCGTCGTTATCCAATCTATATTGGTAGTCAACTTGACCCTGAGCGGTTACTTGCACCTTATGTTTTGGGTAAGCAAGTGATGATTGTATCGAATGATACGGTTGCACCTTTATATTTGCAGCATTATGAGCAAGCATTACATAATTTAGGCAAAACGGTTGCACATTGCATTTTGCCAGACGGTGAACGGTATAAAAATATTGAACATCTTAATTTGATTTTTGATGCGCTATTGTCATCTGGTTTTAACCGCGATTGTACTGTACTTGCATTAGGTGGTGGTGTCATTGGTGATATGGCTGGTTTTGCAGCAGCCAGTTTTCAGCGTGGTGTATATTTTATTCAGGTGCCAACCACATTACTTTCTCAGGTGGACTCAAGTGTGGGTGGCAAAACAGGGATTAATCATCCATTAGGTAAGAACATGATCGGGGCATTTAAGCAGCCTCAAGTTGTCCTTGCTGATATGGCGCAGCTTAAAACATTGCCACCGCGTGAATTATCGGCCGGTTTGGCGGAAGTGATTAAATATGCACTTTTAGGTGATGTTGAATTTTTGATATGGCTTGAACAGCATATTGATGCACTGGTTGCAGGGGATGAAACATTACTTGCTGAAGCGGTTTATCGCTCCTGTGCCCATAAAGCGCGTATTGTTGCTAATGATGAAAAAGAGCAGGGCGAGCGTGCATTACTTAATTTGGGGCATACATTCGGTCATGCGATTGAATCTTATCTAGGTTATGGGGTTTGGTTGCATGGAGAGGCAGTTGCAACTGGGATGGTTATGGCGGCGGATTTATCATGGCGGTTAGGCTGGATTTCAGAAGCAGATGTTCTACGCACAAAAAATATTATTCAGCGTGCCAAGTTACCGATAAAATGCCCTGCAATTCCCCTCGATGAGTTTCTATCATTTATGTCACATGATAAAAAAGTTCTGAATGGACAGTTGCGTTTAGTGCTCATGCGTCAATTGGGGCAAGCTATCATTACGAAAGACTTTGATGTCGAGTTAATGCAGCAGGCAATTTTGGCAAATCAGGAAAAGGCATAAGCATGTTAGAACAACACCCAGCAGATACAACCATAATACGTCGAATTTTATTGATTGGTGGGGGCGTCTGCTTGGTGGTTGCTGGGGCTTGTTTATTTTTAATTAATACACAACCATTAAAACAAGCTTCTACACCTGTTGAAGAAGATGTTCAGCCACAGTTTCAAGCTGAAAAATTATCTGCAATTTCAAATTTGGGCGTTATGGTCAATGAAGTGCGCCCATTGCAACAAACCACACGTGTAGTTGCTTCAGGTCAGCATAGTGCGGAATTTCGTGGTACGCATTTTATTCAGGAAAATCTAAACAATTATAGTCTGGAGCTTTTTATCACCAGTAAAGAAGAAATCATTCAGGATTTTCTAGACAAACGATCAGATCGTAACAAATTTATTTATTTGCGTTTAGCGGCTGAACATCAACCCGAGCGCTATGTTTTGCTCTATGGTAACTATGCTGGAGAGGCTGATGCTGAACAACAGCTACAGTCGTTAAATTTGGGTTTACCTAAATCGATTCACCCAAAAATAGTGCAATTTAAAGATTATACCGACTTAGTTAATGATATGGGAGCAGAAGAGCTGTCAAATCAGAAGCTATACTCCATCGAGTTAAAGCCAGCAGTGATACCTCCACCTGCAATTGTGCCTAAAGCCAGCTCAGCATCTGTTGTTGCACCTGTTTCACATGCTTTGCAAACGACAGTTACCCGTCATGATCGGGATGGGAATGTGGTAAGTGTGACCCAGTCGGCAGGCTTGGAAGCTTCAGTACCGCATTAAAATTTTAAAATGTTACATTTTGGTGCATTTTAAAAAAAACAAACTGTGTGAAAAAAGTTCTAAAATAAAGCAAAAAATAATCAAGATATAAATAGTGCACAAAAATAGTGCGTAATTTTAAAGAACTTAAAGCTGATTTGTGATGTTTTTTAAGTTTATTTATATGAAATATATGAACTTTATATATTGAATATACTATTTGGCATATTTTTTGCTTAAATGGTGCATGAGTTGAGTTAATTGTCCTTATTTTGGAGCAAAGAGATTCAATGTGGGCGTAATAGCTTCCAGTCCAGACACGACCAAAGTGTCACGCAGAAAAGCATATTTTTGTCACAAAAGTAA
Organism: Acinetobacter brisouioides; assembly: GCF_004331075.1. GTDB lineage: Bacteria > Pseudomonadota > Gammaproteobacteria > Pseudomonadales > Moraxellaceae > Acinetobacter. The sequence goes on along the minus strand of NZ_SJNX01000006.1, from coordinate 87,135 downwards.
TGCAAGATTAGTCTAAAAAAGGCTATTCTTGAGAGCTGTTTGCGCGCTTGCTGCGAGGTCTGAGGCTTAAGTCGCCAAGGGAATTTGAAATATGTAATGCTCATTCGAGCAATGTTGAAAAGAAGGGTACGCTATGCACATGCCATCGCCAAATACTGTAGCTCCCGCTCAAGGTTTATATCAACCTGATGAGTTTAAGGATAACTGTGGATTTGGGCTTATTGCCCATATGCAGGGAGATGCGAGTCATCATCTTGTGAAAACTGCAATTCATAGTTTAAGTTGCATGACGCACCGTGGTGGGATTGCCGCCGATGGTAAAACCGGAGATGGATGTGGCTTATTATTAGCCATGCCCAAAGCCTTTTTCCGCGAAGAAGCCAAGAAACTCAGTGATGTAACTTTAAGCGAAATTTTTGCTGTAGGTACTGTTTTTCTAAATATTGACCCTGCTTTAGCGCAACATTCAAAAAATGTGCTCACCAAAGAGCTGGATGAAGAAGGCTTACGTGTACTTGCTTGGCGTGTTGTGCCAACCAATACCGAAGTACTTGGTGAAATTGCATTACAATCTTTGCCTGTATTTGAACAAGTTATCGTAAACTGCCCAATGGGTGTAAGCGAAGTTGAATTCAACCGTAAGCTGTTTATGGCACGCCGCCGTGCAGAAGAAAAATTATATAATGATGCTTCATTTTATGTGACAACATTAAGCTCAAATGTGATTAGCTATAAAGGCTTGATGATGCCAGCAGCGATTGCTGACTTCTATACAGACCTTGCCGATGAGCGTTTAGAATCGCATATTGTCGTGTTCCACCAACGCTTCTCAACCAACACATTACCGCGTTGGCAGTTGGCTCAGCCATTCCGTTATTTAGCACATAATGGTGAAATTAACACTATTACAGCTAACCGTAACTGGGCTCTGGCACGTACTCCAAAATTTGAAAACCCATTATTGCCAGGTTTAACAGATCTCAATCCACTAGTGAACTTGACAGGCTCAGATTCTTCAAGCCTTGATAACATGCTTGAGGTTTTGGTTGGCGGTGGTATGGACTTGTTCCGTGCATTGCGTATGCTTGTACCACCAGCATGGCAAAATGTTGAAACTTTAGATGCGGACTTACGCGCATTCTATGAGTTCAACTCAAAACATATGGAAGCATGGGATGGCCCAGCGGGTCTTGTGATTCAGGATGGTCGCCATGCGATTTGTATGCTTGACCGTAATGGTTTGCGTCCAGCACGTTGGGTGATTACCAAAAATGGTTACATGACTCTCGCATCAGAAATTGGGGTTTGGGATTACGAACCTGAAGATGTGATTTCAAAAGGTCGTGTAGGGCCTGGTCAAATCTTGGTGATCGATACGGTTACAGGTAAATTGCTTGAAACCAATGATGTCAACAACCACCTGAAAAAAATGCGCCCATACCGTCAATGGTTACGTGAAAATGCGGTGCGTTTACAAGGTAGTCCAGAGCTTGAAGAGCATTTAAGCGACAAAGGTTTAACAGGTGATCACCTGAAAGCTGCTCAAAAAATGTTTATGGTCACTTTTGAAGAACGTGATCAGTTATTGCGTCCGATTGCAGAAAGTGGTCAGGAAGCCGTTGGTTCAATGGGGGATGATACCCCAATGGCGGTATTGTCGCGCCAAGTACGCCATGTGTCAGATTTCTTCCGCCAGCAGTTTGCTCAGGTGACTAACCCACCAATCGACCCATTACGTGAATCGATTGTGATGTCGCTTGAAACTTGCATGGGACGTGAGCAAAACGTATTTGAACAAAGCCCTGAACATGCTGATCGTTTGATCATTTCAAGCCCAGTGCTTACAAATTCAAAAATGCATCAGTTGCGTACTTTGGGTCGCAAAGGTTACGACATTGCCGATATCGACCTGAACTATCCTGAATCTGAAGGTTTACAAGCTGCGATTACACGTATTTGTGAAGAAGCTGCGCAAGCTGTTCGTGATGGTAAAACTTTATTGGTCATTTCTGATAAAAAAATCCGTGAAGGTTATTTACCAGCCAATGCTGTGCTAGCAACAGGTGCGATTCACCATTATTTAAGCAAAACAGGTTTGCGTACTGATGCGAACTTGATTTTGGAAACTGCAGTTGCACGTGACCCGCATCAGTTTGCGGTGATCTTGGGCTTCGGTGCAACAGCGATTTATCCATATTTGGCATACGATGTGATCAATGACTTGATCGCAAAAGGCGAGTTGCTCGGCGATCCAATTCACGCACAAGCGAACTTCCGTAAAGGAATTGAAAAGGGCTTATTGAAAGTTCTCTCTAAAATGGGAATTTCAACAGTTGCGTCTTATCGTGGTGGTCAATTGTTTGAAGCAGTTGGTTTATCTCGAGAAGTGGTGGATCAGTGCTTTACAGGTGTACCAAGCCGTATTCAGGGTGCAACATTTGTTGATCTTGAAAATGATCAGAAAAAACTGGCTGATTTGGCGTGGAAAAACCGTAAGCCGATTGACCAAGGCGGTATGCTGAAATTCGTATTTGGTAAGGAATATCACGCATTTAACCCTGACGTGATCAATGCCTTACACAAGTCTGTACGTTCAGGCAAATACGAAGACTTTAAAGAATATGCAGAACTGGTAAATAACCGCCCAGTGGCAACGATTCGTGACTTATTCAAGTTGAAAACTACGAACTCGATTGCACTGGATCAAGTTGAATCGGTTAAAGAAATTCTTCCGCGCTTCGACTCAGCGGGCATGTCTTTGGGTGCACTTTCTCCTGAAGCGCATGAAGCGATTGCGATTGCCATGAACACTATCGGTGGTCGTTCGAACTCTGGTGAGGGTGGTGAAGACCCTGCGCGTTACGGCACGATTCGTAACTCGAAAATCAAACAGATCGCGTCTGGTCGTTTTGGTGTAACACCTGCATATTTAACTTCAGCAGAAGTGTTGCAAATTAAAGTGGCGCAAGGTGCAAAACCGGGTGAAGGTGGTCAGTTACCAGGTGGTAAAGTCAACAGCCTGATTGCGCGTTTACGTTACTCTGTACCTGGTGTGACTCTAATTTCTCCGCCACCGCACCATGACATTTACTCAATTGAAGATTTGTCACAGCTCATCTTTGACTTAAAACAAGTCAATCCAAAAGCGATGGTATCAGTGAAACTGGTCTCTGAACCGGGCGTGGGCACGATTGCCGCAGGTGTTGCGAAAGCTTATGCTGACTTCATTACCATTTCAGGTTATGACGGTGGTACAGCAGCATCACCATTGTCTTCAATTCACCATGCGGGTTCTCCGTGGGAATTGGGTCTAAGCGAAGCGCATCAGGCACTACGTGTCAATGACTTGCGTGGCAAAGTCCGTGTTCAAACCGATGGTGGTTTAAAAACAGGTTTAGATGTTGTAAAAGCTGCGATCTTGGGTGCAGAAAGCTTTGGCTTTGGTTCAACACCAATGATTGCTTTAGGTTGTAAATATCTACGTATCTGCCATTTGAACAACTGTGCAACAGGTGTTGCAACTCAGCAGGATCATTTGCGTCAGGAACACTATATCGGTGAGCCTGAAATGCTGATCAATTTCTTCCACTTTATTGCGGAAGAAACACGTGAGTGGTTGGCTGCGCTGGGTGTTGCATCATTAAAAGACTTGATCGGTCGTGTCGATTTGCTAGAAGTATTGCCAGGTGAAACTGACAAACATGCACATCTTGATTTGACTCCATTGTTACAGTCACATCCATCGGCTGAAGGTAAAGCACAGTACTGCCAAGTTCAAGGCAATGAACCTTTCGACAAAGGTGTATTGGCAGAGAAAATGATCACTGAAACCCTTCCTGCTATTGAAGCTGGTCAGGGTGGTGAGTTCTCTTATACAGTCAGCAACTGTGACCGTTCAATTGGTGCGCGTTTATCTGGCGAAATTGCACGTCGTTATGGCGATTTAAGTATGGAAGCACATCCTGTCATCTTGAACTTGACAGGTACAGCAGGCCAGTCTTTAGGTGTGTGGAACGCAGGTGGTTTACATATCAAACTTGAAGGCGATGCCAACGATTATGTCGGTAAAGGTATGGCTGGCGGACGAGTTTCGATCTTCCCACCAAAAGGTTCACCATTCCAAACTCAAAATACTGCCATCATTGGTAACACTTGCTTGTATGGTGCAACGGGCGGTAAGTTGTTTGCAGCAGGTACTGCGGGTGAACGTTTCGCGGTACGTAACTCAGGTGCCTTTGCGGTAATTGAAGGTGCCGGCGACCACTGCTGTGAATACATGACAGGTGGTATCGTAACCGTACTGGGTAAAGTGGGTCATAACTTTGGTGCAGGCATGACAGGTGGTTTTGCTTATGTACTTGACCTTGACAATGACTTCGTGGACTACTATAACCACGAGTTGATTGACTTGACTCGTATTTCAACCGAATCGATGGAAGACCATCAGGAATTCTTGCTTCGTATTTTGGATGAGCATATTGCTGAAACAGGTAGTGCTTGGGCGTATAAGATCCGCAATGAGTTTGATTTCTACAGTCGTAAGTTCTGGTTGGTGAAACCAAAAGCTGCCAACTTCCAGACTCTGTTGAAAAAAATGAAAGCTGATCCTCAATAATTCCACTACTCAAGATTGACAGGTCGGTGTGATTAACCTATGCGTTATTCACACTTGCCCACGGAGAGAACAATGGCAGAGCGCCTAAATAATGACTTTCAATTTCTGGATGTAGCACGCCAAGATCCAGAGAAAAAAGATATTACTGTCCGCAAAGCAGAGTTTGTGGAAATTTATAAACCATTTACTGCGGAAGTTGCCCAAAACCAAACACACCGTTGTTTAGGTTGTGGTAACCCGTACTGTGAATGGAAATGCCCAGTGCATAACTATATTCCGAACTGGTTAAAGCTGATTTCTGAAGGTCGTATTTTTCAAGCGGCGGAATTGTGTCACCAAACCAATACCTTACCAGAAGTTTGTGGTCGCGTTTGCCCACAAGACCGTTTGTGTGAAGGTGCATGTACCCTCAATGACGGTTTTGGTGCAGTGACCATTGGTAATGCTGAAAAATATATCAATGACACCGCCTTTGCTTTGGGCTGGCGCCCAGATATGTCCAGTGTGAAATGGACTGACAAAAAAGTTGCCATTATTGGTGCAGGACCAGCAGGTTTAGGCTGTGCGGACATTTTAGTACGCAATGGTGTAAAACCTGTGGTTTTTGATAAGCGCCCTGAAATTGGTGGGTTGCTGACTTTTGGTATTCCAGAATTCAAAATGGAAAAAGATGTAATGAAACGTCGCCGTGAAATTTTCCACGGCATGGGCGTTGATTTCCGTTTAAATACCGAAATTGGTAAAGATGTCACGATTGCTCAATTACTTGAAGAATACGATGCTGTGTTCATGGGCATGGGAACCTACACCTATATGAAAGGTGGATTCCCAGGCGAAGACCTTGAAGGTGTGCATGATGCGCTTGATTTCCTGATTGCCAACGTCAACCGTTGTCAGGGTTGGGAAAAAGATGCGGCTGAATACATCAGTATGGAAGGCAAGAAGGTAATTGTGCTGGGTGGTGGTGACACCGCGATGGACTGTAACCGTACTTCGATTCGTCAAGGTGCTGCTGAAGTGACTTGTGCATACCGCCGTGATGAAGCCAACATGCCAGGTTCGCGCCGTGAAGTGAACAATGCACGCGAAGAAGGTGTGAACTTCCTGTTTAACCGCCAACCAATTGAAGTTGTCGGTGAAAATGGAAAAGTAACGGGCATTAAAGTTGTGACAACTCAATTGGGTGAACCCGATAGTCGTGGTCGCCGTAGCCCAGAACCAGTGCCAGGTTCAGAAGAAATTTTACCTGCAGATGCAGTCCTGTTAGCATTTGGTTTCCGCCCAAGTCCAGCCGACTGGTTTGATGATGTAAACATTTCGATGGATGGTTCAGGTCGTGTGGTTGCTGTTGAACAGCAGGAATTCAAATTCCAGACTTCAAACCCGAAAATCTTTGCAGGTGGTGACATGGTACGTGGTTCTGACCTTGTCGTGACTGCGATTTGGGAAGGTCGTCAAGCAGCAGAAGGCATTTTGGACTATCTTGATGTTTAATCAATATAAAGTCTAAAAATACTAAAAACCCCAATTTCGATTGGGGTTTTTCATGTCTATAAAAAAGTAGCTGTTGATAAAATAATCACATACAATAAATTGGAGATATTAAATAACAATAATACGGATATCACATATGAGCTTAATCAAACGAATGGCATTGGCGATCTTGCTTACCTCAATGCTACTGGTTTCGGGTTGTGGCTATAACAACTTACAAGCCAAAGATGAGGCGGTCAATGCAGCATGGTCAGAAGTTGAAAATCAGTATCAGCGCCGTGCTGATCTTGTGCCCAATCTGGTCAATGTGGTGAAAGGCTATGTCAAACATGAAAAAGACGTTTTAGTCCAAGTCACACAAGCACGCGCCAGTGTGGCAAGTTTAAAAATCGATGTGCAAACCTTGCAAGACCCAGCCGCTTTTCAGAAATTCCAACAGGCACAAGCTCAACTTGGCTCAGCACTTTCACGTTTAATTGCAGTCTCAGAAAATTATCCTAATTTAAAAGCCAATCAGCAATTTTTAGATTTGCAAGCACAACTTGAAGGAACTGAAAATCGCATAGCAGTCGCGCGTAAACGCTATATTTCAACTGTGCAGGATTACAATACGTATGTACGCCAGTTCCCACAATCATTAACAGCAAAAGTGATCGGTATGAAAACTCGTCCTAACTTTAGTGCTGAAACAGGGGCAGACAAAGCACCAACAGTTTCATTCTGATTGAAAAGGTGGTCGTGATGTGGCAGATCAGCAGAATATTGTGTTTATGGATGCTCATATGTTGGAGTAGCCAGCTCCTTTGGGCAGATGATTCTGCTGCATCTGAAGCGACAACGATGATTTTACCCGCACTGGATCAGCCTGTAATTGATCAGGCTCACGTATTGACAGTTGCAGAGCGGCAAGCCTTAGCCCAAAAGATTTTGACGGTATATCAGCAGCAGAAAGCGCAGATTGGAATACTGATTGTTCCAACAACTGGACAGCAGGATATTTTTGATTACGCCATGCGTGTTGCTGAACAGTGGAAATTGGGGCGAAGCCAGCAAGACAATGGTTTACTGATGGTGGTCGCGATCAACGATCATCATATACAAATTCTGACAGGTTATGGCTTGGAAGGTGTTTTGCCCGATGTTGTACTCAGTCGAATTATCCGTGAGCAAATGACCCCACTGTTTCAACAGCAACAATACGCAAAAGGTATTCAAGTGGGGTTGGATGAGATTATTCAAATTTTAAATCAAGACCCAGAACTTGCGAAGCAAGCCGCAAACCAGTTAAAGCAACAGCATGCAGAAGCACTGCTTAAACAGCAATCCTATACAAAAATGCTGTCTTATGTTGTGGTGATTCTTATTGTAGGTGTAGTGGCATCATTGATCGTTGGAGATGGGATTAGCGCAGTGCTGGCTGCGGTTGCAACTATTATTGCAGGTTGGGTCGCGAGCGTGGGGATTTTGATGAGTCTGGCGGCTGGAGTAATTGTGTTTTTCTTGCTTATTACTTCTCTGGCACAGCTTATTTTGCAATTGGGATTGTCCATGGTGACAGGTGGGGGCTCACAAGGTGGTGGTGGACGTTACCGAGGTGGCGGTGGTGGTTTTGGCGGTGGAGGAGCATCAGGTTCATGGTAATACAACCCAAGCGAACAGCTCATATTGTAACCTCAGCGAGATCTTTATCTGCGTCGAGAAGCCTCAGGCGTTGGTTGAAACATCTTTTTTATGTCTCAATGCGTTCTGAGTATTTTTCGTCGAAAGATCGTGACCAAATTACCCATGCTGTACAGCAGGCAGAGCTGGGGCATAGTGGAGAGATTCAGGTGGTGATTGAGATTAAGTTGCCCAGTCATTTGGCCTATCGGCACACGACTTATAGTCGAGCATGTCAGCTATTTGCCGAGTTGGGGGTTTGGGATACTGCGTTGAATAGTGGTGTACTCTTATACTTGAATTTATGTGAGCGACGGATTGAATTGCTTTTTGATCGTGGTTTACAGCAAGCTGCTTCTCAGGAAATATGGGATCAGATTTGTAATCAAATGATTGAGTTGATTCAACATGAGCAATATCTGAAAGCGATACAAATTGGAGTGGAGCAGATCGGGAAAATTCTGCAATATTTTTATGCTCAGCAACCTGCTGTTACAAACTTGAATGAATTAGCAGATAGGCCTATTTTTTTATAAAATTTTTATATTTATGATTGAATTTTAATTAAAAATATAAAAAATAGGGTATTAATTGACAAAAAATGTCATTTTTTGCCTTATAGATGTTACACAAATGCCAAATTTTAAAGATTAAAAACAGAACAAAAAATTAAATCTTTTAAAATCAAAGCTATTAAAAAACTGGCATAGTCTGTGCTATGATTACTGGACAAACAAATTGTATAAGTAAATTATACAAACAAAATAACTTCCATGATTTTCGGAGAATGTTGATGAACGCTCAAAAGGGTTTTACTTTAATCGAATTGATGATCGTAGTTGCGATCATTGGTATTTTGGCTGCGATTGCAATTCCTGCATATCAAACTTATGTTGCGCGCTCTCAAGTATCATCGGCTTTATCTGAAATTACCTCGGTTAAACCAGGTTATGAAGATAAGCTAAATAGCGGTACAGCAATTGTTAAATTAAGTGATATCGGTTTTAACGCAACAACAAGTGCAGCATGTTCAGCTTACGGGGCTACTAATTATGATGCTACTGGAGCTGCGACTAACGCTATTACTTGTACTTTAGCTGGTACGCCTGCAATTTCTGGTAAATTTATCACTTTAAGTCGCGATGCAGCTGGTGTGTGGACTTGTAATACTACAGTTGATACTAAATATGCCCCTAAAGGTTGTGGTGCCGCAGGCGCTGCTGCTGGTGGTATTGTTGTTCTGTAATTTTCAGGTTTAGGTTGATAAAACGCATCTTTTAAAGATGCGTTTTTTATTTGAGCATTGGGTATATGAATATGAAGCCTCAAGAATTTTTAGCCAGTTAGTTGATTTATATAAACAACAGCAAAACTCGAAAAAAATTGCAGAAAATATTTTTCGTGGTCGTAGCCGATCTGTTTCTTCGGAGGCCGAAGATCTGATGGCTCAATTTATTTCAAAAAACATAAAAAGACACTGTACTTATTATGTTGATCAACCTCTACAATTTGGGGCATCCAACATTGTTAAATATCCTGATATTTTTATTTTAGAAAATGATAAAACGATTTCGCATTTAATTGATATTAAACTCGATGTGGGATGGAATCGTGATGCTATGCTTGATTTTTGTGGTATTCGGCATCGTGAAGTCATCAAGGTCTTGGGAAAAACAACGCAATTTAACACTAAAAATGAGATGGGAGAGAAAGTTGAAAATAAAAATATGCGATTTTCAGAAAATTTAACCTATCATATCTTATTATTCTCCAGAGAAAACGCTAAAAAAGGCCTTCTTGATGAGCATTATGCTCAAATCTTGAATAAGTATAAAAATATAAAACTGTACATCCTTTCCGAAGGAATTCATCCGAATGAATACGTTACTAAAGAAGAAATTATGGCTAAACTTCAAGTCAATGATGTTGAGTTTCAGCAGTTACTCTCTATATTAAATAATGAGATTGCTTAGGGTTTATTCTAAAACTAAATAAAAAGATAAAACCCGAGCAAGCTCGGGTTGAATATCTTGGTCAAACGTCCAGTTCAACTATATCCTTTCTTTGTCGTTCCATTGACAACTCAGCATACAATCCATGTGTGAACAAATCCATTGTTCGTTTCCATTTGCTGATGGCGCTATGTTAATCGCCTACATAAAATTAAAGTAGACGAAAAAACCTTAAAATAATGTAAGTTTTTTCTTACAAAGTTAGACGTATTGATCTGCTTTAAACTTGTATTGCTCAATTGTGTATGGCTTAAAGATTGATATTGCACAAAAAATGTCAGGTTGAAGCACATTGCAATAAAAAAGTGCAAAATAGCTTGCGTATAGGTAAGGTCTTCTATACAATGCGCCAATCGGTTGTAAACTGATACTTAAAACTTACTTTAAACCAGAAAGTAAGTTATGTTGATGCGGGATGGAGCAGTCTGGTAGCTCGTCGGGCTCATAACCCGAAGGTCGTTGGTTCAAATCCAGCTCCCGCTACCAATCAATAAAGTATGCAACTTTATTGAAGCTAAAGTAAAATTTAGTTAAACTATTGCATCGTTAATGCGGGATGGAGCAGTCTGGTAGCTCGTCGGGCTCATAACCCGAAGGTCGTTGGTTCAAATCCAGCTCCCGCTACCAAGATTCTTTCGAGAAGGCTCACATACAGGTGGGCCTTTTTGCACAATGGGCTTTGTTCGTTGTGACAGATGGGGCGAATTAACGCCCTTTTTTATTGGCGATCGTGTAGTGTCGACATCAATTGGTCAAAAAACCGTGTTTCACTACTAAGGGTTATATCGGTGTTTCACCGATTGTTGTATTGCACAAAAATGACGAGAGTACATGAAACTATCAAATAAAACCCAAGCGTTACAAGATCTAATCGCACCTGCAGTTCATGCTTGTGGCGTTGACCTTTGGGGAATTGAATTTCTACCTCAAGGTAAGCGTTCTTTATTACGCATCTATATTGATAAACCAGTAGATGCAAATGCAGAACCTTTCATCAATGAAGATGGTGAAGTTGAGCACGGTCGCGGTGTTGGTGTAGAAGACTGTATCCGTGTGACCCAGCAAGTGGGTGCAATGCTGGATGTTCATGATCCGATTTCAGGTGAATATGCACTTGAAGTGTCTTCACCAGGTTGGGATCGCCCATTTTTCCAGTTGGCACAACTGCAAGATTATATCGGACAGCAAGTGGCTTTGCGTTTAATTAGTGCTGTCGATAACCGCCGTAAATTTCAGGCAAAACTGGTTGCGGTGGATTTGGACACGGAAACCATTCAGGTTGAAGTGGAAAAACAGCAGGTACTGGAAATCGATAGTCATAATATCGACAAAGCAAACTTAGTTTACCAAGACTAAATTATTAAGAAAATCTGAGATATAGGTGACTTATGGGTCGTGAGATTCTTACCGTTGCAGAGACGGTTAGTAATGAAAAAGGTGTAAGCCGCGAAGCCATCTTTGAAGCACTTGAACAAGCGCTTGTTGCTGCGACTAAGAAAAAATTCTACGAAGGCACAAATTCAGAAGAAGCACGTTTGCGCGTTGAAATTGACCGCAAAACAGGTGACTACCGCACTTTCCGCCAATGGGAAGTTGTGGCAGACGAAGATCATGAAATGCCTGCTTGCCAAGATGCAATTTCTGATGTTGATCCAGCGAAATGGGCAATTGGTGATATTCGTGAGCTTGAAGTTGAATCAATTGAATTTGGTCGTATTGCTGCGCAAATTGCTAAACAAGTGATTGTGCAGAAAATTCGTGAAGCAGAACGTGCCCTCATTGCGGATGCATATGAAGCTAAAGTTGGTGAGTTGATCTATGGTGAAGTGAAAAAACAAACCAAAGACGGCTTTATTATTGACTTGGGTGACAATGCAGAAGCGTATTTGGCACGCGATCAAATGATTCCAAAGGAAATCTTGCGTCCAAAACAGCGCATGAATGCGATTCTTTATGAAGTGAATCGTGAAGGTCGCGGTGCACAGCTATTATTGTCACGTTCGCATCCTGATATGCTGATTGCTTTAATGAAAAAAGAAATTCCAGAAATTTCTGAAGAAATTATTGAAATCAAAGCAGCTGCACGTCAAGCAGGAGTCCGTGCTAAAATTGCTGTGAAAACCAACGACCATCGTATTGACCCAGTGGGTGCATGTATTGGTATGCGTGGTACGCGTATTCAGGCAGTTCAGTCAGAATTGAATGGCGAGCGTATCGATGTTGTGGTGTGGTCAGATGATCCAGCACAGTATATTGCCAGCGCATTAGAACCTGCTGATGTATCAGGCATTGTTATTGATGAAGATGCAAAAACTGCGGATATTATTTTTGCAACGAGTGATCAGTTGGCACGTGCGATTGGCTCACAAGGTCAAAATGTACGTTTAGCTTCTGAACTGACTGGCTTTAAGCTCGATATGATGCTTGAAGATGAATACCGCTCGCGCCAGCAAAACGAAGCACAGCAATACCTAGACATGTTTGTAACCCGTCTGGATATTGATGAAGGCTTGGCGATGGCTTTGGTTGAAATGGGCTTTACTTCACTTGAAGAAATTGCTTATGTGCCTGCAGAAACTTTCGATGAAATCGATTTGGATGCAGACACAGTTGAGTTGTTACAAACACGTGCCAAAGAAGCTGCTTTAGCAGATGCATTGCAACAACAAGAAAATGTTCAAGAGCCAAGTGAAGCATTATTAAATATGCAAGGCATGACACAAGAGATTGCCTATGCACTTGCCGGTCGTGGCATTGTGACGATTGATGATTTAGCAGATCAAGCTACCGATGATATCGCAGATATTGAAGGGTTAAATGCTGAAACTGCGGGTCAATTGATCATGAAAGCGCGTGAATCATGGTTTAACTAGGAGGTGGTGAATGACGGACAAGTCGATTAAAGAATTGGCGCAAAATGTAGGGCGTTCAGTTGAAAAACTTCTAGAGCAAGTTCGTGATGCAGGGCTGTCACAGCGTCATGCCGACGATATTATTACTACAGAACAGCAAGATACCCTTGTCAGCTATTTGAAGAAAGTTCATGGGCAAGACAGTGGTAATGCAGGAAAAATCACGTTGAAACGTAAAACAACCAGTACCGCAAAAGTTGCAAGTACCTCAGGTAAGGCGAAAACTATTAATGTAGAAGTACGTAAAAAGCATACTTTTACTAAGCCTGACCCAGAACAGATTAAAGCTGAAGCGAAAGCTAAGCTAGAAGCTGAAGGCAAAGCACGCACCGAAGTTGATGCTCAGCGTGCACAAGAACAAACTCCTCGTCAGACTGAAAATAAGACGACAGCAACACTAGAAGCAATGCGTGCTGCGCAAAAGCAAGACAAAGTTGTTGAAAGTCCTAAAACGGCTGTTGTAGTGAAAAAGCGTGGTGGTGGCGCATTAAAACCATTACCAAAACCAGCAGAAACACTCGAACAGAAAAAAGCACGTGAAGCTCAAGCTGCACAGCTAAAAGCGACTGAAGAAGCAGCACGCCGTAAAGCTGCAGAAGAAGCACAACAGCGTACGCTTGAACAGATGCGTAAAATGGCATCTAAGTATTCAAATGACGAAGCAGCCACAACGATTCGTGTTATTGATGATTCTCCACTTGCAGCTGGTCTAGTTGGCCAGGCATATGAAGATTCTTTCAATCAAGAAGACCGCGAAATCAAACGTGGTGGCAATACCAAAGATGTGCGTAGCCAGAAGAAAGGTGGACGCAATCAGGAAGAACAAAACTTCCAGAAAGCACATCATAAACGCGGTTTGAAATTGAGCCAGTCAAATAAACACGGCTTTGAAAAACCAGTTAAAAAACAAGTCTATGATGTTGAAATTGGTTCAACAGTTGTAGTTGCTGACCTTGCACAGAAAATGGCTGTAAAAGTGCGCGAAGTGATTAAAACACTCATGAAAATGGGTGAATTAGTAACTCAAGACCAATCGATTGAGCAAGATACTGCTGCACTTGTTGTTGAAGAAATGGGGCATAACCCGATTCTTGTTTCGGATACTCAGGCCGAAGACAACTTACTTGAAGCGGCTGAGCAAAAACGTGGTGAACTCAGCACTCGTCCACCTGTTGTGACGATTATGGGTCACGTTGACCATGGTAAAACCTCATTGCTTGACCGTATTCGCCGTTCAAAAGTGGCTGCGGGCGAAGCAGGCGGTATTACTCAGCACATTGGTGCTTACCATGTGGAAACACAAAAAGGTATTATTACTTTCCTAGATACTCCGGGACACGCAGCGTTTACTGCAATGCGTTCACGTGGTGCGAAAGCGACTGATATCGTGGTATTGGTTGTTGCAGCAGATGATGGTGTTATGCCACAAACTGCAGAAGCGATTGACCATGCTCGTGCAGCAGGTACGCCAATTATTGTTGCGATCAACAAAATGGATAAAGAATCTGCTGATCCAGATCGCGTATTGAATGAATTGACCACCAAAGAAATCGTACCTGAACAATGGGGCGGTGACGTTCCAGTTGCATTGGTTTCAGCACATTCGGGTCAAGGTATTGATGAACTTCTTGACTTGATCCTGATTCAGGCTGAAATGCTAGAACTTCAAGCCTCTGAAGAAGGTGCTGCGCAAGGTGTTGTCATTGAAGCACGTGTTGACAAAGGTCGCGGTGCAGTGACTTCAATCTTGGTACAAAACGGTACATTGAATGTAGGTGACTTGGTTCTTGCAGGTTCATCTTATGGTCGTGTACGTGCCATGTCAGACGAAAATGGTCAGCCAATCAAATCTGCAGGCCCTTCTATTCCAGTGGAAATCTTGGGTCTTCCAGATGCGCCAATGGCAGGTGACGAAGTTCTTGTTGTCAACGATGAGAAAAAAGCACGTGAAGTTGCTGATGCGCGTGCAGACCGTGAGCGTCAAAAACGTATTGAGCGTCAAAGTGCAATGCGTCTTGAAAACATCATGGCGTCTATGGGCAAGAAAGATGTACCAACCGTTAACGTGGTGCTTAAAACTGACGTTCGCGGTACATTGGAAGCCTTGAATGCAGCATTGACTGAATTGTCAATGGACGAAGTACGAGTTCGTATCATCAGTTCTGGTGTTGGTGCGATTACTGAATCTGACGTGACTTTGGCAGAATCTTCTGAAGCAGTATTGCTTGGCTTTAACGTTCGTGCTGATGCAACTGCACGTCAGAAAGCCGATCAAGACGGTATCGATATTCGTTACTACAGCGTCATCTATGAATTGATCGATGACGTGAAAGATGCTATGAGCGGTAAATTGGCACCTGAACATCGTGAAACCATCTTGGGTATCGCACAGGTTCGTGAAGTGTTTCGTTCAAGCAAGTTCGGTGCAGCTGCGGGTTGTATGGTCATGGAAGGTGTGATTCACCGTAACAAGCCAATTCGTGTCTTGCGCGATGATGTCGTGGTATTCCAGGGCGAACTTGAATCTCTACGTCGTTATAAAGATGTAGTTGAAGACGTTCGTGCAGGTATGGAATGTGGTCTTGCCGTGAAAGGTTATAAAGACATCAAACCACTCGACAAGATCGAAGTGTATGATGTACAGATTGTGAAACGGAGTCTTTAATGGCGGGTAGTCAACGTCTGAAGCGTATGGCAGATTCAGTACAACGTGAGTTGTCTGGGCTTATCCGTCAGGAGCTTAAAGATCCTCGCTTAGGTGGTCTAGTGACCATCTCTGCGGTGAAAGTCAGTGCAGATATGGGTTATGCTGAAGTTTATGTCACTGTAATGGGACGTGAGCTTGGTGATGAGCAAAGTGAAGCAGCAAATAAAGAAACTTTAGACGTATTAAATAAAGCTTCTGGTTTCTTGCGTCATGAGTTGAGTCGTCGTATCAAGACACGTATTACGCCAAGATTGCGTTTCCACTATGACAAAACCAATGCTTATGGTAACTATATGTTTGGTCTGATCGCTGAGGCAGTCAAAGACTTGCCTGAGCAAGACAAAGAATAAAGAAAAAGCCACCTTCGGGTGGCTTTTTTATGTGTATTTCTATGTGCTATTCATATGTTTTGTTTCAGCGATGATTTGTCGATTTTGTGAATGTTCGGGTGTCCTTATTAATTGGATCTAATCGAAATCGTGGAACACTGGTTAAAGAATAGGTTTAAAGTGTGACGATTCACGTAAAAGTCGTTGTTGTGTGCTGAATACTGGAACAACTTGGAATAAGTTTATGATTTATATTAAATAAAGCAACCGATTTTGTATAAGCTGTATTTTTTTAATTTTAGGAAAATTAAACACATGAATAATCTAATTATTATAATTTTTATTTCAGTACTAGTATCTAGTTGTATTACTATAGATTCACGTAGTAATGATTTATATAAAAATAAACAACAATTTCAAGAAGATAATTATTATGTATTCTCTATAACTCCATCCTATATTTCTAAAGAAGATAAATCACCTATTAATGATCTCGGACGATATTTTTATGTTTTTGATAAAAATGGGAAATACTTAAGAATAATTCCTAAATTTAGTTCTCAAGAATTAATCGTTGAAATTTTAAATGAAAATAAACAAGTAATTAGTGAACGTAAACTTAAATTATTATCATATTCCAAAGAAAATTTAGATAAAAGTAGAGAATCAAAAACATTCTATTTCAGCAATAAAACTGAAATAGTAAAAAAATCAAAAAATTGTGTTGCTGATTTAGGTCAAAGTTGTAGTTATTACACAGCTCTTATCTTTTTAGACAAAGATGGGAACTTAGTCATTACAGAAAAAAGTACTGATTTAGCTTTAATATTTCTGATCCCATTTGGAGGAAAATCAGTTTCAAGTAATATTTTTAATAAGATTGAATAACGACTCCATTTAACATCTCGCAGGAGAGCCCTCAGTCTTGTTCTACTTTAATCGTGGCTTAGATTCAAAAGGATGTACTCTCTCCATCAGCAAGACAAAGAGAGTACAGATCATCATAAAACAAGCTTATTCATCAGGTGTCTGGTTAAAGCGTCGCTCACGCTTTTGTGCCTGACGCTGCAAACGGTAACGATCCCAAGGCAAAGGGCGTTCTATCGCCTCAGGAACATCGCCACTTAAAGAACGTAGCTTTAAATGCAGTGCCGCCTGTGCCATTAAATTTGCAGATACAGGTGCAGTAATAAACGCCAGTAAGGTAATGAGCAATTCGGCAAAACCAAAATGTCCCTGAAATGCCCAGTAGATCATGGCTGCAATCAGAAAACTGCCCAAACCGAGCGTACTGGATTTGGTCGGTGCATGTAAACGGGTAAATAAATCGGGTAGGCGAATCATGCCAATACCGCCCACCAGCATAAAAAAGCTACCGACCAGTAGGAAAAACGACACCAAGATTTCCATCAATAATTGCATGTTTGATTCTCCTGCTTAGTCGATCACATGGCCTGTGGTGAAGTAACGTGCCAAAGCAACAGTCGACACAAAACCCAGCATGGCAATCAGAAGTGCCCCTTCAAATAGTTGCGTGGTTGACCAGTACACACCCAGCACGATCACAAGACCTGTGGCATTGAGAAATAGGGTGTCTAGCGCCAGCAGGCGGTCAACAATCGAAGGACCAAATACCAAACGTACCAGACATAAGAACATGGAAATACAGATCATGATTAAGCAGATGCCCAATACATACGGCAAAATCATCATGGTGTTTCTCCTTGTTTAGCTTGGAAAATTTTCAGCAAAGGT
The DNA here is from genome assembly GCF_004331075.1 of Acinetobacter brisouioides. Taxonomy (GTDB): domain Bacteria; phylum Pseudomonadota; class Gammaproteobacteria; order Pseudomonadales; family Moraxellaceae; genus Acinetobacter. The sequence continues at coordinate 69,652 of NZ_SJNX01000006.1, read as the reverse complement.
GCTTCATAGCGCTGTTTGATCTGATCAATTTCGGCTTGGGGGTCGCTGCAACTGAGTGCATGCACCAAAATATCCCCACGTTCCTGATCAATACCTGAGCTGACTGTACCGGGTGTCGTGGTAATAATCATTGCCAGTAAGGAGTTGACCTGTTCATGCTGAGAGTCGAGCGGGACGCGGAACCATTTGGGTTGTAATTTGTCCGTTGAGCCAAGTACCAGTTTTGCGACTACAAAATTCGCGACAATGACATCGTAAAGCACCACAAAAAACAGTCGAATAGCTTGCTTTGAGTCAATATGCGGAGTGTAGGTAATAAAATGCTGTAGCAGTTTAGGAATTAATACTGCCAGTAGTGCTGCCATGAGCAGGTCTGAAGCATCCAAACTATGCGACAGCATGAGCCAAGATAGCCCGACCATGACTGAAACAAAAGGGTGGGGCAAGCAGCGGTCAATCCAAAAGAATTTTGTCATGCTTAGCGCTCCACAGACTGTAGTTTCAGTTGCTCATGATCAGGGGTGTTGGGTACATCATGAAGATTGTTCAGCTGATCATGAATCTGTTGTTGCTTGTAAGATGAAATATGTTCGCCATGTAGTGTATTCGGGTGAATGATGGCAGGAATCAGATGGGCGTTCGCATCGGGGTTTTCACCGCCATATTTGGTTTCGGGAATATATTCAGGATCGAAGGGTTGGGTGCTGATATATTGCCCATCTTGATCATGTTGCAAAATATGCTGTTGATAAAGACTCTGTTGCTCCAGTTGTAGGCTGGCTGCGCTTAAATAACGTTGTATGGGTTGTGCCGCAGCAACGTATGCCACCAATATCAGCAGTAGCAGATACAGTGCCATCGCATTGCCTTTTGGCGCAATTGCAGGCAGCGCTTGATAGTTTCGATAAGCTTGAGTTTCTGGATTATCCTCAGGTTCGCTCGATTGCCAAAATAAAATAAAGCCGACACGAATAAACGCCACAATACTGAGTAAGCTCACGACCAAGATGCCAGCAATAATCTCGAGTTGCCATGGGTGCTGCTGAACAGCATGTAAAATAAACACCTTACCCAAAAAACCGCTAAATGGCGGTAAGCCTGCCATCATCAAGGCAATAATAAAAAAGCAGATCGACAGCAACTTTTCCTGTTTCATACGCGGAGCAACTTTGAGGTGGTCTTTAAATTCACCACGCTGCGCGGTAATCCAGCCACAGAGCAAATAAAATGCTGCACCAATGATTGTGCTATGAAACAGATAATATAAACCTGCCGCCCAAGCTTCTGTACGGTGTAAGCCAATCGCAATACAGATCGTACCCAGCGATGATAAAATCATAAAGCCGACAAAGCGTCGTAACCGCAAAGCCCCAATCGCACCGATCACACCATACAGTGAACTGAGCAATCCCAAAATTAACAAGATATCAAACAGGGGATGGTCATGATCATTCAGGAAAATCACCGAGTTGACCCGCAAAATTGCATATAAGCCGACTTTGGTCATCACAGTGAAAATTGCAGCGACAGGGGTGCTGGCAACAGCATAGGTTTTGGGTAGCCAAAAACCCAAAGGTAAAACCGCTGCCTTAATCGCAAACACAGTAAATAAAAGATAACCACCTGCCTGAGCCAGCGCTGCCTGATCAGGGACAAGTGTTGGAAATAAACGCGCGACATCTGTCATGTTCAGGCTGCCAACACTGGCATAAATTAGCCCAAGTCCAATCAAAAATAGGGTACTGGCGAGCAGGTTAATCACCACATAGTGAATGCCCAATTGAAAGCGCGCCTTGCCTTGCCCATGAATCAGCAAAACATAAGATGCCATCAGCAGAATTTCAAAAAATACAAACAGGTTAAATAAGTCGGCAGTCAAAAATGCCCCGCATAACCCCATTAATAAAAACTGGAACAGCGCATGAAAATAGCGCCCACGTGCGTCCCAGTCCTGACTAGCATAGGCAATAATCGGTAGTGCAAGCGTATAGGTCAGGAGCAGCATAAATGCTGAAAGTCGATCTAGCACAAGGACAATACCAAAAGGTGCTGACCATTCGCTCAGTTGATAGACACTGATTTGTCCTGAACTTGCATGTACAAAATAGCTGATTGCAGTGATGAAACCCAAAGTAGTCGCTACAATACTGAGCCCACGTCGCCATGTCTGACGATGATCTTGCGCCAGTTGCCCTGAGCCAGGATTGCCTAAAAGTAGGAGAATAAAGCCTGTAAATGCAGGAACGAGAATACTAAAAATAGGCGTATGTTGTTGCCAAAAATCAAACCATGTCATCATGATGCTTTATCCTCACTCGGGTCATCCGGTAACTCGGTAATTTCTTTGGAATCGACATGATCCGTCCCTGACTCATAGCGACTGCGTAGCGCCAGTTGCACAATAAATGCAGTTGTAGCAAAACCAATCACAATTGCGGTGAGTACCAGTGCTTGAGGTAAGGGGTCTGTCACATGTGTAGTTCTGGTCAAAATTGCAGGTGCATTGACCTGAATCCGACCTGTGGCAAATAAAAACAGGTTCACGGCATAGCCAATCATGGCAAGACCCAGTACCACGGGGAAGGTACGTGCCCGTAGCAATAAATACACACCTGTTGCAACCAGTAGTCCTATTCCTGAAGCTAACAGTAATTCTAAGCTAATCATTGTTTTACTCCTTTGGGATAGGGCCTGAAATGTTGGTATGTCTTGAGTCACCCAAGACTGAAATCATGAGCATGGTGGCACCGACAACTGTCAAGTACACGCCTAAATCAAACAGTGCAGCCGAAGCCAAATGCAGTTTGCCCAGTATCGGTACATGCACATAGACATGGGCACTGGTCAAAAATGGACGTGACCAGAGCCATGCCAGTACACCTGTTATCCCCGCAATACTCAGACCTGTGCTGATCCAGAGTTCATACAGTCGCCCAGATTTGGCTTTGAGCAGTTGTTCGGCATAGTCCTGACCTAGGGCAATATATTGAATAATTAATGCCATGGCCGTAATTAAACCTGCAATAAAGCCACCCCCAGGGAGGTTATGCCCACGCATGAAAATATACAGGCTGACCACTAATGCGATAGGCAGCACCCATGATGCAGTTGTGCGTACCAACAGTGGAGATGGATTAAAACGGTAGCTCAGCCCTTGGGTAATGGTGGTGCCGTGTGTACGCATCCCATCCATGAGGGACAAGGTGCCAATTGCAGCAATGCCCAGTACGGTAATTTCACCAAAGGTATCGAAACCACGAAAGTCCACCAAGATCACGTTAACAATATTTGAGCCACCGCCCAGTGGTAAGGACTGCTGCACAAAAAACCATGAAATTGAATCATGATCTCGGGTCAGAATCAGCCAACTAATCCAACCAACACCTCCACCTGCGACAATCGCTAAAATTGCATCGCGCCAGCGTTGGGTTTGGGTCGATTCATAGGGAGTCAGTTGAGGTAATAAGGATAGACTCATCAACAACAGCACAGTGGTCACGACATCAACGGTAATCTGGGTCAGTGCCAAATCAGGTGCAGACAGCGTGACAAAAACCAGAGTCACCACCAAACCGACTGCGCCACTGATCAGCACAGCTTTGATACGTTCATGATGAAACCATAGCATCATCCAGCAGGCACTAAACAGCAGTAACCAGAGCAAGATGGCAATCCACGGTGCTTGGGTAAGCAGATGCGTGCCTGTGCGCAGCGTTTGGCTATACAGTGGAATGAGCAGCATGACAATACTAAAACTGATGATCCAGAACAAATAATGTTGCAGCTTGCCTGTTTCAGTTTTGAGTTTGACCGCCCGCGCCGCATAAACAATTTGCTGCATGAGGTATTCAAAAATCAGTTTGCCTTGCAGCTTGCGCAGATAATCTTCGATGTCAATATGACGGATCAGTGCCCCACGACTTAAACGTAAATAAAAGACCGAGCCACCGACCAGCGCCATCATACTCATCATCAGTGGTAAGTTGACGCCATGCCAGATGGCTAAATGTGCGCCATGAAATTCGTTGAGTTGCAAGGATGCACGAGTAACTTGGTTGACCAGTGCTTCAGCAAAAAAAGCAGGAAAGATACCGACTAAAATACATAAACTTGCGAGCAAAATAATTGGGCTACGCATACCCAGTTTAGGTTCGTGTGCATGAGGATTGGGAATCTGTTCGCCAATTTCACCATCGAAAAACACACCATGTACCAAACGGAACGAGTACGCAACCGCAAAAATCCCTGCCAATGTGGCAACTGCAACGCCTAAAATCAGGCTAAAACCAGACAAATGCTGAACCAGTTCTGTAAAGAACATTTCTTTGGATAAAAAGCCATTGGTGAATGGCACGCCTGCCATCGCTGAAGCGGTAATCATGGTCAGTGTGCCTGTGAACGGCAGTAAGTACCATATCCCTTGTAGTTTCTTTAGGCTGCGTGTACCTGTTTCATGGTCAATAATTCCTGCGATCATAAACAACGCTGCTTTAAAAGTGGCGTGGTTTAAAATATGAAAAATTGCAGCGGCAACGGCCAGAGGTGAACCGAGCCCAAGCAGACACATAATTAGCCCCAGATGACTGATGGTCGAGTAAGCCAGCAAGCCCTTGAGATCTTCTTTAAAAATCGCAAAAAACGCGCCAATCGCAAAGGTGGTCAGCCCAACAATGGTAACTAAATTATGAAACAAGCCAAAACCAACAAAAATCGGTAGTAGGCGAGCTACCAGAAAAATCCCTGCTTTGACCATGGTGGCCGAGTGCAAATAAGCAGAAACTGGCGTTGGCGCTGCCATGGCGTTGGGGAGCCAAAAGTGAAATGGAAACTGCGCACTTTTGGTAAACGCACCCAGTAAAATCAACAATAGCGCAGGGACAAATAACGGCTGCGTTTGCAAAGTTGAACCTAGCGCCAAAATCTGATCCAGTTGAAAACTGCCCGCCATTTGCCCGAGCAGCATAAAGCCACCGAGCATCGCCAGCCCGCCCATGCCTGTAATAATCAGTGCCATGCGTGAGCCGCGCTGTGCAGCATCATAACGATGCCAGTACGCTACCAATAAAAATGAGGAGATACTGGTCAGTTCCCAAAACACTAATAAGATGATCAGGTTATTGGACAGGGAAATACCGAGCATGGCTGCCATAAACAGCATCAGCAAGCCATACAATTTACTCAGGGAATTTTTAGCACCTAAGTAATAATAGGCATAAATAAAAATCAGGGTTCCAATCCCACTAATGAGTAAGCTAAGCAACAAGCCCAAAGCATCGAGGCGAAAGCTAAAATTAATACCAATTTCAGGCAACCAAGTCCACGTTTGTAATAGGGTTGCGCCATGAAAAATTGAATTTGACTGACTGAGCAAAAGCCCGAAACAACTTAAGCTAATACTTATGGCAACCAGCAGATTGAGGCGGCGTGGTGCGTGCGATAAACACGAAACCAGCCCTGTGCCGAAAAGCAGAGGTAACAGTATGATAATGGCTAACACACTTGAATCCCTAAGTTGTAAATTAGGTCATGACCTAAAGTTATGTTTCTTTTAAAAATCAGAGGCGCGCAAAGAGCATTCCAATATTCAATTTTTAAAAGCCGAAGTGCGCTCTACTGGGTTGTAACCGAGAGATCGACTGGGTTAGATGGATAAAATATGTGCTGAAATAAATTAAGTACAAGATTATTCTACATTTTTTGACTGCTAAAACTAGCCTTTTTCAAGGCTGTTGCGCCGTTTGTCCTGTAAATGCCTATTCTGATTATAATTTTTATGTTTTATAAATTTGTTACTTGTTTTAAGTCAGCAGCATCTACAGCGAAGGGGCTCGCAAGTGTATGAGATTTAAGCGGAGTTTTTTGTTTAAGTTGTTGGATTAGATCATAAATATGATGGATGTTTAGGCTGGTTTTGGCACGGGTACACGCCACATAAAGTAAGCGTAATTCCTCATCACTGATTTTATGGTCATGTGCATTGAGTTTGAACTGATAGTCATCTTCCAGATGCACCCGATCCCATTCCAAGCCTTTGGCTTTATGGGCGGTAGAAATCACATAGTCCGCTTCCTGAATTGGCGTGATTTTTTCCAAAGCGCGTTTGAGTGGCGCAGTCCCATGATCATCCACCAGTTTCACTAGAGGCTTAATGTCACTACCTTCGTTGGTTTCACAATATTCATGCACATCATGCCATGAATTGAACCATGCCAGTTCAGGTACATCAGTAACGCGTTTGCCCTGTTTCAGGATGCTCGCGGCATCAATAAAACGGTTCAGGCGGGCATGGTCGGCTTGCAAGCTAACTTTTTCGTTACTGACTAGACCCGCCAATAACAATTCCATGGCACGGGCATTGGTACGGCATAAAATTGCATCACGTTTCTTGGTATGCGGTTTATTGACAACTGAGGATTTACGCTCAGGGTTGCCATGCAGGGGCACAGTTTCTTTGAGTCCGCCCAGTAAGCTATTGGCGACTTCAGCAATCGGTTCGCCAAAACGAAATGATGTGGTCAGGCGTGACTCTGTTAGTGGCAGCTTTTGCATGGCATTCACCGCACCGCGCCATGCGTAAATTTGTTGATGCGCATCGCCGACATAAATCACTTGGGTGTTTTTTTGTTGCAGTAAAATACCCAGCATCAGTGGATCGGCATCTTGCGCTTCATCAAACAAAATATAGTCTGCTGGAATATACGGTTCGGACAGCGCCCAAAGTTTTAAATAAATGTCATGCCCAATGCCTGCCTGATGTTGCGGATTGACCGAATCGAGCCAACGACGTTCCAGCGCAGGATATAAATGTTGTTGCAGGGCAGTCGCATCATCGGGATGCAGCCAGCTTGGCACCTGAATATGCCGTGGCGCAGGATATTGTGAACTGGTGGCACAAAAGTAACCCACAGCGTTGACCACAATACTGGCAAGACGGCTTGGCATCAGCGCATATTTTTCGTAACGCCCACCCATTAAACGGCGCAAAGTAATCGGTTCAAGCCGATATTCTTTGGCAAGAAAACTGGGACTTAGGCGAGGTAAGCGCAATTTGTCGGTAATGTCGCGCGGCACACTGCGATAGGCAAGTGAGTGAAAGGTACGGCTGTCGACATTGCGGTGAAATTTTTGCTGCGCTTCACTGGCAATCGCTTTATTAAATGCCAGATACATGCCACGCCGTTCAGGCATGGCAGCACTAATCATTTGTAGTGTGGTGGTTTTACCTGTGCCCGCGTATGCCACCACTTTGAAGGATTCGCCACGTAGTGCATGCTCAATGGCGATTTGCTGTTCGGCAGTTGGTTTAGTGGGCTGCACGATTTGCCTTTTCAATGAGTCCAGACAAGCCTTGACGGCGTGCCAGTTCATTCAGCACGATTTGCGGGTCAATATCAAAATAACCAAGCATGACAATGCTGTGGAACCACAAGTCCGCCACTTCGTAGATCAGATCGTTTTTATTGTCTTCGCTGGCATGGCTGGCAAAATCTTTCGCGGCAATGATGGTTTCAATGCTTTCTTCGCCGACTTTTTCTAGAATCTTGTTGAGACCTTTATGATACAGCTTCGCCACATAAGAGCTTTCAGGGTCAGCCGCTTTACGCTCAATCATCATTTTACCGAGGTAATCGAGCACTTCGACGCTTTCAGCCTGAGCATTTGAAGCTGACATGGCAAGGGTATGCGGATTGCTAGAAGCGGTATTGTGATAAATCTCGCTAGGGTCTTTCAGCTGAGCATCGACAATTTCCCAACCATTTTCAGTCAGTTTGCGATAGAAGCACGACTCGCGACCTGTATGGCAGGCAATCCCACCATGTTGTTCAATTTGCAGCACAATCACGTCAGCATCGCAGTCAAGGCGGATTTCATGCACGGTTTGAAAGTGCCCAGATTCTTCGCCTTTATGCCATAATTTTTGACGTGAGCGAGAAAAATACACAGCCTGTTTTTTCTCGGCAGTCAGCGCAAGTGATTCGCGGTTCATCCATGCTACCATCAAGATCCGTCCGGTATGATGATGCTGTGCAATTGCAGGAATCAGACCTTGTTCGTTAAATTTTACTTCATCGAGCCATTGCATATTGTTCATGAAAAATCACCAAATTTCTTGCGTGGAAAAAAGAGGCTTAAATTAAGCAGGGCTATAGTGTACGGCATCGAACCAGTTTTCCAAAACCAATATTTCAGCATTTTGCCGAATCCAGTATTGGGGCTGTTGCCGATTGTGCGATCTCGGCATAGTCCAGCTAGTGCAGTGCATTGGTTTTTAAACCTAAAATGGTGATTGCCATTTGCCTGCGGAAATAGGGAATCCGATACATCGGCGGGAACAGCACATCACGCATTCGTCTTCTTTCATGCGTGTTTACCCCCTCTTTATTTTGGAGAAATAAAAAAGAGTTTATGAAAGAAACTGATGATAAAACCATAAAAAAGCGGGACATGCCCGCTTTGCTGCTGTGTTTAACGCACAATCCGCCATAGTGCGATCAGACTGGCAACAACAATCAGTGGAACAGACACAAACCACGGGCTAATCATGGCAATACTGAGCAAAATTGCGATCATGCTGCCAAAAATCCAGCTGCGTTTTTGTTGTTGCTGCATTTGTAAACGCAGATGCTGTAATTCACGTAATTGCTTGTCTTGCCATGCTGACTGATTTTTTAAGCCATTGAGGCTGTCCACAATCAGCGTTGGAATATCCTGTGCACCCAACAGCAAGTCAGGAATTTGTTGTCCTAACTGCTTCATGTTTTTTATAGGATCCATGTTGGACTTGACCCATTCGGTCAGAATCGGTTTCGCCAGTTTCCAGATATCCAGTTCAGGGTAGAGGTCTGTACCCAAGCCTTCCACGTGTACCAAGGTTTTCAGCAACAGCATCAACTGCGGTGGAATTTCCAGATGGAAACGACGCGCAATATCCATCACCTGAAGCAAGATGCCTGCAAAGTCTAGTTCGTGCATGGGCTTGGAAATCATAGGGCCGACAGTGCGGCGCATTTCCCGTGCCAGCGCATCCTGATCGGTACCTGGTGGAATCCAGCCTGCCTGATGCACCACCTGAATCAGTTGCATGAAATTGCCGTTCATCACGGCAAGTAGCATGCGAGCAACTGTCATCTGATCTTGCTTGGACAGCTCACCCATAATGGCGCAGTCGAGTGCAATATAACGCGGCTGCTGTGGGTTGATGGTTTCCACAAACACATTGCCAGGGTGCATGTCGGCATGGAAAAAGTTATCGCGGAAGACTTGGGTAAAGAAAATGGTCAGGCCTTTTTCTGCCAAGTCCGCACGGTTCATGCCCAGACGGTCAAAGGTTTCGATATCTGAAATCGGTACGCCTATAATGCGTTCAGCCACCATCACGTCGGTACTGTCCATATAGACATCAGGCACATACATCATGCTTGAGCCAGTAAAATAATGACGCATACGACGGGTATTGTCGGCTTCGAGCGTTAAGTCCAGTTCATTGAGAATGGTCTGGCGGTAGTTCTGAATAATTTCTGACAAATGCAGGGCGCGTGCTGCTTCTAGTCGGTTTTCGAGGTTATGCCCCAGCCACGTCAGAATTTCAAAATCTTGCAGAATTTGCGCACGGATATCTGGGCGAGTGACTTTAACCACCACTTCACGCCCATCGTGTAATGCTGCGGTATGCACTTGTGCAATCGAGGCTGCGGCAAGCGGTTGCTCATCAAAACGTGAAAATAGCGAGTTGATGTCTGCTTTTAACGCTTGCTGAATACGCATTTTGGCGACATTGACATCGAACGGTTTCACCTGATCTTGCAACAACACCAGTTGTTGTAAAATTTCAGGGGCGATCAGGTCGCGACGGGTCGAGAGTAATTGTCCCAGTTTAATTGCCAGAGGACCCATATCTTCCAATGCTTCTTTGAGCTTGAGCGGGTTTTTTCCCTGTTTACTTGACCACGCTGCAGGATGCAGGCGAATCAGTTTAAGTAGAGGGCGCGCCTTAATCGGGATGTCTTCCGCAGCAACCAACGTGTCGAGTCTATAGTGCGCAGCAATACGCCACAGTTCGAGTAAACGGGAAATATGCGGAATCATTGAAGCGGTCACCTAATCTTGTTTTGGGAGAATTTTCTGCTGTAAGGCCTGAACTTTGGCTTCCAGTCGGTCAATATTTTGTTGCAGGGCACGCGTGCCTTGTTGCAGTTCATCCATTTGCCAGCGTGGGGCAAATAAACCACTGTCTTCTTTTAAGGTATCTGCGGCAAAAAACAGTTTGCTTTGTAACGAGCGTTTTGCCAGTTTGGGGAGTTGCTGAATTTTACCCAGTTCATGTGCCAGCGTTGGTCCAATCCACGGCGATAAATGTGCTGCCAAGTCTGGTTCAAGGCGCTGCACAATATCTTGCAAAGTTTGCAACAGGCGAAAATCACCCTGTACAGGAATCGTACCGACTTCTTTGTTCAGTAATAATTTCAGCAGCTCGACCACATTGGCAACCTGTAAGGTGGCATTGGCAGTGCTTGGACTATGCTGTGGATCGAAAGGGCGTTGTTCAAACAGGCTTGGGGTTTCGCTGTGTCCTGTTGCCGTTGGCTCTAGGCGTAAGATGTTTTCATCGAAAAAAACATCGACTGAGAGTTGTGGCGAGGCAATCACGACACGGAGGAGTTGCCCTTGGAGTTGATTGAGTTGGATGCGTGTAATCGCGTCAAGGTCAATCACACGATTGACCAGACGTTCAGCAGCACCTAATGCAAGAATTGACCACATCAGGAGCGTCCTCGATTAGAGTTTGAAACCACGGTGTACTGCAACAATACCGCCAGTCAGGTTGTGGTAATCACAGTTCTGAAAGCCTGCTTTTTCCATCATGCCTTTTAAGGTACGTTGGTCTGGGTGCATACGAATCGATTCAGCCAAATACTTATAGCTCTCTGAATCATTTGCTACCAATTTGCCCATAATTGGCAATGCAGTAAATGAATACAGGTCATACAGTTTTGAGAACGGTTCAAATACAGGTTTAGAGAATTCCAGAATCAGTAAACGACCGCCTGGCTTGAGTACGCGGTACATTGATGCAAGTGCAGCATCTTTATCTGTGACATTACGCAAACCAAAACTGATGGTCAACAGATCAAAGCTGTTGTCGGCAAATGGTTCTAAGGTTTCTGCATTGGCAAGCACGAAATCAACATTGGTACAGCCTGCATCCAGTAAACGGCTACGACCGACATTGAGCATTGATTCGTTAATGTCAGACAAAACCACATGTCCTTGAGGACCGACTTCACGGCTAAATACTTTGGCAAGATCACCCGTACCGCCTGCAATATCCAGCACGTGCTGACCACGGCGTACACCTGACATGTTAATCGCGAAGCGTTTCCACAAACGGTGAATCCCGAATGACATCAAGTCATTCATAATGTCGTATTTGCTGGCAACCGAGTGGAAGACTTCGGCAACTTTTTGCGCTTTGTCTTCGGTACGCACAGTTTTAAAACCAAAGTGGGTGGTGTCACCGACATTGCCTGTTTTGCCTGCACCGCGTGGCAAGTTGTAGTGAGGGACTTGCTCTGTAATAGGGGTATCTTGTGAGGCTTGGTTGAGGCTGGTTTGCTGACCTTGTGGTGTGCCTTCAGGAAGCGGCGAAGTTAAAAAAGGACTAACTTTATTAGAATTTTGTGTCGACTCATTTGGTGTATTTGGCGTTGGGTGTTCGTTCGACATGAGTCTCTCCTCATTCACCGGTATAAAAGAATTAGTGCGCATGATGACAGATTATGCAGAATTTTGCAGCGATCATCATGCTTGAATAGATGAATAATATACAGAAAAAAGTCTGCTTTGTGCGGGGTGATTATTGAAAAGGCTGTAGATCGCCTGCATGAACACGATGAATCACCTGACGCTCTTGTGCGGTAAAATCCCGAACAAATTTTTCTGCTGACTTAAGTGGTTTCATGGCAGAAAAGCCTTCATCCATAAAATCATACATCATTTGGAAATGGTGTTTATACGCCACCGATTTACACATTTTAAATGCAGTATGAACCACAAAAGAACGCAAATATCGGTCTAGATAATGTCCGAATTCATCCGCCATACTGAGCTGTTGTATGCGTGCCTGTGCCTGATCAAGCTTTAAATAGGTTTGGCGCATGATTTCATCATTCAACACTTGATTATGCGGATAATTGTTCTGAATGTGACGAGCGACCTGTTCATCAAGTTCGACGGCATAAATTGCCAGCAAAATACCATGCGTTCCTGCTTTAATGGCATTTTCGGGAATAAACTTTTCAGCTTTATGCGCATGTTTGAGTAAGCGTTCAATCTGTTTGGCCAAGGCATCAAAATCTGGCCCGCCATATAAACGGTCGACAAAGTAAGCTGCCATGAGTTGATTATTTTTTTCGGAAAATAATGCCTGATGTGAGTACTTTAAGCGGTTCTTTTGCCATTGTTGTACATTTTGTAGGCGTTGAAATAACACAGGATCTTGATGATATTGCAATTGTTTATAGCGTTGTAGCAACTGATCTAATGCACTGAGTTTCGACATTTTTTGAAAAATTACGCAAAAAAGAAAGCTATCTTAAAGCAGAGATTACCTTCAATTCCATGCTTTTGCACAAATTAACTTGATGAAACTGTTACAAATGGTCTGCTTACAAAGACTTAGGAGATATAACCAGCTTCGCGTCCAACCATGTGGCGTAAGCCTTGTATCAGGCTTTCAATCAGTTTTTCAATCACTAAACGTTGCCCTTTACGTGATGCATAGACCAGTTGGACTGTGCCAATATTGGATTGCCAATCGGGCAATACCTGTATTAAGTCGCCGTTTTTCAGATCTTTTTGCACACTCAGTACAGGTAAGTCAGCAATACCCAAACCATCTTTGACTGCATAATATACACCTGCCAGATCATTGCACTTTAAACGAGGGTCAAAATGAAAATCAACAGTTTCACCTGTGGTTAAGTGCTGCAAATGCCACATATACTGGTTTTTCATTAAGCCTAAAGCCAATGCTGGATAGTGTGCCAGTTCTTGATAATTTTGAATGGTATGACCTTGTAACAAGCTTTGGCTTGCCACCAGACAATGCGTAGTTTTCACCACATCACGTACAATTAAGCTAGAATCTACATTTGGGTTAAAACTGGTTCGAATCGCGATATCAATATTGTCATGTAATACATCGACACGGCGACTGGTCAATTCTAGCTCAAGCTGGATTTTAGGATATTGTTGTAAAAAAGCATTTAAAATCGGACGAATCTGAAATTGCAGCATGACATTGGGGCAACTAATGCGTACCAAACCTTGAGGCTCACTTTTTTGTTGTAACAACACGTTTTCACTGCATTCAATCTGGTTAACAACTTTCTGACATTCTTCATAAAACTGTTGCCCAAGCGGCGTCACCTGAAAATGCCGTGTGGTACGTTGAATCAGTTTAATATTAAAGCGTTCTTCAAGTTCTAAAATTCGCCGACTGAGTTTAGATTTGGTAATTTGAGTGGCTTCACTGGCTGCACTGAATCCGCCATGTTTGACGACCAAATAAAAATAATAATAATCATCAAAAATATGCATGACAGCCTCCAGCGTTCAGACAACTGCTTGATTGTAGCGGAAGTTGTTTATTGCATATATAAGATAATCCGTCTTATTTTTATGATTTTTTGACCGCTGCTTAGAATGTAAGATTGTTCTTTAAATCAATAGAGGATTCCGACATGAAAAAAGTCATTGGGCAGTATCGGACACAGCAAAAACATTGGGTGGGCGATGGTTTTCATGTCAGCACCTTGTTCTCTTATGACCGTTTAGGGCAAGTACTCAGCCCGTTTTTGATGCTGGATTATGCTGCGCCTGAATTTTTCAGCCCATCCCAGACGCCGCGTGGTGTGGGCTCACATCCGCATCGTGGTTTTGAAACCGTCACTATTGCGTATAAGGGCGAGATTTCACATCGCGATTCACATGGTGGTGGCGGAACCATCCAGACAGGTGATGTGCAATGGATGACCGCAGGCGCGGGTTTATTGCATGAGGAGCTACATTCGAAAGCCTTTGCCCAGCAAGGTGGTGAGCTAGAAATGGTACAGCTTTGGGTCAACTTGCCTGCCAAAGACAAAATGACTCACGGCAAATATCAAGCCATTACCCGAAGTGAAATTCCTTCAATTGTACTGGATGATGCAGGCAGTTATTTGCGGGTCATCGCAGGACAATATGCCGATGTACAAGGCGCAGCTTCGACGTTTAGCCCTGTAAATGTTTGGGATATTCAGTTGATGGCAGGGCAGCAGCATGAATTTAACGTGCCTGTGGGGGAAACCTGTATTGTGGTCGTACGACAAGGAACGGTCTCGATCAATCAGCAGTATCAGGTTGCTGATCATAGTTTTGTCCTGTTTGATCGTGACGATGCCGAACCAATTCAGATCAGCGCTGAACAGGGCGCAGGAATTCTGATTTTGACAGGACAACCATTGAATGAACCGATTCAAGGTTATGGGCCATTTGTCATGAATACCCAGCAAGAAATTATGCAAGCTATTCATGACTTTAACCGCGGTGATTTTGGCGAAATGTAACTGCATTTGCCAACGCGTGAACTATGCTGCAGGGTCGAAAATCTGTGTTTCGATCTTGACACTGCGCAACAAGGTTTTTGTGACTGGTGTTTTTTGACAAAGGGCCAAAAGTTTCTGACGCAACTCATCGGTTATGGGCTGAGGAAATTCAATCTGACGCTGAATGTGTTCAGAACCATCCTGATGGCTCAGAAACTGAGCAGTGACCTTAAACTCGCCCAAGTCAAATCCTTTATGTTTGGCATACATGCGTAGCGTGATCATGGTGCATGCCACAAGACTACTGCATAGCAAATCATAAGGCGCCGCACCCTGATCATGACCTTCCAGATGTTCGGGTTCATCAGTAAAAAAGTGATGTTCACCACAATGAATCAGTCCTTTCCATGGTTCAGGTAAGCTTTGAACTTGACTACGACCCACAATACTCATTTTGATGCCCTCATGTGTTCGGGAAATGCAGGTGCTTGTAAACGTTCACCTGGATAATCAGGAATTTCTCCAAAGCGGCTGTCATGCTGTAACCAGTGTTGATGCGCAGCTTTAATTTCATCTTCGCTACGACCAACATAGTTCCACCACAGTAAAATTGGCGATTCAAATGGTTCTCCACCAATCAGGAGCACGCGGCTATCGGCTGACAGCACCAGACTGATGTCACTTGAACCTGTTTCAAAGATCAGCATATTGTCTGTGGTCAGCACATGACCATTGACCTGCGCCTGCCCCGAGAGTAGTAAAATGCCATACTCAAAATCGGGCTTCAGCGGCAATGTGGTCTGGGTTGCCTGTGCTGCATACAGATCGACGGCAAGTAATGGGCTATAGACTTCAACAGGGGATGTATGCCCTAAAAAGTCACCGACCAGAACCCGACATTCAATCTGATCTTGGTGGACTACAGGCAGCGCTGGATAATGCTGAAATTTGGCGGGTATATTACGTTTGTCATCGGGTAGGGCAATCCAGAGCTGTGCTGTATGCAGTTGGGTTTCATGGGGAGGCGTGACTTCTGTATGAGAAATACCGTAGCCTGCAGTCATGAGGTTGACCTGCTTGGGCTGGATCAGTTGTTTTGACCCCAAACTATCAGTATGCATTAGCGTACCTTCAATCATCCACGTAAAGGTCTGTAAACCAATATGCGGGTGTGGGCCAATATCCAGTCCCTCACCCTGAACAAACTCGACTGGACCAGCATGGTCGAGAAAGCACCATGCGCCAATCATGCGTTTTTCTCGGTGTGGCAAGGCACGTGCAATGACTGTACCTTGGCCAATTTCGGCGCGACGTAAATGAAGCTCTTTTCCTTGATGCGGCATGCGATGTGTCCTTTGTTGTCAATGTTATGAGTATGATCTTAGCAAGCTCTGCCTTGATGGCATGTTTGAATTTTATAAATCATCATCCTATAAATAGAAAAATTTATTGAACATTAAGGTGTAATGGTGAGGTTGTGCTACATAGCTTTACTCAAAAATATTCTATAATACGTGCTTTATTTTTCACCTGTTTTGCTCATGATGCAAAGATTCCTGTTTCTTGTGATTGCGGTGCTTCTGGCATTGTCATGGCTATCTCCATATCACTATACCCCGTGGCTGACGCTATCTAGTGAATTGTTCGCGTATGCGGCTGCCTTATGTACGCTGGCTCTATATATTGACAAGCCCTTACAATTGCCCAAGCTGAATGTGCCATTATTTGTGATGGCCTGTATCCCGTTTGTGCAGTGGGGATTTGGCATTGAGTTTTATTTTAGTAAGGCATTGTTGTCGGCATTGTATGTTTTTACCTTTGCCATGATGGTTGTGCTTGGATTTAATCTGACCCAAGATCCCGTGCAGCGTGAAAAAGTTTTTAAAGGCTGGAGCTTACTGACTTTTGTGGTGGGTTTAATCAGCGTTGGCATAGCGTTGCTGCAATGGCTGCACCTTGATCAGGGATTATCACTGATTATGCCATTACGTGGTAATCGCCCTTATGCGAACTTTGCTCAGCCCAACAATATGGCAACTTTCCTGATGATGGGATTGATGAGTTGTCTATATCTGTTTGAAAAACGCACCTTACCCACTTGGCTGGTGACGTTGGGGGCATTATTGCTCACCTTTACCATCGCACTAAGTCAGTCTCGTACACCTTGGGTGGCCTGTGCAGTACTGAGTATTTATCTGTTTTTTAAACTCTCCTCAGCGTATCGTTTCAAGCGTTACCATGTTGCCGCATGGGTGATGATTTACGTGGGTTGCTTACTGGTAATTCCAAGTCTCAATGCGATTTTGGTTCATTTGGGGTTGTCTCATTCAGAAATGTCGGATGTGATTGAGCGTGCCAGTTCGAGCCACTCTCGCTTTAATATCTGGATGCAAATGCTGTATGCCATTCAGCAACATCCGTGGCCGGGCTATGGCTGGAATCAAACCAGCTATGCACAATTGGTCGGGGCAGATTTTCTTCAGCACAATGAACGAACCAACAGTGCGCATAATCTCATTTTAGAATTACTGGTCTGGAATGGCGTTATTGTTGGAACAGTGATTGTTGCTTATATCGCATGGTGGCTTTGGCGACTCAACAAACAGGTGGAAAAGAGCGAGTCATTGGTTGCAACGCTGATGGTCTGCTGTGTCTTGATTCATGCAATGTTTGAATTCCCACAAGATTATGCTTATTTCTTATTACCTGTTGGCTTTTTACTGGGAGTCATTCAGGCGCAGACAGCAAAACTGAAGGTATTTTCACTATCTGCAAACTTGAATACTACAATTTTAGTGATCGGTATTTTGCTCTACGGTTTAATCTGGCGCGATTATCTCAGTTCAATTGATGCCTTAAATCAGGGGCATAAACATTCTGATCAGGGTATTCCTGCAGTTAAACCTTATCGTGTTTATATCTTGGATCAGTTCGATCAACGTGCTAACTGGTATTATCTGGATCGTTTTAGCCGCTTGTCACCAAAACAATTAGAGCATTATCATCAGGTTGTGGTCATTACACCAACGCATTATGATTTATATAAATACGCTCAGCTTTTAGCATATAACGGGCAGAACCAAGAAGCTCAGCATCAATTAGACTTGATCCATGGTTTATATCAAGTGAATCATCCTTCTGGTCAGCTCTTGCTTGATCAGGATCATAATGGTCGTGCTATTCGCAAGTGATACCTAAGTAAAACATCTGCTTTACAGCCTAATGCCAGTCAGTTAAGCAATTGACTGGCATTTTCTTTTTTGAATTGATGATGCGAGATGCTGGACAGAAGTGTTATCTATCTTTAGTCAAGATAAAATATATTGAGCAAAAGATGCTTCCGAGATTTATCCATTCAATGAGGATATTGACCTGTTTTTTGGGCGAAGAATATTACTTGTGTAAATGAGTGAAAATGAATTTAATTTTTTTTATTTATAGTAATTTATTTAAATTTTTCAAAAACATGAAGGAGATGATTAAAAATCTCCTTCACTGATCAGTATTTACTTCTTGGCAGGTTCTTACTCATCAGACATGTTGCTCTGAATATAGTTTTCGATACCTACACTTTCTGTTAAGTCGATCTGAGTCTCCAGCCAGTCCCAGTAATTTTCCTCATGCTCTAGAATTTCCTGAACCAGATCACGTGAGACATAATCTTGCAGTTGTTCTGACAATGCGACAGCTTTTTGCAGTGCTTCAATATTTTCTTTGACTTTCCGCACATCGCACTGCAACACCTCTAAAGTATGCTGACCGATATATAATTTACCTAAATGTTGCAGGTTTGGCAGACCTTCAAGAAATAAAATACGTTCAATGACTTTGTCCGCATGTTTCATTTGACGGATAGATTCTTTGTACTCGGCAGAGCCAAGTTTCTCAACTCCCCAGTCATTAAACATACGTGAATGCAGAAAATATTGATTGATCGCCGTGAGATGGTGATACAACACCTGATTTAACTGATTGATAACATCGCGATTGCCTTTCATTATTATTTCTCCGCAAATAATGCAAGCCTCAACAGGGTTAAGGCAATGATAAGTTTATCTTAACCAAGAAGTTGTATTGCTGCGAGTAATTTATCGAACGGCAAATGAAAATCACAATCACATGGTCTAGGTGCATCTTTGACACATAAAATAAACCCACTCTGAATCAAAAGCGGGCAAGGAGATGTTGCCCCTGTAATGGAGCTATGCGGCGATAGAAATCTTTGCAGCAATCGCAGCCAGTTCTTCATTAATCAGGCTACGGGCTTCAGGTGCACAACGTCCACAGCAAGTGCCTAAGTCGAGTAAATCACGAATTTCCCGAAAACTTTCTGCACCATTGGCAACAGCATCTTTGATATCTTGGTCGGTAATTCCACGACATAAACAAACATACATGTGCGCACCCATAAAAAGATAAATACGATTACTGATACTAGCGATAATTGTTATCGTTTGTCAATGGATTTCATCTTCATATTCACAAAACTCTAATTGGCTTTTTGAATGAAAAAAAACCACCTGATCGGTGGTTTTATATACATCATTTTGTGCTTAAGGAATGATCACAATGCCATCCATTTCAACCAAAGCCCCTTTAGGTAAGCTTGCCACGCCCAACGCTGCACGTGCAGGGTAAGGTTGCGGGAAGTATTCACCCATAATCTGGTTGACCAATTGAAAATTGGATAAGTCCGTCAAGAAGATATTCAACTTTGCAAAATCTGCTAAAGAGCCACCGGCAGCTTCACAAACTGCTTTGATATTGTCAAAAACACGGCGAATTTGTGCTTCAATACCATCGACCAATTCCATGCTGTATGGATCTAAACCAATTTGTCCAGAAAGATACAGTGTATTTCCAACTAAAATGGCTTGAGAGTAAGTTCCAATCGCAGCAGGTGCATTTTCAGTATGAATCACTTGGCGTGACATTCATGTCTCCTTTACAAATTCAATGACCTATATCATTTATATATAGCACACAATCTATGTAGGATGCGTTTAAATTATACAACTTTATGCGTTTCACTAATCATTACAGGTGTATCTTGACGTAAAATTCGTGGAAAACCGAAGTGTAAACGCAGCTCACGAATCACTTGAGCAATTTCCTTACGGTTATTGACCACGACATTGACATAGGTTTTGTTGTCTTGGGAGTTAATCATTTCTACCCCAAATTTGGCTTTACGACATTGATAGATCAGATCAGAAATCTGCTCGTCATTCATGCTCATATCAATGCATAAATATGCGGTAAAACTCACATCATCGACTTCGTAATCACTCCACTGTAACGGCATGATATTTTCAGGATGTAGATGCTGCTCATGTAGCAGGTTATGGCAGCGTTCACGGTGTACAATCAATCCACGACGGGATAAATGTCCTTGAATTGGATCGCCTAAAATGGGATTACAACAGCGCGCATATTTGACATCAATACCATCTGTACCCTGAATCAAGCGATGTGAACTTGGTTCTTCCACTTGACTGTCGATGGCAAATAAATGATTGGCAACCAGTTGTGGTAGCAGATCACCGACAGCAATTTGTTCATATAGGGTATTTTTATTGTCAACATGACGCCATTCTAAAACATTGATCCAGTCATCTTCAGATAACTCATGACTAGAGCTGTTAAACAGACGTAAAGCACGGTCAAGTGCCTGTTTACCAATAATACGTTGTTCTTCAACATCTTGATCACGCAAGATGTTTTGAATTGCACGGCGTGCTTTTTGTGTATTAATGAAACTCAACCAGTCAGGATTCGGGCTCGCGAGCACATCGGTTAGAATTTCTACGACTTGTCCACTGGCAAGTGGGGTAGACAGCGGTTTGGTTTCTCCATCCACTTTTGCCCCAATCGCATGGTTACCTAAAAACAGGCTAGCTGTATAGGCAAAATCTACAATGGTCGCGCCTTGCGGGAGTTCATGCAGATGCCCGTGTGGCGTATAAACCCAGATTTTTTCCTGATGCAGATAGTCTAGCAAATCATTAAAAGTCGTTTTGGCACATTCACCGTCAATTAATGTGTTCAGGTTTTGCATAGATGCCTGAATGGCTGAACGGCATGCTTGAGGGGCACTTTCACCGAGAACCACACCAAAACGTGCAGCCTTACGCATGAGCTCAGTTTGAATGGTCAGGGATAAGGTGGTTTTTTCACCCTTCAATCGCATCATCAGGGATTGGTTGCCACCTGGCAGTGGTCGACGAATATGGTCGTTATATTGTAGAACCTGAAAGTTTTCCCGTAACACATCGACAAGGCGGTCACAGTCAGCAATGCTGGTTAGAATAATTTCGAAAGTATGACTACGGGTAAGTTCTTGTAGATTAATGTCATTTTTAAGGAAGTGGCGAATCAGTTCGATATTATTATTTTTCTTTTTAATGCGACCTGCAATCTGGTGTCGCTGTAGCAGTTGTGTGAGATTTTTTTCCCAGATTTGTTGATATTCACAGCGTTTCGGTCGAGTCTGCTGGAGTGCTTGTTGAATTTTGTTGAATACATCAAGGTCAAGATTTTGATAACACAGATATTCGAGATTATCGCCCATTTCATTCATCCCTACGATACGTGCCATAGGCACAAAAATATCAAAGGTTTCTTGGGCAATTCGGGCGCGTTTATCAGGACGCAACGCATCAAGCGTGGTCATGTTGTGATAGCGGTCTGCCAGTTTGATGATGATTACGCGTGGATCTTGTAAAGTGGCCTGTAGAATTTTACGAAAGGAGGCGGCTTTATTGACCTGTTTGTCACTAGAATGGGTCAGTTTGGTGACCCCATCGACCAGTTCGGCAACGACTTTACCAAACTTGCTCGCAATCTCTTCTTTGCTAAATTCAGTATCTTCAATCACATCATGCAGCAACGCCGCCATCAGCGTTTGGGAATCAAGTCGCATGTGCGCCAGAATGCTAGATACGGCAATTGGGTGCAGCACATAAGGTTCGCCGCTTTTACGTGTGATTCCGCTGTGGGCAAGGTCGGCAAAATCACAGGCAGCAAGCACCAGTTCGACATCTTTTTCTGACAGATATTCGTCAATAATCAGTTTCAGTTGTTGCTTGGCTTGGCTGACTTCTTCGCCTGGCATAAACCACCTTTAATTCAATGCTAAATCACAAATGGGAACGTTAGCCCTTTAATGAAAAACATTCTGTGAGTCTTGTCAATTTTTCTAACTGAAAAAACCAAAAATATTTCAATAAAGTTGATTATTTCACTCAATATTGCATCATAACTGTGCAAACAAAAAAGCCTAGTTGAACCAACTAGGCTTTATTGCAGAAAACTTGAACTTAGAAAGTAAAGCCTTCTAGGTTTAAGTTATTTGCAGAAAGAGCAAGATCAAGGCTTGATACTTGGTAGTCTTGCTCGCGTTGTTTCAAAATCTCTTTACTGACATGACCTGCTGCAATTTCACGTAGAGCCACAACTGTTGGCTTGTCATTGTCCCACTCTACAGTTGGTTCAATGCCTTGGCGTGATAATTGGCGCGCACGTTTACTTGCCACAAGGACCAATTCAAAACGGTTGTCTACATGGTCTAAACAATCTTCAACAGTTACGCGTGCCATAACAAATCTCTTACTGAGTTAAATTTAACTAGACTGTGCAGTATAAGGTGCTTTGCACATAGACTCAAGTTTTAATCAATTCTCTGGGTGCAACAATTTTTCAATCAATTGCTGATGACGCCGAGCTTGCTGTGGCATAGACAACCGATTGGCATTAATCACGGATTCTAAATCATGCAGTGCTTTATTAAAGTCATCATTAATAATCACATAATCAAAATTGACGTATTGCTGCATGTCGGTAATTGCGCAACTTAAACGATGTTCAATGACTTCTACCGCATCTGTACCACGGTTTGACAGGCGCTGGCGCAAATCAAACTGACTTGGCGGTAAAATAAAAATCTGTTTAGATTCAGGGAATAATTTGCGAACTTGCTCTGCACCTTGCCAGTCAATTTCGAGTAGAACGTCATGCCCTTTTTCAAGTTGCTGCTTGACGGTTGCTTGTGACGTTCCATAGTAATTACCAAATACTTCCGCATATTCGATAAAACCACCTTCTTTAACTTGCGCTAAAAAGTGATCTTTACTGGTGAAGTGATAATGTACGCCATCGAGTTCACCGGGACGCTGCCCACGAGTAGTATGAGAAACAGAAACATGTAGATTGGTTACACGTTCAAGCAGGGCTTTGACCAGAGATGTTTTGCCAGTTCCTGACGCTGCAGAAACGACAAACAATAGACCCGACATGATATTTTTTCCTGATATGATAAAATATCTTCTCTATATTAGAGTAGAGCGCGGCTAAACTGAATAGTTTGGTCGATAAATTCAAAAAATACAGTCATTGCCTGTCAGATTGAGGAAGTTATGGAAATTGTATTGGCGAACCCACGAGGCTTTTGTGCAGGTGTTGACCGTGCCATTGCGATTGTCAATCGGGCACTTGAATGTTTTCAGCCACCGATTTATGTACGCCATGAAGTCGTACACAATAAATTTGTCGTAGATGATCTGCGTCAGCGTGGTGCGATCTTTGTCGATGAACTTGACGAAGTTCCAGACGATAATATTGTGATTTTTAGTGCGCATGGGGTATCCAAAGCAGTCCAGCAGGAAGCAGCGCGCCGTGGCTTAAAAGTATTTGATGCAACTTGTCCGCTGGTTACCAAAGTACATATTGAGGTGACCAAATATGCCCGGGAAGGCGTAGAAGCGATTCTGATTGGACATCATGGTCACCCTGAGGTTGAGGGAACGATGGGCCAATACGATAAAAATAACGGTGGTGAAATTTACTTGGTTGAAAACGAGCAGGATGTTGCTGAATTACAAGTGAAACACCCTGAAAGAGTCGCTTTTGTTACTCAAACCACACTGTCGATTGATGATACTGCGAAAGTGATTGATGCCTTGCGCCAAAAATATCCGCATATTCAGGGCCCTCGTAAAGATGATATTTGCTATGCGACCCAAAACCGTCAGGATGCAGTGCGTGATTTAGCTGAAAAGTGTGATGTGGTCTTGGTGGTGGGTTCACCTAATTCATCCAATTCTAATCGTTTGCGTGAGCTTGCGGAGCGTATGGGGAAAACTGCGTATTTGGTCGACAATGCTGAGCAGTTACAACAAGACTGGTTTCAACCAGCAACTAAGGTTGGTGTAACTGCGGGCGCATCAGCTCCAGAAATTTTAATTAAGCAAGTGATTCAGCGGTTACAGGACTGGGGGGCGAAATCTCCTGAAGAGCTCGATGGGCGTGAAGAAAATGTAACATTTAGCCTGCCTAAAGAGTTGCGTATACATATTGTGCAAGCTTGAGTATTGTAGTTTTTAAAACGGATCGTGACTGGTCCGTTTTTTTTGTTTTATTTTTTGATATAAATTGATATATTATGTGACATGTATCACATAATAGATACATTTTAAATATATCTTATTTCATAAATTATGAATTTTATTAATAAATGGTAGTACTTAATTTGTGCTGATTGTGAAGTAAATCTTATTAAAAATATGAATTATTTAAAAATATGAGGGGAACATGCAATCTATTCGGGGATTTACATTATTTGAATTAATCGTAGTAGTTATTATTATTGCTATTATTTCTGTAATGGCTGTGCCAGCTTTTGCTAATATTCTTCTTAAACAGAATTTAAATAAAAGTACACGAGATTTAGTCATTGTCTTGGAAAAAGCGCGCTCTAAAGCGGCTTTAGAGCGCCGTACTGTGACTGTAACTTTAAATTCATCCTCAGCAGATACAGACAGTACTTTAAATTGGGCTGCATCAGGAAAGGCAGCCCTTGTTTCAACGACGACATCAATCGTATTTCGTTCCGATGGTATGGTTCAAGATCCAATCACGACTACAGATTTAACCTTGGTTTTGTGTGATCAAACGCAGGCACAGGCGCAATATTCAAAAAGAATAATTCTTTCTCATATAGGGATAGTCCAACAACGCGATCTTGTGACGGGGAACTGTAATGCCAATTAAATATCAGCAGGGTGTAGGGTTGCTTGAAATTCTAGTTGCGTTACTACTTTTGGCAATTGGAGTGTTGGGTTTTGTGGGCTTGCAGTTGCGTGCTGTTGAAGCAACGTCCGAAGGATTTAATCGTATTCAGGCTATGAATATTGCACGTGATTTGGCTGAAAAAATGCGCATGAATAATTCCACAACAGCAATCGCTGCATACAAAACTAATTTGGCAAGTATGACCAATCAGGCTGCTTCAGGTAGCAATTGTTATAGTGGTTTTTGTACGCCAACCGCAAAAGCGGCATTTGATGTACATGAAGCCTATGTACAAGCGACTAATACAGGTATGACTTTAAATATGATGACTTGTCCTGGTACAGCAAATGGTCGCCAGTGCATTTATGTCGCATGGAATAAAACTGACCCTGTAGATAAAACTACGACAACAACAGGGCATATTGCATGTACCAATAGTACAAGTTCAGGGTTTTCTTACAATGAGCAATCGACCTGTATTGTGATGGAGGCATATTAAGATGCGATATTCACAACAGGGTTTAACACTTATTGAGCTCATGGTGTCATTAGTTCTGGGCTTAATCATTGTGGCAGCAGCAGTTATGCTTTTTATTACAGGGCAAAAAAGTTTTGCACTGCAACAAGGCGCTGCTGATATTCAGGATAATGCCAATTTTGCTTTGAACTACATCGTCAAAGATATTCGAATGGCAAATTTAAATAATTCCAGCGCAATCATGACCAAGAACCTAAGTCATGCAGGAATAGTGGTTGCTACAGGCAACATCACAGGTGCTACATCTTCTACGCCGATTAGTGCGAGTACTGTGAGCCAGACTTCTAATGTAAATGTTGGAAGCGATCAACTAGTCATTCAATACTTACCAACGCAATCTCAAGTCGATAATGGCTTATTTGATTGTGAAGGAACACAAGTGAAAGATGCCTCTGTTTATGTGATTGAGCGTTATTTTGTGCGTCAGGATGACAATATCAACAGCAATGAAACGGCGGCGACAGCATTAGCGTTAGCTTGTGATGCAGGACGTGCCACGAGTACAGGAGTTATTTCTAGTTCTCCTTCTATCTTTGGAGATAGAGGACAGATCATTATGAAACGTGTGGATTATTTTCATGTCTTGCTAACCGTTCAAAATAGCTCGGGTGATTTTCAAGGCATGACGATTGCGCAATACACAACCAATGCACCAACTGCTCGGATTGTGGGGGTTAAGTTGGGTATTTTGGCACGTTCTAACCAGTCTGTAGGTGTGGATCCAAATATCAATTTAACGAAGCCATTTACCGTGCTAGATCAGTCAGTGACTTTAAATAGCACGATTCAAAATGCACAAACTAAAAATTTACGCCAGGTGATTACACAGGCTGTTGCAATTCGTAATGCGTTGGGGGATAGGTAATCATGAAATATAAAACCTCCCAGCAGGGTGCAACTTTAATTGTTGTATTAATCATATTGTTATTTATGACGATTATTGGAACATTAGCTATTCGTCAAAGCCTGGTGTCATTAAATATTGCAACCAATGGCCAGGCACAGCAGTTAATGTTGCAAAGTTCAGATGCTGCAATTTTTCAAGTTGAAGATTCCACTCAGCTTTCTCGTTATGGCTATAGTGATAGTTTATTGGGATATCCGTCTAAAACAGAAAATATTGGTAAAGAAATTGTGTTTTGTTATCGAGGAACACAATCAAACTTTTTTGATTTTTCTAAGATTAGCGTAATGGAATGGCTTGATGGAGATGCTGCCCCAACAGGCACTACGCTTGGAAGTGAAGGATATTGCTCTGTAGGCTCGACTTCCAATGATTTTACGAGTGGTCGTCAGGCTGTAATGACGCAAGTTACGATCCAGTTTGTTAACAGTGAAAGTAGTCAACCTTTTGAAAATGCTCTTCTAGGTACAGATACGCAAACAACAAAATTACCTGAAAATCAAAAAGCGATTATTCATGCAGTCTCTTTGATGCCAACACTCTCGTCTGCAAGCGATGACAGCATTAATACTTGTTTGTCAAAACGTATGAGTAATCCTGTTGCTCCTTCAGGTGTTGTGGCAACTGGTACGGCAACGCAAACTGTTTCACAGTGTTTGGCTGCTTTAAATGTCCCTTTTACGACACAAGTTACTGATTATAACTATACGTTTAATATTTCAACTGAACAAACCGCTACAGCCGCAGCGGGTTAATGTGATGACTATGAAAAATATACAAAAAATTGAGAAAATTTATCATTTTTTACGAAAAGTATTTGCTTCAAGCTTGTCAGCAGCCATGACGGTTTTGCTGTGCATTCCGGCCGCAACACAATTACAAGCCAGTGATATTGATATTTATCAATCTGCAAAATCTGCAAATGTTACATTGATGTTTATGTTGGATATTTCAGGAAGTATGACGCTCAATCAGGTGGGGGAGTCCGCTTGTGATATTCCAAGTACTTATGCGTATAGTAATACTGGTTCCGAAGTAGCCACTACGACTCGGCCTTATACAAGATATTATTGTAATGCTGCCAGCACATCGACTAAAAAGTATTTATATCGAACTCAGGTCGTAACAACAGGTTCACGTTGGAACCCAACAACAAAAACACAATATCAAGTATGTACCAATCAGGCATCAACAGTTCCTGGCTGTGTCTGGAGTGCTGTGACAAATAGCTTACCGACCTTGAACTTGACTGCTACAGGAAGTGAGGCATATCAAGGCGATACCCAGCATACTTATTATTATAATTCAGGGGCGGTAGAAAAGTTTTATGACCGCATTACCCGTGTTAAAGATGGAATGTTTGATGTCTTACAGGGAAGTGCAACTGTAACTAAATTGGCAGATGATAAGATCATCGGATTATCTGCTTTTTCGTATGCGAGTAATGGTCGAACAGGTTATATCGTTGTTCCGGCACGCCCTTTAAATGCTGTTGTAGGGACAACAACACAACGTCAGGTTTTGTTAAATGCTATTGCAAATTTAAGTGCTGGAGGGGGGACTCCAACCGCGAATGCTTATGCTGATACAGCAGCTTATTTGATGGGAACAACAACTTCATTCGGCTCAAATTTAGAGGCATTTTTTGTTTCGAATCAGTCACAATATAGCGGTTGGTATAAA
Organism: Acinetobacter brisouioides; assembly: GCF_004331075.1. Taxonomy (GTDB): domain Bacteria; phylum Pseudomonadota; class Gammaproteobacteria; order Pseudomonadales; family Moraxellaceae; genus Acinetobacter. The sequence goes on along the minus strand of NZ_SJNX01000006.1, from coordinate 41,874 downwards.
GCCTGTGTTGCTTGGAGTGGTTCAACCTGTACCTCTTGGTCACCTACGGCGAGCAATTCTTGGTACTCTGGATATGATTATTCAAGTCAATATTCTCAAGGAACTTATAGTTCTAATGCCCTTGGGTTAAAGGGTTATTACTATACTGGACCACATCCTTATAGTGGTTTTCCATATGCAAGTTCTGATTCAAAAGGCAGTACAAACTATCTTCAGCCGACATCACTAAGTTCACAGTCAGCGGCTTCAAATCAAGAGTGTAGCGGGCAGGGAATTTATGTGCTGACTGATGGTGAGCCAAATGGTTCAAGCGTCAGTATTGCACAACCTTTAATGCAAAAAGCATTAGGGAGTTATGGAAATTTACTGACTTGTTCTGGTACAAAATTTACGGATAGTGCAAGTGCGAGTACAGGTTGGCAGTGTATTAGTGATTTTTCACAAATGCTGCTGAATAAACAAAACCCGAGTCAACTGTCCATAAAAACGGCTGTAGTTGGTTTTGGTAGTGATTTTAATGGCTTGGAGTCTTATAGCTCGTCTTTAACCAAAGAGCAAAATGTTGCCAATATTAACAGCGGTTCAGCAACTGATAATGTAAAAAATGCGGCAAAGTGGGGCGTCTATGGTGAAGGCGGCTGGTATTCTGGTTCAAGCTCTGCAGATGTTGTTGCCAGTGTGAATGGCTTTATTGTGCAATTGAAGAAAGATATTCCCCCTGTAACGACTGGTTCTGCGACTATTCCTGTTGATCAGCTAAATACAGCTGCGTTGCAAAATTATGCTTATTTTTCACAGTTTCAGCCAACGCCGGGTGTGGATTCTACGCCGCAGCTTTGGCAAGGGAATTTGAAAAAATATAGCGTGCTCAATGGCATGCTAAAAGACAGTCAGGGCAATGCGGTAGTTAATAGCTCTGGGAAAATTGTAGATAATTATGATTTATGGTCAAAAGGAATTACAGATAACACAACCGCTTTGGTCGGTGGTGTTAAAGCTCTGTTAAGCCTAGGATTAAGTGATACTAATACTCCAAATCGTAAAGTACTCATCAATCGTGACAGTTCTGGTACCGCGACGGATACGACCCTGAATGCAGTTACGGCAGATTATATTACGAGTTCAGATACCAATCGTGCATACCTTTTATCGTTACTTGGTTTCAATATTGATCCAGCAAATGTTCCAGCGACGCTCGATGGGCTTAAAGCAGCAACTGAATTAAGACAACTTGGTTCGGTTATGCATTCCTCTCCAATTTTACTGACCAACCAAGGTAAAGTTGAGACGAAAGCGGATGGAACGATTGGTTCAACAGATCGCTCAGATTATGTTTTGTTTGGAACAACACAAGGTTTATTACATATTGTTGATGCATCTACAGGTAAGGAAAAATTTGCCTTTGTTCCAAATGAAATGCTGCAAATGCAGAAAAAAGCATTTCTGAAATATGACTCGACTTCTGGTGGAACCAATAAATTATTTTATGGTGTTGATGCACCGTGGACAAATTATGCCGAATATGTCCCAACCAGTAGTGGAGCTTTAACGGTTGGTTCAGGTTTAAATCATACATCAGGAAAACAAATTGCTTATGGTGGTTTGCGTATGGGGGGACGTAGTTACTATGCGTTAGACCTGAAGAACATCAATAGCCCATCCATGTTGTTTCATATTGATCCAAATACACAGCGTATTTATTCACAGGATACAACAGTGAATTCAACTACTTATTCTGAACTCTCCTATATGGGGCAAAGCTGGTCAAAGCCAAGTGTAGGATGGGTACGTTGGAATGGAGCTAAACGCCTTGTCATGTTTGTCGGTGGTGGCTATGACGCTGGTGGTGATAATGGTGATGGTACATTTGATACCGATGGATCACGTGCAGGCTATTCAGGTTATGAGGGTAGTAGCACAACAGATGCAAGCTATAACCAAACCAATAAAAAAGGTGCAGGTGTTTATATGTTTGATGCCTTAACAGGGCAGCTACTTTGGTGGACTGGGGCAAATGCGACTGCAGCGAATACAACAACAGCGAATGTGCAATATACTGAAAGCAGTGATATGAAATACAGTGTGGTGAGTCAGATTCGTACTGTGGATCGTAATTCTGATGGTTTAGTTGATCATTTGTATTTTGGGGATTTAGGTGGTCAAGTTTGGCGTGTAGATTTAAATAATAATGCACCTGCATTAAGTGCTTTTGCAAAAACACCCGTACGATTATTGAATTTAAATAATGGCCAATATAGCCCACGCTTTTATGAAATGCCTGCATTTACAGTCTACAAGGATACTAATGGAAAGGTCTTTGCTGTAGTTTCGCTTGGTAGCGGTAATCGTAGCCGCCCATTATTTAAATCAACAGCATCCGATTATAGCAATGATGCTGTCTACAATATCTTTGATAGAGATGTTGCAAGTTCAACACTGTTTAATTATGACAATGGTTATACCGTTTCGGTGAGTCATAATAATCTCAACACGCATGACCTCATCTTGACTGGTACAGATAAAACAAAGATCCTCGTCCCGCGTGGAGATAATGAAACCTCAACGGCAGGAGGTTGGTATTACTATTATTCTTCAACCAATATCCAAAGTGAAAAAGTCATGAGTACTCCGATTGTCATTAATTCGGACATGTATGTAACCACTTATGATGAAAGCAAGACAGGAGCATCAGGAAGCAGTTGCAGTGCCAGTATTCAAGGCAAGAGCTTTGTTTCCAAATTCTGTATGCCTTATGGCATATGTTCCGATGGTAGCAGTGTACAGCATGAAGATAATGGTTCGGGCTTGGTTGGACCATCTGTTGGGGGGAGAACAGTAGATGGAGAGGGGCGTGTAGTTATTGCAAATGCAGCAACAGCTGCCAGTGGTGGAGTAAGCCCGTTTAATCTTTATAGTACGCCACGCCAGTTGGTTCCGGTTCGCTGGTATGAGACCAACAGCAAATAAGGATTAAAGTATGCAAACGATTACGTCGTATAAAAAAAGTTGCGGCTTTACCTTAATTGAAATGATGGTTGCAGTGGTGATAGTCGCTATTTTAGCGGCTATTGCGATACCCAGTTACCAAGAATATGCGCGGCGCTCGCGTGCAGCTCAAGCACAACAGGAAATGCAGCGTTTGGCGGTATTACTTGATCGCTGTAAAGCACGTAATTTTAATTACAAAGGCTTTTCAACCGCCAGCACAACTGTTGCGTCTACAACCACCTATCCTTATACCATTACGATTGTAGATCCTGATGCGAGCAATGTTGCTTTAACAGATAACTCGGCAGTGGGTCGCAATTGGGCCATTAAAGCAACCACAACGGATCCGAAAAATTATAATTTTTTACTGACCAGCAGAGGTCTGCACTGTAAAAATAAAACAGGTTTTAATTCATACGGTGACTGTGGTTCAAGCGGTTCAGAGAATTGGTAATGAAAATAACAAAACGCGGTTTTACTTTAATTGAACTGATGATAGTAGTTGCGATTATTGGAATTTTGGCGGCAATAGCCTACCCAAGTTATAAACAGTATAGAGTCAAGACCAATCGTGTTGATGTCCAGACAGAACTGATGCGTGTGGCAGGGCGTTTGCAAAGTTATAAACTGATCAATAACAGCTATGCGAGTGCAACCTTAACAGGTGTTGGTGGCACTGCAAATTATCCCAGTACAGGAACTGCTTATTATAGCGTTGCTTTAGAAATTAATGATGATAATCAAGGGTATAAGTTAATAGCTACACCCGTGAGTACAACTGTGCAGAAAGGTAATGGTGTTGTGTGTTTAAATCAAGACGGGCAAAAGTATTGGTCACAAGGAGTATCTAGTTGCAGTTTGAGTAATACTTCTACGTGGGATAGTAATTAAAAAATAAATTTAAAACGGTGGATAACTTAAATTTTAATCTTTCCTTTGGGGGGAATATCACGTAAAATACCGCCCTCTATGAAAGGGGTTTGAAGTGTTGCCGATGGTCGGCGCAGGGATAATCCGTAAGAATTATAAGGCTTTTATCATGGTAGTTATTCGTTTAGCGCGCGGTGGTGCAAAAAAACGTCCATTTTATCAAATCGTTGTGACTGATAGCCGCAATGCACGTGATGGTCGTTTCATCGAACGTATCGGTTTCTTTAACCCAACGGCTCAAGGTCAAGCGGAAAAACTTCGTTTAGATACAGACCGTTTTGCACATTGGGTTGCTCAAGGCGCTCAAGCTTCTGAACGTGTTGCTTCTTTAGCTGCTCAAGCTAAAAAAGCTGCAGCTGCTGCATAATTGTAGTAGGTAGCCCATGACACCAACACAGAATGTACCCGAAGATCGTATTCAGATTGGACAGATACGTTCAGCTTATGGATTGAATGGGTGGCTCTGGGTCTATTCCAATACAGAACCCATGAGCAATATCTTTGACTACCTGCCTTGGTACATTGAAACCAAAGCAGGTTGGCAAACAGTCGATGTAAAACGCTGGAAACCACATGGCAAAGGCTTGGTTGTTTCGCTTAAAAGTGTGAGTGATCGCACAGTAGCAGACAGTTTGGTTGGTGCTAATATCTGGATTTCAAAATCGCAATTACCTCAAGCAGGTGTGGATGAGTATTACTGGTCAGATTTGAAAGGCTTAACTGTGTTAGGTCTAGACGATAATGAGCAGGAAGTCAATCTCGGTCAAATTCACGAGCTGTTTGAAACAGGTGCTAACGATGTCATGGTGGTTCATGCCACAGCTGACAGTGTAGATGCCGAAGAGCGAATGATTCCATGGCATAAGGATGTGGTGCAGCGAGTTGATCTTGAAGCTGGTCGGATTTACGTGAATTGGGGCGTAGATTACTAATCCTTTTTACGAAGGACGAACGCAGCAGGAAATAGAGGAATCTGTAGTGTTTTTTGCAGTGATTACGCTTTTTCCTGAAATGTTTGAAGCGATTACAGCCTACGGGATTAGCGGACGTGCAGCAAAGCGCGACATTGTACAAGTCAATTGTATTAATCCGCGCGATTTTGCTGAGGGCAACTACAAGCGAGTGGATGAACGTCCATTTGGTGGTGGTCCAGGTATGGTGATGATGGCTGAGCCGTTGGCAAAAGCAATCTCTCATGCCAAGCAGCTTGCAGAGCAAGCAGGAGCAGTTCATGTACCTGTGGTGTATATGTCACCACAAGGTAAAACCTTAAATGAACAGGCAGTACAGCAATTTGTTGAATATGATGGATTGATTGTACTGTGTGGACGTTATGAAGGGGTTGATGAGCGTTTACTCCAAAAATATGTCGATCAAGAATGGTCGATTGGAGATTACGTTTTATCAGGTGGTGAGCTCCCTGCGATGGTTTTGCTCGATAGCATCATTCGTCGTTTGCCGAATACGATGTCAGATGAGCAATCTGCGATACAAGATTCTTTTGTGGACGGCCTATTAGACTGCCCACAATATACCAAGCCAGATCATTTTGAAGGATTGGACGTGCCAGAGGTCTTAAAATCTGGGCATCATGCCAATATTGAAAAATGGCGGTTTTTGCAGCGCTATCAACGTACGCTTGAACGTCGTCCCGAGTTGGTCGAGCAAGTGGAGTTGACCAAGCAGCAAAAAAAATGGCTAAAAGATGAGCGAGGAAATAGCAGTGATTAATCATCACTGTCCGAGCGCAAGGCAGATGTTGTACTTCTGTGTGGGGAAATAGCAGTAATTCATTGCTGCCCTTGCATAAGAAGAAACTATGCTTCGAATTGGGATTTAAACTTTCTGTTTAAGTCTTCTTTAATAGGCTCTTTATGCATTGAAGTGGTCAAACATAAAGAGAAAGATAATCGGGTCTATGCGATTTAGCCTCTATACCCAGTGGATATCAGACCTCTTCTGATCCACACATCATTGGAGATACCCTATGAGCGGTAAGCATCCTTTAGTTCAAGCTGTTGAAAATGCACAGTTAAAATCTGACATCCCTGCTTTTGCACCAGGTGACACTGTTATTGTCCAAGTAAAAGTAAAAGAAGGTGATCGTGAACGTCTTCAGGCTTTTGAAGGTGTTGTCATTGCTAAGAAAAACCGTGGCTTGAACTCTGCGTTCACAGTACGTAAAATTTCTAGCGGTGTTGGTGTTGAGCGTGTTTTCCAAACTCACTCTCCAATTGTTGCTAAAATCGAAGTGAAACGTCGTGGTGACGTTCGTCGTGCTAAACTTTACTATCTTCGTGACTTGTCTGGTAAAGCTGCACGTATTCGTGAAAAATTGCCAGCTCGTAAAGCTTAATTCGCTTTATTTGAGTCAAGAAAATGCGCCGAATCTGGCGCATTTTTTATGCCTGTGATAATCCTAAGAGATAAAAATTCGACTGTTGAGAATAAGTACACAATCCTGCTGAAGATTGGATAGGCTTTTGTTAAGATGGCGTGTCATTTTTTTTAGTTACCTCATGTATGTCTGTTGCTAAGCCTAAAATCCAGCGTCGTCCAATTAGCGGTGTTTTTCTACTGAATAAACCACTGGATATCAGTTCTAATGCCGCATTACAAAAAGTGCGCTGGCTATATCGGGCAGAAAAAGCAGGGCATACAGGTGCACTTGATCCCTTAGCAACGGGCTTATTGCCAATTTGCTTGGGCGAAGCCACCAAGTTTTCACATTATTTACTAGAGTCGGTGAAACGCTATCAAACGACCGTGAAGCTTGGGCAAACCACTACCACAGGCGATGTGGAAGGTGAGATTTTACAACAATGTTCTGTACCTGAACTGACTCCAGAAAACATTGAACAGATCCTTGAGCAGTTTCGTGGTGATATTCAGCAAGTTCCACCGATGTATTCGGCATTAAAAAAACATGGCAAGCCTCTGTATGAGTTGGCACGCCAGGGGATTGTAATTGAACGCGAGCCACGCCCAATTACGATTTATAAATTACAATTAATTGAATTTACAGAAGATAGTTTAACTTTGGATGTGACTTGTTCTAAAGGCACATATATTCGTGTATTGGGGGAAGATATTGGTGAAGCACTGGGCTGTGGGGGGCATTTAAGTGCATTGCATCGGACGGCAACGGGTCATTTTGACTTAATTCCAAGCTATACCTTGCCATATTTGGAAAGCTTAACTGAAGCTGAGCGTGAGGCACTGTTATTGCCTGCATATGCACCTGTTGAGCATTTGCCACAGGTTCAGATTCCTGAAGGGCGCAGCAAGTATTTCTGTAATGGTTTGGAAAGCAATATTGATCATGCTGCCGCAGAGCAAGTTCTGGTATTTGATGGCGAACGCTGTTTAGGTTTGGCACAAATTACCGATAAAAAGCGCTTAGTTCCTAAGCGAGTCCTCCATTTAGAAAAGTGATGATTACTGCATGGATACAATAACGATCTTAAGTCTGCTTGGGTTTGCATTTACCGCAGGAGCCATTGATGCTGCTGTGGGTGGTGGCGGACTAATTCAGATTCCAGGGCTGATGAGTACTTTCCCCTCGATGCCAACGGCTACGGTAATCGGAACCAATAAGGTTTCTTCTATTTTTGGTACAGCATCGGCAGCCTATACGTTTGCACGTAAGGTCAAGTTACAGTGGAAATTACTGCTAGTGATTGCGATTTGTGCCTTGATCAGCTCTTTTGCTGGTGCAGCATGTTTGTCTCTAATTCCCCAATCCGTTTTGCGCCCTTTTGTGTTGGTGATGCTGATCATCATTGCTATTTATACGTTTATGAAAAAAAGTTTTGGGCAAGTCGCAGTCGATTTGCACATTACCCCAAAATTGCTGGTGTTGGCCGCTATTGGCAGTTTGGCAATTGGTTTTTATGATGGGGTTTTTGGCCCAGGAACGGGAAGCTTTTTTATTTTCTTCTTTATCCGTTTTTTGGGTGTGGATTTTCTACATGCCTCAGCCTTGTCGAAAATTGGCAACTTTATGACTAACCTTGCAGCATTAAGCTTTTTGATTCCAACTGGGCATGCAATTTTACACATCGGTTTAATGATGGCTGCTGCCAATGTTCTGGGTTCTGTGGTTGGTGTGCGAGCTGCGATGAAGTATGGTAGTGGCTTTGTGCGTAAGATTTTCTTAGTGCTGGTGACAATTTTGATTTGTCGAATTGGTTATCAGACTTTTACAGCGAGCTAACTTCATAGCATATTTTTCTTTAGATCATTGTTTAAATGCTGGTCTGAATCCAAATATATTGCAGGTTTTGAAAAAGTGGCAGAGATTGCCACTTTTTTTATGCTTGATTTTGCTTGAGAGAATTGAGTTGTTGCTCTGGTTTAGGTTTGTCGAGCTGGGCGGTAAATGTACAGCCAATTGAGGCAAGCATAATGGTGGCAAGCGCGAACCATTGTGTCCAAAGTAAATGCTCTGATAAAAACAGCACACCTGAGAGTGCTGCAAAAGCGGGTTCCAAACTGGTCAGCGTACCAAATAGCAATGGACTTAAATGGCGCAATGCCACCATTTCTAAGGAAAAAGGCAAAGCGCTGGCGAGGAAAGCCAAGCCAACAAAATACAGTAGATAAGGCAACTCTAATACTTTAATCGGCGTACCAGTCCATAGCGCAATCGGGAGTAACACACAAGAGCCAATCAACATGCCCAAACACACGGTATGATTGCCTGAAATCCCTGAAGGGCGGTTGCCTGTTAAAATATAAACTGCCCAACATGCACCTGCACCAATCGCCAAGAAAATCCCAACAGGGTCGAGTGCTTGCTGCGTTTGATTCCATGGAAATAGCAATAACAAGCCTACAATCGCCAAGCTGACCCAAATCAAGTCATAACGATGTTTGGCATGCAGTAATGCGACACTCAAAGGCCCAATAAACTCAAAGGATACTGCTATACCCAACGGCAGGCGACTTAAAGATAAGTAAAATAAGGCATTCATGCCTGCAAGTGCCAAGCCATAACCGAGAATGGATGTCCAGCGAATTTGTCGCCACGCTACGCGCCAAATTTGAAAAAATACAGCGAGAAGGGCGAAACCTAAAAATAACCTTAACGCGGAAATGCTGAGTACGGGAAATGAGGCAAATAAAATTTTAGCGAGAGAAGCACTGGCTTGCACACTGACAATGGCAATTATAAACAAAGCAATTGACTGGACAGTATGATTATTTCTGAAAAAGTCCATGTTGTAATTATTGATCAAATGGTAAAAATATAACGATAAAAAAGCCACAACACAAGGTTGTGGCTTTTAAAGTCTGTTGAGGCTTAGAACAATACGCGAACGCGGATTGTGCCTTCAACGTGGTTTAACATTTCTAGTGCTTCGTGAGATGCAGATGCGTCAACATCCATCACCAAGTAACCAACATCACCTTTGGTCATTAAAGTCTGGCCAGAGATGTTAATGTCTTGTTCAGCAAACAAGTTGTTGATTTTTGACAATACACCTGGAATGTTTTTGTGGATGTGTAGTAAACGGTGTTTACCTTCCATCAATGGTAATGCGATTTCTGGGAAGTTCACCGCAGAAAGCGTCATACCTTTGTCAGAGTAAGCCACAAATTTTTCAGCGACTTCTAAACCGATGTTGGCTTGTGCTTCCATGGTTGAACCACCAACGTGAGGTGTTAAGATCACGTTGTCTAAACCACGAAGTGGAGAAACGAATTCTTCACCATTGGCTTTAGGTTCTTTCGGGAATACGTCAACCGCAGCACCTGCAATGTGACCTGATTTGATCGCATCTGCCAAATCTTCAATGATCACACATGTACCACGTGCAGCATTTAAGAAGATTGCGCCTTCTTTCATTTTGCTGAATTGTGCTTTACCGAAGAAGTTACGTGTTGATGGAACGTCTGGTACATGTAATGTTACAACGTCAGCAGTTTCAAGTAATTCATCTAAAGAACCGACTTGGCGTGCATTACCCATTGGTAATTTAGTCACTGCATCATAATAAATCACGTGCATACCCAAGCTTTCTGCAAGTACAGAAAGTTGCGAACCAATTGAACCGTAACCAACAATACCTAAAGTTTTTCCGCGAGTTTCAAAAGAACCTGCTGCAGATTTGTTCCAGCCACCACGGTGACAGCTTGCAGATTTTTCTGGCACGCCACGAAGTAACAGGATGGTTTCTGCAAGTACCAGCTCAGCAACTGAACGGGTATTTGAATATGGTGCGTTAAATACTGGAATACCACGAAGCATTGCTGCTTTAAGATCAACTTGGTTTGTTCCGATACAGAAGCAACCCACCGCGATTAGTTTATTTGCCGCAGCAAATACTTCTTCGGTTAATTGTGTACGAGAACGAATACCAATAAAGTGTGCATCTTGAACAGCTTCTTTCAAAGCTTCGCCTTCAAGCGCAGTTTTACGATAGTCGATGTTGGTATAACCCGCAGCATTTAAAGTGTCGATGGCATTTTGATGCACACCTTCTAACAATAAGAAACGAATTTTATCTTTAGGTAGTGATAGATGTTGGCTCATTACCGCTCCGCTACATAAGGCCAAATTTGGTCGCAATATGATAACATAGTGAGCAACAACTTGTTTATTTCTTGCTAGGCGTGTACACGATGAATGCTTCTGTCACTTTATCACCTGACTTACTGAATCAACTGACGGCAATTGTAGGTGAAAATCGCATCAAAACTGATGCCGATAGCTTAGAAAATTGGGGGAAAGACCATACTAAGCACTTTGCCCCAAACCCTTCGGTGATTGTATTCCCATCGAGTACTGAACAAGTCCAAGCGATTGTTCAGCTTGCCAACCAATTCAATGTTGCCGTGACACCATCGGGCGGTCGTACGGGCTTGTCTGCGGGTGCTGTTGCAGCCAATGGTGAAATCGTGGTGAGCATGGACAAGATGAACCAGATTCTGGAATTCTTCCCAGCAGATCGTATGGTACGTGTTCAGGCAGGCGTAGTGACAGAGCAACTGCAAAACTATGCAGAAGAACAAGGCATGTATTACCCAGTCGATTTTGCATCGTCAGGCTCAAGTCAGATTGGTGGTAACATTGGTACCAATGCTGGCGGTATTAAAGTGATTAAATACGGCATGACCCGTAACTGGGTGTTGGGTCTTACTGTTGTGACAGGAAAAGGCGATGTATTGCACCTGAACAAAGGCATGATTAAAAATGCAACAGGTTATGCATTGCAACACTTGTTTATTGGCAGCGAAGGCACATTAGGCTTGGTGACTGAAGCTGAAATCAAGCTTGAGCGCCAACCGCAAGACTTGCAAGTGATGGTGCTGGGCGTACCAGATTTTGATGCAATCATGCCATTGTTACATGCATTCCAAAGCAAGATTGACCTCACTGCATTTGAGTTCTTTGGCGAACTGGCCATGCAAAAAGTGTTAGATCATGGTCATGTACAACGTCCATTTGAAACACCATGCCCATTTTATGTGTTGCTTGAGTTTGAAGCGCCATACGAGCCAATCATGGAAAAAGCCATGGAAATCTTTGAGCACTGTATGGAACAAGGCTGGGTGCTTGACGGTGTCATGAGCCAAAGCCTTGAACAAGTACAAAACTTATGGCGTTTACGTGAAGATATTTCGGAGTCGATTGCGCCGTTTATTCCGTACAAAAACGACATTTCAGTGTTGATTACGCATGTGCCTGCATTTATTAGAGAAATTGATGCGATTGTGACTGAAAACTACCCAGACTTTGAAATCTGCTGGTTTGGTCATATTGGTGACGGTAACTTGCACTTGAACATCTTAAAACCTGCTGATTTGACCAAAGATGAATTCTTTGCAAAATGTCAGGTGGTGAACAAGTATGTGTTCGATACCGTGAAAAAATATAACGGTTCAATTTCGGCTGAACATGGTGTGGGTATGACCAAAAAGCCTTATTTGGAATACAGCCGTTCTGCTGAAGAAATCGAATATATGAAAGCCTTGAAGAAAGTATTTGACCCGAATGGTTTAATGAACCCAGGGAAACTATTTGATCTTTAAAACTTGATTGGATAGAAAAATTTCTGCTAAAAGCGTATCGAAAGATGCGCTTTTTTTATATTGAGAATAGATAACAATGAATATTTTAATTGTGGGCAATGGTTTTGATCTGTCGCATTACTTACCAACCAAATACGATCACTTTATGGTGGCAATGTCGGCAATAGAAAATTGGGAAGATGCTGGAAAGGAAATGAGTTTTGATGACTTATTTGGAAAAGATTACTGGCATAAAAATGATAAAACAGGCGAAGAAAAGCAAAACAAGTTTTTTCAAAATACTAAGGCAATCTATAAAACTGAAGAGATAAAAATATCAGTTGATGAAATTAAAGAATTAAAAACGCAGCTTAAAGAAAATTGTTGGTATCAATATTTTAAAAACCATGTTGAGGAAATTAAGACATGGATTGATTTTGAAAATAAAATTGAACATGTCCTAATGATATTGGCACGTTTTATTATTGAAATTAGCTCTTTTCATGATCCTGAAGTAATTAATAAATATTTGAATAATGTAAATAAAAATGGTTTTAATATTAGAAAGAGTGATTTAAGAGTTTTAAATTTTTTTAATTTAATTTTATCTAAGCCTGCAATACAACCGTTTTCATTAAATAATGTTTATTATTATGGTGAAGATATAAAAAATGGTTTTAATGCATTAGATTTGATAAAAGATATTTATGATGATTTAGAGAAATTTATAGGAATTTTTAACTTTTATATTGAGACCGTAGTAAAAAAACTCACACCAAAAAATATTTTTAAACCATTAAAATCAGACGACTATGATCTGACGGAAATTGCTCATATTTACTCTTTTAACTATACTCAAACTTATTTGGATTTTTATAACTCAAAAACGGAAATTGATTTTTTACATGGGATGTCAGGTCAAAAACAAAATATGGTACTTGGAGTATCTGATCTGAAAGATAAAGCATTAAAGAAAATCAAAGCCTATGGTTTTACTAAATATCATCAGAAACTAATGAAAGATACGGATTACTTGTTTTTGAATGAATTTAAATCTAAGGTTAAATCTTTTAAAAATGATTTAATTAGATTTGATAAAAATTATGGACATCACTCAGAAGATATTTATCAAGATATATTAATAAAGAAATTTGAACTAAATTTAAAGTTTTATATTTGGGGGCATTCTCTAGATGTTTCAGATCAAGAATATATTATTGATTTATTTTCTCTAAATGATGATATAGATCGAAATGTACGAGTAATTGTTTATTATTTTGATAATAATGCAAAATTTTCACTATTAGCCAATCTTCTCTATATTTTAGGCAAGAAAAAAGTTGAGAGGTGGATGAAACAAGACTGGCTTAAATTCGAACCCAATCCCGATATTGCACAACTGAATCAAATTCAGCCAGTAGAATTACCAAAAAGCACTTAAATAAAAAAAGACGATGTTTAAATCGTCTTTTTTTTCGAAACTGTTAAAAAACAGAGAAAAACTTAACCGAAACGTCCAGTAATATAGTCTTCAGTTTGCTGTTGTTTTGGATTGGTAAAGATATTGTTCGATGTATCCAACTCAATCAACTTACCTAAAAACATAAAGCCTGTATAGTCAGAAATACGCGCTGCCTGTTGCATGTTATGCGTTACGATCAGAACGGTATATTTGGCTTTAAGCTGTTCAATCAGTTGCTCAACTTTTGCAGTAGAAATAGGATCTAGGGCAGAGGTTGGTTCATCAAGTAATAACACTTCAGGTTTCAACGCCACAGCACGAGCAATACATAAACGCTGTTGCTGACCACCCGATAAACCCAATGCGCTTTGGTGTAGTTTGTCTTTAACTTCATCCCACAAAGCCACGTCACGCAGAACCTTTTCTACGCGATTGCTCATTTCGGCTTTAGACAGTTTTTCATAATGACGGATTGCATAAGCAATGTTTTCATAAATTGTCATTGGGAAAGGGACTGGTTTTTGGAAAACCATACCGATTTTAGCGCGGAGTTCGTTTACAGAAATATTGTCTTTTAAGATATTTTGACCATCAAACAAAACCTCACCTTCAGCACGAAGTTTTGGGTAAATATCATAAATACGGTTAAATACACGCAATAACGTAGATTTACCGCAACCTGAAGGTCCAATCAACGCTGTGATTCGGTTTTCAGGAATAATCATATTAATATTTTTAAGTGCCTGTGCATGGCCATAATAAAAATTTAGATTGCGTATATCTAGCTTAGCCGTCTCAGGTGTTAACTGTGGCGATGTATGAAGCACTGAATTAAACATAGGCGTATTATGTGATGGTGTATGCTGTGCGCGTTGCGCATCTTGCAAGTTGTTCGAGAGAGATGGAGAGGTTGTATTCATTTTATTTATCCTTTTTGATTAAGATTGTGCGAGACACAATGCCAAGCACAAGGACAAAAAAGGTCATGAGGAGTGCGCCAGCCCATGCGAGTGCATGCCAGTCATCATAAGGACTCATCGCATATTGGAAAATCACTACAGGCACGTTTGCCATCGGTTGTAGTAGATTGGTTGACCAATATTGGTTGTTGAGCGCAGTAAAGAGTAGTGGTGCTGTTTCACCCAAAATACGGGCAAGTGCCAGCAAGATGCCTGTAACAATCCCTGACATGGCAGCACGGTAAAGTACCTGCTGGACAATCTTCCAGCGTGGAATACCTAGAGCCTGTGCAGCTTCACGTAGGGTATTGGGAACCAGTTGCAGCATCTCGTCGGTCGTACGTACTACAACAGGCAGAACTAAAAACGCCAATGCTACTGCACCTGCGATGGCAGAGAAATGCCCCATTTGTCGAACCATAAGTTCATATACAAACAGACCAATCACAATAGAAGGCGTTGAAAGCAAAATGTCATTAATAAAACGAATACAAAAACCAAGTTTGGTTTCGCGTGCGTATTCAGACAGGTAAGTTCCTGCTGCAATGCCGACAGGCGTACCAATCAAAACTGCAATTGCACTCATAAAAATACTGCCAAAAATGGCATTGAGTAATCCACCTGTTTCACCAGGAGGAGGTGTCATTTGAGTGAGTAGATTTAAATGCAAAGCAGGTAGACCATTTTTCAAGGTGGTCCACAAAATCCAAACTAACCAGAACAATCCAAATACAGCAGTGAATAAGGACATGGCTTTTGCAAGAAAATTTTTAACTTGACGGGTTTTCCAAAGCGCAGTTGACATGATTACGCTCCTTCACGGCGTGATAGACGCCCTAACATGAAACGTGCAATCGCGAGCACAATAAATGTTACGACAAATAAAATAAAGCCTAGTGCAAGCAGTGAAGACAAGTAAATACTAGAATCTGCTTCGGTAAATTCATTGGCAATGGTTGCCGAAATCGAGTTGCCTGGTTCAAGCAATGACAAACTGAGCTGATGAGCATTCCCTAATACGAATGTCACAGCCATTGTTTCACCTAAAGCGCGACCTAAACCTAGAAAAATACCACCGAGTACCGCTGAACGGGTATAAGGTAAAACAATATCCCAAATGACTTCCCAAGTGGTATTGCCGACAGCATAAGCAGATTCAATCAGTGGTGTTGGCACGGTTGCAAACACTTCACGCATAATAGAAGAAACAAAAGGAATAATCATGATGCTCAGCACAATACCTGCGGTGAGCATGCCTAAACCAATTGGTGGCCCTTGAAACAGTGGGCCGATAAGTGGCCATGTACCCATATGGTCATTGACCCAAGGGTAAATGTGATCCGCCATAAATGGCACAAAAACAAATAAACCCCACATACCATAAATGATAGAGGGAATACCTGCGAGTAGCTCAATTGCTGTTGCAATTGGGGTACGGATCCACTTAGGTGCAATGTTGGTAATAAAAATAGCGATACCAAAACTGACAGGAACGGCAATCAGCATGGCAATCAGAGAGGTGACTAATGTGCCATAAATGGGAACAAGAGCACCAAAATTTTTCTCAATCGGATCCCAAGAACTGTTCCAGATAAATGAAAATCCAAAGGTTTGAAAAGCTTCTTTGCCACTCCAAATCATGGAAAAAGATGCAGCAAGCATAATCAGAAGCACAAAGATGGCACAGCTTTTGACCACATAGTGAAACAGTCGATCATTACGCTGATCTTTTGAGTCTGTCTGACTATTTAGGTTCATTGTTCTATCTAGTTTCATCATTGAAAATCTTTAATTAAGAAATAGAGATAAATCCAACAAAACGAATTCTGTTGGATTTAAAAAAAGAGGCGATGTCCAGATTACTTAACGTTAATGTTTTTAATCCAGTAACCTTCAATTTGTTTAGTTAGGTTTGCAGGTAAAGGAATGTAGTCCAAAGCACGTGCATTTGCTTGACCATGCTCAAGTGACCATTTGAAGAAGTCTAGAGCTTCTTTGCTTGCTTGAGCAGATTTTGGTTGCTTATGCATGATTACAAATGTAGTTGCAGTGATTGGCCAAGATTTAGCACCAGATGCATTGGTAATTACATTATAAAAATCAGGTGATTTGTTCCAGCTTGTACCCGCTGCTGCCGCTTGGAAAGTTGCAGTGTTTGGTTGTACAAAGTGACCTGCTTTGTTTTGCATTGCTGTGTAGCTCATACGGTTTTGTAAAGCGTATGCAAGTTCAACATAACCAATAGAACCTTTGATTTGCTTCACATAAGCAGCAACACCTTCGTTACCTTTGCCGCCAATACCTGTAGGCCAAGAGATAGATGTACCTTCACCAACTTTAGATTTCCAAGTTGGGCTTACTTTAGATAGATAGTTTGCCCAGTTAAAAGTTGTACCAGAACCGTCAGAGCGGTGAACAACAGAAATACGTTGGTCAGGAAGGTGCAAAGAAGGGTTTAAATGTTGGATTTCTGGATCATTCCACTTGGTTACTTTACCCAAGAAAATGTCTGCTAGAACAGGACCAGTCAAACGTAAAGCGCCTGGACGTACACCATCAATGTTCACAACTGGAACAACACCACCAATAATAATTGGGAATTGTTTTAAACCAGCAGCATTTAACTCAGCAGGAGTTAATGGCATATCTGATGCACCAAAAGTTACAGTGCCTGCTTTAATTTGAGCAATACCACCACCAGAACCGATAGATTGGTAGTTGATTTTATTGCCTGTTTTAGCGTGATAAGTTGCTGACCATTTTGAAAGTACAGGATATACAAATGTAGAACCTGCACCCGTAATTTCACCTGCATGCGCTACGCTAATAGCAAGCGTCGCAGAGGCTACTAAAGCGCCAAATATTTTTTTAGAGAAGTAAGTCATAGATATTCCCTGTATGGAAGGTATTTCCACCTTAAGTTCATTAAGGATGGAAGATGAGAATGAACTAAATTGAGTGTTAATTTAATGTGACTGTGTGACAGCAAAGTGACTAAAATATGTCACTTTTGTTACAACGAAAAAGATTAAAAAAGAAAGGTAGCTTAATTACTTTGTTGCAAAATAAATTTTTAAAATTAATATTGGTTTAAGTTTTTACTGAAAATTTAATTTTAAATCTGTAAGTTTAAGATCAAGGTCTTGTTAAAAATCAATCATATGCAAAAATACTTTTCCCTTAAATTCTTGCTGTTAATTTTCGCAGAAAGTGTGAATGATTGAGTATCTTGAATCGGACAAAGTGTGATCCACGAACCTATAAAATGACAGTTTTTATTCAGCCTAAAAAATATATGACACTATATTGTATTCGCTGTAATCATTCAGTCATTGCTGTGAAAAGTGTTATGGTGTGTCTTATATGACATCTAAACTGCTTCTTGGTTTATTTTTAATCCCTGAGACATACGCTGTATTTTCTTTATTTTAGTTCAAACTTATCTCTGTATTTTTGCCCGCTGCTCTAAAGTTTGGTGCAGTTCTTTATTGAAGAAAAACGATGCAACCCACTCCCAAAACTTTGAATCGTTCAACCCTGATGTTTCCGTTAGCACTCGTACTGTTTGAGTTCTCTGTTTATATTGGTAATGACCTGATTCAGCCCGCTATGCTGGCAATCACCCAAGATTTTTCTGTCAGTGCAACATGGGCACCTTCATCCATGTCATTTTATTTATTGGGGGGAGGGTGTGTGGCTTGGCTGCTTGGCCCACTTTCTGATCGACTTGGGCGCAGGCGAGTGCTGCTGACAGGTGTATTATTTTTTGGTGTGTGCTGTCTGCTGATTTTATTGACTCAAAATATACAACAGTTTTTAGCCCTGCGTTTTCTACAAGGCATTGGCCTCACGGTCATTTCGGCAGTGGGTTATGCGGCGATTCAGGAAAATTTTGCTGAGCGTGATGCAATTAAAGTCATGGCACTCATGGCCAATATTTCTTTACTTGCACCTTTGCTTGGGCCTGTGCTGGGGGCATTTTTGATTGATTATGTGTCATGGCATTGGGGATTTATAGCCATTGCCATTTTGGCTGGACTGAGCTGGTTCGGTTTAAATAGCCAAATGCCGCGACAACAGCAGAGCATTACACGGCAGCCTTTTGTGTATTTGTTCGATGATTTTAAGCGCGTATATCGTAACTCACAATTTTTAGGGCTAAGTCTGGCTTTGCCTTTGGTGAATATTCCGTTGATGTTATGGATTGCGCTGTCACCTGTGATGTTGGTTGATGAGCTTAAACTCAGCAGTCTGGCTTATGGACTATCACAATTTCCTGTGTTTTTAGGACTGATCGCAGGAAATGCGTTATTAATTAAAGTGATTGATCGTTTTGCATTGGGGCGAACGGTTTTTATTGGCGTACCGATCATGCTATGTGGGGCTTTATTTTTGCTGAGCGCCGTTTGGTTGCCGCAATATGCGCTTGCATTACTCCTGATTGGCATGACCTTAATCAGTTTTGGTGAGGGCATCAGTTTTTCAGTCATGTATCGTTTTGCCTTAATGTCTTCAAATGTATCAAAAGGCACAGTTGCAGCTGCGGTTTCGATGCTGCTGATGTTGAGCTTTTTTGTAGTGATTGAAGTTGTACGCTGGCTGTATACGCAATTCCATCTGATCGCATTTTCTGGAAGTTGTGTACTGTTGTTGAGTTTATGGTTTCTCTATCCGAGAAAAGTGCTTAAACAATTACTGGATCAGCGACAGCAGACAGGTCTGTTTTAGTAGCATCTTGCAGTTTATTGATTAAAAAAATATTGAAGTCAGGTGTGGCATTGTGTTCAAGCACACGCCTGAGAGGTCTTACTTAATCTCTTGTATGAGTAACTGCTGGCGTAAGTGGAGTAATTCAGGCAGAGTTTCTAATAATAAACTGATCTGTTTTAAGATTAATAACAAATGATCCGATAAGTTCGCTTGCTGACTAAGTATTTTAATTTCTTTGAGTTTTTCCTGAATCTGAATGTCAGCTAAAGGCTGCTGTTGGAGTAGTACAGCATTTAAAGTCTGCTGACACCAATGCATTAATTCTAGAATCTGTGGATCTTGCACCTGTTCGCGGTGACTTCCCAGTGCTGAAATATAACTGAGCTGACTATGGCTATAAACCAGATAACGAAAAGCATGATGAATTAGGGTCGGATTGGGATGTGGTTCAGCACTCAGACTGGAAATCATGGCAGACAGCTCAATCTGTTTATTATGTGCAAAACGCCGAGCTCTACGATAATGCATACTGTTACTTTTGCCTTGCTGATACTGCTCGACTACGGCATCCAGATAAGCCAATGTGGCTTGGGTTGAATTTTTAATATTGTTGGAAATATTCCGAAAATTCCAGTCAGGCCAAATCAGGCTGACTGCTAACCATGCAATTCCGCAGCCGAGCAAGGTATCAATAATTCGCGGCAGAATAATTTCATAGCCTGATCCTTTAATATTAAAAATCAGTAGCACCATCAAGGTTGCCATGAGGGTTGCCATCGAATATTTTTTGACGCGTAAATAGAAAAACAGCACGCCACAAATGACGGTTAGCAGCAGTTGCCCTTCAATACTGGGAACAAAATATAAAATGGGAATACCACATAACACACCCAGTAGTGTGCCCAGAGTCCGCATTTTTAGGCGCGACTTGGTGGCAAAGTAGCTGATTTGGCAGACAAATAAACTAGTGAGTAAAATCCAGTAGCCATTGCGGGCAAAAGGCAGTAGAGAAATGGCATAACCCACCAGAAATACGACCGCGATGCGTACAGCATGGCGAAACAAGGCAGATTGGGGACTTAGATGTTGCTTAAGTTTTAAAACGAGATCATGCCAGCCTTGAATATCATCATCGAGTAAATTCAGATTGTCATCGAGTGTGGTCGTGTGTTGTGGTAAATGATTCAGTGCCAAAAGTTGCTGATGTAGATTATGCAAATTATTTAAAATGAGCTGTAAATTTTTCACTTCCAGATTCGCTGGGTTGAGTTGTACCCAGTCGTGCATAGATTGTTCTAAATGCTGAAGTGCCAAACTATGCTCAGGGTTGACCACATAGGGTTGCCGATTCAGTACACACTGCGCAATTTGCTCACAGGCGAGCGCATTCATACGGATATTTTTTTGAATGCGAAAAATTAAATCGCTACGGCTAAAATTGGCTTGAATCTGTTCGTAATGTAAATAATTGGAGGTTGCCTGTTCGTGAATATCCTGTGCCAAAAAGTAGAGATGTAGCCAGTAAATGGTATTTTTATTGGCACGTGAGGCTTTCAGGCGCGTCAGCAAAGCGGTTTTGGTCTGATTTAAACTTTGTACCACAGCTGAATTTTGTACAGATAAATCAAACAGCAGTTGTTCAACCAAGTGTTGGTGGTCGGGGTCGAAAAGTTTAGATTTGAGTTGAAGTAACTGAGCAATCTGTTGAAAACTGGTCGAGAGATAGTCCTGTACCACCAGTGTCGGTTTGAGCAGATAAAAAATAATCGCTGCACAACTGTACCAGATCGCACCCAAAACAAAGCAGCTGGGTTGCCAGTACCAGACGTGTACTTCGCCCAAACCAAACATGGTATAAATCGACAGCAACACTGTTCCAAACGAAATGGTAGCGTAACGCTGTCCCAAGCCGCCCAGTAAAATAAAACCTGCACTGGACAACGATAAATACAAAATAAAGAAAATAGGATAGGGGTGTAACAACTCTAAAATGGTGCTGGTGATAAAAAACAGCACACAAACATAGAGTAAATTACGCAAGCGAATACTGAGCCGATCATCGAAATCGGTTAGGGCTGCTGCAATAGTTCCTAAGGTCACAGGGACAATAAATTGCCCCAAGTGCAAATAATATAAACCGAGTGTGGTGCCAGTCAGCACAATACACATTTGTAAGCAATACATGATCAATGCATTGCTTAGGTAACGCTGAAGCAGGATATAAAAGCTATTCACGTTATTGATTTTTAGGTGATTATGTCAGTATTTAGACTGGACTTTTTTTAAGTTCTTGTCAATTACACTGCGTGCTTTATGGAATTAGCCCACAAGCAATCCGTTCACCGCCACCGCCAAATGGTTTTGGAGAGTCCGAATAGTTGTCACCACCCGCATGAATCATGATTGCCAAACCATGGACATCACTGAGTTTTAGACGAGGCGCAAGTAGTTTTTGATTGGCATTTCCATTTGCATCGACCTGAAGTACAGGTAAATCTCCCAAATGTCCTGTGAGGGGTGTGCCATGATGAGCGACTTGTTGAGGGTTAAAATGCCCGCCTGCAGCAAGAGCAGCAGCCATCTTACCATCTTTCATCGCAGGGTCACATGATCCTTTTTCATGAACATGAAAACCATGCATGCCTGAAGGTAGTTTGGATAAATGAGTGCTAATGACTAAACCTTGAGCAGAATCCTGTAACGTCACAGTTCCGATTTTCTCGGCAATTCCCTGTGCAGTTACAGCATTCATGGTTACTTGCTGCTGTGAGGTGTGTTTTGAATGTGACCAAGACTGGCAACCAGTAAGTAGCATGGAGCCGAGAAGGCACAAGCCTGTGAGCTGAATAAAATGACGCATGTGATTATTATCCTGTTTTATTTTTTTACGTCTTTTATTCAAGCAAACAAAAATTGAAGTATTGTGCCTAATCGGTTAGCGCATGTATGAATTTGTTATACTGATATCAGTAAATGCATTGTATCACTCTGATGTTGAAGTTGAATTCTCCAGTTGTTGTTCATGAATCCATTCTCGCCAGATTGCCAGTAAAATCGCCAGAACCACAGGACCAATAAATAGCCCGATTAGACCAAAACTGGCAATGCCCCCCAAAACGCCAAACATAATCAATAAAAACGGAACTTGGGTCGCTCCTGAAATCACCAGAGGGCGAATCACATTGTCAGACGTACTGACAATACAAACTCCCCAAGTTAATACGCCAATCGCTGCGAAAATTTGCCCTTGTGAAAATAACCACAAGCTGACGGCGATATAAGAGATTGGTGTACCAAATGGAATCAACGCCAACACAAAAGTGATGATGGTTAGGAACATTGGGTTGGGAACACCCGCGATAAAATAACTTAAACCCGCCAAGATGGCTTGAGCAATTGCTGTTAAGCCAATGCCGTACACCACCGCGCGCGTGGTTTGGGAAATCGTTTTTAAATAATGATGAATACGGGGACCAACGACTTTTTCCAAGGCATGTTTAACCTGATTGAGTAAGGTAATGCCATCACGATAAAAGAAAAACAGGGAAAACAGTGCAAAAAATAATTTCACCAGATTACGGCTAATTTCACCCAAAACAAGGCGACCGTAGTTTACGTGGCTTTGTAACCACAGCATAATATTTTGTCGTAGAGAGTGCGGATCGCTATTTAACTCATCCAGCATACGTTGAATATCATGACCAATAATTGGAAGACCTGTAATAAATGCAGGTAAGTTCAGATGCCCAGAAAATAATTGTTGTTGGACTGCGATAAATAACTGCTGCCCCTCATTTTGCAGAATAAAAATTGCAAATACAAAGGGCACGCCAATCACCAAAATAATCAGCAATAACATGAGGGTTGCACTGAGATTAGTGCGTTGCTCACCGCATTTTCTCAAGATCCATCGGTAAATTGGCCAAGTCATATAAGCAATAATGACGGCCCAAACCACAGGGACAATAAAATACTTAAGAACACTGAAACTTAAATACAGCAGGATAAAAAACAATCCGAACAATAAAATACGATGTAATAAAATAGGAGCAGATTTTTGCACGTGCATCTCAAAATTAAGGTTTTTTTAATATTCGTATATTAACTGAAAAACACGTGGTGGCAAATTGATCTACTTTGGAGGCTTTAAAACCATGCTGTCGAGTCGTCAATAATCACGTTGAGTAGTGGTTGCCATTGTTTTTGAATGGTCTGATAGATTTTCTGTTGTTTATCAAAAATACTCAAACCTTGCATGGCAAGTTGCCCATAAGCGCTGCGCTCAGAAATCCATGCAATCGGTTCTTGTTCAATTTTGCTAAAAAAATCCTGAATATCTTTCGAGCTGGCACTGTTGGCTTTGACACGGTTTGCCAGTAAAAGCAACTCGACTTTACCTTTGCGTACGCGTTTAATCTCTTGTAAATGCTTGAGAAAACGACGTGTACTGTCAATATCAAAGAATGATGGCTGTATCGGGATAATAATTGCATGACTTTCGCTGATCAATTGTTCAGCATGTTCACCTGACAACGCGCCTGGTGCATCAATAATTAAATATTCAAGGTTTTTTGGTACGTCACCAATTGATTTTTCATTGCGCCAGTCCAGCGATTGAATCGAGACACTATGTTCAGGACGTTGTTTTAACCATTGCAAGCTCGACTTTTGATTGTCAGCATCGGCAAGTGCAACGCGGTAATTTTTTGCTGCAAGGGCACTGGCAAGTGTAATGGCTGTATTGGTTTTTCCGCATCCGCCTTTTTGATTAGCAATTAATATCGTTTTCATGTCTTTTATATAAAAAATATAGGCTTGATTACTTTAGCACTTTTTCCTTCATTACGCTTATGACATGACAAAAAGTCCTAAGCCTGTTTAAATGCGTCAATTTAGACACAGGAAGCATCGTATGCCCATTTGGATTGCTATGGTCATTGGTTTAGGCATTGGCGTTATTTTGACTTATGCATTGTTGTCGAACCTGAGGAATGGCAAAATTCAAGCGGAATATGAAGTTCAGATTTCAGAGCTAAAACGCAAACATCAGAAAGAATTACGCTTAGCTCAATCACGTAGTGTCAACAGTAGTCGTGCGATTTTAAAGGGAAGGATGGCAGAGCAGTTTGCCCCGATTTTCCCTGAATTTGAATATTTACCCAGTGATGCCAAATTTCTGGGCGATCCTGTCGACTATATTGTATTTAATGGTTATAACTCCTTTCGCGATGGAGATGGGCGTGCCGATGAGATTGAAGTCGTGCTTATTGATATTAAAAGTGGCAATGCACGTCTGACTAAAGGGCAGCAGGCGATTGCCGATGCGATTAAAAAAGGGCGAATTCGATTTGAAACCATTCGGGTTGAATTTGAAGACTAGATGACAAAATTACTACGCTTTTGTGCGCAGTCGTTACTATTTAGCTGCATTTGATCAAGATGAACATTCTAAAATTCTAGAATGAGATTGATTTTTTGATGAGATGAGGAGTCGCTATGCAAGCCCTAAAATATTTCGCGTGTGGTTTAGGATTGGCGCTGCTTGCAAGTCATAGTTTTGCCTCAAATTCAGGTGCAGAATACAACATTGCCAATGGCTTGGCGCCTGAGGTGACATGGCAGTCCATTTCGCCGCTGAAAGCTTTTCGGGGTGACTTTCGAATTTTAAGCACCAAAAGTTATAGTCAGGATGAACAGGCAAAATTTTCCCCGATTGATTATGCAGTGAGTTGGGGCATGTTTGCTGATCCATATTTTGCCAAACAAATTCATGTGCGTCAGTATGACCGCTTTCTTAACTGGAAAATGACAACCTTGCCAGTGTCAGCAGAGCAAGCCATGCAAATGGTGTCCAATATGCACATTATTCCTGCGAGCCCCGACATTGCCAAACAGATTAAGCAAGTCCAGCGTGGTGATTTAGTACGTTTACAAGGTGAATTGGTTGAAGTGAAAGACCGTAATCTGGTGTGGCGTTCGTCATTGACCAATACTGATGTGGGTGATGGGGCTTGTGAGCTATTTCGTGTGCATTCAATTCAGTGGATTGAACGTAAAGCACTGTGAGATATCATGACGAACAGTAAAAAGCATGGCGTTTGCCATGCTTTTTTTATGATGCAGGATTGGTATTGGCTGTATGGGCTTTCCAGTATTCAAGCTGTTGAATGGCTTGAATGACTGGGGTTTTATCGACTTTCTCGGCGACTTTTTTATGCTGTAACTGATCCCAATAATCATACATCATGCCTTGAATATAGCGACCCTGTTCAGTCTTCAGGTCTAGGTCCTTAAGCATGTTTAATGCCGAATGAATCTGATCCTGTTTGCGCTGTTCGACAAATTCTGGGGTAAGTTGATTGTATTGTTTGAGTTGTTCCAGTTCGGTACGCATATCTTGCGTCATGTCATGAAAAGTACGGTTAAAGGTGTCGAGTTGCTGAATGTCATGCGCATCATCAGGCGTTGTCGTAAACGGTCTAATATTTTGTGGAATACTGACTTCACTGGCCGTATGCATTGCTGCTGAGGATGCCGTTGTTGCGGAACTGATATGCTCAGGCTGTTTCTGACAGGCCGCAAGGCTCAGGCTACCTGCAAGCATGAATGCGGGCAGGAGGATACGAGAAAAGCATTGCATCATAAAGTTACCAAAATCCAAACCGTATGATTTTATTATATTTTAATAAAATCATACGCATAAGTTAAATATGGGAAATCAATTTCATCGTCAGGGCGTTTGCCCAAATAGTCAAAAACCACCTGTTCAAACTGTTGTTTGAGTTGCTGCTGTTGCTCGGCTGGCATCATGGCAATAAAACTGGTGGAAAGTAAACGTTTACTGACCACTTGCTCGACTGTGCCATGATGCAAATGGATAAAGTGCTGCTCGCTACCCAGTTTAAACCACGACTGATTTTGAAAGGCTTTTTTCCATTCACCACTATGATAGCGTGGCGTATTGTTTTCTAGTGGTAATAAAATATCCGCAATCGCTTTGACCCACGGCACACTGGTATCACGCTGGTTCCACACCAGTCCAAAATGTCCATGTGGTTTGAGCAGACGGTGAACTTCAGCAAGGGTTTCGTGGTTGGCAAACCAGTGAAAGGCTTGTGCAGCCAAAACGGCGTCATATTGCGCCGACTCCAGTGGAATCTGGTCGCTGTAGGCAGTCAAAGTAGTAACGTCAGGATAAGCTGCCTTGAGTTGTTGCTGCATTTCGGTAACGGGTTCAACGGCAACAATATGCGGGGTGACCTGTTTGAGATATTGGGTAAATTTCCCTGTACCTGCGGCAAGGTCAATCACCTGCGACTGGCTGGTCAGCTCTAGCTCGCTGCGTAGCCAAGAGACAATTTGTAAGGGATAACTTGGTCGGGTTTGCTGATATAAAGCTGCGCCAGAACTAAAGCCCTGAGCCGCAGTTGGATGAATAGTTGACATGATCTCATTCCTTGAATTTATTTGGTTTATTATAAAAACTTCCCGCTCTGTCGACGTAAAAATAGCATTATTTATACAATTTAAACGATTTCGACGACGGTGCTGCGCCATAATGCTTAAGAAAATAACAGCGTAACCAGAGAGAAAACAGCACATGAATCGATCTGAACACATTCCGCATTTGGCTTTGCATGACGGTTATGCAATTCCTGCCTTGGGTTTTGGAACCTATAGCCTGAATGGACATATGGGCGTTCAAACCATGCAGCGTGCTTTGGCACATGGTTACCGCATGTTGGATTCAGCATTTAACTATGAAAATGAAGGGGCAGTGGGCCAAGCAGCTCGCCTGTCGGGACTTCAGCGTGATGAATTATTTATTACCTCCAAGTTGCCAGGTCGCCATCATGCTTATGACAAGGCGGTGGTGACTATTGAAGAGTCATTGTATCGGGCGCAGCTCAACTATTTTGATTTATATTTAATTCACTGGCCTAACCCGAATCAAGGGTTATATGTGGAAGCTTGGCAAGCCTTGATTGATGCTCAGAAAAAAGGGCAGATCAAGTCGATTGGCGTGAGTAACTTCTTGCCTGAACATATTGAGGTCTTAAAAAAGGAAACAGGGATTTTACCTGTAATTAACCAAATTGAGCTGCATCCGTATTTTAATCAAGCTGAGCAACTGGCTTATCATCGGCAAGAGGGTATTTTAACCATGGCGTGGAGTCCGTTGGGACGTGCACGCGATGTATTTCAAGATGCAGTATTGCAAGAAATTGCCCAGCAAATTGGGAAATCTGTAGCACAGGTGATTTTAAGATGGCAAATTCAGCTTGGCGTGATTCCTATACCCAAAGCCAGTAGCGATCAAAACCAGCTTGCCAACAAAGCGATTTTCCAGTTTGAACTCAGTGACGAGCAAATGCAGCAGATCAACGCCTTGACACGCAGCAATGGTCGCCTGAAAAATCAGGATCCTGCGGTGTATGAGGAATTTTAATCGCAGACCGTCGGGATAGGGCCCATAGAGCGTCCATTTGACTGCAAATGGCAGTTTGGCGGCACGTGATATTCTGGATGATGTGGTCGATAATCATAGTCTGGGTTTTGAATAATAATGACTTGTGGACGACTGATTTCGACCTGTGCGTCGCGGGCATTGCTATCCACAAAAACCCGTGTGGTAGATTCGACCTGTCGGGTGTGTTCGGGCACAACAATACAAGCGTTCAAAGACACACAACAGTACAGCACACTGCCAAATTTTACCCAGCCTTGCATCGCGTCACCTAGCAGATCTTAATTTTATTTTACTGTAAATGACTTTGTGTACAGGCTCAACTACTGGTTAGTTTCTGTTTCATGCAAATGATAAAATTTCTGTAAGTGTTTTACTAGGCTATGTAGTTGCTTGGCAGGCAAACGTGTTTCTTGCAATAGTGTCAACCATGCCATATGGCAGCGTTTTAGTTCACCAGTATTTTCACACTTGTCGATTTTTTCAATTAAGCCTCTTGCCAACAGCCCACCGTATTGTCGTAGAGTATCAATCATCAAGCCTTTAATGGCAGGAAAGTTGAGTGCAGTATCCAGATCGGGTGGAGGAGTCGTATCGAGCTTAAACGCTGCCTGCTGCTCTTCTTCGGCAATTTCTTCGGCTAATGTTGGTTTAGCTCGGGGTTGAGAATAACGCTGCAAGACTTGAGAAAGCACATTGACAGTAGGGGACGCTGAAGCAATGGTTTCTGTTTCTGTTTCTGTTTCTGTTTCTGTTTCTGTTTCTGTTTCTGTTTCTGTTTCTGGTGTCGAATTGGTAATAAAACCCAGCTCCAGCAAATGATCAATCACTTCTGGTTGAAACAGGCGTTGGCGACTGGCTGCGGGTAATTTATCAAAATCATCCGTACCCATGAGAAACAATAACTGACGTTGTTTGGCTGAAAGTTGTTTAGAGCGTTGTTGTAATGCGTCTTGCCCTGCTGTTGTTTTTACATAATGCATTGCCCAATTTCCCCTCAATTGGAATAATCCAATATTCAAGCGCAGCATTGTGACAGCTTAATTAATTTAGCTGAATTTATATGAATTGTGTCATGAAATGGTGTTAAAACATGAATTTGAGGGGTTTTTTGAAAAATCCATTTTGGGATGCGACAGATTGGTTTTAGAATACAGAAATCTGACTGCTGTATGGCAAGATGTCATATTTTGCCCTGTTTAATCTCTATTGCCTTTATACAATAGGCATTCGCCAGCCCCCTCTTTTTTGATTGCATTTTGGCAATAGCCAATTTTTATTTTCGGTGCGTGAATGGATAAGCAAATTATTTTTGAAGACGAACAAATCCGAGTTATTTTTCTAAAAGGAAATTCCAAAGAATTGATTTTTTCGTTTGGAGATTTAATTACTCGCGCCAAAGGCTTAACGATTAATGCAGAAAAGTCGTTGGCGAAGTATGAATATAACGTGATTGGCGTAATGCCAAAAATCAAGTCATGGTTTCCTACGGCGAGTATGCACGCCATGATGAGCGCGGTGCAACCAATTCTAGACCAGTTTGAAACTGTGGTCGGTTATGGTGGCTCAATGGGGGGCTATGCGGCAATTAAATATTCTAAATTGCTGAAAATGAATCGCGTGATTGCCTTTGTCCCGCAGTACAGCATTGACCCGCAGGAAATTGAAGATCGCCGTTATACCGAATTTTTTGATGAAAGTTTGCATCAGGACATGCACATCACCACGCAAGATGTTTGTTCAAGCAGTGAATACATTGTGGTGTATGACCCATACTATGCCAATGACCGCGAACATTATTTAAAAATCAAACATATATTGCCACAGCTACATACCTTGCACTTGCCATTTACTGGGCATGAGGCGCTGTCAGTTTTGGCGAGCTCAAGTTTGCTAAATGATTTTATTCGCCATCCGTGGAATAAAAACTATTTTTACCAGCAAATGCGTACGGTCAAGAAAAAAAGCAAATTTTACTATCGCACGGTGATTAATAATTTATTGTCACGCCACAGTGCCGCGCTCGGACGGATTTTACGTAGTAATGATTTGCAGCTTGAGGATCAATACCTCGATGCCAACTTAAAGCAACTCATTACCCGAATTATGTTGAGCCGCCGTCAGGTCACTGAGCAGGATTTGCAAAAACTGGGAATTAAGGTCAATTTGCCGCAAGACAACCACCCGACTCAGTTGCAAGACTGCTATGGTAATTTTTTGGTGTTTAATATTATTAGCAACAAGATTGAAAGTTACCCTGAAGAAGCAATTCATCTGAATTATAAATATTTGATTCCGTTGCTGATTAGATCGAGTTGCATTGTCAAAATTGAACTGAACAATGAGCGTTATATTGTCGGAATGAATGATCGTCGTGTCATGAAATTGTTCAAAGAAGATGATGCTTTGTCGATGGATATGAGTCCAATCGTGGTGAAGAAATACTCTGAGTATTATGTGTTGAGCTATAAAGAACAAAATATGCGCTGTGATAGTTTGGGCATTTGTTATTTTGTTGAGCCGCCATTATTAGATGAAGAGAAATTTATCTTGGCATAGTCTTAAATATGTAAACTCATTCAGCAGAAAAACCACCCGTTTTTCTGCTTTTTTTATGTGAAATCAATTGGTCAAGGTCACTGAAAGCGTTAATGTTGAGTAAAACTTTCACTGAATTCAGGTGAGGTTATTTTTTCTAAAAAACACAATAAAGGATGAAACATGACGGGTTTAAAAGCAGTATTTTTAGATTATGCCAGTTTAGATCAAAATGACCTGGACTTTACTCCCTTAGATGCTGCTTTTGCTGAGTTGCAATTATATGATGCAACCACCCCTGAGCAGGTCTTGCCGCGTCTTGCCGATGCTGAAGTTGCGATCGTGAATAAAGTGGTACTCAATGCCGAGAGCATTGCTCAACTTCCAAAACTGAAACTGATTTTAATTTCTGCCACAGGCACCAACAATGTTGATTTAAAGGCAGCTCAAGCCCAAGGCATTGTGGTGTGCAACTGTCAGGGTTATGGCACGGCATCGGTGGCACAGCATACACTGACACTGATGTTGGCATTGGCCACCAATGTGTTGAAATATTATCAGGCTGTGCAGCAAGGGCGTTGGCAACAGGCAGAGCAGTTCTGCTTTTTAGATTTTCCAATTGTGGAGTTGTCGGGTAAAACTTTAGGTGTGCTTGGCTATGGCGAACTGGGGCAAGAAGTTGCACGGTTGGCACAGGCGTTGGGAATGAAGATCTTGGTCGGAAATCTGCCGAATCGTCAACATGCAGGACGTTTGTCACTCGAAGAGCTGTTACCACAAGTCGATGTGTTAACACTGCATTGCCCACTGAATGACAGCACTAAAGATTTAATTGCTGAAAAAGAACTGGCGTTGATGAAACCGACTGCATTTTTGATCAATACTGCGCGTGGTGGCATTGTCAATGAAGCAGCATTGGCACACGCTCTACAGCACGGCAAACTGGCAGGTGCTGCAACCGATGTTTTAAGTGTTGAGCCGCCCACGCAGGGCAATATTTTGCTAGATACAGAAATTCCCAATTTGATTATTACCCCACATTCAGCGTGGGGCAGTGTGCAAGCCCGTCAGCGCATTGTGCAGCAACTCACTGAAAATGTGCAGGGCTTTATATCAGGGAACATGATTCGCCAAGTCAATTAATTACTGGTGGGTTGACTTAAAGATCCATGCTCAATCGGGACAGGTGGTGTATCGGTACGATTACCTGTCACCACTTCTTTAGCTTGTTGCCATTTTTTCTCGGTACTTTGTTGTACATCACTGGCTTTTTGCTGTACTACTTGGGTTTTTTCTGCACCAAATTCTTTGGTATTGTCCCATTTTTGCTGAATTTTATCTGAGGCTTTGTCTGCACCGCGCTGTGTAGCATTGCCTATACGCTGTAGGGTTTGCCCTGTTTTATATAAAATCACACGTCCCAAACTTGGATTGTCAGGCAGTGGCGCATTGGGAGTGCTGGGTTGAGTTTCAGTCATTGCAAAAACTGACGGTGCTGCAACAAGGCAACTACTCAATAAAAATAGTTTGATTGGGCTTAAACGCATCGCAAGATCTCATCCAGTTGATACTCAGCATTTTAGGATGAGATTGCACAAATAGGTGGGAAAGAGAAGAAATTCATACGATAGAATAACGATTGAAAATCAATTGCGGTTACTAAACTCGGATTGAATCAGCTTTAAAAATGCCTCTCTTGCTTTGTGATTCAGTACATCTTTATGCCAAAAGAACTGATTTTGAATGGCGGAAAAATGCTCAAACTTATATCCACAAATATGGGGCAGATTTTTATATTGTTCAAAAAGACTTTTGGGAATCAGTGCAACCCCCGAACCTGCACTGACACAACCCAAAATGGTGGCATAGCTGGTAATACTGGTGATCGGAAGAGAAAGGTTTTTGACTTTTAGCCATTGTTCCAAGGCGGCACGATACGGGCAGCCTTCAGTCCACATGAAAATTTCCTTACCAATTAAGTCTTCCTGACAGCGGATTTCACCAAATGAAGAAGGCGCAATCAGCACCATATTTTCTTGATAAATTTCAAATTTATTGAGTAAAGGCGAGGCAATATCCCCCGCAACAATCGCACCATCCAGTTTATGCTGACTGACATCCTGTAATAACTGTTTCCATGTTCCTGTAATGATTTGCACCGAAACGTCGGGATACTGTTGATGAAATTTTGCCAATAAATGCGGCAGGTGGGTCGTAGCAGAGGACTCGATGGCACCGATTCTTAAAGGGCCTGAAGGTGGGGTATCTGGGTGAACGCTGCGTTTTGCTTCATCGCATAAAGCCAGAATTTTATGGCAATATGCTAAAAAGATTTCACCTGATGCCGTCAGTTTTAGCCGCTTTCCTTCACGATGAAAGAGCGAAGTCTTTAATTCTTCTTCAAGTTGTTGAATACGGGTGGTGATATTTGAGGGTACGCAATGTAAACGTAGTGCAGCTTGAGACATGCTGCCGCATTCTACAATGGTCTGAAACATTCTTAGTTGATGAATATCCACAATCATTCACTTAAACAGAATTAGATACTTAATATAAGTTAATTTTACACAATTATATAGCCGATTATTATGAAGGGAATTTATCTTCATGATTGCAGATCAGCGATGACTATTTCCGCATTTGTAAAAGCGCCTCATATCTCCGAGACACTCAAACTTTATGTTTTTATTGGAATCACTGTGCTGTGTTGGGGATATTCACCGATTGGAGTGCATCGTGCATTAGATTCTTATAGCCCCCAACATATTGCATTGCTTCGATTTTTAATCGCCTCTCTCTTCTTATTTTTACTGGTACTGAAAAAAGGGATTCAGCCTGTCCGTTGGAAAGACTTGCCACGATTTGGGATGCTGGGATTATTCTCTGTCACCATTCATCATTTACTGATTAATATTGGGCAACAATATGTGACTGCGGTTGCATCAAGTATTCTGAGCCAGTCCATTCCATTATTTACAGTCCTGATTTCTACATTTCTGCTTAAAGAGCAGATTCGTGTTGTGCAGTGGATCTGTATTGTGTTGGGACTCTGCGGTGCAATTTTGGTGATTAGTGGCGATCATGGGTTTAGCTTACCGAATGTCCATAGCCTACTGATTTTATGTGCAGCCATCGCATGGGGCATTTATTTTAATTTATATAAACGCTTTGCGCTCGATTACGATACTGTAAGCATGATGTGCTATGTCATTTGGTTGGGAACGTTACCTTTACTTTGCTATAGCCCACATCTGCACACTGCTATTTTACAGGCTACATGGCAAGCTAATCTTTCCGTAGTTTTACTGGGGTTATTTCCGAGCGCGTTGGCTTATTTACTTTGGGCTGAGGTTTTGCGGAATATGCCTTTAACCCTAGCATCTAATTTTTTATATGTTACGCCAATCGTGGCAATCAGTTTGGCAATACTCTTTCTGGGGGAGCGACCTTCTTGGATCGTTTTGTTTGGTGGAATAATGATTGTTGCCAGTATTGTTTGGATGAATAAATCCAATCGGTGATTTGCATAACTTATTTTTTTTATTGATAAAAAACCCCGCTATCTTAGCAGGGTTTTTAAGTGTTCAAATCTTAAAATAACTTAGTGCTGCAACACACTCACATCAGCCACAGCAGTAAATAAATGACGCAACTGTGCCAATAAACGTAAACGGTTGGCTTTCAGTTCAGCATCATCTGCCATCACCATGACACCGTCAAAGAAGGCATCAATCGGCGCACGCAAAGCTGCTAACTTAGACAATGCTTCGGTGTAGTCTTTGGCTGCAAGTAATGGTTCAACAACAGGAGTAACCGCTTGAAGCTCGGCAAATAAGGCTTTTTCAGCATCTTCAACCAGTTTTGCTTCAACCACAGCACCTTCAGGCGTTGCTTCTTTGGCAAGAATGTTGGCAACACGTTTGTTGGCTGCGGCAAGTGCCGCAGCTTCAGGTAGTGTGCGGAAGTGATTTACAGCATTGACACGCTTGTCAAAATCAAGTGGGGATTTTGGTGCAAGTGCTTGAACGGCTTGAAGCACGTCAACTGCAACACCTTGGTCTTCGTACTTGGCACGGTAACGACCTTCAAGGAAAGCAACCGCATCGGCCAAAGTCTTGTCGTGATCTTTGACAATCTCGCCATAACCTTGAAGTGCAAGATTGACCAATTCTTCAATCGTTACATCGAGTTCATTTTCAATAATCAGACGTAAAATACCAATTGCTGAACGACGAAGGGCAAACGGGTCTTTTGAACCTGTCGGTGCTTGTCCAATACCAAAAATACCCACCAAAGTATCTAAACGGTCAGCAAGTGCAATCGTTGTACCTGTTTTGGTTTTTGGTAAAACATCGCCTGCAAATTTTGGTAAATACTGCTCGCCTAGCGCTTCTGCAACTTCATCATTTTCGCCTTCAATACGGGCATAATAAGTGCCTGCAATCCCTTGAAGCTCAGGGAATTCACCCACCAGTTCAGAGGTTAAATCACATTTTGCAAGAAGCGCAGCTTTTTCAGCGTCTTGAGCATTTGCACCAGTGATTGGTGTAAGTGCAACGGCTAATTTGGCAATACGTTCTGATTTGTCCCAAAGTGTACCAAGTTGTGCCTGAAACACCATGTTGGCCAATTTGGTTTTACGGCTTGCTAGAGGCTGTTTCTGGTCTTGCAAGAAGAAGAATTCAGCATCGCTTAAACGTGGGCGAACTACTTTTTCATTCCCTTCAATAATTTGAATCGGATCTTTAGACTCAATGTTTGAAACCGTAATGAAGTAAGGCTGTAATTTACCGTCGCTATTAATCAAACAGAAATACTTCTGGTTGTCTTGCATGGTGGTAATTAAGGCTTCTTGAGGTACTGCAAGGAAGCGTTCTTCGAAGCTTGCGCGAAGTGCAACAGGCCATTCCACCAACGCCGTTACTTCATCACGAAGGTCAGCAGGTACAATCGCAATCGCATTGACCTCATCTGCAAGTGCTTTGACTTGTTGATCGATGATTGCTTGACGCTCTTCAAAAGAAGCCACAACATGCGCTGCTTTTAATTTTGGTAAATATTCGTCTGCATTTGCCAAAGTAATCGCTTCAGGCGCATGGAAACGGTGACCATAGCTTAAGTTACCTGCTGGGTGATCTTGAATGGTCGCTGGAATGATTTGATCATCTTTGAGCAATACCACCCATTTTACAGGGCGAACAAATTCGGTACGGCTTGCTGCTGAACGCATACGTTTGGCAATAGGTAACCGATCCAAAGCAGTTTGCAAAATTTGTGGCAAAAGTACATCTAGGCTTTGACCTTGAATGTCTTTGTAATAACACACTTTTTCAACTTTACCCGCTTGGAAAGTTGAAACCTGTTCAACACTAATGCCTTGACCACGCATAAAGCCATCAAGTGCTTTGGTTGGTTTGCCTTCTGCATCATAAGCCGCTTGTACAGCAGGGCCATCAAAGCGTTTTTTCGAGTCGGCTTGCGCGCCATCGACAGCAATAATTTTTAGGGCTAAACGACGTGGCGCAGCATAGGCTTCGATTGAAGCAAAGTTTAAACCTGCTTCTTGTAAGCCTTTGACAGTCTCTGCCTGTAAGGCATCACGTAAAGTTTTTAAGCTTTTTGGTGGAAGTTCTTCACAGCCGAGTTCAAATAAAACAGTATGTTGAGTCATTATTTGTTCTCCGTTTTTGCAGCTTCTGCTTCGGCTTGTGCTTGTAACTGTGCCAAGACTTCATCACGTAAATGCGGTTCGGCCATTGGGAAGCCCAACTTGGCACGCGCTTGGACATAACTTTGTGCAATGGCACGCGCCAACGCACGCACACGTAAAATGTAACGCTGACGTTCAGTTACCGAAATTGCACCACGTGCGTCCAGCAAGTTGAAGGTATGTGATGCTTTCATGACCTGTTCATAAGCAGGTAATGGCAGCTCAGCTTCAATCAGACGGTTGGCTTCGGACTCGTAAAAATCGAAGAATTCAAACAGTTTTTCAACAGGTGCGTATTCAAAGTTATAGGTCGATTGTTCAACTTCATTTTGATGGAACACATCGCCATAAGTCACTGTGCCAAACGGGCCTTTAGTCCAAACCAAGTCATAAACCGAGTCAACCCCTTGCAAATACATCGCAAGACGTTCTAGACCATAAGTGATTTCGCCCGTCACAGGGTAACATTCAATCCCGCCGACTTGCTGGAAGTAAGTAAACTGAGTCACTTCCATGCCGTTGAGCCAGACTTCCCAGCCTAAGCCCCAAGCGCCAAGGGTTGGTGATTCCCAGTTGTCTTCGACAAAGCGAATGTCGTGGGTGAGGGTGTCAATGCCAATGGCTTTGAGCGAGTCCAGATACAACTGCTGAATGTTGTCTGGGTTTGGCTTGAGTACGACTTGGAACTGATAATAATGTTGTAAGCGGTTCGGGTTTTCACCGTAGCGACCATCTTTCGGGCGACGAGATGGCTGTACGTAAGCCGCGTTCCAGGTTTCAGGGCCTAAGGCACGTAAGAAGGTTGCCGTGTGGAATGTCCCTGCGCCAACTTCCATGTCATAAGGTTGTAAAACAACACAGCCTTGCTCGGCCCAGTAATTTTGTAAGGCAAGAATTAAGCCTTGAAAAGTATCAATATGCGAGATGGCGCGACTCATGTAGCATCCACGAATTATGAGAAAAATTGTCCCTAAGTATAAGGATTTTGTGGGTGAGTGGCAAAGACTTCTATGCAAAATTGCCTGTTGTCAATGAAATGGTCAGTATGGAAAATGACTGCTAAATGACGTTATATTTCCTTTAGCCAATCAACAGATTTACTGATATTCATAAAATATAAAATAAATACATCTTTAAGCTTGGGCTTCTATAATATGGAGCTCATGCAAGTTCGTGGATAGGAAAATATGCATTTCAATCTGGCGTGGCTCAAACCGAATTTTAAACTCTTGCCTGTCAAAGAGCGTATGTTCTGTGCGCTTGGTGCATTGCTGGGATTAGCAGTCTCTTCATGGCTAAGCTGGTGGATACTGGGCGAATTTAACGCATGGTATATCGCACCTATGGGAGCATCATCGGTATTGTTGTTTGCCGTACCTTCCAGCCCGTTGGCACAGCCATGGAATATTGTGGTTGGGAATACACTCGCAGCCTTGATTGGGGTGCTGTGCGCGCAATATATTCCTGAAACGACGGTGGCATTTAGCCTGGCAGTTGCTTTGGCAATTTTTGTGATGATGAGTACGGATTCATTACACCCACCGAGTGGTGCTGTTGCCATGACTGCCGTACTTGGTGGAGCATCTGTACATCACTTGGGATTTAAATTTATTGCTTATCCTGTTTTATTAAACTCTTTGTTGTTGCTAGGCATTGCAATTGTTTTTAACCGTTGTATTGGGCGTCACTATCCACAGACCGCACAGCTCAATACCCGAAGCAAAGATCCGACACCAACACAAAGGGTTGGTATTCAACCGCAAGATATTCAAGATGTTCTGGCACATCAGACGGAACTGCTGGATATTAGTCAGTACCAGTTAGAAGACATTATCTTACAGGCACAACAGCATGCCCAGCAGCGCTCACCGCAGGCGTATCTCTGTCGCGATATCATGAGCCGTGATCTGATTACCCTACATGCACAAGATGCAATTCAGCAGGCGCTTGCCAAATTCAAGCAAGTCAACCTCATGAGTTTGCCTGTGGTTGATGCAACAGGAAAATTACTGGGAACTTTGGCACTATATGAAGTGATGGAATGGTTTCAGCGCGCAGCAGATCCACGCGCACCGTGGGAGGATTTCGTTTATCAGATTATGCAGCGCCAAGTGGTCACTGTGCAGCCTGAGCAACCCTTGATTGATTTGATTCCGTATTTTGTTGAGCGTTCGTTTAATTATATTCCTGTCGTTGAACAGCAGCATTTGGTTGGAATGATTAGCCGTGCAGATATGATTGCAGTATTACAGCAGCAGTTGCTCAAACAGCAAGCATAAAAAAACCACGATTTTCGGGGGAAAAATCGTGGCGAAACTTTAAAACTTAACGGTATCTTTCTTCGTGTATGGTGCGAATGGGTTGTTGGTAACGCATGGATGGATTAAATATTTTTTTCTGTTTTGGAATCAGAATCCACAAAATAATATAGATCAATATCCCAGGAAATGCTGCGCTCATTACAGAAACTAAAACAAATAGCACGCGCAATACATTGGCATTCCAGCCAAAACGTTCAGCAATACCCCCCATAACACCAGCAATGATTTGTTGTTTGCTTGAACGGTATAGTCCTGAGCTGCCCATGCAATTCTCCTGTTATATTTGTTAATTAATATCACAATTTTAGCAAAAACTGTTAAAAAATTCTTAGTTGTATATAAGGGTTGAATACAAATTTTCCAGTCAACAGGTTTAGAAAAAGGGTTAATTTATGTAATTTTTTACAGACAGGGTGCAGCTTCTGATTACAATGCCTGATGATGTTTTGTCGCCTAACAGCTCTTTATTCTTCCTAAGGCAAGCCTATGTTGGAAAAGTTGAATTATTATATAAAAACAATAATTTATTCGGCATGTATTCTTGGGTGCTCTTGGCAATTGGTTGCTTGTAGCCCTCATTCTCCATCTGACGGATTGACACAGTCACATCAGGCGACAGCAGCAAGCTTGCCTTCACAGCATCATGTTGATGGGCAAAAACTATTAGATGTGGCTGGAAAGAGTACGATGCCTGTACAAACGTCACCGCCTGAAGTGCGTTATATCTTAAATAATCAAGAAAAGACTATGGTCGGGCGCTATATTGTGACCATCTCCTGCCAAGATCCAATCTCCCATTGCGATGTAGGGCAGCAGGGTTCGGTTGAATATATTATTAACTTAATGGAAGATGGATCAGTTTTTCGTTTGATTAAAAGTTTTGGCAAAGTGTATGCTGATACTCGCACAACTCAGAACTATCAGCATGCCCATTGGAAAGTGATCACCGAAGATCAGAAAAAATATGTTGTGGTGCATTTCAATCAACATTTACGTTTATATTATCTAATTGATCATAAAGGAAATATTGTGATGGATAGTCAACGTAATTTTGAAATCAACAGATATTTCTTTGAGCATGGACATCCATATACTTTAAATAACTATTATTTAGTACGCGCAAGTAATTAACATCAAATTTCAATTTGTATTGAATGAATAAATAGATTTAAAGAATTTTAGGCAAAAAAAATCCTTTCAAAAAGAAAGGATTTTTTAGAATCTTGGTGGGTCGTCCGCGACTCGAACGCGGGACCAACGGATTAAAAGTCCGCTGCTCTACCAACTGAGCTAACGACCCAAAATTGGATCAATCTGATAAATGGTGGGTCGTCCGCGACTCGAACGCGGGACCAACGGATTAAAAGTCCGCTGCTCTACCAACTGAGCTAACGACCCATATCGTCTTGATGGAGCGTATTGTAGCAAGATCTTGAACGATGGCAAGAGGATTTTGCAAGAAAATGAATCAATTGTTTACAAAACCCTCAAAATTGCATGTTTTAGCCAAAAAATAAGCTAAAATCGATAGTGATATTGTTCAATCTTGGCAAAAATTTCAGGGGTGAGAACACAGTAGGTCTGACTGTTTGGTAAGTTAACTAGAATTGGATCATGCGATTGCTGTAAATCAAAACCTTGGTTTTTTAATTTTTGTTTCGGATATTTAAAAGTACTGGTGGTTTCGAGCTGTTCACGAATGCGTAAAAAAACAGGCACAGCATAAGCAGGCAGAGCTTGCTTAAAATCCTGCCAAAGTTTAGCTAAATCAACTTCTGCCAAAACCGTTCCTGGGGTCAAGATAATGCTCGCCATACCTGCACGCCCATTGGTTTGAGGAATTTCGACCCCATACACCACAGCATCATGAATCAGCGGGTGTTCACATAAGATGCCTTCGACTTCCGCAGTTGATACATTTTCACCTTTCCAGCGGAATGTATCGCCCAAGCGGTCAACAAACTGAGCATGACGAAAGCCTAAATTGCGCATCAAATCACCCGTATTAAAATACGCATCACCCGTTTTCAATACATTTTGCAAAATCACGGCATGGTTTTTATCGGCATCGGTATAACCATCAAATGGAGAACACTTGGTAATTTTTCCGATCAATAAACCGATTTCGCCTTTTTGCACAGGTTGGCAAAAGCCTTGAGCGTTGCGCACAAGTTGATTCTGTTCTTGATCATATTGCACAATCGCAAAGGGGGTCGGTGAGAAACCTACGGTGTTGTCAAAGTTAAACAGATTGCTAAATCCGACGTTACCTTCACTAGAAGCATACATTTCCATAATTTCGGCAATCGCAAAGCGCTGCTTAAACTCATGCCAGATATTAGGACGCATACCGTTGCCAATCATTTTGCTGACTCGGTTTTGATGATCTTGTACAGAAGCTGGCGCATCAAGCAAATACCGACAGATCTCACCGACATAGCCTAATGCAGAGGCATTAAATTTTACAACATCTTGCCAAAACTGACTGGTGGAATATTTACGGCGAGTAGCCAGCGCAGCGCCACCAGCAATCACACAACACCAGCATACGACAATGCCTGTGGCGTGGTACATGGGTAATGGTGCATAGAGAACATCATTACCCTTTAGGTTGAGCATATGCCCATAAGTTCCATAGGCCAGCGCCCAGCGCCCATGATTGAAAATCACCGCTTTGGGCAAGCCTGTTGTCCCTGAAGTATAAATATAGAATAGCCCGTCTTTGGCATAGACATGCTTGGTTGTTGTCGTGTTGAATTCAGGGAAAGTCTCGGTACAGCGTGCTAAATTGAGATAGCCTTCAGGTGCAGTACTTGGTTGTTTGCGAGTTTCTGTATCTGCAAACCAGTATAGAACGGCATCGCTATGTAGCTCATGACGAATAGCATTAAACACCTGCTGGTATTCATCTCCTACGATCACGGCTTTGGGTTGTACCAGTCGAATACTATGGCTAAGAACTTTGCCTGATTGAGATGTATTGACTAGAGCTGCAATTGCCCCGATTTTTGCCAGTGCCAAAATGCTGGCAAAAAATTCTGGACGGTTACTCAACATCAAGGCAATCACATCGCCTTTTTTAATGCCTTGTGCAAGGAAATAATGCCCAATCTGGTTTGCCCATTGGTTAAGGTCTCGATAGCTTAGGCGTTGTTGTTCAAATAATAATGCTGGGCGCTCAGGGTGATGCTGCGCAGTTTTTTCAAAGGCAACTGCCAGACCTGTTGGTGTTTTTTGACCATGCAGGTACGCTTGTTTCAGCCCAGAAAGAAGGTGTGGTAATTTTGGAGTGATTTGAGGAATTTTGTGGAGGATGTCGCACAACCCGATCGTATCTGTAGAAGATTGTTTCATAACGTTCCTGCGCTTGAGGGAAATGAAAAGGGGCGTAGTAATCACTTTAAAGTAAAAACCGCTTCTCTAAGGAAGCGGTTTAAACAATGAAGACTTATTCTGTTGGTGTGGTTGGAGTTGCTTTTTTCGGTGGACGACCACGTGGGCGACGTGGGCGAACTGCCGCTTTGTCTTTACTCTGTTTTGTTGCATTTTCTTCTGTTTCGGCATCAGCTTTAGCTTCAACAGCTTCAACAGCTTCAACAGCTTCAACAGCTTCAACAGCTTCAACAGCTTCAACAGCTTCAACAGCTTCAACAGCTTCAACAGCTTCAACAGCTTCAACAGCTTCAACAGCTTCAACAGCTTCAACAGCTTCAACAGCTTCAACAGCTTCAACAGCTTCAACAGCTTCAACAGCTTCAACAGCTTCAACAGCT
>NZ_SJNX01000005.1 GCF_004331075.1 Acinetobacter brisouioides | reverse complement strand
ACTCAGAAGTGAAACCTCTTAGCGCTGATGGTAGTGTGGGGTTACCCATGTGAGAGTAAGTCATCGCCAGCTCATTATTCTAAAAGCCCCCTGACTCAATAGAGCAGGGGGCTTTTTTTTATTGGGGAAATAAAAATTAAATAATTTTTATCATAACTGAAATATCATTACTCTATATTGTGATTAAAAATAAATCAAAATAGATCAAGAACTTTCCATGGCTATGCTGATCGGTAGCTTTCAACAACCTTAACCCATGCTTCATTCATCACATCATGTAAAGTTTGACTATGAATTCATTAAATATATTTGATTTAATTCCAAAAAATCTAAGTTTAGAAGTATTTGAGGATATTGTTCATTCTTCAACAGTAAGAATTGAGCGTATAGTTTCAAAAGGGCATTGCTCACCCGAGATAGGTTGGTACGATCAGGATGAAAATGAATGGGTCATGATTGTTGAAGGAGAAGCTGTTTTGGAATTCGATGATGGCTCAAAATGTAAGTTGTCTACTGGCGATTACATAAATATTCCTGCCCATGTCAAACATAAGGTGATCTGGACAAATCCAAATCAAATTACTATCTGGCTTGCTGTCTTCTATCTATAAGTCGTAAACAATGACATCAAAAGCCATTTAAGAGGTTACTCTCAACTCTAGTATTAGATTTTCATTGAATTTATATACGAATACATTAAAAAATAAAGAAAGAGAGTCGAAATTTTAAATCAATTAAGCCAATTACTTTTCTGATGACTAAAAATAGCCGAAACGTGAAAAACTCCTTATAGAGCATTTAATTGCCGCTGAGCATGCTTCAATGCAGTTCTTAAACCTTCTTCTAAGGTTGGATGGTAAAACGGCTTTTCTAGAATTTCATCAATTGTGAGCTGTTCGGAAATGATCCAGTTGAGTAAATGCGCTAAATGTTCGGCTGCTTCAACCAGTAATTCTGCACCAAGTAACTGGTGATTTTTGGGATCAACATATATCTCAATCGCTCCCTGGTTTTTGCCCAAAACTAAAGCTCGTGCTTGTTTAGCATAAGAGGCTGCACCAACAATAAAGGGAATATTTTTGTTTGAAGTTCTTTATAGCTTTGTCCCACACTTGCCATTTCAGGAGAACAAAAAACAATATTTAAAGGCGTTAAGGTCTTAATACTCTGAATTTTTGGGTAATTTAAACAATTATGTGCAGCCATTTTACCTTCATGCGCTGCTTCATGTTGTACGGGAGTCGTTGTAGCTGCATCGCCAACAATAAAAATCGGGTAATTGCTAAGCTGTCGGGTTTTTTCATCAATAGGGAGTTGTTTGATATCTTGAAAATTTATTTCAATATTCTCAAGTTGCAGGCTTGGTAATAATGAGCGTCGACCTGTAGCATTTAATAAATAATCCACTCGAAGAGTTTGTGATTGCTGTTGCTGTGTATATTGAATCTCAACCTGCTGGTCAGCATTTAATTGTGCGGTATCTGGTAAGGTTTCAAATAGAATGTTCAGCTCTTTGCTGAGTTCTTGTTGAGCCAGTTGTTGTAGTGTTGGACTGGTTAATTGTCCAACGCGCTTACTACGGGCAAAAACGGTGGTTGTCACACCTAAACGCTGTAG
Organism: Acinetobacter brisouioides; assembly: GCF_004331075.1. Taxonomy (GTDB): domain Bacteria; phylum Pseudomonadota; class Gammaproteobacteria; order Pseudomonadales; family Moraxellaceae; genus Acinetobacter. Next base: position 262,176 of record NZ_SJNX01000005.1, on the reverse strand, counting down.
AGCCTGCGCCAGCTCAATGGCAATAATGCCACTTCCCACCACAGCAATCGATTGAGGAAGGGTCTCGAGTTCAAAGATCTGGTCTGAGGTGAGATGGCGTTCGCCTAGCGTGGTTTGCCATGTTGTATTGATATTCGGTGTGGAGCCAACTGCAAGAATAAAACTTTTTGCCTGATAGCGCTGTCCATTCACCTGAACCGTTTGGGAATCTACAAAATGGGCTTGCCCGTTGATTTTATGTGCAGCATTCCAACTGTCGACATCTTTGAGTGTGGCATGTGTAAAACGATCACGTAATTGACGCACATGTGACATGACTTGATCAGTTTGAGCTGTGACAGTTGCTTGAATGGCAACTCGATCTAGATGCTGCGCTGCATGTAGTTGATTGGCGCAGGAAATTAAAACTTTACTGGGCATGCATCCAACACGGGCACACGTTGTATCCCAAGCACCTGCATTAATGATTAACAGGTTTTGTGTGTATTTAATCGCTTCTTTATAGGCACTAATACCTGCTGTGCCAGCACCAATAATAATTAAGTCGTACATGTTGTTATTCTAACGTATAGATTCCTTTATAGAACTATAAAGGATATTCACTTTTTTTCAGGCGGTAGATTGCATTTTTTAACAATACTGCGTTTTAAATGCTTGTGCCAATCATAATACTGGCTCTTGGCTTAGTAGTATCCATACTATTGCAGGCAGTGAGTAATATCAGACAACTTAAGCTGATTACAATCCATTTCATGATCAAAATTCTCCAAATCTGCATTTAAAATACTCCTGTATTGCAAGGTTGCAATACAGGAAAACAGGATTTAATCGTCAAGCAAATCCATTTGTTTTGCAAGTTGGTATAAGTTATTTGAACGGTTACCTGTACGACAGAACATTAAAATCGGTTTTGGTAATTCATTGTAATGATTGGCAAAAGTACGTACATCTAGTTCGGTAATTTGCCCTGCAACAACAGGCTGATAGACATAGTCTAGACCTGCTTGGCGTGCTGCTTCTTCAATTTGTGCACTTGTTGGCTGTTCAGCACCACCTTCTAAATCTGGGCGGTTGTTGACGATAGATTTAAAGCCTTTTTCTACAATTTGTGCAACGTGTTCAGGGGTGATCTGTCCTGCAAAACCGACATTTTCAGTCATGCTTAACTCCAACTGGGTTTGATTTTGATTGGTTTATCATAGCATTAACCTTATTGTGATAGCGCAAACTCTCGCTGTAATTTCATTGTGAAACGGTAAATCTAGTGAAGGTTTGGTGATTTTTTCTTGGGCTAAGTGTTTTAATTTTGATGTTTTACCCTCATTGTTATATCAATATAAAGATAATTGAGGAGATTGACTCATGATCGTGGTATGTCCAAGCTGTTTAGCTAAAAATCGTGTGCCTGAAGAAAAACTGGCAGCACAGCCACATTGTGGTCAGTGTCATCAGGTTTTATTGCCATTGGCGCCGATTGAACTGAATGAGCAAAATTTCAGTACAATTTTACAAAACAGTGATTTGCCAATTTTTATTGATTTATGGGCGGATTGGTGTGGGCCATGTAAGATGATGGCACCACATTTTGCTGAAGTTGCAAAGCGGTATCCCAATGTGATTTTTGCCAAGATTAATACTGAGCAGAATCCACGTTTAAGTCAGGCATTTCATGTTCGCAGTATTCCTACATTAGTTTTGATGAATAAAACCAACGAAATTGGTAGAATAAGCGGAGCATTACGATCTAGCGAATTACAACAATGGCTAGATCAACAACTGATGAAATAGGGAGCTAAAGTGTCAGATTCAAGCATAAAACCAGAAGGAATATTGTCATTACAAACCATTGCTATGCCAGCAGATACGAACTGGAGTGGTGATGTTTTTGGTGGCTGGATTGTTTCACAGATGGATTTGGCGGGGGCGATTCATGCCGAGCGGTTTAGTAAGGGACGCTGTGCTACGATTTCTATTCATGAAATGACTTTTTTAGTGCCCGTGAAAGTCGGTGATGTGGTGAGCTGCTATACCAAGATTCTTAAAGTAGGTAATACCTCAATTCAGATGCAAATCGAAGTCTGGGATAGTCATGACAGTTCGCGTGAGCCAAAGCGCATTACTCAAGGTACATTTACCTTTGTTGCAGTGGATGCGGAAGGGAATAAGCGACAGATTCCAGAAGAAGCAAAACAGAAATTTTTAAGCCAGACAAAAGCTTAAATATGAGATGTTAAAAATCCCCGTAAAATGAACTACGGGGATTTTTTATAGAGCAATGTTTAATCTTTAAAGTTGTTAAACTGTAAAGGCACACCAAACTGTTGTTCACGTAAGTACGTCATGACTTGTTGTAGCGTATCGCGTTTTTTATCAGTGACACGAATTTTATCGCCTTGGATTGAAGATTGCGCTTTAATACCGCTCTCTTTAATAGATTTATTAATTTTTTTTGCAGTATCTGAATCTAGCCCATCTTTGAGTTTGATTACCTGTACGACATTTTTTCCAGACGCTGTAGCTTGTTGTGGATCAAGTGCCTGAACATCAATTTTACGTTTGTAAAAGTGGTTTTCGAGCATACTGTAGACCTGTTCACATTGAAAATCGCTTTCAGTCGAAATTTTAATTTCTTTTGATTTTTCATTAAGTTCAATTGAAACATCGTGACCGCGAAAATCAAAACGTGTTGCAATCTCTTTTTGTGTGTTTTGTATAGCATGATTGACTTCAAATAGCTCAAGTTCAGATACAATATCAAATGATGGCATGTTGAGACCTTTACAAATGGATGAAATATTTGAGATGCTAAGAGGGTTTTCTTCATTTGCCAAGTGTTGTTTATATCAAAGGAGTGCGCAATGATCCGTAAACAAGAAATTACAACATTTGAGTTCCCAGAAGACGCGGTCATTTGGGATGTTCGTGATGCTGCTGCCTATGCAGAGGGTCATATCAAAGGGGCAATCAATCAGCCTATTAATGACTTGAATATCAGTTGCTTAACTCAAGTGGGTGCGGGTCAGCCAATTTATATTCTTTGTGGCGGTGGTAGTAAAGCCCCACGTGCGGCTGAAAAACTGGAAGGTTTTGATAGCGCGCGTGAATATGTGATCCTGATGGGTGGAACACGCGCAGCAAAAGAGGCGGGACTACCAATCGAACAAAATTAAAGCAAATAAAAACCGCACCTTAGCTAAAGGTGCGGTTTAAAGAAAAATAATCATAATAAATTTTACAATTCTTTTTTCTCTTCAGTTTTCATTTCCTTCACAAAATATGGTTTTTTGACTTTTTGTTTTTTGTGAAAGCGTTGTACCTGTAATTTTTGACGTAAATTAATGGGTACAGGACAAGCCTCTCCAAGAATCTCAGCCGCTAGAATCTCAGCACAGAGTGGTGCATATAAAAAGCCTTTTGAGCCTAATCCTGCAAAGCTATACACTTCACGTTCAGCATTAGGCTTGCCCAGCAATGGAAAATAATCCTGACTTTGCGCGCGCACTGAAGCACGCCCTTGCCAACTACTTATCTCTGGTAGTGTTGCGGCATATTCTGGGCTGAGCTGTTGCAATAATTCCAGATTATGCTGATGGTCAGCTTCAAGAACTTCGACATCATCCCGCTGTGGGTGAAACGATGCGCCTAGAATCAGTTCTTGTGCATTGAGCTGCATACAATAGCCACCATAGCTATAAGCTTGATCTGCCGCTAAAGATTGCGATGCATTGTTAACCCAGCTGACTTGCCCACGAATCGGCTTCAGTACAGGATGATTTTCAAAGAACTGTGTGTTGCTAAGCGCACAGCAGACAATCACATGGTCTGCTTCAAGCAATACAGAGTGTTGTTGATCAAGTAATTGAATCAGTGTGTCATGACTCAATGCTGTGATGTGTTGTGGGTGAAAATGAATATTTTTATGTGCCAATATTTCATCACGCAGTTGATGCGGGTACACCGCACCTGCTTGAGTGAGGCAAATACCTTGCAGGGTCGTTGCAAATTCAGCATTTGCTTGCGGAGAAAGCAATCTTTCAGGATATTGGGCAGGCAGTTTTGCCAGTTCACCATTGTTTTTTAAATCAAACTGGCTGACCTGTAACGGGCGAAAGGCTCTAAATTGGGTGTAGTGACGCAGGGCATATTGCCAGCTCACCAACATCAGATGTTCATGGCTTTGTTGAATTGGACAAAGCTTTGGATTGAGCAAGGCTAAAGGGTTGCCTGAGCCACCTGAGAGCGCACCATTGCCATCAAACAGATGTACCTTGTGTCCACGTTGTGCGAACGCCCATGCCGTAGATAAGCCCGCAATCCCTGCACCTAAGACCGCAATGGTTTTTTGAGCAGGTCTAGCTTGTTGCTGAGTCAGATGATCTTCACTTGCCCAAATGCCTTTGAGCATTTCCCGTTTATGCATAAAACCGCGTGGACGGGAAATCTGGATGCCATGCTGTTTTAAGCCACGTTTGAGAATGCCTGCGACACTAAACGAGGAAAAAGTTGTACCGACATCTGAGAGTCGGATAATTTGATCTAATACGTTTTGTTGCCACAGTTCAGGATTACACGAAGGTGCAAAGCCATCTAAAAACCAAGCATTGACCTGCTGAGTTTTTGGTATAACTGGAAACACGTCTTCTGCATCGCCTAGCCATAAATCAAGGCTAAAGCGTTCTTCTGGAAAATTAAGGCGATGGCAGCCTGAAATTGGCAATGGATACTGAGCAATCAGTTGCTCAGCCAAAGGACGCAGCTCTTCCCATGCATTGAGCGCTCGAATCAAATCAGTTTTGGACAGTGGAAATTTTTCGACACTGATAGCATGCAAATGGCTATGATTATCAGGGCGTACCTGCTGCCACAGTTGCCACAAGGCCAGAATATTTAGACCTGTACCAAAACCTGTTTCACCAACACAAAAATATGCATAGTCATCAAGCTGTGCCAGACGTTCAGTTAAATCATTGCCATTGAGAAAAACGTGGCAAGTTTCAAGTAAGCCATTGTCTTTGGAAAAATATACATCGCCAAATTGTTTTGAAATGGGCACATTAATGCCATCGACCTGTTGCCAATCCAGCTCAGCCGTTTCAATTGCACTAAACATGCAAAATTACCTCAGATTTACCACTGACGACGACGTTTGGTATAAATATAACCTGCGAGCAGAAAGCCGATTAACACGCCAACGCCCATGGTCGCTGCACCATACATAAAGATTTGAGCGCTACGTTCACTTTGTAACACCTGAACCTGTACATTCAAATTGTCATTTTTAAGCTGGAGGGCTTGGTTTTGTGCTAACGCATCCAGATTAGCTTTTTCCAATTGCTGCATACGCGTCAATTGGTTTTTGACTAATGCTTTAATGCGGGCATCTTCTTCAGCTTTTTTCTGGGCAATTTGTGCAGGCGTCAGCTCCATAATCGGGGCAGGCTGATTGAGTTTGACAGCCGCAGGCTTGGCTGCGGGCTGTGCAAGTGTAGCAGGTTTTTGTGTTGTCGGTGGGGCTGTTGCTGTTGTACCCGTGGGTGCAGCAGCTTGCGGCTGAGTTGCTGTTTCAACAGCCCATGCTGAAGAACTAAGCAGAAGCAAGCTGAGTAAGCTTGGTACAACAACACGCATGATTTTATCCTTTTGGGAAAACTTGAATGAAAGGTTTAACGTCAACCTGACTATAAACCCCTGCTTTGAGATAAGGCTCTTCTTTCAGCCAGTCATCGAGATCTTCGCGAGAATCGAAATCAACGATCAGGGTGCTGCCATAAAATCCAGCTTGTGGATTGCCTGGCTGTTTTGGCATAGGGCCTGCAATAATCAGACGACCCTCAGCATTGAGCTGTTCAAGGCGAGCCAGATGTGCAGGACGGGATGCGATACGTTGTTCAAGAGTACCTTCATGGTCGGTACAGGATACTACAAATAAAGCCATAATCTTCTCTGATTTACTCTTCTGGAGATTTGAAATGTTTTCGTAATACGACAAACTGGATAATGATAAAAGAAAACATCACAATCATGTCACCAAATGCAGTAAATTCTCCCCAATATTTGCCATGTGCAAATAAAAATGCGAAGAACACATGTAAACCTGACATCACCACAAACATCACCGCCCATGCATAGTTGAGTTTTTTCCATGCCGATGAGGTGAGTTCAAGGATAGGGCCAAACATGCGCTGAATGAGGGTACTACGATCTTTGGTGAAAAATGGAGAGAGTGCAAATGCGCCTGCAAAAACCAGATTTAAAAGCGCGGCTTTGAGACGAATATAAAAGTCATCGCTCAAGAGTAAGGTGACGCCCCCAAAAATCACCGTCATAAACAGCACGATCCATTGTTGTTTATCTAAACGGAATTTCTGGAAAACAAATAACGCACTGTAAACCACTAACATAGAAATAATCAGACCTGTGGTTGCTGCCAGAATATTATTATTGTCGATCCCGCCTGGTGAACCAATCAAAGTAAGTAAAGGGTGATGTTTATCGGTCGGATCAACAGTTTTATATAAGTAAAAGAAAATAATGAGCGGCACAAAGTCTAAAAGTGCTTTCATGTTAGAGTATCTAATCCAGTTTCAAGAATGGCATAGTATAAAATATGCAGGTGATAGATTTACATACACATAGCAATATTTCTGATGGGACTTTGTCACCAGAAGCGCTTTTGGCGTTGGCTGCCGAGCGTAATATTGATGTACTTGCCTTAACCGATCATGATTCTATGCAGGGAATTAAACGGGCTAGACAAGCGGCTGAGCAATATGGCATCTCGTTAATTTCGGGTGTGGAAATTTCTAGCCAGTGGTCACGTCCTGCCACCAAGAAAAGTTATAGTGTGCATATTGTCGCGCTGAATATGCAAAATCCTGAACCTTTAGAATATGTTTTAGAACAGCAGCAGAAAATTCGGGCTGAACGTGCCCAGCGTATTTGTGAAAAATTGCAGCAATTAGTCAAAATTGATTTATATCCTGAAATTTTACTGGAAGTTGAGCAGCAGCCTGATCGGATTACCCGTAGCCATATTGCCAAAGCCTTACTTAAAAATGATGTGGTCAGTCGGTTGCAACAAGCTTTTGACCGCTTTTTAAAAGAAGGTAAGCCTGCTTATGTCAAGTTTGATGGTTTGAGCCTTCAAGATACTGTGCAGTCAATCCATGAAGCACAGGGTTTTGCGGTACTGGCTCATCCGACCCGTTATGATTTGTCTGCGACCAATACTCGATATTTGATTGATTTATTTGCTCAAAGTGCAGGAGATGCCGTTGAGCTTGCACCTGAAATAGACTCACTGTCGACTCGGCAAATGGTTGATCGCATGATTGCGCAAAACAATTTAAAGGTCTCTATCGGCAGTGATTTTCATGGTAAACATATGCCATGGCTCAAGCTTGGACAAGCACCATGTCCAAGACCTGAACAGGTGGGAATTTGGGAGAGTTTTCGTTAAATGGTGTTGATAGAATTCGCTCAAGACCCATTTTATCCTGAGATTAGAAATACTTGAGAGAGGCAGTATTTCTAATTTTAGGATGTATTTAAAATGATGAAAATAAAAAATAATTTATTTTAAATCTATAAGCTGTGAATGATCTATTTTGAAGGCTAATTTTGCCCGTTATTACCCCAACGCAGATAAGCTTCACGCTGGCTGAGTAATTCATAGTAACGTTTTACATGTGGATAATCAGGTTTAGTAAACGGAGTTAAATACCAACGCTGTACCGATAGCCCAATCACAATATCAGCTAAAGAAAAATGCTCGCCTGTGATATAAGCCCCAGTTTTTTCCAGTTGTTGCTCAACCATCTTCATCATTTTGCTCCATGTCTGAATACTCTTTTCCACCAGTTTCGGATCTTGGTGTTCAGGCGAATGGCGAAACAAATTCATCAGGGCATACGTCCAGCTGTTATTCAGCTCAATGCCTTGCCAGTCAATCCACTGATCGATGATGGCACGTTGTTTGGCATCGGTTGGATAAAGGTTTTGCCCTGCATAAGCATTGGCTAAATAGCGAATGATCGAATTGGACTGCCACAGCACCAAATCACCGTCAATGATCACAGGAATCGTGGCATTGGGATTGAGTTTTACAAACTCTGGCGCTTGAGGCGACTGAAAACCACGTCCCCAGTCTTCACGCTCATAGGCAATATTTAATTCATCACAGAGCCAAAGCACTTTGCGGACATTGATCGAGTCGGCTCTGCCTAAAATTTTAATCACAGCATCATTCCCTGAGTGGTTATTGAATTGAAAAAATGCTCAACGATAGGCTTTTTCATCATGACTTCCCCCTCTTTATTTTTTCTCGTAGAGGAAGAAAGGAAAGGGATTTATGCAAAAGCCTAATCTAAGCATTTAATGGTTTTTTTATAGCAAATTATGATTGTCTACTTGAATCGGGGCAGGGATTGGCTTACCCAGTGAACTCAGTAATTCACGTTCGATGAGGCGTACAATTGAGTCCAGTGGTAAGTCGTTGTCTTGTGTACCAAAGGGCTCTTCAAGTTCGGCGCTGAGCATATCCAGCCCCAAAAACAAATACGCCAGAATCCCGACAAACAGCGGTGTCCATAAGCCTAAGATGGATTCCAGACTAAAAGGCAGCAAGAAGCAGAAACAGTACACGGTACGATTCAATAGAACTGAATAAGAAAAGGGCAATGGCGTACTGGCAATCCGATCACAGCCAGCCTGAACATTACCCATATCGACTACATGCATGTTGACCTGTTGGTACAAAATATCGCTAATTTCGCCGTCTTTGAGTGCTTGCATCAGCTCCCATTGAATCAGCCCCAAGGTATATTGGGGGGCATTCAGATGCTGATTGAGCCGTTCTACGGCATGTTCATTTAAGCGGCCTGTTTCAAGTAATTGGGTCGGGTTGGCAGTTTGATGGCGTAAACGGTCACGTAGCATATTGGCAAACACAATGACATGGTGAATGACCCGTTCGCGGCGAGCATGCGATAATACGCGCGTATCGCGATCCATGTGGCGGGCATTGGCAATCAGTGCGCCCCAGAGTTTGCGACCTTCCCACCAGCGGTCATAGCAGGCATTGTTACGAAAGCCCAAAAAGATCGACAGAATTACCCCGAAAATGGTAAAACCAATCGCAGGGACTTGTGGCACATGCAACATGCCATAATAGGTCAGTGTGGCGGTCACTGTTGAAGCTAACATTACTACAGCTAAAGATGGCAGGACTTTAGGCAGGATCGTCCCTCTCCAAGAAAATAACAGGTTAAAAATATTACTTTTATCGCGGATAATCATAAGGTTTCTATCACTTGTTCAGTTCTGAAGGAGAAGGCAAAAGCTGTTGCTCCGCGAAAGAGAATGAACCTGTTGGTGCAATAATGCAATGGTCAAGTAGTTTGATTTCAAGCAGTTGGCAAGCAGCATGAATCTGCTTCGTCAATTCATGATCGGCAGTTGAAGGTTGGGCAAATCCAAAAGGGTGAGTATGTGCAATCACAATATGCACCGCATGCTGTTCAATTGCATGGCGTAACAATTGATTGATGGAAATGCTGCAGTGTTGTAACGAACCAAAAAATAGTTTTTTAAAAGCCAGTTTATGCAGCTCTGTATCCAAATAAAGTACCGCAAACACTTCCTGTTTTTCACCTTGTAGTTCGTAGCGTAAATAGTTCATGACCAATGCCGAGGAGTCGAGAGCTTGCCGTAAAGCATTGTAGGTCTGACTCAGATAACGCCGCCCCAGTTCCTTGACGGCCATAAGCTGCGCATATTTGCTGGAACCAATTCCGTGAAAACCAGACAAATCGGTAAGAGATGCATCAAAGACGGGAGCAAGCCCTTGAAAATGCTGAATCAAGACACGGGCAAGTTCAACCGCTGAATATTGCTGAGAGCCTGAACGTAGAAAAATCGCCAGTAATTCTGCATCGGATACGCTGCTGGCACCTTGGCTTAATAATCGTTCACGTGGGCGTTCCTGTTCAGGCCACGATTTAATGCTAGATAAACTCATATTTTTTAATTCTAAATAAATCGTTGTTGTTTTTCCCATGACTTGGGATTCGTTATATTTAATGCTATTGTGAGCGCCACTGCAACACAAAGGTAGCCCCTCGTGAGCTTTGATGTAAGTGTAATTTCAAGCAAAAACATTCTGTTGGCTGTAACTGGCGGTATCGCTGCATACAAAAGCGCCATTCTGGTTCGCCGTCTAAAAGACTACGGTTTTAATGTCCGTGTGGTGATGACTCATGGCGCGCAAGCGTTTATTACCCCTCTCACTTTTCAGGCACTTTCAGGCAATGTTGTACATACCGAATTGCTCAATCCTGAAGCCGAAGCGGGAATGGGACACATCGAACTGGCACGTTGGGCAGACCTGTTACTGGTTGCGCCTGCCAGTTGTGACACACTGGCCAAGTTTGCACATGGTCTAGCCGATGATTTGCTCAGCACTTTATATCTGGCAACCAAAGCGCCTGTTTGGGTAGTACCTGCCATGAACCAGCAAATGTGGGCAGCTAAAGCCACACAGCGTAATTTGCAGATGCTGGTTGAAGATGGTGTGCATGTGATTATGCCTGCTGCAGGAGCGCAAGCTTGTGGGGATATCGGCTTAGGGCGTATGCCAGAGCCTGAATTTTTGGCAGAACAGGTTAAACTGTATTTTCATCAGACCCAACGTGCAATTGCTGAAAAATTTGGTTTGCTAGCAGGCAAACGTGTGGTGATTACCGCAGGGCCAACCCGCGAAGCGATTGATCCTGTACGTTATATTTCTAATCATAGTACAGGCAAAATGGGCTTTGCCTTAGCCAGTGCCTGTTATGCCGCAGGGGCAAAAGTCACCCTAATTGCAGGCCCTGTGAGCCTCGATACACCAAATGGTGTGGAACGGATTAATGTGCATTCGGCTTTAGAAATGCTGGATCAAAGCTTGCAGCAGCTTGAATATGGCTGTGATATTTTTATTGCGACGGCTGCAGTGGCAGATTATCGTGTGGCGCAGGTTGCCGAGCATAAAATTAAAAAATCGGGCGATGAACTGGATGTTTCACTGATTAAAAATCCCGATATTGTCGCAACGATTGCCCAGCAGCAGAAACGCCCGTTTATGGTGGGCTTTGCCGCAGAAACCCGCAATGTTGAAGAATATGCAGCAGGCAAACTGGTCGCGAAAAAACTGGATATGATCGCTTGTAATGACGTGTCACGTAGCGACATTGGTTTTGCATCTGATGAAAATGCCATGACGGTGTTTTTTGCACAAAAGCATGCATTACCAAAACGTGATCTCGCTAAAGCCAGCAAACAGGAAATCGCACAGCAGTTGGTTGAAGCGATTGCCGATGCTTTAGTGCATTAAGTTTCGACTTCCTCAAGCCATAAAAAACCGCATCTGAAATTGATGCGTTTTTTTATTTCTGTGAAAATAAATTCAGTAGGCTTGTACTTTTAAACGCTGATTCATCCTATACAAACGCCCAAGCAACAGCACACATGCTACTGCCAAACCCACAATCAGGCTAATCCAGATGCCCTGTGGCCCCATATGCTGATAGCGAATCCAGTAAATACTGAGCGGTAATGCCACCACCCAATACGCCAGTAAAGTAATCCACATCGGCGCTTGAGTGTCCTGCATCCCACGCAAACAGCCTGCGGCACTGACTTGCCATGCGTCCATCATTTGATAAGCAATACAGAAAAACAGCAAATACACAGTCACCTGTGCCACGGCAGGATCATTGGTATATAGCGCCGTAATCTGGTTATGAAACAGGGCAATAAAACCCATGGTCAGACATGCCATACCTGTGGCTGTCATTAGCCCAAGTTTTTGCACTTTACGCATGCCTTCCCAGTTTTTTTCGCCATAATACGTCCCAACGCGAATGGTCAGGGCAATCGCTAGTGACATCGGAATCATGAATAATTGTGAAGTCACCGAAATTGCAACCTGATGCGCGGCAATGATGGTATCGCCAAGAGGACTTAAAATAATTGCACCCGTTGAGAAAATACTGACTTCAAAAAATACCGCTAAACCAATAGGAAGACCAAGATTCCAAATCCGTTTGGCGATAGCTTTGTCGAACGCTTCCCAGTGACTGAAAATTTTATGAGTTTGATATTTTTTTGCTTTCCAAATGTAGACTGCCAAAGTGGCCAGCATCAGCCATTGTAAAATCGCGGTGGCGAAACCACAGCCTGCACTGCCTAAATGTGGAATCGGGCCGACTCCATACATAAAAATGTAATCCAGTGGCACCAAAACCACCAGTGACAACAAGCTAATCACAGTCACAGGGCGCGGATAGCCCAATGCTTCAGAATAACAACGCAGTGCCGTATATAAAGTGATCGTAGGCATACCAAAACCAACTGCATGCAAAAACAGGCTGGCTTTGGGCATTAAATCTACAGGAACTTTAAATAACGGTAATAGCAGCGGCATAAACTGGAGCAGTAACATGGCTAAAATGCCGAGTAGTCCTGCGACCCATAAAGATTGACGCACAATATGCGGAATTTGGTGCTCTTGCCGAGCGCCCAGTGCTTCAGCCACCAATGGGGTTGTTGCCAGTACAATGCCTGTAAACATCAGCATCACAGGAATCCAGATCCCGACACCAACGGCAATCGCAGCCAAATCGCTTGCGGACAAATGCCCCGCCATAATGGTATCAATTAACCCTAAACCCGCTTGGGCAAACTGGGTAATCAGAATGGGAATCATAAGACTAAACAGGCGTCTGAGTTCCACGCCTGTCGAAGGAGTTTTTAGCACTGAAAATACTCAAATAAATTAGCGTTGTAGAGTAAGTAATACACCAACAAAAATTGCGACGGCTCCGCAAACACGTTGCCAAGAGATCGGGACACGCTCATTACCAAACCACGCAAAGTGATCCAGTAATATTGACATACTGATTTGACCAAACAGTACCAAACCAGAAAAGGTCAAAAAGCCCAGTTTAGGGGCAGTATAAATGCTCATGCTGATGGCATAAACCCCCAAACAGCCACCAAACCACAAATACCACGGTAACAGGCTCAAGGTCTGCCATTGCGGATAACTCTTGGTAAAAAATAGCACTAACAGTAATAAAGTCAGTGTCCCGACACTAAAGGAAATCAGAGCAGCATGCAGCGCCGAGGTTAAATGTTCGCGTAAGGCACTGTTAATCGCCGTTTGAAAAGTCATGGCAATGCCCACACCAAAGGCAAGCGGACACAACCATAACAGGTGGACTGTAAGTTTCACGGCTGATCCTTGCTGTTGTTATTTTCAGTTCAGTGTAGCATTGCCCAGCGGCTTTTATGCGTCAGACATGCTAAAATCTACGATGGTTTTTCTTATTTTAGGCTGAGTTCTTGAGCTTGTTTAATCCGCAAAATATTCCGCTTTCGCTGTACATTCATATGCCGTGGTGTGTGCGTAAATGCCCATACTGTGACTTCAATTCGCATGCTGTACCCGATGGCAAATTGTCACTGGATTTGGAACAGGAATATCTACAGGCGCTGGTTGCAGACTTTGATACGCAGATTGAATGGGCACAGGGGCGCGAGATTCAGAGTGTGTTTATTGGTGGCGGAACGCCGTCACTGATTTCGGCGGCAGGCTATCAATGGTTATTTAGCGAATTAAAACAACGGCTGAATTTTTCGGCTGACTGTGAAATTACCTTGGAAGCCAATCCAGGTACACTAGAGCATCAGCCTTTTGTCGATTATTTACAGGCAGGCATTAACCGTCTGTCGATTGGTGTACAGAGTTTTGACAACGAACATTTGCAGCGTTTAGGGCGTATTCATAGCGGTGACAATGCCCAAAAAGCCATTCAGCAGGCACGGCAGGCGGGCTTTGAACGGGTCAATGTCGACCTGATGCACGGTTTGCCACAGCAAGCCCTTGAGCAAGCCTTACAGGATTTGCGTTTGGCGGTGGAATGCGGGGCAACCCATGTGTCTTGGTATCAGCTCACCATTGAGCCAAATACAGTATTTTTCCGTACTCAGCCACTTTTACCCGATGAAGATGTATTGCTTGAGATCCAGCAGCAAGGTGAAGCGTATTTAAAAGCACAAGGCTTTATCAATTATGAAGTGTCGGCATGGCGTAAAGAATTGCCTTCCCGACATAACCTGAACTACTGGCAGTTTGGGGATTATTTGGCAATTGGGGCAGGGGCACACGGTAAAGTCACGCAGCCCGATGGCATTTACCGTTTCCAAAAAAGCCGCTTACCGAAAGACTACTTGGCCAAAGTGCCTGCACCTGCATTGCAGTGGCAACGCATTGATGATGAAGATCTGCCTTTTGAATTTATGATGAATGCACTGCGTTTAAATGAAGGCGTACCGAGTGAGTTTTATCAGCAGCGTACAGGCTTGCCATTTTCCAGTGTTGCGGTAAGTGTTGACAACTTACAGCAACAACAACTTTTGATCGAAGATGTTGAGCGGCTGGCTTGTACTGAAAAAGGGCATTTATTTTTAAATAGTGTGCTAGAAGAGTTTTTATAAATTCTAGAATCAATCAAGAAAGTATGAAGTATTTGATAAGAATGAAAAATTATCAAGATCTTATCTTGGTGAATTGATATGAGATGAATTCAATCGTAATTTTCGTAACTGAACTGATATTCAACACGATACAGGGGCAAAATGCCCCTTTATTGTATTTAATGTTTTAGCGTTTGCTGAATGCCAGTTTCAGCGCAAACAAGACAAAAACAGCACCCGTAATACGGTCAATACTCTGTACGATTTTCGGCTGTTTCAAATATTTGGCAAAAGGCTGTGAACCGATAATCAGGAAAGCTGACCAGATCAGCGTCAGTACAATATGAATCAGTACCAGAAGCATAATCCACATGGTTGCGGCATGCTGATCAGGCACAAACTGCGGTAAAAATGAAATATAGAAAATTCCGACTTTCGGATTGAGCAAATTACTCAGACAGCCTTTGAGTAACCAGTTTTGCTGCGGAGTTGTACCTTGCTCCAAATTGCCCAAGTGCTGACGCGGGTTGCGCAGCATTTGTACCCCGAGCCAAGCCAGATATATCGCCCCTGTCCATTTTAGCAAGGTGAAAGCTAGCACTGAACTACTCAGCAAGGCACCGAGTCCACAGGCAACCACCAGTCCCCAAACCAAACACCCCAAATTAATTCCAATCGCTGCTTGTAAAGCTTTTTGACGACCTTCCACTGTCGCTGTACGCAAAATTAGCGTGGTGTCCAGCCCGGGGGTAATTGTCAGTAAAGTAATCGCAATCAGATAAGAAATCAGCAGGGTAGTCACAAAGTTGTGTGTCCTTTATTTTGGGGAAAATGATCGTGACTCTGATTTTAACTGGATTGAACAAAATCGCAATCCTGTGGCAACTCATGGAAGGTGACTGTTTAGCGCAAAAAATATTATCAAAAATAGGCTATTAAGCAGGGAATGCTTTGGGCAGAATGATTCGAGCAATAAATTACAATAGCATTTAGGAGCTTTTCATGACTGCTCAATCCGTAATTCTGCCATTACCTTCAGATCATGCGCGTTTTCTTGTGGTTCGTTTGAACCAGCTCAGTCTTTATGATTTAAAAAAACAACTAGAGAAATTTTTCTCAGAACGAGATCGGCTGATCACCCAACATCCGAATGAACAAATCAAAACAGCAGTGGCTTTTGGCCCTGAACTTTGGCATCAGTTACATGGCACTACACCTGCGGGTTTTAACCAACTTGATCCACAAGCGGGTGCGTTTAACATGCCTGTGCAGCCTGCTGATGTGTTGATTCATATTGCCAGTCAGCGTACCGATATCTGTTTTTCGTTGAGTCAAACCTTCTTTAATGGCATTCAGGACAAAGTGGAAGTCCTAGATGAACGCGCTTGCTTTCGTTATCTCGATGGGCGTGATTTAACAGGTTTTATCGATGGCACAGAAAACCCGCAATTTAGCGATAACCGCGAAGAAACCGCATTACTCGGGGCAGAAGCGGGTGAATTTGCAGGGGGAAGTTTTGTCTTTGCCCAGCGTTATGTACATGATCTGGATAAATGGCGCCGTTTAAAAGTCGATGTTCAGGAACAGGTGATCGGGCGAACCAAGCTTGAGTCGATTGAACTGGATGATGAAGCTAAACCTGAAAATGCTCATATTGCCCGTACTGTGGTTGAGGATGATGAAGGTGAGGAACTTGAGATCTTGCGTCACAGTCTACCGTATGGCGATGGGCATGGTGATCAGGGGCTATTTTTTATTGCCTATACCAAAGATTTGACTCGTATTGATCGGATGTTGCAGCGTATGTTTGGAACCAGTGGTGATGGAATTCATGACCGCTTATTGCATTTTGTGGCTGCGGTGGACGGTGCTTATTATTTTGCGCCATCAGAGCGGTTACTGGAACAAGTACTCGATTTAGACGATTAAAGTGATCCAATAAAAAGAGCGCATTGAGCGCTCTTTTTATTTTGAAATTATGGCTTAGTAATCAAAACTGAAATGTTCGACAGGTAAGCCAATCAGGCTTTTTGATGGTGTTACCGCAGATTCGGCATGTCCTTGGGCGCGTGGCAAAATACGGTCAAAGTAAAAATCTGCCACCTTGATTTTGGCTTTATAAAACTCGATGGTTTCTGCACCGTCACCTGCTTCGATTTTTTCAGAAGCAATCGCGGCTTGTTGTGCCCAGAAATAGGCCATCATCACATAACCCGAGAACATCAGGAAGTCGACAGAGGCAGCAGATACTACATCGCGGTCTTTGCGTGCTGCCAAGAAAATTCGTACAGTAATCGCATTCCACTGCGCGCAAAGTTTGGTTAAATCCCAGATAAAGCGGCGCAAGTATTTGTTACGGGCATGCCGTCCTGAGAATTTCAAAATCTCGGCAGTATAGTCACGAATAATTTTACCTTTAGACGAGAGCAGTACTTTACGACCAATCAAGTCGAGTGCCTGCACGCCAGTTGTCCCTTCATACAAGGTTGAAATACGGGCATCACGGACGATTTGTTCCATACCCCATTCTTTAATATACCCATGTCCGCCAAAGACCTGCATGCCATGATTGGCTGCTTCAAAGCCCAGCTCAGTCAGGAAACCTTTTAAAATTGGGGTGTAAAAACCGAGTTTGTCATCATAGGCTTCAAACTCTGCCTGATCACCACGTTTCAAGGCATCGTTCATTTTGTCAGCAAGCTGCGCGGCATAATAGATCATGGCACGCCCACCTTCAGCGATGGCTTTTTGGGTTAATAACATGCGACGTACATCGGCGTGGTGAATAATTGCATCAGCAGGTTTGTCTGGGTCTTTCTTGCCAGACAAGGCACGCATCGACATACGCTGTTTCGCATAAGGCAGCGAACCTTGATAAGATAATTCTGCATGGGCGATACCTTGTACCGCTGTACCAATACGCGCCGTGTTCATAAAGGTAAACATGGCATGTAAACCTTTATTCGGCTCACCGATCAAGAAGCCTTTGGCTTGGTCAAAGTTCAGCACTGCTGTGGCAGATGCCTTAATTCCCATTTTATGTTCAATCGAACCGCAATTTACCGCATTACGCTCGCCCACACCGCCATCGGTATTTGGCAAGAACTTCGGCACAATAAACAGGGAAATACCTTTGGTACCCTGAGGTGCATTGGGTAAACGTGCCAGCACAATATGCACAATATTTTCAGTCAAGTCATGTTCACCTGCCGAAATGAAAATTTTGGTGCCTGTAATATCATAGCTACCATCGGCATTCGGCTCAGCCTTGGTTTTGACTTGTCCAAGGTCAGTACCACACTGTGGCTCAGTCAAACACATGGTACCACTCCATGTTCCTGCTACCAGATGCGGCATATACGTGGTTTTCTGCTCAGGCGTACCAAACTGCATAATGGTATTCATACAGCCCATACTTAAACCCGGATACATGGTAAATGACCAGTTGGCTGTACCCATCATTTCAGATTTAATCAGGTTGAGTGACATGGGTAAATCTTGCCCACCAAATTCTTCAGGGTAAGACAACCCTTGCCAGCCACCTTGGACAAACTGGTCGTAGGCTTCTTTATAGCCTTTTGGTGTGGTGACGACGCCATCTTTAAAATGACAGCCTTCATCATCACCTGTTTGATATAACGGTGCGAGGACATTTTCACAATAATCTGCCGCCCCTTCCAAAATCATATCAACCGTGTCTTGGTCAATATTTTCAGCATTGGAGAGGGTTTTATAGTGTTCAGGATAATGAAACACCTCGTTCATAAGGAAACGTATGTCACGTAGGGGCGCTTTATATGTGGTCATAAGGCAAATATCCTAATTTTTATTGCGTTCTGATGGATTTCATTATTCATAACCGTGTACTAATTACATTGATAGCCTGACTTGCAAGTGCTGTCAATAAGGCAAATCCGATGGATTGAATTACATAAAGCTATTATTTGTATATTATTATTTTTGTTAAAGTCTCTCCGAAAAATCGCACTATAGCGATAAGTCGATATAACAAGACGGAAAAAACAAGTGATGATGAAATTACAATATTTAACATGTTGTTTATTTGGTTTAAGTTTGGCAGGTTGTTCACAGCATTTTGTTCAGTCACCTCAAAAAACGGAACAAATTCAGGATCATACTGTGCATGCAGTCAGTGCAATTTATGAGAATTCCGGCTTTGATTTCAAAGGGGATCTTAGTTTCGATGTGCAACAGAGTGCACATACATTCAAGAAAAATCCTGAGTTAAATCAGGAATTAAAAAACAGATTAAATCATTATTTGAGTACACAGCAAATCAATTTATCTGCCGAGCAGCGTCAGCAGCTTGAGCTTGCCTTGCTTCAGGAACAACTGCAAAACGGCAAGCAAAAGTGGTCACGTCTGCTTACAACAGGTTTCAATTTCTTACAAGATTTTCAAGTGAATTATCAGGGTGGCGTTGATTATCGCGATCAGGTGGCGGGTATGAACCTGACGGCTCGTTATCAGACACCAAGTTTACAAATGCAGCTTAGTTATCCGCTCATCGTTGACTTGAAACAGGCCAAATTCTATACCAACGTTTTTGCATTTATGCCATTTTTGGCTGCTCCAGAACAGCGTGACCAGTTGATGTATTTTGACCTGTCTAAATTTAAAGGTCAGTTCAATCAGCTGGATATGCGCTTGTTGGTCGATTACCTGAAACAAAGCAATGCGTTGCCCTATATTCTGGCAACACCAGAACAGTTGACTCATGTTAATGTAAGTGCCGCTGAACGCCAGCAGGGTGTTGTCGAAAAAGTACAATTACATACCTCTCTTGAGGAATATGTTGCGCAAAGCCTGAGCTATACCACTGTCAATAGCGCTTATTTGACCCAGCATTTGCTCAGTGAAAAGCCTGTCAGCGCAGAAGTCAAACAAGTCGATTTAAATCGTATGACGCCGCAAGAGCAGGCAGATTGGGCCTATGGCCTGTGGAAAGATCATGCGGTTGTAGAAAATGAGGATGCGGGTTTAACCGATACAAAAGATCTAGAACCTGTGGCTTCTGCGGCAACGGGTGATACAGAAGATCATGCTGCGGCAGCTGTCAAAAATGACGTAGTAAATAGTGAATCGAGTGCGAGCGAAGCTGAAGGATCTGATACAGAAGCGGCTGATGTATCCAAACAGCAATGCGTAAATTTGCAAAAACAACCGAAGTTAGCAAGTGTGGGGCAATATCAAACCTGTCTGGATGAAGGTGTTGATTTGTTTGCAAGTCAAACACAAGATGACCAACTTGCAGAGCAATTGGCCAAAACAGGTACGAATGTGTTTAAAGTCGTGGAGCTGTTTAAAGGTCAATCATCGGAAAAATTGGTGAGCGCCACAGATTTTAAAACCCAGTGGCAAGCCAAACAACCTCAAATTCAGGCGTTGCTGGCGAAAGTAGAACAGCGTAATCCATTAGTGATTGAGATCGGCATCGACCGTCAGGGGCGCGCTGTCACCACCAATTATCAGGCACAATTGAAAGCTGATTCGATCAATAAGACTTTAGATATCCGCTCGAATAACCAGTGGAGCAATTATGGTCATCCGAAAAATATTGACCGTGAGGGAATGCGTAAAGCTAAATCTTTTGAAGAAGCGGCGCAAGGCACTGTATTACAGGAAAAAGCTGAGCACTTTAAACGGCTATTTGGGCAACACAGTTGGGATGAGCAAATTCAGCAGCTTGCTAACCAAGCATATGCACAAAACCATTCGTATATAAAAACCTATCAGCTTGTGTATGGCATGTTATTGTCGCTGAAATATCCGCAAATTATGCAGCATTATTCGGCACAGGATATTCAAGAGGTTGCACTGGTCATGGCGTATTATGACGGTCAGGAGAATGGTAGTTACACGCCAAAAGGTCAGGAGCTGGCAAGAATCAAGCAGCTGATTAAAAAACACCAGCTCAATTCAAGAACATTCTATAAAGTTGATGCAACACCGATTGTGAAAAAAGCGCAGCGTGAGGCAGGAGTGGCTAAGCAGTGGGCAATTATTCAAAAATCGTATGGCAGTAGTGAGTCACGTTTTGCCAAGCTATATGAAGTCAGCTATTTAACCGCACACAATGAGGAGCAAGCCACGAATGATTTGAAGCATCTGGCAAATCGTTTAGGTAAATTTTATGTGCAGTCACGTCAGAAGTCACCGAACCTGAGCAGTATTCAACAGGTCAGTAGTGCTGAATATTTATATATGGATAAAGATGTATTTAAGTCTGTGTATTTGCAGATTCTACAAAGTTCAAAACAGAAATAAGAGCGCAATCACATGGCAGGCAACCTTAAGGTTGCCTGTTTTTTTATCAGGTTTAGAGGAAATCTCGTAGTTCGGGTTTAACACCATTCCAAATCGCAAAGGCTTCAACCGCCTGACCGACCAGCATGCCAAAACCATCGCTATATGGGACTTGGCGCTGTGCAGCTTGATCGAGAAAACTGGACGGTTTTCCGTATGCCATTTCATAAGCATGGCTGAATTTTAACTGTGCTGGCAGTTGTAAAGCATCGCCTGTTAGGCTGGCAGATGTGGCATTAATCACCAGATCAAATTCCCCGCTTAGGTGATCTAAACCAGTGGCAGATAATTCGGTATTGGGTACAGCCTGTTGTAAGTCCGTTATCAGTTGTTCTGCGCGAGCCAAGGTACGGTTGGCAATCACGATTTGTTTTGCGCCCGCTTGGGCCAATGGATAAATCACGCCACGGGTTGCACCGCCTGCACCTAAAATCAGAATTTTACTATTTTTAAGTGACCAGCCTAGCGCCAAAATGGCATTCACTAAACCTTGACCATCAGTATTGTCACCATACAGTTGTCCATCTTGCATCCATAAGGTATTGACTGCTTTGGCAATTTTGGCACGTTCAGTGAGTTGTTGGCACAAGGCAAAGGCTTGTTCTTTAAAGGGTACGGTGACATTTAACCCGATACCACCTGCCTGAAAGAAATCTTGAATGTTGTGTTCAAAGCCATCAAGAGGAGCAAGACGCTTATTGTAAGTGAGATCGATACCTGATTTTTGGGCAAAGGCATGATGTAGTTCAGGAGAGCGTGAATGTTCGATTGGATTACCAACAACAGCAAACTGTTTGCTCATGTTTTGATGTCCATGCGGTGAAAAAATTGCCTTCAATATACGTGAATTTTCACCTTGAAAAAACTAAAAAGCCTGTTTATGGATTACAGATCCCTTCAATTTTTTCCCAAAGTAGTGCCAAAACTAGGCTGATGAGAAGCATACTCAGCATAATGCTGAACAGAATGGAGACGCTGTCAGAAATGTGGTTGCTAAGTGTGAATGTAGCTGTCATAGAACAGATGAGTAGGGTCAGTGTAAGAACAAAAAAACTACCTTTGTGATTATGAAATAAATTAAACATGGTGACTCTCATTCCTCGATGAGCTTGTATTACAGCAGATAAATTTTAAACTGATATGACACAAATATCCCGAGTCTTTTGTAAGTATAATTATTATGCAGAGTAAAAAAGGCAGTTGAATTTAACTGCCTAAAAAGATTAATTTTTTATAACTCATTCAGCCAGTCGTGTGGTTGCAGATAGTACTCGGTCAAGCGCCGTTCAGGTGAGTCTTTTTCCCATTCGGGACGGTATGACCATGCTGCCAAGTTCGGTAGGCTGACTAAAATGGATTCAATTTGCCCACCTGTCTGTAGCCCAAAAAGTGTACCGCGATCATAAACTAGATTAAATTCCACATAACGCCCACGTCGGTAGAGTTGAAACTCGCGTTGTGCTTCACTATAGGGCTGTTCACGGTGTTTTTCAAAAATAGGTAAAATTGCATTCAGATAGCCATTACCTACAGCTTGCATATATTCAAAGCAGGTTTCAAAATCCCAGCAATTTAAATCATCAAAAAATAAACCGCCAACTCCGCGTTGTTCATCGCGATGTTTTAAATAAAAATAATCATCGCACCATTGTTTATGCTTGGTATACACATCTTCCCCAAAAGGCTGGCATAGATCATGTGCTGCCTGATGCCAGGCTTTAATGTCGGTATCGTCTGGGTAAAATGGGGTGAGGTCATAACCGCCACCAAACCACCACACAGGATCACGACCTTCGGGTTCTGCGACAAATAAGCGCACATTGGCATGTGAGGTTGGAATATGTGGGTTTTTCGGGTGAATGACTAGAGATACGCCGAGAGCCTGCGCTTTGGCGCCTGCAATTTCAGGATGGCGTGCGGTCGCCGATTCGGGCAGTTTGCTGATATTGATGTGTGAAAACATCACGCCGCCTTTTTCAATCACTGTGCCATTTTGTAGTACACGGGAACGTCCACCACCGCCTTCAGGGCGTTGCCAGTCATCAATCTCAAATTTTGCAGTACCACCGCCTGCTTGTTCTTGTTGTTCAAGACGCTCACAGATTCTTGCCTGCAAGTTGAGCAGAAATTCGTGTACACGCTGAATATCGACTGAAGTCGGATGCTGCATCACAATCCTCATTTAAAAGAGCAAATATGGCATACATCAAAACATAGAAATGTCAAAAAATTAAGAAATTTTAAATTTATACAGAAAAATCAAAGTGTTTTAGTCGGAATAATAATGGTGTTTTAATCGTGAAAATAGCAGTTGTGCAATGTCGTTATGGCTTGAAATCTTGCTGATAGCCGATCAGAATAAACATGCATTTAGGATCAATCTTTCCAAATTTTGCCTGTTGTGGTCAGCAACATCACCAAGAGTTGAGTAAATATGGGTACAACCTCGTTAATTCAAAAATATAATGTTCCAGGACCACGCTATACCAGTTATCCAACTGTGCCGTATTGGGATGATCAGGCATTTTCACTGGAACTTTGGCAGCAGACCTTAAAACGTGCCTTTGATGAATCCAATGCCAGCGAAGGTATTAGTTTGTATATTCATCTGCCATTTTGTGAAAGTTTATGTACCTTTTGTGGTTGCCATAAACGCGTTACCAAGCGCCATGAGATGGAACAGCCGTATATTCAGGCGATTCTGAAAGAATGGGATTTGTATTGTCAGTTATTACAAGATCGCCCGATGATTAAAGAAATTCATTTGGGTGGCGGGACACCGACTTTTTTCTCAGCCGAACATTTGGCGGAGTTGATTCAGGGGATTTTAGCCAAAGCCGAGATTGCACCACAGCACGAATTTAGTTTTGAAGGGCATCCGAACAATACCACCCGTGAACATCTGCAAACCTTGTATGATCTGGGCTTTCGCCGCGTGAGTTATGGGGTTCAGGATTATAATTTAAATGTGCAAAAAGCCATTCACCGTATTCAGCCGTTTGAGCATGTCGAGCAAGTCACGCGTTGGGCACGCGAAATTGGTTATGAATCGATTTCCCATGATCTGGTTTTTGGTTTGCCATTTCAAAGTCTGGAAGATGTGCTGAACACCATTGAAAAAACCAACAGTTTAAGCCCTGACCGTTTGGCATTTTACAGTTATGCACATGTGCCTTGGATCAAAGGCAATGGTCAGCGCGGCTTTAAAGATCAGGATGTGCCCAAAGATGATGTGAAACGCACGCTATACGAAGAAGGCAAAAAGCGTTTGTTGGCACATGGTTATCATGAAATCGGTATGGATCATTTTGCTCTGGAACACGACAGCATGTATCAGTCATTTCAGCAGGGCAGTTTGCACCGTAACTTTATGGGTTATACCTCATCGAAAACCAAGGTCATGATTGGTTTAGGGTTATCTTCGATTAGTGACAGTTGGTATAGCTTTGCCCAAAATGAAAAGACTCTGGAAGATTACTATGCGCGTTTAGAGCAAAATCAAATTCCTGTGTTTAAAGGACATATTCTGTCGCAGGAAGATTTGGTGATTCGCCAGCATATTTTAAACTTGATGTGTACTTTTCAAACCTCGTGGGTAGATCCGAGTATGGCATTTCCTGAATTGCCAGAAGTGCTGAGTCAGCTTGAAGAAATGCAGCAAGATGGCTTGTTGACCCTTCAACCGCAAGGCATTCAGATCAATGAACAAGGTAAGCCGTTTATTCGCAATATCTGTATGGCATTTGACTTGCATTTAAAACGAAAACTGCCGCAAACCCGAATTTTCTCTATGACGATCTAATCATCTGAGAATAAAAAAGGGCATTCAAGTGATGCCCTTTTTGATTTGCCTCAAGTGGCTCATGTGTAATGTGGTGACTTAAAAGTCATCTTCTTTATACATGTGTGACATACGGTCATGTTTGGTTTTTAAATATTGCTGGTTAAATGGGTTTAAGCCAACTGTTAAAGGGACACGATCAACCACATCAATGCCCAAATCACGCAAGGCAATCAATTTTAAAGGATTGTTGGTAATCAATTTGACTTGGTGTACTTGTAAATGATCCAGCATGATTTTACACATGTCATAACGGCGCGCATCGGCAGGCAAGTTCAGCATCAGGTTGGCATCGACAGTGTCATGTCCCTGATCCTGCAAGGCATAGGCACGGATTTTATTGGTGAGTCCAATGCCGCGACCTTCCTGACGCAAGTATAAAATCACACCTTGACCCGCTTCATTAATCATGTGCTGAGTCGCTTTAAGCTGTGGGCCACAATCGCATTTTAATGATGAAAATGCGTCACCTGTGAGGCATTCAGAGTGAATACGCACCAAAACAGGCGCAGTTGCTGGCATGTCCAAACCTTTCCATAGGGCAACATGTTCTTCGCCCGTTTCTGGGTCTTGAAATACGCTAATATGAAATTCGCCAAATGCGGTCGGAAGTTTAGAAGTAGCAACAAAAGCAATCGGCACAGTCAAACTCTTTCGTCATGAATTAATCGATCAAAGTATAGCGTAATGATCAGATATTCATAGCAGTCACATACAAAAATTACGCCAATCAAATTATTTTTTTGTAGAAAGCAAATAATAATAGTTGAATATCGCTATCATTTTTCAGGATAATCACAGCCTTGTCTAGGACAAAAGCAATGTGTAAGACTACATCAAAAGATATGTGGCTCATTGAAAACAACGTTCGATAAGGTAGAATTATCGATTTAACGCAATATACCTAGCTTAGGATTTGCCAGGCTCTAGAAGGCTTTGCCACATATGTTGTATACAGAAATACCAACTCAACGTCCTGTTACGCCATTGTTAGATGGGATTGACCATCCACAACAATTACGTCAGCTAGATCAAAGCCAGCTCGAACAAGTGGCGGATGAGTTACGTCAATATATCTTGTATGCAGCAGGACAAAGTGGTGGGCATTTTGGTGCAAACCTGGGCGTGATTGAACTGACCGTTGCACTACATTATTGCTTTAATACTCCGCAAGACCGTTTGATTTGGGACGTTGGACATCAAGCATATCCACATAAAGTTTTAACGGGACGCCGTGAGCAGCTGACCACCATTCGCATGAAAAATGGTTTGGCAGCGTTTCCTACGCGTGAAGAATCTGAATTTGATACCTTTGGTGTCGGGCATTCATCGACTGCGATTTCTGCCGGTCTTGGTATGTCACTGGCATGTCGTTATCAAAACAAACCACGTGATGTAGTGTGTATTGTGGGTGATGGCGCGATGACTGCAGGTATGGCATTTGAAGCCATGAATGATGCAGTGGCCCATCAAGCCGACTTAATCGTGATTTTAAACGACAATGACATGTCAATCTCTTGTAGTACAGGTGGTTTTGCCAAACATTTGGCAGCTATTTGGGAACAAGGACAATTCGTCAATATTAATGCCGATGGCGATGCTGTGATTGAACCGCATCCTGAGTGGGCATATACCTCGCGTTTGCATCAGTCTGCGACTCAAGAAGCGGACAATCTGTTTAAAGCCATTGGTTTTGAATATTTTGGCCCGTTTGATGGACATGATGTTGAGCAATTGGTTCAGGTCTTGAATGCTTTAAAGCAACGTAAAGGGCCTCGTTTACTGCATGTCTATACCAAAAAAGGTAAAGGTTTTGCACCTGCAGAAGCTGACCCGATTGCTTATCATGCCATTGCGAAACAAGCCATTATGGTCACTCCTGCAAAGAAAAAACCAGCCCCGAAATATGCCGATGTTTTTGGTCAGTGGTTATGTGATGAAGCTGCTCAAGACTCACGGTTGCTTGCCATTACCCCAGCCATGTGTGAAGGTTCAGGCATGGTGAAGTTTGCTAAGCAATATCCTGAAAGGTTCTTTGATGTTGCGATTGCTGAACAACATGCTGTGACGCTTGCAGCAGGTATGGCATGTGAAGGTCTAAAACCTGTAGTCGCGATTTATTCAACCTTCTTACAACGTGGTTATGATCAACTTGTCCATGACGTTGCCTTGCAAAATCTAGATGTGACTTTTGGAATTGATCGTGCTGGTTTAGTTGGTGAAGATGGTCCAACCCATGCAGGCGCATACGATTATGCTTACATGCGTACCATCCCAAACTTGGTGATTATGGCGCCAAAAGACGAAAATGAATGCCGTCAAATGCTGCATACGGCTTATGCTTATGAAGGGCCTGCTGCAGTACGTTATCCACGTGGTGCAGGGGTGGGTGTAGAGATCGAACAGAAATTGACTGCTTTGCCAATTGGTCAGGCGGAAATTGTACTTGAACTCAACAGCCAGTATGACGATAAAATCAGTATTCTGGCATTTGGCAGTCGTGTCATGCCTTGCCTGAAAGTTGCAGAAAATCTTGCGAAGCAGCTTGATGTTGCCGTTACCGTTGTAAATATGCGTTTTGTCAAACCACTGGATGAAAAAATCATTCAGCAACTTGCAGCAACTACAGGTTTGTTTGTTACGGTTGAAGAGCATGCAGTCATGGCGGGTGCAGGCAGTGCCGTCAATGAATATTTGGCACAAGCACAAATTGTAAAACCTGTATTGAACTTGGGATTGCCAGATAGTTTCTTGCATCAGGCAGAGCATGCACAAATGCTGCATGATTGTGGACTTGATGCAGGGGGTATTGAACAATCGATTGTTCAAACTTGGAAAAAAGTATTACAAATCGCATAGTTTACAGCGATTACACATTTCGAAATATTTTTTAGCAAAAAGCGCAGAGATTTGTTAAAATGCCTGCGCTTTTATGCATTATTCTTTGTCAAAATCTTCTTGTATTTTTAGTGGGTGTTCAATGGAACCTATGGTGGTGATGGCTGCGCGTGCGGCTGAAACAGTTGGTCAAGAGCTTTTAAAAGCGCATCAAAATCGTCATAAACTGGATTTACAAGTCGAAGAAAAGGGCATTGACGGGCCTGTTACTCGTGTTGACCGTTACCTCGAACAACTCACCATTGAGACATTGCGCAAAAGCTATAAAAATCACAGCTTCTTAGGTGAAGAGTTTGGTTTGCAAGAAGGTAAAGGCCACGACGCAGACTGGTGCTGGGTCATCGATCCTTTAGATGGCACATTAAACTTCATCAATGGCGTTCCACATTTCTGTATTTCTATTGCGGTACAACATAAAGGCATTACTCAACACGGTGTGATCTATGATCCTGTGCGCGATGAGTTGTTCTCTGCAAGCCGTGGTCGTGGTGCGATGATGAACCAACGCCGTATTCGTGTAAATGTTCGTGATAGTCTTGAAAGCACTTTCATTTCTGTAGGTCATGCTTACCGTGCTAAACGTAATGGTCAAGTCATTTCTTATGCAAAACAACATTTTGATGCATTGCTTGCAGTAACTGAAGCGGGTGCACAATTCCGTCGTACAGGTTCAGCAGCACTTGATTTGGCTTATGTCGCAGCAGGTCGTTTCGATGGTTTCTTTGAACTTGGTTTGAAACCATGGGACATCGCTGCAGGTGAGTTAATTGTGAAAGAAGCGGGCGGTACAGTCGTAGACGCGCGTGGTGGTACAGACTCTATGGACAATGGTCAAGTGTTGGCATGTTCAATGAAAATGTTAAAACCATTCATGCAAGCTGTTGTGCCTGCCTGGGCAGATGCAGCTAAATAAGATTGAATATCAATCTACGAATATTTAAAAAGTGACTCATAAGAGTCACTTTTTTTATGGGAACAAAAAATCTGATTTTATAAATAAAAAATGTTCCCACTGATGAATGACTGATGATTTGAATAGATCAGCTTGGATAGATGACAATCATTTTATCTGTAATGCTTGCTTCGGGTGAGAGAGTGTTTGTAATAGAAACCACGAATTGAACTATAACAGGCAATAATGCGCATCCAATACATCAGAAGATCTCTTATTTTTGAAATTTAATTTTAAAAATTGTAATAAAATTCAAATGCTTTAATTTAATGACATAAAAGCCAATCAAAAAGGGTGACTTTCTAAAATTTTCTGCTATAATTCTCAGACGCACTTAATTTTCGTTCATTACCTGAACATTATCTTCTAATCATTGTATGCGCGTCTTGTCCATAGAGAGGACATATCCTTCGCGCCCCAATCGCTTAAGCGATTCCTTCAGGTTTGCGGCAGTAATCATGTGTGCGTTATATCCACATCGTCGTTATTCGGATCGCTGCTGAATTCTTATATTTTCAGCTCTAATTGCTGTACCGCTTTTTGCCGATGTCCATATTGTAATTTATTAAATGGAGCACCCACTTCAGGGTGAATACTCTCTATGAGCAAAACTTTTGCTGATTTTTCCCTTGATGAGTCATTAACACAGGCTCTTGAAGGTTTAGGTTTTACTACGCCAACTCCTGTACAAGAACAAGCTATTCCTGCTGCACTTGAAGGTAAAGACCTTCTAGTATCAAGCCAAACGGGTTCTGGTAAAACTGCTGCATTCTTGCTTCCAACTTTGAATGCGCTTGCAAATCAAGAAACTTTCGTACCGTTTAAAGAACGTATGAAAGCAATTACTCAACCGTCAATTCTAGTGATTTCTCCGACTCGTGAGTTAGCACAACAAGTATGTCAAGATGCGATTGCATTTGTTCGCCATATGAAGGGCGTTCGTGTTGCTGCAATCATGGGTGGTATGCCTTTTGGTAAGCAAATCCAACAATTAAAAGGCGCGCAAGTGGTTGTTGCGACTCCAGGTCGTTTACTTGACCTTGTTAACCGTCGTCAAATCAAACTTGATAAAGTTGATTCGTTAATTGTCGATGAAGCTGACCGTATGCTTGACCTAGGTTTCTCTGAAGATCTAGAAGCAATTGGTGAATTAGCGGCTAACCGTAAACAAACGTTGATGTTCTCTGCAACTTTTGCACCGCGTATTATTACGCTTGCTGAACGCATGATGAATGATCCGATGCGTATTGCGATCGAAACAGGTCACTCTACAAATACAGACATCACTCAAACATTGCATTGGACTGATGGCTTTGAACACAAGAAAAAATTATTAACTCACTGGTTATCTGATGAGTCAGTAGATCAAGCAGTTGTGTTTGCTTCAACTCAAGAAGATACCGATATGCTAGCTGAAGAGCTTGCTGAAGCAGGTTTATCAGTTGTTGCACTTCATGGTGCAATGCCACAAACAGTTCGTAACCGTCGTTTACGTAGTATTCGTGAAGGTCGTGCAAAAATCCTTGTTGCTACTGATGTCGCTGCACGTGGTCTTGACGTACCAACAATTTCACACGTAATTAACTTCGGTCTTCCGATGAAAAATGAAGACTATGTACACCGTATTGGTCGTACAGGTCGTGCGGGACGTACAGGTAATGCAATTACTTTAGCGACTTACCGTGAACGTGGTAAAATTCGCGCTTTAGAAGACTTCCTAGATGCACGTTTAAGTGTATCTGAAATCGAAGGTCTTGAGCCATCTCCACCTCCTGCACGTAGTGGTCGTGATGGTGGCGGTCGTGGTCGTGATGGCGGCGGTCGTGGTCGTGGCGGTCGTGATGGCGGTCGTGGCGGTTTCGGTGGTGGTCGTCGTTTTGAAGGCGAAAGCAACTTTAAACGTCGTGAAGGTGGTGATGATCGCCCACGTCGTAGTTTTGATGACAAACCTCGTGGTGAACGCCCAGCGTTTGGTGGTGAAGATCGCCCACGTCGTGATTTCGGTGATCGTCCAGCTCCACGTCGTGAAGGTGGTTTTGGCGACCGTCCACAACGTTCGTTTGATGACCGTCCAAAACGTGATTTCGGTGATCGTCCAGCTCCACGTCGTGAAGGTGGTTTCGGCGACCGTCCACAACGTTCGTTTGATGACCGTCCAAAACGTGATTTCGGTGATCGTCCAGCTCCACGTCGTGAAGGTGGTTTCGGTGATCGTCCACAACGTAGCTTTGGTGACAAACCGCGTTCTAATGATGACAACCGTGGTAACCGTGTAGATTACAAGCCAGCTCGTGATGGTGCTGATCGTCCGCGTCGTGATTTCGGTGATCGTCCAGCTCCACGTCGTGAAGGTGGTTTCGGTGATCGTCCACAGCGTTCTTTCGATGATCGTCCAAAACGTACTTTTGGTGGTGAAGAACGTCCACGCCGCGAGTTCAACGCAGACCGTCCTCGTCGTGAAGATGGTGAGCGTCGCCGTAAATTTAACGACTAATTTTCGTTAGAATTTATTGTAAAAAGCCAGTTTTCTAACTGGCTTTTTTTTACTAAAAGTTATTTTCTATGAATTTAAAAACATTTGAAGTAAAGTATTCTAATTCTTTTGATTTAATTTTAAATAGTGATATTTATCAAAGTCTTGATTATTTTTTAAGTTGTTTTAATCTATATATACCTGATATAAAGTCACTAAATTTGTACAAGTTTTATATTGTCTGCTGATAAAATCTTCAACTTTTTCCGTTGCGAAAATGGTAAGCTACGTCACGTAAAATCTATAGGTAAATTTTAAAAATCTTCTATCCTATGAAGAGTTCACTTGCTGTGAAAATCAAGCAGGAATTTGGTCCATTATGAAAAATACAGTAGCTGTGCCAGAGGATTCATTGATTGATATCAAGAATCTGAGCTTTAAGCGAGGTGAGCGCGTCATTTATGACAATGTCAATCTTTGTATTCGCCGTGGGCAAATTACTGCCATTATGGGACCTTCAGGTACAGGTAAGACAACTTTATTACGTTTGATTGGTGGGCAGTTGACCCCCGATCAAGGTTGTGTCCTGCTCGATGGCAAAGATTTGTCGGAAATGTCGCGTCATGAGTTGTTTGCTGCACGTGCGCGTATGGGAATGCTATTTCAAAGTGGCGCATTATTTACCGACATGACTGTGTATGAAAATGTTGCTTTTCCACTTCGTGCACATACTAAACTGCCAGAAAATCTGATTGCTGAGCTGGTAGCGCTGAAATTGGAGTCTGTTGGTTTACGCGGTGCGGAACAATTGATGCCTTCTGAGCTATCGGGTGGGATGAACCGCCGTGTCGCATTAGCTCGCGCCATTGCACTTGACCCTGAGCTCATCATGTACGATGAGCCTTTTGCTGGACAAGATCCAATTGTAAAGGGCGTCTTGACCCGTTTAATTCGTTCATTACGTGAAGCATTAGACCTGACAACGATTATTGTCTCGCATGATGTAGATGAAACCATGTCGATTGCAGACTATATCTATATTGTTGCTGAAGGCAAAATTCAGGGAGAGGGTACACCAGATGAGCTACGCCAACATCCTTCTGCATTTGTGCAACAATTTTTAAATGGGCAGGCTGAAGGCCCTGTCGATTTCCAATTTAGCCATCAGGCATATTTAAGCCAAGAGGTAAGTTCATGAATGCTATAGCCTTATTGGGTCGACGCGTGATTGAACGTGTACATGGTATTGGTGTGGCAACATTGATGTTGTTGCAGATTATCTGTTCAATGCCAACCCGACTCGGGGTACGCTTATTTGTTTATCAAATGTACCGTGTTGGGGTGATGTCCTTATTGATTATTTCTGTATCTGGCCTGTTTATCGGTTTGGTATTGGGCCTCCAAGGCTACAATATTCTGGTGAATGTCGGTAGCGAAACCATGCTCGGAACGATGGTAGCGTTGACCTTGCTGCGCGAGCTTGCGCCTGTGGTTGCGGCCTTGTTATTTGCAGGGCGAGCAGGTTCTGCATTGACTGCTGAAATTGGCTTGATGAAAGCTACTGAGCAGTTGTCGAGCATGGAAATGATCGGGGTGGATCCACTCAAACGTATTGTATCACCACGTCTGTGGGCGGGGATTGCCAGTTTACCTATGCTGACCGTGATTTTTGCCGCAATTGGGATTTTTGGCGGCAAAATGGTGGGCGTGGATTTTCTGGGTGTAGATGAAGGCTCTTTCTGGAGTGGCATGCAAAACTCGGTAGAATTTCAACATGATATTGTCAACGGCATCATTAAAAGTGTGGTATTTGCCGTGATCTGTACATGGATTGCTGTGTATCAGGGATATTTTTGTGAGCCAACATCAGAAGGTATTTCCACCGCAACAACTCGTACAGTGGTGTATTCATCTTTGTGTATTTTAGGTTGTGACTTTGTGTTGACTGCGGTCATGTTTGGAGGAGTGTAATGAAGTCCCGTTCAAGTGAGCTGGCCGTAGGTGTACTTGTTATTCTATTCGGCTTGGCATTGTTTTTCTTGGCGATGAAAGTGAGCGGCTTGTCAGGAAGTACCTTAAGTAAAAGTTATGAAATGACAGCAACATTTGACAATGTCAATGGTCTAAAAGAGCGAGCTAAAGTCACGATGAGTGGTGTGACCGTTGGGCGTGTCGAGTACATTGATCTTGACCCTGTAACTCGTCTTGCCAAGGTAACTTTCGAGCTGGATGGTAATAAAACTACTTTTAATCCGACTCAGTTACAGACTGTAGAAAAAAATGCTGTGGAAGAACTGCACTATAGTGATAGCTATCAACAGGCAAATGCTGCAAAACAAAAAGTAATGGAACAGCAACTGTTGAGTAACATGAAGTCCATCACTAACATTGATCAAGATGCTTACATTATGGTAGCAACCAATGGTCTGCTTGGGGAAAAATACCTCAAGATTGTACCAGGTGGTGGTTTGAATTATATCAAACGTGGCGGTGTGATTAGTAATACTCAAGGGACGATGGATCTTGAAGACTTGATTGGCAAGTTCATTACAGGCATGTCTGGCAAGTCATCTTCAGGTACAGCTGCAGAGACGAAAACTGCCTCTGAACCAACCCAAACAGCTGATCCACAGACATCATTTACCCAATAGCAGAATTTAGAGGAGTAAGACGTTGAATACTTTATTTAAACAAACACTTACAGCAAGCATCTTATCTAGCGTGATTGCAGGAACTGCATTTGCAGCGCCTGCTGAAGCACCGCCAGTGTTTGTAAAACGCGTTGCAGATGCTTTGATTAGCCGTTTAAAAGCGGATCATGCCAAATTGCAAAGTAATCCAACGACTGTTAATGCGATTGTGAAACAAAACCTTGACCCATATGTCGATGCACAATCATTCACTCGTATTGTGATGGGAACATATGCCGCACCACAAAACAGTACGGCACAGCAACGTGCAGCGTTTGAACATAATTTACGTCAAAGCCTGGTTCAAAACTATGGTTCGGCTTTAGCAAAATACAGCAACCAAAGTTATAGTCTTCGCCCTTACAAAGCGACAGGTGGTGCATTCCCTGTAGTAACAATTGATTTTGTTAACCAAGGGCAAAAAACCCCTGTATCATTCCAGTTGACTGACAACAATAGCCAATGGAAAATCCGCAATATTAATGTGGCAGGGATCGACTTGGGCTTGCAATTTCGCAACCAGTTTGCAGCAACTGTAAAACGTAATGGTGGCAACATCGATAAAGCGATTGCGACCTTTAAACCAGATGCTGATGCTGCGGTGAAAAAATAAGATAGGTGCATTGTGATTGAACTTAAACATCAGCAATTATGTCTGTCAGGTACGATTAATTTTGAGAATGCAGCGCAAATTTACCAGAAAGGCTTGGCGTTAATTCGTCAGCAGGCACATTTTCCTGTGGTGGTAAATTTGGAAGGATTGCAGCTTGGTAATACGTTAGCGTTGGCGGTGCTGGTACAGTGGTTACGTCAGACGCCAGAACAGAAGGGACTACATTTTCAGGCAGTTCCAGTCAAAATGCTCAAGATTATTGAAGCCTGCCATTTACAGGATGATCTGATTTTGTTGAGTTAAATCATGCGGTATAAAAAAGCATCCATATAGGATGCTTTTTTTATATCCATTTTTTCCAGCGGAAATAAGCAGTTGGAAGAACAAATGATGCAACGATAATGATAGAGACAGCAGTAAAGCTGAAATCTCCATGGGCAAACGGTAGAACAGTCGTATTCATCCCATAGAGACTGGTGACCAGCATCGGTGCTGTGAGTAAACTAGGTAAAATCGAGAAACGACGAATCGTATCGCTTTGTTCTGAGTTAATGAAACCAGATGTGGTATCGAGTAAGAAACGTACTTTTTGGAATAAGAAAGCTGTATGTTCAACCAATGAACGTACATCTTCACTCATCTCCCGAATTTCACCATCATAAATATGGCTACCTAAAGCGCGTGGGCGTGACAAAAAACTGAGAATACGGCGTAAATCGATCAGACACAGCTGAGCTTTTCCGAGCATGTCTTCTTGTTGTGCCAAACGAGTCACCATGTCATCAAGGTCAAGCACTTGTTCACGGTGGTGGTTATTGAGAACTTCGGTTGAATATTTTTCTAGATCTTTATGAATATCTTCCAAGATATCAGCAAGCTCATCAAGCTTGGCTTCGAACAATCCCAGTAAAATCCAGACAGGGTCTTTATAGTCTACATCGTAATCATTGCGGCGCGCGCGGGCACGAAATGCACGAAACGACACCAGTTTCTCACCACGAAGTGTAAGCAGGCGCTGTTTATTTAAGATAAATGCAACGGTTTGTACCGTTGCCAGCATATGATCCTGCTCATCACTTTCATTATCGACCTGATAGTTTTTATTTTTCGTTAAAAAATAAGTACTGATATGTAAAATGCCATCATCATCGCGATAGAATCGAGCTGATGATGAAATATCTTCAAGCGATTTGAGTGTAGGCAGATTCTGTTCATAGGCATCAATAACCCATTGTTGCTCCTCTTGTGAAGGTGCAATCAGATCAATCCATACTAATTCTGGGTGTAAGTCGAATCCACCATTAATGGTCGCATCTTCGAGACTCCCACGCTCTGTTGCGTAAAAAGCTTCAAGCATCGGTGTCTTTCTCCCTTGGATAGGTCGGGGGTAAAACGGTGGGTGTATTTTAGACAAGGAATTGCAGAAAAACACTGATCACTTCGTTATTTTGCTAAAAAAAATCGCTTTAGTTTATTTTTAATGCACGACAGATCAATAATAGGTCAATTTTATGAATTCAATTGCAATTTTCTGTGGCTCTAAAGCAGGTAATGACTCAATTTTTGTACAAACAGCTCAAGATGTTGGGCAAAAAATTGCTCAACAAGGTAAAACATTGGTTTATGGTGGTGGGCGCTCTGGGTTAATGGGTGTGGTGGCCGACAGCGCATTACAGGCGGGTGGGAAAGTTATTGGAGTGATTCCTGAGACACTGGTGAATCGGGAGTTGGCGCATTCCCATTTAACTGAGCTACATGTGGTGAAAAACATGCATGAACGCAAAACCAAAATGTCTGAGCTTGCCGATGGTTTTATTGCCCTGCCAGGAGGTGCGGGTACACTGGAAGAAATTTTTGAACAATGGACATGGGCACAGTTGGGGATTCACTTAAAACCCTGTGCTTTTTTAAATGTGATGGGTTTTTATGATCCATTGCTATCCATGATCCAAGCGACGGTCAGACAAGGGTTTACCCACTCGCGTTTTGCCGATACTTTGTTGGTGTCAGATCAGATAGAAACTTTGCTGACCCAGTTTGAACAGTATCAGCCGCCGCAACCGAAATGGAGCGCCAATGAAATTGTGGCATAGCTGATTGAAACTGTTTTCAGAAAATGACTGGGTAAATCTTGAGATGGTTTTATCCAGTTCATGTGGCGCAAATGCTGGTTATTTTTGAGTTTCCAATCCATCATTAGGCTTTCGGACTTGCCAGACAAACCGCATGAATCTGCTGGCAACCGAGTTGCTGTAATTTTGTATGCAATGCCTGAATTGAGCTACCCGTCGTGATGACATCATCCACAATCAGTACGCGTCGATAACGTACTTTACTGGGGGCTTGTACCACGAACTGCTGTTCAATATTGCTGAGTCGTTCCAGTCGGTTCAAACCTTTTTGATGCTGCTGATCCTGCCGTAGAATGGGTTGCCAGATTGGGACATTGAGTTGCTTGGCTAAATGCTCTGCCAAAAGTAAGGCCTGATTATAACCCCGTTCAATCAACCGCTGCTGTGAAATGGGCATGGGAACAATGGCTTGAACTTTGGGGAATTTAAGCTGACTCAACATATGATTAAATAACGGCAGATAATGCAGTTGTTGCTCGTATTTGAACTGTTGAATCATTCGATCAAGCGGATACTGATAATAGGCAGCCACCTGAATCTGAATTTCTTGGCGACTAATGTTTTGCTTGAGCCACGGCAACTGTAGCCAGCAATCCTGACATACAGATGCTTGGGTCACTCGATCACTTTGGCACAGGCTACAGTTCAATAAAGGTCGCAACAGCCGAGAAAATTTAGACATAAGCATAGCGCGGTGCCTCAGGTAGCCAACGCTTCAGCAATGGCTGTACCAGTTCTGGATGCTTTTGCATAATTTGCTGTGCCACATAATGCGCTTGATTGAGCAAATGATCATCGCGCTCCAGTTTGGCCACCCGAAAGCCTAGATCGCCTGTTTGTTTGGTTCCAAGCATTTCACCAGGCCCGCGCAGCTCCAGATCTTTTTCAGCAATGACAAAACCATCATTACTTTCTCTTAAAATCGACAGACGTTCATGTCCGTTTTTTGACAGTGGGGTTTTATACAGCAACACACAAAAACTGGCTAAAGCGCCACGTCCAACCCGCCCGCGTAACTGATGTAACTGCGATAAACCCAGCCGTTCTGCATTTTCAATAATCATCAGGCTGGCATTGGGGACATCGACCCCGACTTCAATCACTGTCGTGGCAATCAACAATTGCAATTGATTGTTCTTAAACTGTTGCATCACGCGCTGCTTGTCATCGGCTTTCATTTTGCCATGTACCAAGCCAATTTTCAGTTCAGGAAAACGTTGCTGAATTTCCTGATAGGTCGCTTCCGCGGCTTGAGCATCGAGAGTTTCGGACTGCTCGACCAGTGTACAGACCCAGTAGGCTTGTTTGCCTTCAGTACAGTTATTGGCAATACGCTGCAGCACTTCTTCACGGCGGTCGATCGGAATGGCAACCGTTTGAATCGGGGTACGTCCAGGCGGTAGCTCATCAATAATTGACGTGTCTAAATCACCATAAGCGCTCATCGCCAGTGTGCGAGGAATTGGGGTTGCAGTCATCACCAGTTGATGCGGTGTGTATTGTGCATCACCTTTGTTACGCAGTGCCAAACGCTGATCAACCCCGAAACGATGCTGTTCATCAATGATCACCAAACCGAGTTTGGCAAATTTGACATTGTCCTGAAACAGGGCATGCGTTCCGATGGCCAGTTGTGCCGTACCTGTGGCAATTTGTTCTTCGGCTGCTACACGTGCTTTACCTTTCTGTTTACCCGAGAGCCATGCCACGTTTAAACCTAAAGGCTCAAACCAGCGTTTAAAATTAAGATAATGCTGCTCTGCCAAAATCTCAGTCGGTGCCATCAGTGCCACTTGCCAGTCGGCTTCGAGAGCATGACATGCTGCTATGCCTGCAACCAGTGTTTTTCCTGCACCGACATCGCCCTGTACCAAACGTAGCATCGGTTTATTTTGTTTGAGGTCATCGGCGATTTCTTTAGATACCCGTTTTTGCGCATTGGTCATTTTAAAGGGTAGCCCAGCCAAAAGCTGTTTGGCGAGGACTTTACTGCTTGGCAGAGCAGGTGCTTGGATTTGCTGAATATAGGCGCGACGAGTCAACAGACTGAGTTGATGTGCCACCAGTTCTTCAAAAATCAGGCGTTGCTGTGCTGGATGTGAGCCCTGTGCTAGTTGTTGCATGTTGGCACTCAGCGGTGGCTCATGGATATAAAACAACGCATCTTTAAGCGCGTAGCCATTGCAAAACTGGCTGGGAATCAGCTCAGGCAAATCATCACTGTGCTGTTGTAAGGCTTGTTTGACATATTCGCGCAGCTTGGTTTGGGTTAAACCATCGGTACTAGGATAAATCGCAGTCAGTTGGGTTTTGGGTAATGGGGTATGGGCATGAATTGCTTGAATTTCAGGGTGATACAATTCCAAACCGCGCGCACCGACACGGATTTCACCAAACACCCGAACCCGTTGCCCGATCTGTAGGGTCGTGGTCAGGTTTTTATAGATATGATAAAAACGCAAGGTGACTTTGCCAAAATCATCTTGCAGTGCTACCGCCATAGATTTGCGTTTGCCCGCAGGAAAATCAACCGACTGCACGATACCTTCGAGCAAATAGCTACGCCCAACTTGCAGTTGGTTCATGGCAATAATGCTGCTACGATCTTCATAGTCACGTGGTAAGTGAAATAGCAAATCATCAGTGGTGAAAAGATTCAGTTTTTCTAAGAGCGTTGCGGTTGCCTGCCCCACGCCTTGTAATTGATGAATTAAAGCCATGTCCCTCCAGCTTAGGTCATGTCATGCATATTGTATTTATTGGTTATGGTAAAACATCTCAACGCGTTGCAAAACAGCTATTTGCACAAGGACACCAGATTAGCACAATTAGCCGTAGCCCGAAAACCGATCCGTTTGCCCAGCATTATGTTCAAGATGTTCATCGTTTAGATTTATCAACCTTCGCCCCGATTGACTGGGTGTATGTGTTGCTTAGCCCTGAACAGAGCAGTGTGGAGGGTTATCAGCATACCTATGTTGATTCGGTTGCACCAATTGTCGCTGCGCTGCGCTCACATTCTGTCAAAAAAGTGGTGGTGGTGTCTTCCACTCGCGTTTATGGTGAAGATGCAGGGCAGGTGATTGATGATGATAGCCTAATCCAACCGAGTGATGCGCAGGGGAGTTTGCTGCGAGAGATGGAACTACGCTGGCAGCAAGCGTACCCTGAACAAAGTGTCGTGATTCGTCCAAGCGGAATTTATGGAGACAGTGTAGCGAGGATGTGCAAGCTGGCACAGAACACCACGGTATATCCAAATACGCACTGGAGCAACCGTATTCATGCGGATGACTTGGCAGGTTTTTTGACGTACTTGACACAATTACAGCAGCATCAGCCGAGTTATATTGTGAGTAATCATCAGCCTCTGCCGCTGCATGAAGTGCTGGTATGGTTTCAGCAACAATTGGAATTACCTCGTTTAAGTGTGCAATATCCTGAACAGGTTTCGGGTAAGCGCCTGTATGCGACACGTTTGCAGCAAAGCGGTTTTCAGTTACAGCACACTGATTGCTTTCAAGATTATGCGGCGTTGTTGGCACAGCAGCCACGATGAATTAATTGATTTGAAAAGATGTAAAAATGAACTCAAAGATTTGATATTTGGCAGTTACAGCGGTGAAGAATAAATGCTTTAGTTGGTTCTTATAAAATTAAAATGGCATCTTATCGTTTTAAGTCCAATTCTTGGAGCTCATCACTACTTTTGTTTCGGCAAAATGAGAAGCAAAGCTTCGCAAGGAAACCATTTGTCATCCACAAAACTCGTTAACTATAAGCAATAATAAAATAAATCGCAGAAACAACGATTTATTAATCTAGTCCGGCCTCAAACAATTGTGGATGACGTATCCGTGTATCAAATAATGTGATGAATTTAAAATGGAAAGTGCCAGTCAATTAACTGACTGGCACTAATTCAAAGATGCGGTTTTTTAAAGCCTGATAACTTATTTTTTCTTACGTTTTGAACGGCGTTTGGCATTGTGCTCTGCCATCGCTGCCAATGCTTGCTGTAACTCTTCATCACTAAAGGTAGTGATGTGGCGCAGCATTTGACGAGTGGCGTCGTCCAAGACCAAGTTGGCATACTGAGCAACACGACTAAAGTTTTCGTCGTATTCCAAGAAGCCTTGTTCATTGGTTTTAATATAGTTTTGCTGAGTCAACACTTTGAGGAAGCTTTGGAATAATGCCTTATCAAAGAACTCTGGTGAATTGAATTCAAACAGCACGGACAAACGCTGCCCGAGTAAGTGACTCAAATCTTCAACCTGTTTTGCTGAAATATTGCCTGAGCCACGTTGCGTGATGAGCGCCAAAGTCATGTAGTAACGTTCCAGACTTTGTTTGACAGGTGCCATCATCAGCACCAACTGATTATGCGCTTCCGAATTTGGTGTCGGGCTATGCAAGTCGCCTTGAGCATCGGCCGAGATCAGACCCGCTTCAATCATGGCATCGGTATAAGCTTGGATTGGTTGATTTAGCTCCGACACATCCCATTTCATAAACAGTTCAGCTTTTAAGAATGGGTACAGAGTGCAAATCACATTGCCTAAATCTTCACGGCTAATTTTACCGTTGAGTTCCACCAAAGATGCAATCAGTGATGGCAAGACAAAGGCATGTAAAACGTTATTGCGGAAGTACGTCAACAATACTGCTTGGTTGTCTTCTACAGTAATAATGTCGCCAAGTGCATGTTGAACACGTTTGAGCAATTTGAGTTTTAGACCATAACTGATCATCTCTTTGCCTGACAACGAAGTCACTTCACTGCGTGCATCATAAGGCAATAGAGTTGCCAGATGACGATAGGTATCAAGCTGTTTAATAAACAGCTCTTCATCGAGTGTGTGTTTATCATTTGCCAGTAAAATCAGTGACAATAACGAAACAGGATTGATCACCACCGCATTGTTAATTTTTTCCAAGATCGCATGGGCAGAACTGGTGACTGCATCCGACACTACAGCAGGAATTGGATCATCATTCTTTTCAATACGAATCTGGTCAGCATTGTGCGCTTTGAGCAGATCATTTAAAAATACAGGTTCGCCAAAGTTGACGTGTACCTTACCGAAAATGCGCTCGATTTTACGCAAGGTTTTGGCAATCCCAATCAGTGATTCGGCTTCTTTCG
Organism: Acinetobacter brisouioides; assembly: GCF_004331075.1. Taxonomy (GTDB): domain Bacteria; phylum Pseudomonadota; class Gammaproteobacteria; order Pseudomonadales; family Moraxellaceae; genus Acinetobacter. The sequence continues at coordinate 220,584 of NZ_SJNX01000005.1, read as the reverse complement.
GTTTGCCCTGCATTTCGCCAATATAGGTTGAACCTTCCATGAGGCGTTCATAACCAATATACGTCGGAATAAACACAATTGGTTTGTTGCTGGTACTGCGCAAATGACTGTGTACTGTCATCGCAAGCATGCCTGTTTTTGGCGGTAGCAAACGTCCTGTACGCGAACGTCCACCTTCAATGAAGTATTCGAGAGGTGTATTGCGTGACACAATGCTATATAAATATTCTTTAAATACAGTTGTATATAGACCATTTCCGCGGAAAGAACGGCGAATAAAGAACGCACCGCCACCACGTAATAATTGACCGACAAAAGGCAGGTTCAGGTTATCGCCTGCCGCAATGTACGGTACCATCAAGCCACGACGGTGAATAATATAAGACAGCAATAAATAGTCGATGTGGCTGCGGTGACATGGGGTATAAACGACTTCATAGTCTTTTGCCAGTTCACGCACCGTGTTGAAGTTATGCACTTCAACGCCGTCATACAACTGTGTCCACAAGCGGGTCAGTGCCATATCGGCAAAGCGTACGGTTGAATAAGAATAATCCGATACGATTTCATTGACATAGCCGATGGCACGGCGCTCAGCTTCAAACAGGCTGATTTTGCCGCGGATACTTTCACGGCGAATGGCCTCTTGAACATCGGGTGCCTTGACCAAAGACTGCATCACGTTACGGCGATCTGATAAGTCAGGGCCAAGTACGGCTTCACGTTGACGATCAAGATATTGATTCAGTTGATTGATAATATATGTCGCAGGTGACAGGTTCGGGCGTTGCTCTTTGGCAAAGTTGACCAAGTCGCGCAGCGACTGTTCAGGATGGAATTCAATAAAGGACTGACGGCCATGCATCCCGATATTAATCAACTGCTTGAGTGTGCTTGGTGTGGCCCACGTGTCAGTAAACAGCAGTTTAAATAAAGAATCTTCTTTGTCTGGTGAACGTCCCCACAAAATGGTCACAGGCACTAACTGAATGTCCAGTTCAGGCTGTTGCTCAAGCATTTCAATCATGCGTAATAGGCGTGGGGGTAAGGTTGGCGCACTGGCATTGAGCAAATAGTTATGGTCTGGTTGCTGTAAAAAGAACACCGAGCTTTTTTCTGTCGTATTGCCCACTTGTAAGGGTTCTAATGCAGGCGGTAATTTGAGTTTGCGGGTTTCACTATCGACTACCAATGCATTACTGCGTGAGTAATTTTGCAAGACATAGCAAACAATCTTTTGCGGTTGAGCCGCAACTTCGCCATTTTCTGTTGATACAGCAGAAGTCGGTGGAACATCGCCAAGAACATGTGGAGTCACCACAAGATCAAGAATTTTGCTTGATAGTCTACGGTACATTTGACCAAAACTATTCTTGGACATAAAAACTCCTACTTCAACACAAAGGCAAAGTGATAAAAACAAACAGGATAAAGGGTGATGAGATGGAACAAATCGAACCTTTCGCCAATTTTAACCAAAATGTAGGGCTTTGCGCACAAATTACGTTGAAAAAACGTAGTTTCATGTCATTGAAATCAGAAAAATATTGATCTTATGGGTTTTTCTTGTGGTTTGGTTGCATAAAACTCACTAAATTACATCTGCACCTGCGCCATTGCTTGGGATTATGGCAAAATAATCAGTAGATTTTTATGGTCTTAAAAACCACTTAGTTAGGTAATTGATGATGACACTCACCCAAGAATTAATCGATTTGCTCAGTTTGGAAAAGCTTGAAGAAGATATTTATCGTGGGCAGAGCCGTAATTTAGTGGGCAAACGCGTTTTTGGTGGTCAGGTGTTGGGGCAAGCATTGCGTGCAGCATCTTATACTACAGATCGCCCCGCACATTCGTTGCATGCTTACTTTCTGTTTGGTGGAGATGTTGACGCCCCAATTATTTACCAAGTGGATCGTTTACGTGATGGAAAGAGCTTTGTTAGCCGTCAGGTACGTGCGATTCAGCATGGACGTACTATTTTTACCGCTATGGTGTCGTTTGCCACGCCAGAAGAAGGTTTAAACTATCAGCGTCATGCGCCAGATGTACCTGCGCCTGAAACCCTGCAGAATGAAAAGCAGATTAAACAGGATTTACTGGAATTTGTGCCTGAAAATGTGCGTAACAGTTTTATGCGTGACCGTCATGTCGAGCTGCGCCCCGTAGAAGACATTCAAAATCCATTTCGCCCGCAGCCACAGCTTCCACATTATTCACATTATGTGCGTACTCATGAGCAAATTAAGGCAGAACAAGACAGCGTTGCCTTGCACCAATCCATTGTGGCGTTTTATTCCGACTTTACCCTCATGACTACTGCATTACGCCCACACGGCTTAAATTATTTATCGCCGAGTTTGCAGTGCGCCAGTATTGACCATGCGATTTATTTCCATAAACCACTGCGTGCCGATAACTGGATGTTGTATGACATGGAAACGACTGTGAGTGCCAGTTCACGTGGTCTGAACTTTGGGCGTATGTGGCAAAATGGCGAGTTGGTGTGTAGCACGGTACAAGAAGGCTTGATGCGATTACGCGAAATCGAAACACAATAAAATCAAAAGGCTAAGGTGAAATGTTGCTTTAGCCTTTGTCATAAACCTGATTGACATATTCAAAATAGCACTCGATTCCATATCTTTGCCATGCCATAGTATTCAATAGCTTAAAATAAGAACTGAGGCAAGATGAGTTTAAATACCAAGATTTTTATTGCAGCCTTGATTGGCATTGCCTATGGTTTGTTGCTGCGGTTTTATCCAGATACGGCGTTCTTTAATGGCAGCTTATATGTACTGGGTATTGTCAGTGGTATTTTTATTGGATTCCTGAAAATGTTGCTTGTCCCACTGGTATTTTCTTCGATTGTGATCGGGGTTGCCAGTCTGGAGTCTGGGCATCAACTGGGTAAGGTCTGGAAAATTACCTTGCTATGTAGTTTGACGACCATGAGTCTGTCGTTATTTCTCGGCTTGCTAGGCGCACATCTATTTGAAGTAGGCAAGGGGTTAAATGTTACTCTGTTCCAAACTGCGATGCAGCAACATCCACCCACAGCACAAAATTTGGATGCTTCCTCATTTTTGGTGAACTTTGTCCAAAATACCCTGATTAACCCATTTAAAGCCTTTAGTGATGGTAATGTGTTGTCAGTGGTGATTTTTTCCATGCTGATTGGTCTGGCACTGGTGTATGGGGGAGAGCGCTTTACAGGGATTCGCCGTTTAAGTCAGGAATTTTTTGAACTGGTGATGATGCTGGTGGGCTGGCTGATGAAGCTTGCTCCGATTGGTATTTTAGCGTTGCTGGCTAAACTGATTGCCAAAGAAGATTTGTCGGTATTGAGCCGCTTGGCCGAGTTTGCAGCAGTGGTGACAGGTACAACTTTATTTCATGGCATTGTGGTGTTGCCGCTGTTACTCTGGATTTTTGGCAAAATGTCGCCGTGGACATTTTTCAAAGGTGCACGTTTGGCATTGGTCACGGCATTTGCCACCAGTTCCAGTTCAGCGACTATGCCACTGAGCATGAAGTGTGCACAGGAAAATCTGGGTGTACGACCACAGATAGCAGGTTTTGTGATTCCGCTCGGTTCACATCTCAACATGGATGGTACGGCACTTTACGAAGCAGCAGCAGCGCTGTTTGTTGCTAATTTGATCGGACTGGATTTGCATTTGGGACAGCAGATTATTGTCTGTTTAACTGCTATGATTGCCTCTTTGGGGGCACCTGGTATTCCAAGTGCGGGCATGGTTACCATGATTATGGTATTACAGTCTGTCGGTTTACCTGCCGAAGCCATTGCGATTTTACTGCCGATAGACCGTATTTTGGATACCGTTCGTACCGTGGTCAATGTGCAGGGCGATATGATGGTGAGTGTGGTGGTGGATCGTTATACCCGTATTCCACAAGACCCAAGTTAAGCCCAATCAATCCTGAAAAACAATTCAGAAGATTGTCTGATTCAGTCAATCTTCTTTAAAAACTTTATCTGAAATCGGGTTCTTTTTATCACTATGCAGTTCGTGGCATAGCATCGCTCAAGAGCTAAATTGTTCAGTATGATGCAGTAAGTAGAAGAATCTTGAGCGTAATAAAAAAACAGATTTTTGAGTGAAGAGCTGGAATTTATTTTAGCTTTAAAATACTGATTTTATAGAGATATATTGTCATGATTTGGGTAGATATATACAGCAAGCATGAGATCTTCAGCATAAGCGAATCAGATAGACTACACTAAACCGATTTACACTCCCGCATTATCAGAACTATGACTCAATCTCAACGACCTGTGATTACCGTTGCCGCCGCGATTATTTTTAATGCTCAAGGGCAGGCACTACTGGCACGTAAACGTAATACCGAATTTTTTATGCAGGTTGGTGGTAAGCTCGAAGCCAACGAATCGGCACAGCAAGGTTTATTGCGCGAGATTCAGGAAGAAATTAGCGTGGCTGCGCGGATTGTCAAAGATTTAGGCATCGTTGAAACGGTCGCTGCCAATGAAGCCAATCATCGCTTATTGGCGCATTTATTTCATGTCGAGTTGTTGGGTGATGCACAAGCGTCTGCTGAGTTGGCAGAAATTCAATGGGTGAATGTGTTTGCACCGATTGACTTGGCATTAGCCCCATTAACCGAACGCTATGTCCTGCCTTATATTCGACAGCAGTGTGCTGAGTCTCAAAACTAGCGGAGCAAGTGGTTAATTGATTCCTGAAATTGAGTTACGCTGTGTCACTTTCTCTTGAAGCTGCTGTTTTTCCTGAGCGGATAAAAAAGCAATGTTTAAGCCGTTTTGCTGCGCTTGCTGAATTTGTGCTTCGGACAAGCCTGCCTGTGGTGCTGCCTGTAAATATTCATGTTTAATATCAATACCTTCAACCGCAGGGTCATCGCTGTTAATGGTGGCTAAAATGCCATGTTCCAAAAAAATCTTGAGTGGATGCTGACGAATATCGGCAACGGTGCTGGTTTGCAGATTTGAAGTAATGCAGGACTCAATCCCGATCTGATGCTCAGCTAAATAATCCAGTAACTTTGCATCTTCCATAGCTTTTACGCCATGCCCGATACGGGTTGCACCGAGGGTTTGAATGGCTTGCCAAATACTGCTTGCGCCTGCGGCTTCGCCTGCATGGATGCTGATGTGCCAACCTGCATCGCGGGCTTGCTTGAAATGATCAATAAACAGTTCCCCTGGAAAGCCCAGTTCATCGCCTGCCAAATCCAGTGCGGTAATCTGGTCACGATGCGTCAGTAAGGCATCCAGTTCTTGTTGGCAACGTGCCTGTCCAAAAGTACGGCTCATAATGCCGATCAGTTTGGCAGGAATGTCAAAGTCACGGCTGCCTTGCTGAACGCCATCAATTACGGCTTCGACTACGCCCGCCAGTGGAAGTTGATGGCTCATCGCCATATAAAAGGGTGAAAAACGCAGTTCGACATAGTCCAAACCTTGCTGCGCTGCATCTTGCATATTTTCCCATGCGACACGGCGGCAGGCTTCCAAATCACCCAAGACTTTTACGCCCCAGTCCAGTTTGCTTAAGAAACTCAGCAGGTCGGGCTGATTGTCCATGACCTGAACATGGGGCAGGAGTTCAGGCAGGGTATTGGCAGGCAGTTGAATTTGAAATTGTTGCCCGAGTTCTAAAATGGTTTGAGGGCGAATGTTGCCATCGAGGTGACGGTGTAAATCGGTGAGCGGGATATTTTTATCAATCATTATTATTCGCCTAAGGGTTTATCCAATCAAAAAAAAAAGCGTGATGTCCTCACAGCATAATCGCAAGTGGATTCATCACGCTAGTTCAAAGGCAACAGGCTTTAGTCAATTTTCTGTAAATGATCACCAATCGCTGCAAATAAACGACTGAGGTCTTCAGGTTTGCTGTTGAACATCGGCCCAAACTGCAAGCAGTCACCGCCAAAACGCACATAAAAACCTGCTTTCCAAAGCGCTGTACCGACTTCAAACGGACGAATACTTGGATCGCCATCACGTGCTGCCAGTTGGATTGCCCCGATCAACCCGCAGTTACGAATATCGACCACGTGTTTTGCAGTTTTCAGGTCATGAATCACGCTTTGGAAATGTGGTGCAAGCGCAGCAGATTGCTCAATCAGTTGCTCTTGCTTTAATAGTTCTAGTGTTGCCAAACCTGCGGCACAGGCGACTGGATGACCCGAATAGGTATAACCATGTGCAAATTCGACAAAATGCTCAGGTGTGCCTTGTTGCATAAAGGTGTTAAAAATTTCATCTGAAGCAATCACGCCCCCCAAAGGCACAGCGCCGTTGGTGACCTGTTTGGCAAAGTTGAGAATGTCTGGGGTGACACCAAAGTATTCAGCCGCAGTCCATTTGCCCATACGACCAAAACCTGTAATGACTTCATCAAAAATCAACAGGATATTGTGCTGGTCACAGATTTCACGCAGGCGTTGTAAATAACCTTGTGGTGGAATAATCGCACCTGCTGAACCCGATACAGGCTCCACAATCACCGCTGCAATGTTGGAAGCATCATGCAGTTCAATCAGTTTCAGCATTTCATTGGCAAGCGCAACACCGCCTGTTTCTGCCATGCCTTGGGTAAATGGCAGGTCGGTTTGTAATGTATGCGGTAAATGATCGACATCCATAAACTGCCCGAACATTTTGCGGTTACCACCGATACCACCCAGGCTTGTCCCTGCGATGTTCACGCCATGATAGCCTTTGGCACGACCAATAAATTTGGTTTTGGCAGGCTGACCTTTTATGCGCCAGTAGGCTTTGGCCATTTTGACCGCAGTATCGGCTGACTCAGAACCTGAACCTGTAAAAAATACGTGATTGAGTGGATCTGGGGTCAGTGCGGTAATTTGTTCAGCCAACTGAAATGAAAGTGGATGTGCAAACTGGAATGCAGGGGCGTAGTCGAGTGTGCCAAGTTGTTTGGCTACAGCATCCTGAATCTGGCTGCGTGTATGCCCAGCACCACATGTCCATAAGCCAGATAATGAGTCGTAAATATGGCGACCCTGATCATCAATCAGGTAATTACCTTCGGCTGCCACCACAAAACGCGGGTCTTGTTTAAAATTACGGTTGGCGCTAAATGGCATCCAGTGCGCATCGGAATATTGAGCTTGAGTGTGGCGAGCATCAGACATGTGGGCATCCTTGAAAAATCCTGAGAAATACAGCTTACATTGAGTAAATAGATGAGATAAATTTAAGCTAACTCACGTTTAGATTTAGAAATACTCACCTAAATGAAAAGCAAAACCCTGAACCAAGTCACCGACTCTGATATCAAGCTATTGAAGGTTTTTCGGGCCGTTGCAGAAAATGGCAGTTTTTCAGCAGCCGAGAGTGCTTTGGGCATTACCCGTTCGGCGATTAGCTTGCATATGAGCACACTGGAAAACCGTTTGGGCATGCGTTTGTGCCAGCGTGGGCGTTCGGGTTTTGCCTTGACCGATGAAGGTAAACATATCTTGAGTTATAGCGAGGCATTGCTGACCTCGATTGAGGATTTTCGCCAGCATGTCAATCGTTTGCATCACGAAATCAAAGGTGAACTGAAAATCGGCATCATTAATAATTTGGTGACTTTGCCACAGATGCAGATTACCCATGCGTTATCGCGTTTGTATCAGAAAGGGCCAAATATTCAGATCCATCTGAGTATGAGTACCCCGATTGAAATTGAAAAAGGTCTCATGGACGGGCAATTGCATGTCGGGGCATTGCCAATGATCAGTCCTCTTTCAGGTCTGGAATATAGCGATTTATACGAAGAAGCCAGCTATTTGTATTGTAGTCATGCTCATGCATTGTTTCATCATGTTGGGCAGGTAAGCAGTGCCGAGCAACTAAAAAACTGGGATGCGGTAGTACCGAATTATCGGCTATCACAAAATGCGATTGAGATGCAGCAAGCCTTAAATGCCAAAGCCAATGCCAGTGATCGCGAAGGCATTGCCTTTCTGATTTTAACAGGAAAATTTATCGGGTTTCTGCCTGAGCACTATGCCAAGCACTGGGTTGAACGTGGCATGATGCGTGCAGTTTTTCCTGAAGAAATGCATTATTTTTCGAAGATTTGTATCGCAACGCGTAAGGGGCGGCGCGCCAATTTTATTTTGGATCTGTTTTTGCAAGAACTGAAAGTTCAAGCTTAAGTTTTTAACTTTAGATGAAAATTTAAAATTTTGAGCAAGAACAGTGAATGTCATAAAGGTTTTTATGATGTCGTTACATGACCTACTCAAGGTCATTTCCAAGGATTGCGATTTAAAAACTGAAAAGTTTTAAGATGCTGAATGATAAATAATATGTTCCTGCCTCAGACCGATCAGTTATTTAGCATTCAGGTCAAATCATCGAGATGTGATAGGAGGTGGTAACATCATTTTTTGATGTTACCTTAAAATTATGGTTTGATTTGTTCTAAACCCTGATCTTCAATAATCTGAGTCGCTTGTGGTGATTTCACGAATTGAATCAGTTCTTTGGCTAGCTTCTCATGTTTAGAATTTTTGCCTATACCTGCTGAGAAGACAGTTACTTTTTGATACGGTGCAGGAATAGGCCCAACCAATTCAACCTGTCCATATTTACCAGTAAAAGGCTTAATTTCACTGATCTGCTGGAATCCAATATCAAATTGCCCTTCTGCAATACGCTTGGCAACCCGATCACCGACAACTTTTTCAGCCTTACTGCGAATGACTTTATATTCCACTGGGGGAAAGCTTGGGAAAACATCTTTTTCAAGATGCGTACCGCTTGCACTGGCAGAGTAACCAATATGTTTCGCATTTAACAAAACTTTTTCGAAATTTGCCGCAGAACTAATATCAGGTTTTTTAGCGCCCTTCGGAATGACCATGCCAATGCTGGAATTGACCAAATCACGTTGTGTATTTGGTTCAATATAGCCTTTATTTTCTAACTTACTGAGTTCTGGAGCAGCCAGTACCACCATATCAAAATGTTCACCACGATCGAGTCGGTTGGGAATTGCCGTTGGTGATGCGCCCATAGACGAACCAGAAGATAGATGAACCGTATGCCCCGTTTGTTTTTCAAATATTGGAATGAGTTTTTGCATAGAGGAATAAAATCCACCTGAGCTAATCACTTCAAGTGTCTCTGCATGAGCAAGGGTTGATCCTAAGCCTAAACCAGCGAAGCAAACTATCGTGAAGATAGGAGACTTTTTCATAAGACCTCACGTGAATTGAAAGAGAGTCCAGCAGGTAGACCTGAGATCTACCTGACTGTGAATCGGATTGAAAAATAAACGGTCTTAAGTTCTGACTTTTACAGGTTCAGCTATAGCATCAGGGTGGTTCTGTTTAGAGCTACGACATAAATATAAGCTTGATATGAGGCTACATACCGCTGCGAACATCAGCCAGAAAGCTGGTGTGCTGGCATTTCCTGTATGTTCGACAAGGAACGTACATGCGATGGGTGTCATGCCCCCAAAAATAGCGGCTGCTAGACTAAAAGCGAGAGAAAAACCGACTGTCCGTACCCGTTTCGGCATGACTTCTGCCAGTGTTGCAACCATCGTGCCGTTGTACATACCAAAGAAAAATGAAAAGTAAGCAAGCGTAATCAGTAAATTAGAGAAACTGACATCATTTACTAACCAACTTAAAACGGGATAACTTGTAAAGATGGAAAGTATGGTAATTCCGACAAGAACTGGACGACGCCCAATTTTATCTGAGAGTAACCCACCCATAGGCAACCAGAAGAAATTAGACAAACCTACAAATACGGTGGCTAAAAGACTATCTGTCACAGACATCTCTAAAGTGCGTTTTGCATAAACTGTAGTGTAGACCGTTATAAAATAAAAAGTTGTTGTGGTCATGGCACTCATCATCATGCCTGCAAGGACAATGCGCCAGTTGCTCAGAATAGTTTTGAAAATTTCCTTTGAAGTCAGATGGATTTTTTGAGCCTTAAAGTCCTCTGTTTCTTCTAAAGTACGGCGGAATATAAAGATCAATGGAATAATCAAGCAACCGATAAAGAAAGGAATGCGCCAGCCCCATTCGCCCACTTGTGCATGAGTTAAAACAGTATTTAGCCAATAGCCGAGTAAGGATGCAAACACAACGGCAATTTGTTGGCTGCCAGACTGCCAACTGGTAATGAATCCACGATTTTTATCTGTTGCAATTTCAGCCAGATAAATCGACACACCACCAGATTCAACACCCGCCGAGAAACCTTGTAATAAACGTCCAATCACCACTAAAATTGGAGCAAGAATTCCGATGGTTTCATAACCAGGCACAAAGGTAATGAATATTGTTCCAATCGCCATGAGACTCAATGTGACGATTAGCCCTTTGCGTCGACCCACTTTATCGACATAAGCACCAAGAAAAATAGCTCCTAAAGGACGCATCAGAAAACCAGCAGCGAATACTGTAAAGGTCATCATTAAAGAAACATATTCATTTTCAGAGTGGAAAAATTTTGCTGCAATATAAGTTGCATAAAAACCAAAAAGAAAAAAATCGTACTGTTCTAAAAAATTACCACTCGTGACATTCAATATTTTTTTAAAAGTAGCCCAGTGTTTACTATTGCTATCCATTGGAGACCTCCTTGGTCTGACAAAATGGAAACACTCACAACAATCTGAATCTGAGACCGTTTATTCCCTCACATAGATGAGATGAGGTTCAAGAAAGCCTTTGCTGAATCATTGTGACGCCTTGTTTCCCGTTCAAACTACACATTTATATTCTGTTAAACAGAAATACATTTACCATTCAAAGGAAAATGTAATCGCAAATGGTCGAGGGGAGTGAGAGTGCAAAGTTAATTGGGTATTTAATAAAACTAATGGGTCTTTAGAAAATTATTTCAGAGCAGGGCCAGTTTTGATTTTGTATCAGCTCTTTAATACAGGCTTTTATTGCTGATTTTGCAGCTAAAGCGGCAGGAGATAACTCATTTTCAGCAAGGCTGACTAGATAGTTGATTCGTTCAATTTCAGGATCAATAACTTTAAGTAGCTGCAATTTATGTTTGTATTCTTGTAAACAGGCACTACCAGGGCGGATGCTGGCAAGTTCTAGATGAATAAGGCTGTCCATAAGTAAATGCAAGCCATCAATTTCATATACGATATTTAATTGCCCAATTGAATGATCTAATAATTTCCTTAAACTATGTCGTTGACGAGGTAGCACTAAGGGAATATCACCGATCTGTTGCGCTTGGATTACTCCACTGGCGAGACATTCATGCAGCCCATATTTTTCTAGAAATTCCCGTCTTCCCATCAAATACATTTGTTCTTTGACTAACGGTTGTATGGCCCATTGTTTGTCGATTTCATTGGTAAAGATAATCGCCAGATCAAGCTGGCGCGAATTAATGGCTTGAATCAGATTTCCCGATAGTGTTTCAACAATTTCAAGGCGGATATCAGGGTAGCGTTCAGACATTAATTTCATTAAAGGTATGCCTAACAAAGCAGTAATGGTCGGTGGAAAACCAATGCTGACATGACCTGAGAGCCTTGCGGAATGTGCAGCATCAACTGCAAAGTTGATTTGTCTTAGAATTAACTGGGAATGTTTTAAAAATGCGATGCCAGCGGGTGTAGGTGTTACGCCAAAAGCATTGCGTTGCAATAAACGGATACTTAATTCTTGCTCCAGTTTGCTGATTTGTTGGCTAATCGCGGAAGCACCAACATCTAGCTTCTGAGCAGCTTTTCCGATACTTCCAGCTTCAACGACAGTTGAAAAATATTTTATTTGCTTGATTTCCATAATGAATATTTCACTAATTATTCATAAATTATATGCGTATTATGAGGCTAATCCTGTAACGAATATTCATATTAACAGTGCTGGAGAAAGTTATCTTAAAATTATTCAATATGAGGTTGAAGCATTTACGTGCCGTAAATTCCAATGGTATTCGCCCTCGTAAAAACAGCTAATGAACACATGCATTTTAGTGACAGAAGCTTCCGAGTAGATTTTATTTTTCATCCATTATGTGGATGATTGTAATCATTCATCTATACTGGCAAGGCGTTAAGCATGGTTTTAGTGTCTGACAGATTCTGCAAATAAACGTAGCCTGTTTAGACGCCTTTACACATGCTTCCATCATCTAGTTACGCTGTGGGTTTCTTATTAGCTGAATTCAGCTATAAATCCCTTTATAGCCATCAAGTTGATGTAATGATTATAAATTTTAATTTATTCGTCAGTTGGCAAATCTAAGCCTCAAGTTCCAGTTCCAAAGCCAAATGCGTCATACGGTTTAGTCTGGAAGATAAATCAATATTCATTCTTTTTAGCAGCTTCAAACCAACAACTGGAGATTCCTGACAAAGCTTGTCAAAAGCACTGCAAGATAATTTTAACAGTGTAATTTCAGTGTCAGCATATACATCACAGACATGTGGATTTAACTGCTTGCTAAACAAGGCTCCTACACCAGCACTATAACTGGCTAAACGTATCATTTGTGCATGATCGTCAATAATGACACTAACGCGGCCACGGGTAATAAAATACAGTCCACCTTCATCACAACAGTCTTTACGCAAAATAAATTGATGTGCAGGAAATACCAACCTTTCCATACGTTGAGTTAAATTGGCAATTTGCTCTGGCGAGAGACTTGCGACAATATCAAACTCAGCCAGTGGTTTTTCAATCTGTTCTAGATTGGGCAATCCCAAAGTGTGTAAAAGTTCATCTTCGGCAAAGGCCAGTGCAGAATCATTATCCTCAAAAACACGACCAGAATTTTCAATTTCGCCAATACCGATATTACGTAGGTATTTACGGCGCTGCCCGCCAAAAGGTAAATGTGACAACAGCAGTTTCTTGCCCATTTTGCTCATGCTTTTGTCTAGACGTTTTAAGGTCATGGCGCCTGTGGTATCAATCATGCCGCAATGTTTGAAACTGAGAATAATCCAGTCAGCTGTGAGCATTTCCTTTTCAATTTTTTGAAAGACAGTCTCAACATTGCCAAAAAACAGCGGCCCGTGTAGATCAATATAGGCAATGCGCTGAGACTCTTTGATCAGGGCATTTACCGCTTCCATGCTACGGTCGGTACGGGAACGCATCTGATCGGGATGCACAACACGGCGGATGACGGTTTTGTTGGCATTGTGCAGGAAAATCAGTAGGGTAATGGCCATACCTACGCCAAGTGCAGCTAGAACTCCCTCAAAAACCACCAAAAAGGTCACAAATACCACAATTGCCAGATTGCCCAGTACATCGGTCTGGTTGGATATGGTGCTACTGATACCCACTTTGCGCAGCAGTTGCTGAGTCCAGCTGTCCATAGACGATACAGTCGTTGCGATGACCACACCCGCCATGACTGACAATGGGATGACTGCAATCAGGTCATTTAGACCATAAGACATACCAATCAGTGCAACGCCCATCATGATATTAGCAAAACGTGTACGGCCGCCATTGTTATAAACAGCGCGGGTCAGGTTTGGCGAACCACCACTTGGTGTACCACCAAACATGGCCGATGCTGCGTTGGCACAACCTTGTACCAGCAACTCCTTGTTGCTGTTATGTCGAGTGGAAAACAATTCGTCAGCATTGGAAATACTTAGTAATGACTGAATAGAGGAGACCAGTGCCAATGTTGCCGCTGTAGCAAAGATCGCAAACAGATGATGCTGAAAGCTGTAACTTTGCATTACATCTAGAGCATTACTCAATTGCGGCACAAAGTGGATGCCTGAAGGCAATTGACCAACGACTGGAACCAGATTACTGATACCCGTGAATTTTGTTGCAGCGATATAGGTGAGCGTTCCACCAACCAGACCGACCAAGGCAGAGGGTATTTTCTTAATCAATTTACTGCTGAACGCAACCAGTAATGCAGACAGAAGCATCAGGCCTAAAGACCAGCCATGCACAGGGACTTTCCCCGTTATTTCTTGCCAAACCTGACTTAAATTTTGTACGCCAAGCCCATTTGGAATTTGTCCGATCATGATCTGTAAGGCAAAACCGTTAATGATGCCAGCCAAAACAGGATAGGGGACAAACTTGACAAACGATCCCATATGGAAAAAACCAAGTAAAGCCTGCATGATTCCCGAAAGAAACAAGGTAATAATACAAATAACAACCAAGGCTACAGCAGCAGAATTGCCAGAGAAATAATCGGAAAAGGAATGGTGGCTGGCAATCGAGGCAATCAGAGCCGATAAAATGACAGCATGGCTGGTTTTGGGAGAGCTGATATGTAACGGTGGCCCACCAAATAAACCAGAAACAATTGCCGAGCAGACTGCTGCCACAAAGGCCGCCATAATGCCGACCGAAATAAAGTTTGCTCCCAGACTTTGATACGAGACTACGCCACAACTGAGAATGATGGGCACAATCATAATTGCCCCGACCACGCCTCCCATCATATCGCCTAAAAATTTCTGCATTTTCAAAAAAGGTTACTTAACGGAATGTGCGCAATACTAAGAGTTGTATTTGAACAATAGATTACAAAATATTGCACTTTTCAATTAATTACAAAAAGCAAGAAACTTGATTGTTGAGTTCTGATAAACCGTTCACAAGAAGTCTGTTTAAAGGCGTATTTCCGCAATTTTTATTGTGAGTTTTTTGCTGTTGTGTTACGTAAAATAACAATGGGGCTTTTGAGTTGAATTATGGCGGTTTACAGTGATTTTTCAGTTGGTTGATTTAATGTTGTCTAGAATCATAATTTTCAGAAAAAAATAGAGCCATTTGGCTCTATTTTTATTCGGTGTAAACTTTTGGATCAGCTGTCATTCTGTTTTCTGAAAACCGCTATGTTATTTAACGTATTTTCAAAAATTTACCAGTTTAATGCACCACCTGTTTGGTAGTCAGTCACACGTGTTTCAAAGAAATTCTTCTCTTTACGCAAGTCCATCATCTCAGACATCCACTGGAATGGGTTATTTACACCAGGGAATTGTTCAGATAAACCAAGCTGAGTCAGGCGGCGGTTACAGATGAATTTTAGATATTCTTCCATCATCGCTGCGTTCATACCCAATACGCCACGCGGCATGGTGTCACGCGCATATTCGATTTCGAGCATGGTGCCTTCTAGCAGCATTTGAGTAACTTCTTGCTGGAACTCGGTTGTCCATAACTGTGGGTTTTCGATTTTGATCTGGTTAATCATGTCGATACCGAAGTTCACATGCATCGACTCATCACGCAAAATGTACTGGAATTGCTCAGCAACACCATTCATTTTGTTACGGCGACCCATACTTAAAATTTGCGTAAAGCCACAGTAGAAGAAGATGCCTTCAAGCACACAGTAGAATGCAATCAAATTACGAAGTAATTGTTGATCTGTTTCAGAGGTACCTGTTTTAAAGGTTGGATCGCTCAAAGACTGCGTATATTTTAATCCCCATGCAGCTTTGCGAGCCACACTTGGAATCTCATGATACATATTGAAGATTTCACCTTCATCCATACCTAAAGATTCAATACAGTATTGATAGGCGTGGGTGTGAATTGCTTCTTCAAATGCCTGACGCAAAATATACTGGCGACATTCAGGGTTGGTAATCAGACGGTAAATCGCCAACACAAGGTTATTTGCAACGAGGGAATCTGCTGTAGAGAAGAAACCAAGATTACGCTTAACAATAATACGCTCGTCTTCAGTTAAGCCGTTTTCAGACTTCCAAAGCGCGATGTCATGGTTCATGTTGACTTCTTGCGGCATCCAGTGGTTTGCACAACCATCCAGATATTTTTGCCAAGCCCACTCGTATTTGAATGGAACAAGTTGGTTCAAGTCAGCGCGGCAGTTGATCATGGCTTTATCATCAACTTGGACACGACTTGCGCCTGTTTCCAGTTCTTCTAAACCTGAGACAACATCAAGATTTTTTAGGGATTCAGATGCTCGAGCCAGCGAATCGGCTGAATCTGCTGTTGCACTGGTATGGGTTGTAGTGGGTTGAGCATTTGCCACATTCTGCGACGATGGCTGCGAATCAAATACCACTTGCGAATCAGGCGCTTCTTGCGGTTGGACGGGCGCAGACTTGGGTTCTGGTGTAACCGGTTTTTGCGAATCATCTTCAAAATCGTCCCAACTAAGGATAGACATAATCATTCTCTCAAAACGTGTACGCCCAATAAAAAGATGTCTGTAGAACATATACTTTTAAATACTGTTCAGAAACTTGGTGGGCGAATTTAATTATTAAATTGGCAACTATTGTAATTATCAAAGACAAATTTTAATAGTTATTTTGAAGTGAATTGCTGAATTTTGAGCTAAATGTTAGATATATGATTGTTTTTTAGAATAATAAAAAATGTAAAAAAAACATATATTTGAATATTTTTTTAATAACAATCATTACCCCGAGCAAATCGAGGTAATGAAAAGGAATTTTAGTAATTTTTTAGAGAGTTAGCCCTTGATATTCCTTGGGTCATTTCCATGAGGAATAGTATTTTTTTCTCTAATTTGTTGATTAACCCCTTTGATGGTTAGTTCTCCACCACCTGAGTTTTGTAGCATTGATCTTGCTGAATTGATTGCTTCACGTTGTGTTGGGTGAGTTGAAGAAACGCAGGTGTTCCCATTTGCTTTATTCACCCATTCATCACCACGCTTATAAACCATTCGATCATTAGCTTTGCTCATAAAATACTCCTAAAGTTTGAGCTGTTTGCAAAGGTTAATTTGACGATGGCTCTAAACTAGTTCAGAATATTCACCAGCTTTTTCTAAGAAAGTCATCGCCCAAAAGATAACCTAAAGTCTTTTGGGAAAGGGGAGCATCGTTGGCGCGATGTTTCCCTTTTTCAATTTTGGCTATAGATAAAATCTCTATACATAACCAAAAAAAGTAAGACATTAAAAAGAGATGCACTACTTGTTTTGATTACGCTGCTCTTTACGTACCTTGTAAATGACATAAGTAATTGGTATACAAAACACCACATAGGTAAAGATGTATGCGAGCAAACCTAATTCATAGTTTTTAGATAAATGTTCAAACATCATCTCTACCTTTGCTGAAATATGATCAAGCCACTCAAACTGTGAGTGGCTTGAAACAAGACATTATTGACAAGCTTCGCAATCTGGATTGTCGATTGAGCAGGCTTGTGGCACTGGCGCTGCTTGAGCGAAACCATCTTCTTCAGCAACGACTTCTGCTTTTTTCTCAGCGACAACAGGTGTAGTCGCGGCAGTAGCAACAGTCGTTGTTTTTACTGCGTTCAATGCACCTGTATTAATCGTTGATTTTTCAGCCGAAGTTGCACCTAAAGCACGAAGGTAATACGTTGTTTTCAAGCCACGTAACCAAGCCATTTTATAAGTGATATCCAATTTCTTACCATTTGCGCCTGCAATATACAGGTTCAATGATTGAGCTTGGTCAATCCACTTCTGACGGCGTGATGCCGCATCCACAATCCAGCGTGGCTCAACTTCAAATGCTGTTGAGAACATCGCTTTCAAGTCTTCAGGAATACGTGAAATCTTTTGTACTGAACCTTCGAAATGTTTCAGATCGTTCACCATCACGCTATCCCACAAACCACGCACTTTTAAGGCACGAACAAGGTAAGGGTTAATCACGGTGAACTCGCCAGACAAGTTCGATTTCACATACAAGTTTTGGAAGGTCGGTTCAATTGACTGCGACACACCACAAATGTTTGAGATGGTTGCTGTTGGAGCAATCGCCATCACATTTGAGTTACGCATGCCGTCTTTTTGAACTTTGGCACGTAAGCTGTTCCAGTCCAGACGCTGAGTACGATCGACTTCAAACATGCGTTCAGGACGTGATTTTGCCACGATCTCTAAAGAGTCGATTGGCAAAATACCTTGATCCCAAAGTGAACCTTTGAACGTTGAATATACACCACGTTCAACTGCAAGATCGCTTGATGTTTGAATCGCGTAGTAACTGATCACTTCCATTGATTCATCTGCAAAATCAACGGCTTCTTGTGAACCGTAAGCCATGCCCATTTCATACAGTGCATCTTGGAAGCCCATGATACCCATACCCACTGGGCGGTGTTTCATGTTGGAATTTTTTGCTTGTGGCACAGCGTAGTAGTTAATGTCGATCACGTTATCGAGCATGCGAACTGCTGTTTTAATGGTACGCGCCAATTTTTCACGATTGAGTACACCACCTTGAACGTGTTGCACAAGGTTGACTGAGCCCAAGTTACAAACCGCGATTTCATCTTCACTGGTGTTGAGGGTAATTTCAGTACACAAGTTTGATGAATGCACGACACCAACGTGTTGTTGTGGTGAACGTAAGTTACAGACGTCTTTGAAAGTAATCCACGGATGACCTGTTTCAAACAACATAGATAACATTTTACGCCACAAATCTTTGGCACGAACTTTCTTGTGTAACAAGTTGAGTTCTTTGGCGATGTTTTCGTAGTGCGTATAACGCTCAACAAACGCATTACCTGTCAAATCATGCAGGTCTGGCACGTCAGAAGGAGTGAACAAAGTCCATTCTGCATCTTCAATCACACGTTGCATAAACAGGTCAGGAACCCAGTTTGCAGTGTTCATGTCGTGGGTACGGCGACGGTCATCACCTGTGTTTTTACGAAGCTCTAGGAATTCTTCAATGTCCAAGTGCCAAGTTTCAAGGTAAGCACACACAGCGCCTTTACGTTTACCACCTTGGTTCACCGCAACCGCAGTATCATTCGCCACTTTCAGGAACGGTACAACACCTTGTGATTTACCGTTAGTGCCTTTGATATATGAGTTCAATGCACGTACAGGTGTCCAGTCATTGCCTAGACCGCCAGCCCATTTAGACAACATGGCATTGTCACGGATTGCACCGTAAATGCTGTATAAGTCATCAGAAATCGTAGTCAAGTAGCAGCTAGACAACTGTGGGCGTAAAGTCCCAGCGTTAAATAGTGTTGGTGTTGATGCCATGTAGTCAAAGCTAGACAACAGGTTATAGAACTCAATTGCACGATCTTCACGGTTATCTTCATTTAAAGACAGACCCATTGCCACACGCATGAAGAACAATTGTGGAAGTTCGTAACGTACGTCGTCAGAGTGAATGAAGTAGCGGTCGTATAAAGTTTGTAGACCTAAATAAGTAAACTGGTTTGAACGCTCAGGCTGAATTGCCGCAGCAAGTTTTGCCAAGTCAAAGTTCAACAGTTCAGGGTCAAGTAACTCAAGCTCAATGCCTTTCTTTAAGAAGGTTTCAAGCGCATCGCTTTCAGGTGTATCGGTTGGTAGACCTAAAAATTCTAAACCTTTAGCCACCAATTCGTTACACAACAAGCGAGCTGTAACATAGGTATAGTTTGGTTCTTGTTCGATACGGGTACGCGTTGCCATCATCATGGTGGTGGCGATATCGCTGGCTTTTACACCGTTATAAAGGTTTTTTACGGTTTCATCGACAATTGCCTGAACATCAATCCCTTCAAGATCTTCTGCTGCTTTTGTAATCGTTGCCGTCAATTCGGTCAAATCTAGAGGCTGTAACTGACCTTGAGCATCTAGGATTTGTAAGGTTGGGTGATGATTGGCATTGGTTTGTTGACGTGCAGTTGCACGTTGCTCACGGTAAATGACATAAGCTCGAGCAACTTTTTGTTCGCCAGTACGCATTAACGCGAGTTCAACCTGATCCTGAATTTCTTCAATATGAATGGTGCCACCTGACGGTAAACGGCGGTGGAAAGTATTCATCACCATTTCTGTTAACTGTGCAATACGGTCATGAATACGGCTTGAATCTGCGCTTTGCTGACCTTCTACGGCTAAAAAGGCTTTTCCAATGGCAACAGAAATTTTTTCTGCATCAAAATGGGCAACATCGCCAGTGCGTTTAATCACTTGCAGTTGACCTGGTGTTGATGAGATTACGCTCATGTCAGTTTAGCTCCATTTCTCATTCGTTGTTATGTCTATGGACCATTTGAATCGGGTAAATGAACCTCGATATTTGCGGGATAAACACAAGATTTAGTGGTTTAAAAAGAATTAAGGCACAAGATACGGGAAATTTTTTTGAAGATCAATATTGACATTTTTTAATTTTTTTAAAATTTTTGCGATCAAATTTGAGCTGTTTTAGATACAAAGACATAGCGTATTTTGCTCAGGTTGCATAGCATAACAAAGTCCATTCCAAATTGCTTATACAGAACGCAGCAAAGCAATTAATTGATCATAAAATAGCGCCACCAAGGTTAGGGAAACCTGTAACACGCGTTACTTTAGCTACACGATATTGGTAATCATGGAAATAAAAACATTAAATTTTTCAATAATTAACCAATTTATTACAATTTACCCTGTAGATGTATCAGTTTGGTGAACGGCATCTTGTTTACAATGTAAACATGTGTATATTGCAGAATATGAATTAGCGTATCTGTTTGCATAACTAATAGCTAATATTGACAGAATTCAAGGGGCAAAATGATGAGCCAAGAAGAAAAGTTACCGAAAATCTTGATTGTAGAAGATGATGAACGCCTAGCACGCCTGACTCAGGAATATCTCATCCGTAACGGACTGGAAGTGGGTGTTGAGCCTGATGGTAACCGTGCGATTCGCCGTATTATTAGTGAACAGCCTGACCTTGTGGTTTTGGATGTAATGTTGCCTGGTGCAGATGGTTTAACTGTATGTCGCGAAGTGCGTCCACACTATCATCAGCCGATTCTTATGTTAACAGCACGCACAGAAGATATGGATCAGGTTCTCGGTCTGGAAATGGGTGCTGATGACTATGTCGCAAAACCTGTACAGCCACGAGTCTTGTTGGCGCGTATTCGTGCCTTGCTGCGCCGTACCGATAAAACCGTTGAAGATGAAGTTGCTCAGCGCATCGAATTTGATGACTTGGTGATTGATAACGGTGGTCGTTCAGTGACGTTAAATGGCGAATTGGTTGACTTTACCAGCGCTGAATATGACTTGTTGTGGTTACTGGCTTCAAATGCGGGTCGTATCTTGTCGCGTGAAGACATCTTTGAGCGTTTACGTGGGATTGAATACGATGGTCAAGATCGTTCAATCGACGTGCGTATTTCACGAATTCGTCCAAAAATTGGCGATGATCCAGAAAACCCAAAACGTATCAAAACAGTACGCAGTAAAGGGTATCTCTTTGTTAAAGAAACTAATGGTCTCTAACGGAGATTGTTGTCGTTGACGCATTACAACCTCTTTTATCCGAGATGAGAGAGGTTATTTGTTTGATTTAGACATCCTGAACAAAGGACGCTTCATTCGTGTTTAAGCACAGTATATTTTTGCGAATTTACGCAGGTGTCATCATCCTCGTGGCATTGGTGGCTGTATTTTGCTATTTGCTGGTACAAATTATTAACTATCAACGTGCGCAAGAATATCGTGAATCTTTAACTGATGGCATTTCCTATGTGATTAGTCAGGGTGTGGAGCGTCAGCTGACTTTACAACAAAAGAAAGACTGGATTTCTGATGCTGCCGATTTACTTGAACTTCCGATTTCTTTGGTTGATCGTTCTAAAGTCGAGTTGTCACGCTCGGAAACCAAACGGATTGAAAATGAACAGGCTGTAGTGCGTTACGATGCACAAAGTATGGTTGCGACTTTATTTTTAGCATTGCCACATGACCAAAAACATTATTTGTACATTAAGGTCAATAAAATTGGCGAGCGACAAATGAAAGCGCTCCCGATTTTTATTTTGGATTATTTAATTTATTACCCTGGTCAGGAAAAAGAATACCTCGAAAAAATCCATTCCCATTTTTCATATCCAATTGAAATTAGTTCGATTCTGGATTTAGGGCTCGACTCTGAACAGATTGGACGGTTGCGTCAGGATCAGAGCATTTTGTTATATCGTGACAGTGCCACGATTCGTGGAACGACGATCTCGATTGTTTCGCCGATGCCCAATAACCCTGCTGAAGTGTTGGTGATTGGCCCTGTACCCATGTTTAACTGGATGCCATTTCAACTTGCGGCAGGCATTACGCTGTTGAGTTTATTCTTGTTGAGTTTGGGCGTGTATGGGTTGATTTTGCCACTACAGCGTAAGACCAAGCAAACCATTAAAGCCTTGAACCAAATGAAATCGGGGGATTTGTCGACTCGACTCAATGTTGAAGGTACAGATGAAATGGCCAGTTTGGCATCGAGCTATAACGATATGGCAAGTCATATTCAGCGTTTGATTGAGGCACAGCGTGAACTGATGCGTGCAGTATCGCATGAACTGCGTACTCCTGTAGCACGGATTCGTTTTGGTATGGAAATGCTTGCTGAAGATGATGACTATGATTCACGTTTAAGTCAGGTCGATATGATTGATAAAGATATTGAAGCGCTCAATACCTTGATTGATGAAATTATGACGTATGCCAAACTTGAGCAGGGCACGCCATCTTTGGATATTCAAAGTATTCCGATTGCGGATGTGTTGGCACAAGTGGCGAAAGAAACGGAAGCCTTAAAAACCCAAAAGATTATTGAACTGCAAGCACCAGAACTCAGTGTTGTTGCAGATGCTGAACGGCGTTATTTGCACCGTGTCGTGCAAAACCTGGTGGGTAATGCCGTGCGTTATTGTAATGAGCGAGTGCGCATTAGTGGCGGGATCCGTCCTGATGGTCAGGCTTATGTTTGTGTTGAGGATGATGGGCAGGGTATTCCTGAACAAGATCGAGAGCGGGTATTTGAAGCTTTTGCCCGTTTAGATGATAGCCGAACCCGTGCTTCGGGTGGTTATGGTCTAGGATTATCTATTGTCAGCCGTATTGCCTTTTGGTTTAGAGGAAAGATTGAAGTTGACCGCAGTCCTGAGCTTGGAGGCGCGCGTTTTATTATGACGTGGCCAGCCAAGCAGAAACTACAACCCAAAAATTAAAGTGCCGCAGCAGAGAGCGGAGCATTTCGGCTTTGCTCTTCTGCGATAAGTTTATCAGCCATTTCTTTGGTTTTCTTTTGGCGACACAATTTGTCGCCCAACCACACAAAATTCTAGCGTTCAGTGTAAGTTCTATTGGGAATCTAAAACGCAGACGACTATAATCATGCTCCAAGCGTAGGAGGTTCACATATGTCATCAGCAAGTCAACTCAATGACAAGCAACTTGAAGCCATGAAATACACTCAAGGACCCTTGTTAGTACTTGCAGGTGCAGGCTCGGGCAAAACTTCAGTGATTACCCGAAAAATTGCCTACTTGGTACAGCAATGCCGTATTCCCGCGCATCGGATTACCGCGATGACTTTTACCAACAAAGCCGCTCGTGAAATGAAAGAACGTGTGAGCAAGTTGCTCAACCGTGAAGAAGCCAAGGGCTTATCGGTCTCGACTTTCCATACCTTCGGTTTAAATCTGCTACGACTCGAATTAAAACATTTACCTCTGAAAGCCAATTTCTCGATTTTAGATGCAGATGACTGCAAACGCATTCTGGTCGACTTGATGCATCAGGACAATTTGTCAGGTGCAGAAAGTAAAGAACTGGTTGCCAAGGCAATGAAGAAAATTTCCGATTGGAAAAATGATCTGATCTTGCCAGAACAAGCACCGAGTCTTTGTGAAACTGAAGACGATGTACGTTTTGCCTATTTATATCAACTGTATGAGCGCAACTTGCGTGCCTACAATGCAGTTGATTTTGATGACCTGATTGTGCTGCCAACGCGCTTATTACAAGAAAATGCCGAAGTGCGTGACAAATGGCAAAACCGTGTGCGTTATTTGCTAGTCGATGAGTATCAAGACACCAACACCGCGCAATATATTTTGGTGAAATTACTGGTCGGTGTAATGGGGCAGTTTACAGCCGTAGGGGATGATGACCAGTCAATTTATGCATGGCGTGGGGCAAAGCCTGAAAATATGGCATTGCTAAAAGAGGATTTCCCCAATTTAAAAGTAATTAAACTGGAACAAAATTACCGTTCCACCAGCCGTATCTTAAAAGCTGCCAATGCCGTGATTGAAAACAACCCGCATATTTTTGACAAAAAATTGTGGAGTGACAAAGGGCATGGTGAAGCCATTCGTATTATTACTTGCCGTAATGATGATGATGAAGCCGAGCGCGTGGTCAAAGATATCATGACGCATAAACTCATGAACGGCAAAAACTGGAAAGATTACGCGGTGTTGTATCGTGGCAATTTTCAGGCACGGGTACTGGAAACCCAGCTTCGCCAAATGCAGATTCCGTATAAATTGTCGGGTGGAACTTCATTTTTTGCGCGCAGTGAAATCAAAGACATCATGAGTTATTTGCGCCTGATCATTAACCCTGAAGATGACAGTGCATTCTTACGCATCATTAATACCCCAAAACGCGCAATTGGCCCTGTGACTTTGGAAAAGCTCGGTCTGTTTGCCCAAGAAAATCATTTATCGTTGTTGATGGCGGCAGCTGATCAGCGTTTAGGGATGGTACTGAGTAAAAAAGTCTGTTCACAATTACATGAGTTTGCGCAGTTTATGGCAGATTACACCCGTGAATTACTTGATGATGATCAACCTGTGCCGATTGTTCGTCAAATGATTACCGAAACAGGTTATATCGACTATGTTCGCGAGCAAGCGGCAACTCCTGCACAGGAAAAAACCAAGCTGGATAACATTGAAACTTTATATACCAGTATTCAAAGCCTGATTAATCGTGCTGAAGATGTTGACGAAAAAAATATCGAAAGTGTCATTCGCAAAATGGTGCTGCTGGATATGCTGGAGCAACAGCAGGAGGAAGAAGACACCGACAAGGTCAACTTGTTGACCCTGCATGCGGCAAAAGGTCTGGAGTTTCCATTTGTATATATGATGGGGCTGGAAGAAGAATTGTTACCGCACAAAAACTCGATTGCTGCGGAAACTGTAGAAGAAGAACGCCGCTTAATGTACGTGGGCATTACCCGAGCGCGCCAAGGTCTGACATTGACTTTGGCTGAGCAGCGTAAGGCAGGCGGGCAAATGAAACAGATGACCCCAAGTCGCTTCTTGGATGAATTACCACAAGATGAACTGGATTGGCTTGGTCGTAAGAAAAAAACGCAACAATTGCATGTCGACCCGAAAGAGCAGGCGAAGGTTTATTTGGAAAATTTACGTGCCATGCTCAAGCATAAGCACTGATGTTTTGATTGTTTAGGAAAGTATATGAAAGTTCAGGTTAAAGTTTTAGACAAACGTTTAGGTCAACAGTGGGCGATGCCAAGCTATGCCACTATAGGTTCAGCAGGTCTTGATTTACGTGCGTGTCTAGATGAAGCCATTCAGATTGAGCCAGGTCAAACGGTATTGGTCAAAACGGGGCTAGCGATTTATATTGAAGATACGAACTTTGCGGGTCTGATTTTGCCACGTTCAGGTTTAGGTCATAAACATGGCATTGTTTTGGGTAACTTGGTCGGTTTAATTGACTCAGATTACCAAGGCGAATTGATGATTTCAGTGTGGAATCGTGGACAGCAAACTTTTACCCTTGAACCAGGCGAGCGTTTGGCTCAGTATGTGCTAGTCCCTGTGATTCAAGCTGAATTTGAACAGGTCGATGAGTTTGCTGCGACTGAACGTGGAGCAGGTGGCTTTGGACATACAGGTCAACATTAAAATCAACTGATTTATGGTGGCGAAAAAACTCCACATTGTTGGAGTTTTTTAACTTTATAGTAGCGAACTTGGCGATTTCTTACAAAATAGCCTGAGTGTCGTATTTACAAAGCACAAGGTTGTCCTACACAATTTATTCATGATTGATCTGAAAAAAAAGTATTTTATGCAGTTAAACAAAAATGATTTTCCTGCGCATATCTTCCGTGCCTATGATATTCGGGGCAAGTTGAATGTTCTGACACCAACCGTGATTTACGCGATTGCAGAAGCACTTTCTCAACAATTTTTACAACGTCAGGTTTCTACAGTGGTATTGGGCTATGATGCCCGTTTGACCAGCCCAAGTTACGCCGAAATTTTGCAGCAAATTTTTAAAAAAAATGGCTTAAATGTGATCGAATTGGGCTGCTGTTCCACGCCATGCTTATATTTTTTCGCCATGCAGCACGGGGGTAATGGCGTAATGGTCACAGCGAGCCACAACCCGAAAAGTGACAATGGCGTTAAATGGATGTGTCAGGGAGATCCTTCGTCTCCTGAGCAAATTCAGCAGGTTGCATTGTTAGCCCAGCAATATTATCAACAGCAGCAAGTTGCGATTTCATTTGCTGAGCAGCCACATCAATTTATTGAGTCTTATAAAGCTGAGTATTTGCAGCATTTACAACAAGATATTCATTTGACTCGACCACTGAAAGTGGTTGTTGATGGCTTGTATGGCTCTGCTGGACAGTATGCCGTAGCAATTTTACAACGTCTGGGTTGTCAGGTTATCGCGCTACGCTGTGAAGCCAATGGCGAATTTCCTGAGCATGCGCCTGATCCATCCACGGCCAAGCATTTGGAAAAACTCTGTCATACGGTACGCGAGCAGCAGGCTGATTTGGGTTTTGCTCTCGATGGTGATGGCGACCGTGTGGTGATGGTCGATGAAACGGGAGCAATTTTGCGCGCTGACCGTTTATTGTGCCTATTTGCCAGAATATGCTTAGAACATCAACCGCAACGTGAAGTGGTATTTGATGTGAAATGCTCCAGTTTAGTGATTCAACAAATTAAGCACTATGGCGGTATTCCTCATATGTTGCGTACAGGCAGTACTTTCTTGCGTAAATATATTGCACATTCACAAGGACAGGCAATTTTTGGTGGGGAATACGCAGGGCATTATGTGTTTAATGACGGACGTGGTAAAGGTTATGACGATGGCTTGTATGCAGCACTGCGTGCGATGGAATATTTGACACAAAGTTCCGCTCAGAAATTTTCAGCATTGTTTGTACAAATTCCTGAGCGTTATGCGACAGAAGATACTTATATCCGTACTTATCAGCATCATCCTGTCGATGTATTACAAGATATTGAGCAGCAAAGTTATAAAATTCCAGCACATTTAACGAAAATTGATGGGGTTAGGCTTGATTTTGATGATGGTTTTGGCATTATTCGAGCATCTAATACTGGCGAATATTTAACAGTACGCTTCGATGCCAGTAGTGCATCGCGTTTACAGGAAATTCGCCAAAACTTTGCATATCTGCTCAGCGAAAAATATCCAGAAATCGCGCACGATATTTGTAACGCGCAATAAGGAGAGGCACATGCCACACCAACACACTGGCCTCGACAAAGCACAGGTTTTAACAGAAGCTTTGCCGTACATTCAACGTTTCTCAGGAAAAACCCTCGTGGTGAAATATGGTGGCAATGCCATGACGGATCCTGAGCTTGAAAGCTCTTTTGCGCGAGACATTGTGTTGCTTAAAACTGTTGGCTTAAACCCAATTGTTGTACACGGTGGCGGGCCACAAGTGGATTCATTGCTCAAGCGCTTAGGACAAGAGTCAGATCGTATTGATGGTATGCGCGTGACCGATGCGGCCACCATGGAAGTGGTGGAAATGGTGCTTGGCGGTAGCGTCAACAAATCCATTGTGAACCTGATTAACCAGCATGGCGGGCGTGCCATTGGTTTGACAGGTAAAGACGGTAATTTACTCCGTGCCCGCAAGTTATTGATGAAAAAGCAGAATGAAGATGGTTCTGTGAAAGAGATTGATTTGGGCATGGTCGGTGAAGTCGTGGGTGTGAAAACTGACGTTTTACAGATGTTTACCCAAAGTGACTTTATTCCTGTCATTGCACCCTTAGGTGTTGACGAACAAGGCAATACCTACAACATCAATGCAGATTTGGTTGCAGGTAAAGTGGCTGAAGCATTGGGTGCAGAAAAACTGATTCTGTTGACCAATATCAGTGGCGTGCTCGATGAAAATAAAAACTTGCTGACTGGTTTAAGCACACATGAAGTCGATCAACTGATTGAAACAGGTGTGATTTATGGTGGCATGATTCCGAAAGTGAGTTGTGCACTGGATGCAGTTAAAGGTGGTGTAGTGAGTGCACATATCGTTGATGGGCGTGTACCACATGCGACTTTACTTGAGATCTTTACCGATCACGGGGTTGGAACACTGATTACCAACCGTGCTAAAGCTGCACATCCATACGCTTAAGTTGAAGAAGCCGCCTGATGGCGGTTTTTTTGACTCAAAAAATTATTATTTGGTCTATTTCATCCATCAAAAAATCAATAGGAACTAAATATGTATGGTGGTGGTGCCGCTGGTGGGATTGTCATTTTATTATTGTTACTTTTCCCCTTTAATTATTGGGTGAGTAAAAAGATAATAAAAGAGAAAATTTTAATATTTAATTTAATCCTATTTTTAAACCTATTTTTTTATTTGTATTGTTTGTTTTTATCAGGTCTAGTTGTTGATTTTTTATTAGTGAGTCTTTTTAATGCAAAATATCCTGTTTCTTATGAGTTTCCGAAAGCTTCAATGATGATCGCAGGACTTTTTGAAGCATTTATAACCACAACAATCATTCATTTTATTTGGAAAAAACTTAACTTTTATAAGCTGATCTATGTATTTTTAATCGCTTTTTTCCCAGCGATGATTTTTATAATAGTTCGTTGGGTATGCACAAGAGATCTTTGATATTTAGGAAAAATCAAAAAATTACTCGAACATGCTTATCCAATGTATTTATGAAAGGAGACTAGTGTTTAGCATTATTTTTCATAAAGACAGTAAGAAAACACATTTGCAGAACCTGATCGCATCCGCTACATTGCCTATAGATGTATTTGATTGTAAGAAGATTTGAGCATGTGCCAGCTACTCGGAATGAATTGTGCGACACCAACGGATATTACCTTCTCGTTCCGAGGCTTTTCACAACGTGCGGGGATTACCTCTGACCACTGTGATGGTTTTGGTATCGCTTTTTTTGAAGATAAAGCTTGCCGTTTGTTTGTCGATAACCAGTCAGCGGTTGAGTCACCGATTGCTGATTTGATTCGCAATTACCCCATTAAATCCCGCAATGTGATTGCACATATTCGTAAAGCGACACAAGGCAAAATCACCCTTGAAAATTCGCATCCATTTTTGCGTGAGTTGTGGGGACGTCACTGGATTTTCGCGCACAATGGCGATCTACATGGTTTTCAGCCTCAGCTCAGTGGGCATTTTACCCCTGTCGGCAATACTGATAGCGAATACGCATTTTGTTTCCTGCTGGATCAGTTAGTTGAACGTTTTGGTTATCAAGAACCTTCTATTCAAGATGTTTTTCGCGTTTTACAAGAGATTGCTCCACAAATTGCAGAGCATGGTACATTTAATTTTTGTTTGTCCAATGGTCAGGCTTTGTGGAGTTACGCCACCACCAAGTTACATTGGATTGTGCGTGAATATCCATTCCAGCATGCACAGCTCATTGATTTAGACGTCGAAGTTGATTTTAGTGAAGTGACGACCCCAGAAGATCGAGTGGCTGTCATTACCACTGAGCCACTGACACAAAATGAACAGTGGACGGCTTTTAGAGCAGGGGAAATGATTTTATTTCAGGATGGTCACCCGATTTTACATGCAATGACGACAGTAGAACGCTTGAGTCGTGAAGCGCAAGATCCTTCTTTGCGACGTATCAGTAAAGCTGATTTGTATTAACCTGAGCCCAATATAAAATCTGTAAAAATAATGGGATATGCAAGAACCTCAGTTGTATGTTTGAGGTCGGGTTAAATTTACAAGGTATTGTATTTTCAATACATTAAAAAGATGATGGTCTCTGATCGAGTTTGCAATGAACCTCCCCAAAATATATTTTGAGTGCGCAATGGAATTGCTCTTGCACAGTGATGCTTTTCAAGTCAAACCTGACCGAGATTGAAATATATTTCAATCACAGTGCAAGATGCTATGGGACATTTTGACATACGAGTCAAAACTGTAAGGCTTTATCATCATGATTCATTTATTTTCAATATGTTGAGTAAAAACTGCCATTGAACTCAGGTGAATTAGGTTTTTTCGAATTATTTTTATATTTGGTAAAAAATGAATGTATAAGCGATTGAATTGATTAAAAAATACTTGATTCTTTTAATAGGGTATATTCAATATTATTAATCTAATCAGATAATTAGTAAAATTTGCTGTAATTCTGAGGATATTACTTGGTTTTTCATTGATCATTTTTTGTATATCATGCCTCGAAAATGAAATATGAATGCGTTAGGTGACCTCACTATGAAGATGAATTGGCGCTCTGAATACAATACTGGTATTGAAGTGATTGATGATCAGCATAAACGTATTCTCGATTATATTAATCAAATCGAAGATGTGCGTTTTACTCACGATCGCAATAAAATCAAGGAAGTATTAGATAATATTATTGACTATACCCAGTCTCATTTTACCTTTGAAGAAAGTCTGCAAGATGAAGCAGCCTATAAGTATCGTGTGCCACATAAACGCGTACATGACTTATTTATTAAAAAAATTGAAACCTATCGTGATCGTTTTATGATGGGGCAAGCCATCGAAGATGAGTTGCATCAAATTCTGACAAAATGGTTGATTAATCATATTCAACACGACGATGCCGATTATGTCGGTGCAGTCAAAGAAAACATGCAAGGCATTATTCGTGAGCATGAAAAGAAAAAAGGCAAGAACTGGTTCGCACGGTTCTTCTCATAAATAACAAAAACAATAAACCAGAATAATCATAAAAAACTACAGCTTGCTTTTTGCGCCACAAATCATTGCTTCGGCAATGATTTCTTTTTTCTACAAACTTTGATTTTCAGCCATGACAAAGGCAAAATAGCTCATTATTTTTAACTTCGGATGCAGGACAGACCTATGTCACGATGGTTATCGCCACTGATGGCGTTTTGTTTATCATTTATGTTGATTACCACGCTTGCGCCAGTGGTGGGGATTCAATTGGATCGGCAACTGGATTTCTGGTTGTTATGGCTGGTCATGATGGTCGTATTGGCATTGCCTTTCGCCTATATGGAAGTCGCACTGGTTAGACGCGCCAAGACAACAGCCTTGCAAGCGTTGATGGCATTGACGCGTGAAGCGGATGCTTCAGCATATTGGCGTATCGCAGGTTGGTTGGCTGTGGTGTTTATGCCATTTTTAGCAGGGGCACTGATTGCTAATGCCAGTCACTCCTTAACTCATTATGTTCAGTTACCTGTTGCAGAAAATATTGTATTTGCAATTTTGGCGGTAGTTGCTGTTGCTGCATCATTTTTGCCACGCTTGATTTTGGTTGGTATGAGTGCGGTTATGGTGCTTGTTTCACTGGTTTTGAGTCATATCTTCCCGTTGAACTTAACCGCATGGCATATCACCGCAATTCACTTCTCTGAATGGGGCTATGCAGTGGTTCTCGCACTGGTTGCCACAGGTTTAGGGTTAGGTGTGTACGCACAGACCAGTTTGGCACAGATTAAAGATGCGGAGCAATCCACTCCAAATGCTTTACCTGTTTGGATCGCACAATTGCTTGCCGTGGTACTTTTTGGTTTTTTTGCGGTACAAGCAGAACTTCCAGCGATCACCATTTTAGTGAGTGCGGTGGCTGTCGCTGCAGGCTTTGTACAATTGGCGCGTGAACAATTACAGCAACGTCAAATCACAATGATTGTGCAATGGGCAATTGTTTTAATTGCAGTATTGACATGGGCATGTCTTGCAATTGTTCCAGTACTCAATACTGTACTTATGCTTTGGGGATTATTGATTTGTCTAATTTACGCTATTTTTGCTGGTTGGATCATGAAAATCAGCCATTTGCGTAAATCGCTGAATTTCAGTCAGGAAGTGACTTATAACCTATGGCGTATTGCAGTGCGTATTGTTGCACCTTTGGCAATTGTATTGGCAATGGTAGCGATTGTGCTGGGGGCAGTGTAATGCCGCAGCAGGTTTGGGTTGCCTATGCAACAATGCAGCAGCAATACTATGTGGCGGTTCAATTTCAGCAGGGGATGACTGTACAGGATGCGATTGAGCAGAGTGGTCTTTCCATGCAAACTGACCTGCCACAGCCGTTACAGGTGGGGATTTTTGGGGTTAAGGTTGACCTTGAGCATGTGTTACAGGTGGGGGATCGAGTTGAAATATATCGCCAATTGATCATTAATCCTCAAGATATTCGCCGTAATCGTGCTGCAAATCACCCCGTTGGACGCTATCAGAAAGGAAATCGGTTTAAACGATCTTCTTAATTAAAGAAAACCCCAATCAGATTTGATTGGGGTTTTCTTTCACCACATTGATACATGAATGTATCAATTAGAGTGGTTGTGCAGACAAAATTGCATCTTTTGATGGTGGTAAACCAGGCTGTGCATCTGGAAGCGTGTCTAAGCCTTCAATTTGGGTGACAACACCTGATTTGTCAAAGTAAATACGCAGATGCTGACCGTGAGCTGCTGGAATCTTGGCTTTTTTCGCATAAGTTCCTGGGATATAATTGTAAACGTAATCCCAACGTTCAGGATTAAGTGGATCGGTAATGGTTGGGCTACCAAGTAAGAAGCGAACTTGTTGATAATTCATGCCAACATGTATTTGAGAAGCTTGGGCTTTTGTTAAAGGTGTCCCTTGAGGAATATCTATTTTATAGACACAGCCGGCAAGCAATGAACTGACGAGTAAGGTCGTCAACATAATTTTTTGCATTTTTGCTACACTATCCAAATCAATTGTGATGCATTTAATCTAGTGATAGATCATACTGCATCTAAACTCTGTTGCATATTCCAACTTAACAAATTGTTGAGAGACTTTTTCATGCCCATTTCGAATCAAGATTTGCGTAAAGCAGGACTTAAAGTAACCCTTCCAAGAATTAAGATATTGGAATTACTTGAAAGCTCAAAACAACATCATTTGAGCGCTGAAGACATTTATAAAACATTACTAGATCAAGGTGAAGATGTCGGTTTGGCAACCGTATATCGCGTGTTAACGCAATTTGAAGCTGCCGGCATCATTCAACGTCATCATTTTGAAAATAATCACTCGGTTTTTGAAATTATGCAAGAAGATCATCATGATCATCTTGTATGTCAAAATTGTAATAAAGTTCTTGAATTTACAAACGATGTTATCGAACATGAACAGCATGAAGTTGCAAAAGAGTATGGTTTCACGCTTACAGGGCATTCTTTGAATTTATATGGTTATTGCGATGCAGCTGAATGTCAGGATGTATTACGCAAAAAATAATCCCTACATAAATATAACAAATAAAAAGGCATTTCTTTAAGAAATGCCTTTTTATTGATAGCTTACTGACCGTCGAAGGTTATTTTGCTGCTGGCGTTCAAGAGTTGGTTTGCACCACCATCCTCTGAAAGCTTGATTTGTAAGCGCAGATCATTTGGCGAATCGGCATGACGAAGTGCATCTTTATAACTAATTTCACCTGCTTTATATAAATCAAACAAGGCTTGGTCAAAAGTCTGCATTCCCAGCTCGCGAGAACGAGTCATGAGAGCTTTAAGCTCATGTATTTCGCCTTTACGAATATAATCCGCCATCAATGGGCTATTGATCATGACCTCAATCGCTGCGCGGCGGGATTTACCATCAACTGTTGGTACGAGTTGCTGCGCTATCACAGCACGTAAGTTGAGTGATAAATCCAGATAAATCTGCTCGTGGCGTTCTGTTTCAAAGAAGTGAATGATCCGCTCAAGGGCTTGGTTGGCATTGTTGGCATGCAGTGTAGCAAGTACCAAGTGACCTGTTTCAGCAAATGCAACCGCGTAGTCCATGACTTCCTTAGTACGAATCTCACCAATCAAGATCACATCAGGGGCCTGTCGTAAGGTGTTTTTGAGTGCAACTTCAAAAGAGTTAGTGTCAATCCCAACTTCGCGCTGGGTGATAATACAGCCAGCATGTTGGTGTATAAACTCGATGGGATCTTCAATGGTAATGATATGCCCTTTGGAGTTGTGGTTACGGTGACCTAACAATGCAGCCAAAGAAGTTGATTTACCTGTACCTGTAGCCCCTACAAAAATAATAATACCACGCTTGGCCATGACCAGTTCTTTAAGAACGGGTGGTAACTTTAATTCATCTACACTTGGAATTTTGTGTTCAATGCGGCGCAGAACCATACCAGGTAAATCCCGTTGGTAAAAGGCACTAACACGGTAACGTCGGGTTTGTTCACGGTTCGTAATGGCGAAGTTGCATTCCCGAGTTTCGCTAAATTCTTTGCGTTGCTTTTCACTCATGATGGAATGAATCAGCTGGTCAGCTATTTCACCAGTCAGTTTGGTCGATGAAATTGGGGTAAGTTGCCCATTGATTTTCATTGACGGTTCAGCATCTGCAGTAATGAATAAATCCGATGCTTTTTTCTCACTCATCAGGTTGAGCAAGTCATTAAAATCCATAGCCATGGCAGGTTCCCTTCGCTGAATTACATAAAGCTGTCTGGTTGTTTGGCAGCGGTACGCGCTACATCCTTGGTAATGACGCCTTTAGTCACAAGCGTTTTTAAGCTTTGATCTAATGTGACCATGCCTTGGTTAGCACCTGTTTGAATCGCTGAATACATTTGTGCCACTTTGTTTTCACGAATCAGGTTACGAATAGACGGTACACCCAGCATGATTTCATGTGCTGCAACACGACCACCACCCGTTTTTTTCAGTAGGGTTTGTGAAATCACGGCCTGTAAAGATTCGGATAGCATCGCACGGATCATATCTTTTTCTTCAGCAGGGAATACGTCAATCACACGGTCAATGGTTTTAGCCGCAGAAGTGGTATGTAGTGTTCCAAATACCAAGTGACCAGTTTCAGCGGCGGTTAGTGCCAAACGAATCGTTTCTAAGTCACGCATCTCACCGACCAAAATAATGTCAGGGTCTTCACGCAGTGCTGAGCGTAGTGCTTCATTAAAGCCATGCGTGTCGCGATGTACTTCACGCTGGTTGATCAGGCACTTTTTAGACTGGTGTACAAATTCGATCGGGTCTTCGATGGTTAAAACATGATCATAACGGTTTTCGTTAATATAGTCGATCATTGCCGCGAGGGTGGTCGATTTACCAGAACCTGTCGGCCCTGTGACCAGTACAATACCACGAGGAAACTCACAGATTTCCTTAAAGGTATTGCCTAGACCCAGATCTTCCATGGTCAGGATTTTTGAGGGAATGGTACGAAATACTGCACCTGCACCACGGTTCTGGTTAAATGCATTGACACGGAAACGCGCCACGCCAGGAACTTCAAAAGAAAAGTCAGTTTCTAGAAGTTCTTCATAATCGTGACGTTGTTTATCATTCATGATGTCGTAAATGAGGCGATGGACATCTTTGTGCTCTAATGCTGGAAGATTGATGCGGCGTACTTCACCATCAATACGAATCATCGGCGGTAAACCTGCAGAAAGGTGTAAATCCGATGCCCCATTTTTTGCAGAAAAAGCCAGTAATTCTGTAATATCCATTCTTGCCCCAAAGGTTTCGTTATTTTTGTAAAATAATAACGGCTTTCAAAACATCTAACCAACACTTTCCACCGCAAAACATGAAAAAAACCTTGAGAGATGCCTGTTTATGAATCATTACCAAGAATCTCGTGATGCTGTATGGCAACAAATACAACATGCATGTGCACAATCCCACCGTTCAGTTGATAGTGTTCAATTGCTTGCAGTGTCGAAAACCCATCCGAGCGATGCTTTACGTGCCATGTATGCAACAGGGCAGCGGGCTTTTGGGGAAAATTATTTGCAAGAAGCACTGGATAAAATTGAGGCACTGAAGGATTTAGCGATTGAATGGCATTTTATCGGGCATGTGCAGCGTAATAAAACCAAACATCTGGCTGAAAAATTTGCATGGGTGCATGGAGTTGATCGTTTAATTATTGCTGAACGATTGTCGAGTCAGCGTTTAGACTCCGATGAACCATTAAATATTTGTTTACAGGTCAATATTGATGGTCAAGACACCAAAGATGGCTGTGCTCCTGAGGAGGTTGCAACATTGGTTGAGCAGATTAGCCTGCTTCCGCATTTGCGTTTACGCGGTTTGATGGTGATTCCTGCACCCAATAATCTAAAGGCATTTGCTGATGCACAGACTCTATTTGAACAAGTCAAAGAGCACCACGCTCACCCTGACGACTGGGATACTTTGAGTATGGGCATGTCGGGTGATCTTGAAGCAGCAGTTGCCGCGGGCTCAACCATGGTTCGGGTCGGAACAGCGTTGTTTGGTGCGCGAGATTATCAAAAATAACAATAGAAATCAGAGGCTATGAGTCAGGCCAAAATTAAATGTACAGTGCCATGAGTTGTATCATTTAGGAAAACCTAAGTCAAAATGACGTGTGGTATTGACCAGACTGACTCAGGGCTTTTAGCTCGTTTCAGTGGGTTAGGGTGAATGCACACGAATGGGTTTGTTCACACAATTGGAATTTTCCAGTCGTTGAAAACACGTTGTTTGGAGGGCGCACGATTTTGACGATAGCCTTTGCGGAGGAGGGTT
The DNA here is from genome assembly GCF_004331075.1 of Acinetobacter brisouioides. Taxonomy (GTDB): domain Bacteria; phylum Pseudomonadota; class Gammaproteobacteria; order Pseudomonadales; family Moraxellaceae; genus Acinetobacter. The sequence goes on along the minus strand of NZ_SJNX01000005.1, from coordinate 183,977 downwards.
ACTGTTGCATCGTGCGGTTCCCATTAACATCGAATCTATTGTCTAGCCCACAATTTCAATCTGACTTGCTCCTGAACCGAGTGGCTGCACTTGAATCTGTACAGGAATGCGCTCATGCATGTCCTGAATATGAGAGATCAGCACGACTTTACGCCCCTGATTTTGCAATTGATCGAGTGCATTCATCACCATGTGTAGCGATGAAGCATCTAAAGTGCCAAAGCCTTCATCAATAAACAGCGATTCGATTTTCATAGAACCCGATGCCATATTGGCAATTGCCAGTGACAGGGCAAGGGCAGTGAGGAAAGATTCACCACCAGACAGTGAGGCAACCGAACGTACTTCGCCATCCATATCATGGTCAATGATGGCGAGGCTAAGCGAGTGTTCTAGGCGCTTGAGCGTATAACGCTGTGACAGCATCGCCAGTTGTTGATTGGCATATTCAAGTAAAATATCCAGATTGTATTGCTGAGCTAAATCACGGAATTTTTTTCCGTTAGCATCTCCCATTAAACCTGAAATTTTACCCCAACGATGTTCCTGCTGCTGAATTTGCTGAATCTGTTCGAAAAATTCTTGTTGTTTCTCTAGATTACGCTGATGTAGTTCCAGTTTAAGTTTGAAGTTATCGCGCATGTCTTGTGTTTGTTGCAGGGATTCAAGCAACGCAGTGAATTCGGTTTGTAGTTGAGCCAGTCCAATTTCAGGCTGATGGTTCAAATGTTGTTGTAATTGCTCTTGAATGGCTTTCAGTGCCGCCTGAGCATCTGCCAATGCGCGCTCGGCATCTTGAACGTGTCGGCGGATCTGCTGAGTTTCTTCAAGCGAAATGTGTTGTAGCTGAGAAAGTAATGGCTGATCAAACTCTGCATGTTGTTTTAGCCATTGTTCGATTTCAAGGGTCGCGGTCTGATGTTGCGCCGTCACTTGAAGCAACTGAATGTTGAGCTGATCGAGTTGCCGTTGCTGTTGATCAAATTTTTCACGGGTTTGCTCGAAGCTTTGGCGAATTTGGTTAAATTGAAGCTGTAGATTTTGCCGTTGCTCATCATATTGAATCAACCATTCATGTGGTTTTTCAATCTGAATGTGCGTCATTTCAAAAATCAATTGGGTTGCGAGTTCTTTATTTTCTTGTCCCTTACGCTCACATTCAGCTTTATCTTTTTCGGCATGTTGAATTTGCTCATGCTTCGTATGAATTTCATGTGTTTTTTGCTGTAGAAGCTGAGATTTATCATTCAACTGCTGATTCAGCATTTCAATATGGCGCAAAAGCTGGCTACGTTGGTTGAGCTGCTGCACGATTTGGTTGGCAACACGCATTGTTTGCTTTTGCCATGCATCACGTTGTTCAGTCGTGAGTAGATCGAGTAGATATTGGATCGTCTGTTCGGACTGTTGCACGATAGCGAGCTGTTGTGAAGTCTGCTGAATTTGCTGGGTCAACGTGCGTTGCTGTTTTTGAACATCGTCTAGTTGTTGTATGGATTGCTCAATGTTTTGCTTGTCTTGTTGAAGTGTTTTAATGATTTGTAAAAGTTTCTGCTGGGTTAGATCAGGCGATTGACTGAAATCAATGTCAATTTGAGCTTGTGTGCAGGCGTCACTCATGGAGTGCTGAGTTTTTTCAAGATCAGCAGTTAAAGCATTTAGGCGGCTTTGATTTTGCGTGAGCGCCATATTGTGCTGTGCATGAATCTGCTGAGCCTGTTGCCAAGCATGCAACTGTTGTTGTTCCAGTTGAATGGCTTGTTGTTCTTGCTGTTCTTGTAGTTTGAGCAGCTCATTGGAAAGAGAGGTATGTTCTGCTTTAAATGGATGATGGGTACTGCCACAGACCAAGCAGGCTTCACCTTCAATCAATTGCTCGCGTAGCTTTTCAATGTTTTCAGTGTGCAACAGGCGTTGCTGCTGCAAGATGCGTTGTAACTGTTCTCGTTCCAGTTTCTTGGTTTGATATTGCTGTTCGGTAAGCTGAACCTGTTGAGTACTTTGTACGATGTCTTGCGTCAGTTCATCACATTTAGTTTGAACCGCATTCTGTTCTAAATGAAGCTGGCTAAACTGTTGAAATTGGGTTGTTATGAAAGCCAATTGATGGCTTTGTGCTAATATTTTCTCATGATTGCTACGGAACTCTCGCAATTGTGCATCAACATTTTGCTCATGACCAAATTGCTGTTGTTGTGATGCAAGCTGTTGTTGTTTTTGACTTAAATCTGTTTGTGCAGTCGCTAGTTCACCATATTGCTGTTCGAAGTTTTGAAAATGTTGAATAAAGCGTTGTAGTGGCGCGATATGCGCAGACAGCCCTTGATCCAAACTTGAAAATTGTGCAGTTTGCTTTAATTGTTGTGATTGTTGCTTAAGCTGCGTGCTGAACTGATCGCAATCCGTTTGTAATTGGATTTGCTGCTGTAATAATGGCTGTAAATTTTGTTGCAAACTTTCTAGCGTGGATTTGGCTTTAACAAATTGTTTGCCAATAAATTCACGTTCTTGAATATAGACTCGGACTTGCTCAAGGCTTGACTGATATGTTTGCTCAAACGTGTGTTGAGCTTTGAATTGTTTGTCCACATTTTCAAACACAGTTTTTTCTTGTTCAAAACCGTGTTTGATGGCGTTGAAGTGGAGTTGGCTGCTTTGAATTTTTGGTTGTAACTGATGGAGTTCCGCCTGAGTTTTTTGCTGTTGAATCACACTGGGGCGAATACTAGCAAAGGTTTCCAATTGTTTAAGCTGCGTGCGTTTTGAGCCCAACGCATCAAATTTTTGTTGTTGCTCAGTTAGATGCTGCTGGCGTTGTTGTACATCATGTTCGAGTTTTTGCTGCTGGGTAAACCAACGCTGATGTTGCTCTAATTTTATCTTTTCAGCATTGAGTTTTTCATATTGCATATTGCTTTGTCGCAATTGCTCGGTCAGTTCAGTCACAGCTTCATCTGACAAGATTTCAATATGCCCTAAAACATTTTCCAGTTCTTTACGTTGCTTGGCAATGTCACGGGTTTTTTCAAATGCCAATTGTCCGATTTTGGCAAAAATTGAAGAATTGGTCAGGTATTCGAGCAGTTCACCGCGTTCACTGTCACGAGCTTTTAAAAATGCGGTGACTTCGGATTGGGCTAACAGCACCGCGCGGGTAAATTGTTCAAACGATAACTGGGTAATATTTTTGATACTGTCATCGACGGCTTTGGTTTTGTCGGCAATCACCACACCATCGCTCAGGCAAGTCAGCGAACGCTGTACGCTTTGCAATTTTCCAGTAGGGTTTTCACGGGCGCGCTTGAGTTCCCAACGCGCCAAATAACGCTTCTGATCGGGTGCAATAAAGCTCACTTCAGCAAAACCATGCCCAGCGCCACGCCGTAACACGGTTAAAGGTGAATTAGATAATAATTCTGAACCGTCGACATCGCGGAGTTTGCCATCGCTTTCTTTGAGGCGCGGAATTTTATTAAATAGGGCAAGGCACATCGCATCCAAAATGGTTGATTTTCCTGCGCCTGTTTTGCCTGTAATTGCGATCAGCCCTGCGTTTGCCAATGGCTGACTTTCAAAATCAATCCACTGTTCACCTGCCAGCGATGCCAGATTTTTTATGCGAATAGATAAAATTTTCATGGCAAATCCTTAAGCAGAGGTTTCATCATCAAGATCATGTTGGGCTTGTTCAACCAAACTCATGAAGTCTTTGAGTACGCTATCATCGGTATCGTAACCGTGTTTTTGCCACAGGCTGCTAAATAGCTTTTCGGGAGTCGGCGGTTCTAAACTTATGCCTGAAGCTTGATCTTGTTGCTGTTCATTTGGCAAATACTGGCGGGAAATCTTGACCAGTCGATAACGGTTTTTCGGCAGAGCATCTTCAAACTGTTGCCGTAAATTTAGAGCAGGCGGTTGGGTGGTACTGTATTCAATATCCACATATTCACGTTGCTCAATCTCCTCAATTTCGCCGTGTGGCAAAGCCTGTAACTGGGCAAAGACTTCATCTAGGCTGCCTCGAATCGCAATCAGGTTAATGCTGCGAGGAATGGCTATTGCGTCAAAAGTATACGGCTGTTCAGGATTTTTGGGGTCAATCCTGACATCAACCACCTGATGTTTATAATGAATTTCGCTAAAAGACAAAGGGATCGGCGAGCCGCTATAACGAATATGTGCTTGTCCGACTTTTTGCGGTTTATGTAAATGTCCGAGTGCCACATAATCAATTGCACCATCAAATAATGCAGTAGAAAGCGCTTCTTCATTGCCAATGATAATTGGGCGTTCCGAGTCTGACGTTTCTGCACCTTGCATGTGCGCATGCGACATGACAATCAACGCCTGTTCAGGTGTTTTTCTTTTTTGTGCTTCGCTAATCAAGGTGCGATGTAGATATTCAATCGCAGATTGGCTGGTACTGGTCTGGTCATTCAGACCTGTAATTTCGGCAGAACGTAGAAAAGGCAACACCACACACCACGCCACAATATTTTTTTGTGCATCGTAAATCGGTAAAATCAGGCGCTCAGTATTTAAGCTTTTGTCATCGTTCCAGCGAATCACCCCGACTGCTTTGGCGTGGTATTTTTCGAGGAGCGGTTCGACCTGTTCAATTCTATAACCTGAGTCATGATTGCCTGCAATCATCAGGGTTTGCATCTGTGGTGCAGCCTCATGCGCATCGGCAAGGAATTGATAGAGTTGTTTTTGTGCCTGTGAACTTGGATTGATGACATCGAAAATATCGCCTGCAATCAGCAGGGCATGTGGTTGTTTTTCTTTGATTTGTTGAATGAGCCATGCCAGAAATTGTTCATGTTCATAGTGGCGCGAATGGTTATAAAAGAATTGCCCCAAATGCCAGTCTGACGTATGAAGAAAATGCACGCTCATAAAGTTGGAAGTCCTGCGGATGAATGTCCATAAGGTAGCATAAAGCTGTATGCAAGGTGCAGAATACACACCAAGATTGAAAGCGACTTTTTTTGCGGTGACGGAATTGGACTGATTGAATCTATTTTATTTTTATTGATTTTTTTCTGTATATATTGTGTTTCGATGTTGCCATCTCCATATTAATCTATAGATAAGGCATTTTGTAGATCAGACAAAACTAGTGGGAAACATCTTCTGAAAAAGAAAAGACCAACGATTCGAGTGATATAAATCGTTGGTCTAAGAGACTTCGTACAACGGGTTATTTTTATGAAGTTACCCGAGGCAAAGATTGTTGATGAAGGCTGCTGAAGTGTCGTTTTCGCTGATGCCGTGCAAAAACGTCAACAACAGACCTTATACCCTATATAACGTCAGTGTTTTGGTAATGGTTGACAAGAAAGCCTAAAAAACTTTAAAAAATTTAAAGCGGTCTAATTTGTAATCAAATATTGGCAGGCGTGCTATATTTTTAGATCATCTCATCTAATAAAAATGAACAAAGGAAATGCTATGTCTGCTGCAACCATTCTCATTACAGGTGCTTCGGGCTTTATTGGCGGGCATTTGTTACCATATTTGTTAGAGCGTGACTATCGGGTGATTGCCCTGAGTCGTAAAAATCGAACGTCAGACCACCATAACCTGCGCTGGGTTCAGAAACTGAGTCAGGTCAATAATGAAATGATTGACTATGTGATTAATCTGGCGGGAGAAAATATTGGTCAGCAGCGCTGGAGTACAGAGCGCAAAGAGCAACTGATTTATAGTCGGGTTGAGACCACAACACAATTGTTTCAGTGGCTCAATCACCAGAAGCATCGGCCAAAACTGGTGATCTCAGGTTCAGCAGTGGGTTATTACGGGATTGATGAACAGCAACAGTGGCAAAAGATTTGTGATGAAAATACTGAACCCCAGGCCATTTTTATGTCAGAACTTTGTCAGCAGTGGGAACAGGCTGCTTTAGCATATCAAGCGCAGTACACGATTAAAATTATCCGTTTAGGCGTGGTCTTTGCCGCAGATGGTGGAATTTTGCCGCAGATGCTACAACCGATAAAAATGAAACTGGCTGGGAAAATCGGGCATGGTCGTCAGCCTGTGACATGGGTGCATATTGCCGATGTGCTGGGCGCGATTGAATTTCTGATGAATCATCAACCACAGGCACAAATTTTTAATGTGGTTGCTCCTGAACACTCAACACAACAGCAGTTTGCCGAGTGCGCTGCCCAATATTTACAGGTTCGTCCATTACTTACAGCCCCAGGCTTTGCTTTAAAATTAGCACTGGGAGAACAATCCCAACTGATTTTAAATGGACAGTTTGTCCAACCCAAAGCTTTGCTTGAAGCAGGCTATCATTTTCATTATCCAACTCTGGATTTGGCATTGCAGCAATTATTGGCGTGATTAGGCGAGGGCATTTTGTATGAGGCGCTGTGGAGAATACGCTGCTGGGTCAACCAAAGTGCTTTGTTGTAACATGAGTTGACGCAGTAGGCGCGCAGAAGCAGGCCCCATACACAAACCATTACGGAAATGTCCGAAGTTGGCCCACAGGTTGTCGACCTCTGGCATTTGCCCGATGTAAGGCACGCCGTCTGGGGAGCTTGGACGTAAGCCTGCCCATTGATCGACCAGTGGAAACTGTGCCAATTCTGGCACCATTTCAAATACAGCATCGACAATATTTTGCTGAATATGGGCTTTCGGTGTGTTGTCAAAACCAAAATCATTCATGCTTGAACCACACACAATATGTCCGTCACGCCGTGGAATCAGGTACATGACCTTGTTCATACACATGGTCGGCAACCAGTTTTCTGGTGTTTTAAACAGCGCCATTTGTCCATGTACAGGTTTGACTGGAATGCTTAAATTGAGTGGTTCAGCCCACGCTTGGCTCCAAGCACCTGTGGCAAGTACCACCTGATCGGCAGTAAATTTTTCACCTTTTTCAGTATGAATTGCGGTGACTTTTTGGTTTTGAATCTGTAATTTTTGTATCGCACAATCTTCAATAAATTTAACTTGAGGATGTTGCGCCAAGTAAGCAATTAAAGATTGTAATAAGCGCGGATTACGTACATTGGACAGGTGCGGAAAATACAAAGCCTGCTGAAACTGCTCGGACACATGTGGGTTAATCTGATGTAAGTGTTGACCCTGTAGCAGTTCAGCATATTGCATCGGTTCCTGATGACGCTGCGCATAGCTTTGCCCAATGGCAAAATCTTCAGGATCAAAAATCAGCATGCCTGTATGCTGAATCTGAAAATCAATGTGGGTGATAGGATACAACTGTTCATTGTATTCCTGATAGAGCGCCTTGCCGTATTGAGCCAGATGGTTAACCGCAGCAGGGTAGCGCCATGGATACATCGGCGACAAAATCCCGCCACCTGCCCATGATGCAGCTTTGCCTGCTTGCTGTTGATCAAAAATTGTGATGGAACAGCCGTGTTGAATCAGTTCAAAGGCTGAGAGTAAACCACTTACACCCGCCCCAATGATGGCAATCTGCATCGTGCGCTCGATCTATCTAGGAAAACGAATTATTGCATTTCTTTGAGTTTTTGCGCAGCGACATCGGCAAAGTATGTCCAGATCCCGTCTGCACCTGCACGGCGGCAGCAGAGTAATGACTCTAGAATGACATTATCACTGAGCCAGCCATTTTGAATCGCGCCTGCAAGCATGGCATATTCACCACTGACCTGATACACGAAGGTCGGGACACCAAAGGTATCTTTAACTTCACGCACTACATCGAGATATGGCAAACCTGGTTTGACAATCACCATGTCAGCACCTTCTTGCAAGTCTAGAGCAATTTCATGCAAGGCTTCAGCGCGGTTGCCGACATCCATTTGGTAGGTGTATTTGTTACCACCTTTTAAGTTGCTGGATGAACCTACGGCATCACGGAATGGGCCATAAAAACTTGAAGCGTATTTGGCAGAGTACGCCATAATATTGGTATAAATGAAGTTATTTTGTTCGAGTGCCTGACGAATCGCGCCAATTCGCCCATCCATCATGTCACTTGGTGCAATCACATCTGCACCTGCTTCGGCATGACTGAGTGCTTGTTTAATTAAGCAATCTACGGTTTCGTCATTTAACACATAACCGTTTTCATCAATAATGCCGTCCTGACCATGTGTGGTGTAGGGGTCGAGTGCGCCGTCAGTAATCAGTACCATTTCTGGTAATTCTTTTTTGAGTAAACGGCAGGTGTTTTGAACTACACCATCTTCACGCCATGCGGCTTCAGCAGTCAGACTTTTGTCTTCTTGTGGTGTAACAGGGAACAGTGCCAGTTTGGAAACCCCAAGCTCCAAGAGGCTTTCCGCTTTTTTCAACAGCAAATCAGCCGACAAGCGCTGAATGTTCGGCATACTTGGAATATCTTCACGCTGGTTTTGCCCTGGCAGTACAAATACAGGATAAATCAGGTGGTGCGGGGTAATTTGAGTCTCACTGACCATCGCTCGAAGTTGATCATTCTTACGGATACGGCGCATACGGGTGGCAGGAAATGCAGGGCGATTGAACGTATAAGTCATAACAATCTCGATGTTCAGTATTAAACTTGGGGGCTATTGTAGCCCTATAATGAGGCGTTTGTACAAGAACATATCATCATTCAAGGAATAACTCAGCATGGGTCAAACAAAAAAAACATGGACAGGGCAACTGGATATTTCATCTGAAAATCAGCTCTCTGCAATCTTGCAGCAATTGTGTGATGCCTTTAACCATTCGCCTTTTTTACAACATAATGGGATTTGCATGCGGGTGGTGGATGAGCAGATTCAAGGGCATTTGAATATGCAGCCGAATCTGATTGGTAATGTCGCTTATGAAATCTTGCATGGCGGTGTAGCAGCGACCTTGCTCGATAGCCTTGGGGGTGTGGTGGCAATGGCAGAATTATATAAGCGTGCCGATATTCAGCATCGAGAACAAGTACTTAAACAAATCGAACGTCTGGCAACACTGGATTTGAGGGTGGATTATCTGGCGCCTGGTCGTGGACAATCTTTTATTGCTCATGCAGAAGTCTTAAGAATGGGCAAAAAAAGTTGTACAATGAGAATGTCTATGCAAAATGACTGCTCAGTCACCATCGCGGTGGCAATTGCTTCTTATGCTTATTAAATAGATGAATATTGATAAATATTGATTAATATTAAAGTTTTAGATTGTATTTTTATGTGCTAGAAGCCTATTGAAATAGGGGGTTCCGCTGCACTTTGTACACGTTTTTACGAAAAAAACAATCTTGTATTTTTATAATCAAAATGTGATTTTTACCCAATATAACGAAGTAAACGATTCAAAAAATCAAGACTGGGTATAGTTCAAATACATTTCATGAGTTGTTTGGCATCGCCTGTGCGCAGCTGAAATGTATTTGAGGTGTTCTGATCACAGTTTGAGTTAATTTAGGAATATGTGATGACAGATGTCTCCAATAATACACCCGAGACCCAACCGCCAGAGTCAAATGCTGAACCAGCCATGAAAGCCAAACGCAAAAAAATGCTTGGCTTTTTGGCACTCATATTGATTATTGCAGCAGTACTTTATGCGATTTGGGCAATTTTTTTCAATAACACGGTCAATACCGACAACGCCTATGTAGGTGCGGATACGGCTGAAATCACTTCAATGGTGACAGGACAAGTCGCGCAAGTTTCGGTACAAGATACGCAACAAGTGCATAAAGGCGATATTTTAGTACAAGTCGATCAACGTGATGCCAAGATTGCACTCGCGCAGGCAGAAGCGGCGTTGGCAAAAGCCAAACGTCAATATCACCAGACTCAAGCGAACAGCAGTTCTTTAAATTCACAGATTTTTGTCAGCAGTGACAGCATTAGTAGTGCACAGGCACAGGTTGTCAAAGCGCAGGCAGATTATGACAATGCACGTCAAGAGTTAGCTCGTCGTCAGGCACTTGAGCAAACCGGTGCGATTTCTAAAGAAGAACTGACATCGTCACAAAGTGCGGCAAAAACTGCATTGGCGGCATTAAATGTGGCCAAAGCAGCCGTGTCCCAAGCCGAATCCAGCCGTAAAGCGGCGCAAAGTAACTTGGCTGCCAATGAAGCCTTGATTACAGGGGCTAGTGAAAATACCGCGCCCGATATTTTAACCGCACAAGCCCAAGTTCAACAGGCCTTGCTTGATTTGGAACGTACAGTGATTCGTGCACCTGTTGATGGTGTGGTGACGAGTCGTAATATTCAGGTAGGGCAGCGGGTTGCACCTGGCACTGTGCTCATGAGTGTCGTTCCTATTTCACAACTCTATGTTGATGCTAACTTTAAAGAAAGCCAGCTTGCCAAAGTTCGTATCGGGCAAACTGCAACACTTACGTCTGACCTATATGGGAAAGATGTGGTCTATCACGGCAAAGTCATGGGCTTTTCGGGCGGAACAGGTTCGGCATTTGCTTTGATTCCTGCGCAGAATGCGACAGGCAACTGGATTAAGGTGGTACAGCGTTTACCTGTACGTATTGCACTTGATCCGAAAGAACTGGCAGCGCATCCGTTACGTGTCGGGTTGTCGATGAATGCTGATGTCGATCTCAGTGCGAAGTAATTGCTTATGAAAAATGCCACTCCTTTTGCAGAGTTGACAGGAGGGCGATTACTGCTGGCAGCATTTGTAATCGCGCTGTCCAACTTTATGGTGGTGCTTGATACCACCATTGCCAATGTGTCAGTCACCCATATTAGCGGTGACTTGGCAATTTCAAATTCGCAAGGCACATGGGTCATTACTTCTTATGCGGTTGCTGAAGCCATCTGTGTGCCGTTAACGGGCTGGCTGGCTGGGCGTTTTGGTTCAGTACGGGTTTTTGTTGCCTGCCTGATCGGTTTTACCGTGTTTTCCTTGCTGTGTGGTTTATCCAACAGCCTTGAAATGCTGGTGTTTTGCCGAATCGGGCAGGGGCTGTTTGGTGGTCCGCTCATGCCAATTAGCCAAGCCTTACTGATGCGGATTTTCCCACCCGAAAAACATTCCCAAGCCATGGGTTTATGGGCAATGACCACCGTAGTAGGGCCGATTTTAGGGCCGATTTTAGGTGGCTGGATTAGTGACAACCTGACCTGGCACTGGATTTTCTTTATTAACCTACCTGTCGGGATTATTTGTGCGCTGGCTGCGCTTCGCGTACTCAAGCCTGCTGAAACCCCAACGACCCAATTAAAAATTGATGGCATGGGCTTGGGTCTACTGATTCTATGGATTGCCGCCTTGCAACTCATGCTCGATTTGGGGCATGACCGTGACTGGTTCAATAACGACATGATTGTAGTGCTTGGACTGGTCGCAGCGGTTGGCTTTGTGGTGTTCCTGATCTGGGAATATACTGAGCAGCACCCCGTGGTGGATATTCGGATTTTCAGGCATCGCGGTTTTTCCATCGCCGTGCTGACTTTGGCGTTTGGCTTTGCCGCGTTCTTTGGCAGTATTGTGATTATTCCACAGTGGTTGCAAACCAACATGGGCTATAACGCCACATGGGCAGGCTATCTGACTGCGATGATGGGTTTTGGTAGTTTGACTATGTCACCAATTGTGGCAAAACTTGCTAGCAAGTTTGATGAACGGCTTTTGGCATCGTTTGGTTTTGTGCTGATGAGTGGTGTGACTTTACTGCGGGCTTTTTGGAACAACGAAGCCGATTTTATGTCGCTGGCATTGCCGCAGATTATTCAGGGTTTTGCTGTACCATTCTTCTTTATTCCACTGTCCAATCTGGCATTGGGTTCAGTACAGCCTCAAGAAATTGCTTCTGCTGCGGGTTTAATGAACTTTGTGCGAACTATGGCAGGCGCACTGGGAACTTCACTGGCAGTGAGCATTTGGGATGATCATAGCAAGATTGCACGTAGTGAAATGGTATCTAATTTACATACGGAAGAAACCGTGCGATTGCTTGAAGCCAATGGCATGAACCATTCAACCATTGTGGGTACAATTGCGAATCTGGTAGAAAAAGAAGCCTTAACCATTTCGGTTAATCATGTATTTTTGATTTTTACTTTGATTTTTTTGGTTGGGGCAATTCTGATCTGGTTTAGTCCACGCGCCAAAGGGCCAGTTGGTGGTGGGCACGCGCACTAATAAAAACCAAGTTAGAGGACGTAATGCCAGTCAGTGAATAAATTGACTGGCATTTTTTAATCTTAAATGTTCTGTAATTCGTGGAAAGATCATTTGCAATGGCTTGCTGCAAAAAATTTTAAAAGCAGGGTTTTCGCAATAATTTAGTTTATTATTTTATTTAATGTGAGTTCGCTAGAAGCTTTTATTTAAGATTTTAAAAATAAATGAATTATTATAAGAGAGTCTTACCATTTTGAACCATATTTCAGGATTAACTCACCGAACCTTGCATTTCGATTGAAATATATTTCAACCTCGTTCATGTTCGACCTGAGAAGCACTGCATCGCAAGGCTTTCAGGGTGAGCAGCATCGCTGCACAAGGCAATCCATTTACATCTTCAAAATAGAGTTTGATGACGTTTATTGCAAACTCGATCAGAGATCATGATCTATTTAATATATTGAAAAACAATATTTTAAAAACTGAATCTTGACTTTAAATATGTAACTGGCATTTCTGCATATCTGATTTTTTCTACATATTTTATATCGAACTCAGGCTAATTTAAATTTGAACGCGCGCGTTGCAAGGCTCGATGCCATTGTTGTAGTTGGCTTTGGCGTTGATCTACTGAGATTTTTGGCTCAAAGCAACGATCGAGTTGCCACGACTGAGCAATTTCCCCGACATGGGAAAACACGCCAATTTTCATGCCTGCCATTGCAGCAGCGCCCCATGCAGTGGCTTCGCGCATTTTTGGACGCATGACGGGGACATTTAAAATATCTGCCTGAAATTGCATCAGCATGTCGTTTTGACAGGCACCGCCATCAACCCGTAATTCTTTTAAAGGTTGGGACAAATCAGATTGCATTGCTGTGAGGACATCGGCAACTTGAAAGGCAATCGCTTCGAGTGCTGCACGAGCAATATGGGCTTTGGTGGTGCCGCGCGACATGCCACAGAGCAGGGCACGTGCATCGCTATCCCAATACGGCGCACCCAGACCTGTAAAGGCAGGCACCAGTACCACGCCATCAGTATCTGTGACCTGACACGCCAGTTTTTCTATCTCTTGACTACTTTTAATAATGCCTAGGCCATCGCGCAGCCATTGTACAATTGCACCTGCCATAAACACGCTGCCTTCGAGTGCATAGTCGGTGTGATTGTGGCAGTTCCATGCCAGTGTAGTGAGTAGTTGGTTGTGGCTGTACTGCAATTTGTCACCTGTATTGAACAGCATAAAGCAGCCTGTGCCATAGGTGTTTTTGGCCATGCCTGCTTCAAAACAGGACTGTCCAAACAGAGCCGCCTGCTGATCTCCTAAAATCCCTGCAATCGGAATATTGCTACCGAGTAAACCTTGTGCGGTATTTGCAATATAAGCATCGGATTGGATAATTTTCGGCAAAACACTGACAGGAATGTCAAACAGTTCGAGCAGTTCTTCATCCCATGTTTGCAGGCTCAAGTTCATGAGCATGGTACGTGAAGCGTTGGTCGCTTCAATGACATGTTCTGCGCCTTGGGTCAGATTCCACACCAGCCAACTGTCAATGGTGCCAAAAGCAACATGTCCTTGCTCTGCCAGTTGGCGTAAACCATCGACATTTTCCAGTAACCACACCAGTTTTCCTGCACTAAAATACGGGTCAATCCGAAGCCCAGTCTTTTGATGGATTTTTTCGAGTAACTGTTGTTGAATTAATTGGTTACACCACGCGGCAGCACGACGGTCTTGCCAAACCAGCGCGGGTGCGAGTGGTTTACCTGTACGTTTGTCCCAAACTACGGTAGTTTCACGCTGATTGGTTACGCCTAGCGCTCGAATATCTTTGGCAAGAATCCGTGCCGAAGCCAAAGCCTGTTGTACCACGGCAATTTGAGTTGACCAGATTTCATTGGCATTTTGTTCGACCCAACCTGAGTGTGGGGTCTGAATGGAAATTTCACGTTGTGCGATGGCATGAATTTGCCCGAGTTCATCAAAAATAATCGCACGACTTGAGGTTGTTCCCTGATCGAGTGCAAGTAAGTAGCTCATTAACAAAACCATCGTACCGTATGAGGATAACAAAAATACTAGCCCAATCGTACAGGGAAAGATATGGACTTGATGTTTGCAAATCGAGACAGATCGATTAAGCTCAAAATCGCTTTCAAACCAATTGCTAGAAGATGCATACAATAAAAAAACTTGAGTTGAATCAGCAGCTCACTGATTTAGATATTCTCGAAATTGACAGCCCATCCTGTAGTGCTTGCATTGCCTTGCAGGGAGCGCAAATTTTGCAGTATCAGCCTAAACATCGGGCTACACCATTACTGTGGTTGTCCCAAGTCAATACAGGGCAGTTGGGTAAAGCGTTGCGTGGCGGAATTCCGCTATGTTTCCCATGGTTTGGCGCGCATCCGCAAGGACTACAGCCTGCGCACGGTTTTGCACGTAACCAGATTTGGGAATTGCAAAACGTGAGTTATGACGAAGCTCAAGCCATTCATCATGTTGATTTTATTTTACAGGACTCACCTGAAACTCGGAAAATTTGGTCGCATGCCTTTCGTTTGAAATTGCGAATTTCCTGCGGAAGATCTTTAAATCTGGACTTGCACGTTGAAAATATCGGGTCGCAAGCCTTTGAGTTTAGTTTTGCATGGCATAGTTATTTTCAGATCAATCAGATTCGGCAGACTGAAATTCATGGTTTGCAAAATGCTGAATTTATAGATCAATTACAAAATAATCACCACTTTTTGGAAACAGATGCGGTGACTTTTCAACAGGAAATGGATCGGATTTACCCGAAAGCATCAGGTTATTATCAAATTGTACAAGCACATGCTGAACCAATTCAGATTGCGGCACCCAGCTGTGCCAGTGTGGTGATCTGGAATCCGTGGCAAGACAAAGCTGAACGCCTGGGTGATATTGCCGAGGGAGATTGGCAGCATTTTGTCTGCGTAGAATGTGGGCAGATTGCCAGTGAAACCGTACGGTTGGCAGCAGGTTCAGAAGTGCATTACCAGCTAAAAATTACAGATCTATAAATAGAGAAAAGCTCACCGGTAAAAGTGAGCTTTGGCATGAATTTTTTGCGCTGAATTCATGTGAGACGAGGTGTTAAAAAACACTCAAGTGGCGCGATTATAAAAGTCTCTTTCAATGAAGAAAACTCTATTTGTATGACACACTATCCTATTTTTTGATCTATTTTGGGTATTTTTTAGACAAAAAACTTTGGGTTCGAGTTTTTAAAATATCAATAATTTATATTTTATTGAAAAATAAAATAATAGTGTTTGCTTCATGCGATGAGAGAAAGAAATACCAAAGCAATTCTTCTTTACCTGAGAATAACGGCATAGTGCTTAAATAAATTTATGAACTATACAATCAAGCATTCTATCTGACGTTGATACAAGCTGGTCGTATTCATACGGCGGATATGACCCTGATTCCAATGTTTCTGGGTTATTTGCGGTTTGGTTATGGTTTAAAAACTGTCCCAGCCAGTCAGGCAGTGGCATTGACCTTATTTGAGTCATTTGAGGCGGCAATTTTTTCCATGGCTTTGGTTGGGGAGCATTTAGTTAGTTGCAATTGGTTGGGTTAAAGCTGATTTTTAGCTGTCTTATAGTTGGAAAATGTTGATCTATAAGTGGATAGTTCTCTCATAGGTCAACATCCTGATGAAAGTTAAAATGATCCAAGGGGATCGCTTTCATAAATTTTGTTGGCAATTGTAGTCACACATTTCATATAGAGAAATGGAAAAATCATTAGAACTAAAAAAGCGATAAAGCTGTGTTCATAGTGATCTTTTAAAAATAAAACTGTACTGATGTTTAAGACAATCATACTGACCAAGCCTATTTTCAAAAAAGTATCTTGGGTTTTCGGGAAAATTTTTTTCATAGCAGATGACCATCTAGAAAACGTTGGCGATAATTAAAGCAAATTTCTAAGAACTTTTAATCAAGAAAATGTAACCTAATGCAAACAAAAAAAGAAAAATTTGAAAAAAATAGTAATTTTAAATGCTGATTTTTTACCATAGATAAACAATATTTTAAGATTATTTATTTGTTTTATATGAGATATTTTTCTAACTTTATCATTATTCTAAAAGCTGATAAGCATTGTCTAAACTGATTTATATAAAATCGAATATTTTTACGTTTGCTGCGTGATTGGTTGAAAAGTCATACATTGATACAGTAAATTGATGAAATTCGTTTGTGATCAGAGAACATTCAAACCCAACCAAAAAGAAAAAGGCTGACAATCTTGTAACATACTGTTTTAAATGGATTGGATAGAAAAACTATATATTTTATATATTTGTTTGTGTACATACTCACTTAACTAACTATAACTATTTGAATAGACAGAGAGCATAAATATGAAGGGTACGTTGCTAGATTTTAGCATTCAATATAATGAAGGCATAATTAACGGTGAGGATAACAAACGCTACAGTTTTATTGGTGCAGAATGGAAAGAACAGATTGCCCCTATTCGTGGGCAGCAGGTTGATTTTTTGGTCAATGAACTTGGTCAGGCAGTCGGTGTTTATTTGGCAGCCCTTGGAACGCCATTTCAACAGCCACCTGTATTTCAGGAAAGTAATGCACAGTTACAAGAAGAACAAAATTATGGTTTTTTTGATTGGGCAATGAAATGTCTAAAAAATTATACCAATTTTTCAGGTCGTGCTCGACGTAAGGAATATTGGTATTTTTATCTGTTCCAGATTTTATCGGGTTTTATTTTAGCTCTGATTTTGGCGAGTATTGGGCTTAGTGAAGGCCAAGTGAATATTTTTACAGGACTTTTAAACTTAT
Organism: Acinetobacter brisouioides; assembly: GCF_004331075.1. GTDB lineage: Bacteria > Pseudomonadota > Gammaproteobacteria > Pseudomonadales > Moraxellaceae > Acinetobacter. The sequence goes on along the minus strand of NZ_SJNX01000005.1, from coordinate 167,048 downwards.
TTTTCTTTTTGCCAGCGCTTGCCGTTGGGGTGCGCCGTTTGCACGATGTTCACCGTTCTGGCTGGTGGATGTTGATCGCTTTTACCATTATTGGTTTGATTCCACTGTTTATCTGGATGGTAAGTGAAACCAAACCTGAGCGCAATCAATGGGGAAGTCCTGCGAAATAAAGATTCTTTAGAAATAGAAATTTATAAGCTGAAAACTTACAGATACACGCTGGGATACACGGCGATGTACATTATATAAAGTTATATTCAGTTATACGCAGGCAAAAAAAAGGCTTAAACCCTTTAGATTTAAGCCTTTCTAACTTATACATCGTCATATTACGGCATATAAATTTAAGTATATGGGATGGCGTCAATTGAATTGAAATTTCAAATTATTGAAATAAATCAATTTATTTTTATTTAAAAAATCTACCATACAAAATACCATACAGATCCTATATTGCCTATTCACTCAATCTACTTATTTTCCAACTCTAAAACCATTGTTGATTCTTCCCAACCTAATTTGGCTAAATCTTGATACTTACCACTATAGCCAATTTTTAATAACAGTAATAAATTAAAAAGGTTTTGGACTTTATAGAAATCATCTAAATATTTTTGAATTTCTAGCATATCATCGTTTAAGTTATCTGCATGAGCTGCCTTATTCCGTAGGGAAACCCAAGCCTCTATCAACTCTTTATCAATTTTTCCTAATTTGAAAAGCTCATATAATGCATTTTTTGTGTTAGATGAATTAATTTGCCCAAGAGTTGACATAATCCTATTTTTTATTCGTTCTTTTAAATCAAGTTTTTTAATCAAATCTCTGGCTTCTTTTGCTTGAAGAATGATTTCATCATCTGGTAAACCAAATTCTTTATAATAATTTTTTACTACTCCTTCTATTGCTACACAAAGAGCAAGAGCTGTATTTTCTAAACTACCTTGCCATGCTCGATTAACCTTATGCCAATACCCAAAGAATATGTCATACTCTTTATGAAATGAAATTAAATACTTATATAAGAAATCTTGAAAATTTGGTAAATCCCATGGAGATTGATGCTTTAGTAGAGAAACGAGAGGTTTATTAGATAAACTGTTAGGAATACTATTAATATTTAAAATCTTATGATTGTTGCTATGTAATATTGAAAGTAATACAGGACATAATTTACCAGTTATGATACTCAATGCTTCTAAGAATCTCTCTTGGTAACTAAAGTCAATTTCTCCCAACGGATCTTCAATATTAATAAACAAACAATTTTTATTGTCTTTTATTTCAATATTTTTACCATCAATACTGAACTGGCATGTATTTAGTGCTTTTCCACCACCAATTGTGTCTTCCCATTTGTTCAAAGGAATTTTAAAATTTCCAGAAATAACAAAAAACAGGAAACTAGCTTTTTGATCAATTGTACTTGTTATATCAGTTACACATTTCAAATTCTTTATATAACTATTAACAACCTTTCCTGTAGCTGGAATTGAAAAATTATTCGACACTTGAATATCTGTTGCTGTCCAAATATTCCCAGAAATATCTAACGCTTCCATACTAAAAAAAGCATCTTTCCCAATTATTTTACCTGATATACTGTTACCAAAAGTAGGCATAATCTCTTTAGAGATATCATTAAATGCATGGTAAAGCTTTACATAAAAGTTACCGTCAGACTTTTGAGTTAATGAACCAGCACCCTTATATATGATAGGATTACTCTCAGTTTGCTGTGTAAGCTCAATCATTATACAATCAATTTCAAATTCATTTGAAAGCAGAGCATCTAACTTTTTATTATCAATATTCATATACCCACCAATTAAATCTATTTTCATCTATTATATTTAAAAGTAAAATAAAAAAACCAAGGCAACTTACGCTACCTTGGTCTCTATAAAACATCAACTATACCGAGCTTGTTTCTTCTCTTCCCACCACTCCACTAACTCCCTATGATCAAAGTAAACGGCTGCCTGTCTGGTTGTACCTTCCTTGATTGGTCGTGGAAATGTTGGATCATCACTAACCATCTTGTGTAGCTTATCTCGTTGAACTGACAGTAGGTGACAGGTTTCTTTAAGTGTTAGTCGTAATTTTTGCATAGCGTTTTATCCTCCTTAATATTGTTTATTAGTTTTTACGATGTCGATTAATTCAAATGAACGCCGTACTTCCTGACCAAATCAGCTTTCATTTTGCTGATGGTATTGGGGCTGTAACAATCCACTACAGTGCCAGCTTCTACACATGATAGAAACTTCACATACCGACTAGGCATATCAGGTAAAGCCACTGGTTCAGGCAATCGTAATTTCTTGTGAGCATCATCAATCAATTTAATTACTGTTGCTGCATCCCATTTGTCACCAGTCAGCAAATCCCATTCGCTTAACTGTCTCCACTTCAAACGCATCTCACATCGAATCATTAAATCGGCTAAAGCTTGTAACTCCACTGTGATATGTTTCTGATGCTTGCGATTGACGATAACTTCCGTGCCTTTATGGTAATACTTGAGTAGCCATCTTTTACTGGTTTTACCAAAGTAAACGCCGTTATTCTCAATATCTTTTTTACGGTACGGATAGCTGCTATTGTGCTTCAATCGCTCAAGATACCTAAGTGCTTCCTGCTTATCTTGGAACAATAATGCCTTATTAATGTCAACTATACTGACTTTAAAAAGCCCCTGTTTAATAGCTTCTAATTGCTCTTGTGTTGGCGTTACAGTCGTATGTTGAGCTGCTAAAGCCACTACCACATCAAACACCAAACCAACTAAATCTGTGCTTCCTGTGACGTTCTGACCGTACAACCATTTATAAAAATTGCCTTCGATCTGTAATGCACTTTCAGATAATGATTTAATTTTTAGCTGGCTGCTGTAGCTACCTCTAACCCAAATAGGTCGAAATGACTGCATTTGATCTTCTGTATCGTAGCCACCTTCTGAGCGTCGAATATCAACTCGAATACCATCATTAAGTGAGTGTTGATCATGGTCGATATATACCACAACTTTTAACCAATCTACTGAGTATAAAGTTCCTTCTGTTGCTAATGTTGTTGAAACTAAAGTCATATTTTTACATTTTCTCCTTTTAAAAAGACAAAAAATCCCATGCAAAAACCATTATTGATTTTTGAGGATTAGTTGAAGTTAAGTTTTGGGGTGATTAAAGCGGATTTTGGTTTTGTTCGGATTCTTCTTGTCGAATCAATTTATTCCAAAATGTGATGTTAATATATTACACAATGTTCGCTTCGAAAGTATTGCTGAGTCTATATGAACTGCAACTCGATTGCAATACAAATGATAATTGTTTTCAATATATTGTTAAAAGAGGTGTTCTTGCTGTTATTTTGATCATAATTTGAACTGTATCAACCTTGATACATAAGGATTTCTTATCCAAAAAATTAACGGCGTTATTATAGTGAAGGGGAATAGGTATGCTTAGCATTTCCCCTGATTGATGTAAGTAATGCTTAACAACGCAGGCTGTACCGTAACGGCGCAGTCACGATAATTTTAAAATATCAGGCACTTTGAAATTGAATAACGGTTTCATCTGCTAGCTTATCAAGATGATCTGCATACCACTGCATCATAATTCTACGCTCATCAAAATGAGTCGCTTTATCATATACCGCCTTAACACCTTTTTTGCTGTGTGCTAAACAGGCTTCAACAACTTGAGGTTTATCACTAAACTTGTCATTTAATATTGTGCTAGCAATATGACGAAAGCCATGAGGATTTTGTTTATCTCCATAGCCAATTCTTCTCAATGCCATGATAAAGACTGTGTTTGATCTAGCCTTGGTTTTATCGTTTCTGTTTGGAAGTAAGAAGGATGAATAACCTGTAAGCTGCTTTAACTCCTGTAACAGTTCTACTGCTTGTTTAGGTAATGGGACTTTATGTTCCTTCTTGGTTTTCATTCGAATTGCAGGGATTAACCATACCTCAGCGTTTAGATCAAACTCATCCCATGCTGCTTCACGTAATTCACTTGGTCTACAAAACAGCATAGTCAGTAATTTGAGGGCAATTCTTGTATCTGTAGTTGGGTAGTGATTGATTGCTCTCAGTAACGATGGTAATTCATCACTATCGACATGTTTCATACTGTTGCCAACGTGTTTATCTAGGATTTTATGTAAGTTTGAAATAGGGTTAGACTCGATCTTTCCCAGCACTTCAGCATAGTCATAAATTTCTCTAACCAAAGCCCTGACTCGTTGCCCCATCTCTATAATCGGTTTACCAGTGCGAGGGTTAAGCTTGCCCTGTATTTCCTTAAATAAGCTAAGCCATTCCTGCTTTGTAATTTTACGATAATCACGTTTACCCATGACTGGGAATACATGGTTATTCAATGCACCAATATTTCTAGCTCTGGTCTCAGCTGTCCATTTCTTGATCGTATAGTAGTCTTCAGCAAGCTGGTTAAAGGTGAACGAGCCTTTTTCTACCTCAGCTTGTTTTGCTTCAGCTTTATGTACACGTGGGTCAATGCCCTGAGAAATTAACTTTCTTGCTTCATCAGCTTTTTGTCTTGCCCATTTCCCACCGACATTAGGATATTTGCCTAGCCCAAACCATGATGGTATCCCATTTGGCTTCCTATATCTGAGCTCCCATCGTTTATTGCCTGTGGGATTCACAACAAAATGAAGGTTTTCGCCATCATTGATTCTATATTCTTTTGATTCAGGTTCTAAGGACGAAAGAATTGTATCTTTCATTTTTAACTTATCTTTCTCTTTTAATTCCGTTCTTTTCATATTGATTCTTGTATGGTGGATTTTCTCTAACTCACACCATACACGCTACCATACAAAACTACAAGCTATAAGAAACTGCATATAACGTGATATATAGACGTAAAAAAAAGCCTAAATCATTGAGATTTAAGCTTAATTTACTTATATAACGTCATGTTGCGGTATACAAATTTAAGTATTTGGTGGAGATGGCGGGAGTTGAACCCGCGTCCGCCAGCATTACGCTCGAGAATACTACATGCTTAGATATCGTCTATTGTTTTAGCATTAAGTGACCCGACGAACAGGGTACAAAACGCGATCCTCTTAGTTTGGTATAAAGCCCCAAGGCTTGGCTTTATACGGACTTGTGTGCGTGCGCTTCAGTCGGACTCTCTAACCACAAGTATTCGGAGAGGCGGACAAGCTGCCCTTAGGCAGCTAGAGCGTATGATTCGTCGTTTGCGACTAAAAAATGCAAATTTGATTTACGAGAGAAAATGCGCTCTCGGCATGCATCTATGAGTTTCATCACCAGCGTCGAAGCCAAGAACATCCCCATGATGGTCTGTGAATTATAACATAACAATCGAAGAACTGATAATTTTTATTATATTCAGCCATCCTTGCATGATGATCAAGAATCGATTTATTACATAAATCGATTGGAAAAATAATAATTACGTTATAATATAACAAATATTAAGGCGTTTTTATTGCCAAATTTTTATGATTTATTTAGAGGCGAATAAATTGTGAAAAGAGGTTGAAAATGAAAACACTTCTCATTTATTATATTGAGACTTAATCGTTCAACTCGATAGTTGTGATTTATCTATCACGATAAGTCATACGCCACAGGTTATAGTTGTGTTATGAGTCATTCTCCTGCATTGAATTTAGATCCTCATCCTAGTGATCGTATGAAAAAGAAAATACTTGCGACATTTATTGCCGTTGTGGTTGGACATATCGGCGTATTTTGGGCGTTGGGTCAAATGAAAATTCAGGATTTAAAGCCAGTTCATAAACCACCACTACAAGTACGTTTTGTTAAAATTCAACAACCTTCCAAGCCGTTGCCTCCAAAACCAAAAGAAAAACCGAAGCCACAGGAAAAACCAAAAGAGGTCAAGGAAGTTAAAATTGTTGAAAAACAGCTGCCTCCACCACCTAAAAAAGTTGAAAAAATTCAACAGGTCAAGACACAAGCACCAAAGCATGCTGTAGAGCAACCTGTTGTGAAAGCTTCACCTGCACCTGTAGTCACCACGACAAAATCCACCATTACTAAAGTTGCACCACAGTCTGCTCCTCAACCAGTTGCACCTCAGCCCAGCGCTCCTGCTGCTGATCCATCGCCAAAAACGGTGAGTATTGGGGGAGGTTCTGGTGTCGAATGGAAATATGGGCCAGATAGGATTACACGTGGATTAAATGAAGTTGTAGAAGATTTTTTAAATAGTAATACTGACGATAGCCTAAAAGGTACTTTTGTCATAAAGCTAAGAATACATGCAACGGCAAAAGGTACGATCACTGATGTTGAAATTATTAAGTCATCAGGAAATAGTAAGTTGGATCAAATGGTGAAACGTTATATTTCAAGACAGAGCTTTAAACCTTATGCGCATGATTTTATTGCACCTCAACCTTTTGCATTAAATCTGAATTAAATTTACGGCTAATTTATGAAATCAGGAGTTCGAGCATGAACTTTTCAATCTACTGGCAAAATGCTGATGCAGTAAGTAAAACGCTGTATTTTGTACTCATTGTAATGTCGATTACAACGTGGACGGTTTTTGCCTTGCGTTTAATGGGTACACGTCACCTTAAACAACAAGCATATGCTCAACTCGAACAAGCGTTGACCAAGCTTAAAGCTAAACTTGCACCTTTGGCATTTGATCAGCGTAAAGCAGTTGCCGAACAAGCTTTACTGCGTCAAATTTCTGAAGAAAAAACTTCAGCAGAAAAAGGTGTTGCTGTTCTGGGAACGATTGCTTCAATCGCACCATTTGTAGGGCTATTTGGTACGGTTTGGGGGATTTTTCACGCGTTAGCGGCTGTTGGTCGTAGTGGGCAAGCTGGTTTGGCGCAGGTTGCAACGCCAGTGGGCGAAGCACTGATCATGACAGGGTTAGGGCTGGGGGTTGCGATTCCTGCGGTACTTGCATATAACATTTGTGTTCGTGCTAACCGCTCTTTAGCCCATGCGCTACAAGATAAAGCACATACTTTGCTGATTGACACCATGTTGCAACAAGATTCTGCGACACAAAGCAATACTGCAAATGCTGCCAAAACAGCTCAACAAAATTATGCTGGAGGTCAGGCATAATGGCTTTTCAATTGGGTGAAGATCACGATACTGGCATGAATGAGATGAACCTCATTCCGCTAATCGATATTATGCTGGTGTTGATGATTATTTTCTTGGTGACAGCAACCGTTGCGAATCCATCGATTCCTTTGACTTTACCCAAGACCACAGCGCAAATTACCACACCTCCACCTCAGGCAATTACCATCAGTATTAATGCTAAAGGTGAAGTGGCATGGAATGATCAAATGATCAGTTTAGATGATTTGTCTCAGCGTTTTCATGCTGCAGGTCAACAAGCACAAAAACCAACTGTACAATTACGTGCTGATAAACAATCACGCTACGATACAGTGGCACAAGTCATGTCACGTGCCAGCGAAGCTGGGTTGAGTGATATTGCTTTCGTCAGTGAAAACTAAATCATGCTGAGATAAAAAAAGCGACATTGAAGTCGCTTTTTTTATGCTTTGAGCAAACTTTGAAACTTACTACGTAATTTATTTAACTTTGGGGGAATGGCAAAATTGCAGTAGCCTTGGCTTGGATTTTTAGCATAGTAATTTTGATGATAATCTTCGGCAGCATAGAAAATTGGTGCAGCCGTTAATTCGGTTACCACTTGAACACCTTCTGCTTTGAGCTCATCAATAAACTGTTTAGCCTGCTGTTTTTGCTCATTATTATAGTAGTAAATCACTGAACGATATTGTGTACCAATATCATTGCCCTGACGGTTTAAGGTCGTTGGATCATGTGTTGCAAAAAATACAGTCAATAAATCAGTGTAACGGACTTGTTCTTCATCAAAATCAATTTTTACAACTTCTGCATGTCCAGTATTGCCACTGCATACCGCTTCATAGCTCGGTTCAACGAGATGACCACCTGCATAACCACTGGTTACCTGTATAACACCGCGTAACTGTAAAAAAACGGCTTCAACACACCAAAAACAGCCACCACCAAATAACGCCTGTTGCATATCTAGATCCTTAAATGAACTTAAAACATTAGTGATTTTGAGAATGTAATTCCATAATTACATGGTTAGATTGATCTTTTAATTTTAAGATTTGTTTTTCTACACTAAAGCTTGTCACTTTTACTAATGCTAAATGAAATTGATCACTGATTTGCATATTGCCTACACACATCATTTTGGTTGATGCTAGAGGGCTGAAGTGCAAATGATTGCCTTGCAACTGATAACTCCCAAAAAAACGGTTACAGCCATCGCTACCTTTGACCTGTTGGCTATTCGCATCAAAACTTAAAGAAGGTTGATGAGCGAGTTCATCAGCAGAAAGAGTATGCCCTTGAATATGTGTGACTTGCCAAATTACCTGCTTTGCTTGAAGCTCCTGCTGTTGTTGCAAAATACTTGCTGAAGGTTGGTAAGGTAAGCTTGAACATGCTGAAATGACACCCAAGCTGGTAAAAAGAGTCAATAAAATAAGTTTTTTCATTACAGTAGTTTAATCCTATTTAAGCTATTTTTTTAAGTATATTTTTTAAAAATGCGACTAAAAAGTATTATATGAGATGAATTATGTTTATAAAAAGTAAAATGTGACACAGGTCTTATAATTTAAATTTCACGTGAATTTTTTGCAAAACCTTTAAAAAGTGTGATTTATGTGTTGATTTGTATCGTTTTGTTATAATAGACTGAATTATATTCAAAACAAAGATCTTAAAAAGGAATGATTTATGAAAAAAAGTACAATTTTGATTGGGGCATTAGCAACTGCAATTACTGTTCCTGCTTTAGCAGCGGATGGCGTGTTAAAAGATGCATATGTATCTGCAAAAATTGGGGCAAATATTACTGATTTAGATCCTAATCATTTAAATTATAATAGTGATGCCAATTATTTTTCATATCCAACTAGCGGCTCTGTTTTTGGTATGTCAAATAGTCAAAAAACATTAGTTTCTGGTGCTGTGGCCTTTGGTTGGAACTTAGAACCAAGCTTGCATGTACCTGTACGTACAGAACTAGAATATTCAGCACAAGAAGATCATAAATTTGTTAGTAAAACAGCTATTTATTTTAATCCATTTTATTTAAAAGATTCTGTGAAGTTGCAGCAACAGTCAATGATGTGGAATACATACTTTGATTGGAAAAACTCAAGTAAGTTTACGCCATATTTTGCAGTGGGTGTTGGCGCGACCCGTATTCATGCAAATGGCAAACTTTCTGATAATTCTGTATCAGGTACATTTTCTGAAGATTTTGCAGCAACTTCCAAAACTGATTTTAACTTTATTTGGTCTGTTGGTGTAGGTACTTCTTACGCAATTACTCCAAATTTAGCAGCCGATCTTTCTTACAAATATATAGATTCAGGAAAATTAAAGCTTAATTATAGTTCTTCTAATGGACCTTATACGGGAACTCAAGAATCAAGTTATGATCTACGTGCACATAATTTTGCATTGGGTCTACGTTACTCATTCTAATTTGAGTTTGTAGCATCTAGAAGTAAAAGAGGAACAAATTGATTTGTTCCTCTTTTTTTGACTTATTTTGTATAAGTTGCAAACTCAAAAGCAACGCCCGATTGTTCATCGATATGCTTTTCACTACGAACCTTATGAAATTCATGTGGAATTTCAGGGTAGTAGGCATCGCCTTGTACATCAAGCTCAACATGAGTTAATTCTAAACGATCTGCAATTTGCATGGTTTGAGTAAAAATTTCCCCACCACCAATCACAAAAATACTTTCAGGTTTTTCACTTGCAGCCACATCTGTCAGCGCTTGAGCCAATGCATCTTCAATGCTATGTGCTACTTTAACCTTGTCAAAAGACCATGATGTATCGCGAGTAATCACCCAGTTCACACGTTTAGGTAATGCGCGTCCCATGGACTCGAGGGTTTTACGCCCCATCACGACCACACCACCTTGAGTAATGGCTTTAAAGTGCTTTAAATCTGCGGAAATATGCCAAGGCAGGGCATTGCCTTTACCAATACAGCGTTGTTGATCCATCGCTACGACATGGACGACCTCGATTCCTTGAAAACTCATACAGCCACCGGTGCTTTAATTGCAGAATGTGATTGATAATTAACAATTTCGATATCTTCAAATTTGAACTCAAAAATATCTTGAATTTCAGGGTTGAGCTTAAGCTGGCACAGTGGTAATGGTTCACGTGTTAACTGTAGACGAGCTTGTTCAAAGTGGTTGGCATATAAATGCGTATCGCCACCAGTCCAGACAAAGTCACCAACACCTAGACCACAGACTTGAGCCACCATATGGGTCAGTAGGGCATAGCTAGCAATATTAAATGGCACGCCCAAGAACACATCGGCACTACGCTGATATAACTGACAAGACAGTTTGCTATCTTGTACAAAGAACTGGAACAAGGTGTGACATGGCGGTAAAGCCACTTGTCCAGCTTCTTGCGGATTCCAGCCTGAAACAATCAGGCGACGTGAATTTGGGTTGGTTTTGATTTCATTAATCAACCACTGAATTTGGTCAAAGCCATCTTTTTGATAACTGCCATCGGTATTTTTAGTTGCGCCAAAGTTACGCCATTGATGTCCGTACACAGGGCCGAGTTCACCTTCAGGGCGACCAAAACGTGCGGTTTGTTCTGCTGTTGCCCATTCATCCCAAATGGTGACTTTGTTGTCTTGTAAGTACTGGACGTTGGTATCGCCTTTTAAAAACCACAACAATTCAATGGCAATCGAGCGGAAATGAACTTTTTTGGTGGTCAGTAAGGGAAACCCTTGATTGAGGTCAAAACGCATTTGATGACCAAATACAGAACGTGTCCCTGTCCCTGTACGGTCGCCTTTGTCGCCACCGTTGTCCAGAATGTGCTGTAGTAGATCAAGATACGCTTTCATAAAATTCCTATAGAGCTGAAATGTTACGACCTGATGTGTCGTACTGTGGCAGGTTGAGGATTTTACCCTAATATAGAACCTTGAATAATGTTTTTTAGCAAAAATGCCGATGGCTCTATCATTCTGATCATATCAAAAACCTATGCCGATTACATTGGGTCATTCTTGGTTTAATCAGTCAAAGCGTTTAGCTCGATTTTGATAAATTGACATAATAAATAGACCCAAAATCATAAAGCCCAATCCTTGACCACCCCATGCCCAAAGCGCATTGCTCGGTTGTAAACCAAGTGCAGTCAAGCAGCCGACAGGTAAAATCCAGACCAGTAATTTGGTATACGTGCGGCGCGCACCAAATTGATAAATCAAATGCATAAAAACCCCAACAGCAACACAGATTCCGACCCAAATAGAAGGTAGGGCCGACACTTTAGACAGTAAAATAGTCATCACACAAATAGCGATGGTGATGGTGAGTTTAACGTTGCGGGTACAGCGCTCAGAATACCAAAATTGCAGCATAATTAAGATTCAGTTGAAGTAGGTTTTGACAAACGTGCCAGTGGTGAAAAAATAAAAACGCTCAGTGCCATAAAAGCCAGCCCTTGAACGCCTAAAATCAGTAAATCATCCATGGTTTTCATAAACAACACTGCCAAAATCAGTGCGAGTGGAATCCATGTAAACACCCGAAATAAAAAACGGCTTGGGTCATTTTTTGCAATTTGCAAACGCGCATAACGACAAATCAAAAACACCAATCCTGTACCTGTAAACATCAGAATCACCGCAGAGGGTAGTGGTTTATACAGATATAGACCCACAGCGATTGCAATCGTAAGCAATAAAATCAGAATTTTACGTGCAAGTGTGGTGGTGGGTTCAAACCAAAATTCGAGCATATTGTGTTGAAAAAATGACGAAGGAGATGCCGCACTTTAGCATAAAAAAAGGGACTTTCGTCCCTGATTGCATGAGGTGACTCTGCTTTTATTTATTGAGTGTCCAGTCATAAATTTTACGCTGATAAGCAAATGCTAAGAGCAGTAAGCCCGCAATAATCATTGGGAAAGACAGCATTTGTCCTTTGGTCACCCAACCGAGCAAAATAAAGCCCTGATCTGCATCGGGTTCGCGGAAAAATTCCATAAAGAAACGTGACAAGCCATAACCTATAAGAAACAGGGCAGATACCGCCATACGTGGGCGTGGCTTGCTGCTAAACCACCATAAAATAATAAATAACAATAGACCTTCACACAGTGCTTGGTAAATTTGCGAAGGATGGCGCACCAAATGCAATGGGTCGGTTGGGAAGATCATGCCAAAAGGATAATTGGGGTCAGTTACAGGGCGACCATATAATTCACCGCCAATAAAATTACCAATCCGTCCAAACATTAAGCCTGTTGGGACACATGGCGCAATAAAGTCCATGGTTTGAAACCAGGTTTTTTGGTATTTTTTACACCACAGCAGCATGGCGACCATCACACCAATAAAACCGCCGTGGAAGCTCATACCACCCGTCCAGACCTGAAACAACCAAGTTGGGTTGGCGAGAAATTTATCAAATTCATAGAACAACACATAACCGACCCGACCACCGAGCACGACACCTAAAGCACCATAAAAAACCAGATCAGATACCATCTCGGCTGTCCAGTCGGTACGTTGTTTTGCCCGATAGTTGGCAAGTCCCCATGCACATAAAAATGCCAAGAGGTACATTAATCCATACCAGTGTACTTTGAGCGGGCCAAGCTCAATCGCAATTGGATTGATGTTGGGATAGGTCAGCATGACTATTCCTTTCATTTCTGTATGTTTGGCAAGATTCTAGCCGATAAACCTTAAAAATGTTGTACATTCAATGTGTAAAGATACAAAGGATCTGTTATGTGTATTGTGGCGCTGGCATGGCAAGTGGTGGAAGGTTTACCTATATGTTTATTGTCCAATCGGGATGAGTTCTATATCCGCCCAACCCAGTCCTTACGACACTGGCAATATAGTCCGATTATCGCAGGGCAGGACTTGCAGTCGGGTGGAACATGGATGGGCATCACCGAAACGGGGCGCTGGGCAGTAATCACCAATTATCGGGATGCTTCAGATCAGCGAACTTATCCGACTTCACGCGGTGAAATTGTGGCAGATTATTTGGCATTAGATTTACCACCGATTCGTTTTGCCCAGCAATTGGAGCAACGACAGCAAGATTACGCAGGGTTTAACCTGATTGTGGGTGATCGGCAACAAGCCGTATATATGAGTAATCGAGGCGAAGCACCACAGGTATTGGCGCATGGTGTGTATGTGATGTCCAATGGCCTCATGTCGGAGCATTGGGCGAAAAACCAGCATTTGCGTCAGCGTTTTGTACAAGAATTTTTGCCACTCTTGGCTTTGCCTGATGTATCCGAATCAGACTTGCAACAGGTGGCTTGGGACATATTAGAAGATCAGCGTCAGCGCTTGCCTGAACAGTTGCCGCAGACAGGCATTGCTCAGGAGCTGGAACAGCTACTGTCATCGACTTTTATTACCAGTCCCGACTATGGCACACGCTGTTCCAATTTTTTGCGCTGTTTTCAGCAGCATGCTGTCTGGTTGGAAAAAACTCAGCAAGGGTCACAGCAAGGAAATATTCAACGTATCGAGTTTAGGTACTCTGGTTGATTCAGCTTGATGAAATGCAGAGAGGTGATTCAAATGTGCCCGTGATTTATGTCTGTAAATATATATTTTCAGAATGATTCCGATCTGATTTTTTGTAATGTATAAGTTAAAACAAAAGTTAAAAATGAAAATTCATAGAATACATTGAGCAGTTAGATCAATTTGTTTTAAAGATCATCAATGATTTTATTGGAAATAAATGCTGTTATTTCTGGGTGGAAATTTTTATATATATACTCAAATAGCTGTCATCAATAAGGATATTGACGATGATGTGGGGAAAAATCGCACTTGCGATGAGTGCATTTGCAGCCAATTCAATTTTTGTCGTTTGGCATTAGCAGGCCGAATGATTGACCCATACAGTTTTAGCATCATCCGGATCGTCAGTGCGGCAGTGGTACTGGCATTGCTGCTTGGTTCAGTAGAAAAACTCAAACCCCAACGAGAAAATTGGAAAGGCGGATTGTGCTTAACAGGCTACATCTTGGCATTTTCAGTCGCTTATATGCAACTTGATGCAGGTTTAGGCGCACTGCTGCTGTTTGGTACAGTGCAAATTTCTATGGCGTTGTATGCGGTATATAAAGGTGAAAAAGTCACGTGGTTCAGAGGGATAGGCTTGTCGGTTGCTTTTTTCGGTATTTTACTGCTCTTTTTACCTGCGACACATGCACCATCTTTATTTTATGCGGCCATGATGATATTGGCGGGGTTAAGCTGGGCGGCATATAGCCTGATTGGAATGTCAACAGATCAACCTATAGTGATGACTTATAACAACTTTATTTGGGCAATCCCGATCTGTTTGCTATTGAGTTTAGCCCAAATGCCAAATCTATATATGCATTGGAATGGTCTGGTTTTAGCCATAATTTCGGGTGCATTCACCTCGGGTCTGGCTTATGTACTCTGGTATGATTTACTGAAACATCTTGATCGGATGACGGCAAGCACCTTGCAGTTGAGTGTCCCGTGTTTGGCATTGCTGGCAGGCGTGATTTTTCTCAATGAAACTTTGAGTTTACGCATGCTGTTTGCCACAATTATGGTCTTGAGTGGTATTGGTCTGCTGATTTTTTCGGGGCATAAAATCGCTAAAAATGACTAAGTTTATCGAGTGTTTATGGTCGAGTAGATATTTATTCTAATCAGGATGCTAGATTTGCTTTTATTGGAACTTTCTAGTAATTTCAGAAAGTGCTTTTATCGACACCGAGGCATAAAACACACAGAATAAGGAGATCAGGGTGAGTCTAGTTTTACCAACATTGGCATTTATATTTGGTTGGCTCACCGCATCATGGAAATCTGCTGAAGCGCTGAAAGTATTTTGTTCTCGTATTCTGGCACGATTTTTTATCCCTTTTGTGATTATTTACAACATGGTTTACTACCAGACAGGTAGTTTAAGCCTGATGCTATTTAGCTTTAGCTCAGCCTTATTGGTGTACCTGGGGTTTGTTTATTTCTTTAAAGATCGGCTGATTTCACTCTGTGCCAGTTATGTCAATTTAGCATGGCTGGGTTTTCCATTTGCCTTGGCGATTTTTGGGCATCAGATCAGTTCTGCCATGATTGCACTTTATGTTGGCGGCTCATTGTTTGGCAATATTTGGGCTGTCTCTGCGGTCAGTTCAGCACCGCAAAATACAGCCAGTTTAATGAAAAAAGTGTCGTTGTCACCGCCAGTGATTGCCTTAATCATTTCAGCGATTTTGCGGTTATTACACGTACAAAACTTTCCAGAACCAAGTTGGGTGCTGCATTTGTATCAGTTTGCCAAAGTGGGCATGGTCTTCACTGGCATGTGTGTACTGGGGATGTGGCTTAGGCATACTCAAGTGGCAAAAGCTGATCTGTGGCATAGTCTTCGCGTGATGTTACCGAAGTTGGTATTTGGGGCAATCATTTGTAGCGTGAGTTATTTCTACATTCCCGTTGAAACCTTTAAAGAATATATCGGGTTAATGTTCTTTTTATTTTGTTTACCTCCTGCAGCGAATATTGTGGCACTTGAAACCCATTATCAGGGCACTGGGTATTCGGCACGTTATATTGCGGCAGGAACGATTGTCAGTATTGGTATAATTTTACTTTACGGACTCATATGGCGGCTACTCAAGGGCTGAAGCTGAGCTTAACCCTTGAATTGATTGGTGATTTAAACTTGAGTCAGGCTTTGGCGGAACAGTTGCATGGCTTGACCACGGTGACTGATCTGGTTTTTCTCGGCTTTAGTCAGTTCAGCACTACTTTTTCCAAGTTCTGGTAGCCAGAACAATGGGTCGTAACCAAAGCCATTTTCACCCCGTACAGCATCTAAAATTTCACCTGTCCAGATGCCTTGGAAAATTTTGGGTAAAGGATCTTCGGCATGTTCAACCAAAGCTAGTACACAGACAAACATGCCTTCAATTGCTTGACCTTCTTGACGAAAAGCGTGTAAGTCACTCAGTAATTTTTGGTTATTGGCAGCATCATTGCCATGTTCACCTGCATAGCGTGCCGAATAAATACCAGGCGCACCGCCAAGTATAGGTACACAAATGCCTGAATCATCCGCCAAGGCTGGTTTACCTGAAATTTTTGCAGCATGACGCGCTTTAATAATGGCATTTTCAACAAAACTTAAGCCATCTTCGACCGCATCTTCAATATTTAGGCGACCTTGAGGAATAATTTCAATGGGTAAATTAAGCTGCTGGAATAGCGTTTCAAATTCGGCAACTTTGCCTTTATTGTTACTTGCAAGTACCAATTGACCCGCATTGAGCCATGAAGGAGTAGACATAATCAATCATCAAAATTTAGCAAAACATGGGCAGAATTATGCCGAGTTTGCCGATGAAAAACAAAAGATAATATGACAGGACAAAGATAAGACAAAGCGTAGGAGAGTCTGCGTAGAATCACAGGGCATTTGGGTTGTCCCTGTGATTCGTTTCAAGCATTATTGTGCTTGAATCCATTTGTCAGCGCGGTCAACTGCCTGACGAATTTGTTCAGGCGTTAAGTTGGCTGCCAAAGCAGTTTTCTTGGTTTGTGACATATCAATCACTCTATTGTCTAACATACCATCACGGGTTGAAAGTTCGTACCATTGGTATGCATTAACATAGTTTTTATTGTGTTCTTCAATGAGCGCCAAGTTGAAGCTGGCACGGTTATCGCCGTGGCTGGCTGCTTTTTCAAGGTATTGACGTCCCAATTTTTCATTTTGACTTGTACCAATGCCTTCAACCAACATACGACCCACATTGAGCTGAGCCGCAGAAACACCCTGGTCGGCTGCTTTTTTATACCAAGTAAATGCCTGTTTTGGGTCTTTAGAAACTTCACGACCATATTGATAACGGGTTGCAACATAAAATTGTGCTGCAGCTTGACCGGCTTTCGCTTCATTCAGCAATTCATTAAAGCTCATGGCCGAATAACGTGCGGCCAAAGCCGATGTTGATTGCTGTGATGGTAGGTAATCAGCATGAACCTGAGTACTTAAAATACCAAACAAAATGGTGCTAAAGAATACTTTTTTCATAGGGCGCTTACTCGATAAATTGCGACTTCACCAAACAAATTTGGAATGTGTTTACTGAGTAAACTATCTTGTTGATTCCCATTTACGGCGAGTCGATTAATAATCCTAATCTGATTTTCAGCACATAGGGCTTCAAAATCACGGAAAGTACATAAATGAATATTTGGCGTGTTGTACCACATGTAAGGTAATGTTTCAGAAACAGGCATCATTCCTTTAAGTGCAAGAAAAGAACGAGTCTTCCAATGCGCGAAGTTTGGAAAAGTAATAATCGCCTGTTTGCCCACACGCACCATATCTCTTAAAAGAACATCAGGTGCATCAACCGCTTGCAACGCTTGTGCCATAACAACATAGTCAAAAGACTGGTCGGCAAAGCGGTGTAAACCTAGGTTGAGGTCTTGTTGTATAATATTTAACCCTCGACTGATCGCAATTGCAATCTTTTCTTGGTCAATTTCTAGTCCGTATGCACGAATTTGATGTTTTTTACTCATGTGAGCCAAAAGCTCACCATCACCACAGCCCAGATCAAGCACACTTGAACCTGGTTTGATCCATTTTTCTGCGAGTTGCTGATCTAAACGCATTACACGGTCTCCTGTGGAGTACTTGCCAGATGTTCTTCGCCACCTAAAAAGGCTCGGAGGGTTTTAACATATAGTGGAATCGGGAACAAGAATGAGTCATGACCTTGTTCAGCCTCAATATCGAGGTAGCTGACAGGTTTGTGATTGGTGATGAGAGCATTGACAATTTCCTGAGAACGCTCAGGACTAAAACGCCAGTCAGTAGTAAAGGACACCACCAAGAAACGGCACTGGGTATTTGCCATGGCTTTGGTCAATGAAGATTCATATTCACGTGAAGGATCAAAATAATCTAACGCTTTGGTCATAATCAGGTATGTGTTGGCATCGAAGTTGCGGCTAAACTGCTCGCCCTGATAACGCAAATAACTTTCGACCTGAAATTCGACATCGAAACCATACATGAATTTGCCTGACTTCAAGTCACGACCAAATTTCTGTTTCATGGCTTCTTCAGACAAATAGGTAATATGTCCGACCATACGCGCCAAAATCAGACCACGTTTTGGGTAGCTATCATGCTCTAAATAACGTCCGTTATGGAAATCTGGGTCAGATAAAATTGACTGACGTGCAACTTCGTTAAAGGCAATATTTTGCGCTGAAAGTTTTGGAGCGCTGGCAATAATGACACAGTTTTTTAAACGATCTGGATAATCCACTGACCATTGTAAGGCTTGCATACCGCCTAAAGAGCCGCCAATAATGGCATACCAAACCGAAATACCTAAACGGTCAGAAAGCATGACCTGAGTTTTGACCCAGTCCCGAACCGTGACTAATGGAAAATCTGGGCCATACGGTAGATTGTCATTTTCTGGGTTAGGAGAAATAGGGCCTGTTGAGCCATTGCAACCTCCAATATTGTTGAGTGCAATAACACAAAACTTGTTAGTATCAATCGCTTTGCCTGGCCCAATACAAGCATCCCACCAGCCCGCTTTTTTATCATCTTCATGATGATAACCAGCAGCATGATGATGGCCAGAGAGTGCATGGCAAATCAAGATTGCATTGGATTTTTCCGCATTTAACGTACCATAAGTTTCAACCATAAGATCAAAACGAGGTAAGATTCGACCACATTCCAGTTGGAGTGGTTGTTCGAATTGGTACTTTTGCGGGACGACCAAACCTACAGAGTCAGCTGAAAAAGACACGAGTGCAAATCGCCTTATATTTTGGAATTATGAAAAAATAAAAGGATACCAACTTGGGTATCCTTTTAAAATGTTTTTTTTAAGATTAAACAGCTTCAGAAATAATATCGCTGGTGCTAAGCAAGCCTTGTTCAATCAAGCTATTGGTACAAGCAAAGATGGCTTCAATTGATGATGTGACTGTGTTGTCATGAATACCTGCGCCAAATGCACTTTTACCTGTGCCTTTAACTTGTAATTCAACTAAAGTAAGCGCTTTAGCATGTGCGCCTGAACCGATACTGCGTTCTTCATAGTTCAAGACATCAATCGGCAATTGAAGTGCATTGACAATTGCAGAAATTGGGCCATTACCTTCACCACGTAAATGCTGAGTTTCGCCGTCTATATCAATTTCAACATCAATAATCTGATTGCCATTTTCATCAGACAATTTGTAGTTTTTAGCGACGTAATTCTTATCTTTAATGCTTACATAAGTTGTTTTGAACAAGCTCCAGATTTCATCTGCTGAAATTTCTTTGGCAGTTGCATCCGTATGCTGTTGAACTACTTGGCTAAATTCAATTTGCAAGCGACGCGGTAACACCACGTTGTAGTTCGATTCAAGCAAGTAAGCAATACCGCCTTTACCTGACTGGCTATTGACACGAATCACAGCATCATAGTCACGTCCCAAGTCTTTTGGATCGATTGGCAAGTAAGGCATATCCCAGATTTCTTCGTTTTTCTGGAATTCAAAGCCTTTTTTGATCGCATCTTGGTGAGAACCTGAGAATGCTGTAAATACCAAGTCACCTGCATAAGGGTGACGTGGATGAACTGGCAAACCTGTACATTCTTCAACAGTTGCAATAATTTCATTAATGTTGGAGAAGTCCAAGTGTGGTGAAACGCCTTGCGAGTACATATTTAATGCCATTGCTGCAACGTCAACGTTACCTGTACGTTCACCATTGCCAAATACACAGCCTTCTACGCGGTCAGCGCCTGCCATAATTGCAAGTTCAGATGCTGCAATTCCACAGCCACGGTCATTGTGACAGTGAACTGAAATCAACACGCCGTCACGACGCGCAATATTGCGGTGCATCCATTCGATCTGGTCGGCATAGACATTTGGTGTCGACACTTCAACGGTTGCAGGTAAGTTTAAAATCACTTTATTGTCTGGGCGTGCATCCCAAATTTCAGTGACCGCATCACAAACATCTTTGGCAACTTCTAACTCGGTTGCAGAGAAGCATTCTGGGCTATATTGGAAAACCCACTCAGTTTCTGGTTGTTTTGCTGCATATTCTTTGACTTTTTCCGCAGCATTTATTGCAAGCTGTTTTGCTTTTGCAATATCGACATTTAATACCTTGTTACGGAAGGTTGGTGAATTGGCATTATAAATATGCACAATCGCACGTTTTGCACCTTCAAGCGCTTCAAAAGTACGTGAAATTAAATGATCACGTGCCTGAACCAAAACTTCGATGTAGACATCATCTGGGATATGGTTTTCTTCAATCAACTTACGTGTGAAATCAAAGTCAATCTGCGATGCAGAAGGAAAGCCAATTTCAATATGCTTAAAGCCAATTTTCACCAACATTTCAAACATTTTGAATTTTTGTTCAAGGTTCATTGGTTCAAAAATTGCTTGGTTACCATCACGAAGGTCAGTACTCATCCAAATAGGGGCTTGGGTAATTTCCTTATTTGGCCATTGGCGATCAGGTAAATCGACGCGCTGGTACATACGACGGTATTTTTTGCTTGGGTCAGCCAACATCATGGGGATAGCTCCTTGCATAGCAGCATATGCCGAGGGGTAATTGGGCAATCTACTATATTATTTTGTGTCTAAACGAAGTGAATTCAACTATATTTCAGTTTTTTGCACTGAATGAGCAAATAAAATTTATATGCGCGCGTAGCGCAGTTCAAACCACAGGGCAGATGCTATCGCAAACAACATTGGCATAATACCTCGGGTACAATTACTCAATATCTTCATTATAATCCTGCTGTATAAAAAATATTTTTCGTTTTTTGCGAAATCTCAGCATATGCTGGAATTTTTTTTCATATACAAGATGAAAAATGCAAAATAAATCTAATTCTAAATAAATCCATGCTGATATTTTCGAGCCTTTGTACTGGAAAACTAGAGTTCTGCCCACATGCGAATCAGGTTGTGATAAATGTTGGTGAGCTTCATCACTTCAGCATGAGCATCGCCATGTACAGCACGTAGTGTACGAATACTCTCATCCAGATTAAATAGCAAATGCCGTTTGCTGTCTTCACGAATTAAGCTTTGCACCCAAAAGAATGAGGCAAAACGTGTGCCACGGCTAATGGTACTGACTTCATGCAAGCTGGTCGATGGATACAACACCACGTCGCCCGCAGGCAATTTCACTTCATGATAACCGTAAGTGTCTTCAATCACCAAGTCACCACCATCATATTCATCTGGCTCACTTAAAAACAGCGTACAAGATAAATCGGTGCGGATCTGGTGACTCGTTCCACGAATCAGGCGAATCGAGTTGTCAACGTGAAAACCGAAAGTTTCGCTTTCATCATAACGGTTAAATAGAGGCGGAATAATATGATGGGGGAGTGCAGCTGCTTGGAAAATCGGGTTTTTCCAAATCGCTTGAATCACTCGCTCACTTAATGCATGAGTCAGTGGATCTTGTTCGGAGAGCTGCTGATTGCGCTTGACTGAGGCAGACAATGTACCTGCTGTCACTTTACCACCGACCCAGTTGGCAGTTTGCATCAGGCGACGAAATTCTGCGACTTCTTCTTTTGATAATACGTTTGGAATATGATGAATCATAATAACTCGATACGTTGTTCAAAAATAAAAAAGACCATTTCCAGTGTACACAAGAAATGGTCATAGATTACAGGGCTAAATTAGTATTTAAAGTTGATTGCAAGTACAGCATTACGTCCATCACCTTCAAAGGCTTGGTGAGTGTGACCACTTACAAAGTAACGTTTGTTACCAATGTTGTTGACATTTAACTGGATGTTCACATTATGGTTCACATCATATTTTGCCATAGCATTGTAGATGGTATATGCAGGCAAGTATTTGTTACTTGAAGTGTTGACATAAACCTGATCTTTATATTGAGCACCTGCACCAATGGTCAGCTTTGGTAACACTTTATAGGTTGTCCAAAGTGTTGCGCTGTTTTTCGCAACAAATGGTAGTGGTTTGCCAGCCGTTGCAGTCGCGTTGTACGCGGCTTTTGTCAGCTTGCTGTCCAAATAACTATATCCAGCAGACATGTCCCATTTATCGGTAATCTGACCTTTTAGATCGATTTCAAAACCATTTACACGGCTGCTACCCACGTTGGAGTAAGTGTTGGCATCGGTCAAGACACGGGTATTTTGCTTTTCAGTACGGAACACCGCAGCCGTTAGGTTGGCTCGATTGTTAAACAAATCCCATTTGGTCCCAAGTTCAACAGTACGTGCTTCTTCTGGTTTTAGATCGTCATAACTTGCTGAAACTGAATCTGCACCATCACCTTGGTCAACACCTACAGGGTTTGCAGAGGTTGCAAAACTTGCATAGATACTGCCATTTTCTGCTGGTTTAAAGACTAGACCCACTTGGTAAGAAAAGTAATTTGAATCACTTTGGAGAACTGTGCCCGCAGGAGTCGTGGTGCTTCCACTGGTCGTATTTTTATAATATTTACGCTCTGTATCGAACTGATCCCAACGCATGCCAAGGTTGAGTAGCCATTGTGGAGTAAATTCAATGCTGTCCAGCGCATAGACCGCCGCAGTTGTACTGCGTGTGGTGTACTGGTTTTTGATGCTTCCGAGAGTATCGGTATATAGCCCATTAGTTGGGTTATTCACAGAGGTACACCAGCCACCGATATTAGTCGTTGTTGGTGAACAGTCAGTGCTGTGTACGGTTGAGGTTGTCCCTAAGCTGTTGGTAAAGGTATGTACGCCTTGTTCGGATGATTGATAACTCCACTCTGTACCGATGTTAAACGAGTGTTTGAGGCTACCTGTATTGAACTTACCTGTTAATGCCAATTGATCGCTCAGTGCATCGGTATCGACAATACGGCTGAGTGCACGACGGGAAATCGTACCGTATGCTGCAACGTTACCTTTTGAGTCATCCGCATTAGTATAGACGTAGTCAGATTTTGATTTGGTGTATGAGGCTGTATTGGATAACGTCAAATTGTCATCGAAATCATGTTCAAGTTTGAAGGTTCCAATATGGTTTTCACGCTTGTCAAAATCACGATTTTTCCAGCCGTAATATGTACCTTGCTTCACATAAATTGGCTTGCCACCTGTAGTTAAAAATGGAATACCTGCATCGGGTTCATCGTAGCTTTGCAGGTAATAATAACTTAAAGTTCCACGCGTTGCTGTACCCAATCCCCATGCAAGGCTTGGGGCAATCCCGACACGGTTATATTCAGCACCATCGATTGCACCAGGTTTATCATTTTGATGACCCATGACCACAACACGACCTGCAACGCCGTTGCCAAAGTCTTTGTTGGCATCCAGCATAATATGACGATAGTTGTCTGTACCACCTTGAATCGAACCTTGGTATTTATCACCCTGATGAGCCACTTTGCTAATCAAGTTAATGCTGCCACCAACACCGCCACCACCAGAAATTGCAGAGCTTGAACCTTTCGTGACTTCAACTTGTTCAATCGCAAACATGTCACGGTTTTGTGAAGTCGTGTTACGCACGCCATCGACATAAATTGAACTTTGGCTGCTGTAACCACGGATATAAGGCATATCGGTAAATGGCGTACCGCCTTCACCTGCACCTAAAGTAATTCCTGGCTCATTGGCAAGCGCTTGGAGAAGAGTATTGGAATTGGTGTCTTTTAATAGTTTTTGTGAAATAACTGCAACAGATTTTGGGGTGTCGAGTAAAGGCGCAACATATTTTTTATTTGCAGATTGCTTGACTTTTAAACCATCTTTTGTAGCCACCGCATGACTATAAATAGTTGGTAATTCTGCTGTTTCATCTGCTGCAATGGCTGTCGTAGTTGCCATAAGTGAAAGTGATGAGACAATTGCAGAAGAAACAATCTTCTTACGGGTTCGGATAAACGACATAATTAAAGGCTCTATAATTTTAGATGTTAACAATTCGCTAAATGTTAATAATTCTTGTTTAGAATAACACTACTTTACAATAGAAAAAAACGATTAAAAATATGAATCAATCGTGTATTTTTAAGGTAAAAATTTACATATTTGATCTAAGTATTTGAATTTATTTGTAAATTGAAAATATGAATTGGAATATTAAAATTAAGTGTTAATAATAATGATTGTCATTTATTTTAATCTAAATGTTGTATTGGAATGAATCAAGACCTGCTCATTACATAGAGTTATTTGTGGATAAGCCATAGTAATCTTGTCAAATCGTGATTTTAGCGTTTCATGATGGGGGAGTTGATTGCCTTTTATTAAAGATCAATCAACTCTAAAGTTAAAAACTGAACTGATGGCAAATATTCTAAGAAATTTGATTAAAAATAGTAGCTAATAAAAAATCAAGATTGATCATCTGAAGTTTGCTGTTCATCCTCAGGATTTTCTAATTTGTTCTCGGCAATTTTCGCAGCTTCATAACCAGCAATTGCGCTTGCAGCCTTTTCAAGAAGGTTTGCATCTGGGTCAAGCTTATCAACACCTTGTTCCGCGATGATTGCACCCGCAATTTTCCCCACTTCATCTAAAATACTCATAGCCTTTCTTCTCCAGAAGGATTGCTCAAGATTGTAGTCTAATCAGATGAATTGTAAGTTGTGCTGTAGAAGTGTTGCACTTTAAAAGATTTATATGATGCATAAGAAGAAAATTGCTACTTTTTTATGAGTTTTAAGTTCAGGTTAATTTTTCTCATCATGAGATTTTCTGATACTCGTCATCAAATAGGCATAAAAAAGCCAAAAATAGAAGATGACGCTAAAATAATCTCGAACCAAATTTTGTATATCGTGTCGTGATGGCTTATAATAGGCGACTTTAAAAATTTGCTACTACTAACTAGATATTGAGGAAGCCATGCAAGTAACGACTGAAGCGGTTTCGGGCGTTGCCCGTCGTTTAAATGTATCTGTACCGACGAGCCGTGTTAACGAGCAATTCGAAGCTCGCTTACAACGCACTGCCAAAACTGCGAAAATCAACGGCTTCCGTCCAGGTAAAGTACCTGTAAATGTTGTGCGCCGTGAATATGGTGCAGGCATTTATCAAGAAGTTGTAAATGACATTATTCGCGATACAGTATTTGAAGCAATTCAACAAGAAAAAATCAATGCTGTTGGTATGCCAAACATTGAAAAAGTTGAAAACAAAGATGATGCTTTAGTTTTTGAAGCGACTGTTGAAGTTTACCCAGAAATTCAAGTCAATGCATTTGATGCTTTGGAAGTTGAACGTAAACAGACTGAAATCAACGACAAAGACGTTGATGCTATGATCGAAAACTTGCAAAAGCAACGTCAAACTTGGGCTGTGACCAAAGGTATGTCTAAAAAAGACATGCAAGTGACTTTTGATTTTGAAGGTTCAATCGATGGTGAAACTTTCGAAGGCGGTTCTGCACAAGACTTTAAACTTGTTTTAGGTTCTGGTCGCATGATTCCTGGTTTCGAAGATGGCATCGTGGGTATGAAAGCTGGCGAAGAGAAAGTGATCGATGTTACTTTCCCTGAAGATTATCAAGCTGAAAATCTTGCGGGCAAACAAGCTCAGTTCAAAATCACTGTTAAGCAAGTTGAAAAACCAAAGCTTCCAGAAATTGATGCTGAATTCTTGAAAATCTTCGGTCTTACTGAAGAAGAAGGCGTTGAAAAATTAAAAGCTGACGTTCGCAAAAACATGGAACGTGAAGTGAAAAATGGTCTTCGTAACCAAGTTAAAGCTGCTGCATTTGATGCATTGGTTGCTGCAAACGAAATCGAAGTTCCAAATGCAATGGTTGCTCAAGAAATTGACCGTCAACGTCAACAAATGATCCAGCAATTCACTCAGCAATTTGGTGCAGAAGGTGCGAAAGCATTTGATTCTAGCTTGCTTCCAGATGATTTGTTCAAAGAACAAGCTGAAAAATCAGTTAAACTTGGCGTGTTAGTGAGCAAAGTATTGGCTGATGCTCAACTTGAAGTTGACCAAACACGTGTTGATGCTTACATCGAAGATATGGCTTCTTCTTATGAAGATCCAACTGAAGTGATCGAATACTTCAAAACCGATGCAAAACAACGTCAGCAAATCGAAGCTGTTGTGTTGGAAGACCAAGTTGTCGATTTCATTTTGGCTTCTGCTAAAGTAACTGACAAAGCTGTAAGCTATGAAGAGTTATTGAAAGAGCAACAAGCTCGTCAACAAGGTTAATCCTTTGACATAAAAAAAGGCGCGCTTGTTGCGCCTTTTTTTATGCTGTAGAAAAATTGTTAATACAGTGGATAATACGTGTAATCCGATTATTTATCTGTTATTTAGATAAGGAATAGTTTTGCAATTTTGGCTTTTATCGCGCATATTGTTGTCATGGTTTAAGTCATAAGAATTTAGGAATAAATAAACGTATGTATGTTCCAAACATAGAAAATGCTTTAGTTCCAGTTGTTGTTGAACAATCCTCACGCGGTGAACGCTCATTTGATATTTTTTCACGTTTGTTACGTGAACGTGTGATTTTCCTAACGGGTGAAGTTGAAGACAACATGGCAAATTTAATTGTTGCGCAGATGTTGTTTTTAGAAGCAGAGAACCCAGATAAAGATATACACCTTTATATTAATTCACCAGGTGGTTCGGTGACTGCAGGTATGGCAATTTACGATACCATGCAGTTTATTAAACCTGATGTTTCAACGATCTGTATGGGGCAGGCGGCATCTATGGGTGCTTTCTTGCTAAATGCGGGTGCGAAGGGTAAACGTTACTGTTTGGAAAATGCGCGTGTCATGATTCACCAGCCACTTGGTGGTTTCCGTGGGCAGGCATCTGACATTGAGATCCATGCACGTGAAATCCTGTTTATTAAAGAGCGATTAAACCGCTTGATGGCAGAACACAGCGGTCAAGACTATGAAACAGTTGCACGAGATACAGATCGTGATAACTTCATGACCGCGCAAGCTGCAAAAGAGTATGGCTTAGTTGATGCTGTATTAACTAAACGCCCATAATGTAAAAGATTATTTATTGGAGAAAATATGTCCAACCATCCTCAAGGACAAAAACATTGTTCATTTTGCGGTAAAACGCAGTCTGAAGTCGGGAAACTGATTGCAGGCGAGGACGCATACATTTGTAACGAATGTGTGGACGTATGTCTTGACTTGGTACAAACCAGTCAACAAGTTGACTCAGGTGACTGGGCAAGCCGTCCTTTGCCAAAGCCACATGAAATTCGTGCAGCGCTTGATCAGTATGTGATTGGTCAAGATATTGCGAAAAAAACCTTATCGGTGGCAGTTTATAATCACTATAAACGCTTAAAAGTGTCGCAAACAGGGCATAAGCACGACGATATTGAGATTGCAAAAAGCAATATTTTACTCGTTGGCCCAACAGGTTCTGGTAAAACTTTACTGGCTCAAACCTTGGCTCGCTTGCTGGATGTGCCATTTGCCATGGCAGATGCAACGACACTGACCGAAGCAGGTTATGTGGGCGAAGATGTTGAAAACATTGTACAAAAGCTACTGCAAAAAGCTGATTATGATGTTGAAAAAGCACAAAAAGGGATTATCTATATTGACGAAATCGACAAGATTACGCGCAAATCAGAAAATCCTTCTATCACTCGAGATGTATCGGGTGAAGGTGTGCAGCAAGCCTTGCTGAAAATGATTGAAGGTACTGTGGCATCAATTCCACCACAAGGTGGGCGTAAACATCCGCAGCAAGAATTTATTCAGATTGATACCTCAAATATCTTGTTTATTTGTGGTGGTGCATTCTCTGGATTGGAAAAAATTGTTCAGCAACGTCAGGAAAAAGGTGGGATTGGTTTTAACGCTGAAGTGAAGAATAAAGATGACAATAAAAAAGTCTCTGAATTGTTCCGTCAGGTTGAAGCGACAGACTTGGTTAAATTCGGTTTAATTCCTGAGTTTATTGGTCGTTTGCCCGTTATTGCAACACTGGATGAGCTTGATGAACAGGCTTTGATTCAGATTTTAACTGAACCGAAAAATGCTCTGACTCGCCAATATCAACATTTGTTTGATATGGAAAATGTAGATTTGGTGTTTGAAGAGTCTGCATTACGTGCTGTTGCGAAAAAAGCCCTAGAACGTAATACAGGTGCACGTGGTTTGCGTTCAATTCTGGAAAATGTTTTGCTTGACACCATGTATGACTTACCAAGCCGTACAGATGTGGGTACGATCATTGTCAATGACGCAGTCATTAATGATAAAGCTGAACCAGAAGTCAAAGCTGAGCGTGTACATAATGCTCAACAGCCTTTGGCTGAGAAAACTGATTTAAAGATTATTGATTCAAAATCAGCTTAATTTTTCTGCATAAA
This sequence comes from Acinetobacter brisouioides, assembly GCF_004331075.1. Classification (GTDB taxonomy): domain Bacteria; phylum Pseudomonadota; class Gammaproteobacteria; order Pseudomonadales; family Moraxellaceae; genus Acinetobacter. The sequence continues at coordinate 138,504 of NZ_SJNX01000005.1, read as the reverse complement.
AAAACGCGCATCCTGCGCGTTTTTTTATGCTCAGTTATTTTACACTGGCTTTTTTAGGTAGTGGTTTAAGCACATTGGCAATTTGCTGGGTAATTTGTTGTTGAAACTTTTTATCTTGAGTTAAATTTTCTGTGGCTTGGTTAATTTTTTGAGCAGTTTGTTGCAAAATAATCGGCATTTTCTGGTTAATTGATTGCCCTTCAGGAGATTTTAAAAAGCGAATATAAGCTTGTACTTCTTCTTCAGATAGCTGCTGGGTATAAATATTCTTAATAATTTCGATGGGTTTAGCTTGCTGTAAGAATGTTTCTACCGTGTTTAGAAAAATCTTGGAAAGCTTTTGTGCAGCCACTTGATCCTGCTCGGTCAGAGTTTCATGTCCCGTATATTCTTTTATCACTTGCTCTGAATGTTTTTGGAAATAGGGGGTATAGCTTTTAACCGCTTCTTTGACTAACTGTTCAGCATTGGAAACGCGTATTAACTCTTGAACAGATGCAGGCTGTGCAGGGGCTGCAAGCGTAGTTTGACTGATGCCATAGTAGCAAAGACAAGCCAGTATAAATTGAGTAATAGGTGTTTTTGACATTGTGCTTGTCCTAAAATGATTTGAGAATAATTCTTAGAATTAATGGTTTGTCATAATCAAATAATATACAAGTTTAAACGATTATTATTGAAATTTTGGCTCTATGAGAGGCGCAAGTATGTAAGTTGCGCCTAAGTTTTAACTTGATGGAAATTATGTGTTATCAATACCTAAGACCTTAAATAGAACATGATTTACAGTGCTATTGTTCATCATGTTGTGAACCACGACGTTGTAGGTTTCTTGGCTTAGGGTTGGCATTTTAGCTGCCAAAGATTGTCCTTCTGGAGTGCGGTAAAAACGGTTCAGTGCCTGAACTTCTTCTTCGGACAGGTTTTTTTGATAAAGCTGTTTCAATTGTGGTTCAACATCTTGCCAAAACTGTTCTTTATTTAGACCGAGCATTTGAAGTTGTTGTGGCTTGACCATCGACTGAGTGTTTTGTTTAATTTGTAAGATATCAAAAAGTTGATCAATCGAATTGGGTGATGCGGGCTGTGCATGGCTCAAGTCAAAGAAAAACAGTCCTCCAAGTAAAGTTAAAATCTGACTAATACTTTTGAGTTGCATGAGAAAAGACCTTATGGCATTCGGTGTAAATAGGGCTTGTGCAACATTACATGTGTGAGTGTTGAACAAGCCCTAATAATCTAAATAAAAAAACACGCCATGCGGCGTGTTTTTTGATGTATTTCGGTTAACCCGCAGTTGCATCAACCACTGGAATTTTACCGATTTTCTCTTGCCAGATTCTTGGTGCAATCGCATGGATTGATGTACCGTTAACATCGACAGCAACTGATACAGGCATGTCTTCAACTACAAATTTGTAGATTGCTTCCATACCCAAGTCAGCAAATGCAACCACTTCAGCTTGGCGAACAGCTTTAGAAACAAGATAAGCTGCACCACCAACCGCCATGAGATAGGTTGCTTTGTTATCTTTAATGGCTTCAACAGCAGCAGGACCGCGGTCTGCCTTACCAATCATACCAAACATGCCAGTTGCTTCTAGAACTTGACGAGTGAATTTGTCCATACGTGTTGCAGTTGTAGGGCCAGCAGGACCAACGACTTCATCACCTACAGGATCGACAGGACCTACGTAGTAAATGAATTTACCTTTAAGATCTACAGGAAGTTCTTCACCGTTATTTAACATGTCAACCATACGTTTGTGCGCAGCGTCACGACCCGTATAGATTGTACCGTTAAGAAGAAGCGTATCACCTGGTTTCCAAGAGTTCATTTCTTCTTGAGTAATGGTGTCTAGGTTGACACGTTTAGATTTGGAAGCATCCCAAGCGACTTGTGGATAGTCATCAAGTTTAGGCGCTTGAATATGCGCAGGACCTGAACCATCAAGCTGGAAGTGAGCATGGCGGGTTGCTGCACAGTTTGGAATCATACCGACTGGTTTACCTGCAGCATGGCAAGGGTAGTCTTTGATTTTAATATCAAGGACGGTCGTTAAACCACCAAGACCTTGTGCACCAATACCCAAAGCGTTTACTTTTTCGAAGATTTCAATACGAAGCTCTTCCATTTTGCTTTGAGGGCCACGGCGAAGCAATTCGTCCATGTTGATTTCTTCCATGAGTGCTTCTTTTGCAAGCATCATGGCTTTTTCAGCAGTACCACCAATCCCGATGCCGAGCATACCTGGTGGACACCAACCTGCACCCATAGTCGGAACAGTTTTGAGTACCCAGTCAACAATCGAGTCAGATGGGTTTAGCATCGCAAGTTTAGATTTGTTTTCTGAACCGCCACCTTTGGCTGCAACAGTAATATCAACTTTGTTGCCTGGTACGAGTTTGTAGTGAATTACTGCTGGGGTATTGTCTTTGGTATTTTTACGACCAAAGGCTGGATCTGCTAAAACAGATGCACGAAGTACGTTGGTGTTTTCTAAGTAACCTTGGCGTACACCTTCGTTGATTGCATCATCAAGACTCATGGTTAAATCAAATTTAACGTCTAAGCCCACATCAACAAACACGTTGACAATCCCGGTATCTTGGCAGATAGGGCGATGACCTTCTGCACACATACGCGAGTTAATTAAAATTTGTGCGATTGCATCCTTAGCGGCTTGGTTTTCTTCACGATCATACGCACGGCTCATTGCCTGAATGAAATCTTGTGGATGATAGTATGAAATAAACTGTAAGGCATCCTTGACCGAAGTGATCAAGTCATCTTGTTTGATAATGGTTGTCATATCAAAAGTCTCTTGAGCGGGCTGTTAGCTAGCGGGCTAAATTATATGACAAAATGAGCAGTCTGTGGGCAGTTTTGCCGAGATTTTGATCCAAGATCGAATATGAGTAAAAATATAAAAAATGAGCTGAAGCTCTAACAATAGGAATGCAGCTGCATGACCCAAGAACATCTCGCTGAAAATATTATTGGGATTTATCGTAAATATGGACAGCAATGGACCAATCTGCGCGGAACAGATTTGTATGAAAAAGTATGGCTAGACCGCTTCTTGGCGTTGCTTTGTGTACCTTCTCATATTTTGGATTTAGGTTGTGGTTCAGCAAAACCAATCGCTGCATACTTGATTGCACAGGGATGCGAGGTCACGGGTGTAGATAGCGCTGAGGTCATGATTGAGATGGCTCAAAAGCATTTTCCTACGCAGCATTGGATTCAGGCAGACATGCGCACTTTTGCCTCTACACAGAAATTTCAGGGCATTGTGGCTTGGGACAGTTTTTTTCATCTCAGTAAACCTGATCAACGCAAAATGTTTGCTCAGTTTGAGAGTTTTGCAGACATAGGAGCTGTATTGATGTTTACCAGTGGCCCTGCCGACGGTGAAGCGATTGGCGAGCTGTTCGGAGAAGCCCTTTATCATGCCAGTTTGGCGGCTGAAGAATATCAGTCCTTATTGGAACAGCATGGCTTTCAGCTTATTCAAATGATTGCTGATGATGCTGAATGTGCGGAACATACCGTTTGGCTGGCACAAAAGCAGCCACAATAAAAAAAGCCACTCAAGATGTTTGAATGGCTTTTCTGATTTTGATGGCGAATTAAGAGGCTTTTGCTGCTGCTTTGGCTTCAGCTTGTTGCTCTGACTGAATGGCAGTGAGGGCAATAGTAAACACAATATCATCGACCAACGCACCACGAGACAAGTCATTAACTGGTTTGTTTAAGCCTTGCAGCATTGGACCCACACTCACGACATTGGCAGAGCGTTGTACTGCTTTATACGTGGTGTTACCTGTGTTGAGGTCTGGGAAAATAAACACATTGGCACGACCTGCAACTTGTGAATTTGGTGCTTTAGAGCGCCCCACACTTTCAACCGAAGCAGCATCGTACTGTAATGGACCATCAATCAACAAGTCTGGGCGACGTTGCTGAGCAATCGCAGTTGCTTGAGCGACTTTTTCAACCTCAACACCTGCTCCTGAAGTGCCTGTAGAATAGCTGATCATGGCAATACGTGGTTCAATCCCAAAGGCTTTAGCCGAATCGGCAGATTGAATGGCGATTTCAGCCAACTGTTCAGCGGTTGGGTCTGGGTTAATCGCACAGTCACCATACACATAGACTTCGTCAGGCAACAGCATGAAGAACACTGAAGAAACCAATGAATATTCAGGTGCAGTTTTAATCAGTTGGAAAGCTGGGCGAACGGTATTGGCAGTGGTATGTACTGCACCAGATACCAAACCATCAACCTGATCGAGTGCCAGCATCATAGTGCCAAGAACAACGGTATCTTGCAGTTGTTCTTCGGCTTGTGCAGCATTTAGTTTGCCTTTACGCAACTGCACCATCGACTCGACATATTGCGCACGAATACTGTCAGGGTCAATAATTTCAAGATCACTTGGCAGTTCAATATTGCGTGCTTTTGCCACTTCCAAAACCTGTTCTGGTTTTGCGAGCAAAATACAGTGTGCCAAACCACGTGACTGACAAATTACCGCGGCTTCAACGGTGCGTGGTTCATCACCTTCAGGGAGCACAATACGTTTTTTCGCTGCAATGGATTTTTGTACCAATTCGTAGCGAAAAGCCGAAGGGGATAAGCGTGGCTGGGTTGCCACTTCGCTATGTTGGCTCAACCATTTTGGATCAAGATGGCTGGAAACAAAACGAGTCACTTGCTCTGCACGCTCTAAGTCATTTGTAGGGACTTCGTTGCTCAGGGTTGCAAGTCGCTGCGCTGTTTCTAGTGTATTGAGTGAGGTATGTAAAATCGGTAAGCCATGTTGAGTTGCTGATTTACAAAACTCTAAAACCTGTGCGTTTGGCGCTTCGCGTTCAGTGAGAATTAAACCTGCTAACGGCACTCCATTTTCTGTAGCAAGGCTAGCTGCCAAAATTACATCAATGCGTTCCGATGCGCTAATAATCAGCTCACCTGCGACAAATTTATTCAGGTCATGTTCAATGCTTGATGCAATTAGACTGGTGTGAAGAACGCGGCGCTGAGCAGCATCTCCCTGATTGATCCATGTCGCATCAATACTGCTTGCAATATCAAGGGTGCGTGGCACGCTGAGCGTATTGCTAAATGGAACTAGACCCACTACAGGTAGCGCTGCTGTTCCAATATAACGATTGAATTTTTGTAATTGACTGGTGAACTCGGCAATTTCTTTTTCAAGGCGTAGTGAAGTGTCGAGTGCCACAGGAATTTGTGCTGCGCTTTCCGCCAAACCTTTGGTACGCATAAATAGCACGCCTGCAGCGCGTTTGCTTTCTACACCACCAAAATGACGTAGGCTTGCTTCAATTTTTTCTGCGGTTTGACGTGGCTGCTTTAAATCAGCTTTGCTGACCAAAACGACTTTGGCATCAAGGGCTTTGGCGAGCTGTGCATTGAGTTCATTGGCAAAATAATCTTCGGCTGTTGCCAATAAACCTTCGACAATAATCACTTTATGCTGTTTTGCCACTTCACGGTGCAATCGAACTGCATCTTCAAGTAATTCGTCCACTTCACCTGAGTTCATCGCATCTAAGATTTGCTGATGCGTAATTGACGGTGTGGCTTGTGTTTGAAAAAGCTGTGCATATAAAGCGGCTGTACGGTTATGGTGCTGGTCTTGCTCCTGACAAAAAGGTTTGACAAAACCTGCTTTAATGCCGTTACAGTCCAGTGCATAAATCATGCCGAGGCAAGCGGAGGTTAAACCCACGCTTTCCTCGGTTGGAATAAGAAGAAGGGTATTCATAAAAACACCTGATTGTAATTTTATTGATTAAGCAATCGCTGCGTTTGCCTCACGGCTAAGCTGTTCTACGACGTGCTCGGTTTCTTTTGCGATACGGCCTTCCTCATCCGTTGGAATGACCCAGATTTGAGGACCTGCACCTGCATCGATACGGCCTTCAGTACCACGTTTTAGAGTATTGTTTTTCTCTTTGTCGAGATTGAAACCAAAGTGCGGCAAATATGCCATGGTTTTTTCACGAATATAAGCTGAATTTTCACCAATACCACCTGTGAAGAATAAACCATCAATACGTGGTAGACCACAGCTTAGTGCTGCTAAAGATTTTGCCAAGCGGTAGCAGAACACTTCAATGGCTAAAGTGGCATCTTCATTGCCTTGTTCAGAAGCTTCAATCAAGGTACGCATGTCATTTGACAGATTGTTGGACAAACCAAGTAAGCCACTTTCTTTGTTGAGCATTTTGTCAATTTTGAAAATGTCCCAACCGAGGTTGCTTGCCAAGAAGCTATGAATACTTGGGTCAACATCGCCACTACGTGTACCCATAACCACACCTTCAAGTGGAGTGAGTCCCATAGAAGTATCGACGCTTTGACCATTCCAGATTGCGCAGGTTGAGCTACCATTGCCTAGATGTGCAGTTAACCAACCACCTTGTTTTAGGCTGCCTGCAAGTTCAGAACCACGTTCTGAAACATAGGCATGGCTAGTACCGTGGAAACCATATCGACGCACGTTATGGTCAGTAAATAGGAATTTTGGTACAGCATAGCGATAGGCATGTGCTGGCATGGTTTGGTGGAATGCAGTATCAAACACGGCAACCTGAGGTAGTTCAGGGAACAGACGCATGGTTGCTTCAATCCCCACCAAGTGAGCAGGGTTATGTAACGGTGCAAGCGGTGTTGCTTCACGAATACGTTGAATAATTTCTGGTGTTAATAAGTGTGCTTTGGTCAATGTACCGCCATGTACGACGCGGTGACCAATCGCTTGTGGATTATAATGAGAAAGACGTTCTAGCAAGGTTTCTAGCGCTTGTTCATGGTTGGCATTCGGAATAGCCAACTCAAGAGGTTGACCACCCGCTGTAATTCCTTTGATGCGCGCATTTTCTGAGCCAAGATTCTCTGCTAGCCCGTAGATACGATCTTCACGGCGTTCTGATACCAATGCATATTTAATGGAAGAAGAACCGCAATTAATCACTAAAACAGATGTAGACACGTCATTATTCCCAATTTTAATTGAAATCATATTCCTGTTCATGATCCGTGCTAGGAAAGAACCTGACTGATCGAATACATTATTTTTAACATGGGTTATTTTTTAGTCCAAGCTAGACTTTAGCCGATACGACTTTAGAATTATGATGCTGGTTTTGTTGATTAAAACCAATTTTATCAATTGCTTAGATTAAAAATCTGCAAAATTATTAATATTCTTTTTAAAAATTATCAATATTTTGTTTAAAAATATTTAATTCTCAAAGCAAGTTTCCTCACTTTGAGAATCTATCACTGTCTATTTCGAGTATTTATTGACGAATTTGACCATCCCCAAGCACAATCCATTTTTGAGAAGTCAGGCCTTCTAGACCGACAGGACCTCGAGTATGGATTTTGTCGGTGGAAATGCCAATTTCTGCACCTAAGCCATATTCAAAACCATCGGCAAAGCGGGTTGAGGCATTAATCATCACTGAGCTTGAGTCAACCCGAGCAAGGAATTGGCGAGCCAAAGTATAGTTTTCGGTGACAATTGCATCGGTATGATGTGAACCATATTTGTTGATATGGGCAATCGCATCATCCATATTGGCAATCACTTTCACCGCAAGAATCGGTGCGAGGTATTCGGTGTACCAGTCTTCTTCGGTTGCAGCAATCACTTGCTGACCCAAAATTTTCTGAGTCTGTTCACAGCCGCGAAGCTCAACTTGTTTTTCAGCATATTTTGCGGCAATCGCAGGTAAGAACTGCTCGGCAACGGTTTGGTGTACTAGCAGGCTTTCCATGGCATTACACACGCCATAACGGTGAGTTTTGGCATTGAAGGCAATTGCAAGTGCTTTGTCGAGATCGGCTTGTGAGTCAACATAAACATGGCAGTTGCCATCTAAATGCTTAATCACAGGAATGCGCGCTTCACGGCTAATACGTTCAATCAGCCCTTTACCGCCACGTGGCACGATCACATCGACAAATTCAGTCATGGTAATGAGGTGACCCACTGCTGCGCGGTCTGCAGTTTCAACGACTTGTACCGATGTTTCAGGTAAACCTGATTGTTGTAAACCAAGCTGAATGGCATGTGCGATGGCTTTGTTGGACTGGAGTGCTTCAGAACCACCCCGTAAAATAATGGCATTGCCTGATTTGAGTGCCAAAGATGCGGCCTCTAAGGTCACGTTCGGGCGAGATTCGTAAATCATGCCGACCACGCCCAAAGGCACGCGCATTTTACCAATCTGAATCCCAGAAGGGCGATAGGCTAAATCTGTAATCTCACCGATCGGGTCGGTGAGCTGAGCGACATCTTTTAGACCTTGTAACATTGCTGCAAAGCGTGCGGGGTTAAGCTCTAGACGGTCAAGTAAAGCGCTGTCAAGTTGATTGGCACGACCATTTTGCATATCAATTTGGTTGGCTGCCAAAACTTCAGCTTGTTGTTGTACCAAAGCATCATGGATGGCCATAAGTGCTTGGTTTTTGGTTTTCGTCGAAGCGCTCGCTAATGTTTGCGAGGCTTGACGAGCCTGTTGACCGACGGTCTGCATGTACTCCGCAATAGACTGTTGCATAATATTAAGATCACTTAAAAAATCATCACTGATAGTAACAGTGTTATTTAAAAAATAAAACGCCTGATGATGCAGGCGTTTTGACTGAATTTAGGCACGAGTCGTACTGTTTTTAAATTCTTCAATGCTGTGTTTCACTTGTAGCCATTTTTCACCAAGTGCCAAATGTTCGCTAATACAATGAGATGGAATCTTGCCACGCATATGTTCTAGGCGTTGTTGATTTGGTAATGCAAAGTCTTGGATGCTTTCAAGAGCGACAATCGCTGCTGCACGGTCATTACAAACCAGTCCCATATCGCAGCCTGCATTTAATGCTGCTTGAATGCGCGCGTCTGCACCACCTGCAATACAGGCAGCTTGCATACTTAAGTCATCTGAGAACAAGACTCCGTCAAAGTGAAGTTGTTGGCGTAACACTGTTTGAATCCAGTATTGAGAAAAGCCCGCAGGATTGGCGTCGACTTTCGGGTAAATCACATGGGCAGGCATGAGTGCATTGAGGTCAGGCATGAGTTGAATAAAGCTTTGCATGTCATGTGCATAAATTTCGTCATAACTGCGCGAGTCAATCGCGGCAGCAACATGCGAGTCGGCTTTGACTGAGCCATGTCCAGGAAAATGCTTGCCTGTGGTTGCCATACCTGCTGCGTGCATACCCTGCATAAAAGCACGAGCAAGCGGCACAATATCTGCCATATTTTTAGCGAAAGCGCGGTCGCCAATCACATCGCTAATGTCATTTAAGTCCAGTACGGGGGCAAAACTAAAGTCAATACCTACTGCCAAAACTTCAGTTGCCATGAGCCAGCCACATTCTTGCGCTAAAATGAGTGCTTGCTCGGGTTGCTCAAGGTACAGCTCACCAAAGCGTCCCATTGCAGGTAATAATGTAAAACCTTGTTTCAGGCGTTGAACGCGTCCACCTTCCTGATCGACAGCAATTAAAATCTCAGGACGAACATTGCGAATATGATCGGTCAAGGCACGAACTTGTTGTGGTGACTCAATATTACGTGCAAACAGGATTAAACCGCCCACTTGAGGGTTCTTCAGTAATTCAATATCTTCTGGGGTCAGGGTGGTTCCTGCGATATCGAGCATCAACGCGCCAATCATAAGAGCTTCCGTTACTGGGTGAATTGCAAATAGAGATTGAATTTTGCAATGATTTGCTACATTTTGTCAGCACAGAATATGATAAAACTACACGACATGGTACAAAGACTTTGATTAATATCCTGAATATTCAAGTCTAATTAAATATTATTACTATGTAATTTTTGGTGAAACCCAAGGAAGTCCGATTAATATATGAAACTTCAAACAATCGCTTGCGCAGTTGCATTCGCAACGGGTGGTCTATTCTTTACTCATGTTATTAATGAGGCAACAGCCGCGACCAATGCAGAGTCTGTTGTACAGTCAGTGCAACCAACACAAGCGCAAAAATTGGTGACACGTCAACTTGCGACCTTGGTAGACCGCCAACATTATTTGAATATGCGTTTGGATGCCAATACGTCCAACCGTATTTTAGGCATGTATCTGGATAGCCTGGACCCAGATCATACGATTTTCTTGGCGTCTGATGTCGCATCGTATAAACAAAAATATGGTGCAACCTTGGGAGCAGCACTCAAAGCTGGTGATTTAACCGCGCCTTATGCGATTCATGCTCAGTATCGTCAGCGTTTAAAAGATTTTTATAGCTATATGCTGGCTGAACTGAAAAAGCCACAAAACTTAGAACAGAAAAATAACTATATCGACACCGATCGCGAAAAAGCACCGTATTTTAAAACTGAAATCGAGCAGCGTGATTACTGGCATAAAATGCTGCTGTCGCAGCTAATTAATCTGACGATTAGCAAGCAGGAAGATCTGGCGAAACAAAAAGTTCTTAAAGCAGACCCTGCTTTGGCGCAGGGACAGGATTTAAGTTCAGAAGATTTAACACCTGAGCAAACGCTAACCAAACGTTATACTCGCCAGTTAGAACGAATTGGTCGTATTAAGAGCGATGATGTTTTGGATAAAATCCTGAACTCCATGACACTGACTTACGATCCGCACAGTAATTATTTCCCACCTATTGATGCAATGGAGTTGAATCGTCAAACTACCTTGCAGCTAGAAGGGATTGGGGTCTCGATTCGCCCTGAACGCGGCAATGAAGACTATACCAAAATTGAAACTATTGTAGATGGTGGCCCCGCAAGTAAGTCTGGTCAGGTCAAAGCGGGCGATCGTATTATTGGTGTTGCCCAAGGCGGTGACAAAATGGTCGATGTGGTTGGCTGGTCGAGTCAGGAAATCGTGGGATTGATTCGTGGTAAACGGGGCACCAATGTCACGTTAAAACTATTGGGTGCAGGCTCACCAATGAGTCAGGCACGTACAGTGACTTTGTCGCGTGATGTGATTAAAGAAGATGATCAGGGCGTACAATCACGTGTTGTGAAAGTTAACCGTGATGGTCAGCAACATACTTTTGGTATCATTGAAATTCCATCATTTTATCTGAACTATCGTGCCCGCCGTGATGGCGCTGACTATCGTTCCGTATCCAAAGATACCAATGATGCTCTGAAAGCACTTTCAGCACAGAATGTTGAAGGGATTATTATTGATTTGCGTAATAACCCAGGTGGCTCACTCGAGGAAGTGTCACGTATGATTGGTCAAGTGATTAAATCAGGCCCAGTCGTACAAATCCGCGATGGCAATGGTAACGTCAATGTCTTTGAAGACAATGATGCGGGTCAACAGACCTATGCAGGACCTTTGGCCGTGTTGGTGAACTTAGCGTCGGCTTCGGCAAGTGAAATTTATTCTGCTGCGATTCAGGATTATGGTCGTGGCATTATTATTGGCAGTACGACCACAGGTAAAGGGACAGCGCAAGTTCAGCTAGACTCTTTAGCTTATGGTCAGGCCACCTTGACTCAGCGTAAATTTTATCGAATTACTGGCGGTAGCACGCAAAACAAAGGTGTGATTCCAGACATTAAACTGGTTGATATCTGGAATGATGAATTTGGTGAACGTAAAGCTAAAAATGCCTTGAAATGGGATACCATTCCGACTGCACCATTTAAGCGTGAAGGTGTAATCAAGCCGTATTTACCTGAACTGGAAAAACTTTCAACACAGCGTGTCAATCAAGATCCTCAGTTTGGTTATTTGGAAGCACGTCGTGCGCTTGCCAAAAAAACTGATGATGAAAAGCGCCTGCCTTTAAATCTAAATCAACGTAAAGTTGAGCTTGATACTTTAGAAAAGCAGACCTTGGATGCTGAGAACCTACGCCGTCAGAAAACAGGGCTTAAACCGTATAAAGACTGGAGTAGTTATCAAGCATCGCTTGATGCACTCAGTGAAACACGTGCTAAATTGAAAGCCAATGTACGCCCAGCGCTGCCAGAGGAAGAAGCTTTTGTGACAGAAGCAGCAAATGTATTGCTTGATTACGCAAAATTGCAGCAACAAAAATCAGGCAATTAATTGATCAAGAATTATGAATATAAAAAGCTCGGGAATTAACCGGGCTTTTTTATAAATACAATCGGGGCGTTTGCACAAATATGATGAGTTAATTTAAAAAAAATTCAAAATAAAAGATAATTTTTAGTTTTTCTAAAAAAAACTCAAAAACAAGTCAGTTAATACTTTAAATAAAAATAACGTGTATGTTAGTTGATAATAAAAAAATATAGGTGAATTTATCGAATTCTTTCACAAGTCGATTTTATTTCGCTTGCACATCATTGAGATACATTTATTTTACCGAGTAATCAAAATAAAGAGTGTGTAAATAAAATCATTATGAATGAAGTCTGATGTAATGATCATTTTTAAAAGCTGATTTTTTATCTTATAAAAAATTTGGTTTTTGATATTGCTGGAAATATGAAACGAAGTGAATTTTTAAATAAACTAGCTTAGGAGTATTTTTTTAAACTAAAACAGATTAATATTAAATAAGAATTAAATTTTGAAATAACCGTGATATCTACTTTGAATTTGCGCTAAAAATGATTCTGTTAACATCTAATCATGTTTTTTCTGGTTTTTATGAATAGGCTTTTGAAAAAAAAGCAGGCCAATTACAAAAACAAATTTGGGTATATGAAATGACAGCACTCAATGATGACGTCAGTTTGGTTATGGGCGCTATGGTTGTAACAATATTGATCTGCTATGCCATGATTACATTACAGAGCTTATTGTTTAAATTTTTCTTATATCAGCAACATAAGAAAACTATCATTTCAATAAATGTTATTTTTTCTGCATTAGTTCTGTGGTCTTTACAGTTTTTCGGTATGTGGGTGATACAATTATCAAATAGCTTTTTTCTGCATAAATGGCTGTTACTCCCGTCATATTTAAGTATGCTAGCCGCTGCGCTCTGCGCCACTTGGTTACTGATGCAGCCTAAACTTGAGCGTTATGCTCTAGGTTTGGGGGCTATAGGTATTGGAAGTGGTGTTTTTTTGACCCATTATTTTACCATGATGACATTCATTCCTCCAAAACAGACAGTTCAATATGATGTCTTGTTAACTGGAATTTTAGTCATGATTGCGATTTTTGGGTCTGGAGCGAGCTTATGGTTAGCTTTTAGATTAAAAAATGTGCAAAAAAATGCTTTTATCTTAAAAATATCTGTCGCTTTTACGATGGCTTTTAGTATTGTAGCAATGCACTACGTGGGCATAAGAGCGGCGCATTTTAATATAAAAAGTAGCCATTTACTCCAAACAACAACATCTGGTCATATTGTGATACTCGGTATAGTAATTGTTGCCTGCCTAATTCTGATTGCTGCATTTTTTGTGGCATTACTAGAATTACGGTTAGAAGAACGAAATCGTCAACTGACAGAAGTTCATAAAGAGTTAACGCACTTAACAACGCATGACACTTTAACCCAGCTGCCGAACCGTTTGTATTTAAATGATTATGTCAAAATGATTTTGGCTGAGCACCGTTTGCATCGTCAGCAAATTGCGGTGATCTACATTGACTTAGATCGTTTTAAATCCATTAATGACGCATTTGGTCATCATGTGGGGGATCAGTTGTTGGTGCAATTTGCCAATCGCATCAGTGATCAAATTGCAGAACGCCAGACATTGTTACGTATTAGCGGAGATGAGTTTTTGCTGATTGCCGAGCATTCTTCTGTTGCTCAGGCGGAACAATTAGCACAGACAATTCTGTCAGATATTCAGCATGGTTTTAGTATTTCAGGGCGTAATATTAATATTACCGCAAGTATTGGTATCGCAATGTATCCTGAACATGGTGAGCAGCTGCAAGAATTATTAATGCATGCAGATATTGCGATGCTGGCATCTAAAGAGCAGGGACGTAATACTTATAGTGTCTTTAGTTATAATATTGAACAATATGAAGAACGCCATCAATCCAAACTGATTAATGATCTCTTTAAGGCTATTGAAGAAGATCAGTTTGTTTTATTTTATCAGCCGAAATTTAATAAATACCGTAAAATTTGTGGTGTTGAAGCATTAATTCGCTGGCAGCATCCTAAAATGGGACTGCTTGGTCCAAATATGTTTATCCCCTTGGCAGAAAAAACAGGATTAATCATCCCTTTGGGGTATTGGGTCATGGAACAAGCCTGTAAACAAATTCAATTGTGGGAACAACAAGAGCAAAACTTTTATCCAATTTCGATTAACTTGTCGGCAGTTCAAGTTGAACATAAATCACTGATACAAACTTTAAAGCAGTATATTGAAGAATATCAGATTGATACAAACCATTTGATTATCGAAATTACTGAAAGCACTGCCATGCATCATATTGACTCAAGTATCGAGATTTTTCAGAAAATCCGTAAGTTAGGTGTAAAACTCTCCATTGATGACTTTGGTACAGGTCACTCAAGTTTCTTATATTTGAAAGATTTGCCAGTCAATGAATTGAAGATTGATCGAGCTTTTATTAAAGACTTACATCGTGGTTCAAAAGACGAGTTGATTTTAGCCAGCTTGATTCAGCTCACTCGAAATTTGGGTTTAACTATTACGGCTGAAGGCATTGAAACTGAAGAACAACTGGAAATTCTCAACCGTTTAGGCTGCCAGCAATTTCAGGGCTTTTTATTGGGAAAACCATTTCCTAAAGAAGTGTTAGAACACAAATTTGCTATATATACCAGTTAAGAAATATCAAAAGAGCAGACCTTATTTCTGGAACAGGCTTTGCATCGTTAAAAGCGAGTCGAGCCAAGATGGGCATCGTAGGGAATACATGAGATTGATGATGTGTACCCTAAAATATTCATGAATCCATTTAAGGGCAGTTCAGTAAGTATTTTGCGCTATTTAATCGGCCGAATAAAAATGGTGGATGAAATTTTTTCATGAGCCAGTTTTATTCTTCTTGCGCTTTTAAAGTATCTTTCTCTGTTGCCTAGAGAGAAAAATAAAGCATAGACGCTATGATGCAATAGGTCTATTTTTTATAAGAATGAATCGTATTTTCAATGACGCTGTAAATCTTCTCAAATTCACCATCATTTAACCAAGCCGAATTAGAAATACTAAAACACCTTTGCGCAAAACTTTCTGCTTGTGGCAAAGATGTATTTAAATGCGCGAGATTGGGGTATTGATGTATCGCTCGTACAAATAATTTGGTTACACCCAAGCCTTGAGTCCATAGCTTGGCCAAAATAGCTTGTGCTAACTCAGGTCGGTCTGTAAGTAATAAAATAAATGGAAAGTTAGAGCGACTATCGGTTTGTTCTTCAAAAACCTGAATGTGAGGTAGTTGTTTGAGTCTTTCAATTCTAGATCTTGCCTGATGCTGTGCTTTTTGCCAATGCTCAGGTAATCGGGATATCGCAGAAGCCGCAACCTGACTTCTCCATTGACCTAAGCGATGAACTGGAATGTCATTCTGATCGAAATCATCTCCTACAGCCGTAATTTCATCATTATTTTTTAAAGCACGACGTAAACTATTTCCATAAATCAGGCTAAGTGTTGAAGGTCGATACAAAAAAGTATAACCGACTAACTCGATCATCCTTTTCAATTCCCAGTCTTTGAGCACAGGCAAATCTTGACATGCGGCATGTAATTTTTGCTGCAATTCTGGATTTTTACTAAACAAGATCCCACCTTCGGCACTGGTGAGTCCTTTACCGAAAGCGAGGCTAAAAAAGCCGATGTCTCCAAATAATCCAACACTTTGATGATGATACTGAGCGCCCATGGCTTGTGCCGCATCTTCAATCACATAAGTTTGATGTTGATCTGCGATGTGTTGGATACCCGCTAAATCACAGACTAGGCCCGCTATATGAGTTGCAATAATTGCGAGTGTGTTAGCGTTTGTTTTTAATTCGAGTTCGTTCAGATCATAATCAAAATGATCTTTTTTCAGATCGCATAAAATAGGCGTTAAGCCCATCTTTTCTATAGCTAATGGAACTAATGGGCATGTCCACGCGGGAATGATGACTTGGTTTTTTTTAGGATGTATAGATTGTAGCGTCTTTAAGGCAACCATCAAGGCAACGGTTCCCGAGCAAGTCAGCGCTGGAGTCGGTATCTGTAAAAGGTTGGCGATTGAACTCGCCAAATCATATTTATGTCCAAAAGAAAGAAGATCCCTAAATAAAATAGGCAAACCATTTGTAGGGGGGATCTCTGTATTCATAGTTAAGAATGGATGTTATAAGGGATGTTTTCTACATCGGTTTTAGATTCATCTCTAGCTAAAAAGAAGACACCAGCAATAATAAATAGTGCGCCAATGATTTTGATGAATGTTAGAGGTTCGTTAAATAACCATATAGACAGTAGAGTGACACTAATCAGCTCAAGGTGCGATGCTGCAAAAGCAGGGCCGACTGGTGCATATTTTAATAGCGTCATCCAGGTAAAAAATGCCCCGATATACCCGACAAATGCCCCATAAATCCATGGATGAGTAAATACTCGAATCAGCCAAGGAAAATCAAATGAAAGTGGCATGGCATGTACAGATGCAAATTTGAAACTGATCTGTGCTAGGGTGTCAAACATCATGAGCACTAAAAAGCCAATAATATAAAAAGATTTCATGCGCCTAACCCCACAATTGTGACGCCAATCGAAATTAGAACGACACCTATTAATCTATTTCTGGATAGTTTTTCATTAAAAAATAGTCGTCCAGCAAGCATAATGACCACAATATTGATGCTGCCTAGCATGATGCCATCAGATAATGGCACAAGAGATAAAAAGGCAAGCCAAGCCACAAATTCAAAAACGTAACAAAAAATTCCAATCCAAAGCCATGGTCGCTTTAGCATTGATTTCCAGTGTTCAATACCTGAGTGTTCCGCGCTTTCTGAAGCAGCAGCTTTAAAAGCGAGCTGTCCAACGGTATCAATCAGAATGGTGATAATCCATGCACCGATCACAAGTGGAGTCATGCAATATGACCTAACTTTTGCTCAAGCTCTAGTGACTGAGTGAATGATTTGGTGTTGCTATTCGTCAATTTTTTATCAATTTTTTGTATGAAGCTTAATGATTCTTCAACCACTTGTTTGCGATCGTTATCAATCGTGATCATATGGTAACTATTTTTAAGCCAAATGACTTGTTTCAATCCCGATACCTGATTATAAACAATCTGGCTATTACGACGATGTGAAATATCATCATTATAGGCATGCAAGCAAAGAGAGGGTGCTGTAATTTTATGCAAGTTTTTTCTGACATTGCGCGATAAACGCTGCAGTTGATATAAGGAATGCCAAGGATTACCTGGTAATCCAGCTTCACTACTATCACCACTGTTCATTGCATTTACAATACGCGCACGTAGAGACTCATTACAAATGCCGTAAGGTTCAGCTTCATCAAATGTATTATGGCGACCAATATTTAAATGATAAACAATTGGAAGTGCAATTGGTGCAAGAATTTTTGACCAAAGTGGAACACTCCAGCCATCATACTGAAATGTCGGGCTGTAAGAAATCACACCATTTACAGGATGTTCAGAGGCATATTTTAAAGCCAGTAGTGCGCCCATAGACAAACCACTGACATAAATTTGGTCAACGTGCTGTTTAAGTTTCTTTGCACCCTCACATACGCTGGCATACCAGTCCTCCCAACGGGTTTGAACCAGATCTTCGATATCACCACAGTGACCTGCCAGTTGAACACCGTAAACACTGTAACCCGCCTGATGAAATGAACGGGCAATCCCACGCATTTCATTGGGTGTCCCTGTTAAACCATGAATCAGTAAAATACCAGTACGATTACCAGAAAGAAAAAATGAATTATCTGAAATCATACAGTCACCACAGCTAAACGACCATGCTCTTCATCGCTATGAATCAGTTGCACCAATTGCTCCTGAATTTCAATAAACGATTTAAATGCAGTATGCTCAATGTTTTTTTCAATACAATGATTAATCATGGATTTTTTTGCAAAAACATAATCTGCTGTTTCCGCAAGGCAAAAGTCTGAACGACCATCACCAATCAAAATAATCTGTTCCTGAAAATGTTGTTCAGCCACTTTGCATTTACATGTTCCGCTTTGACTAATACAGCGCTGATTTGTATTTGGAAATTCAAGTTTCCAGTTGCGTTCGCTTACTTGAACCAAATGATTTGCAATAATAGGTAAATCTGCAAGATCATACTTTTTTAAAATATATTTAATCACGACATCCATGCCATCACTCACAATGGTTAATGGAATCTTGTGTGCGGTTGTCATGTGTACAAAATCAATAAAATCTGTATCAATTTCAATATGATCTAAGCATTGATAGAGTTCATTTTTAGACATGTCGAGTAATTCAATCTGACGCTGCATACAGATCTTGGAGCCAATCTTTCCTTGTTCCCACTCTTGTTCTATTTCTACCCAGCCAGGTTTTGCAAAAGTTTCTAATAATGTGTCTGTTGTATCATTTAAACTAATCGTCCCGTCAAAATCACATAGAATATGCCATTGAGCCGAAGAAGGGAGATTGTGACGGATAAGCAACATATATGCCTCACAGCGTTTAATTATTTTTTTCTTCAGCACATTGAAGAAAATTTGATTTGCAACATATCGCTTAAACCTTAAATATTCCTTATTATCTCGGACCTAAGCCTAAAAACTCTGGGTGGAATTTATTTTGGTAACCAATGTACTAGAAGCTAAATATTTGAAAAATTAATATATATTTTGAAATTATGCTAAATAATAAAATATATAGAATATTTGAATGAATTTTTTACTTTTGTATCTGATTTGTGTTAAATGATTGATAAAAAGAATAATCGATATATTTTGAGCGTCAATCAAAATTTGATCTAATTTTATGATTCATTTATTTTCTAGAAACAATAAGATATATTTTTTTATCTTAATAGCACTCAATTCTTGGTGTAATTATAGCTATGCAGAAGAGCCTGTTGCCCTGAGTGTAGGACTGAATACTTCTCTGGATTTTCAGGCCTATAAAGGAAAAACGGTTTGGATGAGTGTTTTACCTACTATTTTCTATGACAATAAAAAAATTTACGTGGAAGGTGATGAGCTCGGGGTCTATCTTTTAAATAATGATCAGAACCAATTTAGATTAAATGCTTATTATGATGACAGTTATTTTAGTCCTTCTGGAAAATTAAACGCTTTAAAAACAAAAAAATGGTCTGTCATGTCTGGTGCAAGTTATATGCGAATTACGCCATTTGGCGGGTTTAAAGCACAAATTGGTACAGATGTTTTATCTCGAAGCAAGGGAACCGTAGCGACACTTTCTTATTTAGCTGAATTAAATACTGGGAAATGGTCTTTTTACCCAGAGCTCGGTTATCAATGGAGTAATAGTCAATATAATGATTATTATTATGGCGTAAGTGCAGTTGAAGCGCGTAATAGTGGGGTAACTGAATATCACCCTAAAGATAGTCTTCAGCCCTATATGGATTTGAACTTTAATTATAATTTAAATAAGAAATGGAATATTTATGGTGGTATGAATATAAATTATCTATCAAATCAACAATATAGCAGCCCTGTAATTAAAAAACGTGTAGATTTTTCACCTTCTTTAGGGGTGGTTTTTAAATTTTAAGCTGAATTTCAGGAAACTGCTTTTAAATTTTATGCCGTAGAAATGAACAAATGTGCTTCTATTTCGTTTGAAAAGACCAGTGGAATGCATCGAATAATTGAACAGTAAACATACGGTATAACTACCAAAAAGGATAGGTCTCATGACAATTAATGAAGCTCAACTATTAGCAGATGAAGCAAAATATTGCTCTCATGGAGATACTGTTCATTATGTAAACCCCCCGAAAATTTTTACAGATTGCCAAGGTAGTTATGTCTTTGATGATCATGGTACACCTTACCTTGATCTACAAATGTGGTATTCAGCAGTAAATTTTGGTTATAAAAACCCACGCTTAGATCAAGCATTAATTAATCAAATTAATACCTTACCGCAAATTGCAAGCCAGTATTTGCACCCTACAAAAATTGAACTCAGTAAAGTACTTGCTGAAGATATCTTGAAAAAAACAGGGGTGCAGGGGCGTATCCATTATAACGTTGGTGGTTCTCAGTCAATCGAAGATTCGCTTAAGTTAGTCCGTAATTTCTGCAAAGGCAAAAGCAGAATGTTTGCGTTTGAAGGTGGTTATCATGGACGTACATTAGGTGCTTCATCAATTACTTCTAGCTATCGTTATCGCCGTCGTTATGGTCATTTTGGTGAACGTGCTCAATTTATTCCTTTCCCATACCCGTTCCGCCGTCCAAAAGGCATGACACCAGAAGAATATGCAGTAAAACTTGTTGCAGAATTCCGTCGCTTATTTGAAAACGAATATCATGGTGTTTGGGATCCGAAAGTTCGTGAAAGTGAATTTGCAGCTTTCTACATTGAAACGATTCAGGGGACTGGCGGTTATGTCATTCCACCAATGAATTTCTATCCAGAACTGAAAAAAGTGCTGGATGATCATGGTATTTTACTTGTGGTTGATGAAATTCAAATGGGCTTCTACCGTACTGGTAAACTATGGTCATTTGAACATTTTGATATCACACCTGACGTCGTTGTCTTTGGTAAAGCACTGACAAATGGTTTAAACCCATTGGCAGGTGTTTGGGCAAAAGAAGAAATGATTAACCCTGTCACTTTCCCAGTAGGATCTACGCATTCAACATTTGCGTCAAACCCACTAGGTACAGCTGTTGGTCTTGAAGTCATGAAAATGCTTGCTGAAAAAGACTATGAGAAACAGATCATGGAAAGTGGTGCTTACTTCTTGGAAGGCCTGAAAGATCTTCAAACACGTCACTGTGAAATTGGTGATGTCGATGGTCTAGGTTTAGCGCTTCGTGCTGAAATTTGTCAGACTGATGGCTTTACACCAAATAAAGAACTTCTCGACAAAATGGTGGACATTGGATTATCTGGTACGCTTGAGTATGAAGGTCAAAAATGTGGCCTAGTGCTTGATGTTGGCGGATACTATAAAAACGTAATTACGTTTGCACCAAACCTTGAAATTTCTAGAGCTGAAATTGATCAAGCAATGGTATTGCTAGAACAGTTATTAGTTCGCGCAAAAAAAGAGCTTTAATCTACAACAGTAGACCTCTTTCATTGTGATTTATCCCTCTCGTTGTATTTCTCTCATAGCGGAAATACAACAGATGAATGAAAGGCGCCTCATGAGTCATTGGTGTGAAGAAAGCGCTTTCTTCGTACTGATGAATTTTTAGGTTTAAAAAGAATAGTTGAATAATCATTCAGCTATTCTTTTTAATATGACGAATGTACTTTATCCGCTAAATAGCGATGATGAATTGTAGTACATTTCAAAACTGATATTTTTTACACTTATTAGAGTAAAATAAATAAGTTAAAAGTCATATCAACTTCTGGTTAAAACTTATTTAATATATGAGTGTAAAAATTAATCTTAATCAGTTAGAGCCTCAATCTTTAATTGATACCTTTTTAAAATACCCACCAGAAACTTTTGAAGCACAAGATTCAAAAGAGGGTTTACCGTATTTTACGACACAGTTTAATTTGTTAACCACGTTAGATATACCTGTTCGAAAAAAAGTTGAAGCTATATTTGGATATAAATTTTGGGGGAAACTACTTTATCTTTCAACGTGTTTTATTGGGACAACAGTCACTGAGTACACGCTTTTACCAAAAGATTATCAGATTGATGAAATTGTAGAAAATCTGAAAAAAAATTCAAAAAACAATACGTTAAAGATTATTAAAGATTTGCCATTAAACTCACCATTATTAACAGAATTTGAAAACCAATATAGTCTAAATTTAATTAGTGCTGCTGAAAAACGAGGATTTTTATCTTTAGAAGGGCAGGCTTTAGCTTATGTTGCAATTGATTTTGAAGATCGTGAAGATTATTTATCTCGATTTTCTAAAAGTCGGCGAAAAAATTTAAAAAGAAAATTAAAAAATTTGGATGAATTAAGATTAGAAATTGTAGATACAGGATCTGATGTTTTTAAAAATCACGATTTTCGTACTCATTTATATGAACTTTATTTGGCTGTTTATAATCAGAGTGAAATTCATTTTGATTTATTGCGTTCAGAATTTTTTGATAATATTTTGCAAGATCCGAACAGTGGCGGAAAAGTTTTTCTCTATTGGAAAGATGATATTTTAGTGGGTTATAATATTTGCTATGAATATAATAATAATTTAATCGACAAATATATTGGCCTAAACTATGCACTAGCGATTGATTATAATTTGTATTTTGTTAGTTGGTTTGTCAATTTAGACTATGCGAAGCAGCGTCATCTAAAATTTTATGTTGCAGGTTGGACTGACCCAGAGGTGAAATCAAAACTTGGAGCAAGTTTTACTTTTACACGGCACTTGGTTTGGATTCGTCGACCGATACTCCGCTTTATTTTAAGAAAGATGCGTCATTTATTTGAATCTGATACACATTGGTATGAGCAATCGCAGGAGTCAAAATCATGAGCAGCCAGCAGATACGCCAGTCCGTTGTTCTAAATTTTGATGATTCGACAGGAATTCCTGAAAATGCATTGAACCTCGATTTGGGTTCTTGGCAAGAGATGATTCGCTTTGGTTGTAAATGGACTCAGTTTAATCAATTGTCTAGCTATTTGACGGATCAGTTGCCTCAAAATACAGCGCTCGGTTGCACATTAATTGGGAGCGGGGATTATCATCATATCACTCAATATTTGCTCAATAGATTAAAAGATGCTGAGCCATTTCATTTAATTGTTTGTGATAATCATCCAGATAATATGCGTTATCCATTCGGTATCCACTGTGGGTCTTGGGTGTATTGGGCGAGCTTATTACCTCAGATTGCGCGTATTGATGTCATTGGTATCGGTTCAAGTGATATTGGTTGGAAACATGCTTGGGAAAATCATTGGTCGCCACTTCGTCATGGCAAGCTGCATTATTGGAGCATTCAGCAAAATGCCAGCTGGACTCGATGGATTGGGGCTTCAGATGCTTGGTTTAATTTTCAAAACCCAGATGATTTAATGCAAGAATTTTTAACAGAAATATCATCGTTAAATCTAAAAACTTATCTTTCAATTGATAAAGATGTTTTATCAAAAGATGCGGTAATGACCAATTGGGATCAGGGGTATTTTTTAGAGCAGCATTTAAAAGACTTAATTATACAGCTTAAAGGAAAACTGATTGGGGCAGATATTACAGGTGATATCTCAGAATATCGTTATCAAAGTTTTTTTAAACGCTTTTTAAGTGCATCTGATGGTCAAAGCGAAGAATTATTAGAAGAAAATATTAAATTGTTTCAAATTAATCAGAAGAAATTAAATAAAACTTTAATTGAAATGATTAATCAAAGTTGGGTGAATGATTGATTTCGTTAAAATATAAATTGGAGTAAAAATAACTCGATATCAGAAATATGAAGGATATTTAATTTTACTTATTTAATTTACTTATTGAATTGTGAAATATATAAAAACATTGATATTGATCGAATCTGTCAAGTCTTTAGCTATTAGAAAAATAAGAATATAATCTCGAATAATCCAATTTGGATAGTAAGAGTATGTCAAATAAAAAAATAAGTGGCCTTGCACTGGCTGCTCTGGGGGTCGTGTATGGAGACATTGGTACTAGCCCGCTCTACTCATTTAAAGAAGCCTTTTTACACGGTCTTGCTTTAAATGAAATGAACATATTATCAGTTTTATCGGCATTCATTTGGTCGGTTCTTCTGATTGTTACGGTTAAGTATATTAGCGTGGTGATGCAATATAATAATAATGGTGAGGGAGGGGTTTTATCACTGTTAGCATTAGTTCTGAAAAAAATAAAACCAGGCTCGAAACAAGCCCGTGTTGTCTTATTGCTCGGGTTATTTGCAGCTGGGTTGTTTTATGCTGATGCTTTTATTACGCCTGCAATCTCTGTGCTTTCAGCAATAGAAGGGACGGAGCTGATTACCATACAGTTCAAATCATGGATTATTCCTATCACCATTAGCGTGCTGATTATGCTTTTTTTGTTTCAGCGTTATGGAACTCAAAAGATTGGGGGATTATTATTTGGGCCAATTATGATTATTTGGTTTTTAACGCTTGGTATATTAGGTTTAAAAGAAATATTTATAAACCCTAGTGTACTATATGCATTTAATCCATTTTATGCAGTACAGTTCTTTTTTAATCAGCCCAAAGAAGGTATATTTTTACTATCAGCAGTATTTTTAGCATTAACGGGTGGCGAAGCTCTATATGCCGATATGGGGCATTTTGGTGCACGTGCGATTCGTGTTGCATGGTATGGTTTAGTTTGGCCAAGTCTAACTTTAAACTATTTGGGGCAAGGTGCTTTATTAATGCATAAGCCCGATGCAATTAATAATCCATTTTTCCTGCTTATGCCTTCATCAGGTTTAATCTTTTTAGTTATTCTTGCAACTTTTGCAACGGTTATCGCATCGCAAGCGACTATCTCGGGAACATTTTCACTGACATTAGAGGCATCTCGCTTAAGCCTTTTGCCCCGAATTAATTTTTTACACACATCTGATCAAGAAAAAGGTCAGGTTTATATTCCCTTTATTAACTGGTTAATGTTACTCGGGGTTATTTTCCTTGTTGTTACATTTAAATCATCAGGGGCTTTAGCATCAGCTTATGGTCTTGCTGTATCAGGAACGATGTTAATTACAACGATTCTGTTGATTTATATGCAGCTCCTTTATAAAGCATCTTATTTTAAATTATGTTTACTCGGATTGTTCCTGATCATTGAAATGGGTTTTGTTATTTCAAACTTGACCAAAATTGCAACTGGAGCTTGGTTACCAATTTTAATTGGATGTTTGGTATTTTCGATTCTCTTTATTTGGCAAAAGGGGATGCACTATTTAAAAGAAGAGCGTCGAAACCAAAGTTTGAATTTGGATATATTGCCTAATATATTAAATCAGGGGATTCATAAAGTTAGTGGAACTGCTATTTATTTAACTTCAGATAAGGATCTTATTCCAAATGCTTTACTGCATAATTTAAAGCATTATCAAGTTATTCATGAATATAATATTTCTTTAACCGTTGAAACTTTAAATTCCCCTTATGTACCGAATGAAGATAAAGTTAAAGTGAATGAAGTATTTGATAATTTCTATCAAGTCACCGTTTATTTTGGTTTTAGAGAATACCCTTATTTAGTTCCATTGATTGAAGGGTTAAAGTTACATGATTGGGAATTTGATTTAATGTCAACAACCTTTTTTGTTTCAGATACCATTATTATTAATAATGGTAACTTTTTAAATCATGTTGAATTTAATGTGTTTAATATATTGTTTAGACAAGCTGGTGAAATTCATCAATATTTTGGATTGCCACCAAATAGGACGGTTCAACTGGGTACGCAGGTCGTTTTGTAAGATTAGACTTCTTTTATGCACCTCTTTTATTTATCTTGCGCGGCATTGAAATAGATTTCATTTTGCTCAGGGAGAAAACAAAGAGGTTATGGTCATGATGAAAGAAGTTTATTAACGATCAGTGTTTAATCGGACAGAGATAGAGGTGCTTCTGAGATTGGAGCACCTTTTATTATTTAGAGTGAACTTCTTTCATTAATCCATGCAGTGATTTTGTGTGTTCCGTTTAATCTTTCTCAGACTCAACTCAGCTTAAGTTGAAATAATAGCAGTTCTCGTATTTTAGATGATGTGCTGATTTTAATGACAAAATTTACATCTGTTTAATTTTTAGATTATTTTGAAGTGCTTAGGCGAGTGAATATCACCAAACAGGCAATATGCTTTCAAAATTTGATTCAATATGAACAATTTAGGTAAATCAACAATCCATCAACAGAAATTCTTAAATCTGCTACAATGACGCCAATTTTGAATCCCTATATTTTCTGTTTTGTACTCATGTTTAAATAGGTACAAAACTGCGTACATATTGAAGATTGCTCTCATGTTTAAAGATGAATTGGTGGCTCAGGTCGCCCAACGCCGTACATTTGCTATCATTTCCCACCCAAATACCTGATACCTATTCAAGCTCATTCAATTCATTTCAAATGCAATAATAAAAATAATCTAAGTGCTGTAAAAATATAAAAATATTGTTATTCTTAATTTAAAGTATCATTCAACCCCATTCAATAGATTTCAAGTCTAGTCAGTATGTTTGTGTACATATATGTGTACATGTTTTCTAAGATTAGCCTTTTTAAAAAAATATGTACACAGGTGGAGTAAAATGCCTCTAACAGATACGTGGCTTAAGAAGAATTTGGATCGTGAACGTTCGGCAATACATACGGAGCCTGATCAAGCTGGTCTAAGTGTTCGTGTATCGCAAAAAGGAAAGCTCACTTTTCAGATGCGTTTTCGATACAACGATAAACAAGCTCGTTTAGACTTAGGAACATATCCAAATATGAGTCTTAAAGAGGCTCGTACTGAATTGCAAAAAATGAAAGCAATATTAGAAAAAGGACATGACCCACGTATTCACAAAAAGGTAGAGCTTCACAAGATCACAGAGGCTATTACATTTGAAGCTTTATTTAGAGAGTGGCACACTAAATATAGTATTCCTAATAAAAAGAATGCAGATCAATATCTGAGGTCATTTGAACTATATGTTTTTCCTAAATTAGGAAGCATTCCTGCTGAGCAAATTACGTTGCACATGTGGCTGGATTTGCTGGAAGAGCAATTTAAACAGTCACCATCAATAACCGATCGCATCCTAACTAATACAAAGCAGTGTTTGGATTGGGGGATTAATCGAAAATTAATTGAGCAAAATCCTATACGACATATCACTGGTAAACGTGACTTAAATATTAAGAAAAATAAAACAGTTCGAGTGTTAAGGGATGATGAATTATCTTTAATTTTTAAAATTTGTGATGAGTCTAGAACATCATTACGGAATGTTTTATTTCTAAAGTTATGCTTGTTTTATGGTAATCGGTATAGTGAGTTGAGGCTTGCACGTAAATCAGAATTTGATTTTAGTAAGAATGTATGGACAGTACCGTATGAAAATCATAAGACAGGAGAAAGTAAGGGAAATATTGTTCGACCAATTATTGAAGAGATTAAGCCGTGGCTTCAGTCAGCAATTGATTTAAGCAATTCTGAATACATTTTTCCACATGAAAATAGTAAAGAACCAATGGGGCGCAGTGGTCCAACAGATACCCCTTATAATTTCATGCAATTTGCACGTAAGAACTATAAAGTTGAAATGGATCATTGGTCTATGCATGATTTACGGCGTACAGCTAGGACAAATTTTAGTGCATTTACGAGTAGGGATGTTGCTGAATTAATGGTTGGTCATGTAATGCCTGGGGAGCAGGGGACATATGACTATTATGATTATCAAAAGGAAATGTCAAAAGCATATAAGAAATGGTGGAAAAAACTAAGCAATCTATCTAGTTAGATAGATTGCCAATTTGATTATTATTGAAATATTTGAGTAGCCATTCGTTAAATGTTTCTTCATCCCAAAGGCTAGTAGAGCCTGCACATTTTTTGATAGGTTGTGGCATAGGTTGCTTGAACATTTTTTGATTTGCTTGTTGGTAACGCCATAATGTAGAAGCGGAACAGTTTTTAAGCTTGTGCCTGATTTCTTTTGATGTGAGATAACCCATACCTTTTTCCTTGAAAGTGTTAATCAGTAGAAGAAAAAATAAATCGCTAATCTGGCTCGTTTTGAGGTGACTCGATTAGTATTAAAAATTCAATTTTTTCTGTTGATAGATTCAGTTTAGTCACAAAGAAAAAGGGGGGAAAGAGCAGTACGTGCATCTAAAAATATAGTAGTATTATTCTACTTTAATCATCTGTATTTAAATAAATTATGATTAATAAAAAAATATCAGACCTCAGTCTGCTTGAGCAGGATATATGGTTAAATTTTTGCTACTACTATCAGTGTGAACTGGATGATGAGTCAATAGCAAATGAGGATCAAACATATATTGATAAAAAAGAAAAAAACATAAGAAGAATGCAGCAGAATGATTTTCTATTGAGTGAGCTCATGGCTTTTCGTCAAGAAATGATGGGAGAAACTATTCCCTTTAAACCATTTCAAATCGCTGAGCTCTTAATGCTGATTTATACATTGAAGGTTGAGGTGAGCAACTTGCCTGCCAAAATGTTTCAAAGACAATATTCAGACATTTTAATTGCCTATGTGCAATTGCTGGGTGGATTGGAATTTATTCAGAATCATAAACTTGCCAGAAGTGCAAAAGCAACGCTTGCAGTCAAAGCCCGCTATGACAAGCATTTATACCCAAGACGGGAAATTATTTATCGCATATTAAGGGAACAGGTCGTACAGCGGGGTAAATGGGATAACCCGAATCAGGCGGTGAATTTTATTATTGATGATCTTATTAAGGCTTTTGAGGATTACGATGTTGACTGGCTTCAGTCTGAACTTGTGCTTAAGCAAAAAAAACTAAAGGAATTAGAGCAGCAGAGTAAACTGTCAACGAAGCAAACCAATGCGGATTTTGTGGGTATACGGAGAAAACCAAGAACAGCTTCAACTTCTAAACAAATAGAAGAATTAAAGAAAGAAATTAATAATCTGAAGCAAATACTCAAGTCAAAATATCCGTCTAAAGAGATGGAAAAATCCAAGTATAAAATGCCTTACAGTGGTGGCTACATAGCCGAAACCATTATTCATGAGTTGAGGAGCCAACCTGAAATATTGAAGGAAATTTTATTAAATGCAAATTGAATGTAAATATATGTTTTATTGATTTATTTGTAAAATTAACAAAATAGTGTGTCCAATCTTTCACAATTAATAGTTAGTGCTACAATCTTTGTAAATGAATTTGGGCGATACATATTCAGATTCATAATAGACATAGTGGTATTTTGCAAGTAGTTCGCTGAAGATCGCTTTCCATCTTTTTTCATTTGTGCCCTCAACATCCTGAATATCCATCGGATAATCGACTTCATGAGCGCTTAATGTAATATTGGAGTGAGGGGTGATGATGAGAGAATTGCCATTTCGTAGAGGAATGAAATCTTTCATTGAAAGCGGTTCACATTCACGTTCTGTTGCACTATATACAGTCAGTACATAATTATTTGATAAATCACGTTGAACTCGAAAAAATAATTCTAAAATTTCTGATTTGTAATTTTCATGAAATTGATCAATCATTTTTGAAATTTGTTGTGTAAGCCCTTGCTCAATAAACGGTTTATCACGTGATTCACATTTATCCATATGGAATATATATGTAAAAATATTAAGGTTAAATCGCTGCTGGGTTTTAAAAAGCTTTTTCATTACACGCGCGTTTGCTTTTTTTATCTCATTAATTAGTTCTAAGCGTTGGTGTCTGTCAGTCATTGCCATTCGACTCGTTGAGTCTCTTTTTAATTCATTTACGAATCCATTTACAATAGGCAAAATAGCGTTGACGTATTGCTCATGAGGCAACAGCAAAGGATTAATTGGTTGATCCAATTCATATCCTAAGTTTGAATAAGCTTTTTGTAATGCCCTAACACTTCGACTGAGCTTGAATAATGGATGTTCGAGTAACACAGAACTTATGCCAGGAAAATTTTGTAAAAGTTCAAATATGTGATCTGTATGAGGACTATTACTGACATAGTACTTACCCTTTTTGGTCGTTTTTAATTTGAAGGGGCTGTAACTTGGGTTTGTGATGATTTCTGAAATTTTTTGCATGGTGAGTAGGTTGTGTTCATTAACACAGAAATATATTTGATCGTGAGTGAATTTCAAATCTATTGGGTCTATTTGCATGCTCATAAAAACTCTATTATTCAAGTTGATAGTGTTCCTATCTTGATGAAAGTAGATTCTAAAATATTTTGAACTACTCTTCTGCAAAATTTAGGTAAATCATTATAGGGTACTTGATTTACCTTGTTGCGTACTTACGAGTGCTATAACCAAAAGTTCGTTGATTAATTTGCCCTTTTTCTATGATGAATTGCTCTGTTTTGGTAATGTGATCAATCATCACATGTAATGCATCAATTTTTTCTTGATCATCGTAAGTGAGCATACCAATAGCAAGATTTTTATCAACTCGCTTGTCATGATTGAAGCTTTGATAAATCCCTTTTTTTAAGGTTATGTTTTGCCATAATTCACCAAGTTTATCGGCAAAGTTTTTATCTTCTATAAAAGTATTCGCATCCATGAAAAATAGAAAATGATAGTGATATCTTTTCAATACTGAGTATTCTAATTTCCAAACAAAACCAACAATGGGCGGAACTATATCATTCGGTGCATGAAGTTTTTTGATGAACATCCGCAGGTAAGTTTTTAATAATTCAAGCGTGACTGTATGATCAGTATGTATGGAAAAATCCATTTTAATGATAAGTAATCTTCTGAATGTATTTAATAATTTTTTAACCAGTCGTTTGATCTTCTTGTTCTGATTGATGCTTTTTTCTTGGCGTAACTGGAGTGCTTTTCGATAGCTTGTATCGCTTGCAATTGAACAGGCAATCTGATGGCAAAAGTCATTTAAAATTTCAGCTTTTAAAATAAATTGATTGGGTGCTAGGGCGATAGCATCATTATGACTTCTAATCCAAAAATCACTCTGACTAACTGTTAAATGATGAAGCGTTATATTTTCTTTCAATACCTTGCGAAATAAGTCCACTTCAGGACTTGTGCAAGTTTCATCTTCAAAGTAGTGAGGATCAATTCTTCGGAGTGAGTCATGTATATTTTTATCAGCAATCGAATAAATATTTTGCTTTTTTTGATGTGGTAAGTAGATAGGTTTTTTTTCAAATTTTCTTATATGTAAAATGAGCTGAATGATTTCAAGTTGACGATATGCTTCATTTTCATTAAATACTTTAAGCTCATAAGTTCCCTGAGAACCTACGCTTTTTGTTAAATTTTCATCTTGAGTAGTAGAGGGGGGGTTAAGGTTATTCATCATAGCTCTAAAATAAAAAGTGGCGTAACTTTAGCCTAAGCAAAATCCGATACATCGGCGATTAGCGTTATGTAGATGAACGAACTTATCGAAACAACAGATTAAGATACTTAACAGGTAATATATATTATTAACTATAAGTAATATATATTAATAATATAAACAATATCTTATCTAGTTAATTCAATACAGTGAGTTGCTTAGCACAGTATAGCCCATACTCAAATGGGCTATAGATCATGTACCAATGACACAGTGTAAAACATTTAGAACTAACCCTATAGTATGTTCCAAAGTCTATGAGCTTATTCAGCTCAGCAGGATGACTACAACATCCTGCTGAGAAACATGATCAGTAAAATTTTATATCTCTCCCTTACATATGAACCTTATGTTTCAAGAGAGAATCCAAATGTCCCAGAATAGTCCATTAGAAAATGAATCATCTATTCTTATTTCCATAGAAGATTTTATGGTCAGTACATGCCATGAGCAATTTGTTGATGATCATGAAGAATTCAAACGAGAGTTGCTGGAAGCAATAGTATGGTTTAAGCAGATTTACAGAGAAGATTTTACTTATTCTAGAATCATACGAGTTTTTAAAAGAGTCATCGTTCTTGTTGATTACATCATGGAAAAACTCGATTTCCAAATGTATACAGATATTCTTAAGTTTGAACTGAATCATATTTTTTATATTCAGGGCATGATTCAGTATGAGATGAAAAATGCGTTACGAGAAAAATTAGATTTTCAATATCAAGAACAAAGTAATCGTTTTAAGCTTGAATACTACCTCAAGCAACTGCTTACACACTATGCTAGATTGCTGTTTGTACGGGTAGATATTGGTATTCTTAAAGCAAAACAAGTTTATTGGGACATAGAAGATTTTTATGAGGCATTGAGAATACTACGCAATCGAATGTCAAATAAGGATACCTGTTTTAGTGGTTTACAAGGTTTTGCTTGGGCATTAGAGCAGGGTGCTAAAAAAGGCTATCATTGTCATCTATTACTCATCTACGATGGGAATAGACATCATGAAGATTCAGGTTTAGCAAAACAGGTGGCTGAGTATTGGGTGCAAATCACCAATCAACAGGGTACTTACTACAATTGTAATACCAAAGAAAACAAAGAAAAATTTGATAAAAATAGTTTGCTTGGGATTGGAATGATCCATCGCGATCAACCAATACAATTTACAAATGCTATTCGTGCAGCGATGTATTTGGTTAATCCTGAAAAAGAAGACCAACATTTACGTGTAAAAACATCTCCACAAATGAGGACTTTTGGCACAGGTCAGTATGAGGTGGAATGGCGTAGAGGTCTTTAATTATTAATTTTAAGTGGAGAACACTGCAAACAGAAGTGTTCTCTTCTATCTTGCTATTAGAACGACGGATTTACATTACCTTGATCTGTAATCATTTCAGCTTCAAGTACCTGATTACCAAGATATTTCAGCAGATAAGATACACTAGAGCTATAGTTCATTTGCACCGGAATTTTGCTATAGAAATCTCCTGTATAAAAACCACAGCGACCACGATTAATATTTAATCCCTGTAAAGAGAAGGGTTGTTCAGTGATGGACTGAATTTCCAAAATATACTCAATTGCCCCAGACACGTTAAACGCTGATTGAGATTCCCGACTATTAATTCTGGCACGAACTGATACCTCTGGTTGCTCCATCTCCATCGGAATATTATTACTATATTCAGGATTGTTGGGATCAATATCGGATTCCATCATGGCAGTGAGTACTTCAGGATGTTTATCCCAATTATCGAGAAATGACTGTGCTTGCTTAATTTTGAGTGTGCTTTGAGTAAATGGTCTGTCAAAATCGACTGACGATGTAGATCAGCATTTGAATGATAAAATCATGGCTGGTTTTAGCCAAACAAGCTTATAAAGTTCGGCACTAAAAAGAAAAAATCAAATGATGTAGATTCGAGTTGACATCAAAATAAGCATAGTAAATAATCTGCTACAGGTGATATTGACCCTACTAGCACAGCAATTAGTAAAAAAAACAGTTAAAACTTCTTTTTATAAACATTTATTCATAACTGTGATCTTTTGATCCCGATATGAGGTTTAAAGCTGTGCACCTTATATTGAGTGAATCTTAAAGGATCAGTCATGCCAATCGCAAAGCATACGAAATCTCTCGTTGAGCGTCTTAATTCAGAAATCGCTTTTTATAATTGTGAATTTGAGCCATTAAAATCTTCACATGGCTATGATTTGCTTGCTTGTCTATGTGGTTTAGATAAATATCATTTTCAGCAAGTTGGCTTCGTTTCTACTCGTCTTTTTTTGAATGTTCCGACTTATCAGCCTGTAGGCTGGAATCATCACATTGGACTTGATCAAGCACTTGAACAGCTCATCTGTAAGAAAACAGGTTTAAACAGTAAAGAGCATTTCTATATTTTAGGTGGACTTGTTGCCCAGCTGACAATGCATGGTTTTAAGGGGGAGGGAGAGTGTATTCGACATCCTGACCAATTGATCGCTATGCTTCGGGAACTCTATAACACAGATGAATCTGTATTAGCTCATTTAGACAGCATCATTGAGTTGATTGATAGCCTTGAGTATGTAGAAAATAACAAAAAGAAAAGCTTAGCCTTAGCACTATACTGGGTTTTACACTGGTGTTATGCAGTGCTTGCTAAACACGAAATAGTGATCAAAAAAGAGATTCAAGCAAACAATAAAATCCGTGCCAAACAGCAAGCATTGCTTATGGTATACCAGTCTTATTTTGAACGTGCGCAAGCTGCTTTAGAAAAATACTATACTTTATGTTTGGAGCAAAAATTTGATCAGGCAATGAGTTTTAATGAGCAGTTTAAAGCAGTTTTGTTTACCAGTAGTTATGATCAGACTCATGCCTTTGCTATGCCACCTCAAGGTCATGAATTGCCATTAATCACGTCGAGAAAGACCAGCAATTTATTTTATCGAATTGATGATGTCCATCAGGGGGAATATGAAACATGGAATTCATTTTACCATCTGATGAATGAGGCGGAGCGTGAAGCTGAAACAGATGAAGAAAGTATCATCCTGATTCTTTTGCAAAGATTGTTTAGACAAGACGCTCTTGGCCGAGATGATACAGGCATGGATTTTGTTGTTATAAATAAATACCAATATTTATTTTCTGATGAGTTTGAGGATGAATTGAAGCAGCGTTTTTTTGTGCTAAATGAAAGAGGGAAGCAGCATCAACTTGAGCAGAAAGCTTTATCTATTTTTAGTCAAATGTACCGCCATTACTTAAAGCATAAGAATTTTGATGATTATCAACTGCCAGACTTGGTTGAGGTTAAAGCAATTGAATGATTTATTGAAAGTGTCAGGAGATGGCACAAAGGTAAATATTATATTTAGCTGAATATCTGAAAGTACAAAGGGGGGTACACCCCCTTTGTAATCAAATGTACTTTACGCAAATCATTCATCAGGAGGGAAAACACGCCCCCCTTCTTTTACAGATCCCATCTTTGACTTAAACCATTCCAAAGATAAAAATTCAGGTCTTTCTGAAGTTGGGTTTGATAATGCAAGGTGATCTGGTTGACCGACAGTATCAGTTGCAGTCTTTGTCTGTTTTTTTGCCTTTAACGGTTTGGCGTAAGACATCGCTTTAAGCGCATGTTGTTCGTCCACGATTCCTTTAGTAACTCTTTCTAATTTACCTGTACGAGTGGCATGTCTGATTTGATGCTCCGTGTATCCATGCTTTGCACAAAAATCTGAAATTCGAATGTGTGTCATAATTTTAAAGCTATTTTTGTATTTTTTTATCGTACTGATTTTATATAACAAATCAACGAATAAGTTGAATCACATTCTAAATTATTTCAAGTACATAACATCCTAATGAGAATCATGAAGCTCTTTCGAGTACACATGAAAATATGGAATCAAAGCCTGTCATCGTACAGGCTTTTTTATGCCCTGAATTTAGGAGTCGAGTCATGAGCTTGAATTG
The DNA here is from genome assembly GCF_004331075.1 of Acinetobacter brisouioides. Classification (GTDB taxonomy): domain Bacteria; phylum Pseudomonadota; class Gammaproteobacteria; order Pseudomonadales; family Moraxellaceae; genus Acinetobacter. The sequence continues at coordinate 103,309 of NZ_SJNX01000005.1, read as the reverse complement.
TCCCTTTTGTCGTTCAACCGACATCATGATTGTTGAAGCAAACATACAACAAGCAAATTCAACATTATCAAATCTTGCATCACCCGCAGCATTAGGTGCCTTAGGCACAACTGTTGCGAAGTCTTTGAACCTGCCTCCCATCGTTGGAGGAATTGCAGGAACTGTACTTGGTGGTTTGTTTAATTCATTTACAGAGCAAAGTACACCTCCGCAGCAAAGCTTGTGCTTCTGTCATAACTGCTACCAAAAGTTCCCCATCCAATATCTGAATTAAGAACAGATCCAATTTTTAACATTATTTTAAAAAGGAATAAAACTATGGCACATCAACTTGAACAAATGGCTTATGTCGGTGAAACCCCTTGGCATGGACTAGGGAATCAACTGAGTCAAAACCAACCGATTGAAGTTTGGGCACAACAGGCAGGCATGGACTGGCGTATCGAGTCATCCAATGTCAGTTATATGGCACAGAATGAACGTGGGCAAAGCATCATCATGCCGTATGAAGAACAGCGCGTACTGTACCGTTCTGATACCCATGCACCGTTGTCAGTCGTTAGCCAACGTTTTCAGGAAGTCCAACCTCGCGAGATCTTAGAGTTCTATCGTGATTTAACTGAACAATCAGGCTTTGAGCTGGAAACCGCAGGTGTGCTTAAAGGCGGCAAGAAATTTTGGGCATTGGCACGTACTGGACAAAGTGCAGCACTAAAAGGAAAGGATGTCAGCAATGGCTATATTCTTCTTGCAACTGCATGTGACGGTACGCTTGCCACAACAGCACAATTCACTTCCATCCGTGTCGTCTGCAACAACACCTTGGCGATTGCTTTACGTGGTCAGAACAGTAGTGCAGGTGTAGTGAAAGTTCCGCATAGCACCAAGTTTGATGCAGATAAGGTCAAACAGCAATTGGGTATTTCAGTTCGTGCATGGGATGAACACATGTATGAGATGAAGCAGCTCAGTCAGCGTAAAGTCACCCAAGGTGAAGCAGCTGCTTATTTCGATGCAGTGTTTAACAACACCACGATGAGCATTGTTGATCAAGAGGACAACATCATCCAGTTCTACCGTGATTTTGCGACTCAGGCAGCGCAGGCAAATGCCAAGGAAAAAGCTGAGCCAAATGCCAAGGCGATGACTAAAGCAATGGACATGTTTAATGGTCAGGGACGAGGTGCAACACTTTCATCGTCTAAGGACACGGCTTACGGATTACTCTGTTCAATCACGGAATTTATCGATCACGAGCGTCGTGCCATGAGTACAGATCATCGATTGGATTCAGCTTGGTTTGGTGCAGGAGCAGCGATCAAACAACGTGGACTGGAGCAGGCTTTACGCATGGTGTCATAGCGTAGAAAGTTAAGTTTTTTGCAATGGAAAGTTAGACCTATATTAGCGATTTTAAAGCTAAATTTACATTTTAAAAATAATTAAACCACATCTTCGGGTGTGGTTTTTTTATGCCCTTTATTTGCCATCACCCATATAAAAATGAGGAAGCAAGATATGAATACAGCAATATTAAACCCATCCCTTCAACAAGCCAGTAAACCCTTTATTGCCCCAAAATTGTTTACAGCAAAACGCTTGGTCAATACCAAAAATATGACTCAATCTGACTGGCTTGAAGTCAGACGACAAGGCATTGGCAGTAGTGATTGTGCAGCAGCCTGTGGATTGAATCCCTATATGTCGATGCTCGAACTTTGGATGATCAAGACAGGGCGAGTCAAACAATCGATTGAAGATGAAAGTTCAGGTGTAGCTCCTCTATATTGGGGTAAGCAGCTAGAGCCATTGGTAGCTGAGTACTACAGCATGCATACCAATAACAAGGTACGCAGAATCAATGCAGTGCTTCAGCATCCAGATCCTGATAAGCATTTTATGCTTGCCAATCTGGACTACTCCGTTGTGGGTAGCAATGAAGTCCAAATTCTGGAATGCAAAACAGCAGGTGAGTACGGCGCAAAACTTTGGCGAGATGGCGTGCCTTTATATGTATTGTGTCAGGTACAACATCAATTGGCAGTGACAGGTAAACAGGCGGCACATGTTTGTGTGCTGATCTGTGGACATGAAACTAAAATTTTCAAAGTGACTCGTTCCGAATCCGTGATCCAGCATATCATCAATGCAGAAAGTTACTTCTGGGAGTGTGTGGAAAAAGACACACCGCCTGATGTGGATGCCAGTGAATCGGCAGCTAAAGCAATACAGCAGCTTTATCCACAACATATTCCGTTGACTGTTGAAGACTTGAGTCATAACGAACAAGCCAATCAGTTGTTTACTCAACTGACCCAAGAAAAACTTCAGATTGAAAAACATCAAAATAACTTTGATGAAACTAAGCATCAAATCCAGATGTTGATCGGGGATGCTGAACGAGCAACCTTTGCCAATGGTTCAGTGACGTGGAAGAAATCCAAAGATTCAATCAGCTTAGACAGTAAAGCCTTACTCAAACTTCATCCTGAAATGCTTGAGCAGTTTCCGCAAAACAAAGCAGGTACACGACGTTTTCAGATCTATAGCGATGACTGAATCCATAACGTTGATATTTCCAATCTTCCCAAAAGCGCAAAAAACCACCCCAATCCACCGACTCCCGAAGGAGCGGTGGACTAATAATGGCGGTCTTTGCATTTCATCTGATCTTTAAATGGTTTTGTATTTGTTTACATAACAAAAGGTCAGCAGTAAAAAAATATTAGGAGTTACAAACCATGATTAAAGGTTTAGCGATTACACCACCGGCTCTGGGACGTATCAGTATTGGCCGTATGGTAGAAAAGAATGGCAAACGTCTACCTGAAAAAGATGATCAGTTCACCATTACTTCCCAGATTCAAAGTAAAGAGAGTGGCTGGATAAAACATCCATTAGATGAACAACTTCGGGCGCAGGCACCCAATCAAAAACTTAGAACCATTCCAGTTAGAATGATCTTTAATGATCCTGATTTAAACTTACGTGCGGAGTACAGCCTATTCGATCGGCAGACCGGTCGACCTGTTTGTGTAGGTAATGGTGAAACCTGCCAACGTTTAACCAATCAAGGGGTCGAGCAACATCCCTGTCCATCACCTGATTTATGTCCATTGGCTCAAGGAGGGAATTGCAAGCCTTATGGACGTTTGCATGTGAATTTGGATGACTCGGATGAGTTTGGAACATTTATCTTTAGAACCACAGGCTTTAACAGTATTCGGACTTTGGCAGCACGGTTGAGTTACTACAGTGCAGCTTCAGGAGGCTTACTGTCGTGCCTACCATTGCAACTCACTTTAAGAGGGAAAAGTACCACACAAAGCTATCGCCAGCCGGTGTACTACGTGGATCTAACTTTACGAGAGGGTATTAGCCTGAATGATGCCATTACTCAAGCCAAGCAAATTGATGAACAGAGCAAGCAGGCAGGGTTTTATCAGGAGGCACTGGATCATATCGCCAGACGAGGTTTTGCCAATGCACGGTTTGAGATGGATATACAAGAAGGGTTAGACGTGCTGGAGGAGTACTTTCCTGAACAAGAGCAGAACCTGACGGTAGAGCAACAAGGTTCACCTGAAGGGTTTGTGCAGGATATTCAGCAGGGGTTGCAGCAGAGTGTGAGGGTGGTGAATTAAGATGGTTGAATTACAGAATTGATAAACTTGGGAGCTTCGGCTCCCTTTATTTTTTATATCTGCCTGATGCTAAATGAATGAGTGGGTAATCAGGTCTAATTGTTGATTTATCTTGTATTTGAATATTAACTTATAGGTTAATATTCGTTTTAACTTTGATTCTTATTTTTTTTACAGGATTTGTAAATGACCAGTACCCAACAACGCGCAGCACTGCAACGCCAAATCTGGCAGATAGCCAACGATGTCCGTGGCGCAGTTGATGGCTGGGACTTCAAGCAATATGTTTTAGGTACGCTATTTTATCGTTTTATTAGTGAAAATTTTGCCAGTTATATCGAAGGCGGTGACGACAGCATTAAATATGCTGAACTTTCTGACCAAGTTATTACTACAGATATCAAAGACGATGCGATTAAAACCAAGGGTTACTTCATCTACCCAAGTCAATTGTTCGGCAATATTGCTAAAAATGCGAATAATAACGAGAGTTTGAATACTGACTTAGCTGCTATCTTTGCTGCTATAGAAAGTTCTGCCAATGGCTACCCGTCGGAGCAGGACATTAAAGGCCTATTTGCTGACTTTGACACAACCAGTAACCGTTTGGGTAATACTGTCAAAGATAAAAATATCCGCTTGGCTGCTGTGCTCAAGGGCGTAGCAGGGTTAGATTTTGGGGATTTTCAAGGCAGTCATATCGACCTGTTTGGTGATGCTTACGAGTTTCTGATTTCTAACTATGCAGCCAATGCAGGAAAATCAGGAGGAGAATTTTTTACTCCGCAGCATGTGTCAAAGTTGATTGCCCAGCTTGCCATGCACAAACAAACCAGCGTCAATAAAATTTATGATCCTGCTTGTGGTTCGGGTTCTTTACTTTTACAAGCCAAAAAACATTTTGATGCTCACATTATAGAAGACGGTTTTTTTGGACAAGAGCTCAATCATACGACCTATAACCTTGCGCGTATGAATATGTTTTTACACAATATCAATTACGATAAGTTTAATATCCAGTTGGGCGACACCTTAAGAGAACCTCACTTTGGCGATGATAAACCTTTTGATGCGATTGTGTCTAACCCACCGTATTCGGTGAAGTGGATTGGCTCGGACGACCCAACCTTAATCAATGATGAACGCTTTGCCCCAGCAGGCGTACTTGCTCCCAAATCTAAAGCCGATTTTGCCTTTGTGCTTCATACCTTAAGTTATTTATCTGCTAAGGGTCGAGCGGCCATTGTGTGCTTCCCTGGTATTTTTTACCGAGGTGGTGCTGAGCAGAAAATTCGCCAATATTTGGTAGATAATAACTATGTAGAAACGGTCATTTCGCTTGCATCGAACTTGTTTTATGGCACCACCATTGCTGTCACCATTCTGGTTCTATCCAAACATAAAACAGACACTACAACCCAGTTTATAGATGCTGGTGGGTTATTCAAAAAAGAAACCAATACCAATACTCTGACAAATGAACACATTGAACAGATCATGCAGGTGTTTGACAGCAAGGCCAATTTAGACCATTTTGCCCAGTCTGTACCTTTAGAGGCGATTCAATCCAACGATTATAATCTGTCCGTGAGTAGCTATGTTGAAGCCAAAGACACGCGTGAAAAGGTGGATATTTTTCAGCTTAATGCCGAGTTAAAAACCACTGTGACTAAAATTGATCAACTTCGTAAAGAGATTGATGCGATAGTGGCAGAGATTGAAGGGGAAGACGTGGTATGAGTAATACAGATTTTATGCAAAAGCTACTTGATGGCGCACAGGTTGAATGGAAAGCAGTTTCAGAAATATTTCATTTAAAAAATGGCTATACACCATCGACATCAAAAAAAGAATTTTGGGAAAATGGTTCTGTTCCGTGGTTTAGGATGGATGACATCCGCGAGAATGGTCAAATCCTTGGAGACTCATTACAAAAAATCTCGGAAAGTGCTGTAAAAGGGGGGAAATTATTTCCTGCCAATTCCATCATAATTTCAACATCGGCCACGATTGGTGAACATGCATTAATTACTGTTCCATATTTGGCAAATCAAAGGTTTACCAATTTAAGTTTGAAAGATAGCTATGTAAAAGTTTTTGATATGAAGTTTATTTTTTATTATTGTTTTTTATTGGCAGATTGGTGTAAAAAAAATACAACGATGTCAAGTTTTGCCTCTGTAGATATGGATGGTTTTAGAAAATTTCAAATCCCCATTCCAAGCCCAGAGAATCCTAAAAAATCCCTTGAAATTCAAGCCGAAATTGTACGAATTTTGGATGCATTTACTGCTATGACTGCGGAGCTGACTGCGGAGCTGACTGCGGAGCTTAAACTGAGAAATCAACAATATCAATATTTTAGAGATAAATTATTGACATTTGATATGAGCGAAGCACAATCGCCTTCGGACGAGAGCGGACGAGAGCGGACGAGAGCGGACGAGAGCGGACGAGAGCGGACGAGAGCGGACGAGAGCGGACGGCGGATAGAGGCTAAATGGATGACGTTGAGAGATGTTGGTACTTGGTACGGTGGGGGAACTCCATCTAAAAGCCATAGTGATTATTGGGAAAATGGAACTATCCCATGGGTTTCGCCTAAAGATATGGGGCGACCAATTGTTGATTCAGCTCAGGACTATATTACCGAAGATGCGATTGAAAACTCTTCGACAAAGTTAGTACCAGCAAACTCAATTGCAATAGTTGTTCGCTCAAGTATTTTAGATAAATTACTGCCAAGTGCACTAATTCCTGTACCTGTTGCACTTAATCAAGACATGAAAGCTGTAATACCACACAACCATATTATGCCTAGTTACCTTGCACATATGATTAGATCAAGAGGGGAGGATATTTTGCGGGCAGCTAGGAAAACAGGCGGATCTGTAGCATCTATTGAAAGTAGTAAACTCTTTTCTTTTTATGTTCCAATTCCTCACCTTGATGAGCAAAAGCGAATTGTCACTATTTTAGATAAATTCGATACTTTAACCAGTTCAATTACTGAAGGTTTACCGCGTGAAATTGAGCTACGCCAAAAACAGTACGAGTATTATCGTGATTTGCTGTTAAGTTTTCCTCAATCCTCTATCCAATCACATTGACATTTGTGGAGCACCAACATGGAAAAAATTGGTCAAGTTAAACAACTCATTCGCGAAGTCAATCGTTTGCACCGTGATTTTTCCAAGGATTATTTTGAACATGGCAAAATTGAGAAAATTAACCTCTCTAAAACCATTAGGCACGTGCCTGCTGCGCATATTTATAAATACCGTTTAACCTTACACGAAAGCATTAATGACTACCTGATGACCGCAGATATAGACATCAAATATTTTTACCGAGTAAAAACCCGTGAAAGTATTGATGACAAAATACAGCGCTATTCTGCTCGTGAAGACCAATATCCTGTAAACAATTGGCTTAATGATATTTTTGGTGCACGTATTATTTTAACGACTGAAGAAATTGACAGCGTGATGGATTTGCTAGATGACTGGCAAGATGAACTTAACCTTAAAAACTGGTATTTGCGGGATAAAGAAGGCTATCGTGGTTTGCATATCTACTTTAAAAACAGAAGTAATTTTTATTTCCCTTGGGAATTGCAAATTTGGAATCATGAAGATATTCAAAGCAATATTGAAAATCACGAAAAATTTAAACGCAATTTTATCTAAAAAATTCTAAAAATCACTTTGGACCTATCTTCTCGGTCAAAAATCAATGGAATCAAAACCATGACTAATTATAAGCCTATTGCCGAAACTAACAATTTTATTGTCTTAGATAAATATTGCAAAGAATGGCAAGCGGTTGACAGCTACCAAAGTGAAGGGGATTTAGAGCGCGAATTCATTCAGGACTTGGTCAATCAAGGCTATGAATATTTGCCCATTTTAAACAATGCTAAAGCTTTGTTGGCAAATGTACGTGAGCAACTTCAAGCATTGAATAACGTACAGTTTTCTGATGGCGAATGGTTACGCTTTGTTGAAATCTATTTGGATAGACCGAGTGACAGTATTGTTGATAAAACCCGCAAGATTCATGACGACTATATTCATGATTTTGTCTTTGATGATGGGCATATTCAAAACATCTACCTTTTAGATAAGAAGAATGTTGCTCGTAATAAAGTGCAGGTGATTAAGCAGTTTGAGCAAAAAGGCAGCCATGCAAACCGTTACGATGTCACCATTTTAGTAAATGGCTTGCCTTTGGTGCAGGTCGAACTAAAAAAACGTGGCATCGCCATCCGTGAAGCTTTTAATCAGGTACACCGTTACAGCAAAGAAAGTTTTAATAGCGAAAATTCCCTCTATAAATATTTACAGCTGTTTGTGATTTCTAATGGGACTGATAGTCGTTATTTTGCCAATACGACGACACGTAATAAAAATAGTTTCGACTTCACTATGAACTGGGCCAAGGCCGATAATAGCCTAATCAAAGATCTGAAGGACTTCACGGCTACTTTTTTCCAAAAAAATACTTTGCTGAATGTGCTGCTGCATTACTCTGTTTTTGATATCAGCGATACCTTGTTGGTGATGCGTCCTTACCAGATTGCGGCTACCGAGCGCATTTTGTGGAAAGTCCAAAGTTCGTATCAAGCCAAAAACTGGAACAATACCGAAAGTGGCGGTTTTATTTGGCACACTACAGGTTCTGGCAAAACCTTGACCAGTTTTAAAGCAGCACGTTTAGCAACTGAGCTGGATTTTATTGACAAGGTTTTTTTTGTGGTAGATCGCAAAGACCTTGATTATCAGACCATGAAAGAATACCAGCGCTTTTCGCCCGATAGCGTCAATGGTTCAGACAGTACCGCAGGTTTAAAACGGAACTTGGATAAAGATGATAATAAAATTATTGTCACCACCATCCAAAAACTCAATAACCTGATTAAAAGTGAAGGTGACTTGCCCATTTATAACAAGCAAGTAGTATTTATTTTTGATGAATGTCATCGCAGCCAGTTTGGTGAAGCTCAGAAAAACCTGAAGAAGAAGTTTAAAAAGTACTATCAGTTTGGCTTTACGGGTACGCCTATTTTTCCACAAAACGCCCTTAGTGCTGAAACTACAGCCAGCGTATTTGGCCGTGAGTTGCATTCTTATGTCATCACCGATGCGATTCGTGATGAGAAAGTGCTGAAATTTAAAGTGGACTACAATGATGTACGTCCACAGTTTAAAATCATCGAAACCGAACAGGATGAGAAAAAACTCAGTGCAGCGGAAAACAAACAAGCCTTATTGCATCCCGACCGCATCCGTGAAATTAGCCAGTACATCCTGAAGAATTTCCGCCAGAAAACGCACCGCTTACAAGCGGGTAGCAAGGGCTTTAATGCCATGTTTGCCGTCAGTAGTGTAGAAGCTGCCAAGCTGTATTATGAGTCACTCAACAACCTGCAAAAAAACAGTGACAAGCCTTTAAAGATTGCCACTATTTTTTCCTTTGCAGCCAATGAGGAGCAAGATGCCGTAGGTGATATTCAGGATGAAAGTTTTGATATTTCAGCCATGAACAGTAGTGCAAAAGAGTTTTTAAACGCCGCAATTGCGGACTACAATAAATTGTTTAAAACCAATTTTAGTGTTGATAGTAAGGGTTTTCAAAATTATTACCGTGATCTTGCCAAGCAAGTCAAAGCCAAAGAAATAGATTTGCTGATTGTGGTAGGGATGTTCCTGACAGGATTCGATGCCCCTACGCTTAACACTTTATTTGTAGATAAAAATCTACGTTATCATGGGTTGATGCAGGCCTATTCGCGTACCAATCGTATTTATGATGCCACCAAAACGTTCGGCAATATTGTTACTTTTCGAGACCTAGAGCAAGCGACCATTGATGCGATTACTTTATTTGGTGATAAAAACACTAAGAATGTGGTGCTAGAAAAAAGTTATAAGGAATACATGGAAGGCTTTACCGATGTGGTGACTGGTGATGCACGGCGCGGTTTTGTGGATATTGTGAAAGAATTAGAACAACGCTTTCCTAACCCCGATGAAATTTTTAAAGAATCAGATAAAAAAGCCTTTACGAAATTATTTGGCGAATACTTGCGTGTAGAAAATGTGTTGCAAAACTACGATGAATACGCCAGCCTAAAGGCTTTGCAGAATGTTGATGCGAATGACCTTGTGGCAGTTGAAGTATTCAAGACCCAACATTACTTAAGCGATGAGGATCTGTCAGCCTTGCAAACCATTCAGATGCCAGCTGAACGAAAAATCCAAGATTACCGTTCCACTTATAATGATATTCGTGATTGGTTACGTCGGGAAAAATTGGCTGAACAAAAAGAAAAATCGACCATTGATTGGGATGATGTAGTTTTTGAAGTAGACTTGCTGAAATCACAAGAAATCAATCTGGATTACATTCTAGAGCTGATTTTTGAGAACAATAAAAAGGTGAAAGATAAGGCAACGTTAGTTGAGGATGTGCGCCGAGTGATCCGTGCTAACCTAGGCAACCGTGCCAAAGAAAGTCTACTGGTCGATTTTATTAATCAAACAGACTTAGATCAGATTGGTGATAAGGCTAGCGTGATTGATACTTTCTTCACCTTTGCTCAAGCAGAACAACAGCGTGAAGTACAAGAACTGATTGGCGCCGAGAACCTGAATGAGGATGCAGCGAGACGTTATATTGCGACCTCGCTGAAACGGGAATTTGCCAGTGATAATGGCACTGAGCTCAATGCTATTCTGCCTAAAATGAGTCCATTAAACCCACAATACTTAACCAAAAAGCAGAGCATTTTTCAAAAAATTGCAGCGTTCGTTGAAAAGTTTAAAGGGGTAGGGGGAAAAATTTAGTATGAAATACCAACCGCCTTATACCATCACCTCAAAAATCATTCATCTGATTGCTCAGATCAGTGAGAATATAGGGCGTTTGACTGTTTTAGAGGAAATTCAGGACAGCTTAAAACTCAGAAAAGCCAATCGTATCCGTACTATTCAAGGTTCACTTGCGATAGAAGGGAATACGTTAAGTACAGAACAAATCACGGCGATTCTAAATGGTAAGACTGTGATTGCACCTCCGAAAGAAGTTCAGGAAGTGCGCAATGCCATTAAAGCCTATGAAGCATTTCAACAATGGCAGCCAAGCCAAGAAGTAGACTTATTACAAGCACATCAAATTTTAATGACAGGCTTGATTGATGAAATCGGTCAATATCGTCATGGTGGTGTGGGCGTAATGTCAGGTGATCGAGTGGTACATATGGCTCCACCTGCCAATCAAGTTCCACGTTTAATGGCTGATTTACTAGAATGGTTAAATGATAGAGAAATACATCCACTAATCCAAAGTTCAGTATTTCATTATGAGTTTGAATTTATCCATCCATTTGCAGATGGTAATGGCCGAATGGGTAGACTATGGCAAACATTGATCCTGAGTGGGTGGAATTCAATCTTTGCCAATATCCCAGTTGAAAGTCTGATCTATCAAAATCAAAAAGCTTATTACGAAGCATTGCAAGCAAGTACAGATCGTACTGATTCAGCACCATTTATTGAATTCATTTTGCAGATGATTTTAGATGCAATCCTTGACTCTACACAAAACGATCAAGACACCGCTCAAGCTAGCGATCATGTTACCGCTCAAGCTGGCATACATGTCCATAAAGAACTCAGTGATCAAGTACAGCGTTTAATTTCAGCATTAGGGCAAGATGATTATACCTTGGCTGAGTTGATGCAATTTGTGGGTTTAACTCACAGAGCAACTTTCCAAAAGAATTACCTGAATCCTGCAATAGAAGCAGGTTTAATTGAACGTATGATTCCAGATAAACCAAAAAGCCCGAAGCAAAAGTATAGGAAGACGAGTAAATAAAAATCTCAAGTGACGTTTAAGTAGATTAAGCTTAGATGGGAAAATAAACTTCTTGAATGACATGCAACTATCCATAAAGTTTTTTCTTCAAGATGAAGAGATGCCCTATAATTTAAATCTAATCATGATTCTAATATGGGTATTCACTATTATCCTGACGTATGCTAACTAAAAAAGTTGTTTAAGAAGGAAAAGCACATTTGAAATATTCAATTTGTACAACTGAAGGTGATTATGAACTAGGTTCAAATGGGCGAGTGCTGAAGAACAAACTCGGTATCACTTCTGAAACAGAAATGCAGGAAGCTGAAGAGCATTTATTACTTCAATTGTATAACTACATTTTTGCCAATGAATTTTCTATAGAACAGTTGTCTTTTCAGGACATTATGGACTGGCACCGAAAGTGGCTAAAACCCATATATTCTTGGGCTGGTAATCTAAGAACAGTCGATATGTCTAAAGGTGATTTTCGCTTTGCCGCGGCCCAATTTTTATCGAAACAAATCAAGCCCTTTGAAAGTGAGTTTTTGGATTCGTATGGCCAATTAAATGCTATGGATACTGAAACTTTAATTAGTTTTTTAGCAAAAAGCCATGTGGAGTTTATTTTGATTCATCCCTTCCGGGAAGGGAATGGTCGTATTTCCCGTTTGGTCATGGATGTCATGGCGACACAAGCAGGATATGAGCCCTTGGATTACTCACTTTGGGATAAACATAAGAATTTTTATTTTGGCTCAATACAAGCAGGTGTCGCAGGAGACTACCAACACATAGAGAGGTTAGTCAGAGATATTTTAATCAGTAATTATTGAGCTAGAGTTAAGTGACTATATTTGCTAATATTATTTTTTAGGCGAGCTTCAATTGATTGAATTGAATGACCTGTTTCAATAGCACTAGAACTGGCTACTGCACGGTAAATACGTGTTTTACTAATTTTTTTGGTGGTTTTTCTAGTATTCATAGAAATATCCTCACTAACTCGTCTAATTATAGCAGGTATGCTATTAGATTAAAAAAATTCTAATGACATATGATGGCAGGAATCCACAAAAAAAGGTGGATTTCCCTGTACTAAAAGTCCTATAGGCTTAATATTTTGAAGAATATCAACTCATGTTTTTTATTTTAGTTGAGAGTATATTAAATTCATTGTTTCATAAGCAGCTGAAAATCCATATAAAGAAATGGTTTCCTCGTAAAAGTCGCTCCATTCATAAAAACGAGTATAGAGAGTCTGACCATTTTTCATTTGATTAATAATTGGATTAACGGATGTGCCATTAAAGATCAATTTTGTCTTGAATGGTGTATTTTTATCTACTCTTAAATAATGATAGCGATACGTATTGAGTCGTTCAATTTCTTTACTGACTGTCAAAGACCATCCTGTTTTTGAAGAGCGCATCAACATAAATTCGTATTTCAGTACAGCGCATATTTTTTCATCAGTAATTTGATCTATCTGACAATTGACTGACCAGGCGCTTTTATATGGATCGTCCATATCAAGATCTAAGAATAAAGCAAAATTTTCATCTGTACTTTTGTACATGTGTATGTTATTTGGGAATTTTTTTATTTCATAATACTCTCGACTTTTTGGAAAGTACTTGACTACAGAATTTTTATATAAAGGTTTAATATTTAGATGCTTATAGTCTTCTTGTAAAACTACCTGAGGAGATTCACTAATTTCAGTATTAAATTGAGTGGTTTTTGAAGAATCGTCTGAATCTGCATATGTCCCATTTGCTAATGTGCTTGTAAGCATCTCAATCCTATCTGTAGTTGTTGAATTTAATTCAACCAAATCAGCATGAGTATAAGAAATGCTACCTCCGAATAAAAAAGTTAAAGGGAGTATTTTTTTTATTACTGACATCAGAATGCTCATTTGAAAGATTTAAATGTATTAACTTTCACGAATCTTAACAAATTTTCAATTTACTTTTCATTTCTTATTTTACTAGTTTTGGTTGCGAAAATATTTTAAAACTAATTTGATATTGACTCTGAATGACTAACTCTTCTTGAATAAGTAATGCTCGAATACAACATCTAGAAATCTGCTACAATTGCGCCAATTTTAAGTTATCACTTCACTGGCTTGATACACATTTATAAGTGTGTACAAAACTGTGTACATATTGAAGATTTACCTTATGTTTAAAGACGAATTAGTCAAGCAAGTAAAGGCTCGTAGGACTTTTGCTATTATTTCCCACCCCGATGCGGGTAAAACCACGATGACAGAAAAATTGCTGTTATGGGGGAAAGCCATTCAGGTTGCAGGAATGGTGAAAAGCCGTAAGTCCGACCGTGCAGCAACTTCTGACTGGATGGAAATGGAAAAAGAACGCGGGATTTCCATTACCACCTCCGTGATGCAGTTTCCTTATAAAAATCATGTTATTAATTTGCTTGACACTCCGGGGCATGAAGACTTCTCAGAAGATACTTACCGTACTTTGACAGCGGTTGACTCTGCATTGATGGTGATTGATGGTGCAAAAGGGGTCGAGGATCGAACCATCAAATTGATGGAAGTCTGTCGTATGCGTGATACGCCGATTATTTCTTTCGTCAACAAAATGGACCGCGAAATTCGTGAACCTTTAGAGTTGCTTGATGAAATTGAAAACGTGCTAAAAATTCAATGTGTGCCGATTACTTGGCCATTGGGGATGGGGCGTGATTTCGCAGGTGTATATAATTTATTAGAAAATAAACTCTACGTTTATAAAGCAGGTTTTGGTTCAACCATTACTGATATTGAAGTACGTGATGGTTATGATTATCCCGATATTCGTGAAAAAGTAGGAGAATTGGCATTTGCTGCATTTGAGGAATCGCTCGAATTGGTGCAAATGGCGAATGAACCGTTAGATCGTGAGCTGTTCTTGCAAGGCAAACAAACACCCGTCCTGTTTGGTACAGCTTTGGGTAACTTTGCAGTGGATCATGTTCTGGATGCTTTTCTTCAATGGGCACCCGAACCTAAAGCACACCCAACGCAAGAGCGTCCTGTTGAAGCAAGTGAAGAAGGTTTCTCTGGGTTTGTCTTTAAAATTCAAGCCAATATGGATCCGAAACACCGTGACCGTATTGCCTTTATGCGTATTTGCTCAGGGAAATACGAAAAAGGCTTGAAAATGAATCATGTACGTCTTGGTAAAGATGTGCGTATTTCAGATGCTTTAACCTTTTTGGCAGGTGAGCGTGAGCATTTAGAAGAAGCATGGCCTGGCGACATTATTGGTTTACATAACCACGGTACGATTCAGATTGGGGATACTTTTACCAGTGGCGAAAACCTGCATTTCACGGGGATTCCACACTTTGCGCCAGAAATGTTCCGCCGCGTACGTTTGAGAGACCCATTGAAGTCGAAACAACTGCAAAAAGGTCTCAAAGAGTTGTCTGAAGAAGGCGCAACACAAGTGTTTATGCCACAAAACAGCAATGACCTGATTGTGGGCGCAGTCGGTGTACTTCAGTTTGACGTGGTTGCTTACCGCTTGAAAGAAGAATACAAAGTGGACTGTATTTATGAGCCAGTCAACATCAACACGGTGCGTTGGGTCTCTTGTGATGATGAAAAGAAATTCAATGAATTTAAGAAAAAAGCGCACGACCAGTTGTCTGTCGATGGCGGTGGGCATTTGACTTATCTTGCACCGAGCCGTGTAAATTTACAGATCATGCAAGAACGCTATCCTGATATTCAGTTCCGTAATACTCGCGAACACTAAGTTGAGTAATATTAAAAACAGCTTCTTTTGAGAGGCTGTTTTTTCCAAAATGGATCAATGGACTAAACACATGAAACAACAGCAAACACTCATCATGGCAATATTGTCGAGCGTATTGTTACTGAGTGCATGTCATAAAGAACCTGCCAAACAACAAGAACAAGCAGCCAGCAGCACACAAAATAGCAATCCCGATGTGTTGCCTTATCTCGATATTCAGACTAAACGTGCTGAATATGCGTTGCCATTTTGTGAAAAGAAAAACTGTATTGATATTGATATTCAAGGCTTAGTCACCAAAGATACATGGCTTAACCACTGGATCATGACAAATCAGAGCAAGGTGGTACAAACCCAGATTGGCTTAAAACAAAACTTAAGCTTGCAACAAGCCATTAATGCTTATGTGAAAAAGTCAGATGACTGGCAACATGAATTTTCAGCCAATCAGCCGTATCGGTTACATATACAAACCCGTGTAGCTTCCCAGCGCAACCAGTATGTTTTGCTTCAGATGCAAGTGAGTAGTCGGCAGGCAGATGTCGAAATCAAAGAACGGCAGTACTTTTTTGTTGCCGACCGTAAGCTGCAAAAAGATCTGAAAATTTTAGATGTGATTGAGCCCAAGCAACAGGTGGCATTTGATGGAGTTGTTCAAAGTGCCTACCAGCAATGGCTCAAAAAACAAAGCAAGAATGTACAGCTCGCTGCTCCGAAAAAATTGCACTGGGGACAAGCCGACTGGTTTTTTGATGGTGAAGGGGTGGGGTTACATTACCGTGCCAATGAAATTGTGAAAGATGCCAAGCAGTTAGAAATTTTCCTGAACAAGCAGCAAACCCAGCAAATGCTCAAAGCCGATGTTTTTCACAAAATGTTTTAAAAAACAATACAACACTGTGAACTAAATGGCGTTATTTTAATTAAAAGCATGACAATAAGGCGGCATTGATGTTGCATAAAAATCTCTCGATCCTATTCTCTATATCGGTGCTTAGTGCGAGTTTATGCTTGAGTGCCTGTCAGAAAAAAAATGATGATGCAGAGCAGCCTGTGTCATCCCCACAGCTGACACATGTTAAAAATAAACCTGCGCCTTTTGAGTTTACTGCCAATTTAGACAATATTCCTGTGCAGCTTCCTGCCTGTGAAGGTAAAAATTGTCCTGAGTTTCAAGTGCAGCGTTTAAAAACCAATTATGCCTTTATTGATCAACAGGTGGATGCGGCGATTATTGCGACCTTACGGAATAATCTGGATTTAACTACGATCAACCCAGCAGCTTCAGATCTTGTGGCATCAGAACCTCAAACTGCCGATTTGCATCAGCAAGTGCAGCAATATGCCAAAGCATTTTTGGCACTGGATCAGGAACTGAAAAAGATCAATGCCAATCCGCAAATCAGTTTTCATGTTCAGCCCAAAATTTTGCGGAAACAGGAGAATTTGGTCACCGTACAACTCAATTCAGATAGTTTTCTGGGTGGGGCGCATGGGGCTGCCGCCCAGCAATATTTAACATTTGATTTAAAACACAAACAGCAGCTTTATTTGAATGATATTTTATTGCCAGATCATAGAAATGCCTTGTTAAAACAGTTACATCAGCAGTTTTCACAATGGGTGGAGACACAAAAACTGGCAGACAATCTCAAAGACTATGAAGATGCTTGGCCATTTAAACTCAGTAATAATTTTTATCTCAGTTCGCAAGGTTTGGTGCTGCAATATGCTGAGTATGAAATTGGGCCTTATGTGGTTGGGATGCCAAGTTTTACCATTCCATACTCACAGTTAAAAGGTATTTTGAAACCTGAATATTTACCAAAACCAGATACCACGCAGGCTAAAACTGCCAGCCCAGCCCAGCGTTCAACATGAGTTTGGCTTTATTTGATACCCATACCCATTTTGATGTTCCTGAGTTTGATTCAGATCGGGAACCGTTGGCACGTGCTGCGAAACAGGCTGGGGTAAAAGCTTTGGTGTTGATTGGGTTTGTACAGTCACGTTTTGATGATTTATTGGCAACATATCAACAACTTCAGCAGTGGAGTAATGTGCCGCAAAGTTATCTGGCACCTGGGTTACATCCATTTTATATTGAGCAGCATCAGCCAGAACATTTACAGCATTTAGAGCATATGCTGAGACAGCAAACCTGTGTGGCTGTGGGGGAAATAGGTTTAGATACGTTTTTAAAACAGCATAAGCAGCCTGAATTATTACAAAAACAAAAACAGTATTTTGCTGCGCAACTAGAACTGGCACAGCAGTTTGGTTTACCTGTCTTGTTACATATTCGCAAAAGTCATGCAGATGTTTTGGCCCTGTTAAAAAAACAGCGTTTTCAGCAAGGTGGGATTGCCCATGCTTTTAGCGGTGGCATTGAAGAAGCCAAAGCTTTTATTCAGATGGGTTTTAAACTGGGTGTTACAGGACAGATTACCAACCCGAATGCCAAGAAATTGCATCAGGTGGTACAGGCTGTGGGAGTGGAACATCTAGTTTTAGAAACTGACTGTCCTGATATGACCCCCTTATGTTGTCAGACTTTAACTGAGCAGCGCACGCGCAATACGCCTGTGAATTTGCCTTTTGTACTCGAAGGTCTGGCACAGAGCCTGAATCTGCCTATTGAGCCTTTAGCTGAAAAAATTTGGCAAAATACCTTAGATGTTTTGCCACTTGCAAAGACCAACATGCTCTAACCAAAACAGAACACTTCTCAAGTTAAATCGGCATACAGTAAAGAAGAAAGGACGCCTAAAAATAAAATGCCGAATCGGAGGATTCCCGTATGGCTCATGCTAAATCTAAATACAGTCACATTAACAGTTTTCATGCGTTGCAAACCTTGCAGGTGGGTACACACAGCTATCAGTATTTTAGTTTGCCCAAAGCCGCTGAACGGCTTGGTGATTTAAGCAAACTGCCAAAATCATTGAAGGTGTTACTGGAAAACCTCCTGAGATTTGAAGATAACCATACTGTTACCAGTGCTCATATTCATGCGATTGTGGATTGGTTAAAACAAAAAACCAGTGAACAGGAAATTCAGTATCGCCCTGCACGGGTGTTGATGCAGGATTTTACGGGTGTACCTGCGGTAGTCGATTTGGCTGCAATGCGTGCGGCAGTTGCCAAAGCAGGTCAGAACCCTGACAAGATTAATCCGCTGTCGCCAGTGGATCTGGTGATTGACCATTCGGTCATGGTCGATCATTTTGCCAGTAGTCATGCTTTTAAAGATAATGTCGAAATCGAAATGCAGCGCAATGCCGAACGTTACCAGTTTTTACGCTGGGGGCAGTCGGCATTTAACAATTTTAGTGTGGTGCCGCCAGGCACAGGGATTTGCCATCAGGTCAATCTGGAATATTTGGCGCAAGCAGTTTGGACAGCCGACGATGACGGGCAAACTTTTGCCTTCCCTGATACTTTGGTGGGGACAGACTCACATACCACCATGATCAATGGCTTGGGTGTGTTGGGCTGGGGTGTCGGTGGAATTGAAGCCGAAGCAGCAATGCTCGGACAACCGATTTCGATGCTGATTCCCGAAGTGATTGGTTTTAAACTCACAGGAAAATTACCTGAAGGGATTACCGCGACGGATTTGGTGCTGACCATTACCCAGATGCTGCGTAAAAAAGGCGTGGTAGGTAAATTTGTAGAATTTTATGGTGATGGATTGGCAGATTTGCCACTGGCTGACCGCGCGACGATTGCCAATATGGCACCTGAATATGGCGCAACTTGCGGCTTTTTCCCGATTGATGAAGTGACCTTGGAATATTTACGTTTAACAGGTCGCCAGCCTGAACGGATTGCACTGGTTGAAGCCTATAGTCAGGCGCAAGGTTTATGGCGTAACGCAGGCGATGAACCTGAATTTACTGACAGCTTAAGTCTGGATATGTCCAGTGTTCAAGCCTGTTTGGCAGGGCCGAAACGCCCGCAAGATCGAGTGCTACTGTCGAATGTTGCTAAAACTTTTGATGAAGTCTTAGAACTCAATATGAAGCCCGCCAAACAGGATAAAGAAAAACTGGAAAATGAAGGTGGTGGTACAGCCGTGGCTGCACAAACTGCCAGTGTGCAAAATGATGCGCCAAGCTGTACGCTCAATGGTGAACACTTTGAACTCAAACATGGCGATGTAGTTATTTCTGCAATTACGTCATGTACCAATACGTCCAACCCAAGCGTTATGCTGGCAGCAGGGCTGCTTGCGAAAAAAGCTATCGAAAAAGGCTTGCAGCGTAAACCGTGGGTAAAAAGTTCTTTAGCCCCTGGTTCTAAAGTGGTGACAGACTACCTTGACGCAGCAGGATTAACGCCGTATTTAAATCAGTTAGGTTATCAGTTGGTGGGATATGGCTGTACCACCTGTATTGGTAACTCTGGGCCTTTACCTGAAGTGATTGAAGAAGCGATTCAATGTCATGACTTAAATGTCGCTTCGGTACTTTCAGGCAACCGAAATTTTGAAGGCCGAGTGCATCCACTGGTCAAAACCAACTGGTTGGCATCGCCACCGCTGGTGATTGCTTTTGGTTTGGCAGGTACGATTCGTATCGATTTAACCACTGAGCCTCTAGCCACCAACGATCAGGGGGAAGCAATTTACCTGAAAGATATTTGGCCGACTACAGAGGAAATTACAACAGCATTACGACAAGTCAATACGGCAATGTTTCACCGCGAATATGCACAGGTGTTTGAGGGAAATGTCAGTTGGAAATCCATTCAGATTCCTGAAAGCCAAACTTATGCGTGGAAGGATGACTCGACTTATATTCAGCATCCGCCATTTTTTGCTGACATTGATCAGCCACCTGTACCGATTGACAATATTGTTGATGCTCGAATTTTGGCAGTCCTCGGTGATTCGGTCACCACTGACCATATTTCACCTGCGGGAAATATCAAAAAAGACAGCCCTGCGGGACGTTACTTGCAAGCTCATGGGGTTGAGCCGAAAGACTTTAACTCCTATGGTTCACGCCGTGGTAATCATGAAGTGATGATGCGTGGTACATTTGCCAATATTCGCATTAAAAATGAAATGCTCGGTGGTGAAGAAGGCGGTAATACTATTTATATCCCGAGTGGCGAGAAACTGGCAATTTATGATGCAGCGATGCGTTATCAACAAGAACATACACCACTGCTGATTATTGCAGGTAAAGAATACGGTACAGGTTCATCGCGTGACTGGGCCGCTAAAGGTACTAATTTACTCGGTGTAAAAGCTGTGATTGCAGAAAGTTTTGAACGGATTCACCGCTCGAACTTGGTGGGTATGGGGGTGTTACCGCTACAGTTTGTTGATGGTCAAACCCGTCAAAGTCTAAACTTGACAGGGCAAGAGATCATTTCGATTTCAGGGTTGGGTGATGATCTGCAACCGCATCAAACTTTACAAGTACATGTCAAACGTGTCGATGGTTCACGTGATCAGTTTGAAGTCCTGTGTCGCATCGATACCCTGAATGAAGTGGAATACTTTAAAGCAGGCGGGATATTGCATTATGTGCTGCGTCATCTGATCGCGTCCTAATATTGGACTTCCTTCAGCATGATTTATAACCTCTTTATTTTTCTCCTATAAGGAGAAACACAAGGGATTGGTGAAAGCAGTCTATTGATGTTCTAGAGAAAAAGCGTCGAGTCATTCTGGGCGCTTTTTTCATTCCCCCTAAGTTGCAAAAAGCAGTAAAATAGCCGCCCTGTCTTTCAATTCCTAAAATGTTAGCGCTATGACCGATCTTGCTCATGATGAATATGACCGCCGTTTTGCAGGTGTTGCCAAAATTTATGGTGAGCCGAATTTCAACCATTTTGAACAAAGCCATGTCATGGTGATCGGCATTGGCGGTGTGGGGAGTTGGGCTGTAGAAGCCTTGGCGCGTACAGGTATTGGGCGTTTAACACTGGTCGATATGGACGTGATTGCATCATCCAATATTAACCGCCAGTTACCTGCCATCAGTTCGACACTGGGGCATGATAAAGTTGCGGTGATGGCAGAGCGTTGTCGTCAGATTAACCCACGGATGCAGGTCGACGTCATTGATGATTATCTTAGCCCTGAAAATGTCAAAGAACTTTTGCTTGATGTGCCTGATGTGATTCTGGACTGTATTGATGATGTCAAAGCCAAACTTGCCTTGATGTTGCACTGCCGTTTTAACAAGATTCCGTTGATTGTGTCAGGTGGTGCAGGCGGCAAACTTGATCCACTGAAAATCCGTGTGGCGGATTTGTCCAAAACAGAACAAGACCCGATGCTGGCAAAACTGCGTGCCCAGTTACGCAGTAAAGGCATTTGTAAAAAGCCCAAAGACAAGTTTGGGATTACCTGTGTTTACTCGATTGATAATCCATTTTCCAGCGCTGATGTTTGCCCAAGTGCGGGCTTGCGCTGTGGTGGCTATGGCTCGGCGGTGGTGGTGACATCAAGTTTTGCCATGATCGCGGTGGCTGAAGTGCTGAAAAAGCTTGAAGCACTTCGTAAAAAATCAGTTTGATGTCTGATTTGTGCATACCTTCACTGTAGAGCTGTATGCATATCTTTTGATCACATTGAAACGCGTCTTTTTAAATGTAAAGAACACCATACTTATAAAAATGGAAACAAATGCTCAGCAGTATCAACATACTCGATACTGCTGAGAAAAATATTTAAAGCTGTGCTTCTCGTAGATAATCTTCTGTACGTTTCATCGCTGCCTGAATGTTATCAATCGCCTGTTCAACATCGGCAAAGGTTTTGGCATTGCCACCGCTGAGCGCCTGACGCCATTTGCGTGCGCCTGGCAGGTTTTGAAATAAACCTAAAATATGACGGGTAATAATCGACAATGGTGCACCTTCGGCAAGACGTTGCTGAATATAGGGCAACATTTGCTGCATGATCTCAAAACGGTCAGGCATGTCGAGATTCCACAGCTCGCCCAGTTCTGCCAGCAAATATGGATTGTGATAGGCTTCGCGCCCGATCATGACTCCATCAACATGTTCCAGATGCGCTTTGGTTTCAGCAACGGTTTTTATCCCGCCATTAATTTCAATAAACAGGTGTGGACGGTCTTGTTTTAAGCGGTAAACATCTTCATAGCGTAAAGGGGGAACTTCACGGTTTTCTTTTGGCGATAAGCCTTTGAGTAATGCAATACGGGCATGTACCACAAAATGCGTACAGCCTATTTGAGCAACCGTATCGACAAAATGTAGCATTTCCTCATAAGACTGCATGTCATCAATCCCGATGCGGTGTTTGACATGTACAGGAATTTGCACGGCATGTTGCATGGTGGCAATACATTCAGCCACCAGTTCAGGTTCTGCCATGAGACATGCGCCGATTTTATTGTTTTGTACGCGGTCGCTTGGGCAGCCAACATTCAGGTTAATTTCATCGTAACCCCAGTCTTGTGCCATTTTGCTACAGGTGGCAAGCTCTTTGGGATCTGAGCCGCCCAGTTGCAGCACAATCGGGTGTTCTTGCTGATTGAAGTTTAAATGACGTGGCGCATCACCATAAATAATTGCGCCCGTGGTCACCATTTCAGTATAAAGCACGACATTTGGGTTAAACAGGCGAGCAAAATATCGATAGTCTTTGGTTGTCCAGTCCATCATCGGCGCAACACTGATGCGGGGGTGTTGCTTGATTTCAGTGCTTTGCGAGATATTCATTTAAAACCAACCTGTTGAATCAATGTTACATAGAGAATATGAACGAACCACTATTTTAGCCTATTTTATGTTTGAAAAATGTGTGCGACCTATCACGCCCTACAGTTTTCCAAATGAACTCATGGTTATCTTCTAAAAAATAATCAATCACAACGGTCGATATAAAAACCGAGTTTGAAATGTAAAAAGATAAAAAATGAAGTTGCAAACCACAGCTTAAAATAGTGAGAAATCCTGAAAAATGAATAGAAAAATACCATTACTCAATCTTCAGAAAAGTGGCTGATGTCCAAAGCGACACTCTGCGGATTTAAGCGTATTCAGGGCTTTTCAATTGCGCGGCATAGTATCACAAAAATTAAATCGACTCATATTTTGGAATATGCTGCATTGAGGAAAATGGAATTTACGCATCTTCTTATTTTGAGTGAATTTTAGATGTTCTTATGGAAAGCTTGCATTTGGGTTGTATCAGACATTCTAAATTCAACCCTGAATGTTACTGGCGACTTCGTAACAGGGCTGGTGAGCATAAAACAATGACCACAGTGTGTGGTCATTGTTTTTAGCGGATTTCAGCCCGATTAAAGATCATCTTTTTTGTCGGGTGGCTGAGAGATGTTGGTCTCTTTTTCTGTCGGGTTGGTTGAGTCGCAAGGTTTATTTGCTTGTTGTTTGGCTTTATCTAACAAGTCGGTTAACAACCGTTCTGCAGGTTGGCGACCACCCAGACCGAAAGCTAAAGCAAAGGCAACAGCCACTGAACCCAAGGTTAAACCAAAGGCCAAATTCACAATCGAATCGGCAATCCCCATCGCACGTAGGCCCATTGCGATAACTAACCCTAAAATGAGGATGCGGACTAAACTGCCTAACCAACGGGAACAGTTATGCTCTCCACGTTGCAGCGTATTGGCAACGAGATTGGCTAACCAGAAGCCGATCACCAAAATCACTGCACCCAATAGAATATTGCTACCAAAATGGATAAACATCGAGATCAAACCGCTGACCTGCTCCAAGCCTAAACGGTGCGCTGCCTCAGAGATTGCAAACAACATGGTGAAAAATATAATCAGTGTACCCACCGCACTTGAAACTTTAGTTGCACCTAAAAAGCGTTGTAGATCCAGTTTGGCAGGAATCTCATCTACACCAGTCCCAGCGACCAGTTCACTGACCAACTGTGCGACAAAACGTGACACGACATAGGCAATCACCAAAATCAAGCCAGCAGCAATGATCTGTGGAATAGCATTCATAATTTCAGACAGCATCGCGGTTGCTGGTCGTGAAATGGCTTGAATACCTAAAGCCTCAAAAGCAATAATCAGTGCGGTAATAATAATCAGGGTGAAGACAAAAGAACCGAGTAAATGGGGCAGATTCCCTGTTTTGAACAGCCCAATTTTTTGCGCCTGGGTTTGAATATCTAAACTGCGTAGCAAACCTTCAACCATGCCACGCACAATGTTTGCCAGAATATAACCAACAAAGACAATCACACCTGCGATAAACATATTTGGCAGGAACAATACGACTTCGTTCACCATATTTTCTACTGGTATGAGTAAACCAGTCAGACCGAGAAGCGATAAGACTACTGGAAGGAACAGTAACAACACCAGCCAGTAAATAATATCCGCAATATTTTGGCTGATTGGGCGAACACCCACTTCTGCACTTAGCTTTTCATCAAGTTGTGTATGACTCAAAATACGCTGTAAGCCCATCCGAATCAGCTGAGCTAAAATCCATGCAATAAAACCGACTGCAATTGCAGCAAGTAGGCTCGGAATAAAAGCCAACACTTGGGCAAGCATATTACTAAATGGCCCACTGACACTGTTGAGATTAAGCACATTCAATGCAGCAATCACGGCGATGATCATGATAAACCAGAACACGATCTTGGAAATAATCTGTTCAATATCAGGAAAATTGGCTGTATTTTGGGTGGTTGCTGAAGAAAGTCGATGATTGGTGTTGAGCTGATGCAGAAGTTTTTTTACCCCAGCGGCGATGAGTAAAGCGATCACCCAGCCGACAAGTAAAATGACCACAACTGCTAAGATGGGTTGGAACTGATTCCAATAATATATGGCGTCAGGATGCGATCCCTGAGGGCCTCCAGCAAAAAAATTATTCATGTTATTCAATCCTCTTATGTCATCATTTATTGCTTACTTCCTATTTGTAGAAATATCGTTTTTACTTTTTTGTCAGAATGGAGTACTAACTAACTTTCACCTTAAAATCTGTTGTTTTTTTAAGCAATGTCATTGGTTAAAAATGCAACAAAAGCGCTGTAAAAGGATACAAAAGCCATGCTTGTTGACCTGATTTTTGATTGTTGAAAATAAGGGTTTTATGAGAGGTTTTTTTGGGTTTTCTGTGTAAAAAAATAGGGAGATAGCTCAAAAAATCATTTAGCCGTTGCTGCCCATGGTCATCCTGTTCAATTTTTTATTGGCAATCGCACAACTGATGATGTCAAATTTGTACCCGAATTAGTCCAGTATGAATCTCAAAGAACCACAATCTCTTGCTGATAAAAGGTTATGACCGCGCAGCGCTGAGAGAGTAGATAAGAAGGACAGGTGTGCAAGCCAATATTTTGAAGAAATCAAATACACTATCGATGCATCATGATGTGGGGTGGGATTTATATAAAATCAGACATTGAGTAGAAAATATATTGGCGAGAATGAATCTGGTTTTGAATTTTTCTACCTAAAAATAAGATGGCTTTGGAATATTGACCTATCGTTTAATTTGCGGTGTGCTGACTGTAAATAATCGGAAATATAACTTAGGTCTATATAGAAATTTTGGCATTGTTTATGCTTAAATACGCGCATTACAGGAGAGAAGTCACCCATAGGCTCGCCGAAGGAGCAACGACCCCGGAAACTCTCAGGCAAAAGGACTGTAATCTATCTCAAAAATCTGGAGAGAAATCACCTGCATAGCGTGATTCACCGAAGGAGGAAAATTTGTAGCCATACTTTTTTGCTACAAGTTGAAGCTCTCAGGTACATATACAGATGGGGCATATTTACTCACTTATGGAATTGGGTGGTCATATGTCGCATCTCGCAACTGACATGTTTAGCGTTCTTAGTTGTTACAACTTCCGTACTTTCCCATTAGGTTTTCAATTACTCCCTTGAATATCAAGGTGGTCTGGTCGCATGCTGCCTTTTATTTTTAGCTATGCCCGGGCTGTAAAGCATTGTGCTTTTATGTATTTGAAAAATGAGTAAATTTTCTGCAATTAATTGCCTTTTAGGGTGAAGGACTGAGGAATTTGTCATGGCGTCAACAATTCGTTTTACCACTGAGCATGAATGGTTACGTTTAGAAGAAGACGGTAGCATTACCGTAGGTATTACTGAGCATGCACAAGATGCTTTGGGTGATGTGGTTTATATTGAACTGCCTGAACTTCAAGCGTACAGCAAAGGTGAAGAAGTTGCTGTGATTGAGTCAGTGAAAGCTGCCAGTAACATTGATATGCCATTATCTGGCGAAGTGTTAGAAATCAATGAAGCATTGGTCAATGCACCAGAAACCGTAAATGAAGATGCCATGGGCGCAGGCTGGTTTTTCCGTATGAAAGCCGACGACAGCGCAGCATTTGCTGAATTGCTAGATGCAGATGCTTATGACGCATTTATTCATTCTTAAGGGGTTGGCATGAGCATTAATTTTAACAATACCAACAGTTTCGTTAGCCGTCATATCGGGCCAACGGCAACTGAACAGCAGCACATGCTGAATGCATTGGGTTATAGTGACCTTGAAGCATTAATTGCAGCAGTGATTCCAGATTCAATTAAAAACACTAACGTGCTTGAAAGCACCGATGGTGTGAGTGAAGAACAGGCTTTGGCAGAACTCAAAGCCATCGCTCAGAAAAACCAGATTTTCCGTAGCCATATTGGTCAGGGTTATTACCCAACTCATACGCCTGCGCCAATTTTGCGTAACTTGCTGGAAAATCCAGCATGGTATACGGCATATACACCGTACCAACCTGAAATTTCTCAAGGTCGTCTTGAAGCATTGTTAAACTTCCAGACCATGATCTCGGATTTGACAGGTTTGTCGATTTCAAATGCGTCTTTGCTAGATGAAGCAACCGCTTGTGCAGAAGCCATGACTTTCTGTAAGCGTGTATCTAAAAACAAAAAAGCCAACAAATTCTTTGCATCATTGCACTGCCATCCACAAACTTTAGATGTTTTACGTACCCGTGCTGAGCCACTCGGTATCGAAGTTGTGGTAGGTGACGAGCAACAAGTTGCTGACTTTGCTGAATTCTTCGGTGTGTTATTACAATACCCTGCAAGCACAGGTGAAGTGTATGACTACGCAGCTTTGGTTGAGCAAGTGCATAGTGTAAATGCCTTGGTTGCTGTGTCTGCTGACTTGTTGGCACTGACTGTATTGAAAGCACCAGGTGAGTGGGGTGCTGATGTTGCGATTGGTACAGCGCAGCGTTTTGGTGTACCAATGGGCTTTGGTGGCCCACACGCAGCTTACTTTGCAACGAAAGATGCTTACAAACGTGATATGCCTGGTCGTGTTGTGGGGATGTCGATTGACCGTTTGGGTAAGCCTGCACTACGTTTGGCATTACAAACGCGTGAACAGCATATCCGCCGTGAAAAAGCGACCAGTAACATCTGTACTGCTCAAGTGTTGCTTGCCAACATTGCCAGCATGTACGCAGTTTATCATGGGCCACAAGGCTTAAAAGAGATTGCTGAACGTACACACGCTTTAACTGCGATCTTGGCACAAGGCTTGAAACAGTTGGGTGTCAATGTTAGCAATAACGCATTCTTTGATACATTGACCTTGACTCAAGTCGATGCGGCAGCCGTGCTTGAAGCTGCACGTGCACAAGAAATCAACTTGCGTGAAATTGATGCAACTCAAGTGGGTATTTCACTTGATGAAACCACGACCCCTGAACACGTTGCTGCACTTTGGGCACTGTTTGCACAAGGTCAAACTGCACCTGAATTTGAAGCTGTTGCGGCAGCTTACACATCTGCATTGCCAACGGCATTACTTCGCGAAAGCGCGATTTTGCAACATGCAATTTTCAATACGCATCACAGCGAAACTGAGCTAATGCGCTATTTGCGTCGTTTGGCAGATAAAGATTTGGCACTTGACCGCAGCATGATTCCACTAGGTTCATGTACCATGAAGTTGAATGCAGCCAGCGAAATGCTGCCAATTACATGGCCAGAATTTGGTAACCTGCATCCATTTGCACCACTTGCACAGGCGCAAGGCTATGTAGAAATGGTCAATCAGCTTGAGCAAATGCTATGTGCGGCAACAGGTTATGATGCGATTTCGCTTCAGCCAAATGCAGGTTCACAAGGTGAATATTCAGGCTTGCTTGCAATCCGTGGTTATCATGCTAGCCGTGGTGAAGGTCAGCGTAACATCTGCTTGATTCCACAGTCTGCGCACGGTACTAACCCTGCAACTGCGAGCATGGCGGGCATGAAAGTTGTGGTTGTCGCATGTGATGACAACGGTAACGTCGATGTTGAAGACTTGCGTAGCAAAGCTGAACAACACAGCCAAGACCTTGCAGCCTTAATGATCACTTACCCGTCAACACACGGTGTATTTGAACATGCGGTACGTGAAATCTGTGACATCGTGCATGAGCATGGCGGTCAGGTGTATATCGATGGCGCAAACATGAACGCAATGGTGGGCTTGTGTGCACCAGGTCAGTTTGGTGGTGATGTATCACACTTGAACTTGCACAAAACTTTCTGTATTCCACATGGTGGTGGTGGACCAGGTGTTGGCCCGATTGGTGTGAAAGAGCACTTGAAGCCATTTATGCCAGGTCATAGCTATCATTTAAGCCGTAAAACCAATGCAGTAAGTGCTGCGCCGTTTGGTAGTGCGAGCATTTTACCAATCACATGGATGTATATCCGTATGATGGGTGGTAAAGGTTTGCGTCAAGCATCGGCAATGGCAATTTTAAATGCTAACTACGTGGCAAAACGTCTAAACGCAGCTTACCCTGTGTTGTACACAGGTAGCCATGATCTGGTTGCACACGAATGTATTTTGGACTTGCGTGGTCTGAAAGAAACCAGCGGTATTACCGTAGATGACGTTGCAAAACGTCTGATCGACTTTGGTTTCCATGCACCGACTATGTCATTCCCGGTTGCGGGTACGCTCATGGTTGAGCCGACTGAAAGTGAAAGCTTGTATGAGCTTGAGCGCTTCATCAATGCCATGAACAAAATTGCTGAAGAAATTCAGCAAGTGACGACAGGCGAGTTGGACGCACAAGACAACCCGTTAAAAAATGCGCCACATACGGCACAAGAATTGACTGGCGAATGGGCACATCCATATTCACGTGAACAAGCGGTATATCCATTACCTGAATTGGTGGAAAGCAAATACTGGTCACCTGTTGGACGTGTCGATAACGTGTATGGCGACCGTAACTTAATCTGTGCTTGCCCAAGCATCAGCAATTATGAGGACTAAGCATGTCTGAATTAAAAAATACGCCATTGGCGGCGTTGCATATTGAGCATGGCGCAAAAATGGTGCCGTTTGCAGGTTACAACATGCCTGTACAATATGCAGCTGGTGTGCTTAAAGAACATTTACATACCCGTGAACATGCAGGTCTGTTTGATGTATCGCACATGGGACAAGTATTTCTACGTGGTGAAAATGCAGCCCGTGCTTTAGAAAGCCTTGTACCAGTTGATATTGAGGATTTGCCTGAAGGTATGCAACGTTATGCACTGTTTACCAATCCGCAAGGTGGCATCTTGGATGACTTGATGGTGGCACGTCTGTCTCAAGACGAGTTGTATCTGGTGGTCAACGCTGCATGTAAAGAGCAAGACTTGGCACATATGCGCGCGCACTTGACAGGTCAATGTGAAATCGTTGAGCAATTTGCCGAGCGTGCTTTACTTGCATTGCAAGGTCCTGAAGCGGCAACTGTTTTGGCACGTTTTAACCCTGAAGTTGCAGAAATGCGTTTTATGCAAATCAAGCGTGTACAGCTAAACGGTGTTGAATGCATCGTGAGCCGTACAGGTTATACAGGTGAAGATGGCTACGAAATTTCAGTGGCGAGCGGTGATGTAGAAGCCTTGGCAAAAGCCTTGATTGCAGAGCCTGAAGTGGCACTGATCGGTTTGGGTGCACGTGACTCACTACGTTTGGAAGCAGGTTTGTGCTTGTATGGTCATGATATGGACCAAACCAAAACTCCTGTTGAAGCAAACCTACTTTGGGCGATCTCTAAAGTTCGCCGCGCGGGTGGTGAGCGTGAAGGTGGTTATGCAGGTGCTGCGACTATTCAAGCGCAAATGCAGCAAGGTGTTGCTCAAAAACGTGTTGGTTTCCAAATTTTAGATCGTATGCCAGTACGTGAAGGTGCGGAAATTGTCGATCAGGACGGACAAGTGCTTGGACAAGTGACCAGTGGTGGTTTTGCCCCAAGTTTGGCAAGCCCGATTGCGATGGGTTATGTTGACATTGCCCATGCCAAAGAAGGTACAGAGCTGTTTGCTAAAGTGCGTAATAAACTCGTAGCAATGAAGGTGGTGAAAATGCCATTTGTTGCACAGCGCTATTACCGTGGTTAATTAAGTGTTAAGAAAAAAGCCCGATACTTGTATCGGGCTTTTTTTTGGCAGTTATTCTAAACGCATGGATTTTCTGCCAAAAACCTGCTGAAAAGTAAGCCCGATTGATAAATGGTGCGACCAGTCATAGTGACGAATTGATGTGAAAAACAGATTGGCGTATGCTTAAATAAAATGCTTAGCCAAGGTTAAAGCGATGTATTTATTAGAAGAAATTTTTAAAAAACATAAGCATCTCTATTCAGTAAATTTTAATTTGAGAATGCAACGGGGATTAAGTTGGTTAAGAAAAGCCAAAGAGCTGGATGATGATGCAGATTTGCGTTTTGTCAGTTTATGGATTGCTTTCAATGCCATTTATATAGAAAACCTGCATGAGGTTTTTGATGAAGATCAACAGCACCTCAAGCAGTTTTTGCTCAGATTGTACCAGCTGGATCAAGAGCAGCGTATTGAACATTGTGTTTGGGAACGTTGTAGTCAGGCGATGGCGGATTGGTCAAATAATCCGTATGTCTATCAAAAACTTTGGGACTTTCAAAATCAGAATATTGATGAGCAAAGCTGGAAAGTGCATTTTCATGCAGATCAACAGCGCGTACAACATGCCTTTGCCCAGAAAAACACGATGGAACTGTTGCTGATTATCTTTGATCGTTTATCTACTTTGCATAATCAAATCATGCATGGCGGCTCGACTTGCAATAGCGTGATCATGCGGAAACATCTAAATACCGCCAGCCAAATTTTAATGACCTTGCTCAGTCAGTTTATGCTGGTCTTGCTGGAACATGGGCAGGCACTAGACTGGAAAAAACCCTTTTATCCCGTGATTCAGGTGTGTTGAGAAGCTTGGACACGTTTGCCATAACAGACAAAATCAATCAGGGCAAAGCTGCTACAAAATACGGCTAGCCCTAAACCAACCCAACAGGTATAGACCCAACCGCCGTGATTCCATGCATAAGTACCCAGTGCTGAACCTGTGGCTGCGCCTGAAAAATACAGCGTCATATAAATCGAGTTCAGGCGAGATTTGGCAGTAGGGCGGATGCGGAAAATAATGTTTTGATTGCAAGAATGTACAAAGGCAAGCCCTAAGTTCGTCGTTGCAAAGCCGAGAATATAGAGCCAAATACTGTGGCTTGAATAATAAAACATAACCCAGCTAGAGAGCAGTAAGATACAGCCCAAACCTGTAAACAGATTGCCATACCCCCGATCAGCATATTTCCCGACATAGCGCGCTGAAAGTGCCCCAAACACACCGACCAGACTGACCATGCCAATCAGCGAGTCTGCCAAATGAAACGGTGCGGAAGACAAATACATAGCAATGGTGGAATAAATCACACTCATGGAGGCAAATGCCCCTGCGCCAACGTAGGCACGAAAGTTCAGGCGACGTTCTTCTACGATCAGCACGGCCATAGACTTAAAAATTTCTAGATAAGACATTTTCTGGCGCATGACATAAGGCAATTCGCGTTGTAACAGATACGCCAAAATAAAAATTAAAATCGCGCTTAAAATGTAAATCAGTTTCCAGTGAACCAAATTCGAGAGTAGCCCAGACAAACTGGTGGACAGTAAAATTCCCACCAGTAACCCGCTCATTAGGAAGCCCACTACTTCACCGATTTTTTCAGGTTTGACAGCCATCGTTGC
The DNA here is from genome assembly GCF_004331075.1 of Acinetobacter brisouioides. Lineage (GTDB taxonomy): Bacteria > Pseudomonadota > Gammaproteobacteria > Pseudomonadales > Moraxellaceae > Acinetobacter. Next base: position 70,975 of record NZ_SJNX01000005.1, on the reverse strand, counting down.
AAAGGGAATTAGCACCTGTGCTGCAACTGAAAACAACCCTGTCATCATGGTGCCAAGCCAAAGCATGGGGAGGTTGACCGCACAGGCACACAAACATAATCCGATACCTGCCAGACACATCAGTCCAGGAATGAATTTGCGTTTATTGGCAATATCCCCCAGTGGAACAATCAAGAGCAAACCTAAAGCATAAGAGAGTTGTGCCAGTGTCACAGTCAACTGGGCTTGTGCAGCATCGACTTGAAAGGATTGCTGAATAGAATGAATGAGTGGCTGGCTGAAATAATTGGCACCCGCAGTCAAACCGCAAGCCAGTGCCATCAGCCAGAGCAATTTCTTGTTTTGACTAATATCGAGAGTGTCATGCATAAACTGCCTCGGAGCGTTAAAGGGTATACGCGGTTGCTTCAACTTCAAACAACATAGCGGTTAATGCGAGCCCTGAAACAGGAATTAAGGTACACGCAGGAAAAGCCTGATTACGCCATAGTTGCTGCATAATCTCAATCAAAACAGTATGTTTTTTGACCGAGTGTTCCACAATCAAGACGCGCAGCACCGCAATATCTTGCAGTGTGGCATCAACAGCATGTAAGGCCGATTCAAGGTTGTGAAAAGCCTGCCAGACTTGCTCGGCAAAAATGGGGGATAACTCTCCGTCACTGGTTTCTCCACCTTGCCCAGCAATATGTAAGATACGTCGAAAATTCTGCACTTCAACTACATGGCTATAAGCAAAGGGCTGAGGATTGTAGAGCGTTTCTGGATTTAAAATGTTTAAACAAGATGTTGTGGGTGCTGATGTTGTCTTCATGTGCGTGATCGTGTGCAAGATTGAGTCATGCTAGTATCAAAGCTCAAGTTAACTTGAGGTCAATAAAAATGTCGGAAAATTCAGAGCAATCATTGATCAGCATTGGTGAACTGGCAAAACGTAGCGGGGTCAGTGTCGCGAGCCTACGCTTTTATGAAGAAAAACAACTCATTTGGAGCACCCGCACCAATGGGAATCAGCGCCGTTATTTACGTGCCATGCTACGTCGGGTGGCGATTATTAAGGTCGCACAGTCAGTCGGTATTTCTTTAGATGAGGTCAAACAGGCGTTTGCAGTCTTGCCAGATCATCAAGTTGCTTCCAAACAGGACTGGCAGCACATGTCGATTTTGTGGAAAGCGCAACTCGATGAAAAAATTCAAACCTTGTTACAGTTGAGGCAGCAATTGGATTGGTGTATTGGTTGTGGTTGTCTATCTTTAGATCAATGCCCACTGCGTAACCCTGATGACTGTTTGGCAGAAAAATCTGCTGGCGCACATTTTCAGCAGATTTTGGCACTGCTGGATGCTAGTGTTTCAAGCGATGCTTGCTCAGACTAATCAGCATAATTCCAATAATATTCAGCGCACAGCCAAGCCATTGCCAAAGATTGAGATGTTCATTTAAGAATAATACTGCGAGCAAGATAGTCAGAATTGGGCCAATCGCGGCAATCATTGCGGACTGTGATGCACCAATACGGGCAATGCTTTGCATCAATAAAACTGTAGGTAATACCGTAACGAATAAACCCAACCCAATTCCATAAGCCCAAACTCCTACGGGAAGCTGTGCCAAAAGATGTAAAGGTTGTGGTGTTGCGATTAAAAAATGTACTAATGTGCCAATGCAAGCTATGCTTAGTGCAAGACCTGTAAAATTCGAGGCACCAAATTTCTCAATCAGGCGAGGTGTCAGGAGTAAATAACATGCGAAGGCAATTGCGCTCGCAAAGACCAAACTTGCTCCTAGCCAGAAATTGCTCTGCATTGGTGCATGATTTTGCTCTTGCAGCATCACAATCACTGTACCTCCATAACTTAGCAAAATGGCAACATACGCTTTTAGTCGTAAAGGTTGTTTGTAAATTAGGCTCGATGCCAGCACAGTGAGCGTTGGATACAAAAACAAGATAATCCGCTCTAAAGAGGCACTGATGTACATCAGACCGATAAAATCCAGCCAACTTGCAAAGTAATACCCTAACAAGCCTGCAATGACTAAAAGTCCCCAGTCTTTGCTCTGAAGAGCCTGTCTTTGCTGGCGAAAATACCATGCCATAAGTAGAAAAAAAGGCAAAGCACTGCCCATGCGAAGTGCCATCAAGACCGTAGCATCAACCTGAGATGACAAGGCATAAGCTTGTTTAATAAAAATGGCTTTTGAGCTAAATAAAAAAGCAGCACATAGCGCAAAAACTGAACCGATTTGGTTACGTGAAAATGAAATAGGCATGGAATAAGATGAAGAATTAATCTTCATTGAAATGAAGCAAAACTTTCCTATTTTATACTCTTGAGTCATGCTTAATAAGCATTAAATGGAAATATCGTCATTTATTAAATAAATAATGGGTGGTATTTTCAAAAAGTTTGATTAGAATCCAAACAATATGCAGAAAAAATGGGAGAAACATTGCAGTTTGCGATGTTTTTAACACACAAACTAGCCTGAGGAAAACGCTCAATGCAAATCGGAATTCCTATGGAAACAGTTGCTGGAGAAAGTCGAGTCGCAGCGACCCCAGAAACTGTAAAGAAGTTGGTTGGCGCTGGTCATAGCGTTGTCATTCAAAGAGGGGCAGGACATAAAGCAGCCTATCTTGATGATGCTTATACGCAGGTTGGCGCGACAATAGCTGAAGATGCCTATCAAGGCAGTCAGATTATTTTGAAAGTTCGCGCACCCCAAGGTGATGAAATCCAGAAGATTTCAGCAAACACAACGCTCATTGCGATGTTTGACCCGTATCGCAATACTGAACTTGAGCAGTTTGCCACCCAACATATTTCAGCATTTGCATTGGAGTTATTGCCTCGAACTTTATCTCGTGCACAAAACATGGACGTGTTGTCATCTCAGGCGAACTTGTCGGGCTATAAATCGGTACTGCTCGCTGCAAATGAATACCAGCGTATGTTCCCGATGCTGATGACTGCTGCGGGTACAGTGAAACCTGCACGCGTTGTGGTGATGGGGGTGGGTGTCGCAGGTTTGCAGGCGATTGCAACGGCCAAGCGTTTGGGTGCTGTGGTTGAAGCCACCGATTTGCGTCCAACGGCTAAAGATCAGGTTGAGTCTTTGGGGGGTAAGTGGCTCGATGTTCCAATGTCTGAAGAAGAACAACAGCGTGCTGCCGATGCGGCAAAGAATGGTTATGGCTGGATGCCAGGCGAGCAGTACATCAAGGATCAGGCCGCGATTGTCGATAAAGCAGTTGCCAATGCCGATATCGTGATTACCACAGCACTGTTGCCAGGGCGCAATGCACCACGTCTGATCAAGGCGGAAACTGTTGCCAAAATGAAAGCAGGTTCTGTGATTTTGGACATGGCAGTGGAAACGGGCGGTAACGTGGAAGGTTCAAAAGTCGGTGAAACCGTGACCACTGAAAATGGCGTGAAAATTCTGGGTGTTCCAAATATTCCAGCCACGGTGGCAACAGAAGCTTCGGCTCTATATGCCCGTAACGTTTTTAATTTCCTTGAAACACTTTTTGATAAAGACAAGAACTTCTTGATCAATCAAGAAGATGAAATTCAAAAAGCCTTATTGGTTACTCATGGCGGCACACTGCTGTTCAAGCGCGGTTAAGGGGAATTCTCATGGTTGAAACCATTACGATTTTTGTGTTGGCGATTTTTGTCGGTTACTACGTGGTTTGGGGGGTAACGCCTGCTTTGCATACGCCGTTGATGGCGGTGACCAATGCCTTGTCGTCGATTATTGTAGTCGGCGCAATGCTGCAAACCGTGGGTATGCCTGCGCTTGGTATTGATGCCAATGTACAGTTCCAAAGCATTAATGTGGTGAGTGTGTTGGGTGCAATTGCGGTGTTTCTTGCCAGTATTAATATTTTTGGTGGCTTTGCGGTCACTGCACGTATGCTGGAAATGTTCAAACCAAAGCAAAAAAATAAAGAGGGTGGCTAAATGGAATTTATTCGAGCGAATGCGGATTGGTTCTACCTGATTGGTGCTGTCCTGTTTATTTTAACTTTGCGTGGTTTATCAAGCCCGAAAACGGCGATTAAAGGTAACCGTTACGGCATGATCGCAATGGCGATTGCTGTATTGAGCACCTTCTTTGTAGCAGACCATCCTGTGGTCTGGATGATTGGCGGTGCGATGGTATTGGGTGCGGTGGTTGGTATTGCACGTGCGCGTACTGTACCTATGACGCAAATGCCTGAAACTGTGGCATTAATGCACTCTTTAGTCGGTTTGTCTGCAGTACTAATTGCGGTTGCGGCTATCTTGCACAACAACCAACTTTCAGTTTTATTTGCACAAAATGAAGCAGCATTAACCGCAGCAGGCGTACAGCCTGCACACATGAGCAAAGTTCACTTGTTTGAATTGTTTGTGGGCTGTTTCGTGGGCGCGATTACCTTCACGGCATCCGTGTTTGCTTATGGCAAACTGGCTGCGAAAAAATGGGCAAAAACCATTGCGGGTGCTTGGGTAAAACCTGTACAGGCAACCTTGTTTATTGCGATGTTGGTGTGCGGATTTTTATTCTTTAGCACAGGCAGTATGTCGGCATTTTGGGCAATGACAGCATTGGCACTGGCGTTGGGGTGGGTTTGGATTGCCCCAGTTGGCGGTGGTGATATGCCCGTGGTGGTCTCGCTTCTCAACTCCTTCTCGGGTTGGGCAGCAGCAGGGATTGGTTTTACCCTTGAAAATAACATGCTGATTGTGGCAGGTTCATTGGTTGGTTCTTCGGGGGCAATTCTGTCTTACATTATGTGTAGAGCCATGAACCGTAACATTTTCAATGTCTTGTTTGGTGGGGCAATGGGTGGTGCAGCAGTTGCTGGGGCGAAAGCAACAGGCGAGCAAGCACAGCGTAACTACCGCTCAGGTTCAGCCGACGATGCAGGCTTCCTGATGTCAAATGCCGATAGCGTCGTGATTGTACCGGGTTATGGTATGGCACAAGGTCGCGCACAAAATGCGGTGAAAGAACTGGCAAACTTGCTGAAAGAAGAAGGGGTTAAAGTCCGCTTCGCGATTCACCCTGTAGCAGGTCGTATGCCAGGTCACATGAACGTCTTGTTGGCAGAAGCAGACGTTCCGTATGAAGACATCTTGGAAATGGACGAGATTAACTCTGACTTTCCTGCAACAGACGTGGTGTTGGTCATCGGTGCAAATGATGTCGTAAACCCAGCAGCAAAAGATGATCCAGGTTCACCAATCTACGGTATGCCAATTCTGGAAGCACATAAAGCACGTACCATTATGGTGATCAAGCGCTCTATGGCAACAGGTTATGCAGGCCTAGACAATGACTTGTTCTATAACGAAAAAACCATGATGGTGTTTGGTGATGCCAAAAAAGTTGTTGAAGATATGGCAAAAGCCATTAATGGTACAGGTCACTAATTGAATCTGACGTTATAAAACCACCTTCGGGTGGTTTTTTTATGCTGTGGAGTCTGAAAAAGATGCGCTGATAAGGTTTCTTTTATTGGTCATTTTTTGCCTGTTGGGGAAATATAAAGAGCATATCAGCATGGCAAAAGCGTTTATTGATGCGATGAGGCACGATTCAAACCATAAAATTTAGTGGCTATTAATATTATTTAAAAGCTGGTTTTGGCATGTAAATTCTAGGTTTGATTCCACACATTGATTTGCATTTGTTTTAACATCAACATCTATAGCATTTCCTCGCAAATTCATAACGGAATGAAGAGTCAATGGAACTTAGACAACTACAATCATTCGTTACGATTGTTGAACAGGGTAGTATCGGAAAAGCTGCCCAAAAACTCGATGTTGGTACTTCAGCTTTAAGTCAGCAAATTTCAAAATTAGAGTCTGAGTTATCGACACGTTTGTTACAGCGTTCGGCATTGGGTGTCACCCCAACGCCTGCAGGACTAGCGTTTTTAAAACAGGCACAGTTGGTTTTACGTCATGCCAATCAAGCTGTCGAAGCTGCACAGTCTTCACGTTTGGTTGGTTATGTCAGTGTCGGTTTTCCACCAAGTACAGCATCAATTCTTGCTGTTCCTTTTATTAAAATAATGGCTGAACGCTATCCCGATATCAAAGTACATTTGGTTGAAAGTTTATCGGGTAATCTGGTGCAATTAATTAACTCCCGACAGCTCGATATCGCCATTATTTTTAGTCAGGATATTGATAAAAACTGGTTTTTACAGCCGTTGGTTTCAGAGTCGATGTTTTTGAGTGCCAATGATGATTTTTTTAAAATTTATCATTTAGAAGATTATTTAAAATTGGGCAGCATTCCCTTAAAAGCTTTAGCGAAACTACCGTTGGTTTTGCCGAGTACCAATCATGGTTTAAGAAAATTGGTTGAACAGCAACAGATAGAGTTGAATGTAACCTATGAAATTGATGGTTTAAGCCTGCTGATGAATACAGTTTCCAATTTATGCGTGGGAACAATTCAACCAGGCAGCGCTTTTATCAATCATCGCCATCAGCATTTAAATTTTTTAAAAGTGGTTGACCCGTCGATAGACCGAACCAATTATTTGATTAGCTTTCCTGAAGATGAATTATCGCCTGCAAGTTTGGCAGCCAAAGCAGTGATTCGTTCATGTATTCATGATTTGATTGAACAACAGGCTTGGCCAAGTGCGAAAAAAGTTGAATGACTTGGCTTATATGGGGGCTGTTGATGTTTCACAGATGTTTGCGAGTACTTTGCGGTGCAAGGTGTTTAAGTATTTTGAACTAAGAATGATGAAATTGAGAGCTGCTAAATGAGTCGTTTGACCAATAATGCTGCGCATGCATAAAACCTCACAAGCTCTAAATATCTGCGGGCTCAATTTGATGCAATAAAAAAGGTATTTTATTTTTAAATATAAATAATTTGGTGTTTAAAAATATTAAACCCCCCATCGCTTTTGCCTCCTTACTGCATGGTGCATTTTCGCTTAAATTTGTCCCAAATATAAAGGGATAAATCACATGTATGATGTGCTTGTAATTGGTGGTGGCAATGCCGCTTTATGTGCAGCAATAACTGCACGTGAAGAGGGTGCATCAGTATTATTGCTTGAAGCCGCGCCTAAGGAATGGCGTGGTGGTAATTCACAACATACCCGTAATTTACGCTGTATGCATAATGCGCCGCAAGATGTGTTGATCGACGCTTACCCAGAAGAAGAATATTGGCAAGATTTGCTCAAAGTCACAGGAGGTAAAACCAATGAAGAATTGGCACGCCTCGTCATCCGCAGTACAGAAACTTGCCGCGAATGGATGAAAAAACAAGGGGTTAATTTCCAGCCGCCACTCTCTGGTGCACTGCATGTAGCACGTACCAATGCCTTTTTTATGGGCGGCGGTAAGGCTTTGGTCAATGCGTATTTTCGAAGCGCGGAAAATCTGGGTGTTGACGTTCGGTACAATACCAAAATTAAAGAATTAGAGTTGGATGGTATTCGGTTTATTGCAGCAATCGCTGAGGATGGAACACGGTATGAAGCAAAATCTTGTGTACTTGCCGCTGGTGGCTTTGAATCAAATTTAGAATGGCTGCGTGAAGCTTGGGGACAAAATGAAGCGGGTGAATGGCCTGCCGATAATTTTATTATTCGCGGAACACGTTTTAATCAGGGTACTTTACTCAAATTTATGATTGAGCAAGGTGCAGATGTGATTGGTGATCCATCTCAATCACACTGTGTTGCTGTGGATGCCCGCGCGCCACTTTATGATGGCGGAATTTGTACGCGTATTGACTGTGTATCTCTAGGGATTGTGGTCAATCAAAATGCAGTGCGCTTCTATGATGAAGGTGAGGATTTTTGGCCTAAACGTTATGCCATTTGGGGGCGCTTAGTCGCGAAACAACCGCATCAAATTGGCTTCTCCATTATCGACTCAAAATCAGTTGGGCGCTTTATGCCGCCTGTATTTGAAGGTCGTAAAGCCAATACCATCCGTGAACTTGCAGCACTGATCCATCTCGATCCAGACACGCTGGAAAAAACTATCAACGATTTTAATCAAGCTTGTGTCGTGGGTGAGTTTAATCACACCATTTTAGACGACTGCCATACTGAAAATTTAAGCCCAGCCAAAACGCATTGGGCAGTGCCTTTAGATTCTCCACCCTATTACGCTTATGCCTTGAAACCAGGGATTACATTTACCTACTTGGGAATGAAAGTCGAAAAAGATGCGGCTGTGCGTTTTAACCAAGTCCCGAGTCCGAATTTATATGTGGCAGGAGAAATGATGGCTGGAAATGTACTAGGGCAAGGCTATACCGCAGGTGTAGGTATGTCGATCGGTACGACATTTGGGCGTATTGCAGGAAAAAATGCAGCACTTTCTGCTTTGAAAAAACCTGCTTTCAATAAGGAGGTTGTTTAATGAATGCTCAATCAAAATCTTTAATTCCTGTTGTACAGCTCACGGTCAATGAAGAACAGGTGAAACAGGCTTTGCAAATTTGTAATGCTTGCCGTTATTGCGAATCATTTTGTGCTGTATTTCCAGCAATGACAAAACGTTTAGAGTTTAATCAGGCTGATATTCACTATATGGCAAATCTTTGTCATAACTGTGGGGCGTGTCTGCATGCTTGCCAATACGCTCCGCCGCATGAGTTCGGGGTGAATATTCCTCAGGCAATGGCGCAAGTTCGTTTAGAAACATATCAAAAATTTGCCACACCCCATGCCTTTGGTAAATTGTATCAAAAAGCAGGAATCACGATTGTCAGCCTTTTGGTTGTCGCGTTTATCGCCTTTATGTTGCTTGCTTCTACACTACAGGGCAACGATTTATTTGGTCATAATCAAGGTAATTTTTACGCGATATTTCCACATAATTTCTTGACGGTAATTTTCGGTTCAGTATTTGTGGTGGCGTTTATTTTACTGTACTTTGGCATACGAAAATTTTGGAATCAAACCTCAGAAGTGGTTGCAGGGGGTGTCAAACAACCTGATATTTTACAAGCCACTAAAAATATCTTAACGCTAAAATATCTAGATGGTGGGCATGGTAAAGGCTGTAACGAAGAAGATGATCGTTACACACTTGCTCGTCGTCGATTTCACCATTTTACCATGTATGGTTTCCTGCTGTGTTTTGCCGCCACACTGGTCGCAACAGCCTATCACTTTTTATTGAATATTCACGCGCCTTATCCATTTTTCAGTGTGCCCGTCATTTTAGGGACTTTGGGTGGGCTTGGTTTAATTATTGGCCCTGCGGGATTGTTATCGCTGAATTTAAAACGTGATCCAAAGCATGGCGATCCAAAACAGAAACCAATGGATCGTGGATTTATTTTTCTTTTACTTCTGATCAGTACCACGGGTTTAGCACTACTTGGATTACGCGATAGTTCATGGATGGCACTTTTATTGGTTGTGCATTTGGCAACCGTCATGACCCTGTTTTTAACCATTCCTTTTGGCAAGTTCGCACATGGTTTTTATCGTAGTGCAGCCTTACTTAAATTCGCAGTTGAAGAGCGTAAAAGTAAGAAAGCCAAATAAGCACACATCGGTTCACTGAAATTCATTCATAAAAATTCAGTGAACCATCAAATAATTTTACAGATAAATAAAAATCAGGGAGGTTTGCTATGTCCGTGTGGACTACAAAACAAGGGACATTAAAGAAAATCTTAAATGTCACCAGTGGTAACTTCCTAGAACAATATGACTGTTTCTTGTTTTGGTTTTACGCAAAATATATCGCTGCAAAATTTTTCCATTCTCATAATGAATATGTCTCTTTAATTATGACATTTACCGTTTTTGCTGCTGGGTTTTTAATGCGATCTTTTTAGGTTCTTATGTTGACCGAATTGGTCGTCGTAAAGGGTTAATTTTAACCTTGGGGCTGATGGCTTTAGGAACGATTTTAATTACTTTTGTCCCTGGTTATGATCAAATTGGAATCATTGCACCGCTTTTGGTGGTGATTGGCCGTCTGCTGCAAGGTTTTTCTGCAGGTGTGGAAATGGGTGGGGTTTCTGTGTATTTGTCGGAAATTGCAACTGACAAAAACCGTGGTTTTATTACCAGTTAGCAGTCTGGCAGCCAACAAGTTGCGGTTGTTTTTGCTGCAATTTTAGGTTTTGCAACCAATAAAATGCTTGGTGCAGAATAGGTCAGTGATTGGGGATGGTGTATTCCATTTTTCATCGGTTGTTTGATTATCCCCCTGATTTTCTTTTTGCGTCGTAATTTGGAAGAAACAGAAGCCTTTAAAGCACAAAAAATACATCCTACCAAAAAAGAAATTTGGGATACGATGCTGAGTCATTGGAATGTTGTCGTTTGCGGGAATGATGCTGAGTGCAATGACGACCACGATTTTTTATTTTATTACGGTATATACACCAATTTATGCAAAACGTGCGTTATAAATATGTCCACAACGGACAGTTTTGCTTGCTGCGGTGATCGTGGGTTTATCTAACTTTATTTGGTTGCCAGTCGGAGGCTATGTTTCAGATAAACTTGGACGTAAACCAGAGCCTGGTCTTTATCACTGTACTGGCTATCTGTAAGGCTTATTCCGCGTTAAATTGGCTGATACACCATACTACTTTTAGTCATTTAATCATCACTTTGCTGTATTTGTCATTTTTCTTTGGAATGTACAAATGGCAGTATGGTGGCAACATTGGTCGAAGTGATGCCTGCACGCGTACGTACAGTGGGCTTTTCACTTGCATTTAGTTTGGCAACAGCATTATTTGGTGGAATAACCCCAATGATGAGTACGTATTTAATTGAAAAGACAGACGATGCGAGTATGCCTGCGTTATTGTTGATGCTTGCTGCGTTATGTAGTCTATTGGCGAGTTTTTACTTATGTAGACGCTTGCCAAATCAAAAAGAAAAAAGGGTTTATACCGAAGAGGTTTAAAGTAAAGCATCTTTGAGAGTTATTTCTAAAAAAATTGAAAAGTTTGATTAAACTGGTTTAAAGGGCTGGATTCTGTATTTTACGAGCTTAGCCCTTTTGGTTTCAGCTTGATGTATTGATCAACGCTACTTTCTTTATTCATCTGTTTTTTGTCTTGATACGGTTGAAATAGATGTAACGAGATTTTTTTAGTTTCTTATTGAGAATAATTATTAATAAGTCTAATATTTACAAATATTTTTATGTTCATGCTTTGCAGATTTTATGAAAAAAATCCCTTTGTTTATGCCAAGTAGTTTGGCTTTGGCACTTATGGCTGTGATGCAGCCTGTTTTTGCAGATGAAAATGTTCTCCCAACTATTACGGTGACTGCAAATAAGGCGGTAAAAGACAATTATGTGGCAAAAAGTGATTCTTCGACCTTAAGAATGAATCAAAAAAACCTAGATGTACCCCAGACAGTCAATGTTGTATCGAATCAGTATCTTAAAGATTTCAAGCCTGCTAACTTGGATGATGCTTTGACGCAAGTCAGCGGCATTACGCAAGGGAATACCTTGGGTGGTACACAAGATACAGTGATGAAAAGAGGATTTGGCAATAACCGTGATGGTTCGATCATGGTCAATGGTATGCCAATTGTCCAAGGGCGCGTTATGAATGAAAATGTTGATACGGTGAATGTACTGAAAGGCCCATCCTCTTTGCTCTACGGTATCATGGATCCAGGTGGTGTTGTGAATGCAGTCACCAAGCAACCTCACAAAGAACAATCTACTTCTTTGTCCCTATATGGTTCAACTTATCAGCAAGGACGCAATGGTGCAGGCGCATCTGTTGATACAACTGGTCAAATTGGAACCAGTAACTTTTCTTATCGTTTAGTTGTGGATCATTCAGATGCAAATTATTGGAGAAACTTTGGTCAAAATCAACAAACGCTCATTGCTCCATCTCTAAAATGGGATAATGGTAGTACACAGGTTAATTTTAGCTATCAATATCATAAATTTAATGTGCCCTTTGATCGTACAACAGTATTTGACCCATCAACAGGAAAAGCACTCCCTATTTCCAAATATACACGTCTAGATGAAAAATCCAACCAAATGTGGGGAGATGATCATTTAGCTCAACTCACTGTGGATCATCAAATCAATGATAACTGGAAAGCACATGCAGGCTATAGCTATAACTATGAGTCGTATGATGCAAACCAGTTGCGTATCACCAAACTAGATACAAGCACTCATACTGTAACTCGTCGTGCGGATGGGACACGTGGTGCACAAAGTATTGATAGCTTTGGGCAGTTTTATCTGGATGGGCGAGAAACCATTTTTGGCTTACAGCATGATATACAGATCGGTACAGATATTGAGTATCGCAAATATTACCGTAAGGACATGATTCGTGGGGCAACCTCGACCTTGGATTATCTGAATCCAACTTATGGCAATGGGGCCTCATCTATGTCAGGCACAGCTTCGGCATCGGACTCAGATCAAACAGATAAATTGCATACCTATGGAGCATATTTCCAAGACTCAATTCACTTAACCAGTAAGTGGATTGGAGTTGTTGGTGCGCGATATACTCATTGGGATCAATTGGCAGGAAAAGGTCGCCCCTTCAAAATTAATACCAATACAGATGATGGCAAATGGCTTCCTCGGGCGGGTTTGGTCTATAAATGGAATGATGATCTTTCCTTCTATGGTAGTTATACCCAGTCTTTAAAACCATCATCTTCAATCGCTGCTTTGGATGGGGGAACAGTTACCTCAGATGTCCAGCCAGAAGAAAGCCAGTCATATGAACTTGGAATGAAGTATGAGCTGAGTAATCGGTTAAGTACTAATCTAGCAATCTATGATATCAAAAAGAAAAATGTCTTAGAGTCAGTGGTGAATACGAGTACGGGCGATACAGAGTTGCATACAGCAGGGCGGGTGCGCTCTAAAGGTGTAGAGTTGGATGTAACAGGACGTATTACCCATAAACTGGATGCAATTCTGACCTATGCATATACTGATGCAAAAGTGACTGAAGATGATGATGCAACTTTAGTTGGTAAGAGCTTACAGAACGTCGCTAAAAATACAGGATCTTTATCTCTTGCTTATAATTATGGTGATTTTTATCAAGGGAAATTACGCTTTGGTATGGGGGTAAACTATGTGGGTAACCGCGCTGGTGATGCAACGAATAGCTTTAAATTGCCTGATTATACAATCGTAAATGCATTTGTGAGTTACGACACCAAAATTGAAAATAAAGATGTGAATGTGCAATTGAACATTAATAATTTGCTGGATCAAACTTATTACACCTCATCTGTAAGCAACTTGGCAGTTTCACAAGGAGCATCACGCCAAGCTGTATTGCGTGTGACGATGAAGTTTTAAAATGCAAAACAGAGAGCAGTGAGGTCAAGAGCATTGCTCTCTTTTTTATGGTAAACCATGTGATAAATAGACTCTTTTGTTTGATTTTAATGATGGGGGCACTGATGACAAGCTCCCATATTTTTGCCCGATCTGCAAAAATTTTACTGATTTCTCAGACACAGGGGCTATCTGTACAAACGGATATCAAGATACAGCATCATCTGCAACAAAAAGGATATCGGGTTGAAATTGCTAATCAGGATATTGATCCTCAAATGATCAAGCCTTCTCGTACAGATCTGGTTATTCTTTCCTCAACAGTAGCTTCAAAAAATCTAAAAGCAGGTTGGAGAACGTTAGCTATTCCATTAATGACTTGGGAAAATGATTATCTTGATGATCTGGCAATGACAGGTAAGCGGATCAACACCGATTTTGGTGAGATTGAAAAAGAACGTTATCTTTGGTTGGTCAATGCACCACATCCTTTATCCGCCCACTTGTCTGCTGGTGTGGCAAATGTCTATCAGAAACAGGCTGCAATGAGCTGGGGAAAGCCTGGGCTGGGTGCAACAATTATTGCAACAGTGTATGGTCAGCCAGAGAAAGTTGCGATCTGGGGATATGAAAAAGGGGCAACAATGGATTATGAAAGCCTTGCGCCTGCCAAGCGACTTATGTTCTTTTTAGAAAATGACACTTTTGATAATCTGTCTGAATCAGGATTGCAGCTATTCGATGCTTCGGTAGCGTGGATGCTAAATTAATAGCATCGAGTCCAGAAGCAATAATGGGGAATCATCACTGATTCCCCATTTATTTTTACAGTATCTGTCTACAAGAAGAATCTTGAGAAAGTCTGAATTTTTTATGCTACTGACGCATCGGGCACGCGCCATAAGCTTTCTAAATCATAGAATTTACGTGCTGTTGGAAGCATGACATGTACCACAACATAGCCGAGATCAATTAAGATCCATTCAGCATCGCGTTCGCCTTCGATTCCGATTGGGCGGAAGCCTGCTTTGCGGGCTTCTTCTGCGACATTGTCGGCAAGTGCTTTTACATGGCGAGTTGATGTGCCGCTAGCAATTACAATCGCGTCTGCGACATTGCTGATGCGACTGACATCAAGTTCAATAATATCTTTGGCTTTAACATCTTGAAGGGCATTTTGGATGACCTTCAGGCAAGCGCTCACAGTTTGAGTTTGTGTATCTACCACAGAGTGGTTGTGAGAATTAGAAGCGCCGGGCGATGGTTCTAAATTCATAAGAGGTATATTTGTCCTGACAATTACTCACTGTGAACTATAGCCTTTTTACGCGAAAAATTCAAATTTTGTAGCGAAATGCTCAGGATATATTTGCAAAAAATTGTGTTTTCCATGCAAAGCTTTGTTCAGAATGATTGCTCGGTTTATATTCAGCGGCGATATAACCCTGATACGAACTGTGTTTCAGCCAGTAAAAGATTTTGTCATAGGCAATTGAGCCTGTATTGGGCTCATGACGGTTTGGGCAGTCCGCAAACTGAATATGTCCGATTTGGGCAATATTTTCCTGTAAGCCCTCAAGCACATCTTCGCCCATCATAGCCATGTGATAGCAGTCATATTGCATTTTCAGTGCTGGGTTATTCACGGCTTCCAGCATGTCCTGTGCCTGAGCGATATTTTGAATCAGAAAGCGCGGTATATCTGTACCATTGACCATTTCAAACACAGGTTGTACGTGGTAGTCCGTCAAAATGTGACAAGCCAGTTTGAGATTTTTCGATAAAACTTCAAGACAAGGTAACAGGTCAGCATCGTAAGGTTGTTTGCCTGAGAGAATATTGACGCTTGGCACATTAAGCAAGGTGGCATAGCGTGCAGCTTGCTGTATCCCATGAAAAAATTCACGTTCACGCCCTGGAATTCCTGCCAGCCCAAGTCCGCCTTGCATTAGGTCGCCAGCAGGAGCATTGATCAGGCATAAAGACAGTTGGTGTTGTTCGAGTTGTGTGCGAATTTGCTCGACACTGAGTTCATAGGGGAATTGAATTTCCACATGATCAAAGCCATGTTTTCGAGCCAGTGCGAAACGCTCAATCAGAGGGACTTCGGTAAAAATCATGGACAAATTAACAGCCAGTTTACTCATGTTTTAGCCCTCCGTAGTGGCAGGATGTCGCACCTGCTCAATGATAGTTGATAAATCCTGTTCGGCATAACCCTGTTGTTGATGGTTTTTGAGTTGCTCTAGGGCGCGCTGTGCAACAGGAATATCTAACTGGTACTGATTCGCTAAAGATACGGCATTTTGCAGATCTTTGCTTAATGTTTGTACTTTCCATTGTACAGGTTGATACTGTGTTGTTGCCATACGTGGCGCCAAAATTTGAAAAGGTTTGGAGTCGGCAAATCCATTGGCAAGTGCAGGAGCGAGTAAGCGGGTATCGACCCCAGCTTGAGCTGCCAGTGCGACAGCTTCAGCAATCAAGGTACTATTGGCTGCAACAATAAGCTGGTTACAGATTTTGGTGGCTTGCCCTGTTCCTGTGCCGCCCATACGTGTCACTCGCTGCGAAAGTGCTGCATAAACTGGCTGTAAGTGTTGAATCAGCTCTGCATCACCGCCTGCAAAAATGACCAAACTACCTTGTTCTGCACCTAACGTACCACCAGAAACTGGGGAATCAATCCAGCTGATTTTTTGCTGTGCGGCAAGTTGTGCCAGTTCAATGGTTTTGTTGACCGACAGGCTGGAGAAATCCACAATAATTTGACCTGCTTGCAAATATGGCTGCATTTGCTCAAATACATGCTCGACCGCAGTATCATCGGCAAGGCAGAGTAAAATGACAGGGTATTCGGCAATTTGCTTGAGGTTGAGCAAGCTTGCACCTTGTTCAAGTAGTTCTGTACAGGCAGCAGGGCTACGATTCCAAACCGCGACCTGAAAATTGGCGGACAATAATCGGCTTACCATGCGGCTACCCATCAGTCCTATACCTAGAAATGCAATTTTTTGTGGACATCCAGTCATTGTTTGTTCTCTATATTTAGTCTTGATATTGGCGTTTGAGATACTTGATCTCGGGTGTTTTATCTTTCAGTCTTGCCAGTCGACTATTTTTACCAAGAATGAGCTTGAGTTGCCAAATTTTTTCAAGGCGTAAAGCTGTTTTTACAGGCTGATGCAGCATGCTGTTTAGTACGGCTTTGGCTGCCATGACTGCATCTGGAGAGCGCAAGGCAATTTCTTGTGCCAACATCTGTGCGCGCTGCAAGGGTAATTCATCGATATGCGTGACTAGACCAATTTGTTTGGCATAACTCCCGTCAAACATCCGTGCTGTAAAGGTCAGTTCTTTGGCGAGGTCAATGCCAATCAAGCCTTTGAGAGATTGGCTCAGCCCCATATCAGGCACTAGCCCCCAGCGGCTTTCCATAATTGAAAATTGAGTGTTGGGATGGCTAATTCGGATATCCGCAGCCAGTGCCAGTTGCATACCAGCGCCAAAACAGTAACCCTCAAGTGCAGCAATGACAGGCACAGGCAACTGTTGCCACACCAAAAAAGCTTTTTGAAACAAACTTTGCTGGGGTTTAATCAGCTCCCACAAAGCAAAAGCACGCTGCTGGGGTGAGTTTAAATCGCTCAGGTCAATGCCAGCACTAAAGACTTGTGCTTCACCTGTCAAAATCACTGCCCGTAGGTTGCGATCTTGACGCAGACGTTGCCCAGTTTGGTAAAGCTCTTTGAGTAAGGCAAAACTCATCGCATTGCGTTTTTCAGGGCGGTTCAAATACACCGTGACAATATTATTGTTGTTTTCTATACGTAGTAGCGACATGGTTGGCTTCATCCTGAGGTCAATTTACTCTGAGTGTAGCAGAGCTGGACACTCGGTAAATTGACAGCCGAGTCATTTATGCAGAATGCTCAGTGCTGCATGTTCAGTCTGACTAATAATGAGGGTCAGCTCATCAAAGTGTTTGATGGTCTCTTGAATAAATGCCTCATCAGCAACTCGTCGTTCTTTGCGTAAAATTGAAACAAACTGTTCAAATTCGCCTGAAACCTGCTGAAGTTTCGGGACACCCACATAGCGGGTCGCACCATACAAACGATGTAGCACATGCTCTAATTGTGGAAAATCTTCCATTTCAATCAGTTGTTGCATTTCATTTAGCTCGGTTTTAAAACTGTCCACCAGCATTTGCAGTAAATCCAGTGCCAAATCTTCTTTGTTGGCAGCCAGTTGTACGCTTTGCTGCCAGTCAAGAATCTCAGGGTTCACATGATCGAGTGCCTTATTGTGCGCAGGTTTATTGTTGCCTTCTGCGAAATGCTGACTGGTGTGCTGAGTTAAAATCTGGATGAGTTGTTCGATCTGGATTGGTTTCGACACATAGTCATCCATGCCGACAGCTAACAGTTTTTGTTTTTCATCGGCAAGGGCATGTGCAGTCAGAGCAATGATTGGGAAACGCACATTTTCAAGGGTGGATTCCAGTGAGCGAATCGCGCGCGTGGTATCAATCCCTGACATGACAGGCATTTGAATATCCATGAAAATTAGGTCAAATGGCTTTTGTTTTTTATCCAAGCGTTGCTGAATCAGATTCAGTGCATCTTGCCCGCTAAGTGCTTTGGTGGTGGTGACATTAAGTTCACCCAGTAAAGCTTCAAGCACAATCAGGTTAGGCAAGTGATCATCTACAGCCAAGACATGCAAGCCCTGACCATCGAAAGATTCTTTATCTTCTTCTTCAAAATTGATCTGGTTGTTTAAAAGCTGAAGCAATGCGCTACGGCTGAGTGGTTGATACAGTGGCGTAGCACGGAATTCACTCAGAATGTTTGGCTCTAGCGACATCTGATAGCCATATACAGCCAAATGCCCCTGATAACGGGTACGAATTTCTTTCAGTAAAGCATGAGTATCGCCGCCATGATCGACCACCACCCACGTGTATTCATCGGCAGGTAAATGATGCAGACGGCTAAACAGATCTAGCAGTGAAAAGGCTTCGCTGTGGTTGGCGTGATAATTTTCTAAGTAATGACGGAAAATATTGGCAGTGGCTGGGTGCGACAAAAACGACACCACATGCACATGGCTAAAGTCGATATGAGGTGCTTCTTGTTCATCATCTACTTTAAATTTGGCAGTAAACCAGAAGGTCGAACCTTTCTCAGTGGGGGCGCGCTCTTGGTTGTCTTCAAAGCCAATTTGACCGTGCATCAAGTGCACCAGTTGTTTGGAAATGGCTAAGCCTAAGCCTGTACCACCAAATTGGCGGGTCACAGATGCATCGCCTTGCGAGAATGATTCAAACAGTTTTTTACGGTCATTGCCACTGACCCCAATACCGCTGTCTTGCACACTAAAATGAATGATGCATTCGCCGAAGTCATCATGTTCCATCCGCGCACGCACAATAATTTCGCCTTCAGGGGTGAATTTAATTGCATTCGAAATCAGGTTGGTCAGAATCTGTTTAAAGCGTAGTACATCGCCAATCACTTCGTTCGGTAAGTCATTGCCAAAATAAAAAGCAATATTAATATTCTTTTGTGATGCTAGCGGTGAAAGCATGTCCATCACATCGAACATGGCATTTTCAAGCTCAAAAGGCGCAGTTTCTAACTCAAGCTTTCCAGCATCAATTTTAGAAAAATCCAGAACATCGTTAATGAGTGCCAGTAAGTGCGCAGAAGATTTTCGGATGGTTTGCAGATATAGGTTTTGTTCATTGCTGAGGTTATTTTGACGTAACATCAAATGAATAAAGCCATCAATACTGTTCAGCGGCGTGCGCAATTCATGACTGATATTGGCTAAAAAAACCGATTTGGACTGGTTGGCGGAAACGGCTTGGTCACGCGCTTGGCGATAAGTAATGTTTTGTACTTCGAGCGTGTCGAGTGTGCGACGTAAGTCATCTTCAGTTTGTTCGGTGTGTTCACGTAACTCTAAAAAGCTGTAGTGCAGACGCTTGAGCATGTTGGCAAGGTCTTTTTGCAGTGAACGCAATTCACCGCTACTGTTAATGGCAACAGGTTGATCGAGATTGTCCGCATTTAAGCGCTGTAGTTGCATCCGTATTTCATACAGCGGTGCAATCCAGCGGCGCGAATAGAAATTCAGACACATCATTAATAATAATAATGTGATAAATACCGTAATGAGTAAAACTGTAATAACCCGATAATGTGCGATTTCTAAGGGTTTGTTGTCCAGCTCAATCACCAGCCATGCGGGCTGTGCGCCTGTTGGAGAAACTTTGGCAGCATAGATGCTATTGTGATGGAAATGCACAGGGCCAATAAAGCCGCTATTGGTAGTAATTTTGGGCCAAGTCAACTGAGGTTGATAGCCTATGCTGAGTAGTGTTTTTCCATCTGCCTGTAACAGGGCTGCACGTTGCAAGTAAGGCTCATTGAGCATGCGCATTAAAATATTGCGCGCTTGTGGTTGTATTTCTGGTTTTTTTTCAACGGCATATGTGAGTAGTTCGGCAGTTTTTTGGTAGCGTGACAAGATGGCAATCGCAACATGACGCTGTTGACTACGTGCCGATGCAGATGTTTCTTGAATGACTAAAATACTGCCAACTGCAGCAATAATGGCAATTGGAATAAAAATAAGCGCAACTAACTGCCCGTAAGCATGATTAAGTTGTAGCCGTTGTAATAAAGATTTTTTCAGTTTTGCCATAACCAATGCAATTTATTCCCCAACCTCGGCATATTAGCATGCTTTGCCTAAGCTGTTATGGCTTTCATGATTTTCAGAAAAAATAGCGAAATGAGTGCAGTAAGGAGTATTTTTTCATACAATATGTCCACCTCGATCTAGGTACATATTATGAGTAATTACAATCCAGACTTTTTCGCAGATGAATTCTTGTTAGATCATTACGTTGGCAAAACCCCATTGGTTCGTTTACAGCGTTTAGCCTGTCATACCAACGCCACGGTACTTGCGAAACTGGAAGGTAATAATCCCGCTGGTTCAGTGAAGGATCGCCCTGCTTACAATATGATTATGCAGGCAGAAAAACGTGGGCAAATCAAAGCAGGCGATATTTTAATTGAAGCGACCAGTGGCAACACAGGTATTGCGCTTGCTATGGTTGCTGCCATGCGCGGCTATAAAATGAAGCTGATCATGCCGAACAGCATGAGCCAAGAGCGTAAAGATGCGATGTTGGCGTATGGTGCTGAGCTGATTGAAGTGACTCAGCAACAAGGCATGGAAGGCGCGCGTGATCTGGCAATGCAGATGCAGGAACAGGGTCAAGGTCTGGTGTTGAACCAGTTTGGTAACCTTGATAACCCAGAAGCCCATTACCTCACGACTGGCCCTGAAATCTGGCAACAAACTGCTGGAAAAATCACGCATTTTGTTAGTGCAATGGGCACGACAGGCACGATCATGGGTGTGTCAAAATATTTAAAAGAGCAAAACCCTGATATTCAGATTGTGGGTTTGCAGCCTGAAGAAGGTTCAAGCATCGCAGGGATTCGCCGTTGGCCTAAAGAATATTTACCCACCATTTTTGATCCTTCACGCATTGACCGTATTATTGATATTCCACAAATTGAAGCTGAAAAAACCATGCGTCAACTTGCGCGTGTTGAAGGCATTAGTGCAGGAACATCATCGGGTGGTGCAGTGTGGGCATCATTAAAAATAGCAGCAGAACAACCTGATGCAGTGATTGTGTGTATTATCTGTGATCGCGGCGACCGTTACCTGTCTACAGGGTTGTTTTCTGTACAAGATCAAGAATAGAGAGTTTGCATGCGCTTACCCGTTTTAGTATTCGATATTGAAACCATTACCGATTTAAATGCGGGAGCGCATTTGTATCAGTTGCATGATTTGTCGCAAGACGATCTGCAACAGGCTTTAAACAAATTGCGCCGTCAAGAGCATGGCAGTGATTTTCAGCGGATTCCATTGCATGAAATCGTGTGTATTTCAGGGTTATGGTTCGATGAAAAAGGTTTAAGGTTGTTTTCGTTTAATCGAGAGCATGATTCTGAAGCCAGTATGTTGCATAAATTTCTGTCGATTTTTGAAAAACGTCATCCTGTTCTGGTGAGCTGGAATGGTTCACAGTTTGATTTGCCTGTGATTCTGTTTCGCACCATGTATCATGGCTTGTCGGCACCTGCCTTGTTTGATCAAGGTGAAATCGACAGTCAAAAGCGCTTTAACAATTACCAAAACCGTTATCACCATCAACATGTCGATTTGATGGATGTGATGGCCATGTTTAATGGTCGTAACTTCCAGAAACTCGATGATATTGCCCAATTGCTGGGTTTTCCTGGTAAACGTCAAGGCGCGGGTTATTTGGTGCCTGAACAAGTTCGCCAGCAGGCATGGACAGAGTTGACCCAGTATTGCGAAGGTGATGTACTAAACACATGGCTGATTTATTTGCGCTGGATTCTGCTTAAAGGGCAGTTATTGGCAGAAGATCATCGCCAGTTAGTGGACGCGACGATTCAGTATTTGGCAACCCAACCCCAACAGCAGGAATTCTTGGCGCAATGGCAGAAAACTGCCCAGCGTACGCCATTTACTTCTGATTTTTTCCCAGTTCAAAATTAGGTTTTTGTTTTTGAAACAGCACACCCAGACTCGCAGCGCTTCTTCGGAAGTCTACACTTTTCAAGTGGAATCTTTATCGCACGAGGGACGAGGGATTGCCCATTATGATGTGCAGCTTGGACATCCAGCGCACAAGCATGGCAAGAAAGTATTTATTCAGTTTGCTTTGCCCAATGAACAGGTCAAGGCGAAAATTACCCATCAAGCCAAACGCTTAGAAGAAGCGGATGCGATTGAGTTGGTATCTGAACCTTCTGAACAGCGTATCACACCTATTTGTCAGCATTTTCAGCATTGTGGCGGCTGTAATTTGCAGCATATGCATCCCGATGAACAGATTCGCTTTAAGCAACAAGTGCTGGCGTCACATTTACAGCATTTTGCAGGCATTGAACCTGAGTTTTGGCTTGACCCAATCCGCTCACAACGTAGTGACTATCGCCGTCGTGCGCGTATTGGCGTGCGTTATATTCCGAAAAAGCAGCAACTGGTGATGGGTTTTCGTGAGCGTCAGAGCAATCGTTTAATTGATATACAGCATTGCCCGATACTTGATCAAAAACTCGACCAATCGTTACCTGAGCTGAAAAAACTACTCCAAAGTCTAAAAGGCAAAGCGGATATTGGTCATATAGAATTGGCAATGGGAGATGATGAAGTTGCATTATTGTTACGTCATACCAAAGCTTTAATTCAACCAGATGTTCAAAAACTTCTAGATTTTGTCCAGAAGAAAAACTGGCAATTGTATTTGCAGCCCGAAGGTATTGACAGTATTCATCGAGTCGATGCGGCACAGCCAATGCGTTTGCACTATCGTTTAGACGCTTTTGATGTCGATTTTGCGTTTGCTCCGTCAGATTTTACGCAAGTAAATGCTACAGTGAACGCGAAAATGGTAGAATTGGCATGTGAATTGCTTAAGTTGCAGCAAGGCGAGCATGTGCTGGATTTATTCTGTGGCTTGGGGAATTTCTCTCTGCCACTGGCACGTTGTGTGGGCCAAACTGGACAGGTGGTCGCTGTGGAAGGCAGTGAGGACATGGTTCAGCGTGGTACAGAAAACGCATTGCATAATGGATTGATGCAGTTACGTTTTTATTCACATGATTTAACAAAAGATTTTTCACAGCAAGCTTGGGCGAAACAAGGATTTGATGCATTATTGATTGATCCTCCACGTTCAGGGGCAGAGCAAGTCATGCATTATATTTCCAATTTTAATGCAAAACGAATTGTTTATGTCTCTTGTAATCCTGCCACGCTTGCCCGTGATGCTGGTATTCTTATGCAACAGGGATATCAACTAAAAAAAGCAGGCGTCATGGATATGTTTACTCATACAGGTCATGTCGAGTCGATTACCTTGTTTGAGAAAGTAGAATTGATGAACGACGATAATGAATGACACAATAAAAGGAGATAGGTATGGTCACAGTACGTGAGCAGTTACCTGAACGACTCACTCAGTTGTCAGAAGAAACGACTGTCGAACATGCCCAGCAAGCGCAAAATGATTTAGCGGATTGGCTAGAGCGCGTACGCCACCATTTGGATGGGGCAAAATTGACCCAATTGGAGCAGGTCGCAAGGCTAACTTTACAAAAAGAATTAGAAACGACGATTCATCACCGTAGTAATACCTTTGCTACAGGTATTGGTATGGCAAATATTTTGGCGCATTTACATGTTGATGAAAATACGCTGATTGCTGCTGTGCTTTATCGAAGTGTACGTGAAGGCGTGACCACGCTTGATGAAGTGCAACAACGTTATGGTGAAGGTGTGCTCAGTTTGGTCAAGGGCGCTTTGTCCATGGGAAAACTTTCTGAGCTGATTGAAAAAAACAAACGCTTAGAAGACCATTTTAATAATAATCAGCGCGAGCATTTGACAGGCATTTATAAAATGCTGATTTCGGTCACCGAAGATGTGCGCGTGGTACTGATTAAACTTGCTGAACGAACCTATGAGCTGCGTGAGCTGGGGAAATCACCCAAAGAGCGTCAGGAACGGGTAGCTCGTGAGATTTTAACTATTTATGCACCACTGGCACACCGCCTTGGGATTGCACAGTTAAAATGGGAACTCGAAGATTTGGCATTTCGCTTTTTAGCGCCAGATCGTTATAAAGAAATTGCCACATTGCTCAATGAAAAGCGTTTAGAGCGTGAGCATTATATTCAGTTTGTGATTGATAAACTGAAAACTGAGTTGTCAAGCCACAACATTGAGGCGGAAATTACAGGTCGAGTTAAACATATTTACTCGATTTACCGCAAAATGAAGAGTAAAAACCTTAGCTTCGATCAGCTTTATGATATTCGCGCATTGCGAGTGTTGGTCAAGGATGTGCCTGAATGTTATCACGTTCTGGGGATTGTTCATCAAATTTGGCGGCATATTCCGCATCAGTTTGATGACTATATTACCAACCCTAAAGCCAATGGTTACCGCTCTTTGCATACTGCAGTGATTGCAGAAAACAAATCACTCGAAGTACAAATTCGCACTTTAGACATGCATAACGAAGCGGAGCTTGGGGTTTGTTCGCACTTCAATTATAAGGAAGGCGCGAAAAATACCGATTTCTCGTTTAATCATCGTTTGCATTCATTACGTGCTGTACTTGAGCATTATCAGGAGCGTAACGAAACCAGCGCGCATCCGAAAGATGAAGATGATTTTGATAAGTTACAAGATTTTGAAGACTTTGAGAAAATCTATGTCTTTAGCCGTGATGGTGACATTAAAGAGTTGCCGCGTGGTTCAACCGTATTGGATTTTGCTTATCATGTGCATACACAGGTCGGTAATCACTGCTATGCAGCGAGAGTCAATCAGCGCTATGTTCCGTTAACTTATACCCTTAAAACAGGGGAGCAAGTTGAGATTCTGACTAAAAAAGACCGTGATCCAAATCGCGACTGGTTGGTCAGCTCTTTAGGGTATATCAAGACTGCACGTGCACGAGATAAGTTACGCCACTGGTTTAGACAGCAAGACCGCAGTAAAAACTTGGAAGTGGGGCGTGAGCTGCTCACCAAAGAATTGCAGCGTTTGGCAATTCATCCAAAAAGCATTGATTTAAATGAATATTGCGGTCATTTTAATGTCAAAACAGGTGACGATATTCTGATTGGTTTGGTCAGTGGTGATATTAGCCTGCATGCTTTGATGAATCAGGTCAATCGTCACATGAAATTGGATCAGGATGAGCCTGAACTGGTTTTAAAACCTGCCCTGAATCCACGTGCCAGTCATACTTTATCGGCACATGGTATATTGATTGATGGTCTCGATAATGTTGAACTGCATATTGCCCAATGTTGTCAGCCTGTACATGGTGAGCCGATTGGTGGTTATATTACCCTGAATCGTGGTGTCAGTATTCACAAACTGCAATGTTTCGACTATGTTCGTATGATTGCTCAAGAACCAGAACGTGCAGTTGATGCCGATTGGGAATTGCAGCCAACACGTGGTCAGAGCGTTCAGATTGTGATTGAAGCTTATGACCGCCGTGGTCTATTGCGTGATTTGACTCAGGTGATTTTTGCCGACCAGATTAACATTCGTCAGGTGAATACCATTTCCGAAGCAGACGGTATTGCCAACATGAAGTTGTTGATTGAAGTGAAAGGCTTGTCACAGTTGTCACGCCTGTTGGCACGTTTAGAGCAACAGCCAGGTATTATTAGCGCACGCCGTTTGGTACAGGGTAACTAAGACTCAATCCATACAAAAAAAGCCAACAATCATGTTGGCTTTTTTCTTGGGAAATTTTTTATTTTGAGGGGGATAACATGCCAATTGAACAGTTATTGAAGATTATGCAGCAACTACGCGAGCAGTGTCCGTGGGATCGCGCGCAGACGCCGCAAAGCCTGACACGTTATGCAATTGAAGAAGCCTATGAAGTTGAAGATGCAATTCGTCAGGGTTCAATTGATGAGATTCGTAATGAGTTGGGAGATTTGCTGTTGCAAGTGGTATTTCAGTCACAAATGTATGCCGAACAACAAGCATTTAACTTTGATGATGTGGTGCAGGCGATCATCGATAAGCTGATTCGTCGCCATCCGCATGTGTTTCAGGCAGAGCAGTATGCCAATTTAAGCCCTGAGCAAGTCTCGGAACTTTGGCAACAGATTAAACAGCAAGAAAAACAAGGACAGCCGCGTTCGTATCTCAGTGAGATTAAGCATGGGCCTGCAATTTCACAGGCTGAGCAGATCCAGAAACAAGCTGCAAAAATTGGTTTTGATTTTGCGACGACGCAAGATGCACTGGGTAAAGTCCATGAAGAAATTGCTGAGCTAGAACATGCCATTCAGAAAAAAAATCCTGATGAAATACAGGCAGAATTTGGTGATTGTTTATTTTCTTTGATTAATGTTGGTCGTAAACTAGAGCTCTCGGGAGAAATCGCTTTACTCTCAACGATTCATAAATTTAGAACACGATTTGCTTTTATAGAAGATCAGGCACGTCAGCAAGGTCGTTCTGTACACGACATGAGCCTTGATGAAATGGATCAACTTTGGGAGCAAGCAAAACAACAAACATCATCATGAGTTAAAATATGATAAAAACCTTAAGTACGCTGATATTAAGTTTAGGTCTAGCATGCTCGGCATGGGCAAATAACAATACACAAAGCTATGACCAGCGTTATATGCAATGGAAACAACAGCAACAGATACAACATGGTCGGACTTCGCAGACCACACGTGGAACTCATCAGGTGAGTCTCAACCAAGCCTCGGCAGTTGAGTTACAGAACAAACTCACAGGTGTTGGTGTAAAAAAAGCACAGGCAATTGTTGAATACCGCCAGAAAAATGGCAAGTTCAAAACCATTGATGAACTGAAAAATGTCAAAGGAATCGGGGAGAAACTATTTGAGAAAAACCGTGCATTTTTGGCGCTATAGCTGCTGAAAAAATCTACAGATTCAACAGCAAATTCATGTTTGTCTGAATGAAGAATCAAATTGCCCTTTATTGGTCTATGCTCTATGATTAGCAACGATTGAAAATTTTAACTCCAGACGTAGGAGAAAGCGTCTTTTGCATACCTTACGCGCGTCAAAATATGGTTTATCCATCAAACAATTACCTCCTTCTATATTAGAAGTTATTGATGCTCTCACCAAAGCAGGTTATCAGGCATATATCGTCGGTGGTGGTGTTCGGGACTTGATGCTCGGGCTACATCCGAAAGATTTTGATGCGGTAACCAACGCTACACCAGCGCAGGTCAAAGAAGTGTTTGGGCGTCGTTGCCGAATTATTGGGCGACGTTTTGAGTTGGCACATGTCTATGTTGGGCGAGACCTTATAGAAGTTGCAACTTTTCGCGCACCACCGAAAAAAGCAGTGACCAGTGCGCTCGGCATGATTTTACGAGACAACAATTGGGGAACCATCGAACAAGATTTTGTTCGTCGGGATTTCTCCATTAATGCCATGTACTATCAGCCACGTCAGGGTGTGATTTTAGATTTTTGCCATGCCATTGAAGATGTAAAAAGTAAAACTTTACGTTTATTGGGTGAACCAAAGCTACGCTTTGAAGAAGACCCAGTGCGGATGTTGCGTACATTACGCTTTGCAGCCAAACTCAATTTTAGTATTGCACCTGAAATTTTAGACGTGTTTACCCCTGAAATGACGCAGTTATTACGCGACATTTCTCCGCACCGTTTATATGATGAATCACAGAAACTCTTTACCATGGGGCATTTGCAACGTGTTTTACCATTACTGATTGAATTCGGTTTATGGAAACAGCTATTTGCTGAAGTCAGCCCTGATGTAACACAGTTTATTTCCTTAGCTGCAAAAAATACCGATCAGCGTATTCAGGTTGGCAAAACCATTAACCCTGCATTTTTCTATGCAGTGTTGCTTTGGAGAAACTTCCAAGAACGTACTGAGTATTATTTGGCAAAAGGTGTGGTTGCAGCCGAGGCACGAGCGCAAGCAGGCTTAGATGTACTCAAGCGCCAGTCGACGCGTACCATTATTCCACGTTTTGCTGAAACTTTTATTCGTGAAGTTTGGGAAATGCAAACGCGTTTGTTGAGCCCAAAACCACAACAAATTGAAAGTTTAGCAGGGCATGCGCGTTTTCGTGCAGGCTTTGACTTCTTGTTGTTGCGTGAGAAATCGGGTGATGACACTACGCAAGGTATGGGACAGTGGTGGGAAGCCTATCAGGATATGACCATAGACCAAAAAGAAGTGGCTATTTCCCAGTACAATCGTCAACGTGCCAAGACCCGTCGTAAACCACGTACAGAAGATGTTGAGGTTGATACAGTAATCGCACCGTTGGTTGCAGAAGCAGCACCAACCCGCAGTCGCCGTTCGCGCAACAAATCTGCACAAGCACCAGTTCGTTCAACGGCAAACACAGCTGTAAGTAATGCTGATGGTGTTGATGCGAATCATCCGATTTTAAAACGCAAACGGGTACAGCGTGATTTAAGCCAAGTGATTTTTGGGCCAACACAATGACAGTGACCAGTTATATCGGTTTAGGAAGCAACTTGGGTGATTCACTACATATTCTGCAAGAAGCCATCGAAAAACTGCGAACTTTAGGGTGTGTCCGAGTCTCGCAGTTGTATAGCACTCCGCCGATGGGGCCGCAAGACCAACCTGACTATTTGAATGCAGTCGCCGAGTTAAAAACCGATTTGCCACCACTTGCGTTATTGGATCAATTACAGCAATTTGAACAGGATGCAGGTCGAGTCCGCTTACGTCGTTGGGGTGAGCGTACTTTAGATTTGGATTTACTGTTATATGGTCAAGAGAAAATTC
This sequence comes from Acinetobacter brisouioides, assembly GCF_004331075.1. Lineage (GTDB taxonomy): Bacteria > Pseudomonadota > Gammaproteobacteria > Pseudomonadales > Moraxellaceae > Acinetobacter. The sequence goes on along the minus strand of NZ_SJNX01000005.1, from coordinate 42,206 downwards.
AACACGAACGTCTCACAGTACCGCATGTGGGATTGTTATTGCGCGATTTTGTGGTGATCCCACTATTAGACTTAGATGTAGAGTTAACCGTTGATTCTCAGTCACTGAAACAGCTCGATATTGTTCAGACATCCATCTTAACCCCGATGCTGAACCGCAATTGGGCTGATGTGTCACAGCAGAATCAACCTCAGGATGAACAAGAGGACGCTGAATGATTAGTCTCCATGATTTAAGACAATTGAAAGCACAAGGTAAAAAGTTTTCTTGCTTGACTTGCTATGACGCTAGTATGGCAAAAGCAATGCAAGTTGCAGAAATTGATAGCATTTTGATTGGAGATTCCTTGGGGATGACCATTCAGGGGCACGATTCGACTTTACCTGTGACAGTTGCAGATATGGCATATCATACAGCAGCAGTGCGTCGTGCTAACCAGCACGCTTTTCTCATGACAGACTTGCCATTTATGAGTTATGCCACACTGAATGATGCGCTGCAAAATTCCCGAATGGTGATGCAGGCAGGTGCACAGATGGTCAAAATTGAAGGCGGTGCATGGCTTGCAGATACGGTCAAAAACTTAACCCGTAATGGTATTCCTGTCTGTATGCATCTGGGGCTCACGCCGCAGTCAGTGCATGTCTTTGGTGGTTATAAACTACAAGCGAAAACTCGTGATGCTGCCGATCAGTTGATTGAAGACTGTCGGGCTTTAGTTGAAGCGGGCGCTGCGATGTTGCTCTTAGAGTGTGTGCCTGCACAGTTAGGCAAAGAAGTCACTGAACTGTTTCCACATATTCCTGTGATTGGAATTGGTGCTGGAAAAGACACCGATGGACAAGTGCTTGTTGTGCAAGACATGTTAGGATTAACTTTTGGGAAAGTTGCCAAATTTGTACGTAACTTTATGGCAGAGCAGTCAGGTGAACATGCTATTGTCAATGCTCTGAAAGCCTATCATCATGCTGTGCTTGAGCAAAGTTTCCCAAATATTGAACATACTTTCCAAGTTGAGTTGTAATCATGAAAACTGAAACGACCATTCAGGGGCTAAACGCAGCGCTTAGTCCAGCACGTACTGCAAAAAAACGCATTGGTTTTGTCCCGACTATGGGGAATTTGCATGAAGGACATCTCAATTTAGTTCGCGAAGCGAAAAAATTGTGTGATGTTGTTGTGGTCAGCGTTTTTGTGAATCCAATTCAGTTTGGACCAAACGAAGATTATGAAAACTACCCACGGACTTTAGACAAAGACAGTCAGTTACTTGCCGATGTCGGTTGTGATATTGTTTTTGCACCGAGTGTTGAACAAATGTATGGCAAGCAGCCATTTTTAACCAATATTAGTGTCTCAGGTATTACTGCTGATTTGTGTGGTACATCACGCCCAGGACACTTTGATGGTGTTGCAGTTGTGGTCAGCAAGTTATTTAATATTGTTCAACCCAACTTGGCATTTTTTGGGCAAAAAGACTTCCAGCAGTTGGCTGTTATTCGTCAGTTGGTGCAAGATTTAAGCTTCCCAATTGAAGTGATTGGTGTGCCTATTACACGTGCTGCAGATGGTTTGGCGCTCAGCTCACGTAATGGTTATTTAACCCATGAACAACGCGCGATAGCACCAACGATTTATCAAAGTTTGAAACAGGCTGAAAAAGCTTTGCTAGAAGGCGTGAGTTTGGATGCTGTGCTGGCGGGCATAACAACACAGCTTACTCATGCAGGTTTTGTTGTAGATTATGTTGAAGCGCGTAGCCCAGCGTTGCAAATGGTCACAGACTTTAAACAAGATACTGTGATCTTTGTGGCAGCAAAATTAGGCACAACTCGTTTAATCGATAATTTGATTGTCAAATTTGTTGGATAACATTGCCTAAATGCAATGAGGAAAGCAGTGTCATGAAACGTATTTTAATTGTCACAGGTCAATCAGGTTCAGGAAAATCCTCTGCGCTACAGGTGCTTGAAGATTTGGGCTATTACTGTATTGATAATTTGCCGTTGGCATTGCTTCCCGAAATTGTCGCCAAACTAGATCATGAAAATAATCTGGAGCAATTGGCGCTTGGGGTCGATGTGCGTAGCACACAAGCGGATTTTCAGGAATTTGACCATGTTTTTGAACAATTACAAAAACATGGTATGGTCGATGTGATTTATTTAACTACGCAGGATCAAGGGTTGATTTCGCGTTTTAGTGCGTCACGCCGTCCTCATCCACTTGCATCACGTTATAAAACTTTGCTTGAATGTATTTCAATAGAAAAAAGTCTGTTGTTGCCGATGCAGTTTCGTGCAACAGTCAATATTGATACTACAGACAAAAGTGTGCATGATTTAAAGCATACATTATTGTCCAAACTTGGACAGTCGGAAGATATGATTGTGATTTTGCAATCATTTGGTTATAAACATGGCATTCCACTCGATGCTGACTATGTTTTTGATGTAAGACACTTGCCAAATCCGCATTGGGATTTAGAATTACGCAAATTCTCTGGTCTAGATACACCGATTCAGGAATTTTTGGGTGCAAATGATCAAACCAATGCCATGTTTGGTGATATTTATCAATTTTTAGAAAAATGGCTTCCTGCCTTTGCAGAAGGGCATAGACATTACATTACCGTCTCCATTGGATGTACGGGTGGGCAGCACCGCTCAGTTTATATGGTGGATAGACTCAGAAAAGCACTGAAGGCGAACTGGTCTATTCAGGTTTTACATAGAGAAATGAAGCATTGGTCATGATCGACACGACAGTAGATGTAATTAACAAACTTGGTTTACATGCACGTGCCTCTGGCAAATTAATTGAAGTGACCACCAAATTCCGCTCTTCGATTCAAGTGGGTAAGGGCGATAAGTTGATTGATGCAAAAAACATTATGGCATTGCTAATGCTTGGTGCTGGAAAGGGAACAACGTTACGGATTGTTGTAGACGGACCAGATGAAGAGAAAGCCTTGGACGAAGTTCTGGCACTTTTCGCAGCAAAATTTTATGAGGCAGATTAAACGTGGCACGACGACCGCAACCGCAACAACGCTATACCGAAGAAGATTTTGAATCTTTAGATGGTCGTGCGAGCAAAACTGAACAAAAGAAAGCTGTACAGCGTATGGCAGCTTTGGGTGAACAATTGGCCTCGCTATCCATTAAGCAAATTCAACAGCTCCCTGTTGAAGAACGTTTAATTGAAGCACTGCTTGATGTACAAACCATTAGCTCATTTGAAGCACGCCGCCGCCAATTTCAGCGGATTGGCAAACTGCTTCGCAATGAAGATGAAAGCCTGATTTTATCGTATCTAACTCCGCAGCAAGGCGTAAAAAAACAGGTGCAGTTACAACGCTGGGTCGATCGTATGATTGAGCAAGGTGATAGCGCGATTCATGAATTTAGCAAGCAGTTCAATGCAACGGATAAACACACTTTGCGTCAGCATGTCTTGCGTATTTATCGCGACAAGCAACTCGAAGCAACTGAAGAAGAACTTGAGGTTTCACGTCAAAAGCTGTTGAACTATGTACAACAAGTTGGTCTGTTATCTGATCAAGGTAAATCAAGATAAATAAGCGACCTTTAAGGTCGCTTATTTTTTGTGTTGAATTTAGCCTGTTTGCTGTTCGGCACGTTGTTTCGCCCATTCTCGCAAAATAAATTTCTGTAACTTACCTGTCGAGGTTTTGGGAATCGCAGTCATCACAATATCCTTTGGCAGTTTATAGCGCGCAAGATATTGTTTGCAGTGCTCAATCAGTTGTTCAGCACTGAGTTCATAGCCCGTTTTGAGTTCAATAAACGCACAAGGCACTTCTTGCCAATAAGGGTCGGGTTTGGCGACCACTGCCGCAGTTAAAACAGCAGGATGCTGATAGAGCACTTCCTCAATTTCAAGCGATGAAATATTTTCCCCACCTGAAATAATCAGATCTTTAGAACGATCCATAATTTTGGCATAGCCATCGGGCTGACAAACCGCGAGATCGCCCGTGTGAAACCAACCTCCTGCAAAGGCTTCTTCGGTGGCTTGAGGATTTTTTAGATAACCTTTCATGACAATATTGCCACGGAACATGATTTCACCCATGGTGTGCCCATCATGCGGTACAGGCTGCATGGTTTCAGAGTCAATCACTTTCATGCCATCTTGCAATGGATATGGTACGCCTTGACGCGAATGTAATTGAGCTTGTTCCTGAATGGATAACTCACTCCAACCTGCTTGCGAGGCACAGAGCGCAGAAGGACCATAAGTTTCAGTCAGACCATAGACGTGCGTGACATTAATGCCAATATTGCGCATTCCTTCAATGATCGCTGCGGGTGGTGCTGCACCTGCGACCATGACTTCCACTCGATGGCTAAACGTGATCTGTTTGTCTTTGGGAGTATTAATCAGCATAGACAGCACAATCGGTGCACCACAGAAATAATCGACCTTATGTTGGGCAATCAGCTGAAAAACCTGTTCAGTATCGACTTTACGCAGGCAAATATTGGTGCCGCCATTGGCCGCCATTGTCCATGCAAAACACCAACCATTGCAATGAAAGAGTGGCAGTGTCCATAGATATTTAGCGCGCGGAATCATGCCACTGGCAATGATGTTACTGGCAGCATTAATGTATGCTCCCCGATGATGATAAACTACACCTTTGGGATTACCTGTTGTGCCTGACGTGTAGTTGAGACTGATTGCATCCCATTCATCGTTAGGTAAATGCCATTCAAAATCGGCATCTCCCTGTGCAAGCCAAGTTTCATACTCAATAAAACCAATATCCTTTACAGCACCCTCATATTCGGCATCATGCACATCAATCACGAGGATCTGATGTTTAACCAAAGCCAGTGCTTCTTGTGCCAATGTCGAAAATTCACTATCAACCAGCAATAGTTTGCTTTCTGCATGGTCTAGCATGAATGCCAGTGTTTTGGCATCGAGGCGGGTATTGAGTGTATTGAGTACGGCACCTGCCATCGGAACTGCAAAGTGCGCTTCAAGCATGGCAGGAATATTGGGCAATAACACCGAAACAGTATCATTTTTCCCGATTCCGAGCTGATTGAGCTGATGAGCAAACTGGCGACAGCGCGTATATTTTTCGCGCCAAGTAATCTGCCGTGTACCATGAATCATAGCGGCTTGATGCGGGTAAATATGGGCTGCCCGTTCCAGATAGCGCAGTGGTGATAATGCAACAAAATTCGCTGCATTTTTCGGTAATTCATCGTATGCACTGACTGCCATGTCAATTGCTCCTGTCGTGTTGTTGTTATATCGTTTTGACTATTTTGCATACACATTAGATGAGTTTTGCGGTAAAAATTAGCCCTGCTTTAGTCTTAAGTGTGCGGGCGGGCGGGTTTTGTTTTGAGCCTGATGATTGATATGGTTTAAAAAAATTATAGATTGAAATACAGAGGTTTCTTAAATAGCGCAAGACGTGTAGAATCATAGGGGACTTTTTTAGCCACCGTTTTTATTTTGAGGTTTTCCTCGATTTTAATCTCGCGGTGACATGCTCTATTGTGCGGGGCATCACTCCTTAAGGATTTATCTATGCCAATTATCACATTGCCAAATGGCGATCAAAAAGCTTTTGATCAAGCTGTATCCGTTATGGATGTCGCTCTAAGTATTGGACCTGGACTTGCGAAAAACACCGTTGCAGGTCGTGTAAATGGTCGCTTGGTCGATGCGTGTGACTTAATTACCGAAGATGCAACGCTGCAAATTATCACGCCTAAAGATGAAGAAGGCGTTGAAATCATTCGTCACTCATGTGCGCACTTGGTTGGTCATGCAGTTAAGCAGCTTTTCCCAGAAGCAAAGATGGTGATTGGTCCTGTCATTGAAGAAGGTTTCTACTATGACATCTGGATGCCACGTCCATTTACATTAGATGATATGGCTGCCATCGAAGAGCGTATGAAAAAGCTCATCGACCAAGACTATGATGTCATCAAAAAAATGACCCCGCGTGATGAAGTGATCGCAGAATTTACTGCACGTGGTGAAGAATACAAATTACGCTTGATTGCGGACATGCCAAATGAAACACAAATGGGCTTGTACTACCATCAAGACTATTTGGACATGTGCCGTGGTCCACACGTACCAAATACCAAATTCCTAAAATCATTCAAACTGACTAAAATCTCTGGTGCTTACTGGCGCGGTGATGCAAAGAATGAACAGTTGCAGCGTATCTACGGTACGGCTTGGGCGGACAAGAAACAGCTTGCTGCTTATATCAAGCGTATTGAAGAAGCAGAAAAACGTGACCACCGTAAAATCGGTAAAGCACTTGATTTGTTCCACATGCAAGAAGAAGCGCCTGGTATGGTGTTCTGGCATCCAAATGGCTGGACCATTTATCAAGTGCTTGAACAATACATGCGTAAAGTTCAGCAGGACAATGGCTACCTTGAGATTAAAACACCACAAATCGTAGATTTCACTTTGTGGGAAAAATCAGGCCATGCGGCAAACTATGCGGATAACATGTTTACGACTCATTCAGAAAGTCGTAACTATGCTGTAAAGCCAATGAACTGCCCATGTCACGTCCAAGTGTTTAATCAAGGTTTGAAATCTTACCGTGATTTACCAATTCGCTTGGCTGAGTTTGGTTCATGTCACCGCAACGAACCATCGGGTTCATTGCACGGTATTATGCGTGTGCGTGGCTTTACTCAAGATGATGCGCATATTTTCTGTACCAAAGAGCAAATCGGTCAAGAAGTTGCTGACTTCATTAAACTGACTTTAGATGTATATAAAGACTTTGGCTTTGAAGAAGTGCAAATGAAATTGTCTACTCGCCCAGAAAAGCGTGTGGGTGATGATGCACTTTGGGATATGGCAGAGAAATCTTTGGCAGATGCGTTGGATGCAGCAGGTCTTGATTGGGACTTGCAACCAGGTGAAGGTGCATTCTATGGTCCAAAAATTGAATTCTCATTGAAAGACTGCTTAGGTCGTGTATGGCAGTGCGGTACAATCCAGTGTGACTTTAACTTGCCAGAGCGTTTAGATGCTTCTTTTGTCACTGAAGAAAATGAACGTGATCAACCAGTAATGTTGCATCGTGCAATTCTTGGTAGTTTTGAGCGTTTTATTGGTATACTTATTGAACACTATGCTGGTTTCATGCCGCCTTGGTTAACACCTGTGCAGGCTTGTGTCATGAATATTACTGATGCTCAAGCTGAAGCATGTCAGCAAGTCGTGGCGAAACTCAAAGAAAATGGTTTACGTGCCATTTCAGACTTGAGAAATGAGAAAATCGGCTTTAAGATTCGTGAACGTACACTGGAGCGTATTCCGTACCTTTTAGTTCTTGGTGACCGAGAAGTTGAAGAGGGTACTGTCAATGTCCGTACGCGCTCAGGAAAAAATTTAGGTACTATGTCAATTGATGCTTTCATTGACTTGGTGAAATCTGCCGTAGCCGAACGTGGCCGGTACATTGTGGAGTAAGAAAGATTAAACAGCCTGATCGTAACCAACAACAAGGTGGTAAAAGCAATCGTCCAGCATTGAACACTGAGATTCGTGCCAAAGAGGTACGGCTCATTGATGCTGAAGGTGAACAAAAAGGGATTGTTTCATTAAATGAAGCATTGCGAGCTGCAGAAGATGCTGATCTTGACCTTGTTGAGATCGTTGCAAATGCAGAGCCACCTGTTTGTAAAATCATGGATTTTAACAAGCACTTGTTTGATCTTAAGCAAAAGCAAAAAGATGCAAAGAAAAAACAGCACCAAGTGCAAGTTAAAGAAATCAAGTTGCGCCCTGGAACTGATATTGGGGATTACAACGTTAAACTACGTGCAATCCTCCGTTTCTTGGAAGAAGGTAACAAGGTTAAAATTACCTTGCGTTTCCGTGGTCGTGAAATGGCACACCAACAACTGGGTCTAGCTCAATTACAAAAAATTGAAACAGACGTGGCTGAATGGGGTGTTGTTGAACAGGCACCAAAAATGGAAGGTCGCCAAATGGGCATGTTACTTGGACCTAAAAAGAAAAAGTAACAGCTTGCTTTGACGTGAAAAAGCACTGCTAGTTTTGGCGGTGCTTTTTTTATTGGAGTTACTCGAGGTTCAACTGAGCTGAATGGTCTGTTCCGATGTAATTGCGTATTATAAATGTAATATGAGTAGCAATATTTATCTTTAAATGATTTTTAAATTCTCATAATACGATTTTAAATTAATTTTTTATCTCAATAAATTGATTATTTTTATCAGTTTTATAGTTTTAGCCCTTTTATAAAAACATGATATAACAGGCGAACGAAAACTGATTGACTCAAATAGACAAAGGACTTCGAATGATTGATGTATATTATTGGGGTACACCCAATGGTCATAAAGTAACGATCGCACTTGAAGAAATGGGACTTGAATATCAAATTTTCCCAATCAATATTTCGGAAAATGATCAATTCCAACCAGACTTTCTAAAAATCTCTCCAAATAATAAAATCCCCGCGATTGTTGATCAGAATGGCCCGTGCGGTGAACCTATCTCTGTGTTCGAATCAGGTGCTATTTTGCAATATCTTGGACGAAAAACGGGATTGTTTTACCCAACGGATGAACAGCAGCGCGTTGAGGTGGAACAATGGCTGATGTGGCAAATGGGTGGCTTGGGGCCAATGCTCGGGCAAAACCATCATTTTAACCGGTTTGCCAAAGAAAAAATTCCCTATGCAATTGATCGTTATATCAATGAAAGTAAACGCTTATATGGCGTACTTGAAAAGCAACTGATTGGTCTAGACTATGTGGCAGGGGAGTACTCAATTGCAGATATGGCAATTTTCCCGTGGCTATGCCGTTATGAATGGCAAAGTATTGAGTTAGATGATTTTCCAAATGTAAAAGCCTATATGCAACGTATGAACGCCCGTCCAGCGGTTCAAAAAGCATTGTCGATACACGTATAGTTTTTTACTTGTTCTCCTTGGGTCTCATGAGTTATTGGTTGCTGTTTATCTCTGCTTTTGGGGCTGCAACGTTACTTCCTTTACAGTCAGAAGCGGTGCTGATGACTTTACTGGTGCAAGGTCATCACAATCCTCTATTTTTGTTGTTCGCGGCCACTGTTGGTAATGTTTTAGGCTCATGTGTGAATTGGTGGTTAGGGCTAAGAATTGAGCATTTTAAGCATAAAAAATGGTTTCCAGTGTCTGAGCCTCGGCTAGAACAAGCTCAAAAAATGTATCATCAATATGGTTTTTATTCATTATTATTGAGCTGGACACCAATTATTGGTGATCCGATTACCCTGATTGCAGGCCTAATGCAGGAAAATTTTTGGCGATTATTGGGAATAGTGACAATTGCCAAAGCTGGGCGATATATATGTCTGTATATTTTATATTTAGGTATGTTTGGATGATTTGAGGGAAAAGATATTCCTTTCCCTCATGAAATCAATGCTGAGAGCTTTTATTGACATCTACATCAAACAGTTCAGATGTTTTAATCCAGCTTAAAATGACGACAGCTAGAGTCATACATCCCCCGAAAATGGTTGCAGTGATGGTGCCCATGTATTTGGCAGCCAAACCTGATTCAAACGCGCCGAGCTCATTACTACTAGAGACAAACATGCCGTTGACTGCGGCTACACGACCTCGCATATTTTCTGGTGGGTAGAGTTGTAAAATTGTCTGGCGAATGACAACCGAAATGCTGTCACAAGCACCCGTCATGAGCAGTGCAAACAGTGAGAGCCACATTTGGTTTGAAAAAGCAAACATGAGTGTAAATATGCCAAACCCTGCCACAGCCAAAAGCATATTGCGCCATGCATGTTGAGTGGGTGGAAAACGGGTCAGCAACAGCATGGTGATGAGTGCTCCAATCGAAGGTGCAGCACGTAATAACCCCAAGCCTTCAGGCCCTGTCTTTAGAATATCTGAAGCGAAAATGGGGAGTAATGCAATGACGCCACCAAACAATACTGAAACCAAATCTAGCGAGATTGCCCATAGTACAATTTTGGTATTCCAGATAAAACGGAAGCCTTCTTGCATGCTTGACCAAAGGGCGGCTTTCTCCATCGCAGGAAATTGGCGTTTTTGTAGTAAATTCACCAAACAAAAGCAGGTAAACATCAGTGCTGCAACGGTGAGTAAACTAGTTTCACATCCTAAACCTGCTAACATGAAGCCACCAAGCATTGGCCCTAAAATCACGCCACTTTGCCAGCCAATCGTGGTCCATGTTGCACCATTGGTATAGAGTTCACGTGGAATCAGAAAAGGTTTGAGTGAGGTTGCAGCGGGTGAATAAAACCCACGAATAATCCCAAAACCAAAAATAACGCCATAAATTCCCCATTTGAGCATTTCAACTGAAATGAGCTGGGTATCATAACGATGAAAGAGTGCCCAAAGTATGAGAGGCAATGGAAAAGAGAAAAATAAACAGATTTTCATGATGGTCTGTTTATTGAATTTATCCGCAAAATAACCGCCCCATAAAGACAGGGTAATAAAGGGAATAGCTTCTGCCAGGCCAATCATACCGAGGGTTAGCGGGTCTTTGGTAATCTGATAAAGACTGTATCCGACAATCACTTCCTGAATGAGAATCCCGAGAGTTAAGCAGAGTTGGTTAATCGTAATAATGGAAAAATCGCGATAGCGAAGTGCAGCAAAAGCATCCTGTTTTGTGTGCATGATATTAGAATATAAGCGAGGTAAAGAAGTCGATTATAGCGATAATGAGCTAATATTACTCTCATGATTTGAGATTTTAACTATTAAATATAGTGGAAATTGATATAAATTTTTAAGATAAATTCATTCATCATATTCACAAAAAATAATGTGGCAGGGGTGGCTCAAGCTTTATGCTGGCTTTGTAGGATTTGATGCGTGTAACAGCCTAATGAGTTGTTTTAATCAGGATTGAATAACACCGTGTCCATCACTTAGCTTGTTTTGCTCTGTAATATAAATTCGTCTGTAGCATTGGTTGAGCATGCTTTGGCAACATGAAAGATTTAAAAAAATAGCCACTCAAATTGATGACAAATTTTGTTTGAAGAATTGCAAGATCGTGCAAAAAATTAACAGGAGAAATGCTTTCGTTTTGAGCAAACTTACTATAAAATACTGCCTTCCTTACCTGCAGGTCGTTATTGCAATGGTGCAAACGAGCCGAACAGGTGCTTAAAGAGGTTGTTATGGCTAAGTTAAAAACTCGCCGTGGTGCAGCTAAACGTTTCAAAGCGACTGCTAACGGTTTCAAGCGTAAACAAGCGTTCAAACGCCACATTTTGACCAAAAAATCTGCTAAGCGTATTCGTCAGTTGCGCGGCTGTGTAATGGTTCACGTGAGTGACGTTGCTTCAGTTCGTCGTATGTGCCCATACATCTAAGGAGATTTATAAATGGCTCGTGTAAAACGTGGTGTAGTGGCTCATCGTCGTCACAAAAAAATTCTTGCTCGTGCTAAAGGTTACTATGGTGCTCGTTCACGCGTTTATCGCGTAGCGTTCCAAGCGGTAATCAAAGCTGGTCAATACGCTTACCGTGACCGTCGTCAGAAAAAACGTCAATTCCGTGCTCTATGGATTGCGCGTATCAACGCTGGTGCTCGTCAAAACGGTTTGTCTTACAGCCGCATGATCGATGGCTTGAAAAAAGCTCAAGTGATCATCGACCGTCGCGTATTAGCTGACATCGCTATGCATGATGCAGTTGCTTTCGCTGCTTTAGCTGAAAAAGCTAAAACTGCTTTAGCTGCATAAGCTTAGAGATTCAAAAAAAGACCGCATTTTGCGGTCTTTTTTATTGGGTAAAAATAATAAAAACCAAGCATTGTGCAAAGCCTGTTGAATAATCAGAACAATCATCAATACACATGATCGGCACTAGATAAGTAATTTAGTGCTTGCCTAGCAACAAGGGTAAAATTAAATGGTCTGTTTTTGAGTGATATATGCTACAAGATATTGATATTATAGGTAAAAGTTATTTTGTCTAGTGATACCCGAGTGCATTTATTATAAAAGCATTTGGATTGTACAGCATTTTTAGATCGTAATGCAGGGCGATATTGTTAAATTTAGTCAACATTTTGCTTTAAAAGATTGCATGAGATTGACTCATCTGGGTTTATTTGTTGATGGTAATCACTTTAATTTCAACTTTCTTGCAGTCTTTATCGAGACAAAAACCTGAGAACCAAATTTCACCACTTTCCCCAATCATGACGCCATGTGTGTTTGCAAACAAATTTTCATATTTTTGTTCCTGAATGGTTTTGACCAGCATTGGATCAAAGATTTCATCGTAACGTTTGAGTAAGTCTTGACGTGATTTAAACGTGATTTTCTTGCCATTTAAATTGATTTTTATGGGGTAGTTGATCATCGCAACCACTTGGTTTTTATGATGTTCATAGGTTGCAGTTTGAAAGTCTTTCAAAAACTTTTGATAAGGCTGATGCTTACCATATAGAAAATCGAGGCGTTGATTGACTTCATGGGTGTTATCTTCAGATGAAGAAGTCGGTTGTGCCCAACTGGTAATAGGTAAACTTAATACAGTAGCAACTAGAGCAAAATGGCTTAAACGAGCGAAGTTTATCTGCATGGTTTTATCCTTTAAATAGCCACTAAGAAGAATATAATCGATATGGTTTTTTATAATTGTTGTAGATTAAAACAAGGTTAAGTCAATCAAAAGATTGGTACATCTTCAAGATATACCAATCCGTTATCTCATTAAAAACCAAAATAATATGCCAAAGCGCAGATCAACACTGTAATGACCACTAAAGCAATCACATTTTTGTTTGAAATCTGAGGCTTATGCTGTTCGCTGGTTGCTGCTTTATGCAGATGTAAACCTGAATAGGATGTTGTTTGAGCTTGTGGTGCTGGCGCGTCAAATGGCGTTTCAGGTTCTACGACTTTACGCTGTGCCGTTTGGTAGTGGTTGGCAGTTTTAACAATAAATTTACTGAATAAATCATCAAGCTTTACCGAAAAATGCTTAAATGCACGCTGTTCATCGACGGATGAAAAGACCTGATTTTCTTCCTTATGAACTTTCGCTTGCTCAGCAAGATCAAGCTCTAAGGCTTCAAGTTTGATCAGTAATTCATTGCTTAAATTCGCCCGATATTGTGCAGGTAACAGTGCTGACTTTTCTTCTAGGTCAATCGCAATCTTTTGTGGCTGGGTCAGATTAAAGCCTGTGTAGTGCTGTTCAATAAAGCGTTGTTGCTGAACAGTCTGAGCATAAGTGGTATTGAATAGCTCTTGGGTAAGATATTGCTGAATCCGTTCCCAATCAGGGGCTTGTAGGTCGATCTGGATTTTTTTGTAGAGTTTGCTATTTAAGTCAAAATTCCACAGTGTTTCTTGGCGAATAGGGCTTTGTTGAGCACTTGGAATGAGAAACTCCTGTTCGGCATTAAACCATTCTGCCAGTTCATTACCAAACACCCATGCCATTTTTTTCTTGTCATGATGACTAACAATAAAATGCGAATAGGGAAGTAACTCAATGTTTGGATTTGGATTTTTTTCATCGTTGAGCATGCTTGAAGCATGTAAACTCAGGCGAGTTGCTCCTTGTTTTTTTAGATTTTCTAACCAAATTTGAAAGTGCTGTGCCAGCAAATGCTGTGACATCAGGTCACGAAACGCAAAGGCATGCTCCTCAAAAATGGGAAGCTCTCGCCATTGTTGTACACTCAGACCATGGGACAGATATTCATTGCCATAGGTCACTAAAGTAAGTTGTTGTTTCCAAATCGGGTCGAGTGCCATAGTGTTTCTCAGGATTACTATCACAATATTTTATACTTTTTACAAATCAGGATGGTATTAGAATTTTCATCGTGTACAAAGCTCATCAATATGCTGAAAAGCTGTTAGAATGACAAGTTTAATTTATTTTTTAACATTGATGCTTTGAGAGAAATTATGTCACTGGAAGCCCTGACCACTGAAGCGCTGGATGCAATTGCTGCAGCTCAAGATCTTGCTACACTTGACCAAGTACGAGTGCAGTTTACAGGTAAGAAGAGTCAGCTTGCAGAGCAGTCAAAAGCCTTAGGAAAAATGGATCCTGAACAACGTAAAGTTGAAGGTGCAAAAATTCATGCTGTTCGTGAAGCAATCAATAACGCTTTGACTGAGCGCCAAACTGCATTACAACAACAAGCATTAACTGCCAAACTGGCGAGTGAAACCATCGACATTACCTTACCAGGTCGTGGTCAGAGTATGGGCAGTATTCACCCTGTGACGCAAGTACAAGAGCGTATTTGCCAGTTCTTTACCAAGGCGGGTTTTACCGTTGCAACAGGGCCTGAAGTTGAAGACGATTATCATAACTTTGAAGCGCTCAACATTCCAGGACATCACCCTGCACGTGCCATGCACGACACTTTCTATTTTGATGCATCGCATTTGCTACGTACCCATACTTCTGGTGTGCAAATCCGTACCATGGAAACCACACAACCGCCGATTCGTATTGTCTGCCCAGGTCGTGTTTACCGTTGTGACTCTGACCAAACGCATTCACCGATGTTCCATCAAATTGAAGGGTTGTATGTGGCAGAAAACACGAGCTTTGCTGAATTGAAAGGCTTGTTGGTTAACTTGCTGAATGAATTCTTTGAAAAAGATTTGAAAGTGCGTTTCCGTCCATCGTATTTCCCATTTACTGAGCCAAGCGCAGAAGTGGATATTATGGATGAGCGTGGTCGCTGGTTGGAAGTTTTAGGTTGTGGCATGGTGCATCCAAATGTTCTTCGCTCAGCAGGAATTGACCCTGAAAAATATAAAGGTTTTGCCTTTGGTCTTGGTGTAGAGCGTTTTGCAATGTTGCGTTATGGTATCAATGACTTGCGTATGTTCTACCAAAATGATGTGCGTTTCTTGCGCCAATTTGCTTAAACAGATTTTTTTTAAATCCTCTCCTAATCTCTCCTTTAAAAAATAGAGGGGCTCCGCATTAAAGAATGGGTTTTTCGACAAAATGTGGAAGTTGGACTAGAGAGAGGATTAAAGATTTTAGATATATAGGTTCTTTACGAAATGAAAATTAGCGAAAACTGGCTGCGCACATGGGTCAACCCAGCAATCGATAGTAATACATTATCAGAACAACTGACCATGCTCGGCTTGGAAGTCGATGAGCTTGCACCTGTAGCCAAAGCATTTACAGGCGTTGTGGTGGGTGAGGTGTTGACGGTAGAGCAACATCCAGATGCAGACCGCTTACGTGTAACCACAGTGAACATTGGTTCAGGTGAGCCGTTGCAAATCGTATGCGGTGCGCCAAACGTGCGTGTAGGCATGAAAGCACCTGTTGCAACCATTGGTGCGGTGTTGCCAGGCGATTTCAAAATCAAAAAAGGCAAGCTTCGTGGTATTGAATCACACGGTATGTTGTGCGGTGCTTCAGAGATTGACCTTGAAGATAAAATCGATGGTTTGCTTGAGTTGCCTGAAGATGCGCCAATTGGTGTCAACATTCGTGAATACTTGAAACTTGATGACAACGTCATTGATATTTCAATTACACCAAACCGTGGTGACTGCTTTAGTATCCGTGGGATTGCGCGTGAAATTGGGGTAATTAACCAATTGCCAGTGACTCAACCTGAGATTCAACCTGTTGCAGCTACTATTGCCGATGAAAAAGCAGTCGTTGTGACGACTCAAGGCGCACCACGTTATTTGGGTCGTGTGATTAAAAATGTCAACGTGAAAGCAGCGACACCAGAATGGATGGAGCAAGCTTTAACTCGTTCAGGTGTACGCACGCATAGTATTTTGGTGGATATCACTAACTACGTCTTGCTTGAACTCGGTCAGCCAATGCATGCATTTGACTTGGCAAAACTTGAAGGTGCGATACAGGTTCGTCAAGCGACAGCACAAGAAAAGTTGCAATTGCTCAATGAGCAAGAAGTTGAGTTGAATGAAGATGTCATGGTGATTGCAGATGATGCAAAAGCTTTGGCAATCGCAGGGATCATGGGTGGTCTGGCATCAAGCGTGACCGATGACACCCAAGATATTTTCCTTGAAAGCGCATTCTTCAATCCGCTTGCAATTGCAGGACGTGCGCGCCGTTTTGGTTTGCACACTGATTCATCTCAGCGTTTTGAACGTGGCGTAGACTTTGAATTACCAATCTTGGCAATGAATCGTGCATCACAGTTGATTCAACAGCTTGCAGGTGGTGAATTTGGTCCTGTAACTGTAGCTGAACAAACAGACCTATTGCCAAAACGTGAAGCGATTGAATTGAATCAGGCTCAGGTCGATCAATTGCTAGGTTATACCGTAGCAAGTGACTTTATTACTGATGCTTTAACCCGTTTAGGTTGTGCAGTAACAGTCAAAGCACAAGGTGAGTGGTTGGTTGTGCCGCCATCACACCGTTATGACATGGCAATCTACCAAGACTTGATTGAAGAAGTAGCACGTATTCACGGCTATGACAACATTCAAATCAGCTTGCCAAAAATTGACGTGCAATTGGCGACATATCAAGACCGTTTTGAATTGGCTCAATTACGTCAAACTATCGCAACTTTGGGTTATCAGGAAGCGATCAGTTTTAGTTTTGCTGATTTGAAATTGGAAAAACAGCTCAATCCAAATGTACAACCATTGGCATTGGCAAATCCAATTTCGAGTGATTTGGCGGTAATGCGCAGCACTTTGCTGTCAAGTTTGATTCCTTGTGTCCAATACAATTTGAATCGTCAGCAAAACCGTGTGCGCTTCTTTGAGCTAGGTTTGCGCTTTGATTATCAAAATGCAACCAATATCGATGAGCTTCAACAAATCCCGACGCTGGCGTTAATTGCAGTAGGTTCGTCTGCACCAGAGCAGTGGCATGTGAAAACTCAGCCAATGGACTTCTTTGACCTGAAAGGTGAAGTTGAGCAAATTCTTGCGGCTGGACGCGTCAAAGTTCAGTATCAGCGTTCGACCCGTGAATGGCTACATCCTGGTCAGTCGGCTGAAATTGTGGTCGATGGTCAGTCAATTGGTTACTTGGGTCGTTTGCATCCATCATTGGAAAATGAATTGGATTTGGGTACAACTTGGGTGGCTGAACTCGATCAAACGGCTGTTTTGCAATCTTATGTATCTAATTT
The DNA here is from genome assembly GCF_004331075.1 of Acinetobacter brisouioides. Classification (GTDB taxonomy): domain Bacteria; phylum Pseudomonadota; class Gammaproteobacteria; order Pseudomonadales; family Moraxellaceae; genus Acinetobacter. The sequence goes on along the minus strand of NZ_SJNX01000005.1, from coordinate 25,026 downwards.
TACAGAATTATCACGTTTTCCGTCGGTTAGACGTGATATTGCGCTTTTAATTGATGATAAGATTGAGGTAAAAGAGATTCAGCAGTTAATTCAACAAACTGGTGGAGAGCTTCTCGATTCAACGTGGTTGTTCGATGTATACACTGGACAAGGGGTTGAGGCTGGTAAGCGATCGTTGGCATTTGCTTTGTTGTGGCAACATGCTTCGAGAACACTAGAAGATGCTGAAATTAAGTCAGGTATGGATCACATCATTGAAGTGTTGCAAAACACTTATCAAGCAACATTGAGGGCGTCATGACAGCATTAACAAAAGCAGAAATGGCAGATCATTTAAGCGAGCTTACGAATTTAAACCGTCGTGAAGCCAAACAAATGGTTGAGCTATTCTTTGATGAAATTAGCCAAGCATTAATCGCTGGCGAACAGGTCAAACTTTCAGGGTTTGGGAACTTTGAACTACGTGACAAACGTCAGCGCCCTGGTCGCAACCCGAAAACTGGCGAAGAAATTCCAATTTCTGCACGCCGCGTAGTCACTTTCCGCGCAGGTCAGAAGTTTAGACAGCGTGTGGGTAATGAAATCGAACAAGACTAATCGAGTCTTGGAAAGAAAAGGGGTGATTGATTCACCCCTTATTTTTTATAAATAATGCTGCTTAACCCAAGCAACACTTTGAATCAGCTGTTCTTCTAATGATTCTTGAGATGCATGACATACCGTATATGATTTATTTAGTGGTTCAGTGCATAAAAACTCGAGCATTTCCCGAGAGAGATTGAGGCGCTGTGCAAGTGGTTGCCATCTGAGTAGTGTTGCCAGTATTGGAAGAGGAACACAAAAGTGAGGAGGCTGGATTTTGAGCTGCTTCGCAATCAATCTGACAGCATAATGAAAAGATAAACTTTGTGGATGTACAAGCAGAATTTCCTGTTGATAACTTGATGTATCCTTTAAGCACTGAGTAATACCTTGAGCTACATAATCAACACTCACCCACGGTAAGGTGTGCTGAGCTGAGCCAGGGAGAGCGAGCATTTGACCTTGAGCAATCTGCTTTACAATTTGTGTAAACACCTGATGCTCTGGAATTTCACCTGTGTTTTCAGTACCAATTAAAGTAGCAGGGTGAATCACTGTCCAGTCCAGTTTAAGCTGTTGAACAAGTGCTAAGCTACGAAAATGTGCTTCAATTTTTGAAGCTTCATAGCCCCCTAGTTTGCTGTAAAGCTGTTGCCAGTTACTTTGCAGTGGTTGTGTTAGATCAATACCATATTGCTGCAAATATGCTTTTAACGTCAGCATATAGCCTGAAATCAATATCACTCTCTGTAGTTTTGTTCGTTCTTTTAAAAATTGAATGAGGGATAAACTGCCATCAACATTGGTGGTTTGGGCCTGTACTTTACTTAGATTCCATGCAAATAAAACACCTGTGTGGATCAATGTATCTACTTGAGCTAAACGCTGCCAATCTGAAGTGGATATAGCTAAATCACTTTGCGCTAAATCCCCTTGAATACATTCTAAATGTTCAGTGTGACAACCTTTTTCCTCTAGCCATTTACATAAGCTAGGCATTTGCTGTTCTGGGTTGCGAAGTAAGGCAACCACATCTTGTTTTTGCTGTAATAATTCTAAAAGTACGAAACGTCCTAAGAAGCCAGTTGCACCTGTGACTAAAATCGCCATTATTTTTCCTGTAGGGTTGTGTTGCGATTTAGCTTAAACTGTGGAGCATACTCTATAGTCAAGTAAAATAAAGATGCTAATTCATGAACTGGTAAAGCAAACGGGGTTGACTCGAGATACCTTAAGATTTTATGAAAAAATTGGACTCATCAAGGCACAGCGAGCTGAAAATGGTTATCGGCATTATAGTGAGCAGATAGTGTTGCGATTGGAGTTGATTAAGCTTGCCAAGTCTTTGGGGTTTCAGTTGAGTGAAATCGCAGAGTTAGTGCAGTTGTTGGATGAACAGCAACAATTGTCTGCTGAGCACTTACAGGGCTGTTTAGAAGGAAAGTTGGTGGAAATTGAAGAAAAGTTACAGCAACTGCAGGCATTGAAAGGTTTGCTACAAGGAGTGCTAAGTCAACAGATTTGTCCAATCCATGATGATTGTACAAAAATTAAGGCATAAAAAAAGAGAGTCGTTAGACTCTCTCTTTTTTCACTAAATTCGGATGAATTAGTGAGCAGCTGGAGCAGAAGCTGGAGCAGAAGCTGGAGCAGCATCAGATGCAGCAGCAGTAGCTTCAGAAGCAGCAGTAGTAGCTTCAGATGCAGCAGTAGTCGCTTCAGAAGCAGCGGCAGCAGCAGAAGCTGGAGCAGAAGCTGGAGCAGCTTCTTGAGTTTTCTTAGCACAACCAACGAAAGCTAAAGTTGTAACAACAGCAGCTGCGATAGCAATTTTCTTGAATAACATGGCATCACTCTCATAAATTAGAGACAAAAAAAACCTAAGCAAACTTGTTTGTGCTTTAATTATCCCTATACGTTCGATAGGTAACAACGCATGGAGCAAGTTTGCTGGCATGACAATATGCTATCACTGCCTATATTGAATTACTACTACTGAATGAAAAAAAAACGCAAAAAAATGGGTTTTTTAGGGGGTGTTTTAACAGAAAATAACAATAAAAAATCAAATTACATTTGGATAAATGATGGACTAACTATTGAAAAAAGCACAAACTTTTCTTTGAGGCGAAATGAATGAAAAAATGAGTAAAAATAAATTTTAACAAATAAGTAAAAAGATTGTGAAGATATGTAATGATTGTCAACTTCAAGCCACTAAAAGCGTTAGTGGCTTGAAAATAACAGACTAATTATTGTTTACGTTTCATTTGTTCAAAGAAATCGTCATTGGTTTTGGTTTCTTTCATGCGATCTAGTAAAAACTCCATCGCTGTCAACTCATCCATTGGATGAAGTAGTTTACGTAGAATCCAGACTTTGCGCAGATTATCTTCACTCATGAGGCGTTCTTCGCGACGAGTACCTGATTTTTTCAGGTTCATGGCAGGGAAGACACGTTTTTCAGCAATACGGCGGTCAAGTGTAATTTCTTGGTTACCCGTACCTTTGAACTCTTCGTAAATCACATCATCCATTTTACTGCCTGTTTCAATCAATGCAGTTGAGATGATGGTCAATGATCCACCTTCTTCAATGTTACGTGCTGCACCAAAGAAGCGTTTTGGACGTTCAAGCGCATGAGCATCTACACCACCAGTTAAAACTTTACCTGAAGATGGAATAACCGTGTTGTAGGCACGTGCTAAACGAGTAATCGAATCAAGTAAGATGACGACATCTTTTTTGTGTTCAACTAAGCGTTTGGCTTTTTCGATGACCATTTCGGCAACTTGTACATGGCGCGCTGGTGATTCATCAAAAGTTGATGCCACAACTTCACCGCGAACTGTGCGTTCCATTTCGGTGACTTCTTCTGGACGTTCGTCAATGAGTAGAACGATCAAGAAAACTTCTGGGTTATTGCGCACAATCGACTGAGCGATATTTTGCAACAACATGGTTTTACCCGCTTTTGGTGGAGCAACAATAATTGAACGTTGTCCTTTACCAATTGGCGCGATTAAGTCGACGACACGGGCGGTTAAATCTTCAGTTGAACCGTTTCCGAGTTCCATGATCAGTTGTTCTGTCGGGAAAAGTGGAGTCAAGTTTTCAAACAGAATTTTGTTGCGTGAATTTTCAGGTGTATCGTAGTTAATTTGGTTAACTTTTAATAATGCAAAATAGCGCTCGCCTTCTTTTGGAGGGCGAATGGTTCCTGCAATAGTGTCACCTGTGCGCAGGTTAAAACGTCGAATTTGAGACGGGCTAACATAAATATCATCAGGTCCAGCAAGGTAAGAACCCGCTGCTGTACGTAAGAAACCGAAACCATCAGACAAAATTTCTAAAACACCATCGCCAAAGATTTCTTCACCGTTCATGGCATGACGTTTTAAAATCGCGAAAATAATATCTTGTTTACGGTTACGCGCCATCCCCTCAAGGCCCATAAACTCAGCAATTTTAATGAGTTCGCCAATCGGTTTTTTCTTGAGTTCAGTTAAATTCATAGGTGGTCAGTGTGTGTCGATGTAAGAACATCTAGAGTAACGATTTGGAAGTAAATGCAAGAGTCAGCCGCATGCAATGAAAGTTGCACAATAAACGCAGAATCTGTTTAGTTCATTGTTTGAATATCAAAATAAACAATTGCAGTGCCGAGCGGCGATCTTTTGTTGTGTTGCAAGAAAGGACTTGCTTAAGGCTTTGCCTTCCTTGAGCAATAAGAATATAAGTGACATCTGGGGAATTGTCAATTTACACCAAACAAAATACGCAAAAAATGGCGTATTTTGTCGGATTTTTTAGATTTAGATATTTTCGTCGATAAATGCAACAAGGCGTGAACGAGGCACTGCACCGACTTGTTGAGCAACAACTTCACCATTTTTGAACAACAATAATGCAGGAATATTACGAATATTGTAATTCACTGCAGTTGCTTCACAGCTAGTGACGTCAACTTTAACAACTTTCACTTTACCTTCGTACTCGCGAGATAAATCTTCTAGAACAGGAGCAATCGCTTTACAAGGACCACACCAACCAGCCCAAAAATCTACAAGCACAGGTGTTTCAGAATCCAGAACGTCAGCTTTGAAATCTGCGTCTGTGGTATTAACTAGGTTAGACATATAAATGCTCCAATATGATCAGTCGTCAATAACAGTCTTTATTTATATTGATATATAAGTATTACACAGCTATTTTCAACATCATAGTCTGATGAATAGTTGCATTCTCAGGCGCTACTGGTTTTTTGTCTAATGGATCATCACGATTGATTTAATCGACAGTAGCAATAATCATGAAAATCTAGTGAAAAACTGGCAGTTCAGCCCGTAAACTGCTTTTCAATTTGCAGTGAGTGAATTACTCTAAGCAGCAATTAAGTTGATTTGTTATGCACAATGTCTGATTTTCTGATTGATGAAGAATTGCTCGCTGCAATTGATATGGGGTCAAACAGCTTTCACTTGGCGATTGCCCGTGTAGATCACGGAGAAGTTAAGAAAGTTGTTTCAATGTCGGAAAAGGTACAGCTTGCTGCTGGATTGGATGAAAATAAAAATTTAACCGAGGCGGCCCAACAGCGTGGTTTAGCTTGTTTGGCACGTTTTGTCGGACGTTTAAGTTCAGTACAAGCGAATCGTTTGCGTATTGTAGCGACCAATGCTTTACGCCAAGCTAAAAATGGGCATGAATTTATTCAGCAAGCTGCTGAAATTTTACCAAAACCAATTGAAATTATTGCCGGGCGCGAAGAAGCACGCCTGATTTATTTAGGTGTCTCGCATACCATGGCAAATGGTGGGCGTCGCTTGGTCATTGATATTGGCGGGGGATCAACCGAGTTTATTATCGGCGAACAATTCGAGCCTTTATATACCGAATCTTTGCAAATGGGTTGTGTGGCTTTTACCAAAAAATATTTTGAAGATGGTGAAATTAATTATAAAAACTTTAATAAAGCATTTGTTGCAGCCTGTAAGGAACTTTCCGCGATTGCCAATTATTATAAAGCAGAAGGTTGGGATACGGTTGTAGGTTCAAGCGGAACAATTAAAGCGTGCCGCCAGATTATGATCAACATGGGCTGGAGTGATGAACAAGAAAGTGTCACACGTGAAGGCTTAGAAAAACTTAAAGATAAATTGCTTAAATATAAGCATGTTTCAGAAATGGAATTTGATGGTTTAAAAGAAGATCGTCGAGCAGTTTTGCCAGCTGGGGTTGCCATTTTATATGCAGCATTTGAAGTTTTAGACATCGACCGCCTGATGTACTCCGACGGTGCATTGCGTGAAGGTGTGATGTATGACCTGCTGGGTCGCTTTAAGCATGAAGACATCCGAGATCGTAGCGTACAGGCACTGATTGGTCGTTATAGTGCTGATCCGAAACAAGCGGAACGTGTCGTAAAAACTGCTCAATTCTTATTTGATTCGGTTGCAAGTAAACTAAAATTAACCAATGAAGACAGTGACTTAATACGTCGTGCAGCTTATTTGCATGAAATTGGTTTAGCGATTAGTCATGGTGGATATCATCGTCATGGTGCATATTTGTTGCAGCATTCGGACATTCCTGGCTTCTCGCAAATTGATCAAAATCATCTATCACATTTGGTTGCGCATCACCGCCGTAAATTGCGTAGTGAAAGCAAAATGGATGTTTTAAAGGTTGGGGGACAGTCATTAGTTTATCTTTGCTTGCTGCTCAGACTGGCTGTTTTACTCAATCACAGTCGTAGTGATCAGATGCTTCCTGCCATTGAATTAGAGGTCTTGGATGCGCAACAATGGCAATTAACTGTTTCTGGCGATGCGAAACAATGGCCATTACTGGTTGCAGATTTGCACGATGAGCAAGAGCAATTTAAGCATTGGGACATTGATTTGATCATTCAGTCGGAAAAATTTATTGATTAACTCGATTCGGTTAATTTAAGGATAATATTCGACCTATGAAAAATAAATCTGCTCAATCTAAAGCATGGAAAACTGTACAAATCGCACGTCATCCTGACCGCCCGCAGTTTTTAGACTATGCAAGTGAATTATTTGATGAGTTTGATACCTTGCACGGTGACCGCGTTTTCGGTGACGATGGTGCAATGATTGGTGGTTTAGCGCGTTTTAATGGTCAGCCTGTTATGGTGGTTGGTCAGCATCGTGGTCGTACCACTCGCGAGCGTTTAAAACACAATTTTGGTATGTGTAACCCAGAAGGCTATCGTAAATCACAGCGTTTACTTGACCTCGCTGAGCGTTTTAACTTGCCTGTATTTACCTTTATCGACACCATGGGTGCTTATCCTGGTGTTGGTGCAGAAGAACGTGGTCAAGCAGAAGCGATTGCAACGAGCCTTGCCCAGCTTTCTCGCCTAAAAGTGCCAGTGATTGCGACTGTGCTTGGTGAAGGTGGTTCAGGTGGTGCTTTGGGAATTGGTGTTGCTGACCGTGTGATTATGTTGTCACATAGTATTTATTCAGTGATTTCACCTGAAGGGTGTGCATCTATTTTGTGGAAAACTGCCGAGAAAGCTGAACAAGCTAGTGAAGCGTTGGCATTGACTGCTGACAAATTGCAAAAAATTGGCATTGTGGAACACATTGTTGATGAAGGTGAAGGTGCGCATTTAAATCCTGACCAAGTCATGGAAAACTTACGTGAAGTGCTCACTCAGGCCTTGGCAGAATTACAACCGATGGATGCTGAAGCACGATGCGAAGCACGTTATCAACGTTTAATGAAATTTGGAAGCAGCAACTTAGGTCTAGCATCTTAAGTGATGCTGACCAGTATTTTTCTCAGCAGAGCTTTCTAATTGGATGTAGCGGCGGCATGGATTCCATGCTGTTGCTATATTTGATGCACTCACTTTTTCCTCAGCGTGTCCGCGCCATTTATATTGATCATCAATTACAAGCACCGAGTAAAACTTGGGGTGTAATGGTCGAAGATTTCTGTCATAAGTTTCATATTCCTTGTCTTGTTCAGGCTGTCGAAGTTGCTTCTGGTAACCTTGAACAGCAAGCACGTCATGCCCGTTATGCTGCCTTTTTGCAGCATAAGCAGACGGATGAAGTATTGGTTCTGGCACATCATCAGCAAGATCAGGCAGAAACAGTGCTTTTGCGGTTATTGTCAGGAGCGGGTGTGGGCGGTCTAGCAGCCATGTGTGCTGTGGATGTGCGTGAAGATTTTACTATTTGGCGGCCTTTACTGGATATTTCCCGTGAACAGATTGTACAGTGGGTCAGCCAGCTACAACTTCCTTATATTGATGATCCCACCAATGCCGATCCGCATTACGATCGGGCATGGTGTCGTACTCAATTATGGGGTATGTTGCAACAGCGTTTTCCGAAAATGCAATCGGCTTTGGCTCGTAATGCGCAGCTCATGCAGGACGCAGATGATATTTTACAAGAGGTTGTACGGCAAGACTGGCAGCAATGTGGAGATCATACACATTTAAAGCTGGATGCTTTGCAACAATTGACGCCTGCACGGCAACGACAATTGCTGTCCGTATGGATGAAAGGTGAACTGACTTATCGCCCGAGTTTAGATGCTGTGCTGCGTTTACAGCAAGAAGTGATTCAGTCGAGAGCCGATGCGCAAGCCTGTCTGTTTATAAAGCCATATTACTATGTGCGGTTTCAAACGATGGTGTACCGTTTAAAGGCACAGCAGTATTTATGTAAACAGACAGATGTGATTCCAGCACAGCAACCAATTCGCTGGACAAAGCAACAGCCCATTACACTGCTCTCAGGTGAGTATGGCTGTGCTGAGTTGGAGTATGGTTTATCGCCTGAATTATTAGATAATCCGCTTATGCTGTATCCCCGTGTAGGAGGGGAAAAGGTTCATTTGTATGGCCGAGTGGGTGCATGGCCACTGAAAAAAGCCTTGCAGGATGCACAAATTTTTCCTTGGTTACGTCATCGGGTGCAAATTTTAGCAAAAGATGATGTTATTCTAGGAGTCTTTACCCCTCAAGGGTTTTGGCTTGCACAGTCTTGCTACTGTCAGTATGGCGGGTGGCAACCGAAACTTATTCATGAGTAATAAAAACATTGTCGAGTATGAGCATGAACAGCGCTTTAAATTGCAATATCAGTTTTATCGGTGGCGGAAATATGGCTCAAGCCTTAATTGGCGGGTTAATTTCACGTGGTCTTTCTGAAAATCAGATCCAAGTTGCAGATCCAGTTGAGCAAATTCGTTCAATTTTGCAAGAAAAAAATATTGCAGTATTTACTGATAATGCTAAAGCAATTGAAAATGCAGATGTGGTCGTACTGGCAGTGAAACCACAGGTTTTAGTCGATGTTTTAAAACCATTGCAGGGTTTGTTTGAAGGTAAGTTAATTATTTCTATTGTTGCAGGCGTAACGATTGAGATCATTGCAGCTTTGACTGGAACGCAGCGTATTGTGCGAGTCATGCCAAATACTCCGGCACTGGTACAAACAGGTGCGCATGGCATGTATGCTGATGCTTCGGTGAGTCAAGAAGATCGTAATTTGACAGGTAAAATTTTAGCAGCAACAGGACTAGGGCTTTGGGTAAATACTGAAGCACAAATTGATGCTGTGACCGCAGTATCTGGCTCAGGGCCTGCATATTTTTTCTATTTGATGGAAAGTATGATTCGCGCTGGCAAGAATATGGGGCTAGATGAAAAAGTCGCTGCTGCGTTGACTTTGCAAACTGCTTTGGGTGCTGCACAAATGGCGATTAGCAGTGATAAGACACCTGCTGAACTGCGTAAAAATGTGACATCACCAAATGGTACAACCCAAGCTGCTCTTGAAGTGTTTGATCGTGCACAGGTTTCACAAAGTATACAGACAGCATTGGCTGCTGCTCAAAAACGTAGTCAGGAATTGGCTCAAGAATTAAGTGACAGTATCAAATAAATTGAAAGGTAGGAAAAGTAGCCGATGGGAATGACTTCGACGCTATTTGGTATTTTGATGAATGTCGCAATTTTGCTGGTGTTCTTAAGATTCTTAATGCAATTAGCGATGGTAAATCCATATAACCCTGTAGTTTTATCTACCATTAAAGCCACTAAAATTGTAGATATTTTTAGCTCGATTTTTCCGACATTGGCAAAAGGGCGGGTCAATCTCGCTGCTTTGGTTTTGTTGGTGGTAATTTATTTGTTAAAAATTATGGGTGTAGCATATTTGTCGGGTGTTATGCCGCATGGCGCAGTTCATCTGATTATTTTAACTTTTGTGACAATGATTCAGGACTTAATTACGTTTTGTCGTTATCTGATTTTTGCCACGATTATACTGGGGTGGGTGGTATTATTTACTCAGTCAAACTCTCCGTATATTGAAGTTGTGCAAGAATTGGCAGAACCTTTGCTTGCGCCATTTCGCCGTATTTTGCCCAATATGGGTATGATTGACTTATCCCCAATTCTAGCATTTTTAGCATTGTATATCGCTGAAGCACTTATGGGTGAAGTCGCAAGAGTATTGCTTGTCGGGCTATAAGCAAAATAGACAATAAAAAACCAGCATTATTTGCTGGTTTTTTTATTTTGAAACGTATCAAACTTGATCGTTGACATTGAGATCTTTGGTTTCACGAATACATAAAAATGCCAGTAGAGAGAGGATAGCCGCCGCAGATAAGTAATAGCCTACAGTGGCTAAACCATAATTTTTTGCTAGTTCGGTGGCAATGAGCGGAGCAAAAGAAGCACCTAAAATACCAGCCAAATTAAAGGTGAGGGCTGAGCCTGTATACCGTACTGAAATTGGAAATTGTTCAGACAACACTGTCCCAATTGGGCCGTAGGTCAGCCCCATAATACTTAAGCCAATACATAAGAATATAAACACAGCAAACAGACTGCCAGAAGCAAGAAGTGGCGCAAAGAAAATCCCAAACACCGCGGCGATTGCACAAACCAAAATAGACGTGGTTTTACGTCCAAATTTTTCAGCAAGTACCGCAGACAGAGGAATTGTTCCTGCAAAACATAGAGTCGCAACCAACTGGATTTCAAGGAACTGATTACGAGTATAACCTAGTTCGGTAGTTCCCCATTGCAGCGCAAAAACTGTAGTGAGATAAAACACCACAAAGGTACAGATTGCAGCAATTGTACCTAAGCAAAGTGACTTGAAATGTTTGGTGAAAACATCTTTTACAGGAATGTTGACTTCTTTTTGCTTGTCCAATACCTTCTGGAAAGCAGGCGTTTCTTGTAGTTTGAGTCGAATATATAAACCCACAATCACGAGAACAGCACTAGAAATAAAGGGAATACGCCAGCCCCATTGCATGAATTCCGCATTCGACATGCAGGCGCTGAGTAGTAAAAATGAACCAGTTGCTAAAATGAACCCGACAGGTGCGCCAAGTTGAGGGAACATGCCATACCAGGCACGTTTGCCTTCAGGCGCATTTTCAGTCGCAAGTAAAACCGCACCGCTCCATTCACCACCTAACCCTAAGCCTTGTCCTAAACGGCACAGTGCCAGTAACAATGGTGCAACTACGCCAATTTGTGTATAAGTGGGTAATAACCCAATGCTGATGGTGGATATGCCCATGGTGAGTAAGGCTGCAACCAGTGTGGCTTTACGCCCGATACGATCACCCAAATGCCCAAATAATGCTGCACCAATCGGGCGAGCAATAAAGGCAATTGCAAAGGTTGCTAGAGACTGAATGCGGGCAACGCTTTCATCGCCACTCGGGAAGAAAAGGTGCGGAAAAATAATCACCGCGGCGGTTGCGTAAATATAGAAATCAAAGAACTCAATGGTTGTACCCACTAAACTCGCTAACAATACATGCGCTTTTGAGTTTATGGGTACAGCCTGCACTTCTGCTGTTGTAGATGTCGATGATGCCATAATTCAACCTTTACTTAAAAAAACAGGGATGGTTAACAGCGTAATCTTTTTAAAAAAATACCTAATTTTTTAAAAAATACGAAATTCACCACACTTTTAAGCAGGGTTACTACAACTAAAAGATGGGTGTTAAGAAAAAGCGTATAGATAGACTGCCAAGAAATGTGATCCTGCGCCAATCAGTACAAAAATATGCCAAATTGCATGGGTATATCTTACCTTTTTTAGGGCATAAAACAATGCACCGACCGTATACGCCAATCCACCAGTAATGAGCAGCATTAAGCAGCCATGTGGTAAATAATGCTGCATATCATCCATCATCAACACGGCAAACCAACCCATGAGTAAATATGCGATCAATGACAGTTTATTGAAACGGTGCGCCAGACAAAGCTTGAACACTGTACCGATGGCCGCAATTCCCCATAAGGCAATCAGTAAATAGTGTGCTTTGGCAGTTGGAATACTTAAATATAAAAAAGGTGTGTATGTCCCTGCGATGAGATAATAAATCGCGGTATGATCCAGTTTTTTGTACCAGTGACGTTTAGCTTCGGTTTTTGCCCAGTGGTACAGCGTTGAACATGTCAACATTAAAATCAGACTGAATGCATAAATCCATAAACTGAACCATTTATCCATACTGAGAAAAGCGCTTTTATACAGTAATAATACACTGGCGATGAGAGCAATCACTGCACCAATTCCATGAGTTAAGACATTGAAATGCTCTTCTGAGGAGTCGTAATTGGTGACATTTGACATTATTTTAATAATAACCTGATTAAAAATACACTTGTATATTAATTCAGTTTTGCATTTAAGGTAAGAACAATTAGAATGGATTTGTAAATTTCTTTAGGTTGTGATTATGTCCACACTGACTCAGCGTTCTGAACAGGAACAACAATGGCTTACCCAGTTGCAGGCGGCTTTAACCGATCATCATTTTCAGCGTTTAGTATTGAGTCAGTACCAAGGTGAGATTGCGGAGCTTGAGAAGGTTAGTTTTCGCATCATCGAAATTCAACAGCAGCCTAAACTCTGTGCGGTTTATCAATATAAAACCCAAGACGTTACTAAAAATTATGATTTTACCGAGGCTTATAATTGCATCTCCGAATTGCTTGCCGACTGTAAGCAAGCCAACCTGTTTGTTGAGGGTGAAGAATTACAGCTCAAACGTACCAAGAAAAAGGTAATCCTGACGCGTAGCCAAAAGCAAAATACTATAATGACCCAGCAAGCGCATAATCGTGAGAAACAACGTTATATTTTGCAGGAACAGGCTTATCTGCAAGATTTGGGGATTACTGATCATAAAGCCCAACTTGTGCCAAGTATGGCAAGAAAGTGGAAGCAAATTAATAAGTTTATTGAAATTTTTTCCAATGCGATTGAGCAGATTACCCCAGAAGATCGGGCATTGCATGTGGTGGATTTTGGTTCGGGGAAAGGTTATCTGACCTTTGCCATGTATGATTATTTGCAGCAGCAAGGTTTACAACCCAAAATTACAGGCGTGGAACTGCGCGATAACTTGGTCGAGTTTTGTCAAAAAGTTGCAGATAAAAATCAATTTAGCCAACTGGAATTTTTTCAGGGTGATGTCCGCAGTTATCAACCTGAGCATTTAGATGTGATGATTGCATTGCATGCTTGTGATATTGCCACGGATTTTGCCATTCACTGCGGCATTCGTCTGAACGCTTCGGTGATCATGTGTGCGCCGTGCTGCCATAAAGAGTTGCGCCCGCAACTGAAAAGCCCTGAAGTGCTGAAACCAATGTTGCATTATGGTATTCATCAGGCACAGCAGGCGGAAATGCTCACCGATACCATTCGGGCATTATTGCTTGAAGCCTATGGTTATGAAACAAAGGTATTTGAGTTTGTGTCTTTAGAACATACCAGTAAAAATAAAATGATTTTGGCTGTGCGACGTCAACAGGTTACTGAACCTGATAGCAAAATCATGGCGCAGATTGAAGCTTTGAAGCAAATGTATGGGATTGGGCAGCATAGCTTGCAAAGATTACTTGAAAATGAATCGGTCGATCAGGATCGGGCAGGTTGTCGCTGCTAACTTTGCAGCAGCAGTTGCCAGTCCTGCATTGCGCGATAACCTGCTTCAATACCAACCTGATAACTATAACGCAGACGTTTCGGGTCTTGGCACAGACGATTTGCCATGTATTTGTGTTCGGGCGGGTTAATCTCCAGAATTTTTAGCGGTTGTGGTTTGCGTAAAAATTCGACGGACTGATTGTAACGTGTGCCCCGTTGTTTCAGGCTTTGGGCAAAACCATGATGCCGCACGAAACGAGAAAGTAAAGCATCCGTTTTTTGACCTTGTTTAGCATAGTGTCGAGGTCGGGTGCGGATCACCATCAAGGCATTGATTTGGGGGGGTTGTGCTGCCCACTGCACAGGTAGGGCATCGGCAACACCACCATCAAAAAATGGCTGTTGTTGTACCCAAATGGGTTGTCGTGTAATAAATGGAATGGAACTCGAAGCCCTTAAACTTTCCAGTACTGTCTCGGGTTGGGCGCGCTGATAATGTGCCTGACCTGTGTGAGCATGTGTCAGTACAATATAAAATTCAGGATGATTTTTAAATAATGTGGCAAGGTCTAAAGGGTTTTCCTGTTCCAGTACATCCCACATCCATTTGACATCCATCAGGTCACCACCTTTTAAAAAGCGTTTGAACTGAATAAATTCGGGGCGTAAGGTCTGATCCAAAAAAATGTCTAGATTACGTCCTTTTTGTTGGGCAAGATAACTTGCTAAAGTGGTCGAGCCTGATGAAACGCCGACATATAAGTGAAAAGGGTTAAATTGTTCAGTCAGAAAGGCATCCATTACACCTGTGCTGAAGGCTGCTCGCATTCCGCCACCTTCGATGACTAAGGCGCTCGATTGAATAGCATGATTCATATCGTTTTGATCTGTTTGGTCAAAACGATATTATGCAATAGATTGGATTTTGATGGTTTTATGTCGTGTGATACGCAGAGTCATTTTGCGAGAGCTAAAAAAATCTCAGGCATTTAACCTGAGATAAATCAAAATTTTATAATGAACCGTGTAATTGACGGTATAGACCTGGGGTTACGCCAGTCCATTTTTTGAAAGCGCGGTGGAATGTACTGGTTTCACTGAAACCGACTTGTTGTGCGACATCTTCCAAGGTTAGATTGGGTTGTAACAGTAAATGAATCGCGGCATCGCGTCGTAAAGCATCTTTAACACCCTGATAGCTTTTGCCCTCAGAAGCCAAGCGGCGGCGTAAGGTTTGCGGAGAAAGGTAAAGCATTGAAGCCACATCATTCAGTGTTGGCATTTCTTCGCCAATATGACTTTTCAGCACATCACGAATACGGGAAGTCAACGAGTTAATATTTTTAAATTTCACTAAAAGCTGTGCAGGTGCAACTTTTAAGAATTCTTCCAACGTTTCTTCATTTTGACGAATCGGTAAATCGAGATAATCTGCAGCAAAAGTAATTTCAGTCCGAGGAGCATCAAACTGCATCAGTGGTGCAAAGAATAACGCATCATATTCATCCGCTTGTTCTGGGCGCGGGTATTCGAAATTCACCCGTTCCAACGAAATGCGACGGTCAATTAGCCAAGATGCCAAACCATGCCAAATCATCAGCATGCTTTCAGTCATGAAGTGGTCTGGGTCGAGCTCTCTTGGAATTAGCGGGACTAGACGTGCTTCGTGTTTATCGCGCTCAATCGCAATAAACCAGTCATCACGAAATAAACGATAAAACTGTTCTGATAATTCAAGCGCTTGGCCTAAGGTTTTGGCATGAATGATAAGTTGGCACATCATGGCAAATGTACCTAAACGACGTGGTTCTGTAGAAAAACCTGCGTGTTCGTCTTGGGTCACCATCCACAGCATTTGAATAAAACGCGTGTATTGTTCAGGTGAAACACGAGCTTTAGGTTGTTTGAGTAATTCAGCTTCGATGCCGACATGTGAAAGGAGAGTTTCGACATCCATGCCCAGTCTTTTCACACCAGTCAAAGCTGCATTCACGAAATGGATACTAATCGTGTCGCGGCTGACATTGATTCCTTCAATCGCTTTGATATTCACAAATAATTGACCTAAATGAAGATAAAAAATTATTAAGGCAATTTGCATTGTCTGTAAAGGGAAATTTATTTTAATTGCTGCAAATTGGCGCTGAAATGGCGGAACATGACATTGTTTTTACCCAAAGTTGTAAATTGCCCGAATTATAGGTGAAGATTTGACTCAGGGTTTAAATGTTGAAAACCTAATCAAAAGAAATGGTATTTTTTTTGAAAATGGTTTTTTACTAAATTGGCATTTAATTTTTATTGATTATTTTTTAAAAAAATTAAAAAAGTACTTAGTTAAAAAATAAACATTTGATTTTTATTGTTCTTTAAAAATAATTAGTTTTTTTAGGCATTTAAAAATAAAATATTGTTTTGTCATTATTGCAATGCTGGAGCAGTAACAAAACCTGTAACATTTTTTACAAAAATAATAGTATGCTACTTGTTTCGATCAACAACATAGAGTTTTCAATGTTGCGTAGATTTGCTTTTATCTCTCAAGTATCCATGTGTTCTGTCATGGTCTCCCTTGCTGCTCAGTCACATGCGGCTGATGCATTTAGCACCGAAAGCCCATATATGTTGGGTGATTGGAATGGGCAACGGGCAGCCTTAAAGGAACAAGGATACGACTTCTCTCTTGGTTATACAGGAGAGTTGGCTAATGTGCTTGATTCAAAAAATACATCAAGCCATGGCACAGAATATTCAGGTCAGGTGAGCTTGGGTGCTCATCTAGATTTGAACAAGATCTTGGGTTGGCAAGATACAGAAGCTCAAATGACTGTGACTGAACGTCATGGGCGTAATTTGAGCAATACCTCGGATGCTTTGAATGGACAACTCAGTTCAGTTCAGGAAGTTTGGGGGCGTGGACAAACTTGGCGTTTAACCGATTTTTGGATCAAACGAAAATTCCTTGATCAAAAACTCGATGTCAAAGTTGGACGTTTTGGTGAAGCTGAGGAATTTAACAGTTTTAACTGTGATTTTCAGAACCTTGCACTCTGTGGCTCGCAAATGGGCAACTGGGCAGGTGACCAGTGGTATAACTGGCCAGTTAGCCAGTGGGCTGTCCGTGTGAAATATCAATTGCAACCTAACCTGTTTGCACAAGTAGGGGCATTTGAAGTAAACCCTGAAAACCTTGAACGGGGTAAAGGCTTTAACCTCAGTACGGATGGTTCAAAAGGGGCTTTAATTCCTGTAGAGCTTGTGTGGCAGCCAAAACTGACTGCTGCGCAGTTACCGGGTGAATACCGTTTGGGCTATTTCTATAGCACAGCAGATGCCAGCAAATTGAATGCACAAGCACAAGACATTGCCAACACTTCAGCACATAAACAAGGTGGTTGGGTATCCGTCAAACAACAGTTAACCACGCATCAGGGTGATGTAAACCGTGGTTTGACTGCTTGGGCGAACTTTACTTTCTTTGATGATGCAACCAATGCTGTCACCAACATGCAAAACTTGGCGATCAGTTATAATGGTTTATTTGATGCTCGTCCGCAAGATGAAATTGCAGTGGGTGTTGGACGTATTCATAAGAGTGCGCAGGGTTATAACAGTGAATATGATGCCGAATTGTACTATGGCATTCATGCAACCAACTGGCTAACTGTGCGACCAAACATCCAATATGTTCGCCATGTGGGTGCTCTGAAAGACGGTAACAATGCTTGGGTCGGTGGTATCAAATTCGTCACAGCCTTCTAATCTGACAGAACGTTCAAATCCTTATTGCACTGCATGTGCCTAGTTTTGTGCAAAATATAAACAAAATTAGGCTTTTCTCTCACAACGCAGTGTGTTCTTGTTAAATGAAAATCATTATTTCATATCAAGTAAAAGCTTAGGGCTTTTGCTTTTGTATTGATTTAACCAAAATATCGAGGTGTGTTTATGACTCAACCCTCACAACGCTCAGGTTTTCAAACTTTGATGGCAATTGCGATTGCGCTGATCGGTTTGATTTTACTGGCTGGCGGTGCGTATGCCGCGTTCTTAGGTGCTTCTTTTTATTATGTGATTGCGGGAACTTTGTTACTCATTTCGGCAATTTTACTGTTACGTAATTCTGCGGTTTCGTTACTGGTGTATGCAGTGCTTATGCTTGCCACCATTATTTGGGGGCTTTGGGAAGTCGGTTCGGACTTCTGGGCATTGGTTCCTCGTTATGACATCTTGGGTGTAATCGGGATTTTACTGTTGTTACCTGTGGCAACGCGTGGTATTCAACAACCTGTAAAACCGAGTCGTATTGCCTTGGGTTCGACCCTTGTGATTGCCATTTTAGTGATGGTGTATTCGATCTTTAATGACCCACAAGAAATCAACGGTACGATTACCAACCAACAGCCTGCAAAAGCACAGGCAGTCTCAGGCGTTGCTGAAAGTGACTGGCCTGCGTATGGTCGTACTCAAGGTGGTGTGCGTTATTCTCCACTGACTCAAATCAATGATAAAACGGTCAAAGATTTAAAAGTAGCATGGACATTCCGTACTGGTGATTTGAAAACGGGCAATGACTCGGGTGAAACCACCAATCAGGTGACGCCAATCAAGATTGGCGACAACATGTACATGTGTACTACGCACCAGTTCCTGATTGCACTTGATCCAGCAACAGGCAAGCAAAAATGGCGCTTCGATCCGAAACTGCAAACGAATCCAAGTTTCCAGCATTTGACTTGTCGTGGCGTGTCTTATTTTGATGCCAACAATACTCAAGGCTTTGCAGCGAGTTTGCAGCATAAAACTTCAAGTTCAGCGCAATGCCCACGTAAAGTCTTCTTACCCGTCAACGATGGTCGTTTGATTGCGATCAATGCTGACAATGGTCAACGCTGTACTGACTTTGGCAACAATGGCGAAGTAAATCTGCAAGCCAATATGCCATATGCTTATGCAGGTGGCTATAACCCAACTTCGCCACCAGTCGTGACAGGTACAACCGTGATTATTGCGGGTTCTGTAACGGACAACTACTCCAACAAAGAGCCTTCTGGTGTGATTCGTGGTTACGATGTCAACACAGGTAAATTGTTGTGGGCATTCGATACTGGCGCGCAAGATCCAAATGCTTTACCAGGTCAGAACACAAACTTTGTCAACAACTCACCAAATGCGTGGGCACCACTGGCATATGATGCCAAACTAGATATTGTCTATATTCCAACAGGTGTAGGTACACCTGATATTTGGGGTGGTGACCGTAATGAGTTGAAAGAGCGTTATGCCAACTCCATGTTGGCAGTGAACGCAACCACCGGTAAACTGATCTGGCATTTCCAAACCACACACCATGATTTGTGGGATATGGACGTACCTTCTCAGCCATCACTTGCCGATGTCAAAACCAAAGATGGTCAAACGGTTCCTGCAATTTATGTCTTGACCAAAACAGGTAATGTATTTGTTTTGGATCGCCGTACAGGTCAGGCAATTGTACCGATTCATGAGCGTGCTGTACCGCAAAAGGTTGAGCATGGCCCACAAACAGCAGGTGAGCGTTATTCTGCAACCCAACCATTCTCTGATCTGGATCTAGCGCCACAAGGCAAATTGACCGATAAAGACATGTGGGGTGCGACCATGTTTGACCAGTTGATGTGTCGTATTGAGTTCAAGAAACTGAACTACAATGGTATTTATACGCCACCATCTGTCAACGGTACGCTGGTATTCCCAGGTAACTTGGGTGTGTTTGAATGGGGCGGCATGTCCGTCAACCAAGACCGTCAGGTTGCAGTCATGAACCCGATTGGATTGCCATTTATCAGCCGTCTGATTCCTGAAAATCCAAACCGTAAAGAAACTGCCAAAGGTGCAGGCACTGAGCAAGGCATCCAGCCAATGTACGGAGTGCCGTATGGTGTTGAAATTAAACCATTCCTGTCACCAGTGGGTTTGCCATGTAAACAGCCTTCATGGGGTTATGTTGCGGGTGTGGATTTAAATACCCATCAAGTGGTTTGGAAAAAACGGATTGGTACGGTTCGTGACAGCTTGCCGAAATTGTTCCAGTTACCAGCACTCAAAATTGGCGTGCCTGGTTTAGGTGGCTCGATTTCAACTGCAGGCAATGTCATGTTTGTTGCTGCAACCCAAGACAACTATATTCGTGCTTACAATGTCAGCAACGGGGATAAACTTTGGGAAGCGCGTTTGCCAGCGGGTGGACAGGCAACGCCAATGACTTATGAAATCAATGGTAAACAATATCTTGTGATTATGGCGGGTGGTCATGGTTCATTTGGTACCAAGATGGGTGATTACCTAGTTGCTTATGCATTACCAGATGCCAAATAACCTATAGGCTTTGATCAAAATGCTCACTTCGGTGGGCATTTTTTATATCTATAGCACTATTTTTTAGAAAAGTAGGGGAAAAGTAGGCGAAGTATTTGGGCTAAATTTGTTAAAAAATAGATGAGCTTTTAGTAATTATATTTTTATATTTATCAAAGTTTTATTTAAATTTGATCTTGGTGATCAGATCAAGAGCACTAATTTTACTCCTTTGGAGTATTAGTGCTGGGTCATAACAGAAGGACGTAACAAATGGCTTATGCTACAGTCAATCCATATACGGGTGAAACCTTAAAAACTTTTGCAACTGCAAGCAAGGAAGAAGTGCTTGAAGCAATTGGTCAAGCGTATAACACCTTTCTTACTTGGAAAGAAACCAGTTTTGAACAACGTGCTGCAATCTTAAATAAAGCAGCCAGTATTTTGCGCAATGAAACAGATAAATATGCAAAATATTTAACTCTGGAAATGGGTAAACTTTTTACTGAAGCAAAACTTGAAACCATTTTGTCGGCTGAAATCTTAGAATATTATGCCAAGCATGCCGAAAAGCTGTTAGCGCCAGAAAAACTCCCAACAGATGCACAAGGTGTTGAAGCCACACTTTATCATGAACCGCAAGGTGTATTGTTAGCTGTTGAACCTTGGAATTTCCCGTTCTATCAAATCGCACGTATCATTGCACCACAACTATCGGCTGGTAACACTATCCTGTTAAAACATGCGTCAAATGTTCCGCAAAGTGCCAATATCTTTGAAGAACTCATGCTTGAAGCAGGCTTGCCACAAGGTGCATTTAAAAACTTATATCTTGCACATGAACATACTGCTGTGATTCTCAATGACTGCCGTGTGTGTGGTGTGGCATTGACAGGTTCTGAAGCAGCAGGCGCGATTGTGGCTGCGGAAGCAGGTAAGGCGCTGAAAAAATCAACTTTAGAGTTGGGCGGTGCGGATGCTTTTGTGGTACTTGAAGATGCTGACCTGCAAAAAACTGTGGACTGGGCAGTAATGGGTCGTCACTGGAATGCAGGTCAGGTCTGTGTTTCGTCTAAACGCCTGATTGTGGTTGATGCAATTTATGACCAATTCTTGGCATTGTACAAAGAAGGTGTGGCAAAACTCAAAGCAGGCGATCCGATGGACCCTGAAACCACGCTTGCGCCATTGTCTTCGCAAAAAGCCGCTGACGATTTGAAAAAACAGGTCGAAAAAGCGATTGAAGCAGGTGCTGAGGTTGAAGTGATTGGTGCGCCAGTGCCAGAGCAGGGTGCATTCTTCCAGCCACTTCTGATGACCAACTTGCATGAAAATAACGAAGCGCGCCATTGGGAATTTTTTGGCCCAGTGACTCAACTTTACCGTGCTAAAGATGAAGCCGATGCGATTCGTATCGCGAATGATACGCCATTTGGTTTGGGGGGTTCGGTATTTACCCAAGATCATGCACGTGGCGTTGAAGTTGCAAAACAAATTTATACAGGCATGGTGTTCATTAACCATCCAACCATGGTGAAAGCTGATTTGCCATTTGGTGGGGTTGCACACTCGGGTTATGGTCGTGAACTGATCGGTTTAGGTATTAAAGAGTTTGTGAATCATAAACTTGTTGGTGTAGCAGATATTGATGCACCATTCTAAACAGCACTGAAATACAAGTTTTAAAAAAAGCTGATCTCGATTGAGGTCAGTTTTTTTATTGCAGAAAACTCTTTATCAGTAAAACCGTTATTAAATATGTAAAAAAAGCATTTTGTTGATGAATTAAAGCCCTTTATGCTATGGCAGTTAAATTGAACTTACTAGCTGAACGCCATGTATTTATACACTGATTTCGATCAGCAACTGGTGAATGAACGAGTTGCACAATTCCGCGATCAAACAGAACGTTATCTCGCGGGAAAATTGACCGAAGACGAATACCGCCCATTACGTCTACAAAATGGTTTATATGTACAGCGTTATGCGCCGATGTTACGTATTGCCGTGCCGTATGGCTTAATGAATTCAAAGCAATTGCGTAAAATTGCAGATATTTCTAAAGAATATGACCGTGGTTATGCTCACGTATCGACACGTCAAAATATTCAGTTGAACTGGCCAGCGCTTGAAGATGTGCCAGATATTTTAACTGAATTGGCAACGGTACAAATGCATGCTATTCAAACTTCAGGAAACTGTATTCGTAACACAACAACTGACCAATATGCAGGTGTTGTAGCAGGGGAAATTGCTGACCCACGCCCAACCTGTGAATTGATTCGTCAGTGGAGCACATTCCACCCTGAATTTGCATTCTTGCCACGTAAGTTCAAAATTGCAGTGTCTGCACTTGAAGAAAAAGACCGTGCTGCAACTTCATTTCACGATATTGGTGTATATATCGTAAAAAATAAAGCAGGTGAAATCGGCTATAAAATTAAAGTTGGTGGTGGTTTAGGCCGTACGCCAGTGATTGGTAGTGTGATTCGTGAATTCTTGCCACGTGAAGATTTGATTGCTTATTTGGATGCGGTGTTACGCGTTTATAACTTGCATGGTCGCCGTGATAACAAATACAAAGCGCGTATCAAAATCTTGGTGAAAGCTATGACGCCTCAAGTGTTTGCCGAGAAAGTTGAAGCAGAATTTGCCCATACGCGTGAGCCACTGAAAATTCAGCCTGAGTTTTTGGCGAAAATGGATGCGGTCTTTACACCATTTGCTTATCAGGATTTGCCTGACGAAGATTTTACTGAATTGTTTGCGCAATATCCAAAATTCAAGCAATGGTTTAATGTCAACACCAATGCACATAAAGTCAAAGGCTATCGCATTGTGACGATTAGCTTAAAACGTGCAGGTATTGCACCAGGGGATATGACCACTGAAGAAATGCACTTTATTGCAGATCTTGCAGACAAATACACCTTTGGTGAGTTGCGTACTACGCATGAGCAAAATATTTCTCTAGCCGATGTACCGCAAAAAGATGTATTTGCATTATGGCAAGCACTGGAAAATGCCAACATGGCACGCGCACATATTGGTTTTATTACCGATATTATCTGCTGTCCAGGCGGTGATTTCTGCTCATTGGCAAATGCAAAATCAATTCCAATTTCTGAAGCGATTACTCGTCGTTTCGAAGACTTGGATACCGTTTATAACTTGGGTCATTTAGACTTAAATATCTCAGGTTGTATGAATGCCTGCGGTCATCACCATGTCGGTAATATTGGTATTTTAGGTGTTGATAAAAAAGGTGCAGAGTTCTACCAAATCACTTTAGGTGGTAACTCAGACCATGATGCTTCAATTGGTGACATCTTAGGGCCATCGTTTGCAGCAGATGCTGTGCCAGATGTTGTTGAAGAAATTTTGAATACTTACCTTGATTTACGTCAAGAAGGCGAAGAGTTTATCGAAACTTACCGCCGTGTGGGGATTCAACCGTTTAAGGAGCGTGCATATGCTTAATTTAGCCTTACCTGTGCTATTTAAAGATGGCACGATTCAAGACAATACTTATCAGGTTGTTGCTGAAGATGGCACAATGCCACAAGGTGATGTGGTTTTGACGACAGCTCAGCTTGAGCAATTGAGCCAAGTACAAGGCAAAAAAGCTTTGTATATTACAGTCAACGATTCGCCTGAAACACATCACTATCCATTAGAGCAGCTTGATAGCATTTTTATTGAGTTTGCAGGCTTTAACGATGGTCGTGGCTATTCATTTGCGGCATTGCTACGCCGTCAAGGTTATCAGGGTGAATTACGTGCTGTAGGTGATATCTTCAAAGACGTTTTAAACTATTTAAAACGCTCTGGTTTTGACAGCTTTGTGGTCAAAGAAGGTAAAGATGTTCAAGAAGCTGCAGCAGGTCTGAAAGACTTTACCAACCCGTACCAAATTTCAACAGCAGTTCCACAAGCGGGTTATCAAACTGGCGCTTAACTGCTGAAGTAAAAAGCTGGATTCGTTCCAGCTTTTTTTATGTCTAAATTTTTAGATGAAAAAAGTGAAGTGCTGATTATAAGAAAACAATTCGTTTGCAACTCAATCTAGCAATTCAAAGGTGTTTCATGCCGAACACTTCCCATCATATTGAGAATAATTTTACGGTGAGGTGCATCATACTGGCTACAATAATAAAAGCTGCCCATGGAGCCTCTAGGTAAGCCTGTATTTCCTTGAAAGACTAAATTAGGTGAACCTAAACTACCTTGCCAGCGAAGATTGCCATAGCGAAGCTGCATCGGATAAGTATTTAGCAATTTTTCATGAGTTTCTCTGCTGCGATTTTGATTTAAATCGAGAAAGGAGATTGATCCTGTTGCCCAAGCGTTATGGCTGCAATTTATAAAATCTTCACTGGCACAAACCACAACATTATTGTGATATAAAACGGCATGTTGTTTGGCTTGTTGCAAATGTAGACGTAATTGAATAGGAATAAGTTGGGATTCTTGTTTTGCTTTGGTATGATGATAAAAAGGCATTATCATCATGGATAGAAGAACTAAAATAATGATTGCAATCATCAGTTCTAATATGCTAAATCCGCCTTTTATCACATTCATTTGATGGCTTCCGTTGTAGTTTTTAATAGTAAAAAATATGTTTTTTATACATTTGTTTTTATTCTTTAATCTAATGTGTAAAAAATTTATGCGCCAATGTGAATTAAATTTGATAAAATTTTACCGAATTACAACGGAAATTGTAAGGAATTTTGTCAATAATTCAGTCTTAGATTTGGGCGGTTGGCTGATAATCAGTCAATGAAAGTAAAAGATTGGCTTAAATAATAATCGAGATATTTAAAATCTTGATCAGTGAATAAAAATTTTAGGCTGAGCTTAAAATAATTGTTTTTCTCTGGAGGATATCCATGAAATTAAGTCGTATTGCTGTTGCTACATTGCTTGCAGCGTCTCCACTAGTTGCAGCAAATGCTGGTGTAACAGTTACTCCATTGTTACTTGGTTACACATTCCAAGGTACCGAACATAATAACGGAAATGATCACCTTCTTGATTCAAAAGCGGGTCAAGGTGAAGCACAAGACGATTTAGCCGTTGGTGCAGCGCTTGGTGTTGAATTAACACCATGGTTAAGCTTTGAAGCTGA
>NZ_SJNX01000004.1 GCF_004331075.1 Acinetobacter brisouioides | reverse complement strand
TTCGCTATTCGCTATTCGCTATTCGCTATTCGCTATTCGCTATTCGCTATTCGCTATTCGCTATTCGCTATTCGCTATTCGCTATTCGCTATTCGCTATTCGCTATTCGCTATTCGCTATTCGCTATTCGCTATTCGCTATTCGCTATTTTTAGCTTGCAGCTATGTTGAGTGGGTTGTATGTAATTATTGATTGAATAAATCCCTTTTGGGGGTGTTAAGAAAATCATTATTATGTTTTTGGGATTTTAGTTAAATTCTGAGATATAAAAAGATAATAGCTATCTTATAAAAAAGAGCGTTTTTATTTAAAAATAAAAACACATAAATAACAATAACTTGACAAATTATAAGTATAAAAAAAGCACAGACGATATTGTTTAGGTTGAAAAAGGGTTGCGTTAGTTATGTTATGGTCTATAATGCGTATCCATCGGCGGTGATGTTGATAAAAACTTGTTGAGAAACAAGGGCTTAGTTAAAGTAATTGAGTTCTTGGGTAGATTGGTGGGTTTTAAAATAAATTAACATTGCAGTTGACTTTCTTGAGAAAGAGAGTAACATAGCCGACCTAGCTTGATGATGACGAATCATTGAGAAGATCATTAAGAGAATTGGAAGAACAACTTGTGTGGATTTTTATCAGTTGATCAGTCGAATATATATTTCATTGATTGAATTGGTAGAAATTTCTCGAAGTTTATTTGAGCGAATTTTTAGTCAGTAAGATTAATGAGCCAGATTTAGCACTTTTAGTAAAGTGCAATGATTTTAAACTGAAGAGTTTGATCATGGCTCAGATTGAACGCTGGCGGCAGGCTTAACACATGCAAGTCGAGCGGAGCGAAGGTGCTTGCACCTTAGCTTAGCGGCGGACGGGTGAGTAATGCTTAGGAATCTGCCTATTAGTGGGGGACAACGTTTCGAAAGGAACGCTAATACCGCATACGTCCTACGGGAGAAAGCAGGGGATCATTTGACCTTGCGCTAATAGATGAGCCTAAGTCGGATTAGCTAGTTGGTGGGGTAAAGGCCTACCAAGGCGACGATCTGTAGCGGGTCTGAGAGGATGATCCGCCACACTGGGACTGAGACACGGCCCAGACTCCTACGGGAGGCAGCAGTGGGGAATATTGGACAATGGGGGGAACCCTGATCCAGCCATGCCGCGTGTGTGAAGAAGGCCTTTTGGTTGTAAAGCACTTTAAGCGAGGAGGAGGCTTCTTTGGTTAATACCCAAAGTAAGTGGACGTTACTCGCAGAATAAGCACCGGCTAACTCTGTGCCAGCAGCCGCGGTAATACAGAGGGTGCAAGCGTTAATCGGATTTACTGGGCGTAAAGCGTGCGTAGGCGGCTAATTAAGTCAAATGTGAAATCCCCGAGCTTAACTTGGGAATTGCATTCGATACTGGTTAGCTAGAGTATGGGAGAGGATGGTAGAATTCCAGGTGTAGCGGTGAAATGCGTAGAGATCTGGAGGAATACCGATGGCGAAGGCAGCCATCTGGCCTAATACTGACGCTGAGGTACGAAAGCATGGGGAGCAAACAGGATTAGATACCCTGGTAGTCCATGCCGTAAACGATGTCTACTAGCCGTTGGGGTCTTTGAGACCTTAGTGGCGCAGCTAACGCGATAAGTAGACCGCCTGGGGAGTACGGTCGCAAGACTAAAACTCAAATGAATTGACGGGGGCCCGCACAAGCGGTGGAGCATGTGGTTTAATTCGATGCAACGCGAAGAACCTTACCTGGCCTTGACATACTAGAAACTTTCCAGAGATGGATTGGTGCCTTCGGGAATCTAGATACAGGTGCTGCATGGCTGTCGTCAGCTCGTGTCGTGAGATGTTGGGTTAAGTCCCGCAACGAGCGCAACCCTTTTCCTTATTTGCCAGCGAGTAATGTCGGGAACTTTAAGGATACTGCCAGTGACAAACTGGAGGAAGGCGGGGACGACGTCAAGTCATCATGGCCCTTACGGCCAGGGCTACACACGTGCTACAATGGTCGGTACAAAGGGTTGCTACCTAGCGATAGGATGCTAATCTCAAAAAGCCGATCGTAGTCCGGATTGGAGTCTGCAACTCGACTCCATGAAGTCGGAATCGCTAGTAATCGCGGATCAGAATGCCGCGGTGAATACGTTCCCGGGCCTTGTACACACCGCCCGTCACACCATGGGAGTTTGTTGCACCAGAAGTAGCTAGCCTAACAGCAATGAGGGCGGTTACCACGGTGTGGCCGATGACTGGGGTGAAGTCGTAACAAGGTAGCCGTAGGGGAACCTGCGGCTGGATCACCTCCTTAACGAAAAGACGGATTGATTGGTAAGAATCCACAACAAGTTGTTCTTCTGGTATATCGAATGGGTCTGTAGCTCAGTTGGTTAGAGCACACGCTTGATAAGCGTGGGGTCACAAGTTCAAGTCTTGTCAGACCCACCAAGTCTACAACTGAGATTGAGAGATCAAGGTTACAGAAACTTAGATATACACATCGAAATGATAAGCTGGGGACTTAGCTTAGTTGGTAGAGCGCCTGCTTTGCACGCAGGAGGTCAACGGTTCGACTCCGTTAGTCTCCACCACGAATTCTGAGGTTTAGGATTCGAGCTAAAGATTACAGAATTTAGTGAATGAGCTGAAAAAAGCAAGTTTATTAAGTTCTGTGATTTAAGTATCACGGTATTAGTGTGATCCGACGAGGACGCATTAACTCATTAACAGATTGGTAAAATTGAGTCTGAAATAAATTGTTCAACTCATTTAATTCAAGATTGACAGTAATGCGCAAGTATTACAGTTTGATTAAGAATTGAAATGAGAACTAGCAAATTAACTGAATCAAGCGTTTTGGTATATGAATTAGATTGAAGCTGTACAGTGATTAAATTCACAGTGCGTCAAACTGTAATGTTGAAGTTGCTACTTGTAGGCAATGACGACTGTTTGGGGTTGTATAGTCAAGTAATTAAGTGCATGTGGTGGATGCCTTGGCAGTCAGAGGCGATGAAAGACGTGATAGCCTGCGAAAAGCTTCGGGGAGGCGGCAAATATCCTGTGATCCGGAGATGTCTGAATGGGGAAACCCACTTACCATAAGGTAGGTATTGCATGATGAATACATAGTCATGCAAGGCGAACGAGGGGAAGTGAAACATCTCAGTACCCTTAGGAAAAGAAATCAATTGAGATTCCCTCAGTAGCGGCGAGCGAACGGGGATCAGCCCATTAAGTTATATGTGTTTTAGCGGAATGCTCTGGGAAGTGCAACCGTAGAGGGTGATAGTCCCGTACACGAAAGGGCACATATAATGATGACGAGTAGGGCGAGGCACGTGAAACCTTGTCTGAATATGGGGGGACCATCCTCCAAGGCTAAATACTCCTGACTGACCGATAGTGAACCAGTACCGTGAGGGAAAGGCGAAAAGAACCCCTGTGAGGGGAGTGAAATAGATCCTGAAACCGCATGCATACAAGCAGTGGGAGCACCTTCGTGGTGTGACTGCGTACCTTTTGTATAATGGGTCAGCGACTTATATTCAGTGGCGAGGTTAACCGAATAGGGGAGCCGTAGAGAAATCGAGTCTTAATAGGGCGTTTTAGTCGCTGGGTATAGACCCGAAACCGGGTGATCTATCCATGAGCAGGTTGAAGGTTGGGTAACACTAACTGGAGGACCGAACCCACCGTCGTTGAAAAGCCGGGGGATGACTTGTGGATAGGGGTGAAAGGCTAATCAAACTCGGTGATAGCTGGTTCTCCCCGAAAGCTATTTAGGTAGCGCCTCGGACGAATACCATAGGGGGTAGAGCACTGTTTCGGCTAGGGGGTCATCCCGACTTACCAAACCGATGCAAACTCCGAATACCTATGAGTACTATCCGGGAGACAGACTGCGGGTGCTAACGTCCGTAGTCAAGAGGAAAACAATCCAGACCGCCAGCTAAGGCCCCAAAATCATAGTTAAGTGGGAAACGATGTGGGAAGGCATAGACAGCTAGGAGGTTGGCTTAGAAGCAGCCACCCTTTAAAGAAAGCGTAATAGCTCACTAGTCGAGTCGGCCTGCGCGGAAGATGTAACGGGGCTAAAACTATGTGCCGAAGCTGCGGATTTGACATTAGTCAAGTGGTAGGGGAGCGTTCTGTAAGCCGATGAAGGTGGATTGAGAAGTCTGCTGGAGGTATCAGAAGTGCGAATGCTGACGTGAGTAACGACAAAACGGGTGAAAAACCCGTTCGCTGAAAGACCAAGGGTTCCAGTCCAACGTTAATCGGGGCTGGGTGAGTCGACCCCTAAGGCGAGGCCGAAAGGCGTAGTCGATGGGAAATTGGTTAATATTCCAATACTTCTGTGTAATGCGATGAGAGGACGGAGAAGGTTAGGTCAGCCTGGCGTTGGTTGTCCAGGTGAAAGACAGTAGGCATGCATCTTAGGCAAATCCGGGGTGCTCTATGCTGAGAGTCGATAGCAAGCTGTACTTGTACAGTGAAGTGGCTGATACCATGCTTCCAAGAAAAGTCTCTAAGCTTCAGTTACACAGGAATCGTACCCTAAACCGACACAGGTGGTCAGGTCGAGTAGACCAAAGCGCTTGAGAGAACTCTGCTGAAGGAACTAGGCAAAATGGTACCGTAACTTCGGGAGAAGGTACGCTGCTGACGGTGATTCCCCTTGCGGGATGAGCTATTGGCAGCCACAGAAACCAGGCCGCTGCAACTGTTTATTAAAAACATAGCACTCTGCAAACACGAAAGTGGACGTATAGGGTGTGATGCCTGCCCGGTGCTGGAAGGTTAATTGATGGGGTTAGCGTAAGCGAAGCTCTTGATCGAAGCCCCAGTAAACGGCGGCCGTAACTATAACGGTCCTAAGGTAGCGAAATTCCTTGTCGGGTAAGTTCCGACCTGCACGAATGGCATAATGATGGCGGCGCTGTCTCCAGCAGAGGCTCAGTGAAATCGAATTCGCCGTGAAGATGCGGTGTACCCGCGGCTAGACGGAAAGACCCCGTGAACCTTTACTGCAGCTTGACATTGAACTTTGATCTTACTTGTGTAGGATAGGTGGGAGGCTTTGAAGTTGGGACGCCAGTTCCAATGGAGCCATCCTTGAAATACCACCCTGGTAATATTGAGGTTCTAACTCTGTCCCGTGATCCGGGACGAGGACCATGTCTGGTGGGTAGTTTGACTGGGGCGGTCTCCTCCTAAAGAGTAACGGAGGAGTACGAAGGTGCGCTCAGCGTGGTCGGAAATCACGCGTAGAGTATAAAGGCAAAAGCGCGCTTAACTGCGAGACCCACAAGTCGAGCAGGTACGAAAGTAGGTCTTAGTGATCCGGTGGTTCTGTATGGAAGGGCCATCGCTCAACGGATAAAAGGTACTCTGGGGATAACAGGCTGATACCGCCCAAGAGTTCATATCGACGGCGGTGTTTGGCACCTCGATGTCGGCTCATCTCATCCTGGGGCTGAAGCAGGTCCCAAGGGTATGGCTGTTCGCCATTTAAAGAGGTACGCGAGCTGGGTTTAGAACGTCGTGAGACAGTTCGGTCCCTATCTACCGTGGGCGCTGGAAATTTGAGAGGATCTGCTCCTAGTACGAGAGGACCAGAGTGGACGAACCTCTGGTGTACCGGTTGTGACGCCAGTCGCATCGCCGGGTAGCTATGTTCGGAAGGGATAACCGCTGAAAGCATCTAAGCGGGAAGCCTACCTCAAGATAAGATTTCCCTAGGAATTTATTCCTCTAAAGAGCCGTTCGAGACTAGGACGTTGATAGGTTGGGTGTGGAAGCATAGTGATATGTGAAGCTGACCAATACTAATTGCTCGTGAGGCTTGACTATACAACACCCAAACAGTTGTATACAAAGCATCAATCGATTCATAAAACAGCAAAACAGCTTGATTAAGTTAAGCAAAAAGCTAAAATGAACAACTTAAAGTACGACTCAGTTAACCAATCCGTTAATAACTCATTTGGTACGAAGTACGGTAGCAAAAGATCATACGATCTGAGCATAAAACCCGAACAAGTCCATAAACAGTTGTGCTGGCGACCATAGCAAGAGTGAACCACCTGATCCCTTCCCGAACTCAGAAGTGAAACCTCTTAGCGCTGATGGTAGTGTGGGGTTACCCATGTGAGAGTAAGTCATCGCCAGCTCATTATTCTAAGCACCCTCAGTCATTCGACTGAGGGTGCTTTTTTATGCGCCGATTCCTGAAAAAATTAAAAAGCAAGTGGGTGGGTGTACTGACAGGGCAACTCCTAGCCTTACAAATAAAAACAGGTGCCAGTCACTTTCGAGATGTTGGTGATGCATTGACGTACTACGGTCCAAACGTTCACATCAACTATTGGAGAGATTACTCATTATCTGTTTTATTGGTCGCATATTTCCCCGACACCAACAAAAGCTATTGGGCATAAGTCTCCCTTCTTATTTTTTGCCTACTAACATTGATTAGGCTTCCTCTTTTAATTTGGATTGTGTCGGAGAATAGTTTGGGCGTAATACAGGAGTTCTCTGACCTTTCTAACTTTATGCTCACAATTAATAACTTAGTATATGCGAGCTTGCCTCATTATAGAGTTCGATTGGAATTCATTATTCTAGGCTGGGAAGACAATCTCTGAAAAATTTCTACGTATTGACCTAACTAGTTGTTCAACAGGATGCTTCCCGTTTTGTGGCTTGTTAACGCGAGTGTTAGATTTCCATTAAATTTATATGTAGATGCATCATGAAATTTAGGTTTTAATTGTAGTTCGAGAGCCAAAACAAGAAACGGTTATATCCTATGAAACTCAATTCATTCTCCCCAATTCCTGAAGATGATGAAGAACTGCACCTTCCTGAGCTTGTTTACTGGTCATCTTTGGGTGATGTAGAACAAGTCGAACAATTATTATTGGATGGTTCAGATCCGAATCAAACTGATGAAGAAGGATATAGTGCTCTGCAAGCAGCGGCTGAAAATGATCATTTAGATGTGGTTAAATTGTTAGTAAGCAAAGGTGCAAGAATTGACCACAGAGCTGAATATACTGCGTTAGAATTGGCTGAAATGGCTGGAAATACGGCAATAGTGACGTATTTGAAGTCGTTCTCAATCAAATAAATTTAATCCCAAGCCTAATTTGTTGATTAGGCTTTGGGGTTAATAAGAAAAAATTATAAAGCTGCTTTTAAGTCGTTTTCATATCGTCTGACTTGTCTTGCATACTTTTTGGCTTTATGCCGTGTCCAAAAGCTGGATTTATAGCCTGCTGGCCCAACATTATAATAAGCCGTGGCTTTGAACCAACTTCCTGACAGTTCATGATAGTGATTTAGAATATAAGCGCTGCATTGAATATTAGTCGCTTCACTATGTAAATCCTCCACACATTTTTCTTGCCAATAGCTTGGAATAATTTGTGTAAGGCCGACTGCTCCAGTGACTGAGCGCGCTGCACTATTGTAGTTAGATTCTTGCTTAATAAGTGCAGCAACCAGTAATGGTGGGACTTGGTACTGATCTGCACTTTCAATAATCATTGGAGATAGTCGCTGTGCTTTGGATGGCGATACCGTATAGGCTTTTTGCAGCCCTGAAGATAAACGTAGAGAACGAGAGGCAACCGAGCCACTATGTGGCCCAAGAGTGGTGCAGCCTGCTAGTGCTGACAGTAATGTTATTAGTAAAATATTATTGAAATAAAAAGATTTTTTTTGTTGAGTCGGCAAAATTCAAATCCTAAGCGTATTAAGAATGTGAAGATATTAATTTGCTTCAATTTATAAGGTCAAGCATTGATAACTCTTTTATATCAATTCAAATGGTTGGGGTTTTGTGTACAATTTTCGATGCCCTAAGTATATTTTTAAATCAGCAAAAGTGAATATTTATCTTCCCTGAATCAGGCATAATTTACGTTTTCTTGTATGTTTTTTATTAACTATATGCTATAACCATAAGAACGGCATAAAAATTGCTTGGGTCTCTTGGGATAGAAATCTTTATGAAGTTGTCTGTAGGATTAAAAATTGCCAACTCATTGTCGCTCACGCCACAATTGCAGCAGGCTATCCGACTTTTACAGCTTTCTAGCCTTGAATTAGAACAAGAAATTCAAATTCAGTTAGAAAGTAACCCATTACTTGAAAAAGTTGAAGAATTGTCGAGTGCGGATGCCGATAGTAATAATGAGGCAGAGCATGAGTATGAAAATAAGGATTTAACCCAAGAGTTAAATGCCGATTATTTACCTGATGATTTACCTGTTGATACCGACTGGGACGAAGTATATACCCATCAATCGACAGCATTAGGTGCAGCAGAATTTGAAGAGCGCGAAGATAATCGCCACAGTCATTTGAGCTTACAAGAGCACATGCATAATCAGGTCAATTTATTGCATTTCTCTAAAATTGATCAATTGATTGCTTATTGTATTATCGACTCATTAGATGAAAAAGGCTTTTTAGATGCTGAGATTGAAGAAATTACAGCATCAGCACAGCATTTATTACAAGAATTAGGCTATGATGATATCATTGAAAATGAAGAAGTTTTAGTCGTTTTAAAACATTTGCAACACCTTGATCCGATTGGAATCGGATCACGAAATTTGGCAGAATGCCTGAAAATCCAGTTGGAATATCTTCCATCAACAACAGCTTCACGGTATGAAGCTTTAAAAATGCTTGAGTATTATCCATTACTGGTTGCAAATGACATTAACAAACTGATGAAACAAACTGGATTAAATACAGAGCAATTAAAAGCTGCCATTAATTTGGTTAAAACTTTAAAACCGTATCCAGGTAGTGATTTTGATTTGCTAGAGTCGGAATATCAGATTCCCGATGTAGTGGTGATGAAAAAACAAGATCACTGGCAAGTTCAGCTTAATCCAGATGTAATGCCTAAATTGCGTATTAACTCGTTTTACTCAAGTATGATTCGCCGCGCTGATCAAAGCTCGGATAATCAGTATTTGCGTAACCAGATGCTAGAAGCCAAAAATTTTATTAAGAGTATTGATGAGCGTCATAAAACTTTGCTGAAAGTAGCAAGTTGTATTGTGAGGCATCAGAAAGCATTTTTGGAGCAGGGGCCAGAAGCCATGAAGCCATTGGTACTGCGCGATGTTGCGGAGGAAGTTGAGCTACATGAGTCTACTGTGTCACGAGTGACAACCAATAAATATATTTTGACGCCACGTGGTTTGTTTGAGTTGAAATATTTCTTTTCAAGTCATGTGGGCACAACGACAGGTGGTGAATGTTCGTCAACAGCAATTCGTGCCATGATTAAAAAAATGATTTCGGCAGAAAACTCACGTAAGCCATTGTCTGATAATGCAATTGCGAATTTATTGAAAGAAGATGGAATTGATGTGGCACGTCGTACTGTTGCCAAATATCGTGAATCACTCAACATTCCGTCATCTTCTGACAGAAAAGTATTGATTTGAGTAGGTGAATTTGTTAATTCTAAAGATTCATTATGACAACATGATGAATCTGTTTTCTTGGAGTGGCTCAAGATGATCGAATGATAGTCAAATAAACTGAGATTACATTCATCATGAGCCGTGACGATCTTTATCCTGAACATGAATGAGGGATAGTGGTATGCAATTAACAATTCGTGGACATCATTTAACAATTACACCTGCGATAGAAGAAAACATTCGCACCAAGTTTGATCAGATGACCAAACATCTCGATCAGGTCAATAGTATGCAGGTGAAACTCTCCAGAGATCATCAACTTGATAAACGCTCTCGTAAAGGCAGTGCTAATCATATTGCTGAAGCGATTGTTCGTTTACCTGGTGTGGAATTTTTTGCACAAGCGTGTGCTGATGATATGTATACCTCCATTCATAAATTAACTGAGAAAATGAAAAAACAACTGGAAAAACATCGTAAAATGCAAACGATTTTTCCACAAGTTATTGTTCCAGTTTAATTTTTAACTTAAGGGAAAGAGGTTTTTTATAAACCTCTTTTTTTATGGCAATTTTACGATTGCCTAATGAATAATTTTTTGCAGATATAGTAAAATAACCAGCTTTTACAACGTAGGTCTTACACGAGGTCTTTTAACCATGAATAGTGAACAGCTCACTGAAATTTTGAAAGCAACTTTTACACATGCGGAAGTTGTTGTGAGTGGACAAGCGGGAAAGTTTGACCTACGTATTGTCGATGATCAGTTTGAAGGTAAACGTCCAGTTGCTCGTCAACAAGCCGTTTATGCACCATTGAATGATTACATTGCCAGT
Organism: Acinetobacter brisouioides; assembly: GCF_004331075.1. Taxonomy (GTDB): domain Bacteria; phylum Pseudomonadota; class Gammaproteobacteria; order Pseudomonadales; family Moraxellaceae; genus Acinetobacter. The sequence continues at coordinate 260,395 of NZ_SJNX01000004.1, read as the reverse complement.
GGCGAAGTGCATGCCGTGACGATTCGCGCAATGACAAAAGAAGAATGGCGCAAAGCTAGCTTGTTTGGAGCTTAAGGATTTATGGATAAATTTCTGATCCAAGGTGGTCAAAAGCTAGAAGGTGAAGTACGGATTTCTGGGGCAAAAAATGCGGCATTACCGCTATTGGCTGCTACCATTTTAGCCGATTCACCGATTCGCATTTCTAACATGCCAAACTTACGCGATGTCAATACATTAGTGAAGCTGATTGCAGGCTTAGGTGTTGCCATTGAATATGCTGGTGATACAGTTACAGCCGATACTTCAACACTCAATAACCAGTTTGCACCGTATGATTTGGTTAAAACCATGCGTGCGTCGATTTTGGTACTTGGCCCATTGGTTGCACGTTATGGTGAAGCGAAAGTATCTTTACCAGGTGGTTGCGCCATTGGTTCACGTCCTGTGGATCAACATTTAAAAGCACTTGAAGCTTTGGGCGCACATATCGAAGTTGAGAATGGTTATGTACATGCCAAAGTTGACGGACGCCTAAAAGGTGGTGAAGTCATCTTTGATGTGGTTACTGTTGGTGGTACGGAAAACATTTTGATGGCCGCCGCACTGGCTGATGGTGTGACAACTATTCGCAATGCTGCACGTGAGCCTGAAATTACCGATTTAGCAAACATGTTGATTAAAATGGGCGCTAAAATCGAAGGTCTAGACACCGATACCTTAGTTGTGACAGGTGTTGAGAGTTTACATGGCTGTGACTATGCTGTGGTGGCTGACCGTATTGAAACAGGTTCATACTTGGCTGCGGCTGCGATTACAGGTGGACGCGTCAGAACGACACATACCGATCCTGCATTGCTTGAATGTGTGCTGGATAAGTTTGAAGAAATGGGCGCAGAAGTCACACGTGGTGATGACTGGATTGAGCTGGACATGCAAGGTAAACGTCCTAAAGCAGTTAGCTTTCGTACGTTGCCGCACCCCGACTTTCCAACTGACATGCAAGCTCAGATCATGGCAGTCAATGCAATTGGTCGTGGTTTTGCAACGATTTCAGAAACTATTTTTGAAAACCGTTTTATGCATGTTCCTGAATTGTCACGTATGGGGGCTAATATTCAGGTCGAAGGCAATGATGCGGTGGTGACAGGGGTTGAGAAACTTTCTGCTGCACCTGTAATGGCAACTGATTTACGCGCGTCATTTTCACTGGTGTTGGCAGCGCTTGCCGCAGAAGGTGAAACCCTGATTGATCGTATTTACCATATCGATCGTGGTTATGAGCATATTGAAGCGAAACTGCAAGGTATTGGCGCAAAAATTAAACGAGTAAGTGGATAAGAAATGAACGAGTTTAGAAACGATGATCCAAATTTTAACGTCATGGGTAATTTTGATCATGGTTTAACTTTAGCACTCAGTAAAGGTCGAATTTTAAAAGAAACTTTACCTTTACTGGAAACCGCAGGCATTAATCTGCTTGAAGACCCAGAAAAATCACGCAAATTGATTTTCCCGACGACGCATAAACTGGTTCGTATTTTGATTTTACGTGCTTCAGATGTGCCAACTTATGTGGAAAATGGTGCGGCAGATTTGGGTGTTGCAGGTAAAGACGTGTTGATGGAACATGGCGCACAAAATGTCTATGAACCATTGGACTTGAAGATTGCCAATTGCCGTTTAATGACTGCTGCCAAAGTTGGAATGGTTCACCCACAAGGTCGTTTAAAAATTGCCACCAAATATGTCAATTTGACTCGTCAATACTATGCAAGCTTGGGCGAGCAAGTCGACGTGATCAAACTGTATGGTTCTATGGAATTAGCACCATTGGTTGGTTTGGGTGATTATATTGTGGACGTGGTTGATACTGGAAATACTTTGCGTGCCAATGGTTTAGAGCCACTTGAAGAAATCTGTAAAGTATCTTCTCGCTTGATTGTTAACAAAGCCAGCTTTAAACGTAAACAAGCCTTGTTGAATCCAATTATTTCGCAGCTTGAAATTGCCGTGAATGAGCGTCAAAAGCAAAAATAATTGCTTGTGAATGAAAAACCCGCCAAATTTTGGCGGGTTTTTTATGCTCAAAATAAGATGAATCTTAGAGCTTGAAGATTCTTATCATGGAACGAATTTTTATCGCAGTTTATTTTTATCTATCTTCATAAAAGTAATTTTCCATCAAGCTTTTGTGATAGATGTCGAGATGTTATCCACAAGTCAGCTGAAACAGGGTAAACTAAAACCTCATTTTTGTTTAAACACCTTGTGGGTAAATTGATGCGACGTTTATCGACTCAAGCGCAGGACTTCAAGCAAGCCTTCGCTGATTTATTGGCTTTTGAAACAGTCAATGATCCAGAACTGCTCAAAACTGTAGACCAGATTATTGCCGATGTGTGCCAACATGGCGATGCACATGTACTTAAATTAACTCAGCAGTTCGATCGACATCCAGCGCATCAATTTTCAGATCTTGAATTGTCTCAAGCTCAGCTTAAAGCTGCATTTGAGGGTTTAAACGCAGAAGTGCGTGAAGCGCTAGAGTTGGCAGCCAATCGTATTCGTTCTTTCCATCAGGCACAAAAGCAAGATGGCTGGAGTTATGTGGACGATTTGGGTAATACTTTGGGTCAGAAAGTCACCCCATTAGACCGCGTTGGGATTTATGTGCCAGGTGGTTTGGCGTCTTATCCATCTTCAGTGCTGATGAATGCAGTGCCTGCACATGTTGCGGGTGTGCCTGAAATTATTATGGTAGTGCCTGCACCCAATGGTGAATTGAATCCGCTAGTGTTGGCTGCTGCCTATTTGGCAGGGGTACATCGCGTGTTTACCATTGGTGGTGCACAAGCTGTTGCAGCATTGGCATACGGTACAGAAACCATTCCTCGTGTCGATAAAATCACTGGGCCGGGTAACCGTTTCGTTGCTGCGGCAAAACGTGCGGTGTTTGGTCAGGTTGGTATTGACATGATTGCAGGGCCTTCTGAAATTTTGGTGTATGCCGAAGGTCAAAACAATGCCAAATGGATCGCGATGGATGTGTTATCACAGGCAGAACATGACACTGTTGCGCAAGCTATTTTAATTACGCCAGATGAAGATTTTTTAAACGAAGTGGCTGAAGCGATTGAAGAGCATTTAGCTGCGTTGCCAAAAGCAGAGATTGCCCGCACTTCAATTGCCAACCGTGGTGCATTGGTGTTGGTCAAGGATCGCGCAGAAGCAGTTGAACTGATTAATCAGGTTGCACCTGAGCATTTGGAGCTTTGTCTGGATGATGCAGAAGCCATGAGCCAAGACATTCGTCATGCGGGTGCGATCTTTATGGGACGTTTTACGCCTGAAGCGATTGGGGATTACTGTGCAGGGCCAAACCACGTTTTGCCAACTTCAGGGACAGCGCGTTTCTCATCACCGCTGGGTGTTTATGATTTCCAAAAACGCTCAAGTTTGATTATGTGTTCTGAGCAGGGTGTAAAAACACTGGCGAAAACGGCAGATATTTTGGCGCAAGAAGAAAACTTGGATGCGCACGCACGTTCTGCACGTTACCGTTATCAGCCTGCTTAACCATCTAAATATGTATTGAGGGCTGTTCTTTTTCAGCCCTTTTTTGAGATTGCACTATGAATATTTCAAATCAGCAAATGCGCTTCTGGAGTCCAGAAGTTCGCGAGCTTGAGCCTTATGTTCCAGGCGAACAGCCGAAAATTCAAAATTTATTAAAACTGAATACTAATGAAAACCCATATCCACCATCACCAAAAGTTGTAGCTGCAGTACAAGCAGTTTTGGCAGAAGGGGCAGATGCGTTACGTCTGTACCCAGACCCTGATGCAAGCGCTTTAAAGCAAGCCATTGCAACACAGCAGCATGTCGATACTTCACAGGTTTTTGTGGGTAATGGTTCTGATGAAGTTTTGGCGCATATTTTTAAGGCGTTTTTTCTGCAGGATCAGCCAATTTTATCGCCTGATATTTCTTATAGTTTTTACCCCGTGTATAGCCAGTTCTTTGGTGTAAACACGAAAACTGTACCATTAAATGAGCAGTTTGAAGTGGAGGTTGCTGATTATCAGCAGACAAATGGCGGGATTATTATTGCCAATCCAAATGCACCGACCAGTATTGCCTTATCACTCGATAAAATCGAACAGTTATTGCAAGGCAATCCTGACCGTGTTGTGGTGATAGACGAAGCTTATGTGGACTTTGGTGCAGAGTCTGCGGTGGCATTGGTCAACAAATACGAAAATCTGGTGGTGTGTCAAACGACCTCAAAGTCGCGTTCTCTTGCAGGTTTACGGGTTGGGTTTGCGATTGCACAACCACATTTGATTGCGGCACTCGAAGCAGTCAAAAACAGCTTTAACTCGTATCCGATTGACCGTTTTGCGATTGCGGCAGCGGTTGCATCGTTTGAAGATCAAGCTTACTTTGCCGAACACTGCCAAAAAGTGATTGATTGCCGTGAGCAGTTGGTTGCAGATTTGACTAATCTTGGTTTTAATGTATTGCCATCGAAAGCCAACTTTATTTTTGCAACACACCCTGAGCGTGATGCAGGCGAGTTGGCGGCTGAGTTACGAGCGCAAGGCATTATTGTACGTTACTTCAATAAACCACGGATTAACCAATACTTGCGTATTACGGTTGGCACGACTGAACAAAATCAGCGTTTGGTTGATACCTTGAAAAATCAGATTTTGTAATAGACTTTTCCATCCATCTATTGTGTTTCTCTTGCACTGAATTGAAATATATTTCAATTCAGCTCAGGGAGAAAGGCAAAGAGGGTGTAAATCATGATGAGAAAAGTCTAATTCTATTCATAAAAAACTCGCAGTTTCGGCTGCGAGTTTTTTATGGGTTAAACCTCAAGACAGGTTTAACTTTTCCACGTATTGAGTAAATTCAGCATGGCAGAAATTTTGTCAAAACATTCCTGATATTCTGCTTCAGCTTGGGAAGCAATGGTAATGCCACCACCTGCCCACATTGACACTTCTTGCTGATACTTTTGCACTGAACGAATCAGAATATTCCAGCGTCCTGTACCATCCTGGTTAAAGTAACCCAACGAACCACAATAGGCGCCACGTGGTTGCTGCTCTAGTTCGGCAATAATTTGCATAGCGCGAATTTTCGGCGCGCCTGTAATTGAACCGCCTGGCAGGGCTTTGAGCAGCATTTGCATGGGCTGAATTTCAGATTTCAAATTTGCCTGAATCTCGCTGACCATATGATGTACTTGTTCAAAGCTTTCAATTTCAAACAGTTTGTTGGTTTTGACCGTACCAATTTCAGCATAGACACTTAGGTCATTACGCAGCAAATCCACAATCATCAGGTTTTCTGCCTGATCTTTTTCAGACTGGCTCAAGCGCTGCTTAGATTCAGCATCTAGCATAGGGTCAGCATAACGAGGCATGGTGCCTTTGATTGGACGAGTAACAATCTGTTGCTGTACCTGAAAATCAATAAACAGCTCAGGCGAACAACTGAGCAATTCAAATTCGCCAATTTTCAAATAACCTGCATAAGGTGCATTGGTCAGTTGCCAAAACTGCTCAGCAGTTTCAAGCAGTAAACCTTGTGCCTGCCCAATAAATTGCTGGGTTAGATTAATCTGATAACAGTCACCCGCACGAATATAGTTAATAATGCGTTCAAATTCTTGAAAATATTTGGTTTTCGACCAGCATGCCTGACAGGTTTGTGTCAGTTGAAATCCTGCTTGGAGCGTATCTAGACTGAGTAAGTTATGTATTTTTTGGAAAATTTGCTCAGCGATTTCAGGATTTTCTAAACTATAAAACACCCAGCCTTGTGCATTTTCGTATTTCAGAAAAGACAAATATTGCCCTAAATACAACGCAGGCTGGCCATGTAACGGGGCTTCAACATCTTGACGAGCTGCATAGTCGTAACCGACAAAGCCCATCCACCCCCCTTGGAACTGAGTTGCAGTTGACTGTACTGGATTGGGCTGACAATGAATCCAGTCTTCAAGTGACAAATGTTGCGCTTGAGCTTCATAACCCAATTGGGTATCGCGCACAAAATGCTGGGTGTGTTGATGTTGAATCAACTGGTACTGTTGCGGCAAAAATGCAATCACAGGATGATCATCATCATTCAGATAAATCAAACCTGTGAGCTGTTGTAAACGCAGCAATAGATCGGCTGTGGAAAAGTCAAATTGTGATAGTGCTTTTTGCAGGGAATAGCAACTGGACATATAACAATAGGTTGCAAAAAAGAAAGGCAAATAGTGAAGCAATTAACGCAGATAATCAATGCCTAGTCGGGGCTAGGCATAATGAGGTAACTGATTTTAGCCTGTTTCATCAATACGTGTACCAATGGTTTCCATATGCATTGGAAACTGGTCAGATTTACGATCAGCAAAATAATGTTGCAAGGTGTGTTGTACGCTTGGGAAGGCTAAATCGTCCCAAGGAATCTCATTTTCAGCAAACAGGCGGCATTCGATGGTTTCAGGCCCTGCACCAAATTTCCCATCTTTTAGCGCGGCTTTAAACAGCACATAAATTTGTCCAATTCGTGGAATGTTGTACATGCAGTACAGTTTTTCAATGTCAATTTCGGCTTCAGCTTCTTCAAAGGTTTCGCGTGCAGCACCTTGTTCCATGGTTTCAAACAGTTCCATGTAACCTGCAGGCAATGTCCACAAGCCATAACGTGGTTCAATCGCACGGCGACACAGTAAGACTTTGTCCTGCCAAGTCACTAAAGCACCACAAATAACCTTTGGGTTTTCATAATGAATATTGCCACAATGTGTACAGACTTGACGGAATTTACTATCGCCCAAGGGGATTTGGTCGGCTGTAGGGTGTCCACATTTTACGCAGCAGTTCATAATGAATGATCGGTGAAAAAAGAGATGGTTCAGCATAACTGAAAAATTGAGCTTTCGCATCATTTGCATGAGCGTTGAATAGTGAACAGCAAAAAATAGGTGGTGAGATGAGTACAAAAACATTGATTGATCATTTACAGCAACAGTTACGTTTTGCTCGACATATAGAGTCTGCGCAGGCAGCAGTACTGATCGCCATTACCAAAGAAGATGATCCTAAAGTTCTGCTGACTCGTCGCTCTAAACATCTGAATCAACATGCAGGGGAAGTATCTTTTCCTGGTGGAAAACGCGATCCTGAAGACAGTAGCAATATTGCGGTTGCACTGCGTGAAGCACATGAGGAAACGGCATTAAATCCTTATGATGTTGAGTTAATCGGTGATTTGCCGATGCAGCAATCCAAAAGTGGTCTAACGGTTAAACCTGTGGTGGGGCTCATTCCTGCCCAGATTGAACTGGTGGCACAGCCTACTGAAATTGATCGAATTTTTTTCGCCTCATTGCGAGAGTTGATGGAAACACCAACTCAACCACATGCAGTACAGTATCAGCAGCAAACTTTATATTTTCCGAGTATGCATGTTGAAGAAGAGATTGTTTGGGGGCTTACCGCACGGATGTTGGTGAGTCTATTCAAATATGGTTTAAAGTACGATAAGGAATGGCCATTTTTGCTGAACATGGCGCCACTTTCAGTCGATTTACACGAAACGACAAAGTGACAAACTTTAAGGTCACAACAATAAGGAAATCAGAATTATGATGTATAAGTTTCAGGGATATACGCCAACAACTACACAGCAACCGTGGAATGGCTGGATTGCAGAAAGCGCAACCGTGATTGGTCGGGTTGAATTGGGGCGCCAGGTCAGCATCTGGTTTGGTGCTGTGATTCGGGGTGACAATAACCCCATCCGGATTGGCGATTTTAGTAATGTGCAGGACAATGCAGTGCTGCATACCGATGCAGGAATTGATTTAACCATTGGCAAATATGTCACGATTGGACATAAAGCTATGCTGCATGGTTGTAGCATTGGCGATAACACCTTAATTGGCATAAATGCCGTGATTTTGAATCATGCTGTGATTGGTAAAAACTGTATTATTGGTGCGAATGCTTTAATTCCTGAAGGTAAAGTTATTCCAGATAATTCTGTAGTGATGGGTTCACCTGGAAAAGTAGTGAAAACTGTTGATGCCGAAGGTGAAGAAAAACTCAAACAAAGCGCTTTGCATTATGCTGAACATTTTAAAAAGTATTTGAACCTAGAGCCGTATTGGTTTCATCAGGATTAAATAAAGCAAGCTTAAGCTGCAAATCATAAAAAGATACTAAGTTTGTACTGGGTATTTTTATATTCGCGAAGTATGGACGACTAGAGTATCATACGTGCGTTTTGTATTTTGTAATGTAGGGCATGCATGAAACTGCTAGCACTCGAAACGGCAAATGAACACTGTTCAGTTTGTCTGGTCGAAGATTCACATTCTATTTATTTTGCACTGAATGAACAAGCCAAAGCACAAACGCAAACTTTGCTCCCGATGATTGAACAAGGTTTGAGCCAACAGGGCTTAACAACGTCACAACTCGATGTGATTGCATTTAGTCGTGGGCCAGGCTCATTTAGTGGCGTGCGAATTAATGCAGCAGTGACACAAGCGCTGGCATGGGCAAATGATCTTCCTGTCATTGCTGTATCGACTTTGCAAGCCTTGGCTCAGGCAGCTTATCGAGTACATGGGTTGCGTGAGGTGACTGCGGTTTTAGATGCACGTATGAAAGAAGTCTACATTGCTAGTTTTCAACTGGATGCAGAAAATATTATGCAAGCTGTTGATCAAGAACAGTTACTTGATTATGCAACTGCCGTTCAAGCTCAGTGTTTTACGCTGGTTGGCTCTGGTAGTCATCTTTTAGATGTTGCAAGCCAATACAATACACTTTGCCCAAACGCACAAGATATCGCCACAATCGCCATACCTCAAGCACAACAACAACACTGGGTGAGCGCCGAGTATGCACTGCCTGTGTATTTACGTGACAATGCCTGGAAAAAGATTCCAGAGCAAGGTAAACCTTAACTAGGACAAAACATGGATCTTATACTGCTTTTAAAAGCTGCAATTATGGGCTTGGTTGAGGGGATTACCGAATTCCTGCCCATTTCCAGTACTGGACATTTGATTCTGACAGGACAGTTGCTTGACTTCTGGACCCTGGAAAAACGTGAGATGTTTGCAGTCTCAGTGCAGATCGGGGCGATTGCTGCTGTTATTTATCAATATTGGGGTAAATTGTGGGGTGCGTTGATTGGGGCACTGACAGGAGACCCTGAAGGTCGCCGTTTAAGTCTCAACCTCATCGTGGCGACGATTCCGATTATGCTGATTGGCTTAACGATTGGTGAAACGGTTAAAGCGTATTTATTTAATGCTGTGACGGTAGCATTAGCACTGATCGTGGGTGGTCTTATTATTTTATGGGCCGAACGCCGTCAACATATTATTGCTTGCCAAGAGGTCGATGATATCAGCTTTAAGCAAGCCGTATTTATTGGTTTGATTCAATGCTTGGCGTTGATTCCAGGAACTTCACGTTCAGGCTCGACCATCATTGGTTCGCTATTTATGGGCGTATCACGTAAAGCTGCTGCCGAGTTTTCTTTCTTCTTGGGGATTCCTGTACTGATGGGCGCAGGTCTACTCGACATGTATAAAATGCGTCATGAATTACATACTCAAGACATGGAAATTTTAGGCATGGGGATTGTGATTGCCTTTATTTCAGCGCTTGTGGTGATTCGTGCTTTGATTCGTTATGTCTCTAAGCATGACTTTAGTGCTTTTGCTTATTATCGTATTATTTTTGGCTTATTTATTTTACTGACTTGGGGCACAGGCTGGGTACATTGGTAATGCAGTTTGATTGTTGGTATAGCCCTGAATTTGAAGCGCAGTTTGCTGTGCTTCAAGCTCGTTTAGTTGAGTTAAATGTTGAGCTGACGGGGCAGGTGGTAGAAAAAATTAATGCCAAATTTCTACGCTTGCATCCTGAGTTGGTGCTGACCCTCGATCAAGAGGGCTTAAGTCTTGCGGCGAATGGCATGAAAATGCAACCTGATTGGCAAGCTGAAATTCCACGTTTAAAGCGTGCAGGTATGAAATCGGAAATGCTGGCGCGTGCCTGTCAGGTCAATGAACAGCCGAATTTGATTGATGCGACCGCAGGTCTGGGGCATGACAGTTTGCTCATGGCAAGACTTGGGGCAAAAATTACCCTGATTGAACGTCATCCGATTTTATATAGCTTACTCGAAGCTGCACATCAAGCCGCGCAGCAGGATGCATTTTTAGCGTCAGTAGTGGCCAATATTCAACTGGTACATGCTGATTCTGCTCAGTATCTTGAACAGCGTATTCAAGCAGGGCAACAGGTTGATGTGATTTATCTGGATCCGATGTTTCCTCAGCGTGACCAAAACCAGCAAGCCCTTAAAAAACAGGCACAAGTCAAAAAACAAATGCAATTATTGCACTTGCTGCTGCCTGAAGATGGTGAAATGGATTTAGGTGAAAATTTGTTGGTACTGGCGCGACAACTGGCACAAAGAGTCATCGTCAAACGCCCACGTCATGCCGTATATTTAGATAACCAAGTTCCTCAGCACCAGTGGCTTGGCGATGCCTGCCGTTTTGATGGTTATTTTCGTCCTTAATGTGTTGATGACCAACAGTTTAGAAAATAGCAAAGTTTTGTTAATTCATTCAAAATCACATTGATAAAAAAAAATGCAGGCATAAACTAAGGGGTGCATAAATAAATCCACCGCTGACCAGCAGAATTTTATGATAGACCTGAAACCTTCCATCAACTTTTGGCATGATCTTAAAAGTAACCAAATCGCCGGTTTATGGTTGTTCCTCGGTTCTCGCCGTTCTTTAGAAATTGTTCATCCTTCCATTTTTCAGTTGATTTTTTGGGGGGCAATTGCGGCTGGGGTTAATACGCTGTTTAGCTGGATGGTAGCAGGACAGGCAGGGCATTTTAATTCCCAAGGTTTGGTCAGTTATGCGCTTTGGCCGTTTATTGCCTTGATTGTCGGAATTTTTCTATCACAACGGACTAATAACCCACGCTTGATGTTGGTGCCAGCTTTGTTGTGGTTAGTACTTGATGCCAGTATTTTGCTGATTCAGTGTTTCTTACAATATCTGGGTGATCAGGGCTACTTAGATTTTTTACCTGACCGCATTTATAACACTTTGCCAAATTTGTTCTTGATTTTGTTTGTATGGCAGAGTCTGGCGGTGATTTGGGTCTTTTCCCGTCAGTTAAAATGGCCGTGGTGGGAACGTGGTTTAATCATGTTCGCTACTATTTGTACCCTTGTGGTATGGCAAATGTCGGTCAAAGAACAACCGATCTGGAAAGTTGATGATGCACAGCCAACATTGTCAGAAGATGCTTTATATGCTCAAGGTAATTTGCTCAACAAAGTTTTGGAGCAAGTGCAGTTTGGGGATTTTTCACAAACGCACTGGTACTTTTTAGGCGTTGCAGGTGACAGTTATGACTCGGTGTTTAGTTCGGAGATTCAACGAATTAAATCGCAGTTTGATACCCGCTTTGGAACGTTTGGACGTTCAGTGGAACTGGTCAATGATCCTAATACTCGAACTACATTGCCGATTGCATCACGCACCAGTATTCAACAGGCATTGAACCGTATTGGTCGGCAAATGAACAAAGAAAGCGATGTGCTGTTTTTATATATGGCATCGCATGGTGAGCCAAACCATTTTGAACTGGAAAATGCTCCGATTGATCTCAAACAGATCGACCCGAAATGGTTACGTGAAGCGCTTGACAAGTCAGGTATTCGCTGGCGCGTTATTGTGGTTTCATCCTGTTATTCGGGCAGTTTTGTACCAGCTTTACAGTCGGAAAACACCTTGGTGATTACCGCTTCTGCAGCAGATCGTTCATCGTTTGGTTGTAACAATGAAGCTGATTATACCTATTTTGGTCGGGCGTTCTTTGATCAGGCGATGCGTGAAAAAAGTTCTCTAAAAGATGCCTTTGGCGATGCCAAAGCAACAGTGTCACGATGGGAAACAGCACAAGGTTTTGAGCCATCTGAACCACAGTGGTCGCTCGGCAAAAATATGGAACTTATGCTGCCGCAACTTGAAAAACATTTATTTCCAAGCCCAAATAATTTACCTGCCAATAATTCAGCAATGTTGCCAACAACAGCATCACCATAATCAGGAGCAGTAGTCATGCAGCAAATACAAAAAAATTTCTGTTTTGATGGGGAACAGCGCACGTATCAATGGCATTCAGATCAATTACAAAATGACGCCAAATTTTCAATTTATTTGCCTGAACAAGCACTGCTGGGTGAAGCATGCCCCGCAGTGTTTTATTTGGCAGGTTTGACGTGTACCGAAGAAACTTTTGCGATTAAAGCCCATGCTCAGCGTTTTGCTGCACAGTTGGGTTTAATTTTGGTGATGCCTGATACTTCACCGCGTGGAGAGTCAGTTGCGCAGGGTGATTCTTGGGATTTGGGGCAAGGTGCAGGCTTTTATATCAATGCCACACAAGCGCCGTGGGCGGAACATTACCGTATGGAAAGTTATATTGTCGATGAGCTATATAACGCCGTACAAAGCCATTTCCCGATTCAGCATGACCGCATCGGAATTATGGGACATTCGATGGGTGGGCATGGGGCATTGACCTTGGCATGGAAATACCCTGGAAAATTCAAGTCAGTCTCAGCTTTTGCCCCGATTTGCGCACCAAGCCAGTGTCCGTGGGGTGAAAAAGCCTTTACTCATTATTTGGGGGAAGCACGCGATACATGGTTGGCGCATGATGCAGTCGCTCTAGTTTATAGCAAAGGTGCACTGTTTAGCGAAGTCTTGGTCGATCAAGGCTTGGCTGATCAATTTTATCATCAGCTCAATCCACAGTTGTTACAGCAAGCCTGTGCCGAAGTGGGGCAAAAACTGACGTTGCGCCAACATCAGCACTATGATCACGGTTATTATTTTATTCAAAGCTTTATCGATGATCATTTGCAGTTTCATGCTGCGGAACTGACTCAGTAGCCTAAACAGAATCACGATTGTGATTCTGTTTATTTTTACGCCTGTTGCTGCCAAGTCACGTGAAATTCTTGCTGTGCCATGCGATTTAAGTGATCAATGACGACACCTTCAAGACGAGTTTGTTCTGCTGGTTCAAGCTGACTTTGAATACTGACATCTAGTGTGTTGTTCTGCGGAGTGAGTGTTACGGTTGCAGTTGGCATGAGAATTTGAAAAGAATGTTCGGTTTCTGCTACTTCGAATTTATGTTTCCAGTGGTTAAACAGGCGTTTCGCAATCCGAGAGGCTTCAGTGGTTGCCAGTTGTGTCTGACTATGCATAGATCAAATTCCTGATTGTTTGTTTGAAAGTCTAACAGACATAAATTTGAAAAAAGAGAATGAAATCGGAACAATGCGTTGCGTTATGGTGCTTCGTTGCCTGTGTCGGCTCGGATTTTGGTATACTGCTCGCAGATTTTAAAATTTTGCTAGGTTAGATTTATGTCCAAGCCCTTTCTGATTGCACCTTCGATTTTATCTGCTGATTTTGCCCGTCTTGGTGAAGAAGTAGAGAATGTCTTGGCAGCAGGTGCTGATGTTGTGCATTTTGATGTGATGGACAACCACTATGTACCCAACCTGACCTTTGGTGCAGGGGTGTGTAAGGCGCTAAAAAAATATGGGATTAAAGCGCCGATTGATGTGCATTTAATGGTGTCTCCCGTTGATCGTATGATTGGGGATTTCTTGGAAGCAGGTGCGGATATTATTACCTTTCACCCTGAAGCATCCGATCATATTGACCGTTCATTGCAACTGATTAAAGCGGGCGGTGCTAAAGCGGGCTTGGTATTTAACCCAGCAACGCCGTTACATTACCTTGACTATGTTTTGGATAAAGTCGATCAAATTCTGTTAATGAGCGTTAACCCAGGTTTTGGCGGACAAAAATTCATTCCAATGACCTTACAAAAATTGCGTGAAGCCCGCAAAATTATTGATGCCAGCGGTCGTGATATTCGCCTTGAAGTTGATGGTGGTGTCGGCCCTGCCAATATCCGTGAAATTGCTGAAGCAGGTGCAGACATGTTCGTGGCAGGCTCCGCGATTTTCGGTCAGCCTGACTATAAAGCCGTAATTGACCAGATGCGTGCAGAACTTAGCCAAGTGGGTTCAGTTGAAGTTTAAGCTTTTACTTGAAACCTTTTAAAAAGCGTTATGCCACAGAGTGTAACGCTTTTTTATTTGTATCTTGCGTTAGAGTTGGCTATGCTTTTAACTTAAATTTTCCATTTTATTTATCATAAGATGCAGCATCGACGCATAACTATGTTTTCGCAAAGCTTTATCTTGCTGATCGTTTTATGTATCGGCTGGATGGGTATTGCCAACGCATCTGCGCAAAGTATGCATTGGAAAATGTTGATGCAGTCAGACATGAGCAATATGCCGCAACATACAATGTCTGAACATTGTCATCAACCGAGTATGCCGATGAAGATGAGTGACGATTGTCAGAATCAGGTCAGTTCATCACAGCATCAGCAGCATTTCAATTGTCCCGATTGTCAGATTTTGCATTGTCAAAGTATCAATGCCGATCTTCCTCAAGCCAGTGTCCATTTGACTAAACAGCTCAGTACTGAACTTGAAACTATGCAGTATTGGTCAGATCATCGGATCAATTTAGCTGGATATTGGCAAGAAATTCTGCGTCCTCCCAAAGCCTGAACTTTAAAAAATTGTCATTTTCATTTTTTAAAGAGGGCGAGTTATGTCTAAATTTTCCTTGCATGTCTGCATTGTCGCAGCATGTCTAGTTGTTCCACAGAGTATTTTTGCGGCTGTGCGCGAATATCATTTAAATATTAGTGAACAAACCGTTAATGTCACAGGTAAACCTGTCAAAAAATTAACGGTCAACGGTCAGTTTCCTGCACCGACCTTAACCTTTGAGGATGGGGATGATGCAGTCATTTATGTGCATAACCAACTCAAAAAACAGGAAACTGCATTGCACTGGCATGGTGTGCTGCTGCCAGCCGTGATGGATGGTGTCCCTGGCTTTAACGGTTTTCAGGGCATTGCCCCGAATGGTGATTTTGTTTATCGCTTTAAGATTCGGCAAACAGGCACTTACTGGTATCACGCGCATAGTGCAGGGCAGGAACAGGATGGTTTATATGGGGCATTGATTATTTACCCGAAAAACCATCAGCCGATTACTTCTGCAGAAAAAACGGATCGCGATGAAGTGATCATGTTCTCCGACTTTCATGAATCTTCCAGTGAGCAGATCATGAACAATCTGAAAAAGTCCTCAGATTATTATCAAAATCAGCGCGAAACTTTGGCAGATGTTTGGAAGCAAACCAAACAGCAAGGGCTGAAAGACACATGGCAAGACCGCCGCATGTGGAATCAGATGCGCATGTTAAAAACCGATTTGAGTGATGTTACAGGCTATCATTTCTTGGTGAATGGTAAAACGCCACAGCAAAACTGGACAAGCACATTTAAAACAGGCGAAAAAATTCGTTTACGCATGATCAATGCTTCAGCCATGTCATTTTTTGATGTACGGATTCCGAACTTGAAAATGACTGTGGTCAGTGCCGATGGTCAACCTGTACAGCCTGTCGCTGTCGATGAGTTTCGTTTTGGGGCAGGGGAAACCTATGATGTGATCGTTGAACCAAAACAATCCCAATATCAAATTCAGGCTGAGTCGATTGATCGGAGCGGTTTTGCTTTAGCGACTCTGCGTAATCAGGATGCTACCGTGCAACCGCTCCCTGAACCACAGCATCGTCCACGTGCCTTACTGAATATGCAGGATATGGGCATGATGCATGAGAATACTGATCACTCATCTAACCCAACTCAACATGATATGTCGAATATGCAATATATGGACATGTCAGAAATGGATATGTCTAAAATGCAGGGTATGACTGCTGAGCAGCACCAGAAAATGATGCAGCAGATGAACCATTCTTCAATGTCCTCAGAGCACAAAATGTCAGATATGCAAGACATGGATATGTCTAAAATGCAGGGTATGACTGCTGAGCAGCATCAGAAAATGATGCAGCAGATGAATCATTCAATGTCCTCAGAACATCAAATGTCAGATATGCAAGGCATGGACATGTCCAAAATGCAAGGTATGACTGCTGAGCAGCATCAGAAAATGATGCAGCAGATGAATCATTCAATGTCCTCAGAACATCAAATGTCAGACATGCAAGACATGGACATGTCAAAAACGAATGGTATGACTGCTGAGCAGCATCAACAGATGATGCAACAAATGTCGAAGTCTGAGTCAGATCACATGACTCAAAACCAGACCGCGCAGCAAATGCCAACGCCATCAGAAAAAACTGTGGTAGAAGGTTGGGCGAACGCCTCGACACCTTCGGGTTTAAAAGCCTTAAGTTATGCCGATCTGCGCCCACTGTTCCCGCAAAAAGATACTCGACCTGCCCAGCAAGAGATTGTGTTGCACTTGGGGGGGAATATGGAGCGTTATATCTGGACCATGAATGGCAAGAAATTTAATCAGGCCAGCCCGATACAGGTGCAATATGGCGAACGTGTACGTCTGACCTTTGTCAATGATAGTATGATGGCACACCCGATGCATTTGCATGGTATGTTCGTCCAGCTTGAAAATGGTCAGCCCCTTGCCAATTTACCTAACAAACATACAATCATTGTGTCACCTGGGCAAAAAGTCAGCGTGCTTCTGACTGCCGATGAATTGGGGGAATGGGCGATTCATTGTCATCTGCTGTACCACATGAGCGCAGGCATGATGAACAAATTGGTTGTGGCAAAAGTGAAACCACAAGACAGTCAAATGCTTATGCCAATGCCTGCTCAAGGAGGAAATGTACATGCACATCACTAAGTTTTTACCTTCTGTGCTATTCATGGCAGGTTTTGCGGGGCAACCGCTTTGGGCGGCTACAGACATGGACATGTCAGCGACATCTGACAATTCAAGCATGCAGATGCAGCATGAACATAGTGGTCAAATTTACGCAGCAAATTCTCTGGAAAATAAATGGGTCATTGACCGACATGGTGTGGGTAGCTGGCAATCTGAATTGGAAAGCTGGATCGGTTCAGATGATAACAAACTCTTTATTAAAGCCGATGGCAAGCAAGCCGAATCTGAACAGCTCGATGCCAGTGTAATGGCCTTGTATAGCCGCAACATCAGCACCTTTTGGGATGCTCAGACGGGGTTGCGTTATCGGCAAAACAATAATTTGCTTGCAGATAAACACGCTGTAGATGCTGTGGTTGGTATTCATGGTTTGGCGCCGTATTTTTTTGAAACGCAGGCTTATTTATATGTCGGAGAGCATCAGCATGTCTCAATGTCACTGGAAGCCAAACGTGACTTGCTCTGGACGCAAAAACTGATTAGCCAGCCGTTTGTGAAAGCGACGGTGCTGTTGAAAGATGACTCGAAAGCTGCGCAAAAAACAGGTTTGAGTCATGCAGAAGTGGGGGTGCAAACCCGCTATGAAATAAATAAAACCGTGATGCCATTTTTTGAAGTGGTATATGAATCTGATCTGGGACAAAAAGCCACGGCATGGCAGCAGCTCACCCCAAATGAGTATGGTGTTGTTTATGCGCTCGGGGTATTGTTGAAATTTTAAACCTTTTCGGGATGCTTCTGGCATCCCGTTTTTGGAGGAACGACCTCCCCCAGACTGGGAAAAATGTCAGGACGACCTGGCTGTGCTTGGGGATGAAGATACGACATGGCGTGGCTGGTATTGGTTTTAGCAGGTTTGTTTGAGGTGGTCTGGGCATTTGCCATGAAGAAATCGGAAGGTTTTACGCTTTTGGTTCCGAGTGTGATCACGATTGTATTTATGTTACTAAGCTTTGCCTTACTGTCATGGGCAATGAAAAGCCTACCTTTAGGTACAGCTTATACGGTCTGGACAGGTATTGGAGCAGTGGGTTCTTTTATTGTGGGAATCGTTATTTTACAAGAACCTGTCAATGCGATGAGGATGATGGCAGCCGTGATGATTGTTGCGGGACTGGTCTTAATGAAAATCGCGTCGCTATAAAATTTTAGATAAAAGTTCTTAAATATAAATATCTGTAATACAATGCGTTTTTTTTGTTTGCCGTTGTAATGTTGCTTCTGATTTTATTTTTAATTATTGCCATACTACTGGCTGTATTTGTATTCAATCCATCTGCCAAAACTAAGGGAAAAAGGGGGGAAAAACGCGTTGTTGCTCATGCAGAAAAACATCTGGATGAGAAAAATTATACTGTTTTAAATAATTGTACCTTTCAAGTAAATGAACAGCTGACCACCCAGATTGACCATATTGTTGTGAGTCGTTTTGGAGTATTTGTGATTGAAACTAAAAACTATCAGGGTTGGATTTTTGGCAATGAACATCAGAAGATGTGGACACAAAAACTCTATCAAAAAAGCTATCAATTTCAAAACCCATTACATCAAAATTATCGTCATATCAAAACGTTGCAGCATCTATTGAGTGATGTGATTGAACCTGAAGATTTACATTCAGTGGTGGTTTTTGTTGGGGAAAGTACCTTTAAAACTGCCATGCCAAACAATGTTTTACAAGGTCAGGCATGGATTAACTATGTCAAAAGTTTTCATGAAGAAGTGATGAGTTCCGTCAAAGTGCAGCGCATTTGTCACACATTAGAAAAACAAGCACTGGTGAAATCCCGAAAAACCGATGCTGAACATGTGCGTAACCTGAAAAAATATCACTCGAAGTAACCTGACCGATGCAAGGTCTGGCTCATCCATTTAGAAGCGTTTTGGGATTTTTTGTCCATTTGGAGTTGGGCTTTCAGCTTGCTGCAACACATGAAATAACCATGTTTCAGCATGATTCACCGCTTGCTGAATATTATCGCCTTGAGCCAAACGTCCTGCAATAAAACTGGCAAGCGAACAGCCTGAACCATGATATTCACCTTCAAGGCGCGCACAAGTGGTTTCTGAGACCAGCTCACCTTCAATGTATAAAGCATTACGGATATGTTCAGGTGTATCTTCGTGTCCACCTTTGACTAAAACCGCTTTCGCGCCCATGTTGAACAATTGGGCAGTGGCTTGATCAATATCTTCCAAACCTGTTAATGCACGTAGTTCCACCGTGTTCGGGGTAATGATCGTCGCCAATGGAATCAGTTTTACAAACGCTTTGACCAGTGTTGCCTGATCACCCAGTGAACCGCCGCTGTTGGCAACCAAAACGGGGTCAAGCACATAAAGATAATCTGGATGTTGCTGTAAAAATTCAGCTAACGCTGCAATGTTATCAGTTGTGCCCAGCATGCCAGATTTTACACAGCGAATAGGTAAATCCCCAACGACAGCATTGGCTTGTGCGAGTAAAAGCTCCTTTGATGTTGCTTCAAAACCAAACACTTGCTGAGAGTTTTGAATCGTCAATGCAGTGCAGGCAATTGCTGCATGTGCACCACTTTGACCAATTGCTTCAATATCTGCCTGTAAACCAGCTCCACCAGAAGGGTCAAGACCCGAAAAACATAAAACTGTAGGGCGCACAGTACGATATCCTTCTTATCTAAATTTACGCTAGTATAGGCAAGTTTTATTTAACTTCCGAGTCTTTGATTAGACGAATTGATTAGGTTTCGTTGTGACAGTTGAAAATATTTTATTAGATCTTGATGGGACATTGACCGACCCGAAAATTGGTATTCATACCTGCATTCGTTATGCGATGGAAAAAATGGGACAACCTCTGACACCAGATACCGATCTGGACTGGACCATTGGGCCACCATTGAAAGCCTCATTTTTTAAGTTACTCGATACCACTCAGGATGATCTTGCCGAGCAGGCACTAGATTATTATCGTGAGCGTTTTTCCAGTATTGGTCTGTATGAAAATGAGCTATACCCACAGGTTCATGACACCTTGGCAGAACTGGTCGAACGTGGTTATAACCTGTATTTGGCAACGGCTAAGCCAGAAGTATTTGCAGTGCGTATTTTGCAGCATTTTGAATTAATTGATTATTTCACCAAACCTTATGGCAGTGAGTTGACTGGTGAACGAACCAACAAGGGGGATCTGATTCAATACATTTTGCAGCAAGAACAGTTGCCACCTGAAAGCTGCATGATGGTGGGTGACCGTGAGTACGATATTTTGGGCGCACGCCGTAATGGGATTGATACTATTGCGGTTGAATATGGCTACGGTACGATGCAGGAATTGACTCAGGCAGCGCCAAAACTGAAAATCCAGCAGTTTGCAGAGCTTTTGAATTACTTTAATTAATTCATCGAATTTGTTGGGTTTTTGCTAAAACAGATCAAGTCATTGAAAAATCTGGTTATGCTTACGTAAATCAATAAAAATATTGGGGTTTGTATGCGTTTTTCAGGTTTATTGGCAGTTGGTTTTGCTTTGCTGAGCTTGGTGGGTTGTAGTACTTTGCAAGTTGAACAACAACAAGTATCAGGTAAAGTTCAGATTGCCAAATCTTTATTTGGGCATCAGTGTGGTGATACAGGTATGAGTGTTGATCAGTTGAAAACGCAACTTGAAGAGCAAAAAATTCAGGTCTACGCTCAAACTGTGGCTTCAGATGGTCGACTCTATCCACAAGTCTGTGGTGCACCCGATGGGCGAATTGCAATTTTTACGATTGACCAGAAACAACAAGAACAATCATTTAATTTAGGTTTTTCGCTATATCAACCCGTTAACAGCTAATCAATTCAAATGAGTACAGCAGAAAAAAGCCAGTGTTTACACTGGCTTTTGATTTTTTGTCACTTAATGTTCTTTACGATGATTTAAAATAATCGCAACTACAATTCCTAGTAACAATCCCCAAAAAGCCGAGCCAATTCCGAAGAACTGAACACCTGAAGCACTCATCAAAAAGGTTAAGAGCGCAGGTTCACGGTCTTGTGGTTCTTTAAAAGCTATCGCAATGTTATGACTAATTGTGCCAAATAAGGCAATCCCCGCCAGCGCGACAATAAAAATTTTCGGAAATGCCATCAGTAAACTGGTGAGTGTGGTTGCAAACAGCCCCATTAGAATATAAAACAGCCCACAGCTCATCCCTGCAATATAGCGCCGTTTCGGGTCAGGATGGACTTGATCATCCAAACTTACGGCGGCACTAATTGCGGCCAGACAGACTGAGAATGCACCAAAGGGTGCAAGTAAAGTTTGCGATACGCCAATCCAACCGACGAGTGAGTTGGTATGTGGCTGATAACCATAACTTTTAATCATGCCAACCCCAGGTAAAAACTGCGAAGACATATTGATGATAAACAGCGGAAGTGCCAAACCCAAAATGGTTGAAGCTGAAAATTCAGGACTGATCCAAACAGGTTTAGCCAATGACCAAGACAAGTGCGGAAATTGAAATGGCATAAACACAGGGCAGAGAATCATCGCGGCGACCACAGTCAACACGATGCAGTAACGCGGCCAAAGACGTTTGGCAATCAAATAAATTGTGAGCAGCGTGAGAATGAATGCCCAACTTTGCTCTAGCCCAATAAACAGTTGAATCCCAAATTTTAACAGAATACCTGCAAGCATCGCACAACTGAGGCTCATGGGGATTTTGGACAACAAGCGTTGAAAAACACCTGAAAATCCAACAAATGCAGTCAGTATCCCACAGACAATAAATGCCCCAATCGCTGCAGATAAGCTGTAATGGCTACCTGTCGCAATAATTAAGGCAATCCCTGGCGTTGACCATGCAGTGGCAACAGGATAGCGGTATTTCCATGATAAGACTAAACCTGAAACCCCGATGGATAAACCTAGTGCCCAAAGCCATGAAGAAATTTGTTCTGGGGTTGCACCGAGAGTTTGAGCTCCTTGAATCACCAAAACTGCAGAAACACTAATCCCGATGAGAAAAGTAATAAATCCTGCAAATACGGCAGGAACAGAAAAATCTTGAATCAATTTTTGCATAATGAAATCTAGCGACGATTTTAGACGTAAATGTGTCTTAAAGACGTAGCATCAATTTAACAATTTTTAAAAAGAAGGTGCTTTTTAATTATTGTTTAAAAAATACATAAGATTTCATATTTTAATTTATTTACAATAAATTCTTCTTAGAAAAATGAATTCAAGTAAAGAATCTTTATGTCGGAAAATCATGATGAATTAAGCGCAATTGATTTAAAAATTATGCGGGCGTTACAACAGGATGGGCGCTTAAGTAATGCAGAATTGGCAAAACAGGTTGGCATTAGCCCATCTTCCTGTTGGAATCATACCCAGCGACTTTTTAAGATCGGGGCGATTTTAGATGTGCGCGCACGGATTAACCCCAGCATGGTGCAGCGTGAAACTGTGGTGCTGGTGGGTGTGGTGTTAGATCGTTCAACCCCAGAGAGTTTTTCTGAATTTGAGCGTGCAGCGAAGCAGCTAAATAACGTCTTGGAATGTTATTTGGTGGCAGGGGAAGTGGACTATTTTTTGAAAATTAGGGTCAAAGATTTGGCAGCATTTAACCGTTTTCATAGTGAAAAAATTATTGCTTTGCCTGGTGTGCGACAGGTCAGAACTTTTTTTGTACTAAATGAAGTGACCAGTGATGGATTGTTGTCATTTTAAAGCAGAAAAAAGCCCCAGTTAAAACTGAGGCTTTACGACCACTAAAATCACCACGGCCAGTAAGATGACCGTTGGCATTTCATTAAAGAAACGCCAAAACTTGTGTGATTTATAGTGGGCATTTTCAATCAATTTTTTACGGTAATAACCACAAATAAAATGGTAAATGACCAGCAACCCAACCAATGCGACTTTGAGATAAAACCAATGTGCCAAATGATAATGTTGCGTTGCATCGCCCCAAGCCACTAAAAAGTGTGCTGTAATCAGCGTTGCAACCATCGCAGGCCACATAATGCCGCGGTAGAGTTTACGTTCCATCACCTGAAAGCGTTGATGGCTAATCGCATCATCACTCATGGCATGGTAGACATAAAGACGTGGTAAGTAGAACAAAGCAGCGAACCAGCAAACCACGGCAATAATGTGTAATGCTTTTACCCATAGAAAAGCATCAGAAGGTGCATTCATTTACGATCTCGTTAGGCATTAGCCCATTTCTTGAAGATCAGGCAGGCATTTACACCGCCAAATCCAAAACTGTTACTCATGACAGTATTCAGTTTTGCATCACGTTTTTCAAGTACAAGATCAAAGCCTTTTGCGCCTTCATCAAGTTCAGTCACGTTGATGTTTGGTGCAATAAAGTCATTTTCCATCATGAGTACAGAGTAAATTGCCTCATGTACACCCGCAGCACCCAAGCTGTGACCTGTCATTGACTTGGTCGAGCTAAATGCTGGGACATTACCTTCACCAAAAGCACGTTCCATCGCTTTCAATTCAGTGATGTCGCCTGCTGGAGTTGAAGTGCCGTGTGTGTTGATGTAGTCAAGTTTTTCTACGCCGTGTTGTTTGGCTTCATCAAGTGCCATGAGGATACAACGAGTTGCACCTTCACCACTTGGCGCAACCATGTCTGCACCATCACTGTTCGCTGCATAAGCCACGATTTCAGCAATAATGTTAGCACCACGTGCTTGAGCATGTTCAAGAGACTCAAGTACCAAGAAACCACCACCACCAGCGATCACGAAACCGTCACGGTCTGCTGAGTATGGGCGAGATGCAGTTTCTGGAGTGTCATTGTATTTAGAGCAAAGAGCACCCATTGCATCAAACAGTAAGCTTTGAGACCAGTGATCTTCTTCACCACCACCTGCAAGAATTAGATCTTGTTTACCAAGCTGGATGAGGTTGTATGCATAACCAATCGCATCGGCTGAAGTTGCACATGCGCTTGCAATTGAGTGAGATACGCCTTGTAATTTGAACGCAACACCGACGTTTGCTGTAATCGTGTTGGTCATGTTACGTGGAACAAAGAAAGGGCCAACTTTACGCGCGCCTTTAGTTTCCAGCAGTTCAGTCATTTCAACAACAGAAGCTGTTGAACCGCCACCACTACCACCAACGATACCGTAACGTGGGTTACCCGCAAGATCTTCAGCTGTTAAGCCTGCGTGTTTCACTGCATCAACCGCAGAGTTGTATGCGTACATCGCACATACACCCATAAAGCGTTTTAATTTACGGTCAATGTTGTCGAAATCTTGTTCAGCAGCAGCACTGACATGGCTTTTAAAGTTAAGATCAGCGTAAGTTTGATTGAAATGAGTGCCTGAAATACCATTTTTTAATGATTCAGTCACTTGCTCAAGGGTATTACCAATGCATGAGTTGATGCCCATACCAGTGATTACAACACGTCTCATCTATAAGATCCCTTAATATGGTAATGATATTGAGAGCTAGCGCAGACCACATTTATGGACAAAAGCCTGAAATGTAAGCGTTAATGCCTGCACCACTCATGTTTATAATGCTTCTCATCATAACAGAAAGCTTTTTTAAATCTTATGGCAAATCCTATGAGTATTTGGAAATAGAACAGATTATATGCAGATCAAAGTTTACTTAACTAAAAGATACACAAACGAGTTGAGATAAAGTGCTCCTGCTTCTAGTATTTATTAAATATTTAAAGAAAAACAACGAGGAGATGTGAATGCCAAAAGAGGTCAATCAACATCCACAAAGCAAATTTAATCAGGTTTTGGGAGTGGCTAAAAAGCTCAGCACATCAGGTTTAAAAGTTTTAAATCAGATGAATAGTCAACAACTACAGCGATCACAAAGCACCTCGAAAGTTGTGAATGAAGCCACTCCAAAACCTGCACTATTGGGTTTTGGTGCTCAAGACCCACAGCAGTTAATTCGTGTTTATTTCCCCAATATTTCCAAACAACTTTTTGGCAAGCACTATAACCGAGTCAGTCAGGTAGCTGAGTTTCTTTCGCCGATGAGCATGGATGAAGTTTCAGAATATTGTTTCCAAAAGTTACATGTATTTTCAGACAGGCTTGGTGCCACACAAAGAGTTTTGGAGCAAACAGGGGCACAATCTTTACATGAGTTGTCGCAAGATATTTCACGATCAGGTCGAATTAGTCAGGCATTGACTGAACAAAATAAATGGATTGCAGGGGTACAAGGTGCAATTTCGGGTGCAACGGGCTTGCTTGGGTTTGGGGTTGATATTCCTGCATCACTAGTACTGGCGCTACGCACGATTTACCAGACAGGGCGGGCACATGGTTTTGCATTAACTGAGCAAGATCAGGAAGTTGTGCAATATATTTTTCAGCAAATTAATTTGCAGCAGATGCTAGAAAAGCAAAGTATATTGCTTGGACTGCGAACACTAGATGGTTTATTGGCAAAAAATGATTTAACTGCTGTACAACATTTACTTGGTTCAAATAATGATGATGAATGGCTCAAAGAATTATTACTTGATGAAAATCATGAATTTAAATGGCAGTGGATGAATACTTTACCTAAAGTCAGCGCCTTACATCACATTACACCTTTGATTGCAGCAAGTGTCAGTGCAATGTATAGCTGGCAATTTATTGCAGATATAGGTCAAAAGGCACAGCACATTTTTTCAGTTGCGCAGGATTATCTGTTGCGACATCCTGATCAAAAAATATCAACATTAGCCGCCTATCATGCGGCAGTTGAACAACTCAAACAGACTGATCTAACTTCACATCATCTTGAATTTAAAAGTATTAATTCGGATGAAGTGGAACCTGATAAACCTAAATCTCAACGTCGTCCACGCCGTAGTCAGCCTCAAATAACAACAGAAAAACAACCTGAAAAAACGGTCGAAACGGCACCTGAATCCGTATCTAAAAGCAAGACATCCGCTCGTAAAATAGCCGCAAATCCAGATGATTCTTCATAGTCAGGTCATAAATGCACGACATACTGTTGAAGTATGCGATGAATATTGACCAATATGGCGTTTTTGCTTACAATTGTTTGCCCTCAAAAAGCGGTACTTTCTTTTTGAGGTTTTTTATTTACGGGAGACTTGCCAGATGGCAACAACAAATCAGTTGATCCGCAAGGGTCGTACTACTTTGGTTGAAAAATCCAAAGTTCCTGCGTTGAAGGCTTGTCCACAACGCCGTGGTGTTTGTACACGTGTTTACACTACTACACCTAAAAAACCTAACTCAGCAATGCGTAAGGTTTGCCGTGTTCGCTTAACTTCTGGTTTTGAAGTTTCTAGCTACATCGGTGGTGAAGGCCATAACTTACAAGAGCACAGTGTTGTTCTTATCCGTGGTGGTCGTGTTAAAGACTTACCAGGTGTACGTTACCATACCGTTCGTGGTTCTTTAGACTGTGCTGGCGTGAAAGATCGTAACCAGTCACGTTCTAAATATGGTGCTAAACGTCCTAAGAAATAATCTTAGTCGTTAAGACCAAAAAAATCCTTTAGCGTTTCGCTTGTTTGAATTCTTCATAGATTTGTAATTCAAGCGACGTATAGTAAGGCCAGCGAAGCGTGCATGACACTTGCACACACTGCTGGATCACCCTGAAGTGTCATATTATTAGGTGTATTAAAATGCCAAGACGTCGCGTAGTCGCTGCTCGTGAAATCCTTCCGGATCCGAAATTCAGTAGCCAAACAATCGCTAAATTCATGAACCACGTTATGCAAGATGGTAAAAAATCAGTTGCAGAAGGTATCGTTTACGGTGCTTTAGAACGTGTTCAAGAAAAAAACAAAGTAGACCCAGTTGAATTCTTTGAAGCTACGCTTGAAAAAGTTCGTCCTATGGTTGAAGTAAAAGCACGCCGTGTTGGTGGTGCTACTTATCAAGTACCTATGGAAGTGCGCCCATCCCGTCGTACTGCCTTGGCTATGCGTTGGTTAGTAGATGCTGCTGCTAAGCGTTCTGAAAAAACTATGGCTTTACGTCTTGCTGGCGAGTTGCTTGATGCAGCTGAAGGCAAAGGTGCTGCGATCAAGAAACGTGAAGACGTGCACCGTATGGCTGAAGCTAACAAAGCCTTCTCTCATTACCGTTTCTAAGCGGTTAAGACAGTCCCTTATCAGGAGAATACTCATGCGTACCGCAGCTCGATTTAACGTAGCTCTCTACCAAAGTGGAGCGTTCGCGGGTATTTAAGTTGCCCAACAGTTTGAGTATTCGTACGCATCAATTTTTATTGGTGCGTCCTGTTTTAAAGATCACATTTAGGAATGTCAGACATCATGGCTCGTCAAACTCCGATTTCTCGTTACCGTAACATCGGTATTTCTGCGCATATTGACGCAGGTAAAACAACTACTACAGAACGTATTTTGTACTACACAGGTGTTTCTCACAAAATTGGTGAGGTACATGATGGTGCAGCGACAATGGACTGGATGGAACAAGAGCAAGAACGTGGTATTACCATTACTTCTGCTGCAACAACTTGTTTCTGGTCTGGTATGGCTAACCAATTCCAACAACACCGTATTAACGTAATTGACACCCCGGGACACGTTGACTTCACTATCGAAGTTGAACGTTCTATGCGTGTTCTTGACGGTGCGTGCATGGTTTACTGTGCGGTAGGTGGTGTACAGCCTCAGTCTGAAACTGTATGGCGTCAAGCAAACAAATACCAAGTACCTCGTTTGGCATTCGTGAACAAGATGGACCGTACTGGTGCAAACTTCTTCCGTGTTGTTGAGCAAATGAAAACTCGCCTTGGCGCGAACCCTGTGCCTATCGTTGTGCCAATCGGCGCAGAAGATACTTTCGCAGGTGTTGTTGACCTGATCGAAATGAAAGCGATCATTTGGGATGAAGCATCTCAAGGTATGAAGTTTGAATACGGCGAGATTCCTGCTGATCTAGTTGAGATTGCTGAAGAATGGCGTGTCAACATGGTTGAAGCAGCTGCTGAAGCTTCTGAAGACTTGATGGATAAATACCTAGAAGAAGGTGATCTTTCTAAAGAAGACATCATCGCAGGTTTACGTGCACGTACATTGGCTTCTGAAATTCAAGTCATGCTTTGTGGTTCTGCGTTCAAAAACAAAGGTGTTCAACGTATGTTGGATGCTGTAATTGAATTCTTACCATCTCCAACAGAAGTTAAAGCAATCGAAGGTATTCTTGACGATAAAGCTGAAACTAAAGCAACTCGTGAAGCATCTGACGAAGCTCCGTTCTCTGCACTTGCGTTCAAAATCATGAACGACAAATTCGTAGGTAACCTGACATTCGTACGTGTTTATTCTGGTGTTCTTAAACAAGGCGACCCAGTATATAACCCAGTTAAATCTAAACGTGAACGTATCGGCCGTATCGTGCAAATGCACGCAAACGAACGTCAAGATCTTGACGAAATTCGTGCGGGTGATATCGCAGCGTGTGTAGGTCTTAAAGACGTAACAACTGGTGATACACTGTGTGATGAGAAAAATGTCATTACACTTGAACGTATGGAATTCCCAGAGCCAGTAATTTCTTTGGCTGTTGAACCAAAAACTAAAGCTGACCAAGAAAAAATGTCAATTGCTTTAGGTCGTTTGGCGAAAGAAGATCCATCGTTCCGTGTTCGTACTGATGAAGAATCTGGTCAAACCATTATTGCTGGTATGGGTGAGCTTCACCTTGACATCATCGTTGACCGTATGAAACGTGAATTCGGTGTTGAAGCTAACATTGGTAAACCAATGGTAGCTTACCGCGAAACAATCAAAAAGACTGTTGAGCAAGAAGGTAAGTTTGTTCGTCAAACAGGTGGTAAAGGTAAATTCGGTCATGTATATGTTCGTTTAGAGCCTATGGATGTTGAAGAAGCAGGTAAAGATTACCAATTCGCTGAAGAAGTTGTTGGTGGTACTGTACCTAAAGAATTCTTTGGCGCGGTAGACAAAGGTATTCAAGAACGTATGAAGAATGGTGTCTTGGCTGGTTACCCTGTTGTGGGTATCAAAGCGACATTATTTGACGGTTCTTACCATGATGTCGACTCTGACGAATTATCGTTCAAAATGGCAGGTTCTTATGCCTTCCGTGATGGTTTCATGAAAGCAGATCCTATCTTGCTTGAACCTATCATGAAAGTTGAAGTGGAAACTCCAGAAGATTACATGGGCGATATCATGGGTGACTTAAACCGTCGTCGTGGTATGGTTCAAGGTATGGACGATTTACCTGGTGGTACTAAAGCAATTCGCGCTGAAGTTCCATTGGCTGAGATGTTTGGTTATGCAACTCAAATGCGTTCTATGTCTCAAGGTCGTGCGACTTACTCTATGGAATTTGCTAAATATGCTGAAACTCCACGTAACGTGGCTGAAGGCATTATTTCTAAATTCCAATCTGGCGGTAAAAAAGGTGACGACGAGTAATCTTTCGATTACTATAAGCCCAAACTAATTCTTAGTTAAAAACCAAGTGCTCATGCAGTGACCCTGCATGAGTAGTTTAAAAAGGAAGATCATCATGGCTAAAGCCAAGTTTGAACGTAATAAGCCACACGTAAACGTGGGCACAATTGGTCACGTTGACCATGGTAAAACAACTCTTACTGCTGCAATCGCAACGATCTGTGCAAAAACTTACGGCGGCGAAGCGAAAGATTACTCGCAAATCGACTCAGCTCCAGAAGAAAAAGCACGTGGTATTACAATTAATACTTCTCACGTAGAATACGATTCTCCAATTCGTCACTACGCGCACGTTGACTGCCCAGGACACGCCGATTATGTTAAAAACATGATCACTGGTGCTGCTCAGATGGACGGTGCGATCCTTGTATGTGCAGCGACTGATGGTCCAATGCCACAAACTCGTGAACACATCCTTCTTTCTCGCCAAGTAGGTGTACCTTACATCATCGTATTCTTGAACAAATGCGACCTTGTAGACGACGAAGAATTACTTGAGTTGGTAGAAATGGAAGTTCGTGAACTTCTTTCTACTTATAACTTCCCTGGTGATGACACTCCTGTAATCCGTGGTTCTGCTCTTGCGGCACTTAACGGTGAAGCTGGTCCTTATGGCGAGCAATCAGTTCTTGATCTAGTTGCAGCACTTGACTCTTACATTCCAGAGCCAGAACGTGCAATCGACAAAGCATTCTTGATGCCAATCGAAGATGTATTCTCAATTTCTGGTCGTGGTACAGTAGTAACAGGCCGTGTTGAGTCTGGTATCGTTAAAGTTGGCGAAGAAGTTGAAATCGTTGGTATTAAAGATACAGTTAAAACAACTGTAACTGGCGTAGAAATGTTCCGTAAACTTC
Source organism: Acinetobacter brisouioides (assembly GCF_004331075.1). Classification (GTDB taxonomy): domain Bacteria; phylum Pseudomonadota; class Gammaproteobacteria; order Pseudomonadales; family Moraxellaceae; genus Acinetobacter. The sequence goes on along the minus strand of NZ_SJNX01000004.1, from coordinate 230,108 downwards.
TAGACGAAGGTCGTGCGGGCGAGAACTGTGGTGTTCTTCTACGTGGTACAAAACGTGAAGACGTACAACGTGGTCAAGTATTGGCTAAACCAGGTTCAATCAAGCCACACACTAAATTCGACGCAGAAGTATACGTACTTTCTAAAGACGAAGGTGGCCGTCATACTCCATTCCTAAACGGTTACCGTCCACAGTTCTACTTCCGTACAACTGACGTAACTGGTGCGATCTCTCTTAAAGAGGGTGTTGAAATGGTTATGCCTGGTGACAACGTAGAAATGTCAGTAGAATTGATCCACCCGATTGCAATGGACCCAGGTCTACGTTTTGCGATCCGTGAAGGTGGTCGTACTGTAGGTGCTGGTGTTGTTGCGAAAGTAATTGCATAATACTTATAGTGATATTTAAACCGAGAATTTAGATTCTCGGTTTACTTTGTAGGTTAGTAGTTCAATTGGTAGAGCGTCGGTCTCCAAAACCGAATGTTGGGGGTTCGAGTCCCTCCTAACCTGCCATTTATTTCAAAGTTAAAGCTTGATGCTGACTAAGCTAAATTGTCTTATAATAAGTCGCGAATTCTACGACGAGTACACCCATGTCGAATGATAAATCGCGTGACGCATTAAGCGACGCGCCAATCCCTCAAAGAAATAATTCTGCTGAAGTTGTTCGTTCTGGCTCCCCCCTGGATGTTGTCCTGTGGATTGTTGCGATTATTTTACTTGTTTGTGCAACCTTGGTGAATCAGTATCTGCCAGCATACTGGGCGCCAGCCAATAATGTTTGGACGCGCATAGGTGCAATTTTAGCTTGTATCATCGTTGCTTTAGGTTTATTATACGCCACCCACCAAGGTAAAGGATTTATCCATTTACTGAAGGACGCACGCGTAGAATTACGTCGAGTAACTTGGCCAACCAAGCAAGAAACCGTAACAACCTCATGGCAAGTTGTACTTGTTGTTGTTATTGCTTCAATTGTGTTGTGGTGTTTTGACTACGCTTTGGGCTGGTTAGTGAAGTTGATTATCGGGTAAGAAGCTATGAAACGTTGGTATATTATTCATGCCTATTCAGGTTATGAAAAACAAGTGATGCGCTCACTCAAAGACCGAATCCAGCGTAGTACTGTTGCCGATAGTTTTGGTGACGTTCTTGTTCCTACCGAAGAAGTGGTAGAAATGAAGGACGGTAAAAAACGCAAGTCTGAGCGTAAATTCTTTCCTGGCTATGTGTTAGTCGAAATGGAAATGAATGACGATACTTGGCACATTGTTAAAGAATGTCCAAAAGTATTGGGCTTTATTGGTGGTACACCAGAAAAACCTGCACCAATTACTCAGCGCGAAGCAGATGCGATTCTTGCTCGTGTACGTAGTACGGGTGAAGCACCTCGTCCTAAGACGATGTTTGAACCAGGTGAAGAATTATTGGTTATTGACGGTCCATTCACAGACTTTAAAGGTGTGGTGGAAGAAGTTCAATACGAGAAGTCACGTTTAACGTTGACGATTAATGTATTTAATCGACCAACTCAAGTTGAATTGGAATTTCGCCAAGTCGAAAAAACCATTTAATTTGAACTGGTTGGAAAACGCCCGATTTATTCGGGCATTGTTATTGTAACAATTATGTTGCAAAAGATAGTTGGGGAGCCTAGCGGCGTTTGCACCCAGAGGTAATTTAAAATGGCTAAGAAGATTGACGGCTATATCAAGCTGCAAGTTCCAGCTGGTAAAGCAAATCCATCTCCACCGATTGGTCCTGCATTGGGTCAACGTGGTGTAAACATCATGGCATTCTGTAAAGAATTCAATGCTGCGACTCAAAAACTTGAAGTTGGTTTGCCAATTCCTGTCGTGATCACTGTGTACAACGATAAATCGTTCACATTCATCATGAAAACTCCTCCTGCATCTATTCTTCTTAAGAAAGCTGCCGGTATCCAAAAGGGTTCACCTGTACCAAACAAAACTAAAGTTGGTAAGTTGACTCGTGCTCAATTGGAAGAAATCGCGACTACTAAAGAACCAGATTTAACTGGTGCTGATTTAGACGCACGTGTTCGTACCATCGCTGGTTCTGCACGTTCTATGGGCTTGGAAGTGGAGCTATAAGACATGGCAAAGTTAACTAAACGTCAAAAAGCCATTGCTGCTGCTGTTGAAGCAAACAAAGTTTACACTTTGGAAGAAGCAGTACAAGTTCTTGCGAGCCTTCCTGCTGCTAAATTCAAAGAGTCTTTGGATGTTGCGGTAAACCTAGGTGTTGATCCTCGTAAATCTGACCAAGTTGTTCGTGGCGCGACTACACTTCCTGCAGGTACTGGTAAAACTGTACGTGTTGCAGTGTTTGCTCAAGGTGCAAATGCAGAAGCAGCTAAAGCTGCTGGTGCAGACATCGTTGGTTTTGATGATCTTGCTGAGAGCATCCAAGGTGGCAACCTTGACTTTGATGTAGTCATTGCTGCTCCAGACGCAATGCGCGTTGTCGGTAAATTGGGTACGATTCTTGGTCCACGCGGCTTGATGCCAAACCCGAAAGTGGGTACGGTTACTCCAGACGTTGCAAATGCAGTTAAAAATGCAAAATCTGGTCAAGCACGTTACCGTGTAGACAAAGCGGGTATTATCCACGCTGCGATCGGTCAAGTAGGTTTCTCTGCTGAAGCTGTTCGTCAAAACGTTGAAACTTTGATTGCTGACTTGAAAAAGTTAAAACCAGCAACTTCTAAAGGTGTATACATCAAAAAGATCACTTTGAGCTCAACTATGGGTCCTGGTCTTACTGTTGATGTAAGCAACGTTTCTAACTAAGTTCCGGCTTAGAACAGAATTTTAAAGCCCTGATAGGGAAAAGTGTTAATAGTAAGTCATTGATTTTCTTTTACACTTAAGCAATGTATTGCTTTCTCATCAGGCGGACTTTGAATTGATAAATGTAAATTTATCAGCGTCAAAGACCTCGGGCGAGGAAAGTTTTTTTAGAACTTTTTTCTTAAAAATTCAGTCCGAGTAGACGCGGTGGTGTGATTTATTCATCCTCCGCGTGTAAGTTCGAAAGAGCTTACGAATTGGGAGTGTACTTGTAAAAAGTACATAGATCACCGTTAGGAGGTTTACGATGGCTCTTCTTATCGAAGACAAAAAACAGATCGTTGCAGAAGTAAACGAAGTTGCTTCTAAAGCGTTTTCTGCTGTTGTTGCTGACTACCAAGGTTTAACTGTAGAAGCATTGACACAATTACGTGTTGAAGCTCGTAAGCTAGGTGTTAATACGCGTATCGTTCGTAACACTTTGGCTAAACGTGCGTTCGAAGGTACTCAGTTTGATATCTTGAACGACAACCTTGTTGGTCCAACAATCCTTGGTTTTTCAACTTCTGAAGACGACATGGGTGCAGCTGCACGCTTGTTCGAAGAATTTGCAAAAACTAACAAAGCATTTGAACTTAAAGCTGCCGCATTTGATGGCAAGGTTTATGTAGGTGCTGAAGTTAGCGTAATTGCAAATCTTCCGAACCAAGAAAAAGCGCTTACTATGCTTGCCAGTGTTCTTCAAGCTCCTATTTCGAAATTGGGTCGCCTCATTACAGCGCTCAAAGAGAAAAACGAGCCAGAAGCTGCATAAGCTTAAATTTATTTACACACCATTCAATTTCCATTTGGAGTTATTCTCATGGCTTTAACTAACGAAGAAATTTTAAACGCAGTTGCTGAAAAAACTGTTCTTGAACTTGTTGAACTTATCTCTGCTTTTGAAGAGAAATTCAACGTATCTGCTGCTGCTGTAGCTGTTGCTGCTGCTCCTGGCGCTGCTGCTGCTGTTGAAGAACAAACTGAATTCAACGTTGAGTTGACTTCTTTCGGTGCTAACAAAGTTGCGGTTATTAAAGCAGTTCGTGAAGCTACTGGCCTTGGTCTTAAAGAAGCTAAAGATCTTGTTGAAAGCGCTCCTTCAGTTGTTAAAGAAGCAGTTTCTAAAGAAGAAGGCGAAGAACTTAAGAAAAAACTTGAAGCAGCTGGTGCTACAGTTACACTTAAGTAATTTGCAGAGGAGTCAATTGTTTTTAATTGGCTCCTAAAAAATGGCTGATGGCTCTTGGGTCATCAGCCTTTTTGCGTTACAATAATCGGCTCGATTTTTGTTCTTATCGAATGAAAACGAATATTTTATAAAATAACGCAATATATCAAACGCTTACCAATATTTTTCAATAAAAAATATTGTTAAGCGTTTTATTACCACTCTAAATTGCAGCATTTGTAAGTAGTGGTGGCCATATCGGCTTGCGTCATTCCATCTAAATCTGAACTGCAGGCGGATTTAGTTTTGTACTTTCCGAGGACTCCAAATGGCATACTCATATACCGAAAAAAAACGGATCCGTAAGAATTTTGGTAATTTGCCTAAAGTGATGGACGTTCCGTACTTGCTTTCGATTCAAGTCGACTCGTACAGAACATTCTTACAAGATGGTAAAACACCAAAAAATCGAGAAGATATCGGTCTTCAGGCCGCATTTCGTTCAGTTTTTCCAATCGAAAGTTATTCTGGCAATGCTGCTTTAGAATTTGTTGAGTATAGCCTTGGTAAGCCAGAGTTTGATGTTCGCGAATGTATTCTTCGTGGCTCAACTTATGCGGCACCAATGCGCGTAAAAATTCGCTTGATCATTAAAGATCGCGAAACTAAATCAATCAAAGACGTTCGTGAACAAGAAGTCTATATGGGTGAAATGCCACTCATGACGGAAAATGGTACGTTCGTGATTAACGGGACTGAGCGTGTAATCGTATCTCAGTTGCACCGTTCTCCTGGCGTATTCTTTGACAGTGACAAAGGTAAAACTCACGCCAACAAAACTTTATATTCTGCTCGTATTATTCCTTACCGTGGTTCATGGTTGGATTTCGAATTTGATATTAAAGATTTGGTCTATGTACGTATTGACCGTCGTCGTAAATTGTTGGCAACGGTTATTTTACGTGCGCTGAATTACACTGACGAACAAATCCTGAACTTGTTCTATGAAAAAGTTCCTGTATATGTCGATATGGGTAGTTACCAGATTGAATTGGTTCCAGATCGCCTGCGTGGTGAAATGGCACAGTTCGATATTGCAGACAACTCAGGTAAAGTGATTGTTGAACAAGGTAAACGTATCAACGCACGTCATGTACGTCAAATGGAAGCTTCAGGCCTGACTAAACTGCCTGTTCCAGATGAATACTTGTATGAGCGTATTATTGCAGAAAACGTGACTTTACGTGATGGTGAAGTGATTCCTGCAAATACCTTGCTGAGCCATGACATTATGGTGAAATTGGCTGAAGGTGGTGTTAAGCAATTTAACATCCTGTTTACCAATGATATTGACCGTGGTTCATTTATTGCAGATTCTTTACGCGCAGATACAACGTCTAGTCGTGATGAAGCATTGGTTGAAATTTATAAAGTGATGCGCCCAGGCGAGCCACCAACCAAAGAAGCAGCAGAAAACTTGTTCCATAACTTGTTCTTCTCTACAGAACGTTATGACTTGTCACCTGTAGGCCGTATGAAGTTTAACCGTCGTTTGGGTCGCCCATACGAAGTGGGTACAGATCAGAAATCTCGCGAAGTTGAAGGTATCTTGTCGAACGACGATATCATTGATGTAATGCGTATCTTGATCGAAATCCGTAACGGTAAAGGTGAAGTTGACGATATCGACCACTTGGGTAACCGTCGTGTTCGTTCTGTTGGTGAAATGACTGAGAACCAATTCCGTGTTGGTTTGGTTCGTGTTGAACGTGCTGTAAAAGAGCGTTTAAGCCAAGCAGAAACTGATAACTTGTCTCCACAAGATTTGATCAATGCTAAACCTGTCGCTGCGGCAATCAAAGAATTCTTTGGTTCAAGCCAGTTGTCTCAGTTTATGGATCAAAACAACCCGTTGTCTGAGATTACACACAAACGTCGTGTATCAGCACTTGGACCTGGTGGTTTGACACGTGAACGCGCAGGCTTTGAAGTGCGTGACGTACACCATACACACTATGGTCGCGTATGTCCGATTGAAACGCCTGAAGGTCCAAACATTGGTTTGATTAACTCGCTTTCTGTTTATGCGAAGGCCAATGACTTCGGTTTCTTGGAAACTCCGTACCGCAAAGTTGTTGATGGTCGTGTTACTGAAGAAACTGAATACCTTTCTGCAATTGAAGAAGTGGGTACAGTAATTGCGCAAGCCGACTCAGCAGTTGATGCTGAAGGTAACTTGATCGATGAGATGGTTACAGTTCGTCACCAAGGTGAAACTGTACGTATGCCTCCTGAAAAAGTGACGCATATGGATGTATCTGCACAGCAGGTTGTATCTGTTGCTGCATCATTGATTCCATTCCTTGAACACGATGATGCGAACCGTGCATTGATGGGTTCAAACATGCAACGTCAGGCTGTTCCGACGTTACTTGCTGACAAGCCACTTGTTGGTACAGGTATGGAAGCAAACGTAGCACGTGACTCTGGTGTGTGTGTGATTGCTAACCGTGGCGGTGTAATCGAGTTTGTTGATGCTTCGCGTGTGGTTATTCGTGTTCATGAAGATGAGATGATTGCTGGTGAAGCCGGTGTCGACATCTATAACTTGATCAAATACACACGTTCAAACCAAAACACATGTATCAACCAAAAAGTTCTTGTGAACTTGGGTGATAAAGTGGGTCGCGGTGATGTATTGGCTGATGGTCCTTCTACCGATGGCGGTGAGTTGGCACTTGGTCAAAACATGCGTGTTGCGTTCATGACATGGAACGGTTTCAACTACGAAGACTCGATCTTGCTTTCTGAGCGTGTACTTCAAGAAGACCGTTTAACCTCTATTCATATCCAAGAATTGTCATGTGTTGCACGTGATACTAAATTGGGCGCAGAAGAAATTACGGCTGATATTCCTAACGTTGGTGAAGCTGCACTGTCTAAACTGGATGAGTCTGGTATCGTTTACATTGGTGCTGAAGTAACAGCAGGGGACATCCTTGTTGGTAAAGTGACACCAAAAGGCGAAACTCAGTTAACTCCAGAAGAAAAATTGCTTCGTGCTATCTTTGGTGAAAAAGCGGCTGACGTAAAAGACTCTTCTTTGCGTGTGCCATCAGGTACTAAAGGTACAGTCATCGACGTTCAAGTCTTTACTCGTGATGGTTTAGAGAAAGATGATCGTGCACAAGCAATTGAAAAAGCACAACTTGATGCTTACCGTAAAGATTTGAAAGAAGAATTCAAAATCTTTGAAGAAGCAGCACGTGAACGTATTATTCGCTTGTTAACAGATCAAGAATCTAATGGCGGCGGTACAACTAAACGTGGTGACAAGCTTGCTGAATCTGTTCTATCAGGTCTTGAGCTGGTTGATCTGCTTGAAATCCAACCGACTGATGAAGCAATCGCTGAACGTTTAAGTCAAATTCAAGTGTTCTTGAAAGAGAAGAGCGCTGAAATTGATGAGAAATTTGCTGAGAAAAAACGCAAACTTGCAACAGGTGACGAACTTACAACTGGCGTATTGAAAGTTGTAAAAGTTTACTTGGCAGTGAAACGTCGTATCCAGCCTGGTGATAAAATGGCGGGTCGTCACGGGAACAAAGGTGTTGTATCAAACATCTTGCCTGTAGAAGACATGCCACACGATGCCAATGGTGTTCCTGTCGACGTGGTATTAAACCCACTAGGCGTACCATCACGTATGAACGTGGGTCAGATTTTGGAAACTCACTTAGGTTTGGCTGCAAAAGGTCTGGGCGAGCAAATCGACAAGATGCTTAAACAGCAACGCACGCTGGCTGAACTGCGTGATTTCCTTGACAAGATCTATAACAAAGTCGGTGGCGAGCAAGAAGAACTTGACTCATTGACTGATGAAGAAATCTTGAAACTTTCAGGTAACCTACGTAAAGGCGTGCCTTTGGCAACACCTGTATTTGATGGTGCTGAAGAAAGCCAAATCAAAGAGTTACTTGACCTTGCAGGCTACTCGAAGACTGGTCAGATGGACTTGTACGATGGTCGTACAGGTGAGAAATTTGATCGTCCTGTCACTGTTGGTTATATGTACATGCTCAAATTGAACCACTTGGTTGATGACAAGATGCATGCGCGTTCAACAGGTTCTTACTCGCTTGTAACTCAACAGCCGCTTGGTGGTAAAGCACAGTTCGGTGGTCAGCGTTTCGGTGAGATGGAAGTCTGGGCACTTGAAGCATACGGTGCAGCATACACACTTCAAGAAATGCTCACTGTGAAGTCGGATGACGTTGAAGGTCGTACCCGCATCTATAAGAACATTGTAGATGGCAACCATTATATGGATCCAGGTATGCCTGAATCATTCAACGTATTGACCAAAGAGATCCGTTCTTTAGGTATCAACATTGAACTGAAAAATGGTGACTAAGCCCTAAACTGCTTAGATTTTTCAGGAAAAAACAATATTTGTGACCCAGCCGAGCGAGTTATGCTCCTCGGCACACGGAGAAAAAAATTGAAAGACTTGCTCGATATCATGCGTAAGAAGACGGACTCTGACGGTCATGCTCCAGTAGAGTTTGATCGCATCCGTATTGGTCTTGCGTCACCAGAAATGATTAAGTCGTGGTCTCACGGTGAAGTTAAAAAGCCAGAGACAATCAACTACCGTACTTTTAAACCAGAACGTGATGGTTTATTCTGTGCCAAAATCTTTGGTCCAGTAAAAGATTACGAATGCTTGTGTGGCAAATACAAGCGTATGAAATATAAAGGCGTCATTTGTGAAAAATGTGGCGTTGAAGTAACAACTGCGAAAGTTCGTCGTGAACGTATGGGTCACATTGAACTTGCATCACCAGTTGCACATATTTGGTTCTTAAAATCATTACCAAGCCGTATAGGTTTGCTTCTTGATATGACACTTCGTGATATCGAACGTGTATTGTATTTCGAATCATACGTTGTTACCGATCCTGGTATGACTCCGTTCGAGAAGTATCAACTTCTGACTGATGAAGAATACTTCAATGCACTTGAAGAACACGGTGATGAATTCACTGCGAAAATGGGTGCAGAAGCAGTTCAAGACTTGTTGAAAGACATCGATCTTGAAGCTGAAATCACACGTTTACGTGAAGAAATTCCTCAAACAACTTCTGAAACGAAGTTGAAAAAAGCGTCTAAGCGCTTGAAATTGATGGAAGCATTCAAAGAGTCAAACAACAAGCCAGAATGGATGGTGATGAATGTACTTCCAGTACTTCCACCAGACTTGCGTCCGCTTGTACCACTTGAAGGTGGTCGTTTCGCGACTTCTGACTTGAACGACCTTTACCGTCGTGTGATCAACCGTAACAACCGTTTGAAACGCCTTCTTGACTTGGCTGCACCAGATATCATCGTACGTAACGAAAAACGTATGTTACAAGAGTCTGTGGATGCCTTGTTAGACAACGGTCGTCGTGGTCGTGCGATTACAGGTTCGAACAAACGTCCGCTTAAATCTTTGGCTGATATGATCAAAGGTAAGCAAGGTCGTTTCCGTCAAAACTTGTTGGGTAAACGTGTTGACTATTCTGGCCGTTCGGTAATTACCGTAGGTCCATCTTTACGTTTGCACCAGTGTGGTCTTCCGAAGAAAATGGCACTTGAACTATTCAAGCCGTTTATTTTCGCGAAACTACAAGCTTCAGGTCAGGCAACAACCATTAAAGCTGCGAAGAAAATGGTTGAACGCGAGACTCCAGAAGTTTGGGACGTTCTTGCATCTGTGATTCGTCAGCATCCAGTGATGTTGAACCGTGCGCCAACACTTCACCGTTTGGGTCTTCAAGCATTTGAACCGATCCTGATTGAAGGTAAAGCGATCCGTCTACACCCACTCGTATGTACAGCGTTTAACGCCGACTTCGACGGTGACCAAATGGCGGTACACGTACCATTAACACTTGAAGCTCAACTTGAAGCTCGTGCGTTAATGATGTCAACCAACAACATCTTGTCACCTGCCAACGGTGAGCCGATTATCGTACCTTCTCAGGACGTGGTCTTGGGTCTTTACTACATCACACGTGATGCGGTAAATGCCAATGGCGAAGGCATGGTGTTTGCGGATACTCACGAAGTGAACCGTGCGCTTGCAACAGGTCAAGTGGCAATGCACGCTCGTGTAAAAGCACGTGTACACCAAACTGTAATTAACGAAAATGGCGAACGTGAAAAACAAACCATTATTGTTGATACGACACCTGGTCGCTGCTTACTTTGGGAAATCGTACCTGAAGGTCTAAGCTTCGAGTCAATCAACCTTGAGATGACCAAGAAAAACATCTCAAAACTGATCAACTCTTGCTACCGTAAATTAGGTCTAAAAGATACCGTTATCTTTGCTGACCAATTGATGTACTTGGGCTTCCGTCAAGCGACTCGCTCTGGTGTATCTGTGGGTATGGAAGACATGCTCATTCCACCACAAAAACAAGCAATTATTGCCAAAGCAGAAGCCGAAGTTCGTGAAATCGAACAACAGTTCGAACAAGGTTTCGTAACTGCGGGTGAACGCTATAACAAAGTGGTCGATATCTGGGCACGTACCAACGACCAAGTTGCTAAAGCGATGATGGACAACTTGTCTTATACCTTTGTGAAAAACAAGAAAGGTGAAGACGAGAAGCAAAAATCATTTAACAGCATTTATATGATGTCTGACTCTGGTGCGCGTGGTAGTGCTGCACAGATTCGTCAGTTGGCAGGTATGCGTGGTTTGATGGCGAAACCAGATGGTTCGATCATTGAAACGCCAATTAAAGCGAACTTCCGTGAAGGTTTGACAGTACTTCAGTACTTTATTTCAACCCACGGTGCGCGTAAAGGTTTGGCGGATACTGCATTAAAAACTGCGAACTCTGGTTACTTGACACGTCGTCTTGTAGACGTTGCACAAGACTTGGTAATTACTGAACCTGACTGTGGTACAGCGGGCGGTCTAGTCATGACTCCACTCATTCAAGGTGGTGACGTGATTGAGCCATTACGTGATCGCGTATTGGGTCGTGTAACTGCAGAAGACGTAAAACGTGCATCTGATGATGAAGTTGTATTGCCTCGTGGTACTTTAATTGACGAGAAAATTGCAGCTTATCTTGAAGAAGCAGGTGTCGATGAAGTTAAAGTTCGTTCGGTTGTAAACTGTGAATCTACATTTGGTGTATGTGCACGTTGTTACGGCCGTGACTTGGCTCGTGGTCACTTGGTAAACCCAGGTGAATCTGTTGGTGTAATGGCAGCACAGTCAATTGGTGAACCAGGTACACAGTTAACCATGCGTACGTTCCACGTAGGTGGTGCAGCGAGCCGAACTTCTGCGGCAAACAGCGTACAAGTGCGTAACAAAGGTACTGTGCGTTTCCACAATGTGAAAACTGTACAACATACCAAAGGTCATTTGGTTTCTGTTTCACGTTCAGGTGAAATCGGTATTGCAGATGATTTAGGTCGTGAACGCGAGCGTTATAAACTTCCTTACGGTGCAAGCATTGTACTGAAAGATGGTGAAGTGGTTGAAGCTGGTGGTATCGTTGCGACTTGGGATCCGCATACCCATCCATTGGTAACAGAAGTTGCTGGTAAAGTACGCTTCTCGCAAATCGCTGATGGCGTAACTGCAACATCTAAAACTGATGATGCAACTGGTATGACAACAGTTGAAATCTTGCCTGTAACTGCACGTCCTGTCGCTGGTAAAGATATGCGTCCTGCGATCGTGCTTGATACGGCTGATGGTACTGAACAGTTCTACTTCTTGCCACAAAACACAATCGTAACCGTACGTGATGGTGAAACGATTGGTGTGGGTGACGTTATTGGTCGTGTACCACAAGAAACGTCACGTACTCGTGACATTACTGGTGGTTTGCCACGTGTTGCGGACTTGTTCGAAGCGCGTAAACCGAAAGAACATGCAATCTTGGCTGAAGTGTCAGGTGTTGTAAGCTTCGGTAAAGAAACCAAAGGTAAGAACCGTTTGGTTATTGCTCCAGATGATGGCTCTGAAATCTATGAAGAGCTTATTCCGAAATGGCGTACCATTAACGTGTTCGAAGGCGAGCATGTCAACCGTGGTGAAACCATTTCTGATGGTCCACAAAACCCACATGACATCTTACGCTTGAAAGGCGAAGTGGCGTTGACCAACTACATCGTGAACGAAGTTCAGGACGTTTATCGTCTGCAAGGTGTAAAAATCAACGATAAGCACATTGAAGTCATCGTACGTCAAATGTTGCGTAAAGTTGATATCACTGATGGTGGCGATACAAGCTTCATCAAAGGTGAGCAAGTCGATTACATCCGCATGGTACAAGAAAACCAAGCAGTTGCAGCGCAAAACAAATTCCCAGCGAAATTTGAGCGTCAATTGATGGGTATTACCAAAGCGTCGCTTTCTACTGACTCGTTCATTTCTGCTGCATCGTTCCAGGAAACCACTCGTGTGTTAACTGAAGCGGCTGTAACAGGTAAAGAAGATGAGTTGCGTGGTCTGAAAGAGAACGTGGTTGTAGGTCGTTTGATTCCTGCAGGTACAGGTCTTGCGTATCACTTGGAACGTCGTCGTCAAGAAGCTGAAGCTGCGGAGTTTGAACTTCACAACGACTTTAGCGATGTTGACCAAGCGTTTAGCCAAGCATTAAATGAAAGCCAATTCTAAGTTTGAATTGACTGACTAAAAAAGAGAGCCTTTCGAGGCTCTTTTTTTGTTTATATACTTTGCAAGTAATTGTTATCTAATAATGATTAAATTGCTTAAATTAGAGGTAGTTAAAAAACTTAAGCTTCAATAAAAAGAAGAGATTTACAGAATGGAAAATGAATTTTTTTTAGAAAAGATATTAATAGCGCTAAGGTATATTATCTTCATACTTGTTATAGGATAGTTGGCAATATTTATCAATGAAGTTATTAATATTGCTAGTAAATTACAAGATAAGCACTCTACTTTTAGTTTTATGAGTTATCTAGTTGCTATTCTACAAGTTACTGGAATTAAGGGGCTATTTACAATAATTCTAACTTTATTGGGTTTGTATATTAGTATTAAAAATTATTTAAGGAAACATGGAAATAAAGTAGCAGCTGCTTTTGGGATTGCAAATGGAGAGAGAACATTAATTCTTGTAAACAAGAAGGATAAGCCATTAATAATTAATTCATTTTACTTATTACTAAATAATAAAGTCTTTGTTCAACTTGAATGTGAAGGTACAAATCATAGTGTGACCAACTTTGAAATAGTAAAACCTTATGAAACATTAGTTAAGGTAATTACTGGAGATAAATTTTGTTTTCAAGCACAAGAAATTGAAAATTTTGATAGATATTTAGATGATCAGAACATAAAAAGAGAAATATTCTTACATACTGTAGATGGTTTGATACGATGTGATTTTTTGAGAATTGAGCCTCTTATTATCAAATTAATGAAACATAATAAATTCTTACTGGTTCAGAATATATCAAATTCTCAAAGTGTACTAAATGCTAAAGAGCCAATAAATTTTGACAAATATTTATATTAAAATTTTTAGTTAAATCTCTTTAGAACTTAATTAAGTAGAACAGGTTTTGCTTAGCCATTTAAAGAATATGTTTAGCATAAAAATTCATAAATAGGATTCTGGATTATTTGAGATTGTGAATTAAAACGGTTTATGATCTTGAAATAGCCTTTAAAAAACTATTCAGGAAGACTTATGACAACAGATGCACAATTTCCAACGCCAGCCAATTTAGGTATTGCGGTTTATGCCAATAACGCCGAAGCAATTGGTAACACGCCACTGGTTCGCATTAACCGTATTATTCAAGGTGGGGCAACTGTACTGGCAAAAGTTGAAAGCCGTAACCCTGCATTTTCAGTGAAATGCCGCGTGGGTGCAGCACTGGTCGCGGATGCTGAAAAACGTGGTGTGCTGAAAGCAGGCATGCATATTGTTGAGCCAACCAGTGGTAATACGGGCATTGCTTTAGCATTTGTTGCGGCTGCAAAAGGTTATCCGATTACCTTAACTATGCCTGCCAGCATGAGTCTAGAGCGTCGTAAAGTACTGAAGGCACTTGGTGCAAACTTGGTACTGACTGAACCTGCAAAAGGGATGAAAGGTGCGGTAGATGAAGCAGTACGCCTTGCCACTGAACAGCCAGAACTTTACTTCCTGCCACAGCAGTTTGAAAACCCTGCCAACCCGCAAATCCACCAAGACACGACAGGCCCTGAAATTTGGCAGGCGACAGGCGGTCAAGTCGATATTTTGGTGTCAGGCGTTGGAACTGGCGGTACTATTACGGGAATTTCACGCTACTTTGAACAAGTACAAAACAAGCCATTGTACTCAGTTGCTGTTGAACCTGCAGAATCACCAATTATTAGCCAACACCAACGTGGCGAAGATCTTACTCCAGCACCACATAAAATTCAGGGTATTGGCGCAAACTTTATTCCTAAAAACTTAGACCTGAGTTTAGTCGATGAAGTTTTACCAATTGCCAGTGAAGAAGCTTTGGAATGGGCACGTAAAACTGCAACCCAAGAAGGGATCTTGGTGGGTATTTCATGTGGTGCAGCATTGGCAGCAGCAGCGAAACTGGCTGCACGTCCTGAAAATGCTGGAAAAACTATAGTCGTGATTTTGCCAGATAGCGGCGAGCGCTATTTGTCTTCAGTCTTGTTTGAAGGTTTGTTTGCTGAAGCATAAGCCTAGCCTACAAAGTGAAGTTGTAAAAAGACAAGGTAAATGCCTTGTCTTTTTTATCTTAGGTTTTATCTTGCTGTACGCTGCGGCGACGTTCTGCCAAGCGTTGTAGCCAGACCTGCTTAGTCTGTGGTTTGATAAATAAACCGACAATTTCAGGGTGCATGTGTTTGACATGGGTTTCCAGACGGTTAACACAAGTTTCGATCTCATCTGAAGTCAGATTATCTTTAAACTCCAAACTGAGTGAGGCGATCACCTGATGTGCACCCATTTGCTGGGTCAGTACGCCATTGGCATGTAGTACAGCATAATCTTGCTGTACCAGTTCTAAAATATGCTTCGGCAGCGCAGGATCGGCAGATTCTCCCATCAGTAGACCTTTGGTTTCCCGTGCCATAAAAAATGCCACCACCGCCAAAATACAGCCAATCAGGATAGATGCAACACCATCCAGCACAGGGGCGTGATAATAATGCGAGAGAAATACACCCAAGAAGGCAATCATTAAACCTAATAGTGCCGCGCTATCTTCAAATAAAACGGTAAAAGTGGTGGGGTCTTTGCTTTTGCGAAAGGCTTCAAAATATCCCATATTGCCTTTGTATTTGCGAAAACCTTTGAGTGCCAGCAACCAAGAAAACCCTTCACACACAAACGCAATCATAAGAATGACATAGTTAATCATTGGTGAAGTAATGGCTTCAGGTTCAGCAATATGATGAAGGCCTTGATAAATCGACACCACTGCACCCAGTGCAAAAACCAGTAACGCTACAATAAATGACCAGAAATACAGTTCACGCCCATAACCAAACGGATGCTCTTCATCGGGCGCTTGCTGGGATTTTTTTAAACCGTGCAATAACAAAATTTCGTTGAGTGTATCGACCACCGAATGCACCGCTTCGCTGAGCATGGCGGCACTAGAGGTGAGAAAAGCCGCAATAAACTTAGCCACCGCAATAATTAGATTGCCAAGTAAAGCAATATAAATGACACGGCGGTTGCTGTAGGCTTTTTTCATAGATGGCCCTCAAAATAATCTAGGAATCTGGTTTTGATTAATTGATATTGTACGCTTTGACCAATTGATAATCATAAAAAATGCCCTGCTGGGTGTGCCAGCAAGGCATTCAAATCATGTGAAATAAGTTCTAGAGTTTTGATCGGTTTTTCGGTTTAACTAAAAACTTATGTGCGACTGCAAGGAGGACGAGCCAAATTGCTCCGACATAGAGCGCTGGGCGTGAGTCTGGAAAATAACCAATCATGGCAATCACAAAAATCATAAATGCTGTGGCAATGATTGGCGCAACAGGCCAACCGATAATTGGGAAATCCAGTTTCTTGATATCTTCCGCACTGAGTTTTTTACGCATGCCCATTTGTGCCAGTAAGATCATGAGCCATACATAAACGGTTGCAAATGTTGCAATTGAAGCAATGATTTCAAAGACATTTTCTGGAATCAGATAGTTTAAAACCACACCAACCAAAAGCACGAGGGTCATGACCACAACAGGCATCAGTGGTGCGCCATTTTTTGAGGTTTTACAGAAAATTTTGGGTGCATGACCTTTGAGTGCCATACCGTACATCATGCGACCTGCGCCAAATACATCACTGTTGATGGCAGAAATAGCGGCAGTAATGACCACGATGTTCAGGATTGCTGCTGCTGATTTAATGCCTAGACCTTTAAAAATCTGAACGAATGGGCTACCTGCAGTTCCAATTTGGTTCCATGGAAAAATTGACATCAATACAAAAATCGTGAGGACATAGAACAGAATAATACGGATCGGCACGGCATTGATGGCACGTGGAATCGCAGTTTTCGGGTCTTGGGTTTCGCCTGCAGTCACCCCAATAATTTCAATTCCACCAAATGCAAATACCACCACGGAGAAACAGGCAATAAAACCAGAAATTCCGTTTGGCATAAAGCCACCATGCTGCCACAAATTGGCGATGCCTGGGGTAAAGTCACTGTTTGGTATGTGCATGCCATACAGCATGATGCCAAAACCACCCAAAATCATGGCAATAATTGCCGTGACCTTGACAATAGACAGCCAGAACTCGACTTCACCATAGACTTTGACATGAATCAGGTTAATCGCGCCCAAGAATAAAATGACTGAGAGTACCCAAATCCAGCGCGGAACATCGGGAAACCAAAAACCCATGTAAATACCAAATGCGGTCACATCGGCAATCGCCACAATGACCATTTCAAAGACATACGTCCAACCCGTGGTAAAACCTGCCAATGGGCTGAGATACTCAGAGGCATAATGGCTAAATGAGTCTGAAACAGGGTTGTGTACCGCCATCTCACCGAGTGCGCGCATCACGATATAAATGGCGACACCTGCAATCATATAGGCAAGTAAAACAGATGGTCCTGCCTGCTTGATTGCAGATGCCGAACCATAAAATAACCCCGTTCCAATCGCTGAACCTAGCGCAAGGAAACGGATGTGGCGCGTATTTAACCCGCGCCGTAAAGTAGATGTCTCTGACATTGTTCACTCCAATTCATGCGCGCATATTGTATAGAAGCTTGACTGTGAGTTCACACAATATTTGCCCAGCTTCAGTATTTCCTGATGAATACTGAAGAATTTGTGCTATATGCGTGTCTTTTGATCAATTACAAAAAAAAGTAATAAAACGATTGGTTGTAACAAAATGTGATGATTTTTTACTACAAAAAAGTTTAGTCTGATACTGAACAACAGCATAGTCTATTAGGAGCAAAATGATGAAAAAATTACTCGGTTTATGCGCACTTACTGCCTTATCTGGCATGATGCTGGTTGGCTGCCAAAGTATGTCACCTTCTGAGCAAAGTATTGGTGCGGCAGCGTTAGGTGGTGCAATTGGTGGTGGTGCAGGGAACCATGTGGGCGGTGGTCTAGGTGCAGGCGTTGGTGCTGCTGCAGGTGCAGGTATCGCTAGCCATACCCAAAATGGTAGTTCAAGAACCACAACAGGTAGCGCAATTGGCGCAGGTGTGGGCGCGGTCATTGGTAAAGCGGTATTAGGTGGTGATGCAGGCGCAGCAATCGGTGGTGCAATTGGTGGGGGCGCTGGCGCTGCCATCCAAGAAAACAAATAAACGGTTTTCGTATGGGTTCATAGGGCTATACTTCGGATAGCCCTTTATTTTTTTAATCAACAATCATGTCATAAAATTTAATTAAAACAATAAATTATTTAATTTTTTTAAAACTAAACATCAGTTTGGTTAACGCCTGTTCAGCTATTTAAGTGAATCCAGATTTGCCAAATTGAAACAGTTGTGCCGTGCTATGGAAATGTCTTGGAGTCAGATCTTGGTACAGGTTGAATCTTGTATTAGAGATACTGGTTTTTTGCAAAAGTAAAAAATAAGCTCAGCATAATAATCACAAATCACAAATCACAAATCACAAATCACAAATCACAAATCACAAATCACAAATCACAAATATTATTTTTAAAATAAACTTGTTTCATAATCTATTTTGTTTATGATAATTAATTATAATAAATCAGATTAAAATAGTTTGAATAATGATTTTATAATCATATTAAAATGGTTGGATTAATAAAAATTAAATCAGATTAAAATGGTTTGATATAATAAATTGAGATTTAAAAACCCAACTAAATTAATATGATTTAAAAATAAATTTTAATTAAAACAATATATTATAAATAATATTCTGATTGTTGTTAAAAAATGTATTGCATTCGTTTAAATCAGCTTTTAATATTTAGTTAATTTATAAAAGGGGTTGTAAACATGTTGAAAAAAACATTAGTCCTAGCATTATTAGCGGCTTCTTCTGCAACATTTGCAGGTAATTGGCAAGTGAAAGTTGGTGGTAGTGTTGTTGCTCCATCAGAAGATAATAATACATTGGCAAATGGTGCATTAACGCATGTTAAAGCTGACAGTGCATACAGCTTTACACCATCTGTAGAATATTTCTTTGGTGAAAGTAATGTTTCTGCTGAATTGTTGTTGGCAACACCATTGAAGCATGATGTAAAAACAAATGGTCAAAAAATTGCGTCTTTTAAAGAATTACCACCGACATTGACTGTTAAATATAATTTTAAAAACTCGACTCGCTTTACCCCATATATTGGTGTAGGTGCGACAGCAGTGATCCCATGGGGTGAAAAAATTGCTGTTGATGGTGCTAAGCTTAAAGCCGACAATGCTTATGGCGTTGCTGGTCAGGTTGGTTTTAACTTCCAACCTGCTGATGCGAAAAATTGGGGTGTCTTCGTAGATGTCCGTTATGCAGATATTGGTTCTGACCTTAAACTCAATGGTACAAAAATTGGTACTTTAGATGTGAATCCTTGGGTTTATACTATCGGTTATAGCTACCGTTTCTAAGTCTCTTTGCAACAGAGTTAGAATTAAAAACCTCATTCATTTGAATGAGGTTTTTTTATGCCTGATACAGTGATGTACTGAATTGCCATATAAATATGATGGGTTGGATAAGCTTGAAGCTTTAGATTAGAGTGATCAAATGGATTGTAGAGGAAAGTGTGATGACTCGATTATCTATGGGATTTTGTATTTTGGTCTTGGGAGTTTATTCGCAAGCTCAGGCTGCCAGTTTTTCTTGTGACAAAGCCAGTTTAAAGGCAGAAAAATCCATTTGCCAGCGACGTTCACTGAATGATGCTGACGTGAAAATGGCAACCACCTATCAAATTATTCTGCACGCTTTGCCAATGGGTGGACGTGACCAACAGAAAGAAATTCAATGGCAATGGCTCAAATCACGTAATGCCTGTGGAGCAAATATTTCTTGCTTAATCAAAGCTTATCAGCAGCGCCAACAACAGCTCGATACAATCATTCAGCAACGTATTTTGAATCATGGGCCTTTTTAGTGTGAAAAAAATTATAGGGTAAGCATTGAAAAATTTCAGAATTACTCCATTCATAATGCATTCAAGAAAAAATACCGATGTATATTTAAAGGAGTGATTCATGAGCGAACAAAAAGCTTCACAAAATTATAGTTTCCAAGCAGAAGTTGCCCAGCTTTTGCATCTCGTGACGCATTCACTATATTCCAACCCAGAAATCTTCCTACGCGAATTGATTTCGAATGCGTCAGATGCGTGTGATAAATTGCGTTTTGAAGGCATCAATCACCCAGAATTTTATGAAGATGATGCTGATTTACATGTCTGTGTCAGTCTGGACAAAGACCAGAAAACCATCACTATTTCCGACAACGGAATTGGTTTAAGCGCGCAAGAAGCCATTGAAAATTTGGGTACGATTGCGAAGTCAGGTACTAAAGACTTTATGTCGAAGCTGACAGGTGATCAAAAATCCGATGCACAACTGATTGGTCAGTTTGGTGTTGGCTTCTACTCAGGTTTTATTGTTGCCAATAAAATTACAGTCGAGTCACGCCGTGCAGGTGTGGCTGCCTCTGAAGGGGTTCGCTGGATTAGTGGTGGTACAGGCGAGTTTGAAGTTGAACAAATTGAAAAAGCATCGCGTGGTACAGACATTATTTTGCATTTGCGTGAAGATGCACTCGATTACTTAGAATCTTATAAAGTTAAACAAATCATCAATAAGTACTCTGACCACATCAGCTTGCCAATTCAAATGCAAAAAGAAGTTTGGCAACAAGAAGAAACCGTAGAGGGTGAAGAACCGAAAGCAGGTCAGTATGTAAAAACTGATGAGTGGGAAGCAATTAACTCGGCAAATGCATTGTGGACACGTAGCAAGAGTGACGTGACGGAAGAACAGTATGTTGAGTTCTATAAGAATTTAACCCATGACTATGAAGCACCATTGGCGTGGGCGCATAACCGTGTTGAAGGCAATACTGAATATACACAATTGTTGTATATTCCAAGCAAAGCATCCCAAGATATTTTCACCCGCGAAGCCAAAGCAGGCATTAAGCTGTACGTAAAACGCGTGTTTATTATGGATGATGCGGATAACCTGATTCCAAACTATTTGCGTTTTGTACAAGGTGTAGTGGACAGTGCTGACTTGCCACTAAATGTCAGCCGTGAATTACTGCAAGAAAGCCGCGATGTAAAAACTATTCGTGAAGGTAATGCGCGCCGTATCTTGACCGTGATTGATGGCTTGGCAAAATCAGAAGATGAAAAAGATCAGGAAAAATTCAAGCAGTTCTATGCTGAATTTGGCGCTGTCTTGAAAGAAGGTTTGGGTGAAGACTTTGGTAATCGTGAACGTATTTTAAAAATCTTACGTTTTGCAACTTCAAGCAATGATGAGATCAGCACCTCTTTAGTTGACTATAAAGCACGCATGAAAGAAGGGCAAAAAGCCATCTATTACGTGACTGCTGACAGTTTGGCGGCTGCGAAAAACTCGCCACAGCTAGAAATCTTCAAGAAAAAAGGCATCGAAGTGTTGCTCATGGCAGACCGTGTCGATGAATGGGCAATGAACTTTGTCCATGAGTTCGATGGTACGCCAATGCAAAGCGTGTCTAAAGGTGCGGTGGACTTGGGCGACTTACAGGATACTGAAGAGAAGAAAGCGCTAGAAAAAGCTGCCGAAGACTTTAAACCTATAGTCGACAAACTGTCTGACTCACTTAAAGCCAAAACCAAGGAAGTGCGTGTAACTACACGTTTGGTCGATTCACCTGCATGTTTGGTGACGAGTGAAGGCGAGCTATCACCACAGTTGCTACGTATGTTGAAACAGGCAGGTCAGGCGGTTCCTGAAAGTAAACCAATTCTTGAAATTAACCCTGAACACCCATTGGTGAAAAAACTTGATCACTCAGAGCAGTTTGATGACTTAGCCAATGTGATCTTTGATCAGGCAGTGATTGCAGAAGGTGGCTTGCCTGAAGACCCAGCAGCATATGTAAAACGAATTAACAGCCTGTTATTAAAATAATAGTTTGTTAAATCTAAAAAGCCTCTGTAAATCAGAGGCTTTTTTGCTTCTTTATCGAGATGAAGCTAGATTTATACCGGGTCAATATGGGTAATCACATCAATCACGCGATGTTTTTGCATAATCTGATTGCGTACATTGACTGCAATATCATGACCTTCACGTACACTGAGTGAACCATCCACTTCGATATGTGCATCAACAATAATCATGTCACCCATTTTACGGCTACGAATATTATGCACACCACTGATGCCTGCTGTGGTTAAAAAGGTTTTACGAATGGCTTCGACTTCATGTTCATCGGCAGCACGATCCATTAAATCACTGAGTGCATCCCATCCAAACTCAACACCCATTTTTAAAATAATACAGCCAACAATTAGGGCTGCTATCGGGTCTAAAATCGGATAACCCATGAGATTTCCAATAATCCCGACCATCACCACCAAAGATGACGCCGCATCCGAACGCGCATGCCACGCATTTGCGACCAGCATGCTGGATTTGACTTGTTTGGCGATACGAAGCATGTAACGAAATAGCAGTTCTTTAGCGATCAGGGCAGTCGCTGCAACATAAATCGCAACGCTATGTACTTGTGCAATCTGTTCATGATGCATAATTTTATTAATTGCAGAGATCGACATGCCAACCCCGACACCGATCAATAGAAGTCCTAGCACAAAAGAAGCTGCATTTTCAAAGCGATAATGCCCAAATGGGTGATCATCATCGGCATCTTTCTGGCTAAAGTGATTGGCAATTAATACAATAAAGTCAGCAACTAAATCACTTAAAGAATGAATACCATCGGCCACTAGACCTTGCGATTTAGAAAAAATACCGATCAGGATTTGCAAAATAGATAGACATAAATTGACGACCACGCTGACCCAAGTGGTTTTACTGGCAGCTTTAGCCCGTTGTTCTGGATGAATCAAATCATCTTCATGAGTATCATCAAAATGCGGTATCAACATAATTAAAATGCAAGATCAGCAGAAGGAAAGCCAAGTTTACGCTATTTTTTAACCAAATTGAATTGGTATTTTTTAAAAAATATTTAAAAATCAGTTATTTAATTAATAATAATCTTGAGGATATTGAAAATAATTTCACTTTAGAAATGCTTCTTATCTTGATCAACACATTCGTCGGTTTAGAAGTTAGTTTCAAATTGTAGTGAGGTACTAAAAATATGTTTTCCCTCATTACTGGTTAACTCCTTGTAATAAGACACTTCATTTTCGATATAAATCCAGTTGTACAATAATGGTCTTCGCCAAGAGACATAAGGTCCCCAGCTTTGTAATTCGATATCACGCTTGGTCTTGTCATAAATACCGCTCGAATAAATACCATAAGTTAAACGCTTGTCGTTAGGAAATTGCTGCTGACGAAAGAGATGGTTATCCCAAGTGTAGGTTTCATCAAAGGTTTTGACGACTGAAAACTGTGTTGATGCAAGCGTTGTTTTAGACTCGTGCTGTGTCAGTTTAAAATTGGTTTCCGAATAGTTACGGCTTTGTGCGCCATAGCGAAAAGTTTGCGCTGCGTCAAAGCTAAATTTGGGGGTGAGCTTCCAGTTTTTCTCGGCACTGAGTTCAACATAGACATCAGAAGGCGAATTTGAACCGAGGTTCATATCATTTTGAAAAGGTAACATTTGGGATAAATCAGAGAGCACATGCTTGACCCAGTGATTGTCTGTACTGATTTTTTTACGCGCTGTCTTCTCTGTATGATTTTCGCCAAAAATGCGGCGTTTACGGCGATTTTGCTCAGCTTTTTGTGCTTTTTGTGACAAAGAATCTTGAGAAAATACAGCCATGAGTTCATTGCTGAGCTGTTGTGAATAGGGGTCAAACTCAGGCGCATACGTATTTTCGGGTACATTTTGGAATGGCGAAAGCGACCATAAATATGTGGGTTGCAGATTGTGTAACCGGCAGATATTTTCATTGGAAAATGAGAATAAGTGGTGTTGCTGTTCTTGGCTAAGCAGTTGGTTGGCAGCAGTATTTGTAGAAACAAGTAGTGCCACAATCAGCAATTTTCGATCTAGAAAAGCATTGAAATAAATCATGGGCATAAAGGCATCAAAAACATTGATGTAGCATATGAGAATAAATCTGCTATTTTAAAAGCTGCTTAAAAACTAATGTTCTGCCAACAGTTTTTGGGTTTGAGCATATAAGGTTTCTGCACGAATCGGCTGAGGCAATACCTCGATAATTTCACGAAATAGCTGCCAGCTCACGCCATCTTGGCGTGAAAATAAAATACATGGATAACCAAGCTCGTCAGGGGCAAGTTGTAACCGTTTTTCACCATGCAAGACCCGATACTTTTGTCGTTCTTTAATCAGAAGCAAGGGCGTTTCTAAATTGGCTTCACTTTCTTCAAAAGGAATAAAACGCTGCGGCAAAATCATTGAGGCTGGAATAAACGGGTACATATATTGCTGTTGCCACAGATTTTTGGCATGTAAATACTCATTGAAGAGGAGTTCAATGCGTTCATAACTGGCCTGAAACTGGCCCCATGAGAGAGTTTTGACGCTGGCTAAGATCGTATCGGTTTGCAAACAGTATTGCTGTGCGAGTTGCCCCGCGGTCTGAATATCACGAATGCCTAAAATAGCAATATAGCCTAAAAATTGTCCGTTTGTATTGATGCGTTCAGCAACGACGGTCGGAGCATGCTGCATTTCATCGACCCGCTGAGACAAACTAAAGCAGGTGAGGTAGCTGGAAATATGGTCATGACTTTGAAAAATGACTTCAAAACATAACTGGCTAAAACCCTCAATTCGAATCGGTGAAGTTTGGTGAATATTGATTGAATGATCGGTTTTTTCTGGAGAAAGCTTTTGGGGGAGATCGTTTAGTAGTGCAACATTTGGCAATTGGTCGGGCGTTTGCTGTTCTACTCGAACTGGGGTTTGAATACCTAGACGTTCATTAAACTCATCATCTGTCAGTAAACACTGCAACAGGTTTTGTTGCTGTAACATCCATTGATAGCCTTCGTTTAAATGTCCTTTCCAACTACAATGAATAGCGCCACGCCGTGCTTGTGGAATCAGCCAGACTTGCCAAAGCCGCTGTTCCTGATTATATAAAATTGCCCATCCCATGTTGGGATTCTGATTCAGAGCCTGTAACAGTAAGGAGCGATCATAAAACAAACCCCGATAGCTATTTTTAAATTTGGACAGCTTCAGCAGTTCATTGCTTAAATTTACATGCACTTCAGACGTACCATGTGTACCTTTCGGTGTCCGAAAGGTAATTGGTTTTTCACAGAGTTGAAAAATTTCTTTGAGATGGTGGGTTGCCTGAGCACGCTTAAACAGCGGTACATGCTCATTGTCAATCGTGGCAATGGTTTGATGAATATCTTTAATCAGCAATGCTTTTTCTAATAAATTCATTGTTAATAGCTCACTTGCTAATATAGTTTTTAGCTTTGTTGAGATATTGTGTCAGTATCTGATTCAGGGCTAATTCCAGCATCCGATATTCTTTAGTCTCTTGATTTGTATAGTGGTTTGCAAGTTCGATCAGTTCGTCTAAATTCAGCTGATCATAGCGAACTTTTTCTTGTAAAAATTCTTGTAACTGTAGCATGGTAGCCTGATGAAAAAGCACAGATGGCTTTAATTATAAACAAGTTCATTCAGTTTAAAACATATGTTTAATAAAAACATTTTTAGATCGTTAAATAATTGATAACTCGTTTATATAATTAATATTTAATATGAATAGTGTGGTATTTTCTGGTTTTTGAAAAGCGCAGATTTACTGCGCTGGTGAAGGTGGGATTTGACATTGCTTATCATCACAACGAGCTGCATCGGTATCCTGTTGAATATGAGTCGCCTGTTGCAAGGCTTGTAAGAAGATTTCGCGCGGCTGAGCACCTGAAAGTGCGAACTTTTGTTCAAAAACAAAAAAAGGCACGCCTGAAATGTTCAGTTGCTCATGCGCAATTTTTTCATCATGACGCACAAATTCAGCAAACTCGTCTGAATCGAGCACATACTCGACTTCGGCATGATCTAAGCCAATACGTGAGGCAATTTCTTCGATGACTTCACGCTCACCAATCGCCAAACCTTCGGTCATGTAGGCATGAAAGAATGCTTCTTTGGCTTGATTCCCCAGGCCTTTACTTTGTGCCAAATGAATAATGCGATGTGCATTGAAACTATTGCCTGAATTGGCTTTTTCCCACTGGAAGTCAATGCCTTCACTGGCAGCAAGCGCAGCAACATTACGTTCCATTTCTTGCATTTCGGCAAAACTACGTCCGTATTTTTGTGCCAAACGCTCGGTGTTGCTGAGCATATGTTTAGCAGGTGCATTTGGGTCGAGTTCAAAACTATGCCAATGAATGTCAAGTTCAATGCCTGCTTCTTGTGCGACATGTTCTAAACGCTTTTTGCCAATATAGCAAAATGGGCAGACCACATCTGACCAAATATCTACACGCATATTCAGATTCTCTGATAAATAGACTTTGCATAGTAAAGCTTAGATCGGGGAATGAAAAGCTGTGCCATAACAGCCTGCTGATATTTGAGCGATAACAGAACGGTATTTATTTTTATCAGCAAAATAGTCGATTTCCCTTCAGTGAAAAAGACGGATTCATGAGTTTGTGGAAATGAGATATTTAAGCGGGCAATTGAAAGCCTCGGGATAGTCGACGAATGAATAAATGTATATAGATGGATAGACCGCTTGATTTAGGTATTTTATATTTATAAAACTTATTTTTTAAATAAAAATAAATCAATTTTACTGATAATTGGTTTGGTCTAAGATAATCACAAATATTCATAGGATGTTTGTGATGCAACAGCCACAACAGTTGATTCGACATTTCACACCAAACTGGTTCACGGTCAATATGGGAACTGGAGTCGTCGCACTACTCTTGAGTGCATCTCCGATAATGACAGCATCTTGTGAGGAGTTGGCGCGTATATTGTGGCTGGCAAATATTGTGCTGTTTATCTTATTTGCCGTGTTGTATAGCTTGCGTTGGCTTTTTTATTTTCATGAAGCCAAACAGATTTTTCAACATTCAAGCATGGCATTTTTCTTTGGCGCGATTCCAATGGGATTGGCAACCATCATCAATGGTCTGATTAAATTCATGCCGCAACATTTGGCCTTGGCTGAGTTCTTATGGGGAGTCGACGTCGTCTTGGCGGTGATTGTGGCAGTGGGTGTCCCGATGCTGATGTTTGTATATCAGCAGCATCAGTTAAACACCATGACCGCGATTTGGTTATTGCCCATTGTGACGGCAGAAGTGGTGGCAAGCTCTGGAGGTGTTCTGTTGGCACATTTTCCTGCCAGTCAAGCTGCGATGAATTTACTCTTTGGCTGTTATGTTTTATGGGGAATGTCAGTTTTACCTGCATTTGCAGTATTGACGATTTTATTGCTGCGTTTGGCACTGCATCGCTTACCTGAAGCGCAAATGGCAATGTCGGTTTGTCTGGCATTAGGGCCTATTGGTACAGGTGCGCTGGCATTGCTGCTTTTGGGACAACAAGCCCCTCGTATTTTGGCAGCGTGTCATTTGGTCGAACTCGGCAATTTGATGCACTATGCTGGTATTTGGATCAGTTTTATTTTACTGGGCTTTGGATTGTGGTGGTTCGCTATCGCATTGTTTACGATCTATAAACATAGCCGTACAGGGTTGAGCTTTAATCTGGGATGGTGGGGGCTGACTTTTCCTTTGGGTGTGTTTGATCTGGCGATTTTAAATCTTGCCCAGCAAATCCAGAGTCAGGCTTTGTTGTATATCGGTTTAGGCTTTGCAGGATGTATTGTGCTGTTATGGGCAATGGTGATGGTAAAAACCATACAAGGCGCTTATCGAGGTTCATTGTTTTTTTCACCATGTTTAATGTCAATGCTTGAAAAAGCATGATCTAATGCTGAAATAAAATACAAGAAACCAGAATTGATCATGTTTATAGAAGCAACAAAACAGCATATTCCAGACATTGTTAAACTGGTAAATCTATCTTACCGCTCACAAGATGTGCGTGGATGGACATCAGAAGCTGATGTGGTTTCAGGCGAGCGGATATCTGCTCAGCAACTTCAGGATTTATTTGTTCCTGACGCTAAAATCTTGTTGTTGTTTGATGCTGCTGAACTGGTTGCCTGTGTGCATGTGCAGAAACATAAAGATCAGGCCTATATTGGTATGTTGACCACCCATCCACAGCGGCAAAATCAAGGGTTGGGTAAACAGGTGTTGCAGTTTGCAGAAGATTTTGCTCAGGAAAATTTTGCGGTTACAGGGTTTAAAATGTCGGTGTTGTCTTGTCGTACCGAGTTAATCGAGTTTTATTTGCGTCGGGG
The DNA here is from genome assembly GCF_004331075.1 of Acinetobacter brisouioides. Lineage (GTDB taxonomy): Bacteria > Pseudomonadota > Gammaproteobacteria > Pseudomonadales > Moraxellaceae > Acinetobacter. Next base: position 202,015 of record NZ_SJNX01000004.1, on the reverse strand, counting down.
TTATGTGCTGACAGGTGAAACTGAAGATTATCCAATCGATGCGAATGTGGGACAGCCGTTATTTGAGAATATTCGGTTGTTGCATTTGGTGAAGCACGTATAAAAAAATCCCCGCACTCAGCGGGGATTCTCTTTCAAGCTTAAATTAAATACGTTCAATAATGGTCGCAATACCCTGACCTAAACCAATACACATGGTCGCTAGACCGATTTGAGTATCTTTTTGCTCCATGACATTGAGCAAGGTCGTGGTAATACGCGCACCTGAACAACCGAGCGGGTGACCAAGTGCAATTGCACCACCGTTGAGGTTGACAATATCCTGTTTCTCATACAAACCTAAGCCTTTGAGTACTGACAAACCTTGAGCAGCAAAGGCTTCATTCAGTTCAATGGTTTGAATGTCAGAGATACTTAAGCCTGCACGTTTTAAGGCTTTTTGTGTCGCAGGTACAGGGCCATAACCCATAATTGCCGCATCACAACCTGCCACTGCCATTGAGCGAATCACGGCACGTGGTTTGAGACCGAGATCTTTGGCACGTTCAGCAGACATGAGTAACATGGCAGATGCACCATCAGACAACGCCGATGAAGTTGCCGCGGTCACTGTTCCGCCTTTCGGGTCAAATGCAGGACGAAGTGCTTGGAACGCAGCCAAGTTCGCATCGGCACGAATCACTTCATCGACATCACAGAAGATTTTAAAGCCGTCGGCATTGTGACCTTCAACACCGACGATTTCATTTTTAAAGCGACCTTCTTGGGTGGCTGCCCAAGCGCGTTTATGTGATTCAACCCCAAAAGCGTCTTGTTCTTCACGGCTAATGCCATTCATGCGACCTAACATTTCTGCGGTTAAGCCCATCATATTTGAGGCTTTTGCATAATGTTTAGAGGCTTCAGGATTCAGGTCAACGCCATGCATCATGTTGACATGACCCATGTGTTCTACACCACCAATAATGAAAATTTCACCTTGATGCGTTGCGATTTGAGCTGCTGCAGCATGAATCGCCTGCATGGATGAACCACACAAACGGTTGATGGTTTGACCTGCAACGGTTTTTGGCAAACCAGCCAGCAAGCTGGCATTACGGGCAATGTTCCAGCCTTGTTCGAGGGTCTGATTCACACAGCCCCAGATCACATCTTCAACTTCATTGACGTCAAAGTTGTTACGCGCCACCAACGCACGAATCAGGGCAGCCGACAGATGCTCGGCACGCACATTGCGGAACATTCCGTTTTTGGATTTGCCCATGGCGGTACGTACGCCATCAACAATCACAACGTCACGTGGATTTAAAGTAGTCATTCACGCTGCTCCTTAACCGTAAAATTTCTTGTTGTTTTCAGCCATGTCACGCAGCAATTGCGGTGCTTCATAGGCTTTGCCCAAATGTGCATAGGTGTTGCACAGTGCCACGTATTCAGCGACGCCAGTCTGGTCGACATAACGGCATGGCCCACCACGGAAGGCAGGGAAACCAATACCCATAATCATGGCCATGTCCGCTTCATGTGGTGTAGCAACAATTTTATCTTCTAGACAACGAACCGTTTCGTTGCATAGCGCCAACATCATACGGTCAATAATTTCTTGCGGGTCAAACTCGTGTTTTTCACCTGTGACAACAGGGGCGATCAGCTCATAGGTTGTCGCATCAACAATTTTGGCTTTTTTGCCTTTCTTGTCGAGTTCGTATTTGTAGAAACCGACATCATTTTTCTGACCGAGACGTTTCGCTTCATATAAAGTTTCAATTGAACCTTTGAAGTCTGGTTTCATACGGTCAGGGAAGCCTTCCGCCATGACCTCAGCGCCGTGTACGCCTGTATCAATCCCGACCACATCCATGAGGTAAGCAGGACCCATCGGCCAACCAAATTTTTCCATGACTTTGTCGATTTGCTGGAAGTCTGCGCCGTCTTTAAGCAACAGATCGAACGCGCCAAAGTAAGGGAACAGAACGCGGTTCACCAAGAAGCCTGGGCAGTCATTGACGACAATCGGGGTTTTGCCCATTTTCTGAGCCAACACCACAGTCGTTGCAACTGCCTCTTCAGAAGTGTGTTCACCACGAATCACTTCGACCAGTGGCATCATATGCACAGGGTTAAAGAAGTGCATGCCGACAAAGTTTTCTGGGCGTTTTAGCGCTTTGGCTAAGCGGGTAATAGAAATAGTCGACGTGTTGGATGCAAGAATGGTGTTATCACGCACTTTGCTTTCAGCATCGGCAAGAACTATTTCTTTGACTTTTGGATTTTCAGTCACGGCTTCAATGATAATATCGACTTCTTTAAATTCGTCATAACTTAAAGATGGGCGAATACGGGTCAAAGTTTCACCCATTTTTGCCGCTGTCAGTTTGCCACGTTCGACTTGCTTGGTCAGCAGTTTATTGGCTTCTGACATCCCCAACGCGAGTTGTGGATTGCCAATGTCTTTCATAATGATTGGCGTGCCTTTACTTGCAGCTTGATAGGCAATACCACCGCCCATAATCCCTGCACCTAAAACAGCAGCTTGGTTGATCGGATGTGCGCCTTTTTCGTGTTTTTTCGAGGCTTTTTTCACAACCTGATCGTTAATGAATAAACCAATTAATGCTTCTGCCTGTGGCGTCACCGCAGCTTTAGCAAAGCCTTGCGCTTCGATTTTGACTGCTTCATCACGAGTGAGTGTTGCACCTGCTTGCAATGAGTCCAGCATTAGTTTTGGTGCTGGGTACTGGGCAGGGTTGGCTTTGGATAGCACCGCAGCTTTGGCGGTGGTAAATGCCATCATTTGTTCGATTTGATTAAGCTTAACAGGATCAAGTTTTTCCTGACGTTTAGCTTTCCAGTCCAAGCGTCCTGCAATGGCTTGTTTCACCAAATCAAGGGCAGCGGCAACGACTTTGTCATCAGCAACCACGGCATCAACGGCACCATCTTTAAGTGCTGCATCTGGTTTTTTCGGAACCGCCATGGCAATCCATTCAACCGCATTGTCAATCCCGATGATACGGCTTAAACGCACTGTACCACCAAAGCCCGGGAAAATTCCGAGTTTGATTTCAGGTAAGCCGACTTGTGCCGATTGTGCCATCACGCGGTAGTCACAGACCAGACACATTTCAAAACCGCCACCCAAAGCCATGCCATTAATCGCAACCACTTTCGGGATATTCAAATCTTCAAAGCTGTTAAACACTTGATGAATGCTTACCAGCCAGTCCTGAATCACTTGCTCACCTTGAGCAAAGTTTTCCCCAAATTCAGTAATGTCTGCACCGACAATAAATGTCGATTTGGCAGAGGTTACTACCAAGCCTTGAATTTCAGGATGCGCTTGTACCGCAGCGATTGCGGCTTGGAAGTCATCAATGGTGGCTTTATTGAATTTATTAACCGACTCACCGAGTAAGTCAAAGTGGAATTCTGCAATTCCGTCCTGTAGCATTTGGACGGTAATGGCATTGCCAGCGTGGATCATGCCCTGATCTCCTTTTTTTGGAGGACTTGTACGTTGATGTTATTGGGTTATGGTGCAAAGCACGCATGATTGAATGCTTTTCATCTTACGATAACTCTAAACAAAAAATATGCTTGGAGTTGTATCAAGCCGTGACGCAATGGTCACTGATTTTTTGCATCAAAAGCGAACTGGACAGTTTTTTTGTTGAATATGCATACGCAAAATACAGGTTTCTAGAATTTATCATGACTTAAATCATTGACTTGAAGAAATATCATCTGGGAGTTTTAAAAAAATTATAAAAATGTATTTTTTGTCATTTGAGTCAATTATATAGATGGTCTACAAGGAGGATGCATACAAAATTCCACAGAGCTTTAACTCGAATACACGGCTCGCCAGAAATTACCGATCAGCAAATTCAGATGGAGGTTTGAGACTGCACACTGAAGTGACATAAGGCGGTATTATCCAACAATAAACATGGGCTAAATCGTGATGAAAGCAGCATAATCATTGCGTGATTGATCAATCTACCCAATAATCAATGAAAATGATTTTGCCTGAATTTATAAAAATCAAAGTTAGAATTATTTTTAAACATTCCTCTAAGAATAGCCTTTTCTCTAGTAAGTTTTTATTTTTTTGGTAAAATTTCACAACATGATAATCAGTTGCTTTTTTAAGGCTGATCGAATCATTGATTAATTCTGAGTAACACTATGATTAAATGGATTATTTTAGTGATTTTTGTGATATCGGCACTGTATATCCAATATCGCGGCAAAGTGCGTCATTCGTTTTATCGTCAGTTCTTTGACCATTCAACCTTGCTCGCACCAATTAATTTTTTAATGTATGCCTTTTCGAAAGTGCCAAATCAGCCTTATATCGAAACGCAATACTTTAAAGACCTGAAAGTCCTTGATGAAAATTGGGAAATGATTCGTGATGAAGCCAAAGCATTGTATTCGCGTGGCGGAATTAAGGCAGCAGACAGCTACAACGATTTAGGTTTTAACTCATTTTTTAAAACGGGTTGGAAACGTTTTTATTTAAAATGGTATGACTCAGCACACCCTTCAGCAGCTGAGCTTTGCCCTAAAACTACGGCGTTGCTAAAAACTTTGCCAACGATTAAAGCCGCAATGTTTACTGAACTTGCTCCAAATAGCCGTCTGGTTCGTCACCGTGACCCGTATGCAGGTTCACTGCGTTACCATTTGGGTTTAATCACGCCGAATGATGATCGTTGTTTTATTGATGTCGATGGTCAACGCTATTCTTGGCGTGACGGGCAAAGTGTCGTATTTGACGAAACTTATATTCATTATGCTGAAAATACCACAGAGCAAAACCGAATTATCTTTTTTGCCGATGTTGAACGTCCCCTCAAAAGCCGTTTGATGGAAAAATTTAACCACTGGTTTGGTAAAAGTGTCATGACTGCGGCAAGCTCACCGAATGATACAAGTGATCAAACAGGCGGGTTAAATAAAGCCTTTGCTTATGTGTATCAGATTCGTTTAAAAGCCAAAGCCTTGAAAAAAACCAATCGTCAGCTGTACTACGTTTTAAAATGGGCGCTGATGCTTGGAATTTTCTTCCTGATTTTTATTCGTCCTTATGTGTTTAAATAAAAGCATGTGATTTAAAACGCCCAATGATGGGCGTTTTTTTATGGATAAAAAATATTCTTTTTCATTGTTTAAAAATAAATAATCCATAAAATTGGAGATAAATTCATCAGAATAATCTTGGGGAAAATAGATGAAAACCAAACAACTGGCAGTTTTATTGGCAGCATTGGGGCTGAGTGTGTTGGGGCATGCCACGACATGGTTTGCGGGTTCAGAGCATCGCGGCAATGTGAATATTCGTATTTCAGGAGGTGCAGGGGTGACATGGGACTGCAATGGGCGTGAATGCCAAATGTCAGGCCCTTGGGGCAATGATTTGTCTTTGGAGTCTTGTCAGAACTTGGCAAGCAAAGTCGGTGAATTACGTTATTATGGCAATTCGGCGGGACGCATGTGGTCAGTGGGTTCACCTGCTTTGAATCAGTGTAATCAGGCAGCCAGTCGCCCAAGCAACCGTGGTGAAACTATATGGTATGCCGCAAGCCACTATCGTGGCAAAGTTCAAACACAGATTTCAGGCGGTGCGCCTGTGATGTGGGACTGTAATGGACATGAATGCAGCATGTCAGGCCCTTGGGGGAATGATTTGTCGGTTGAGTCTTGCCGTAACTTAGTAGCAAAAATTGGCAAAATCAGTAGCTATAGCAATTCGGCAGGAGCTGAGTGGCGCAGTGGTTCACGTGAACTTGCGAATTGTAATACTGCGGCACGTTAAGTCATTTTATTCTTGAAATCTGTGGGTTCAGGCGTTACATACTGTCATAAATGTTTTGATTACTGAGTCAGCCGTGAACCCAAACGCCCGCGAACACATTGAACAACTGCTTGCCCAAATGACCCAATTGCCAGGGGTTTATAAAATGCTGGGTAAGGAGGGTGAACTGCTGTACGTGGGCAAAGCCAAAAACCTGAAAAATCGGGTATCGAGTTACTTTGTCAAAACCATTGAACATCCAAAAACTCAGGCTTTGGTTGCACGTATTTATGATATTGAAACGCTGGTGGTGCGCTCTGAAACTGAAGCGTTATTGCTTGAACAAAACCTGATTAAACTGCATCGCCCGCCGTATAACATCATGCTGCGGGACGATAAATCTTATGTGTATATTTTCATTTCGGCCGATCAGCCTTATCCACGGATTGCCAGTGGACGCGGTAAGGGCAAACATCAGATTGGTAAATTCTTTGGGCCTTATCCGAGTGCTTATGCTGCACGCGATACTTTATTGATTTTGCAAAAACTGTTTAATGTACGGCAGTGTGAAAACAGTTATTTTTCTCAGCGTAAACGCCCTTGTTTGCAGTATCAAATTAAACGTTGCACCGCGCCTTGTGTCGGGCTGATTTCACCTGAAGACTATGCGCAAGATGTGCAAAACTCGATTCGTTTTTTGCAGGGTGACACGAAAGAGTTAAATCAAGAACTGATTCAAAATATGGAAGCAGCAGCGGCACAATTAGAATTTGAAAAGGCCGTGTTTTATCGTGACCGACTGGCATTATTGCGTCAAGTTTCAGCACAGCAAGCCGTGTATAAAATCAAAGGTGAAGCTGATATTTTGGCGATTGCACAGCAGGCAGGTGTGACCTGTGTACAGATCATGTATGTGCGTAATGGGCGTATGCTCGGTGGAAAAAGCTATTTCCCCGATATGCTCAGTGATGATCTGGGGCAAATGCTCAGTGATTTTATTGCCAATTTTTACTTTCAGGTGGCCGATGAAATTCCACAGGAATTGATCGTGAATACGGATCTACCTGATCGTAGTGAGCTGGAACAGGCACTCAGTCAGCAGTTCCAGAAGAAAATTCAGATTAAACCGAATGTACGGGAAACCCGTGCCGAGTGGCTTGAGCTGGCGCAAATGAATGTACAACATGCGATTCAAGGGCAACTGAATCAACATCAGGAATTGCACGAGCGTTTTTATCAGTTAGAGCAAATTATTGAACGCCCGATCGACCGTATTGAATGTTTTGATATTAGTCATACCATGGGCGAAGCCACCATTGCATCCTGTGTGGTGTTCGATCAGGGTGGGGCACGTAAACGCGATTATCGCCAGTTTGCAATTGAAGATATTCAGGCAGGGGATGACTACGCTGCCATGCGTCAAGCCTTGACCCGCCGTTATAAAAAAGCACCTTTGCCTGACTTACTTTTGATTGATGGCGGTAAAGGTCAATTGCACATGGCGATGCAGGTGATGCAAGACTTGGGGCTTGAAGCGTTCATGCTTGGTGTGTCTAAAGGTGAAGGGCGTAAACCAGGACTGGAAACTTTACACTTTACCGATGGACGAAAAATCCAGTTGGCAGAAGATCATAAAGCGTTGCATCTGATTCAACAGGTACGTGACGAAGCACACCGTTTTGCGATTACCAAGCACCGTGCCAAACGTGATAAACGCCGTGCAGGTTCTGTATTAGAAGTGATTCCAGGGCTTGGGCCTAAGCGCCGCCGCGATTTACTAACACATTTTGGTGGAATACAAGGGGTGCTAAACGCCTCGGAAAAAGAACTGACTTTGGTGCCTGGGCTTGGAGAGGTCATGGCACGCACGATTTATCAGGTATTGCATGAGTGATGGGCATCAATTCACGGTTATTCCTGAAAGGTCTGGTCGATGAATCTTTTGCCTTGCTGTATTGGCTTTATAGTCGACACATCTGTGCATTTCGTATAAAGTGTGACTGTATTGATCAGTCAAAAATACGTTTAAAAATCACTCTATGCGGACTTTGCAAGGGCTATATTGGCGGTGGCTATGACAACAGGGCGAATCCTGAATATTCCAAATATTCTCACCATTGCACGAATTGTGCTCATTCCCGTATTTTTACTTGTGGCGTACTGGCCACCTGCAATTGGTGTCGAAGGACATACAGGTAGCTTATCGCGCCACGTCTTGCTGACTTCCATTTTTGTCTTAGCAGCAATCACTGACTGGTTTGATGGTTATCTGGCACGTGCTTTAAATCAGACCTCGGCATTTGGACGTTTTCTTGACCCTGTTGCAGATAAACTTATGGTGGCAGCCGCTTTAGTGGTACTGGTGCAGTGGAAACCGACCATTATTATGGCGTTTGCTGGGATTGTGATTATTTCGCGTGAAATTACAGTTTCTGCATTGCGTGAATGGATGGCTGAACTTGGTGCGCGTACCAGTGTTGCAGTATCCACAGTGGGTAAATACAAAACAGCTTTTCAAATGATCGCGATAAGTGTGTTCTTGCTGAACTGGCAGCCTCTCGATACATTTGCTTATATCCTGTTGTATACCGCGGTGATTTTGACACTTTGGTCGATGTTTATTTATCTCAAGGCAGCATGGCCGTACTTAAAACAGCCCTGAGAGCCAAAGCCCTGAATGTTCAGGGCTTTTTTGTGCCTGATTTTTGGGTGTGAGTATTTACTGAAATAGCATGTATGGAAAAAATATATAAATGATTTATAGAGTAAAATTTTATAAAAATAATCCTTATTGAAAAACTGGGCTTTATGCAAGAGTTGTTAGCAATAAAACCGCATAACATTACAGATGCTGACAACTGTGTTGAGAAAAACTACCTTTTTTTAAAAAGGGCTCTGTCAAGATGCTGTGCGGCACGTGAAGTTTTCCTTCAAGAATTAGGGATGATGTGTTGTAAAACAGGGAAGGGATCAGGAACAACAAATAACGAGCTGTCTTATTATTTCATTTTAGACGGTTATTTATGAAAACAATGTTTTTAGATCGGAAGTTTTATCCGAGCGATTTGATCTCAGGTTTGGTGGTGTTTTTGGTGGCGTTACCCTTGTGTTTGGGGATTGCTCATGCATCGGGAGCGCCGTTATTGTCAGGTGTGATTGCAGGTGTAATCGGCGGGATTGTCGTCGGTGCATTGAGTGGTTCACATATTAGTGTTTCAGGGCCTGCTGCGGGTTTAACTGCAATTATTTTGGCGCAGCTCATGGCGCTGGATGGTCAGTATTCGGCATTTTTGCTGTGTGTCATCTTATCAGGTTTGCTACAAATGGTTTTTGGCTGCTTAAAGCTGGGAACTTTTGCCAACTTTGTCCCAACCAATGTGATCTTGGGTTTGTTGGTTGCGATTGGTTTAATTTTAATGATCAATCAGTTACCGAACTTGTTTGGTTTGCATATGGCAACGATCAAACAGTTAGGGCTGCAAAATTTCCCTCAGGTTTTACAACATATTGATGTGGGCGCAGCCGTGATTGGTGTACTGTCCGTCGCATTGATTTTGCTATGGGATCAAACGCCTTTAAAGAAGTTGCAGTTGCCATCGGCATTGGTGGCGGTGGTGTTTGCAGGGGTACTGAACTGGCTGTTGATTCAGGCTGGTTCGAACCTTGCGGTAGGTGATCAGCATTTGATTGATTTACCCAACCTATTTTCTTCGGAAGAGAAAATCTTTTATTTTCCAGATTTTTCCTACTGGAATAACCCGCAAATTTATGTGGGCGCGGTGACGCTTGCTGTGGTTGCATCGTTGGAAACTTTGCTGAATCTGGAAGCTGCCGACAAGATGGATCCGCAAAAGCGCAGTTCGCCGCCAAACCGTGAATTGCTGGCGCAGGGGATTGGGAATACCTTGTCGGGTTTTGTGGGTGGGATGCCTGTGACTTCGGTGATTGTACGCAGTTCTGTCAATGCCACCAGTGGTTCGAAGACCAAAGTGTCGACCATTTTTCACGGCATTTTGCTGATTATTGCGATTCTGTTTTTAACGCCCTTGCTGAATGTTGTACCGCTGTCAGCACTGGCAGCGATTCTATTACTCACAGGTTATAAACTGGCACAGCCGAAGCTGTTTATTCAGCTGTATAACAAAGGCTGGAAGCAGTTCCTCCCGTTTATTGTGACCATTGTTGCAATTCTGCTGACCGATTTGCTGATCGGAATCATGATCGGCTTAGTGTTGAGTGCGCTATTTATTTTACATAGCAATATGCATAGTGGCGTTAAAGTGATTCATGAAAAGCATTTGCATGGCAGTTTGACGCGGATTGAACTGGCACAGAATGTCAGCTTTTTAAACCGCGCTGCGCTGTTGTCTGTACTCAACAAAATTAAGCGTCATAAAACGGTGGTGATTGATGCCAGTAACACAGCGTATATTGATCCTGATTTGTATCAGGTGATTCAGGAGTTTCAGCAAGATAAAGCCACGCAACAGCAGATTGATCTGAAGCTGATTGGTTTTCAGGCACATTATCCCGAATTGCATGAAGATGATGTGATTGATGTCGATGTCAGTACTCGTGAAATGCAGCAACAATTGACCCCTGAACTGGTTTTGCAAAAACTTAAAGATGGCAATCAACGCTTTGTTTCGCAGCAGCGTTTACAACATAATATTGCCCGACAAATTCAGATTACTGCCAAATATGGACAGCATCCGATTGCTGCAGTATTGGGCTGTATGGATTCGCGTGCTCCGACGGAAATGCTGTTTGATGTGGGGGTAGGCGATCTGTTTAGTTTGCGCATTGCGGGCAATATTGCAGGTGAGAAAGTACTTGGTTCACTGGAGTTTGCTTGTAAAAGTAAAGGTTCTCGGCTGATTGTGGTTCTTGGGCATACGGATTGTGGTGCAGTAACGGCAGCATGTCAGATGCATCAGCAGCAACTCGATGTCAGCCAAGCTCAAAATACACCGAACATTCAATATGTACTGAAACCGATTATGTCGGCAATTGATACAGTTAAAAATCAGATGACCGATGATCAGCTAGGACGCAGTTTTATTGATGCAGTGACCATGATGAATGTCAAAAACAACATGGCGTATATTCTGAAACATAGCAATGTGCTACGTGAAATGGTCGAGAAGGGTGAAGTTGGAATTGTCGGCGCAATTTACGATGTGAAAACGGGTCAAGTTGATTTTCTAGAGTAACCACGAGATCTTATCTGATGCAAGCAAGGCGGATGTAAACATCCGCCTTGTGATTTTTAAAAAGTGGGTTAGTCGCGATGAGACTGCTGTTCGACCTGTTCGGCAAGACTTAAGTATTTTTTCTCAATTTCCGTAGCATGTTCTTTCAACGTCTGAATGATTTTTTCCAGATTGACGTATTCAAAGCGGTTTTTAGAACCAACAACCGTTAGGGCAACAGGTGCAATTTTGCTAGAATATTTAATCGGTACGGACAAGCTTGAATATAGCGGATTGACTTCACCTTGAGAAAAATAATAACCCTGTTTTTTAATTTTCCGCATGTGCTGAATGAACTGGCTTTCGTCCTGAGCAAAACCAACTGTGGCAAGTTGTGCTGCATAATGCTCATAGAAGTTGTGCAAGCCTTGCTTGTTCATGTGCGCCACAATAATTTTGGGTGAAGCACCCATATAGACAGGGCGTGGGCTACCGCGACCATACGACACCAGTAAGTTGCCTTGAAAAGACTCATCATGAATATCAATACAGTAATCATGGTTTAAGAATGTGAGCAGGCAACTGAGTTCGGTATGCTCAACAATATCTTTCATATACGGAATACTGACTTGAACCAGCGGGTCAGTGGTTCGCGAAATATAGTCCAATACCGCAATTTTCGGCCCAAGGGTATAGTCACCTGAAGTACCGCTAATGCGTTGCAACAAATCTGCTGAAACCAGCTCTTTTAAGTAACGATAGCTTGTCGGTCGGGATAAGCCGAGTTCCTGACTAATAATATCGACATTGATCACGTGTCGAGAAATCGAGAATAAATCTAAAACGGTTAAAATTTTACCAAAGCTCGTAACAGCCATAGAGAATAGATTTCCCAAAAATAAATAAAGGTGGTGAAGTCGTTATAGTTTATAAAACGGTACATCTTTTCGCATAAAAAAAACATAAGATGTTTGTCTAAAATAACATAAATTATCAAATTAAGATATTAGTGTTGACGAATATGTTTTTTTTTGAAAAAATCGGCAAACCAAATATCGAATGAAGACGTTAAATTGCATCTTCTTTGCATTAAACGAATTCAACTCTTTGCTTTCTTGCACATCAAACAGGCAAGAAACCTCCGACCAAATACAATTCCTGTAGACAAGTCTATGGGTTAAGTATGCTATGGCATTGTGACAGATCATACATTTGCTGTTCGTTGAGTAAATGTTAGAGCGTTATTGTCTTTTATTTGAGCAAAGAGTGATACATCATCAAGATCTAACCGAGTATTCGAGAGATATGCATGTTGCTCTATAAACAGTTGTTGGCATTTCGCCCTTCAAAAATGGATTTTATCTTTGCGGTAAAAACCTTTATTGCAGGCATGTTGGCATTGTATATCGCCTTTTGTTTAGATTTGACCTACCCCATGTGGGCCATCGGCACCGTGATGATTATTGTCAATCCATATTCAGGTATGGTGTCGTCCAAAGCAGTTTATCGTTTATTGGGTACTGCCGCAGGAGCGGTGGTTGCAACGCTGATCACCCCGCATTTGATCAATACTCCATTTTTGTTTATGTCAGTCGTGGCGGCTTGGGTGGGATTCTGTTTATATATATCGTTGTTAGACCGTACACCACGTAGTTATGTCTTTATGCTGGCAGGTTATACCACCGCCATGATTGTATGTAACTCGATTAATAGTATTGAAACCGTGAGTGTCTTTGATATGGCACTAGGGCGCGTACTGGAAATTTCGTTGGCGGTCGTTTGTACTGCGGTGGTCTTTGCCACTATTTTCCCTTTGCATTTGGGACCTGCCATTCAGCAGCGGGTTGATAAAACGTTAAATGATACTCGCCAGATTTTTCAGAAAATTTTAACTGAGCATACGGCTGACAATAACTATAATGAGCTATTGGGTACAATCACCAGTGATATTGCCGATATTCATGCTTTAGTGGCGCATTTAGCGTATGAAAAAGGCGAGCTGCAAGGGATGACGAAACCGATTCAGGAGTTGCTGCATCAAGTGACCATGATTGTTTCTAACCTGACAGCGGCGGCAGAACGAATTCGTCAGCTCAATACCATTGATGCCCATTATCAACAGGGGGTATTGAATCTACATCAACATATTCGGTTATTTATTCAAAGTAAAACAGAGATTCAAGAGTCTGATTTAACAGCATTACCTCCCGAATTTGAACAGGATTTCCAACATTTACAGCAACTGGCACGTCCAGAGCAACAGGTGATGCTTGATGGCCTGAAAATGGATATTCGCCATCTGATCCAAAATATCTTTACGGTAAAGTTAATCTGGCAATTGATTCAGCGTGGTGACAAGCATATTCCAGAATCAGTCGCGACGTTGACCACCAGTTACCCCAGTTTGCACCGCGATCATGGTATGGCGCTGCGTGGTGCATTTGCCGCGATCGTTGCTATTTTGGTGTCATTTTCATTATGGGTTTATACAGGCTGGAGTGCAGGCTATATGATGGCGCAGTTGGCAGCCGTTACAGCATGTATTTTGACGGCAATGGATAACCCTGTCCCTGCACTAAAAATGTTTATTCGCGGTAGTATTTATGCAGGAATTTTAACGGTGATTTATATCTTGGGCATTATGCCTGAGGTTAAGGACTTCTGGCAGTTAGGATTAGTTCTTGCGCCAGTCCTGATTTTCTTTGTCATGCTATATCCACATCCACCTTTGGCGGGTTTGGCATTGCCGACCATGGTGACGTTCATTATGAGTCTGAATTTGCAAAATCGTTATAGCATTGACCCTATAAAGTCGTTTGAAGGTTGCTTGGGCAGTGTTGCAGGTCCTGTTATTGCAGTATTGGCAGTGTATTTTATTCGTGCCATTTCACCCGAACAAAGTGCCAGCCGAATTTTATCTCTGCATTATAAAGCCATGCGCGAAGCATTGTATTTGCCTTATGGTGTCGATTTTCGGATTCATTTACGCAGTATGCTAGATCGGATTGGTGTGCTAAATACTAAGTTGGTGCAGTCTGCTGAGTTAAAGCAAGCCATGAATCTGGCACTGATTGAAACCAGTGCAATTGTAGATTTAAGTCGCCTGGATGAACTGGCGAATCGGGCAGAAACACCGACAGAATTGAAAACAGCGATTGGCGAATTGCAAAGCATATTAGACGATGCTTTTCGCAATCAGGAAAAACAATTGCATTTGGCAGAAAATATTCTTGCACAGGTCATGCAACAGATTACACAGCTAGAACAACAACTTCAGCAAGGAAGTCCTGCCGATATTGAACAACGGTTACGCATTAGCCTCAATAATATCCGTAGCAGTATTTTTCATATGCCAACCACGCAGGCAGGGATATAAGCATGGGTGAATTCAATCTATATGGTGTTTTTGTGCCGAGTCTGTTGATTCAGGCGCTACTGGCATACATTGTCTTTATGCTGCTGGGTAAATGGACGGATCGCCTGATTCAGCGTGACTGGGTTGCCTTTCCAGGCATATTTAACCTGAGTTTGTATATGGTTTGTCTATTATTGACACACTGGGTCTTTGCTCAGTTCTCGTATTAATTTTAGGTGATGAACGTTTAGGATAAAGTTATGAATTCGTTTGATGCACGTAAAGTCGTTCGACCTGTCGTGACACTGGTAACATTGCTGATTGCAATTTATGCCGTGGTGCATTTGTGGGATTACTACAATGCGGAGCCGTGGACACGTGATGGTCGTGTGCGTGGTGATATTATTCAGGTGTCTTCTGATGTTTCTGGGTTAGTTACTGATGTACTGGTACAAGATAACCAGACGGTGAAGAAAGGTCAGGTATTGTTCAAAATTGATGTTGCCCGTCAGCAACTGGATGTTGAACAAGCACGTGCCGATCTTGCTAAAGTTAAAGCAGGTTTGGCACAGATGCAGGCAAATTTGCTGCAAGCCAATGCCAATTTGGTGAAATCACAAGCCAATACCCATCTGGCAGAAAAAAATGCGGTGCGTTATTCCAGTTTAATGGATGGTGCAGTGTCCAAACAGGAACAGGATCAAATGTTTGCCACACGTGATCAGTCGCATGCGGAAGAAGGGCAGCTCAAAGCGGCAATTGAAGAAGCCAAAGCCAATATTCAGCAGCAAAAAGCAGCGGTTGATGTTGCTCAAAGTACATTAAATCTGGCGACATTGAATTTGCACCGTTCACAAGTGGTTGCACCTGCAGATGGCTCATTATCCAACTTTAGCTTGCGTGCAGGTAGTTATATCAAAGTCGGTGATAATGTCGCGGCACTCATTGACCGTAAGCAATTATATGTGGTGGGTTATTTTGAAGAAACCAAACTCAACCGCATTCATTTGGGTGATCATGCCACCATTCAGCTCATGGGCGATTCACAAAAAATTAAAGCACATGTACAAGGCGTGGCTTCGGGGATTGATGACCGTGAGCGTTCAACCAGTTCAACCTTGCTGGCAAATGTGAATCCAACCTTTACCTGGGTACGTTTGGCACAGCGTATTCCTGTCAAATTTATTTTAGATGAAGAGCCAAAAAATACATTGGCATTTGTGGCAGGGCGTACCGCAACGATTCACATTTTAGAGAATCAGCCTGCCAAAAAATAAGCCAGTCTTTGGGCACATCACCTAAACTTTGACTTTGTCTTATTTTCCCAATAAAAAAACCTGCATTAAATTGCAGGTTTTTTTATGCCTTGAACTTCAAGTTTTAAGGTGTGATCCCTTCGGGTTCACGATACCAGCTTTCTAGTAATAATCCTGCTGCGAGACTATCGGCAGCTACGCGTTTGGCACGCCCTTGACGCTGAAAGGCACTGAGTTCTTCACGGGCTTCGCGTGTGGTCAAACGCTCATCCAGCATCCACGTCGTAATGTTGGTTTGATGGCGTAAGCGGCGGGCAAATTTGCGTGCGCGCATGGATAAATCAGATTCTGAATCATCCATATTCAAAGGAAGCCCCACCAGAAATACATCTGGCTGCCATTGCTTGACCAGTTTTAGCAACTCATCCCAATTGGGAATACCGTCTTTCATGGGAAAAAGAGGGAGCGGATTCACATTCTGAATGGCTGACTGACCGACGGCAATGCCCATTTTTTGTGTGCCGAAGTCAAATGCCATAAGGGTTTGCATCGCTTCAGGCATGACCAATCTCGGAGGCAAGCCAGTTACGATCAATGCCGATTTTTTTATAGGCAGCGTCCCAACGGTCAGGGTACGGCAGGTTAAAAATCAGATCCATGTCGGCATCACACATCAGCCAGTCACCACGGGCGATTTCTTCTTCAAGCTGGTTTTTGGTCCAACTGGCATAGCCCAACGCAATCTGATAACGTCCAACACCTTCATTGTGAGCAATCGCATCTAAAATATCTTTGCTGGTGGTAATACACAGATTTTCACCGACCGCAATTGAGGAATGCCAGACGGGTTGTCCAGTATGTAAGACAAAACCTGCCTCAGGGCGTAGTGGTCCGCCTTGTAGCACCTCGTGCGGTTGTACATTGTCTGCGTCAATTTCCAAGTCATTGAGTAACTCTTTGACCTGAATCCCTGCAGGGCGATTAATAATAATTCCCTGTGCACCATCGGCATCGTGGCGTGCCAAATAAATCACGGTGTTGGCAAAAAAATCATCTGCCATATCAGGGGGAGCAATGAGACAACGATGCGTCAAATATTGTTTGCTCACCTAAGCCGTTCTCCTAAAATCTAGTTGTTCAATGTTATATTGAGACCTTTTATCAACATACAAGAGTAAATCGCTTTCGCCAATAGTTTTTACTCAGGATTTTTCGATCTTCGTGTGCTGAAATTTCAATTGGCGTAACTGCTTGGCATGTTGCAAAGTCGTGTCATTGATTTCAATCCCACCCGTCATACGTGCCAGTTCCTGAATACGCTGCTCTTCGTTCAGGGCAAAAATGGTGCTGCTGGCAGGGTCGCTTTGTTGTTTTTGAACCAGTAAATGATGATCGGACTGTGCGGCAACCTGTGCTTGATGCGTAATACACAGAATTTGCACATGTTGTGCTAAATCTGAAAGTAAACGCCCGACAATTTCGGCTGTGCCGCCGCTGATCCCGACATCAATTTCATCGAAAACCAAGACTTCTGCATCAGTTTTTTCAGCATTCATGACTTGCATGACCAAGGCAATCCGTGACAATTCACCGCCTGATGCGACACGGGCGAGGGGCTGTGCAGGAATACCTTTGTTGGCAGTAAACAATAACTGAATAAAGCTTAGACCTTCAGCATTCGGTTGTTCGAGTGGCTCAAATTTAAATTCAAAATAGGCTTCAGGTAGTGCCAATGGTTTGACTTGCTCAGTCAACAGCTTGGCAAGTGGTGCTGCAGCATCACGACGTTGTTGATCGAGTTGCTGAGCAAAAGCCATAAATTCCTGTTCGGTTTGCTTGACTTGTTCGGCAAGGGTTTCAGGATTATCCAGTTGTTGTAGTTGCTCCAGTTCTTGCTGCCATTTGGCATATTCAGCATGTAACTCATCGGGTTGGACACGGTATTTGCGTGCTAAGCGGTGAAAGATCTCTAGCTGCTGATTGAGCTGTTCCATGCGTTCAGGATCAAAACTTTGACGATCAATAAACTGGCGCAGATTTGCCGTTGCATCTTCGAGTTCACTTTGTGCGTTGACTAGCGCCGTATAAATACTGGAGAGTTGCTCACTGCGTCCGACGTGACTTTCAAAGCGACGTACGACACTCGCCAGTTCCTGAGTCAGGTTTTGCTCGCCTTCATCGAGTACATTTAAACCGTAGGCACAGTCCTGCATGATATGTTCATGGTGGCTGAGTCGGTCAAACTCCTGCTCAATTTCAGCATAATTGTACTGTAAGGTATCTTCGAGTTCTTCAAGTTGCAGTTCAAGTGTGGCAATGCGTTGCAGGCGAGTGGCTTGAGCATGTAAGGCATGCTCATGCTGACGAATGGCTTTTTGCCATGCGCTGTAGGCATCGCGTACTGTTTGGGCAGGTTCAGCAAAGTTGCTATAACGGTCGAGCCACTGTTTTGGGTAAGGCGGCTCAAGCAGTTGTTGCTGACTATGCTGACTGTAAAGCTGAACCAGCAAACGCCCGAGATCTTTGAGTTCTGCAAGGCTGCTTGGACGTCCATTAATCCATGCCTTACTGCGTCCTGTGGAAAAAATCACCCGACGTAAATGAATCTCGCCAGATTCATCAGCCAGTTCATGTGTCGCCAACCACTGTGCTTCGGCAGAATGTTCAGCATAGCTAAAAATGGCAGTGACATCGGCTTTATCTGTGCCATAACGTACCATATGACTGTCTGTACGTTCCCCAAGACAGACAGAAAGTGCATCGAGTAGCAGGGATTTACCCGCACCCGTTTCTCCCGTGAGGACATGAAAGCCTGCTTCAATATCCAAGGCTAAATGATCAGCCAAAGCAAAGTTAATCAGAGTTAAGTGAGTCAACATATATGGACGCATCCAGACTGCGAGAAATGATGTTTGAAATAAATGAGGTTTTAAGTCATACCGGCTTCATCTTTGACAACGATCATACAAAACATCTTGGCACTGTAAACAAGATTTTTATATCAATCTGCAATTCGTACAGTAAAACAGCCAGTTTGCTATAGGATTTGCTCATTTAACCTGAGACCAATATGAAATGTATAGAAAGAACAGGATGTGCAGAAACATCTGTTCTCTGTTTGAGATCAGGACTGCATTTTTAAGGTATTGTTTTTCAATATATTAAAAAGATAATGGTATTTGACTGAGTTTGCAATCCACATTCTCAAAATACATTTTGAGTGTGCAAGAGGGTTGTCCTTGTGCGGCAATACTATACATCCCGAAAGCCTTGTGACGTTGTGCTTCTCAGGTCGAACTGAAGGTTAACCCTGAGATATGAGTCAAAACTGTAAGGCTCCTCCATCATGATTCATTTATTTTCAATGTGTTGAGTAAAAAATCATCGAACTCATATTAATTTACATTAAAATCAGATGGTGATTGATTCAAGCCTCAGCCCTATTTAAACTAGATCCACGTATTTACAATAAATGCACATTATTTGGAGAATATGCATGTCTGCTCAGTATGATCATGTTTCTGTCGTAAAAAAATCAAATGTTTATTTTGGTGGTTTATGTATTAGCCATACAGTTCAATTTGAAGATGGCACTAAAAAAACGCTTGGTGTTATTTTGCCTACAGAACAACCACTTACATTTGAAACGCATGTTCCTGAACGTATGGAAATTATTTCAGGTGAATGTCGCGTAACAATTGCAGACAGTGAAACTAGCGAGCTTTTCCGTGCAGGGCAATCATTTTATGTACCAGGCAACAGCAAATTCAAAATTGAAACTGACGATGTACTGGACTATGTTTGCCATCTAGAAGGTTAAGCAAATCACGGTAAAATCCGTTAAACTATGCTCATCATCAATCCTGTAAAGTTGGCTTTGCAGGATTTTATTTTTTTATTTGTATCGTTTTTGAGGTCACCCGTTCATGGCAAAACCAGAATACTATTATGGCGTACATTCAGTGGAATCACTGTTGGAACTTGAGCCAGAACGGGTACTGACTTTATTTACCCTTAAAGGACGTGACGATCAGCGTTTGCAGCGTATTTTACAGTTGGCTGAACCGTTTGGAATTAGTGTGCAAAAAGCCAGCCGTGATAGCTTGGAAAAGCTGGCAGGTTTACCTTTTCACCAAGGTGTGGTGGCAGCGGTGCGTGCACATCCAACTTTAAATGAAAAAGACCTTGATGATTTGCTTGAGCAGAACCCAGATGCATTGTTGTTGGCACTCGATCAAGTGACTGACCCACATAATTTGGGCGCATGTATTCGTACTGCCGCTGCAATGGGCGTGCAAGCGGTGATTGTTCCGCGTGACCGTTCTGCAAGTTTAACGCCAACGGCACGCAAGGTTGCTGCAGGCGGGGCAGAAAAAGTGGCGTTTATTCAAGTGACGAACTTGGCACGTACTTTGGCACATATCAAAGACCAACATCATGTGCGTGTGGTTGGCACCATGCTTGATGAAAAAGCGCTGCCAATTCAAAAGTTTGATTTTACTGGCGCAGTGACGATTGTTATGGGCGCAGAAGATACAGGTTTACGTCCGATTACCCAAGGTCAGTGTGATCAAACGGTGTATATTCCAATGGCAGGCAATCTACAAAGTTTAAATGTCAGTGTGGCGGCTGGTATGGCACTCTATGAAGCTTGCCGTCAGCGTAATCTCGTTTAAGTCAACTTTGAGCCGATAATGACTTCACGTACCCAAGGGTATTTATTTGTTGCCATTACCATGCTGATTTGGGGTGGCTTTACCATCTTTTCCCGACTGAATGCAGGTTGGCATATCAGTGCATGGGATATTTGTGCGCTCAGGTTTGCCATTGGTTTTACGATTTTAATGCCGATTTTAATCTGGCGGCGTGAAACCGCATTTTTGTGGAAAAAAGAGCCATTTATTTTAGGGTTACTCGGTGGGGTCGCGTACTGTCTGACGTCGTACTCGGCATTTCATTATGTCCCTGCAGCACACGCTGCGATTTTCCTCAATGGTTGTATTCCATTATGTACTGCGGTTGCTGCTTATGTGTTGTTTAAGCAACCTTTTGATAAACATACCTGGATCAGCCTGATTATTATGCTCGGGGCAATTTCCGCCATGAGTGTGATGATGTATGAGCAGACGCATGTTGCCCTGAGTATTGGCGATGGCTTATTTTTCCTGTCTGCCATTTGGTGGGGTATTTTTACTGTGTTGCTTAAACATTGGAAATTATCTGCTTGGCAGTCGATGAGTGGTGTGGCAATTTGGTCGGCACTGATTTACCTGCCAATTTATATCCTGTTTTTGCCGAAACATTTTCAGGAAGCTAGCCTGATGCATTTAGCCATTCAGGGCTTGTTTCATGGTGTGTTGGTGGTAATTGTTGCAACCCTGAGTTATGTCGCGGCAATTGAGCGTTTAGGTGCATTTAAAACGGGCAGTATTGTCACGCTTGCCCCGTTTATGGCGGCGATTGTCGCTGTGCCGCTTTTGGGTGAACCATTAAATACCGCAATGATTTTCGGACTGGTTGGTATGGGTGTGGGGGCGTTACAGCCTTGGCGCTGGTTTAACCGTAAAGACCCATTGCAACAGCAACTAAATGCACAGAAAAAAACAGCCTCACATTGAGGCTGTTTTTTTTGCATAGTTTAAATATTGCAGATGTAAGGGTTCGAGCTGTGCATATAAATGTGCAAGCTCTCCATCATTGACCACAATATCATCGGCACGTTGTTGTTTTTCTTCACGTGGCATTTGATGTGACATAATCGTTTGAATATGCTGATGTGAAATTTGATCACGCTGAGTAGCTCGGTGTAATTGTAAATGCTCTGGCGTGTCAATCAGCAGATTACGCTGAGTCAGATGCGTTTGCTCCGTCTCAAATAGCAGGGGCGATACCAAAATCACATAGGGACTTCCAGCAGTTTGTAGCTGTTGAACGATGCTTTGCCGAATTATGGGGTGTGTAATATTTTCTAGCGTCTTTTTCGCATCGGGATGCTGAAAAATATACTCACGTAAAGCACGGCGATTCAGTTCACCATTTTCCAAAATGACCCAGTCACCCAATTGCTGTTGAATTTGTAGTAGGGCAGGTTGTCCAACTTGTACCACTTCACGTGCAACCACATCGGCATCGACCACTTGAATGCCTTGTTTGGCAAACCAGTCGCTGGCAACTGTTTTACCACTACCAATACCACCTGTGAGACCAATCACATACATCTTATTGACCCAAGTAGATTTTCATAATGTCATTGCCCCATAAAAAAGCAATCCAGCCTGCAATCGCGATATAGGGGCCAAAAGCGAAAGGTTGATTTTCTTTACGTATCTTCAGCAAAATGATTCCGATGATAGCACCCACCATAGAAGACAATAAAATAATCAACGGTAGCATCATGGGGCCCATCCATGCACCAAGTGCAGCAAGAAGCTTAAAGTCTCCGTAGCCCATGCCTTCTTTACCTGTAATCAACTTAAACAGGATATAAACAATCCATAAGCATAGAAAACCAATCACAGCTCCCCAAATCGACAGTGTTGGTGATGTATAAATGCCAAAGCTGTTAATGGCTAATCCAGCGCCTGCTAACGTCAAGGTAAAGCGGTCAGGTAACAGTTGGGTATCAAAGTCAATAAAGGTGAGGGCAATCAGTACCCAAGTCAGTACTACACCACACAGCATTTGCCATGTTGCACCGAACATAGCGACGATAACCAAAGAACAGAGACAGGTGAGTAGTTCAACCAGTGGATAACGTTTGCTGATGGAATGTTGGCAACTGCCACAGCGCCCACGCAATGCTAACCAACTCACGACAGGAATATTCTGATACCAGCGAATGGCTGTATGGCAATTCGGGCAGGTTGAAGGTGGGCTGCTTAGCGTAAGTTTTGCATGTTCAATGATGGGCTGTTCAGGGTGTAACAGTAGCTGGCACTCCTGCTTCCACTCCTGTTCCATCATTTGAGGGGTGCGAAAAATGACGACATTTAAAAAACTACCCACACATAAGCTGATTAAACCAATAGCGAGATAGAGTGCTATAGAGTTCTGTGCAAAATAACTGATAAGTTCTAACATTAGACCACAGAACCCATCTGGAAGATTGGGAGGTACATGGCAATCACCAGACCACCTACAAGAACCCCAAGAATTGCCATAATCAAGGGTTCCATCATTGCAGTTAAACCATCGACGGCATTGTCAACTTCATTTTCATAGTAGCTGGCAACCTTGTCTAGCATGGCATCTAGAGAACCTGATTCTTCACCGATCGCCACCATCTGAATGGCCATAGAAGGGAAAATATTGGCAGCGCGCATCGCAAATTGTAATTGTTGCCCTGTTGCGACATCGTCCCGAATTTTCATGACTGCAGTTTCATACACGATATTGTTTGTTGCACCAGCCGTAGATTCTAGAGCATCAATCAGAGGAACACCTGCTGCAAAAGTGGTTGCAAGCGTGCGGCTATAACGAGCAATAATCGCTTTATAGACCAAATCCCCAAAAATAGGGAGTTTTAAGGCGAGTTTGTCGAGGCTATCTCTGAATTTTTGATTGCGTTTTTTCGCTTCTAAAAAGCCATACACAGTCAAGCCAATCCCAATAATCAAGATGAACCAGTATTCCTGCATCCATTTTGACATGTTCACGACCATTTGGGTAAAGGCAGGCAACTGTGCACCAAAAGAGGTAAATAGGTCTTGGAAGACAGGAACCACTTTGACCATCAAAATAATGGTGACGATGATCGCCACCACGATCACGGTCATAGGGTATTTCATGGCTTTTTTAATTTTTTGTTTTAATAGTTCACTTTTTTCTTTATAGGTTGCGACACGTTCCAGCATGGTTTCAAGAGCACCAGATTGTTCACCTGATTCAACGAGAGAGCAGAATAGTCGATCGAAATACTGTGGATATTTTCGCAGTGCACCTGTAAACGTGTTACCGCCTTCCACTTCACCTTTAATCCCTAAAACTACTTCGCGCATGGCAGGATTGTCCAGACCTTCAGCGACAATCTCAAAGCTTTGAACCAACGGTACACCCGCTTTCATCATGGTTGCAAGTTGACGAGTAAAAATGGTGATGTCGAGTGTGGATACTTTCTTTTTTAAAATATTTTCCAGCAGATTTTTTCGTTTTTCACGAATGGACTTGACATCAACCCCTTGTTTTCGTAGCGTAATTTTGGCTAAAGCCATATTGCGCGCCGAAAGTTCCCCTTTGACTTTAATACCTTTGCGATCAACCCCCGCATAGGCAAATATTGGCATCGCCTGAGCTTTTTTTACCGCCATAGTATTATCCTTTTTTTAATCTCGCTATGCATTATTCACTAGTGACACGATTGACTTCTTGCAAAGACGTCACCCCTTGTATGACTTTCTTTAAACCTGAGCGTCGAAGGTCAGCAAACCCCAGTTTTTTTGCTGTTTCGGCAATTTGTAAAGCATTACCATCTTCCATAATCAATTTGGAAATTTCAGGTGTGATTTTCATCACTTCATAAATCCCCAAACGACCTTTATAACCTTCGCGGCATTCAGGGCAACCCACAGGTTGATAAACTTTAAATTCTGGATTCTCTAAATCTTCCTGAGTAAATCCCATTTCATACAAACTGTTTTGTGGAATGTCAGCTGGGATTTTGCATTTAGAACATAAACGACGTGCCAAACGCTGTGCAATCACTAGATTTACAGAAGTTGCAATGTTAAATGATGGCACACCCATGTTACGTAAACGAGTCAGGGTTTCTGGTGCGCTATTGGTGTGTAAAGTTGAAAGCACCATGTGACCTGTTTGTGCTGCCTTAATCGCAATTTCGGCAGTTTCAAGGTCACGAATCTCCCCGACCATAATAATGTCAGGATCCTGACGCAAGAAGGAACGTAAGGCTGCTGCAAAGCTTAAGCCAACTTTCTGGTTGACGTTGACCTGATTAATCCCTTCAAGGTTAATTTCGACTGGGTCTTCGGCAGTAGAAATATTGGAGTTTTCAGTGTTGAGAATATTCAAGCCCGTATAGAGCGATACGGTTTTACCCGAACCAGTTGGGCCTGTAATCAGCACCATCCCCTGAGGTCGGTGCAATGCTTCTAAAAACAGGGCTTTTTGTTCTTCTTCATAACCTAGCGCATCAATCCCCAGCATTGCGCTCGATGGATCAAGAATACGCAATACAATCTTTTCACCAAATAAAGTAGGCAAAGAGTTGACACGAAAATCAATGGCTTTGGTTTTCGAGAGCTTGAGTTTAATACGACCATCTTGAGGAACTCGTTTTTCTGAAATGTCCATTTGAGACATGACTTTTAAACGAGAGGCAAGGCGATTTGCCAATTGTAGTGGTGGATTGGCAATTTGGCGTAACACACCATCAACACGGTAACGGACTCGATAAGATTTTTCGTAAGGTTCAAAGTGCAAATCTGATGCACCCATACGAATCGCGTCGACAAGGAGTTTGTTAATGTATTTGACAATTGGAGCTTCGTCTTCTTTTGATTGATCCTCAGAAGGTTCTGTGGGCGAAGACTCCTCTAATGAAATATCCAGCTCTTCATCACCGAAGCTAAATTGATCTTCCTGAGCGAAAAACTGTTCAATGAATTTTTCTAATTTATCATGCTCAACAATCACCATTTCAGGGTTGAGCTTGCTGTTGAAGCGAATCGCGTCAATGGCTTCTAAATCAGTCGGGTTGCTGATCGCCACATAGATGTTATTGCCCCGTCGCATGAGCGGCACAATTCGGTGCTTTAAGATATGTTTATCTTCAACTAAATCACGAGGTAGTTGTATAGGATCATAACTAGAGAGATCAAACAGTGGCTCATTAAATTCAATTGCAATCGCTTCTGCAATGGTTAATGAAGAAATATGCAAATGATCAATCAAATAAGGTACAAGGTTTTGCCGAGCTTTTTTTGCCCCTTCAATCGCTTGTAGCATTTTATCTTCAGAAATATGACCATCTGCAACTAAACGACGGGCAAAGCCTGATAAACGTGGCGTAATAGAGATGTTTGCCATAAATGTATTTGCCTTATGATTTGATCGTTTGCGAATACTCAGTATTAAAAAAATTATACGGTTGCTGTAACAAAGTGCCATGCAAAAATGCAAGCTAACAGTATGTTACAACAATGAATTACGAGTATTTAACCTAATTATAAAAAATATAAAACTTCTTGAGCATGCAGCGTTGTTTATTTTGACAGAAAAAATAGCTTTGTGAGATTAAATTGTATAAAAAAGCAAAAAAAGCGTCAATTTGAGAAAAACTGTGTAAAATAAGCCCATTTTGGTGAAAGGGTTTTCTTGTATGTCGGGTTCGACAATTGTGCCTTGGGTGATTGGTAACTGGAAAATGAACCCTGCTTGGGCGAGTTCCCAACAATGGATTGAACAATTTAAGCAACATTTACAGCAATCTCCAATTTTAGAACAACAATGCCATTTAGCTGTTGCACCCATTGCAATTGCCTTAAATCGAGTACAGGTGCAATTAGACAACGCGCCACGGACTGTGCATACTGTTGCCCAAGATGTTTCACGCTTTTCTGGAACAGGTGCGTTTACGGGTGAGATCAGTGCGACTTTACTTGCCGATAGTCAAATTGGTTATGTCCTGATCGGGCATTCAGAACGCCGCGAGTTGCTAGGAGACACACCCGATGTGCTGAAAGCAAAAATCACACAAGCATTGGCAGAAGGTCTTACCGTGATTTACTGTGTCGGTGAAACCCTTGAACAGCGTGAACAAGGGGTGGCTGAGCAAGTGGTATTGCAACAAATCTGCGATGTTGCCTCTGTGATTTCTGAACAGCATTGGCAAAACCAGATGGTTATTGCTTATGAACCGATTTGGGCAATTGGCACAGGTAAAACCGCTTCAGCACAAGATGCTCAAGCCATGCATGAAAAAATTCGCGCAGGTTTGATCCAGTTAAACGCGGCAGGTCAGCAAGTGGCAATTTTGTATGGTGGTAGTGTAAAACCTGAAAATGCTCAAGAACTTGCAGCATGCCCTGATATCAATGGTGCTTTGGTGGGTGGCGCTTCATTAAATGCAGAGTCTTTTTATCAAATTGCTCAAGCATTTGCTGCAAACCAACCGTAAGGAGATTCGACATGCATACATTTATATTGGTTGTGCATATTTTATTGGCTGTAATGATGATTGTCCTGATCTTGGTACAGCAAGGTAAAGGTGCAGAAGCAGGGGCATCTTTTGGTGGTGGCGGTGCTGCTACCGTGTTCGGTGCTTCAGGTTCAGGTAATTTTCTTACCCGGTTAACTGCAATTTTAACGGCGCTATTTTTTGTGACCAGTATTACTTTAGCTGTTCTTGCCAAGAAGCAAACGGCGGAAGCATATAGCTTGGGAACAGCCGCAGCACCTGTGACAGCGCCTGCAAAAAATTCGACTGAAACTTCATCAAATACGCAGAAAACTGCAAATTAATGCCAAGAAA
The DNA here is from genome assembly GCF_004331075.1 of Acinetobacter brisouioides. Classification (GTDB taxonomy): domain Bacteria; phylum Pseudomonadota; class Gammaproteobacteria; order Pseudomonadales; family Moraxellaceae; genus Acinetobacter. The sequence continues at coordinate 174,924 of NZ_SJNX01000004.1, read as the reverse complement.
GACTTTTCTTTTTTGAATGAAAAGAATAGAATGCACGCAAATGCGGTGGTGGTGGAATTGGTAGACACGCTACCTTGAGGTGGTAGTGCTTTCGGGCGTGGGGGTTCAAGTCCCCCCTTCCGCACCAACATTTCAAAGATATGAAATGTTGTTACCAAACAAAAAGGCTCAGTCTGAATAAGACTCAGCCTTTTTTGTTGTCTGTATTAAAATAAAAAATCATCACAATATTTAATTAAGATATTGAAATTAATAATTTTATTTAATTGATTTTGAAGTGTCGAATTGCTTTATTTTCTTTTATAAACTGACCATAAATTCCTGCTAAATTTTGAAATGGATCAAAAAATTGGATAGTCGGTGATGTGCCAAGCGCTTGTCGTTAAATGAATGTCTTGATCAAAATCATAATTGACCTAAAATTTAACTTACCGACTTGGCAACGATTGATTGCAAGCTGTTGCAACAGCCTGTCAGTTTCAATGATCTGATCAGTGCCATCGTGTATTTGACCGATAAAACCAATTTTGCAGCATTTAACCAAGTCCAGAGCACTTTTTTACCCAGTTAGATCTTGCCAGAATCACAGTGATAGCAGATTGGGTGATTGAGGCAAAGATTGAAATTACTGTGATTGCCAAAATAAAAGGATAAGAAATGTCGAAAGAAGTTTTGGTGCTAGGTGCAGGCATGGTCGGAATCTGCACCGCTATCCATTTGCAACAGCAAGGTTATGCTGTCACGGTGATTGACCAGTCCGCGCCAAGCACAGAAACTTCCTATGGCAATGCTGGGATTATTCAAAGTGAAGCGGTCGAGCCGTATGCCTTTCCGCGTGACTGGGCAAGTTTATTTAAAGTTGCACTAAAACAAGACAGTGCGGTGAATTATCATTTGAATGCCTTGCCAGAATATGCTGCACCGCTGTTGCAATACTGGCGTAATTCCAGTCCGCAAAATTATCAGGTCATCTCGCAGGATTATGCGGTGCTGATTCGGGTGGCATTGTCAGAGCATCAGCAGTTGATTGCTCAGGCTCGGGCAGAAGATTTGATTTTAAAAAATGGCTGGATTCAGCTTTATCGTAGTGAAGCAGCATTGCAAGAAGCTATTCAAGATGCTGAGCGCCGTCAGCAGCGTTATGGCGTGCCGAGTCAGATTTTAAATACGAGTCAAATCAACCAGCTTGAACCAAATTTAAAAGCCGATCACCCTTTAATTGGCGGGATTCACTGGACGCAGCCGTGGAGTGTGATTGAGCCTGGCGAACTGGTACAGCGTTATGCCCGATTATTTGAACAGCTTGGCGGTGTGATCGTACAGGCTCAGGTTCAGCAATTACAACAACAAGACCATGGATGGCAAGTCCAAACCAATCAACAGGCTTTAACTGCGCCGAATGTGGTGCTGGCACTTGGTCCATGGTCATCGAAATTTATAACTGAACTGGGCTATCACAATCCATTATTTATTAAACGTGGTTATCATCAGCATTATACTCACGGTAGTCAGTTGAGCCGTCCGATGCTGGATGCCGAATATGGTTATGTGCTTGCACCGATGAAAAAAGGCACTCGTCTGACTACAGGTGCCGAGTTCGCGCATTTTTCTGCGCCTGCAACGCCTGTGCAACTTGAAAAGACCCAACAATGTGCCCGTGACTGGCTGGACTTGGGCGAGGCCTTGCCAAGCCCTGCATGGCTGGGGCGCCGCCCTTGTAGTGTCGATATGAAACCGTATATTGGTGCGGCACCACGACACAAAGGGCTGTGGTTTAACTTTGGACATGGGCATCAGGGTTTTACTTTGGGTGCAGCCAGCGGGCGTTTATTGGCAGAAATGATGACGGGGAAAGTCCAGTTAATTTCTGACCCGAATATTTTTTCTCCGAACCGAATTGCAGTTTAATCAAGAGCGAAATCTGTTATGCAACCTATTCAAATCGATCAACTTGTTGCTGAATTTCCGTTGCTGCAACAGCTACGAGATTTACAGGAAACAGTATGGTTTAATCCAGCCAGTACCACTTTGGATGTGGCGCTGGCCGATGTCGGTTTGACCGCAGAAGATGTGGCACAGGCACATGCGCGCTTGCAGCGTTTTGCACCGTATTTAATGTTGGCTTTTCCAGAGCTTGAAGCGACTGAAGGTAAAATCGAGTCAGAATGTGTAGCGATTCCTGCCATGCAACATTGCTTGCAACAACAGTATCAGCAAGAAATTTTTGGACAGCTTTGGTTAAAACTGGACAGTCATTTACCAATTTCGGGTTCGATCAAGGCACGTGGCGGGATTTATGAAGTGTTGGCACATGTAGAAAAACTGGCGATCGAAGCAGGCTTACTGAACATTGAAGATGATTACCGCAAGTTGTATTTGCCTGAATTTAAACAGTTCTTTAGCCAGTATGCGATTGCCGTGGGTTCAACAGGCAACTTGGGTCTGTCGATTGGCATCATGAGTGCCAAGATGGGCTTTCGAGTCACGGTGCACATGTCGGCAGATGCCCGTCAATGGAAAAAGGACAAGTTACGTGCCAACGGCGTAACGGTGGTTGAATACGAACAGGATTATGGTGTGGCAGTTGAGCAGGGACGTGCTTTAGCCGCGCAAGATCCACAGTGTTTTTTTATTGATGATGAAAACTCACGCACCCTGTTTTTGGGTTATGCGGTGGCAGGCGAGCATTTAAAGCAACAGTTCCAGCAAAAAAATCTGCTGGTGAATGCCGGACATCCACTATTTGTGTATTTGCCTTGTGGCGTGGGTGGTGGGCCTGGCGGTGTGGCTTTTGGTTTGAAGTTGGCATTTGGCGATCACGTACACTGTTTTTTTGCTGAACCGACGCATTCACCGTGTATGTTGCTTGGTGTGCATACTGGGTTACATGATGCGATTTCGGTACAGGATTTGGGCATTGATAATTTAACTGCTGCAGATGGTCTGGCGGTCGGTCGTGCCTCAGGTTTTGTTGGGCGAGCCATGCAGCGTTTGATTGATGGTTATTACACTCTGAATGATCAACGCCTGTATGACATGCTGCGCTGGCTCAGTGATGTTGAAGATATTCAGCTTGAACCCTCAGCTTTGGCAGGCATGTACGGTGCGATATTGGTATCATGTGCTCAAGATTACTTGAATGCTCAGCATTTCTCAGAGCAGCAATTGCAGCAGGCGATTCATCTAGTCTGGGCCACAGGTGGCGGTATGGTGCCTGAAACTGAAATACAAAAATATTTGGCACAAGGTCTGGCGGCTACTTAATGCTGATGCGTATTAGCAGCATGCAGAAGCGTTTGATCATGGGTTTATTATTCTGAATTTGAGTTTGAAGAATAGAACATGGGCATCATGGGTGACATTCTTTTTATTTTTCCCCCGAAGCCCAAGTGCAATCAAAGGGGCTCATAACAGATGTTTAATCAACGCTAAAATTTTAGGAATTTCATTTTGTTATTTTTTAGAAATGGTGTGCTGCACATGCAGAAAGAACAATAATCCTAAGCCTACACGCTCAAATCTTTTCAAAATTTAAGGCTCTTATCTGTACTGGATAAGAGCCTTTTGGTTGCTGTTAGGCAGAAATTTTTTGGTTAAACGTATCATGCCACTGGTCTGCCAGCAGCACCCAGACAGGTGACCAGTAAGAGAATGTTTTTACTTCGGCAATTACATGGTCGATATCGCTTAAAGTATCAGATTTAAGCTGGAAAAATACCGTATCAGAAAGGGTTTCCATAAAATGCTGTGCTAATGCGCTGGCATCATTGAGCAGTGTAGTGTCTAAACCGTCATGAACAAAAACATCAAATAATGTTCCGACATACGTCAGTGGTGGCAGTTCCAATTGAGAAACTTTATTTTCATTATAAAGCTCCATGGCATCTTTCATGTTCAGTGCAAAGACACAGTGCTGCTGATAATCGCTGACAGGTGCAAATCGCTCAGGTGTGCTAGCAAGCTGTTGTTCATACAACCCGAGAGCCAGTTGCTTGGCTTGCTGTACGATTGCTGGATGAAGTGTATGGACATGACTCATTTAAAACCCCAAAAAATAACAAAAATATTGCTTTCTAATCACAGGAAATCCCTTCTTCATTCTAGCAATTTTTTCTAGAAAAGCGCTAATTTTGCAGCGATCTTGCAGTAAAAAAGCAGATTTATGCTGCTGCCTAGTCAATATGGAATGGATATTGCTTTAATGTATAACAAATGCCGTGAATGGTTCAGCTTGCAATAAATAACAATCGGGAGAATACAAGAATGCCAATTTCATCGAAGTTAAAAACATTTGCTACCATGGTCATGACGATTGGTTCGGTCTGCTTGGGCGGGGAAATGGCACAAATGCAGTTACAGCTTCCCGTGGAGATTGCAGGGGTGTTCCAAGGCTTATTGCTGATGTTTTTACTGGCAGCCGGTACCTTTATTGAAAACAAATACCGTTTTTTGAAAAAGAAAACCAAAGCAGCTGTGTTGGCAACGCAAGGCTAAAAGAAGAATACAGATATGTTAGAAGTCACCGCAATTTTAGCCACCACCGTTGCTGCTGCGACCCCTTGGCGTAGAAGGCATGATGCTGGTTGGTCAATTGCTGCTTTGCACTGCCAGTACAGTTCGATCTGAATGTGTTTAGTGCGTTTTGGGTCGGAGAATCGCCTGAAAGTGCGCATGCCATGAGTTATCACGTGTTGGCGATTCGCTATGGCGCGGTGTTATTTGGTGGTGCAATGACAGGCATTGGTGGTGCATTTTTATCGACCTGTATACCCCGATGTGGATTGAAAGCATGGTGGCAGGTCGTGGCTGGATTGCAATTGCTCTGGTGGTGTTTGCTGCGTAGAAACCTGCACGCTTGTTGTTGGGGCGTATCTGTTTGGTGGCGTGACCATTTTGCAGCTTCATGCACAGGCGCTTGGCATCAATGTGCTAACCGAGTTTTTAGCGGCATTGCCGTATGTGGCAACCATTTTGGTGTTGGTGCTGATTTCTCGGGATAAGAAGTTGTTAAAGATGAATTTGCCTGCGTTGTTTGGTAAGACATTTTTGCCCTAGTTTGAGTTGATGATCGAATATTGGGATAGAAATTTGATATTTAGGTGAATGTATTTCTTTACTTTTCATGGATGAAAAGTAACAAAAATCCTTTGTTGTACTGCGTTATAGGGACATAACGTCAGTACAACGTGGCGGCATCCATGCCGCCTGTCATCTAAATTCATTGCGAATAAGCTTCAGTTTTTTCATATCGTGAGCTTCAATTTTCACAACCTATTTTTTATATTGAAACGTATCCACATACAAAACTTCAATACGATTGAATCAGTCTGAGCCATCATGCATTTAGCTCAAGGAAAGCCAATATCTGCACCAAATCCTGAACAAATTTTACGTTTTCTGCGTTTATCCAATGACGTGGGTAAACGCGCCATCTCTTTGGGACATCATCTTTTTTGTGCGGTACTGGTTGCACCCAACCATGAGCGTGTCTTCAGCTTATGTGTTTGCGCATGGGCAAAAACAGATTGAGCTGATTGGCCCTGTTGCTAAACTGGACCAGGAAACTGCTGATTTACAACTGAGTTTTTGGCAAAGCCGTCAAAGGCTATATCTGCAATTCTGCTATGGATATGTAAAAAAGCCAAAAGGATAGTGGCTGGGGCGGATACTTATCCTTAAGTGTCGTAGCCTTAGATACTTTGAAGATATCTAAATATATGTATAACAATAAATTTTTCTTCTACTTTTTGAATTAAGCCGAAAGTGGTTTTAGCAGTAAACCTGTAAAACTTTGCAGAAAATCTCTTATGCAGAAAATTTCATAATTATTCAATTTTTTCTTTATTTTGCTAAAAAAGACAAAGCTTTAAGGTATGGGCTTCCAGATCATTTTTGTCGAAAGAGCGCAGAAAGCCATGAATCGCTGTATACCACTTCGCACCTTCGCGGTGTCATCTATTCATCTTCAATCCTTCACGGTTATGCCAGCAATGTGTTGTCAGTTTGCTCGAATGTAACTGAATTTTAAAACATATTTTTGAATGAACTCACAGAATTTAGGACGTAGAAAGATGAATCGTATTCAACAGTGGTCAGTGATTGGTTGTGCAGGTTTGAGCTTGGCACTAAGCGCATGTAGCAAACCTGCTGAACAGCAAAAAAGTAATACTCAGGCAGCATCGCAGCCGAAAACCGAACTGAAAACTTTAAGTATTGGCTTTCAGAAATACGGTTTATTGCCGATTGTGAAAGTCCGTGGTGATTTGGAAAAAACCTTGCAGGCGCAAGGTATTCAGGTGAAATGGGTCGAGTTTCCAGCAGGCCCTCAGCTACTTGAAGGCCTGAATGTCGGTAGCGTGGTGATTGGGGAGGCAGGTGAAGCTCCGCCAATTTTTGCTCAAGCGGCGAATGCCAATCTGGTTTATGTCGCCAACCAGCCTGCTGCACCTCAGGCAGAAGCGCTGATTGTGCCGAAAACCTCCAATATTCATTCGATTCAGGAGCTAAAAGGCAAACGTGTTGCCTTGAACAAAGGCTCGAATGTGCATTATTTGCTGCTGAAAGTTTTGGAAGCTAACCATCTCACTTTAAAAGACATCCAAGTGGTGTATCTGCCACCTGCCGATGCTCGTGCTGCGTTTGAAAAAGGTGCAGTCGATGCGTGGGTGATTTGGGATCCGTTCTTTGCCGCAGCACAGCAGCAACTGGGCGCACGCGTATTGTCGACAGGGCAGAACTTGGTTAGCAATCACCAGTTCTATTTAGCTGATCGCAAGTTTGCGCAAAACAACCCGCAAGTGTTTAACACCGTGGTGAAAGAGCTGAACCAGACCACTGAATGGGTCAAGACCCATCAGGATGACGCTGCAAAATTATTAGAAAAACCAACAGGACTAGATTATAGCGTGCTGAAAACTTCAATTTCGCGCATGGGCTTTGGCGTGACGCCTATTTCCAGTCAAGTGATTGCAGAACAACAGCAAGTAGCGGATGCCTTTTATCAACAAAAACTGATTCCAAATCAAATCCATATTCAAGATGCGATTTTAAGCGCATCAAATAAATAACGGAGGCAGACATGAGCTATTTACGAAGCACCAGCCTTGTAGCCTTGACCAGTGTCACGGTGTTACTTGCAGCGTGCCAGAAGTCTGAAACTGCCCCTGCACAGGCATCTGCACCAGTAGCAAAGAACGCAGCTGAGCTAAAAACACTGAGTATTGGATTTCAAAAATCATCTTTAAATTCAATTGTTTTAAAACAGCAGCATTTATTGGAAAAAGAGTTTCCAAAAACCAAGATCGAATGGAAAGAATTCCCCGCAGGGCCGCAAATGTTAGAAGCTTTGGCAGTCGGTGCAGTTGATCTCGGTTCGGTTGGAAATACTCCCCCGATTTTTGCCCAAGCTGCCAATAAAGGCATTGTCTATGTCGGTTATGAAAATGTGCATCCGAAATGGCAAGCGGTTCTTGTGCCGAACGATAGTCCGATCAAGACCATTGCCGACCTAAAAGGCAAACGCATTGCGGTACAAAAAGGTTCAAGTGCGCATGACTTGCTCGGGCGTGTGCTGAAAAAAGCCAATCTGACTTGGAATGACATTCAACCGATCTGGTTGGCACCTGCCGATGCCCGTGCAGCACTGGATAAAAAATCGGTGGATGCATGGGCGATCTGGGAACCGTTCCGTAGCGTGGCTGAAGTGGAAGGACATGCCCGCCCGATTATTGACGGCACAGCCTTTGAAACGACCTATAACTTTGTGATTGGCAATCCTGACTTTGTCAAAGCCCATTCACAAGAAACCACACAGTTCTTAACCGCACTGAACCATGCCGCACAGTGGATTGTCGATCATCCAAAAGAGTCATTGCACTTGTATCAACAAGCCACAGGCTTAAATGCCGAGATTGCCCAGCGTGTACTCGACAAACGCTATAAACCGTCACTAACACAGGCGATTACCCCTGATGTGGTCAAGGCACAGCAAGAGATTGCAAATCGTTTTTATCAAGAGAAGTTGATCCCCAATTCCATCGAGATCAACCAAATTATCTGGGCGCAGCACTAAGCGCGCTCTGGGTTTTAAAGACTTAGACATTTAAAGGAACAACACAATGAAAATTTTCTGGTTTATTCCCACTCATGGTGACAGCCGTTATTTAGGTACCAGCAAAGGGGCACGTCAGGTTGACCATGCTTACATGAAGCAGATTGCGGTTGCCGTGGATAATTTGGGTTATGAAGGAGTACTCATTCCGACAGGACGTTCATGTGAAGATCCGTGGATCACGGCAGCAAGTTTGATTGATGCTACTAAAAACCTGAAATTTCTGGTGGCGTTACGCCCTGGGGTGACTACGCCAGCGTTGACTGCACGTATGGCAGCAACCTTTGACCGTTTGTCCAATGGCCGTGTGTTACTGAACTTGGTGACTGGTGGTGATGAACAAGAACTCAAAGGCGATGGCTTGTATGAAGACCATACCACCCGCTATGAAACTGCCAATGAATACGTGAAAATCTGGCGTGAAATTTTAACCCGTTCACACACAGGTGAATCATTTAGCTTCCACGGCAAACACTTAAATGTCGATGATGCCAAACTGCTTTACCCACCTGTGCAACAACCTTATCCACCACTGTGGTTTGGTGGTTCTTCAGATGTTGCAATTGATTTGGCGACAGAACAGGTTGATACCTACCTGACTTGGGGCGAGCCACCTGCTGCGGTGAAAGAAAAAATCGAAGCAGTGCGCGCCAAAGCCGAAGCCAAAGGGCGTACTTTGAACTACGGTATCCGTTTGCATGTGATTGTGCGTGAAACCAATGAAGAAGCATGGGCAGCCGCCAACGACCTGATTCAATACGTCGATGACAACACCATTGCCGCAGCACAGAAAAAATTTGCACAAATGGATTCAGTCGGGCAGCACCGCATGGCAGCCTTGCATGGCGGTCGCCGTGACCAACTGGAAGTGTCACCAAACTTGTGGGCAGGCATTGGCTTGGTACGTGGTGGTGCAGGTACGGCATTGGTGGGTGACCCTGAAACCGTTGCTGCGCGTATTCAAGAATATGCCGATTTGGGTATTGGCACCTTTATTTTCTCGGGCTATCCACATTTGGAAGAATCGATCCGTTTTGCCGAACTGGTGTTCCCGTTATTGCCACTGGAAACTCGCCAAAAATTGTCACAGCCGAATTTGACTGGGCCTTTTGGCGAAATTATTGCCAACAATTATGTGCCTGATGAAGACAAAAAACGTCAACGGGCAGAGGAGGCTGTATGACCCAAGTGGTAAAACGGCTGGGGCAACGCACGTTGCCTTGGCTGGTGCCTGTAGTATTGGTGATTTTCTGGCAAGTGGCGTCGGTGACAGGTTGGCTGGAAAGCCGAATTTTACCTGCACCAACTGCAGTGCTCAGAGCTTTTTGGTCGCTGTTAATCAGTGGTGAACTGTGGCATCACGTCAAGATTAGCGCAGGGCGTGCCTTGCTCGGTTTATTGGTTGGTGGTGGTTTGGGCTTACTGCTTGGGCTACTCAATGGCTCATCCAGAATTGCCTCGAATTTACTGGATACCACCTTGCAGATGATTCGGAATATCCCTGCGCTGGCGCTCATTCCACTGGTGATTTTGTGGTTCGGGATTGATGAATCGGCAAAGCTGTTCTTGGTCGCCATCGGGGTATTTTTCCCAATGTATATCAACACCTATCATGGCATTCGTTCGGTTGATCCACAGTTGATCGAAATGGGTAAAAGCTATGGTTTGACCCGTTGGCAATTGTATAAAGACATCATTTTACCTGGAGCAATGCCTTCGATTTTGGTCGGTTTACGCTTTGCTTTAGGCTTGGTTTGGGTGTTGTTAATCGTCGCGGAAACTATTTCTGCTCAGGCAGGCATTGGTTATATGACCATGAATGCACGTGAATTCTTGCAAACCGATGTGGTCTTGGTCGGTATTTTACTCTACGCCTTACTGGGCAAACTGGCAGATGTTTTTGCCCAATATCTGGAACGTTATTTACTGCGCTGGCATGCGGGTTATCAACACGATTGAGGAGAGCATCATGACTGATTTAAGTATTGCGGATTACGCGGATGAGCTAGTCATCTCGCCCAAGCGTAAAGTTGCCCCGACCACAGGCGCTGAAATTCATATTCAGCAACTCAACAAATATTATGGCAGTGTTACGGTACTGGAAAATCTTGATCTAGAGATTCAGGCAGGCGAGTTTCTGGCGATTGTGGGGCGCAGTGGTTGTGGTAAAAGTACTTTACTACGTCTGGTTGCAGGTTTGGAGCAAGCCAGTCGGGGGCAAATCGGTTTTACTGCGCCAGCGCACAGTGCTGCAATTCAGCCAGATGATATTCGGGTCATGTTTCAAGATCCGCGTTTGCTGCCCTGGAAAAGCATTGAGGACAATGTCAAACTGGGCTTACCCAAGCAACAGTCTGAACAGGCGATTGCCTTACTGGGAAAAGTCGGTTTAAAAGAAAAAGCCAAATTGTGGCCAAGCCAGCTTTCGGGTGGACAACGCCAGCGTTCAGCATTGGCACGTGCCTTGGCGCATCGCCCGCGGATTTTATTGTTGGATGAACCGCTTGGCGCACTGGATGCCTTGACCCGTTTGGACATGCAAAATCTGATTGAAAGGTTGTGGCGTGAGCAGGGCTTTACCGCAATTTTGGTGACGCACGATGTCAGTGAAGCTGTGCAACTGGCAGACCGAATTATTTTGCTGGATAAAGGGCATATTGCCCAGCAGTTTAAAGTGAACCTACCACGTCCTCGTCAAAAAGGTATTGGCTTTGCTGAACTCGAACAACAGGTGCTACAAGCAGTTTTAGCCACCTAAATCTGACACCACGAATGTTGCTTGTCGAGATAATCAAAAATGTTGAAAACTACACAGAAACAAGGCAGGGGATTCCTGCCTTTTGTTTTTTGATGGGAGTGGATTGTATATGCCTGAACTGAGTGTAGTATCATGCTAGATATAAGAATTGAATAAGCATAGGTCACTCAGTATGGATCAAAGTGTAAAACCAGAAAAAATAAAACATGACCATCAGCTTTCCTTTGACCTCATTGAAGCCCAATACCGACTGCGCAATAGCCGAGGGAGTGATCACGGTAAAAGCATTCTGGTGATTGTCAGTGGTATTGAACTGGCAGGTAAGGGCGAAGCCGTCAAGCAACTGCGCGAATGGGTCGATCCACGTTATTTGCATGTCTATGCCGAACCACCGCATTTTTTTAACAACAAACAACCTTTTTGGCAGCCGTATGTTCAGGTGATTCCTGCTGAAGGGCAAATCGTGGTGCTGTTTAGTAACTGGTACAACGACTTACTGAATACGGCGATGCATGTATCTAAACCTTTAGATGACACCATGTTCGACGCCTATATACACCAAATGCGCAAGTTCGAGCAGGATCTAAAAAACAATCAGGTCGATGTCGTCAAGTTCTGGTTCGACTTGTCGTGGAAATCTCTGCAAAAACGTCTGGACAATATGAATCCTTCTGAGGAGAAATGGCATAAATTGCATGGTCTGGACTGGCGCAATAAAAAACAGTATGACAACATCCAGCGTTTACGTGAACGCTATAGCGAGGACTGGATTGTACTGGATTGCGAAGATAAACATCAGTGTAACCGTGAATTTTCCCAGCATTTATTGTTGGCATTGAAAGACTTACCCAAACATACCGGCTTAGTCGCAAATCAGTGGCCACAAGCCCCAATTCCACAAAATTTATCGGCAATTACACATCCTGAAATCAGTCAAAAAGACTATAGGGCACAGCTTAAAAAACTCTCGCGTAAGGTCGCAGATTGCTTGCGTTACAATCAGCGCAAGGTGGTCATTGTGTTTGAAGGAATAGACGCTGCGGGTAAGGGAGGAGCAATACGCCGAATCGTGAAAAACCTCGACCCGCGTGAATACGACATTCACTGTATCGCTGCACCTGAGCATTATGAACGGCATCATCCGTATTTGTGGCGTTTCTGGACAAAACTGGAAAATGCCAGTCCGATCAGTATTTTTGACCGTTCTTGGTATGGGCGAGTGCTGGTAGAGCGCATTGAAAATCTAGCGGCAGATTTTGAGTGGCAACGTGCGTATGAGGAAATTAATCGTTTCGAAAAAGATTTGGTCGATACTCAGACCATTGTGATTAAATTTTGGTTGGCGATTAGTAAGGATGAGCAGGAACAGCGCTTCAAAATTCGTGAAGAAACACCACACAAACGCTTTAAAATTACCAGTGATGACTGGCGTAATCGGGAAAAATGGGATGATTATTTAGAGTCTGCCTCTGATATGTTTTATCTGACCAATACTGCCTATGCTCCATGGCATGTGATTTCTACCGACAGTAAGCGTCAGGCGCGATTGGAAATTATGCAAGCCATCTTAAATCAGTTAAAGGCGGAGTAATCCGCCTGATGTTAGCCCACAACCGTTTGGGCTTTTTGTTTAAGCTGAATGCGTTTTGCCAGTTGGTAGCAGTCTTCAACATGTGCAGAGGCAATTTTTTTAAAGACCAAATAGCCTAAACTGGCAGCAATAATTTGACCGCCTAAAGGAATAAATTTGGAGACTTGTTTGGTCACCATTTTGCCAATAAAACCGTTCAATGATTTTTTGACGCCTGTGCGTGCCACCATTAAGCCCGAAAATTGTACCCCGCGTTTACGCAGTTCCTGCCAGTGAATTTCACGGGTTTTTGGGTCATATACGCTAATGTGCTCACGGTCGAGTCCAAATTGTTCATTAATTTCAGGAATCAGTTTGGATAAAATACCGACATCGGCCACCACATCTAAAAAAGGCACAGGAATGACCGCAGCCCCAGCAGACAGGTAGGCGCGTTTTTTCGCTAAAGCCAAGCAGTCTTGGCGTACCTGTTCCAGATTCAAATCGGGGTCAATCGCGTCGGGAATATGATCAATTTTCATAAAGTCGTTACCTGTTGAGATGCTATTTTACTTGAAATACAGTCATTGTGATCACAACGTATTGTTTTTTAAAATGACATAAGTCATGTTAAAGAAATAGTACAATCTGTGTGTCAATTTGTGCAAATTGCATCCATCCTGCAAAAATACAGCGAGAAAAGTGATTTATGGGTATTCATGTTTGTCAAAGTCAGCGATTAGAACTGTTATTGCAAACGCTGTTAGCCCAAATTAGTCAGGCACAAAGCCATCCTTTACAGGTGTTACAACAGCAGCATTTTGTGGTACCGAGTGCTGCGGTGGAACAATGGCTACAGCAGCAGATTTCTCAGTATCAGGGTATTAGCGCCAACCAATTGTATCATCAACGGATTCAGACTTTTCAGTGGTACGCCTATCAGCAAGTTCTAGAAAATAAAGAGCAAGTACGTCAAGCCAACATTCCACGATTGGTAATGCAGTGGCGTATTTACGAAGCGTTAAAACCCTATATTGAACCTGAACAGCTCAGCCTTGCTGCCGAGCATCCGTTGTATAGCATTGTGCAGCGAATTTATGACAGTGCCACACATTTAGAGCAGGGTTTGCAACAGCAACTCAAAAAACAAAATATGTTGTACTGGGTATCCGAGCAGGTGTCGCGGGTGTTTAGTCATTACATGATTTATCGTGGGCAGTGTCAGCACCATTGGCATGAACCGTGTAGTTGTCCACAAAACTGGCTTAAGGCGTGGGGCAATAATCGTGAGCTAAATATCGAGCAACTGTTTCAAGCCGATGAACATGGCATTGCGCTGTATCAACTAGAACAGGTACAGCAGCTTGAAGCGTGGCAGCGCTGGTTGTGGCAGGAAGTCTTTCATGCGGACTTTGTGCAAATGCAGCAGATTGACCGCGATTTTTGGGCAATTCTCGATGACCCAGAGCAGCGCAAAGCCGCGCTGAAACGCCTGCCGCAGCAATTGCTGATTTTTACGGTACTGGATTTGCCCCCGACCCAGTTACAATTTTTACGGCGTTTAGGGCAGTACTTGGACGTGGTGATTTTGCACTACAACCCTTCGCAGGAATACTGGGCAGACAGTGTCGACCCGAACTGGAAAAAACGCTATGACCTTGGGGTAAAACAGCGCTTTTTACAAAAACACCCACAGGCTTCTGATGCCGATCTGCAACGTTTCTTTGATGAATTCACCCTCAATTTTAATGCTGAAGCACGTGAGTCACGTCATCCATTATTGACCCGTTTTGGCAAGCAGGCACGTGACCATTTCTCGTTGTTATCGCATTTGTCTTCGGGGGAAGAAGGACAATGGCTAGATTTGTTCGATGAAGATTATTCTGAGAGTTTGCTCGGTAAAATTCAGTCGGATGTGCTGTACCTGATGGAACCTGAAAAGCATCAATTTGAGCTTTCTCCCGACGATCAGTCGATTCAGGTTCATGTTTGTCACTCTGCATTGCGCCAGCTTGAAGTCTTGAAGGATCAACTGTTGCACTGGCTGGCACAGGGCACGGCTGAACAGCCACACCGTCTGGATGATATTTTGGTATTAACGCCAGACATCAAGGCACTTGAACCACATATTCGCAGTGTCTTTGCACCGCCACCACGGGTACAAAATGCCCAGCAAGCACCGTATTTGCCTGTCAAAATTGGTGGTGTAGCACAGCTAGATATGAGTCAGGCATGGCAGGCGGTATATGATCGGATTCAGCTACCGCATGGACGTTTTCAGTTTGAACAGTTTGCCGACTGGCTGAGCTTGCCTGCGACGCAGCAGCGTTATGGTTTAGATACCTCACAAACCCAGCGGGCGTTGCAGTTGCTGACTCAGGCTGGTTTTAAGCGCGGGTTGGACGAAGCCCATCTGGCGCGTCAGCTTAGTCTAGAAGATCGGGATTATCGTTTTAGTTTTAAGTTTGCCTTAGACCGTTTGGCACTTGGGGTGGCGATTCCTGAGCATGTGCTGTTTGAAGGAACGCTGAGCTATGCCCAAGTGTTGCCGAGTGATTTTGAGTTAATCGCGACCCTGATCGACATTTATGAAGATTTGGCGCAGCGTCGCGATTGGCTGATTTTGCATGAACTGGGTCAAAATCATACCGTTGAACACTGGCTGTATCAGATTCAGCAAGATATTCACGAGTTCCAACAGGCAGGTGTCGTTGCGCTTGGTGCTGCTTATGACATGGTCCGTAAACACATTCGTATGTTGACCTTGTCAGTGCATTATCAAAAACAGCAACATTCACCACAGGTGGCATTACAGGATTTTAGTCTGCCATTGGGCGTGGTTTTGCAAGAAATTCAGCAGCAGCTCGACAGTCAGTTCGATCAGGCTGAACCCAGCGGACAGATTACCTTTAGTCAAATCGGGCAGATTCGCCCATTGCCGTATCGTTTGGTGGTCATGCTGAATCTGGACAGTGGAAAATTTCCAAACCGACAAACTCATACCCCGTTTGATTTGATGCAAAGTTTGCGGCCACAGTTGGGGGATCGTTCGCGTCTGGAAGATGATCAGGGTGCATTTTTAGATGCGCTGCTGCTGGCCAAAGAGCAACTCTGGCTATTTTATAATGGTTTCGATATTAGCGATGGTGAAGTGCGCCAGCCATCCAGCGTTTTGCAAGAACTGCTGGATCATATTGGCTACATTGTGGCATCCGCGCAGCCCGATGCTGGGATTGATGCAACTGTAGAGTATGCAGGTTTGGAAATTCCACAGCATGTGCTGAGTCTGTATCGGGTACATCCGTTACAACCTTTTGACTTACAAGGTTTTACGCTAGAACATCTGCGCTATCAAGATCAGTGGTTTACTGTGGCTCAGCAAATTCAGCAAGCCACAGGGCAACGTCAACCATGGAGTAACCAAACTTATGTGGTGCCTGAAACCGATGTGATTATGCTTAGCAGTCAGCAGTGGTTAAATGACATGGCCTTTCCTGCGCAGTTGTATTTAAAAACCCTTGGGGTTGAAAATCTGCGTATGCAGGATTTACCCGATGAAGTTGAACCATTGTTACTCGATGGTTTAGGGCGGTATAGCCTACGTGAATTTTTACAGCAACAACCGTCTTCAAGTACCGAGTTGCTGCAAGACCGTTTGCCTGTCGGTAAAACTCAGCACAGCGCATGGCAGCTCAGTCAGTTGGAACATCAGCAATTATTAATGCAGTTACAGCAATATGCTGCCGCACCGAGTGAAACCACAGGACAGACTTTGCATTTGCGCGACAAGTTGCACATGCGGATTGTGATTCCTAAACAGCCACAGCAGGATTGGGTTAGTCTGAATCCATCCAGTGCCCGTGCTGAACGCCGTGCTAAAACATGGCTGGAATATTTGCTGTGGCTGACTTATTTAAACCTCGGAGAACAAGGTAAGCAGTTGAAACGTATAGTGGTGTTTAGCAACAGCACCCTGATTTGTGAAGGGCTGAGTTCAGCACAGGCAAAAGCTTATTTGGATGAAT
The DNA here is from genome assembly GCF_004331075.1 of Acinetobacter brisouioides. Taxonomy (GTDB): domain Bacteria; phylum Pseudomonadota; class Gammaproteobacteria; order Pseudomonadales; family Moraxellaceae; genus Acinetobacter. Next base: position 158,461 of record NZ_SJNX01000004.1, on the reverse strand, counting down.
GGCTGAAGGCGTGGGATTATGGGCAAACTTCACCTTTGGTGTTGCCTGCGGCATTGTTATTGAAACCACTCGAAACGGGTAAAACCTTAGAATGGCAAGCCAATGAACAGGGCAATATGCACATCATTGAGCCTGAAAAAAATCTGTTGAAACAGTGGCAAGGTGGCGGAAACTTTAACAGTCTCTTTTCAATTCATGAAGATCGTTCCACTCAGTATCACGACGACTGGCAGTTTATTTTGCAAGAACAAGATGCTGATTTGTTGCTGCAAGATGCCTGTCAGCGTTTTGCTTACAGTTTGTATGCGCCTATTTATCAGTACCAACGTGCAGTAGAACATGCCTAATGAATAAGAATAAAACCTGTATTTCAACCACTCCGATTCACGATATTGATTTTAGCGGTTTACACTGGATTGAAGCATCCGCAGGTTCAGGCAAAACGTTTACTTTGTCGAGCCTGATGGTACGGATTCTACTGGAGCAATATTTACCGCGTCAGGTGATTGCTACCACGTTTACCCGCGCGGCGGCGGCAGAGTTAAAAACCCGTATTCGTAAGCGCTTACAAGAAAGCTATGCTTTTTTTGATGCTCGGCGTAGTGCCACTGCCGAAGAAAATCTGGCATTTGCACAGCAGTGTACTGATCCATTACAAGCCAAGATTCTCAGCCAGTTTGCCCATCAGGTCGGTTATGCCTGTGAACGGCTGAAACTGGTCATCGATCAGCTGGATGAGTTGTTTGTCGGAACACTCGACAGCTTTAGCCAAAAGCTATTACGCGAGTTTGCGTTTGAAAGTGGAAAAATTGAACATGCCGAAATTACCGATCAAGCCAAACAGTACACGCGGCAACTGGTGCATGACATTTTACGCGAATGGATTCAGGCACAGCCTCAGCATTTGATTGACTGGTTATATATCAGTGGTGATCTTGGGCAGATTGACAGTTATGTCGGGCTGGTTGAAAAAAGCCTGAATTTTACCAATGCCCAATTCAAAACGGTGCAGCCTGTGACCTTTCAGGTGGATGAACTGTTACAGCGACGCCAGCAACTCAGCACATTAGATCTGAGTCACTTGGCAGAGTTTTATCTGCCAGTAGGCGAATACTTCAAAGGTGTGAGCGGCACGTATTTTAAAAAAGACAGTTTCACGGTGTTATTTAGCGAGTTGATTCCTTGCGCGGTATCGCTGATTTTGAGGGAAGATGGGCAAGGATTTTTTAGCCAAAGCTTTACTGAAAGCCGTAATAAGTTGTTTAAATTTGTCGATTTGTTTCAGCAGCAAAAAATCTTTTCAAAAAAATGCCCGACTGAAGCCGCCGAGCAATTTTATGCTGATGTTCAGCTGAATGCCTTGTTGCAGGTGTTGAACTGTCTGTCTAATATGCAGCAGACACTGCAAGAAACGGGTACATTTCTCAAGTTTTATTTGTGCCAAGAAGTGAAAAAGCGTTTGCCACAGTTGTTACTGCAACATGGCGAAACCACTTTTTCCCAGCAAATCCGAACACTGGCAGAAGCCTTACAAGGTGAGCAAGGGCAAAAATTTGCCGCTTTTGTGCAAAACCGTTATCCGCTCATTTTGGTGGATGAATTTCAGGATACCAACCAGGATCAGGACGATATGCTGGCAAGTATCTGGCGGCATCCACAGCGTTATCGTCAAAGCTGCATGATTATGGTCGGTGATCGTAAGCAGGCCATTTACGGCTTTCGTGGCGGTGACATGCTGACTTTTATTAAAGCGCATCAGGATGTACAGCAAAAAGCAGGCAAGTTCTATCAACTGATTTATAACCAACGCTCGATTCGACCATTGGTTGAAGTGGTCGATGCCTTGTTCCAGCGGCAGCCCGATTTTGGCGAACAGGTGCTGTATTACCCTGTGCAGGCAGGGCATCGTCCTCATCCTGCCTTGATGGATCATGCACAGGAAAATCCGCAGCCACTGCGTTGGTTGAGCATTCCCGAAAAACAGCCTGCACATGAGCAAGTGGCATGGCAAATTCGACAGTTACTGAATCAGTCGGCACAAGGGCAACTGTATTTTGCCGAGAGCACAGGCTCACGGGCGTTGATTGCCGATGATATTGCGGTGCTGTCTAAAAATCATGATGGTTTGGATCAGGTGCATTATGTACTGGAGCGTTTAGGAATTCGGGTCAATCGTCCTGCCAAGCGAAGCGTATTTGATAGCCAGATTGCCAAAGATGTTGCAGCAGTCTTGACGGCGATTTTAGAGCCTTATCATGAAGCCAAACTCAAGCGTGCATTGTTGAGTCGTTTGTTTGGTTTAACGCTGAAACAATTGGTAGATTTACAAGCCCAAGCCGATGGCTTAAGTCAGTATATTTTGGAGTTTGACCATGTACGTGAGCTGTGGCTAGCACGTAACTTTTTGACTGCATGGCAATATTTGTTGCAGCGTTTTGCGGTGTGGCAAACCATAGTTGCCAGTCAAAGCCGTGACAATGAACGGGTAGTGGTGAATTTACGTCATCTGACCGAGCTGCTCAGTCAACACAGCGGGCAGTATCAGGGTGCACAAAACCTGTATCACTGGTACATGATGCAGGTACAAAAACCCAGTGATCGGGAATGGGAACTGGAACGTAAGCTCTCTACCGCTGCGGGTGTGCAACTCATGACCATTCACCAGTCTAAAGGACTGGAGTTTAAAATCGTATTTTTACTCAATGCCGATGGTAAAGCTGGAGAACCCAACAAACAACTGAATTTCTCCACGGTCGAACAGCTCAACCCACAAACTCAGCAGCTCGAAACACAGCGTGTGATTGCGATTCATGATCGGGACAATTTACCTCAAGCTGATTTGGATCAGCATCAACTGCGCCTTGAAGCCGAGCAGCGCCGTTTGTGGTATGTCGCCCTGACCCGTGCCAGTTATCGAGTCTATGCGGTGTTGCAAGACCATAAAGGCACATCCACCACAGGCTTGGCATTTTGGAAAAATCAGTCAGGTGCATTTGAGCATCCTGCCAGTGGCGAAGCGGTTTTTTTAACCGAATGTCCGAAGCCGATTTTTTCTGCCGAAACCCAAACTGTTACTGAGTTACAAGCATTGCCATTGCCCCAAAAGCGCTTTTATCCGCGTGCGCGAACCAGTTTTACAGGGCTGGCGCAGCATCTGTCCAGACAGCAAGCCAAAGACTTACTGGCAGAATATAGTGGTGAACAACAAGCTGCAGAAGATGAATGGCCGTTGTCTATATCCATAGCACAGCGTTCACAAGGGCAGGAAAAATTGCCGTGGATTCAGCGCCAGTTCCCGCAAGGTCCACATGCTGGGAATTTCTTGCATGGAATTTTTGAACATTTAGATTTTCAGCAAAGTGATGACTGGCACTACGAAATTCGTCGCCGTTTTAAAAATGATGATATGTACTTATGGCAACAGTTATTGGAGCGTTATCAACAGCGCAGTGATTTGTATGTTGAGATGACACTTGAAGACTGTGCGGTTGCCGAAATTCAACAATGGTTGACTCAAATCTTGGTGACCCCCATTCATGCTGATTTTTGTTTGCAGCAGCTTGAGCCTGCACAACATTTGGCAGAGTTTCCATTTTTTATGGCGCTGTCTGATCAAGTCTTTGCGGTGCAACGTTTACATGCACTATTTAAAGAATATGGGTTATACATGCCTGAATTTAACCCTGCCGAGTCTGCACGTTATTTAAATGGGGCAATTGACTTGGTGTATGAGCATCAGGGGCGCTTTTATATTGCGGACTATAAAAGTAATTATTTGGGCGATAGCCTGCAAGATTATAGTGCGCTTGCCATTCAGCAAAATATGTCGCAAAGCAGCTATTGGCTACAAGCCAGTATTTATCTGGTTGCCTTACACCGTTATTTGCAAACTCGCTTGGAAAATTATGCGATTGAGCAGCATCTGGGGGGAGCAAGTTATCTGTATTTGCGTGGCATGTCGGCTCAGGCTGGATTTGGCAGTTATTACTGGCGACCAGAACCTGAGTTTATTTTAAGGTTAGATGCCATTTTGGGTTATATGTATGTACAGAAAAATGCACAAAAAAGTGCATAACTTAACTAAGTGTATAAAAAACAAAAGCTTAAATTGTGGACAACTTTGGGTATAACTCTGTTGATATCTATGTGAATAAGTATGAGGATAACTAATTGATGAAGCAGGAAATAATGCCAGAGCAGCGGGAAAATTTTGTCTGGGCTGAAAAGTGGGCGAAGTATCTGACAAAAAGCCTTGTAAAGTCAAGTGAAAATGCTGATGTTGTACTCTACATTTCACAATTGTTTATGGCAAAAGCCCGTGGTGACAGCTGTGTCAGTTGTACGGAGCAGCAAGTGCAGCAACTTGGGTCGCTGGTGAGTATGCATGCAGCTCAGGTCGCTCCTTTTGTCTACGATGGGCAGGCCTTATTTTTATATCGCTACTTTGCACTTGAGCAGCGTCTGGCTCAGCAAGTGCAGCGCTTAGTTGCTCAGCAGCCTATGCAGGTCGATACCTCTGCGTATTTATCATTATTGCCTGATCCATATCAGCAGCAGGCTTTGCAGATGGTCGGGCAGTCGGCTTTAAATATGATCACAGGTGGGCCAGGGACTGGAAAAACCTACACACTGGCGCGGATCGTGGCAGTTTTAAATCATTGCTTACCTCATTTACGTATCGCAATGGCTGCACCCACAGGTAAGGCCGCCCAGCGGATGCAGGAAGCCTTGCAGCTTTCTTTTAATGATCCTGATTTGCAACAACAAGGCTTGATTCAGCCTGAACTACTGCTATTAAAGCCTGTGACATTGCATCGCCTGCTTGGAATCGGTAGACAAGGGCAGGCAAAATTTACCGCACAGCAACCCTTACCTTATGATCTGATTATTGTCGATGAGGCCTCGATGCTGGATTTAAATCTAGCCACTTTATTGTTTGAGGCAATTCCTGATCATGCCCGCCTGATTTTATTGGGAGATGCGCAGCAGTTGGCATCGGTGGATGTTGGTTCGGTACTGGCAGATTTACAGCAATCCAAACAGTTACAGTCCTATCGCGTAAATTTGCTGAATAGTAGGCGTTTTAGTGATGATGCTTTAATTGGGAAAATGGCACGTTTTATTCAGCAGGTGACTGCTCGACAACTTAATGCTGCCCAAGTATTAGATAGATTTGAACAAGACGTTGTTGCGGCGGGACAGTTGCAGGTTCTTGATCTAAACAGCATTCAAAAAGATTTAGTTCAGTTACAGTATTTAAATGCTGAAACTGCCATAGAGCAGACATTACAGCAATTATGGTCAGGTTTTGAAGACTATACTCAAAGCTTGCTGGCTTATTTGCAAGGTGAACAGTCACAGACTGAGATTGAGCAAGTTATTGCCAGTTTTGATCATTACCGCATTTTGACCGCGATTCATCACGGTGAGTTTGGTCTGGAACGTATCAACCAGTTTATGCAGCAGCAATTACTCAAAATACTATTCCCATATACGCAGGCAGTTGGGGATTGGTATATTGGTCGTCCTGTCATGATGACAGAAAACGACGATCAGCTTGGGCTTGCCAATGGTGATATTGGGATCTGCCTTTTTCAGAAAGAAGATCATCAGCAGTTTTCGGTATTTTTTCCAAGCTTACAAAAATGGGTGATTGCCCAACGCTTGCCTAAAAATATTGCCACCGCGTTTGCCTTGACGATTCATAAATCACAAGGATCCGAGTTTGCGCATACGGCTGTTGTACTGGATGCACAAGCAGCAAAGTTGTTAAGTCAGGAGCTGATTTATACGGCAATTACTCGGGCAAAGAAAGCCGTGTCATTGTTGGTAGATCGGGCAGCGTTTGCTCAGGCATTAACCTGTCAGACGGTTAGATACAGTGGTTTGATTAGAAAAATTGAACAATCCATTGAATAGTAAAGTTTTATTATACAATAAGGGCTAATGTAAGAAATGGCTTACATTAAATAAGGAAATTGCCGAATAGTTTAGTCAGTTAGATGTTCATACTATGGTTTTGCCAAATTGATTTAGCATGGATGAGCTAAATTATAATTGCATAAGAATAATAATAGTCAATAGACAGCAAACTTACGGGACGTGAGTCATACGCAGGAAACTTACAGCCACTAAACCTTGTAGTTTTGGGAGAGACTACAGGGTTTTTTTATGTCCTGTAGATCTAGCCGTGTTAATCATCTCGATTCATCCATACAGAACAATTGATCCATTTTGTTTTATGTAAAGTTGAGAAATTGAACATGTAAATTTTTGTATCAAATGGTCAACTCTTTTAAATATATAAAACTATAGGTATAATCTTTTTTGTTTTTATATTTATTTGAATTTATTGAATATTTTTCATCAAACTGTAGTGGTTTGTGTTTCTTGAGTATTTTAATCGTGTTTTTTTTGTAAGTTTTTGCTTACATTAGCTTAAGACAACGCCCATAGGTGACCGACTATTTTTGTGCGAACATGGTGCACATGGAAGCATAATAAGCTCAAGTTAGGATGTTAAATAACTAACTAAGAAGCGCGACTCAACCGCTCATAATAACAATAATGGCAAAACAAGAAACTACAGCGTACAAAAGCCCAAACCAATACCGTTTGGGCTTTTGCATTTTTTTTATTATTTCTAAAAAAATTGATTGAATCTCACGCTTTTTTTGCAATCGCTCAGATTTTCACTTAAAATAAACACCTTGCTGTAGTGATGCACGGCAATCATGATGATTAAAATTTTTAATCACTTGAAAGATATCAAAAATTTTAATTTTTCAAGCATCTCGGAGTAATCGAAATGGCTTTAACTAACCAAGACCGCGCAGAAATCGTTGCTAAATTTGCTCGTGCAGAAAACGACACTGGTTCACCAGAAGTACAAGTTGCTTTGTTAACTGCACAAATCAATGATTTGCAAGGTCACTTTAAAACTCACAAACACGACCATCACAGCCGTCGTGGTTTGATCCGTATGGTTAACCAACGCCGTAAATTACTTGACTACCTAAACGGTAAAGATCATGGTCGTTACACTGCTTTGATCGGTGCTTTAGGTCTACGTCGTTAATTCGATTCAGGCTTATTTTTCGGTATTTCGAATGTTTCTGACTTCGTCGCTGAAAATCAAGCAAAGCTTAGCTTGCTAAGCTATTTTAGAAGGGGCGAATATTCGCTCCTTCTTCGTGTCTAACATCTAGTGAGGTCGGCTTCTAAGCTTTGTCATTTATTTCCAGTTTGTGTTGTGAATGCCAAACCTTAGGGGTCTCCACTAGAAAAACTGTTCAAAAAGAACTAGGAAAATATAATATATGTCGATGTTTAATATTGTTCGTAAAGAATTCCAGTATGGTCAATACCAAGTCGTTTTGGAAACTGGTCGTGTTGCACGCCAAGCCAACTCGGTATTGATTACTATGGGTGGGGTAACTGTTCTTGTTGCAGTTGTGGCTCAGCCAACAGCAAAAGCAGGTCAGGATTTCTTCCCATTAACAGTTAACTACCAAGAAAAACAATATGCTGCGGGTCGTATCCCTGGTGGTTATGGTAAGCGCGAAGGTCGTGCTTCTGAAGCAGAAACTTTAATTTCACGTTTGATTGACCGTCCAATTCGTCCGTTGTTCCCAGAAGGTTATTACAACGAAATTCAAGTGACAGCAACTGTTGTGTCTTCTGACAAAACTATGGACGCTGACATTGCTGCGATGCTCGGTACTTCTGCTGCACTTGCAATTGCAGGTACGCCGTTCCGTGGTCCAATCGGTGGTGCGCGTGTTGGTTTAATCAACGGTGAATACGTTCTTAACCCAAACTATGAACAACTAAAAGAAAGTGATCTTGACCTTGTGGTTGCAGGTACAGAATCAGCAGTATTGATGGTTGAATCTGAAGCGAAAGAGCTTTCAGAAGACCAAATGCTTGGTGCAGTATTGTTTGGTCATGACGAACAGCAAATTGCGATTCAAGCGATTAAAGAATTTGCAGCAGCTGTTGGTGCAGCAGAATCAACTTGGGTTGCTCCAACACAAAACGAAGAATTGCGTGCGAAGCTGAAAGAAGCATTTGAAGCAAAAATTTCTGAAGCTTACACCATTGCGGTAAAACAAGACCGTTACGCGGCACTTGATGCGCTTCAAGCAGAAGCTGTTGCTCAATTCGTTCCAGAAGAAGACGTTGACGGTATCGCTGACGACGTAAACGAATTATTTGAAGATCTTAAATACCGTACCGTACGTGACAACATCTTGTCTGGTAAGCCACGTATTGATGGTCGTGACACCAAAACAGTTCGTGCGCTTGACGTGCAAGTTGGCGTGTTAGATCGTGCTCACGGTTCTGCATTGTTTACTCGTGGTGAAACTCAGGCGTTGGTAACAACAACTTTGGGTAACACACGTGATGCGTTGATGGTTGATACCCTTTCAGGTACTAAAACTGACAGCTTCATGTTGCACTACAACTTCCCAGCATACTCTGTGGGTGAAACTGGTCGTGAATCTGGGCCTAAACGTCGTGAAATCGGTCATGGCCGTTTGGCACGTCGTGGTGTGCAAGCTGTTCTTCCTGCAGCAGACCGCTTCCCGTATGTAATCCGTATCGTATCGGATATCACTGAATCTAACGGTTCATCTTCAATGGCTTCTGTATGTGGTGCTTCTCTATCACTTATGGATGCAGGTGTTCCACTTAAAGCACCAGTTGCGGGTATCGCAATGGGTCTAGTTAAAGAAGGCGAGCGTTTCGCAGTTCTTTCTGACATCTTGGGTGACGAAGACCACCTTGGCGACATGGACTTTAAAGTAGCAGGTTCTGCCAACGGTATTACTGCACTTCAAATGGACATCAAGATCGAAGGTATCACTGAAGAAATCATGGAAGTGGCATTGAACCAAGCATTTGCGGGTCGTATGCACATCCTGAATGAAATGAATAAAGTGATTTCGCGTGCTCGTCCTGAAATTTCAATGCATGCGCCAACTTTTGAAGTGATTACGATTAATCCAGACAAAATCCGTGACGTGATTGGTAAAGGCGGTGCAACTATCCGTCAAATTACTGAAGAAACTAAAGCGGCGATTGACATTGAAGACAACGGTACAGTGCGTGTATTTGGTGAATCTAAAGCTGCTGCACGTGCTGCAATTGCCAAGATTCAGGCCCTAACCGCTGAAGTTGAGCCAGGTAAAATCTATCAAGGTAAAGTCATTCGCATTGTAGAATTTGGTGCGTTTGTCAACATCATGCCTGGTACGGATGGTTTGTTGCATATTTCTCAAATTTCAAATGAGCGTATTGCTAACGTGACTGACGTATTGAAAGAAGGTCAAGAAATTAACGTTCAGGTTGCCGATGTTGACAACCGTGGTCGTATTAAATTGACCATGAAAGATGTTGCACAAGCATAATCTAGCTGTTGTCTGATAAAGAAAGTCCGCTTGAAGCGGGCTTTTTTTATGGCATGATAAAAACCTTAATGTATTTTTAAATGTGAATATATGCAGATTTATTACTTTTACCATCATCCTGATGAAAATTACGCCTTTATTAGCCAAGAACAGTCTGAATTTTATGTGCTGGATTTTGTCTGGGTCGATTGCTTAAGGCAGGATGTGGTCGGTAAAAGTGATGAATGGCAAGAAAAATTACATGCTTTGGCAAATTTGTCCTTAAATGAATTTCATGTACAGGATATTTTAAATATTGAGCATCCGTGTGCTTTTGATGCAATGGAAGATTATGATTTTCTGATCTTTCGTAAACTGATTACGCTGAATGATCATATTAACCTCACTGATAAAAACTCGGAAACGCACAGCAGTGATTTTGGGTTGGTGACAACACCTGTCGGGTTTTGTATGAGTTCACGGGCATTGGTGACCGTGCGCGAGAAGGGCAATAAAGCCATTGAAAATTATATTGAGCGTTTGCATGGGTTTATGCATCGTTCTCCTGAAGAACAAAATCGTCTACGTAAACTTCCCAATACCCCTCTGAATCTGTCATTGCGCATTTTAAATAGCATGATTGATGATTATCTAGAATTGCGGTCACCATTGACGCGCCGTGTAGAGTATTGGCAGCGTGAGCTGTTACAAGGGCATGGGAATTTCAAACAATGGCATCAGTTATTGCAGGAAAACATGGCGTTCCAGCAAGTCGAAAATTTATGTGAAGAACAGATTGAAACCTTGCAAGAATTACGTGATGAGATCGTAGAAAACTACCATCATTTGGTGGGTGAGCAACATCGTGAAGCACTCGATATTATGCTGGTGCGCATTAATGATCTGGTGAGCCATATTGAGCGGATTCAGAAACATACCGCACGCTTGCGCAGTTCGATTCAGGCGGCAATAGATTTGCATTTTTCGGCAATTTCCAATCAGACCAATGAAAATATGCGAATTTTAGCCATCATTACCGCAGTATTTGCGCCTTTAACTTTGTTGACAGGGGTGTATGGAATGAATTTTGAATTTATTCCAGGCTTGAAATCACCTGTAGGTTTTTGGGTCATGCTGATCGTGATGCTCATGTGTACCGTGCTGCTGGTCATATATTTTTATCGTCGTCATTTGGTAGGGCGTGGTGAAAAGAGTGTGATTGATATGCTGGCACAGCAGCACCATCATCGTGGCGTAAACTTATTTTGGTTTTTAGATTACGAACCAATTAAGCAGACCCTGAAAGAAGTTGAAAAGATCACTAAATTTAAATAAAGCAGGCAGGCTATGGGGCTACCGAGTCGCTTAGCCTAAATCGCATCGCTTTATAGGAATGGTCATATATTTTAAGTCAAAGGGATGTTGTACCGTTTATTCTCATGCGATTCGCCAAGACTGAACGTTATTTACTGATGCTTTTGTAATAAAACTTAAAAATATTCGCCTTTAGTCTAATTTTTTTCACAAAACCGCAATCCTTTGTGTGCATAATGGGACGAACAAAAACAAAACCTGAGGTGTAAATGACAGTTAAAATTATTGCAGTAGATATGGATGGAACTTTTCTTAACGAAGATAAAAAATATAACAAAGCACGCTTTTTAAAACAGTATCAACAACTTCAACAACGTGGTATTTATTTTGTAGTTGCCAGCGGCAATCAGCTTTCAACCTTAAAAAATTACTTTCCCGAGATTGCTCACCAGCTTGCCTTTATTTCCGAAAATGGTGCTTATGTGCTGGATGCTGAGCAAGAAGTTTCATTTGCATATTTCTCTCCAAACTTGGTGGATCGTATGCGTGTCGCAATTGCAGAGCGTTACGCAAGTGCGCTGATTCTCTGTGGGAAACGTGGTGCATATATTGATCATGCAGTCCCTGAGCACAATCTGGAAAAACTCAACAAATACTTCAAATCTCTGCAGCAAATTCCTGATTTGACACAGGCGCAAGATCAAATCTGCAAAGTCACTTTAGACACTCGACAATATGATTTTTCAACGCTGTGTGATGATTTGCAGCAGTTTGAATTTATTGCGAATGGTTCGGTGAAAATGGTGTCGAGCGGTTTTGGCTTTATTGATCTGATTGTGCCAAATCGCCACAAGGCACATGGTTTGCAATTACTGCAACAGCGCTGGGGTGTCTCAGCAGATCAGGTTCTTGCGATTGGCGATAACTACAATGACCTTGAAATGGTCAAACAGTCAGGTTATGGCTTTGCAGTAGCCAATGCTGTCGATGAACTGAAACAAGCGGCTAACTTTGTCACCGAAAAAAATAACCAGCAAGAAGTTGTCCTTGATGTGATTGATCAAGTCTTGTTGGGGCAAGCACCATTTCATAGTCTGCATAAAAAGAGCGCTTAAACTGATTGTTTGATGTTCAGTATTTGGCTTATTGGATTTGCAATAAAAAAGACGAGCTGTTACCCGTCTTTTTTGGATGCTAGCGAATGTTAACTCCCCTCAATGTCACTCTCTGCACGTTTCAACATATCGTACAGTTCTTCTTTTAATTTAAGTTTTTTCAGTTTGAGCGTTTCAATTTCTTCTAGTCCAGAAGTCACAGGATCTTGTTCTAAACGAAGGATTTCATGATCAAGCGCATTGTGTTCTTCAAACAGTTTGGAAAAATGAGCATCTTCCTGTTTTAACTTACTAATGAGTCCGCGATATTCTGGAAACATGATTGCTCCTTGTGTGAGTATTGAAATTATTATGTTTGCACCGCATCAACAAATGCAATTTATAATGCTTGTGAGTTTTTTAATTCCTTATAAATCTTATGTGATTATTTGGCTTTTTTACAGTACTTTATGTAAAAAATATTCTAATATTTTGTAAGAATTCTCCGCTTATTCGAAGTTCGCATGTCTGACTTGCTTACGCAATTTTTGCACCTCATCAATCAAATCGAGCATCATTGCAACGGCTGAAAATGATGCTTCAAAGTCTCGTTGTAAACGATAGGCTCGGCGTGCCCGACTGAGGTCTTCACCTAAAAAAACATGTTCTGTTGTGTCTGAACGGGTGGGTAATATATCGTATTCGAGCAGTTGCAAAATCCATTCTGGCGATTGCCCACATGTCTCAGCAAATTGGGTCAAAGTGAAACTGAGTTGGTCATCAATGATTTCCGAGTCAGTGCAGTCATCACAGAGAATTTCACGATAATAAATAGTAGTCATAGCTCAACTCCTTAGCCTTGACGCGGATTAAAGTCTGGAAAATTTGCCGCCAATTGTTGATAAGCATGCTGTTGTTGCTCATTGTGAGCACTTGGAAAAACAATATTGAGAATTAGATATAAATGTCCTGCGGTTTTATTCGGAATCCCTTTGTCTTTTAAACGTAATTGTTGGCCCTGTTTTGCATTTTTAGGAATGTTGACCTGTAATGCACCTGCAGGCGTATTTACGGTGATGCCATGCCCGAGCGCTGCTTCCCAAGGACTAATTGGCACGGTCACATAAACATCACTGTCTTCAACCCGAACGCTGTCAGTATCTTGGTAACGAATTTCAATATACAGGTCACCGTTGGCTCCACCACGTATTCCGACCTGACCTTGACCCGACAGGCGAATTTGTTGACCTTCTTTCATGCCTTTAGGAATTTTGACTTGTAAGGTTTTACGTTGGACTTCGGGTTCACCATAGGCATTGATGGTGGGAATTTGTAGCGTAATTTGTTGGGTTGTACCATGGTAAGCAACATCTATCGGCACTTCAATACTGGCGTGTTGATCTTCCCCTCGATAAGATGACTGCTGACGCTGTGCCCCACCAAAACCTGAGCCAAACCGTCCAAATAAATCTTCAAAACCATGAAAATCTGAGGCATTGCCTTGACGATAAAACTGGGCTTCATCAAAACCGCCTTGACCTGCTTGTCCACCAAAACCAGCAAAGCCCTGTGGATGATCTAACATTTGATCATATTCTGCTTTTTTTTCAGAGTTACTGAGCGTGTCATAGGCGACATTGATGGCTTGCATTTTGGCTTCGGCATCACTTTCTTTGCTAATGTCAGGATGGTATTTACGCGCCAGTTTGCGATAGGCTTTTTTAATTTCGTCTGCGCTCGCCTTGCGGTTGACTCCTAGTTCTTCGTAGTAATTTTTTGGCATAGCTTCATCGCTGTTTATGGTTATCTTTTCATCATTATGAAACGATTTTTATAGATTTCAACAGGCATTGTGCATTCTATTGAATATAGATATCGCGAAATTTTAAAACTCGTCGCACAAAAATATTTTCGTAAAATACTATTTTTAGGGTTTTGCTGTGAGACTAAATGTAGTGATCGGTTCTATTGAGCTTAATGTTGCTAAAGACAGGTTTATAGTCAGTATGAAGTTTGATGGGTACAGGCGAGGTGATGAAATTAATTTTTATATTTTGTGTGGCATCATTGATGCCTATCAATAAACTAGATGAATTGAAGTCGGTCTTCAATTCATCTTAGGTTTAGTCATTTAACTGAGATGCTCGCCAAACAAGCCAAGCGCTTCTTCAGCGGTAAACTGATATTTGGTGTTGCAGAATTGGCAGTCCATCTCGATTGGATTTTGAAATTCCAGTGTTTCTTTGACTGCGGAAACGCCAATCTGAATCAGGGCATTGGCACATTTCTTTTTGGAACAGGTGCAACCAAATTGAAGCTGCTCCAATTCAGGTAAACGCACATCTTCTTCGTTATATAAACGGTATAGAATTTCATTAGCGCTTAGGTCAGTGAGTTCTTCAGCTTTTAGAGTTTCGGTCAGCATAATCAGACGAGGCCATAAGTCTTCATCGATAAAACGCTGTTCTTCTTCACTGTTACGCGGCAAAAGCTGAATCAGTAAACCACCCGTGCGTTTTTCATTGCTTGCCAAGACAATATGCGTTGGAATTTGTGCTGACAAATCATAATACTGCATCAGGCAGCTTGCCAGATTTGGCTGATCTAAAGGTACAATTCCTTGATAACGCTCGCCAAACTCAGGTTCGATATTGATAAACAATACAGGCTGATGCAGCGCAGCTAACACTGTGCTACTGTCAGTCGCGTGTTCAAAACGCGGGTCTGCTTCAAAATCAGCTAAAGCACGTACTTCACCTAAATGGTTACATTCTGCCATCGCCCATTTAAACGTGCCTTGTGCCTGAATTTGCAGGCTGATGCGTCCCTTGATTTTTAAGGTACTGGCAAGTAGCGCTGTGGCACTGAGCATTTCACCCAGTAAAATCTGTACAGCTTGTGGATACTGACGCTGCTGCAAAATGGTTTGCAGCGTTTCTTCCAGATGAACCACTTCGCCACGAACAGGGCAGTTTTCAATATAAAAGCGTTGACGTAAATTAGACATATATTTCTCCAAGACCCTGTCTTAATGGAGATGATATTATAAAACACAAGTTACTCAGACTCATCCCGTGCAACATTGATGCGTTGCTGATCTAAACCGCGACGTAAATTGACATCATCGCTTTTATTTTCAGCAAATGCATCGCTTTCAAATAGATGCTCCAGTTCAGCCAGCGCATTACGGTGTGTTTCAAAGATTTTCTGTTCATCATTGTAAATATTTTGCTGTTCCAATAACAGCTTTTCATCATAATCACGAAACAGCTCGATTTTCTGATATGCCGTGGCATCATCAATGCCCAGTTCACGCAAGGCACGGTACGCCATTCCCAGTGAGGATAAATACGTTTCCCGCCAAATATAATGCACGCCCAAATCTCGTAGCAAATGTACATGATGACGGTCGCGCGCCCTTGCCAGTAGGGTAATGTGCGGATAGTTCAGGGTAATGTGCCGAGCTACATTGAGCGAGTCTTCGACATCATCAATCGCCAGAATAAAAATTTTGACATGTTCAATGCCCGCCGAGCGCAAAATTTCAGGCTGTGTGACATCACCATAATACAGTGTGCCGCCGTATTTGCGTACAAAGTCGATTTGTTGCAGGCTATGGTCAATCGCGGTAAAGGGAATATGTTGCAGACGGGCAACCCGCGCAATAATCTGCCCGAAACGCCCAAACCCCGCAATAATCATCGGATTATGCTGATTGGGAATGTCATCGTAGGCAGGCTGTTCCTGACGGTCAAAACGTGGTGCAATCCAGCGACTCACCACCCAGTACAGCAGTGGGGTTAAGGTCATGGAAAGCGTCACGATCAGGCTGACAGGTTCGAGCAAATGGCTTTTCAATACACCCGCATCTTGGGCAGTGGTGAGCACCACAAAAGCAAATTCACCACCTTGCGCCAGACAAGTCCCCAGCAACAGGCTGTTTTTCCAGTTGTTATGATAATAACGCCCAATCAAGGTCATAATGCTGGCTTTAATCAATAGCAGTGCAACCGCACCACCCACGATGATTTCAGGCATGGTTTGTAGCAAAGAAAGCTGTGTGGTCATGCCCACGGTCATAAAAAACAAGCCCAGTAGCAAGCCTTTAAACGGCGCGATACTGGCTTCAAGTTCATGCCGAAATTCGGAATCTGCCAGTAACACACCTGTTAAAAATGCTCCGAGTGTGACGCTAATGCCGAGGGTTTGCATCAGCAGTACCACCGACAGCACAATAAACAGTGCCACCGCAGTAATCAGTTCACTGGCGCCACTTTTGGCAACAAAGCGAAAAAATGGGCGCATGACAAAACGACTAAATAAAAACAAACCGCTAAAGGTGGCAAGAATCGCTGCGAAATAGGCAATGCCATGATGAGCAGACTGGTTGCCTGCCAAAATTGGAATGGTGGCCAGCAATGGAATGGCGGCAATATCCTGAAACAGCAACACTGAAAAGGCTTTTTGCCCATAAGTGGTATTCAGTTGTTGTTTTTCGCTGAGCAGTTGCAGCACAAAGGCGGTAGAAGACAGCGCAAGGGCAAAACCAATCACAAAACTACTGGCAAGCGACAAATGCAGCCCGAAATATAGAATTGGCATGATCACGATGCCTGTCCCGAGCACTTGCAGGCTACCCATCGCAAAAATGGATTCGCGTAACTGCCACAGGCGCTGCGGACGAAGTTCAAGCCCGATCAGGAACATCAGCAAAATCACGCCAAACTCTGCCATGTTCATAATCGCATCGGCGTCACTGGCGATATTGAAGACACTCGGCCCTAAAATAATTCCCGTGAATAAATAGCCTAAAACTGTGGCCAGACCAAAACGCTTCCCCAATGGAACCAGTAACAGGGCAGCACCCAAAAAAATCGTGATTTGCAGGAGTAGTGACATGAATCAGCCTTAATATTGAACAGCAGAACATCAACCAAACCCAAACATCGAGTCAAGTAGCCAGCTTTATCTCTTTGATCCATATATTATAAACAGCAATATTGCAGACAATGCCCGTAAATGGTCGTAGTTGTGTTAGTTCAATTCCTGTGGATCGACATCAATCGAAACTCGGATATTTTTCGGCTGTTGTTGTATGACTTCTGCCCACCAAGCTCGCACGTGCATGTGCAAGCGGGTACGATCTGTTGCCAACAGGAGTAAATGTGCCTGATGGCGTCCCGCCTTACGTTCCATCGGTGCAGGAATTGGCCCCCAAATCTCGATTTCGTTGCCTGCGGCGTTACGAAGTTGGTTGGCAATCTGCTGTAAAAATGCCTGATTGTCGGTGGCATTGCGAGTTTGACTACGCACCAGCATTGTGTAGCGATACGGCGGAAATTGTGCCAGTTTGCGTTCTTTGAGGGTGTGCTGGGCAAAGTAGCGGTAGTCTTTTTCTAGCAGCATATGAAACAGGGGATGCTCGGGGCGTAAGGTTTGAATCAGCACATCACCTTTGTGTTCACCGCGTCCTGCACGTCCTGCGACTTGAATAATCAATTGCGCAGTGCGTTCTGTGGCACGAAAGTCAACGCTGAGCAAGCCAGCATCAATATCCAGAAGTGCCACCAGACTGACATACGGAAAATGATGCCCTTTGGCCAGCATTTGTGTACCCAATAAAATGAGCGGTTGATTTTGCTGAATCTGATCATAAATTTTCTGCCAGCTTCCCACCCGACTGGTACTGTCACGGTCAACTCGTAGCACAGGGTATTCAGGAAACAGTTCTTGGAGGGCTTCTTCAATTTTGACTGTGCCCATGCCAATCGGTTTTAAGCTCTCATGGTTACAGGCAGGGCAGCGCTCAGGCAAACGCTGTACCAGACCGCAGTGGTGACAGTGCAAATGCTGATAGGGCTTGGTGTGCAAGGTGAAATGCGCATCGCAACGTGGGCAGTTCGCTTGCCATGCACATTGCTCACAAATCAGGACGGGTGCATAACCCCGTCGATTCAGGAAGATTAAAACCTGCTGTTTTTTCTCAAGCCGCTGCCGAATCTGCTGAATTAACTGCTGACTCAGCCCATGTTGTTTCTGGGCAATTTTCAGGTCAATAATGTGCATTTGCGGTAAGACAGCATGACCCGCGCGCTGGTTGAGTTGCAAATGTGTCAGTTTGCCTTGCTCGACCAAGGCATAGCTTTCCATACTTGGGGTGGCTGAACCTAAAATAATTGGGCAATGTTGCAGATGCGCCCGATACAAGGCGACTTCGCGGGTGTGATAGCGAAAGCCTTCCTGCTGTTTAAAAGACAGATCATGTTCTTCGTCTAAAATGATTAAGCCAAGATTTGGCAGTGGGGTGAAAATAGCAGAGCGCGTTCCCAAAATAATCGAAGCGTGTCCCGTTTGTGCCTGTTGCCATGCCTGTAAACGCTGAGTATCACTTAAACCCGAATGGAGCAGCACGGTATGACCGTGAAAACGCGACTGAAAACGATGAATGGTTTGCGGGGTCAGCCCAATTTCGGGTACCAGCACCAAGACCTGTTTGCCTTTTTTCAGTACTTCGTACATGACTTGCAAATACACTTCGGTTTTACCGCTGCCTGTAATCCCATCCAGTAAAAATGCCTGAAACTGTTGCTGTGCCTTTAAAATACTTTGAATGGCTTTGCTTTGGTCAGTATTGGCTTTCAGTGGCAGTTGTGCCAGTTGTACAGGCTCGTTTTTAATCTCCTGATGCTGATATTCTGCACGAGCAATCCCTTTTTTGGCGAGGGCTTCAAGGGTTTTATTTTCAATCCCGCTGGCATTTAAAATATGCTGTGGTGTACCGTGTGGTTTGAGTTTTAAAATTTTGTAGGCTTCTTGCTGACGATGCGCATTTTTAAATGCCACGTCAGCTTGAGGCTCTGTGAGTACCCAGATTTTTGCCAAAACATCATAAGGTTTGCCCTGACGCAGCAGCGTTGGAAAGGTCACAGGCAACACTTCTCCGAGGGGGAAATGATAGTACAACGCTGCCCAATGCAATAGTTTCAGATGATTGGCATCCAGCAAGCTGTGCTGATCCAGTAAGGCATGAATGGCTTTTAACTCAAAACGTGGATCCAAAGGTTCATCGGCTGCCAGTTTTTCCACAATGATGCCAATACAATGCCGCGCCCCGAATGGAACTGCTACACGTGCGCCCATTTCTGCCTGCTGATACTGTTCTGCACTCAAGGTGTAATCGAAACAGTCATATAAATGAACAGGAATGGCAACTCGAATCCGAAACGGTAAAGGCATAAACATCACTTATTTTGAATTTGACAGCACTATGCAAGATTTGTTTGGGGATTGACAAGTCTGGCTCTGAAAAAATGCCAAATATACTGCCAAAGTATCCATTAAGAATAATTTAACATCTTAATTTAATTTAGAAAAAATAATCTTCCAAACCAATAGTTACAAGAAACTCTAAAGATCGGCAGAAATAAGGTGATGTCTTGATTTTAAAAATCGGCATCATGCAAAAGACAATAGTTTTGTCGGAAGGGATAAACATTAAGAATCTTATTCTTAGATGATGTGCATGAGTTGCACTGGAAAATGCGAAAAGCAGTGTGTTTCATTGCTAGCTTGTGACCAGCAGAGTATGTGGTAGATGTTTTATGGCATGTCAGTCATGCTGAAAGTCAGATCATTTGGGGTGCTTTGCGCTTAGTTTATTTGTATCTTGTGCCAGTTTGGGCTTTATTCGAGCATTGCAAATTTTAACGCCGTCAGTGAGTCGTATAAAACATTCATTTGAGCAACGGACAATACAAATCTATCAGCATGGGTACATGCTGTTTTTGGCAAATGTGGTCACATATTGGATTATGAGTTTTCAATATTAAATGATGAAGCGTGTTGGCTACTTGATGCAACCAACACGCTGCTTGAATTAACGGCGCGATTTAAACGACACGTCAATCTGACGTGGACGATAGCGCAAACTCAGCAATAACAACAATAGACAGAAGATCAGCACAGGTGCATTGCCCAAACGGTTATACAAGGTTTGACCTGTATATGCAGGTAATTCACCGCGCAACACAAAGGTTTTATCTTGAGGTGCTTGTTTAACAATATGCCCTTGGGCATCAATAAACGCAGTCACCCCTGTATTGGTGGCACGAATAAACCAGCGTCCATTTTCTTTGGCACGCATTTGTACCATTTGTAAATGCTGCCAAGGGCCTGCCGTGCCTGTAAACCATGCATCATTGGACACGGTCACCATAAAGTCACTGTGTTCAGCATTGAGGCGGGTCAGATTCGGATAAGCGACTTCATAACAAATCACTGCACCTAAATTGTGCCTCTTCACAGACAGTGGTTTT
The DNA here is from genome assembly GCF_004331075.1 of Acinetobacter brisouioides. Lineage (GTDB taxonomy): Bacteria > Pseudomonadota > Gammaproteobacteria > Pseudomonadales > Moraxellaceae > Acinetobacter. The sequence continues at coordinate 138,346 of NZ_SJNX01000004.1, read as the reverse complement.
TGCCCTGACTGACCTGCGGTAAATCCACCTGCACTGGCATCATTTTGCAGTGATGGTAAAACCCACTTGAGTAAGCCTGCCAGCGGCACATATTCACCAAATGGCACAAGACGCTGTTTCTGGTATAACCCAGAAGTCTGCTCGCCAGAAGCCATCAGAGCATTATAGAACAACGGTTTTTGTGCCTTAATGGAGCCAGCTTCATCAAAGTAAGGAATGCCAGTCACCCATGCCGAATGCTTGGCAAGTGCTTGACGGTTAATGTCTTGTAAAAACGGCTCAATGGCAGTTTGCGGCATTGGAATCGAAGACTCTGGCCAAACCACCAAATCACGACTCCACTCAGGAATGCTTAAGTCGTGGTAAATCTCCAATGTACGGTTCTGATAGCTGGTCAGCCATTTTAGGTCTTGAGGAATATTGCCCTGAATCAACGATACTTGTAGGGGTTTTTCGGCTTTTGGCTGCACAAATACCGCAAACGAAGCAGCCCATGCTCCTGCCAGCAAGACCACGATCGGTACTGCCCAGAACCATTTCCGTCGAATGATTTCCACCAGACCGCAGGCAATCGTTACCGCAATAAACGAGATTCCAAAGACCCCAAATAGTGGCGCATATTGGTCTAAAAAGCGTTCGGTAAAGGCATAGCCAACAAATAGCCACGGAAAGCCTGTAAACACCCAGGTTTTTGCCCATTCAAAAAACACCCAAAGGGGTGCAAAAGTTAGCGGTGTTTCAGGGAAAAAGCGTCGGTAGACCCAGGCTTGTAACGCACTAAACAGGGCCATAATGCTGGCCATAATTGCAATCAGTAATACACTGAAAAATGCACTGGTATCGCCGTATTCATGAATCGAGGTGTATAACCAAAATGCACCTACAAACCACAAGCCAAAACCGTAACACCAGCCAATCAGTAACGCTTGAGGGGCAGAACGTTGTTGCAGACAGGCATATAAAACGGCAGGGCTAATCAGTGCCACAATCCAAATATAATAGGGTGCTAAAGCAAAAATAAAGGCGGAACCTGCCAGTAAGGCAATCAGACTGCCGAGCCAAAGTGGAAGCTTTGCGGTGCTGTTATTTTTAGAAGATTTTGCGATAAAGATTTGACTCATTGACGCACAGCCTGAATTAGATGAATCGTACGTGCATCAGCTTCTAAAATAGTAAATTGCCATTGGTTCAGTTCAATCACTTGCCCCTGCAAATCATTGACTAAACCGAGTTCTTGTAACAATAAACCACCGACAGTTTCGACTTCATCATCGGAGAAATCGGCATCTAGTACACTATTAAAATATTCAATTGGGGTGAGCGCTTGCACTAGCCATGCATTGGCAGGGTTATGTTTTGGGTCGGGGACAATATAATTAGCCTCTTCATCGGCTGTGTCATGTTCATCCTCAATTTCCCCGACAATTTCTTCTAGGATATCTTCTAGCGTGACTAGACCTGAAGTTGCGCCGTATTCATCAATCACAATCGCAATATGAGTCTGGGTGTTTTTGAGCATGCGCAGCACTTGGTCAGAACGGGCACTTTCAGGCACGAACACAGGCTGGCGCATGATCGCACGAATGTCGAGTTTGGCTTTCGGGTCAATTAAAAATGGCAATAAATCTTTTGCCAGTAAAATCCCCACCACATTTTCAGGCTGGTCGGTTGAAAACACAGGAAAACGTGAATGTGCCGAATCAATCAGGACATGCAAAATGTCGAGCAGTTCGTCATCTTCTTGTAAGCTGATCATGGCGGTACGGGGTGTCATGACTTCGCGAATTTTGGTGGCAGGTAAGTCCAGCACGCCTTCAAGCATTGCCACTGTATCGGGTTCTAAAAAACGGCGAGAATCTTGGACAAGTTTTAATAATTCATCTCGGGTTTCAGGCGCTGTGCCTAACCATTTTCTTAAGCCTCGCATCCCCCACGATGGGCTTGATTCCTCGTGCATGATTGTTCCTAAAATGGGTGTTTTTTTACTGAATGGGCCTCAATCATACCGAAGAAAAAACCGAGATGCATCTAATAAACTGCATCTTGCAACGACAATACAACGAATTGAGAAAAAACAAGTCTTATTGTACTTTATGCTAAAATAAAGCAGATTTTTTATCTTGGGTTTACCATGTCTGACGTTTCTGTTACCCCAGCCATTCAACTTAATACCCGTGGGCTGCGTTGCCCTGAACCTGTCATGATGTTGCATCAAGCAATTCGTAAAGCCAAATCAGGTGACGTGGTAGAGGTGTTTGCGACTGATCCATCAACCTCATGGGACATTCCAAAGTTTTGTATGCATTTGGGACATGAACTGTTGTTGCAGGAAGAACAGCTCGATGAACAGCAGAAGAAGGAATACCATTACTTGGTGAAAAAGGGTTAAGCCCGACAAAAGTACGGTTTACTTCAATGGATCACCCAGATGAATGCATAGCTCTATACCGATCTCATTGATGGTTATAGGATGAGATCGGTACTGAAAAATATACAGGTGCACCTTTAAGCTTTGAAGTGTTCAAAACGCTTAATCTGATCAGGAAAAATGCAATAAGCTACAAAAAATAATGAAAGTGTATTTAGCATTAAGCTTGAAAGATTAAACTTAGCTTGAGATGGTATCTGGGGTCGCAAAATGCACTCTGATGGTCACAAATCGGTATTTTAACCGCCTCTTTGTGTACCTTGGTACATGATCATTTTTACATCCCGATTGAGTTAGGAAAGCACGATGAACAAATTACATAGCATGACTTCAGTTGCAGCTTTATTGGCACTGTCAGTAACAGGTACGGCAGCTCAGGCAGCGGATAATCAGCCCGCTTCGGCCAGCAGTGTACAAAGCAGTAAAGCAAAAGATGGTCAATGTGGTGAAGCCAAACGCGTGATGATGAAAAAATCAACGCAACATAAAATAGTGCAGCATAAAAAAGCTGCTGATGCATCTTGTGGTGGTCACAAAGCTGGCGATGCTTCATGTGGTAGCAATCACTAAACCAAAGCCGATGCTAACAGTTTAGCAACTGTTAGCAGGGTGACGTGCTGAGGAATGTCATGCACAACTTGACAGGTGTTGGTTTAGGGTTACGGCGCGAGCTGATCGATGCGTTTTTGCTGGCTGAACAGTTACCTGATTTTATTGAAGTTGCGCCTGAAAACTGGATGGGGTTCGGTGGGCGACATGCCAAACAATTTGCGGCATGTGTTGAACGCGCGCCCCTGATTTGCCATGGCTTATCGTTGTCGATTGGCGGGTCGCATCCGTTGAATCTGGAATTTGTCGGACAGATTAAACAGTTCTTGAAACAGCACGCCGCGTTATTGTATTCAGAACATTTAAGCTATAGCCACGATGGTGGCTATTTGTATGATTTACTGCCCATTCCCATGACGGAAGCTGCTGTCAGCTATGTTGCTGAGCGGATTTTAAAGGTACAGGACATTTTAGGGCAGCGTCTAGTGATTGAAAATGTCTCAACCTATGCCATGCCTGTGGCCGAAATGACCGAAGCCGAATTTGTTGTTGCAGTCCTTAAAGCTGCGGATTGTGAATTGTTACTTGATGTCAACAATGTCTATGTCAACAGTGTCAATCACGGCAGTGATGCGCAGGAATTTATTCGTGCCATGCCGCCTGAACGGGTGCGTTATCTGCATGTTGCAGGGCATCAGCAGGTCAGCCCCGATTTACTGATCGATACGCATGGTGCTGCAATTGCCGATCCTGTCTGGCAATTGCTGGTATACACCTATCAACAGATCGGCGTGCGTCCAACCTTGTTAGAACGTGATTTTAATCTGCCTGCATGGTCAGTGTTACAACAAGAATTGCAACAGATCCGACAGATTCAGCAGGGGTATGCAGATGCAAACCAAGCCTGATTTTCAGCAAGTTCAGCATCAGTTTTGCCAAGCGCTTCGTCAGGCTGATCCTGCGCAATTGCCGCTGGTGCAACCTGAGCGTTTGCAGTTGTACCGTGAACTACTGTTGAACAATATCACCAGTTTTATTGACAATGTTTACCCGATTGCCAAAAGTCTACTTCCTGAGTCACTGTGGCAGCAGTTGATTCATGATTTCTTTGCCAAAGAACAATGTCAGTCTCCATTTTATAATGAGATTTCCCTGCAATTTCGTGACTATCTCAATCGGGAGCAACACGCTGCCCTTGAGCAATATCCATGGTTGGCTGAGTTGTTGCAATATGAATGGCTGGAACTGTATCTGGATACGATCGAATTATCAGACAGCACATTAGAAAACTCAGAACAGTGGCAACTCACAACACAAGTTTGGGTATTGGTGTATCAGTATCCCGTGTATCAGTGGCAGTTGGGCATATCTATCGATGAATGCCAACCGCAGCCGAGTGCGATTATGGCATGGCGTGAAGTGGAGGATCAGATTCGGGTTGATGTGCTGCATCCTGTCATGGCAATTTTAATCGAACAACTTAGCCAAGGCCCCCAATCGACTGAACAGTTAACACAGGTGCTTGAGCAGTATTTTCCACAGTGGAATGCAAAGCAGTATCAGCAGCAGCTCGATGAATTGGCTGTTTATTTGCAGCAACAAGGTTTACGTGACTGACAAACAGAATGAGCCTGTGTTAGGTAGCTCGTAACTACGCCAGTCAGTCGCTTATCTTACGAAGTATTACTTCTCTGTGCTAAACCTCGAAGTTTTATGTCCTAACTGATAAAAAATCCCCGACGAATCGGGGATTTTTAGCTAAATTAAGCCGTAAACTATTCTTTTACATATTCGGGTAGTTTGGCCCGCCACCACCCTCAGGTGCAACCCAGGTAATGTTCTGTGATGGGTCTTTAATATCACAGGTCTTACAGTGTACACAGTTGGCTGAGTTAATCTGGAAGCGTTTTGAACCGTCACTTTCTTCCACAATTTCATAGACGCCTGCTGGGCAGTAACGTTGTGCAGGTTCATTCCATTTTGGCAGGTTAACGTTCACAGGAATCGAAGCATCCGCAAGTTTCAAATGCGATGGCTGATTTTCTTCATGCACAGTATTGGAAATAAACACCGACGATAAACGGTCAAAAGTCAGTTTGCCATCTGGTTTTGGATAGTCAGGTTTAAAGCTGACTGCATCCACCGTTTTTAACGCTTGGAAGTCAGGAAGCAAATCATGCAAAGTAAATGGAATGCGGAACACATTTTGGTCAATAAAGTTGAACCCACCACCAATCCATGTGCCAAACTTATGCATCGCAGGGCCAAAGTTACGTGAGTTATATAACTCTTCTTTGAGCCAGCTATTTTCATATTTTTGTGTGTAGGTGATAACTTCTTTAATAAAGACATCATCGCCTTCAGTCACACGGGCATAACCTACTTCACCACCTTGTGCCACACCCGCAGCAATGGCCTCAAAGATCGCTTCACCACAAAGCATGCCTGATTTCATGGCAGTATGTGAGCCTTTGATTTTGGCAAAGTTTAAGAAACCTGCATCATCACCGATCAGACAGCCGCCTGGGAAAGTCAGTTTTGGTAGAGAATTAAAACCACCTTTGACCACCGCACGCGCACCGTAGGAAATACGCTTACCACCTTCCAGAACTTGCTTGATCAGTGGATGGGTTTTCCAGCGCTGCATTTCCATAAATGGATACACATGTGGATTCTCATAGGACAAGTCGGCAATCACGCCCAAAGACACTTGGTTGTTTTCCCCATGATATAACCACCAGCCACCTGCAGTGCCCGTTTCAGCAAAAGGCCAGCCTGTGCCATGCATCACCAGACCTGCCTGATGTTTTTCAGGATCAATTTCCCACAGTTCTTTAATACCAATACCGTAGTGCTGTGGATCTGCATCTTTATCCAGATTGTATTTGGCAATCAGGCGTTTACCCAAGTGACCACGGCAGCCTTCTGCAAACAGCGTGTATTTGGCATGTAGCTCATAGCCTGGCGCAAAGTTATGGGTTGGCTGACCGTCTTTGCCAATGCCCATGTCACCCGTTTGGATACCTTTAACCGAACCATCTTCATGGAACAAAATCTCAGATGCAGCAAAGCCTGGAAATACCGAAACTTCGAGTTCTTCGGCTTTTTGCCCTAACCAGCGTACTACATTGCCCAAAGACACCACATAGTTGCCATCGTTATGCATGGTTTTTGGTACCATCCAGTGTGGGGCTTCTTTATGTGTGCTGTCTGATAGTAAGAAATAGGTTTTGTCCTGAGTCACAGGGACATTCAGTGGAGCACCTTCTTCCTTCCAGTTTGGAAAAAGTTCATTCAGTGCGCGTGGCTCAAGTACCGCCCCAGAGAGAATATGCGCGCCAACTTCGGAGCCTTTTTCTACGACACACACGGATAGATCGGGTAAATTGTTTTCAATTGCGAGTTGACGGATTTTGATTGCAGCAGAAAGACCAGATGGTCCTGCGCCCACGATCACGACGTCAAATTCCATCGATTCGCGTTCGATGTGCTCCATGTAGGACTCCTCATATTGCAAAAGGGTGGCAACCAAATCTGTAAGCTGGTGCTGCCATGAGTGTTCTTTGGGTATAGATCAGTATTTCGGTTAGTATAGATTCAAACCGCATTCAGTCCACTGACTGAGAGGGCTGTATTTTCTGTCAAATAGGGCATAAAAGCGATGGCAAATCAAAAGATTTCCCCCGATATGAGCAAAAAAACATCAAGTCACGATGATAAAAATTTTAAACAGATTACTCAATACTTAAAAGATGGACAGCAAAGTCACAAAAGGTCAATTCTCCCTCTTGACCAATGGCACCCAAAGCATTGTGGCAAAATGGATTTAACCATAAAATCCAACGGTGAATGGTGGCACGAAGGTCAACGCATGACGCGCCAGAGCCTGATTGACCTGTTTTCCAGCGTGCTTTGGAAAGAAAACGATACATTTTATTTGAAGACACCCGTCGAGCAAATTGAGATTACCGTTGAGGATGCACCGTTACAAATCAGTCAGGTCGATCAGGTCAATATTGATGGAAAATGTTATTTGCAATTGACCACCACCAATCAGGATATTGTGATTGTGGATGCCGAACACCCGATTTTTATGCAGCAATACCACGGTGAGTGGCGTGCTTATGTGCATGTCCGCTTTGGCTTAAATGCGTTGATTCAACGCAGTTGTTTTTATCATTTGGTGGACTATGGAACATTGAGTGAAACTGAGCAGGGTGACAGTATTTTGTCTTTACAAAGTGGTGATTTACTCTTGCAATTACGTAGCTGAGGTTTAAGCTTTATAGGTATATTTGATTGCCATTGAAGTCTGACCATGACCGCAATACAGCCTCGACCGCTTGTTTCCCAAGCCGTGCCCAAAGCCGATGCCCATGCGCCCATCGGGATTTTTGATTCAGGAATTGGCGGGTTATCTGTTGTGCAGGAAATTGCCAAACATTTACCCAACGAACGCATTATATATTTTGCGGACACTGCACATGTACCGTATGGGCCACGCTCAGGTCAGGAAATTCGTGAGTTGACTGCAAATGCAATCGAATGGCTATATCGTCAGGGATGTAAAGCTGTAGTGGTGGCGTGTAACACAGCTTCTGCGTTTAGTCTGGACTATTTACGTGAGCACTATGGTGAAAATTTTCCGATTATTGGTTTAGTGCCTGCACTTAAGCCTGCCGTCCTGCAAACCAAAACCAAAGTGGTTGCTGTACTGGCAACGCCTGCAACTTTTCGCGGACAACTGATTAAAGATGTCATGCAGCATTTTGCAGAGCCAGCAGGAGTTCAAGTTTTGCCTGTCACCTGTTTGGAGTTGGTTCCTTTAATTGAAGCTGGACAGCAAATGACTCCGCATTGCTTAGATGTATTAAAGCAATGTTTGACTCCTGCGGTTGAGCAGGGCACAGACTGCTTGGTGTTGGGCTGTACACATTATCCATTTTTGAGTGAAGCAATTCGGCATATATTTGGCAACCAGCTTAAGCTGATTGATTCGGGGTTAGCTGTGGCTCGACAAACATCACGTATTTTAAGCAAACACGCTTTACTCAATGATCAACCGATGTCTGGGACGCAAATTTACTGCTATGCCAGTGGTGGTAAGACCCCACAGTTAGTGACAGTGATTGAACACTTGATGCCGTTACATTTACATTGGGAGATTGCAAATCCTGCACTGTGATTTATACTGAATCGCTATTTTTTTATATGAATTATAAATTAAGTCTGTTTTATTTCTTACAGTACACTCAAGAGCATAATTATGGTCGATAAACGATACCAAGTGTTTATTTCAACTTCGGGGCAGGAAATGTTACCCGAGCGGAGTGTACTGTGTCAGACCTTGGTTGGAATGGGGTTTTTTGCTTGGGGGCTCGAACAAAAAACCCCTTTAAGTACAGCTTTGGCGCGCCGCCAAATCGATGACTGTGACTACGTGATTATGTTGCTGGGCAGCCATTATGGCGAGCAGTCTATGTCTGGCGTGAGTTATATGCAGCTCGAATATATTTATGCGGTCAGTAAAGATAAACCGATTATTGTTTTTTTACATTCAGACCCTGAGTCACGCCGTGATCTTTTGCCTAAAGAACCTGACATTGTGCAGGAAAAATTTCATGCCTTTCGCAAGATTTTGTTGCAGGAAGTGGAACATATTTTTTATTTTCGCAATACACGAGAGCTTGAATTAACAGTCAGAATGAACATGTCGAATATGTTGATTCGTTACCCTGCTTGGGGGTGGGTTCGTCCACAAAATACACAAACGTTAAATAATGAAATCGCTGCGCTCAAAGAAAAAATTAAAGGGCTTGAAGCACAGTTGGCAAAAAAAGCCCCAGATCCATTGTTAAGTTATCCTAAAATTACCAGTCAAGACACGTTTGAGTGTGAATATCAGTTACATGCTTATCAGGATGGTAATTTTAAAGAGCTGAAATTAAGCCGCCAAATGACATGGCTCGACATTTTACAGGTCTTATACAATGTCTTTAAAAACCCAACGCCAGAAGAATATTTTTCCATTCGCATCAATGATTATTTGAATGAAACTGGTTTAAAGGATGCACAGTTACAAATGTTACGTGCGCATGCGGTGGCACGTTCCCAGATTAATTTTCGAGTCTTGCAAAACATTAAGCAGCAGTTACGGCAAAGCGACTGGATTGTCCCTGTCGGGCGTGATGACCGTCAACGCACCTTGTGGAAATTTACCGAGAAAGGCTTGAGTTTGCTCGATAAAATGACAGCAAACAAAGCATCCTTATGATATGTTGCAAGCAGTGTACAATCAGCGCATGAATGGATGTTCAGTGTGAATAAACCCAAGATTACTGTCATTTTAGCCAACTTAGGCACGCCAGATGCAGCAACCGTACCTGCGGTACGTGAATTTCTAAAAGAGTTTTTGTCTGATTCTCGAGTCATTGAAATCCCCAAACTGCTTTGGCAAATTATTTTGCGGGCTTTTATTTTGCCATTTCGCCCAAAACGGGTGGCACATGCTTATGCTTCTGTGTGGGGTGAAGACTCGCCGATGCGAGAAATTATGTTTCAGCAAGTGGCATGGTTAAAGCCACGACTTGAAGCAGCTTACCCTGAGTTTGAATTGAATATTGTGCCTGCCATGAGCTATGGCAATCCAGGGCTAAAAGCGCTGTTGCAGCAGCTTCCACCACAAGAACATTTGCTGGTCTTTCCATTATTTCCGCAGTATTCAGCAACGTCGACTGCACCGCAGTACGACCAGTTAGCAGCATGGATGATGCAGCAACGCAATTTACCTGGCTTGACGATTATTCGCGATTATTATCAGCATCCGTTATACATTCAGGCATTGGCAGAAAGTGTACGCAATTACTGGGCTGAACATGGCCGCGCTGAAAAACTGCTCATGTCATTTCATGGTATTCCACAGCCTTATGCTGACAAGGGCGATCCGTATGCCGAGCGCTGTCGCATCACCGCAGACAAAGTGGCACAAGCTTTGGGTTTAAATGATCAGCAATGGGCCATCAGTTTCCAGTCTCGCTTTGGTAAGCAAGAGTGGGTTAAACCTTATACTGATGCCTTGCTGATTGAATGGGCACAGCAAGGGGTCAAATCTGTACAAGTGCTGAGTCCTGCTTTTTCGGCAGATTGTTTGGAAACCTTGGAAGAGCTTGCTATTCAAAATGCCGAGCTGTTCAAAGCACAAGGCGGACAGTCTTATGCCTATATTCCTGCTTTAAATACTCAGCCACTGCATTTGCAGTTGTTTGAACAATTGTTGTCGGCGCATCTTACTGCGTTACAACAGACTTTTGCCAGTTACTGAGAATCGCCATGCTTCAAGTTAAAATTGTTCCTGTCACCGCATTTGCGCAAAATTGTTCAATTGTTTGGGATGATGATAGTAAACAAGCTGTGTTGATTGACGCGGGTGGTGATGCGCAAAAATTGCAACAAGAAGTTGAAGCACTCGGTTTAACCGTAGAAGCCCTTTGGGTCACGCATGGGCATTTAGATCATGTTGGTGCGGTGGGAGAGCTGGCACGCGTGTGGCAAGTACCTGTGATTGGCCCACAGCAAGAAGACCAGTTTTGGCTCGATGCTTTGCAAGACGTTTCAGCGCGTTATGGTTTTCCGATTCCTGAGCCTGTTCATGTAACGCAGTGGCTTGAAGGCGGAGAAACCTTAAGTTTGGGGACACACCAGTTTGAGGTGCGTTATGCCCCAGGACATACACCAGGGCATGTCATGTTCTACAGTGCCGAATATGGTCTACTTTGGACAGGTGATGTGCTGTTTAAAGGCTCGATTGGTCGCACTGATTTTCCACGAGGTGACCATCAGCAACTATTGGATTCTATTCAACGTGAATGCTTTAGCCTACCCAATGACACCCAGTTTATTTCAGGGCATGGGCCAATCAGTACCATTGGTTATGAAAAGCAATTCAATCCTTTTGTTGCCAACAAAGCAGGCTAGGGCCTGCTTTGTGCTTTTATCGGGGGCGTCTTTCATCAGTCAATTTTATTTCGCTCTCTGAGAGAAAAATAAAGAGGGTGTAAACCATGATGAAAGAAATCTATGATCGGTTAAAACTCATCGTCCTGTTGTGAAATATCGGATTGCGGTGCATCTTGAGTGGGCAGACGATAATCTTCATTTGCCCATGCCCCTAAATCAATCAGTTTGCAGCGCTCTGAGCAGAATGGACGATAGGGATTGTCTTCCCATTGACTTGGTTCACCGCAGCGCGGGCAGGGAAAGGTACGAGGCATGAGAAGCTCCTACAAAAGCGTTTTCGGGTAGGCATTTGGGCAAGCACTTGTTAGACTTGTGCCATTTTGTGAATAGTTTGATCTGATTATGCATCTTCGTCAATTTCAAGCCCAGCGTATGCAAGCGCCACGTGATTTTCAAGCCATTGAAAATCAGCCTGTTTGTGTAGAAATCGGTGCAGGCAAAGGAAAACATGCGGTTTTGTTTAGCCAACAGCAACCTCAGTCGATGCTATATGCGATTGAGCGAACTCGCGAAAAATTTGAAGCGATGCAAAAACAGCATCAATTGTCTGACGTAAAAAATTTGTTTCCGATCCATGCCGACGCTTTGCCGTGGATTACCCATGCGCTGTATCCTGCACAGGTGGAGCAGTTCTTTATTTTGTATCCAAATCCTGAACCGCATAACCCCGCGCAGCGTTGGTTGAACATGCCATTTTTCGAGTTCATTCTGTCACGTTTACAGTTTGAGGGGCAAGTCACTCTGGCCAGTAATATTCCTGAATATATCGAGGAAGCAGAGCAGCAGTTAAAAGAGATCTGGAAATTACCGTATGAAAAACAGGTGATTGCTTCTGACTCAGCGCGCACGCATTTTGAAGTGAAATATTTGGAGCGTGGTGAATTGTGTCAGCAATTGATTATTCGTAAGCCTGCTGATTACGTTACCCGTTTTGATGATTTTATGCCACTGTTGGGACAAAGCCATGCAGGCTAAGGTTGCCATTGTTGGGGCAGGGCCTGCGGGATTGATGGCAGCAGAAATGCTGAGTCAGTCGGGTTATGCGGTTGAAGTGTTTGAACAGATGCCTTCTGCGGCGCGTAAGTTTCTCATGGCAGGTAAAACGGGACTAAATATTTCCCATGCTGAAGCCTTGCCTGAGTTTATTCAGCGTTATGATCATGCAGATTGGCTCAAACCATGGTTGGAACAATGGGATGCGACGTGGATTCGCCAATGGATGAGTGACTTAGGCATCGAATCTTATGTTGGTACATCGGGGCGGATTTTTCCAGTTGAAATGAAAGCTGCACCATTGCTTCGTGCATGGCTCAGACGTTTAACTGATGCAGGTGTGGTGTTTCATTATCGGCATCGTTGTGTCGGCATTCAGCCTGAGCAAGTGCTGTGTTTTCAAAATACCCAAACGCCCGATGCCTCTGTGATTCAACAAAAATTTTCAGCGATTATTTTGGCCTGTGGCGCAGTGTCTTGGTCGCGTTTAGGCAGTGATGGTGCATGGCAAACATGGCTGAAACCTGAAGAAATTCAAACTTTTCAAGCCAGTAATGCGGGTGTGGAACGTGTTTGGTCAAGCTATATGCAACCTGTATTTGGGCAGCCTTTAAAGCGGGTTAAAGCTTGGGTAGATCATGCTGAGCAGGCCAGTCTGGGCGATATCGTCATTACCCAATACGGCTTAGAAAGCGGGCTGATTTATAAATTTAATCGTGCGCTCCGCCAACAAACTTCCATGCAGCTGTACTTAGATTTGTTGCCCGAATTGACGCAGGCTGAATTGGTTCAAAAGCTACAGCCGCATAAAAAACAGTCCATGGCAAATATCTGGCGCAAGGCAGGCTTGGATACTGCAAAAGCCAATTTAGTCCGTGAGCTTGTTTCTAAAGATCTTTGGCAACAACCTGAAGCTTTAGCCGCCCAGATTAAACAACTCCCGATTGCTTTAACAGGCTTTCGCCCGATTGATGAAGCGATTAGCTGTGCAGGCGGAGTAAAGCAAGATGTTCTCAGTGAAGCCTTACAACTCAAACAGCATGCAGGCATTTTTTGCTGTGGTGAAATGCTAGATTGGGATGCGCCAACAGGAGGTTATTTGCTCACAGCCTGTTTTGCAACAGGGCGTGCCGCGGCACAGGGTGTAGTGCAGTTTTTAAGCTAAAGCCTGCATTTTTTTGTTATGCTGACGCCACGATAAATACAACATGAGGGAAGACAAATGTCTGAAACGATCTATCGTGGCAGTTGCTTATGCCAAGGCATTCAATACGAAGTACATGGTGCAATTGGTGATATGCTCGAATGTCATTGCCAACGTTGTCGTAAAGCCAATGGTAGTGCGTATGCAGTCAATGCCCCGATTCGTGTTGCAGACTTTAAAATTGTGCAGGGTGAGCACTTACTGAAAAAATATCAGTCAACTGCAACGACACAACGTTGTTTCTGTAGTGAATGTGGTTCACCAATTATCAGCGTGAAAGCAGAAACACCAGATTATTATCGCCTGCGTATTGGCACACTGGATACGCCTTTACAACAAAAACCAATCATGCATATTTTTGCAGCATCGAAAGCAGAGTGGGATGATATTTGTGATGCATTGCCACAGTATGCCGAACGCCCATAAAAAGATCGGGAAAAACGATTTTTCATGCCGATGAAAAATCGTCTAAGATAAGCTCATCTGGAGATGGCATTCCTCCTGTAACAAACCGCCATATCGGCTAATGATGCCTACGTCACCCTTCATCTAGACAGGGTACGTGGGTTTGCGTGCGTACTCTGTTCAGGAGTACTTCTATGTTTTACTCATTCTTTGCTTATGCTCTTTTAGATCTGTGCTAAAGGAGACAGATCATTATGTATTATTCGCTCATTTCAATTGCCTTAGGCTCTGTCCTCGGTGCGTGGACACGCTGGTTTTTAGGTTTAAAGCTCAATGCGATCTACCCAGAAATTCCACTTGGAACAGTAGCAGTTAATCTGATTGGTGGTTTTATTATTGGCTTTTCGATTGCATTTTTTGCACAAAGTAGTCTGAGTCCAAACTATAAATTATTTGTCATTACAGGGTTCTGCGGTGCACTGACCACATTTTCAACTTTTTCTGCTGAAATTATGAATTTGTTACAAAATGGCAAACTCAGCCTAGCATGTCTTGCAATCTCGGTGCATTTGATCGGTTCATTACTGTGTACCTTTCTGGGAATGGCAGCACATCATTATTTGACCGCACAGGCTTGAATTGGAGGCAGATATGCAAGGCTATTTATTGCGTTTTTATACGGAACAAAAAGTTCAATATCGAGGTAAGCCGTTGTCTAAATGGTTACTTGGAGTCGCCCAACAGTTTAAGATCCAAGGGGCAACAATTTTGAGTGCATTAGAAAGTGTAGGTCGGCAAGGAGAAAGCCATTCTAGTCGTTTTTTTGAGCTTGCAGACCAGCCGATTCAAGTTGAACTCGTTGTGACTGCCCTGCAGGCAGATGAGTTGCTGGATTATTTGCAGCAGCAAGAGTTGTCCTTGTTTTATGTCAAAATTCCTGTCGAATTTGGTTCGCTTGGACAATTAACATAAAAGACTCGCTTAAAAGCTGAATGCTGGTCAGTTAAGAAATTGACTGGCATTTTATTTTTAAACTGATGTGGTGATATATTTTGTGGCGATGTTTCGGCAATGCTTTAACCATGACAACATGGTAGAAAAAACTGTTTTGGGGTAGGAGTACTGCACTTCAAGCAGCTTTCCTTGCGAGGCTTCGCTTATTATTCGTAAAAATTAGAAAATAGCATAGATTTAAGTATTTATTTTTTATAATTATTTAAAAATTAAGGAGATCATTGATCATCTCCTTAACTAATCAGCACTCAACTGAGCGCCTATCTTTTGATGAAAAAGCGATACAGGATTATTTTGCTGCTAAAGCTTGACCTTCAAATTTAATCCCTTGCCAGCCATGTTGCATAAACTGACGGATGTTTTGATGGTCAGTGCTTTCAGGCGTTGCTAAGACCGCAGCATAATGTTCCGCAAACAATGCAAGTGTATCTTCTGGGTTTAAGCCATTTAACTGTGCAAACGAAAAGACTTTAGCACTGCCTTGATTTTCAGTGCTGGCATTATGCTGTGCACCATTTTGAAAAGCGGTTGGGGTATGGGTGTAATGCTGTTCGATGTAACTCATCACATCTGCAAATTTAGCTTGTCCATTTTTTAATTGCTCTAACAGGGCTTGAGCCATAGTAACCTCGATGATTTTTCAAAATACAGCGAAGCATAGCATTGTTCTGACACATAAAAAAAGAAGCCTAAAAGGAGGATAGATTTTAGGCTTCGCAATAAATTGAGTTTCAATCAACTCGTTTAAAATCAGATGAACCAATTTTGAGTAGATGGATTTATTCTAGAAGAGATTTATGACATGTTATCAGGAATTAGCTCATGAAATAGGCTGTTGAGATCATCTTTTACCTTCAGATGTACAAGATTCCAGTAATGTCCTGTAAAGGTTCGGTTTAACATTAAGGTATTTGGCGAAGGCTTAAAAATATCCCAATATTTTAAAGAAGCCTTCATGAGTAACATTCCATCATGATGTGCGCTGTTTTCTGCAAAGTCATAATGCTGAACTAACGGGCGTAATAGAATTTCTAACCAATCATGATACAACTCGTTTGGAAAGCGCTGTTTTTCGGTCAGGACTTGTAACTCCGTGAGGGCATTTTCCAGTTCGAGAATATTGCTCTGTCTGGCAGCATAGATCAGTTTTTTGAAATACTGCACCTGCTCAGTGCTGAGCTGTTTGACACCGCCATAGTCATAAACGACCACACTGCCATCGGGACGAAATGCCAGATTGCCAGGATGCGGGTCGCAGTGAAAACGTTTTAAATAAAAAATTTCCTGTCCCATAGCCGTAAACAGGCGTTTACCTAACTCATTCCGTAGCTCTTGTGACCATGTACTGGCATGTTCAATACTCTCACCTGCTTCAAAGCTGAGGGTTAAAATATGCCGAGTCGAGTATTGTTTAAATACTTGTGGAATAATAACTCTTGAGTCTAGTTTTTGATGGAATGCTCGTGCAATCTCAAGATTTTGTGCTTCAAGTTCATAGTTGAGTTCATTGGCAAGGCTTTCTTGAATTTCAGTAAATAACTGATCTTGCAAATCTTTATCAATTTTTAGCATTCCCATCATGCGTAGCGCCAGCCGAATCTGTTTCAGATCACTCTCACAGGCATGATCAACGCCAGGATATTGGACTTTGACCACCACGTCTTGACCGTTATTTAGGGTCGCCCGATGCACTTGCCCGATTGATGCTGCGGCAAAAGGTGTTTCACTGAAGTCAGTAAAGATCTTTTCAAGTGGTTGTCCTAGCTCTGATTCCACCTGCATTTTAATTTCAGCAAAAGGCATGGCAGGGGCTTGGCGTTGCAATTTACTAATGGCTTGGGCAACTTCGGGAGGGAAAATATCTTTGTATTGTGAGGCAATTTGCCCCACTTTCATGACCGCGCCTTTCATTTGTCCGAGAGTATCGGCAATTTGAATTCCAATTTCCTTAAAAAGTTTAGACTTGGCCGCATCTTTTTGGTCTTGATCTGCATTTAGGCTGCGCAGGCTATTTGAAACTGTTTTGGTGGCAATGCTCGCTGTCATCCCTGCAAGTTTTAAAAAACGCCGAGTCGGGGAGTTTGCTGAATTTGCCATATTTAAAAAAACCTTATTGTTGTACAAAATTAGATCATAGAGCGCTTTTCTGCCCAATGTGATAGAAAATTGTTAACTTAAAAATGTTCTTCAGCTTGAATGGTACGTCCACGACCTGTTTTTTTTGCATGATATAAAGCTTGATCAACACTGGTCAGCAGGTGGGTTAAATTACAGCATCCTTGCTCAATCAGCACGACACCTGCACTGTAATTGAGTTTGATGGTCTGATCATGATACATCAACGGGTGGTTTTGCAGGGTTGCCCTGAGTCTGCTGTCAAATTCCATAGCTTCATCCAACGACGAAACTTTCATGATCAGTAAAAACTCTTCACCGCCAAAACGTCCAACAGTCATATTTTGTTTGCGATAAGAGCGCAGGAGTTGGCTAAAGTGAATCAAGGATTCATCACCTGCCAAATGCCCCCAAGTATCATTGATGCTTTTAAAATGGTCTAGATCCAACATGAATACACAAAAAGGCAAGTCTTGGGACTGGTTTTGACTATCTTTGAGTAGTTCTTCTAGCTGATGCAAAATTTCATCACGGTTAAAGCATTGAGTTAGCCCATCAATACGGGCGCGGGTTTTGAGAATTTTTTCAGCTTTACGCTGTTCAGTAATATCAATACCGAAATTTAGGGTGGTTTGGTCGGGTAAGAGTAACTGTGCCCAAAGTGTGGTGAGCATACTGCCATCGCGGTGTAGCGGATTCCATTCTTTGAGTTTTTTTGAGCCTGTATTTTGTGCGCTTTGTTTTAAGACTCGATCTCTGTATTTTTTATCTGGATAGAACAGTTTTAATGGTTGCTCAAATTGTTGTAATTCTTGTTTTGACCAGCCAAAGACCTGTTCACATTGTTTGTTCCACATCACAATTCGTTGCTGTTCATTGAGTGCGTAAATCATGACAGGCGCATCATCGACAATATCTTGATAAAACTCGCTAATATTTAAAGAGTGAAAAAAATTATTTTTAAAACTCGCCCGTTCTGAAAAATACAAACGGACAATGTTGAGAAACAGCACAAACTCCATACTTGTGAACAATGCTTGCGGTTGTGGCATTCTAAATTCTAAATATAAATAAATACTGGCTAGATTTTCACGTGTGGTGAGTTTAAAGGTGAGCTGTGAACAGTAATTTGATGAAGAATCACTTGTTGATGCCATCGCAATATAAGGATGACATAACTCAAACTCGTGCTTGGAAATATGCACTTGACCCTCATCTTCTGAAAATGAGCTGTCAGGCGTGTGAAAAAAATGGCATTCATCCCAGAGGTGATATTGTTCAAATAACCATGCTTCACTGGTCTGTAGTTGTGCACAGCAATATTCTAAGAGCACACTTGGCGTAATGTTTTGCTGAATCGCATCGGTCAGCTGGCTTACTAAGGATAAAAGCTCTGTGGAATCAAGAGTACGTATGGAGGTACTAGACATTCTAATTTATTTTGACCTAGACGAAAAATGTATTTATAGCCACGCATCCATGGATCTATTTCTATACAGTGATTGTAATGGATATATTTGTAATAATGAATAATATTTGTTCGTGTAAAAGCAATAGAGTGTGAATATAGTCACAATCATAATAATAATTATATTGCTAACTCGTATATATAAATAAAAGCACACAGAGCGTGGCTTTTATTTATATTTTAGAGCAAAACTTATGCTTGACCTTCAGTAGCAGCTAATTGTGCGCGCTGCATGTTCGCTTCAAATTCAGCATCGAAGTTGATTGGAGTCAACAACAATTGAGGGAAGCTACCTTTAGTGACAAGATCATTCACCGCTTCACGCAAGAATGGGAACAAAATATTTGGGCAGTATGCACCTAAAATGTAAGGAAGACGTTCATCTTCAATATCACTAATCAGAAAAATTCCTGATTGAGTCACATCCACTAAAAATGCGGTTTCACCTGCATTTTGCGCTTCCACAACCACTTTTAATGAAACTTCATAGTGAGTTGGGTCAATTTTTTCCGCAGCAGATGAAAGATTGATATTTAATTCTGGTTGCCATTCTTGGGTAAAAACTTGTGCGCCAGGAACTTCAAAAGAAACATCTTTAGTATAAATACGCTCTAGAGCCAACTGAGCTTGTTGTTCTTCACTCATTTTAAATCCTTAGTGTGATAGAAATTATGCCAGTAACTGGTCAAGTTTACCTTCACGCTCTAAAGCGTAAAGCTGGTCAAACCCACCAATAAATTGATCATTAATAAAAATTTGTGGCACAGTACGGTGGTTGGTGCGCTGCATCAATTCCACACGCACTTCAGGTGCTTCATTGGAAAGATTGATTTCTTTATATGCCACGCCTTTGCGTTCGAGTAACTGTTTTGCGCGAACACAGTATGGGCAAACGGTTGTTGAATAGATTACTACTTCAGTCATCGTATTCTCCTCAGAATTATTTTTTTGCTTTTACAAGTGGTAAACCTTGTGCTTTCCAGTTGGAAACACCACCATCTAAACGATAGCTGTCAGTGTGTCCAACCTGTTGTAACGCACTTCCCGCAACCTGACCTAAATTGCAAATAAAGACCAATGGACGATCTGAGCCTTTCAATTCTTCAATATGGCTAGACAGTTGGCTGTACGGAATGTTACGGCTACCGCTGATATGCCCATCACGGAAATCTTTAGCATCACGTAAATCGATGAGAATGGCATTTTTAACTTTGACTAAAATACCAAGGGATTGTGGTGAGATTTTTCGGCCGCTGCGTCGTCCTTCAAATACGAAAAACAATACGATAAGAACGGCAAGAATACCAAATAGAAAGGGGTGATTCCCCATGAATTCAAACCAACGTTCCACAATTCACCTTATAACCATCAGAAATTGAGCTAGAGTATAGCCTATATTAATAGTGATCAAAAACCTCGCTTCAAGGGTAAATCTCAACAAACTTAATTTTTTTGTTGCGCTTCTTGAATCTCGTCGCATAAACGTAAAAAACTTTCCAGACGGCGAGGTAAAATTTCACCTGCATCGGCTGCCTGTCGCAGTGCACAGTTTTTCTCATGCTTATGCGTACAGTTACGGAACTGACAAGAACCGAGTAAATTGGCAACTTCAGGAAAACCGTGTTCAACAGCATCTAACGTGAGATGCCATAAGCCAAATTCTCGAATTCCAGGAGAGTCGATCAATGCGCCTGTTTCACCAAAACTGATCAGACGGGTTGATGTGGTCGTGTGTTGACCGAGAGCTGAGTTTTCCGAAATGATATTGGTTTTTTGTGCGGCTTCAGGTGCAATGATATTAATCAGTGAGCTTTTCCCAACCCCAGATTGCCCAACGAATGCGACGGTTTCATTATCTAAGCGCTGTACTAGAGTTGAAATGTCGCCTGTTAGGCAAGTTTGCACCACTTCATAGCCTAATGCTTCATATTCTGTGACCAGTGTTAAGATAGGGTCATTTTCTTTTAATAAATCGGTTTTATTGAGTACCAGTAACGCTGGGATTTCGGCGTTCTGACATGCCACCAAATAACGGTCAATGAGCATTGGTGCAGGTTCAGGCAAGGCAGCAAATACGACCACAATCAGACTGACATTGGCAGCAACAGGTTTAACTTTATGATAACGGTCAGGGCGGGTCAGTAAAGACTGACGTGGGTGAATTGCGGTAATAATGCCCAAACCAGTATTGGGGTCGGCTTGCCATTTGACCCGATCGCCTGTAACCAGCAATTCGAGGTTGGTACGTGTATGACAACGCCAGACACTCCCCAGTTCAATCGGTTTCCAGAAGGGTTCAGGTTCACCTTCAGCAACAGGCGGTTTTTCAGGGTGTGGTTCAGGAGTTGATAATGCTTTGACTTCTAGCTGACGTCCATAATGTTGCACCACCAGGCCTTCGAGATCATTTGATGTATCAATATCTTCTTGGCGTGATTGATGCTGTTTTTGAATCCGTCGCTGTTGTTGCTCAGTTAAGCGACGTTTACGGATGAGAGCCATGCATATCCTAAAGACCAACACAAGAGAATGGCAAAAATAGCATGAAGCCCTGATGAATTACAGCGAAGTTGCAAGAAATTTGCTAAGATGAGAATTTTTAAACAGACAAGAATTGACTCGATGAGCAGCACCCCTGATACACGTTTAATTTGGATTGACCTTGAAATGACAGGTCTCGATACAGATAATGATCAAATTATTGAAATTGCAACAATTATTACAGATGATCATTTGAACGTGCTGGCGGAAGGGCCTGTGCTCGCGATACATCAATCTGATCCTGTCATTAATGCGATGGATGAATGGAATACTCGTCAGCATGGGCAGTCTGGTCTTATTAATCGTGTGCGTCGTAGTCAGCTCACGGCGCGTGATGCTGAAGTGCAAACCATCGAATTTTTGAAAAAATGGGTCAATGCTAAAGCATCGCCAATGTGTGGTAACTCGATTTGCCAAGACCGCCGTTTCTTACACCGTTTAATGCCTGAATTAGAACAGTTCTTCCATTATCGTAATTTGGATGTTTCTTCTGTTAAAGAGTTGGCTAAACGCTGGCGCCCTGAAATTATGTCTGGCTTGAAAAAAGAAGCTTCACATCTGGCTTTAGATGATATTCGTGATTCAATTCGTGAATTGAAATATTATCGTGAATATTTCTTTATTATGAACAAGTAATTCAGATGATTGAAGTCTGTCAAAGCCTGTCTTTTCGATGACAGGCTTTTTTGTGGAGATTGAGTCGGCTGAGCGGTTGTCTGTATCTATAAAAATATTGTCATATATGGAAAATTCTATGTAAATACGACAATATAGAGCCATATAGTGATTTTTGAGTGTCAGTCAAGCGAAACCAAATCACAGCAAATGTTGGTGGACTACTGGCATATGAATTGCTCCATTTGCAATAAACACTCAAATTTACAGGATACTTTAAGCCGCAAGAAATAGCATTCAATGCTATTTCATTGAGATGTATGGAGACAGTCAGGCAAGTTGAAACCCTTAAAAAATGAGTGGTTGATTGGTTCAGTACACTTCTCTTTTATTTCTGAACTTCATAAAACAGCTTTTCACTATTCTATAGTTTCTTTGGTTTTCTAACTATTGAACCCTCTTGAAGAAAACTCTCAATCAAAAAAGCAAATTCTAGATTTGGAGTCCGACATGCAAAAGATAGATAAACCTCTTATTTTAGAGGATGTTGAATATAAGCGAAGTATTCATAACCAACTCGATAAGGAATGGACTTGGTTAAATCCTGAGTGTGCCGATATTGATCAACCTGCCAATTATTATGAAAGTTCACTGGCAGAATGGCACTCGTTCGACACCTTAGCATCGGATCAGGAATGTGATGTTGTTGTGATTGGTGGTGGATTACTGGGATCATCTACAGCATTGCATTTGTCTGAACTCGGTATTGATACCATTTTGGTGGAAAAAAACCGAATTGGCAGCGCAGCTTCAGGACGAAATGGTGGGCAACTTACCCCAGGTTTGGCACGTTGGGAAGCTTCCGAAATGTTGCAGCATATGAGTGTGGAAGATGCCAAAAAACTCTGGCGTTTTACCGCCGATGAAGCCATGCAACTCATTGATGACATTATTGATCAGTATGATTTGGGGCTTGACCGCAAGCGCGGGCATATCACAACCGCAGTACACGAAGGGCATTTGATTGCACTGACCCAAGGTGCAGATGCACGTAAGTTTCTTGGTGAAGATCACACCAAAATTATAGGGAAACATGAAGTACATAACTATGTAAACAGCGAAGCATATCATGGTGGGCTAATTGATAGCCTCGGTGGGCAAATTCACCCGTTGGCACTGACTCGTGGTTTAATTTATGGCTTCTCTAAAAATGGTGGTCAGGTTTTTGAGCAGACAGAAGTTATAGAATTAAAAACGCAGGCTGATGGTGTTTATGTGCATACAACGCATGGTGTGATTAAGGCGCGTAAAAGTGTCGTGTTGGCAGTACATCATGCCTCGTTTAAATTACTTGAGTCGCATAATCATACCACCATTCCGTTGTTTACTTATGTCTGTACCACAGCACCCTTGGAAATTGATTTAAAAGAAATTATTCCATCGGGCTATGCAGTTTACGATACGCAATTTGCGCTCGATTTTTACCGTGGAGTGTCTAAAAACCGTCTGTTGTTTGGTGGAGAGGGTACAGGAAGATGCTGGAATCCACATCGTGCTTATCAATATTTAGAAAGACGGATTCAGCATGTCTTTCCGCAACTTAAATCCGTTGAGCTGGATTTTGTGTGGAGTGGTGAAACTGATTTAACCTACAATGGTGCAACAGACTGCCGTAAGTTTGGTGAGAGTTTCCCGATTTATGCTGTACATGGCTGGAGTGGGCATGGTGTTGCGCAAACCGTACGGATTGGGAAAGCTATCGCAGATGATTTTATTGGTGTATCGCACGATTATGAAATGTTGACCAAAATTCCACATAAAGACATGTTATTTGGTCGAGAATTGGCGCCTTTGGCCATTCCTCTGGCAAAAGGTGCTTATGAAATTAATGCCTTTTTTAACCCGGCCAAACTGATTTCATTTTAATTGGAGAATATAAAAGCTGCAGATGTATTTCATTTTTAAGCTGGATTTAAAGCAACCTGCTTCTTATGTCACTGAATACATCAGAATAAATGAAGCGAAGCCGCCACAATGGGCGGTTTTTTGCGTTATATGCAGATGCAGAATTTTATTTTAAATAAGCATGAACGAGGTATTTGATTTATGGTTATTCATTGATTTTAAAAAATAAAATATACAAGTATCGTTACAAAAATACATCGTAAAATCTATATTCAATCAGCGTTAATGATTAAAATTGAGAGGTATCCATTTAAATATAACAATGAGTTCAATGATGCAAAGTAATAATCCTATTTTAACGCGTGTAGAAACCTACAGCGATTATCGGCACCCGATGACCATTCAGGGTGCTGTCAATAAGTCAGTCATGCTCACCAGTATTGCAGCGGGTTTAGGCCTAGTGTTCTTTTTCTACTGCGCGATGAGCATGAATTTTGGTTTGGCTGGTGTGGGTGCCATGGTCGGTGCGATTGGTGGTTTTATTTTGGCACTGATTACCACTTTTAAACCAGAAACAGCCCGTACACTCGCAATTCCTTATGCTTTGTTTGAAGGTGCATTTCTAGGAGGGATCTCCTTTGTGTTTCAAGCTAAATATCCTGGTGCACCGTTGCAGGCATTATTGGCAACTTTCGTCACTACCTTGGTATTATTTAGTCTGTATAAAATGCAGATCATTCGCGCGACTGAAAAATTCAAAGCAATTGTACTTTCAGCAACGTTAGCAATCTGCATTGTGTTCGTTGTACAAATGATGATGAGCATGATTTTTAGCTCAAGCATTCCTTATGTGTTTGAAAGTAATGTATTAGGCCTTGGTTTTGCTGCATTTGTTGCGGTTATTGCATCTTTAAATCTGATTTTAGACTTCGATTTGATTGAAAGTGCAGCCGCTCAACGTGCTCCACAAGCATTTGAATGGACATGTGCAATTGCGTTATTGGCGACTTTGGTCTGGATGTATATTTCATTTTTACGTCTGATTGGTATGTCACGTAATTAATGCAATGTATTTTTAAGCATAAACGCACCCGAAATCAGGTGCGTTTTTTATGGTGAATCGTAAAAATAGGCGCATTATGCAATTTCTAAAAGCCTGAAGAATTGGCATTATGCATGTATAAATCATCTTGATGAGAGAAAATTCATGGCAGGACTATTAGCAGGAAAACGCTTTTTAATTGCTGGTGTTGCAAGCAAACTATCCATCGCATTTGGTATTGCTCAAGCCTTGCACCGCGAAGGTGCTGAATTGGCATTTACTTACCCAAATGAAAAACTAAAAAAACGTGTGGATGAATTTGCTGCGCAATTTGATTCAAAATTGGTGTTTCCTTGTGACGTCGCTGTAGATGCAGAGATTGATCAGGCATTTGCTGATCTTGCAAAGCACTGGGATGGTTTAGACGGTGTGGTTCACTCAATTGGTTTTGCGCCAGCGCATACATTGGATGGCGACTTTACTGATGTGACTGATCGTGAAGGTTTCCGCGTTGCTCACGATATTAGTGCGTATAGCTTTATTGCGATGGCACGTGCAGCTAAGCCATTGTTACAAGTACGTCAGGGCTGTCTGTTGACGTTGACTTACCAAGGTTCTGAACGTGTAATGCCAAACTACAACGTGATGGGCTTGGCGAAAGCATCACTTGAAGCAGGCGTACGTTACTTGGCGTCTAGCTTGGGTGTTGATGGTATTCGTGTCAATGCGATTTCAGCAGGTCCAATCCGTACTTTGGCTGCATCTGGGATTAAATCTTTCCGTAAAATGTTAGATGCGAACGAAAAAATTTCTCCGCTTAAACGTAATGTGACTATTGATGAAGTCGGTAATGCAGCATTGTTCCTGTGTTCACCTTGGGCTTCTGGTATCACAGGTGAAATCATGTATGTTGATGCAGGTTTCAATACGGTTGGTATGAGCCAATCTATGATGGATGACGAATAATTTTCTGATTATTTCGGCCATAAAAAAAATCAGCTCTTCTTGAGCTGATTTTTTTTATGGGTCTATTTTAATTAAATAAAGGTTTGCCACAGAGTTCGGCAACGGCTTGCAAGCACAAATGCTCTGGATTTTCTTCAGAGATACCTTTAATTGCCGCATCAATTCGTAAAAGTAAGTTTGACCAGCCTAAAAAACGCTGTGGTGATAAACGCCGCAAAGCTTGCTGATAGTAAGATACTCGCGTTTTCCAAATGCCGAGTTGCAGGGCATTTTGTGGCTGTTCATACAGTTGCATGAGTAAACGCATTTCTTTACTGATTGACCATAAAATCAGGCTCATGGCTTCACCTGTTGCCAATAAATACTGATAAATCTTCACGGATTGTGCAAAATCACCTTGTAGCATACTGTCATTGAGATCATAAGTGCTATAGCGTGATTGATCCTGTAAACATGCATATAGCTGATCAATACCAATCTGTTGCAAGTCAGGGAAGGTATCACTGACCCGAATTAAACTGTTTTTGGCAGCAAGCAAGTTATGTTCATGATGTTCAAGTAACCATTGCCAAGCGTCTTGATTAAGGGTAATTCCCAGTTTTTCAGCTTCAGTCGCTAAAATCCGTTGACGGTCTTGTGGATAGTTGGCTTGTAAGGAAACCAGTACGCCATTGGCTTCAATGGTTTGAAAGAAACTTGATTTTAAACTTTGAGCATCTTGTTTAGGCATGACCACGACAAGCAGGTTTTGCTCATTATATTGCAAATATTCTTTGAGCAACTTTAAGCTAGCCGCATCTGGTTTAATATTGCCATGCGCTTCAATCGCCAGTTGTTGAGAAAAGAGCGATAAGCTATTTAAGGCATTAAAGACATTTTTCCAATCCTGAACGCTTTGAATTTCATAACGTTGTCGTTCAATTTCCTGACTTTGCCAATGGCGACGCAGAGCATCTAACAAATTTTGTTCAAGCAGAGGTTCTTGACCGTGCATGACCCAAGCCCCTTGTGCTTCGGTCACGCGTTTGAGGGCTTGGAGATAATCGAGTTTCATAACAACACTAAATTAGGGCGTTACAGTGGGTGCAGAAGCTGGTGCTGGTTGAATGTGTGGAAGGCGATTGGTTGCAATCTGACGTGCCATTTGCTGAGCAACATCATCAATCAAGACAGTAATTACAGCATCTTGTTCGTTATCATCCACGTTTACAGTCGCGACATTGTATTGATAGCTTTTTACACTATTAATGCTTCGTGGTGTCGTGACAGGGCGACCCTGTGCATCTTCAATCTGGAAGGTCACATTTAAATGCAAAATAACTTCAGCAACGCGCCCATTGAGTCTTTGACGATGATAAGTATATTCAAGAATGTGTAGCGTATAAGCTTCTTTGGCATCATCAAATTGAATGCCATATCCTGATAAATAGATTTTAAGCTTAGTTTGTAAAGTATTACCTTGAGGTGGGTTATTGTTATTATATTTCATGTGTGGATAAGCGACAGGAATTGAGGTCGGGCTGAGACCTTTTAAATGAAAGCCACAGCCGACTAAGCTTGCACTTAGGCCAAGAGTTAAAACGACAGATGCTAAACGTGGGACTAAGTGCATGCGTATTCCTCAAATAATTAAACGACTAAGTTCACCAATTTGTTTGGCACAACAATTTCTTTTTTGGTCTCACCTGTTAAGAATTGTTGTACTTCAGGTAAAGCTTTGGCTTGTGCCAATAGATCTTCTTTAGAAATATCGACGCTCACTTCTAATTTACCACGAAGTTTACCATTCACTTGTACCACAATCGTTTGTGTATTACGGGTCAAAGCAGACTCATCTACACTTGGAAACGCAGTTGTGGTTAAGTCGATGCCAAACTGAGCCAAAACGGTTTGACTTAAATGTGGTGCAAATGGAGCAAGTAAAGTCAGTAAAGTAATCACTGCTTCGCGTGCAACTGCTGCATCATTGTCAGATTTTACTTCAAACTTGGTAATCGCATTCAGCAATTCCATTTGTGCCGCAATTGCCGTGTTAAATGCGTAACGACGTTCAATGTCATCACCCACTTTAGCAATGGTTTCATGCACTTTACGGCGTAAGTCTTGCGCTTCTTTCGATAAATTGGCTTTATCCAGCTCAACGGTTGCATAAGCCTGCTCGAAGAAGTTACTGCTTAAACGCCATACGCGTTTCAAGAAACGGTTTGAACCTTCAACACCCGCATCTGACCATTCAAGAGATTGATCAGGTGGAGCCGCAAACATCATAAAGACACGTGCAGTATCGGCACCGTATTGGTCAATAATCGCTTGAGGATCAACCCCGTTATTTTTCGATTTTGACATTTTTTCCTGACCGCCAATGATCACAGGCTGGCCGTCTGCTAGATATTTTGCAGACAGGATACGACCTTTGTCATCACGTTCAAGTTCAACATCAGCAGGGTTAAACCATGTTTTCTTGCCAGATGCATCTTCACGGTAGAAGGTATCGGCCAATACCATGCCTTGAGTGAGCAAGTTTGCAAATGGCTCGTTGCCTTGTACCACACCTTCATCACGCATCAATTTGTGGAAGAAGCGTGCATATAGTAAATGCAAGATAGCATGTTCTACACCACCGATATACTGGTTCACAGGCAACCAAGTTTGAGCTGCATCAGGTTTGATCATGCCATCGGTGTAATCTGGAGAAGCATAGCGTGCATAATACCAAGACGACTCAACGAAGGTATCTAGGGTATCGGTTTCGCGTTTTGCAGCTTTGCCACAACATGGGCAAGTGGTTTCATAGAACTCTGGCATTTTTGCCAATGGGTTGCCTGAACCGTCTGGAACGACATCGGTTGGCAAAATCACTGGAAGTTGTTCTTCTGGAACTGGCACTTGACCACAGTCGTCACAGTTGATCATCGGGATTGGACAACCCCAGTAACGCTGACGAGAAACACCCCAGTCACGTAAACGGAACTGAACTTTTTTGTTGGCTAATGTTTGTGGTTCTAACTTAGCAAGGAAAGCATCAAATGCACCTTGGAAATCTAAACCGTCAAATTCACCCGAATTAACCAGTTTACCGTCTTTAGAACCGTACCATTCTTGCCATTGGGTTGCACTGAACTCGGCATCATCTTTGCCTTGAGCATCAATTACTTGTTTAATTGGCAAGTTAAATTTATTGGCAAATTCAAAATCACGTTCATCATGGGCAGGCACAGCCATCACTGCGCCAGAACCATAGGTCATTAACACATAGTTGGCGATCCAGACTTCAACATTTTCACCTGTCAATGGATGCTTCACAAACAAGCCAGTCGCACGACCTTTTTTCTCAGCGGTTGCCAAATCTGCTTCGGCAACAGAACCATGACGACATTCTTCAATAAAATCGTTTAGTTCAGGGCGAAGTTCAGCGGCTTTTTTCGCTAAAGGATGATCTGCTGCAACAGCAACGTAAGTGACACCCATCAAAGTATCTGGGCGAGTGGTATATACCATCAAGCTGTCAGCATAGATGCTTTCATCGGCAGAAGGGAACAGAATTTCCATACCTTCTGAACGACCAATCCAGTTACGCTGCATGGTGAGGACTTGTTGAGGCCAACCTGCTTTTAATTGTTCTAAATCATCGAGTAATTCTTGCGCATAATCAGTAATGCGAAAGTAATACATTGGAATATCACGTTTTTCAACCAATGCGCCTGAACGCCAGCCGCGACCATCAACCACTTGTTCGTTAGCAAGTACAGTTTGATCGACTGGATCCCAGTTTACAGTTGAAGATTTACGATAAATTAAACCTTTCTTATAAAGCTGAACAAATAGCCATTGTTCCCAGCGATAGTATTCAGGGGTACATGTTGCGATTTCTCGATCCCAGTCAATCGCAAGCCCTAAACTTTTCAACTGATTACGCATGTAATCAATATTTTCAAATGTCCATTTCGCAGGGGCAACTTTGTGGGCAATTGCTGCATTTTCTGCAGGTAAACCAAAAGCATCCCACCCCATAGGCTGTAGAACTTGCTCGCCTTTTAAGCGGTGGAAACGGCTAATGACATCTCCAATTGTATAGTTACGCACATGACCCATATGCAGCTTACCACTTGGGTAAGGAAACATAGACAGAATATAGCGATGCTTGCCTTCTACTGTGTCAGCAACTTTAAAGACTTTACGATTTTCCCAATCTTGTTGGACTTGAGGTTCAATCGCACTGGCTTGATATTCAGGGTCAATATGAGGTGTAGTCATAAACGTAATAAGAACAATGTGGAAATAGTTTGTCGCAAAGCATAGCGCAAAATGCACCTAAAAGTGAATTTTGCGCAAGAAATTCTCGTCTGTCTATCCATAAATATGAGAAAACAGCAGTCAAATTTATGAATTATTGTGCTTTAGGAACACTCGCAGGTAAATTTTCTTGATTATTTAGATATGATTGTTGATTTGTGGGTTGATTTTGAGCCGATGGAGCATGATTGGTTGCAGGTTGTGACGTGTTTTTCTGGGGTGCATTATTGTTATTACCTTGTGAGGGTGCATTGGTATTATTAGTTGTTGGTGTGGTTGCCCAACCATGCGTTTGAATTTTACCGCGAGTTTTTACACCTTTGGCTTTGGGTGGGGGGGTTGTGGTGTAATGAGTCGAACCGTGAGCATCAACCCATTTATAGTAATCTTGCTGAGCGAAACTGATCTGACTTAACCCCATGAAGCTCAATCCAATCATACTGGCGATCGTTATTTGTTTTAGCGTTTTCATAGAAACCCTTGTTGATTTTAAATAGTCACACGTTTTAAATTTTAGCGTGTTTTTTTGCTGAAAAAATGAATTTCTAGGGTCAAATCAGGATTAACTTCAGATTTTTTATCGTCAGATAAACGGTGAGTATGTCTGTGGCATTAAGCAATTTGTGAAAAAACACATAGAAGTCTTGACAATCGGGAATGAAACAACAAAAATGCTAAACTTATTTATCTGATCACCCTTCGGATAAGTAAACGAATTGTGCAATAGGCATATATCCTCTAGCCGAGCTATATGTTGAATTAAAGATATGTTTATCCCAACATATTTTTACCTTAAAGATGCAGTATTTACAGCTTATATCGCTGTTGCATCTGATTTTTATCCTATTGCAGCGCCTAGGCGTGAAATTTGTGCTATAAGAGTACAGTTTTGTATGAATTAAACACATATGTAATGTCTCCCATTACATAGAAAAAAGATATTTAGGGTGAATCACGTTGGAACTTCTATCTGGTGGTGAAATGCTCGTTCGTGCACTTGCGGACGAAGGTGTTGAACACGTTTTTGGATATCCTGGTGGCGCAGTTTTGCACATCTATGATGCGCTATTTAAACAAGATAAAATTGAGCATTACCTAGTACGCCATGAACAGGCGGCTGGGCATATGGCAGATGCTTATTCGCGTGTCACAGGCAAAACTGGGGTCGTACTTGTTACTTCAGGTCCTGGTGCAACCAATACTGTTACACCAATCGCGACAGCCTATATGGATTCGATTCCTATGGTGATTCTGTCTGGACAAGTTTCTTCCCACCTTATTGGTGAAGATGCTTTCCAGGAAACAGATATGGTGGGTGTGTCACGTCCAATTGTGAAACACAGCTTCCAGGTCCGCCATGCAAGCGAAATTCCTGGCATTATTAAAAAAGCATTTTATATTGCTGCAAGTGGTCGTCCTGGACCTGTTGTGGTTGATATTCCAAAAGATGCAACCAATCCAGCAGAAAAATTTGCTTACGAATACCCTGAAAAAGTGAAGATGCGCTCTTATCAGCCACCTTACCGTGGGCATTCTGGGCAAATTCGTAAGGCAGTTGAAGAGCTGCTCTTGGCAAAACGCCCAATCATTTATAGTGGTGGTGGGGTTGTACAAGGTAATGCCGCAGAGTTATTGACTGAACTTGCACATTTGCTGAATTACCCAGTCACCAATACACTCATGGGCTTGGGTGGTTTCCCAGGAACTGATCCACAATTTGTGGGGATGTTGGGGATGCATGGTTGCTATGAAGCCAACATGGCGATGCACAATGCCGATGTGATTTTTGCGGTAGGCGCACGTTTTGATGACCGTGTTACCAATAATCCTGCAAAATTCTGTCCAAATGCCAAAGTTGTGCATATTGATATTGACCCTGCAACCATTTCTAAAACTATTTCAGCGCACATTCCAATTGTGGGTGCGGTTGAACCTGTGTTACAGGAAATGTTGAGTCAGTTGAAACAGCTCAATATTTCTAAGCCAAACCCAGAAGCTTTAGCTCAGTGGTGGAACCAGATCAATGAATGGCGTCAAGTTCATGGGCTGAAATATGCTCCTGCGGTTGATGGCGGTATGAAGCCACAGCAAGTGGTTGAAACTTTATATAAAGTTACTAACGGTGAGGCGATTATTACCTCTGACGTTGGTCAGCACCAGATGTTTGCTGCGCTTTATTATAAGTATGATCAGCCACGTCAATGGATCAACTCAGGTGGTTTGGGTACCATGGGTGTGGGTTTGCCATACGCTATGGCAGCGAAACTGGCAAAACCTGAGCAGCAAGTGGTGTGTATTACGGGTGAAGCTTCGATTCAGATGTGTATTCAAGAACTTTCAACCTGTAAGCAATATGGCTTGAATGTTAAGATTCTATGTTTGAACAACCGTGCTCTTGGTATGGTAAAACAATGGCAAGACATGAACTATGAAGGTCGTCACTCAAGTTCATATGTTGAATCATTGCCAGACTTTACCAAGTTAATGGAAGCTTATGGGCATGTTGGTATTCAAATTAACCATGCTGATGAGCTTGAAGCCAAACTTGAAGAAGCGATGGCGATTAATGATAAATGTGTGTTTATTAACGTGATGGTTGACCGTTCTGAACATGTTTACCCAATGCAGATCGCTGGTCAGTCTATGAAGGACATGTGGTTACATAAAGGGGAGCGTACAAAATGAGACACATTATTTCTGTACTCATTGAAAATGAATCAGGTGCGCTTTCTCGTTTAGTCGGTTTGTTTAGTCAGCGTGGCTATAATATTGAAACCTTAAATGTAGCACCGACTGAAGATCCAACTTTGTCGCGTTTAACATTAACCACGTATGGTGATGATCATAAAATTGAGCAAATTACCAAACAACTGAATAAATTAATTGAAGTTGTAAAAGTGGTTGATTTGAGCGAGGGTGCGCATATTGAACGTGAACTGATGCTAATTAAAGTAAAAGCATTGGGTGCAGCGCGCGATGAAATTAAACGCACAACAGATATTTTCCGTGCTTCAATTGTCGATGTTACGCCAACAACGTATACCATTCAGATTGTTGGTACTACTGAAAAACTCGATGGATTTATTGATGCTTTAGCTGAAAATACCATTTTGGAAGTGGTGCGTTCAGGCGTGTCAGGTATTGCACGCGGCGAAAAAGTATTAACGGTTTAAAAGATTTTACTGGAGAAAACAAATGCAAATTTTTTACGATAAAGATTGTGACTTATCTATCATCCAAGGCAAAAAAGTAGCAATTATTGGTTACGGTTCACAAGGTCATGCACATGCATTAAACCTTAAAGACTCTGGTGTGGATGTAACTGTAGGTCTACGTGCAAATTCTACTTCTTGGAAAAAAGCAGAAAATGCAGGTCTGAAAGTGTCTGAAGTTCCAGCAGCTGTTGCTCAAGCTGACTTGGTGATGATCTTGACTCCAGATGAGTTCCAATCACAACTTTATCGTGACGTGATTGAGCCAAATATCAAAGAAGGCGCAACGCTTGCGTTTGCTCACGGCTTCTCTATCCTTTATAACCAAGTTGTTCCGCGTAAAGACTTGGACGTAATCATGGTTGCACCGAAAGCACCTGGTCACACAGTACGTTCTGAATACCAGCGTGGTTCAGGTGTTCCAGATTTGATCGCTGTTCACCAAGATGCTTCTGGTAATGCACGTAACGTTGCACTTTCTTACGCTTCAGGCGTAGGTGGTGGCCGTACAGGTATCATCGAAACTTCATTCCGTGAAGAAACTGAAACTGACTTGTTCGGTGAGCAAGCAGTTCTTTGTGGTGGTGCGGTAGAGCTTGTAAAAATGGGCTTCGAAACTTTGGTTGAAGCTGGGTATGCACCAGAAATGGCTTACTTTGAATGCTTGCACGAACTTAAATTGATCGTTGACTTGATGTTCGAAGGTGGTATCGCGGACATGAACTATTCAGTATCAAACAACGCTGAATATGGCGAATATGTGACTGGTACTGAAGTGATCAACGAACAGTCTCGTGAAGCAATGCGTAATGCATTGAAACGTATTCAATCTGGTGAATATGCAAAAATGTTCATCCAAGAAGGTGCGTTGAACTATCCATCAATGACTGCTCGCCGTCGTCAAAATGCTGCTCACGGTATCGAAGTGACTGGTGGTAAATTACGCGCGATGATGCCTTGGATTCAAGCAAATAAAATCGTCGACAAAGAGAAAAACTAAGGTTTAACTCCGTCAAATGTAAAAAACCCTAACTTTGAGTTAGGGTTTTTTATTGCCTACCATAGGAGCAGGAGAGCTTTGCCTAACTTCGTATTCTGCTGTTCAGGCTTGATAGCACAGTAGATTGCTTCATATTTACGGGAATTCAGTATCTAAGCACAGTTAAAAATGTGAAATAAGTCTCATTTTTTTGAAAAAATATGATTTTTTATGAAAAATATGGACTTTATGTGATTTTACTTTAATTTATGTGTTGAAATGTATTTCTTATAGAAAATTTAAGAATACTGTATATATGTGATTTTTCTATTTAAAAAAGCAAGGATAAGAATCTATATTTTTTATATTTGAAAAAATAATATATTAATCATTTTGGTATTTGTTTGGCTTATATTTAAATAAGTAAAATAAACAAGGAATTATAATAAATCAGTATATATCCGATGTTGGAACATGAATTTTACCATTTTTTTTATGATTTGAAAAAAAGAATATAAGCTTTTACCCAGCACTTATAAAACTCTAGCTCTAAATTTTATAAGAGATTTGAAATTTTATAATTGCGAATAAATAAAATAAGGGAGATGGGTTATGAATATAATGATGAAAACATTATTATCCGCCGCTGCATTGACTGCTTTTACAGGAGTTGCTCATGCTGGTAATCAAGAATGTGATACAAGCACTGGTACATCGTCTTGTAAAGATTCAATTCCAATTGAATTAACTGTTGCAAAAAAATGCGTACTCAGAGCTGACGACAAAATCACAGTAAGTGCTTCAGGAGGTTCTAGCACAGCTTCTGGCACAGGCTCATTTTGGGTGGGTGCGAATGCAGACTATAATTTATTGGTGAATACAACCAATCATGCTGGTTTAGGTCCTAATGCAAGTTTCCTAAAAGGCACTGGAGCTAATACGACAACTATTCCTACAACAGTTACTACTACACGTAGTGGTGGACCCAGTATTAATCTTGGCGAAGCAAAAACTGGCGAACCTATGGCATTAAGTACAATGAATCAATACGATGTAAAAGTGCTAACAGGTACGATCGGTAATGTTAAAGCAGATACGTATAGCGATCTTTATACGATTAATGTCTACTTCTAATGTTTCATTCACTGATGGCTCTACTGAATACGGTTTGGTAGGGCCTTTTTTATAAATAAATAGATCAGTTTTTATAGAAGAAAAATATTTCTTATCAAAGGGATGGGTTTGAAATGAAAAAAATATTATGGATTTTATTCATGTTTTTCTTGAGTGTAGAAAAGCTTTGGGCTGACTTTAGTGTAACGCCGACACAACTCTATATTTCAAATAAACAGCAAAGGAGTACTGTGGTCACACTTTCCTTGACGGAAGGGGGGGAGAAAAAAATATTTGAAGCATCTGCAATGAAATGGTCACAAAACGAAAAAGGAGAGGATGTGCTGGAGCCAGATACAAATATCATTATTAACCCGAAAAATTTTGTAATAAAACCAAACTCAGAGCAAGTTATACGGGTTGGCTTTAGACAATTACCAAGCCTAGAAAAAGAAGGGACCTGGCGTATTTTTTTTAAGGAAGTGCCACCTGCCTTAAAAGCAAATACAGTTCAATTCATGATGAGTCTTTCGATTCCACTTTTTGTGGGACAACAAAAAGCAATAGATTTAAAAGCCATACCAAGATTTGAAAATAATAATTTGCTAGTAAATATTAAAAATAATGCAGAATCTCATGTGCAAATTACAGAACTCAAAATATTGGATCAAAAAAATAAAGAAATTGGTGTGAACTATGATAGGAAATATTTGTTAACAAAACAGGAAAATAATTTTAAATTTGGTCAGATAAAATCTTCTAAAGATATTAATAGTTATAAAGTTCTAATAAAAACAGATAAAAGTGAAAAACCATTAGAACTACAGCTTAAGGAATAGGCTATGAAGAAAATAATTATGGTGATGAATGGGGTATTTATATGTTCATTTGTTCATGCAGGAACAACAAGCACAGAGCCGATTTTAGCGGATATCTGGCTAAATGGGATTGATAAAAATACAGAAATACTTGTACTTCAAGAAGCGGATCAATTTTACGTTGAATGCAATGTGCTGAGTCGGCTTAGATTGAAAGTAGATTTATTTAAAAAAAATATAAATCAGAATCAATATTGTCTGGTGACAACATCTCCTATTCGATCTGAATTGGATGTAGCGATGCAAGCCATGAAAATCACAGTGCCACCAGACTATTTTTTAGAATATGTAGATAAAAATCGAGTACCTTTACCCAATAAAGCAAACTTGGGTGCTTTTTTAAACTATGATTTTTATTTTGATAAGGCTAAAGGTTCACATGAGTTCAATAATCTTTATGAATTGGGGGTTTTTAAAGATTATTGGATGTTTAAAAACTCTGTGATTTATCGAGATCAGGTGAATAGTGGGGAAGCTTCAGTTGTTCGATTGAATACGGAATTTAGCATGGATTTTCCTGATCGTTATACTAAGCTTATAGTGGGGGATAGCACGACAGTCTTTAATCCTTTGGCTAGTTCATTTCGTTTTGGTGGGATTAGCTTTGGAACTAACTATACTGAACGGTCTGATCTGGTTTATTGGAATGCGCCAGTGTTAAGAGGAAGTGCGGTAGTTCCTTCAACCATCGATTTATATATTAACGGAATTAATATTTATCGACAAAATGTCACTGCAGGTGATTATGTTCTACAAACTGGTGCAACCATTCAACAGTCAGGTAATGCTCAGATTGTGGTGCAAGATGTATTAGGCAATCGAAGTGTACAGAATTTTCCAATTCTGATTAATAATCGATTATTACAAGCAGGACTGAATGAATATAATATTTCTTTCGGTAAAATACGATATAACTACGATATAAATAGTTCTGATTACCGAGAATTTTTTGCAAGCACATATTTTAGACGGGGTGTGACAGATAAGACATCTTTAGGATTTACTACTGCTTATAGTTCAGATATACAGACACTTGGTTTAATGTGGACGCAGGCGGCTCCTAAATATGCATTATTTGATTTTTCTGCTATGGGAAGTCATGGGCATGGAGAAAATGGATATGCATTAGGGGCATCAGTCAGTCGAAATTTTAATTATTTTTCTTTCGGAGTGTCGAGTCGTTACTCCTCACAAAAGTTTCAGTCATTGGGGTATACACCCGATACGATTATTCCTAAATTTGATAATTTAGCTTATCTTAGTATTTATAACATTCCATTCTTAGATAATATAAATTTTAACTATATTGATCGTCGTTATTATCCAGATTCAACCCGGGCATTGCCAAATACAAAAATGTTAAATGTCGGAATTACAAAAAGATTGACATCACAGCTTTATCTTGGTGTGTCTTATTTTAAAGATTTTGGTAATAATCCTGATGATGGTGCAAATATCTCATTAACATTCAGTTTTGATAAAAATAAATCAGTTTATATTGATCAATCTGTGGATGGTAATACTCGTGCGACCTTTGCTCAATCTATTACAGGGCAGAATGGCTTTGGTTATTCTGTGGGGATGAATCGCTCTAATGGGCAGTTAGGCTACAATGCTTCTGGAATATTAAAAACTTCATATGGCGATCTGCGGGTTTTACATACTCAAAACCCAGATTATTATGACACCCAAGTGGATTATAAGGGAGCATTGGTTTGGTTAGATAATCAATTTAATTTCACTAAATCAATTGATGATGCCTTTGCTCTTGTTAAAGTTTCGGATTATAAAGATATTGAAGTTTATCGTTCATTGGTACCTGTTGGTAAAACTAAACAAAATGGTTATTTCTTTGTTCATAATATATTGCCGTATATCACATATGATTTGTCGTTTAATCAAGATCAGATTCCAATTGAAAGCAAAATAGAAACATCAAGTAAAAAGTTAATCGCTCTTAATCAGCGAGGTTATTTCTTTGATTTTCCAATTTATCAAACTCAACAGGTCGTTGTTAAATTATTAAATGCGAAAGGCGAGATTTTCCCGAGAGCAACTGAAGTTTATTTAGATAATAATAAAGATGAAATTTATCCAACAGATGCTGAGGGTCAATTGTATTTATATGGGTTATTACCAGGTCATAAATACCAGTTAAAAGCACAACAAGCGGAGGATGCATTTTGTACCAGTGAATTAAATGTCCCTGCACAAGTTGCAGATCATAATCCAGCAAAAGCGATAGAGCTTACTTGCAAGTAGGAGAGGCCGAATGAAGAGAGTATTTATTTTATGTTTAGTCGGTAGTGCGATTAGTGCAACATATGCTGCTTCATGTTCCGTAGGTAATGTAACAGAACCGAAGATGATGCTAGCGAGTTACTATCATAGTCAATCTGCAACTTCATTTAGTGTGAATTGTGATCGTGGTTACTCGATTCTTTTTAGCAGTATGAATTTGCGGAGTGCTGATGGTACAAGTTACGTATCAAATGGAGCGTATAAACTAAGAACCAAATTAACAATCTCAGGTCCTGTCGAAAATCTGTGGAATGTGCCATTAACTGCCAATGCTACAGGTACAAATCGATATATTATTGCTGTTCATCTGGAAGAACAGCCCTCTATTCGTACTCCAGCAGGCGTTTACAGAGATATGATTTATGTTAATTTATCTTTCTGATTTCTAATGATACTTATTTATGATCTCTTAGATAAGTATCATTTTATTATTTTGCGATTGTATAAATATTTATAAGCGATTTAAAAAGTATTAATAAACATAATTTAATTTTTAATAGACTTCTTTCATCAACCTATTTGATTTTACTTTCTAGAAAGTAAAACAAAGCGAGTGTAAACAATGATGAAAGAAGCCCAAAGTACAAAAAGCCTAATTTATTTGATATTTTTTAGTGCCTAGCTCAAAAATAATCGTGCAATTACTTGCTCAATTTAGATACCCGCATCGGTTGGGCGGCGTTGTAAATTCAGGAATGAACGGTTTGGCGCCATATTCAAGTTAATATTGTGAGGCATAATTGAGGACTGGAACCACTTATGGTAAAGCTTGCCCATTTGCCCAGATTTCCATAGACCATTGACGCTTGTATCAACAATATCTTTAAACTTGGCATCACCTTTTGGCAGCATGATGGCATAAGGTTCAGAAGATAAAATAGGGCCTACAATTTCATAAGCATGTGGGTTTGAGCTTTTGGCAATAAGTCCTGCAAGAATATTATCATCCATGACAAACGCTTCAGCTTTTCCACTAGCAAGAATTGCAAATGAGTCATCAAAGTCACGGCCATAAACATTGATAACATTAATATTTTTACCACGTTCATTACGCTTGATATATGTATCTGATGTTGTGCCAGCAGTTGTTACAACGGCTTTGTGGTCAAGGTCAACAAGGTTTTGAATATGCGAACTTTTTCTGACTGCCATACGAACTTCGGTGTAATAGAAGTTGGTGGAGAAAGCCACTTCGTGCTGGCGTTTGTAGGAATTTGTCGTCGCACCGCATTCCATATCAACATGACCTGATTGAATGTTTGGTATGCGTTGACTTGGATTAAGAGCAACAAACTCAACTTTTAAATGGGGAGCGTTGAGCTCTTTTTTGATGTCATTGGCAACGGTACGGCAAATGTCGATCACATAGCCTGTTGCACCACCATTGTAGGTATAGGAGATTGGCATAGCAGCATCATTGAAGCCAATGACTAATTTTCCTGAATTTTTGATCTTTGCAAGTGTATCCACTGCATAGGCTTGACTTGTTCCTAGAGAAACACAGGCAAACAAAGATGATGCAACGAATGTTCTTGAAAATAATTTCATAATTTCCCTTATGGTGTTGTGTATTGTTTTTAAAATAGGCTCCTCAGCCCAGTGTAATTTATAAGCAAAACAAATGCCATATTTCAAGATGTAATATCATGATTTTTTTGAATTTAATATAATTGTAATATTCCATATTATTGATTTTTAATATTATTTTTTTAAATTTTTATGTGATTGAAAATAAAGAAAAATGTGTATTCATGGCTAATAAATAAACGACCACTTTTGTTGAAGAAATCATTGCAATGTATTGGTGCATTTACTATTTAATTGTGCTTACTAATCGGGCATTTTGTTAAAAATTAATCAACAATTGTGTCTAAAATTTGAGTGTTACAACTGTCAAAAAAACGTCATCGACTGATCATTAAACTGCAAGAAAATAAGATTAGATTGGTACCCATAAAATAACAAAATTATATGGTGGAACCATGCTCATGCCATCGACTGCTGCATTGAAACGCCAGTTAGATATGCCATTTAAATTTCGGTTTAAACGCGTTGGTCAGCAGCCTGTACAGGAACGTGCAGTAGAACAACTCATTCGTCCTAAACTCAAGATTGCAATCGTGACAGAAACTTGGCCACCTGAAATCAATGGTGTGGCACTTTCATTGTTGCATCTGTGTCAAGGTTTACAGCAACAAGGGCATAAAATTATGCTCATTCGCCCAGAGCAGAGTCGCAGTTGTACGATATTTCTAGCAGAGCAAGAATGTCTAGTTACGGCACATAAAATTCCGAAGTACCCAAGTTTACAATTTGGTCGCCCACAATGGTTGAAAGTTGCCAAAGCGATCGAACAGTTTCAGCCAGATGTGGTGCATATTGTCACAGAAGGGCCTTTGGGACTTTTGGCATTGCAAGTGGCAAAAATGAAAAAAATTGCGATTTCTAGTGGTTTTCATTCGCCATTTCAAGAATTTAGTCGGTTCTTTGATTTAGCATTTTTGGTCAAACCCATTCAGCATTATTTACGCTGGTTTCATAACAATACCAATTTGACCTGTGTGCCTAGTCATGACACGGCACGTGCTTTGCAAGCACATGGCATCACTTGCCCGATCCAAGTGATTAGCCGTGGGGTGGATCATCGTTTATTTTCTCCAGAGAATCGTTGTGAAGACATGCGCCAGCACTGGGGTGTGGATAGCCAAACGAAAGTGTTGCTGTATGTTGGGCGACTTTCTCCTGAAAAAGAAATTCATGTTTTGATTGATGGATATTTGCAGGCACGTCGTCAGCAGCAGACCGTTCGATTGGTGATTGTGGGTGATGGGCCTGACAAAGAACGCCTGCAACAGCTAGACCCAGAGCAGCAGGTTGTTTTTATGGGAAATCTGACAGGGCAACGCCTAGCTGAAGCTTATGCCAGTAGTGACGTGTTTGTGTTTGCCAGTCGGGTAGAAACTTTTGGTAACGTAGTTTTGGAAGCCATGGCTAGTGGTCTACCTGTTTTGGCTTATGATTATGCTTGTGCACATGCATATGTCCAAAATGAACAGTCAGGCTGGTTGATTGATTTAAAAGATGGGCAGGGTTTGATACAGCGCATGCAGAATTTACCTGCTTTAACGCAGTTGCATCTGATGGGGCAGCAGGCGCGTATGCAAGTCAAAGATGCAGGGTGGCAACGCCCTGTACAGCAGTTTGAGCAGGCTTTGTATGGTTTGGTGATGACCTAGAACTAAGCCGATTCATCTTTTGTGGTAGATGAGGAGAGTACGATGACTAGTTTTCAACGAGCTAAGCTATACATCTTGACACTTGATCTTAAAGGCTGTTTGTATCTGAATCATTTTTCCCATTCACAGGGAATCAGCCAATTTTTTAAACTCATTAGTCGTTTGGGCGATGGCTGGTTTTGGTATGTGATGTTAAGCATTGTCTGGATCAGTCATGGCTTGGCGTATATCGTGCAAATCAGTTATTTGTTGTTGGCGGGTTCAACAGGGACATTGCTCTATAAGTTACTTAAACATAAAACCATTCGCCCTAGACCTTATCAGGTACATCAGGTGATTGTTTTGGGTGAGCGCCCACTGGATCATTTTAGTTTTCCTTCTGGACATACCTTGCATGCGGTCATGGTCACTACAGTGTTGGGATATATTCAGCCTGTTTTATTGTTATGTATGTTGCCGTTTACTGTTTTGGTTGCACTCTCGCGTATGGTTTTAGGGTTGCACTATCCAACCGACGTGATTATCGGGGCGGCTTTGGGTGGCTTGGTTGGCTGGGCTGTGATTTCTTGCGCGCCAATGTTGAATCTGATGTTGTAAAACAGAGGGTGAAATTTTAAAGTAACCGCATGACAATACACATTAGGACAGATGATGGGCTTACGCTGGACAGACACCATAGACATTGCAATTGAGTTATTAGAGGCACATCCTGATGTTGACCCACAGTGGGTTCGTTTTACCGATTTACATACATGGGTGTGTGCCTTGCCAGATTTTAGCGATGACCCAAAT
Source organism: Acinetobacter brisouioides (assembly GCF_004331075.1). GTDB lineage: Bacteria > Pseudomonadota > Gammaproteobacteria > Pseudomonadales > Moraxellaceae > Acinetobacter. Next base: position 96,281 of record NZ_SJNX01000004.1, on the reverse strand, counting down.
AAGTCGACAGAAGGCTTGCTTGAAGCCATTCAGATGGCATGGATAGATGAAAGCAACTAAAAACGGCTAAAAATCTAAACTTTTACATTTTCTTAGCTGATTATTCTGACTAACCTCGGTATAATGCGGCAAAAATTTATCTTGATTTTTTGAATTAAGGAGCCAGACATGGCAATTGAACGTACTTTATCTATCGTAAAACCAGACGCTGTTGCTAAAAACCACATTGGTGACATTTTTGCCCGTTTTGAAAAAGCTGGCTTAAAAATCGTTGCAACTAAAATGAAACATCTTTCTCAAGCTGAAGCTGAAGGTTTTTACGCAGAACACAAAGAACGTGGTTTCTTTGCTGACCTCGTTGCGTTCATGACTTCTGGTCCAGTGGTTGTTTCAGTTCTTGAAGGCGAAAACGCAGTTCTTGCGCATCGTGAAATCTTGGGCGCTACAAACCCTAAAGAAGCTGCACCTGGTACAATCCGTGCAGACTTCGCTGTAAGCATCGATGAAAATGCTGCTCACGGTTCTGACTCAGTAGCTTCTGCTACTCGCGAAGTTTCTTATTTCTTCGCTCAAACTGAAGTTTGCCCACGCACTCGTTAATCGAGATACTTCAAACCAGATAAGTGTTATACTGCTTATCTGGTTTTTTTATTCTTGAAAATCTCTTGGCTCTAGATAGCCACTCTTGTTTTTTCTTTGACATTGTTTAGGTAATACACATGGCTCTTGAAGCAGTTGGTTCATCTTTGATTGTAGATGGACAGCACAACACCGCCACATTGCATCAGCCTGCGAATCCAGTGCAAAAAGTTAACTTACTTGGCATGTCACGGGCAGAACTTGAGAAATTTTTTGAAGATTTGGGCGAAAAGAAGTTTCGCGCAGGTCAGGTCATGAAATGGATGCATCAGTACTTTGTGACTGATTTTGCTGAAATGACTAATATTTCAGGCAAGCTTCGCGATAAGTTGATGCAGATTTGCGAAATTAAAGCGCCTGAAGTGGTTCATCGTAATTACTCTAAAGATGGCACACGTAAGTGGGTATTTCGCGTAGGTGAAGGCGAGGGCTCTTTAGTTGAGACCGTTCTGATTCCTGCGGAAGATAAAACAGGTTTACGTAAAACCTTGTGTATTTCTTCGCAAGTGGGTTGTGCTCTGGATTGTTCATTTTGTTCGACAGGTAAACAAGGTTTCCAGCGTGATTTAACGCCAGCAGAAATTATTGGTCAGCTTTGGATGGCAAACTTTTCTTATATGGAAGATGTGCCTGTTGCAGAGCGCGAACGTTCAGTGACCAATGTGGTGATGATGGGTATGGGTGAGCCTTTACTCAACTACGATGCGGTTTTAAGTTCAATGCGTATTATGTTAGATGACTTTGCTTATGGTATGTCTAAGCGCCGTGTGACACTATCGACATCAGGTGTTGTGCCAAAAATTGACCAGCTCGCACAAGATATTGATGTGGCTTTAGCCATTTCTTTACATGCACCAAATGATGAATTACGTAATGAATTAGTTCCAATCAATAAAAAATATCCATTACAACAACTAATTACTGCATGCCAGCGCTATATTGCCAAAGACGGTAATGAAAGTGCACGTAAGCATGTGACCATTGAATATGTGATGCTCGATGGTGTAAATGATCAGCCTGAGCATGCGCAGCAATTACTTAAATTATTAAAAAATCTACCAAGTAAGATTAACCTGATTCCCTTTAATCCGTTCCCGCATGCACCATATGGTCGCTCAAGCCGTAACCGTATTATTGCCTTCCAAAAAACTTTGTCAGATGCAGGCTTTGTCTGTACTATTCGTCAGACACGTGGTGACGATATTGATGCTGCATGTGGTCAGTTGGTTGGCCAAGTTGCTGACCGTACCCGTCGTGCGGCACAATGGCAAAAGAAAATTGCAGAAAAAAATGAGATCATACGCTCAAAAGGATAATAATTCACTGAGGTGGTTTGGCGTGAAAAAAACTGTAAAACATGGCGTGATGTTACTGGGTGTGGGTGCTTTGTTGTTAGGTTTACAAGGCTGTCAAGGTACACTCGGGTTCGTGAAAAAAGATAGTTCACCGAGTTATGCAGATATTAGTACGCCAACCAGCAAGTTTAAGCGTGACAAGAAAAAAGCTGCTGAAATTCGAGTTGAGATTGCCGCTGAGTATTTGCGTACAGGTGATTTAGATGCAGCGAAACGTGCGCTGGATGATGTGTTCCAAGAGACCACTCGCAATGTGCGTGCTAACATGCTTATGGCAGTCTTGTTGCAGCAAGAGGGTAGCCCTGAGAATGTGGCGAAGGCTGAAGAATATTTTAAACGTGCGATTTCGATTGACCCTCAAGATGCACAAACACGTAACAATTATGGGCGTTATCTGTTTCAGTTAGGGCGTTATAATGACGCGCTTGAACAACTCAAGCTTGCAGGTTCAACTTTAGGTTATGAGCAGCGTGGAATGGCGCTAGAAAATCTAGGTTTGACTTATTTAAAACTGGGTGATGTGTCGAATGCTGAAAAAACATTCAGACAAGTCCTGCAAGTAAATCGAAATTCTACAGTTTCGATGTTAGAGTTGGCGGAAATTTTTTACCTGCGTCAACAGTTTGCGCTGGCAACAGAAGCGTATGGTGATTATGTGCGATTGGTCGGTGATAAAGACCAAAGCGCACGCGGTCTATGGGTTGGTATTCGTCTTGCTCGCGCCAATGGTGATAATATGAGCAAGCAGGTTTTGGTCAATCAATTACGGGCTTTGTTCCCCGATAGCCAAGAGTATCAACGTTATTTGCAATTACAGTACAGTACTGAGGCGGTATGGAAGTAAATCCAAATTCACAGCAATCGACGGGTACATCAGCAACCCCTAATACTTTAGGCAACGTTCAGCGTCCAGGTGAATACTTACGTCATATCCGCCTTGCTCAAAAACGTGAATTAACTGATGTTTCAAAAGCTTTGAATATGCCGATAAAAACTTTAGAAGCGCTCGAAAGTGATGATTATAAATCATTGCCTGAAGCGACATTTATTAAAGGTTATTATCGTATATATGCCAAATATTTAAATGTCGATGCTTCAGCGATTATTCAGCGTTTCGATGAAATCTATGCCAATGACACAGGTTTGTTGCCAAATCACGCCTTAAAAGATTCACCGATTAAAATCATGGGCAAGCTACCTGGTTCAAATAGTGATCGCAATAAAAAATGGCTAAAACGCACTGTGATTGCCATTGTGGTGATTTTTGTATTATGGCTAGTCGTGTTAGGCTTGCAAAAATGGGCAGCTAAAAAACAGCCAGCAGCTGCGTCAAACCCACAATCCAACACACAAGTGATTTCTGTTGATCAAAATACAGCAACAACAGGTGATCAGCTCAATTTGAAATTCTCACAGCCGACTTCGGTCAATATTGTGGACTCAACAGGTAAAGTATTGGCAGCAGGTCGTCAGGCTGCGGATTTAAGCCTTAAAGGTGTTTCACCATTTCAGGTGCGTCTTGACAATGCCAGTGCTGTAACTTTAACCCTAAATAATGAATCTATTCCTTTGGCACCTTATACGGTAAATGGTCAGGCAGACTTCCGTTTATCACGTTAATGCAACAGAGTTGACCAAGTCATGATCGAAAATCCAATTAAACGCCGTCCAACACGCAAAATCCGTGTTGGTTCTGTGTATGTGGGTGGTGATGCACCAATTACGGTGCAAAGTATGACCAATACTGAAACCTGCGATGTCGATGCAACCGTGGCGCAAATTGAGCGCTGTGTGCAGGCAGGTGCGGATATTATGCGTGTTTCGGTACCTTCAATGGAAGCTGCTGAAGCCTTTGGTGCTATCCGTAAACGGGTACAAGTGCCTTTGGTTGCCGATATTCATTTTGATCATAAAATTGCACTGGCTGTTGCTGACTATGGCGCAGACTGTTTGCGTATTAATCCTGGTAATATTGGTTCAGATCAAAAAGTACGTGAAGTCGTGGCTGCGGCTAAACATCATGGTATTTCGATTCGAATTGGGGTCAATGCAGGTTCTTTAGAAAAAGATTTGCAGAAAAAATATGGTGAACCGACAGGGCAGGCATTGCTTGAGTCGGCACTGCGCCACATTGATATTTTAGATCGTTTAGACTTTCATGAGTTTAAAGTCAGCGTAAAAGCATCAAATGTGTTTTTAACTTTGGATGCTTATCGTTTATTATCTCAACAAATTGATAACCCGTTACATTTGGGTGTGACCGAAGCGGGTATTTACCGCACAGGGACAGTTAAGTCTGCGATTGCTCTGGGTGGTCTGCTGCTGGAAGGTATTGGGGATACCATGCGTATTTCCTTGGCGGCTGAGCCTGAAGATGAAGTCAAAATTGGTTTTGATATTTTAAAATCTCTTGGACTTCGTTCAAACGGGATCAATTTTATTGCGTGTCCAAGTTGTTCGCGTCAAGAATTTAATGTCATTAAAGTGATGCAGGCACTGGAACAGCGCTTAGAAGGTATTCGCACACCAATGGATGTTTCGGTGATTGGCTGTAAGGTCAATGGACCGGGTGAAGCCAAAGAAGCCGATATTGGTGTGGTTGGGGCAAGCCCTCGATCATTGGTATATCGAAATGGTGAGAAAAGCCATCTTATTGATACCGATCAGTTGGTTGATGAAATTGAAACAATGGTTCGTCAACGTGTTCAAGAGCTTGAAGAAGCTAAAGCTAAAGAGATTATTCGTAGTTCATCATGAGTTCAATTGTCGCAATTAAAGGTTTTAATGACGTTCTTCCTTCGCAAACGCCTGCATGGAGACGTCTAGAGCAGCATCTTGCATCATTAATGGATGCCTATGGCTATCAACAAATCCGTTTGCCGATGGTTGAACATACGGGTTTGTTTAAACGTGCTATTGGTGATGCAACCGATATCGTTGAAAAAGAAATGTATACCTTTTTCGACAAAGGTAATCCACCAGAGTCACTCACCTTGCGTCCTGAAGGGACAGCAGGTTGTGTGCGTGCCATGCTCGAACATAATTTGTTGCGTGGTGCTACGCCGCGTGTGTGGTATATCGGCCCAATGTTCCGTTATGAAAAACCACAAAAAGGTCGTTACCGTCAGTTTCATCAGTTTGGTGTGGAAACCTTTGGGGTCGCAACGCCAGATATTGATGCCGAATTGATTTTAATGACTGCACGTTTGTGGCAGCGCATGGGTGTTTCCGACAAAGTTCAGCTTGAGCTGAATACTTTGGGCGAAATGGATGAGCGTAACGAATATCGTAATGCATTGGTTGAGTTTTTGACTGCGCATAAAGACGAGTTGGATGAAGACTCTCAGCGCCGTTTAAGCACTAACCCACTGCGTATTTTGGATTCGAAAAACGAGCGTACCCAGCAAATTCTGGAAAATGCACCGAAACTGCATGACTTCCTAAAAGAAGACACCATGCAGCATTTTTCACAATTGCAGCAGTATTTAACTGATGCAGGTGTGAAATTTGTGATTAACCAGAAACTGGTTCGCGGTTTAGATTATTACAACAAAACCGTATTTGAATGGACAACCACACATTTGGGTTCACAAGGCACAGTCTGTGCAGGTGGACGTTATGATGGCTTGGTGGGACAGCTCAAAGGTAAGGCAGATCAGTCTGTGCCTGCGGTTGGTTTTGCAATGGGCATGGAACGTTTATTGTTGTTGCTTGAACAGGTTGAACAAGTGCAAGTCGTACGTGATTGTGAAGTATTCTTACTTGCCGATCCTGCTTGCCAAGGTAAAGCGCTGGTGTTGGCAGAGCAATTGCGTAATCAGCTTGAAACTGCAAACAGCTCAATTCGAGTGAAAACAGGCTCTCAAGGCAGTATGAAAAGCCAAATGAAAAAGGCAGATCAATCTAGAGCGGTTTTTGCCATGATTTTGGGTGAGCGCGAGTGGGAAAATCAGCAAGTCAGTCTCAAAACATTGGCAACGGCAGAGCAAGTCGAGCTAAAAATTGCGGACATCGTGCCATTTTTAATTGAAAAATTTGCTGAATAAGCTGCATAGGAAAGTCAGAAGGACAGTCACATGAGTGCACTAACACAAGAAGAGCAACTCGATAATCTAAAATCACTGAGCAAGAAATATGGTTCTGCTGCAGTCAGTGGTATTCTGGTTGCATTGATTGCATTTTTTGGCTGGAATTACTGGCAGAAAAAACAGCTACATAGCGCGCAAAATGAAACTGCACGTGTTCAGCAGCTCATGGATGAAGCACAGAGTTTAATAGGTGACCAAAGTGCGTATAACAAACTTGCGCCATCTGCTGACACAGTTCTGAAAAAGAACCTTGACTCTGTGCAGGCAATCCAAGCTGAATTGGTCATGTCTAAAGTGGCATTTGATCAAGGCAACTATACTGCAGCAGAACGTGAGCTGAAAAAAGTACAAAATGTGAAGGTTGATGATGAAGGCTTACTTCAGTTGGTTAATCTGCATTTGGCTTATACACAAGCAGCGCAAAAAAAATATGATGATGCTTTAAAAACATTGGACCTTATCAAAGTCCCAGCGTTTAAAGCCTCAGCAGATGAAGCGCGTGGCGATATTTACGTTGCAAAAAATGATGTTGCTCAAGCACGCAAAGCGTATCAAAGTGCATGGGATGCCATTGTTGCGCGTAAACAAGAACGACAAATTTTACAAATTAAACTCGAAAGTGTTGGCGTTTTAGTGAATGATCCTGATATCGAACGCCCAATTTTGAAAACACAAGTGGATGAGTCTTAAATGAATAAAAAATTTACCGTACCGTTTGCGCTAACACTTGCAGCTGTTGCTTTGGTGGGCTGCTCTAGCAATAAAACTAAAGTGGAAGAAATTAAACCCAATAAACTTCCAAAAATAGTGCAAGCAAAAACTTTAGTCCCTGTATTTTCTGAGCATGTAACCCAAACCAATAAAAATGATCCATTGCGTTTACAAATGGGCGCAGACAATGGCGTAATATTCTTGGTGGATCCAAAAGGTTATGTAGAAGCCTACAAAGGCAAACAACGCCTTTGGTCAACCAAACTCACCAAAAAACATGGCTTAAGTGCGGGTGTTGAAGTTGGTGAAGGGATTGTGGTTGTCGGTAATGAAAAAGGTGAACTGTTTGCACTCGATGAAACTTCAGGGCAAATGAAATGGGCAGCTCAGCTTTCAGGTGCGATTATTGCACCATCGCATATTCAGGCAGGACGTGTGATTACTGTGAGTAATGATGGTAATGTCTATGCACATGATGTCAGCACAGGTCAGCAGCTTTGGACATACCGTTTACCGAATGTCTCATTTAGCTTGCGTGGTCGTGCAGCACCTGTCATGCTCGATCCAAACAATGTGCTGATTGCAACTTCAAATGCGTATGTTTATATCATTGATGTGATTAGTGGTGTACCGCGTTTGCAGCGTCGTGTTGCAGTTGCGGAAGGTCGTTCAGACGTACAGCGTTTAAATGGTATCAGTGGCGACCCTGTGATGATGGGGCAGTATATGGTCACGACCAGTTACCAAGGGCAGGTTGCCGTGACTGATCTTGCACGGCAACAAGTGCTGTGGAGTGAAGATGCAAGCAGTAACCAACGCCCTGAAGTGACACAAAATAAAGTCTTTGTCAGCACAACCGATGGCAAAGTGATTGCTTATGATTTGATGAGCGGTCAAAAACTTTGGGAAAATACACAGCTTTTGCACCGTAATCTTAGTAATCCAGTGATGTTGGGTTCAGACCTTGTTGTTGGTGATTATGAAGGTGCTCTTAGCCTATTAGACCCAAATACAGGTAATTTGATTGGTCGTTCCGATACCAAGGGACAAGTTACATTTTTACGTGTGATTGACAACCAACTTTATGTTTCAACTCAAAAGGGCGCGTTAAGCGTTTGGCAGAATCGTTAATTTATGAAACCCGTTATTGCGCTGATTGGGCGTCCGAATGTCGGAAAATCAACGTTATTTAACCAGATAACCAAAAGTCGTGACGCACTGGTTGCCGACTTTGCTGGTCTGACTCGTGACCGCAAATATGGTGATGCAGTTTATCAAAACAAATCGTTCATTGTGGTCGATACTGGGGGTATTGGCGAAAGTGAACAGGGCATCGATGCCTATATGGCAGAACAGTCCAAAACAGCCATTCACGAAGCAGATATTATTATCTTCGTGGTGGATGCGCGTGCGGGATTATTGGCTTCTGATGAACAGATTGCACGTGAATTGCGTACTTTAGGCAAGAAAGTTTTCTTGGTTGCCAACAAGGTCGATGGCGTGCATGCTGAAGCTGCAGTGGCTGAATTTTTCAAACTGGGCTTTGGTGAACCACTGCATGTTGCAGCGAGTCATGGTCGTGGCGTCTCACAGATGCTCGAAGATGTGCTGGTTGATGTGCCTGAAGATGAAAATCCTGAAGAGCATGACAAAGCGACTGGATTGCGTTTAGCTATTATTGGTCGTCCAAATGTGGGTAAATCAACACTGGTTAACCGCTTGTTGGGTGAAGACCGTGTGGTCGCATTTGACCAACCTGGGACGACTCGAGATTCGGTTTATATTCCATTTGAACGTGATGGTCGTCAATACACGTTGATCGATACTGCGGGTGTACGTCGCAAAGGTAAAGTTGATGAAATGATTGAGAAATTCTCAGTTGTTAAAACTTTACAAGCTATGAAAGATGCTCACGTAGTCGTTGTGGTCTTAGATGCCCGCGAAGGTGTGGTTGAGCAAGACTTACATCTGATTGGATACGCATTGGAAGCAGGTCGTGCCATGGTGATCGCCATTAATAAATGGGATAACATGACCGAATATGACCGCAAGCAATGTAAGTTGGATGTTGATCGCCGTTTTGACTTTATTCCATGGGCGCGTATTCATTTAATTTCAGCCTTGCATGGTACGGGAGTTGGGGAGCTTTATCCTTCTATTCATCGTGCATACGAGTCGGCGAATTTAAAAGTTTCTCCAGCAAAATTGACACAGATTTTGAATGATGCGACCGAAGCGCATCAACCGCCAATGATCAGTGGTCGTCGTATTAAAATGCGTTATGCGCATATGGGTGGGCAAAATCCACCGACGATCGTGATTCACGGTAACAAGGTTGATAAGACGCCTGCGGATTATCGTCGTTACTTGGAGAATGTGTTCCGTAAAGTGTACAAGCTTGAAGGTACGCCTGTTCGTGTTGATTTTAAAACTTCTGAAAATCCGTTTGAAGGGCGTAAGTCACAGGTGGATGAACGTGTTGCTGCACGTAAACGTCGTTACGTTCAGAAATTCAAGAAAGCGGAAAAGAAATTTAAGCGTTAAGCCGTTATATAAAGAGCTATCTTCGGATAGCTTTTTTTTACTTAAAATATTGAGAGAAAATAGAGTTATTATACTTTTAGTGTATCTTTTCTTGAAATTTATTGTTTTCATTTTTTTTTAAATGTTTTTTTGCTATTTTAGCGCCCTTGTTTATTTATAATAGATTCCATTTTTTGGTCAGTTCGGGGTGTAGAGTGTGAACTTACAACTACAAGTACAACAACTCTATAACACAGATCATCATGCTGATTTGCAAGCATTGCAGGCGATTCCTGCCATGCAGCGCCGACGTTTGTCTGCTTTGGCGAAACTGGCATTCAATAGTGCCGTACAAGCGTTGCAAGCTTATGACATTGATTATATTGTCTGGGCATCGCATTTTGGTGATGAACAAAAAACCTTAAATATTTTACAAGATGTTTTACAAGGTCATACACCATCGCCGACACAATTTTCTACGTCTGTGCATAATGCTATAGCAGGTTTGTATTCTATTTTGTACCAAGATGCTACACCTTCGACCAGTTTGAGCTGTTCATGGTCAGAAGCGGTGGTTGAAGCCTATGCATTTTTGAAAACGCATGTGAACGCGCAGCGGGTTTTGGTGGTGTATTATGATGCACCCTTGCCCGATGTGTATGAAGGTGTGAATAGTTTTGATGCCTTTTCAATGGCAGCTGTACTCAGTCTGGCTGAGCCGAATGTGCAGTTCGATCCAGTCTTGAAAATAGAGACCAGTCATCAATCTCCTGATCAGGATGCACAGGAGTTTTTACAGTTTTGGCAAACGGGTACTCCACAGTCAGCATCAGGGAAATGGCAACGATGTTAAAAGGGAAGTCCAAACAGCAACTTAACTATCTATGGCGTATGGCAGCGACAGGCTTGGGTTTTGCCAGTTTTGGAGTGGGTGGCGTCGCGATTGGTACGGTGATTGCACCTGCGGTGAAACTGTACACGTCTGATCCGAAACGCCGTGTTGAGCTAACCCAACAGGTGATTCGACATGGTTTTCATGGCTTTATTGAAGCTATGACCAAACTTGGCGTCATGACCTACAGTGTAGAAGGTTTGGACAAGCTGCAAAACAGTCAGCAAGAACTGGTGATTGCCAACCACCCGACATTGATTGATGTGATGCTATTAATCGGGTTGATGCCCAAAGCCAATTGCGTGGTCAAACAAGCACTGTGGCAAAATCCGTTTACCCGAGGACCTGTGCAAAACGCGGCGTATATTTTAAATGCAGGCTCTGAGCAGTTTATTCAGGACTGTGTGCAGCGTTTGCAACAAGCTGATGCGGCATCGTTGGTGATTTTTCCTGAAGGGACGCGCACTGAGCAAAATCAGACGCTGAATGATTTTCAGCGCGGTGCTGCCAATATTGCCTTGCGGGCACAGGTGCCGATTCGCCCTGTCGTGATTCGCTGTAGCCCATCGACCTTGACCAAAAATGAAAAGTGGTATCACATTCCAAGTGAACCTTTTCATATTCAAATACAAGTCCTTGATCCAATTCGGATCGAAGACATTTTAGCCGATACAACGGTCACGCCTAAAAATGTGCGTGCCTTGAATCAGTATTTACACCAGTTGTTTAATCAAGAGTTATGTACATGAGCAATCTTGCTGACGAGCTAAAACAGATGATTATTGATGTTTTGGCACTCGAAGATATTTCGATTGACGATATTGATGATGAAGCCCCTTTGTTTAATGAAGGCTTAGGGCTGGATTCAATAGATGCCTTAGAGTTAGGTTTGGCGCTGAAAAAACGCTATAACATTCATTTAAATGCTGAGTCAGAGGACACCAAGCAGCATTTTCGTTCAATTCAAAGTTTAGTGAAGTTGGTTGAAAGTCAGGCCGCTTAAGGGGGAAAAATGTTAACTCAAGAGCACATTTTGGCTCAGTTACGTGAGTGGATGGAAGATCTGTTTGAGATCGAGCCTGAAAAAATTCAAATGAACTCGAATCTGTATTCGGATCTCGATGTCGACAGCATTGATGCAGTTGATTTGATTGTCAAAATCAAGCAATTGACAGGCAAGCAGGTCAAACCTGAAGACTTTAAAAATGTACGTACCATCGAAGATGTTGTGTTAGTCATTCAAAATATGTCAAAAGAATGTCCAAGCTGTTAAAAGTGGCGACCGCCATTGTATTGGTGGCGTATCCGTTTTTGGTGGGCTGGAGTTTATCTCATGGGAAACTGTGGGAGATTAGTCTGTTGCTACTTGTGGTCGGGGTTATTCGTTATTTTAGTGCCCGACAAAGTCCACTGTTGCCACTGACCTATTTAGCCATGCTCTGTGGTGGTTTAAGTTTGCTGCTGCGCAATCAGGCATGGCTCAAGCTGTATCCCGTTGCTATGAGTCTGGCGGCACTGTCTATTTTTGCGCTGACACTTTGGCGTCCACCTTCCATGATTGAACGTTTTGCCCGTGTCTTTGAACCTGATTTACCTGAGTCGGGTGTACGTTGGACACGTCAGGTTACCAAAGTCTGGTGTAGTTTCTTCCTGATCAATGCATTGACCGCTCTATGGACAGTATATTTTGCCCCGATGCAGGTTTGGGTATTATATAACGGTTTAATTTCTTATTTGCTCATGGGCGTTTTGCTCACTACTGAGTTTATTTTGCGTAAGCGCCAACAACGACTACACCAACCATGAATCTTTGTCATTTTAATGATTATTTAACCGCAGATGCCACACTGTGTTTTGATACACAATTACAAACACTGAGTTTTGCCGAATTTTGGCAAGATGTTGCCAGTCAGTCACAGGCGATTCAGCAATTGCCTGAGTCCAGTTTTGCTTTATGGCAGCAAGACAGTTATGAGTTTCTGGTGCTGTTTTTTGCGGTGTTGTTGGCACATAAACGTTTAATTTTACCGCCAAATCAGGTGCAGCAGCTGCAGCAGCAATTGGCAGAGCAAGGTATTGCTTTTATTCAACGCCAGCGTATTTTAACTGTTGAGCCAGTTCAGCCTTTGTCCGATACGCTGATCAATGACAGCGAAATTGTGTTTTTTACCTCAGGTTCAACAGGTACACCGAAACAGATTGTACGTTCGTTACAACAATTACTTTGTGAAGTTCAGGGATTGGCACAAAGTTTTAGCTTACCTGAATCTGCAGTAGCGATTGCCACGGTCAGCCATCAGCATATTTACGGTTTGCTGTTTAAGGTGCTGTTACCTCTCGCCACGGGACGTAGTTTCTATCGGGAGCAACTGATTTACCCTGAATATGTTGTGCAATTGCAACAGCGTTTTGCCGAAATTAGCTACCTAAATTATGTGATTTCGAGTCCTGCACTGCTCAAGCGCTGGCCGAGTGATGTGCTGCTCGTACATTGTGCTGCGCTATATTCTTCAGGAGGAAAACTTGAAGATGGTGTGCGTGCGGGGGTGAATGTACCAATCATCGAAATTTTTGGTAGTTCTGAAACGGGCGGTATTGCCCACCGTGCAGCCGATCAAGCGGTGTGGCAACCCTTTGCCGATGTCGAAGTGTGTCGTGATGAACAGCAGCAGTTGTGGATGCGTAGCCCACATGCTTGTGATGCAGACTGGGTGGCAACAGGAGATCGAGTTGAGCTACTTGAACCGAACAATCTACAGAGTGCATTTCATTTGTTAGGGCGGATGGATCGTATTGTAAAACTTGAAGAAAAACGCCTGAGCCTTGATGAAATTGAAAGTAAAATTCTGCAACTAGAGGCGATTAGCCAGTGTCATGTTTTACTGATCGAGCGTGAGCAGCGCCAGCTTCTCGTCTGTGTGGCAGTCCTCAATGATGCAGCACGGCAACAGCTACAACAGCAGAGTAAACACCCGTTTGTGACTCAATTAAAACAACAATTGCAGCCTTTACTGGAGCGGATTGCTATTCCCCGACAGTGGCGTTTTTTGAGTCAGTTACCTGTCAATAGTCAGTCAAAATTGAATAAGCTCGACCTGATCAAGCTGTTTCAAGAAGCGAGTCAGCCAGTGATTTTGTCACGACAACAGCAGGATGAGCAGCACATTTTACAGTTAGAGTTTTCTCCTGAACTGGCATGTTTCAAGGGGCATTTCCCCAATTTTCCGATTTACCCTGGCGTGGGGCAGATTGCATTTTTACAACATATCGCCCGCGAACTTTGGGCAGACTTGCGCTGGTGTCAGGGTTTTGAACAATTAAAGTTTCAAGATCTGATTCGCCCGTATCAAGTGTTGCAGCTTAGGTTGAGTCGTAAGCAGCATAAAGTCAGTTTTGAGTTAAAGCTTGCAGACAAAAATATTGCTTCAGGGCGGTTGTTGTTTGCGGTTGAGGAGAATGCAACGTCATGAGCTATCGCGCTGCCTTGATGATTCCTGTGTATAACCATCCGCATCATCTTGCTGCTTTGGTTGAGTATCTGAGCCAGTTTGCCTTGCCGATAGTACTGGTCAATGATGGCAGTAATGCTGAAACCTCACAGATTTTACGCGACTTGGCTGCACAATATAGTGATGTCGTGCTGGTTGAGCATGCGAAAAATATGGGAAAAGGGCAGGCGGTCATGACAGGATTACGTTGTGCAGCCGAACTGGGTTGTAGCCATGCCTTGCAGCTTGATGCCGATGGTCAGCACCACTGGCAGGATGTTGCCAAGTTTCTGGCAGTGTCTGAGCAGCATCCTGAAGCGATGGTGATTGGTCAGCCGATTTTTGATGAAAGTGTCCCGAAAAAACGGTTGTACGGACGTTATGCCTCGCATATTTGGGTGTGGATTAACAGCCTGTCTTTTGAAATTCATGACAGCATGTGCGGTTTTCGAGTTTATCCGTTAGCAGCCACACTGGCGATTATGGATCAGGTACAGTTGCCTGCACGCATGGGGTTTGACAGTGAGATTCTGGTGCGTCTGAGCTGGGCTGGTGTGCATTTTGAAAATGTGGCGACTCCTGTGATTTACCCTGAACAGGGCATTTCGCATTTTCGGCTATGGGAAGATAACTGGGAACTGACAAAAATGCATTCGCGCCTGTTCGCAGGGATGTTGTGTCGGTTACCGAGCTTAGTTCCGCAACGTTTGAAAGGTCGGGATTAATGTCTGATTCACGACCACCTGCATGGAATGAAATCAAGGAAAAAGGTGGTGTGCTGCCTTTGTTGTTGGTGCTTTGGCTGTATCGCCTGTTCGGGCGCTGGCTGATTCAGGCGTTATTGTATGTAGTGGTAATGTGGTACTGGCTGCTTTCACCGAGTGCGCGTCGGGCTTCACTGGACTATTTGCAAAAGTTACATCGCTTTGCTGAGCAACAATCACCGTTTCAACAGATGCCAACTTGGCGGCACAGCTATCGGCATTTTATTGCCTTTGCAGAAGCCATTGTGGACAAAATGCAGGGCTGGCTCGGTGAAATTTCCGAGCAGCGCTTACAGATTTATGGGCATGAACATTTGCGCTGTCACTATGGGCAGGGCTTGATTATTTTGGTGTCACACTTTGGCAATATCGAATTACTGCGCGCGCTGAAATCCGAACATCAGCAGAAAATCAATGTACTAGTCTATCAGAAGCATGCCGACAAGTTTAATGCCTTCCTGCGGAAAATCAGCTCCAAGTCCAATGTCTCGCTGATTTCGGTGGATGAACTGGGCATGGAAACCACCATGATTTTGCAGGACAAGCTCGATGCAGGTGAGTGGGTGATGATTGCTGCTGACCGCGTGCCGATTCATTCACAGCGCATACAGATTTTGAGTTTTTTAGGTCAGGATGCACCGTGGTCACAAGGCGCATGGATTTTAGCCAACTTGCTGAAAGTTCCTGTGATTGCCAGTTTTTGTTATCGCGTACAGCATAATTTTGAAGTGCATTTCCATCCGATTGCCCAAAGCGTCGACTTACCGCGTAAAGCACGTTTGCCACAGATGGCAGTTGTAACACGCAAGTATGTGGATTTGTTGGAGTGGCATTGCATACGTGCGCCGTATCAATGGTTTAATTTTTATCAGTTTTGGAATATTAAAAAATGACAACGCTTATTGTTGGTGAACAACCATTAAGCATCGAACAGGTGGTGCAGGTTGCACAGCAGCAGATGGCTGTGGCTTTACCCAGCTCAAAAGAATGGCGTGAATTGATTCAACGAGGGGCTGATTTTCTCGATCAACTGCTCGATGAAGATGGCGTGATTTATGGCGTCACCACAGGTTATGGTGATTCCTGTCTGGTGGAAATTCCCAAACATCAGGTACATGAATTGCCGCTACAGCTTTCGCGTTTTCATGGCTGCGGTATGGGAGATAATCTCGACGTAGTCACTGCGCGCGCAGTGTTGTTAGTCCGTTTATGTTCTCTGGCGCGCGGTTATTCGGGTGTTTCGCTGGCGCTACTGGAGCGCTTGGTGTGGATGCTGAATGAAAATATTGTGCCTGTGATTCCATCGGAAGGTTCAGTCGGCGCGAGTGGTGATCTAACCCCGTTGTCTTATATTGCAGGGGCATTGGTCGGTGAACGTGATGTTTACTGGCAAGGGCAGATTGTTCCGATGCAGCAAGTCTATCAGCATTATCAGATGGAGCCGCTGTGTCTACGCCCGAAAGAAGGTCTGGCACTGATGAATGGTACAGCAGTAATGACTGCAATTGCCTGTTTGAACTATAAAAAAGCTGAACAAACTGCCTATGCCGCAACCCTGATTACCGCGCTCAATGTCTTGGCGCTGGAAGGTAATCCAAGTCATTTCGATGAAGTGCTGTTTGCGCAGAAGCCACATGTCGGGCAGCAGAAGATTGCCCGTATTTTGCGTCAGGTGTTGAATTCAGAGGCACAAACCGAGCGACAAAGCCCACGTTTGCAAGACCGCTATTCGCTGCGCTGTGCGCCGCATGTGATTGGGGTATTTGAAGATTCTAAAGTCTGGCTACGTCAGTTTATTGAAAATGAACTGAACTCGAGCAATGACAACCCGCTGATTGATCCTGTGAACTTACGTGTGCTGCATGGCGGGCATTTTTATGGCGGACATATTGCCCAAGCCATGGACAGCCTGAAACTGATGGTCGCCAATATTGCCGATTTGCTCGATCGTCAGATGGCGCAGTTGGTCGATCATAAGATGAATCATGGTTTGCCGCGCAACTTGACAGGTGCAGAAGCCGAGCGTTTGCCGCTAAATCATGGTTTTAAAGCGGTACAAATCGGGGTGTCGGCATGGACAGCCGAAGCCTTGAAGCAAACCTTACCTGCATCCATTTTCTCGCGTTCAACCGAATGTCATAACCAGGACAAAGTCAGCATGGGCACGATTGCTGCCCGTGATGCAACCCGTGTGTTGGTCTTGACTGAACAAGTGGTGGCGGCGCTGTGCTGTGCGAGTGTGCAGGCGATTCATTTACGTGGGTTGACCGAGCAACTCAGTCCCGTATTGCAGCAATTTGTTGCGTGGACGTTGCAGAGCTTTACCCTCGTAAAAGAAGACCGACCATTACAATGCGATTTGCAACAGATTGTTGATCGTTTCGAGCAGTTACAGTTGTTGAATAGTACATGGTTCAACCAAGTGGAGAATGCAGATGTACGCTGAGGTGAGCATTGATGTCCCGTTTCATGATGTGGACAGCATGAATGTGGTGTGGCATGGGCATTATTTGAAATATTTTGAAATTGCCCGTTGTCACTTGCTGGATCAGTTCGGCTACAACTATCTGCAAATGCAGGAATCGGGTTATTTGTGGCCCGTGATCGAAAGCCATGTGCGCTATGTTTACGGGATTCAGTTTCAGCAGAAAATTCGGGTACGTGCCATTTTAAAAGAATGGGAAAACCGCCTGAAAATTGATTATCTGGTGTTTGATGCTGAAACAGGTAAACGTCTGACCAAAGGTTATACCACGCAGGTTGCGGTCAATGCGCAGACCCGTGAACTGTGCTTACAATCTCCACAAGTGTTGTTTGATCGCTTAAATGCATGGTCGGATTTTCAGCCGACAGGAGCAACAAAATGAAATTCAACACCCGTGTGATGTTCTGTGCTGGCATGTTCATGGCTGTCAGCAGTCAAGCCGTATTTGCCGCACCGATCAATGAAGTCCGTGACATTTTCCAGCAAGTGTCTGCAACGCCAGTGGTACATGCGCATTTTGAACAGCAAAAGCAACTGGCTTCGCTGAATAAAACCTATGTCTCGAAAGGCAACGTGGTGTTTAGCAAGCAGCAGGGTGTACTTTGGCAAATGCAAACTCCTGTACAGGCTGATCTGGTGGTAACCCCACAAAAACTGGTACAGAAGACCCAACGTACCATGAGCCAGATCAATGTACAGCAGTCACCGTATGGTTCGGTGGCGACCCTGTTTTTACAGTTGATGGCAGGTGATGAAAAAGCCTTGGCCAGCAATTTTAATATAGTCAGTGCCACACATAACAATCAGGCTTGGGCAGTAACGTTAACGCCAAAAAGCAGTTTGTTCAAAAAACTGTTTAATCAGGTCAATGTGCAAGGCGGACGTTATGTGAATCAGATCGTGATTCAGGAAAAAGACCGTAATATCACACAAATCCATTTTAGTCAGCAGACTAGCCAACCTCAAAATCTAACAGCCCAAGAACATGCGTTATTCCAATTGGCAAAATAAAGCCACCGCCATTTGGCTGACCATTTTACTGTGCTGTGCTGTGAGTATGGGTTGGCTTTGGCTGAAAAAAGACATTCATATTCAAACCAATATTTTTGCGTTATTGCCGAAGTTTAGCCAGCAGGCAGATTTGGCAGACACGCAGCAATATATGAATCAGCAACTCAATAACAAGCTGTTTGTGGTACTGGATGCTAAAAATAGTCAGGCACTGGATCAGGCAACGCAGCGCTTGCAGCAGCAAGTGGCGCAGAGTGGTTTGATTCAGCCACTACGACCACAGTTTGACAGTGAACAGTTTGGCAAGCTGCTGTTTCAGCATCGCGCAGGCTTGCTGACGTCACAAGACCGGCAGTTGCTCCAGCAAAAAGACTATGCGGCATTGTCAGAGCAAAGTTTACTGCAACTGATGAGCCCAGGCATGCCTGTCACTGCACAACTGTTACAGCATGATCCGTTATTGTTGTTTCCTCGTTATGTGATGGGGTTGGCGCAGCACAATAGCCAAAATATTCAGCTTGAGCAGGGTTTTGCCACTTTGCACGATGTGAGTAAGGTCTCGCGCCTGTTGGTTCTTGAGCTGAAAGACAGTCCATATAACATTGATTATCAGGAAAAAGTCTCGAAGTGGATTGACCAGGTTAAACCACAGCTACAGGCACAGCAGGTCACCAGTCACTGGACGGGAACCTTAATCTTTGCCAGTTTCGGAACGCAGTCGGCACAACAGGAAATTTCGACCATTGGGCTAGGCTCAAGTCTGGGGCTGATTTTCTTGGTGTGGTTTGGTTTCCGTTCGCTGCGCCCAATGCTGACTGAATTTATTGCGGTCAGTAGCGGTAGCTTGGTGGCACTTGCTGTAACCCACACTTGGTTTGGTGAAATTCATCTGATTACGCTGGTGTTTGGCGCGAGTCTGATCGGGGTCTGTGTCGATTTTTCATTTTATTTTATGGCGTTGCAGTCACAGCATCGACAGTTCAAAGGCTTTCAGATTCTGATGCCATTGTTGCCGAGTCTGTTTATGGGCTTGATGACCACCGTGGTGGCGTATCTGGTACTGAGCTTTACCCCATTTCCAGGTTTTCGCCAAATTGCGGTATTTTCAGTTGTGGGCTTAATATCGGCATGGATCACCAGTATTTTACTGTTACCACGTTTGCCACCACTGAATGCTGAACCTGCGATTCGGCGCTTGCACTGGATTGGGCAGGCACGCGAATATTTTCAGGCGAAGACGACTTTACGTTATGTCAGTGTTATTGCCATTTTGCTTGTGGCTGGTTTGAGCGTACTGCGTTTGCAAAGCAATGATGATATTCGCAATCTGCAAAGTATGGATGCTCAGCTGAAGCAGGAAGATCAATACATTCGCCAGCGTTTTTCGCAGCAGCAAGCAACGGATTATTTTGTAATTCATGCATCATCGACAGATCAGTTAGAACAGCGTGAACAGCAACTGATTCAACAACTGCAACAGTTACAGAGTCAGGGCAAGCTACAAGGTTTTCAGGCACTGGGTCAATGGCTGCCATCACAAGCCGAACAGCAGCAAAATCGTCAGTTATTAGCCAACATTCCTGTGTCAGCATTGACCGCCTATGCTCAAGCATTAGATTTGCCTGTCGCAGAAGTTTTGACATGGCAAAAACAATTATCACAACAGCCATTGTTGACCATTCAGGATCTTCGTCAGCATCCACTGTATTTCTTGCAGCCAAATTCCAAACAGCGTTTGATGTTGTTACAAGGGATTCATGATGTCGCTGCATTAAAGCAGCTGCAAACTGCCAATGTGCAGTTACAGCAGCCGATTACCACCTTATCCAATATGTTCCGTGATTATCG
Source organism: Acinetobacter brisouioides (assembly GCF_004331075.1). Lineage (GTDB taxonomy): Bacteria > Pseudomonadota > Gammaproteobacteria > Pseudomonadales > Moraxellaceae > Acinetobacter. Next base: position 76,477 of record NZ_SJNX01000004.1, on the reverse strand, counting down.
CGTGCAGGCGCAGTGGTTACTATTACTTGCCCTGATTGGTTTGGTGGTCGGTCTAGGAGTCATTTATGGGCTGCATTCGGTGTTGCCATTGGTGTTGCCTGTGATTATGGCATTGCTCAGCACCTTTGCGGTTCAAGCATGGCTTGGCGTGGAAATTAATGTGTTTAGCATTATGGGCACGTTCCTGATTATCGGGATCGGGGTGGACTATGCGATTTTCTATCGGCATGGGCACGATCATCCCAAAGTGGTCAGCATGGCATTATTTTTGTGTATGTTGTCGACCTTACTCGGTTTTGGCTTGCTGTCCTTTAGTCATACTTATGCCATTCATTGTTTTGGTCTGACCGTACTGCTTGGGGTGATTTTCTCTTTTCTTTACGCGACATTATTTACCATGGCTGATCCCAAGTATCAGATGATTCGCACACTAAAAACACAAACGGAGTCAGATGTAAAATGACCGAATTACAATTACAGCACACTGATGTTTTGATTATTGGGGCAGGCCCATCGGGCAGTTCGGCAGCAGCATTACTGCGTCAAAAGGGTCATCAGGTGGTGATTTTGGAACGTCAGTATTTTCCACGTTTCTCGATTGGCGAATCATTATTGCCACAAAGTATGGTGTTTTTAGAAGAAGCAGGTTTGCTCGAGACTGTACGTGAGCATGTGGATGAATTTGCTTTTCAATATAAAAATGGCGCGAGTTTTTTGCGTGGCAAGCAGCACAGTTTTTATGATTTTCGCGAGAAATTTACCTCAGGGCCAGGCACAACTTGGCAGGTACGCCGTGCACCGTTTGATCAGCTCCTGGCGAATCAGGCGCAAAGCTATGGTGCAGACATTCGTTATGGGCATGAAGTGATTGCTGTGGATGTTGACGCTGAGCAGCCTGTACTGACAGTACGCGATGAAGCTGAAAATGTCTATCAGATTCAAGGCAAATTTTTACTGGATGCCAGTGGTTTTGGGCGCATCTTGCCAAAATTTTTAGATTTGGAAAGCCCGTCCGATTTTCCCGTACGCCGTGCGGTATTTACTCATATTGAAGATGGGATTCTGGATGATCCTGAGTTTGATCGGGAAAAAATCCTGATTACCGTGCATGAAAAAGATCATCGTGCATGGTACTGGCTGATTCCGTTTGCTGACGGGCGTTCTTCTTTTGGTGTGGTGGCAGAGCAAAGTTTTTTTGACCATTATGGTTATACATGTACAGATACGCCTGAAGCCTTGGAAGTTCTGTTTAAACGTATTTTACAAGACGATCCTGCACTGTCACATGTGCTGCGCCGAGCCCAGTTTGATACTCCAGTGCGGACGCTGGTGGGGTATTCTGCGAATGTAAAACATTTGGCGCAGAAAAATTATGCCTTGCTGGGCAATGCGGGCGAGTTTTTAGATCCTGTTTTTTCATCGGGGGTGACCATTGCACTTAAGTCATCCAGTTTGGCTGTGCCATTGGTGGAACGGGTGTTACAAGGACAAGCGGTGGACTGGTTAGCAGAGTACGAGCAACCGTTACGTCAGGGTATTCAAGTGTTCCGTGCCTATGTCGAGTCATGGTATAGCGGTGAATTTCAGGAGGTGGTTTTTAGCTCAGATCAGCATGTTAAACTGCGTGAAATGGTGTCATCACTTTTGGCAGGCTATGCGTGGGATATCAGCAACCCGATTCATAAAAATGCCAAGCGCCGTCTGAGCATGATTGCTGAATATTGCCGTGAAGGCTTGCCTCAGGAACAGCTTTTAGGAGGCTAATATGCATAGATACGGACGGATTGCACTGCTAGGTCTTGTATTGAGCCTGAGTGCCTGCCAATCGTTTTATCCTAAAGCGCCTGCTTTGGCAGCGCCACAGTGGCAAGCGCAGCAGTACCAACGCCAAGATCAGGTTGAAGTGCAGTGGAAACAGCAAAGTTTTAGCTTTCTGTTGTATCAGCAGCAGCAGGGCAAAAACCTGTCGATGCTGGGTTTGAGCCTGACAGGACAGGTGTTGTTTAAACTGCAATTTGACGGACAAAAGGTCAGGGTGGAACAGCGCATTGAGCAAATGCGCTTGTTACCATTTGACTTTGTGGTACGTGATATTTTGTTTGCAACTTATCCCAAGTTTGCAGAAGCAGGGCAACCACAGGTCGAAGTGAAACAGCAGGGCGATACCCAGCAGATCGAGATTGCCAAGCAGCATGTACTGACCATTCAAAAGCAGGCACAGAGTATTCAACTGGACAATTTGCATGTACCGTACACCATTGTGTTTAGCCCGATGGATGATGCTTTACAGGTAGGGAATTAATGTCAGTGCAGATTCAACATTTAGCAGCAGTGGGCATTCAATGTAGTGCCAGTTTATCGGCTTTAGGTGTCGGTGCACATGACGTGCGCCAAGCCTTGACCCAACGTGAAAGTTGCCTGAGTACTCGCGAAGATTTGCTGCTCGCGCAAAGCTGTCTGGTGGGTGCTTATACAGGCGAGGTATTTCAGCAGGATTTACCTGATGTGTTACAGGTTTTGGACTCACGTAATTTACGTTTGGCGATTACGGCATTACAGAAAATTGAAGCACAGGTGCATGCCTATACCGCACAGTTTCCCCGTCAGCGTTTGGCGGTGATTGTCGGCACATCGACTTCGGGCATTGCCGATAATGAACATGTCCTACAGCAGCATTTTGTAGGTCAGGCGCATGCGCCGATTTTCTACCAGAAACAGGAAATGAATAGCCTCGCGCAGGGCTTGAAACAGTATTTAAACTGGGAAGGCATCGCCTATAGCATCTCCACCGCTTGTTCATCTAGCGCTAAAGCCTTTGCCGCAGGGCAGCGTTTACTCAATGCCGATCTCGCTGATGCGGTGTTGGTCGGCGGTGTGGATACCTTGTGTCAGCTTACCTTAAATGGTTTTAACAGTCTGGAAAGTTTGTCGAGTAGTATTTGCCGCCCATGCGGGGTAGATCGTGATGGTATTAATATCGGTGAAGCCGCCAGTTTATTTTTGCTCAGCAAAGACGCTGCCCCTGTGATGCTGGTGGGTACAGGTGAGTCGATGGATGCGTGGCATATTTCTGCACCACATCCTGAAGGGCGCGGTGCACAGCAAGCCATGCAACAAGCTTTGGCTGCCGCAGGTTTACAGCCATCCGACATTGATTATTTAAATTTGCATGGTACGGCAACTCCACAAAATGATGCGATGGAAATTAAAGCCGTGCGTCAGGTGTTTGGCTCACATCCAGTATATTTGAGCAGCACCAAACATCAAACTGGGCATTGTCTGGGGGCGGTAGGTGCGCTTGAAGCCTTTATTTGCCAGCAAGTTCTGCTCGATCAGTCTTGGTTACCACTGCATCAGGCAGGGCAGATTGACCCTGGACTGACAGATCAGAACTATGTGCAGCAACCTGAGCATAACCAGCGCGTGGATTATGCCATGAGTAATTCCTTTGCCTTTGGCGGCAGTAACATTAGTCTAATTTTTGCAAGGCAGCAGACATGATTCAGGATGCAACGGCGTTTATTCCCCATCAGGCACCCATGGTGTTTGTCGATACCGTCAGCGAGTTTGGCGAAGACTATGCTGTAACACAACTGACCATTCGTCCTGAACTGATGTTTTGTGAAGCGGAAGGTTTGCCAAGCTGGGCTGCCATTGAAATCATGGCGCAAACCGTGAGTGTCTTTGCTGGTCGGCATGGACAACAGGGCGGTGAAGCGCCAAAAATTGGTTATTTACTCGGTACACGCAAAATGCAGTTGCCTGTATCACATTTTGCACTTGGGTCGATCTTGACCATTCGGGCACAACAATCATATCTGCATGAAGGTTTGGGACAGTTTCAATGTGAACTGCATTATGAGCAGCATTGTATTTCTGCTGTACTTAGTGTTTACCAGCCACATGAACCACCACAATTAGGAAAATAAGCGTCATGAACAGACGAATTTTGGTCACGGGTTCTAACCGTGGCATTGGGCGTGCCATTGCACTACAGTTAGCTGCCGCAGGCTTTGATGTCACTGTACATGCCCGTTCACGCATGCAAGATGCCGAAGCGGTTGTCAGTCAGATTCAGGCTTTAGGACGGAGCAGTCATGCGTTACAGTTCGATGTAAATGACCGTGAAGTGGTACGCCAATGTCTGGAACAGGACATTGAACAACACGGTGCATTTTATGGGGTAATCCTCAATGCAGGTCTAACCCACGATGGCGCATTTCCAGCCTTAACCGACAATGACTGGGACGAAGTGATTTCAACCTCACTGGACGGTTTTTATAACGTGGTCAAACCACTGATCATGCCGATGATTCACCTGAGAAAAGGTGGGCGTATCGTCACTATGTCATCCGTATCAGGCATTATGGGCAATCGTGGACAGGTCAATTACAGTGCGGCAAAAGCAGGGCTGATTGGGGCAACCAAAGCACTGGCAATGGAACTGGCAAAACGCAAAATCACAGTGAACTGTGTTGCGCCAGGGTTGATTGAAACTGAAATGGTCACGGATGAAGTCAAAGAACATGCCTTAAAAATGATTCCAATGCAGCGTATGGGGCAGGTCGATGAAGTGGCAAGTGTGGTGAAATTCCTATGTTCAGATGATGCCGCGTATATCACCCGTCAGGTGATCTCGGTCAATGGAGGTCTGATCTGATGAAACGGGTTGTGGTCACAGGCATGTCAGGCATTACCTCACTGGGGCAAACAGCCGATGAGATTTTTGCCAAATTTGCTCAAGGTCAAAGTGGTGTGCGCTATATGCAGGAATGGGATCAATATGCCGATTTACGTACTCGTTTGGGTGCACCAGTCGATCATTTTGATATTCCTAAGCATTTTAACCGTAAAGTGATGCGTGGCATGGGGCGTGTGGCACTGATGTCGGTGATTAGCGCCGAGCGTGCACTGGAAGATGCAGGCTTGCTGAATCATCCAATTTTAAGCAGTGGTGACACAGGGGTTGCCTATGGTTCATCGGCAGGCAGTGTCGATGCGGTCTGCGAAATGGGTAAAATGATTCTGGACAATGATATGAGCCAGATGAATGCTACTACTTATATCCGCATGATGGCGCACACCAGTCTGGTCAACATGACCGTACATTTTGGCATTAAGGGTTTATCTCTACCAACTTCAAGCGCCTGTACTTCAGGCTCTATGTCGATTGGTCAGGCGTATGAAGCGATTAAATATGGCAAGCAAACTGTGATGCTGGCAGGTGGTGCAGAAGAACTCAGCGCACCAGGTGCAGGCGTATTTGATGTGCTGCTCGCCACCAGTGGCATGAATGAACATCCTGAACAGGCACCACGTCCTTTTGATGCTCAGCGTGATGGTCTGGTGATTGGTGAAGGTGCAGGTTGTCTGATTTTGGAAGAATTAGAACATGCTCAGGCACGTGGCGCGCAGATTTATGCCGAAATGATTGGCTATGCCAGCAACACCGATGGCACGCATGTGACCCGTCCCGATCAGGCAAGCATGGCGCGTTGTATACAAATGGCACTCAAAGATGCGAAGGTAAGCCCTGAACAGATTGATTATGTCAATGCACATGGCACAGCCACTGATCATGGCGATGTGGCAGAAACTCAAGCCACGGCACAGGTATTGGGATATAAACCGATTAGCTCGTTAAAAAGCTATTTTGGGCATACTTTGGGAGCGTGTGGCGCGATTGAAGCATGGTTGAGTATTGAAATGCTGTTGCGTCAGCAATTTATTCCGACTTTAAACCTTGATCAGCTTGACCCACTCTGTGGTGAATTAGATTATATTCGACAGCAGCCAAAACAAATGATGGCACAGACCATCATGACCAATAATTTTGCTTTTGGTGGGATTAATACCTCACTGATTTTTCAACGTTATTCATAAGGGTAACTCGCTATGATAAAAAAAATCGCATGCGTTACGGCGCTATTTATGGGGTTGGGTATGTCTGCTCATGCTGCCGATGATGTATATAATCTAAATTTTAATCAGGCAGTGCAAAGCGCAATAGCCGATGGCACACTTGATGGCTCAGTCAAATTCTACTTGATGGGCACACGTTCAGGCGGTCAGGTGCTGAAAAAAGGTGTAGTGACGAACAAAAAGACCAATGCTTTTATGAAGTCGGCAGAGGAATCGTGTGACTGGGTATTGCGTTCAGCTTTAATTCAGCTGCAAACCGCCGCAAAACAAAGTGGTGCCAATGCCGTGACCAATATTGTCAGTTACTACAAGTCTAATCAAACACGTAGCACGACTACTTATGAATGTCATAAAGGCACGGCTATGGCAGGGGTTGCTCTGAAAGGTGATCTTGCTAAATTCTAAAAATCTGAAAGGGGCAGTGACATGAAAATTGAAATTTATTTGCAATTGCTGTCCCAACTTGCCCCAGAACCGTCCGATACTTTTGTGAGTCGGGCTGCATTTAAGCAGTATCAGCAACAATTGATTTATGCCTATCGTGCGCAGATTTTGGCAAGGCAGCTTACTCTTGCTGAACAGGATTTGCAGTTTGACAGAACTGAGCATGGCAAACCATTTCTAAGTAATTATCCTGAACTGGCATTTAATCATAGTCATGGCCGTGAGCATTATGCTTTGGCACTGAGTCGGCATGTGCAAGATGTCGGTGTGGATATTGAGTCGTTACAGCGCAAGGTGCGTTTTCAGGCGTTGGCAGAACATGCCTTTCATCCTGAGGAATATCAGTACTGGCAAGTCACAGGACAAAGCCCTGAATACTGGTTTCAGGTCTGGACAGCCAAGGAAGCGATTTTAAAAGCCTGTGGTCTGGGTATCCGTTTGAGTTTAAATACCTTAAATACCCAAGCAGTGGCAGGGCAGCAACAGGGTAACTGTCAGCACTCTGAATTGGGGCAATTTGCCTATCGGCATATGATTTGGAATGATGCACTGTGTACCGTCGCATGGCGAGATCGGGAAGGCATAGTCCCTGATATTTGCTATATTCAGCCATAAAAAACAGCATCCGAAGATGCTGTTTTTTCTTTGAAGCGTAAATCTAAAACACTAAATTATTTGTGTTCATCTTCAAATTCAGGTTTCACTTGAACAATGAAGTCCTGACGGTTCAAACCACGCCACAAAGCATAGGCAGTTGCGATATAAATCGAAGAATATGTCCCTGCAAATACCCCAATAAACATGGCTACAGAGAACCAACGTAAACCTTCACCGCCCATAACCAGCATGGCAACGACAACCAGTAACAAGGTTACCGAGGTATGTACAGTACGGCGCAAAGTTTCTGTCAGTGCAATATCCACCACTTCGCGTGGCGATGCACCACGAATCTTACGGAAGTTCTCACGGATACGGTCAGACACCACAATGTTATCGTTGAGTGAGAAGCCAATTACCGCCAGTACCGCCGCCAAAGTGGTCAGGTCGAACGGCCATTGCATCAGTGCAAACACCCCTAAAATCACCAAGATATCGTGAAATAGAGACAGAATCGCACCGACTGCCAGTTTGAACTCAAAGCGAATGGTCACATAAATCAGCATCAGTACCAGTGCAAGTGCGACCGCACCCGCAGAGCGTACATACAGCTCATTCCCTACTTGACCACCGACAGAGTCGACTTTGTGCAGGGTTGCTGTGTTATTTGGCACTTGTACGGCTTTTGCCAAAGTATTGCTCAGGTCATCTACTTTGACTTTTTGCACAGGCATACGAATCAACAAATCCGTATTACTGCCGAGGGTTTGTACCACGGCATGTTCAAAACCTGCCGATTCAAGTGATTTCACCACCTGATCTTGGTCAACGGCTTTCTGATAGGTTACTTCCGCAGCAATACCGCCTGTAAAGTCTAAACCTAAGTTTAGACCACGAAAGGCAATAAAGAAGATACTGGCAATGGTAATTAAAATTGACGCGAAGGCAGCAGGTTTGCTGATCTTCATAAAGCCAATAATGCGTTCATTGTCAGGGCGACCGTATTGTTTTGATTTAGGTTGAGTCACATTGGTCATCATCGATCTCCTTAAATGCTCAACTTTTTCAAGTCACGGCTTTTGCCATAAATTAACTGCACAATGGCACGGGTCACAGTAATCGACGTGAACATTGAGCAGACAATACCGATCATATGCGTGACCGCAAAGCTTTTGATTGGGCCAGAACCGATGGCAAACAAAATGAATGCAACAATAAATGTGGTCAAGTTTGAGTCGAAAATGGTGTTATAGGCACGCTCATAACCCGCCACAATGGCTTGTTTGGGCGAAGCTCCCCATTTGATTTCTTCTCGAATCCGCTCACAGATCAAGACGTTGGCATCCACCGCCATACCAATGGTAATAATGATCCCGGCAATACCTGGAAGTGACAGCGATGCGCCAATCCAAGACATTACCGTAAGAATCATGGCAATGTTAATCACCAGTGCAAAGTTGGCAATCACACCAAAGACACGGAAGAACACCACCATCCAGATCGCAACCAGAATAAAACCGACTTCAGTCGATAGAATCCCTTTGTCGATATTTTCTTGACCAAGGCTTGGGCCCACCACACGCTCTTCAACAAAGTACATTGGCGCTGCAAGAGCACCTGCGCGTAGCATCAAGGCAAGCTCAGAAGCTTCCTGTGGTGAACTTAAACCCGTAATACGGAATTGTGAACCCAAAACTTGTTGTACTGTTGCTGCGTTAATCACTACAGATTCAGTATATGGTGTACGAACTTCGGTTTGTGCACCTGTTTTCGGATCTTTCACGTAAGCAATTTTTTGTTTATTTTCAATAAACAATACTGCCATACGTTTACCCACAGCACTGCGGGTTGCATCCGACATCAGTTTACCACCTGCACTGTCGAGGGTAATGTTCACCTCAGCACCGCCTGTGTCTTGGCTCAAACCAGAAGTCGCATTTTGAACTCGCTCACCAGTTAAGATACGGTTACGGTTAAGCAATAACTGACGACCACTGTCTAAAGACTGGTAAGCAAACAGTTCTGTACCTGGAGGTAATGGCTGACCATTATATTTACCTAAATACGGATCAATATATTGATCATTCTGGTCTGAGACCAAACGGAATTCCAAGTTAGCAGTACGACCCAAAACACGTTTCGCTTCAGCAGTATCCTGAACACCAGGCAATTCCACCACAATACGGTTATTGCCTTGGCTTTGAACAACGGCTTCTGCTACACCGAGTTCATTAATACGGTTACGTAACGTCGTTAAGTTCTGGTTGATTGCATAAGACTGGATTTCTTGTTTTTTCGCATCGCTATAGGTCAAGTTCAGTGTTGAACCTGTATCTGTTGCCAATGCTTGCAAGGTGTAGTCCGTGTTATTGCGACGCAAGAAACTAGTGGCTGCATCGCGGTCATCATTGTTGGCAAACTGAATGCTAATCACGTTGCTATTGATTGCAAGGTTATTAAATTTCAGTTTGTTATCATGAAGTTGACGTCGCAAATCAGTTGCCGAGGTTTCCATACGTTGAGATAACGCTTTGTCCATGTCCACTTCAAGCAGGAAGTGAACCCCACCACGCAAGTCCAGACCCAGTTTCATTGGCTTGGCGCCAATTTTTTGTAACCATGCTGGTGTGGTTGGTGCAAGGTTTAAGGCAACAACGTATTGGTCGCCAAGCGCCTGACGCAACACATCTTTGGCTTTTAACTGGGCATCTGAGTTTGAGACACGCAGCAAGGCAGCATTGTTGGTAAAGCTGTTGTCATGACTGGCAATATTTTGGCTTTTTAAAATTTGCTCTGCTTTTTGCAAGACCGACTGGTCAATGTTGGTACCAGCCTTCGCCCCTGAAATCTGAACCGCTGGTTCATCTGGGTATAAGCTTGGCAGTGCGTATAATGTACTGATAATCAAAACCACGATAATCAGCAAATATTTCCATGCAGGGTAACGCATTTGCTATCTTCTTAAAATGAGAAAGCCGTGCGATTGCACGACTTAAGGAGGAAATTAAAGACTATTTAGAGTGCCTTCTGGTAATACTGAAACGACACTTGCACGTTGAATCTTGATTTCATTGCCACGGCTAAGCTCAACAACAGCATAATCACCTTCGAGTTTGAGGATGCGTCCCATCAAACCACCCGCAAAAACCACTTCGCTACCTACACCTAGACTTTCAACCAGAGTGCGGTGTTCTTTGGCACGTTTAGATTGTGGACGCCAGATCAAGAAATAGAAAATCGCAACAAATACGATGATCATACCCACATTGGCAATCATGCTAGGTTGTTGTGCGGCGCCGTCTGCGGCATACGCTGTAGAAATAAACAGACTCATTTGTGTTTCCTAATAAAAATAAAATTTACTGACTTATTTGAGCAATTTACCTTGTCTTGCTCTCTAGCGCAAATATTGCGAATTAGTCGGCTGGGCAAGCTGGAACCTCTAAACCACGACGCTGATAGAAGTCTTCGACAAAGGCATCAAAAGTACCTGCATCGAGTGCATCTCGCATGGCTTGAGTCAAGCGTTGGTAATAGCGAAGGTTATGAATAGTACCCAACATTGATGCCAGCATTTCTCCGCATTTTTCTAAATGGAACAAATAAGCACGGGTAAAGTTTTGACAAGTATAACAGTCACAGTGCGGGTCAAGTGGGCTTTGGTCATGACGGTATTTACTGTTACGAATACGGACCAAACCATCAGTGACAAAATAATGCCCATTACGTGCATTACGGGTTGGCATGACGCAGTCAAACATATCGACACCACGGCGCACCGCCTCAACGATATCTTCAGGTTTACCGACACCCATTAAGTAACGTGGTTTATCTGCTGGCATTTTGTTTGGCAGATAATCCAGTACTTTAATCATTTCTTCTTTTGGTTCACCGACAGATAGACCACCAATGGCATAACCATCGAAATCAATCTCTAAAAGACCGTTTAAAGATTCATCGCGTAGGTCTTCGTACATGCCACCCTGAATAATACCGAATAAGGCATTTTTGTTGTTCAGTTCATCATGATGATGGGTTTTGCAACGCTTTGCCCAGCGCAGTGACAACTGAAGTGATTTTTGCGCTTCGTCATGTGTGGCAGGGTAAGGGGTACATTCATCAAAAATCATGACAATGTCGGAGTTTAAAGTGTGCTGAATTTCCATCGAAATTTCAGGCGATAAAAACACTTTTGAACCATCAATCGGTGAACGGAAGGTGACACCTTCTTCTTTAATTTTGCGCATTGCACCTAGACTAAACACCTGAAAACCGCCCGAGTCAGTCAGAATCGGTTTATTCCATTTAATAAAGTCATGTAAGCCACCGTGAGCTTTAATCACTTCTAGGCCTGGGCGTAAATACAAATGAAAGGTGTTGCCTAAAATAATTTGGGCTTGAATTTCTTCAATGTCACGCGGCAACATGCCTTTGACTGTGCCGTAAGTACCCACAGGCATAAACACAGGTGTCTCAACAACACCGTGTTCCAAGTTTAAACGGCCACGACGGGCGCGACCCGACTGAGTTAACTTCTCAAACTTCATATAACATCCAAATCAAGGCGAAAAAACAGTTCGCTGATTGTTCAAGCTAAAAGAGGGCTATTCTCCCTGATTCTGTATATAAACGCCAGTTTTGTGATGTATGGAACTGTTAAATTCACCCATAAAATATGAAGAAAAATCATCATGGATGAGGATTGAAAATGTAAATGATTTGCACTCTATGACTGCAATGATTTGTTGCGTTTTTTATTAAATATTGTTGATTAATTTTTAATCAATAAGCATACACTTCTAAAAATTATAGATTGTTCTTATATAAAAATTACAGGATGAAGATTATATGAATGAACAAAAAGAATGGCAATTTTATAAAGCACTGGTTGAGACAACCAAAGCGATTCCCTGGAAAATGGATTGGAACACCAAGGAGTTTAGCTATATTGGCCCACAAATTGAAGACATTTTAGGCTGGTCGCCAGATAGCTGTAAAACAGCCCAGGACTGGATTGATCGCATGCATCCTGATGATCGGGAGCCTACAATCAATATGTGTATCGCCTTATCTAATAAAGGAACAGATTATGAAGCTGATTATCGGGCGCTCAATCAAAAGGGTGATTATGTCTGGATTCGTGATGTCGTGCATGTGCTTCGTGAAAATAACAAAACCATGGCACTGATCGGGTTTATGTTTGATATTTCGGAACGTAAACGACTTGAACTAGAGCTCGAACAACTCAATAAGCGCAATCAGGAGCTTTTATTACAAGACCCTTTAACGCAAGTTTCTAATCGACAAGCCTTAAAAGAACGTTTGCACCAAGAATTTAAACGAGCACAGTGCAACCAGAGACCACTTTCGATTCTGTTTATTGATATTGATCATTTTAAAAAATACAACGATGAACATGGTCACTTGCAAGGCGATCATTGCCTGATTGCAGTGGCACAGTTATTAAAACAAATGTTTAACCGAGCCTATGATTTTGTGGCACGCTTTGGTGGTGAGGAGTTTGTGGTACTTTTGCCAGAAACCTCACAGGAAGAAGCAATTCAGTTGGCTGAGCATTTTAGAAAAGCTGTCAATCAGATTGAAATTCCGCTGATGAGTGCGCCCAAAACCCCTAAAATTACGGTCAGTATCGGGGTGAATACCCATGGACAAACTCAGCAATATTTAACAGTCGAAAGCTTTATCCGTTCAGCCGATGAACTATTGTATCTGGCCAAAGATCAAGGTCGAAATCAAGTTCGATATTATTCGCTCTGATTACCAGACAGCTCATCATTGTGCTGATGTTAAAAGTTGGGGCGGTAGCTATACGACTGATTCATAATTGGATCACGAAACGGGCGAATTGGTTTTTTCGACAACGTTATCGTGTTAATCATATTATTCGGGAAGACTTCAATCTGGTTGTTGAAGGCTTCCACATTGCGGTTAAAAATACTAATTGCCGCACTGATATTTTCATTTTGTTCGTGAATTTCCTGCATCATTTGACTGTATAGCTGGTCGGCTTTGAGTTCAGGATAGTTTTCAACCACAAGATTTAGATTGCGGATCAATTCTTGGTTGAGTTGTTCAATATGCTGTAAATGTGAGGTGTCAGTATGATGCAGATTCAAATTCATGATCTGTTGGCGTAGTTCAGTCACTTTTTCCAGCGTACTTTTTTCAAAATGAGTATATTGAGTCAGGGTTTGTTCAAGATGATCCAGTGTTTTGACTTTCTGTAGCTCAAAGTTCGCCACTTCTGCCCATGAACGTTGCGTTGCATTCAGATAACGCACAATATTATTGCGGATCATGATGCCCCAAACGATCAGCAGAATAAAAAAACCGAAAAAGACAATAAAGCCAAACATGAATAAAATCCTATAAAAATTATGATAATAGTTTGAGCATATGCTCTTTGAACAAATCGTATTCCAGCATGCCCAGCGTTCTTAGATGCCCGCGTAAGTGAGAAATATCTTGAATCTCGATCTGTTTGCTTTGTAGTCGAAATAAGTCCTGTTCCCCTAAATAACATACAATACTTTCACGTGGGTGAAACAGTAAATCACCTGTAAATTTTTCAAAAAAATCATACAGTTTTAATGTGAAACTCGGAGTGATATGTTTGGCAGTCTCATGTGCATCGCAGCCATAAATATCCAGTTTTCGGTTGGTCTGAATATCACTGGTTTCCCATTCTTGGATATAAGGCGGGAAAAAATCATTGCCCTTATTGCTAATCGCTAACCCCAGTACAGGTGCATCAAAGATAAACGCACCCCATTGCCGTTTGTTGATTTTTCGAATCACATTACGCTCGCCGCGCTGGGTGGTGGTTGCAACCTCAATCACATAATCATATTGAAAAATAATCACAGGATAGCGTTGTCCGTCATGCAGCCATGTAGTTGATGCAAAGTAATCCAGTCGATTGACTTCTGTACCTTTGGAAAACATTGGAAATAGTGCTTTGAGCTGCGACATTACTGACATTACTGAAAAGGTTCTGCTCGGGTTAGTAAAGTTGTCAGGCAATTGATGAAAGTGTAAATCGTAACGTAGGCTGAGCATACGCTCTCGCAAATACTGAATGACTTCATTAATCGGGTCTTGGCTTTCATGAATCAGGTATGCCCAAAAACCCAACGCCGCACTGATCAGCAAACTAAAGAAAAATGGAAAATAATGATGTAGTAAACCGCCAAAAAACAGCACCAGAACACTGGCAATCACCAAAAACATGGGCAATACATTATAAAAGCGTAAATCGCGGTCTTCACCCCAAGGATGTAACGCATCCAGCAGTTCATCAGGCGTTTGAGCTTTCTGTCCAATATCCCACAGGCGCGCCACATTGCGCATGACTTGCTGATTTTTCTTACGCTGAATATGCAGGATTTGCTGAATGGCATCCATGGGCATGGTGATACAACTTAAATTGAATAGCGTTATTTTAACCATTCTTTATGTTTTTGTAATCTATAAAAAAAGGCTACTTGAGGTAGCCTTTTAAAGGTTGTTTGAAAAGTTATGCACGGTCAATCAGCATGGCATCGCCATAACTAAAGAAGCGGTATTGCTGTTTTACCGCATGTTGGTAGGCATTTAAAATATTCTCTTGATTCGAGAGTGCTGAAACTAACATGAGTAATGTTGACTCAGGTAAGTGGAAGTTAGTAATTAAACGATCCACTACACAGAACTGATACCCAGGATAAATAAAGATTTGTGTATCGCCTGTCCACGCGCCAATTTTTCCACCATGGGCTTGAGCCGAACTTTCAAGGGCACGGGTTGCAGTGGTTCCCACCGCAATGACTTTATTGCCACGAGCTTGCGTTTCACGAATCAGATCAACGGTGTGCTGAGGTACATCGCACCATTCACTGTGCATAATATGGTTTTCGATATTGTCGGTACGTACAGGCAGGAACGTACCTGCACCCACATGTAGGGTCACAAAACTTTTTTGTATCCCTTTTTTCTCTAGCTCAGTCAAAAGCTGCTGGTCAAAGTGCAGGCTTGCTGTTGGCGCAGCAACACTGGCCAGCTTTTCAGGGTCATGAAACACGGTTTGATAGCGTTCAGTATCAATCGCCTCAGCTTCACGGTTAAAGTATGGTGGAATCGGTAACTGACCATAACGATCTAGTACGGTGAGGATCGGCTGAGAAAATTCTACAATAAATAAGTTTTCATGACGTCCTTGAACCGTCACTTTGACTTCATCTGCACCGATAAACAGCTCTGCACCTGCTTTAGGTGAGTTGCTGGCTTTAATATGGCAATGCGCAATAAATTGATCTTGCATGCGTTCAACCAACACCTCAACCGCTCCGCCAGTAGCACGTTTGCCTTTCAGGCGGGCTTTCATGACTTTGGTGTCATTTAGAATCATTAAATCGCCAGGATTGAACAGTTCTAAAATATCGGTAAAGCAGTGATCTTGATATTGTCCATCGGCATGTAAATGCAATAAACGTGATGAAGTACGTGACTGAAGTGGGTAACGGGCAATCAGATGATCTGGGAGTTCGAAGTTAAAGTCAGAGAGTTGCATAGCCAAAATCTGGGAAATAGATTAGGGCTAGTATAAACTTTTTTCGTTTTATGGTCGATTTTGCTGAAAAAAACACCAGTGTATCAACTGTTTGTTTTAAAAGTGAGCAATGGTGCGGAAATGGCGTTGACACATTTTTAAAATACGATAATATACACAGCGTAAACCAGCCATACTTAATCCCGAGGTGGTGAAATTGGTAGACGCGGTGGACTCAAAATCCACTGTTCGAGAGAACGTGTCGGTTCGAGTCCGACCCTCGGGACCAGATGAAACGAAAAGCCCTTAAGCACAATCAGACTTAAGGGCTTTTTTATTGCCTAAAAACAATGAATTACATCGTTTTCTAGTCCATCTCTTAGAGATTTCATAAGCCACAAAATGGGTGGTCGTGGCAGAAAATGAGTACCTGCATGAGTACCTGAATTTTGATTGGGTACTCGGTATGGAATCTCATGGCTAGAACAATTAAACCATTAACAGCATCTCAAATTGAAAAAGCAAAACCCAAAGATAAGGAGTACAACTTATTTGATGGGGAAGGGCTTTATTTGGTAATTCGTCCTTCAGGTGCAAAAACGTGGATGCTTCGCTTCAAGGATGACTTTGGAAGAGTCCATAAACTGAAGCTGGGTATATTCCCTGAAATGACTTTAGCTTTGGCTCGTGAAAA
Source organism: Acinetobacter brisouioides (assembly GCF_004331075.1). GTDB lineage: Bacteria > Pseudomonadota > Gammaproteobacteria > Pseudomonadales > Moraxellaceae > Acinetobacter. Next base: position 60,272 of record NZ_SJNX01000004.1, on the reverse strand, counting down.
GCGAATGGGCTACAGGCGTGCTATTGCTGAGGGAAAGGAATTAGACGAGATCCTCGGTAAGGGAGAATATGCTCCTAAGATTGATAACTCATTAGAGCTGATTTCTAGAACTTGGCTCGAACAATACGCTAAGCGGAAACCATTAGAAGAACACACCAAACATAAGCGTATTCGTAAACTAGAGAATCACCTATTTCCTTTGTTGGGGCGTTATTCAATTGCTGATATACGTCCTAAAGACTTGAGGCTCGCCTTAAACCAAATTTATGAGAAGAGTGCTGATAATGCTCAGCGTATTCGAGCAGACCTTGTCCTTATTTTTAGTTATGCAGTCCAGTATGGTTATATTGAAGTAAACCATGCAAGGGAAATGGAAAGCCTTGATCTATCAGCACCCAAGAACCATAGACCAGCATTGCCTCTACAGAAGCTTCCAGAGCTGATACGACGAATCAAAGCAGATACTGGCTATGTGCTGACTAGGTTATGTCTAGAGCTGAGTCTGCATATCTTCATTCGTTCCTCAGAGCTTCGGTTTGCACGGTGGAGTGAAATTGACTTGGTGAAGAAGCAATGGGTATTGCCTGGTAAGAGAACCCATCTAAATGGGATTAAGCACTCGGATCGTGGAGCCAAAATGAGAGAGCCTCATATAGTCCCGCTATCTAACCAAGCTGTGGAAATATTGTGTCAGGTAAAGAACTTGGGCGGTAGCTCGGAGTTGGTTTTTCCTAGCTCTTATAACGGCGCAGCATTTCTGAGTGAAAATACCTTTAATGCTGCATTGAGACGAATGGGTTATGACACCCAGAAAGAAGTCTGTTTCCATGGTTTTAGAGCTATGGCTCGTTCAGCTTTGGGGGAGTGTGGTCTATTTCAGCGTGATGCAATTGAGAAGCAGATGAGCCATCAGGAGAGGAATGATATTGTGGGGGCATATACTCATGTCGCTGAATACTTGTATGAGCGCAAGCGCATGATGCAGTGGTGGAGCCAGTATTTAATAGACATTGAGGGTAGAGGTTATGTATCACCTTATGAATATGTTACTAGAAGCAGCTTAACCAATACCAAGTAGTAAGTCTTATCAAAGTAAAGCCCCCTTAAAAAGAGGGGGCTAAGCTTACATTACATTGGTTTTGAATAGTTCAGGGTCAATGTCCTTTAAATAATTGCCGTTCAGATAATCGCGTAAAGCTTTGGTGTAAATTTCTTGTCGTGTCAATCCAGTACATTCACAGACTAAGTCAAGTTTGCGATGTAGGCGAGGTGAAACGAAGAAAGTGGATTTAGCATCGTCTTTTCGGAAAGGTCCTGTGAGGCTAATACGATCAATAACATTTGATACGATTTCAGGGGCTATATTGGTTTCTAAAAGGGCAATCATATTCAACATCCGTGTTGATGGTTATATAGGGTTCCCTATTTTAGTGGTATTTGAAAGGCCATACCAAATCGGATGTACGAGCCTGTATATTCACTCGCATTAAAATATGGCATCTTTGTTTGGAGTTAAGGGGCTGATTAGTTTGTTTTGCTCATCGAAAACTAATTGCACTTTGGGGTTTGCTATCTTTGCATAGTTTTTAACACACATTGTGCAGTAGGGTTCATCTGATAACTTGGTTGTGAGTTTATAGGCATTACTCTGTTTCATACTGGAAGTACTCCACATTCGGCAAGCTGTATCTTGACCTAACCACAAGTGCGCTCTTCCTTTGTTATTCTTTAAGGTGATTACGGGATATTCACCGCTTAGTGCAATCCAATTACTGAGTTGAGTATATCCCAATTGCTCATATTCTTTGATGCCTTTGAGTGCTAACGCTAAGCTAGTATATGGCTTATTCTTTAACCAGTATTCATTATCTAGCTCAAGCAAAATACCATATGATGAGCCTGTTGGTATGATGTTGAGTTGTGATGAATAGATAGGAACTGTTTGATTTTCTGTGGCTCGAGATTCTAGTTGATTTATGGTCTTATGCAGGTTGAATGATGAGTTTAAGCTTTCAATGAGTAAGGCTTCGGGGGTTTTACCTGTAAGTTGAGCCATTTGCATAAGAGCAAGAGTATAGAGCGCTGGAAGTTTAAATGTGGGTAGGTTATGCATTCATTGGACTCGAAATTAGAGATGCATGAAACTATGAGGTAAAATAAGGAATAAGTCAAAATAATTCAATTTAATCATGTACTTACTTGAGTACGTGGTTGCTTAAGTGATTGAGTGGGTGAGTAAGTAAGCATGTCTGTAATGCCTTGGTTTCCTAAAGAATACAGGTGGCATGGTTGATGTATCAATGCATAATTTAATAGGCTTAAATCTGACTATAACCCTTATAAAGTTGCTTAACTGAGTATTGCTATGGATGTCCCTTCTGATACGAGGAAGACACTTTGGTGAGAGTAAATGTGAGAGGGGCTGTGTTGTACAGGACTCTTGCTATCGTCTCAACAATAGCTTTTATTGATTCTCCTTAGATAAGTGAATGAATATTGATGAGCTTGGCACATCCTGTGCCTTGGGTGAGCCTCTTGCAAAATAATTGCCTGTCACTGGACTATACTCAAATGGTTCACTCCGAGATTTTCTTATGAATCTATCGATAGACTTAACTTGTTAGTTAAAGGATAGTATTATCATAGTACTTGAATAACAATGACTAAAAGATAGAAGCCATGACTACTCGTATTTACTTGAGAGCCTCAACCAAGGGCCAAGACGCTGAACGTGCCTTGAATGACTTACTCGATTTAAACCATAGACTCAAGCTGGGTGGGGTGATCTCTTATATTGAGAACTACTCAGGTACTAGGCTTGATCGACCTGAACTTAATAGACTCTTAGAAGAAGCCAATCATGGCGATGCTCTACTGGTTGAATCAGTGGATCGTTTGTCTCGTTTAACCCAAGATGACTTCGAGGTCCTTAAGGATCGTATTAAAGCCAAAGGGTTGAGATTGATCGTTGCAGACTTACCAACTACTCATCAGTTAATCCAAGTGAATGACGCTACAACGTCTTCGATACTCAGTGTACTGAACAACATGCTGATCGATCTACTGGCAACAATGGCCAGGCTGGATAATGAGAAGCGCATAGAGCGCATTAAACAGGGGTTAGCTAGGTCAGATTATAAACCAACAGGTAAGAAAGCCAATCAAGCCAAGCATAAGCGTATTAAAGAGCTCCTGGCACTGAACACAATGACTAAAGAGGAGGTTGCCAACGCCGTTGGTTGTGGGGTTGCTACGGTCTATCGTGTAGCTGCTAAGAATGAAACCGAGTACTTACTGAGTAACCCAGTGAATGAAGCTCGCTTAAAGGCATCTATCGCACAAGCAAAGTCACTTCAAGCTGAGTGATTAATTTGTCCCCCTACTGAGAGCATGTTCTCTATGCTTTCAGCATAGGAACATGACTCTAAGTAGGGAGATCGAAAAGTTTTGGGGATTTATCTCAAGTTAGTACGAGTGCATGTTCTTCCAAATGAACACCCCCATAGCTCGAATACCCCCCAGGGAGGGCATTCCTAAAAAGGATGCTTACTCTAAGTAAAATACTCCTTTATGTACATCAGTGTATTGGTTTAATCAAACCATAGCATTAGGGTTGGGGTGGCTTTGTACAAGTGAATTAAGGCTCTCTTTAGCCTTGCACTTCGATAGCATGATCCACGAGCGTCAGTGAGTGGTGAAATGCTATAAGAAGTGCAGGGCTAGACCTTTGTAAGGAACTGGAGGTTTAGGTGAGGGGCTTATTCGGTATGCATGTATGGCTTGCTAAAAGGGTTTTTTATATAGAGTATTCTCCCTAAGGTGAAACCCCAAAAAAGCTGCTACCGATACCTTATGGTTGATTCTAATGGTTCCTATAGGCACCCTATACCTTTATGGTTTCTTTTGCTTAATCAGATCAGTCCAGTGAGCATATACTTGGGCGAAATCTTGAAATTTAGGTAGGATTGCTTTGGGGTTGATTAAGTAAGTCTGGCGTTTAACTCGTATGATTAATTTAGCTTCTTCTAGCTCTTTATAACCTTTCTTGACCTTATTTTTCTCAGATATACCAATAGGTGTGAATTGGGCTATATTGGTGTTAAGGTCACGCTCCATTACTAGTGTCCAAAATAACCATGTTGCATTAGCAGATAGGTCTCTTAAGATGGATGTCATGTTGAAACCTTCAACAACTTTTTGTGACCCATCTTCCAATCGATAGTTCATAAAAGTAGAACGGCCAATAGCAAAATAAGGTGGAACATGGTGTTGGCGTTTCTTGGTGACACTTGCAACAAGTTCGTCACCACTATTGAGATTAATTGGTAAAAAGGTATTTTGATTGCTGAGTAACATGATTGAAGTAAGCCTAGATAATGCGAAGATAAGTTCTTATTTGGGACTTATATTGTAATGTGAGTTCTTTATGTGAACTTTATATTAATGTAACTTATTGATTGATATGCGTTAAATTGACTATATAGTATAATTATAGTCTGTATGTGTGTGTTATTGAGTGTTTTATATAAGCTGCCCATAGTCACTTACCCCCATAAATTCGTCGCCACTCCTACGTCGTGTCTCCTTATTATGGGGGTAAGCAACTACGGGGCCCCAGCTAAGGGATATTGCAAGGGTTAGCTAAAGGTTGGAGACATAACATGTCTCCAACCTTGTTTAGCTAACCTGAAGCTGACACAAAGATATATAGATAGGCCATCCGATACTCTAATGTGATCATTTAGGGGGCTAATAGCAATACTTAGGCGATATGCTATTAATACAACACTATATCCTTCACTAGTAAGGAAGTTGCTATTTAACTTACTCCCATTGAGAGTAATTTCGAGGTATTCTTTGCACCATTCATTTATCCATTTTTGACTACACCTTAATGGTGTGGTCTGAATAACAACACAGAGTAAAAGCATAGTTACTTTTACTATAAGGATTTACCATGGCACGTTCTCCAAAGAAAGAAACCAAGCAAGAGCCGTTAGAAGTTATCCTTTGGAAAGCAGCAGATAAACTTCGCAAAAACATTGATGCTGCAGAGTACAAGCATGTAGTCCTTGGTTTGATCTTTCTGAAATACATCTCGGACTCATTTGAAGCACACTACAATTTACTGGTTTCAGGTGAGGGAGAGTTTGAAGGTGCAGATCCAGAAGACCGTGATGAATACACGGCGTATAACGTGTTCTTTGTACCTGAGATTGCACGTTGGTCATACTTATTGGAACAAGCCAAGCAACCAACTATTGGGGTTACTGTCGATGCAGCAATGGAAGCCATTGAGACTGAGAACCCTCAGCTTAAAGGTGTACTCCCTAAAGTTTATGCACGCCAGAATCTCGATCCTACGAGCCTAGGTGAACTGATTGACCTGATTGGTAACATTGCTCTAGGTGATGCTAAATCTCGCTCTGCCGATGTTTTAGGGCATGTATTCGAGTACTTCCTTGGGGAGTTTGCTTTAGCTGAAGGTAAACAGGGTGGGCAGTTCTATACACCGAAGTCTATCGTTGGTTTACTGGTTCAAATGTTAGAGCCATACAAGGGGCGTGTCTTCGACCCGTGTTGTGGTTCGGGCGGTATGTTCGTTCAGTCTGAGAAGTTCGTTGAGTCACATCAAGGCTTAATTGATGACATTTCGATTTATGGTCAAGAGAGCAACCAGACCACATGGCGACTGGCTAAGATGAACTTGGCGATTCGTGGTATTAACTCTGAGCATGTGAAGTGGAACTCTGAAGGTTCATTCCTGAATGATGCACACAAAGACCTGAAAGCCGACTACATCATTGCTAACCCACCATTTAACGTGTCGGACTGGAGTGGTGAGCAGCTTGTGGGTGATGCTCGCTGGTCACTCGGTACACCACCAGCAGGTAATGCTAACTTCGCTTGGATGCAGCATTTCCTGTACCATATGTCACCAAAGGGTCAGGCTGGGGTTGTATTGGCAAAAGGTGCGCTTACCTCTAAAACCAGTGGTGAAGGTGAGATTCGTAAAGCCTTGGTTAATGATGCCAATGTCATCGACTGTATTGTGAATCTGCCTGCCAAGCTATTCCTGAATACCCAGATTCCTGCTGCTTTATGGTTTATGCGCCGTGATCGTGTAGGTTCGACTCAGTATCAAGACCGTAGTAATGAGATTCTATTCATTGATGCTCGTAACCTCGGTCACCTAATTAACCGCAGAACCAAAGTACTGTCTGATGAAGACCTACAACTGATTACTGATACTTACCACAACTGGCGCAATAAAGGCGGTGAGTATGAAGATGTTGCTGGCTTCTGTGCTTCTGTGTCATTGGAGAAAGTAGCTGAGCTGGACTATGTACTCACACCAGGGCGTTATGTTGGTTTGGCAGATGATGAAGACGAGTTCGACTTTAAGGAACGCTTTACAAGTCTGAAGGCAGAGTTTGAAGCACAGCTTACTGAGGAAGCAAAGCTAAACCAAGCCATTGCTGAGAATTTGGCGAAGGTGGTGGTATGAGTGAGTGGTTTGAGACAACCCTTGGAGAACAAGTAATTCTGTTAACTGGTTTTCCTTTTAAGAGTAAGGACTATTCAGACTCTGAAGAAGATATCAAACTTCTTCGAGGTGACAACATAGCACAAGGCTATTTACGATGGGAAAATGCAAAACGCTGGAAGCTTACCGATGACATTCGTGAGCAAAATTACTTCCTAGAAAAAGAGGATGTAATATTGGCAATGGATCGTCCTTGGATTGAGGCAGGGCTGAAGTACTCTATTATTTCAAGTCAAGACCTACCTTGCTTGCTCGTTCAACGGGTAGCATGTTTAAGAGCTAAAGAAACCTTGAGTCAGCAGTTTTTAAGATATGTGATAGGTTCAAAAAGCTTTACTGAATATGTTTGCTCTATTGAGACTGGTACAGCTGTACCACATATTAGTGCCTCACAAATTAAGGACTTTAGTTTCTATTTACCACCTCTCTCCGAACAAAAAGCCATAGCTTCTGTCCTTTCATCGCTTGATGACAAAATTGACCTGCTGCATCGTCAGAACAAGACCTTGGAAGCCATGGCTGAAACACTCTTCCGTCAGTGGTTTATTGAGGAAGCGAAAGATGATTGGAACGAAACTAAAGTACTGGACGTATTCTTATTAGTTGGTGGTGGTACACCTAAAACATCTGAAGCTGACTATTGGGATGGGGATATTCTTTGGCTTTCAGGTGGCGATATAGCGAATGCTCACCAAGGCTTTATTGTTAGTGCAGAGAAATCTATTACAGAACTTGGTTTACAGAAAAGTTCAACGAAGCTGTTACCTAAGTTAGCCTCTGTCATTAGTGCGAGAGGTACAGTAGGCAAGTATGCAAGTATGCAATGTTATCTAGACCAATGACGTTTAGTCAGTCCAATTATGGGATTATCCCTAAAGGGCATACTCACTATTACTTCGTATACTTGCTATTGGCTTATATCGTTGATGAGCTGTCAGCAGCAGCTTATGGAAGTGTGTTTGACACCATCACTACTAGAACATTTGAGGATGTCGAGATTAAGCTTCCACCAATGGATTTTATTACTCAGTTTGAGTCTGAGATCGCTCCATTATTTGAAAAGAAGCTAAACAATGTCGAGCAAATCCAAACCCTCGAAAAGCTACGAGACTCATTGCTTCCTAAACTGATGAGTGGTGAAGTGCGAGTGCATTACGAAGACGAAACTGTATAGTAGAAAAGGTGAAGCCTGAGAGCTTCACCTTTTTGCATTGAGCTAGATGACTTGTACTAGGTTCAATACATGTTTATTGTTGAGTTGCTTCAACCCACTGTTTTAGATTGGGGATATGGTTGTAGCCACGGTATCTACGACATAGTTTCTTATCAGGCGAAAGGTCGTTCCAAACATCTTCTGAAAAGGGACGCATCTTGCTATAGAGAATGGCATTTTCTGGTTTAACCTGGAGTTTGAAACTACTCATGTTTGGAAACTCTAGTGCAACTTCTTCACGTGTACAGTGCTGAAATTCAGGAATGGACTGTAAGGTCGTATAGACCTGATCAATACGCTTTTGAACGAGTCCCTGTTTATCCATCTCAGTTCTGAGTAGGTAGCGCTCCTGATTCGTTAAAAAGTAAGCATCAGTGTAGTGCCCAACAAGGAATAACTCTCCTGAGGGGCTTCTCGTATAAAAGTAAATGTTATGGGTTTTACCGACTAATGTTTTAAAGTCGGGGCGAATATAGCCATACAACAAGTCACCCACTAAATCACCTTTATTGAAGTTCCATTCTTCTGCACCAAAACCTTCACTGCTTACATAGTTGATTTGGTTTTCTGCAAGATGACCTACACCTGCAGGTTTTTGATAGTTATTGGTATTCCAGCTTGTTCTAATCAGGATGTTTGCCATTTCTTGTTCTCAAGTTTCGCTATGGTGCAAATATCCAATATCCTCAGATAAAAAGCAATGACTGAGATATTTGGACTAAGCTGAAGTGAAAGGTATAGGTGCTTACTGAAATAGTAATGGGAGTATGATAGGGTAAGCATCTGACTTTATAAGAATATTGAGGAACCATGTCTAGAATGACTGAATCAGACATAGAGCTGATGGCAATAGAACAACTAGAGGGACTAGGTTATACCTATATTTATGGACCAGAGATTGAGTCTAAAGCAAGTCACCCTTTACGAAGCTATAAGCAAGTCATCTTAGAATCCAAAGTATTAGAAGCACTACAACGCTTAAATCCCCAGTTAAGCGAAGATAAGTGTATTGAAGCACTCAAACAAATTACCAACATCCAGTCACCAGATTTACTGTCGAATAACCAGCATTTCCATAGACTGCTGACTGAAGGTATTAACATTGAGATAACCAAAGAGGGGAATACACAAGGTGAGCTTGCTTGGTTAATTAACTTTAACGAGCCATTGAACAATGAGTTCCTTGTGGTCAATCAAGTCACCATTCGGGAAGATCGCTGGGAGCGCCGTCCAGATTTGATCCTTTATGTAAATGGTTTACCTCTAGTGGTGATCGAGCTGAAGAATGCTGTTGATGAGAATGCTACTGTTGAGGGCGCATATAAGCAGCTTCAAACCTACAAGAGTCAGATTCAGTCACTATTTACCTACAATGCCTTTAACATCATTTCAGATGGTTTAGAAGCGAAAGCAGGCACAATCTCTGCTGACCTGAGTCGTTATATGGCTTGGAAGACCACCAATGGTCAAACAAAAGCGAAGAAAACCCAGGCACAACTCGAAGTATTGATTCAGGGCTTACTTAATCCAGTAACTTTGTTAGATATGATTCGACACTTCATCGTGTTTGAGTCGAGTAAGCAAGAAGATGCCAATGGTCTAATCACTATTAAGACCATCAAGAAGATGGCTGCTTATCATCAGTACTATGCGGTCAATGCAGCAGTACTCTCTACTATTCGTGCGTCTGCAATAACTTCGGACTCGAAGTCTGCCGAGCTTGCCATGCAACATCAGGGGAGAAGTAAGCTCGAACTTGTACAACAGCAAGCAGTCGGTGACCGAAAGGCTGGTGTTGTTTGGCACACTCAAGGTTCAGGTAAATCCCTGTCTATGGTGTTCTATACAGGTAAGATTGTCCTTGCACTCGATAACCCAACTGTTGTCGTGATCACAGATCGTAATGACTTGGATGATCAACTGTTTGGAACATTTGCAGCATCGAGTCAACTTCTTAGACAAACACCCAAGCAAGCTGATTCACGGGAGGAGCTCAAAGAGTTACTCAAGGTTGGCTCTGGTGGAGTGATCTTTACGACGATCCAAAAGTTCCAACCTGATGATGGTGGGAGTGTCTACGAAGAGCTTTCAGCTCGAACCAACATTGTTGTTATCGCTGATGAGGCACACCGTTCTCAGTATGGTTTTAATGCCAAAGAGGTCGATGTAAAAGATGCTGAAGGCAAAGTCGTTGGTAAGCGCACTGTCTATGGTTTTGCCAAATACATGCGCGATGCTTTACCCAATGCAACTTACCTTGGCTTCACAGGAACACCGATTGAGAAGAATGATGTAAACACACCTGCAGTCTTCGGGAACTATGTTGACATCTATGATATTTCTCAAGCTGTAGAAGACGGCGCAACGGTTCGTATTTTCTATGAGAGCCGCTTGGCTAAAATTGCTATTAGTGATGAAGGCAAAGAGCTGATCGAGCAGTTTGATGAACAGTTCAGTGAAGATGACCTCAACCAGACCCAAAAAGAACGTGCGAAATGGGCACGCGTTGAAGGGCTCATCGGTAGTAAAGAACGTATCCAGGCGATTGCAAAAGACATTGTGGAACACTTTGAACAGCGCCTCATTGCCAATGCCAATCAGGGTAAGGGCATGATCGTCAGCATGTCGCGCCGTATTGCAGTAGAGCTCTACAATGAGATTGTCAAAATTAAGCCTGAGTGGCATAGCGATGACTTGAATCATGGCGTGATCAAAGTTGTGATGACATCCTCTGCTTCAGATGGTGAGGATATTGCAAAACACCATACGACCAAGCAGCAGCGTCAGCTCTTGGCTAATCGTATGAAAGATGACGATGATGAACTGAAGCTCGTGATTGTTCGTGACATGTGGTTGACTGGTTTCGATGCACCGAGTATGCACACGCTGTATATCGACAAACCAATGAAAGGCCATAATCTCATGCAAGCGATTGCACGAGTGAACCGAGTCTATAAAGATAAGATTGGTGGTTTGGTCGTTGATTACTTGGGGATTGCTTCAGATCTTAAGGAAGCTTTGTCATTCTATTCTGAAGCTGGTGGTAAGGGTGACCCAGCACTTGTGCAAGATGAAGCAGCCACGATCTTACAAGAGAAATTAGAAGTACTTGATGGCATCATGCATGGTTACGATTATCGAGAATATTTCAAAGCGACAACCTCTCGTAAGCTCAGTATCATCCTTGAAGCTGAAGATCACATTCTCGGTGTTGACCAAGGGCAAGGCCGAACGAGATTCCTTAATGCTGTGGCAGCCATGTCACAAGCCTTTGCATTAGCAACTCCTCATCCTGCAGCAATGGAAGCGGCACATATCGTTGCCTTCTTCCAAGCGGTTAAAGCACGTTTAGCTAAATTTGGTGATGGCACAGGAAATATAACAGGTCTCAGTAATTCAGAGCTTGAAGCCAAGGTAAAACAAACCATTGATGAAGCCTTAGTCACTGAGCAAGTCGTTGACATCTTTGATGCAGCAGGGATTCAGAAGCCTGACATTTCGATTCTCTCTGATGAGTTCATGCAAGAGATGAAAGGGTATGAGCATAAGAACATTGCCTTAGAGACATTGAAGAAGCTTCTGAATGATGAGATCAAGATGCGAGGGCATCGTAGTGTCACTCAAGGTAAGAAGCTGATGGACATGCTGAGTTCAGCAATTAAGGGTTATCAGAACAAGGTACTTACAGCGGCACAGGTCATTGATGAACTGATCAAGTTGGCTAAAGCGATTCAAGAGTCTGACAAGCTGGCACAGGAGCTTAACCTCACCGAATACGAATATGCCTTCTACTCAGCAGTAGCAGAGAATGACAGCGCAAGAGAGCTAATGCAGAAAGAGATTCTGAGAGAACTTGCTGTTGTCCTGACTGAGTCCATTCGTAAGAGTGTTACTTTGGATTGGACCATCAAGGAGTCTGCACGAGCCAAGCTCAGAGTGATTGTTAAGCGTCTATTGAAGAAGTATGGCTATCCACCAGACATGGCTTTATTGGCTACAGAAACGATACTAGAACAAGCTGAGCAGTTAGCAGATGAGCTCTCTGAATGTGCAGCATAATGAGGTGTCATTTTGTAGAATAAGTACCTGGATGAGTACCTGTAGGTATGGTAATCTTAAAAAGTGCTTATAAATCAACGAGAGAACGTGTCGGTTCGAGTCCGACCCTCGGACCATAAATCTGGTATAAAGATTTAAAAAAACCGAAGCCAACCGCTTCGGTTTTTTGTTGTTTATAAAAAACTATTAACTTACAGCATTCTTAATACAAAGATATTTAATCGTTGATTAAGTTTTATCCATAAATTGGCCTCCTTGTTAACCAAAATAAACGCTTACAGTAAAATTCTGGATGTCTAAACTACAATAGTTAGCCAAGTTAACCCTTATGGTTTCCCAAATTGGATCTACTTATTCTGACAGGCGAGCTAAAAGTACGCCTTGAGCGGTTTATTGCGCTAAAGACAACCTCTGTGATCATCACAGTTGGGAGAAAAGTGGGCTTTGGCAGTCGATACGCTCATGGAAGGTTTTTCATGGATTGGCTAAAGCGTTATTGATTCAATTCTGCTTCATACTTTCTGGATTCGACAGACTCATTGTTGAGCTAAATCGCCGTTTGCTTTCTCCACATATACAGTTTTTTTAGAATTTTTGAGTGAAATTTATCAAAAATTTTCATCACAATAATTTGCAATTGATTTTCTTTTTAAATACTAAAATTAGTGATCTAGTTGGCAAAAAAAATGGTTATAGATAACTTCGAAAAAAAATAAAAAACCTTATGATTTAGATAGCTATGATCGGAAGGTATTGGTTACAAAAAAAATAAAATGATTCGATGTTTGTTTTAAAAAAATGACTTTAGTGTGTTATTTTGTTAATTGAAAACGGGGTTTTCATTAAGGTGATACTTGAAAACAATGCCAGTACGAAAGGATATGTGAGGCGAGGCATGCAGCCAAAATTGTTAGAACTCAACCAAGCCGATCAAATGAGTGATTGTAAGCTGTCCTTGTTGTTGGGGGTTACTAGCCCGCGCAATCAGATCGACATTTTTTTGAAAATGGCACGTCGTTTACTCAATGTGGAATTTGCTGTTTGGGCATTTCATCATGAGCCTTATGCTTGGTTTGTTACGCAACAAGGTTTTCAGGTTTATCCAGCAAATCCTAAATTGGCAGTTCAACTGCAAGTCTGTTATACCAATGATTATGCTGTAATTTCTCCAAAACATCCAAATTATTCAAAATTTTCAGAACATTTGAAACATCATTTTTTTGATCACCAGCGTTTGCTTGCGTTAAATCTGGTGGTGAATCAAAACAGTATTGGTCAACTGATGTTTTTTGATCAGTCCTCAGCCGATTTTAACCCACAGGATATTGAGCAGGTTCAATCATTGTTAGAGGGAATGCTGGGCTATATAGAACTGCGATTTGAACATACTGAACTTAAAGAAGCGTATGAGCAGCTCTCGGCGTTAAATTCTAGCCGTACCAAGTTTTTTCAGATTATTGCCCATGATTTACGTGCGCCATTTCATGGCTTACTGGGTTTTTCAGATGTGCTGGCAGAGGAATTTGATACTCTTGATCCAGCCAGTATCCAAAATATTGCCAGTTATTTGAATGACACGGCCAAGTCCACTTATAACCTGCTGGAAAATTTGCTCGATTGGGCGATGGCCGAGGGTGGGCATTTTGTTTATCATCCGATTAATTTTAAACTCAAACAGTGCAGTCATATTGTAATGGATGTGCTGAGCAGTCTTGCCCTGAAAAAGACAATTCGCTTAGTGGATCAGGTTCCTGATGATATTCGGGTGTTTGCTGACATTAATATGCTGACCTCCGTGCTACAAAATCTGACTTCAAATGCTTTGAAATTTACACCTGTTGATGGCGCGGGCCAAGTGACGATTAGTGCTGGTGTCTATGGGGAGCAGGTTCAATTGTCTGTGACCGATACAGGTTTGGGCATGACTGAGCAGCAGGTACAGCATGTATTTGAGCCGCGCATTAAAACCTCACTAAAGGGTACGGCAGGCGAGCGTGGGACAGGTTTGGGTCTGGTGTTGTGTAAACGCTTTGTTGACTTAAATCATGGTGAAATTCGGGTAACTTCGAAAGAAGGTCAAGGTACAACTTTTACTGTGATCTTGCCGAAAGCTCAAGATGAGCATAGTGCATTACCGTTACATCAAGATCAGTTGGCTGCGCACTAAAAGCTCACTTTTATTTTCCAAAAGTTTATTTCTCCTGCTATAACTACGCTTAGCTATACGGGAAATACGCTGATCATGAACCACGATCAATTACAAAAAACACTTCACGCCAGTCAATACGCAGAACAAGTCTTGGCACAGTATGCTGACCAATTACAGCAAGATGACCAAGATCATCCTTTTCATCAGATATTATCTACTGCTGAAATTTTTGCTTATGTTGAGCAAACGCTTGCAGGTATCCATGATGAAATTCAATGGATGCGTCAGTTACGAATTTTACGTGCCCGCCTGATGTTTCGCTGGATTTGGCAGGACGCTAACCAACAGACCACCGTGCCACAGCTTACTCGTGAACTTTCCGATTTTGCTGATGCCTGTATTTGTGCTGCAAAAGCTTTTGCTCTGCCAGCATTGTTAGCCAAACATGGCGAACCGATGGGTTATGACGGTCAGGTGCAAGACCTGATCGTGATTGGTATGGGCAAACTCGGTGCGCAAGAACTGAATTTATCTAGTGATATTGACCTGATTTTTGCTTTTGATGAACAAGGCGAAACCAACGGGCGAAAATGCATTGAGGTACAGCAGTTCTGTATTTTGTGGGGGCAAAAGCTGATTTATTTGCTGGATCATATGACCGCAGAAGGTTTTGTGTTTCGGGTTGATATGCGCCTGCGTCCATGGGGAGATGGTTCGGCACTGGCCATTAGTCATGTTGCCTTAGAAAAATACCTGATTCAGCATGGGCGAGAGTGGGAACGCTACGCATGGATTAAGGCGCGAGTCATTACTGGAGAGAAAGGCGATAGCCTGATGGCAATGACCCGTCCTTTTGTGTTCCGTCGTTATGTTGACTACAGCGCCTTTGAAGCTATGCGTGAAATGAAACAGATGATTGAGCGTGAGGTAGCGCGCCGCAATATTCATGATGACATCAAGCTGGGAGCAGGTGGGATTCGTGAAATTGAGTTTATTGTGCAGGTATTTCAGCTCATTCACGGCGGTTCAAAACTTGAGTTGCAAGACCGTACCTGTCTGACCAGCTTAGAACATATTGGTGCTGTCGGTTTACTTGAACCGAAAATTATCTATGATCTTGAAGATGCGTATTTGTTTTTGCGCCGCGTCGAACATGCGATTCAGGCACTCAATGATCAGCAAACCCAAGCGTTGCCTGTTGAGCCTGTATTGCGTCAGCGGATGGTAGAAACTCTGGGTTATGCCACATGGGATGAATTCTTAGTTGTACTGAATCAGAAACGTGACAAGGTGAGCTTGCAGTTTAAAAACCTGATTCGGGAAAATGAATTTGATCAGCAGGATGCGGATAGCGCTGAACTCGAACAACAGTTACTCGAAGTGCTTGATGAGGATGCGCAAAACCTCATCCATGAGTTTTGGCATGGACACGCCATTAAAAAACTTCCTGCCAAAGCAGTTGAGCGGTTAAAAGCTTTTTGGCCGCCGTTGATTACTGCAATGTTGCAGGCACAGCAGCCGCAAGTGGCGTTGCTGCGCCTGATGCCGCTGATTGAATCGGTGATGCGCCGTACTGTGTATTTGGTGATGCTGATTGAAAACAAAGGGGCGTTGCAGCGTTTGGTCAAAATGGCAGAAGTCAGCCCGTGGATTTGTGAGGAACTGACGCATTATCCAGTACTCCTCGATGAATTCTTGTCGATGGATTTTGAACTGCCACGCCGTGCCGATTTGGAAGCATCCATGCGTTATCAGTTGTTGCGTATCGAGTTGGATCAGGTGGAAGACCTGATGCGTGTGTTACGTTTGTTTAAGAAAAGCCATGTATTGGCCGTTGCAGCCAGTGATGTGCTTGCCGAAAGTCCACTCATGAAAGTCTCCGATGCCCTAACCGATATTGCTGAAGTTTGTGTGGAAGCAACTTTGCATCTGGCATATGAAATTGTGGCGCAAAAGCACGGCTATCCTGTCACGCAAGATGGACAGCGCTGCTCAATCGACCAAAAAGGCTTTATTGTGATTGGGTATGGCAAACTTGGCGGCATTGAACTTGGATATGGCTCAGATTTAGATTTGGTATTTATTCATTATCTGGATGAACAGGCTGATACCGATGGGCGTAAATCGATTAGCGGTTTTGAGTTTGCTTTAAGGGTTGCACAGAAATTTATGTCGCTGATGACCACGCAAACCCTTGATGGTCGTGCCTATGAAATCGATACGCGCTTGCGTCCTTCGGGTGAAGCTGGGGTATTGGTGACCAGCCTGAAAGCGTATGAGCAATATCAAATGAAAAGTGCATGGCTTTGGGAACATCAGGCACTGGTTCGCGCCCGTTCAATAGCGGGGGATTTGGGCTTAAGACAGCAATTTGAGCAGCTTCGCTGTGAAATTCTGACGCAAAAACGCGATGAAGGTGAAGTTCAGACCGAAGTCTTAAAAATGCGCCAGAAAATGAAAGACCATTTAGGCTCAAGCAAAGAGCAAAAAAAAGATGGGATTTTTCATTTAAAACAGGATGCAGGTGGTATCGTTGACATTGAATTTATGGCACAGTATATGGTGTTGGCATGGAGTGGGACGAAGCCCGATCTCGCCCATTTCTCTGACAATGTCCGAATCCTTGAAGATGCTGCGCGGTTAGATTGCTTACCCAGCCAAGATGCGCAGGCTTTGATTCAAGCTTATCTAAGTGAACGAGCCGAGAGCCACCGTCTAGCACTTGCAAACAAAAACATGCAAGTTCAAGCTGCACAATGGCGCGACACCCGCGAGATCGTTTGCAAGTTATGGCAGAGATTAATTGATCCAAGCGCACAAGCCTTGGACAGTGAATAATGATGTGAAAATTTGGAGTGTGTGCCGTGAATTTGGCTGATCGTGATGGTTTTATTTGGCAAGATGGAAAATTAGTAGATTGGCGTGATGCAAAAGTTCACGTCTTAACCCATACATTACACTACAGTATGGGCGTGTTTGAAGGTGTCCGTGCCTATGAAACACCAAAAGGAACAGCAATTTTCCGTTTAAAAGAACACACCAAACGTTTGCTTAACTCTGCAAAAAT
Organism: Acinetobacter brisouioides; assembly: GCF_004331075.1. GTDB lineage: Bacteria > Pseudomonadota > Gammaproteobacteria > Pseudomonadales > Moraxellaceae > Acinetobacter. Next base: position 43,237 of record NZ_SJNX01000004.1, on the reverse strand, counting down.
TTATCAAATGAAAGTTCCATTTGATCAAGCAACGTTAGAGCAAGCGCAAATTGATGTAGTACGTGAAAATAAATTGGCTTCTTGCTATTTACGTCCGCTTATTTGGATTGGTTCAGAAAAACTTGGTATTGCCGCAACTGACAATACGATTCATGCTGCAGTTGCAGCATGGGGCTGGGGTGCATACCTTGGTGAAGAAGCGATGGCGAAAGGTATTCGCGTAAAAACGTCTTCATTTACGCACCACCATCCAAACGTGACCATGTGTAAAGCAAAAGCATCAGGTAACTATACTTTATCTATTCTTGCGCATCAGGAAGTGGCTCATTCAGGCTACGACGAAGCAATGTTGATGGATCCACAAGGTTACGTTTGCCAAGGTTCTGGCGAAAACGTGTTCTTGGTGAAAGATGGTCAATTGCATACTCCTGACATTGCAGGTGGTGCGCTTGATGGTATTACCCGTCAAACTATCATTACCATTGCCAAAGATTTGGGTATTGAAGTGATTGAACGTCGTATTACCCGTGATGAATTCTACATCGCTGATGAAGCATTCTTTACAGGTACTGCTGCGGAAGTCACCCCGATTCGTGAATACGATGACCGTCAAATTGGTGAAGGTTGCCGTGGCCCAATCACCACGTTGATTCAACAGACTTACTTTGATGCCGTTCAGGGTAAAAATCCGAAATACGAACACTGGTTAACTTACGTAAAATAAGCTGAATCAGTTAAGATAAGGGCGAAACTTCGGTTTCGCTTTTTTTATGCGAGTGGAAAAATCAGTATGCATGTGGTGTATATCAGTGATGGTAAGGCAGGGCATCGTTCGCAAGCTTTGGGATTGTATCAGGCGATGCAGCGCCAACATGCGAACAGCTCTTTTCAGGAAATCTCGATTGCTGATTTGCCGATTTTGAGTTTGATCGGGGCTATTTTTTCCAAGCAATGCGCCAAGGTTGAACAAGCACCGACTTTTATTTTTGGGGTCGGTAGTCATACCCATTTGCGTGTATGGCTCATGGGGAAAGTTTACCCACATGCCAAAACTGTGATTTTGATGAAACCAAGTTTGCCATTGGGATGTTTTGATTATGCGGTGATTCCCGAGCATGATGCTGTGCCTGCATCGGACAAAGTCATCGTGACCCAAGGTGCGCTCAATCCCATTGTGAATCAGCAACGTCATCAAGCCAATCGAATCCTGATTGCCTTGGGTGGTTCATCCAAACGTCATGGATGGAACGCTGAAAAAGTGCTGGCAGCTATTCAAGGCATTACCGAGCAGCAACCACAAGCAACGATTATTTTAACCACCTCGCGCCGTACCCCGAGTGATTTTTTGGGACAATTACAACAGCAAACTTATGCGGCTCAGCTACAGATTTTCCCTGTGGAACAGACACCACAAGGCTGGATTTTTGAAGAAATGCAAAAAGCCGAAGCGGTTTGGGTGACTGAAGACAGTGTATCGATGCTGTTTGAAGCCCTGACCGCAGGTTGCCGTGTCGGGCTGATTGAGATTGATCGGCTCAAGCAAGACCGTATTACGCAAGCCGTTGATGGGCTGTTACAAAAACAATTTGTCTCCTCGATAACCAATTTAGAACAACTGCCTGCGGCAAGCACTTTTAAAGAAGCAGAACGTGTGGCAACATATCTTTTAGCAAAAATTTAAATTTTATATTTGAGTAAGTAAATGAAAATATTGCATATTGCAAATTTTGGCTTTAATAAACAAGGCGCACATTTTTACTGCACAGACCGTAAAATTTCTGCCGGATTAATTGAAAATGGCCATTTCGTTTATGATTTTAGCTTTCGTGATATGGCTCGAATGGGTACCATTTTTAAAACAAAAAAATTGGGTGCCAATTGGGCTAATAAAGAAGTCTTAAAAGTCGTCAATAACATTGAACCTGATCTGGTACTGATTGGACATAGTGACTTAATGAGTCCAGATGTTCTCAGACAGATTAAAGAATCTTATCCAAAGACTAAAATTGCATTTTGGTATGTTGACCCGCTTTATCTAGAAAATAAACTTGGCTTTGTAAAAGCATTTTCGCCGTATTTGGATGCTATCTTCTGTACAACTGGTGGTGAGTATTTACAGAAGCTAAAACAGCCTCATTTAAGCGTAGCCTATTTACCAAATGTTGGTCATCGCAATGTTGAGACTCTGCAACAGTTTTCAAACTCTAAGACGGACAAGACTTTTATTTTCTGTGGTGTGGTCTATAAAGAACCTGAGCGTGAGAAGTTCTTAAAGGACTTGGCAGATGCTTTGCAACAAGGTCATGTAAACTATCAATATTATGGTTGTTTTGAACAACCAGGTGTTTATGGTAAAGCTTATTATAAAGTTCTGTCTGAAACAAAAATGGGACTTAATTACTCACGCTGTAATGATGTAACCTTGTATAGTTCTGACCGTATTGTACAACTGACGGGGAATGGTTTACTCACCTTTAGCCCAAGAATTCCGGGCTTTGAGAAACTCTACACTGATCAGGAAGTCGTTTACTTTGATGATCAGTTTGACTTAGCCAAGAAGATACAATTCTTTGATCAAAATCCAGAGCAGGCTGAAAAAATAGCGAAAGAGGGCTGGGAGAAAACACGTAAATCTTTCAATGCTAAGCGCATTACCCAGTTTATGGTTGAGGTGACATTTAAGCAGCCCCTTTCAGAAGATTATGAATGGTCACATGAGGTTTATGCATGATGTGGTTTTTGTACGTTGCAGTAGGACTATTAGTACTTGCTGCACTGTTATATATGCTGGGTAATTATACATTCTGGCTTCCGTTTCGTTCGAACAAACTACCACGCATTGTGATGTTACATCAGGTTACCCCTAAAGATGTAGCCTCTGGTATGAATATGCCTCCTGAAAAGTTTGAACAACTTTTACAGTTGTTGACGCGTAAAGGAACTACTTTTTGTTTTGTCTCTGAGCTTGAACAATACCGTAATCAAAAGAATGTGGTTGCATTAAGTTTTGATGATGGCTTTATGGATAATTATCTTTATGCCTATCCATTACTTAAAAAATATAACGCGAAGGCAACCATTTATTTGGCAACCCAAATTGAAGGAATCGAAAAGCTAACGCATGAGCAAATCCATGAAATGGCGAATTCTGGTTTTATTGAATTTGGTGCGCATACCCAACATCATGTGAACTTACTTAAGCTTGATGATCAAACTGCTTATGATGAAATGCTTCAGTCTAAACGCGATGTCGAAGCATTAGTTGGAAAATGCCCTAGCTTTGCTTATCCATTTGGTCGATTTAACGAAAAGCACCAAAAAATGGCTCAAGAGATTGGCTTTAAAAATGCAGTATCGACTCGTAAAAAAATCGAGGCGTATGAAACAATGAATCAATTTAATATTCCACGTGTCAGCACGCATGGTGCCATGAATGCTTTACAGATGCGTATCGCCCTTGCTAAAGGACGTTATAAGTTATGAATAAAATTCCATGTAGTGTCTATGTTGTCACTTTAAATTGTGGTGCTTGGTTAGAGCGAACTTTGCAAAGTGTCAGTGATTTTGATGAAGTTATTATTTTAGACTCAGGCAGTACTGATAACACTTATGAAATTGCTCAGCGCTTTGAAAATACGCAAATTTCTCACCAAGACTGGCAAGGTTATGCTGGGCAAAAAAGTTTGGCTTTAGCAAAATGTAGAAATGATTGGGTACTCAACCTAGATGGTGATGAAGTCTTATCTAGCGAGTTAAAACAAGAAATTGTTGAGACTATTCAACAGAACAAGCTTGATGCATTAATCACACCAATTAATGATGTGTTCTTAGGTGTTCCCAACAGTAAACATACAAAAAAACATGCGAAGGTGCGGTTTTTCCGCAAGTCTAAAGGGCATTATGACCTTGCCAATAAAGTCCATGAAAATGTAATTGTGAATGGCGAATCTCAGCGTGCTCAACATGATATTTATCATTATGGTGAGTCGAGCATTTTCGTTAAAGTCGAAAAAAATAATCAATATTCCAATTTAAAAGCATTAGAGAAATACCAAAAAGGAAAGTCACCAAGCCTTACAAAATTGGTTTTGGTGATGCCGATGACTTTTATGAAATCCTATTTTATCCGTCGTAGTTTCTTGAATGGCTGGCGTGGTTTTGTAAATAGTATGATTAATGCTTTTTATGCATTTTTAAAAGAAGCCAAGTTGTTTGAGCAGACCATGAATAAGGATAAAAATAAATAGGCCAACTATGAAAATTGTTCAGGTATTAGCAACAAGCGGTGGAATAGGTGGTTTAGAACAGCATACTTTTAACTTGGTCAACGAGTTAGCATTAAACCAAGAAGTGCACGTGATTGCCCATCCTTGTTATGTTGAGAAGTTCAACTCAAATGTACATTTTCATGCTGTTGATTTTGCACGAAGCCGTTGGAATATTTTTTTACTTTTGCAACTTAAGTCTCTAATTCAACAAATTCAGCCAGATATTGTTCATGCACAAGCAGGAAAAGCTGCTGAACTGATTGCTCGTATTAAGCCATTTTTATCTGGCCCTAAGTTTGTGACAACTGTACACGGCACGAAAAAGAATAAGTCTGCATATCTAGCTGGTGATGCTGTTATTGCAGTTAGCCAAGCACTGAAACACGATATTCCCAAATCGAAAGCACACGTTGTTTACAACGGGGTATATCCTCAGCCCATTCTTACGATCGAGAATAAAGAAAAATTACTTCAGTCTATTCGAAATGACTTTTCTAAGTTGAATCATAGTAAAAAAGTGGTCATGTGTATTGGACGCCTAGAGCCAGTAAAGAATATCAGCTTATTGATTGAGTCGATGCAGCATATAGATGTCAATTTATGGATTATTGGTGATGGTTCACTTCGGGCCAATTTAGAAAAACAGGTGAGTGAACTGAATATGCAAAATCGGGTCGCTTTTTTAGGGTTTAGAACTGACGCTCGAGATTTGGTTCAGTTAGCAGATGTTGTGGTTTTATCATCTGACCGTGAAGGTTTTCCATTGGTAATGGTGGAAGCATTGCAGGCAGATAAAACAATGGCATCTACTAAGGTTAATGGTGTGATTGAGTGGTTGCCAGAAAAATACCTTGCGGAAATTGGTGATGCACAAGGTCTAGCAAGAGCTATTCAATCTGCACTTAAACCAGAGGCAAAAAATGATTTTAACCCTCTTTTTATGAAAGCTAAAACAGAGCTGACGGTGCCAGCAATGACCCAGCAGACTATCGCTATTTATGAAAATCTACTAAAGTCGCTTATTCTTTAGCGGTGAGGCGGATCGCATCAAGCACTACGAAGTTATCTTCTGCATTAATGGTGTGGCAACCGTCGTCAGCCTGGTTCCAATTTGGCAAAACAACTTCTAATAATTTTTCCTTGTAAACAGTTGGATTGAGCTGAGTAATTGCTTTTAATTCAATATTACCGCCATAACGTTTTAAAGAGTCTTGACTTGGTCGAACGAGTTGACCTTTGTAGATAAAGGGTTTTCCAGCCATTCGGAATTGTTGGTTACCTAGGCATACTGGGTTCATAGGATGTTCTTGCCAATCTGGATTTAAAATATCTTTAGTAAAAAATATGTCCAAGCGGTCACCAAATTTTTTACAATTACGTTTTGTTGATGTGAAAAGGTACCATAACCCTTCATGGTAGAAAGGTGTGCTGTCGACTGCTTCAATATTCTCTAGAAGATTAGAATGTTTTTCCCACCTAAATGGGAATTTATTGCATTTCCACAGCTCAATTGTCTTATTTGAGGAAGTTTCGGGAATCATGTACCAAACATCTTTAACTTTAAATACACAAGGATAAGAGAGGTGATAGTCAAGCTTTACGATAGTTTCAGGTAGCGTATAGGAGCCATCTTTAAAGACTTCTAAAACAGAAAGAAAACCCACAGGGTGCTGATCATTCACTTCTTCAAAGAAAATGAAATGGCGACCATTTTCATGCGCATAGAAGCTGTCTGCAAAAGTTAACTGTTGTGGTGAGTGAATTTCAAATAAAGGTCGTAATTGCTCAAGTGTTGTAAAAGGTTGTTCTAACCAGCCGAAACGCATGTACCAATGTGAGCTAAACTTTTTAGATTTTTGGTTTTGTTGAAGTTTATACCATTTTTTTTTAATTAGGCGATTTAGCATTAGATTTTACACTCGATATAACTATAATTAGATACACTATCTTTACCTCATTTTAACATTTGAATGAAATGAAAAAATATTTAATCAGTATTGAATCTGCTAATAGTGATCGTTTGAACAAACTGTACTCGCAGGCAACATTTTATAATTATAAAGATGAATTTAAGCAATTTGGGATAATAGGTAAAAACCTAAGCGTCAGTGAATATTTTCAACAAGGTGTAGCGGGTAAGAAAAAACCTATGACTCCTGGTGAGCTAGGTTGTACCTTGTCTCATATTGCAGCTTTAAGAGATTTCTTAAACTCTGATGAACAATATGCAATTATTTTTGAAGATGATGTTATTGAACGTTTTGATATTGATCTTGATGATTTAGAAAATTTAATTAAAGATATGAAATTAAAACCTAATTTCTTTTTAAGTTTAGGTGGCATTCAGATGAAAATTTGCAATAAAGTAAGGGGTAAGTTATTACCTAATGTATTTTTTGGAGAAAAAATTCTGAAAGTTGATCTGGATTTTCTAGATAAATTAGCCTATGCCTATGCTTATGTTGTAGATAGGGGGATGGCGAAAAGGTTAATATCATACCATGCTACACCTAAGATTTATGATCATTGGGGAGGTCTCCTTTTGGAAAAAAATATTAGTTTTTATGCAACTTTTTTATTTGAACATCCAGTTCTAAATGAAGATAACTTAGATAATTGTAGCTATTTAGAGCAAGAAAGATTGTTAATGGGCCAAGTTAAAAAAAATAGAATATATTATTTTCATTATTATTTGAAAAAAATCAAAAAGATTGTTTTGAATAAATGGAGTTGATATCAACTCCTTTTATGTAATAAAGCTAGGAGTGATAATGTTAGGCAATAGTATATGGAACTAGCAACAGCTGTAATGAAATAATAATCAGTGATTCCACAAATCATAGTGCTAATAATGACATATATACCTGATGCCTTTAATAGAGTTTGTTGAGGTGTGTTAGCTTTAAAATTTAAAAAATAATATAAAGGAAAAATAAAAGAAAAAAGTAATGCAAAAAAACCAATTAGACCATGACTTGCAAGCTCTTGAAAATAAATGCTGTGCATGTGTGTTAAACAGTCACCTGATATAATACCTTTTTTGCTTAATTCACATACTTGTTCTGATACTCTAAATGTACTTATTCCTGTGATTGGTGAGTTTTTAAAGTCAATTATAGCATTTTTCCACATAATTAAGCGTGAACCGATACTTGTTGGTTCTGTGGAGTGTGCATGGAATAGAATAAGGTCGTGGTATGCAGCTATAATGCGGTCTAAAATTATTTTTCCTTTTAAAGCAAATAGAAAAATACTTAATATAATAAATAAACCAACTTGCGCATATAAATATGGTCTACATGTTTTTTGATAAAACCATATAGTTAAAATAAAAAGAAATGGGAGTACTAACCAAGTTCCACGTGTACCATGTGTAATATTAATTATTATGGCTATTAATGAAATAATTAATACAGAAAAAATTAACCATTTGTTGTTATATGTTTTATATAAGTAAAAGCTATATAGATAAATTAATCCTATTAATATAATGCTGATATTGTCATATGTGATTAATGTTTTAAAATAATTTGCAAGCTCATCTCTATTGAAATTTAGTTGATTTCCAACATATATATTATATATTATATAAATAATGAGAAAGACTGTGATTAAGTTAAACATATTTTTATAATTATAATTCGTATTTTTTATTAAAAAAGGTATTAAGAAAAAAAATATTCCATATGTGTAGTTTAAATTATACATGGAAAAAATTTGATGAATTGTTATAATTTCCTTTGGTACAGAGATGCTTTCGGGTATAAGCTGAAAGAAATATTGTAAAGATAAAATAATGCAAGGAGTAATAAATACAAATATACTATAAAGTGGAAAATTTATTTTTTGTTTTATTTTAAAGTAATAAAAAGTAGATGCAATAATTGAAATAGCTAATATCATTAATCCATCTAAATTACTTTTCCCTAAAACAGCTTTATATAGTAAATAAGCAAAGATTAAGTTGATACAAGCATGAATAGAACAATAAGAAATAGTATTTTTATCTTGGTGGCGTAAAGTGATCATTGTGGCTATTTATTATCCGAATTACCCTTGAGCACCATATAAATCAAGGCGCAGAAAATTAACAATGCAGCAGATAAACTACTGAAACAGAAATATAAAATGCGTTGGTAAGTGGTAAAGTTCATGAGTTGATTATGAATAATATAGTTCATAATGCCCCATTGGACCAAAGAAAACACAATAACCACCAACGAACGGCGACGGACTTCTGGACGCATAGCCATAGTTTTCACCTAACATAAAAAAGCAGTTTATTATGCCACCATAGAGAGTCAATCTCAATTGCCATTGAAAACCCTACCGAAGCAGGGTTTTCAATACACAAAAGTTTAAGCTTCTTTCGCTTCAGCTTTTGGTTTTTCACGTAAACGAATACCTAAATCGCGCAGTTGATTTGCTTCAACTGGTGCAGGTGCTTGTGTCAATGGACATTCAGCAGTTTTGGTTTTCGGGAATGCAATTACATCACGAATTGAAGAAGCGCCAGTCATGAGCATAACTAGACGGTCTAAACCAAATGCCAAACCACCGTGCGGAGGCGCACCATATTTTAATGCATTCAACAAGAAGCTGAATTTTTCTTCTGCTTCTTCTTCGCTAATACCCAACGCTTCAAAAATGGCTTTTTGCATTTCTAAAGTATAGATACGAAGTGAACCACCACCGATTTCAGTACCATTTAAGACCATGTCATACGCTACAGACAATGCTTCGCCTGGGTTATTTTTCACGTCTTCAACAGAAGATTTTGGTAGCGTGAACGGATGGTGAACAGACGTCCATTTGCCGTCGTCAGTTTCTTCGAACATTGGGAAGTCAACAACCCAAAGTGGCGCCCACTCGCAAGTTGCAAGCTTAAGGTCATGACCGATTTTCACACGAAGTGCGCCCATCGCATCGTTTACAACTTTGGCTTTGTCTGCGCCGAAGAATACGATGTCGCCATTTTCAGCACCAACACGTTTTAACAAATCAAGCACGATTGGCTCGATGAATTTCACGATTGGAGATTGAAGACCTTCGATGCCTTTTTCAAGTTCGTTGACTTTGATGTAAGCCAAACCTTTTGCACCGTAGATGCCAACAAATTTAGTATATTCGTCGATGGCACTACGTGGTAAAGCACCTGCACCTGGTACGCGAAGCGCAACAATTCGACCTTTAGGGTCTTTTGCAGGGCCAGCAAATACTTTGAACTCAACGCCTTGCATCAAGTCTGCAACGTCAACCAGTTTCAAAGGAATACGCATATCTGGTTTGTCAGATGCATAGTCACGCATTGCATCAGCATAGGTCATACGTTCAAATTTGTCGAATTGAACATTCAACAATTCTTTAAACATTTTAACCGTTAAGCCTTCCATCAAATCCATGATGTCATCGTCACTCATGAACGATGTTTCAACGTCGATTTGGGTAAATTCAGGCTGACGGTCTGCACGCAAGTCTTCGTCACGGAAACATTTTGCGATTTGGTAATAACGGTCAATACCACCCACCATCAACAACTGTTTGAACAATTGTGGCGACTGTGGAAGGGCATAGAAGCTGCCATTTGAAACACGGCTTGGAACTAAGTAGTCGCGCGCACCTTCTGGGGTTGCACGAGTCAAGATCGGTGTTTCAACGTCTAGGAAACCGTGATCTTCGAAGTAGTTACGAATCAGGTTGGTGACTTTAGAACGGAAACGTAAACGATCTAACATTTCTGGACGACGGATGTCCAAGAAACGATATTTCAAACGAATTTCTTCAGAAATATTGGTGTTTTCGTCATTTAATGGGAATGGAGGAGTTTCAGATGCGGCAAGGACTTCAATTTCCTTACCTAAAACTTCAATTTGACCACTCACCATATTTGCATTTTCTGTACCTGCATAACGGCGGCGTACACGACCCGTAATTTTTAATACAAATTCAGAACGTGCTTTATCTGCTGTTGCGAAAGCTTCAGGAGTATCTGGGTCAATAACCACTTGCACAAGACCATCACGGTCACGCATATCAAGGAAGATCACACCACCGTGATCGCGACGACGATGTACCCAACCGCAAAGGGTCACAGTTTGGTCAATTTGGGCTTCGGTTAAAGAACCGCAGTAATGAGTTCGCATCATGTTTTTTAAATCCAAACTATATTGGCTATAGGAGCGTATACGTAAACAGCGTACCGCCAGTGAATCAGCGATTATGCCTTTTTAGGTCATGTTGCTCAAGGTTTAGTGCGAAAAAACCATCGACAAGGCATGTTAATGTGGCGGTAGCGATCTCTTAGCAGGTTGAATTTGTGAATATTTCCATAAAAACAAGCCACAACCCATGCTAAAACACAACAGCCAACCTTGTACAAAGGCTTTAAAACTCCGTCCGATCAGTTCATCGCTATTTTCTCCAAACTCAAAATGATGCGACAAATAAACACTCAGCATGCCAATGCCGCAGAGCAGTGAGCAAGCATATAAACGCTGTAAAAATTGTCGTTGTGATGCAGATGGCGAATTTTGCCGATATTTGCCGATGTAACGCTTTGACCAAATCCATAGCCAAGGTAACGCGAGTAGCGATGTTCCAATTTGTAAGACGTAATGCAGTGGGTAACTATGTTTGAAAATTTCCACTTGCTGCTGTAAAAAATCGCGTGAAAACCATGTGCGGATGTCTAGATGGGTGAAACTGTCCCAAAAGAAATGGCTGACTGTTCCCAGTAAAACAGCACAGGCAGTTGTCACACAAAAGACACCTTGCTGCTTTACTTTGTGTAAATGCAGAGGGGTAATTAGCCCCAATCCTGTAAACATGACAGGACGATACAAACCATACCATAACCCCGAAAAGAACAGACCAATGAATAGGTCAGGGAAAATCAGACCTTGCCATAAATGACTGATCATTATGTTCTGTTGGGTAAATAGGCGAAACAGGTCTGGGGTCATACAACCAATGCCTGTTGCAGCAAGTGGAAACTGCCGCTGACTGAGCCGATAAATCACAGGTGCAAACAACATGTGCGACACAGTAAATGCCATAACGATAATTTAGGAATAGAAAAACAAAATTTTAACGGAATTCTGGATAAAGCACGAATGAGTCTTGCAAATAACTCGATACGTTATAATATAACAACAAATTTAGCACTGGATGCCTACAATGCCTTTTAAGAAACATGTGTTTGCTCTTTCCATTTTATCGCTGGCGATTCAACACGTCATGGCACAAGATGCGCCTGTGGAAGAAAGCGATTTACCCACCATTCAGGTTCATGTTGTCAAAAAACCAAAAGTGAATTCAACCGCTGGCGATGTTGTTGTAGATCGGAAAACCTTGATTGAAGGTGCAACCACGATTGGTAATGCCTTAAATGGTCAGGCGGGTGTTTATTCGGCACAGTACACGGGCGGGGTGAGCCGACCTGTGATTCGCGGACAAGATGGGGCACGTGTCAAAATTACCCAAAATGGTGGAGATGCCTTAGATGTATCCTCAGTCTCACCTGACCATGCAGTGACAGTAGATCCCAACTTAGCACAGGAAATCCAGATTCTCAAAGGTCCTGAAGCTTTGTTATATGCTGCGGGGTCTGTTGGTGGTTTGATCAATGTCGTGGATGACAAGATTCCAACGAAAATGCCTGAAGGCGGCTATAGTGGTCGTGCAGGCGTGCGCTATAACTCAGGTAGTGATGAGCTGTTGTATTCTGGCAATGCCACGATTGGGTTAGGTGATCAGTTTGCACTGCGTTTAGGTGGCTTAAAACGCGATGCCAATAACTATATTTTACCCAAAGATCTGCAAAGCGAAGATCGTCGTCAGGACAGCACTTTTGCAGATTCCAAAGACTACAATGTGGGTCTGTCGTGGATTTATGACCGCGGATACACAGGAATTTCCTTTAGCCAGCGTCATGACCAATATGGTATTCCTGCCGATAACGAACTTTATAGTACCTGTGAGCGCAGCGGCAACAGCTTAGTCGGTTGTGGTACAGCAGTGGCTGGTGGGGATGATGCACAAGGTTGGATTAACTTAAAGCAAAAACGCTACGACATTAAAACTGAGTTGAAAGATCCATTTGCAGGTTTTAACAAATTATCGGCGCAAGCCAACTATACTGATTATCAACATACCGAAATGGCGGGTGATACCCCAAATACTCGGTTTAACAGTAAAGGTACAGATGCACGCATTACCTTGAGCAACAACCCGTGGGCGGGCTGGACAGGGCAAATTGGAACACAGTTTACCCAGCAAAAACTCAGTATCAATGGTGAGGAATCGTTGATGAATCCGAACACCACCAAAAAATACAGCCTATTTGCATTGCAACAAAAGCGGGTCAATAATCTGAATTTTGAAGTGTCATCGCGGATTGACCAGCAAAATATCAATATTGATTCCACTCAAAAAGACTACAGTGGTACAGCCTATTCGCTTGCAGGTTCAACCAGTTGGGAATTTATCCCGGATTATAAACTGTCACTGACAGCATCGCATCAAGAACGCTTACCCGTTGCTCAGGAGTTATATTCTGATGGCAAGCATATGGCGACCAATACCTATGAATTGGGGAATGACAATTTAAATAAAGAGAAATCCAATAACCTTGAATTGGGGCTGCACTTTAACAATGACCGTTTGAAATATAACGTTAGTGTGTTCCAAAACTGGTTTGATAACTTTATTTATGCCAAAACGCTGGATCAATATCAGGATTTTCGTTTGATTCAATATAGTCAGGCACAAGCGCGTTTTTATGGGGTTGATGCAGACTTGAGCTATCAGCTTTCACCTGTATGGAACGCAGGTCTGTTTGGTGACTATGTGCGTGGCAAACTCGATAATCAAGGCAATGCTCCACGTATTCCGGGTGGACGTTTAGGGACACGTTTCAAAGCAGACTTTGGAGATGGCTACTCAGCAACAGCAGAGTATTATCATGTGTTTAATCAGGATGATATCGCCAATTATGAAACTGCCACCAAAGACTACAACATGTTGAATCTGGGTTTGGCCTATACAGGACAAGTCAACCCGAAAACAGGCTATCGTTTGTATGCTCAAGCCAACAACTTGCTAGATGCCAAAGTCTATCAGCATGAATCGTTCCTTGCTAATGTGCCACAAGTGGGGCGTAATTTTACCGTTGGTGTGGATTTTAACTTCTAAGATACAGCCAGATTCGTGACAGGAATGTTTCCTATCACGAAATTACTCTTGAAAAAATCTGAGAGAGAACCTAGCCTGACTCTACTGTGCTAGGTTTATTTTTATGCGTATATTTCACAAAATTCATAATAAGTTACAATGGTCTCCCCGCCATTATGCAGGGTTGCTCGTCGGTATTTTTTTTATTGGCTATACATCTTCTGCGGTTTACCATACGGTCAAACCGTTGCCACGCGGGATTGACTATACGGGTGCATTGCACCATGCCGATGTACAATTTTTTGCCGATGAAACTTATGTCGATGCAACAGGAAAAGTACAACAAGATCAGCGTATTTTTAATCAAATGCTGAGTTTGGTTGAGCAAGCCAAAACCACCATTATTATTGACATGTTTTTGTTTAATGACGAAATGGGAGAAAATGCTCAGCCTCGACGACATTTGACACAAGAGCTTACACAAGCGCTGATTAGAAAGCGTATTCAATCTCCAAATATCGAAATTAAAGTCATTACCGACCCGATCAACTCGGTGTATGGTGGGCTTGCACCTGAACACTATCGCAAGTTGCGTCAGGCAGGTGTTGATGTGATTGAAACCAATCTCACACCGCTACGAACACCTAATCCTGTATGGTCAGGTTTTTGGTATTTGTGCTGTCAAGGTTTGGGGAATAATCCGCAAGCAGGCTGGTTACCAAATCCATTTGGTCAGGGCAAAGTGACGCTGCGCAGTTATTTTAACTTGATGAATTTTAAAGCCAATCATCGTAAAACGATTGTGGTGGATACCGATCAGGGCTGGAAAGGTCTGGTGACCTCGGCCAACCCGCATGATGGTAGTTCACATCATGACAATGTCGCTTTACTGGTATCTGGCCCTGTTGCTGTTGATATTTTAAACTCTGAGCAGCCTGTGGCAGAAATGTCACAAGGTGAAATGGGTGTCGTGATTGTCGGGCAGCAAGAGGGTGCAAAAAATCTGCCACAGGTTCAGGTACTCACTGAAGCTGCGATTTATCGGGCAGCACTGAACATGATCAATACGGCAAAACCACAGGATCAGATTGATCTGGCGATGTTTTATTTGTCTGAACGCAAAATTATTGATGCTTTGAAACAAGCCAAACGCCGAAGCGTACAGATTCGCGTGTTACTCGATCCGAACAAAGATGCTTTTGGTTTAAAGAAAAATGGAATTCCAAACCGCGAAGTTGCGGTGGAATTGCATAATGCAGGAATTCAGGTGCGTTGGAATGATACGCATGGTGAACAGGCTCACAGCAAACTGTTGCTGAAGCACAATGCCACCCAGTCAGAACTGCTACTCGGTTCGGCCAATTTCACGGCACGTAATCTGAAAAACTATAATCTTGAAACTGATCTGCGTGTAATGGGTTCAAGCCAAGCACCTGTATTTGTTGATGCACAGCATTATTTTAATACGGCTTGGGAAAACTTAAATGGTCGTCAAATCAGTGTGGATTACAGTAAATATGCCGATGGTTCAAAACTGAAATATGCCTTATACCGTTTGATGGAATGGACAGGCTTGTCGACGTTTTAACTTGAGGCTTCTTTCATCATAATTTATGCCTTCTTGATTTTTATCCCTGAGCAAAATTGAAATATATTTCAATCAGGCACAAGAGAAATAAAGTGGGTTAATGAAAGAAACTCATTTAACCGCATAAAAAAAGAGAGGTCATCGCCTCTCTTTTTTTATGTATAGCGGTTTAGTCTTGTGGTGGCAAAAGCTGATCGAGTGCCTTGTCATCCAGTGATTCAATTTCGCTTAAATCTGTTTTGATTTTCCATTGGCTTTCATCTTCAACAGGGGTGGGTAAGCGTGCTTCAAGCCAGTCACATACCACATCAGGTGAAAAGTCAGCATGGTTACACTGAATCACCCAAGCCAAGAAATCTTTGGCTTCACCGTTCATATAAGGGGGTGGGGACACAGGGAGAAACTGGGTCGGTAAGCGTTCATTGGTGGAAAGATAATTGAGAACATGCCCAAGTTCTTGTACAGTTTGCCAAGCTAAAGGATGCTCAAGATCAATAAAAAACTTAAACCACCACGCATGTTGCCCATCATCACCATGCCCCACAATACGGCTGGCTTGAACACTTGGAACTTTGGCAAAAAATTGCTCTAGACGTTCAAAATTTAAATTAGACACTTTCCTCAGCTCTCTTTATTTCATTCGATGAATATATCTGACAATTATGCCAGTTCATCATCCTGAGGCTGTAACTTTTTGCTGACAGTTTCATTTTTTTCTTTAATTGCCGATGGATAATGCCAAGAGGCATAACGCACAATAAAAATTGCCACTGCCAAAATCAGGATTGAGCTTGTCACAATTAGCAAGTCCAGAGAGGCTTTATGATCGTGCTGAATCACGGAAATGAGCAGGCGGGTCAGGGCAGTAATCGCAACATAAATCAGAAAACGTACAGGCATGTGATTGGTTTTAAAATAAATCCCGACCATTGCCCCAAGTTCTAAATAGATGAATAACAGTAAAATATCATCAATACTGGCGTAGTTCTTTTCAGTAAAAATGCCAACAGTGGTATGCACAGCTGACCATGCGATCATACAGCCAATAATAAACAAGGCGAGATAATGGAAACTCTCAACCGCTAGATGACCAATACGATCTAAGAACGGTTGAACTTGATCGGTCTTATTTTTGGGGGTGGGCATGGTATGACACCTGTATGCGATCTATATTTAGATTACGAGAGTATCATGCAAAAACTATGACAAAATAAAAAAATGCCTAATAAACAGGCATTTTTTTTAAATCTGGAGCAGATTATTGCTGCGTGAAGTATGCAGAGTTAAATTGCATCATCACGCTTGCACCCGCATTGATTTTGGCAAAACGGCTGTTGAGTTCAGGTAAAACTTTTTCAATATAATACTGGGCAAGACGCAGTTTATTGGCATAAAACTCGCCTTGTTTTTGCTGTGCCACATGCGCAATTTTGGCAAACATATAGGCGAAACTGAGCAAGCCCACTGCATGCAAATAATCAACCGCAACGGCGTTGGCAAAGTCAGGATCTTCTTGCGCCTGTTCAATCACATATTGGGTGATGGCTTCAACTTCGGTACAGGCGTCGAGGGTTGTGTCTTTAATAAAATTAAGCTCGATATCGAGGTCATGTACAAAATTACGGATTTCTTCAATATATTCATATAAGAATTCACCGTTATTTTTAATGACCTTACGACCGATTAAATCTTGAGACTGAATGCCATTTGTTCCTTCATAAATCTGGGCAATACGCAAATCACGGACACATTGTTCCATGCCCCACTCAGCGATATAGCCATGTCCACCAAAACACATTTGGGCATCAAGCACCGCATTAAAGGCGGTATCGGTTAAATACGCCTTAGCAATCGGGGTAAGCAGGGCAACACGGTTATTGGCTTTGTGTGCCGCTTCGGCATCGGTTGAGAACTTGGTGATGTCGAGCTGTTGTCCTACATAGACCGCAAAGGCACGCGAGGCTTCGTTATTGGCACGGGCATTGAGTAACATGCGGCGTACATCACCATGTACCAAAATACTGTCCGCAGGTTTGTCAGCATTTTTCACGCCTGTAGCACTGCGACCTTGCAGACGGTCTGTCGCGTATTGCGCGGCATTTTGGTAGGCAAACTCGGAAGCACCTAAACCCTGAATCCCCATCGACAAGCGTTCATAGTTCATCATCACAAACATGGCAGCCAAGCCTTCATTTTCCTTGCCGACCAAAAAGCCTTTGGCAGCATCGAAGTTCATGACACAGGTGGCTGAGGCTTTAATGCCCATTTTATGTTCGATTGAACCTGGAGCAACATGATTACGCTCGCCCAAAGAACCATCTTGATTGACCAAATATTTCGGCACAATAAACAGTGAAATACCACGTGAACCCGCAGGGGCATTTGGGGTTTTGGCCAAGACCAGATGAATGATGTTGTTCGTGAGGTCGTGGTCGCCACCTGTAATGAAAATCTTGGTGCCTGTAATCTGGTAACTACCATCGGCATTGGGTTCAGCTTTGGTTTTAATAATCCCCAAATCGGTGCCTGCATGTGGTTCAGTCAGACACATGGTGCCTGACCATTCGCCCGAATAGATTTTTGGCAAATAGGTTTCTTTTTGCTGTTGTGAGCCATAGCTGTTGAGCGCCATACCCGCGCCGACTGAAAGTAGCGGATAAAGCATAAATGCAGGGTTGGTGGCAAAAATCATTTCATCGGAAAGTACGGTGAGCATTTTTGGCATGCTTTGCCCGCCCCATTCTTCATCGGCACTCAAGCCAATCCAGCCACCTTCGGCATACTGTTGAAATGCGGCTTTAAAACCTTCTGGCGTAGACACTTTGCCATCGGCATAGTGTGCGCCGTGTTCATCACCACTACGGTTGAGTGGCAGAGTGATATTTTTGGCAAATTTCGCCATTTCTTCTAAAATTGCCTCGGCAGTTGCAGCATCTAAATATGCCAGCTTTTCATTGCTTTGCCAAAATGGTTCCGCTTCAAACACCTCATTTAAAATAAAACGCATATCGGCAAGTGGGGCATTATAGATTGGCATTGTTGTTCACCTGTTTTTGTGTTTGTTTTAACTCTAGCAATTTTTATGATGATGGATTGTGTATCACCACCAGAATATCGTTGCAAGACATTTCATAAAAAAGGCTGCACAGTGAGGCAGCCTTTTTTCTGTGCATTAGAATGCAAAGTGTTCGGCATCCATACTCATGAGGGGTTCTAAGCCGCCTGCAATCACGGCAATATGCCCGTGTACGCGTGGTAAGATTTTTTTGAAGTAGAATTGTGCCGTGGTGATTTTGGCTTTGTAAAATTCAACTTCGCTGGAACCTTGGGCCAGTTGTTGCTGAGCAACCACCGCCATGCGTGCCCACAAATAGGCTAAAGTCACATAACCTGCAAAGAACAGGTAATCGACCGCAGCAGCGCCAACTTCGTCTGGATTTTGGCTGGCACGTTCACCAATACGGCTAGTGAGTTGTCCCCATTCTTTATTCAGGCTCGCCAGTGCGCGAATTTGGTCTTGTAACTCGGTGTTTTCAGCTTGCTCTTGGGTAAAGTCATAAATGATTTTGGTAAAATCACGCAGCAATGCACCTTTGGTTTGTAGCACTTTACGACCAAGCAAATCCAGTGCCTGAATTTCAGTTGTGCCTTCATACAAACATGCAATACGGGTGTCACGTACAATTTGTTCCATACCATGTTCGGCAATAAAACCATGTCCACCAAATACTTGAACGCCTTTATTCGCAGCTTCATAGCCTGTTTCAGTCAAGAAGGCTTTGGCAATCGGGGTGAGCAAGGACAAAATATTGTCTGCGTATTCACGTTCTTCGCTCGTTGCAGCGCGTTCCACCAAGTCGGCATATTGAGACAGTAAGTAAACAAGGGCACGACCACCTTCGGCAAAGGCTTTTTGGGTCAAGAGCATGTTACGTACTGCAGGATGCACAATAATCGGGTCAGCTTCTTTTTCAGGTTGTTTAGCACCAGACAGTGAGCGCATCGCTAGACGCTCTTTGGCATACACCAGTGCCCCTTGGAATGATGACTCAGATGCGGCCAAACCTTGAACTGCTGTGCCAATACGTGCTGTATTCATAAAGGTGAACATGCAGTTTAGACCACGGTTTTCAGGGCCAATCAAATAGCTTGTGGCTTTGTCGAAATTCAACACACAGGTGGCATTACCATGAATCCCCATTTTATGTTCAATCGAACCACAGCGCACGTTATTACGCTCACCCAAAGATCCGTCAGCATTAACATGGAATTTTGGCACAATAAACAGTGAAATCCCTTTAGTGCCTTTCGGCGCATTCGGTAAGCGTGCCAGTACAATATGCACGATATTTTCAGCCATATCGTGTTCACCCGCAGAGATAAAGATTTTTTCTCCTGAAATGGCATAGCTGCCATCGGCATTTGGTTCGGCTTTACTGCGAATAATGCCGAGATCTGAACCGGCATGTGACTCGGTCAAGCACATCGTACCTGTCCATTCACCTGAAACCAGTTTCGGCAAATAGGTGTTTTTTTGTTCGTCTGAACCGTGGTCTTCAATGGTACGTACTGCACCATGCGATAATCCAGGGTACATGCCCCATGCCCAGTTCGAGCTACCGACCATTTCCGAAATCACGGTTGCCAAAGAGTTTGGCAAACCCTGACCACCGTATTGTTCTTCAGCAGAAAGGGATGGGAAACCCAGTTCAATATATTTTTGATAGGCTTCTTTGAACCCTGTTGGAGTGGTGACGATGCCATCATGCCATTTACAGCCTTCACGATCACCAATTTGGTTGAGTGGAGACAGTTCATTTTCACAAAAATCTGCGGCAGCCTCTAAATATTGATCAATCAATTCACGGCTAACCGTATCTTGAAATGCAGGCAATTTGGCATAGTGCTGCTCGGCATGCAGCAACTCATGCAAGACAAATTGCATATCACGTAAAGGCGCTTTGTATTGTGGCATGATCATATCCTCTTGTACTGGCAAACCCCAGTTTTATGGCTTTAAAATGTGCCTTTCCCAGCACTTTGTATGGATTACATCGTGCAACAAGTTGCAGTATTCGACAAGAGTAGAATCGTGGAATCTGTGTGACTATAAAGTCAAATTAAATTGAATTTACTATAATAAAATATTGAATAATATTAATTTTATCTAAGAATTTAATGTGCGTTTAGCCAATCGGCTGAGTGACAAACAAAAACGGCAGACCAATATGATCTGCCGTTTGTCTTTGCGGTGATTTATTTTGTCGCAGGCATAGGCATATTTGCTGGATACATTGAATGATCCTTATTCATATTTGCTGGAGACATTGGATGGTCTTTATTCATATCGGGTTTAAAGCGTAGTTCGCATGTACCTGTAATGGTTTTATCTTCAAGTTTGACCTGAACTTTTGCACCAACAGTTTGGTTGTTACATGCTTGTTTAAATTGTTCAAGTGCCGCTTGATGTTTTGCCATGTCCTGTTCCGACATATGATGTTGCCAGTGATGGCGATGGTGTGGTTCTTCCGAACCTGCTTGCATACCAGCAGCAGGGTCATGGTGTTGCATCATGGATTGACAGGCGGTTAATGTTCCCATACTGAGCAACGTGGCACTTACTAAAGCAACTTTGGCGAATCGATTCATTTTATTGTCCTTTTTTTGTATACGAAAGTTAAAAAACTTTACTGTGTTAACTTTAACCAACCAACATGAAGGAACAATGAAGAGTTTTTTATTCACATGTTAGTTACAATGGAAAAATTCAGGATGTTGATTGAGTCGAATTTTTGAAAAACCTGCGTGTTCCCATTGCCTTACGCTTATTTTTAACAGTGTTGTTGACCACCGTTATTATTACCACGGTGAGCTTGGGTGTGTTTCAATGGACCATGAAGGAAAACTTCACCAAGTATGTTGCTGATGTTGAAATGCAAAAACTGGATCATCTCATTGAAAACTTGGCTGGGGTATATAGCATTTATCATGACTGGGGCAATGCCATTCAGGCACAGATTTTACAAATTGAAGGTAAACCTGACCCCGATGATTATGATCATCTTTCACGAGTTTGGTTGCGCCGTCAATATGATATTGCTTTTCAGCAGCGCTATTTTAAAGAAAATACCATTTTAAATGTCCCGACTGGAGTCGAGCAGCAAACAGCCATCAAAAAAGAAGGCTTGTCTGTGAATGAAATTCGATTATTACAAGAAAATCTTCCTTCCGAATATCAGCCTTTTGAGGGTCTGAGTTTTCCCTTAAAGAGAGGCGCTCTTTGGAATCGTCCGCCACCACAAACGAATCATAAACCCAAAGAGGGGAATATCTTACTAGGTGATGCACCACCTGAAGGTAAGAAGCGTTTTATTCCAATGCCCGATAAATTGGGTTTAAGTTCTCGCTTGTCTTTGTATGATGCGAAAAAGCATTTTATCGTCGGTGAGCAAAATACAGGCGCAGTTTCATTTCGCCCGATTACCGTTAATAATCAGGTTGTTGGATATTTGGGTTTAAAACCTGTTCTTGATCAGGAAGATGCACTGAGTCTCAATTTCTTTAGTACCCAAAAGCAAGTTTTATTGTTGATTTATGCCGTCACGGTATTTGCCAGTTTACTCCTTGCCCTGTTACTGGCGACTTATTTTAAGAAACCGATTCATCAACTGCTGCGTGTTGCTCGTGAGTTAACAAAGGGACATTACGAGTCCAAAATGCAGGTCAAACGTAACGACGAACTGGGCGATTTGTCCAATCAAATGAATCAGCTTGCCGAGATTTTGCATCAACATGAATTATCCCGCCGTCAGTGGGTTGCCGATACCTCACACGAACTTAAAACCCCGCTTGCGGTGTTGCAGGCACAAATTGAAGCGATGCAGGATGGTATTCGTAAACCTACTCCTGAGCATTTCGCCTCGATGATGAGTCAGGTGAGTAGCCTCAAAAAACTGACTCAAGATTTGGCAGACTTGGCACAGGTTGAAGCCCAACAGTTGACCTGTTATTTTGCTGAGGTTGATCCGTGGCAGGTGGTGGTGCAGGAAGTGATTAATTTCACCCCTAAATTTGAACAGGCTCAATTACACGTCGAAGTAGATGGTAGCGGTGCGGTATTGTCTTTAGATGTCGATCGCTTTAAGCAAATCGTGGTGAATTTGCTGGGCAATAGTATTCGTTATACTGAACAAGGCGGTACGATTCGTATTCATAGCACACAAAATGAACAGGTATGGACATTGTTGATTGATGATAGCCCATTAGGTTTAACCGATGAACAGTTGCAACGCTTGGGTGAGCGTTTTTATCGTGTCGATGATTCTCGTACCCGTAGTACGGGAGGCACAGGTTTAGGTTTGGCACTCTCAGTCAAAATTGCGACAGCTTTAGGGGGCAAGCTCAGTTTTGATCACTCGCCTTTGGGTGGTTTGCGCTGCCAGTTAACGTTCCCAAAAACTTTTAGGACATAAGTTTATGAAACATATTATTTTGGTTGAAGATGAGGTTGAATTAGCGGGGCTGGTTCGTGACTACTTAGAAGCAGCAGGCTATGAAGTCAGTATGTTTCACGATGGACAAGAAGCCTATAACAGCTTTTTGCAACGCAAACCGAGCCTGATGATTCTGGATTTGATGGTGCCGCGTATGGATGGCTTAACCATCTGCCGTAAGGTACGTGAACAATCTAACTTGCCGATTATTATGGTCACTGCGCGTACCGAAGAAATTGATCGGGTACTGGGCTTAAACATGGGGGCAGATGATTATGTCTGTAAGCCATTTAGCCCGAAAGAATTGGTGGCACGTGTACAAGCTGTGTTACGCCGTTTGGAGCGTAAAGCGGAACCTGAAGACAATGATCTGTTTCGTATCGACAAGTCTCAGCAACGCATTTGGTATAAACAAAAAGCCTTGAATTTGACCCCGACCGAATTCCGCTTATTAGAACTATTTTTAGAGCATGTTGGACAAGTCTATTCGCGGATTCAACTGCTCGATCATATTAACCCTGACAGTTTTGACGTGGCTGACCGCGTGATTGACAGCCACATTAAAAACCTGCGCCGCAAGATTTCTGAAGTCGCAGAAGATGATAATCGCCATGAATGGGTACAAGCCGTGTATGGTGTCGGGTATCGTTTTGAATATCCGAATGAGTAAATAAAAAGGAGCGATAACGCTCCTTTTTTTAAGATGAACAACTCACCATTACATCGGGTACATCACTTGGTAAAGGTGCAAGATCGGCAGGGCGTTCACGTTCGGGTTGATGGGTAAACGGCTGCGCCAATAATTCAAACAAACGCTCCACTTCGCTAAAGTCATCACGCTGTGCGGCTTCAATCGCTGTCTGTGCCATATGGTTACGTAAAATATAACGTGGGTTGACTAAACGCATGGCTGCATCAAGCTGTTGAGTGTCTTGGTTTTCACGAATTGTATGATACTGCTGTAGGAAATTCTCGACCTGACGGGTATCGAGGCAGTCATCTTGAATCGCGCGATATTGTTTGTCTTGTAAACGCAAAAAGCTTTGTGTGTAATCCAGTTGCTCACTTTGCATGATTTTTAAAAATGCCATGCCGCAGTCAAAGCTGTCTTTATGAAAATCGGGCAGTCCCATTTTTGCAGCCAACCCTTGCTGATAAAACGCCAGAAATTTCGGTTCAAACTGTTCCAAGGCTTTGACCAAGTCTTGCTTAAACTGTTCACGATCTTCAGCTTTGGCAAGTGGCACAAGGTTATTGATCCAGACCCATAAATTCCAGTGTCCAATGCTTGGCTGATTTTGATAACTATAGCGCCCCTGATGATCAGAATGGTTATTGATCCAGTTGGGGCGAAAGCGTTCCATAAAACCGTAAGGGCCAAAATCTAGCGTTGAACCTGTAATGTTTAAATTATCGGTATTCATCACGCCATGTGCAAAACCCACTAGTTGCCATTGGGCGATCATTTTGGCTGTACGTTCAATTACCTGATCGACAAAAGCAAGAATTGGCTGTTCAGCATTCAGGCATTCGGGAAAATACCATTCGATAGTTTTTTGAGTGAATTCATTCAACAGTTCAGGTGCGTACTGATTAATCCACTCAAAATGCCCAAAGCGAATATGACAATCTGCTGTACGCAGAAGCATTGCACCTTGTTCAAGTTGTTCGCGCTGCACAGTATGTTGAGATGTGGTAAATCCAATCGCATTGCTTGACGCAATACCCAAAGCATTCAGTGCGTGTCCTGCCAAGTATTCACGAATCACGGAACGTAACACTGCGCGGCCATCACCCATACGTGAATAAGGCGTTTTACCAGCCCCTTTTAAGTGTAGGTCAATGGTTTTACCTTGCCGATCTAGAATTTGTCCAATCAGTAAACCACGGCCATCACCGAGTTGTCCTGCCCACTGCCCAAACTGATGCCCAGCATACACCATTGCCAGTGGTGGAAACTCAGCAAAGGTTTTTTGTCCACTACAAATGGCCACCCAATCTTGCTGTTCTTCTGTAGTCCATTGCAATTCATTGGCTAAGGCAGCATTGAAATGTCCTGCACGTGCGCCCTGCAATGGTTTAGGGGCTTGCTGATGAAAAAGCTTGGCATTTAAAGAAGGGTACAGGGAATTGAAAATCATAGTCGACAGGTTTTGCAAATGTTCGGAAAGACTATAACAAAACTTCGCTTTGGAAAGACAAAATAAAAAAGAGATGCACTGGCATCTCTTTCTTAATAGTGATGTTAGATTAGGTCGAAATCTTACGCAGACTTTTCACTAGTACTTCCAAACGGTCACGATGGTGTTGTAAACGCTGTTCGATCAATTGGAAATCCAGTTTTAATTTGTGATCAAATTTCTGAAATTTTTCAGTGACCGCTGCTTTTTTATGTTGTAACTCAAGCTCTTTAAGTTTTGCCATATCATTCAGCGTGTGGGTAAATGCTTCGTATTCCTGTGCAATATGTTGTTTCATATTACGCATGTCTTCATTAATGTCATGTCCATAGACCGCGAGGTCTTGTTCGGCATATTTAAATTTCATTGCCAACTCTGCTTTTTTAATATTAAAGCTTGGAATACGGCGCAGATTTTTTGCCAAACCGACTTTTGAACACGACCAGATCAGCCATTTGGTTGGGTCATATTGCCACCATTTCACGCCATTACGGTAATCGTATTGAAAGATATGATGGTAGTTATGATAACCTTCGCCCCAAGTTGCAATCGCTAACCAGAAGTTGTCACGTGCGGTATTTTCGTCGGTATATGGACGTTTACCAAACATGTGGCATAGGGAGTTAATAAAGAAAGTTACGTGATGACTCAAGATCAGGCGGAGCAAACCACCTAATAAAATCACACCCCACAAGTCGCCAACTGCCCAGCCAATTGTACCCAAGATCACCACATGCACGGCAATCACCAAAGGCACATAGTATTTGTCTTGGAACATCACGACTTTATCATTAAGCAAATCAGGCGCATTTTTATAGTTTGCTGTAGCCGCAGGATAATCACGAATCATCCAGCCTAAGTGGGCATACCAGAAACCTTTTTTAATCGAATACGGATCTTGTTCAATATCATCGACATGGCGATGATGAGTACGGTGTCCAGATGCCCAGTACAGAATACTGTTTTGTACAGCAAACGTTCCACCGAGCATCAGGATAATTTTTAGTGGGAGAGACGCTTCATAGGCACGGTGTGCCCATAAACGGTGATAGCCCGCTGTAATACTTAAACTACTCAGCGCGAGTAGAAAAAATAGGCTTACCCACGCACTGACAGAAAAATCGTGGTAATAAGCATATAGCGGTATGGCAATCAGGGCAGCAATGGGAGTCCCCAACAACGTAATGGTTGCTGTCCAGTTAATCGGTGCTTTTGCTTGGGGCAGGGGAGTCATATGCAGCGACGCTCCTAAGAGTAAATAGGGTCAACCTTCAAAAATGTAATACTGATGGTTGTTCAGAGACATCTTTATAGATGCTTTAGCAATATTATACACTTGTATTTTAAAAGCTAAAGATAAACTTTCGATCAATATCTTCTGTCTAAATATTACCCTAAAATATAGAGCTGCTGTTGCATTGTTTTTGGAAAATCGGTGATTAATCCATCAATGCCTTGATCTAGTAAGTTTTTTGCTCTTGATACATCATTGACAGTCCAGACACTCACTGCAAGTTTTGCCAGTTTTGATAATTCAATCATATCAGGCGTGGCGAGTTTATCTTTCCAGCCAATGCGCGTACACCCATATTTTATTGCTTTTTCAATAGCTTGAGTTTTAAGATTGTCTTCAATCAGCAAGCCGCGCTGAAATGGACTTTGGTTGTGCTGTAATGCCTGTAAAATTTTCTCATCGAAGCTGGTAATGGTTGCTGAATGTTCAAAACCCTTGAGTTGTTGTTGTAATGCCTCAATAAGACGTTCGGCTTGCGCCTGATTGCTCACCGCTTTGACTTCAACTTCAATATGCTGAAAGTCTTTTAGTAAATCGAGTACTTGTGGCAGCAAAGGGGTTGGTTCATGATTTTCCCAGTTTTTCCATTGGGAGCGATGATCATGGTGAGCCAGATCATGTCGCTGGCTTTGGTAAACAGAGCTTAATTTTCCAGCGGTTCGGAAAAGATTGTCATCATGTATGACAATAAGCGTGTCATCTGGAAGTTGGCGGACATCGAACTCGACTGCTCGAATGCCCAACTGTTTTAAATAAGCAAAACCACCGAGGGTATTTTCAGGTGCTTCGCCACGCGCACCACGATGACCAATAATTTGCATTCATTTGCCAAATCAAATAGATGATGAATTTATTTTACGCTGAAAAATACTATTTTTGTCTTTGCCAGTACATTTCTTTGCCGTGTTCTTCTAGTTGCAAGCTGCGAGATGCCACAAATAACCAGTCAGATAGGCGGTTAAGTAGCAGGAGTGATGTTTTTTGAATATTTTGATCACGCTTTTGCAGGCTAATCAGGCTACGTTCAGCGCGGCGACACACAGCACGCGCTTGATGTGCATAACTGCATGATAATGAACCTGCTGGCAAAATAAACTCTTTAAGCATTGGCAGGTATTTATTCATGGCTTCAATATCTGTTTCTAAAAATAGCAAGGCAGATTCCTGAACCATGGAAAAGTTGGGAATGCAGACTTCGCCACCCAGATCAAATAACCAGTGTTGGATGAGACTTAAGCTTTTATCCCAGCGCTGCTTTTCATCTGCCTGAATATTGCTGTTGACAACTTGCGCACGTAATACACCGATGACACTATTGAGCTCATCGACATCTCCGAGCGTTTGAATACGCAAGTCATCTTTTTCAACACGTGTTCCATCTCCAAGCCCTGTGGTGCCATCATCACCAGTGCGGGTTGAAATTTTACTTAAACGGTGACCCATAAGTAGTTCCTTTTAATGATAAAAAAGGATAATGCCTTTACAAACATTATCCATAAAAATGCGCTGATAAAATACTTTTTTTAAAGTTTAGAAGCTTAATGTCACCCCAACAGTGGCTAGACGACCACCATTTACATAATAGTTTCCATAGCCATAGTATGCGGTTTTGTATTTAACATCGCCGATATTCTCTATATTTGTGAAAAGCTTTAAGTATGGAAGTACGTTCCAGTAAGCATTGAAATTAACAGTTGTATAACCTGGATCATTATTTAAAGTTGTTGAAGGCCAATCAGCAAAGTCTTTTGAATGTGATTTTGCAACAAGTGACGTGCTTAGACCATAAATCTGATTTTCTAGACCAACCGTTACAGTAAAGCTTTGACGTGGACGGCGATTTAGATCTGTATTTGTTTGTTTATTGGTTGCTTTAACATAGCTATAAGAGGTTTTTGCAAATAGGTCGTTTTGTTTCCAATTTAAGTAAACTTCACCACCTTCATAGGTCGCTTTATTAATATTGGTTAGAATATTATTGCTTCCTGTGGCAATCAAATGATCTACATCAGTATGATATAGCGAGAAGCCTGTAGACAAGCCATGATTTAGCGTTTGATCTAAACCAATTTCATAAGACGTACTTTCTTCAGGTTTTAAATTAGGATTGCCTTGATAAGCATATAACTCATTTAGAGTTGGTGATTTAAAGGCTGTTCCCGCATTTGCATATATGCTTGTCATTGGTAAAATTTGGTAGCGAATCGCAGCTTGACCAACAGTATGCGAACCATATTTTTGGTTGTCTTCTAAACGAGCACCTACTTGGGTACTTAAGCCATTATTATTATATTGATGTTGAATATAGTAACCAGCTGAATCTATGCTTTCTTTATACGGTAAACCATAAGAGAGAACATCTCCATCAAGATTACGATAGGTTGATCCAATTAATAGATTTTGACTTGGAGTAAATTGCCATTTTCCATAAAGCTCTGCTTCTTGAGTTTTACTATGAACAAAATCAAAAGCACCTAGATAGTTAGGATCATTTTGATCTAGGTCATCGTTGAATTGAGATAGCCGAGCATTTAAAGACAGAGTATCGAGTACATTAAAATGACCTTTAATATTGATCATCTGATTTTGAAAGTCTTCAGAAATTAGAGAACCATCGAAATTGTATGAATCATACGCGCTTTTTCCTTGATTTTGAGAGTAATCAATAGAAATTCCAAAACGTTCTTTTTCTACGCCAACTTTAGTACTAAAGCCTTTTTGATCATAGCCCGCAGATTTAATTCCATTCCCTGATAGGTCAGTAACTTTTGTGCCATCTGTTTCAAGGCTTTGCCCTCGAACTTGTGCATAGAAACCATTTGAAGCTAAGTCACCACCAATAATGGTTTTGTAAGTATTATTTTCACCATATTCTGTAGTAAGAAATGCTGAGTTTTTTTGAGGGATTTTAGAGATAAGTTGGACAACACCAGCAATAGCATCAGAACCATATAATACTGAAGCAGGACCTTTAAGGATTTCTACTTTTTCAATATCTGAAGTATCTAAAAAGGCAAGGCTAGCTGTGCCTGATGATGCTGAGTTTAAGCGAACACCATCTTTTAAAACTAGCGTATGATCGGATTCAGCACCGCGTAGAAATATGGAAGAAAGCTGACCATAACCACCACTTTGCACCATATTAATAGAAGCATCTTGCTGTAATAAATATGGTAAGCCTGCTATCGGTATTTGCTCAATCGCCTTGCTGTCAATCACATCAATTCGTGCAGGAACATTCTTGATTGGCTCTGCGGTGCGAGATGCCGTTACAACAATTGTATCTAAAGGTGCGACATCTTGGTCGTTGTTTGCGGTTTGGTTATCTGCTGCATGAGCTGTTGCTAAAAAACTTGTTGCAAGCGCAATCGCACCGGCTAACGCAGTGGGCTTAAAAAGAAACATGGTTTGCTCCATACATTCACTCCCCGTGAATGATTCATCGAAGTAAACAACAAGCAGGTCTTCGGACTTGCAATATAGTTACAGATATAACCAACATATTCGTCTTCCCATTTTAAAAAACAGTGACGTGAGTGAATGACTCAAACAATATGCGTTTCATTGTTACCGCTGCGGGGGCAGTGTTGGGTTTTCACCAACTTCCCTAAAACTTGTTGCTATAAATTGCGCTAAAGTATACGGGCTTTACATGAGTGAAACAATCAACAGACATAGATTGTGTTGAAAGCTGTAATCGTCTCTAGATTTTATGGTCTGTTTTCCGTTTTAATCGGCAGTATGCTTTTTATTAAACCAGATGATCTATGCGAACCAGAGCAAAAATTTGTGGAATTACCCGAGTAGAAGATATTCACAGTGTGGTACAGGCGGGTGCAGATGCGATAGGCTTAGTCTTTTATCCGCCTAGCCCTCGTTCCGTCACTGTAGAGCAAGCCCAGCACTTGCTGGCACATATTCCGCCTTATGTGCAAACGGTCGGGTTATTTGTAAATGCCAGTGCCGAAGAAATCTTGGCTATGCTGCAAAATGTTGCGTTAGATGTATTGCAATTACATGGCGATGAAAGCCCTGAAATGTGTCGGCAGATTGCACAAGTCACGAAACGCCGTTGGTATAAAGCGATTCAGGTCAAGCCTGATTTAAACTTAATAAACGAAATTCAACGCTACCAACAAGCGGGCGCAAGTGCTATCTTACTCGATGCTTGGCATCCTGACTTAAAGGGTGGGACAGGTTTACAATTTGATTGGTCGCAATTCCCGAAACTGGATATTCCACTGATTCTGGCTGGGGGCTTGAACCCTGACAATATTGCCGAGGCAATTGCACTGACACAGCCTTTTGCGGTTGATGTGAGTGGTGGGGTGGAAGCTCAAAAAGGGATTAAAGATCAACGATTAATCAAAAAATTTATGCAAGGAGTCCATTGTGGATCAGCAAAACGAAGTGATTGACTATACACAATATCCAGATGCTAAAGGACACTTTGGCATTCATGGCGGACGATTCGTGTCAGAAACATTAATGGCTGCATTACAAGATTTAGAAAATCTGTATAACAGAATGAAAAATGATCCAGCGTTTTTGGCAGAATTTGACCGTGATTTGGCTTACTATGTTGGCCGTCCAAGTCCACTTTATCATGCTGAACGATGGTCTAAACATTTAGGTGGTGCGCAAATTTACCTAAAACGTGAAGACCTTAACCACACAGGTTCTCACAAAGTAAACAATACAATTGGTCAAGCCTTGCTGGCTAAGTTATCTGGCAAAAAACGCATTATTGCCGAAACAGGTGCAGGTCAGCACGGCGTGGCAACTGCCACCATTGCTGCACGTTTAGGACTGGAGTGTGTGGTTTACATGGGTGCTGAAGACGTAAAACGTCAAGCCATGAATGTATACCGTATGCGCCTACTGGGTGCAAAAGTAGTTCCTGTTGAAAGTGGTTCAAAAACACTCAAAGATGCATTAAATGAAGCGATGCGCGATTGGGTGAGTAATGTCGACAGCACGTATTATGTGATTGGGACTGTGGCAGGACCACATCCATATCCACAGTTGGTACGTGATTTTCAGTCGATCATTGGACGCGAAGCACGTCAGCAAATCTTAGCGCAAGCAGGGCGGTTACCTGATGCACTTGTTGCCTGTGTTGGCGGTGGTTCAAATGCCATGGGCTTATTCTATCCATTCTTGAACGACTACGATGTCAAAATGTATGGTGTTGAAGCTGCAGGTCATGGTATTGAAACAGGTAAACACTCAGCACCTTTAAATGCTGGACATGTTGGCGTATTGCATGGTAACCGTACTTACCTGATGAGTGATGCTCAAGGTCAGATTATTGAAACCCACAGTATTTCTGCGGGTCTTGATTACCCTGGTGTTGGACCAGAGCACAGCTTCTTAAAAGACATGAAGCGTGTACAATATGTCCCAATCAACGATGAAGAAGCATTGCAAGGTTTCCGTGACTTGACCCAGATTGAAGGTATTATTCCTGCGCTTGAAAGCTCACACGCTATGGCTTATGTCACCAAACTTGCACCAACCATGTCGAAAGATCAGATCATTATCGCAACCGTATCAGGCCGTGGCGATAAAGATTTACTGACTGTTGCACGTATAGATGGCATTCCGCTGGTTGAACTGTAAAACAATATTTTGATCAAAAGAAAGGCGGGCTGATTACAGCCCGCCTTTTGTTTTTGAGACATTTTTACAAAAAAAGCAGAATACTGAGGATGAATAGGCCGAATAAATTTTAAGCGTGTGCAAACATTTTGCCATGTGAATAAAGCTTATACATTTATTTAATTTATTGTTTTATATGTTTTTATTAATTATAAATTCCGTGTTAAGTCAAAAAAGCAATTCAGAATATGCCTAAAAATTAGGAATGTTTGATCATTGAGAAAAACTATCAAATATTGATTAATGTAGCTTGCGGATTGTTTCATAAATGTTGAATCAAATCAGGCAGCTTTTGGCGCTGTGCAATGTATAAAAAATAGCGTTACAATGCGGTGTCATGTAAACACAGCACACACTATTTTCATGCAAGGAAAGTAAAATCTATGTCTCGTCTAGCCACACGTTTTGAACAGCTTCAATCTAAACAACAAAAAGCTTTGGTTTCTTATGTTATGGCGGGCGACCCTCATCCAGAGGTTACAGTACCATTATTGCATCGCATGGTTGATGCAGGTGTTGATGTGATCGAATTGGGCTTGCCTTTTTCTGATCCAATGGCAGATGGTCCTGTAATTGCACTTGCTGCAGAGCGAGCACTTGCGGGTGGGACAAATACCCTAGATGCTTTGGCTATGGTCAAAGAATTTCGCCAAAAAGATCAAGAAACGCCAGTAGTTTTGATGGGCTATTTAAACCCTATAGAAGTCATTGGTTATGAGAATTTTGTTGAAAAAGCCCATGAAAGTGGTGTCGATGGTATTTTGTTGGTGGACTTGCCGCCAGAAGAATCTGAGCAGTTGAATCAGGTGCTAAGCCAATACGACATGAATCAGATTTTTCTTTTAGCACCAACGTCAACTGATGAACGTATTCAACATGTCATAAAACAAGCCAGTGGTTTTATTTATTATGTGTCACTGAAAGGTGTAACAGGCGCAGCAACTTTAGATACGTCTGAAGCAGCAAAACGTATCGAGAAAATTAAAGCACAAACCAGCATTCCTGTTGGGGTCGGTTTTGGGATTAACGATGCACAATCTGCAAAAGCCATGGCTGCAGTTGCTGATGCCGTGATTGTCGGTAGTGCTCTCGTTAAGCCTTTTGCAACGTTGCCACCGGAACAAGCCGCAGAACAAACGGTTAATAAAGTCAAGGAGCTTCGAGCTGCGCTCGATGAGTGAATATGAATCAAGAAGTTAAACCAAGTAAAGTTCTGAACCCATCGACACCTTGGACTGATCGCCCAGTTCCTGGAATCCATGTGCCAGATGCCCAAGAAACATTAAAGGCAAGTTTTACTGAACCGACAGTTGAATGTCCAGAGTGCCGTTCACTGATCTCACTAACAGCAATGAGCTTTAATGCTTATGTTTGCCCTCAGTGTGATGAGCATTTGCGTATGCGCGCGCGCGAGCGTTTAACTTGGTTTTTCGATCAAGTCGATACCGAGCTTGGTCAGGAATTTAGTGCCAAAGATCCATTGAACTTTGTAGATAGCAAGCCATATCCTGCACGTATGCAAGAAGCGCAAAAGAAAACAGGTGAATCTGAAGCATTGATCGTATTGCAAGGCACTTTAAAAGGCGTAGCAATGACGGCTTGTGCTTTTGAATTCGACTTTATGGGCGGTTCAATGGGCACTGTAGTGGGTGACCGTTTTGTACAAGCAGCTGAAAGCGCAATTGCGAAAAAACAACCGTTCATTTGTTTTGCTGCTTCAGGTGGTGCGCGTATGCAAGAAGGCATGTTGTCTTTGATGCAAATGGCGCGTACTGCTGCTGCAATTGAAAAAGTGAAAGCAGCTGGCTTGCCTTATATCGTGGTCTTAACTCACCCTGTATATGGTGGTGTGACTGCATCATTGGCAATGTTAGGTGATGTTCATATTGCTGAACCGAAAGCGATGATTGGCTTTGCGGGTAAACGTGTTATTGAACAAACTGTTCGCGAAAAACTCGAAGAACCGTTCCAACGTGCTGAATATTTGCTTGATCATGGTGTGGTCGATCAAATTGTTCATCGTCATGCATTACGTGATACTGTATATCGAATCGTAAGTAAGCTGATGAACATCTAAATTGAACACAATAGCACCACAAGCTACGGATAGTCTTTACACATGGCTCAACTATTGGGGTCATGTGCATGTAACAGGAATTGATTTGGGCTTAGAGCGCGTCATTCCTGTTGCTCAAAAATTAAATGTGACTCAAACTTCTGCCAAAGTCATTACTGTTGCAGGAACCAATGGTAAAGGTTCAACTACGACCACCATCGCCGCTATTTTACAGCAGGCAGGTTATAAGGTGGCACTTTACCAATCTCCGCATATCTACCACTTTAACGAACGTGTCAAAATTTCAGGCTTGGAAGCAACCGATCAAGAGTTGGTTGATGCTTTTGTACAAGTCGATCAAGCCCGTCGTGAATGTGGTTTAAGCCTATCGTTTTTTGAAGCCACAACGCTGGCAGCATTTCTGATTTTTCAGCAAAAACAGTGTGATGTCTGGGTGCTGGAAATTGGGCTCGGGGGACGTTTAGACGTAGTCAATGTAATTGAGCCTGATGTTGCAGTCATTACCAATATTGGTTTAGATCATGTCGATTGGCTTGGTGATACCATTGAAAAAATTGCCTTTGAAAAAGCAGGTATTATTCGTCCAAACATTCCTGTGATTTTTGCAGGGCAGCAACAGCTTCCACAAGCAATTCAAGATAAAGTGCAAGAATGTCAGGCACAGTTATATGTACTCAATCGTGATTATTTTTATCAGGAAAAAAGTGCAGAAACGTGGCTATTTGCGACTCCTGCATCAACACTGGTTTTACCAAAAGGACATTTGGCGCTCGATAATATTTCAACCGCAGTTGCTGCTATTTTAGTCAGTGGATTAACAGTTTCTGATCAGGCAATTCACGCAGGAATTCAAACTGCAAAAATTGCAGGGCGTTTTGAAGTTCGTCAAATTCATCATAAAACGGTGATTTTTGATGCGGGACATAATCCGCATGGTGTTGAGTTTTTGTTAAAGCAATTGCAGAAATTCATGCAATACAATAAACAGTATGTTGAAGTCGTTGCAGTTTTTTCCATGCTTGCTGATAAAGATATAGATTCTGTCATTGAGTTACTCAGCCCTGTGGTGTCTAAATGGCATATTGCAGAGTTGACAGTACCTCGTGCGGCAAGACTTGAGAAAATCCAACAAGCTTTACACAATACAGCGACACAACATTTTGCAAATGTGAAAGAGGCTTTTCAATCTGCTCTGGATCATGTAGAAGATCAACAACTGATTTTAGTTTGTGGTTCGTTTCATACCTTAGAAGCGGTTTGGGAGTACATTGAATAATGTCAATGAATAACAAACAACGTTGGATGGGAGGCGTTGTTTTATTGGGAGGTGGTGTGCTGCTTGCTGCGCTGCTGGTCAAAGGCACACAAGAATTAAAGCATAAAGCCACTCCCTCAGCCCAGACGACAATAGCACAGCAACAAAAAACAACGCAAAAAACTGGCAATATGCAGCCTTTGCAGCCATTAACTGTTGATGTTGAAACGGAAAAACGCTTGCTTGAAGAGCAGAAGCGTTCACGTGAGCGGGCGGTAGCAGAACAAGAAGCGCGTACTCAGCAATATCTACAGCAGCAGCAGCAGGCAGAAGCCGACGCTGCACGTAAGGCGGCAGAAGAATATGCAGAAATTAATAAACGCCGTACAGGGCAGGGCGATTCTGACAATATTCCACCTGAGGTTAAGCCTGACAGCAAAAACAAAGCCGTAGATCAACAACATCAGGTAGATTCTACTGCAAAAAAGAAGCTCGCTGATGATGAAACAGCCAAGCATCAAGCGGCTGTAGATGCTAAGAAAAAAGCAAATGCAGAAGCGAAAAAACAGGCTGATTTGGAGGCGAAAAAGCAGGTTGAACGAGAAGCTAGGAAAAAAGCAGAAGCAGATGAACAAAAGAAAGCAGATGAAGAAGCTCATCGTCGCGCAGTAGCCAAGAAGAAAGCTGAATTAGAAGCACAGAAAAAAGCGGATGCGGAAGAAAAACGTCAGGCTGATGCAGAAGAAAAGCGTAGAGCTGATGCTGCAGAAGTAAAACATAAAAAGGCACTAGAAGCCAAACATAAAGCTGCTTTAGATGCGAAGAAAAAAGCAGATGATGATCAAGATACGGAGATTAAGAAAAAAGACAAAAAAGCGGATGCTGATAAAGCACGAGATTTGCTGGAAGGTAAGAAAAAATGGATGGTACAGGTTGCACTTGCGGCAAACCAAGCCAATGCAGATGCGACTGTATCTAGGTTGCGTGCCAAAGGCTATAAAGTCGTGACCAGCCAAACCTCAAAAGGAATTCGGGTGATGGTGGGACCTGCGAAAGACCGTGAAACTGCAGATACAGCACGTCGAAAAATCCAAGCTGATAGCAGTTTAGGTATGAAATCAGCGTGGATTATTGACTGGGTGCCACTCGATCAACGTTAATTTTATTGGGTTGGGTGTGCCAGTTGCTGGCGCATCCAGTCAATATTTTCGGATTTAAATAACCAGTTAATATTCATCCAGATTGGGTGAAAGCCATAGCCTCCGTGTTTCATTTCGTTTACGGCATCATTAACTGACCAGTTTTCCAATAAGATGCGTGACATGGCTACCATTGCACCTGTACGGTCTGAGCCATGATAACAATGAATCAGTACCTTTTTATGCTCGCTCTTTGCTGCCTGTAAAATTTGCATGACTTTGAGAATATCCTGCCGCTGAATATCCCAAGTATTGATTGGAATATGAAACAGTTGAATATGGGTCGATTGCAGTAATTGACGATCTTCATTATGCACACGCAGGTTAATCACAATATCAATCTGCTGTTGTTGTAAATCTGCTAAAAGCTCGGATGAAGGTTGTTCACTCCGATATAACCATGAGTTAACACGATAAAAATTGTAGTGTTTATCGACAGCAACTCCCCAATTTGTAGGGCGCTGAGTATCGGGTAAAGCGCTGCTTTGCATACAGCCTTGTAAAAACACACCAGTGGTTATGGCGATGATAAACCAGCGATAAGATCGAACCTGCATGATCATGAACATTCGTCGTAGAATTGCTTTAACTTAATAAAAATTTCGGCATGTTGCAGCAGATTTTGTGTAAAAAAAAGCCTATTAAAAAATAGGCTTGGAGAAATTTACATACAGTTTTTTTTTATAAGAATTTAGTCCAGATTGGGTTGTGGAGTTAAGCGTAAATAGGGTTTTACGGCAGTATAGCCTTTAGGAAAACGCTGTTTTAACTCATCTTCATCTTTAAGGCTTGGAACAATCACCACATCATCCCCTTGTTGCCAGTTGGCAGGGGTGGCCACTTTATAGTGGTCGGTTAATTGTAGTGAATCAATAACACGCAAAATTTCGTTGAAATTACGCCCTGTTGATGCAGGATAAGTAATGATTAAACGGACTTTTTTATTCGGGTCAATAATCACTAAAGAACGAACCGTAGTGGTTTCACTGGCATTTGGATGCAAGAAACCATATAGCTCAGAAACTTTACGATCTTTATCTGCCAAAATTGGAAAGTTAACAGTTGTCGCTTGAGTTTCGTTAATGTCTTTAATCCAGCCTTGATGTGACTCAACATCATCGACAGACAAGGCAATCGCTTTGACATCACGTTTTGCAAACTCATCTTGCAGTTTCGCCGTATAACCGAGTTCGGTGGTACATACAGGTGTATAGTCCGCAGGGTGTGAAAATAAAATGCCCCAATGCTGACCTAAATATTGATATAAATCGATTTGCTCTTCACTAGATTGTTGCTGAAAATTTGGGGCAGTATCGCCAAGACGTAAGCTCATGTGAAACCTCAAAACTTTTTATGGGTTGATGTGTTTCACTATGAACCAGTTCTTTTGCATAGAAAATATAGCTTTCTTATGTTGATATGAATAAAAAAGATAAGTAAGAAGTTTTTAGATTAAATTTTTTAATGGTGATTAGTGTGATTCAAAGTGGATAAGTTGAAAAAAAATGCGGCTTTTTACGTAAAAAACTTGTACTTCAAAAATCTAACTCCATAATAACGTGTAATTAGAAATTCATTTTTCATTTTTGACTAGCAAAATTTAGAGAGCTTATCCATGTTGGCAGGTCTGATCGGAGGTATCTTCGGTACAAAAAATGAGCGCGAACTGAAACGCATGCGTAAAATTGTCGAGAAAATTAATGCGCTCGAACCGACGATAGCCGCTCTTAGCGATGCAGATTTGTCTGCAAAAACTCAAGAATTTAAAGATCGTTATCAAACTGGGGTAAGTTTAGACGATTTGTTGCCCGAAGCGTTTGCGGTCTGCCGTGAAGCAGGTAAACGGATTATGGGGATGCGTCACTATGATGTGCAGCTCATCGGTGGTATTACCTTGCATGAAGGTAAAATTGCCGAAATGCGTACAGGTGAGGGTAAAACCCTGATGGCGACCTTGGCATGTTATTTAAATGCGCTAACAGGTCAGGGCGTGCATGTTATTACCGTGAACGATTACTTAGCACAGCGTGATGCAGAGTTAAACCGCCCATTGTTTGAGTTCTTGGGTTTGACGGTTGGCACGATTTACTCGATGCAAGCGCCAGATGAAAAAGCTCTTGCTTACAAAGCAGACATTACTTACGGAACCAACAACGAATTTGGTTTTGACTATTTGCGTGATAACATGGTGTTTTCTCTGGCTGAGAAAAAACAGCGTGGTTTAGTTTATACCATCATTGATGAAGTCGACTCTATCTTGATTGATGAAGCGCGTACACCACTGATCATTTCAGGTCAAAGTGAAGATTCATCACAACTTTATGCTGCAATTAATGCGATTGCGCCAAAACTGCATCCACAAAAAGAAGAAAAAGTGGCTGATGGCGGGCATTTCTGGATTGATGAAAAACAGCGTTCAGTTGAAATGACTGAAGTGGGTTATGAAGCTGTAGAAAGCGAATTGATCCAGATGGGGTTGTTGCAAGAAGGCGAGAGTTTGTACTCCGCTACCAATTTGAATTTGGTTCATCATGTATCTGCGGCAATTCGTGCGCACTTCCTGTTCCAGCGCGATGTGCATTACATCATTCACAATGGTGAAGTGGTCATTGTCGATGAGCATACAGGTCGTACCATGCCTGGTCGTCGTTGGTCTGAAGGCTTGCACCAAGCCGTAGAAGCTAAAGAAGGCTTGGAAATCCAACCCGAAAACCAAACACTAGCAACCACAACATTCCAAAACTATTTCCGTTTATACAAAAAACTTTCAGGTATGACGGGGACTGCTGATACAGAAGCGGCAGAAATGAAAGAAATTTATGGTCTAGATGTAGTTCTGATTCCAACCCATCGCCCAATGGTTCGTCAAGACCATAATGACCTGATTTACCTCAATCGTAATGGCAAATACAGTGCGATTGTGGCAGAAATTAAACGCATTCAGGAAACTCGCGCACCAATTTTGGTGGGTACGGCAACCATTGAAGCCAGTGAAATCTTATCGCAAAAACTGACTGCGGCGGGCATTAAGCATGAAGTTCTGAATGCAAAACAGCATGAACGCGAAGCGGATATTATTGCCCAAGCAGGTAGTCCAGATTCAGTCACGATTGCGACCAATATGGCAGGTCGTGGTACTGACATTTTACTTGGTGGTAACTGGAAAGCCAAACTTGCAAAAATTGAAAATCCGACTGCGGAAGATGAAGCGCGTTTGAAAGCCGAATGGCAGCGTGACCACGAGATTGTTTTGAGTGCAGGTGGTTTGCATATTGTTGGTTCAGAACGTCATGAATCACGCCGTATCGACAACCAGTTGCGTGGTCGTGCAGGGCGTCAGGGTGACCCAGGTGTTTCACGTTTCTATTTGTCTTTAGAAGATGATTTGATGCGTATTTTTGCAGGCGACCGTGTGGTTGGCATGATGCGTGCAATGGGTCTAAAAGAAGATGAAGCCATTGAACATAAAATGGTGAGTCGCTCAATTGAAAATGCACAGCGTAAAGTTGAAGCACGTAACTTTGACATTCGTAAAAACTTGTTGAAATACGATGATGTCAATAACGAGCAGCGTAAAATCATTTACTCACAACGTGATGCAGTCTTGGCAGAAAATACCCTGCAAGAGTATGTTGAAGAAATGCATCATGATGTCATGAAGGGCTTGATAGCCAACTTTGTTCCACCTGAGTCGATTCATGATCAGTGGGATATTGAGGGCTTGGAAAAAGCGCTGAGCACCGATTTGGGTATTGAATTACCTATTCAGCAATGGCTTGATGAAGAGCGCCGTCTCGATGAAGAAGGTCTAGTTGAACGTATTGCCGATGAGGTGGTTGCACGTTATCGTGCTCGTCGTGAACAAATGGGCGCAGATTCAGCCGCAATGCTAGAACGTCATTTTGTGCTCAATGCGCTTGACCGTCACTGGAAAGATCACTTGGCTGCAATGGACTATTTGCGTCAGGGGATTCATTTGCGTGGCTATGCGCAGAAAAATCCTGAGCAGGAATACAAAAAAGAAGCCTTTAACTTGTTTGTGAATATGTTGGGTGCGATCAAATCAGATGTCGTTACTGACTTATCTTTGGTGCATGTACCAACACCTGAAGAGCTTGCAGAAATGGAAGCACGTCAGCAACAGCAGGCAGATTCGATGCGTTTGTCATTTGAACATGACAATGTCGATGGATTGACAGGGGCAACACTGATGGACAGTAACGAGGAAGATACAGAGTCTGAATTTAGCTTGACTAAAGATGCAGTGATTCCACCAGCCAGCCGTAATGCGCCGTGCCCATGTGGTTCAGGTCTAAAATATAAGCAATGTCACGGCAAGATTTAAGTCTGACAGCACTTTTACAAAAGCAGAACAAGATGTTCTGCTTTTTTATTGCAAGGTCATAGGCTCAGTCACCAAATTCCAGTACACTTTCAGGCAAAATTCACTGTGTAAAACCTTAAAGTATTGGTATGACCATGAAAAAAATTAAACAGGCCCTATGGCTGTCTTTATGTCTTGCTCCAGGCTTAAGCTTTGCTGCAGAGAC
This sequence comes from Acinetobacter brisouioides, assembly GCF_004331075.1. GTDB lineage: Bacteria > Pseudomonadota > Gammaproteobacteria > Pseudomonadales > Moraxellaceae > Acinetobacter. Next base: position 2,501 of record NZ_SJNX01000004.1, on the reverse strand, counting down.
ACAATCGGTTATCACAACTGCACAAACCATTGTACAAGGTAACACGACTATGGTGGTTAGCCCGCGTACTGGAATCCGTTATGCGCTGGGTGATACACAAGGACGCTTGATTCAAATTCAAACAACAGCGATTGCACCTGCAAACACTTTAACAGTAAAGCGCATTGTGGCAACAAATCCAGCATTGTCTGTAGAAAGTCAGCAAAAAGCTGAACAGTCGTTACTTAGTATGGAACAATCTAAATAGTCGATTTGTTAAATACGATAGAAAAAACCAGCCAATATGGCTGGTTTTTTCATGGGGTTTGTTTTGCAGAGACTCGATTTTTACTGACAGATCTAATAAGCTAGAACTTTATTTCACTTCTAAAAATGGATTATTAAAATGGCTGTTGGTGACGTTACAATGCCACTTATGCATGTGGTAAAAGGTGTAAAAATTGGCTCTACAGAAGCGCATGTACGTTACCCAAACCGACGAGATCTAGTGATCTTTGAGTTTGCTGAAGGCTCGCACGTTGCAGGCGTGTTCACTCAAAATGCTTTTTGCGCAGCGCCCGTGCGTATATCGAAAGCACATTTGCTAGAAAAAAATGCCCGTTATTTAGTGATTAATACAGGCAATGCCAATGCAGGTACAGGCGCATTAGGTTTGCAAAATGCACAAAAAATTTGTGAAGCGTTGGCAAATGTTGCAAGCGTAACAACACAGGAAATACTGCCATTTTCAACAGGTGTGATTGGCGAGCAATTACCTGTCGATCGAATTATTGCAGGTTTACAGCCTGCATTTGACAGTTTGCAAGCTGATGCTTGGAGTGATGCTGCTAAAGGCATTATGACTACAGATACCACGCCAAAAGGTGCATCTGAACAGTTCCAGTTAGATGGTGTAACTTACACTATGACAGGTATCAGTAAAGGTGCGGGTATGATTCGCCCAAATATGGCAACCATGCTTTCTTTTGTTGCAACTGATGCACCTGTTGCACGTGATCTTGTGCAAAAGCTTTTGAAAGATGCTGCAGATCAGTCTTTTAACCGTATCACCATTGATGGTGATACCTCAACCAATGATTCTTGCATCTTTGTAGCAACAGGTCAGGCGGGTGGTCAAGAAATCCAGTCAGCAGATGATGCTCGCTATGCAATCGTTGCAGAAGTTTTGACTCATGTTATGAAGCGCTTGGCTCAACTCATCGTGCGTGATGGTGAAGGGGCAACCAAATTCATTACTGTAACGGTTGAAGGTGGACAAAATACCGATGAATGCTGTGAAGTTGCATATAGCATCGCACATTCACCATTGGTTAAAACCGCAATTTTTGCGTCAGATCCAAACTGGGGGCGTATCTTGTGTGCGATTGGCTATGCCAAAATTCAAGATTTGAATGTTGAAAAAGTTCAGGTTTGGCTCGATGAAGTTCAACTTTGCAAAGATGGTGGTGCCGCCGCAGACTACACAGAAGAAGCAGGCGCACGCGTGATGCAACAATCTGAAATGACCATTCGAGTTGATTTGGGGCGTGGTACAGCAAAAGATACGGTGTATACCTGCGATTTATCTTATGACTACGTTAAAATCAACGCAGATTATCGTTCATAATTGACTATTTTGATGTTTTAAAAGCCTCATCTTTAGATGGGGCTTTATTTTTTTGTGAGATAGATGCTTGAAAATAAGAGAAAAATGTTTAAAAAAAACACGAAAATGATAAAAATGCTGAATAAATAAGCTTTTGAGTAAAGAAAAGCATATTTTTTTGATTCAAGGTATTGACCAAAACAGGACTCACGCCTAGAATGCACACCGTACCGCACAGATGTGCGATACAGCGAAAGCTGAGATGAATCGGAGCATAGCACAGCCTGGTAGTGCACCTGGTTTGGGACCAGGGGGTCGTAGGTTCGAATCCTACTGCTCCGACCAATTCCTCAAGGCAGTCATCGCATGATGTTTTATCATCGATTAAGCGCCTGTAGCTCAGTTGGATAGAGCATCCGCCTTCTAAGCGGATGGTCACAGGTTCGAATCCTGTCAGGCGCACCAGTTTTATTGGTAGTCTGATAATAGAACCAAAACTATGGTGGATGTAGCTCAGTTGGTAGAGCCCCGGATTGTGATTCCGGTTGTCGTGGGTTCGAGCCCCATCATTCACCCCAATTTCGGAGCATAGCACAGCCTGGTAGTGCACCTGGTTTGGGACCAGGGGGTCGTAGGTTCGAATCCTACTGCTCCGACCAATTATTAAAGAATCCGCTTAAATGCGGTTTTTTTATGTCTAAAATTTCTTGCATTTCTGATTTTATATACTATTCGCTATTCGCTATTCGCTATTCGCTATTCGCTATTCGCTATTCGCTATTCGCTATTCGCTATTCGCTATTCGCTATTCGCTATTCGCTATTCGCTATTCGCTATTCGCTATTCGCTATTCGCTATTCGCTATTCGCTATTCGCTATTCGCTATTCGCTATTCGCTATTCGCTATTCGCTATTC
>NZ_SJNX01000003.1 GCF_004331075.1 Acinetobacter brisouioides | reverse complement strand
AAAACAGCTTGATTAAGTTAAGCAAAAAGCTAAAATGAACAACTTAAAGTACGACTCAGTTAACCAATCCGTTAATAACTCATTTGGTACGAAGTACGGTAGCAAAAGATCATACGATCTGAGCATAAAACCCGAACAAGTCCATAAACAGTTGTGCTGGCGACCATAGCAAGAGTGAACCACCTGATCCCTTCCCGAACTCAGAAGTGAAACCTCTTAGCGCTGATGGTAGTGTGGGGTTACCCATGTGAGAGTAAGTCATCGCCAGCTCATTATTCTAAAAGCCCCCTGACTCAATAGAGCAGGGGGCTTTTTTTTATGCGTCGATTATTCGTTAAAAGTTGGTAGTATGACCAGTTACGCAAATATACGCATGACGATGATGGATCGAACTAAATCGATTTAATAAGCCAATTGTGAAAGATGTCTGCTGCTTCGCTTAATTTACGATGTTTTTCAAAAACTAAAAATTCTCCATTGCCTGTATTACACTTAAATTCTGTTACCTGTTGTAGTTTACCTGTATGTACCAGTTCATCTGCCATAAAGCTCCATGCTAGTCCTATCCCCATACCTTGTTGTACTGCATGAAAAGCCAGTGTAAGTTGGTTGAAAGTTGGGCTTCCCAAAGCAATTTGGTAAGGCATATTAAAGTGTTGAAACCAGTCTTTCCAATCTAAGCAGTCCCATGCGCTGGCATTAATTTGCACTAAAGGAACTGTAGCTAAGTCCTGTAAGCTATGAATCTGAGAAATATCAATATCAGGATGAGCCACAGGGTAGATAACTTCAGGAATCAAGCATTGGCTATGTAGTGATGACCAATATCCCGCACCATATAAAATGCCGAGATCGTAATGGGTGAAACTGGATTCATCCATCGTATTAATTGCATCGACATGTACCGTGATATCTGGATAAGCTTTATGAAATTCAACCAATTTTGGAAATAACCAAAATTGAGTAAGTGCATGTGTTGCAAGAATAGTGACACAATTTGGCTGATGTATTTTTTGTAACTTAATGATTTTATGTTGTAATTTGTCAAAAATCTGTTGTGTAGTTTGACGTAATTCTTCTCCTGCAGGTGTTAGTATTACGCCACGTGGTTTACGTTCAAACAGCTGAATTTTTAAGGCATCTTCAAGTTGCCGAATTTGCTTGCTGACCGCACTTTGCGTCAGACACAACTCGGTTGCTGCTTGGGTAAAACTACCATGTCTTCCTACTGATTCAAATGCAATCAGGGTTTCAAGTGGTGGGAGTTTTTTAATATAGGGACTCATTTTAAAACCTCTGCTATTCCTTTAGGGAATGGGTAAATTCTAAATGATCTTTAGTCATTTTGCTGTGGTCTGTTTATGCTGCTGTTTTATTTTTAGGAAAAATCAGTATGCGACAAGGCATTATTTTTGCGATTTTAGCCTGTGCTTTATGGGGTGGAACGATTGTTGCCCCATGGTTCATTCCTGAATTTAACCCGATACTGATTAGTAGTGTGCGCTTTGTTCTGTATGGATTGATTTCCTTGGCTTTGGCACTGCCTAGTTTAAAAAAATTGATAAAAAAACTCGGTAAAGCAGATATTTACAAGTTAATCCAGCTCTCGATTGCAGGTAATATTTTGTATTTTGCTTGTATTGGTACTGCAGTGCAGTTTGCTGGAATTACCATGACGTCATTGATTAATGGGTTAATGCCTGTGTCGATTGCTTTTTTAGGGCGAGGTGAGCAGTCGAGCTTGCCATTTTCACAGCTAAAACTGCCACTGTGTATGGTGGCATTGGGATTAATTCTGATTAATTTTATTCCTGATGTATTTTTAGGAGTGCATTCGAGTACTGGGCAGCGAATTTTTGGCATGGCTTGCGTTGTTGCAGCGGTTGGAAGTTGGTCATGGTTTGCGATTCATAATGCGCGTTATTTAAAAGAAAGTGCATTCAATAGTCATGAATGGTCAAGTTTAATGGGGATTATGACTGGGTTAATTGCGTTACCTGCTGCAATTTTAACAATTGTTGTGATGCCAAAAGCTTGGTTTTTACAGCAAACGTCTCAGCAGTGGCTGACATTTGGTGCTGTGAGTTTATTTTTGGCAATTGCAGGTTCATGGGTAGCAAATACCTTATGGAGTGCATCAACCAGACGTTTGCCAATCAGTTTGGGTGGTCAACTGATGGTGTTTGAAACATTATTTGCATGTAGTTATTCTTATATTTTTGCAGGGCGCTTGCCAAGCTTATTAGAAACGATTGCAATTGGTTGTATTTTAGGTGGTGTATTTTGGACGATCCGCTTGTATATGCGGGTGCAAATACTGCAAAAAGCTCAGGTATGAATCAAAAAAAGCCTCAACATCCTGTTGAGGCTTTTTTTGATTCTTCACCGAGGGTACAACTCCTTGTCATACCATAAGGTTTCCATACCTAGATTTTTTATTCTTTTAATTAAGAAACGTCCTGTTTCTGTATGGTTTTATATTAATAAAAAATAGAGGAGCACTATAGCCGCTGACAGCGGTAACTCATGTAAGCAATCACTGACAATGTTGTAATAATCAAATATTCGATTTAATGAACACATTAAAATGTAGCTGCTGCAAGCACTGTTTCTTCGCAGTTTTTTGTTTAGAATATTAGAGATATGCCATACCTTTGAGATCACCATGCAAAAAATACAAGATTCTACTGCGATTGTTCATCAAAATACGCAGGATTATTTGCATTGGTTTCGTCATTCCGCTCCGTATATTAATGCGCATCGTAATAAAACCTTTGTGGTGATGTTTGATGGTGAAGCCATCCAGCATGAGAATTTTCAATATATTATTCATGATATTGCATTGCTGCATTCTTTAGGAATCCGTTTGGTGCTGGTGTATGGCGCACGCCCACAAATTAATGCGCAATTGCAGATTCAACATTTGCAAACACCATTTCATGATGTGCGCCGGATTACCACTCGTGAAGCATTACCTTGTGTGATGCAGGCGGTGGGGGCAGCGCGTATGCAAATTGAAGCATTGTTGTCGATGGGGCTTGCCAATTCACCGATGTTTGGTGCGCGGATTGATGTGGTATCGGGGAATTTGATTACTGCGAAACCGTATGGTATCCGCGATGGTATTGATTTTCAGCTCACAGGAGAGGTACGTAGTGTTGATGTTGATGCCATGACTCGCTTGTTGGAACGACATAATATTATTTTGCTAGGCCCAGTGGGCTATTCAACCACGGGTGAAGTATTTAACTTGCTGGCGGAAGAAGTGGCAACTAAAACTGCGATTGCGCTCAAAGCTGAAAAATTGATTTTCTTGGGTAATCAGAATGGGGTATTCAACTCGCAAGGACAGTTGCAGCGTGAAATTGTGCCGCATCAACTCGATCAATATATTACGCAATATCAGCAAGCTCAAAGTCAAATGGCGCTGTATTTACAAGGAGCAAAAGATGCAGCATTGAATGGCGTACAGCGGGTACATGTTTTGCCTTATGCGCATGATGGTGCATTAATTCAGGAACTATTTACCCGTGATGGGATAGGGACAATGGTAACCGATGCGCATTATGAAGAAGTACGTATGGCCAATATTCAGGATGTGGGTGGTTTAATTAACTTACTGCGTCCACTCGAAGAACAGGGGATTTTAGTCTACCGTTCGCGTGAACGCTTAGAAACCGAGATTAATCAGTTTGCGGTGATTGAGCGTGATGGAACGATTTTGGCTTGTGCGGCTCTATATCCGATTCCAACGACAGCAGATGAAATGGCGTCAGCAGAAATTGCTTGTGTGGCGGTACACCCAAGTTATCGTAAGTCAAATCGTGGTAGCCAGATTTTACATTTTCTTGAAGAAAAAGCCCGTACGTTAAACATTTGTCAGCTCTTTGTTTTAACCACACGCACAGCCCATTGGTTTCTGGAACATGGCTTTAGCCATGCCACAGTCGATGATTTGCCAAATGCTCGACAAGCACTATATAACTATCAGCGTAATTCCTTGGTATTTAAAAAGATAATCTGAAATTTCGATGCAGTTTATAAATCCCATTTTATTTTTATGGAATAGCATTTTTCCTGACAAGATGAGTGCACAAATTCACAGAATTGCTCTACAATCAAAATCATTTCTCTGAAATTGTTGTGTTGGCAATGGAACTAAAGAAAAGTACGCAAAAACGTAATCAACTTTTAAGTGCTGCCTTAGATGTATTTTCTGTGTACGGTTTTAATGGGGCAAGTCTGGATGAAATTGCTCAGCTGGCACATATGCACAAGTCGAATATTTTCTATTATTATGAAAATAAAGAGGCGCTGTACGTTGAAGTGTTGATGTCTGTTCTTCAAAAATGGATTGAGCCACTGCAATTGTTTGAGTCGGGCTTGGCTCCAGAGGAAATTTTAACGCAATATATTACCCAGAAAATCGAGTTTTCAAGAACGAATCCAAAAGCATCGAAACTGTTTGCTTTGGAAATTATTCAGGGCGCGCCATATATTCAGACAGTACTGAAAGGTTCAATTAAAAAACACGTCAAGCGTAAACTCAAAGTGCTACAGCAATGGCAGGCCGAAGGTAAAATGGCGGCACACATAGACCCTGAGTTATTTGTTTTGAATTTATGGTCAATTACTCAAAGTTATGCCGATTTTGATGCACAATTTGCAGCCATTCTAGGTAAAACCTTACGTAATCGCAGCTTTCACCAGCGTGCGATTCAGCATACCGTAGCGATGCTATTACACGGTAGTCTGACTTCTCCTCCAGTGCAAGAATGATGCTAGTGGATCAAATCTAAAAGTGTTTTTGATAGAGTTGTAAGAGTTTTTCTGCACCCACTTTTAGATTGTCTTGCCAGTCGATATGTGCAGTGTCGTCTGCGCCATCGGTAATATATTTGACTGAAATCAGGCGCACACCTAACTTTTTACAGACTTTTGCCAGTGCATAACCTTCCATGTCGACCACCTGACATTGAACTTTAGGTAAGCCTGTTTCAAATGAATCGCCTGTGCCGCAGACTGCATGTGGAAGCTCAAGAAAATAGCGATCGAGTTCAATTTCTGCTGGGTGATCATCATCCATTGGCGTGGTGCCGATCGGAAAGCCAAGCGGAGAAACATCCATATCGCGTTGAACAAATTGTTGTACTTCGACCAGTGCATGGCGTGGAAAACTTGAGCTACCAGCTGTACCAAAGTTGATCAAGGTTTTACAACCTGTACGCTGAATTACGTCATAGGCTTTAAATGCCGCATTGATTTTACCAATACCACTATAGTGTACTGGAATACCATGCTGTTCAAAATAACCTTGCGATTCGCTAGGGAGAGCCATAATCAGGGCATGGTCGTGCAAAGTGTTCAATCGATCTTCTCTTTGGAGTTAAGGCTGCGTGTTTAGTATAACCAAATTGTGTTGATCTGTAAGAGATATGCTAAGTTTGTTTGTTCGAAATAAATGTAATTTTTTATAGATAAACATATGTTTTTAATCATTAAATTTTGATAAAAACAACCACAAGACGAATTGATCAGAATATGGCACAATAGTTGGCTTTGAAATCATCAATTTTTAAAAGTGCCATGAAGCTACTTCGTTTGAATGTAATGACAGCCGATTTAGATTTGCCAAAGACTGCCGTCACCATTGGTAACTTTGACGGTGTGCATCTTGGGCATCAATCCATGATTGCTCAGCTCAAACAAGCAGCGCAAGCCGAGCAGTTGAAAACTGCCGTGATGATTTTTGAACCGCAACCTTTGGAGTTTTTTAAAGGTTATCAGGCCCCGCCACGCATTACTTCATTGCGCGAAAAAGTCGAATATTTAAGCGAACTGGGTGTGGATTATGTGGTGATTGCCAAATTTGACAATCACTTTCGTAGCTTGAGTGCCGAGCAATTTTCAGAGCTTTTAAAACAACAACTCAATGCCCAGCATTTGGTGTTGGGTGATGATTTTCATTTTGGCAAAAACCGTCAGGGTAATGCCGAGTTTTTACGTCAGTATGGCTTTGGTATCACCAACCTACATACCGTAGAACTTGATGGCGAGCGTGTCAGCTCAACCCGTATTCGTGAAACCTTGCAAAAGGGGGATCTGGCATTGGCTGCGCGCCTGCTGGGTCGACCTTATAGTATTACAGGGCGGGTACAATATGGTGACCAGATTGGACGCACCATTGATTTCCCGACCATTAATGTGCGTTTAAACCGTCATCGTCCGTGTATCAACGGGATTTATGCGGTTGATGTGGTCTGTGAAACAACAGCACTCGATGCCAAAGTCCGCCAAGACTCACCTGATCAACTCGGTGTTAAGGGTTATCAACCGACGGCATTGTTTGGTGCTGGACATGTCGGTACGCGTCCTGCGATTCGTCAGGAACACCCGCAATGGCGTTTAGAAGTACATTTTCCTGAGGTTTCTGCTAATCTGTATGGTTTATTAATGCGAGTGACATTCTTACACTTTTTGCATGGTGAACGGAATTATCCTTCTTTAGAAGCACTCAAAGCCGGAATTCAGGATGATGTTGTACAATTACGTATGTTTCGTGAGCAACACAACGAATTTCCTTTTTAAATTTTAGTTTTAATCTTGATGGTACAACGTGTCGGCGTTAGCGCAGACAGAACTGGAAGCAACTTGCATGAGCGATAAGCAAACACCTGAAAATGCAGTGGATTATAAAGCCACATTGAATCTGCCAGGTACTGAATTTGCAATGAAAGCAAATTTGGCAGTACGTGAACAAAAATGGTTAGAAGAGTGGTACGCTGACAACATTTATCAGCAGATTCGTGCTTTGCGTATTGGCAAGAAAAAATATGTGCTTCACGATGGCCCTCCGTATGCCAATGGTCAGATTCACCTTGGGCATGTGGTCAACAAAGTTCTCAAAGATATTATTGTTAAAAGCCGCACTTTAGATGGTTTTGATGCGCCGTATGTGCCAGGTTGGGACTGTCACGGTTTGCCAATCGAGCTTAAAGTCGAAGAAAAAGTCGGTAAAGTCGGTGAAAAAGTTGATGCTGCAACTTTCCGTAAACACTGCCGCGAATATGCCTTAGAGCAAATCGATATTCAGCGCAATGACTTCAAACGCTTGGGTATTTTGGGCGATTGGGACAATCCGTATTTGACCATGAACTTCAAACAAGAAGCGGATATTGTGCGTGCTTTGGGTACAATTCAGAAAAATGGTCACATTCAGCCAGGTTTAAAACCAGTCAACTGGTGTTTGGACTGTGGTTCAGCTTTGGCAGAAGCCGAAGTCGAATATGAAGATAAAAAATCCGATGCGATTGACGTCGGTTTCTCTGTGGTTGATCTTGCCGATTTGTCAGCGCGTTTAGGCGTTGAAGTCAAAAATCCAACTGACTTGGTGATCTGGACAACCACACCTTGGACATTGCCTGCCAACCAAGCAGTTGCATTGCATGCTGAAATTGAATACCAGTTGGTACAGGTACAAACGGATCGTGGCGCGCAAAACCTTGTGTTGGCAACGAGTTTGGTTGCATCTGCATGTGAGCGTTACAAATTAGAAAATCCTGTAGTTTTAGCTGACTTCGTTGGTGCAAAACTGGAAAATCTACAGCTGCAACATCCACTGATCGCAGAGCGCCAAGTGCCTGTAATTTTGGGTGAACACGTCACTGCCGATAGTGGTACAGGTGCAGTTCATACCGCACCAGGTCATGGTGTAGACGACTATAAGGTTGGTCTGATTTATAACCTGAAAGTAGACAATCCTGTGGGTGGTAATGGCGTGTATTTGCCAACTGCACCGATTTTTGCAGGCGAGCATATCTATAAAGCCAATCCGAAAATTATTGCTGCATTGGGTGAAACTGGTCGTCTTTGGGCGCACAATCCGATTAAGCACAGCTATCCACACTGCTGGCGCCACAAAACTCCAATCATTTTCCGTGCAACACCACAATGGTTCATTAGCATGGATCAGCAAGGTCTACGTGATAGTGCATTGAACGCGATTGAAAAAGACATTCAGTTTGTTCCGAACTGGGGTCAAAACCGCATTCAATCCATGATTGAAGGTCGCCCAGACTGGTGTATTTCCCGCCAACGTACATGGGGTGTGCCAATCCCGTTCTTTGTGCATAAAGATACCAATGAGTTGCACCCGCGTACGCCTGAGCTGATAGAAGAAGTTGCAAAACTGATTGAACAAGAAGGCATTGATGCATGGTTTAATCGCAGTGCCAAAGATTTCTTGGGTGAAGATGCTGACCAGTACAATGCAGTACGCGATACTTTAGACGTCTGGTTTGACTCTGGAACAACCCACTATGCGGTGCTTGAGCAACGTGATGAATTACAAAGCCCTGCGGATTTGTATCTGGAAGGTTCAGACCAACACCGTGGCTGGTTCCAGTCATCTTTGTTGACTTCGATCGCGATTCACAACCGCGCGCCGTATAAAGCTTTGTTGACGCATGGTTTTACTGTCGATGAAAAAGGTCGTAAATTGTCTAAATCTTTAGGCAACTACATCCCACTGGAAGAAATCATCAAGCAGTTGGGTGCAGACGGTCTACGTTTATATGTGGCATCGAGCGATTATCGTTATGAAATTGCAGCATCTAAAGAAATCTTTAGCCGTGTCAGCGACAGCTATCGCCGTATCCGTAACACTTTACGTTTCTTGTTGGCAAACTTAAATGGTTTCAAACCAAGTACTGATTTGTTACCTGTTGAGCAATTGATCGCACTCGATCAATACATCTTGCAACGTGCCAACGAAGTTCAAAACGTCATTACTCAAGCTTATGACGAAATGAATTTCCACGTGGTGTGCAGCGCATTGACCAACTTCTGTATCAATGACTTGGGTGGTTTCTACCTCGACATCATTAAAGACCGTCAGTACACCACCAATGCAAATTCACAAGCACGTCACTCAGCACAAACTGCGTTGTATCATCTGGTACAAGCTTTTGTTCGCTGGATGAGCCCAATCTTGAGCTTTACGGCACAAGAAGCGTGGCCGCTGATTCCAGAGCAATCTGAACAGTACGTGTTTACCACTGAATGGTATGCAATTCCAACAGTGACGGCTAACTTGTTGTCAGAGGCGGATTGGCAAACATTAATTCAAGTAAAATCAGCAGTAAATAAACAGATTGAAGTGGCGCGTAACGCTAAACTCATCGGCAGTAATTTGTCGGCGAAAGTTGAACTTTGGGCGCAACCTGAACTTGCTGCGGTACTCAACAAATTGGGCGATGAACTCCGTTTTGTCTTGATTACTTCGCAAGTGGCGGTGCATGCTTTTGCAGAACAAGGCGAAGCAACTGAGCTAGATGGATTACGTGTTCAGGTGTCTGCTGCTGAAGGTGAGAAGTGTGCACGTTGTTGGCATGTCTTACCAGATGTCAACACACATGCAGCACATCCTGGTTTATGTTCTCGTTGTATTGTGAATGTTGCCGGTTCTGGCGAAGAGAGAAAGTATGCCTAATCCTCAAAACAAGGGTTTAGTATTTCATGCGTATAACATCCTGTGGTTGGGGCTGTCTGCCCTAGCCATCGGGCTGGATCAATGGACCAAACACATTGCCAGCACCGCTTTGATGTATGCGCAACCTGTTCCTGTGATGCCATTTTTAAATTGGACATTACTGCATAACTATGGTGCGGCGTTTAGCTTCTTGTCGGATGCAGGCGGTTGGCAGCGTTATTTGTTTATGGGACTGGCTGGGCTCGTGTCTTTGATTTTTGTATTTTGGCTGATGCGTATGCCAAAGTATACGAAGGTTTTACCTGCAGCAATTGCCTTAATTTTAGGTGGTGCGCTAGGTAATTTGATTGATCGGGTAACTTTGGGTTATGTTGTTGATTTTATACATGTTTATTATCAAAATCACAACTTCCCAGCGTTTAATGTTGCCGATAGTGCGATTACCTTGGGAACGATTTTGTTGTTAATCGACACGTTCTTTTTGGAAAAGCAGCGCAAAGCGGATGTAAAAAACTAAGATGGTTGAAATTATTAATCCCAATGAAGAAACCCGCGTCAGCGAAGGTTCAAAAGTTGATTTGCATTTTTCAGTTGCGATTGAAAATGGCGTGGAAATTGACAATACCCGTAACCGAGAAGAACCTGTCAGTCTGGTGATTGGTGATGGTAACTTGTTACCTGGTTTTGAAAAGGCACTCTTTGGTTTACGTGCAGGTGATCGCCGTACCGTGCATTTACCCCCTGAAGATGCATTTGGTCCTTGGAATCCTGAAAATATTCAGCGTTTTGATACAGTCAAATTTGAGCAGCGTCCAGTGGTTGGACACATGATTGAATTTGAAGATAAAGCTAAATCAAGCTTGTTTGGTGTGGTGAAGTCGGTAAATGAGGATATTACTGAAATCGATTTTAACCATCCTTTGGCTGGCAAGAATATTACCTTTGAAGTCGAGATTTTCAAGGTGACGCCAGCAGGGCAGCAAGGCATTAAAATTATGTAATAAAAAAGCTCCTTCGGGAGCTTTTTTTAATGTACCTGAATAATGGTATTGTCATCATCAATCAGCAAATAGTCATTATTGACTTTATACCACTGCTGCCCATGCTTAGGTCTAGGTAGCTGATAATAATTATAATCGACTTTGTAACGGTCACTACGGTAGTGTTGTGGCATGGTATAGCCCGTTTGCCACTTGAGTTGTTTTAAGCGTTCAAAACCACGCTCTTCACGTTGGCGGCGACGTTCTTGTAAATCTTGCAATGAAACAGCATCACGGTACTCATTTGTAGAATCAAAAAAGCCGTCGCCACCACGACCCGGATTTCCACCATGCGGCTGGCCTGCAAAAGCAACGGGGATACTTAGCCAAACAGTCAAGCATAGCGCCATCGCTGTTAAACTTTGTTTCATTTTGCTTCCTCGAATGTATTACGTATGCCTAACTGGCTTGACTACTGTATAAAAAAAATGCAGAGAAACTGTGAAGATCATGACATGATTTTTTAAAAAACATTGGAATATTGGCTATATTCACGATTCTTATGCAAATTTTATTGTCATTGTGATCTAAAAACAGCATCTTCATTTAAAGATGCTGAAGTTCGGGGCAAAGGCATCAGATGCAGACGTTAAAATAATGATTTTATCTAATGGTCACATCAGTTTTGTGCGTTAATACTTTGACCATTCATCCCGATGCTGTCTTCGCCCATAAGGTATAAATATGCAGGCATTAGGCTTTCTGGTGTTGGTAAGCTGAGCGGGTCTTCTTGTGGGAAAGCTTTGGCACGCATCGCGGTACGAGTTGCCCCTGGATTAATGCAGTTGTAGCGAATGTTGGCAAAGCTATTTTCACTAGCAAAAATCTTGTTCATGGCTTCAACCGCAACTTTTGAAATCGAATAAGCACCCCACATGGCACGTGCTTCACGCCCCACACCTGAGGAGGCAAATACCACAGAAGCACTTTCTGATTTTTGTAAGAGAGGTAACAGCGTTTGCGTCAAAATAAACGGTGCGCGCAAATTGACCGCCATGACTTCATCCCAGACATCGACTGGATAATCTGCCAAAGCCACCCGTTCGCCTAAAATACCCGCATTATGCAAAATACCATCGAGGCGACCAAACTGGTGTTCTAGAGTATCGACCAAGTGTTCGTATTCACGGCTAGAGGCAGTGGAGAGCTGTAAAGGGAGAATTGCAGGTTGCGGTGCACCCAAGCTTTCAATTTCATCATAAATGACTTCAAGTTTGTTCAGCGTGCGTCCATGCAGTACCACTGTTGCACCATGCAAGGCATAACTGATGGCTGCTGCACGCCCAATACCTTCACCCGCACCTGTAATTAAAATAATTTTGTCTTTTAATAAGTCAGTTCGAGGTTGATATTCTGAATATTTCATTATGAAACCTCCATTCGTCATTGATTTGTTTATTAAATTTTTAGATGTTGCTGCAAGACCTGCTGAAGCTGTGCGACATTTTCAATAATGCAGTCAGCTTGCCATGCCTGTAAATTATCGCGCTGCTGTACAGGTAGATAACCATAAGAGGCAAGTATTGTATACATTTCTGCATTGCGACCTGCTTCAATATCGCGCGGATGATCACCCACATAAATAATCTGCTGCGGGTCAATCTCAAGCTGTTTGGCAGCTAAAAACATCGGTTCTGGGTGTGGTTTGGCATGTGTGACATCGTCAGGGCAGACCAGAACCGAGCAACGCTGTTGTAAATTCAGCGCTTCTAATAACGACTCGCTCAAATTGCGCGGTTTGTTGGTGACAATGCCCCAAGGAATCTGGTGCTGTTCCAGCATTTCAAGCAGCGGGTACATGCCTTCAAACAGATCGGTATCCACCACAATCTGTTTACCATAACGCTCTAGAAAGTCTTGGCGATGTGCCAAGAAAGTTGCATCATCAAGCGCGAGTTCTGGGTAGACCAGTTTCACCATTGCACGTGCGCCTTCAGACACCTGACTGCGAATACAGTCGGCGTCTACGACAGGGCGCTGCTGTTCACGGCACATGTCTTGAATAATACGAATAAAGTCGGCCGCTGTATCAATCAGCGTACCATCTAAATCAAATAAGACTGCTTTCATTGCTTAGACCAGATTTTGTGTATACACCATATAGTTCACATCGACATTCGGCGCGAGCCAATAATGTTTGGTGAGTGGATTGTAATGTAAGCCCGTCATTTGTTTCAGTTTCAGACCTGCGGCTTGAATGTCTTGAGCCAGCTCGGATGGGCGAATAAATTTATGATAGTCATGTGTGCCTTTAGGCAACATCCGCAATAGGTATTCAGCACCAATAATGGCAAAGAGATACGATTTTGGATTGCGGTTAATGGTAGAGAAAAACACATGACCATTAGGTTTGACCAAACGTTGACAGGCTTGAATAATGGAAGCAGGGTCGGGCACATGCTCCAGCATTTCCATACAGGTCACGACATCGTATTGACCTGCCTGTTCTTCGACAAGCTGTTCGACAGGAATTTGACGATATTGGATATTGGCGACCTGTTCTTGTTCGGCATGTAAACGTGCCACCGCCAGTGGTGCTTCGCCCATGTCAATACCAAGTACTTCTGCTGCCCCGCGACGTGCCATGCTTTCTGCCAAAATACCGCCACCGCAGCCGACATCGAGCACTTTTTTTCCACGTAAGCCGCCAGACAGTTCGTCAATCCAGTTTAAACGTAACGGGTTGATCTGATGCAAGGGCTTGAATTCGGAATGCTGGTCCCACCATTTGGCTGCGAGAGCTTCGAATTTTGCAATTTCTTGTGGATCAACATTCAGCTGTGACATGACCTTCACCTCAGTACAGTGCTTCATTTTTAAAAGATTTGTTTTCGTTGCTAGTGTAGCGCGTCTTGGGAAAAAAGCGATAAAAGCTGTAAAAAAGTTGACAGAAACAAAACGTTTTTTGCATAGATGTTTTATAGTTAACAGCTAAGCTAGTCAAAATCTTATATAAGGAAACATCAATCAATGAAAAAATTCATTATCAATGGCTTAGCTGCAACAGTTATGGCATTTTCAGCCAACGCTATGGCGGCGGATTTTGTTGCGGGTAAAGATTATACGGTTTTGCAAAATCCTGGTAAGGTTGATGTTCCAGGGAAAATCGAAGTTCGTGAATTTTTTTGGTATGGTTGTCCACACTGCTTTAAATTAGAACCATATATGCAGTCATGGTTGAAAAAATTACCTAAAGATGTGAATTTTGTCCGTTCTCCTGCAGCCATGAACCCAGTTTGGGAGTCAGGTGCACGTACGTATTATGCTTCTGAACAACTCGGAGTACGTAAACGTACCCATTTGGCATTGTTTGATGCCATTCATTTGAAAAACCAGCAAATTTTTGATCAGGCTTCAGCGGCACAATTTTTCACCAAATATGGTGTGCCAGCAGCAAAATTCAATGAAGCCTATAGTTCTTTTGCAGTCACTGCCAAAGTTGCACAGTCCAATCAGCTCGCTGCGCAATATCAGTTAACAGGTGTGCCTGCGGTTGTGGTGAATGGTAAATATCTGGTTCGAGGTGAAGATGGCAAAGTACCTCAAGTGGTGAGTTACTTAATTAACAAAGAGCGCCATAGTAAATAATACACCTGATGTTTTTTTAAGCGTATGTTCACATGCGCTTTTTTATTGGCTTAAGGAAAGTGAATAAATTGAAGCTGTTGTATGAAGCACTGTAATAACTGATCTTTTTGCTGGGTTTCATGGTTATGCAGCCATTTGATGATCCAGGCAAAATGCAATTCAATGCAGAGCTCTGCCAACGCTAGGGGTTGTTGAGGATTAAGCCACTGCCCAGCATATCTTTTGTTGAGTAGCTGCGCCAGATCATCAATTAAAAACATCACTTCCTGACGGATTTTTTCTTGAAGAAAAGTTCCTCCCCCCCAGCGTTCTACAATAAAAAAATGCCAATGTGCAGATTTTTGCTGGATCTGACCACAAAACAACGATAAATGCGTTTCGAGTATTTCACTGTTTTTATGTTGGATATGCTCCGAAATCTGAGTCAGGTGGCTTTTGATAATTAAAGAGGTTTGATCCACCAGTTCGATTGCCAATTGTTCTTTGTTTGGAAAATAACGATAAAAGGCACTAGGCACCATGCCGACTGCTTGTGCCAGTTGCCGTAAACTAATGCTGTTAAAACATTGACCTGCATAGTTCAGCTTTAATACCTGTTCCAGAATTGCTTGCTGACTCTGCAATTTACGCTCTGCACGTATTGACATAGCAAGTCCATCCTTACAATTTTTTTTCTATGTATTGTGAAATAAGTATAGCGGTTCTTGTAAAAAGAAGATGTGTGTTTTTGCTATATTTTGAAAATATTAAATATAAATCATATGGTTATATAGTTAATGTGATTATTTGGGTTTGAGCGAAATCAACTCGCCTAAAAAGCAGTAGGCGATGCTTACACCAGCAGATTCATTTACATCTTTAAAAAAAGAATATTCTTTTTCATAAAAAATAATTAAATTCAAAATCTTGTATTTTTATTAGTCGATGAGCTTTATGTGTCGAATAGATCATTTTCTAAAATTGGGCAATGATTCTGCTATACTTGCCCGTGAATTTTTTGGCTGAACACTGAAGGAAAAATTATGCGTATTGACCAACGAGCATTAAACCAATTGCGTGATGTGAAAATTACACGTAACTACACGCGCTATGCTGAAGGCTCGGTTCTCGTTGAGTTTGGTCATACCAAAGTCCTTTGTACCGCAAGTATTGATAACAGTGTACCGCGCTTTTTAAAAGGTCAAGGTCAAGGTTGGGTGACAGCAGAATACGGCATGTTGCCACGTTCGACTCATACCCGTTCTGACCGCGAAGCGGCACGTGGTAAGCAAACAGGTCGTACTCAGGAAATTCAGCGTTTGATTGGGCGTAGTCTGCGCGCCATGATTGATCTGAAAAAACTCGGTGAAAATACCATCACTATCGACTGTGATGTGATTCAGGCCGATGGTGGCACACGTACAGCAGCAATTACAGGCGCTGCGGTTGCACTGGTCGATGCCATGAATGTTTTGCTTGAGCAAAAGAAAATTAAGCATGACCCACTTAAAGGTTTGGTCGCGGCAATTTCTGTGGGTATGTACCAAGATGAAGTGCTGCTTGATCTTTGCTATGAAGAAGATTCAAACTGCCAAACAGACCTCAATGTGGTGATGACACAGGCTGGTGAGTTTATTGAAATTCAGGGTACAGCAGAAGATAAGCCATTTACCCGTACCCAATGTAATGCCATGTTAGAACTGGCTGAGCAAGGTATTCAAGAACTGATTAAAAAACAGCAACAAGCTTTAGGCTGGTAAGTCAATCGCTAAAAAAAGACTCCGTATGGAGTCTTTTTTTATTTGAAGATAAGAATACTTGCCCATGCAATTGCAATCATACTCAGCGTCACAAATTGTGCAGCACTGCCCATATCCTTGGCATTTTTTGCCAGAGGATGACGTTCTAGTGAAATGCGATCCACTACCGCTTCAATTGCTGAATTGAATAATTCAACAATGAGCGCCAGTAAGCCCACTAAAATCAAAATCAAATGCTCTAATTTTGACAAACTGAGCCATAAATTTATCGGGAGTAAGACAATATTCAGTAAGACAATCTGGCGAAAGGCGGCTTCATAGCGAAAGGCGGATTTAAATCCAGCGATTGAGTAACTCGTCGCATTCAGAATACGTTTGATTCCTGTTTTGCCTTTCAGCGGTGAGTATGGATCCATGATAGTCTACAGATAAAGAAACTAGGGGTATGTTAATCAACCTCTGGTAAAAAGTAAAAAATAACGAGATGCTCGGAGCTTGGATTTTTAAGTTACGCAGTTCAGGTCTGGGTCAGTTAAAATGCTTGCATGTGATTTAATGCGGGAGTGAAGATGCAAAACCAGACAAAATTTAAAGTAATGGATGGCGTGTTACACGGTGCACAGCAGTTGCCTTCCCCGAATTTTAATCAGCGTCCTGCTCAAACGCAGATTCGGCTAGTGGTGATTCATAATATCAGTTTACCGCCTTCGCAATTTGGAGGAGGTTACATTCAGCAGTTTTTTCAAAATCAACTGGACTGGAATGCACATCCGTATTTTCAAACCATTAAAGGTATGCAGGTTTCAGCACATCTTTTAATACTAAGAACAGGTGAAGTCCTGCAATTTGTCAATTTTAATGATCGGGCATGGCATGCTGGGCGTTCGAGCTATTTGGGTGTGCCTGAATGTAATGATTATTCGATTGGGATTGAACTGGAAGGCAGTGATGACCTCCCATTTGAATCTGTACAATATCAGGTGCTTGCACAGGTTGTATCAGCTTTGCAGCGAGCTTATCCGCAGATTCAGCAGCATATTGCGGGGCATTCCGATATTGCACCGCAGCGTAAAACCGATCCAGGGATGCATTTTCACTGGGCAGATTTTCGAGAATTGTTACACAAAGAAAATCACAGAAATTGAAGAATTAATAACGAAATTGTTTGGGCTTTTCATTAAAATAGCCACTTCCAATTTGACTTAGGTGTAAGCGATGGCGCTTTGGCGGTCGACCTTTATCGTGAGTGCAATGACCATGCTGTCCCGTGTGTTGGGACTGGTGCGTGACATGGTGTTGCTGAACGTGTTTGGTGCAGGCAAAGAATTCGACGTCTTTGTAGTTGCATTTCGCATTCCCAATTTTTTCAGGCGACTGTTTGCCGAAGGTGCATTTTCCCAAGCCTTCATTCCGATTTTGACTGAGTACAAAACCGGACGTTTACATGCAGAAGTGCAAATCCTGATTAGTCGGGTGTTTGGCTGCCTGCTGGTGGTGATGTCGTCGATTACCTTGCTCGCCATGATCATCGCGCCTGCCGTGGTGTATATCTATGCGCCAGGTTTCCACAATGATCCCGACAAGTTCGCACAAGCGGTTGAAATGTTTCGTTTGACTATTCCGTATTTGATGTTTATGTCACTGACGGCATTTGCCAGCAGTATCCTGAACAGTTACGGCGCATTTTTTAGTCCAGCGTTTTCTCCAGTTTTGCTGAATCTGGTGATGATCGCAGGGGCATGGTGGCTAACGCCGTATCTGCAAACCCCAATCATGTCATTGGGCTGGGCGGTGCTGGCAGCGGGCTTTATTCAGCTCACCATCCAGATTCCTGAGTTGTGGCGCAAGAAATTGCTGATTCCACCACGCATCGATTTCAAACACGAAGGGGTGGAGCGTATTCTCAAGCTGATGCTGCCTGCACTGTTTGGCGTGTCGGTGACGCAAATCAATCTGTTGCTGAATACCATTTGGGCATCATTCATGCAAAGTGGTTCGGTGTCATGGTTGTATAGCGCCGAGCGTATGACTGAGTTGCCACTGGGTTTAATTGGCGTGGCGATTGGTACAGTAATTTTACCGTCATTGTCAGCGCGTCATGCTGAGCAAGACCTCGAACGCTTTCGTGGCATGATTGACTGGGCTGCACGTGTCATCATCATGGTGGGTGTGCCTGCTAGTGTGGCTCTATTTATGTTGTCAACGCCGATTATCCAGACCTTGTTCCAACGTGGTGAGTTTACCGCAGAAGACACCCACATGACCTCACTGGCATTGCAGTGTATGAGTGGTGGTGTATTGGCATTTATGCTGATTAAGGTGTTTGCTCCTGGTTTTTATGCCCAGCAAGATACCAAAACCCCAGTTCGTGTGGGCTTAATGGCGGTTGCTGCCAATGCGATTTTAAACGTGATTTTGATTAGCTTCTTTAAATCCATTCACTGGCATGCTGAGCATATGGCACTTGGAATTGCATCTTCAGGTTCGGCATTCGTCAATGCAGGGATGCTGTATTACTACTTACATAAGCGCAATATTTACCGTTTTGGTGCACACTGGAAAAAGATTTTTGCACAGTATGGCTTTGCCAATTTATGTATGGCTGGCGCACTGGCGTATGGTTTACATCTATACGACGGGCATTTGTCTACATGGATGAAAATCGTAGAGCTAACAGCACTGTGCGTGGTTGGAGCGGCTACCTATACGATTGGTTTATTGCTTTCAGGCTTTCGCCCGCGACACCTCCGTCCTGAGCATTAAATATAAAAAAACCGACATTAAGATGTCGGTTTTTTTTAACTGATTTTTTAATTCTTTATTTAATTTTAAGCAGCTCTACATCAAAAATCAGGGTGCTGTTGGGGCCGATGGCATCGCCAGCACCAATTTCACCATAACCCAGTTTGGCTGGAATAAAGAAGCGGGTTTTACCGCCTTCTTTCATGGTCAGTAAACCTTCGGCCAAGCCGCTGACCACTTCACTGACTCGAAAATCAGCCGCCTGTTCACGGGCAATTGAGCTATCGAAAACGGTGCCGTCAATCAGCCGACCTTCATAGTTGATTTCAACTGTACTATTTTTGCTTGGGCTTTTGCCTTGACCTGCTTTGATCACTTGATATTGCAGACCTGAGGCAGTAGTCACTACGCCAGCTTGGTGGGCATTGTTGGCTAAAAAATCAGCGCCAGCTTTAGCATTGATTTGAGCTTGCTGCTGATGTTGCAAAAGGTCTTTGGCTTCAGCTTGTTTTTTATAAAGCGCCAAGGCATTTGCCATTTCCTGTTCTGATAATGCAGGGTTTTGGTTGTGCGATGCAGCAGTCAAGCCCTGAACAAAGGCATTTAAATCGAGCCCTTGTATAGCTTCAGCATTACTTTTTCCCAAAAGATAGCCAAAACTATAACCTGCTTGTGTGCTAAGCGAGCTATTGGCATCAATGGCGCTGGCTGCCCATACGGGCGTGGATAAACAAGAGAAGATACACACAAAGCTCAGGATTTTTTTCATTATCATCTTCCTAAAATACAAATGGAGAGCAGGGTTTATTGATATTTCATCTATGTCCTACGTTATTGGCAAAATGACTTAAACCAGACATGGAACGAAAGCAATGGTGATTCCATTGTCGAGTTTCATAACCAAGTTTTAGCCCTAATCCGTGGCAACTCGGTTATTTTGAGTATTTCTTGGTTAATAATGATTTATTTAGAATCACTAAATTTCATCGTTCTTGCCTCGAAATACTCAAAAAATAGCTGTCGTCGCAGACGCCTGCGAAACCTCAACAGACCCTAGTGACTTTCCATTGTTTTGATTATTTCACAGCAAGTAAATCGACCTTGAAGATCAATACGCTATTTGGTGGAATGGTTTGGTTACCTTGTTCACCATAAGCCAGTTTGGCTGGAACGTAAAGCATGATGCTGCCACCTTCTTTGAGCAATGGAATCCCTTCAATCCAGCCTGGAATCGTACCTGCAAGTGGGAATTCAGCCGGTTCACCGCGCGCATAGCTGCTGTCAAAGACCGTACCGTCAACCAGTTTGCCTTCATAATTCACTTTTACAGTTGAATTGGCAGTCGCCTGTTTGCCTGTACCTTGTTTGATGATTTCATATTGCAAACCAGAAGCTGTGGTTTTTACGCCAGCTTTCTTGCCGTTTTCAGCAAGGAAAGTTTTGTTCTGTTGTTGCAAGTTGGTCAGCTTGCCTTGTAATTCTTTTTGATAATTAACGATAGCTTCTTTAACTTGCTGATCGTTGTAAGCGTGCGGTTTGTGTTCGCGAGCGTCACGCAGACCTTGGGCAAAACCGTCAATATCCATTTCAGGAGAAACCTGACCACCCATTTGGTAGCCTTGCATATAGCTCAGAACCTTTTTCGGTTCAGATGACGTGCCTGCTGATGCGCGATGGGTCTTTGCTGGAGCAGGGTGTTGAGATGCATAAAAAACAGGAACAAGTGCAGCGCCGCCTAAAATAACTGCAACAGCAACGGGTAAGGCTTTACTCATAAGAGGAATCCAATTTTATTTGATTAAAACAGCTTGCCTGATCATGCAGGCATTGGTGGCTCTAAGCATATAATGGATTGTAAACAAACGGTATGTTTTTTGTGTGAAGTAACCGCCTAATCTGACCAAAAACGTGTTTTAAATCTGTAAATAAAGCCAGCCGGTACTAAAGCTCGAACTCGCTTTTTTATCCGAAAAATCAGTCTGATTTCTGTTATATTAGTCAGCCTGTAAGGATCATCCATTATGATCCTCTTTTACTTTATTGATTAGGATCGGACTGTCTATGTTGCAACGAGATCAACTCAAAATCGCGATTGTTGGTTTAGGCTATGTGGGACTCCCTCTGGCTGTCGAATTTGGTAAAACTGTCGCAACAGTCGGGTTCGATATTCAACAAAAGCGTATTGATGAACTTCGAAGCGGTCAGGATCATACTTTGGAAACCTCGCCAGAAGAATTACAACAGGCAAGCCATTTAAGCTATACCACCCAGATTGATGATTTACAGGATTGTAACTTCTTTATCGTGACTGTCCCGACGCCGATTGACCAGTATAAACAGCCTGACTTAACCCCGTTGGTGAAAGCCTCAGAAAGTATTGGTCGAGTCCTGAAAAAAGGCGATATCGTGGTATACGAGTCGACCGTGTATCCGGGAGCGAGCGAAGAAGTGTGTATTCCTGTACTGGAAAAAGTGTCAGGTCTCATCTTTAATCAGGATTTCTATGCAGGTTATAGCCCAGAGCGCATTAACCCAGGCGACAAAGAACACCGCGTCACTAATATTTTAAAAATTACTTCGGGTTCAACCCCTGAAATTGCCGATTATGTCGATGAAGTCTATAACCTGATTATCACCGCAGGTACACACAAAGCTCCGAGTATTAAAGTCGCTGAAGCGGCAAAGGTCATTGAAAACACCCAGCGCGATGTCAATATTGCACTCATCAATGAACTGGCGTTGATTTTCAATAAAATGGGCATCGACACCGAAGATGTGCTCAAAGCCGCAGGCACCAAGTGGAACTTCTTACCATTCCGTCCAGGTCTGGTGGGTGGGCACTGTATTGGGGTTGATCCGTACTATTTAACCCATAAAGCGCAGGCAATTGGTTATCATCCTGAAATTATTTTGGCGGGTCGCCGTCTAAATGACAGTATGGGTGCTTATGTGGTGACGCAACTGGTCAAAACCATGGTGAAAAAGCGTATTCAGGTCGAAGGCGCAAAAGTCTTGGTACTGGGTCTGAGCTTTAAAGAAAACTGTCCAGATATCCGCAACACTCGCATCATTGATATTATTCATGAATTGCAGGAATACCACATTCAGGCCGATGTGTATGATCCGTGGGTCGATGCTGCCGAAGTGCAGCATGAATATGGTTTGGAACTGACTGATCAGCCGAAAAACCATTACTATGATGCGGTGGTGTTAGCCGTTGCTCATCAGCAGTTTAAACAGTTAAGCCGTGACGATATTGCCAAAATGTGTAAAGCCAATTTTGTGCTGTATGACTTGAAATATGTGCTCGATAAAGACTGTGTGGACATCCGTCTGTAAGCGGCATCATGAGTAAAAAAGTCTATCTCAATTCATTGTGGATGATGGCTGAAAAGCTGTTGTCCATTTTTGGATTAATTTTCGTGACCTCGTTTGTGGCACGTTATATTGGCCCTGCCAATTTCGGGAAGCTGACTTTTGCCACCTCGATTTTTGCAATTGTGCAAACGGTATCGTTGTTTGGCTCAGACAACCTGATTTTCCAAAAAACTAGTCAAAACCGCAAAACAGGCGAACACATCATTTTTGCCACGCGTACTTTACGCAACCTGTTTTTTGCGGTCTTTGCCAGTCTGGTGCTGTTGTATCTGTATTTAACTGTTGATCCACTAACCTTTATTTTTTCGGTGGCTGCCTGTATCGGGGTGTATTTTTCTCTGCATGACACGGCATATAGCATTTATTTCAATGCCACTTTGCAGTCACGTTTTAATACCATCTGCAATGTCACCGCGATTTTGGTCAGCCTGATTGTGCGTTATGGCATTGCTGAATTGCAGTTGCCTGTCAGCTATTTAAGTATTCCGATTGTGTTGGTGACGCTGGTGCCATTTTTGATGCGTCGGATGATTTTTGCGCGTAAAAAATTGAGTAATCCTCAGCGTATTGCCGATCGGTTACAGCAGTATCGCGGCTATGTGCTGAAAGTCGGACGCAAACTGGTGCTGTATACATTGTCGATTGCGATTTTTACCAAGACCTCGCAACTGTTTTTGGGGATGAAGTCACAGCATGATCTGGGGATTTATTCGGTGGCAATGACCCTTGGTAGCAGTTTTTATTTTGTTTTAAATGCTTTTATTTCCTCTTTTTTAACCCAGATTTATGCGGAAAAAGACTTTGAACGCAGCCAGAACATGGTGGCACGTTTAAACTTGATGGTTATCGTGATTGCGTCTTCGGCTGCGGTATTTTTCGCGTTGTTCGGGCACTGGATTATCCAGTGGTTGTATGGTGCTGCCTATCAGCAGGTCAATGATATTCTGATTATTGCAGTGTTCGTGACCCTGTTTTCAGGCATGTCGACCGTAGCAGAAAAGTATCTGATCAAGTTCAATGCCTATGATTATTTGCATCATAAGACCATGACTCTGGTTGCATTTAATGTCATCGTGACCTTCTTGGCGATTCATTATTTTGCCTTGTATGGGGCGATTTTTGCGATTCTCGCCACAGAAATTTTGTCTTTAACGCTGTTTAATTACTTTTATAAGCAGGGTTTAATTTTAGACACGCATATTCGTATCTTTAAACCGTCTACCTATTTAAAACGCTGAGAATACTCCGATGAAGCTGAG
The DNA here is from genome assembly GCF_004331075.1 of Acinetobacter brisouioides. Taxonomy (GTDB): domain Bacteria; phylum Pseudomonadota; class Gammaproteobacteria; order Pseudomonadales; family Moraxellaceae; genus Acinetobacter. Next base: position 270,258 of record NZ_SJNX01000003.1, on the reverse strand, counting down.
CTTGATCATCCCTGTTTATAATGTCGAAAAATACATTGAACAATGCCTGACCAGTATCTGCCAGCAGTTGCCTGTGCCTGGGGTTGAGGTGATTGTGGTCGATGATGGTAGTCCAGACCAGTCGGTTGCCAAAGCGCAGCAGTTTTTGGCACAGCAGCCTGAAACGGTACAGCAGCAATTTCGTATTGTTCGACAAAAAAATCAGGGCTTGAGTGGGGCACGTAATACAGGGATTGGAGAGGCGCAAGGCGAGTATGTAGCGTTTTTAGATTCAGATGATTATCTCAATCTGCAGTATTTTGCTGAAGTGTTTAAAGGCATTCAGACCGATGCCGACATTGTGCAATTTGCAGTGCAACGGGTGGATGACCAAGGCAATACCATTCCGTTTTTACACCGTATGTCCAAGCAAGGTTTGCAAACCCTTAATCAGGACATTTTACTGGAACTGTCCAACCGTTCGGCTTGGTTTGCATGGCTGCGGGTCTATAAACGCGAGTTATTTAAAGACATTCGCTTTCCTGTGGGCAAAAACTATGAAGATGCCTACACCACACCGTTGTTATTTTTCGCAGCAAAAACCGCTTATTTCAGCCCTGAAGTGTTGATCAATTACCGTATCAATCCGCAAGGCATTACCGCGACCAAATCCCGTAAAAATATTGATGATTTGGGTGGCGTGCCGCTGTTTTATTTAGAACGTATTGAACAGCATCCTGAACTGGTGGCAACCATGATTGCGATTAGCCAGTCGCATATTATGGATGTCTTGAATGCCGATGGAATCAGCGCGGCGCAGCAGCGCTGGAAAACTTTAAAACAGCAAATGCGTCAGCATCCACTCAATGAAGAGATGATCCGTAACCGTGGGAATCGTCTGTTTTTCCATTATGGCGTGGCATTTTTATTGTTTGACCGTACCTTGCGCCGTTTGGGTCTGAAAAAATGATCGGCAAAATTTGCTTTCTGATTGGCAATCTCAACCTTGCAGGTGGAACCGAGCGCGTTACGACACTGGTCGCCAATGCCTTAGCTGCACAGGGACAGCAGGTGTGTATTCTGAATTTATCACAAGGTGAGCGTCCATTTTTTGCCTTGGATGCCCGTGTGGAAAACCATGCACTTTATCCACAGCCTGTGTCGATGAAAAGTCATTTACTCGGGACAATTTGGAAAATACGCCGTTTTGTCCAGCAGCAGCAGATTCAGCATTTGGTCGTGGTGGACAGCATTTCCTGCATTTTTACTGTACCTGCCTTGTTTGGTTTGAAGGTACAGCATATTTGCTGGGAACATTTTAATTTTGAAGTGGATTTAGGTCTGCGTTTGCGCCGTGTCGGGCGTGTCTGGGCAGCGCGCCATGCCGATGCGGTGGTGACTTTAACTGAACATGACCGACAGTTATGGCAGCAGGGCATTGCTAAAATCTCAGCGAAGATTCAAGCAATTGCCAATCCGTCACCTTTTCAGATTGCTACACAGTTACCGAGTCAAAACCATAAAACGGTGCTTGCGGTTGGGCGCTTACGTTCTGAAAAAGGTTTTGATTTGCTGCTTGAGGCCTGGCAATTGCTCAGCTCGAAGTATCCTGACTGGACGCTGCGGATTGTTGGTAGTGGTGAGCAGGAGCAGGCTCTCAAACAACAGGCAACACAACTTGGCATTGAAAAGTCGGTGGATTGGGTGGCTGCGACCCCCGAGGTTGCACCGTACTATGCACAGGCTTCAGTATATTGTTTAAGCTCGCGTTTTGAAGGCTTTGGCATGGTGCTGCTTGAAGCTCTGAGCTTTGGTTTGCCGATTGTGGCTTTTGATTGTCCGATTGGCCCACGTGAGATTTTGGCCAACACGCCAAACCGATTGGTTGCTGCTGAAAATGTACAGGCTTTGAGTGACAAATTAGCGCAGATGATGAGCTTGGATACTGAGCATTATCAAACGATTGCTCAATACAATCAGCAACATGTGCAACAGTATTCCACCGAGCAGATTGTGGCACAGTGGCTGCAACTGTTTGCCCAAGCTTAAGCGAGTTTGACCATGAAAATTTTGTTGCTGATTACAGGCTTGGGTTTGGGTGGTGCGGAAAAAGTCGTGACCAGTCTTGCTGATCAACTGTTTATGGCAGGGCATCAGGTCAAAATCGCTTATTTGCGTGGCGAAATTGAGGTTCGACCACAGCAAGCCGAGATTGAACTGATTCAACTGGGTTTAAATTCACTGGCGAACTTCTCGCAAAGTGCCCAGCGTTTTGCCCAGATCATGCAGCAGTTTCAGCCCGATGTGGTACATGCACACATGTTCCATGCGATTTTATTTGCTCGTTTGCTACGTCGTTCGGCACAGATTCCATATTTGATTTGTACTGCACACAGCAAGGCGATTGGAGGTAAAGCACGGCAGTGGTTGTACCGCTTGACCGACCGTTATAGTGATCTGAATACCAATGTCAGTCAGGAAGCCACCGATTTTTTTATTGCCCAAAAAGCCTTTAGTGCAGCCAAAAGCACCACCGTCAGCAACGGCATTGATACACAAAAATTTCAATATTCTGCATTGGCACGTCAGCAGCTTCGTCAGCAACTGGGCTGTTCAGCAGAGACACCTGTATTGATGGCGGTCGGGCGTTTGATGCAAGCCAAAGATTATCCCAACCTGATTCAGGCATTTCGCTTACTCCAACAAACTCAGCCAAAAGCTCAGTTATTGATTGTGGGCGATGGGGTGCAACGCGCTGAACTTGAACAGCAGGTGCAGCAGTTGAACTTGGCAGATCAGATCCGTTTTCTGGGCGTGCGGCATGATGTTGCAGCATTGCTGTCGGCGGCAGATGTATTTGTGCTGTCCTCGGCTTGGGAAGGGTTTGGCTTGGTAGTAGCAGAAGCCATGAGCTGTGAACGTGTGGTGGTGGCGACCGATTGCGGTGGCGTAAAAGAAGTGTTGGGTGAGCCTGAGTGGCTGGTTCCGCCACAAAACGCAGAAATGCTCAGCAAAAAACTTGTCCAAGCGTTACAATTGTCGACAGAACAAAAAGCCCAATTGGGGCAGCAGAACCGTCAGCGCATTCAGCAGCATTACTCCATGCAGAGTATGCTGCAACAATGGTTGGCACTTTATCACCTCAGTACTGAGAGAACAGCATCATGAGCCAATATCAACAATGTTGTGAACAACTCCAACAGCAACCCAAAACGTGGTTAGTCACAGGCGTCGCGGGATTTATTGGTTCAAATTTGCTGGAACAACTGTTGTTGCTGGGTCAGCGTGTGGTCGGCTTAGATAACTTTTCGACAGGTTTTCAGCACAATCTCGATGAAGTGCAGGCTACCGTGTCGGCTGAGCAATGGCAGAATTTCAAATTTATTCAGGGTGATATTTGCAACCTTGAAGACTGTCAAACAGCGTGTGCAGGTGTGGATTATGTGTTGCATCAGGCGGCGCTTGGTTCAGTACCACGTTCGATTGAAAACCCGATTGCGACCAATGCTTCCAACATCTCGGGCTTTGTGAATATGTTGGTGGCTGCCAAAGAGGTCCAAGTCAAAAACTTTGTCTATGCTGCCAGTAGTTCGACTTATGGCGATCATCCTGCCTTGCCTAAAAAAGAAGAGATTATTGGCAATCCATTGTCGCCGTATGCCGTGACCAAATATGTTAATGAGTTGTATGCTAGTGTTTTCCAGCGTTGTTATGGCTTTAATTCGATTGGTCTGCGTTATTTCAATATTTTTGGTAAACGCCAGACGCCTGATGGTGCTTATGCCGCGGTGATTCCAAAATGGACGGCTGCCATGATTCAGGGCGATACGGTGTATATTAATGGTGATGGCTCAACCAGTCGCGACTTTAACTATATTGCCAATGCAGTACAGGCAAACCTGTTGGCAGCGACTACTGAAAACACGGCTGCACTCAATCAAATTTATAATGTGGCTGTTGGTGGACGAACTGATTTAAATCAACTGTTTACCATGTTGACTGAAACCTTGGCGAAAAATGCGGTGCATTATACTCAGGCGGCTGTCTATCGTGATTTCCGTGCAGGCGATGTGCGCCATTCGCAAGCCGATATTTCAAAAATTCAAACCTTGCTGGGCTATCAGCCGCAGTTCAATATTGCTCAGGGCATTGTACAAGCCATGCCGTGGTATGTGCAGCATTTACAGGGTTTGGCAAAGTAATCTATGAAATTTTGCATTATTTCCAACGACCTGCATACCGTCCGAAATTTTCGGGGTGACCTGCTGAATAGCATTGCAGCGAAAGGCTATGCCATTCACATTCTTGCGCCGAATATCGAGCTGTATCCCGAAGATCAGGCGTATTTTCAGAAATTGGGATTTGCTTTACACAGTTACCCATTACAAAAAATGGGTACCAATCCTGTCGCAGACTCGAAAACCATGTTGGCAATTTACCAGCAGCTTAAAGCCATACGTCCCAATAAAGTTCTGAGCTACACCATTAAACCGATTCTGTATGGCACGATTGCGGCGTATCTAGCGAAAGTGCCTGAACGCTATATTTTACTCAGCGGTTTGGGCTTTGCCTTTCAGAATGATCAGTCAGCAGGTCGTTTTAAATATGTGAAACGTCTGTTTAACCAGATTTTTCGCTTTGCCTTGAGTAAAGCCAGCGCGGTGATTTTCCAAAATGCCGATGATTTGGCTTTGGTGCGTGAGCTGAAGCATTTACCTCAGCGAATCCCAACCTATATTGTGAATGGCTCAGGCGTGAATACCGAAAAATTTGCCCCACAGCCTTTAATACTGGATGAAAAGGGTCAACCGCAGCCGATTTTTTTGATGGTGGCACGTTTGTTGAAAGACAAAGGCGTGTATGAATACATTGCCGCAGCCAAGCAAATCAAACAGCGCTATCCTGCAGCACATTTTCATCTGGTCGGCTGGATTGATGAAAACCCTGCTGCAATTGCTCAGGACGATCTGGAAGCGTGGATGGCCGCAGGTTTGATTCAGTATTGGGGTAAACTCAGTGATGTACGTCAAGCCATTTGCCAAGCCAATATTTTTGTATTGCCCTCCTACCGTGAAGGCATTCCGCGTTCGGTGCTTGAAGCCATGGCGATGCGTCGTGCGATTATCACCACCGATGCACCAGGTTGTAAGGAAACGGTGATTGAGGGGCAAAATGGTTTTAAAGTCCCTGTCCGCGATGCCGATGCACTGGCACAAGCGATGCAGCGCCTGATTGAACAGCCTGCACAGATTGAACAGATGGCTGCCAGCTCTTTGGCATTGGTGCAGCAGCGCTATGAGGTCAAACGGGTCAATCAACAGATGATGAAATTTATGAAGTTGATCCTAGAGAGTATTGTGGACAGCCGATCCCTCTAAATTCTTAAAATATTTCTGTTCAAAGACTTCCGGGCTTAACCAGCCATTTGCAGAATGTCGTCTAATTCGATTGTAGTAAATCTCAATAGCAGTCAGTACTGCAGCCGTGATTTTAGAATCCTATTACTGACAAACAATTATATTCAAAGTATGTCTAGACGAGGGAATTGTTGGGATAATGCTGTGGACAGCTCCCAGTATCCTAGACATAAAACAGCCTCATTTTGAAGCTGCCTCAAATGCTTCTGGACTCATACCATCGAGATGCGAATGACGCCTGATTCGATTGTAAAACATCTCGATATAATCAAACACATCTGCACGGGCCATTTCTCGTGTTTTATAGATCCTCTTTTTAATTCTTTCCTTCTTTAAGCTGCTAAAAAAAGATTCAGCAACAGCATTATCCCAATAGTTCCCTCTGCGGCTCATGCTGGGTATTAAGTTATGCTTCTGACTAAATTTCTACCAGTCTCCGCTGCTGTATTGTGAGCCTTGGTCTGAGTGTATGATCACAGGTTCATTAGGCCTACGTCGCCACACTGCCATGAGAAGTGCATCCAAAACAATATCTTTGGCAAGAGTAGGTTTCATTGACCAACCGATGACTTTTCTTGAATATAAATCAAGAGCCACAGCCAGATATAACCAGCCTTGCCATGTGCGAATGTAAGTTATATCAGTCACCCACGAGGTATCAGGTGTGTTTACAACAAATTCTCGATTTAAATGGTTAGGTGGTACAATTTGAGGACGACCACGACCAACTTTTATGCTTCTTATATCCTCGAACAGCGGCAATACCATTGTTCTTCATGATCTTTAGCACACGATTAGGCCCACAGCTTTCACTTAGCTCTTTAAGATCCAGCGTGATGCGACGATAACCATAGATGCCATAACTGGCATCATAAGAGGAACGGATGAGCTGTAATAACCGCTTATCTTCAATAGTCCTACCTGATTCAGGTTCATGCAACCAGGTGTAATAGCCAGCACGCGCAATCTTAAGAACCCGACACATCGTTTTAATCTTAAATTGATGGCTGTATTCCAGTATAAACTGATACTTTACTCGGGTAGGCTTGCAAAGCGGCGTGAAAGCAGTGCTTTCACTTTAGGATATCCCGTTCCTCTTCAGTCTGTTTAAGCTGACTTTTAAGGCGAAGGATTTCTTTCTTTGCCTCGAGCAGTTCATGTTCATCAGGGTTGTTGCGTAATGCCTTTAGCTATTTATAAATGCTGTGCTGTGATACACCTGACGTTCTGCGACATCAGTGACAGAATATCCACGTTCAGTAATCAATTTAACAGCTTCATCTTTAAATTCTGGGGTATATCGTTATCCACTCATAAGGTTCTCTCCTATGCAAAAAGAATAGACGATATTTGTCTAGGAGAGTGGTGGTAGTTCACCCTGCCCATCGCCAGATTTATGTCCACTGGCACAGGGTGGGAACTGCAAGCCTTATGGGTGGTTGCATGTCAATCTGGATGATGGCGATGGATTTGGTACGTTTATCTTTAGAACCACAGGTTTTAACAGTATCCGCACTTTGACGGCATGACTGTCTTATTACCATGCGGCGGCATCAGGGGATTTACTTCCTTGCCTACCGTTGCAGTTGATCCTGCGCGGCAAAAGCACCACGCAAAGCTACCGCCAGCCAGTGTATTACATTGATCTAACTTTATGCGATGGCATCAGCCTAAACGATGCGATTCGGACTGCTAAAGAAATTGACCAGCAAAGCAAAGATACAGGCTTTTATCAGGAAGCACTGGATCATGTGGCTAAGGTGGGTTTTGCCAATGCCCGATTTGAAGTGAACAGTGAGGAGAGGGTGGATGTGCTGGAGGGGTTTTATGCGGAAACTTCTTTTGCACAAGAAAAAGGCAAATCCGTAAGTCTGAAGACAGGTCGGCAGTGTATGTCTAATATTCAGCAAGAGCTAAAAGATAGTGTGCAGGTAATGAATTAGTTATAAGGGGGATCGGTAGATTCCCTTTTTTAAGAATAAGTAAATTTTATTCAAGTAAGCTATAGTTTGCCAAGTATTATTGAATAGATAGTTATATTAAGCTAAGATTGCTTCGCAATTATTTAGATGACTAATTCATTTAAAAAATAAATCAGAAACTTGTGTAAGCAGGCCAATCAGACTATCAGATTATATTTATGAAACTAATACCAACAATTCTTTGTGGTGGGGCTGGTTCACGACTCTGGCCTATCTCTCGTGAGCAACATACTAAACCATTTATCCGTCTGACTGATGGTGAAAGTCTGTTACAGAAAGCATTTATACGTGGTGCTGCCTTACCAGGCGTGACTGAAATTCTCACGGTAACAAACAGGGATTTACAGTTCAAAACTTTGGATGATTACAGCGAGGTTAATGATACTGGGTTGCCAACCAGTTTTATTTTGGAGCCATTTGGCCGCAATACGGCTGCTGCGGTAGCTACAGCTGCGTTACAGGTGATGCAACATCATGGAGATGATGCATTGCTATTGGTGCTGGCAGCAGATCATTTGATTAGTAATCATTCTGCATTTGCAGAGGCAGTTGATCAAGCTGTATCACTTGCGGGTAATGGTAAATTGGTGACCTTTGGTATTGCGCCAAATGCACCAGAAACAGGTTATGGCTATATTGAAGCTGATGGTAATAATGTCAAATGCTTTGTAGAAAAGCCTTCATTAGCACTTGCACAAGAATATGTGGCTTCGGGACGTTTCTATTGGAACTCTGGAATGTTCTGTTTTTCGGCTGGAACCTTGATCCGCGAAATGACTCAGCACTGTCCAAAAGTGATGGAAGCTGTTCGCAATTGCTTGAAAGTTTCACGTACAGTGCATAGTACTGAATTGAAGCAGACAGACTTAGATAAGGTTGCATTCGCTAGCGTTCCTGATATCTCTATTGATTATGCTGTAATGGAACGTTCCTCAAATGTTGCTGTTGTGCCATGTGATATAGGTTGGGATGATATTGGTTCCTGGTCGGCAATGGATCGGTTAGGTGAGCAGGATGCTGCAGGTAATACTTTAGCCGGTGATACAATTCTACATGACGTCCACAATAGCTATATCCATTGTGAGGGTACTGGTCGATTGGTAGGAGCTGTAGGGGTAGATAATTTAGTAATTGTAGATACTCCAGACGCTCTGTTAGTTGCAGACAAGTCTAGAGTTCAGGATGTCAAATTTGTTTACAATGCCTTGAAGCAACAAGGACATGAAACCTACAAGTTTCACCGCACTGTATCTCGCCCATGGGGGACTTATACCGTATTGGAAGAAGGCCCTCGCTTTAAAATAAAACGAATTGAAGTGAAGCCAGGTGCTAGCCTTAGCTTGCAAATGCATCACCATCGTAGTGAACATTGGATTGTGGTGAGTGGTATGGCTAAAGTGATCAATGGTGAAAAGGAACTCTTTGTTAATACAAATGAATCTACCTATATTCCTGCAGGTCATAAGCATCGTTTAGAAAACCCTGGCATACTCGATTTGGTGATGATTGAAGTACAAAGTGGTGAGTATCTAGGGGAAGATGATATTGTTCGCTTTGAAGATAATTACGGGCGAGCTTAATGATTGGCATTTTAAGGCCCTTGTGGGCCTACCGTGGATTTATCTACGGTAGTGTAAAACGCGAATTCCAAAGTAAATACCGCAATTCATTATTAGGTGCAGCTTGGACGTTTCTCAATCCACTGGCCATGATCATCGTTTATACGGTTATCTTCTCGCAAGTAATGCGAGCAAAATTGCCGGGAGTTGATAATGGTTTTGCGTATAGTATCTATCTGTGTGCAGGTTCTCTTACTTGGGGGTTATTTGCCGAGATCGTTGGGCGCGGCCAAAACATTTTTTTAGATAACGCTAACTTGCTTAAGAAAATTAGTTTCCCTCGCATGAGTTTGCCTATCATTACGGTGCTCAATGCTGGTGTTAACTTTGCCATCATCTTCGGATTATTCTTGGTTTTCTTGCTCTTTGCTGGCTTTTGGCCGGGTTGGGTAAGTTTAGCCATCATTCCGGTGTTGCTCATTCAACTTCTATTCGCTATCGGTTTGGGTATGACGTTGGGCGTGCTGAATGTTTTTTTTAGGGATGTTGGTCAATTTTTTGGCATCTTTTTACAATTTTGGTTTTGGTTTACTCCTGTAGTATACCCCGCGAGCATTCTGCCTGAATCGGTTAAGCCATTTATGGCATTCAATCCTATGTATCCACTTGTCCAAGCCTACCAAGGTATTTTTGTTTTAGGTCAGTTGCCTGACTGGGTAACGCTTCTTTACCCATTTGTACTGGGATTAGTGTTATGTGGTTTAGGAATGCGTTTATTTCGCCAGCATGTGGGTGAAATGGTGGATGAACTCTGATGGGTATGATTACTGTTAGTAACTTAGGCAAGGCCTACAAGCAATATTCTAACCGATGGGCACGTTTGTGTGAGTGGTTTACTCCAGGTAATGCAAAATATCACCAGTTAAAATGGGTATTGCAGGATATTAATTTTACAGTTCAGCCAGGTGAGGCTGTCGGTATTATTGGAATTAATGGTGCGGGAAAAAGCACCTTACTTAAGCTGATTACTGGTACAACTCAGCCTACTACCGGTAGCGTGAAAATGACTGGTCGTGTAGCGGCTATGCTTGAGCTCGGGATGGGATTTCATCCTGACTTTACGGGCCGACAAAATGCATTTATGGCTGGACAATTGTTGGGAATGAGTAGCGCTGATATAGCCCATTTGATGCCTGAAATCGAAGCATTTGCTGAAATTGGTGACTATATTGATCAACCGGTGCGTGTATATAGTAGTGGTATGCAAATGCGTTTGGCTTTCAGCGTGGCGACCGCTATTCGGCCAGACGTCTTGATTGTGGATGAGGCACTGTCTGTAGGTGATGCTTATTTTCAGCATAAAAGCTTTGATCGGATCCGAGAGTTCCGTAAACAAGGTACTACGTTGTTAATCGTTAGCCATGATAAACAGGCGATTCAGAGTATTTGTGACCGGGCTGTTTTGCTTAGCGCTGGGCACTTTGTAATGGAAGGTGAGCCAGAGGCAGTGATGGATTACTATAATGCTTTATTGGCTGAACGGGAAAACCAGACTGTAAGGCAACAGGCTGCAGATGATGGAAAATTACAAACTATTTCTGGAACTGGCGAGGCTACGCTGGATGAAGTCATCCTGCTAAATGAGCAGGATGAACGCATTGAAGTTGTAAATGTTGGCCAATTGGTAAAATTGAAAGTCGTTGTAAGAGCTGTTGAAGATATCCCTGAACTCGTTATTGGTTATATGATTAAAGATAGGCTTGGTCAGTCAATTTTTGGTACCAATACACATCACCTCAAACATAAACTGCAGGCAGTGAAAAAGGGTACTGTAATGACTTTTACCTTTCAATTTCTTGCTAATTTAGGAACAGGTACATATTCAGTTGCGATTGCTTTGCATGCTGGTGATACCCATATAAATAAGAATTATGAGTGGCGAGATTTAGCACTAGTTTTCAATGTTCTTAACATAGATAAAGATAGTTTTGTTGGGGTAGCTTGGCTGCCATCTACTGTGGAGTATTCTCAATGAGCGATAATTTTTATAGAGCTTTTGAGGAAAGATATAGAGGTTCTAGTGAATTAATTATCACACGTTTACGTGCTTACCTTCCCTTTATTTTACCTTTGACAAAAATTTATTTAACAGCACCTGCAATTGATTTAGGATGTGGAAGAGGTGAATGGCTTGAATTGCTTTTACAAGAGGGCTTCTTACCTCAAGGTATAGATCAAGATGAGGAAATGCTCCAAGGCTGTATAGATCGAAATCTTCCTGCAATGAAAGGAGATGCTATTGAATTTCTTTCTCAGCTTCCAGATGAAAGTCAAGCAATAGTTTCTGCTTTTCATGTTGTTGAACATATCTCTTTTGAGCAGCTCCGAACACTTGTTTTAGAAGCACATCGTGTATTGAAACCAGGTGGATTATTGATTCTCGAAACTCCCAATCCTGAGAATATTGCTGTTGCAACCCGTAATTTTTATTTAGATCCAACTCACCAACGACCGATACCGCCTCTATTGCTTTCATTTGTGCCTGAATATTATGGTTTTTTTCGTACAAAAGTTATGAGATTACAAGAATCTAAAGAACTTGTTAAAAAGATTTCTCCTAACTTGAATGATGTTATCGAAGGGGTAAGTCCAGATTATGCAGTAATAGCACAAAAAACAGCTTCTATAGAGGTGCTAGATGTATTTGATCACGCTTTTACTCAAGAATATGGGCTAAAATTAAGCATATTGGCTGAACGCTATGATACTGCTATTTTACATGAGATAGAAAAAGTAGATATGAAAGCACAAAAAATAGATAATATCGAAAATAAGTTAGATCATCTTGTTAAATTAAATGAAGATGATATTCAATCTTTAAAGGAAAAAGTGAATAAATTACAAAATGAGGTTGTTAAGTTTGAATCAACAGAACAAGAATTGCGATCTCAAATAACTTACTGGCATCAGCGAGTGATTGATCTACATCAAAGTTTATCTTGGAAAATAACTCGACCTTTGCGTCTTATAAAAAAAATTATCACGGGTGAAATATTTGAAGTTAATAATAGGATTAAACTATTTAATTCCATTAAAAACACATTAAAGAAATCAATTAGAAAGAGTGTAAATTTTCTTTCTAGAAGACCACGATTAAAACGTAATATTATTAAGATAATTAGTAAATTTCCAAGATTGCATAGTTATCTTGCTCAATTAGTAGCTAAATCAAAATTAACTTTGGTCAGTGCAGAAAGACGAGATCACAATAGCAATGAAATTATATTATTGACTCCTTTTGAATCCGAAATACATGAAAAGTTGAAAAAAGTTATTGATAATTAAGGAGTTCAAAATGCGAATTGTTGTTGATGTGCAATGTGCTCAAAGTAAAGCCTCAGGTAAACGAGGAGTTGGACGTTATGTTGTTGAAATTGTTAAGGCACTTGCAAAAATAAATCAAGGTAAGCATGAGTTAATTCTGCTTGCCAATGCATCTCTAGGAGCAAGTAAAGTAGAAGTTTATGATATTTTTGGGGGGGTAATTGAACCTGAAAATATTAAATTTTGGTTACACTATTTTAAAGATGTAAGTGGTATTTCAGGTGATTCGGGAAATAGAGCCACTGCTGAATTAATAAGAGAATGGTGTATCGATGAACTCAGTCCAGATATATTATGGATTCCTAATTTTCAAGAAGGATGGCAAGAAAATGCTGTAACTAGTATAGGTAAATATTGTAATAATGTAATAATATGCACAACATTACATGATGTTATACCACTTATTTATGAAGATAAGTATCTTATTAGTTTTATTCGGGATTGGTATTTAGATAAAATTAATCAAACAAAACAATCGGATCTAATATTAACAGTATCTGATTTTTCTAAAAAAGAAATAAATAAACGTCTGCATATTAATTCAGATACCATTTTAGTAGCGCCAAATTCTTACAGAAAGGATGTTTTTTTTCAAAAAAACTGTTTAGTGAAAGATATTGTACCAGAACTAAATAATAATAGTTTTCTTTTGTATGTAGGTGGGGCAGATGATCATAAAAATTTACACTCTTTAATACAAGCTTATTCTAAACTTGATTCTAGTCTGCAAAATTCTTATCCATTAGTCATGGTGGGAAAAGAAGTTAAACAAGCAGAGCAACATTTAAGAACAATATCAAAAGAATATTTAATACCAAAACAAGCATTGATATTTTTAGGATATATAGCAGATGAGGATCTTTCAGTATTATATAATACTTGCACATCATTTGTTTTTCCTTCTTATAGTGAAGGATTTGGGTTACCACCTTTAGAGGCTATGGCATGCGGTGCTCCAGTCTTGGCAGCTAATTCCTCCAGTTTGCCAGAAGTAGTAGGATGTGAAGATGCTTTATTTGATCCATTTAACATTGATGAATTAGCAAAAAAAATCAGCAAAATTATTACTGATGAATCCTATCGTAAGTTATTAATTAAATTTCAAAATGAACAGCTTAATAAATTTTCTTGGGATAAATCTGCTCAGATAATTTTAGAAAAATTTGAAGATATTTATTTAAGCAAAATATTTAAAAAAACAGAATTAAACCAGAGTGATTTAATTATAAAAAAAGTGGGGGAGTTAGTAAAAGAATATTCTTTTAAGGAAAAAGAAATTAAGTTAATAAGTAAATCTATTGCTGCTAATTATCTAAGTGATGAAAAGAAAATATATATTGATATTAGTTGCTTAATACATTTTGATCATGCTACTGGTATACAGCGTGTTGTAAGAGCTATATTGCATGAATTATCAACTAATGAATTTGAAGGCTACACTGTAACACCAATCTTTTCTTATGCTGGTCATCATCATTTTTATCATTCTTTAAATAAAGATGGTAGGTTTTACCCAGTTGAAGACTCAGCATTAACTGATTCTATTGTGCATTTTTTTCCAGGTGATCATATTTTAATTATTGATCTTCACCCTGGTAGCTTTATTTCAAAAAAAGCGATATTAAATGAATTGCAAATACGTGGAGTAGTAATTGGGGTAGTAGTTTATGATTTATTACCAGTACAATTTCCTGAATTTTTTGTACCTGCTTTATCATCAGAATTTGTAGAATGGCTTAAAGTGGTAGCTCTTGCAGATTATGCTTTATGTATATCTAAAGATGTTGCAAATAAATTACAAGATTGGATTAAAAAGAATGTTACTGTGTCAAATAAGTTCTTAAAAATTCGTCATTTTTATCTTGGTGCAGATATAGATAATTCCATCCCTTCTAGAGGACTCCCAGATAATTCTAATTATGTTTTAGAAACGATAAAAAAATCAAAATCATTTTTGATGGTGGGTACGGTTGAACCGCGTAAAGGGCATGGTCTAGTGCTAGATGCATTTGAAAAATTTTGGTCACAGTCTGAATCTGATAAAGTACTGGTTATTGTTGGTAAAGAAGGATGGCGTAATAAACAGGTTATTAATAGGATAAAAAGTCACAAAGAGTTAGGTAAAAAATTATTTTGGTTACAGGGTATTAGTGACGAGTACTTAGATTTAGTTTATAACTCTTCTAGTTGTCTTATTGCGGCAAGCTTAGGAGAAGGTTTTGGCCTTCCTATTATTGAAGCATCAAAACATAATATTCCTATAATTGCTAGGGATATTCCTGTATTTCGAGAAGTTGCAGGAGAGCATGCAGCTTATTTTAATTGTAATGATGATATTGAATTGGCAACTTTTATAGATAACTGGATTGAGCTTTTCTCACAGGATCAATATCCAAAATCTTGTTCTATTAATACATTAACATGGAAGCAAAGCGCTTACCAGCTTTTGATAGCTTTTGATTTAATTTGATTTGATGTTTTTGGATTGAGTTTAACACTTTTATTGTATAAGGTATATTTTCATGAAGACTTCTATTATTACGGGCATTACAGGACAAGATGGTGCTTATTTAGCACAATTATTACTTGAAAAAGGATATATAGTTTATGGTACTTACCGTCGGACAAGTTCAGTAAATTTTTGGCGTATAGAAGAACTGGGAATTGATAAACATCCAAACTTATATCTGGTCGAATATGATTTAACAGATTTGTCCGCGAGCATTCGTTTATTACAAACTACAGGTGCAACTGAAGTATATAATTTGGCAGCACAAAGTTTTGTAGGCGTATCTTTTGATCAGCCAGTGACGACTGCAGAAATTACCGGGATCGGCCCGCTTAATTTGCTAGAAGCAATCCGAATTGTTAATCCTAAAATTCGCTTCTATCAAGCCTCTACTTCGGAAATGTTTGGTAAAGTGCAAGCTATTCCTCAGGTCGAAGACACCCCATTCTACCCACGTAGCCCATATGGCGTGGCAAAATTATATGCACATTGGATGACAATTAACTATCGTGAGAGTTACGGTATTTTTGGCTGTAGCGGTATTTTATTTAACCATGAATCTCCACTCCGTGGTCGTGAATTTGTGACCCGTAAAATTACAGATTCGGTTGCAAAAATTAAGCTAGATAAACTTGATGTATTAGAACTTGGTAACCTGGATGCAAAACGAGACTGGGGCTTTGCCAAAGAATATGTAGAAGGCATGTGGCGTATGTTACAGGCGGATGAACCTGATACTTTTGTATTGGCGACTAACCGTACTGAAACTGTGCGTGATTTTGTCTCTATGGCATTCAAAGCTGCTGGCTATACCCTACGTTTTGAAGGTAAAGATGAGAATGAAGTGGGAATTGATGCTGCGAGCGGCAAAGTGTTGGTTCGCGTCAATCCTAAATTCTATCGTCCTGCTGAAGTTGAATTGCTTATTGGTAATCCATTAAAAGCAAAAGAAAAATTGGGCTGGGAGCCTAAGACTACTTTAGAAGAGCTTTGTCAAATGATGGTGGAAGAAGACTTACGCCGTAATACACAAGGTTTTTCATTCTGATGATAAATGCAGCCAAAACAGTATTGATTACAGGTAGTGAAGGTTTCACTGGAAAATATATGGCAGAAGAAATGCGATCTGCCGGATATCATGTAGTTGGTTTAGGGACTAAATTTTCTACAGCTGTTGATTATTATCAGGCTGACTTATTAAGTATTGCGGAGATTTCTGTAGTACTTAATCAAGTACAACCAGATATTGTTATACATTTGGCTGCAATTGCATTTGTTGGGCATGGTTATGCGAACGCATTTTACCAGGTGAATCTACAAGGCACGCGCAATTTGTTGGCTGCATTAGCTGCTTTAGATAAAACTCCAGAGGCCGTATTGCTAGCAAGCAGTGCCAATGTTTACGGTAATACCTCGGAAGGTGTGCTGTCTGAGTTCACTCTAGCAGCTCCTGCCAATGATTATGCCGTTAGTAAGTTGGCCATGGAGTATATGGCGCGACTGTGGCAAGATCGGTTGCCGATTATCATCACCCGACCTTTTAATTATACAGGGGTGGGGCAGACTGAAAATTTCCTTTTGCCGAAGATTGTGGCTCATTTCCGTCATCAGGCGAACGAAATTGAGTTAGGTAATCTTGATGTGTGGAGAGATTTCAGTGATGTCAGGGCAGTCGTGAATGCCTATCGTCGCCTGATTGAAGCGAAAGCTTTCGGTCATACCGTCAATGTGTGTTCTGGCAATGCCCATTCGTTACGAGAAGTCGTGGTAATGATTGAAGAAGTAAGTGGACATCATCTAGATATCCGGGTTAACCCTGCATTTGTACGTGCAGGTGAAGTCAAAACACTTTGTGGTGATGCAGGTTTATTGCGCAAGCTGATTGGAAATTGGCAGACCCCGCCATTACAAGAAACTTTATGCTGGATGTTGGAAGCTAAATGAAGGTTATATTATCTGTAGAGCCTGTGCGTTTTCCTCTCACAGGGATTGGTCGTTATACGTATGAGCTAGCTAGACATTTACAGCAATCGACGGAGATCACGGATCTTCGTTTTTTTGCTGGCAGAAAGTTTTTACCTGGATTGCCTCAAGTAGAAGAACAGGCCGGAAGACAACATAAACTTAAACGGTTAGTCCAAGGCAGTTATCTAGCTAGTGAAGCCTACAGATTGCTGATGCCGCAGCTAAAAGCTCAGGCATTGCGTGGCCATGAGAATTATATTTATCATGGACCTAATTTCTTTCTTCCACCTTTTGCTGGTCCGAAGGTGGCGACATTCCATGATTTATCGCCATTTACTTGGACACAGTGTAATACACCACAACGCATTCATTATATGCAAAAAGAGCTGCAAAAAACAATTCATACAGCAGATGCGCTGATTACTGATTCCGAATATACACGTGAAGAATTAGCAAATTACTTTTCGTGGCCTATCGACAAGATTCATGCTGTGCCGTTGGCTTGTGGAGATGAGTTTCATCCTCGATCAGCAGATGAATTGGAGCCGCTTTTACAGCAGTACGGATTGAAAATGGGCGCTTACACATTATTTGTTGGCACCATAGAACCTCGAAAGAATATTTTGGCTTTACTGGATGCTTATGCCATGTTGCCACTTATTATCCGTCAACGATGGCCTTTGGTGCTGACTGGTTATCATGGCTGGCGTAGTGAAGCAATTCATGAACGCATCCAAAAAGCCGAGAATGAAGGCTGGGCGAAGTATTTAGGTTTCTTGCCTGCTGAACAATTACCATTGTTATTTGCTGGAGCTCGGCTGTTTGTCTTTCCTTCATTATACGAAGGTTTTGGCTTGCCAGTGCTAGAAGCCATGGCATCAGGTATACCAGTTGTATGTTCTGACAGTTCATCACTGCCAGAGGTGGTTGGGGATGTTGCATTGATGATTGAGGCGCAGAATGTTGAACGTTTATCACAACTTTTAGAGCAGGGTTTGCAAGACGATATATGGAGAACTCAGGCTCGAGAGCGAGGATTAGAGCGAGCTAAAAGTTTTTCTTGGGCGCGTTGTGCCGAACAGACGGCTGAAGTTTACCGTAGTGTATGGATGACTAGGACATGAAAGTTCTGCATTTTTTCAAATGCTATTATCCTGACTCGGTTGGAGGCGTGGAACAGGTTATTTGCCAGTTAGCGGAAGGTAGTCGAGCTCATGGAGTGACATCCGAGGTGTTATCATTGAGTAAACGGGGTCCATTTCGTAATCAGCCATATGCACATCACATTACCCATGCAGCTAAACTAGATTTATATCTCGCTTCTACAGGGCTTTCACTGTCAGTGTTTAAAGACTTTCGCGAGCTAGCTTCGCAGGCGGATATAGTACATTACCATTTTCCATGGCCATTCATGGATTTGGTGCATTTTTCAACCAATTGTCAGAAACCTACTGTATTAACCTACCACTCAGATATTGTTAAGCAGAAGATGCTATTACAACTGTATCGCCCTTTGTTGCATCGGTTTATGCATAGTGTTGATCAAATTGTTGCGACTTCTCCAAACTATCTAGCTACTAGTCCGATACTGCAGCATTACCAACATAAAACCAGCGTCATTCCTCTTGGACTTGACCGCGCTGCTTATCTTCCAAGTGACATAGCACGCCGAGAATATTGGCAGCAGTGTTTGGGAGAGCGTTTCTTTTTGTTTGTTGGAGCAATACGTTATTACAAAGGACTACACATCTTGGTCGAAGCTATGAGAGATGTGGATTTGCCTGTTGTCATTATGGGGGCAGGGCCTATGGAGGATGAATTGCGTCAGCAAGCTGCCAAAATGGGTTTAAATAATATTCATTTCTTGGGGCGGTTGCCTGATGAGGATAAATTTGCCTTACTTGAGTTATGTTATGGCATAGTGTTTCCATCACACCTTCGTTCCGAAGCATTTGGTATTTCTTTATTGGAAGGGGCTATGTATGGCAAACCTTTAATTTCAAGTGAAATTGGTACTGGTACAACATACATTAATATTCATCAAGAAACGGGTTTGGTAGTTCCACCATCAGAACCGGGAGCTTTACGTGATGCAATGCTTAAATTGTGGAAAGATCCTGCATTGGCTGTACGGTATGGACAAAATGCCCAACAACGTTATCAAAAATTATTTACTGCTGAGCGAATGGTTGGTCAGTATATGGACGTATATAATACCTTGCTGAATAGTTAGAGTACTTTCTTGTTTTTTTTTGCTATGATCAATCGATATTTATTACATTTTATCAAATAAAAATTTAAATTTTATAGGTAATAAAAACTGGTAAATACTATCAATAAATATTCCTCAACCAAATATTCCTCATCTTAAAAAATACCGTCGACATATAGATGGTTTGGTAATCTTTCCATAAATAACCGAAGTTAAAAGTAGAGTTTAAGCAGCCATTAAAGGTGGACTTCCCTTTGTTAGCCTGATGTGGTCAAAATTGGACGCTTTTTCCCACAGATTTCTAGTCAATTTTGCACACTGATTAGCAGTTAGGTAGTTAACTGAAAATTAGATTGAATAATGGGTAGGTATTTAACCAACCAATTATTTTTTACGCCATAATTTTTTTAAAAAATATAACTGATTGAAACTTAATTAGTAATTTATTTTGTCTATCCAATCCATCATTGGTGGATGGAAGATTATAATCTTTTTTTGAGGCTTTTAGCTAAAGGGTATCAATTTGCAAATTTACCAGAGATTCTAGTTTATGCTAGAATTGACCACGGTGTACATGGTCGGCGTCAAGGGTATAAGTATATCAAAAGCGAGTTACAATTTTAAAGTTGAAGAGACAGCTGAGGTTTCAAACTTTACCTAGTGCTTTGACTTTGATGCTTTTTCCCTCTTCTATTCGATTAATGCCCAGCTCTCTCTTAGAAAAAATTTATAGTATTTTTCTAAGAAAAAAGTAATGTGATTTAAGTAGTAGAAGGTAATGAAAAGATTTATTGATATTTTGATTTCTATAACAGCTTTTATTCTTTTGCTGCCTGTGTTTATTTATGTTGCCTTCAAGGTCAAAAAGAATTTGGGTTCACCAATTTTCTTTTACCAAGAACGTCCAGGGAAAGATGGCAAGCTGTTTAAAATGATGAAGTTTCGCTCTATGAAAGACGCGCTTGATCAGCATGGCAATCCACTCCCAGACGATCAGCGCATTACGCCGTTTGGCCAAAAGTTGCGTTCAACCAGTCTGGATGAAATGCCGCAATTGCTCAACGTCATTAAAGGCGATATGAGTGTAGTGGGGCCTCGTCCGATGCTCAAAGAGTTTGTTGAGCACTATACCCCTGAACAGGCACGCCGTCTGGAAGTGCGTCCAGGCATGACGGGTCTGGCGCAGATTAGTGGGCGCAATGAGCTTGATTATGAAGAACGTTTTAAATGCGATGTCTGGTATGTCGATCATCACAATGCATGGGTGGACTTTAAAATCATGTTCAAGACCGTATCGGTGATGCTGAAAAAAGAAGGCATTAATGCGCCAGGACATGTGGGGCCATCGTTATTTACAGGCAGTGATTCTGACGCATCAAAACAAAGAAAAACTTGATAATTGTGAATGAATGAATGATTAAAAAAGCCATATTGCCTGTTGCAGGCTTGGGAACACGGTTTTTACCTGCCAGCAAGTCAATTCCAAAAGAAATGGTCACCGTGGTTGATCGACCTGCAATTGAATATGTGGTGCGTGAAGCAGTCGAAGCGGGTATTGAACAGATTGTTTTGGTGACACATTCTTCGAAAGCCTCGATTGAAAACTATTTTGACCGTAATTTTGAACTTGAAACCACATTAGAACAAAAACAAAAATGGGACTTGTTGGCAGAGATTCGCCAGATTGTGCCTGAGCATGTCAGTATTGTCAGTGTACGGCAGCCGCAGCCTTTGGGTTTAGGACATGCAGTTTTATGTGCCAAATCAGTGATTGGTAATGAGCCATTTGCAGTATTGTTGCCCGATGTCTTGGTCAAAAGCCAAACTGAGCAAAATGATTTGGCGCAAATGGCAGCGCGTTATCAACAGGTACAAGCTGCGCAAATTATGGTTGAAGCTGTGCCTGACCATTTGGTCGATCAATATGGCATTGTCGATGTGCATACAGTCCCTGTTGAAGGGCAAAGTATAGTCATGCAGGGCATTATTGAAAAACCTGCTGTAGGCACTGCACCAAGCAATTTGTCTGTGGTCGGACGTTATATTTTACCTGCCAAAATCATGCAGTTATTACAGCAGACACCGAAAGGCGCAGGCAATGAAATCCAGCTGACCGATGCGATTGCCATGCTTCAACAAACTGATGTGGTGGAAGCCTATCGGATGTCTGGTGTGACATTTGACTGTGGCAGTAAGCTGGGTTACCTCAAGGCTGTATTACATTATGCTGTTGAACATCCTAAATTGGGTGAAAAATTTATTGAACTTATTCAGGAACTAAAACTTTAAGAGAGATGAAATGCCATGAAAATCGCAGTTTATGGAGCGACATTGAATGCGGGCGTTATGGCTGGGTTATTTGCAGAATATGGACATCAGGTTTTTTGGAGCCCATATTCAAAAGATGATCAAACGAGTTCTATTCAATATCAAGATAAAACGGTTAATCAGCTCATCTCTACTCAGGCACAGACGAAAAGATTATCGATATGTGATTTAGCCGAGATCCCTTTACATATAGATGCTTATTTTTTTGCATTTAACAGTAATGAACAACAACAAGTTGATTTTATTTTAAATTATTTACAACAACAGCCGATTATTCATCCGAAGTTAATGATTAATGGTTCTAGCTTTGGTTTAAATGGGACAACAGCTTTAAAACAAAAATTGCCTCAAGATTATTGGTGCTATTTGCCAGATATGGTGCAAGAAGGTAATGCCATTAATAGTGTCTTGCAAGTTTCTCATGTGGTGATTGGTATTGATCATCTGGACGTGAAAGCACAAATCAAAGAGATTTTACGACCTTTTTATCATGCAAATCATCATTATGTCTTTATGCCAATTCTGGATGCTGAGTTTACTAAACTCAGTATTTCAGGCATGTTGGCAACACGCATTAGTTATATGAATGATTTGGCTCAGGTGGCAGAAAAACTCAATATTGATATTGCCAATGTTCGCTTAGGCCTTGGTGCAGATAATCGAATTGGTTCGAGTTATTTGGCAGCAGGTGCAGGCTTTGGTGGAGCAAACTTTTCCCACGATATTTTAACGCTGTCTAAAACGATTGCGGATGCAGGGGTGAAAGGTCAGTTGTTGGAGCAGGTCTGGGAAATTAATGAACAACAAAAAGAAATTCTGTTTCGTAAGCTATGGAATTATTATCAGTGTGATCTGAAAGGCAAAGTTATCGCAATTTGGGGTGCTTCATTTAAAGAGGACACGCCACGTACGGATTACTCTCCGATTCATACCATGTTGCAGGCGCTTTGGGCACAAGGTGCAATTGTACAATTACATGATCCACAGGCCTTACCACTGATTGCTGAGCAATATGGAAACCGTGCTGATCTGGTGTTGTGTGAAGATCAGTATGAAGCCACGCAAGGTGCAGTAGCACTGTGTTTGCTCACAGCATGGAAACAGTATTTAAGTTTAGATTATCGTCTTTTGCATCAGTTGATGCAACATCCTTTAATTCTGGATGGACGCAATATTTATGATCCTGATTATGTGAAGGCACAAGGTTTTGCCTACGCAGGGGTTGGTCGACAATGACAGAAGAAAATATTACCCATTTCCCCAAACACCAAACCAGTTTGGCACAGCAACAACTCAGCAGTTTGGCTGAAACGATGTCACAGTTACATCTGACGGAGTTATTCGAGCTGGATGCTGAGCGTTTTCAACAGTTTTCATTGCGGTTTGAACAGTTGTTTCTGGATTATAGTAAGCAACGTATTGACCAGCGGATTATCCAGCAGCTAGTTCGCTTGGCTGAGCAACAACAGCTTAAGGAATGGATTCAAGCCTTATTTTCCGAGCAGCGGATTAACTATACTGAACAGCGTGCAGCGATGCATTGGGCACTGCGTTTGCCTGCGAAGTCCGCTGAGTTTCCTGCATTTTCTGATCAAGTTCAGCAGCAATTACAGCGTATGTATGCTTTGGTGGAGAAAATTCATGCAGGGCAATATCGCGGTGCAACAGGCGAAGTGATTCAGGATGTGGTCAATATCGGAGTCGGCGGCTCTGACTTAGGGCCACTGATGGCGACACATGCTTTGTCTGATTTTAAAGTCAATACAGCAAAATCGTTGCATGTGCATTTTGTTTCGACCATGGATGGTAGCCAACTTTCAGATTTGCTGCATCAGCTACGACCCGAAACAACACTGTTTATTATTTCATCTAAATCTTTTGGTACGATTGATACGCTGTCCAATGCACAAACTGCGCGTTTGTGGCTTGAAAAAGCTTTGGGCCAGCAAGATAAGGTCACGAAAAGCCATTTTATTGGCGTATCGACCAAAGCAGACAAGATGACGGCATGGGGAATTGCTGCGGATAAACAATTTCTGCTCTGGGACTGGGTGGGTGGGCGTTATTCGCTATGGTCATGTATTGGTCTGCCGATTGCTTTAACCATTGGCGTTAAAGGTTTTCAGCAGTTTTTAGCAGGGGCACATGCGATTGATCAGCATTTCCGTTCAGCTGATTTTGCAGAGAATATTCCAGTACTCATGGGGCTGCTTGGCGTTTGGAATACCAATTTTCTCGATGTACAGACCCATGCCATTTTACCTTATGATGGGCGTTTAAAATATTTTGCGGCGTATTTGCAGCAACTGGAAATGGAATCGAATGGTAAATCGATTCAGCGCAATGGGCAAAAAGTGAGCATGAAAACCTGCCCGATTGTTTGGGGGGAAGTTGGCCCAAATGCCCAGCATGCATTTTACCAATTGCTCCATCAGGGGACACATGCGGTCAGTTGTGACTTTATTGCTCCTGTACAACGTTACAATGCCCGACAATTTACTTATGTGGAAAATGCCAGTGCCCTGATCGAACAGCATCATCTGGCGCTTTCGAATTGTTTGGCACAATCACGCTTACTGGCATTTGGTAATCAAGCTTTGGATAAAAGTGAGCTGGATCATTTACCCATTTATAAACAGTATGCTGGTAACCAAGGCAGTTCAACTCTGTTGGTGGATGAGCTCAATCCGTATAGCTTAGGCATGCTGATCGCCTGTTATGAACATAAAGTTTTTGTGCAATCTGTGATTTGGAACATTAATCCCTTTGACCAGTGGGGCGTGGAAAAAGGTAAAGAAATTGCCAATCAGTTATTGCCGATTTTAAATGGTCAGCAGCAAGATGAGTCGCAACTGGATGCATCGACACAAGGCTTACTCAAGATTCTGTTAGGAAAATAAACATGGCAATGATTTTAGTGACGGGCGGAGCTGGATATATCGGTTCGCATACCTGTATCGCCTTGCTTGCAGCAGGTTATGAAGTGTTGGTACTGGATAATCTAAGTAACAGTTCACCTGAAGCCTTGCAGCGCGTACAAAAAATTGCAGGAAAATCACTGCAATTTATCGAAGGTGATATTCGCGACAGTCAATTACTGGATCAGATTTTTGCCGAGTATGCGATTGATGCAGTGATCCATTTTGCAGGCTTAAAAGCTGTGGGTGAAAGCCAGCAGATCCCGTTGACTTACTTTGATCATAATATTTCTGGCAGTATTAACTTGGTACAGGCAATGCAGCGGGCGGGGGTATTTCGTCTAGTCTTTAGCTCGTCTGCAACGGTATATGGTGATGCACACCCATCGCCACTGAATGAAAACATGCCAACTGCCATGCCGAATAATAACTATGGCTATACTAAATTAGTCGTTGAGCAAATGCTGGAAAAACTGGCAGCGTCCGATGAACGCTGGTCATTTGCCTTGCTGCGTTATTTTAACCCTGTCGGCGCACACCCAACGGGGCATATCGGTGAAGATCCACAAGGTATTCCCAACAATTTAATGCCGTATATCACACAGGTTGCTGTTGGAAAACGCGAAAAACTGGCAATCTTTGGCAATGATTATGACACGCCTGATGGTACAGGGGTGCGAGATTATATTCATGTGGTGGATTTAGCCAATGCCCATGTTTGCGCGCTGAAAAACCGTCTGCAACAGCAGGGTTGTCGTGTATGGAATATTGGTACAGGACGGGGTTTTTCAGTTCTTGAAATTAAAAACAGCTTTGAACAGATTAATGGTGTGACGATTGCCTTTGAATTCGCCCCACGCCGTGCAGGCGATATCGCCACCTGTTTTGCCGATAATGCTCGTGCAATTGCAGAACTGGGCTGGCAGCCACAGTATCAGTTAGAGGATATGCTGAAACATAGCTGGAACTGGCAAAAACAGAATCCACAAGGTTATCGTTAACCCATACAATGATAGAGATGGCGCTGAATGCGCCATTTTTATTGGCGGTTTCCCGTAGGGCTGACTCTTTTGTTATAATTTACCATCTGTTTGATTAATTTCCTTGCTCCTGCCTTATGAACACCTTACGCCAGCAAATTCTCTTTTTGCTTGTGGCTTGTTTTTCTACATTTTTTTCAATCTACCTTGCCTCAAACTGGAATTTTTTCCTTGATGGCTTTTTTTCAGATCGTCTTGCTAAGACATTGATGTCTTGTATTTTTAATTACAGTTTGATTTTGCTGTTTGCGGCGGTTTTAAGGCGACAATATACCGCGTTGATCCTGAGTCAGGTTTTTGTGGGCTTGATTGAATTTATTAATTTTAAAAAAGAAAAATATCTCTCCACCAACTTTAGCCCTGACGATATTTTATTGTTTTCAGAAGCCTTTAAGGCTGCACCTGTAGCACTCAATATTGTCTTTTTTGCATTTGTTGTGGTGTTTATTGCAGTGCTGATGGTTTGTTTTAAAAAAGAAAAAAGGACATTACTCAAAACTTATTGGCTACAGATTACACTGAGTGTGGTGATGTTCTGCTCAGCAATTTATTTAAATTATATCAAAAGCCCGATAGGGGCATGCAGCAAACCTGATTATCCCAGTATTTGCTTAAATATGTCAGGCTTTCCCAATACCCGCAGTGACTGGATGGGCGATTTTCGTAAGATTCAGAATTTTGGCTTTACCACATTTTTCATGTCGAAAATTTTGGATAGCTTAACTGAGGCTTTTTTACCCCATGAAACGGTTTCACGTGAAACCATTGAACAGATTTTTAAACCGTTAGAAACGCCAGTCGCGCCTATCGCCACGAGTGTAACTGGGCAACCGAATATTGTAGTGGTCATGGATGAGTCGATGTGGAATCCGCGCTTACTCGATAAAAAATTGCCCAAGAACTTAACTCCATTTACCAGTCAAAATCGGGTGTCGGCACTCCTGTCTCCATCATTCGGTGGTGGAACTGCCAATGTCGAATTTGAAGCGCTCACCAGTTTAAATACGATTTTCTTTCGTAACGAGCTGGTTTATGTGGCCAAAATCCGTAAACCGATTTATTCCTTGCCGTTATATTTGAACAGCTTGGGTTACGACACCATCGCCATGCACAACAACTGGCGTTATTACTACAACCGTAACCGTGTTTATCAGCAGATGGGCTTTAACAAGTTTGTGTCTCTAGAAAACATGATGAATTCAGCCAATCGTACTACGTTGTTTAATCAGGCAGGCTGGGCGAATGATGATGTGATCTTTGATTCGATTAAAAGCGAATTGAGTTTAGCTAGCGACCAGCCTAAATTTATTTATGCGATTACAGTCGAAAACCATCCGATATATTCGGATGACCGCTATGGGACACAGTCCTATAAACTCAATCCGAACCTGTCAGAAAGCGCACAGCAGAAAATGGCAACCTATAGTGCAGGGGTGGCGCGTGCCGATCAGCATATTCGGAATTTGACTGAGTTTGTCAAAACCCTAGATCGTCCAACCATTGTGATTGCTTTTGGTGACCATTTGCCCAATTTGCAAAATGTGTATGATGAATATCATTATTTTGAGAATGACCCGAATCGCGAGGAGCTGAATGCTTACGAAACGCCGTTAATGTTGTGGAGTAATTATCCTGTACAGCGAAAAATACTGGCGCAGCCGTATATAGCAACCAGCTTTTTAGCACCGAAAATTTTGCATCTAGCGAATTTGCCTTTGCCACCGTATTATCAGTTCATTGAACGTATTTCACGCTGTTACGATGTGATTCATCAGAAATTTATTCATGAAAAAGCCTCGTGTCAGTTCGATAAGGCGCAATTGCTTGATCAATATAAAGCCTTAAACAATGATACGTTAAATGGACAAAATTTTACTTATCAGCTGCTCAAGCCTCAAACAGCAAATTAAGCATTAAAAAGCTCGGTTGATTCCGAGCTTTTTAATTGCCGAATGATGAGCCGTGATTAACTTTGAATCATGGTTGAAAGTTCATCCACATAGCTTTGCATTGGGCGAGGTTGTTTATCACGACGACTTTCAATATTTAAGCGTAGTAATGGTTCCGTATTGGATGCACGGATATTTAAACGCCATGCGCCAAAGTCGAGACTCACGCCATCTGTACGGTCAATGACTGGATTTTGATCGGCGTAATGATCAAAAATTTTCTGAATGGTGACTTGGCTGTCAGCCACTTTAAAGTTGATTTCACCACTGCATGGGAACTTGGCAATCATGTCTTCTACCAAGCTCGACAAAGATTGCTGGGTTTCAGACAACAGGTTCGCAACTAATAACCATGGAATCATACCGCTGTCACAGTAGGCAAAATCGCGGAAATAGTGATGGGCACTCATCTCTCCGCCATAAATCGCATTTTCTTCACGCATGATTTGCTTAATAAAAGCATGACCTGATTTGGACTGTACAGTTTGCCCTTGATATTTCTCGACAAGATCTTGTGTATTCCAGACCAGACGAGGGTCATGCACAATCTTTTCATTGGGATGTTGTAATAGGAAAGCCTGTGCCAACAATCCGACAATATAGTAGCCTTCAATAAACTGACCTTTTTCATCGAACAGGAAGCAGCGGTCAAAGTCGCCATCCCATGCGATCCCCATATCGACTTGATGTGCAATCACAGCTTGTGAAGTGCTGTCACGGTTTTCAATCAACAATGGGTTAGGAATACCATTTGGGAAAGTACCGTCGGCTTCATGATGAATCTTGATGAATTCGACAGGAATACTGAGTGCTTTAAATTGTGCTTCAATCGCATCAATCACATGACCTGCCGCACCATTACCTGCATTGACCACTAATTTGAGTGGGCGAATTTTTTCAGGTTGAATGTAGGTCAAAAGATGTTGCACAAATTCAGCTAAAATATTATAGCTTTGGGTTGTACCTTTTTGGCTGACCTCAGTAAATGCAGCACTTTCAGCCAATGCTTGAATTTCTTTTAATCCTGTATCGGCACTGATTGGGCGGGCATTTTCCCGAACCAGTTTCATGCCGTTATAGTCCATTGGGTTATGGCTGGCAGTCACTTCAATCCCGCCCTGAACATCGAGATGAAAAGCTGCGAAGTAAACTTCTTCTGTGCCTGTCATGCCTAAGTCGAGAACATTCACGCCTGCATCATTTAGACCGTGAATCGTGGCTTGTTTTAAACTTTCGCTACTGAGACGCACATCACAGCCTACGGCAACGGTTTTAGGTTGATAGATCTGACCGTAAGCGCGACCAATTTTATAGGCGATTTCTTCATTGAGTTCAGTTTCGAGTTTGCCTCGAATGTCGTAGGCTTTAAAACAGCTGAGTTTAGTCATGATTTGAATAAGGATAATACTATTATTGGAAGAACACATTATAGCGGGCTTTAGGGATATGTTTATACGTATGAATACAACAGATGACCTCGAAACCATGAACTTTTAAAGCATAAATTGGCATTTTAAGCAATTAGACATTTTTCCAATTAATATTGAGGTTTTTTATAAAAAAATAGAAATTAAATATATGAAAAATAATAACTTATAGTTATATTTCTTGTATTTTATTCATATAGAGTAAGATGTTTTAATGAATTGTTAATAAATTCTTAATAAAAAATAAATTTAAAAGTAAAAATAAGATTTTGAATTAAATGAAGATTTGTATTTTTAGATTTTTTTGTTCGTTGTTTGTAAATTTTTTATGTTGACGAGAGAATAACCCATGAGTAGAGTAGTCGCATTTTGGAGCGGCCTCGAAATTGGATTTCGACTTATATGCTTTATTCTTTTCCATCTTCCGTCGTTAATGTCTGCCCATTACTGTGGACAACTAACTGGATCGTATAAGGTCTCAGCCTATGAACAAATTCAAGATTAGTCTTGCTTGGCAAATCTTAATTGCATTGATTTTGGGTATCGTTGTGGGAACAATTTTACACAACCAACCCGATATTCAGCAAAATGTTGTGAATAACTTTTTGAAACCAGCCGGTCAAATTTTTATTAACTTGATCAAGATGATCGTTGTGCCGATTGTGATTTCAACTTTAATCTTGGGTATTGCCGGGGTTGGAGATTCCAAAAAGCTTGGGATCTTGGGTGTAAAAACCATTGTTTACTTTGAAATTATTACAACAATTGCCATTGTTGTCGGTATTGTGTGTGCCAATGTCTTCCATCCTGGTACAGGCGTTGACATGTCGTTGCTTCATAAAGTGGATATTTCCCAATATGAACATACGACTGAAGAAGTAAAATCGCAGTCTCATGGTTTGATGCAAACGATCTTGTCCCTGATTCCATCGAACATCTTCAGTGCGATGGCAAGTGGGCAGATGTTACCGATTATTTTCTTCTCGGTGATGTTCGGGATTGGTTTAGCGGCTCTTCCTGTAGAAACCAAACAACCATTACTGAATGTGTTGAAAGCGGTTTCTGAATCGATGTTTAAAGTCACGCACATGATCATGCTATATGCGCCTGTGGGTGTATTTGCACTGATTACAGCGACTGTGGCAACTTTTGGTTTTGCATCTTTAGTGCCTTTGGCAAAACTGGTGATTTTGGTTTATGGCGCAATTTTGTTCTTCGGGATCGGTGTACTCGGTCTGGTGGCAAAAATTTGTGGTCTGAACATTTTTACCCTGATCAAGATTCTCAAAGACGAATTGATTTTGGCGTACTCAACTGCAAGTTCTGAAACCGTTTTGCCACGTATCATGGAAAAAATGGAAGCTTACGGTGCACCAAAAGCCATTGCGAGCTTTGTGGTACCGACAGGTTATTCATTCAACCTTGATGGTTCTACACTGTATCAAAGTATCGCAGCAATCTTTATTGCTCAGCTTTACGGCATTGACTTGTCGATCACTCAAGAAATCGTGTTGGTCTTGACCCTCATGGTGACATCAAAAGGGATTGCAGGTGTTCCTGGCGTATCTTTCGTGGTGCTACTAGCGACTTTGGGTTCAGTGGGTATTCCACTGGAAGGTCTGGCGTTTATCGCAGGTGTTGACCGTATTTTAGACATGGCACGTACTGCATTGAACGTGGTGGGTAATGCCTTGGCTGTACTGGTCATCAGTAAATGGCAGAAGCAATTTGACGAAGACAAAGCAAAAGCCTATGAAGCATCTTACAAATAAGATGATTTTTGGCAGATAAAAAAACGGCTCATCAGAGCCGTTTTTTATGTCAGGGATTAATTTATGTGAATGATTGGTCATCAGCGCTAAGACGTTTTTTATGTTTTACATAGCTATAGATGAAAATCATTAAGCCAACCGTGTACAGTTGTACCGAATCCCACAGCAATGATAGATCTGCCGCATACAATAACCATACTGCATACATGGTAGCAACCAAGGCAATCAGGATATGTTTAGGCTGTTTATTTTTGCCTGATTCTTTTAGATAAAAAGCCGAAACCAACAAATACGGCAACAGAATCATGACAGAAGAGATCATCAATAACCATGTGTAGTTTTTATTGAAAAAATACACGCCAATCAGTGCAGCTTGTACCACAATCGAAGTTAGCCACAGCGATGAAATCGGCACGTTATTTTGATTGGTCTTGAGGAAGGTTGCAGGGAAAGCGCCATTCTTCGCAGCCAAGAACGGGATTTCCGTAGCGAACAATGTCCAGCTTAAATAAGAGGATGCCACCGAAATCATCAGACCGACGGTAATCACAATCGTGCCTGGTAAACCAATCAACTGGGTCAAAATAGTCGCCATAGACGGGTTATGCATACCTGCAATCTCGGCACGGCTCGCTACGCCATACGATAAGATGGTCACCATTATATAAAAAGCCAGTGCCAATAACACCCCGAAAACAGTCGCTTTACCAATGTCATTACGGTTACGCGCCCGAGAAGACAGCACGACCGCACCTTCAATCCCTGTAAATACCCATAAGGTAATCAGCATCAGGTCTTTGACTTGTTTCCAAAGTGGCATTTTTAAGGAGAAGTCATTCAAATTGAGTGTGAATAAATCCAGTTTAAATGCGACCAAACTACAGGCAATAAATACCACCATCGGCACAATCTTAGCAATTGTGGCGATCAAGTTGACCACTGCCGCTTCTTTAATGCCGCGACTGACTAGCCAATGCACCAACCAAACAAAGACTGATGAACCAATCAGGGCATAAATGGTATTGCCGTCGCCAAAGATCACATGCTCTTTGCTATCCACGAATGTGCCGAGACTTGAAAATACAATCACTACATAACCGACAATGCCAATCGTGGTACACAGCCAGTAGCCCCATGCAGAGCAGAAGCCAATCAGTTCGCCAAAACCTGCACGGGCATAATTATAAATTCCGCCGTCTAGTTCAGGGTATTGACGCGATAAATACAACAGCGAAAATGCTAAGAATAAAATGCCGACCCCTGTGATCAACCATGCAATCAGCAGGGCTGAACCATTGGCGACAGCTGCCATGTTCTGCGGTAAGCTAAATACCCCAGAGCCGACCATGGAGCTAAATACCAGCGCGGTCAGCGATAGTAAACCAATTTTTGCAGAAGACATGATAATTATTCTTTAAAAAATGCAGAAAGCTCGACAATGTGCGCAGGGGTAATGCCACAGCAACCACCAATTAAAGATGCGCCTGCATCTTGCCATTGTTTGGCAAAACCCAAATATGCCGTTGGGTCAAGATCTTGACGCACTTCATCCAAGCCATCGTTGGCAGTGGCAGATTCATCTTGTGGCGGGAAAGCATTGGCATAAGCACCAATGGTCAACTCGGGGGCAAGTTGTTTGATTTCCTGAATGGCTTGCAAAATCACTTCAGGCTGACAGCAGTTAAATAGTACGGCTTCTGCTCCAATGCGACGAATTACTTCAACCGCTTGTGCAAGGTTTTCACCCGAACGCAAGGAAGCACGGTCTTGTTGCAGCACATCTTGCAAGGTGAAAGAAACCCAGTACGCTTTGCCATCTTTTGGAAGGAGGTTGTGTACCATTTCCACTTCTTTCAGGCTGGATTGAGTTTCAGCCAACCAAAAATCAACTTGATCTGCCAATGTTTCAATAATCGGCAAAGCCAGTTCACGCACATGATCTTCTTGAAATAAATCGGCGCGGTACGAACCAAATAATGGTGGCAAGCAACCTGCGATCTGGACATTGCGACCACTTTCTTGAACCGCCTGTTTGGCCTGATCAACCGCGACTTGAACCAGTTGACGAACTTCAGCATCAAAACGTTCCTGACCAATATGAAAAGGAACAACTGCATAGTTATTGGTAGTAATGACTTCTGCACCTGACTGAATAAAGTCGAGATGTACATCTTTGACAATTTCGGGAGCTTCCCAAAGGGCAAGTGCAGACCACTCTGGTTGACGAAATGGTGCACCACGACGCGCCAATTCACGTCCTACACCACCATCTAAAATTTTCATCATACAATTCTTCTAAAGTTTTACGAAAAGCGCTCTAGTATACGCAAAAGCTTATTTGTCGGTTAATGGAGTTTCTGATAATCATATTCAGTAAAATCATGAAGCTGAGCAGATATTCTTAACCATTTATAAAGTGCCAAACTGTTGCCATGACTCATCTGTATGAAATGAAGCATAGTGCTGTTGCAGGTGGTGCAAATAGGTGATTTGCACGCTCAAAAAAATCAGCAAACATACACTCAGCAGGCTCGCCAAGAGTAAATGTTGACATTCATTGAGCTGTTTAGAACGACGACAAAAATAATAGGCGGACAAACTCAAATGCGGTAACAACAAGCCAATAAAAGACAAATGCAGATACAGCGATAACAACAGACAAATCGGTAAAATCAGTAAGCTACAACTGCGTAACAAACTTTGTTTGAGTTGCAATTGATAAACCACAACCAAGCTGAGGTCGAGCCAAAAGAAAATCGCCGTGCCACCTAAAATTGCAATATAGCAGGCGTGTAAAATCGCCAAGCCAAATAAACTATATAGAAGATAGAGGCTCAATTTTGACCAAGACATAGACGGCAAATACATTTAAGTTTTATTGGAAAAAGAACGATCAGAGGTCTGATCACGGGTTTGTCGATAACTTAGAATCACCGTCAATAAAGACAAACTTGAACCGAGTAGTATTGCAGGAATAACCCCAAGTAAACGCGCCAGAATACAGGACTGTAATGCACCGAGTTGATTGCCTGAGGTCACAAAAATACCGTTAATTGCGGCAACCCGCCCCAGCATGGCTTTGGGTGGGATGAGCTGCAGTAAAGTCTGCCGAATCACAATGCTATAACTGTCACATGCACCCATCAGCAGCAAGATCAGCACTGCAAGGTATAAATGTCGACTGAGCGCAAAGGTAAAACTACAGCAAGCAAAACCCGCAACGGCATACAGCATTTTTTGCCAAAGTTGCTGTTGAGGTGGAAATTTCACTAACACGCTCATCATCAGCAATGAGCCACAGGCAGGTGCGGCACGCAGCAGACCAAAACCGTCCGCATCAAGACGCAGCACATCTTGAGAAAACATCGGCAGCAGTGCAATTACACCACCAAAAAATACCGAGCTGACATCCAGCAACATCGCCCAGAACAGCACCCGACTTTGCAGTAAAAATGTCGCAGCATCTTTTAGACTCGACCAGACTGAGCCATTGGCAAGTGGTGGAAAATCTCGCGCTTTGAGTCGCCAAAGTGCCAGACTACCGAGCATAAATAGCAGTACAATCAGCATAAAAGTTGTATTTAAACCTGCATGCGCCAGCAGTAGTCCAGCCAAAACAGGAGCAAGCACCGCATTGATTTGCCAGCAGAGTGCTGTCCATGTTGCAGCATTGCTGTACAGTTTTTCGGGAACCAGAAATGGACGCAGCGAATTAAAACATGGGCTATAAATCCCCCGAATACAGCCAAATAAAAAGATGATCCCGTAAACACCCACTAAAAACAGTGTATCGGATAAAAGCTGTTGTTGATGGCTTGAAAAACACAGCCACAGCAGAGCCGATAAAGGAATCGAACTGCTAAAACTGAGTTGTAAAATACGTTGTCGGTTAAAACGGTCTGCAATATAACCGCCCCAAAATGATAGCAGCACAAAGGGAGCAAACTCTGCCAAGCCGACCAAACCCAGCATAATCGGGTTGTGGGTCAGTTGATATAGATAAAAACCCAGCACTACTTCCTGAATCAAAATCGCCAGCGTCAGGCAGCACTGATTCAGCGTCAGCAACGAGAAATCGCGACAAGTCAGGGCAGCAAAAGGTGAAATCGTGTCAGACATTAGAGATCTTGAAAATCAAAAAATAGGTTAGGGCTTAAAAATGACAAAAGGGATGAATGGCTTCATCCCTTCTGCTTTTAATGATTTAAATTACTTGTGCGCTTGTTGTGCAACAGGCGTGTAATGTAAGCCCAGTGTTGAACTGGTGTATTGACGTACCTGATCTAACAAGGCTGGGTTTTCACCCAAGTCCTGTTGATAAGAACGGATAATTTCATGCAACTTGCCGTTCCATTCACCTTTGGTTTGTGTCGGGAATGCTTTTTCCAGAACATTCAAAATGATGTATGGAGAAGTAGATGCACCTGGAGATGCGCCCATTAATGCTGCAATAGCGTGGTCTTTGGAAACAAAGACTTCAGTCCCAAACTGCAATTTTGCAGGTTTGCCTGGTTCTTTCTTAATGATCTGTACGCGCTGACCACCTTGGCTCAAGTGCCAGTCTTTCGGGTTGGCATTTGGATAGTAGCGTTTCAATTCACGGAAACGGTCTTCGTCCGACATCATCACTTGGCTAATCAGATATTTCACCAAGTCCATGTTTTTCATACCAATTGCAGTCATTGGCAAAACGTTGTTTTTGTTGGTATTGGCAATCAAATCAAGCTGTGAACCATTTTTCAGGAACTTGTTTGAGTAAGTTGCAAATGGGCCAAACAACACATATTTCTTACCATCAATATAACGAGTATCGATATGTGGTACGGACATTGGTGGCGCGCCAAAATCTGCGCGACCATACAATTTCGCCGTATGTTGTGCTGCAACTTTTGGATTGTCTGTAATCAGGAATTCACCGCCAACAGGGAAACCAGCATATTGTTTCGCTTCTGGTAAACCTGTCATTTGCAACATCTTAATGGCCGCGCCGCCTGCACCAATAAACACAAAGCGAGTTTTGACATGGTCGACTTTGCCTGTTTTTAAATCTTTAAATGCAACAGACCAAGTTTTGTCATCGTTTTGGCTAATGCCAGTCACTTCAGTCGATGTTTGCAACTTGAAGTTTGACGATTTTTCCAAATTACCGACCAATTGGCGTGTGATTGAACCGTAGTTCACATCAGAACCAATTTCCATACGGGTTGCCGCAACTTTCTGTTTCGGATCACGCCCTTCCATGACTAAAGGTGCCCATTGCTTAATCTGATTTGGGTCTTCAGTAAATTTCATGCCTTGGAAGAATGGGCTTTTGATCATGGCTGCATAACGTTTTTCAAGGAATTGAACGTTGTCATCCATCACAAAAGCGTGGTGGGGTACAGGATTAATAAAGCTGGTTGGTGTGCCCAAAACGCCTTGTTTGACTTGGTATGCCCAAAACTGTTTTGCGACTTCAAACTGAGACGCGACTTTTTCTGCTTTAGAAATGTCCATTTTACCGTCTTTTTCTTCGGTATAGTTCATTTCCATGAAGCCTGAGTGACCTGTACCTGCATTGTTAAAGCCGTTAGAGCTTTCCTGAGCAACATTGTCGAGGCGCTCATACATGCGGATTTGCCAGTTTGGCTGTAACTCATTCAGATAAGTCCCAAGTGTTGCACTCATGATCCCGCCGCCAATCAGTACGACATCAACAACAGGTTCACCTTGAGTTGTATTAATTTTTTTAGACACAACTGGTCTAAATAAGAATATCACAGCAAGAATGATGAATACCAAAAGCAGTATGAGTAATGCTTTTAAAAAATTACGCATTCAATTGACCTTAAAAATGAAATGACTTGCCAAAAAAATGGCAAAAAGATCTATGTAAAAAATGTTCAAAAGACGCTAAAAAAATAAAACTGGTGATTTAGAAAGCTAAAAAAATTGAACAAAATAATACTTTAGTATAACAATTGTGTAGATATATTAATAGAAAGTTTTTTTTAATATAATTGGTTAAACTGATTTTTATAAAAAAATAAATATATTCAATTGCTTATATTTTGATTAATTTCTTAAAATATTCAATTTTTTCAATTATTGATTAAAATTTTATATAAATTTATGAAAAATATAGATAAATTTAAATCATAATAATTGTTTAGATAAAGTTATAAATACCTTAAAGGTTGAAAAGTTATGATGATGCATACCCAAATACCAGATCAAATTTTTTTTGTTGTTATGAACGTGATCGCCATTTGGAAAAGCATCGTCATAGTGGAAATGGCGATTTAAAAAAAAACTGCACATTGCCAGAATGTGCGGCTAATTTTGTGGTTTTAGCCCGTGACTAAGTGCAATGCAATTCCCCACATGATACAGCCAATGACAGCATCCAGAATTTTCCATGACTGAGGGCGCTGAAATACAGGCAGTAATATTTTGGCGCCATAAGCCAGACTAAAGAAAAACAGCCACGATGCGAGGATTGCACCGCTGGCAAATAAATCAATTTTAGGTGCAAATTGAGTAGAAATAGAACCGACTAGCAATAATGTATCTAAATACACATGTGGGTTAAGCCATGTCAATGCCAAGCATATCCCAATAATTTTTAACCGACTTTCAGGCTCATGCTGACTTGGAGCCAAGGTAGCATCGCTATAAATGGCTTGATAAAAACTGCGTAAGCCATAGCCAAATAAAAACACTGCCCCAACGTATTGGGCAATAGTTGGGATTTGTGGAAATTGAACAATCACATGTGAAAAACCCGTCACGCCAAGAAAAATCAAAATAGAATCGGAGAGGGCACACACGAATGCAACTCCAAATAGATATTGTTGTTTGAGCCCTTGTTTGAGGACAAACGCATTTTGTGCGCCAATCGCGAGCAGCAAAGAAAACCCTGTACCCAGACCATAAAAAAATGCCGACATGATCAACTCAGTGAAAATTAAATTATCAGCATTATGATTTTTAAAGGCTTTTAAAGCTGTAAAACTAAAAAAATATCAGGGTGGCTAAAAAAATTTTATTTTGAACATAAACAAAAACAGCCAGTGATTTAAAAATCACTGGCTGTTTGCTCACAACGTATTGTTAGAGAGAATTTTTTGTATGAAAGTACTTTATTACTCTCATACATTTTTCGATTTTTTTTTTTAAAACTTATTCTACAGTCACTGACTTCGCTAAGTTACGTGGTTGGTCTACGTCTGTACCACGAAGTACTGCAACATGGTAAGACAATAATTGTACAGGTACACTGTAAACAATTGGTGCTAGCCATGTGCTGACACTTGGAATATTGACCACATGTTGACGGTCTTTTTCAGCAATGCCACTTTGTTCATCGGCAAAAATAAACAGCTCACCACCACGTGCTTGAACTTCTTCCATATTGGATTTGAGTTTGTCGAGCATATCATCTTTTGGTGCAAGAATGACGACAGGCATATCGTTGTCAACCAGTGCCAGTGGACCATGTTTTAATTCGCCTGCTGCATAGCCTTCAGCATGAATATAGGAAATCTCTTTAAGTTTTAAAGCACCTTCCAAGGCAATTGGGAAATGAGTCCCGCGACCCAAGAACAGACAGTGCTGCTTTTCAACAAATAACTCAGACAAGCGCAGAATTTCAGCATTGTGCTGTAAAGTATCTAGGATAACTTTCGGGCAATGCCAAAGCGCATGTGTAATTTCAGTCATCTGCTCGGCAGAAATACGCTGTTTGACCTGACCAATTTTTAGTAATAACAGCATTAATGCTGCCAACTGCGTGGTAAATGCCTTGGTCGAAGCCACACCAATTTCAGGGCCTGCCAACGTCAATAAATGATGATCAGTTTCACGTACCATTGATGAAGTAGCAACGTTACAGATGGTCATGGTGGCAATACTTAAGCCTTTAGCTGCAGCACGTTTTTGCGTGTCGCGTAGTGCAGCAAGCGTATCGGCAGTTTCACCAGACTGAGAAATACACACGTACAAAGTACGGTTAATAATCACAGGCGAGCGATAGCGGAATTCACTGGCAATTTCCACTTGGCAAGGCACATCAATCAGTTGTTCTGCCCAGTATTTGGCAATCATCCCTGCGTGGTAACTGGTACCACAGGCAATAATCTGAATTTGCTCAATATTACTAAAGTTGATTTCTGCATCAGCAAGGAAATCTTCACGTAAAGCATTGCCATTAAGCGCTTGAGAAATAGTTTGCTGTAGGGCTTCAGGTTGCTCATAAATTTCTTTGAGCATGTAGTGCTTG
This sequence comes from Acinetobacter brisouioides, assembly GCF_004331075.1. GTDB lineage: Bacteria > Pseudomonadota > Gammaproteobacteria > Pseudomonadales > Moraxellaceae > Acinetobacter. The sequence goes on along the minus strand of NZ_SJNX01000003.1, from coordinate 231,557 downwards.
TATTCACCTTTAGATGAATTACTCACCGTTGCATCAAGCTCTTTCACAGGACGTTGAATGGCTTGAGTACCATGCGCATAAATTTCAATGCTGGTGCGTGTTAGGCGGGCAATATCACCTTCTTCAAGGTAAATAAAGCGGTTGGTAATCGGTAACAATGCCAACTGGTCTGAACCAATAAAGTTTTCCCCAATCCCGACACCAATCACCAGTGGAGAGCCTTCACGTACGGTAATCAGTTCATCTGGGTAGTCTGCATGTACAATCCCCAGTGCATAGGCACCTTTGAGTTTTGACACAATGCTTTGTACCGCAACTAACAATGAATCGGCAGTTTTTAGAGCTTCAGCCACCAAGTGCGCGACTACTTCAGTATCAGTTTGAGAGCTAAACACATAACCTTGTGCCTGCAAATCGGCTTTCAGTTCAGCATAGTTTTCAATAATGCCGTTATGTACTACAGCCACTTTGCCTGAAATATGCGGATGGGCATTGGTTTCAGTCGGTTTACCGTGAGTTGCCCAGCGCGTATGCGCAATCCCCAACGTCCCTGCAACTTGATGGGTTTTAACCGCTTCTTCAAGATTGACCACTTTACCTACACGACGCTCACGAAGCACTTGTCCATGATTAATGAGTGCCAGTCCTGCCGAGTCGTAACCACGGTATTCAAGACGCTTGAGACCTTCGATTAAAATCTCGCTGATATTTCGTTCTGCAACGCCACCAACAATACCACACATAGAATTTACCTTTTATTTCTTAGTCTTTTGAGGACGTTGATAATTTGCTTTTTCGACTTGCTGAGCGCGTTCAAATGCCAGCGCATTTTCCGCAACATCACGAGTAATTACAGAACCTGCACCCACGGTTGCACCACTGCCGACTTTGACAGGAGCGACCAGTGAGCTGTTTGAACCAATAAATACGGCATCGCCAATCATGGTTTTGTGTTTGTTTGCGCCATCGTAGTTACAGGTAATTGTACCTGCGCCGATGTTTGAACCGGCACCTACTTCAGCATCGCCTAAATAGGTAAAGTGATTGGCTTTAGAGCCTAAACCAATACTTGTATTTTTGACTTCAACAAAGTTACCGATGTGGACTTCATTGGCGAGTTTTGCACCTGGACGTAAACGGGCAAATGGACCAATTTGTGTATCTTCGCCCACAATTGCGCCATCGAAAATGCTGTAAGGCTGAACTTTAGTCCCTGCAGCAATTTTGGTATTTTTCAGCACACAGCCTGCACCAATTTCAACGCCATCGCCCAGTTCACAGTCACCTTCAATAATGACATTAATGTCGATACGAACATCGTGTCCAACTTTTAGGCTGCCACGCAAATCGAAACGCTTCGGATCAGTTAGCGTTACGCCCTGACGCATCAGTTCTAAAGCTTGCTGTGCTTGAAATTCACGTTCTAAAGCAGCCAGTTGAATACGGTCATTTACCCCTTCAACTTCAAAGGCTTGTTCAGGCTGAATCGATGCAATTTCTAAACCTTCAGCCACTGCCATTGCCACAATGTCGGTCAGGTAATATTCGCCTTGTGCGTTATTGTTGGAAAGTTTTGGCAGCCATTCATGCAGTTTGGCATTGCTAACACAGTAAATACCGGTGTTAATTTCTTGAATCTGACGTTGCTCATCCGAGGCATCTTTATGTTCAACAATGGCTTGAATTTTACCATTGTCACGTACAATCCGCCCGTAACCTGTTGGATTGTCTACCGTGAGGGTAATCATGCCAATGCCTGTTTCACTAGAAGCCGCAAGCAGTTGCTCAAGAGTCTGCTGACGCACTAGAGGGACATCGCCGTATAAAATGAGGGAAATACCGTCTTGTGCTAATACAGGTAAAGTGACTTGAACAGCATGACCTGTACCAAGTTGCTCGGCTTGCTCAACCCATTGAATATGTTCATGCTGGAATGAATTTTTTACTAAATCACCGCCATGCCCATAAATCGTAATAATATTTTGAGCATGGAGTTGTTTAGCAGTGTGAATCACATGACCGAGTAAAGGTTGTCCTGCGAGTGGTTGAAGCACTTTTGGCAACTTGGAGCGCATGCGCGTGCCTTTACCTGCTGCAAGAATAATCACGGTAGTTGACATAATAACCTACTTAAATGGCGTTAAGCACCTGAAAGTAATAAATATATGGTAATACATAATGCAGCCCAAAGCCCTGCAATAATGTCATCGAGCATGATACCGAAGCCACCTGCAACCTTTTGGTCAGCAACACGAATCGGCCAAGGTTTCCAGATATCAAACAGACGGAATAACCCAAAGCCAATCAGTGCCCATTGTATATGCATTACATTAAAAAAGATTAAAGGCAATAAAGTAATGGATTGCCCTGCAAATTCATCCCAAACAATTCGCCCGTCATCATGGACGCCAATAACTTTGGCGGTATGCCCACAAATCCAGATCCCGACTAAGGACATAATAATAATGGCAAGTACTGAAGCATAAAAGCCCAGAAATAGCCAAATGGGAATAAATAATAAGGCAAAGGCTGAACCGAATGTGCCAGGCGCTTTGGGTGCAAGACCTGAGCCCAAGCCTACGCCACAAAACACGACGCAACGATCAAACCAAGACATTTCTTGGAATTTAATAGGTGGTTTATGCAAAGTGTTGATATCCGCTTAGCTGTAAGAATTGGGGCTCGCCCTGATATTCAAATTTTAAACTTAAATCTGCCTGAATACAGCCAATAATCGTAAATGGCGTTACTGGGTTAAGTTGGCACAGGCGCTTATAGTTGTCTTTAGAAATGGTAAAGCAGAGCTCATAGTCATCGCCACCTGCAAGTGCATATTGCCATTGCTGGGCAAAAGGTAATACTTGTAAAGCAGGGTCGATAGGCAGTTGGTCAAGCCATAAAGTTGCGCCGACATGTGAGGCTTTAAGAATATGCCCTAAATCCTGAGCCAGACCATCTGAAACATCAATCATACTCGATGCGAGACCACGTAAACTTTGTCCAAGTTCACAGCGTGGGGAAGGGTAGTCCAAGCGTTGTTGCAATGGATGCCCAAGATGCTGTAGGGCAAATGCCGCATCGCCCACTTGTCCACTGACCACCACATAGTCACCCACTTGTGCACCAGAACGCGTAATCCCCTGAGCGGTTGGAATCCAGCCGAGAGCCGTGACACTGATGGTCAGATGCGGGCTTTGAGTGGTATCGCCACCAATCAGGTGGACATGGTAAGGGGCACAGCAGTCAAATAAGCCTTGGCTAAAATCCTGTAACCAAGTGTCGTCGACCTGAGACAGGCTCAGCGCCAGTAAGATACTGTGAGGAGTTGCACCCATGGCTGCCAGATCGGAAAGGTTAACTGCAACGCTTTTCCAGCCGATGGCATGTGCAGATGTAGAAAGAGGGAAATGCCGCCCTGCGATGAGGGTATCGGTACAGATGACCAGTTGTTGCCCCACGGGTGGGGAAACGATAGCCGAATCATCTCCAATACCTAAGTCGACCTGTGCAGATGCAGCAGTTTTGAAATAGCGATCAATAATCGAGAATTCGGCCATAGCGTTTGACAACAATTAACCTTGTTGTTTTTCAGCTTCGCGTAGCACATGTGCTAAACGATCTAATACACCGTTGATGTATTTGTGGCTGTCTGCCCCACCGAAGTGTTTAGCCAGTTCAATAGCTTCATCAAGTACCACACGATAAGGAATTTCAGCATGATGGCGTAACTCGTATGCACCAAGACGTAAAGTCGCGAGCTCGACACCGTCAAGCGCATCAATTTCACGGTCAAGTACAGGAATGAGCAATTCATCCAGAGTTTCATGCTCTGCCACGATTTGGGTTAATAATTCGTGGTAGTAGTTTAAGTCAACCTTGTGCATGGCATTTTCAGCACGGGTACGCGCTTCAATTTCATGAACAGGGTTATGGCTCATTTGCCATTCATAGACGCCTTGTACAGCAAAACGACGTGCTTTGCGTTTTGCTGCATAAATTGCTTGTAAAGTTTGTGACATGAATTAAATTGCCTTTAACAAATTCACCATTTCAATAGCCGTCAAAGCAGCTTCACTGCCTTTGTTGCCCGCTTTGGTGCCTGAGCGTTCAATGGCTTGTTCAATGCTGTCGGTCGTTAAAACGCCATTAATGACAGGCAAACTTGATTCTAAACCAACAACACCTAGACCTTTGGCACATTCACCCGCAACAAAGTCAAAGTGTGGCGTGCTACCACGAATGACTGCACCTAATGCAATAATCGCATCAAACTGTGCAGAATTCGCCAGCTTTTTCGCAACAACAGGCAGTTCCCATGCACCTGGTGCATGAATAACGGTGATATTTTCTTCTGCAACGCCATGACGTTTTAATGTGTCGATCGCGCCTTCAAGCAGATGTTCAACCACAAAGCTATTGAAACGAGCAACCAAAATCGCGTAACGGCCTTCGCTCGCGAGATGTAATAAACCTTCTATACGGCGAATCGCCATAGCAACCTCGATTATTTTCCAAAAGATTGATTGGCAGAAATATATTCCACCACTTCTAAGTTAAAACCAGAAAGGGCATTGAAGCGTAATGGCGAACTGAGGAGCTTCATTTTTTCTACTCCTAGGTCGCGTAAAATTTGCGCACCGACCCCAATAGTCTGATATTGATGTGACAATGCCGAGTTGGACTTGACTGGTGTTGGTGCAGTTAATGCATCTAAAGCTGAGCCTAAGTCAGGCAAGCTTTTTTGACCAATCCAAACCAAAACGCCACGTTCACTGTTGGCAATCGCTTGTAGTGCATGGTCAATTGTCCATGCAGATTCGCCCGATTGTTTTTTCAATTTTAATAAATCACGCGTTGGGTTGAAACCATGAACACGAACGGTGGTGACCCCTTGTTTCGGTTCACCTTTCACCAAAGCCAAATGAATGTCTGGACTACCTTGCTCCTGATAACGATACAGTTGCAATGTGCCATATTCAGTTTCAATGCTTTGTTGGCTTAAACGCTCGACCGTTTGTTCATTGGTCATACGGTAATGAATTAAGTCGGCAATTGTACCAATTTTTAAGCCATGTTTTTCAGCAAATATTTCTAAATCTGGACGACGTGCCATAGTGCCGTCTTCTTTAATGATCTCACAGATCACAGATGCAGGTTCTAAACCTGCCAAACGTGAGAGATCCGAGCCTGCTTCGGTATGTCCTGCTCGGTGTAGAACACCACCAGGTTGTGCCATGAGCGGGAAAATGTGCCCAGGTTGTACAATATCTGCTGGTTTGGCTGCTGCCGCTACCGCAGTACGAATGGTATGCGCACGCTCTGCCGCAGAAATGCCTGTGGTAATCCCATCAGCCGCTTCTATAGATAAGGTAAAGTTGGTGCCATGCTGTGCGCCATTGTGATCGACCATGAGAGGTAGATTCAGTTGTTGACAGCGATCTTTGCTCAAGGTCAGACAAACGAGACCACGGGCATGGGTAATCATGAAATTGATGTCTTCGGCACGCACATGGGTTGCTGCCATGATGAGGTCGCCTTCATTTTCACGATCTTCATCATCCATAAGGATGACCATTTTGCCAGCACGAATATCTTCGACAAGCTCTTCAACAGTATTGAGTGCCATCCTGTCCTACCTTAACCCTGAATTTACAATGCAATAGATTATCGCAATTGTTTATATTAGCAATTTTTAGGCAGTATTGCCTATGTTTCCCTCAAGATCCACAGCAGCTTTTCTGATGTGTATTTCTATAATGCTGCTAAAGCTGATGATGTCAAGGCAAAATCATGATAAAAAAACCTCGCCATTCAGGCGAGGTTGAAAATTAGACAGTGATTTAAGTAGTTTCAGAACGTGATTTTTTACTTTTTAAGATCTCGGTACGTAATGTTTGCGCCAGTTCAGCACATTCACTGTTCATGCCGTTGATCATAAAAGCATGACGAGTCAGTACATTACTTGGGTTAGGTAAAGCCACGAGCTGAAAATGTTCACTGATCAGTTTCAGATATTGTTCTTGCAAATACAGCGCGCTTTCTTTGGCTGTTAAGTTGTGTGTCAGGCGAGCTGCTGCTTGTGCTGCATTGAGTTGCATGTCTTCAACTGCGTTGGCAATCGCGCAGCGAGTTTGCAGTACAAAGCGTTTTTCTTCACGGTAGCGTTTATACAGTACGTCCGAGAGTAACTGAAAGACCATGCCAACCATGAGCAGACATTCGACAGCCTTTGGACGTTCGGCATCAATGGTAATGGTCGCACCATCAGCTTGGAAGCTTTGTTGTACATTAATGTCTGCTTGAGAAAGATGATAATGCTGGACACATAAATCAATACTTTTCTTCAAAAACAACTGACACAAATTAAAGTAAGGCACAGAAACCGACTGACTGACAGTAATTAAGAGTTGTTTTGGGTCATAGAACTGAATATTCAGTGCCAAAGCATGTGGGTTTGGATTCACATCATTTTTATCAGTATTGAGCAGTCGGTTCGGAATCGCCTGTTTTTTAGGTTGCTGCTGTGCCTGTGCAATCACCACGGCACTATTGTGCTTTTCCTGTTCAAGTGCTTGAGTGAGCGCCTGAATTTCATGCTTGAGGTGCATTTCCTTGTTAATGCGCGCCAGATACTCACTACGGCTTGGGCGGGCAATGGCACGATAAGCAATCCATAACACAAAATGCAGTAATAAAGAGGCCAAAATAGCCAGCCATTCACTACGCAGAATTTCGCCAATGCTTGGTTTGATGAGGGTGACTTCGACACTGCCGACTTTCTTTTCATTTTGCAGCGCATCACGGCTAAAGACTTCACCTTCTCGGGTTTTGTATAAACCGTTGGTTGCCAGAACCTGATTAGAGGCATCGAGAATGCGAATAGAGGCAATACTTGGATTGGTTTTATAGCGATCGACTAGAAGTGCTAAAGATACGCGATTTGCTGGATCTAATTCATGCAAGCTGTCCGTAACCAGTTGTGTGGTCAGCAATTGACCTTGGCTAGCACGATTTTCTTTGAGTTGATGCGTGGTTGCAATGACCAGTAAAAAGGTCTGCAATGCAAAACTTACAATCAGTAGGCTAGCAAATAGCCCTTGTCTAGGTGCATTCAAGGTAAACTTCCAAGGCAATTCGATTCATTTTCGATTATGATTCTAACCATAGTTGTAGCTCAAACTGAGTCAATCCATGCAAGAAATCATTCTTATTTCATTTTTAGGACCCGACCAACCCAATCAGTTCACTCGATTGATGCAAGTTTTGTCCTCTCATTCATTGCAAATTTTAGATGTGGGTCAGGCCGTGATTCATAATCAGCTGACCCTCGGCATCGTGATTGCATCTGAAGATCAGACCGCAACAGCTTTGGCAATGAAAGAGATTCTAATTTTAGCACATGATATTGGCTTAACTGTGCGATTTAAACCAATCTCTAACGCAGAATATAATCAATGGGTCAGTGAAGGTGGAGCAACCCGTTATATTGTGACGGCATTCGCACCTGAACTGACTGCGGCAGATTTGCAAGCGGTCACGCAAATTGTATCGGGTCAGGGATTTAATATTGAAACAGTGACCCGTTTATCCGAGCGTTTGGTACTCGATACTCCAAATACAGAGCATCGTCGCGCCTGCGTACAGTTCGGTTTAAAAGGCAAAATGTTCGATGCGCAAGGGATGCGTGCAGCATGCCTACACCTATCAACTGAACTGAATATTGATATTGCGGTACAAGAAGATAATGTTTACCGTCGAAATCGCCGTTTGGTCTGTTTCGATATGGACTCAACCCTCATTGAGCAAGAAGTGATTGATGAGTTGGCGCGTGAAGCTGGGATTGGGGCACAAGTGGCAGAAATTACAGAACGTGCTATGCAGGGCGAACTGGATTTTCAACAAAGTTTCCGTGCCCGCGTTGCCTTGCTCAAAGGTTTAGATGCTTCAGTGTTGCCAAAAATTGCAGAGCGTTTGACCATTACCGAAGGTGCAGAACGCCTGATCTCAACGCTTAAGCTTTTGGGATATAGAACAGCCATCTTATCGGGCGGTTTCCAGTATTTTGCTGAATATTTACAGAAAAAGCTGGGGATTGATGAAGTCCATGCCAATATTTTAGATGTGCAAGATGGCTTTGTGACAGGTGAAGTCAAAGGTACGATTGTCGATGGTGCGCGTAAAGCTGAACTGCTTCGCCGCTTAGCCGATGAAATGGGCATTTCACTTGAACAAGCGATTGCAGTGGGCGATGGTGCCAATGACTTGCCAATGCTTTCAATCGCAGGTTTAGGTGTTGCATTTAGAGCGAAGCCACTGGTACGCCAAAATGCTAATCACGCAATTTCAAGCATTGGTTTAGATGGTGTTTTGTACTTGCTGGGTGTACATGATAAAGACATGCATCCTGCTTAGTAAGTTTTTGTTTTTAAATAAAAAAGCACAATTTATAAATTGTGCTTTTTTCATATGAATTAAATATTTATTTCAATGAATTTACGTTTTTTGAGAGATTAAAAATTTTTATAAAAAAAATTATTTTTGCCATAAAAAGGTCTGACGTGCATTGTAATGACACGCAATCCTATATATTTCCTCTACTCACCGAATTTTCATAAAAACTCGTTTTGTAATGACATTGGTATTTGGCGACAAAGTGTGTCGCTTTGCTGAAAAAACTCCCTTTTTTTTCTGAAAAAACTTTGCATAATGCCATTATGAGCATGTGCACAGTAGTCTGAAGAATACGTAAGCGCTTAACCAGAACATGCTTAAATTGATCAGTGTTGCAGTCACAAAATGTGATAGACGGAGGTTTTATGTTAACAGCAAATGTTGCCACTATGGTGGGGATCGGCTTAATTGCCATTGCGCTTATCGCTGTTTTCTTTTCACCTTTTCGGCATTGGCTCGGGTTTATGTTTGCAGGTATGGCGTTTTGGGGCGTTGTTGAGGCGATCCGCTTAGGTGTGCAATCTGCCTTTCATTTGCCAATGACTTATAGTTATTTAACAGCACTTAGCCTTGTCATGATGGGAATTACCGTGCTGCTATTAAGAGCAGATCATGTCGCGCAAAAAGCCCTAGCCAATCGCCAGTTGATTGAGCACACCCCCGTTTATGAAGAAGAACAATAAAGCTGTTTAAATCATCAGTTACTCAACTCGGGTGCATTGAAAAATGCACTTTTTTTTCTTAAAAATTGTTATACAAAGCTTAGTTATTCATTTGGCAAGTTATGATAGGATGCTTTAAAGATGAATAAAATGACAATAGGCTAAATGCACATGAATCTTTCTGCTATTCCTGTCGTAAAGTTACCTTTGCTGAATGTAAGTACAGACCCACTGGATTTGTTGGTGGTCAGCATGGTTTTACGAATGAAACAGCTTGCGAAAACCTCGCCGAAATTTATTGAATTATCGCATGATCGCCAAATTCGCATCCAGATTGCAACCGATGCAGGTTTTGTCCGTCAGATTCTGGTCAATAATGGCAAGGTTGATACCGTTGTAGGCGCGCCTCAACCTGCTGATTTTACCTTACAGTTTGCTGATAGCAACCAAGCTGTAAAAACCTTAATCAAAGGTGAACCTTCAGCATTTATGACCGGTATGCAAAACGGTACTATTAAAATGGAAGGTGATTTTAGCTTGTTGGTCTGGTTTAACAAGGTTGCACGTTTATTGCCACCGAAATTGCCAAAACCAGTACAAGCCAAAGTTAAACAGGTTCGTCAGTTTATTCGCCAAAAAACAGGCAAGTAAATTTTAGACCATAAAAAAGCTCTCAGGTTTGAGAGCTTTTTTTATTTAAACCACTTCAAGGTTAAACGTGACAGGACCATCATTGACCAAATGGACTTGCATATCGGCAGCAAAAATGCCCGTTTCTACTTGTGGATATTGGGTTTTGGTGTAGTCGACCAGTTGCTCGTACAATGCTTTTGCCGCAGCAGGTGGCATAGCAGGGGCAAAGTCGGGACGTAAACCTTTTTGGGTTTGTGCCATCAGGGTAAATTGCGAAACCAGTAAAATTCCACCTTGAGCTTGAGCGACATTCCAGCCCATTTTGCCTTGTTCATCATCAAAAATGCGGTATTTCAGGATTTTGTCGATCAGTTTTTTGCCTATGGCAAGATCATCTTGTTGTGCCAGACCCAAAAAAACCAAAAGGCCGTGTTGAATTTCACCCGTAATTTGTTCATCTACAACAACTTTGGCAGATTTTACGCGTTGTAATAGTGCACGCATATTTAAGACTTACTCATAAAAGTACAGACTATAAACATTTCAGATGGGCTTTAAAATCTTTTTCATAAAGATGTAGTGATTATAAATTCAGCAAAAAACCACTAATTTTGGGCGGTTTTTATCATTATTTGCTAAAACACTCACTGAGTTGCCTATAAAAGTATGGTTTAATGCCTTGAGCTAAAAAAAGATCTAACCGATATGGAACCAATCATACGATCCTTGCTTGATACGGATTTATATAAATTTACCATGCTGCAAGTGGTGTTACACAAGTTTCCACAAACTCATAGTGTGTACCAATTCCGCTGCCGTAATCTTGAAGATACTGTGTATCCATTGACGGATATTCTGGATGACCTGAACCAGCAACTGGATTACTTGTGTGAGCTGCGTTTTCAGGATGATGAATTGCAGTATTTACGCAATTTACGTTTTATCAAAAGTGACTTTGTTGATTATTTAGAATTATTCCAGCTCAAACGCCGTTTTATTCATGCAAGCATTGATGATCAGGGGCGTCTCGATATTCATATTGAAGGGCCGATGGTACAAGCCCTGATGTTTGAAATTTTTGTGCTGTCGATTGTCAATGAGCTATATTTCAGTCGTATCCATTCTGCAGAAGCCCTTGCTGAAGGTGAACGCCGTTTACAAGCCAAACTGCAGTTATTAAAACAATACGAACAGCAGCAACAGGCAGATGAAAATCCATTTTTGGTGTCTGATTTTGGTACGCGTCGTCGTTATAGTTTGACGTGGCACAAGCATATTGTGGAAGAATTTCACCGTACTGCGCCGAACGTGTTTCGCGGAACCAGTAATGTCATGTTGGCAAAGGACTTGGGTATTACCCCAATCGGAACCATGGCACATGAATTTTTACAGGCATTTCAGGCACTAGATGTGCGTTTGCGCAATTTCCAGAAAGCTGCCCTTGAAGCATGGGTACAGGAATATCGTGGTGATTTAGGCATCGCCCTGACCGATGTGGTCGGGATGGATGCTTTCCTGCGTGATTTTGATCTGTACTTTGCCAAGCTGTTTGATGGTTTGCGTCATGATAGTGGTGACCCGTATGTCTGGGGTGATAAAGCTTACGCACATTACCAAAAGCTTAAAATTGACAGTAAAACCAAAATGTTAACTTTTAGTGATGGCTTGGATTTAGAGCGTGCGTGGAATTTGCATCAGTACTTTAAAGACCGTTTCAAAGTCAGTTTCGGAATCGGTACCAATCTGACCAATGATATGGGCTTGAAACCTCTCAATATTGTGCTAAAACTGGTGGAATGTAATGGACAGTCTGTGGCAAAAATCTCGGACAGCCCAGGTAAAACCATGACTGATAATGATACTTTCCTTGCCTATTTACGGCAGGTGTTTCAGGTTGAAGCTGTTTAAATTGAATCGAAACCGACTCATAAGAGTCGGTTTTTAGTTTGTGCCTTGTGAATCTTTGGCACAATGCTTGCGTAAAAAATCATAAATCGGCATGAAAAGCCTATGTTATGATCAAGCATGATCGAGTTTCAGTACGTCTTGAGCCCAATAAAAAATGACAGCCACTTCTGAATTAAATTTTCCATTATTAATCGATGCCGAAGATCTTGTGCCGCATTTAGGCAATCCAAATCTAAGGATTGTCGATTTGAGCCGCCTGTCGGTGTACGAACAGTTGCATATTCCTCATGCAGTGCATGTTAAACCCCAGCAGCTGGTGCGTCAGCAAGAGCTGGCATCAGGCATGCTGCCCGATGTAGCGGGCTTACAACAACTGGTTGAATACTTGCAGCTTTCACCGCAACATCATGTGGTGGCGTATGATGATGAAGGTGGGGCATGGGCAGGACGTTTCTTGTGGAATCTGCATTGCTTGGGCTTTACCCAAACCAGCTTACTCAACGGCGGTATTCACGCTTGGCTGGGGGCAGGCTTACCTACTTCGGTTGATGTGCAAGATGTGGCTGTGACCGATCAACTGATTCCCGTGAATCTTGAACAAGCTGCTAAAGTACGGATTGAATATCCTGAATTGCTGGAATTGGTTAAAAAGAATGCCATCCAACTTTGGGATTGCCGTACTGAGGATGAATATACAGGGCTACGGTTGGCAGCGCGACGGGGTGGGCATATTCCCCATGCGATTCATTACGAATGGAGTACTGCCCTTAATCGTGAAAATCATTTAAAATTACGCCCTTTAGAACACATACAACAAAGTTTGCAACAATTGGGGATAGACTTTAAGCAGCCTGTGGTAGTGTACTGCCAGTCGCATCATCGTTCAGGTCTGGCTTATATTTTAGGTCGTTTGCTCAATTGGAATATTCGCGCATACGATGGTGCATGGAGTGAGTGGGGAAATCGCCCCGAGAGTCCAATTGTTACGGGAGAGAAGCCGTTTTGAGCCTCACATCACAACTGAAGAAACAACTTTTTTTACAAGCCCAACGTATTGTACCGCAGCATCAGCTGAGTCGTGTGGTGGGTAAAGTTGCTGCCAGTGAAAACCCGATTGTTAAAAATATTGTTATTCAGGCATTTAAAAGCAAATATCAGATTGATTTGACGGTTGCCGAACAAAATAATCCGTTGCAATATAAGTCGTTTAATGAATTCTTTACTCGTGCTTTAAAGCAGGGTGTGCGTCAGATTGACGCTGACAGTCGTAGTATTGTCAGCCCAGCCGATGGTGCAATTTCACAAATTGGTCAAATTACCGATGGTGATGTATTTCAGGCGAAAGGACAGAGCTTTTCTGTTGAACAGTTGGTGGGTGATCCTAAACTGGCTGCGCCATTTAAACAGGGACAATTTGCAACGGTTTATCTGTCACCACGTGACTACCATCGGGTACATATGCCATTTTCAGGGACATTGACTGAAACGCTATATGTGCCAGGCGAATTATTTTCGGTCAATCAAGTCACGGCAGAAAATGTTCCGAACCTGTTTGCGCGTAATGAGCGTATGGTTTGTTTGTTTGATACCGAGATTGGTCGTATGGCAGTCGTGCTGGTTGGCGCCATGATTGTGGCGGGGATCGAAACGGTTGCCACAGGTAAAGTCAAACCAAATGGTCGTCTAGACTTGCAGCAACATCAGCTTGAACTGCAAAAAGGCGACGAGCTGGGGCGTTTTTATTTGGGTTCAACGGCAATTGTGTTGTTTGAACCAAACACGATGGCTTGGGATGCAAAATTCAAAGCGGAATCTGTTGTGGTCATGGGCGAGCGTTTAGGGCAAGTGCTTTAATTCACAGACCGATTCAATGAAAAATGCAACCTTCAGGTTGCATTTTTTGATTGAGGGTGTTTGTTAAATACCGCAGTACACTGTTCGTAGGATAGCCGTGCCTGCACTTGCTGAGCAGTTGATAAACTGAAATAGGCTTCAATCCACTGATTGGCTAAGGTTTCGCGAAAATGAGGCTGTTTGAATGCATAGTCAGGAATACTGCCTTGCTGGACTTGTCGCATTTTTTCACGAAGCTGCTGAACATTATGTGGTGCATCGGGTTGCCGAATCACAAAACACAAGATGGCTTGATACCGAGCAATTTCATCGGTATCGGGTTGCTGTGCTTTCACGATCAGAAAGACAATCAACGCAGCGCATAGGCTGCCCAGTATGATATAAATTTTTTTCATACGCTAAGTGTAGGGCTTTAGGCTTCTGCTTGACAGAGGCGCTCTTTGGGGAAAACGGCTTTGAAGCATGAACCTTGATTGATTTGTGATTCAACTTCTAAGTGTGCCCCATGTTGCATGAGTACATGTTTGACAATCGCCAGCCCTAGACCTGTTCCCCCTGTTTGGCGGCTACGTGCGCTATCTACACGGTAAAAACGTTCGGTCAGGCGTGGTAAATGTTTTGGGTCAATCCCAATACCATTGTCCTGCACGGTAAAGTAACCATGTTCCTGATCATCATGCCAGCCAATGGTAATCACTCCGCCTTTGGGTGTGTATTTAATGGCATTGGTAATCAGATTGCCAAAAGCACTGGCAAGCTCCATATCCGAGCCAAGCAAGTCACAGTGACTGTCAATGTCGAGATTTAAAATATGTCCGTATTCGGAATTATAGGCTTGGGCATCGTCAAATAACTGGTTCATCAGGCTAGGCATATCGACAATCTGGTTTTTTGCCAGTTGTTTGTCATTTTCCAAACGCGATAATAGTAGCAGGTCATTAACTAGAGCATTCATGCGTCGAGTTTGTGACTGCATTTGTTCAAAAGGGCGTTTCCAGCGTGGATTGAAATCATCTTGATCAGTAAAGGTTTCCAGATAGCCGCTGAGCACCGTGAGAGGGGTACGTAATTCATGCGAGATATTATCGACAAAGTCTTTACGCATCTGTTCGAGATTATGAACTCGCGTTACATCATATGCCACGACAAGGCGGCTTTCTAGACCAAAGCGGGTGAGTTTGATTTGCACATAACGATCTTCGTGAATCGAAGATTTCAGTTTAATGCCGTCAGGCTGTTGTTCCATATTATTAAAATATTCAACAAAAGCAGGCTGGCGCAAAATACCCAAAATATTGCGTCCGCGGTCAAGTTCCTGAACGCCAAGCAACCTTTCTGCCGCAGGGTTCCACCATTCAATTTGATGGAGTTCATCGGTCAGAATCACCGCTTCAGCGAGTGCGACCAGTGAAGACTGGGCACGGTCAATCAACCCGACCATTTCGGCTTGAACCACACGTTCTTGACGTTGTGACCGATAAATATTGAACAGCAATGCGCCCCAAATGCCGTTCAGGTTTGGCGGTACATCATAAGGTCGATTGGCGATCCAGTCGTTGACCAAATACAGTGCACGTAATTGCATGACCATAAACACAGCAAACGCAATTGCAATACAAATCCAAAAATGACCTATTCCCAAACCAATTAAACTAGCGATTGTTATGAAAAACAACAAGATCCGTAGATCTTGTTTGGCATACTCCCACAAGCTGCTATAACGATAACGCTTATGTTCAAGGCTAATTTCTGGGGTTGGGTAAGGTTCATACATAAAGATGATCTGACTAACTTAAAGCATCGGCACGCGTTGAAAAACGGTAGCCTGTACCTCGTACGGTTTGTACGAAACGATCCACTCCGAAGGGTTCAAGTACTTTGCGTAGGCGGCGGATATGAACGTCAATTGTTCGGTCTTCAATATAAACATTGCCACCCCAAACCTGATCAAGCAATTGTGCGCGAGTATAGGCACGTTCTGGGTGGGTCATGAAAAATGCCAACAGACGGTATTCGGTTGGGCCCATATCTAAAATATTGTCGGCAAAGCTGACACGCTGACTCACAGGATCAAGAATTAAACCATTGGCATCAATGGATTTTTCTCCACTCAAAGCATTGGAACGACGTAAGACGGCTTTAATCCGTGATACCAGTTCGCGCGTTGAGAACGGTTTGGTCATATAGTCATCGGCACCTGCGTCAAGACCTTGAACTTTATGATCTTCTTCGCCACGTGCAGTGAGCATAATCACAGGAATTTCCGAAAGGTTCTCATCGCGTTTTAGGCGGCGGCACAAATCAACGCCACTAATTCCACCAGGAAGCATCCAATCGAGTAAAATAAGCGAAGGACGTTGATCAACAATCATTTGGTGGGCTTGTTTGGCATCTTCGGCTTGCAAACATTGGAAACCTGCCATATCGAGCGAAGTATGAATCATCTCGCGAATGGGTAATTCGTCATCGACGATTAAAATATAATCCTCTTTCACAAGGTCAAATCCTATCACTGCTTTATTTGTTTATAGTCCAGTATTACAAAGACTAATTATGACAGTATCATTGCAGTAGATTTAGGTATCTGCAATTTTAAAAAATATTTGTGACAAAATCTTGATCGTCATATGACTGAATGATGACGCATATAATGGTCAAGATGCAAGATCGAGATGGTAATGAAAAGTTTTCAAGGAAAAGTAGCAGCAATTTCAGGAGCAGGCTCAGGTATAGGGCAACAATTGGCGTTGCTTTTAGCACAGCAAGGCTGCCATTTATCCTTGAGTGATATTGATTTGCAGGGTTTAGCACAAACGCAAAGCTTACTTCAGGCTTATAGCGTACGCATCTCAACACATTTGGTTAATGTTGCTGAGCGTGAGCAGGTGCAATATTGGGCGGAACAAACTGTACGTGAACATGGTCAGGTTAACCTGATTTTTAATAATGCAGGGGTGGCACTGGCATCGACAGTTGAAGGTGCAAGTTATGAAGATCTGACTTGGATTACCAATATCAACTTTTGGGGCGTGGTGTATGGAACCAAAGAGTTCTTACCTTATATTAAGCAAACCCAAGATGGTCATATTGTCAATATTTCCAGTATTTTTGGAATTGCCGCTCAGCCGACCCAGTCAGCATACAATGCCAGTAAGTTTGCAGTACGTGGTTTTACCGAGTCATTGCGTCAGGAACTGGATATTCAGCGCTGTGGGGTGAGTGCCTTATGTGTACATCCTGGAGGCGTGCGAACCAATATTGCCAAATCGGCACGTTCTAATCAAAGTTTACAAAGTTTGGGGATTGAAACGGATGGTACACAGCAGGACTTTGAGAAGCTGCTGCGGACTCCACCTGAAAAGGCTGCCCAAAAAATTCTTAAAGCCATTCGCCGAAACCAGCGGCGAGTTCTGATTGGTACTGATGCCAAGGTTTTAGATTTGCTACAGCGTTTTTTCCCAGCAGGTTACCAGCAACTGAGCGTTTGGTTAAATCGGTTGCAAACCTGGAAATACTAAAGAAGAGAAGCGTAAGCTTCTCTTCTTGTTTGAGAGTCTGTTAATGGCCTCTTGAAAAAAAACCAATCACGGCCAAAATCAAGGCAACGACCAGCAAGATCACTGCAAATTGTTGTGATAGACCAGCGACACCACCGAATCCGAGTAAGCTAGCAATTAGTGCAATCACTGCAAAAATAATCGCCCAACGAAACATGATGATTCTCCTGAATTTTTTATTTTGAGGTTCAGTTTAGCACTGTAAATTGGCACGACTGTTTTTGCTTTGTGCATAAAATGTGCACTTTATGCAGCTCTTTCATCATGCTATGTAAGTGCGGTTTGTAAAAATTAAGCTGGAGTTGGGCATGTTATAATGCCGACCTTGTTGTTTTTAGACTGAGAAATTCATGGCGCTGCGTCCACAATTCTGGAAAAAATATCCATTAGATCAACTCTCAAGCGAAGAATGGGAAGCTTTGTGCGATGGCTGTGGCTTGTGCTGTTTACTCAAACTTGAAGACGAAGACACACGCGAAGTGGCTTATACAAAAGTGGCCTGTAAGTTACTCAACTGTGCAACGGGGCAATGCTCAGATTACAGTCAGCGTCAGCAGCATGTTACTGATTGTATTCAATTAACTTTAGACAGCTTACAAAAAATTCAGTGGTTGCCATCAAGCTGTGCCTACCGACGTATTTATGAAGGCAAAAACTTACCCTCATGGCATTATTTAAATACAGGCTCACGGCAAAGCGTGATTAAAGCCAAAAAATCGGTGGCAGGACGCTGTATTTCAGAAGAATCTGTGAGTGAGGATGATATTGATGAATATATCGTGCGTTGGGTAAGATAAAAATTATTTAAAAACAATAATATAAAAATAAAACATAACTCCTTTCATTTTTGGCTTAAATTTTGCTTCATTTTTACACATAAAAAATGGGTGAAATTTCAATTATTTTAAGCAATCGTGTCATGGGGGGAGAATGTATAAAAATAGCTATATCAACAATCTTGTACTCATCTTAGTTGGTTTTTTTGCCAGTTCGGGTATGGCATGTGCAGCAACTGCACCTTATATCACCAATCTAGAGCAAATCAATACCGGAAACACCGCGTGGATGCTGACCTCTACCGCGCTGGTTTTACTGATGACCATTCCAGGGATTGCTTTGTTTTATTCAGGAATGGTGCGTAAAAAGAATTTAATTGCCACCGCCTTACAAAGTTTAGTGATTGTATGTTTGGCAAGTGTGCTGTGGGTTGTAGTCGGGTACAGCCTAGCTTTTACACCCAATAATGCATTTATTGGTGGTTTTGACCGTGTCATGCTGCAAGGTGTGGTGTTCGATGCCATTGATGGCAAAATTTCCGTGAGCCATATGGCTTCCAGTATTCCTGAAACCGTCTGGATTATGTTTCAGATGACTTTTGCCATTATTACGCCTGCTTTAATTACTGGTGCATTTGCTGAGCGTATGCGTTTTTCAGCCATGTTCTGGTTCATGTTTTTCTGGATTTTACTGGTGTATGTCCCTGTTGCCCACTGGGTTTGGGAACCAACGGGCTGGTTGGCAGCCAAAGGCGCACTGGACTTTGCAGGCGGTACAGTTGTGCATATTAATGCAGGTGCTGCAGGTCTGGCTTGTGCTTATATGCTCGGTCAGCGCAACGGTTATGGCAAAGAACCATTTTTCCCCAATAACCTGATTTATACCTTTATTGGTGCAGCGTTGCTGTGGGTGGGCTGGTTTGGTTTTAACGCTGGTTCAGCAGGTGCAGCCGATGGACGGGCGGGCATGGCAATGCTGGTAACCCAGCTGGCAGCGGCAGCATTGACGTGGTTACTGGTGGAATATATCAGCCGCCGTAAAGTTACGCTGCTTGGCGCATGTTCGGGTGCGGTTGCAGGTTTGGTTGCGATTACCCCCGCATCCGGTTTTGTTGATATGACAGGCGGTTTGCTGATTGGCTTGATTGCAGGCGTGTGCTGTTACTGGGGGGCAACTCAGCTCAAAATTCTACTCAAAGCTGATGATTCATTGGATGTTTTCGGGATTCATGGTGTAGGTGGCATTGTTGGCGCAATCCTGACAGGTGTGTTTGCACAAAAACATATTTCGGGTTTGGATGCGAGCCTATTGATACAAGTGATAGGTGCAGTGACGACCTTCCTTTACAGCGCTATCGTCTCGGTAGTGATTCTATTTGTGATTAATAAAGTGATTGGTCTGCGAGTCGATGCAGAACAGGAACAAATTGGTTTGGATTTAGCACAACACGGCGAGCATGTACCTTGATGTGTTGTATAAAAAATTGGTTCAAGCTGGACTTGAACCACAACTGTGGAGAAAAGTATGAAGACGATGTTGAGCAAAGATAAAAAAGTTGAAAAAGAGATCTTTGACCTCGCCACACAGTTATATGTTCGTTTAAGACGTGTGGCGGGGCGGGTGATTGATGTGGTCTATCTGGAACATAATCAGGAGTACGCTCAGGAAGTGGTCAAGCTTGCCTTAACCACAGGTGATGCGGAGTTGCACCGTTTAGGGGCTCGTCTGGACGCAGTGCTGTCAAATGGTACAGCACCTACCCATATTGCAAGTGTGAAGTTTGTTGCTCCAGTGAGCACAATGACACCTATTATTGATGATCTACCAAGCCCAGCGCAAAAAGAAGAAGTGCCACATCATTATATTGGTGCGTTACGCTAAATGTCCTGTTTTATTGGCTTGACGCTCAGCGCGTGATTTTTGAACCACGTGATAACCTGAGCTAAAGCCTAGGCTCGCCATAACCGCAGCCACAATCAGGTCGGGAATGGCACTTTGTGTGCCAAAGACGCCAACCGCTGCCAAAATCACCGCAATATTGCCAATCGCGTCATTGCGGCTGCATAACCAGACCGAGGTCATGTTGGCATCTCCATCACGGAAGGTATAGAGCACAAGGGCACTGATGACATTGGCAATCAGGGCAATAACACCAATAACCCCCATCGTCATGGCTTCGGGTTGCACGCCTGTCCAATATGCCCAAATCACTTTGGCCAAGATCAAAATCGCAAAACACAGCATGGTATAGCCTTTAATCAGGGCGATACTGGCACGCCAATACAAACTGAGCCCCAGTGCCATAATCGAAATGGCATAGTTGAAAGCATCGCCAGCAAAGTCAAGAGAGTCTGCCCAAAGCGCAGCCGAGCCTGCATGTGCCCCCGCAATCACTTCAATAATAAACAAACTTAAATTGAGAAATAAGGCAATCCACAGCGCATTACGAAATTTTTTTGAAACGCTATGATTTGATGTGTGGTGTTCACATTGACAACCTGCCATTTGAAAATCCTGTTTTAATTTGCATACACGGATTTAAAAGCTTAGAGTTACTCTAAGGTCAAGTGAGGTGCATATGTTTTTTTCGATTGGTGAACTGGCTAAAAAATCCAGAATTTCTGCGGATACCATCCGTTTTTATGAGAAAAAACAGCTCATCACGCCGCCAAAGCGTGCGAATAATAATTATCGCTATTATGATGATCAGGCATTGCAACAGTTAATTTTTATTCGGCATTGCCGCGAATTGGGAATGTCACTAAATGAAATTCAAGAAATGAATACGCTGATGCTGCATCCACAAGACAACTGTGCTGTAGTTGACACTCTCGTTGAAACCCATTTGGGGCATATTCAGAGTAAAATTCAGCAATTGCAAAAATTTAGCCAGCAATTACAGCAGTTACGCCAGAGTTGTAATTCTCAAGCCTGTATTCAGGATTGTAATATTGTAAAAACTTTACATCAGCTGGATGCTGAATAAAAGGTAAAAAACTATAAACTCCTGTCTTTCAGGATGCATGAATGTTACGGATGGATGTATGTATGCGAAGATTTCAGCATCTTCTTTTGATATTAATGTCAGTTTCAGGTTTAACTGCCTGTAGTTATTCAGATTTTTTTAAACAGATCGAGCAATCTTTTGATCAGTTTATGAACCAGCGAAGCTCAAAATTTACACTGTTGCACTTTCAAAAAGTAGGAAGTTTTAATTTGCCATGGGCACTTGTCGCATTACCTGATGGGCGGTTGCTGATTACTGAGCAGGCTGGAACGATGAAGTTGTTCGATCCTGTGAGTCGTCAGGCATGGTCTGTGGCAGGTGTGCCACCAGTGGTGTATGCGGGGCAGGGTGGTCTTGGTGATATCGTCTTGCATCCTGATTTTAATCAAAATCACTGGGTGTATTTTAGCTATGTAGAAGCCTCTGGGCAGAACACGACAGGTGCAGCCGTTGACCGTGCCAAGCTGGATCTCACACATGCTGGACAGCCAAGACTGCTCAACCGTCAAAGAATCTGGACACAACAGCCTAAAGTAAAAGGCGATAAGCATTTTGCCTATCGCTTGTTATTTGACCGTGATGGCAAACTCTGGATCAGCTCAGGGGAACGCCAGCAGGTTAATCCAGCACAAAACTTGCATAGCCATTTGGGCAAAATGATACGGCTCAATGCCGATGGCACGACACCGATGGATAATCCACTCTATGCTCAAGGTGGCGTTGCTGCTCAGCTTTGGTCATGGGGACATCGGAACCCTTTAGGCATTGCTTTTGATACCAAAGGGCAGCTTTGGGAAGTGGAAAAGGGCCTTGACGGTGGTGATGAATTGAATCAGATTTATAGAGGGCGCAATTATGGTTATCCTTTGGTGTCCAATGATGATCGTTATTCAGATTCAGGTCTAAAGATTCCACACCACGATACCCGACCAGGATTTCAAGCACCTGTTCTGAGCTGGACACCTGCAATTTCTCCTTCAAGCCTGATTATTTATCAGGGTAAACGTGTTCCCCAATGGACAGGCAAGGCACTGATTGGTGGTTTGTCATCCGAGTCGATTATTGTGGTGGATATTCAGCATCAGCCGATTAAAGAACTAGAACGAATTGAGATGGGGCAGCGCATACGAGGTTTATTACAAACGCCGCAGGGAGATTTATGGGTACTTGAAGATGGTGAAAATGCAGCTTTGTTGAAATTGCAGTAAACTTAAACGATGCAGGTTTTTTGATTGCCGAATAAAAAACTGACTTAAAACAACTTAAAAACAAAGCATAGTATTATTTTAGAATTGGATGATTCATGAAAAAAATTAGTAACTTACTGGTAGTTTGTTTGTTGGCGAGTGTGATTACCACAGCTACATTTGCCGCCAATCATTTTGATGACATGAGTGATATACAGGTTCTGGCAATCGCTCAAAAAGGTAATGCCGAAGCACAATATAAAATCGGTGACACGTACTATTATGGCAGCGATGACACTGCACAGGATTTTGATCAGGCACGTTTTTGGTATGAAAAAGCTGCCCAGCAAGGCAATGCGGATGCTGAATATAGCTTAGGTGTGATGTATGACCAAGGTGAAGGTCTGGAACAAGACCCACAAAAAGCCTTTGCCTATTATAGCAAAGCGGCTGCACATGGCTCAGCCGATGCCATGTATAACCTCGGTTATACTTATGAATATGAGCGACATCCCGCAAACTATACCAAAGCCTTTGCATGGTACAGTCAAGCAGCTCAGCTCAATCATGCCCAAGCTCTAAACAATATTGGCGTGATGTATTTTAATGGGCGTGGCGTCGCGCAAAACTTTAAAAAAGCTTTTGATTATTATTTGAAATCGGCAAAACTGGACAACCCTACCGCACAGTACAATCTGGGCTGTTTATATCGCGATGGTAAAGGTGTGGTGATGGATAAAAAACAAGCCATGAAATGGCTCGGTAAAGCCGCAGAGCAGGGCGATGAAGATGCACAAGCGGATTTATATGAATTGATTCAGCAGATGTAATCACAGAACAACGCTATTGAATGGGTATTTCAATCTTGTAGACTATAGCAAAGCCAACCAATGAACTAAAACCATATGTCAGAGAGCCAAATTCCATTACCCGAACGCCTACGTCCACGTGATCTGTCTGAAATTATTGGGCAAGAGCATTTATTGGGTGAAGGTGCGCCATTACGGCAAATGATTGATCAAGGGCATTTGCCTTCAATTATTTTTTGGGGGCCTCCTGGCGTTGGTAAAACCACGATTGCCTTACTGTTGGCTCAGGCAGTGGACCGCCCTTTTGTCAGTTTATCCGCCTTGAATACAGGGGTAAAAGAACTGCGAGAGGTGATTGCAGAAAGTGGTGATTTACTCACACCTGTAGTATTTATTGATGAAATTCATCGTTTTAATAAATCTCAGCAAGATGCCTTACTCGGTGCGGTGGAAAAAGGAAAAATTACCTTAATTGGGGCGACCACAGAAAACCCGTCATTTGAAGTCAATAGTGCTTTGCTGTCGCGTTGTCAGGTCTATAGCTTAAATGCGCTGTCCAATGAGGCCATTGAGAGTTTATTAAGCAAAGCCTTACAACAAGATCGCTTTTTACAAGAACGTCAGATTTATATTGACGAGTTCGACGCCTTGATTCAGTTTGCTGCTGGAGATGCACGTAAGGCGCTTAACTTACTGGATTTAATTGCCAGTACCTTTGAACCAGAGCAAGACAATCATGTGGATAATGCCTTGGTGGTACGGGTTGCCCAGCAAAATATCGTGCGTTATGACAAGTCAGGCGAGCAGCATTATGATTTGGTGTCGGCATTTATTAAATCAATTCGGGGCAGTGACCCAGACGCAGCTTTGTACTGGATGGCACGTATGCTCAAAGGTGGTGAAGATCCACTGTTTATTGCGCGGCGCATGCTAATTGCTGCTTCGGAAGATATTGGTAACTCAAATCCAAATGCGCTGTTACTGGCAGGGGAATGTTTTCGCTCAGTACAGGTGATCGGTATGCCTGAAGCCCGCATTATTTTGGGACAATGTGCTGTGTACTTGGCGACCAGTGCCAAAAGTAACAGCACTTATTTAGCCATTAACCGTGCAATGGATCTGGCAGATAAAACCGCAAATTTATCTGTACCTTTGCATTTACGCAATGCGCCAACCAAGCTGATGAAACAGCAAGGTTATGGTGTTGATTATCTTTATCCACATGATTATACTGAAAATTTTGTATTGCAAGAATATTTGCCACCTGAGTTAAAAGGAACAAAACTATACGAATCGGCGCGTAATAAACGTGAAGTCGAAGGTGAGCGGTTGCAACAGCGCCGCTGGCAGCAGGAACAACAACAGCAATAAAAATAGAATTGATGAGGCTTCTTTCATTATTCTCAGATAGAGAGCATACAAGGGACTTGTGATAGAAGTCGATTGTATCTACTGCCAAGTTGCGTGACAGTAGATACAGATTATTTTTAAATTAGCTGGCTTTACAGGAAACGGA
This sequence comes from Acinetobacter brisouioides, assembly GCF_004331075.1. Classification (GTDB taxonomy): domain Bacteria; phylum Pseudomonadota; class Gammaproteobacteria; order Pseudomonadales; family Moraxellaceae; genus Acinetobacter. The sequence continues at coordinate 207,196 of NZ_SJNX01000003.1, read as the reverse complement.
CTTACTGAGTAGTTCGGCTTTGTTGTTGCTAAAACTGTAAAGTTTGCCCCGATTATAAATTTTAATGACTTTGGCATGTGTGACTTGGTTTTTAAACGCAGCCAGTTGTTTTGCCTGACCTAATTCAAAAATATTGCCATAGTTTTTATTGTCGAGCAGAAACTGGATTTGTCCTGCCTGTTGATCATAGGCTTTGAGTAGCACTTGCCCGTCAGTGTTTTCAATCGAGAAGGTCGGCTTTTGACTTGCGACATTGCAGTTCAGTTTGAGTGACAGTATATCTCCTGTTTTGGACTTATTTTTTAGGCTATAAATGCCCTGTTTTTTATTTTCAATATAAGACCATTGCTCGGCGGGTAAATTTTCAGTCAATTGCTCTAACGGGTTGATATGAATGTCACTGATATCGACTATGCCTTTTTGGTTGGCTTGAGGACCTTCATCTTTACTGAGTCCAACCATGCTCCCGACTTTGTGTGTGGCTTTGGAAACGGTTTGACAGCCTGTCAGGCAAATGAAAGGGATGAGACCTAGGCAGATGGATTTTAAAAAATAATTTTTCATTGTTTTATAGATGAATGATTTAAAAAATATTGTGATGTAAACGTTATAGGGCGATGAAAATTAAAAATTATACTTATCTTGAATAATAAAAAACCGAGTCATAAGACTCGGTTTTTTAGCAGTTTAAACTTAGATATCTTCTAAGTTAATGCCTAAGCGTGCTGCAACTTCTTCATAAGCTTCAACAACACCACCTAAACCTTGACGGAAACGGTCTTTGTCGAGTTTTTTCTTGGTTTCTTTGTCCCACAAACGGCAACCGTCTGGAGAGAATTCATCACCCAATACGATACGGTCATGGAATACGCCAAACTCAAGTTTGAAGTCAACTAGTAGCATATTGCCTTTGTCGAACAAATCTTTCAGAACATCATTCACTTTGTAAGTGAGTTCTTTCATGTTTTCAAGCTGTTCAGCAGTTGCCCAACCTAAAGCAATCGCTTGAGATTCGTTCACCATTGGATCGCCAAGAGCGTCATCTTTGAAGAACAATTCAAACGTAGGCGGGTTCAATTCTTTACCTTCTTCAATACCCAAACGACGGCATAAAGAACCTGCTGCATAGTTACGAATGACACACTCTACAGGAATCATTTTTAGCTTTTTCACTAACACTTCTGTTGGTGTAAGCAATTTCTCAAAATGGGTTTCAATACCAGCAGCAGCCAGTTTTTCCATAATAAAGGCGTTAAAACGGTTGTTCACCTTGCCTTTACGATCTAGTTGTGCGATTTTTTCGCCGTTGAACGCCGAAGCATCGTCACGAAAGACTAAAATCAAGTGGTCTGGACTATCTGTTTCATAAACAGATTTTGCTTTACCTGTATAGAGCAAGGTTTGTTTTAACATGGGATGAACCTGTTTTCAAAAATATACCTAGGGTACTAGGCTGGCCAATTTTGAGAAATCTGGTCTAACAATGCTTTCGCTTTAGCCTGATCAGCAAAACTGTTATCAGGATTAAATAAAACGAGGGTATTGGTTTTACCAACAGCGGAGAGCTTTAAGACATAGGTGTGATCATCGACTTTAATTGTCGCTTCATACCGTGTTTGACTTTGGCTAATCACGCTGTAATTTAGACTGCTTAGTGTTGCAAGCGTGTACTGCCAAATTGTATCAGATTTACCAGTAACTTTCAGTAACGGATTTTGGTTTCCGTCAACTAAAACCACAGGTTTCGGATAATTATTATTGGCTTCAGCCAAAGTGCGGTTTGGAACGACTTCACCTGGACGAGGCATTGCAAAACGATTACCTTTTTGGTTTTCAAAATCAGGTGCGTGTTGCAATGCAAGTGGGTCAATAATCGGTGCAGGATACAGTGGCGTTGCAGGTCGAGCTGTTGAACCTTCAGGATATTTTAATGGCTCAATGTCGGCGGTCGACTTTTTGTAGTTTAAAGAACCGTTGTTAATACTGAGCTTATTACTCAAGGTGCTACAACCAGCCAAACTTAAAACTGAAAGTGCAAGGGTTAAACCTAAACGTAACTGCATAATGTTGTGCTCTTTAAATAATACCTACGTCTTTTAGCGCGTCACGCAATGGTGTGCGATATTGCTCTGCAAGTGGTGTTAGTGGCAGACGAATGCCTGAACCAATTTTCCCCATTTCATGCAATGCCCATTTCACAGGAATTGGGTTCGATTCGCAAAACAAAATATTGTTTAAATTTGCAATCTTATTATTAATTTGTTCAGCAATTTCTTGGTTGCCTTGTAATGCCGCAGCACATAATTCGCTCATCAATTTTGGAACAACATTGGCAGTCACAGAAATATTACCTTGCGCGCCAAGACGAATCAGTTCAGCAGCAGTGGCATCATCACCAGAAAAAACTGACATTCGACCCTTCAATGCATCGATCAATTCCTTGCCTCGTGCAGTGTTACCAGTCGCATCTTTTACTGCAATGATATTAGGAATATCGGCAAGGCGAAGCACGGTTTCATTGAGCATGTCAACGCCTGTACGTCCAGGGACGTTATACACAATAATCGGTAAATCAACAGTTTCAGCGATGGCTTTAAAATGCTGGTATAAACCTTCTTGAGTCGGCTTGTTATAATAAGGTGTGACTAAAAGCGCAGCATCTGCACCAAGGGTTTGAGCTTCTTGGGTGAGTTCGATCGCTTCATGGGTTGAGTTTGCACCAGTACCAGCAATCACAGGAATACGTTTGTTCACCACACGAATGATTTCTTTAATCACTTGTGTGTGTTCAGACATACTCAGGGTAGAAGGCTCACCTGTTGTGCCGACTGCAACAATTGCATTAGTACCTTGTTCAACGTGCCACTCAACGAGCTTTTCAAGGCTCTTCCAATCTACGCTGCCATCTTCAAACATAGGGGTGACTAGTGCGACAATTGAGCCTTGAATATTCTGAGCTTGCTGAGTCATTTTGAAAAAATATCCTATTTGACCATCCGTACAGTTTTAAAAAGGATGGTTACTGTATTTTGAATTTAAGCGGTAAAGTCAACGTAATCTAGTGGTAACGTTGAATGTTGCTTACTCAAATTATGACTGAACATGGTATGAAGAACAATATACTTTCGTTAAAGCAGTCAAAACTTTTAAGGCATTTTTTAAACAGCGTGTATATAAATACTTTGAGTTGATAAATTGAAAAAAATATTGGCTTAAACCACGTCATTCAGGTTTTGTTTTATAAATTTTTGACTGATATCAGCAATTAGTGAATTGATAGGAGAATAAAAATGCATCTGGAGCAGAGCGCCCTGATCGTGGTTGATATTCAAAATGGTTTTACTCCAGGCGGCCACTTGGCGGTGGCCGACAGCGACCAGATTATTCCATTAATTAATCAATTGGCTCAAAAATTTCAGCATGTGGTGCTCACTCAAGATTGGCATCCTGCCGACCATATTTCTTTTGCTGAAAATCATGCGGGCAAACAAGCTTTTGAGACCATTCAGCTCGGTTATGGCACACAAGTGCTTTGGCCAAGTCATTGCGTGCAAGGTACACACGATGCTGAACTACACCCTCTACTCAGCATTCCTCACGCACAACTCATTATTCGTAAAGGATGGCATGCCGAGATTGACAGTTATTCGGCATTTTTAGAGGCAGATCAAACCACCACAACAGGTTTGGCAGGCTATTTAAGAGAAGTTGGAATTTCGACAGTATATGTCGTTGGAATTGCGACTGATTTTTGCGTGACATGGACTGCAATGGATGCAGTGAAATTGGGCTTTCAGACCTATGTGATTGAAGATGCGACTGCGCCAATCGACTTAAATGGCTCTTTACAACAGGCGTGGGAGGCGATGCAAGCGTTGGGTGTGATTCGTTTACAGTCTAGCCAGCTCTAAGGGTATTTCGCGACTAAGAAGTCGGCAAAATTCTTATCTGTGTTTGAAATGGTATTTAAAGGGAGTGACCTTTCAAATATAGATAGTTGTTGTTGAGTATTGGGTTCCAGCAGTTTCTTGTGCCATACCTTTGGCTAGAATGGGAATGTTTTTATATGCGATTGAATCTGTAAATGTGCAAATGTATGATTTTTTTAGTATTGATACTGGCTGCTCAGAAATAGACATTTATTTTTAGTTAAGCTGAATTTGGCGAAAAGTTTTACACAAGATATTGAAAATAAATGAATCATGATGAATTAGCCTTGTAGGTTTAGCTCGTATTTCAGGATTAAATCACTACGTCTTGCACGTCGATTGAAATATATTTCAATCTCGTTCAGGTTCGACTTGGGAAATGCTGTTTCGCATGGTTTTCGCGATGAGCAGCATCGCTGCATAAGGGCAAAAGCATTTTTCAGTTGCAAACTCATTCGGATGTTATTGTTTTTTTTAATGTATTTAAAAACAATATCTTGCAAAATTAGTTCTGACCTTAAACATGCCACTGATGTTTCAATATATTCTATAATTTCTATGCATTTTATATCGAACTCAGGTTTTTCATTTTTGAGATGCTGCTGTAAGCCTCATTTGACGTGTGATTTCATGAAATTATTTTTATCGATGATTCAGTTTGTCCAGAAAAGTTTTGCGCTGTGGGTGGTGCTATTTGCAGGGATTGCATTGTATCTGCCACAAGGATTTGTTTGGCTAACCCATTATATTCCACTCATGCTTGGTGTGATCATGTTTGGTATGGGGATGACCATGACGGTGGGTGAGTTTAAAAGTGTGGTGCACAACCCCAAAGCGGTTCTGATCGGTGTAGCAGCACATTTTGTGGTGATGCCAAGTCTGGCCTATTTGCTGTGCAAGCTGTTCCAGTTACCGCCCGAACTGGCGATCGGCGTGATTTTAGTGGGCTGTTGCCCAGGGGGAACAGCCTCTAACGTGATTACTTTTATGGCAAAAGGCAATACGGCGTTGTCGGTCGCGTGTACTTCAGTATCGACTTTACTTGCACCCATTTTAACTCCTGCGATTTTCTATCTGCTTGCCAGTCAATGGATTGAGATTCATGCTAGTTCCATGCTGCTGTCGATTTTACAGGTGGTGCTGTGTCCAATTGCCTTGGGCTTAGTGATGCGTATGTTTTTGAAAAACAAAATTAATACTTATATTGAAATCATGCTTTTGATTTCTGTGGTGGCGATTGTGCTGATTGTAGCGGCGATTATTGCAGCCAGTAAAACGGCATTGTTGCAGTCGGGTTTGCTGGTCTTGCTGATTGTGGCACTACATAATGGTTTTGGTTTTTTATTGGGTTTTTGGGCAAGCCGTATTTTGGGATTGTCTTATTTTGACAGTAAAGCGGTGGCGATAGAGGTGGGCATGCAAAACTCAGGGTTAGGAGTTGCTCTGGCAGCCGTGCATTTTGCTGCATCGCCATTAACCGCATTGCCAAGTGCCATTTTTAGTTTGTGGCACAATATTTCAGGGCCTGCGCTCGCCAGTTATTGGGCAATGGTGGCACAACGTAAACAACGCCAAGATCAATAGATTTCTTTCATCATTGTCTACACCTTCTTTATTTTTTTATCATAGGGAGAAATAAAAAGGATTGATGAAAGAAATCTAATCATAAAATCAAGATAAACAGCAGGTATAAAAAAACCAGTCATCGAATGGGCGAGACTGGTTTTTTTAATGGGTTGTCTGAATGATTATTCAGAAAGATCAACACACAAGTATTTCATTTCGAGATACTCTTCAATGCCGAACTTCGAACCTTCACGTCCAAGACCTGATTGTTTTACACCGCCAAACGGAGCAATTTCATTGGAGATCGCACCCGTGTTGATGCCGACCATACCGTATTCGAGTGCTTCACCGACACGCCATTGACGTGCTGTGTTTTGAGTGAACAAGTAAGCTGCCAAGCCAAACTCAGTATCGTTCGCCATTGCCACAGCTTCGTCTTCAGTTTTGAAGCGGAACAATGGAGCAAGCGGACCAAACGTTTCTTCTTTGGCAACTTTCATGTCTTGCGTCACGCCAGTCAACACGGTTGGTTCAAAGAATGTTGCACCCAGCTCAGAACGCTTACCACCAATACGGATTTGCGCACCTTTCGCTACGGCATCATCAATGTGTGATTGAACTTTAGCGACAGCTTTTTCATCAATCAACGGCCCTTGAGTTGAACCTTCATGGCGACCGTCACCAACTTTCAACTGTTTCGCTACAGTTTCAACCAAACGTTCAGCCAATGCATCATAAATGCCGTCCTGAACATAGATACGGTTTGCGCAGACACAAGTTTGGCCGCTGTTACGGTATTTACTTGCCATGATGCCCTGAACCGATTGATCCAGGTTCGCATCATCAAAAATCAGCACAGGTGCGTTACCACCCAATTCAAGAGAAAGTTTCTTGATGGTTGGTGCGCATTGCTGCATCAAGATACGACCCACTTGGGTTGAACCTGTGAAGCTGAGTTTACGTACGATGTCGCTGTCACATAAAGTTTTGCCGACTTCTGCAGCATCACCGCTGATGTTAATGAGAACATCAACAGGCAAGCCTGCTTGTAGTGCAAGTACTTCAAGCGCATAAGCAGTTAACGGGGTTTGTTCTGCTGGTTTAACCAACATAGAACAACCCGCTGCAATCGCTGGTGCTGCTTTACGGGTGATCATTGCCGCTGGGAAGTTCCAAGGGGTAATCGCCGCAGTCACACCAATGCCTTGTTTAATCACAAGTAAGCGTTGTTGTGGTTGCACTGATGGTAAAACTTCACCGTCAATACGACGTGCCTGTTCAGCAAACCAACGAATGAAAGAGGCTGCATAAGCAATCTCACCACGTGCTTCCGCCAATGGTTTTCCTTGTTCAGCCGTTAAGATTTGTGCCAAATCTTCTTTGTGAGTCAGCATGAGGTTGTACCATGCCCACAATACGTCTGCACGAGCAGTCACAGTTTGTTTTTTCCAAGCTGCCTGCGCTTTTTCCGAACGTAAAATGGCTGCTTCAACAGCTGCGCTGTCGTAGGTTTTTACCCACGCCAGCGTTTCACCTGTAGCAGCGTCATTCACTTCGATATAGTCGTCTGAAGCAGGTGCTTCAAACGCAATATCTGGGTGTTTTAGCAAATACTGCAAGTTGGTTTGGATCATGCAGAGTGCTCCGCAGAATTCGTTGTTGTATTTAAAGTTGCAAAACCTTGTTTCAAGATGTCTAGACCTTGACGGAATTGTTCAACAGGAATGGTTAATGGATACAAGAAACGGATCACGTTACCATATTTACCACAAGTCAAGATCAATAGACCGTTGTCCATTGCATGTTGTTGTACAGTTTTTGCTTGTTCAGCAGTTTCAAGTTCAACAGCAACCATAGAACCTAATGCACGAATATGAGTCACTACATTGCCAGTAGCTTGTTTGATGCTTTCTAATGTTGTAACCAATTCAGCACCCAATTCGTTCGCACGTTCACATAGGTTTTCACCTTCGATCACGTCGATCACGGCATGCGCTGCAGCAACTGCAATTGGGCTACCTGCATAAGTACCACCTAAACCACCAGGGTTTGGCGCGTCCATAACTTCGGCACGACCTACAACACCTGAGATTGGGAAGCCGCCACCTAAGCTTTTCGCCATAGTGATCAAGTCTGCTTTAGTTTCAAAGTAGTTCATGGCAAATAATTTACCAGTACGAGCGAAACCAGATTGAACTTCGTCAGCAACCAACAAGATACCGTGTTTGTCGCAAAGTGCGCGAAGGCGTTTTAAGAATTCAGCAGGAACAACGTTGAAACCGCCTTCACCTTGAACTGGTTCAAGAACGATTGCTGCAACGTCATGTGCTGCAACATCTTCACTGAAAATATTTTCGATGCTTTCAAGGGCGTCTTCGACAGATACGCCTTTAGCAGGAACTGGGTAACGTGCGTGGAATACGCCAGCAGGCATAACACCGAAGTCACGTTTGTAAGGTGCAGTTTTACCTGTCATCGCCATGGTCATGAAAGAACGACCGTGGAAACCGTTACCAAAAGTAATGATGCCGTGACGACCTGTGTAAGCACGTGCAATTTTTACTGCATTTTCTACAGCTTCAGCGCCTGTAGAGAAGAATGTTGTTTTTGCAGCGCCTTCAATCGGAGCACGTTCGTTAATACGTTCAGCCAAAGCCACATAACTTTCATAAGGAACAACTTGGTAAGCAGTGTGCGTGAATTTAGTCAATTGCTCAGTCACGGCTGCAATCACTTTCGGGTGGCGGTGACCTGTATTCAATACCGCGATACCACCAGCGAAGTCGATAAATTGGTTACCTTCAGCATCCCAAAGTGTTGCATTTTCAGCTTTTTCTGCATACCACTGACACATTACACCTACGCCACGTGGTGTTGCTTGTTGCTTGCGCTCGTTCAGTGCAGTATGTTTATCGCTCATGTTAATCCCTCATTTTTGTCATCGGTTACAGCTTTTACGTATGTATAGCATCATGATGGATCATGATGGTTTACAATCACTGTGTATCGCTATAATTTCGCGCTTTAGGCGGCAACTAACGAGAGCCACTTTAATACAGAAGGAGAGAGCCAATTGCGTAGCCTGCTTGGAGATCATTTGTTGCAACGATTACAACAAGACGCCGAGGGCACGCTACATCAACGGTTATTTCGTTGTTTGCGTAGTGCCATTATGGAAGGGGTATTGCAGCCGAAGACTCGATTACCTGCATCGCGTGATCTGGCGGGCGAAATTCATGTGTCACGAAATACCGTACTAACGGCTTATGAACAGCTTCAAGCTGAAGGCTATGTCGAAGCACGTACAGGACATGGCACATGGGTTGCCGAGAAACTGCCTGAAGCATTTTTAAATAGCCAGAAAAAGAAAGCACAGCCAAATTTGCAACCACCACGGCGCGATTATACTATGTCTAACCGTGGAGCAAGTCTGATGGGGTATGCTGCTGCATCTCCGCACCAGTGGGGGGCTTTTGTGCCTGGAGTGCCAGATGTTACTGAATTTCCTCATCATATTTTTAGTCGAATTCAGGCGCGTCTAAGCCGTGAACCTGATATTAATCGTTTGATTTATAGCAATGCGGGTGGCTGCGTTGAGTTGCGTAGTGCCTTGGCCGACTATTTGCGTGTAGCGCGTTCAGTGCAGTGTGATGTCGATCAGATTATTATTACCGAAGGCATTCACCAAGGAATAGATTTGGTGTCACGGGCGCTGAGTGATATTGGTGACCATGTCTGGATTGAAGATCCTGCCTATTGGGGCATGCGCAATACTTTGCGTATTAACGGGCTGCATTTGCGCCCAATGCCTGTCGATATCGAGGGGATTATTCCAGAAGATAACCCCAAACAAGCTCCCAAACTGATTGTTGTCACCCCATCACATCAATACCCGCTCGGTTCACATTTGAGTCTGGCACGCCGTAAACAATTACTGAACATCGCACGTCAGCATGGTAGCTGGATTATTGAAGATGACTACGACAGTGAGTTCCGTTTTTCAGGGCAGCCATATCCATCTTTACAAGGTTTAGAACCTGAAGCGCCTGTGATTTATATGGGAACTTTTAGTAAAACCATTTATCCAGCGCTGCGCATTGGTTATTTGGTTGTGCCAAAGCCATTGTTCTCACCACTACGCATAGTCGCGGCTGAACTGTATCGGGGTGGGCATTTGCTGGTGCAAAAGGCATTGGCGGAGTTTATTCGCGAAGGGCATTATGAAGCGCATATCCGCCGTATGCGGTTACTCTACGGTAAGCGCCGTTCTTTCCTGATCGATTTGATTTATCGGTATTTGGGTAAAGACTTTCTGCATGAATACGATGAAGCGTCGGGATTACATTTGGTGATGAAACTGCCAACCTACTGTGATGATGTCGCGATTGCCACCAAGGCACTAGAGCGTGGAGTGAAGGTACGTCCATTGTCACAATACTATATGCAGTCGCATGCGCGTGCGCAGCGTGGTTTGTTGATGGGGTTTGCCTGTGTCGATGAAAAAGACATGGTGATGGCATTTGGCGTGTTATTGCAGTGCTTACGTGAAGCGGGTGTGCCAACACTGAATTAAATCTACCAATAAAAAAAACAAGGAGATCGCCAAATCTCCTTGTTTCCCCTTGGTCGCTAGACCAACTTGATGTTATCGAAAAAAGTAAACTGTGTGAGAACTCGCAAAGTCAGGGATTTGGGAGAGTAGTATTACCATGCTCATGCCAAGCACAGTAATCTGAAATAACCTGACCAAATTTACTTTTTCCGCACCACCAACCTGTAAATACAGGCATATGTTTATGCCTGTATTCAATTTGATTATTCGCTTTCAGCTATAGCTGAAGGTGCTTTTTCATTGCGGCGCTTGGTCACAATCAAACCTGAGATCACCACGAACACACTGAGAATCGCAGTTGAAGTAATTTCATGAGTATGGCCTGGATCAAATGCCATGATCACGAGTGCTGCGATGATGAAAACAATTACTGCCCAAGTCAGATATGGGAAGCACCACATCTTCATGGTTAATTGTTTACCCTCAGCCACCAATTTTTTACGCATCGCCAATTGTGAGAATGCAATGACCAAATAAACCAGCAAGGCGATTGCCCCAGAGCTGTCGAGTAAGAAGTTAAAGACGGCTTTTGGTGCAGCATAGTTGGCAAAGGTACAGATAAACGCAACCGCTGTAGACAGGAAAACTGCATATACAGGCGTATGTTGTTTGTTTACTTTTTTGGTGAAAGCAGGTGCATCACCACGCATGCCTAAAGAATACACCATACGTGAAGCGGTATAGAGTGCTGAGTTTAGGCAGCTTGCTACAGAAGTTAATACCACAATATCGACCAGTAGTTTTGCGTGTGGTACATGCAATGTAGACAATACTGTTTGGTATGAACCCATATCTGGCAAGCGCGGGTCATTCCAAGGCACAAGCGCAATAACAATGAAGATTGACACAATATAGAACAGTGCGATACGCCAAATCACCGAGTTGGTTGCTTTGGTAATTTGATGTTCAGGGTCTTTCGACTCGCTTGCTGCGATTGTGACAATTTCAGAACCCATAAATGAGAACATGGTGGTTAGTAACGCAGCCAAGACTGGCCCCCAACCATTTGGCATAAAACCACCATGATCCCATAGGTGTTTAACCCCGCTGACTTCTGGATTTGGAGAGAAACCAAACACAGCAGCACAACCAAAAATAATGAATGCGATAATCGACACTACTTTGATTAATGCAAACCAGAACTCGAATTCACCGTAATTTTTTACGCTAAATAAGTTGGTTACAGTCAGTGCGGCGGTAATAAGAAAGGCGAGCAACCAAACTGGTGCGCCTGGAATCCAAGAGTTAATAATGGCAGCAGCAGCATTGGCTTCAAATGGAATGACCAATACCCAGAACCACCAGTACAACCAGCCAATAGTAAATCCAGCCCATTTACCAATCGAACGATCGGCATAGGTTGAAAATGAACCACTGTCGGGCTGTGAAACAGCCATTTCACCCAGCATACGCATGACCAGAACCACCAGCGTTCCTGCGATGAAATAAGCTAAAATAGCAGCAGGACCTGCTGAAGCGATGGCATGCCCCGAACCAACAAATAAACCTGCGCCAATAGCACCAGCAATAGACAGCATGGTGACGTGGCGATTTTTTAAGCCTTGAGAGAGAGAGGCTTGATTTGCTTGCGTCATAAAAAACCTTCAAAAAAGAAAAAATGGATTTATATCGAACTCACATTTGCCCGAAGGCACTGTGGATACGCAGCAAGGACGAACCTAACTACTCTGCAAGGAAAAAGGAGAGCGTAAATGCGCTTTGCCTAAGAGAGGCATTGCAACTGCATTGGCAACAAGACCAATGCCCCCAAAATGTGAAAAAGAAGCTGTCTGATAATGACTTTGAAGAGCTATGTGATGGCGACCACTTGTGGTGGCAGGCACATAAACAGCTTGATGTGTTGCCATATGATTTTCCTTAATTCATGACTTAGTGCATTGCATGATGAAATACAAATGCCCTACAAATTTGTTGAGTTGCCGCCAGATTGCATAGAGAAACAAGCAATCTGGTAAACAACACCATTTGTGTATGCATACTTCCAGTAACTTTAATTTGATGGGTCGCCAACCAATAAACGAGAGCCATTTCTTGACATGCAGAAAGAGCCAATTGTGTAATTTAATTGAAAAATGAGTGGCTTATCTTAAATAAAATGTGATATTTATCGCATATTTTTATCAAATGGTTTTTTTTATTCTTATATTTTTCATGCGAATATACAAAAATAATCACGCTATATTGTGCGTTTAATTATCTGTAAAAATCGAATAAAACCACATTTCAAAATACGAAACTTTTTTTGCAAAAATATGACATTTACCTATCACGTAAAGTAGTTTTTGTGAAAACTATGGCTTCGGATTTTTAGGAATATAAAAAAATAAGCAATTTGTATCCCTCAATTTAGCCAAGATATGGGGAATATTAAAACAGTCGTTGTAAAAATATAGCGTATGACAAGAGCGTTCATTTGCCTGATGGTGCGCTTATTTAAAGCTGATGCAGGATAGGGTGCATACTTGAGATATTTCTTTTGATTGCAATGCTGAGCGTAATAGGGAGGCTGAGTTGCAACGCTGATGAATCAGAGAAAATAATATTTAAAAAAGTTCGCCGAATTGGCTCAATAAAAAACCCACACAGGGTGGGTTTTTCAGTAGCGGCAGTGATGGATTTAACCTGGTATTTTTTCTTGATTTAGTTCGGATTGTTGTTCTTTGCCCCAGTTAAACTTCTGGGCACATAAACCAAGAATGACAATAAACAGTGCTAAACCTGAGGTATAGATAACTTCTTTGAAGTAAGTGCCTTCAATCAGCATCATAATAATTGCACCGATAATGGTAAAAATCACCACATAGGTTAAGCTAGGAAAGAGCCACATTTTAAAGTCAATTTTTTGACCTTCTGCTTCAAGTTTCTTGCGTAAACGAAGTTGTGAACATGCAATGGTCAGGTACACATAAAGTGCGGCTGTACCCGTTGCCAACATGAAAATATCATAGACGTCCATACTGCCTGTGGCTGTCAAAATGGCAGCAAACACGGCAAAGCTACAAGAGACTAAGACACCCATCCAAGGGCTGCCTTTTGTGTTGATTGAACCAAAGCTTTTTGGTGCATCACCACGTTTAGACAGAGAGAACAACATGCGTGAACAGGTGTAGAGTGCCGAGTTAAAGCAGCTACAGACCGAAGTGAGTACCACAAAGTTGACAATGTGACGTGCTTCAGGCACACCCAGCGCCGTTAAAGTCACACTGTATGTTCCCCAAGTTGCATCTTTTAAAAGTGGATTGTTGTGTGGAATCAAGCACACAGTAATGAACATGGAACCGACATAAAACAGCATGATTCGCCAAACAATCGAGTTGGATGCTTTTCGAATTTCTCGTGCAGGGTTATCTGATTCAGCCGCAGCAACCGTGACAATTTCCGCACCGATATAGGCAAACATCACCCCAAGTAAAGCCGTGATAATTGATGAAAAACCATTTGGCATAAAGCCTTGAGACGTGAGGTTGGCAAAGCCCTGAGCCGACGGTGCAGCCCATGGCCAGAGATGTAAAATGGCTAAACTACCAATCACCAAGAAAATGATAATCGCGATCACTTTGATTAGAGCAAACCAGAACTCAAATTCGCCGTAATTCTTCACGTTTTGCAGGTTCACCAAGACTAATGCAGTGATTACCGCAAGCATATAGATCCAGATTGGAATCAGCGGAAACCAGCTATTTAAAATTTTACCCGCAACATAAGCTTCCCAACCCATGAGTAATGCCCAAGAGCACCAATACAACCAGCCAATGGTAAAGCCAGCCCAGCGCCCAATTGCACGGTCAGCATAGGTGGAAAATGAACCACTATCTGGGTTGAGCACAGCCATCTCACCCAACATACGCATAATAAACAGAATCAGTAATCCACCCAATCCATAAGCTACAATTGCGGCTGGACCAGCAGAATAAATGACACTTCCTGAACCTATAAATAATGACCCTCCAATCACACCTGCAATCGAGATCATTGTAAGATGACGTGACTTAAGTCCGTGTTTTAAATCGTGAGAGGAGGAGTTGCTCTCATGGGTTTGCGTCATAAAAAACCTTCACAAAAAAGAAAAAATGAATCTAATTGAGCGCGCAATGCCTGAAAAAAAGCGTGCGCCTTCCGCAGCAAGGACAAGCCGAGCTACTCTGCAAGTAAGACGAAAAGGATTGCTTTTAGGTGTGCTGAATACGCTAAGAAATGTAGCCCTGACAGCCATATTGGATCCGCCTGATACATGGCTGATGCCAATTTCCCCTTTTATTGAAAAAAATGATCTTTGGGTCATGAAGACTGAGACCACTAAAATGGCGACTGCTTTGAGCGGTATGCACATAAACAGCCTGATGTGTTGCCATACGATTTTCCTTAATTCATGACTTGGGATTTTGCATTTTTAAATGCAGCTTGATGTGCAAATGTCCTGCAAAAATGCTGCTCGATAGTGTGTCGAACTCAACTCGAATCGGCTTTTGTTACAACAACATAAAGAGCAGCAGTCGTGTATGCATACTTCCAATAACTTTAATTTGTCGTTTGGAGGGCAAAGAAACGAGAGCCATTTTTGGATATAGAGAAAGAGCCAATGTGCTGACTTTCTGTGAAAATTGGCACTAAAGACATAAAAAAATATGGTTTTATTTAAAATAGATTAAATTTATTTTTTAATTAAGTTTTTATATTTCAATATCTTATTTTTATGATTTGACTGGTCGTTTTTTATTCTAAAATATTTTAAAGTGATTAATTATAAAAATACTAAAAATTTTTTTAAGAAATATTAAGAAATCAATACAGTGAATTTGCTGTTGCTTAAAATGAGTCGCTATTGGGTTAGCTGTGGTGCATACCCAGTAGCGACTACAGACAGATTAGTAGGGTTTACCAACCGCCACGACCTTCACCACGACCACCGCCGTGACCTTCGCCATAACCGCCTCGCTCATAGTGCCCACCTCCATGATGAGGACCATCACCCCACCAGAAAGGATCAAATAGACAACAACCTGACAAGCTCAACATTGAAATAATCGCTAAGCTTCCCAAGATCACTTTTACTTTGTTCATAGATCTCTCCTTATGACTCGCGCGTACAATACAATAGGATAACGCGGTAAAAATGAATGTATTGAGATGTTTTGTTGCACAGCGTACAAGACGGTATAAAGTTCACGTTGACTAACACATTAAACTGGATACAAAAAATGCTGGCTGTTCTGGCAAATCTGCAGGGTGAGCTGTTGTAATGGCGTGGATTGTTGTTGCCAATGATGCCAGTACAGCAAAATATCGGTTTGTGCTTCAGGTAAAATTTCAACCAATTCAACAAGTTCTAATGCTGCACCGAGCTGTAAGTCAGGTACAAGACCATAACCTAAACCACGATGAATGGCGTGTACAAAGGCTTCGGACGATGGAATGAAATGATAGGGATAACTGTTTGCAGTCAAACCGTGCAGTTTCAGTAGTACATTTTGATGCATGTGATCTTTCTGGTTGAAAATAACCGCAGGCGCTTGTATCAGGCTTTGGCGAGTAACGCCGTGCTTAAACCAGCGAGCAATAAAATCAGGGGTTGCCACCATTTTGTAACGCATATAGCCCAAGGCTTTGACTAGACAACCCCGTAAAGGTTGAGCTTCTGCTGAAATACAGGCGTGAGCTTGTCCAGCTTCGAGAAGTGCATGGGTTAGGGATTGATCATCTATGCGAATTTCGAGGGAAATTTGTTGTTGAATAACAATATTTTGTAGGCTGGGAAGTAACCAGGTCGCGAGTGAATCGGCATTGCTGGCAATAATCACTTTAATAAACTCAGAATTTGCCTGTTTGCCCTGTAGGTTTTGTAGAAAATTCTGTTCCATAAAGCGCTGACGCTGCAAATGTTGCAACAATTGCTCACCTGCAGGTGTGGTTTTGCAAGGTCGTCCGCGAATCAATAACATTTGCCCAAGCTGCCGCTCGAGTGCCTGTACACGAAGTGACACTGCGGAAGCGGTTAAATGTAACTGTAAACTGGCGTATTCAAAGCTGCCAGTTTCCGCAACAGCGAGAAACGCTTGACATTGTTTGCTATCGAGCATAATGAAACCTGATTAAATTTTTTTTAGGTAAACTGGTATTTACTTAATTTTATTTATTTTTTAGACAAAATGGAAATCCAGTCACTCTTGACACAGTGATTAAGCAAATTTTTTTTGGTTTATTTTATTCGTTTATAGAGAAATGCGTTTGGGATTGACAGTTATACCCTCTTTAGAGGGGCATATTGGAACCTTGTTTTTGAAGTCTTGATCATTGAGAAGGTTTAGGTGGTTTCAGGTTTAACCTGAGTTGGATGAACATTATTACTCAGGCTCATCTTTTATCAAAAATATTGCATAAACAGCATCTTAAAATATTGGTTTGGCTCGAGCAGTTATAGATAACATTTTTGTGTATCCAGTTTTTGATAAATGCTGATTGGGCTCGGCTGATTTATATTTTAGGTCAGTCATTTTTGACGCTGTAAAAGTGTCAATCATAGATTAAGGAACACGAATTTAAAATGTCATATAATTATCATAAATTGGTCGCAAAATTTGCACAATTTTATGATATGTCACCGATCACATGAATCATCAGGCATCGATTGTTACTGAAGCGCATCCAGCGCCAGCAATTGCCCAAAACACAATAAATTCTTCTTCTAAAAATATTCATCTTCCTGCGCCGCAGTGGTTTAAATATGTCTTTGCCTTAGTGGTATTGGCATCTTTAACTTATATTGGCGTGCAACTGACTTTTGATTTGTCACAAGTTCCACCACTGAGCGTGTTTTCTTTCATCATGCTGGGAATGGCGTTAGTGATTGCCTTGGGATTTGAGTTCGTCAATGGTTTTCATGACACAGCCAATGCTGTCGCCACCGTAATTTATACCAATGCCATGCCTGCCCCTGTTGCAGTGATGTGGTCGGGCTTTTTTAACTTTTTGGGTGTTTTGACTGCCAGTGGCGCGGTGGCTTACGGAATTATTGCGTTATTACCTGTTGAGCTGATCTTACATGTCGATAGTGGCGCAGGGTTTGCGATGGTGTTTGCCTTGCTGCTGGCGGCGATTCTCTGGAATTTAGGGACATGGTTTTTTGGTATTCCAGCATCAAGTTCACATACCATGATTGGTTCAATTATTGGTGTGGGCATCATGAACCAGTTGCTGCACTCGGCAACCGATGGCGTTAGCGGTGTGGATATGGGGCAGGTTCTAAAAGTTGCCAAAGCCTTGTTTTTCTCGCCACTGATTGGTTTTGGTTTAGCTGCTGTAGCCTTCCTGTTGCTAAAACTGGTCATGAAAAAGCGTCAAAAAGAATTATTTACTGCCCCAGAAGGTAATAAGCCACCTTCATTTTTGGTACGTATCTTGTTGATTTGTACCTGTACAGGGGTGAGCTTTGCTCACGGTTCAAATGATGGTCAAAAAGGCATGGGCTTGATCATGCTGATTTTGATCGGGATTGTGCCATTGGCTTATTCTTTAAATAAAACTATGGATCCTGCGCAGGTGCAGTCTTTTGCAGCTTTGTCAGAAAAAACGTCGCATATTTTAGTTACCAATCAACCTGCCATGCCTGAACTACAGGCACGCGATGTATTGACGAAATTTATTCAAACACATCAATACAGTCCACAGGTCATGCCTGCTGTGGCAAGCTTGTCGAATCATTTGGGTGAAGCAGTTGCCAGTTACGGCAGCATGGCAAACGTGCCTGAGAAAGCTACCGTCAACTTACGTAATGACATGTATCTCAGCAATGCGAGCTTAAAAGAGCTGGATAAAGGCAATCATTTAACACAGTTGTCACCTGCACAAAAAGCGACTATAGACGATTATCGCCAGAACCTCGACAAAGCCACTCAGTATATTCCAACTTGGGTCAAAGTCGCGGTTGCGTTGGCTTTGGGGCTGGGAACCATGGTCGGCTGGAAGCGTATTGTAGTGACTGTTGGTGAGTGTATCGGAAAGACACATTTAACTTATGGTCAGGGTATGTCGGCTGAACTTGTCGCGATGGGAACGATTATTGCCGCAGATAAATTTGGTTTACCTGTCAGTACCACTCATGTCTTAAACAGTGCAGTAGCGGGCACCATGACCGCGAATAAATCAGGGTTGCAGTGGGCAACCGTGAAAAGCATTTTGATGGCATGGGTGTTGACCTTGCCATGTGCGATGGTACTTTCTGCATCGCTTTACTGGCTGTTCTTGCAGTTCATTTAATCTGCCGATTTGCATAAAAAAGACCTCCGTGTGAGGTCTTTTTTTATTTGATACATCAGTTTTTATACATCAACGATATCGGCAAAGTGAGCACCGAGTAACTGAGCCAAATCTTGCGGTGATAAACCGACATCCAGTCCGCGTTTTCCACCACTGACATAGATTTTTGCCAAAGTTTCTGCGCTGGCATCAATCACGGTTTTCAGGCGTTTTTTTTGTCCTAATGGGCTAATGCCACCGACCAGATAACCAGTTAGGCGTTCGGCATCTTTCGGGTCTGCCATGTGTAGCTTTTTACAGCCCAGCGCAGTTGCGACTTTTTTCAGGTTTAACTGATGGTTGACAGGAAGCACCGCAACATAATGGTTTTTATCATCTGTGACCAATAAGGTTTTAAAGACTTCATGTACAGCCAGATTGAGTTTTTCTGCGGCTTCTAGTCCGAAACTTTTGGCATTGGCATCATGTTCATATTCATGCAGGCTAAATGAAATTTTTTTCGATTGAAGCAACTTACAGGCAGGGGTCATATCCATCTCTGATGCAAATATACAACAGGTATTATAAAAGCTTTTTAGGCATGATACTGCTGTACTAAGCCCATGACACCCATTGGTTTGCTGAATAAATACGCGATGATTATGCTATTTGTAAGTTTCCGATTTGTCTAATCTTTAGGCGCGATAGCTTAATTCTCAATTAATATTTAAAAGCTATGATTTTGCGCCACAAAAAACCCAAGTTATGATGATCAAAAAACTGATTTTCAGTGCAAACCCGAGTAGAATCCGCCTTTCTTTTTTTTCTAGAAAGGCACCGCCTCAACTCGACTTATGACGTTTTTCAAGGAATTCTTATGTTAGCGCTAGATACACAACATGTTCGGATGAATCAGCATGCTGTCGATAAGGCTCAGGCGTTGCAATGTCTAGTGGATATTTTGGTTGAAGATCAACTGGTTCAACCTGAATATATTCAAGGTCTGATTGGGCGTGAACAGCAAAGTGCAACTTATTTGGGACAGGGAATTGCGATTCCTCATGGGACACCACAGTCACGCCAGTACATTTTAGAAACAGGTGTACGTTTGGCTCACTTCCCTGAAGGTGTGGTCTGGGATGGTAAAAACAAGATTTATTTAGCAGTAGTGATTGCTGCAAAGTCAGATGAACATTTACAAGTTTTACAAATTCTGACCCGAGCATTGCTCGATGATGTCTCTGAGCGTGTGCAAAATGCTCAATCTGCTCAGCAAATTATTGAATTATTACAAGCACAGCCACCTTCTCTGAATTTGCATGAAAATCTGATTGCAACACAAGCCGTTGTTACTGATATTGATGATTTTCTCTGGCAAGCTAGCCAATTGTTGAAACAACAAAAAATGGTGGAATGTGGCTTTTTAAGCCAGTTACAACCCAAAAACATGATTCATCTGGGTGAAGATATCTGGTCAATCAGCGCCAATCAGCATGTACTCAGCCCTGCGGTGAGTATCATTAAAGCTGAGCAGCCGATTCAGTATCAAGATCAAAAACTGGGTACATTGTTATGTATTGCCAGCAATCCGCAGCTGGACATGTCACAGTTTAACCGACTCATGGATATTTTCTTTGATCCTGAGCAGTTACAAGCGCTGAGCCAACAGCAAGATGCGCAACATCTGGCCCAGTTGATTGGTGCAGATGTGATTCCTGACTGGGCATCACAGCGCGTGATTCTGGCAAATGCGCACGGTTTGCATGCTCGGCCTGCCACACAGTTAGTCAACACCTGTAAAGCATTTCAAGGTGAGATACAGGTGTCTGTTGATGGTGGGCAATTTGTATCTGCCAAGAGCTTAACCAAGCTGTTGTCACTGGGGTGTAAACGTGGGCAAACCCTGACCTTTATTGCAGAACCTGAAACCGATGCCGTCGCTGGTTTAAGTGCAGTGATTGCCGCAGTGAAACAAGGTTTGGGTGAAGAGGTTGAACCCATTCAAGACGAGGCTGACACAATCGTTGCGCCTGAACCTACAAATCCAGTTGTATCAACGCTGACTGTCCCAGATCAGAGTCATGGTATTGCTGCATCATCAGGTCTGGCATTTGGCCCTGCACATGTGGTCAAGCCACGCCAGTTCCAATATGAGCGTTTTGGTTCGAGCGTTAAAGTCGAAACAGAAAAGTTCGATATCGCAATTCATCAGGTCAAAAACAGTATTCGCCAGTTTATTGCCCAAAGTTCGATTGATGCGATTAAACAGATTTTTATGGCACATCTGGAAATGCTGGATGACCCAGATCTGATCCAGAGTGTACAACGAGGAATGAAGCAGAACTTATCTGCTGCAGCCGCATGGCATGAGCATATTGAAGCGGCTGCCAAAGCCCAAGAATCTTTAAATGATCGTTTGTTGGCAGAACGCGCGGCTGACTTACGCGATATTGGTGAGCGTGTATTGGCAGTGTTGTGTGGTGCACCAGAAATTACCGAACCACAAGAACCCTATATTCTGGTGATGCACGACGTTGGGCCAAGTGATGTGGCGCGCTTAAATAAAGACCGTGTTGCGGGCATTTTAACTGCTGTGGGTGGTGCCAGCGCACATAGTGCAATTGTGGCACGTGCGCTAGGCATTCCTGCGGTGGTTGGGGCAGGCGCGGCTGTACTCAATATTGCAAATCATAGTGTGGTGTTGATCAATGGCGATACGGGTGAATTTGTGGTGAAACCCGAAGCACAGCGCATTGAACAGGCGATTACTGAGCGGGAGCGTCAGCGTCAACTGCGTGAGCAAGCGGAGCAACATTGTCTGGAACCTGCGATTACCCTAGATCAGCATTCGGTCGAGATTGCGGCGAATATTGGTAAAGTCCACGCCACTGCCCAAGCAGTTGAGCAAGGCGCGGAAGCGATTGGCTTATTGCGAACAGAATTGGTGTTTATGTCACATAACAGTGCGCCAAATGAAGCAGTTCAAGAAGCGGATTACCGCGTGGTGTTTGATGCCTTGGCAGGTCGTCCACTGGTGGTGCGTACGCTCGATGTTGGTGGTGACAAACCACTGCCATATTTGCCGATGGAACCTGAAGAAAACCCGTTCTTGGGTTTACGTGGTATTCGTCTAACCTTGCGTCAACCTGAATTGCTACGTCAGCAATTGGTGGCATTGCTCAAAGCGGCGGATAACCGTCCATTACGGATTATGTTCCCAATGATTGGGCGTGTAGAAGAATGGCGCGAAGCCAAAGCCATTTTGGATGAAGTGCGTGTACAGCATCCATGTGAACATTTAGAAGTGGGCATCATGGTTGAAGTCCCTGCAGCAGCATTACTTTCACCAATTTTGGCGCAGGAAGTTGATTTTTTCAGTATTGGAACCAATGACCTGACCCAGTACACCATGGCGATTGACCGTGGTCATCCTGTGTTGTCTGCCGAGGCAGATGGTTTGCACCCAAGTATTTTATTGTTGATTGATCAGACCGTACGCGCAGCGCATCGGCATGGCAAATGGGTCGGCATTTGTGGTGAATTGGCAGGTGATCCGAAAGCTGTTCCTGTCTTAATGGGACTTGGGGTAGATGAGCTGAGTATGTCGAGCACGCGTATTCCTTTAGTCAAAGCACAGATACGCCAGTTAAATTTTGCTGATTGTCAGCAATTGGCACAACGTGCATTGTTGTGTGACAGTGCAACCGCAGTTCGTGATTTAGTTGAGTAAGTTCTATGGCAAAAATTTTAACAGTGACGCTCAACCCCGCAATTGATGTTACGTTGCAACTTGACGTGCTGCATGTGGGTGAAGTCAACCGCCATCATGCTGTGCAAACCCATGCTGCGGGTAAAGGCTTAAATGTCGCACAAGTACTCAAAGATTTGGGACATGATGTGGTGGTGACAGGTTTTTTAGGTGAGGCGAATCGTCAGATTTTTGATGCGCATTTTGCCAAAGAATACTTTGAAAACCAGTTTGTTTATATTCAGGGTGAAACTCGCCAAAATATTAAAATTGCGGAAGCTTCGGGTCGCATGACTGATATTAATGGTCAGGGTCTTTATATTGATGCCAACGCTAAGCAGCAGTTGCGCGAAAAAATCCAAGCCATGATTGCCGATATTGATATGGTGGTGATTGCTGGCAGTTTGCCACAAGGTTTTGAGCCAAGCGAACTACGCGCCTTAATTGAGTTTCTCAATCGAGAGGGTAAAAAAGTCGCAGTAGATACCAGCGGTTCTGCATTGCGTGCTGCAATTGCAGCCAACCCGTGGCTGATCAAGCCCAACAGTGATGAGTTAACAGAAACTTATCATTTGCCGGCAAACAGTTTTGCTGAACAGCAGCAATTGTTTCAATCACTGGGTCATATGCAGATTCAGCATATTATTGTGTCAATGGGAGAGCAAGGTGTGAACTGGCTGCATCCAACACACCCACTGCATGCCCAAGCGCCAAGCGTTCAAGTCAAAAGCACTGTAGGTGCAGGCGATTCACTGGTTGCGGGTATGATTCATGGCTTGTTGAGTAACAATAGCCCTAAAGAAACGCTAAAAACAGCAACTGCGATTGCCAGCCATGCCGTGACCCAGATTGGTTTTCATGTACCAGATTTATCTGTTATTGAAGATTTGAAGCAACAAATCGTCATCAATTCATTGAGTTAATATGATGTCAGAAATTCACCAGATTTTATTTGTTCCGCATAGCCCTGAACAGTCGATCAATGCGTTGATTTTGGCAAAAAAACTCGCACAGGTTGCAGGTCAAACAGGGTATCAAGTCCAAGTTGTAGAAAATTTTGAGTCAGCACTCAGCATTTCCACAGATTTATTGGTTGTACTGGGTGATAAACTCCCTGCATTACACAGTATTGCAGCACAGAAAGTCGCTTTATTGTCTTTGGAACAAGCACAACAGAATACGGCGCAAGCCTTACAACAAGCGCTAGATTCAGCCAAAACACCAGCACAATGGTCACAACAACCGACACAAACTTCGACAGAAGCACGCAAATTTGTGGCGATTACGGCTTGCCCAACAGGTGTTGCCCATACTTTTATGGCGGCTGAAGCTTTACAACATGGCGCTGATAAACTGGGCTATGAGATTCATGTCGAAACTCAAGGTTCGGTTGGAGCGAAAAATATTTTGTCGCCTGAGGCGATTGCTGATGCGGATATCGTGATTTTAGCCACCGATATTGAAGTTAATACCGATCGCTTTGTCGGCAAGCGCGTGTATCGTTGTGGTACAGGCTTTGCATTGAAGCAGACTGATAAAGCCTTTGCCAGTGCAATTCAGGAAGCCAAAGTTCTAGAGTCAGGTAAACAACAGGCAGGCGCGAGTGAATCTGCCGAGAAAAAAGAAAAAGTTGGGATCTATAAACATTTGCTGACAGGCGTGTCCTACATGTTGCCCATGGTGGTTGCGGGTGGTCTGATCATTGCGATTTCGTTTATTTTTGGTCTAAATCCTATCGATGGCAGTTTTGCCGCATCGCTGAAACAAATTGGGGGGGCTGCATTTACCCTGATGGTTCCGATGCTTGCTGGTTATATTGCTTATTCGATTGCCGATCGCCCTGGTTTAACCCCAGGTTTGATCGGTGGTTTACTGGCAGCACAACTGCAAGCTGGTTTCTTGGGTGGTTTGGTCGCAGGTTTTTTAGCAGGTTATATTGCGCTATTTCTTGCCAAAAAAGTCAAACTGCCATCGAGCCTAGAAGCCTTAAAACCCATTCTGATTATTCCTTTACTTGCTAGTCTGGCAGTGGGTCTGATCATGATTTATGTCGTTGGACAACCTGTTGCTCATCTCTTTGAATTATTAAAAATATTTCTAGCGAATATGGGAACAACCAATGCCATGATTATGGGCGTGGTCTTGGGTAGCATGATGTGTATCGATTTGGGTGGGCCGATCAATAAAGCCGCATATGCATTTACGGTGGGGTTGTTGACTTCGCAAACCTACGAGCCGATGGCAATTACCATGGCCGCAGGCATGGTGCCACCTTTGGGTATGGCGATAGCGACCTTTTTGGCAAAAAATAAATTTGCGAAAGCTGAGCAAGATGCAGGTAAAGCTGCGGTTGTCTTGGGTTTGTGTTTTATTTCGGAAGGGGCAATCCCTTTTGCAGCCAAAGACCCGATTCGTGTGATTCCATGTACCATTGCAGGGGGCGCAGTAACAGGCGCACTGGTTGCCATGTTTAAATGCCAATTGGTGACACCACATGGCGGAATTATTGCCTTGGTCATTCCAAATGCCATTAACCATCCTTTGCAATACCTGCTGGCGATTGCGATTGGTAGTTTTGTGACAGGCATTAGTTATACGGTGATTAAACAACGCGTAACCTCAAGTCCTGTTACGGCTTAAGCACAAAAAAAGCTGAATCTCTAAAGGGATTCAGCTTTTTCGATTTATAAGTCTGGACGCATGTGTCCACCTGAGAGCACAATTGCCAATAACAAGCTCACTTTAAGCACGCCAGCACTCAAAAAAATCCGATCATATTTTTTAAGCCATATTTTCATAACAACTCATCATCCTTTTTAGTTTTTAGCATATTGACATGCCGTTATTGCTGATTAGGTTAAAAACATTTTTATCAATAAAATAGGCGTAATTTGTGATAAACGGTATATATTGTGGTTAAAAAATGAATATTATACTTTTTCATAAAGTATATCTAAAAACAGCTTGAATTAGACCTTATGGGTAATTTTTTGATTAAAAAGTAGTCAGTTAAAAATAGGTGTTTAAAATCTTAATTGATACGTTATATCGTTTTTAAATCAAAAATATAGCCACTCAACTTATGCAATAAGTGCTGTGTGAAATGTAGAGCTGTCTAAAATTTGTTACAACCCTGTAGCACATCTGAAAACATTTCCTTCTACAATGGCACGCTGTTGAAGTTTTGATGGAAAAAATAGGTTTTTGTCATGATCCATGCTCACCATGCGGTTCACGCGCATGACACCCATGCACATTCTGTTCAGGTTCACGTTCGACATGCACATGGCGCCGCTAAAAAACCACAGCATGTTCAGCCGCAGCGTAAAGTACATCATGTTAAAATGACAAAGCATCATATTGCTCATAACGTAGATTTAACGGCGCAAAGTATTAATCTGTCCAAGTTTTCTAATAAACTTGAAAGCATTTCAGCAAGACGAAGTTCGGAAAAATGTGCGCGTAATGTACGTATTGCTTTGCAAACTGCAGGGGCGAATGTATCGAACCACCCAATTGCAGCAGCAAACTGGGGGCGTACTTTAGAGAAAAATGGTTATAAGCAAATTAAACCTGCGTTTAATAAACCAAAGAAAGGCGATATTTATATTATTGATGCGACCAGTAACCATACTTACGGACATATAGCAGGCTATACAGGTTCAGAGTGGATCTCGGATTTTCGCCAAAACAGCTATGCCGTCTATAAAGAGAAAGATGTGGAATATCATTATTATCGTTTAGAGTCAGCAACCTGATTATATTGCTTACCTAGATTAACAAAAAAGGCTTAAATTTTAAAAAATTTAAGCCTTTTTTATTCCAGTGGATGGTACTGAAATGAATTTTGGCGAGAGAGGGAATCATATTTTTTGTATAAATAATTGATAATAAATTAATAAAAAATATTTATTTTAAATTAATCCCCCAATTATCCCCCATTAAGAAAATACGAGTTTAATTCTAAAACAGCATTAATAGTAAAAGGCTCTGATCAGAGCCTTTTACTATATGTAGAACCCAACCCTAGACATTGCCTGTGTATTCTTTCCACACATAAGTAATGCCATTGCCTTTATAACGATAAAAACCAAGTGGTTCATGTACGCGTTCAATCAGTTGTAACCATGCCTTTTGAACCGTACCTTGTCCATCATAGCAATGGGTGTATTTTGGCTCTGGAAAAATTCCTTGTAGCTGATAATCCAAGCAAACTAATTCCCATTGTTCTTGCAATAGAGGTAAATAATTTATTTCATCGCCAAGTATGTAAATGAATGTTTGTGCTGTTAGATGATGATCAAGCCCTTTAACGATGCGCCACTGAATATCATAAAGTTTACCTGCGAGCTGTTTTGAAGCATGTAGCCACTTAAAGTATTTTTTCAGTACTTTTACTGAATCTTTTTCCGCATCTTCCTGCGTCATATAATGTGGAGGGTTAGTTTGAGCAATTAATGGTAGCTCTAAGAAAATACAATTGGCTTGTTCTTGGGTTTGCATGACACGTCTGAAAACTGTCTTTTGTTCATTGCGAAGTTTTTGCACTTGTGCTTCATATTTATTCGCTTGGAGCTTTGCTTTAGCGGCGTATAACTGACCACGAAAAAAATCAAAGTTATTTTCAACCATATAGATTGGAACAGGCTGTGATGAGGTCGCTACACCAATATTTTGTAGTGAAAATTGATGAAAGGCTTTTAAGTGAGGATGGGGTTCAAAACCTTCGAATAGATCAATGAAATGAGCAAATAGCGGTGCTTGCCGTAGGGCCCAAATAAATAGTGGATTCATAGCAGGGCATGGGCATGCTGCTGTTGGTTTAGGATAGACTTTAATTTTAGCCTGTTCTAACTGCTTAGTGAAATTTATCAGTCTGAGTGCGATTTGACTAAATGTAGTATCTCCGAAAATAGGTCGAATCATTCCAACATATGGAGGGACGCTCTCATTTCCATTCGGATAAATATTCGATTGTGTTTGTGCGTAGTTAAAAAATAAAGGCTGTGCGTTGGGTACAAATACTTGGTTCATATTGAAAATCTCTATAATAGGGTTAAATAGATCAATAATGTTTGGTCAGGTTTGGGCGACCCATTTTGTTACGTAGATGAGGTGAAACGCCTGTATTTAATGTTTTGACGCGTTCTAAGCTGCTATGTAAGACGTACTGCTCAAACTTAGCAAAGTAGTGAATAACTTTCGCAATGTTGTCGTACTTAGTCTGATCATCACGGTTGATTACACCTAAAGCATCGTATTTGTACTTCTTACGATTCTTGCTGGAATTACAGTTAAAATAGCTATGCTTACCATCAATTTGCTTATCCCACATTTCACCAATCATTCGACCTAAGCTAATGTCTTCACGATGCTCACTACCACAAAAAAAGAAAAAGCAGTGGAAATGTAAAGCCTGATCTATGCCATATTCCAATTTCGTCACGTAACCTTTTAAATGCAGAGTTTTACTCCGACGAAGTTTCTGTAAAATTATATGGAAATGCTTTACAGTTTCTTTAGGCGTAAAGTGCTTTTTGTCCATAGGTAAATATAGATCAATACGCACACCAACTAAGCGCGAGTATTTTTTACGTAGTTTATCGATGTATCTCAGTACGTTTTTTTTACGCTTTCTTGCCATCTTTCGACGATCATTTACACGTTGTACAAATTTTTCATCTTTTAAGCCTTTAAAAATCTCTTTAACAAGAGAGTTAGCGATTATTGCTACAGAATTTTTATGACCTGTCGGTATTCTATTTGCATTTATTACGTTGAGCTGATCATTCGGGTACTTAATTAAATCGAATAAACAATTCTGATCATTTGGAAGCACATGATTAAAAGAGAATGCTACTAAATCATATTCTTCACACTTCAAATGCATTGGCGATTTCAATTGCTTATTAGCAAGTAAAAAGCTTCGTATCAATTCCAGTAACTCGGGATAAATCAATTCCCAATGATCTGGAACTAATTGATTTTGTTTTGACTTAATCCAGCCATAGAGGTAAGTCGCATGATGTTTCTTAATTTGATTACATATGAGAATTGCATATAAACAAGCAACAATTTGCGGGTCTAGCTGCTGTTTACAGAGCAGATTGGTTGTCAGTAAGTTTCGTACTTCAGCACTGTTATCTGCATCATCTGAGTAAGCATGTTCTAGCTCAATGCCTGTACTGACTTCATCATAAGGTGCTGATAATGATTCTTCATTTTCAACTTCAACTGATTGCTCTAACTCTTCTGAAGGGAGGGAGGCGTCGATTAATTCAAATCTACTTATATCTTTTAGATTAGGTGTAAGATCAATTTCTATGGTGCTCATAGATATAGCTCCAATCGGTAATAAAATACGGATTTCTGCCATCTGATCTATAGTATGTGAAGAATCTAAAAATGATAATTAATATATTAAAATCAATAATTTATTTATATAAGTTTAATTGTTCTTATCAATCAAAATTATATAGAATCTATTATTTATATTATGTATAAATATATAGATATATCAATCATATAGAATACACGTACTAAAATCAGAGACAACAGTGGTTAACAAGGGGACTTGAGATCAAGCCCCATCGGTAATGTCGATAAATTTCTGCTTCTACGTGACTGAAAAGATAAGCACTTAAGGTTTATGCTTTTTTTGATAAAAGCCAATCATTAAGTTCGTGTTGAAACCACCCTACTGCGGAAGCTCCAATTTTTATGGGTGTTGGGAATGATGGATCGTATCGCCTTGACTTAGGGTTGAGCTTTTCATAGAGCGATGAGCGCGAAATACCAGTGGTATGAACAACTTCTTTAAGCCGTAGAATTTGAATTGCTGATTGATTGTTTTGCATGGGAAAACCCTCCGATTTCAAGGGCATTTTGTGTTAACGTAATTCGAATTAAGTCCATTCTGTAATTCGATTTCTTAATATGAGTTCAAAAAATATACATTTCCCCTCAGAAATTATTCATCAAGTGTTCCGAAACTTGGTTGTACAGTCAATTACCATTCAAAAATTTGATAAAAGGTATCCTGAACTCATAGCTAATATGAAAGCGTTAAGGGACAGGATGCATAATAATTTTGTCAATGATCTCGTTGAGTTTTATACATGTCATAATTTAGAGTTAGATCGTAAGAAAATATTGATACAGTCGTTGTTTGAAAACAATCGTTTTATAGACCATGCTTTTAACTATTATGAAACAGGAACCCTAGGCATATCTGAGGATATTTTAAAAGCTCACGCACTTACGTTCGAGCAAGTCGTGAATATTATTAATTATAGGGAGCCTCAGTTTTTAGAAAATGTAAGTTGCATTAGTAAGCATCTTAAGATCGAAAACTTCCTTGCTGATACTAAACGTGAATATTATATTTCGGATTTATTGATTGATTTGCCTATTGATCAACTGGTTTATGACTACATTTATTTTCAACTGCTCATTCAAAAATATCAATACAGTGCTGATGGCGAATATCAAACAGAATTAAGTAACCCACTTGATGTCGCAAAAATGTTTAAGCCACTAAATCGCTATTTACGTTTTTTCTCACCAAAATTCACAACTTCATTTGTTGAATACAATGAAGTGCAAAAAGGATCGTTAAGGTACGATTATTTAAGCTATAACCTAAGAATTTATGAACCAACTGAAAATATTGCTGATAGCATGACAACATTTTTCCTGCAATACATTGCATATCGTGTTTGGTTTTATCATGATGTTGCAAATGTGGATGATATGCAAAAGGCAATCAAGATTGAGGAATTACAAGAGATCAATAAAATTTTACAATCATTAGATATGATATCTAATGTGGAGCATCATTATGATAAAAAGGCTTCAGTACAAACGGATTTGATTGCATTGTGGTTGTATGAGATAAATAAAGAAAACAAACAAAGAAAGCATCAAGAGCTTCTTAAAAAGAAATTAGCTAAGCTGGAAAGTGTAGATCCAGATAAAAGACCTACTAAAGCAACTCTATTTGCTGAAGTTGATTTGCTGGTTAATCAAGAAAAAACGGATATGAAACCCCTAGCATTCTTACAAGAAATATGTGAGCGATTAAAAAAAATGAATGATCGTAGTAGATATGATCTAGATATTAAATTTAGCGTAACAGACAAAATACTTAAACGTGATAGTGAAAAAGAAACAAAGGTATTGTTATGTTCGGCTTATACGCCAGTAAGTGGAAATTCTGAACGAACAAAATGCGTTGAATTTATGATCTTAAATTCAACGATTAGCTTACAGTATAAAGATTTACTGAAAAATTTAGAAAAATAAGCTAAACGCCAAAAAACATTATTTTTCTAAGATAAGGACTAATCTTTGCACTAGCCCAAGCTAGCAAAATTGCGGTTTTTAGCATCAAATTGACCACACTGCTGATTCGAATAGGTCAGCAGCTTTGCCCAGCATAACGTCAAATTTTAAGTTAACAAACACATCAGAATTTGGTGTTTTGAATGCCTAAAAATTATGGGTATAGTACAAGCCACTATTTGTACTGATGGTCACCTCGCGAACATACTCAGCAGCACAACCTAAATAGACCTGTGTTACAGAACCATAGCGCATATTCTTAAAATCATAAAAACCTTTGGTTCGACTGTTTCTCCGATTGATGAGAACCCCTGTTAATGTGGTGAGGTCATTATTGAGTGAAATAATATCCAACTTACCAACATAGCCTGTCATGGTACTTTGCGAAGGTTCATGACGAATATGAACTTCAAATTGATCCTGAACAGTTTGAACTGTTTCAGTATTGGTATCACCTTGATCAATATCATCCGTAAATTTCGTATCGGTATCTGTACTCATGGCTTGCGCTTGTTGCTCAGATGCACTCGGACTTGGTGCTACGATTGTGTCGGCTGCTTGAGGCTTTTCCTGATGTGGGCTACATGTCGTTAAACTGAATAGAAATGAACTGGATAAAAATATGGTTGAATCAGCTTCATGGCTGAATTTCTCTGATCGATTTTTATGCTGACATGGATGGAGTTTTACCTTGCATCCATGTCAGTAGATATTATTGTTGTGCCGTCGAGTTATAAAAGTGGGCTATTTACATTTCCCTTGACGAACAGACTGAACCAGACGAGGTTCAGTTTTATCTACATCAAGGCGTAAGCAAATGGTTTTCTTGGTTTTCGCTGAGCTAGAAATCAATTCTTCGCCATGAATCGGACTTGCTCCACCTGCATTATAGACTTGATAGCGTTTACCTGATGTGGTTTTAAAGCTAAACGCATCACCTGATTCGCTAAAGCCTTCGATCTTTTTGACGATGACGCTGGCGGAATTCGGCTGGGCAAAGACTGAACCACAAAGCAGACTGAGGCTGCATGTGAGGATAAATTTTTTCATGGAAGTGTTCTCTTATTTATTTTCTAAAAATAGTGACTGGCCAAACAACGGCTTTACCCAGATTGTAGGCATAGCTTAAATGTGCGGTACTACTGCAATTCTTGAAATAGACCGAGCAAATGAAAGCAATGACAATATACCCGATGATTAAATAATTTTTCATAATACTTTCCTCTACTTATTTCTGACATTGCTGTATGGCATTTGCCATCACCACATTGAAGCCTTCAGGCGGTTGCATGGTTTCTCGAACGGTGACATCACTCATTTTTTCCATAAATTCAGGCGAGTAATGTTCTTCAACTTTGTCATAAATGCAGGAGCAGGTTGAACGATCTAAACCACCTGCCTGACAGCCTGCTTTAAAGTCTCGTTTGACTTTACTTTCGCAGCCCAGCAGTAAGGTGCTGGTGAGTGCAAAGGCAATCACCACAAAGCAAGATTGATATTTCATAGGTATTCCAATTCATTGTTATCTATTGTTTTCAAATCATGTGGATGGTTTTATTTATGCCAGCCTGCGAGATAAATCAGTAGCCATAATGCACCGAGCAGTAGAATAAAGCCCGGTCCTAAAGCCACCACAACGATGACAATTAAGATGAGCTGTGCAATCAATTTCATGATGTTGTTCCAGCACAAAGCTCCCCCTGAATCAGCAACTCAGTGGTTGATCCATGCCTTAAAATCAATTAATGCACAGTGTGAGAACACAATGATGGAATAGGAATAAAAGGTTGCAGCGGTGGTGCAAGAGAAGAAAGCACAGTAAATTGCGTCATGATTGACTCCTTGGAATTATAAGAAGCTCTACCAAATTACTGCTAAATAATGGTGGCAGAACGAGAAGGGGTTAGCAGACTGGGATCCAAGGAACCAGCACGCACGAGGCGTCCCCCTCCCGTCCTACCTCAACGAGAAGGGGACACGAGGGTTCCACGACATATAAAAAGGATTTTATATACCGTGCTGGATCTGCGGTCTGCTAAAACCGACTGACAATGTAGGTCAGCCCTTGCATGATAATCGTTGATAAAAAACAGGTCAATTCATCCCAGTATCAAGCCATTAAAATTTATCGTCATAGTGCTTAGAAACAGCACATTCTAAAAAATTACAGATACATATCATCTGAATGAGAGATATAGCTGATTTCACATCAGCCATATCCAATACCCGAATTTAGGTTTTGCCTGCTTTCCCCCAAAGCAGGCTTTTTTTATTCAGCTCATTTAACTATAGGAAAAATTCAGATGAGTTTGTCATGCCCTTATTGTCAGTCCCGCGATACGGTACTGCTGCAATCCCCACATTATTTCCCAACTAACCCATTATCCAATTCAAACAGCAACTCAGCCATGTCTCCGATGGCACTGGCAGCTTTAGGCGTCAGCATTTCCAAAAGCCTGAACCTTCCTCCGATTGCAGGAGCATTGGTCGGTGTACTGATTGGTGGCGTCTGGATGTTGATGACTGAAGATGATGTACAAAGAAGTACATCACCGATTTCGATTCAACATTACTACTGCAACGACTGTGATCGCGATTTCAGTCCAAGTATTCGCAATTCATCTTTTTAGTATTGAACCCTTTACGGTTCATCCATTCACTTGGATGAAAACACACTTTTTATAGGAATTATTTTATGGCACATCTGATTGAAAATATGGCGTATGTTGGTGCAACCCCTTGGCATGGTTTAGGCAATCCACTCACACCCAATCAGCCGATTGAAGTCTGGGCACAACAAGCGGGCATGGACTGGCGGATTGAATCTTCCAATGTCAGCTATATGGCACAGAATCAACGTGGGCAGAGTCTGATCTTGCCATTCGAGGAACAACGCGTCTTATATCGTTCGGATACTCATGCACCCTTATCCGTCGTGAGTCAGCGTTATCAGGAAGTTCAGCCTTTAGAGATTCTAGAGTTCTATCGTGACTTAACCGAACAGGCAGGCTTTGAATTGGAAACCGCAGGGGTACTCAAAGGCGGTAAAAAGTTCTGGGCTTTGGCAAAAACGGGACAAACCTCAGCGCTGAAAGGTAAGGATGTCAGCAATGGCTATATCTTGCTGGCAACCGCGTGTGATGGCACCTTAGCTACCACCGCGCAATTTACTTCCATTCGCGTGGTGTGTAACAACACCTTGGCGATTGCCCTGAAAGGACAAAGCAGTAGTGCAGGCGTAGTCAAAGTCCCACATAGTACCAAGTTCGATGCCGAGAAGGTCAAGCAACAACTGGGCATTTCAGTCCGTGCATGGGATGAACACATGTATGAAATGAAACAGCTTAGCCAACGGAAAGTCAGCCAAGCTGAAGCCGCAGCCTATTTTGATGCGGTGTTTAACAACACCAGTCTGAGCATTGCTGATCAGGATGACAGCATTATTCAGTTCTATCGTAATGTGGCAACTCAAGCGCAAAGTCACCCAACAGGCAAAGCCGAGACGAAAACCGAACCGAATGGACGAGCCATGTCCAAAGTCATGAGCATGTTTAACGGTCAGGGACGGGGTGCTGAACTCAGCTCAGCCAAAGACAGCGCCTATGGCTTGCTGTGCAGTATCACCGAATTTGCCGACCATGAGCGTCGTGCCATGAGTCAGGATCATCGTCTGGATTCAGCATGGTTCGGTGCAGGGGCAGCACTCAAACAACGGGGATTAGAACAAGCCTTACGTTTGATTGCTTAAGCTTGATCGCTGCCCACCGTACAAGTGACCGCTCAAGTTAGCGTACAAGTACTTTAACCCTGATCTTTAACCTCTTTTATACATGAAATTGCATTCAAAGCTGTGTCTTCGGACACGGCTTTTTTTATGCCCAAAATTTAACAATGACAGGAAATTCTTATGAATACAGCAATTTTAAATCCATCTGCATCAACTCAAGCCACCCTAAATAAGCAACGTCCGAAACTGTTTACTGCCAAACGCTTTGTGGATACCAAAAAGCTTAGCCAAGCTGAATGGCTAGAAGTGCGTCGGCAAGGCATTGGCAGCAGCGACTGTGCTGCCGCCTGTGGGCTGAATCCTTACATGTCAATGCTAGAACTATGGATGATTAAAACTGGACGGATTCAACAAAACCTCGAAGATGAACATCAAGGACATGCACCTTTGTACTGGGGCAAACAGCTAGAGCCACTGGTAGCGGAATACTATAGCCTGCATACCCAACATAAAGTCAGACGCGTGAATGCGGTATTGCAGCATCCTGATCCAGATAAGCATTTTATGCTTGCCAATTTGGATTATGCCGTGGTCGGTACTCCTGAAGTACAGATTCTGGAATGTAAAACCGCAGGCGAACATGGGGCAAAACTGTGGCGTGATGGGGTTCCACTCTACGTTTTATGTCAGGTACAGCATCAACTGGCGGTGACAGGCAAACAGGCAGCACATGTTTGTGTGTTGCTGTGTGGGCATGAAACCAAGATTTTTAAAGTCACCCGTAGTGAATCAGTGATTCGTCACATCATTCAAGCCGAGCGTCAATTCTGGGATTGTGTCGAGCAGGATATTCCACCTTCCGTGGATGCTAGCGCTTCGGCTGCCAAAGCGCTGCAATTACTTTATCCAGAACATGTACCCCTGAGTACCACGGATTTATCTGAAGATACTGAGGCTAATCAACAGTTTGAGCAACTGATTCAAACCCGTCAGCACATCGAGAAGCATCAGGAGCAATTTGATCTACTCAAGCATCAACTGCAAGCCAAGATGCAGGATGCGGAACGCGCAGTGTTTCAAAGTGGTTCTGTGACGTGGAAGCGTTCTAAGGACTCCATCAGTCTGGATAGCAAAGCCTTACTGAAACAACATCCTGAATATCTACAGCAGTTTCCGCAGAACAAGCAGGGAAATCGACGTTTCCAGATTTATCACGATTGAACCGACCTGTTTACAAACTACTCCCATATTCCACAATCTCAATGAATCCCATGCTTATCCCATGGGATTTTTTATTGCATTCACATTCACTTAAATAAAGAGGATATCAATATGATCAAAGGTTTAATTATTACCCCACCAGTGCTCGGTCGGATCAGCATCGGCAAGGTAGTCGAAAAGAATGGCA
This sequence comes from Acinetobacter brisouioides, assembly GCF_004331075.1. Taxonomy (GTDB): domain Bacteria; phylum Pseudomonadota; class Gammaproteobacteria; order Pseudomonadales; family Moraxellaceae; genus Acinetobacter. The sequence goes on along the minus strand of NZ_SJNX01000003.1, from coordinate 171,610 downwards.
AGCGCCTGCCTGAAAAAGATGATCAATTTACCATTACCAGTCAGATTCACAGTAAAGAGGGCTGGGTGAAACATCCTTTAGATGAGCAGCTTAGAGCTAAAGTCCCGAATCAGAAACTTCGAAGCATTCCAGTACGAATGCTATTTGATGACCCTGATCTTAATCTACGGGCTGAATACACCCTGTTTGACCGTCAGACAGGACGACCTGTGTGTATTGGCGATGGTGAAACTTGTCAGCGTCGAACAGGCAATGGGGTTGAACAGCATCCCTGTCCATCGCCTGATCTGTGTCCACTGGCACAAGGTGGGCAGTGCAAGCCGTATGCGCGTTTATACGTCAATCTGGATGAGCAGGATGAACTCGGTAGCTTTGTGCTGCGAACCTCAGGCTTTAACAGCATTCGCACCTTAACCGCACGGCTGCGTTATTACCATGCTGCGGTGAATGGTTTGCTGTCCTGCTTACCGTTACAGTTGATCCTCCGAGGCAAAAGCACCAGCCAAAGCTATGGTACACCGATCTACTATGTTGATCTAACACTCAGAGAAGGCATCAGCTTACAGCAAGCCATCATTGCTGCTAAACAGCTACAACAGGAAGCCCAAGCCTGTGGCTTCCAACAGGAGTTGCTAGATCAGGTAGCGCGGCAAGGCTATGCCAATGCCGTGTTTGATCGGGATGAAGGCGACGATGGGATGCAGGTTGTAGAGGAGTTTTATACGGATGAAGTAGCTGAAGCTGAGTGTATGCAATCTGAATTGAAAACTAAAGTTAATTCAGGAGGTGATTTTGTGCAGCATATACAGAAGTCTGTTTGTCCTGTGATTTGAATGGATAATATCAAGTATGGCGTCTAAATCACTTTTTAGTAGACGCCATATATTAAGTCACCAAAGAAAGTAGATTTAAGGAAGTTCAGGTAATCCAAGTTCTCTTAAAAATGTATTATGCTCATCTTTAGACTGTTTGATTTGCTTAGCAAGTAACAGTAATTCTTGATTTGTCATCTGTAGATCAATTTGCTCTTCTGGTTCTGAAGTACTGATATATCTAGAAATGTTTAGATTGTAATCATTCTTATTCCTAATTTCATCTAAGCTCACACGTCTAGCGTAACGCTCTTCTTCTTTACGATATTGATAAGTATCGACAATTTTCTGAATATCTTCATCACGCAGGCGATTTTGTTTTTTGCTTGGTTCGAAGTAATCAGCAGCATTGATGAATAAAACATCATCAAATTTTTTACAACGCTTTAAAACTAGGATACATACAGGAATACCAGTAGAAAAAAATAGATTGGCTGGTAGCCCAATTACAGTATCAATATGCCCATCATCGAGCAATTTTTGTCGAATTTGCTTTTCGGCACCGCCACGGAATAACACACCATGCGGCAAAATAATTGCCATTACACCATCTTCTGCCAAAAAGTGAAACCCATGAAGCAAAAATGCAAAATCAGCAGCAGATTTTGGAGCTAAGCCATAATCTTTAAAGCGAAAGTCTTTTGCAAGAGCTTCAGTTGTATTCCACTTTAAGCTGAATGGGGGATTTGCCACAATTGCGTTAAAAGTAATTTTTTTAGATGGGTTTAGTTCGCTTAATATGTCCCATTCATTGGTTAAAGTATCACCATGAAAAATTTCAAATTCAGTATCCTTTACACCATGCAACAACATGTTCATGCGCGCTAAGTTGTAGGTTGTGATATTTTTTTCTTGACCGTAAATTTTACCAATCTTACCGCCATGCTCTTTTGCTTGCTGGCGTACATTGAGCAATAATGAACCTGAACCACATGCAAAGTCCATAATTCGTTCTAATGTTTTCTTATAACCTGTGCTTGGGTCTTGGCTATCTAGTGTCACTATACGAGATAAGATCGTTGATATCGGCTGTGGTGTATAAAACTCACCAGCTTTTTTGCCTGAACCTGAAGCAAATTGTGCAATGAGATATTCATAAGCGTCACCCAAAGTATCATTATTGGTTGAAAAACCTATGAGTTTTTCTTCAATACTACTAATAATTGAGCAGAGCTTGTCATTACGATTTTTATATTCTTTGCCCAGTTTTTCTGAATTGAGGTTAATTTCAGAAAACAAACCATTAAAATTACGGGCGAAAGATTGTTCCTCAATATATTTAAAACCAGAGTTTAGTGTTTTAAGTAAATCGTTATGTTGTGTACGAGCAAGTTCAGCAATATTGCTCCAGAGAAATTCAGGTTTAATCACATAATGGATTAGACTTCTCATCGCATTTTCAAAGTCGTCGATATCATTAGGATTGTCCACGTACCAAATGCTTAAAGCAGTTTGCTTAATTGTTCCATTATCATTCTTGATTGGTTTTGGATAATCTGAACCAAGTTCTTTTGCTACGGATTCTTCATAATTTGATGACAAATAGCGTAAAAATAGAAAAGATAACATGTAATCCCGAAAATCATCGGCATTCATTGAACCACGAAGTTGGTTCGCAATATCCCAAAGCAAGGCGCCAAGTTTTTGCTGTTCCTGTTCGGTCATGTTTGAATTTCCTGTGGTATATCTGTTTGAGGAGATGTAGAAGTAGTTGGTTGAATAACTTCACCAATATTTGGTAACTGAAATGGATAGCGTTGTAAAAACGCATCTAAAATATTTTTAAATAACTGTTGGTTATCTAAACCCATTACTTGAGGTTCATACGCTGAATACTTACCATGGCTGAGTAAATTTAGTGCGCGAGAAAAAAGAGCTTCGTTTTCAATACCATTAACGCAGCTTGAGAAATCTTCAAAGCCAAAGAAAGAAGCTGTTTTTTCCATAATGCTACGCAAAATATTGAAATGGTATGTATAGAGTCTGCAAGGATTTGCATCTGAAGCATCTTTTAACTCTTTGAGCATTGCGACATGATAAAAAAATGGTGTATCGCCTGTACTCTGTAATTGATACTCGTTGGTATGTTTGTTTTTATATAAAAAATAGCATTTATGATCATGTTTTTTAAGTTCATTATTCATGATGTTAAAAAATAAACCATGATGTGTTGAAATCACGACTTTAATTTTGTCTTCACAAGTACGGAGTATTTTTGCGAGGTCACTCGCTAAAGCAATTACATTGTTTTCATCGAGTGAGGAAATAGGATCATCAATATAAATATATTTTACCCAGTTATATGCTTCCTGTTGATCAATGGCTAGTTCACAGATTGCTAAGAATGTGCACCAAATAAATAAATTTTCTTCACCTCGAGAGACTTTAATGTCATCGATTGTTCGAGTTGTCGGTTCTGTTTGTCCTCTAAGTCTGACTGTTTCAACTCTGGAAAATGATACTGCCCAATTTTGATAATCTATACGAAAGTCAAAATCTGCATATTTTTCCAAATGTGTATAAATTTTTTCTTCTAATGCAAGCTCTTGAAAACCTGAAAAAAATCTTGAATCGCTGTTTAGATGTAATTTACGACTTGTATCGCTAGCCAAATCATTATCCCAGCGGAATAAATCTTCAGTAAAAGCATTAAAATACAGAGTGTCACGACTTGTGGTTGTATTATCTCCTCGACGTTGAGTTTTACCTTTTTGTTTAAACTCCATGGATAAGCGAGTTTTACCCGTACCGTTATAGGCATAAATGAGTAAAAAGTTATTTGCCCCACCATTTAAGTCATCTCTTAAACAGGTAACTAATCTGCTTAATGTTGTAAATTTTCTAATATTTCTAGTCGAACTCATGCAGAAACGTCCTCAAGCACAGGAAATAGCTGTTGCATTAAGCCTTTTTTGTGTTCTTTAAGGTACTCAATATAATTATTTTGATTGGAAATCACTTCATCTAAATGTGTTAAACATGAAGCAATTTTTTCTTGTTCTAAGTGTGATGGAAGCATTACATTGATAGATAAGAAACTATCAGTCGAAATGTTATAACGACCAGCTCTAGCGCCTTCATTTATAATTTGTCTAATTTCATTCTCATGACTTTTAGATTCGAAAAAGTATTCCCAAAAAATAGGATTTTGGTTTTTCTCAAAGCGGAAACATTTATAGATAGGCGAGACAATTCCTTCATTATAAAGAGAAAGTCGTTTAATAGTCCCGTAGGTTGAACTCTTAGTAATTCTATCGTTATATACAAAATCATTTTTTTGTAAAACAATATATTTATCCGTATTATCTCCAGCTATTTTTTTCTGGAAATAATCTACTTGTGAAACTAAACCATATTGATTAGATAGTGATAAGATCAATATTTTATCTTGGTCAGTATTTTTTTTCTTAACAGGCTGGGCTATTTTTGATAGCTCTATGCTTTCCCAATCCTTATTAAACTCATTAAATCTTAATGTTGGTAAACTCTCTCCATTTTTTGGAAAGAGTTGTTGTAATAAGCCATTTTTATGTTGCTTATAGGCTTCAAGTTTACTTGATTCATTTTGTATCAATTCATCTAGTGATGATAAGCAGGCTGCGATTTTCTGTTGTTCGGCTTTTGATTTGGGAAAGTAAATTTGGATATTTGCTAATCTAGTGCCAGAAATACCCAATACTTTAGTTCCTTGAGCTTCTTTTTGAATTTGTTCTCGAATGCTTGTGGAGTTAAATAAAAAACCTGCAAAACCAGTAATTATCTCGTGCTTAATTTTTCGAGCTAATAAGGTATGAGTACCAGATAAAACTTTTTCATTGTTCAGATTAATGATTTCAATATGTTTTCCAACATCTTTTAAATCTTCCGAGGCATCTGCAAAAACTAGGTCTCCTTCTTTACAGTAATTCTCATCAGAAATTCTTTTTAAATTGACACTTTGATTAACAAAAGGGACGTTCTCTTTTTCTAAATTGAATAACGTTGAAAATTTAGTATGAATATCCCCATAGTGTATATTTTTGACACTACCTGTTTCATAGTTTAAAAAATCTCTTGAAAAAGTGTTGGTAGTTTTAAACTCATACAACGAGTTAAATGGTTTTATTTCCCATTCTTCATCATTGTCAAATTCAGTAAAACGTAATTTCGGCACATTTTTTACTTCATCACTTTCAATTATTTGATTATTTGACATGTGCGTCCCATCCAGATATTTCACGCCCATTGGCACGTTTTTGCATCGGTTCTGTTAAATCTTGAATTAAGGCTTTACGAGTCTTACTACGCTCTTTCCAGCCTAATTCTAGTGGAGAAAGTAGCTCATGCAACAAATCATTATCTAAAATCATGCGTGCAAGTGTAGCATCTACAAACAATTTTAATGCCTCAATTTCTAAACCATATTTTTCAGCGATTTCATCAATTTCATGATCAATTTTTTCAAGTTTAAACTTTTCATAACCCTGTTTGATGTCAGCTTCGTTTAAACCTTTCCCCATTTTTAAACTATAAACATAGTCGGCAATGTCATCTGCATCATCAACAAATTTGGCATCACTTCGAATAAGATTAATCAGTTCTTCACGTGTCATGTTCTGCTGTTCAGGGGTTGCATGACTGTAATCACTGATCAGTTTCATAATGTAGTCATAATCAATCATTGCAGAGTTAAATAAGACAAACTCAAAATCAACTTGTTGGATTTCATCATTTTGTTGATTATCGGGCTTTTCTTGCTGTGCTTTAAAATGCTTGGCAGTTTCCAAATAAACTGATTGGAAACTACGTAACTCATCCTTAGGCATAATCGCTTGAATAGATTCTGCTTGTTGCTCACTTAAATCTGTATATTGGCTTAATTGAGTTTGCAGTCTCTGTATTTCTTTAAATTTATTGATAAACTCAGCTTTTGCTGTATCACCTTGAAGATTAATAACTTCTTCAGGTAGAGGAGCTAAACCTTTAGATTGCATAAAATTATCTAAATGTTGTTTTGCTACAGCTAATTTTGCAATAACTTGTGATGCAGACTCAACCAACCATATTTCTTTAGCATCATCATCTTCATTGAGATCTGAAAATAATTTCACCGCCTCATTCACTGCGGATTCTAAGCCACGAAAATCAATTATAGTTCCATACGGTTTTGAATCATTTAAGACTCGATTAGTACGTGAAAAAGCCTGAATTAAACCATGATATTTAAGATTTTTATCAACATATAGGGTATTCAAATATTTTGAATCGAATCCAGTTAAAAGCATATCGACCACAATCGTAATGTCGATTTTTTTTGATTGAGGCATAGCATTACTGTTTGGATACTTTTGATCTTTGATACGTTGTTGAACATCCTGATAATAGTTATCAAACTGAGCCAAACTATGATTTGTGCCAAACTGCGTGTTGTAGTCACTGATGATGGCTGTTAAAGCCTGTTTTTTCTCATTGGGTTTTTCTTTGTTATCTGCTTGCTCATTTGGTAGGTCTTCCGATAGTTGTTTGACATCGGCATCACCGTCAGCAGGCGGAGAAAATACACATGCAATACTGAGTATTGGATAGTCTGAATTACTTTCTAATAACTCAGCTTGCTTTGCTTTAAATAAATGATAGTAACTAATCGCATCATTAATTGAACTTGTAGCGAAAATTGCATTAAATTTACGCTCATGAGTTGCATGATGATGTTTATTTAAAATTGCATCAACAATTTTTGCTTGTGTCGTTGGATCACCTACACGAGCTGTAATAGGTTTATCTTGATCGACCTGAGTTGCTCGGAAATATTCAATATTAAACTTTAAGACATTTTGATCTTCAATGGCATGTGTAATGGTATAGGCGTGTAATCTTTGCTGAAAAATGTCTTTTGTTTCAGCATAACTTGCTTCTTGCCCATCTATACGTTGTACAGTCGCATTATCTTTAAAAATAGGCGTTCCAGTAAAACCAAAAAGTTGGGAGTTCGGGAAAAAGTTTTTAATAGCTTGATGGTTTTCACCGAACTGTGATCGATGGCATTCATCAAAAATAATTGCAATACGTTTATCTTGCAGAGGCTTAAGTTGTTCCTTGAAGCTCGGATATTTTGAACGTGTATTTTTATTTGTTTTCGATTTGTCACTTGCTGGTGAGTCACTTAAAGCTAATGCTAGTTTCTGAATCGTAGTAACAATGACTTTATTACTATGGTTTGTAGAGAGTAATCGACGTACTAAAGATACTGTATTGGTATTTTCCTCAACACAACCATCTTGGAATTTATTGAATTCTTCACGGGTTTGACGATCTAAATCTTTACGGTCAACCACAAATAGGCATTTTTCAATATCAGGATTATCTTTAAGTAGGGTAGATGCTTTAAAAGAAGTTAGCGTTTTTCCACTACCTGTGGTATGCCAGATATAGCCATTCCCACGGTTCTGCTTAATACTTTCAATAATCGCTTCGACTGCATAAATCTGATACGGTCTCATAATCAGTATTTTCTGTTCTGTTGCAACGAGAACCATGTAGCGACTGATCATCTTACCTAGTTTGCATTTATTTAAAAATTTATCAGCAAACTTATGTAAATTATTTACTTTTTTATTATCATCATCAGCCCAATGGTAGATAGGTAAAAACTGCTCATCAGCATTAAAGTTAAAATGTTGAGGCTGGTTGTTACTGAAATACATGGTTTCTCTTTGATTTGTAACGATAAATAACTGCATAAATGCAAAGAGCGTATTGGTGTAACCATTGCCAATATCATTTTTATAATCAATGATTTGTTGCATAGCTCGGCGTGGGGAAATATCGAGAGTTTTTAGCTCGATCTGAACCAAAGGTAAACCATTAATTAGAATAATTACATCGTAACGATGGTGGCTGTTTTTTGTATTTAGACGAAATTGTCGAATGACCTCAAAGTCATTTTTACACCAGTCTTTGGTATTGACTAATGTGTAATATAAAGGAGTACCATCTTCCCGATCAAAAACATGTTGTTCACGTAACCGATGTGCACATGCAAATACATCGGTACTAATATTTTCTTCTAATAGGCGTTGAAATTCATTATCAGTAAGTTGTACTTGATTTAATTCATTGAATTTATTTCGAAAATTTGAATTCAGTGAATCTATGTCATTAATGTTTTTATGGGTGTATTTTAACTCGAGCAGCTTTTCAATCAGCGCATCTTCGAGATTATTTTCTGAGCTTGACATATCATTCCATCATTAAAAACAAACATTGTTTACTGAAAGTTTATCTAAGAGCATCATCATACGATAATTCATTTATTTTTGGTTATATATAAAACTGCAAGATAATTGCATGAATAAAAGATAAGCAAAAAACTATGCTTATATAAATACATGTGTTAAATAATTCATTTTTATATAAGTTAAACTTTTTTAAAATATTACGTAATTTTTGGTAATGCTCAAGAAAACATTTTGTGAACTTAAATAAAAACTAAATTGCTTTAAGTTTAGGAAATAGTACAATTTTATTTCTCAAGCTATCAATAAAATCAGACCAGTCTTGCATCATTTTGATGCGATATTCTAAGTGTTGAGCATGGTTATAAGCTTGAGATACGGCATTCCCAACGCGGTGTGCTAACTGAATTTCAATCGCATCATGCATATAGCCTTGTTCATGAAGTGTGGTTGAGGCAAGCCCACGGAACCCATGACCAGTCATTTTACCATTATAGCCCATTGTACGAATGACACAGAGTAGCGCATTGCTGCTCATCGGTTTTGCTGTACTGTGATTATAAAAAACATACTGCTTGTTGCCAGTCAGAGGTCGTAATCCTTCAATCAATTCAATTGCTTGTTTTGATAATGGAACAATATGGGGTTGAGCCATTTTCATTTTTTCAGCAGGAATACGCCATAATTTAGTTTCAAAATCGATTTCGTCCCATTCCATCATTCTAAGTTCAGCGGTTCGTACAAAAGTTAATGTCATTAATTGAATTGCTGTTTTAATCATTGGATTGCCATGATAGCGATCCATGCGTTCAAGAAATGGAGGAAATTCTGAAATATCCAAACGAGCCATATGCTTTACTTTTCGAGGTTTTAAAGCTTCTTGAAGGTGAGGTGTTGGATCATTTTCAATAATGCCCTTACGGATAGCGAAACGAAAAATTCGACCTGCTAAAGGAATTGAGCGTTTTGCCATTTCTTGTGCGCCACGTTCTTCAATTTTTTTGGCACAGGTAAGTATGTCCTTACCTTTGATTTGATCAATAGGCATTTCGCCCAAAGCAGGGAATAGGTCTTTTTCAAATACAGATAAATCTCGTAAATAAGTCGTTTCTTTAATGACAGCTTTACGATCTTCCATCCATTCCATAGCGAGTGATTTGAAAAGAATACTTTCATCTGTTTGTTGTAAGCGTTCATTTTTTACCGCGTTTGGATCAATATTCTTATATAGCTGAATTCGAGCTTCATCGCGAGTACGGCGAGCCTGAGCGAGTGAAATTTCGGGGTAGCTTCCAATTGTTAAAGTACTTTCTCGACCATTAAATCGATACTTTAAGCGCCAGAACCTTCCACCAGCAGGTGTAACCTCTAGGTATAACCCTTTTTCATCGGAATAACGCTTTTTCTTTTCAAGTGGTTTTATTTTTCTGACTTGAGCATCTGTAAGCATTTTGAGCTGAATCCGTACAAATTGGGGGACGAAAAATAGTATAACTAATTTGTCCCCCAATTGTCCCCCTATTTATGGGGGATTGCTTTGGATGCGGCAGGATTCTACGAAACATGAAAAAAGGCTTAAACCCTTTAGATTTAAGCCTTTTGAGACCCTACAGGACATTGCAGGAATAAAATCTGGCGGTGAGAGAGGGATTCGAACCCTCGATACGCGCAAACGTATACACACTTTCCAGGCGTGCTCCTTAAGCCACTCGGACACCTCACCAAGGCGTGCGATAGTAACTAAAAAAAAGCAGGCTGCCAAGATTTAATCACCGCTTTACAGAAAAAATTTTATTTAAATGCTAAGATTGCATCAAAAATCATCTTGGTTTAATTATGCAATGCAAACTATGACCCAAAAGGCAAGATTGCCTGCGATGGCTCTCGCAGCGCTTGGAGTCGTCTTTGGTGATATTGGTACCAGCCCACTCTATGCCCTAAAAGAATCTTTTCATGAGGCACATGGACTTGGCATTAATCCTGCAAATGTCTTAGGTATTTTGTCGATCATTTTTTGGTGTTTAACGCTGATTATTAGCATTAAATATGTAGCGATCGTCATGCGCGTCGACAACAATGGTGAAGGCGGCATTATGGCATTGCTTGCTTTGAACCTACGTAAAGCAAAAATTGCTGACAATAAAAAAATCTATCTCATTGCAATTGGTTTTGTTGGAGCATCCCTATTTTTTGGTGATGGAATTATTACCCCCGCCATTTCAGTGCTTTCGGCAGTAGAGGGTTTATCCATCGCAACCGATGTTTTTGACCCCTATATTATGCCAATTGCAATTGTGATTGTGGTGATCCTGTTTTTAGTACAAAAACACGGTACGGCATTTGTTGGTAAACTTTTTGGACCACTCACTCTGATTTGGTTTCTGGCGATTGGTATTTTTGGGATCATGAGTATTGCCAAAACACCACTTGTCTTGGGAATGTTTAGTCCACATTGGGCAGTTGAATTCATTTTTACCAACCCCGTGATGTCTTTTTTTGTTATGGGTGCAGTGGTATTGACGGTTACGGGTGGCGAAGCCTTATATGCAGATATGGGGCACTTTGGCCGTACGCCAATTCGCTTCGCATGGTTTGGTGTAGTTTTACCCTGTTTGGTGTTGAACTATGCAGGTCAAGGGGCATTATTGCTGCGTAATCCAAGTGCAATTGAGAACCCATTTTTCTTGCTTGTTCCTTCGTGGGCGTTATACCCAACGATTATCTTGGCAGCGATCGCAGCTGTCATTGCTTCACAAGCCGTGATTTCAGGTGTGTTTTCTTTGGCGCGCCAGGCTGTGCAACTGGGGTATTTACCACGGTTTGGTATTAAGCACACTTCTGAATCAGAAGAAGGGCAAATTTATGTGCCTTTTCTGAACTGGTTGTTACTTGCAGCAATCATTATTCTGATTCTGATTTTTAAAACCAGTTCTAATTTGGCAAGTGCTTATGGCTTGGCAGTGACCCTGACCATGCTGTGCGATACCTTATTGATTGGTGTATTTATTTTTTATGCATGGAAATGGAGTGCACCGAAAATACTGTTGCTGATCACACCATTTTTGGCTTTGGATATAGTGCTGGTCGCTGCAACTTCGCTGAAAATTGTATCAGGTGGTTGGGTGCCGTTATTGATTGGTGGCATTGCCTTTGGCATCTTGATGACTTGGAAGCGCGGTCGTGAATTGATGTTTGCCAAACTTGAACACGACACTTTGCCGATTGATTTATTTGTTAAAAGTATTGGTTCAGATACTGTGCATTGGGTACAAGGCGATGCCGTATTCCTGACTGGAACGCCAAATGTTGTGCCGCATGCCATGCTGCATAATATTAAGCACAATAAAGTACTGCATGAACGTAACATTCTGATCACTGTAATTGTTCAGGATGTCCCATATGTTGCACAAAAAGAACGAATTTTAGTTGAAACTCTAACTGAGCATTTTTACCGTATTCAAGTTTTCTATGGTTTTAAAGACGAGCCAAATGTACCACGTGATTTGAAACAAGCCTATGAAGAACTCGACTTTGAGTACGACCTCATGCAGATTAGCTTCTTTATTTCGCGAGATCGTGTGGTACATAAAGTTGGAGATGGTATGTCTCCTTGGCGAGAAAAGCTGTTTATTTCTATGCAGCGTAATACCAGTCCAGTCAGTGATTTTTATCAAATTCCAACCAACCGTGTCGTTGAGTTGGGTGGTCAAATCGAAATTTAACAATAAAAAACCAAGGTTCAAGCCTTGGTTTTTTTAATTGTTTAACTCACTTATGGGGCTGGCATAGGTGCTGGTGTATCAGGTGTCGCTACAGGGCTATGGCTGTGATCTGCTGGTTGCGGCGTGGGAACAGGTGTATATTTACCACTGCTCATTAAGTCTGTTAACGATCCTGGTTGACCATTTACAGTTGTATTGATTTTAACCTGAGACAGGCTTTCTAGAGTCTCACCTGGTTGTACAGCAGGTTCCGCAAACGCAGCAGTTGCTGTGAACATTCCCATGAATAACCCAACGCTAACGAAAATATTACGCATACCTGAACTCCAATACTAAAAATTGTGTGAGTTTTAATCTGAATTAACAATCCCATAGATTGGGATTACCCGCAACTAAGTATACGGAATATCAATAAATTAAGGGTATAAGTGTGGCATAACCACAACAAACTGTTACGTAAAGAGTGAGAGAAAATCCGATGAGTACAAGGATTAGCCATTTGAAAGAAACCACATATACTTTCTAAAATGAGCTTGTTAAGCTGTTTTTACTGCTCAAGGGATAACCAATATGACTCAGAAACTTAACTATAGTATTCAAGGACTAGTTTTGTTATGCGCAACTGCCACAACAGGCACTGTTTTTGCGCAAGACTCATGCTTATCTCAATTTTATCAGCAGACTCCACCAGCGCTGGTTAAGCAAAGTTTAAATAAAAATACTTTTCCTTTATGTTTTAATGGTTTTGGTCTGGTTTATTCTGGCGTATCTAAAACACCTTTATGGAGTGCTGAGCATCTCACCGCGGAACGTTTAAGTCAGAAAATTAAACGTGAAGACCAGTTTCATGAAGAAGAACAAATTCCAGAGCAGTTTCGTTCCACGCTGGCAGATTATCGTGCTTCAGGTTATGACCGCGGACATATGTCTCCGAATGCGGACATGCCAGACAAAGCTTCACAACATGACAGCTTTTCTTTAGCCAATATGGTGCCACAAGCCCCAAAAAATAATCAGGAAGTCTGGCGGAAGCTTGAAGAAGCCACTCGTAGCTTGGTAAAAAAACAAAAACAGGATGCCTATCTGGTGACTGGGCCGATCTTTACAGGTCAACGCCTAAAAACCATAGGGAAGGGCAAAGTGATTGTTCCGAGTGTTGTGTTTAAAGCGGTATATATGCCCAAGACAGGCGTGATCGGTGCTTACTATGCTCCAAATAATAACTCTCAACAGGTGCAAGTTGTCAGTGTTTGTCAGATTGAACAGCAAACAGGCTTAAATTTATTTCCACAGCTTTCAGTAGAAACTAAACGCAAAATTTACGATTTGCCACTCACCACCAGTGATGTTCAGGCAGGTCGTGTTCCTGCGCAGATTGGAACGGATCAAAATAGTCAATGTGCTACGCCATCAGCATCATCGGACATTCGTTCATTACAGCAATCTTTTGGCAATGCTGTGCAACAAGCAACGCAAGATATTGAAAAAACTGTGAATCAAGAGAAAGATAACTTTATAAAAAAGTTATTGAAAGCATTGCTTGATAGTGTGTTGGAATTTTTATTAAAGTTGTTTAAATCTTAACCCCGTTTCAGGGAGCTGAATTATGTTTAAACCATTTGCTGAAGACCAGTCATCCTCTGCAATTTATGACTTAACTTTAGAAAATCAGCTAGATTGCATCAATCTGTATGGCAATCTGCAAATTACCAAAGATCAGCAGGGGCTTGCAGCTGCAAAAGCGCTGCAAAGCTTGATTAATCAGGTAGTTGAAGTGTTAGAACAACAGGAAAACTTGCCCGAGAAGATTGCACATCAACCCGAGCAGGAAGTTGAAAATCCGTTTTTATAAAGTGCTACGAATTTTTTGCCAGCAAAATAACGTAAAGAAAATACTCGACATGGTCAGTACAATACTTAAACCACTGGCAATGTTGAGTAAGGCACTGGCCCATAAGCCAATACCCAAAGCAATTTGACCAATGATAAAAGCATACAACACCATTTGTTTAGGAGAGTCTGCCAAGAGACGTGCTGCTAATGCTGGAATCACCAAGAGAGCACCCATCAACAGTGAACCGACTGCGCGTAGTGCCAATACGGTAAATAATGCCAAAAGCAGCATGAAGATAAAACGCTGCAATTTGGCATTTACACCTTCACTAATTGCAATATCTGGGTCAATTGCAATCTGAATTTGTGCTGACCAAAATTTCCATAAAATACTGATAGAAACGATAATAATGACTGCAAAAATAGGAAGGTCTGACCAACTAATGGTGAGTAAATCCCCAAATAAGTAACTGAGTAATTCAGGACGTAGAGCAGGAAGGTTCTGAATCAGTATCAGACCTGAACAGAGCAGGGTGGCTGCACACAGCGCCAGTAGTGCGTCGTTGGGCAAACGCCGATCATGCAAAATCCATAAAATACAGACCAGTAAAATCGCTAAGCTTGCGACGCCGACCCACATAGGCAACTGTAAAACCCCTGCAACCGCTACGCCGAGTAACGTGCCATGGGACATGGTATCTGCAAAAAATGACATACGGCGCCAAAGCATAAGGCAGCCCAATGGTGCAGTTAAAATGATCAGTAAAGCACCCATAACCCATGCTGGGAGCAAAAGTTGAAACCATTCCATCATGCGCTAAGCTTCCGGTTCTGGGTGAATGTGAGGGCGAGTGTCATGTTCGCAGCTTGCAGTTGGGCTGTCGCCATGTGCACAATGATCGTGATGATGCTGGTAAAACGCTCGCTGTGTGCCAAAAATAGCTTGGTACTCAGGATGTTGCTGGACATTTTCTGGAGACCCGCTACAGCAGATATGTTTGTTCAGGCAAACCACTCGATGCGTTCCTTGCATCACCCATTGCAGGTCATGCGAAACCATGAGTACCGCACAGCCATAACGCTCAGGCAAACTACGTACATATTCGTATAGCTCGGCTTCAGACTGAATATCCAGCCCTTGCATCGGTTCATCAAGCACCAAAACTTGTGGTTTGCGCAGTAATGCCCGCGCCAAAAGTACTCGCTGGCGTTCACCACCAGAAAGTTGCTGTACTTTGGCATCTTGAAGTTTTTCAATGCCAGTTTCCGCAATAATCTGTTGTTTGATTATCGTATCACACGCCTCTAACGCCAATAAATCTCGGACACGTAACGGCAAACTGTGAGAGGGGTTAAACTTCTGCGGAACATAAGCAAATTTTAAACTGCGATCTTTTAGAATTTTACCAGACGTAGGTTTGACAATGCCTAAAAGGACTTTAATGAGCGTAGATTTTCCAGCGCCATTTGGGCCAATCAGTGTCACAATTTCATTGGGATGTAACTCAAAGTCGACCTGTTTAAGAATCTCGCGTTCATCAATTCGGACATAAATTTTCTGTAATGAAATGAGCGCAGGCGTTAGTGACGTTGTGTGCACTGTTGGCATTTTCCTGAAATTTCAATAATGGTGTGATGAATATTAAATTCATCCGAATGTGCTAATGCATTGAGATGTGCCATCAAGGCATCGGCAGAAGCTTCTTTAACCGCTTTACAGCTTACACAGATTAAAAATGCTGCCTGATGACCTTCACGAGGGTGACAGCAAGGAATAAAGGCATTAATTGAACTTAGACGATGAATTAAGCCTTTATCCAGTAAAAAGTCCAAACTGCGGTAAACGGTTGGTGGCGCAGCAGGTTTATCTGATGTATTTTTTATTTTTGCCAGAATATCATATGCACCAATCGGTCCTGATGCATTCAAAATTAAATGCAAAACTTCTCGACGCAAAGGTGTAAGGCGTGCACCAGAAGTTAGGCACAGCGCTTCTGCCTGCTCTAGGCGAGCTTGAATATCGCCGTGATCATGTACCTCGTGTAAGCTATTGGCATGTGAATGCGAACATGAACTCATAAATATCTCACCTATGGTGCACCAAAACAGATAAGTTAACTCTTTTATAACAATATCATTAATTTTAGTGTTATAGTGTAACATTAAATCCCAAGTGATGATATATAGAGATCGTTTGAACATGATGGCGCGTTTTTTTGCAGTGTGTGTCTTGCTGTGCATGAGTGGCAGTTTATGGGCACAGGGCTTGGTGGTATCCATTCACCCTTTATACTTAATCGCTAAAGAAGTGACCAAAGGTGTTGAAACGCCAACTCTATTATTGGGCAATCAATCTGGGCATGATGTACAACTGACACCCGCCAATCGAAAAGCGGTTCAAGATGCAGAATTGGTGATCTGGTTGGGCAAAGCACATGAAGCGCCATTAGAGAAGCTACTGGGACAGAATCCCCGAGCAATTTCGTTGCTCAATTCTAGGATTTTAGCGACTTTGCCAGTGCGAGATGTGCAGGGAAAACCGATTGTAAATACCGTTGATACTCATGTTTGGTTAGATCCAAATAATGCAGTTCGAATTGGTTTTTTTATTGCGGCATTACGTTCTAAGCAGCACCCTGAACATAAAGCTCAATATTGGGCGAATGCAAAAACCTTTGCTCGGCAGCTATTGGTGAAAAGTAAGCAAGCTGGTAGTTATAAAAATACGGTTGACTATTGGTCATATCATGATGCTTATCAGTATCTGGAACATGCACTCAATTTACATCTTGCGGGTGCTTTAAGTACCGACCCGCACATTCCTGCTACGGTCACTCAAATTAAGTATCTCAATGATCATCGTCCGTATCCACAAATGTGCTTGTTGGCAGAAGGGCAGGCAAATAGCCAATATCAAATTTTGCAGCCTGTGCGTTTTCAGGCAGTAGACGAAAGTATGAGTGCAGAAAATGACTTTATTCAGGGTTGGACGGATTTAGCAAAAAATATTCAAAATTGCGCAAGAAACATACGAAAATAATCAAATTAAGAGAATCTTAATAGGAAATTAAAAATATATAGATTATTTGAAAATCATACGTCTTAAGTCGGGAAAAGATTGCATGTTTAGGGGGGGGACTCTATAATGCCTCCGATTAAAAACGATCATCAGCTTAACTTGTCAAGCTTTTATGCTGTGAGTGGATAATAATGAGCCGACCAAGTCGCATGATTGACCGACGATTGGCGAAAGCTTTGGTCTTCTTGCAAGCATTGACGATACCTGTTGCAACTTTGATTGCTTGGGTGCTTAAAGACATCGTGGTAGCCAAAAGCGTCGCCTTGGGCGGACTGGTTTGTTGGCTGGCACATTGTTACTTTGCCTGGCAATCTTTTCGGGTTGCGGGAGCGCGTGCTTCAAAGCAAGTGCTTTCAAATATGTATCGAGGCATGATGGGCAAGTTTGCTATTGTGATCGTTGGACTGATTTTGATTTTAAGCAATGTTAAGCCGTTGTCATCGGTGGCATTGTTTTGTGGTTTTATTCTCGTTCAAGCCATGTCGTGGGTTGCTCCTTGGTGGGTATCACGTCAACAAAAACGAGTATAGGCGCATAAAAAATTGAATATATAGAGCAAGATGAGATATCTAGCAGCGTGCGATATTCATCTCTCTTTTTATTAATTGACATTGACCAGGTGTGATTTATGGCTGCTGAAGAACATGCCCTTACTTCGACAGAGTATATTAAGCATCACTTGACCAATTTGGCCTATGGCAAAATGCCGGACGGTACATGGAAATTGGCTGAGAATGCGAAAGAAGCTCATGAAATGGGTTTTTCTGCTATTCACTTGGACTCAATGGGTTGGTCAATCGGCTTAGGTCTGATTTTCTGTTTGCTTTTTTGGTGTGTTGCGAAAGCTGCCAATTCTGGTGTGCCTACAAAATTCCAAGCAGCAATTGAAATGGTGATCGAGTTTGTTGACTCAAGCGTTCGCGATACCTTCCATGGTAAATCTCGTTTAATCGCACCACTTTCACTGACCATTTTCGTGTGGATTTTCCTCATGAACTTAATGGACTTGATTCCTGTTGACTGGATTCCATATTTGGCTCAACACATTGGTGCAAGCGTATTTGGCATGGACCCTCATCACGTTTACTTCAAGATCGTTCCTTCTACAGACCCGAATATTACCCTAGGTATGTCATTGTCTGTATTTGTGCTGATCTTGTTCTATAGCATTCGTGAGAAAGGCATTGGTGGTTTTGTTGGCGAATTGGCGCTTAACCCATTTAACCCAAGTAATCCAATTGCAAAAGCGTGTCTAATTCCTGTTAACTTAATCTTGGAATTAGTAACCTTCCTTGCACGACCAGTTTCATTGGCTCTACGACTATTCGGTAACATGTATGCGGGTGAATTAATCTTTATCCTTATCGCATTATTACCGTTCTGGATCCAATGGGCGTTGGCTGTGCCTTGGGCTATCTTCCACATTCTTGTAATTACATTGCAAGCATTTATCTTTATGATGCTAACAATCGTTTACTTGAGCATGGCAAGCGAAAAACATTAATGGTAACGCCTAACTATCCAATGGGTGGTTAGGCATAAAATTTTTTAATTTAATTGGTATAAACCTAACCTCTGAGGAATTTTTCATGTCTATCGTTCCAGGTTTAGTTGCAATTGCTGCTGCTATTTTGATCGCTTTTGGTGCTTTGGGTACTGCAATTGGTTTTGGTCTTTTAGGCGGTCGCTTCTTGGAAGCTGTTGCTCGTCAACCAGAATTGGCTCCACAACTTCAAACTCGTATGTTCTTAATCGCGGGTCTTCTTGATGCTGTGCCTATGATCGGTGTTGGTATTGGCTTGTTCTTCATCTTCGCTAATCCATTTGTAGGTTAATCAGCTTAATTCCTAAATTAAACTATTGAGGAATAGCAATGAATATCAACCTCACATTGATTGGTCAAGCAATTGCATTTGCGATGTTTGTCGCATTCTGCATGAAATTTGTATGGCCACCACTAATCAATGCGATTAGTGAGCGTCAGCGTAAAATCGCTGATGGCTTAAATGCTGCAGAAAAAGCGAAAGCTGACCTTGCTGATGCGCAAGCACAAGTAAAGCAAGAGTTAGACGCAGCAAAAGCACAAGCGGCTCAATTGATCGAACAAGCGAACCGTCGTGCAGCACAATTGGTCGAAGAAGCGCGTATTCAAGCATCTGCTGAAGGTGAGCGTATTCGTCAACAGGCAAAAGAAGCTGTTGATACAGAAATCAATTCTGCGCGCGAAGAATTACGTCAACAAGTTGCTGCTCTTGCAGTTACTGGTGCAGAAAAAATCCTGAACCAGCAAGTTGACGCAGAAGCTCACAATGCCATGCTGACTCAGCTGGCTGCTAAACTTTAAGAGAGGCAGATTATGGCTGAATTCTTGACGTTAGCACGCCCATACGCTAAAGCAGCATTTGCTTACGCTTCTGAGCAAAGTGCAACTGACAATTGGTCAAATGCATTAAACTTGCTCAGTGCTGCGGTGCAAGATGAAGCATTTTCAGCTTACTTAAATCGCCCTGAGCTTACACCT
Organism: Acinetobacter brisouioides; assembly: GCF_004331075.1. Taxonomy (GTDB): domain Bacteria; phylum Pseudomonadota; class Gammaproteobacteria; order Pseudomonadales; family Moraxellaceae; genus Acinetobacter. The sequence continues at coordinate 152,369 of NZ_SJNX01000003.1, read as the reverse complement.
GCTGAGCAGGTTAGTCTTTTTGCAAAAATTTTAGGTGAAGACCAAACAGCGGCAGTGTCAAACTTTCTGACATTGCTGGCTGAAAACAGCCGTTTGGCTTTGCTTCCTGAAATTGCTGCAGAATACGAACAACTCAAATCACAGAATAACAATACTGTGGATGTTGTGATTGAATCAGCATTCCCATTGACTTCTGTACAAGAACAATTACTTGCTCATGCGTTAGAAAAACGCTTTGAAGCTGCAGTAGATGTAACTGTAGAAGTTAACCCTGCGTTAATTGCGGGTGTGGTTATTCGTGCAGGCGACCAAGTGATAGATGATTCTGCGCTTAACAAGCTTGAAAAAATGCGGACACGTCTTCTTGCTTAATTGCATAGAAGACTGAACTAATTAAAGATTGAGGTATAGCGCAATGCAACAACTGAATCCATCCGAGATCAGTGCGCTCATTAAACAGCGTATCGGCGATCTGGACACCAGCGCGACCGCTAAAAACGAAGGTACCATTGTTATGGTATCCGACGGTATTGTGCGTATTCACGGCCTTGCTGATGCAATGTACGGTGAAATGATCGAATTCGACGGCGGCTTATTTGGTATGGCACTGAACCTAGAACAGGATTCAGTGGGCGTCGTTGTTTTAGGTAACTACTTAAGCCTTCAAGAAGGTCAAAAAGCTCGTTGTACAGGCCGTGTATTAGAAGTTCCGGTTGGTCCAGAACTTTTAGGTCGTGTCGTAGATGCTTTGGGTAACCCAATTGATGGTAAAGGCCCAATTGATGCAAAATTAACTGATGCTGTTGAAAAAGTAGCACCAGGTGTAATTTGGCGTCAATCAGTGGATCAACCTGTACAAACTGGTTATAAATCAGTAGATACAATGATCCCTGTGGGTCGTGGTCAACGTGAGTTGATCATTGGTGACCGTCAAACTGGTAAAACAGCAATGGCGATCGATGCGATCATCGCTCAGAAAAATTCTGGCATTAAGTGTGTATACGTAGCAATTGGTCAAAAACAATCGACTATCGCTAACGTTGTACGCAAGCTTGAAGAAACTGGTGCTATGGCGTACACCACTGTTGTCGCAGCTGCGGCAGCCGATCCAGCAGCAATGTTGTATTTGGCTCCATATTCTGGTTGTACAATGGGCGAATATTTCCGTGACCGCGGTGAAGATGCGTTGATCATTTATGATGACTTGTCTAAACAAGCTGTTGCGTATCGTCAAATTTCATTGCTTTTACGTCGCCCACCAGGTCGTGAAGCATATCCTGGTGACGTATTCTATTTACACTCACGTCTTCTTGAACGTGCTTCACGTGTATCTGCTGACTACGTTGAGAAATTCACTAACGGTGAAGTTAAAGGCCAAACTGGTTCATTAACTGCATTGCCGATTATTGAAACTCAAGCCGGTGACGTATCTGCATTCGTACCAACCAACGTAATTTCGATTACAGATGGTCAGATCTTCTTAGAAACTTCATTATTCAACGCAGGTATTCGTCCTGCGGTGAACGCGGGTATTTCTGTATCGCGTGTTGGTGGTTCTGCTCAAACTAAGATCATCAAAAAATTGTCTGGTGGTATCCGTACTGCTTTGGCGCAATACCGTGAATTGGCAGCATTTGCTCAGTTCGCTTCTGATCTTGACGAAGCAACTCGTAAGCAACTTGAACATGGTCAACGTGTAACTGAGTTAATGAAGCAAAAACAATATGCTCCTTACTCAATCGCTGACCAAGCTGTTTCAATTTATGCATCTAACGAAGGCTATATGGCTGATGTTGAAGTGAAGAAAATCGTTGCATTTGATGCTGCGCTTATTGCTTACTTCCGTTCAGAAAATGCTGCGTTAATGCAAAAAATCGATGAAACTGGTGATTATAACAAAGACATCGAAGCTGCAATCAAAGCAGGTATTGAAAGCTTTAAAGCGACTCAAACTTACTAAGTTCAGTCTTAGTTAGGTTTGGTTCACGGATCAACCTTCGGAAGCTCGAAAGAGCTTTCGAATACTAGGTTAAGCGTATGGCAAATTTAAAAGAAATTCGCGCCAAAGTAGCTAGTATCAAGAGCACGCAAAAGATTACTCGCGCGATGCAAATGGTAGCAGCTTCTAAGATGCGTCGTGCGCAAGAGCGCATGGCTCAAGGCCGTCCGTATGCCGAAAATATGCACCGTGTAATTGCTCATTTGGTACAAGCGAATCCTGAATATAAACACCGTTATATGGTTGAACGTCCAGTAAAACGCGTTGGCTATATCATTGTGTCTTCAGATCGTGGTTTGGCAGGTGGTTTGAACATTAACTTGTTCAAAAAAGTTGTTAAACACGTACAACAACAACAAGAGCAGTCAATTGAAGTTCAATTTGCTTTAATTGGTCAAAAAGCGGTTTCGTTTTTTAAAAACTACGGCGGTAAAGTGCTTGGTGCAACTACGAACGTAGGCGATGCGCCAAGTCTTGAGCAGTTATCTGGTTCTGTACAAGTGATGTTAGATGCGTTTGATAAAGGCGAATTAGATCGTATTTATCTCGTATCCAACGGCTTTGTCAATGCCATGACTCAAAATCAAAAAGTTGAACAACTTGTTCCTTTGGCTGCGGCTGATACGGACGAGAGCCTGAACCGTCAATACGGTTGGGACTATATTTATGAACCAGAAGCTGAAGAGCTGTTAAATGGTTTATTGGTTCGCTATATCGAGTCTATGGTTTATCAAGGCGTGATTGAAAACATTGCTTGTGAGCAATCTGCACGTATGGTCGCAATGAAAGCTGCAACCGACAATGCGGGTGACCTTATCAAGAGCCTACAACTTATTTATAACAAGCTGCGTCAAGCCGCGATTACTCAGGAAATTTCTGAGATCGTTGGTGGTGCCGCTGCCGTTTAACATTATTAGTTTGAATTGAGGAGACAGCAATGAGTAGCGGTCGTATCATTCAGATCATCGGCGCGGTTATCGACGTCGAGTTTGAACGTAATAGCGTTCCTAAGATCTATGACGCTCTCCAAGTTGACGGTACTGAAACTACTTTGGAAGTTCAGCAACAACTTGGTGATGGCGTAGTTCGTACCATCGCAATGGGTTCTACCGAAGGTCTTAAACGTGGCCTTAACGTAATTAACTCTGGTGCACCAATCTCTGTACCAGTAGGTACTGCCACTCTTGGCCGTATCATGGACGTTCTTGGTCGCCCAATTGATGAAGCTGGTCCAGTTGCAACAGAAGCGCGTTTGCCGATTCATCGTCAAGCTCCTTCTTATGCTGAACAAGCAGCTTCTACTGACCTTTTAGAAACTGGTATTAAAGTCATTGACTTACTTTGCCCGTTCGCTAAAGGTGGTAAAGTTGGTCTGTTCGGTGGTGCGGGTGTTGGTAAAACCGTAAACATGATGGAATTGATCAACAACATCGCGAAAGCTCACTCAGGTTTGTCTGTGTTTGCTGGTGTTGGTGAGCGTACTCGTGAAGGGAATGACTTCTATCACGAAATGAAAGATTCTAACGTTCTTGATAAAGTAGCGATGGTCTACGGTCAGATGAACGAGCCACCAGGTAACCGTTTACGCGTAGCGTTGACTGGTTTGACCATGGCTGAATACTTCCGTGACGAGAAAGATGAAAACGGTAAAGGCCGTGACGTATTGTTGTTCGTTGACAACATTTACCGTTACACATTGGCTGGTACCGAAGTGTCTGCACTTCTAGGTCGTATGCCATCTGCGGTAGGTTACCAACCTACACTTGCAGAAGAAATGGGTGTTCTTCAAGAGCGTATTACATCGACTAAATCTGGTTCGATCACTTCGATCCAAGCAGTTTATGTACCTGCCGATGACTTAACAGATCCATCGCCTGCAACAACATTTGCTCACTTAGACGCAACTGTAGTATTGAGCCGTGACATTGCATCTTCTGGTATTTACCCAGCGATCGATCCACTAGACTCAACTTCTCGTCAGCTAGACCCATTGGTTGTTGGTGCTGAGCATTATGAAATTGCACGTTCTGTACAGAACGTATTGCAACGTTATAAAGAGCTTAAAGACATCATCGCGATTTTGGGTATGGACGAATTGGCTGAAGAAGATAAATTGGTTGTTTACCGTGCGCGTAAAATCCAACGTTTCTTCTCTCAACCGTTCCACGTAGCTGAAGTGTTTACTGGTGCTCCTGGTAAACTTGTACCGCTTAAAGAAACAATTCGTGGCTTTAAAGGTCTTCTAGCTGGTGAATACGACCACATTCCAGAACAAGCGTTCTATATGGTTGGTGGTATTGACGAAGTGATTGCGAAAGCCGAGAAACTCTAATTTAAGGAGATCATCTCATGGCGACTATGCAATGTGATGTCGTAAGTGTTAAAGAGTCTATTTACTCTGGCGCTGTGACTATGCTTATCGCGAAAGGTGCAGGTGGTGAATTGGGTATTATGCCTGGTCATGCTCCACTTGTAACTTTGCTTCAACCAGGACCGATTCGTGTTCAGTTGGAAAATGGTACAGAAGAAATTGTCTATGTATCAGGTGGTGTGTTAGAAGTTCAACCGCATGTCATTACGGTTCTTGCAGATACTGCAATCCGTGCTGACAACTTGGATGAAGCTGCAATTATGGAAGCGCGTAAAAACGCTGAACAATTGCTTGCCAACCAAAAAAGTGATTTGGACTCGGCTGCTGCATTGGCTGCACTTGCAGAAACTGCGGCTCAGCTTGAAACTATCCGTAAAATCAAAAACCGCGCTCAATAAGAGACGGTTTGAGATTGAAAAAGCCACTCGAAAGAGTGGCTTTTTTTATGGAAATTTAAGTAAAGCATGGACAGTTTTATTGTAGTGTCATGCGTATTTCATTCGTTAAATTGCATGCTAATGCTCTGTTGGTCATGCTTTAAATACTCATTTCGATTCATCCGATGCTATGCCAAGGTCGTGCCTGTATCTGCTCTTTTTTATGTTATAAAAGAAATGAGCGCTGTCAGGTAGAACTTTATGAAACTCATTGAAATAGAACCGCATTTTTGGGAATTATACCAAGACCAACAACAACTGTATTTGAGCGTGAGCGTGGATAATAGCGCTGTAACTTATAATTGGGATCTGCATTTAACTGCACAGCAGATCGAAGCTTATCAACGGCAGGGGCGTGACAGTATTGTTGAGTTAGCTAAGCAGGTTATTGCAGCAGTTTTTCGGGGTGATTTTTCTTTTATGCAACAGCATGAAGCGACAGCCGCAGAAGCGGCAGCGATGTTTGCTGCATTTAAACAATGGCGCGAAGCACAAAAGCCCGATTAAACTTGCGATTGATCAGCTATCAATTGAATGGAAAATTGCCCTTGTGTGCTGATTTTCACCTTATAAATTTCATCAAATCCTTCACTAAGCTGTGGGATTTGTAAACGTCGATGTGTAGCATGTACGCCTTGGTCGGGTATTCTGGCTTTGCCTTGTCGCTGGGCATTGCGTTCTAAGGCGTGACTCAGTGCTGTTTCAAAGTAATAAGCCAAAATCTGAAACCCTGCCTGCTGTGCGCGTTGAATATAACGGGCACGATCTTCGATGCTGACGTTGGTGTTATCAACCACACATTTGGTTTTTGAGGCAAGACAAGCTTCAAAAATGATATTTTCCCGATGACGGGTTTTGAGCATGTCCAGATTAATGCGCAAATGCGTATGATAAAAATATTGTTGATAAAATGTAGACTTTCCAGCAGCCTGAATACCAATAAAAAGAATAAGTTGCATATATGATTTACATGTTAGGTATGAGGAGATCAGAGCCATGATTATTATCAATGATCTTCTAACTGACTATTTAAAAAGGACTTTCGTTGTTTAGATCAATTCTAAAAAACACAATTTTACATTACATAAAACCTACCAAGTACCTACCTATGTCATTTTATTTTATAGATGAGAATGATTCTTAAATTTAGCTCATAATAGTCATTTTCATCAATAGAAATAATAAGGAGAATAACATGGGAAGCACAATGAAAGCCGCTGTGGTGACAGCATTTAATCAACCCTTAGAAATTCAAGAGGTCGCGATTCCGAAAGTGAGCGCAGGTAAAGTCTTGGTCAAAGTTATTGCGACGGGTGTTTGCCATACTGATCTGCATGCTATGCATGGCGACTGGCCGATCAAACCGACGGTTCCGTTTATTCCTGGGCATGAAGGTGTAGGAGAGGTTGTGGAAGTCGGGGAAGGCATTACTCATTTGAAAGTGGGTGATAAAGTAGGAATTCCGTGGCTGTATTCGGCTTGTGGGCATTGTGATCATTGTTATGCAGGTTGGGAAACCTTGTGTAAGAAACAGCAAAATTCAGGTTATTCGGTAAATGGCAGTTTTGCAGAATACTGCCTTGCCGATGGTGATTATGTCGGCGTGATTCCTGAAGGTGTCGATCTGTTTGAAATTGCGCCAATTTTGTGTGCAGGTGTGACCGTGTACAAAGGTTTGAAAATGACCGAAGCCAAAACAGGAGACTGGGTTGCCATTTCAGGGATTGGTGGCTTGGGGCATGTTGCGATTCAATATGCCAAAACCATGGGCTTCAATGTTATTGCGATTGATGTAGATGATTCAAAACTTGCATTGGCAAAAGAACTGGGTGCAGATGTGGGGATTAATGCCCTGAAAGTGAATGTCAAAGAGGAAGTTCTAAAAGCTTCAGGGGAGGGGTGTCATGGTGTGCTGGTAACGGCAGTTTCTCCAAAAGCCTTTGAACAGGCAGTTTCGATTGTGCGTCGTGGTGGCACAATGGTCTTGAACGGTCTGCCACCAGGTAAATTTGATCTGTCGATTTTTGATATGGTACTGGAGGGAATTACCGTGCGCGGTTCGATTGTGGGAACGCGTTTGGACTTAAAAGAGGCGCTAGATATTGCAGCACGCGGCAAGGTCAAAGCACATATTAGCGTTGAACCACTTGAAAATATTAATGATATTTTTGAGCGGATGGAACATGGCAAGATTGATGGGCGTATTGTGATTGATTTAGCTTTATAAATCAGAAGCAATAAAAAGAGGGCAGATGCCCTCTTTTTTGTGCCTGAAATTAACGATGAACCACTTTAATCACGCGATGGTTGTCAGTGTTTACCAAAACGTATTTATGTGGGTTCACTTGATACCATTGTTGATGGCGTGCAGGGTGATGTAATCTTTTATAGTGACGGTAATCTACAGCATGTGCACGTCTGAAATGCTCTGGCGGTACAGCATGACCAACTCGCCATTCAGTTGTTGTAACGGTTTGTTTGACATAGTGAGGGTCATCTGGATGAGCAAACACTGACCCTGCAGCTAAGGTTGCAGATAAAGATAAAATGATTCCTTGAACTAAACGTTTCATAAAATTCTCCACTTGTTATTGCTGTTGTTTCGACCATTTTATTTAAACAGATTTGTGGTAGGCGCGAATGAAGATTTTGTTGGAACAGTTTTAAAACCATGAACAGACCATGAAAACTTGCCTGCGAAATGTAAACTTAGATAAATTGCTTAGTATTTATGAAAACATAAATCAGTAAAAAGTAGAGTAAACCCGTGAAGAGTTTACTCCATCCGAATGCTTATTTGGCAAGTTCAGCTTCAATAGCACTGACAATACGTGGGTCATCCGCAGTAATGTCTGGAGCGAAACGTGCGATAACGTCACCATTTTTGCCAATTAGGAATTTTTCAAAGTTCCATAAAATTTCAGGTTTTGGGTTTGGTGTTAAGCCGTAGTCGACCAAATCTTTCCACCAAGGGCCTTCGCCAATACGCTCAGGCTGTGCCGAAATTAGTGCTTGATACAATGGATGCTTATCTTCACCTGCAACTGAAATTTTGGCAAACAGTGGAAAGTCGACATGGTAGTTCAGGGAACAGAATTTTTGAATTTCTTCGTTGCTGCCTGGCTCTTGTGCCAAAAAGTTGTTGGCTGGGAAACCTAAAATTTCTAAACCTTTAGCTTTTTTTGCCTGATACAGTTTTTCCAGACCTTCATATTGTGGGGTTAAGCCGCATTTTGAAGCGACATTGACCACTAAAAGTACCTTGCCTTGGTAGGTTGCAAGCGTAGTTTCTTCACCTGTAATAGTGTTTACAGGAATATCCAAAATTGACTGGCTCATCATCATATCCTTAAAAAGTAGAGTTATGTTTTAAAATGATTTTTTATGAAAGACAAGTAGATTTGCGTGACTAATGTTCAAGGCGCATTTCCACAGGTGTTTTGCCTAAATAACGCTTAAAAAACGTAATAAAACTAGAACTATGCCGAAACCCCAGTAGGTAGGCGATTTGTTTAATCGCAAGCCCTTGTTTCAGTAAAGATACAGCATGAACAATCTTGGCGCGGTTGCGCCATTCGGAAATGGGCAGTTTAAGTTCTTGTTGACTCAGACGTAACAGATGCCGTTCGCTCATACGAAATTCAGTAAGGATTTTCTGAATAGAGTGCTGAAAATGTGCTGAATCACTTAACTGTGCCAGAATCGGTTGCAATACAGGATGACTGGTTTGTGGCAGATAATGATCATAACAGTCTGCCATGCAGATCTGGTCATAAATGACTTGCAATAAATGCTGATACTGCTGTGGATGGCTATGTTGAATTCGTAAGGCTTCTTTTACTAATGCATGAAAAAAAGGTCGAGTGACCAAAGTTTGAGTTTGCGGGCTGAGCTTATTGGCTAAATAGGGATGAATTCGGATACAAATAAAATGGGTAACCTGTTGGTCAATCGCAATAGAGCTATGCTCGGTCTGTGGTGGAAGCCACAAACCGTAATTCGGGGGTGCTAAATACAGCGCATCACCAATCTGGAGTTGCAAAATACCATCGAGGCTAAAGTTAAAGTCACCCCATAAACAGCAATGCATCGAAATCTGGTCATTCGCTTGGAAGAAAAACTCATGGATTTCAACCATGTCATTGAGTTGAATGAGATTTGATGCATTGTTCATAGCAATATTTTAGGATTCGCAGGTCATTTTAGGATTATTCAGGCCTCGAGTGAGGGTAAATAAGGCAATTAGTGCCAAGACAATGAAACTCAGGACACTATAAATCAGCGTAGTTTCATTATAGTGGTCAACCACCATTCCGCCAAATAATGAACCCACGGCAATCATGACCTGAAACATGCCAACAAATAACGGCATACCTTTTTCTACCGCATCGCCTGCATGCAAGAACATCCAGATATTGGCTGTCGTCGGAAATGCTCCAAAAGCAAAGCCCCAGAGTGCGGTCAAGACCAACGCGCCAGACAGATGCACGGCAAATACAGGAAAACTAAAAAATACGATGGCAAAACACAAACCTACAAAGGCGAGGGTATAGCGAATATTGAGGTTGCCACTATAGCCTGCAAAAGCATTGCCAAAAATCCCTGCAATGCCGTATAGCAGTAGTAGGCTGCCAATCGTCGCACTGTTAAAACCTGCAATGTGTTTAAAAAATGGTGCCAGATAGCTATAAGCACAAAAATGTGCCAGACCGATTAATAGAATAATCACAATCCCGCGACGCGCCTTACTGACACGTAGCAGCGCGGGCAAGTCAGTAAAACGAATCGCGGATTCGGGCAACAGTTTGGGCAAGCACAGCATTTGTAAAATTAGCACCAAAAAACCGATCCCTGCATTGATGGCAAACGCACTGCGCCAGCCATATAAACCACTGAGCCATGTACCAATCGGTACACCTAGCACGGTTGCAAAAGTCACGCCTGTCATGACCACGGCAGTGGCTTTGGCAATCGGGAGTTGGGCGGGTGCAAGTTTGCCACTCAAGGCAATCGCCGTTGCCCAGAATCCGCCAATCGCAATACCTAAAATCAGACGGCTGAGCAGCAAAATATGAAAATTGCTGGCAAATGCGGTAATGCTGTTGGCTATTACCATAATCGCAGTCAATACAATGAGCACATAACGTCGATCGAGTCGCTTAAACCAAACAGGCAATAGCGGTGCTGCCAGCGCTGCCATGACGCCAGGTAAAGTAATGACCAAACCCGCTGTACCCGTTGAAATCTGTAAATCACTGGCGACATTATTGAGTACGCCTACAGGTAAAAATTCACTGGTGACCAGTACAAAGGCAGCAATTGCAACTGTCAAAATGGCAAGCCAACTGCCTTGAGTTGAGGGAGATTGATGTTCTGAGACCACGGAAGTGGGCATAAAGGCATCCTGTTTTTAAAGTAAAAATTAATTATGTAGTGATCACTATAAAATAAAATAGTTGAATAAAAAGCGCTCGTCAATTAATTTATTAGCGATTGCTATAAAAATGGTTGTCCCTGTATGACAAAACCCACAACAGATTTGGCAGTGCAACAGGCAGATATGCCAATGAAAAAGAAGCGTGGGCGCCCAAAGTGTTTTGATGAACAACAGGCTTTGGAAAAAGCCATGCTGCTGTTTTGGGAACATGGTTATGAAGCAACATCAATCAATGATTTAACCCATGCTTTACAAATTACCGCACCAAGTTTATATAGCTGTTTTGGGGATAAAGCTTCATTGTTTTATCGTTGTATTGACTATTATTTGGAGCATGAAGCCTGTCCGATCATTCCGATTTTTGAGCAGGCGAAAACAGCAAAAGTCGCATTTGAAATTTATCTGTATAACCATATTCAACGCTTACTCCAGCCCAATAAGCCTGCGGGCTGTATGCTGATTGTTGCCGCAGTCAACTGCTCCGAACAGACGCATGATGTACAGCAAAAAGTTCTGGAAAAACGTTTAAAAGAAAAACAAAAACTGTTGCAGCGTTTGCAGCAGGGCATAGTTGATGGCGATTTGGCACCAACCACACCGATTGAAGAAATGACTGATTTTTATACTACGGTGATTCAGGGGTTAACCTTACAAGCACGTGATGGTGCAACACAGGAACAACTGCATAAAGTGATTGAACATGCCATGCGGGTTTGGGATTTGTTTTAGGTTCAGGTGTCGTCTTTACCATATTCATGTCGGATTTTCAGGATTTCAATTTAATCCGCCGATGGTCACAATATCCCTTTGAATCCATGATCAAGAGAATGCTATGCAACAGCATCAGAAAACACCGTGGTGGGCATTGGCTTTGCCTTTATTAGCCGTGCTGATCTGGTCATTGAATATTGTCGTGACCCGTTATGTTTCTGACTTCATTTCACCTGTCAGTATCAGCTTTTACCGCTGGCTGATTGCTTTTGTATTGCTCACACCATTTATGCTGCATCGGGTGTGGCAGGCACGCCAACAGATCCGTCAGCATATTGGTCAACTGGCGGTTTTGGGGGCATTTGGCATGGTGCTGTATCAGGGGATTGCCTATACCGCATCGCATTACACCTCGGCGACCAATATGGGCATTATTAATGCCTTTATTCCCGTGTTCACTATTTTTGTGTCAATGTTGCTGCTTCGAGATACGCCCAACCGCTTTGCCTTGATTGGCAGTACATTGTCATTTTTTGGGTTGTTATATGTGATTGGACAAGGCAATTTTGCAGCCTTACTGACTACAGGACATCATTTTGGCGATGCGCTGATGGTGGTTGCCGTATTTTTCTATGCATTTTATGGTGTATTTTTAAAGAAATGGCATTTAAATCTGCCACTCATGGTCAGTGTGTATATCCAGATTGCCTTTGCTTTGCTGTTTCATCTGCCGTTTATTGTTTATTTGGGATTGGATACCTTGAACAGTCAAAATGCTTTGAGCGTGCTGTATGCAGGAATTTTTCCATCACTATGTGCCCCAATTTTATGGATGCTGGCCGTGCAGCATTTAGGGCCGAATCGCACCAGTATTTTTATGAATCTGATGCCTGTGTTTACTGCGATTATTGCGTTGATCTGGTTGCATGAACAGTGGACGATGTATCATACATTGGGTGGTGTGATGATTTTGTGCGGGATTGCACTGGCGCAAAAGAAAAATGCGCCAAGTCAGGTGCGTTCAGTCTAATCTTCACTTTGCATTTCAAGTAAGGTATCGAGTTCATAAATCCCCAAATCCACCACATGACGATGCAAGAAGTTTTGCTCAGGCAACTCAGGATTTGGATATAGCCAGCGGGTAATCTGCTCGGCAACACTCGAATGATACTGAATGTTAAAATGGTTTAAGCCATAAAATACGGCCTTGTGCGAGTCTGGTACATTTAGGTTAAAGCGCGGATTTGGGTGTTCGCCTAGCGCACTTTTTACACTCACCAGATAATCGCCAATCACAGCCATGGTTTTGGTTTTTATTTTTTTAAACTCCATGGTGCCTGCAATAAAAAAGGTGTTGATATGTGAGGGGAGTGGTGCAGGTTTGCGACTGTCATTCATGGAACCGATACGGGCAGGCATGTGTTCCCAGTCATCATCGCGCACGCTGCCGTAGCGCAAATCTAAAATGCCATTACTGCGCAGATTCACGACACGGCGGGCAATTTTAACCAGAGGAAAACGCCCTAGACTTTCTTGTAAACGAAAGCCAAAGCGTTCCAATGCTGCGCCATGATGTGGTGAACCAATACACACCAAGTTTTGGGTGCGGTGAAACCAGTGTTTTTGCTCTTGCTTGCCATAAAATAGCGCGCTACGGCAGACCAAACCGCCCATACTATGTCCAATTAAATCAATGGATTGAATTCGTGGATTGCGCTCAATCAGGTCTTCAAGCAAATTGGATAAACTGCGACCATTGGCAGAAATTCGCCGTCCGGTATTATAGTTGAGATACAACATAGTGTTGTAATCACGCTGTGCCAGTAGGCGTTCGCCAATACCTTCATAACGATGATTTGACCAGTAGCGGTGACTCGTACATAAACCATGCACAAAAATCACCACCCGTCCACCGACATCGCCTCGTTGTATCGCACCATAGTGATCATAGAGCACCATGGGCAGCGCTAGCGGGTTTTGCTGGAGCAAGAAATAATCTCCTGCAATACCGTTGAGTACGGAGAGGACTTCTTGTGCGATAGGGCTAAGGGATTTTTGACGAAGCTGTGGGTAATGTTGCAGAATTTTTCGTAAAGAAGGTGCAACAATACGATGACCTGATTGTTGCATGACATCGTAAACAGTATGGTTAAACTGTTTAATCAGACATGTCTGTTGCAGACGTTGGACATGTTGTTCGCTTAAACCCAAAATACTCGACAACAGCTCAGTCTGAATGTCATGCATTAAACCATAGATGTTTTGTTTGGGTGTCGTCAGTAGTTGCGCAAAACCTTCCAGCAAGTCTGCTTGACTTGGTGGCGTATCGTCCCAGCGACAATAAGTTTCATGTAGTGGCGTTAAACTTGGCATAGTCTTTGATCTCTCTATAACTGTGCTAACCAAGTATTGTCTGGTACTACGGCAATAGTTTATGGTTTTGCTCCGCTTACCATACGCAATTTTTACGTAGGCTGAGCGTACTTTTGTCTGACAAGACCAGTTTAAATCATCACAGGGGAGTCATGCATTGAATGACGTAGATTTAATACAAAATTGATGGGTGATTTGTATGAATATTATTTATTTACATGGTTTTCGCAGTAATGCTTATTCGGTCAAAGGGCAGCAACTGAAACGATACTGCCAAGCCTATTGCCCAAGCTATAGTGTACACTTGCCTGATCTGAACATGCCGCCACTGGAAGCGCTGGCACAGGTTGCAGGTTATATTCAGGCACTTGAAAATGTAGTGCTGGTGGGGAGCAGTCTGGGAGGATTTTACGCAACTCATCTGGCATTGCAGTATGCTTGTCCTGCGGTGTTGATCAACCCTGCAGTACATCCTTATGCCTTGTTTATACGGTTGTTTGGTCATGGGCAGATTCCGCTACAGGTCACGCCTGACTGGACACTCGATACCATTCAGTTGCAGCAACTGGCAGCGATGGATGTGCCTATTGCTCAAGATGCCAGCAAATTGTTGGTGTTATTGCAACAAGGTGATGAAGTCTTGGATTATCGGGAAGCACAACGCTATTATAATCAGGCGCAAACCCCCAGCATGATCATGACCGAAATGGGGGGGAATCATGCCATGGAAAATTTTGCTGATAAAATTCCCATGTTACTGACCTTTTTAGCCTTATCGATTACAAAGGAAAAATAATCACGTGTCACAATATACGGCTCAATCCCTTGAAGTTTTATCTGGTCTAGATCCTGTACGTCGCCGTCCGGGAATGTATACCGATACCACGCGTCCAAACCATCTTGCGCAAGAAGTAATCGACAATGCGGTGGATGAGGCTTTGGCAGGGCATGCTAACCAGATTAGTGTCATGGTCTATGAGGATGGTTCTTTATCCGTTCAGGATAATGGGCGCGGAATGCCTGTCGATATTCACCCTGAATACGGACAAAGTGGTATTGAAATTATTCTGACCAAACTGCATGCAGGTGGCAAATTCAGTACCGACAACTATCAGTTTTCTGGGGGATTGCATGGGGTTGGTATTTCGGTGGTCAATGCACTGTCAAATCGTGTTGAGGTTGAAGTACAGCGCCAGGGTAACTTATACCAAATGGCATTTGAGCATGGCGAGCCTGTTGCGCCGCTTGAAGTGCTTGAAGGTAAAGCCCCGAAACGTGCTACAGGGACACTGGTACACTTTTGGCCAGACAGTAAATATTTTGATAGCCCAAAATTTGCCTTAAAAGCCTTAAAACATAACCTGAAAGCCAAAGCCGTTTTGGCGGCAGGCTTAAAAATTTGCTATATCGACAAGATTAATAACGAAAAAATCGAATGGCAGTTTGAAAATGGTCTGGTCGACTATTTGATGGATGAACTGCAAGATCGCGAGATTTTGCCACAACCTGCCTTTGTATCGCGCGGCGATGCTGAGCGTGCCAGTTGTGAGTTTGCAGTTTGCTGGAATGTCGAAGGTGGTGAGCAGATTCAGGAAAGTTATGTCAACCTGATTCCGACTGCGCAAGGCGGTACGCATGTGAATGGTTTACGTGCAGGCGTGACCGATGCGCTGCGCGAGTTTTGTGAACTACGCAATTTGTTGCCACGTAACATGAAACTCTCAGCAGAAGATGTCTGGGACGGAGTGAACTATATTTTGTCACTCAAGCTGCAAGAACCACAATTTTCAGGACAAACCAAAGAGCGCCTGTCGAGCCGTGAAGCTTCGGGCATTGTGCAAAATATTGCCAAAGATGCTTTTGCACTGTGGTTTAACCAAAATGCGGAAACTGCCACCCAACTGGCGGAAATGGCAATCGCCAAAGCTGGTCGACGTCTAAAAGCAGCCAAAAAAGTAGAGCGTAAACGCATCGTAGCAGGGCCAGCACTGCCTGGGAAACTGGCAGACTGTGTTGGGCAGACGCGTGAAGACAGTGAACTGTTTATTGTGGAAGGGGATTCTGCGGGGGGCAGTGCCAAGCAAGCCCGTGACAAGAACTTCCAAGCAATTATGCCGATTCGTGGAAAAATTCTAAACACATGGGAAGTCTCTTCCGATGAAGTTTTGGCATCGCAAGAAGTGCATGATATTGCCATTGCGATTGGTGTTGATCCTGGCAGTGATGATTTATCGGAACTGCGTTATGGCAAAATTTGTATTCTTGCCGATGCTGACTCGGACGGCTTACATATTGCAACTTTGCTGTGCGCCTTGTTTGTGAAGCACTTTCCTGCCTTAGTGGAAGAAGGGCATTTGTTTGTTGCTATGCCGCCATTGTTCCGTGTCGATGCGGGCAAAGATGTATTTTATGCGCTGGATGATAATGAGCTGGAAAGCATCTTAGCCAAGATTAAAACCAAGAACCCGCAAATTACCCGCTTTAAAGGTTTGGGGGAAATGAATGCGGGTCAGCTGCGTGAAACCACGATGGATCCCAATACTCGCCGTTTGGTGCAGTTAGATCTGGATGATGTGCAGTTCACGGCAAGTTTGCTGGACAAGTTGCTTGCCAAAAAACGCTCTGCAGATCGGAAGCACTGGCTGGAGCAAAAAGGTAATTTAGCCGATTTGGTGGTTTAATTGAGCGAATAAAAAAGAGGGCAGTTGCCCTCTTTTTTATGAATGGGTTTGTCGGTACAAATCCCATTCGTCTTGCTCTTGTCCATTGGGTAATTTGCAGTTGGACGATTCATTGCCAAAGGCATCTTTCAGATGGCGCAGTTTACCGCCTTGTTCTAGGCAGTACTTACTGGCAGGGTTTGCCATCGTCAGTTGTTTTTCCGAAGGGTTACTGCTACAGGCTGCTAAAAATGCCGTTGTGGTAGCTAGGCTCAGTAAAATCAATTTTTTCATCATGGTATGGACAAAAGTTGGAACACTAAACAAGTTTTCTACTATAGCCAATCGAGATTGCAGAAGTTTTATGCTTTTGCAAAGACTAAGTAGGGAAAATGTAGAAACATGTTATTCAATCGGCATATCGGTCTGCCAAAGGAAATAGCCACCGTACTGGTTTGTTTTAAATTCACCGCCTACAGATTTTCCCTGTTCAGTCAGTTGATGCTTGCCACGATCATTTAAAATCAGGAAGCCTTTATCCACAAAGCGATCCAGCAAATCTTGGGTTTTTAACTTGTATTTTGCAGCCAGTTTGGATGACGTTAGTTTCTGCTGTGCATCATCATTGTCCTGATTTGTGGCTTCTGCTTCTTGAGTTTGATTACAAACTTCATCCAGTGAAATACGGACTTCTTCGCTGATCCGAATAATCCGTTGAGCTTCTTCATAAGCATCTTGAAACACAGTTGCATCATGCTGTTTCTCAATCAGAATCCCCATTTCGTTATTATTGATCTGGCTAAATTCATATAAATTCAAGCTACTGATAATGCAGGTATTTTCATTCATATAGCATTTTGCATGCAGATTTTTGCAGAAGCTGACCCGAATATAGTCGAGGCGCTGCATCCATTTAATTTCGTCGGGATGTAAATCACTTTTGCCGTAGACAATACGAATGTCGATTTTAAGACGGTTTTTATCTTCCAATAATTCTTTAATACGATCATTCAAACGTAAATAAGGGCTAATCAGAATTAAACGCTCTTTGGCATTTTTAATCAGTTCTTCAAGGAAGAAATTGGTTGCACTGGTATTTAAGAATTTTGCCATGTTTGATCTAGTGTCATGTTGTGTTATTTCAAGATCATAAAGCAAAAGAATTGATGTTTTCCAGTTATTTAGCAACAGGCTGCCGAAACAGCCTGTTCAGAGTTTTATTCTTGAATCAGTACAGGCTCAGCAAACTCGAACACATCACAGTTGTGTCCTGTACCGAGTCGATCAATCACAGCAAAGTCGCTTGGGCTTTCTAAGGTCAGCAGTGGGTGATGCCATGTCCCTGCACGATAATTCACCCCTTGTGTACCATCTGATATAAAGGCGCGAATACGCTGTAGATGGGGCTGCTCGGCATTTAAATTCGGTGCAACCACAATCAGGAATTTTTGTCCCTGCATCGGAATAAATGCCTGCGAACCGATTGGATGACGTTCCAGCATATCAATCTGCAACGGCAAAGTTGTGGTCTTGATATTACGAAAAATACTGATGCCGATCTTGCCTGTTACATCGGTTTCAGTGTGTACCAAGGCATGATAGCGTTCGGTATGTGCCTCATTAATATGAAAGAAATCATGCCCTGCACAGCCGATTACTTCACCGAATTCGGCGAAGTTTTCGATGGTTAATAGTTCAAGCTGAATGCTGAGTTGGCTCATCCTGTGACTTTACCCCATAAACGAATGCGGCTAATGCCACCATCTGGAATCATATTGACGCGAATGTGCGAGATTTTTTCGTGTGCCAAGACCTCATTGATATAGCTATGCACATGATCCATTTGCATGTCTTGTGCTTCCAGTAAAAATGGCCAGAACATGCTTTGCGGAATCAGTTGCGGATCGGTGGCATCTTGCACATACACTGCCTGAATCGACACTTGAGCAGGGAAATTACCTTTAAAGTGCGCGGTATCAATCTCGATTTTTTCAATCGTTCCTGCTTGTCCCAAAGCCAGCACACACCAGTCAAACCCAGGGACACGGCGGCGTTTGGTTTCCCAGCCATCACCCATGTTGATGCCACGTCCTGGGTTGATGAGATTGCGCGGATGACCATAGTGAGCATCGCTATAGGCAATCACCCGTCCGCCATTTTCCAGCGCCAATAAATCAAGAGTTTGGTTGCTGTCTTTGAGCTGAATTTGCACTTCACCATAGACACGTAAACGCGCTACGCCACCATCTGGAAAAATGTTCAGGCGAATATGACTAAATACCTGATCCGAGGAAATATCAAAGATGTGGTGCTGGCTTGAACCTAAGATACTGTTTGGCAATAGATTATGCCATTCGGCTTGATCAAGATTATCATCGGTTGCGTAGCAGGCTTCCAGTGCAGCCGAGGCAGGATAGTTGCCTGTAAAGAACGTGGTGTCGATATCTAACCCATAAATCTTGCCCGCCACCCCCAGTTTGACAATACACCAGTCGTAGCCTGCATGACGTTTACGGCGAGTTTCCCAACCATCCATCCATTTGCCGTGATCATCAAACTTGTCTTCGACAAAAATCGGGGCATCCGCATTGAGCATACGTTTCGCTTCTGCAAAGAACTCATCGGAACAGTCCATGATTTTGGCACCAATACGTGTATCGGCAAGGTTGGTTAAATGCGTCAGATGTGTAGGAAGTTCAAAAGCAGGGGCGAGTAAGGTTGCCATGTAGGGTTCCTGTATGGTGTTATTTTATTAGTCAGTGAAATGAAGTTCTTTACTTATACTAGCATCGTTGTCTATTTAGGGAAGACTGGCAAAAATGTGGCAGTTTTTACGGTAACTGAACAACTTCAGCGCAAAATATCGGGTATGGCACGCTTTTGGCATCAAACATAAAACAAATGCTATAAATATAAAGGAGCTATAGATGGAAATTGTGATTATCGGTGCGGGTATGGGAGGATTGACCACAGGAATTGCACTAAAAAAGTTCGGACATAAAGTAACCATCTATGAACAAACAGAAAAAATTCTTCCCGTCGGTGCAGCCATTTCGTTATGGTCAAATGGGGTTAAATGTCTGAACTATCTGGGATTATCAGAAAAAATCGCCAAACTGGGCGGGCAAATGAATAATTTGGCTTATGTTGATGGTTTGACAGGGGAAACCATGACCCAGTTCAGCTTGCAGCCGCTCATTCAGGAAGTTGGGCAGCGTCCATATCCTGTCTCACGTGCTGACTTACAAAATATGCTGATGGATGAATTCGGTCGCGAAGACATTCATTTAGGCACACGCATGCTGGCTTTAGAACAACAAGAACAGCGAGTAAAGATTCAATTTGCCGATGGAAGTGAGGTTGAAACCGAGTTATTGATTGGCGCGGATGGAACACACTCATTAACGCGTGCTTACGTACTTGGCGAGCAGGTACAGCGCCGTTATGCAGGTTATGTCAACTGGAATGGGCTAGTGGACATCTCTGAAGATTTAGCGCCTGCCGAACAGTGGACAACTTATGTCGGTGAGGGGAAGCGTGCTTCTTTAATGCCTGTGGCGGATCAGCGTTTTTATTTCTTTTTGGATGTGCCATTACCTGTGGGTCTGGAGAATGACCGCAGCCAGTATCAAAGCCAGTTAAAACAATATTTTAAAAACTGGTGTCCACAAGTGCAAACGCTAATAGAGCGACTGGATCCACAAAAAACCAATCGGGTGGAAATTCACGACATTGAACCTTTTTTACAGTTTTATAAAGGTCGTGTGGTGCTGGTGGGCGATGCCGCGCATAGTACCACTCCTGATATTGGGCAAGGCGGTTGTCAGGCGATGGAAGACGCGATTTATTTGGCGCGTGCTTTACAGATCAATACTTTGGGTGTTGAAGATGCCTTGTCACGCTATCAAGAAAAACGGAATGAACGTACCAAGGAAATGGTGTTACGTGCTCGCAAGCGCTGTGATGTGATCCACATGAAAGATGAAGCAACCACACAAACGTGGTACAGCGAACTGCGTCAAGAACAAGGGCCGCACATTATGCAGGGGATTATTCACAATATCGTGGGAAATGTACTGGATTAAGCCTGATTTAAAACAATAAAAGCAAACCATAAAAAAAGATGCCTTGAGGCATCTTTTTTAACAACTTGATCAGGTAGTGCTACCACCGAAAAGGTAGTTACACCAAGACACTTAGAAGTTGTAAGTGATTCCAAAACGGTTTTGCAAGAATGCGTTAGCATCACCTTGTTGTTTTTGGAAACCGATAAATTCAGACAGGCTCAAGCCTTTGAGAGAGCCTGTGAAATTATAGAAACCATAGAACATTACTTCATACATGTCTTTATTGGCTTTGGTACTGGTAATATCGGTATAAGTCACACGGCTACCGACAAAGGCATTTTGACCAAATGGCGAAGAAAGCTCAGTAGTGTAAAAGTTACCTGGACCTAAGTCTTGAGTACTGGTGAAGAATGGCTGTGCAAAGTACGGATCAGAAGATGTGTTATGAGCATACGGTGTTGGTAATGTGCCATATCCCCAAGCATTATTCTTCTTAAATACATGGTCATAGCCAATACGCCAAGTCAATTTGTCGGTTGGCTTAAATTTTAGTTGAGCACCGAGCGATGTGCTGTCAACTTTACCGAATTGTGCATCACCAATATCATTGGCATAAGCGGCTTGCACGCTAACTTCAGGCGTCCATTTAACTTTGTTAAAACCAAGATTGGCTTCGCCATAATACAAATTGAATGAATCTTCATAACTTTCGACCCATGCCTGAGTTTTTAAGTATTTATCATCCAAGTTGAATTTTTTACCCAGACCGAAGCTGGTGACGTGATCAAGACGTGTTTTTTGAGCAAGTGAATATGGGTCGTCGTTATAACGGTCACGGTGTGCAAAGTTGTCGTCACCGTAGCTTTTGTATTTATTGATATAGGTAGCACGAACGAAGTTATCGGCATCACCGTACTTCATGTCAACGCCCTGATATAAGAACGGTTGAACACGATAGAACGAGTAATCACCCATAAATGGTAGGTCAAGTTTTTGATTACCCACTGTCACTGAGAATTTGTCTTGTGTCCAGTTTAAGTAAGCTTCACCAATGCCAAAGGTGCCATCAGACAATTCTGAGATATCATGAGAGCCATGTGAAAGACGATTTTGACCTTCAATCCCGACAACTGCCTGGAAGCCATTGTAACGTGCGGTTTTGTAATTTACATAGCCACCCGCAGAGGTGGTGTCTTGGCTGCTGTTACTAAAATAGGCATTGTGTGTTGAGTATGACGCTAAACGAAGACTGCCTTCAACCGTACCACAACTAAACATGTGTGAAAAATCGCTGACATTCGCCGCTTTACAAGCGTCATCGCTAGATAATGGCAATGCAAAAACTGAAGAACATAAGCTGCTGATACCACATAATAGAAGCGCTTTTTTAAGGCGAATGTTGCTCATTGTAGACGTCCCCACGAAAATAAACTGGTTTACAAGCAAGATGCAAAAATTTGACCAATTTTAAACAAATTTTGGTTGGATGTAGTCATTGATTGGAGCAATTGGCAGTAGATCGTTGAGAAAAACGGCAGAAAAGCCGAGAAAGCGTGAGGAAATATAGAGATGTGATGTATTTTTTAATAATTGATCTATAAAACGCCATGAAAAAACTCACGGCAAAAACTAGGGTTTTACATGGCATCCTGCTTGGATTTAGTGCAAAAAATGAATTAGTTTTGACCATTTGGTCTGATTGGCATAATCCTGCAACTTGGCAGAATTATACCTTGTCGTCAGCAATTTCGTGCTTAACTCCCTCGATAGGTAGAGTAGGCAAATGGGCTAATCAGTAAAGGCACATGATAGTGCTCTTGTGGCTTTTCTACATAAAACTGGATACAGACTTTGGGGAAAAAGGTCTTAAGCTGTTTAGCGGCGAAGTACGGTGCAATCTCATATTCAAGCTGATATTCGCCTGCAGTGATGGCCGTTAAGCCAAAATCTTTCAGGCGACCATCGGCATCGGTTTGCCCTTGCCCAAGTAATTTATGGTTGGCTGCCTCAAATAACTTCACGGTTACAGCCGCAGCAGGTTTGCCTAAGTGCGTATCTAAAATATGGGTACTAATCACTTTCAATTCCCAGTTCTAGACGATGCAGAGCAATCCCCGCAAGCTGCTCATGAACGACTTGTTTCTCTGTGTCCAAGTCATTTTGTAAACGCTGCTGCAAGGCTTCAAAAATATCCATATGAGTCAGTCCGACCGCTTTAATTAAAAAGATAAAGCCAAATTTTTGTTCATAGGTCAGATTGGCTTCATACAAGGCATCGGTGGTGGAGACATCCTGATAAATGAGAGCCTGTTCTTTTTGTGAAAAAGCCTGCTCTTGTGCTGACAGTGCTTGCTTGGCCTGCTGTTCCCCAATCCGTGGATGAGCATCTAACGCCGCTTGAATATCTGACCATGTCCATGTTTCAGTTTGCATTTCGGCTGTATTTATCAGGGTGTGCTTGCTTGGATAGGGGCGTTGTTCAGAAAGTGTTCTTACCCAAGAGGAAATATGGACACAGTGTTTTAAAAATTCTTGCGCCTGTGTCTCGGATAGTTGGTTGAATTCTGAGAGTTGCATAATAATGTCCAGTTTATTGTTGCTTTTAATCATTTAAACATGTGCAATCGTGGTCTAAAAAGCAAGAGCCAAACAGGTTTTTTTACTTGGCTAACCTGAATTTTGTGAAAGTTTTTACTCAATATATTGAAAATATAACTCTGATCTGAAACATGCAGTTGACGTTTTCATATGTTCTATAATTTCTACGTATTTTATCTCGAACTTAGGTTGGGATAATGATGTTGATACCAATGCTCGGTAATATCCTGACGGCGACAAATCCATACCCGTTCATGTGACTGAATATAATCCAAAAAGCGTTGTAATGCCTTAAAGCGCCCAGGTTTACCTAAAATACGACAGTGCATCCCAATGGATAACATTTTCGGTGCAGTATCGCCTTCAGCATACAGCACATCAAAGGCATCTTTTAAATACTGATAAAACTGCTCGCCGCTGTTGAAACCACCTGGCGAACAAAATTTCATATCATTGGATTCTAAGCTATAAGGAATAATGAGATGCAGGCGGCTTTCACCTGCTGTGTTGGTCAGGGTTGTCCAAAACGGGAGGTCATCACCATAATGATCGCTATCATATTGAATTTTTGGAAATTCAGCTAGAAGCTGGCGTGTGTTCGGGCTATCGCGCCCTGTGTACCAGCCAATAGGGGTGTTACCCAAAAGGGTTTCAAGTACGCTGATCGCCTGATCCATATATTGCCGTTCAGTTTCAATCGGCATGTCTTGATAAGGAATCCAGCGTTGCCCATGTGAAGCGACATCGTAGCCCGCCGACTTGATAGCCTCGACCACATATGGGTTACGAATGAGAGCCATACCGACACCAAAAATGGTCATGGGTAAATGACGCCGTTGAAACTCTTCATGGATACGCCAGAAACCTGCGCGTGAACCATATTCGTACATGGAGTCCATCGACATGTGTTTGGCAGGAAAACTTGCCGCGCCAATAATGTCTGATAAAAATTGCTCTGAGCCTGCATCACCATGCTCAATATGATTTTCCGATCCCTCCTCATAATTCAGCACGAATTGCACCGCAATTTTGGCTTGATGTGGCCAGTGAGCGTGAGGGGGAGACCCATGATAGCCAATCAGGTCACGAGAATAGGGGGTAGAGCGAATACAATCGATGAGTGCCTGACCACGCAAGTAAGAAGTTGTCACGGTTGGTTTCCTTTTGATCGTTTTTTGCAAAATATGCTTGCATATTTTCGAGTATAGCCTGATATTTAAAGCATAAGGACACCGAAACAATATGCAAAAATGGTGACAACATCTTCTGTTTAGTAAGAGTGAAAGCTTATAAATTTAAGTGTTTTTACCATCGTGTATGACTAGGTTTTAGGTGCATTTACATGGATGGTTGTTTTGTTTTGCACAGCGCAGATCGATGAAATAAGAGAGGATGAATTATGAATATTGAAATCCGTACAGATAAAAATATCCAAAATAGTGAACGTCTAATTGGCTATATACGTGCAGAACTTACGAATGAATTTCAACGTCACAGTGAACGTATTACTCACTTTTCAGTACATTTGAGTGATGAAAATGGAGACAAAGGCGGAGATGACGACCTACGTTGCATGATTGAAGCACGTCTAGCAGGATTGAAACCGATTGCTGTATCACATAAAGCAGGTAATGTAGATGCTGCAGTTCATGGGGCAATCGAACGTCTAAAACGCAGTCTAGAGCATGTGATCGAGAAAAAAGATAATCCTCGTGCTAAACCTCTTGAAATTGAAGAAGAAGATGAAGCTTAAGTAGCTGCTTTTTCTAGAAAAGCTCCTTCGGGAGCTTTTTTTATTGTCTTTGATATTAGATTTCTTGTTAAACTGGCTTGAGCACATTGCCATTGAGAACCCATCATGCTAACGACATCACAACATGCCTTGATTGATGCCATTGAACAACTTGACCCTGCTAAAGTACAAGACCTGTTATCTCAAGGGCTTGATCCTAACTTTATGGATCCTGAAAAAGGCTTGCCAGTTACCGTGGTCTGCGATGGCTTGTTCCAGTGGTGGGAAACGCTGTGTGATGCTTGTGAGGAAGGAGAACCTTTGTCAGAACAACAAAAACAGCAGCTACTACAGCCACATCTTGAAATTCTAGATGCTTTGATTCAAGCCAAAGCGAATGTGCATTTGTGGGATGCGGAAGAATTTTATGGACCGCTTTGGGATGCCGCCAGCGCAGCATGTGTTCCTGCAGTGCAGCGTTTGCTGGATGAAAAAGTCAACCCAAATACGTTAGATGATGAAGATTTAACCGTGTTATCATCAATTAGCCAGTTATTTTTTGAATGTGATTATGATGAAATTGATTGGGCACTGACTTTGCCAGAGCAAAAGCAAACTTTGCAATTGCTTCGTGAGCATGGTGCAAAAATGACAAAAGAATTAACTAACGCTTAATCCTTGAGAATATCTATGAAACTATGGCAAACCACGGCATTCGCACTGGCTTCAACAGTGAGCATGCATAGTCTAGCGACCGATTTTTCTTTTGACCGTCCAGGTTCTGGCTTTGGTACAAGTATTACCCCAGTCGGACAACTGGCATGGGAACAAAGCTTGCCGAGTGTGTTTTATACCAAGCAGGGCACGGCTGACGGTTATGAGAAAACTACAACAATTCAGACGGATATGCTGTTTCGTACAGGTCTGACTGACAGCATGGAATTGCAGTTGGGTTGGGAAGGTCCTGCGTGGACACAAATCCGCCATGCAGGTCAAAAAATCAATGATAATGGTCTGGGAGATGTATCTGTCGGGGTGAAAAAAGCCATTGATTTACAAGATGATCAAATGACTATGGCCGTCTTGGGTAAAGTCTCCTTTGCGACAGGTAATCGGGGTTTTAGAGAAAATCAAGATACCTATACTTTGGGATCAACAGTGGCTTATCAGCAAAATGAATTGCTGAACACCAGTATTACCATGTTCTATGAAATGCAGGATGGTCGCTGGTCATGGACGGCTATTCCGACTTTAAAGTATACGATCGCTAATAAATGGTTAGGTTTTTCCCAATTTGTCTATCGTAAGCAAGAAAGCCAGCGTGAGCAGACTTCACTGGCAACAGGCTTAGTTTACAAACTTAACAATCGCACACAATTCGATGCCAGTATTGGTGTAGGTTTGGGTGGTGATGTACCTGACTATAGTGGTGGTTTTGGCGTATCCTACCTGTTCTAAATTCAATGAGCAGATCTGCCCATGCTGTTGCATGTCAAAAAAACAGCAATATTGTGGTTAGCCCTACAATATTGCCTATTATTGATTGTATGTTTTCCTGTATTCAGTCATGCTGATGAATTGTTGCCTGTTGAACAGGCATTTCAATTTTCCGCGGAATCTCTCTCCGATCATCAGGCGCAACTGTCTTGGAAAATCCAGCCACATTATTATTTGTATCAACAAAAATTTACGGTACAGCAAGGGCAGCAGCAACTAACAGTTAAATTCCCGCAAGCCGTGTCTCAGCATGATGATAATTTTGGGCAAAGCCTGGTGTATTTTGACCAGGTGGCTTTTAGCATTCCAACACAGCCGAATCAGAGCTATCAAGTGACGTGGCAGGGGTGTGCCAAAGACCGTTTGTGTTATCCACCACAAAAAATCACAATTCGTACCGATGCTGATGGCTTGATCAGTATGCAGGATCAGGTACGTCCGCAGTCTGGTTTGCTTGAACTTTCACAGCAGCAATCCACATCGCTAGATTCCAATCCTTTAAATACCACAGCCGCCGCGGTAACGACGAAAAATACTCCCCAGCCCGCCACTGTTTTAACCGCCGATGATGAAGTCTGGTCACAGCGCCTCAGTCAGCATTCTTTTGCTTATGGATTACTGTTGTTTTTAGGCTTAGGAATTTTACTTGCTTTTACCCCATGTTCTTTACCCATGATTCCAATTTTGACTTCGCTGTTAATTCGGGAGCATAAGGGCTTAAAGGCGTGGAGTATTGCTTTGGTCTTTGTTTGTAGCATGGCATCGGTTTATGCAGTTTTAGGCGTGGTGGCATCTTCATTTGGTTTGAGTTTCCAGCGCTGGTTACAGCAGCCGAGCATTTTAATGGCATTTAGTGTGCTATTTGTGCTATTTGCCCTGAACCTGTTTGGTCTATTTGAAATCAAGTTACCTCAGACATGGACACACCGTTTAGATCAAGCACAGTCTATGCAAAAAGGTGGCTCTCTGCTTGGTGCGGCAGTGATGGGAATGATTTCTGCCTTGCTGGTGGGACCGTGTATGACAGCTCCTCTTGCAGGAGCGTTATTGTTTATTTCTCAGACTCAAAGCCCATGGCATGGTGCAATTTTGCTGTTTAGTCTAGGCATGGGCATGGGTGTGCCAATGTTGCTGGTCAGTTCACTGGGTTCCAGAGCTTTGCCCAAAGCTGGGTTATGGATGATGCAGGTTAAAGTGGTCTTTGCATTTATTATGTTGGGGTTGGCACTGTATTTTATTCGTCCTGTCTTGAATAGCAGTGCATGGCAACTCCTGAATGTATTGCTGCTAATGAGTTTTGTTGTTTATTTGCTCTATGGCGTAATCAAGCATGTGCGTGGTTTAAAATGGCTATATGCAGTTTTACTGCTGAGTTTAGTACCTGCATATGCTTACCAGCAATACCAGTGGTGGCAAGGTCAAAATACCGTTGGAACCTCTACTCAGGTGCAATGGAATGTTGCCAAGACGGCAGCCGAATTTCAGACCTTGCTAGCACAAGCACCTCAAGGGCAAGCCATTGTGGTCGATGTCTATGCTAACTGGTGTGTGGCATGTCAGCCTATTGAGCATCAGATTTTGCCACAATCGCAGGTACAACAGGCACTTGCGCCATTTTATCTGATCAAGCTGGATTTGAGTCAGTATGATGCTTCGCATCAGGCGTTATTGAGTCAATGGGATATTTTGGGCCCACCAACTTATTTGTTTTTAGATACCCAACATCGGGAACTACGCGGTTTGCGTTTAACAGGTGAATTTAAAATGGTTGGACTGCTTCAGCGTTTGCAGCAACTTACGCAAAAAAGGCAGTGATTGGCGTGCAAATAACCCATTTATTGCTTGCGCTGAGCTGGGGATGCGATAAAAAGCGACGTTATATAATTCCTGATGCTTTATTTTGAAGGCTAAGGTCTATCAGGCTTTTGATCTGATGTGGTCTTGCTTGACATTTTCTCTTGCAAGAGAACAGCACAATATAGGATGATCTTGTAAATATTGTTACAAGGCAACACTAAACGGTCACACTGAGAAATTGCAAATTGGCAATGTATTTTGAATACTGAAGATTGGCAATACTACAACAGATGATTAGGGAAGAAATAATGAAAAAAATGTTACTTGCGTTTGGACTATTTGGTGCCGCGATGGCTGCACATGCAGCAGATCAGCTCAATGGAACAGTTTGGCAAACAATTGATGATGAAACCAAAAAGCCTAAAGCGATCGTTGTCTTTACCGAGCAAAAAAACGGTACATTGTCTGCAAGTATTCAAAAAGTACTGACTCCTGGGGAAGAGAATAGCTGTACCAACTGCGAAGGTCCCTACAAAAATAAACCATTACATGGTGTGACTATTGTACGTGGTCTGAAAAATGTGGGCGGTAATCAGTACGATAATGGTTCAATCCTTGATCCGAAAAATGGCAAAACTTATAGCCTAAAAGGTCAGTTAATTAACGGAGGCAAGCAGCTTAAAATTCGTGGGTATTTGGGTTTTTCTGCGCTTGGACGTAATCAGACTTGGAATCGTGTTCACTAATATGTATTGTGATAAAAGCAAAGCCTAGACTGTTCTAGGCTTTTTTATTTTTAGACTAAGTTGCGATACGCTGCTTCATCAAAGCCGACAACGAAACCTTGAGCAGTTTGCAGTACAGGGCGTTTAATTAAACTGGTATGTGTGATCAGTGCCTGAATCAGATTTTCTTCGTTCGCAAGGGCTTGCTGTTGCTCAGTTTCACTGAGCTTACGCCATGTGGTACCTTTTTTATTTAAGATCAGGTCTTGCCCACAGGCATCTAGCCATTGTTTGACAGTTGTTGTGTCAATACTTTGCTTTTTATAGTCATGAAACTCGTAGCTTAAACCTAATTCGCTCAGCAAATCGAAGGCTTTCTTCATGGAATTACAGTTCTTAATGCCATAAATTTTCAGCATATTCATTACTCATCTATCAATATGACAAATGAGCTTAACCAAAAAATTTGTTTTCGGCTATGCTTATCTTGATGGAAAAACTGGTATTCCAAATAGAGAAAACCCGCATTAGATCATCCTGATTATGCGGGTCTCATTTACAACGTCCGATGTCACATCCTTGAAAAATAAGCTAAGTAACTTAGTTTATTTTTACTTCATCCTACGGCGTCCTGTCCTTTTGCTGTCATCCTGACATGTCCCTGTGCCGTGCGGCTATATTGCTACAAAGTGATGTCAGAAAAAAGCATTTCAGGCGACAATGAATGTAAGTTATTTTTAGTAGTTTTGTGAACATGTGTTCACAAAACTACTAAAGTTGATAATCAATAATAACAGGTGCGTGGTCACTAAACCATTGATCTTTGTAGACCCATGCGTTTATTGTTCGCGTTTTCCAGTCGGGTGAACAGGCTTGATAGTCGATTCGCCAACCGACATTTTTCGCACGGGCTTGCCCTCGATTTGACCACCAAGAATACAGTTCAGCTTCGGGACGCACCACACGAAAGGTATCGACATAACCCAGTTCATCATAAATATGGTCAAGCCATGCGCGCTCATGAGGGAGGCAGCCAGAAGCTTTTTGATTGCCTGACCAGTTTTTAATATCAATGCGCTTATGTACGATGTTGTAGTCGCCACAGACAATGATGGATTTATTTTCATCGCGCCATTGTTTCAGGATTTTTTTGTATTCATCTAAAAACAGATCTTTACGTATTTGAGCGTCTTCACCTGAAGAACCCGAAGGTAAGTACAACGATGCAATATGTACAGGTTGCTCTAGCCCTAAATCAAATTCGGCACAAATAAAACGCCCTTGCGAATCTGCCAGTTCAAAGCCCAAACCATCTCGAACCGAGAGAAAAGGGAGACGACTGTAGATTGCAGTGCCTGCATAGCCTGCACGTTCTGCTGGAAAGAGATGCGTATGCCAGCCTTCTGGTTTAAATTTGTCCGTCCATTGTGCGTGAGTAATGCGGCTTTCCTGAATGCAGACCACATCAGCATCGGACTGTTCTAGCCAGTCCAGCAGACCTTTGGTCACAGAAGAACGTAGCCCATTTACGTTAATCGAGACTACGCGTAGAATTTTTGCCTCACTTGGATAGTGATCCTTTGGTATCATGCTCAAGTCTTACCTTAATATCTAAATTTGGAGCCCTCATGACAACGCCATCTCAATTTAACCCACAGGCTTTTATTGACCTTGCCTTATCACGAGGTGTGCTGAAGTTTGGTGAGTTTACTTTAAAATCGGGTCGTGTTAGCCCTTATTTTTTTAATGCAGGCTTACTCAACGATGGTGAAGCATTATCATTACTTGCACAAGGTTATGCGGATCAACTAATTCAGTGTGACAATGTTGAAGTTATTTTTGGGCCTGCATATAAAGGTATTCCATTTGTTGCTGCAACGGCTGTGGCATTATCACAAATTCATGGCAAAAGCGTGCCTTGGGGTTTTAACCGTAAAGAAGCTAAAGATCATGGCGAAGGTGGTGTTTTGGTGGGTGCTGCTGTTGAAGGTAAAAAAGTCTGGATTATTGATGATGTAATTACCGCAGGCACGGCGATTCGCGAAGTGGTGACTGTTTTGAAAAATGCAGGTGCAAGTATTGCTGGCGTGTTGGTTGCGCTAGATCGTCAAGAACGTGGTCAAGGTGAATTGTCTGCAATCCAAGAAGTACAAAAAGAACTTGAGATTCCTGTACATGCATTGATTACCATGAAAGATTTGATGGATTATCTAGATGCCAAAGGTGAGAAAGAAGCCTTAGCCAATATGCAGGCGTATCGTGAGAAATATGGTATCTGATTTTTAACTGGTTGAAAAAAGGAAGCATGGGCTTCCTTTTTTATTGATCATTTAAGTAAATTGTTGAGTAGATTTAATTAAAACGATAAAACATTGATTAAATAATAGTCGTGAAACGTGAAAAATCCATTGCAGTGTGCTGAACCCTGGATCGGCTTTGATTAAGGTATTGATGCCTAATAAGAAATTTTAAGAATTTCGTATAAGCTGTTTACGTTAATTTTAGAAGAACTAATATTACTAATCCTAATTTATTTATAAAAAATCAATATTGAGTAGAAAATCTTTATGACTTTTACACCTACTATTATTCAATAAAAATCATTTTAAATTTTAAAAAATTGTTATAAATTAAACAAAATATGTTGAGTTTATAACATGAAATTATCATTGCTTATTTCATCTCTACCCAGTCAAAGTACAACTGCAAGAATGAGAATTTGGCGTTCTTTAAAGTCAAATGGTGCAGCAACTTTGAGGGATGGAGTCTACCTATTACCAGTAATACATTCTGAAAAATTCGACTCTATTGTTAATGATCATCTTAATGAACATGGTCAAGCCTATATCTTTCAGACTGAAGCTCCTACAACTTTAAACCTTGCTCAACTTTTTGATAGGAAAGGAGAGTATGAAGAACTAAGAGCCGAAATTTTACAAATACAAAATACACTCGAGGAAAACAAAAAAAAGGAATATCTCAAACAGATTCGAAAATTAAGAAAAACCCTCAATTCACTGATAGAAATAGATTTTTTCCCCAATACTCATCAAAGCAAAACATTAAATGAACTTACTCGATTAGAACATGCGATTGCTCGATTAGGTGAATATGATGAACCTAATAATTTTGAACAGCAATTAAACGTTCTATTCAAACAGGATTTTCAAAATAAAATTTGGGCAACCAGAAAGCGTCCTTGGGTTGACCGTTTGGCATCAGCATGGATCATTCAAAAATTTGTAGACCATCAGGCAAAATTTATTTGGTTAGAGCATCCCAATGATTGCCCCAATGATGCCTTAGGTTTTGATTTTGATCATGCCCAATTTACCCATATCAATAATCTAGTTACCTTTGAAGTATTAATGCATAGCTTTGAATTACAGGATCCTGCTTTAAATAAAATTGCTGAAATTGTTCATTTTTTAGATGTTGGGGGAGATGAGCCTGCCGAAGCACTAGGAATTGAAAAGATTTTACAAGGTCTCAGAAGCACGATCACAAATGATGATCAATTACTTTATCTTTCAAATCATATTTTTGATGGTTTATATGCTGACTTTCAAAGGAATCTAACATGAATAATAGATCGTCCTTAGTAGATGAAACAGAAATTCAATCTATCAGCTTTTGGCAAGCATTTAAATTTTGGTTAAAGCTTGGGTTTATTAGTTTTGGTGGTCCTGCTGGGCAAATCGCTGTTATGCATCAGGAGCTAGTTGAAGAAAAAAAATGGATTTCGGAGAAGCGTTTTATGCAGCCTTGAATTTTTGCATGCTCTTACCTGGCCCAGAAGCTCAACAGCTTGCAACTTATATTGGCTGGTTAATGCATAAAACCAAAGGTGGCATAATTGCAGGAATTTGCTTTGTTCTACCTTCTCTTTTTATCCTGATTGGACTGTCTTGGGTCTATGTGAAATATGGCAACGTTCCGATCATTGCGGGGTTGTTTTACGGGATTAAGCCAGCGGTTGCGGCAATTGTATTTCATGCAACTTATCGTATTGGCAGTCGTTCATTAAAGAATAAATTTCTATGGGCGATTGCAGTTGTCGCTTTCCTCGCGATATTTATTTTTAATATTCCTTTCCCCTTCATTGTTTTATGTGCAGCAATATCAGGTTATCTGGTCAGTAAAAAATATCCTGATTTGTTTACGGTAAATGCACATAAGGTTACTCAAAAATCTTATGGACGTGCAATTATTGATGATGATACCCCTACACCTGAACATGCTATTTTTAAATGGCATCATCTGATCAAAATAGCGGTAATTTCAGCACTTTTATGGGCAATTCCACTGGTCTCTTTAACAATGATTTTTGGATGGAGCCACTCTTATACTCAACTAGCATGGTTCTTTACTAAAGCTGCACTACTCACATTTGGTGGTGCCTACGCGGTTCTACCTTATGTATATCAGGGCGCTGTAGGTTTTTATCACTGGCTCACCCCAACTCAAATGATCGATGGTTTAGCTCTAGGTGAAAGTACTCCCGGCCCATTGATCATTGTGGTGGCTTTTGTCGGTTTTTTGGCTGCTTATAACCACTCACTGTTGGGTGCTGAACATCAATTTATTGCTGGTGCATTAGGTGCAATTATCGTCACATGGTTCACTTTTATTTTCTCATTTTTCTTTATCTTAGCAGGAGCACCTGTTATAGAGTCCACACACAATCAGATTAAGTTCACAGCACCTTTAACAGCCATTACCGCTGCCGTGGTAGGGGTGATTTTAAACTTGGCACTTTTTTTATGTTATCACGTGCTTTGGTCAGGGGGGGGTTGAAGGAAATTTTGATTATATCTCTGCCATCATTGCAATTTTGGCTGTAGCTGCATTATTTAAATTTAATCAGAGTGTGCTCCGAGTCATCATCGGTTCTGCTCTAGTGGGCCTAACGATTAAACTTATACTATAAAAATGAGTAACAAAGACATGGATAAAACATCCATGTCTTTTTTGGCACTGTTCAAGTATCTTATTTCACATAAAAATTTAAAGAATATCTCACCAATCTATTTTCTTATTTAACATAATGTTCGTTATGCAAAATTCATTAATTAATATAATATAAATCAATAGTTTGATTAATTTTAAAAAATCCAAAAACCATAAAAATGCCGATTCTGAAACAAATTGGCGTTTTATGAAGTAAATCTCTTATCTTTTGCCAATAAAATTACTTATTCGAAATTTTCCACATCACACTTTTTACACTCCAGCATCACCCCGATTTTTTCTTTGCGACCTTGTTCAGTCATGACCCAAGGGCGGTTTTGCCAAGGTGGCGTATGCCGTACATGCTGCGTATGCCCACAGGCCAAATCTGCAACCCAGTGCTGCTCTTCATCTAAATGAAAACCAATAATCGCCTGTTGCATGAGTTCATCCTTTATTTTCTTGCAAATAATATATGAGGCTTTACTGAAATTCAGAAAAAGACCGCCACAATCTCCGCTATACTTTTTCTCATCAAAAAATAGCTAGAGTAAAAAATCATGCGTGTATTGGTTGTGATGGATCCCATTGAAAATGTCAATCTGAAAAAAGATTCCACCATGGCAATGCTATGGGCTGCAAGTCGCCGTGGACATGACTTGGGGTATGTTTTACAACAAGATTTATATATTGATCAGGGTAAAGCCTTCGGCTTGATTGCACCACTGAAAGTTTTTGAAGATTATCAGCACTATTACGAACTGGGTGAAAAACAAAAACAATCACTGGCGGATTATGATGTGATTCTGATGCGTAAAGATCCACCGTTTGACATGAATTTTGTCTATACCACTTATATTCTGGAGCAGGCAGAACGCGAAGGTGCGTGGATTATCAACAAACCACAGTCATTGCGTGACTGCAATGAAAAACTATTTGCAACCCAGTTCCCTGAGCTTCAAGTTCCAACTCTGGTTACATCACAAGAAAGTTTGATGCGTGAGTTTATTACTGAACATGGCGACGTGATTGTCAAACCACTCGATGGGATGGGTGGTATGGGCATTTTTCGTTTATTTCAAGATGGGGTCAACATTGGCTCAACCTTAGAACTTCTAACCCAAAATGGTCAGCAGCCAATTATGGCACAGCGCTATATTCCTGAAATTGTAGAAGGGGATAAGCGTATTCTGATGGTTAA
Source organism: Acinetobacter brisouioides (assembly GCF_004331075.1). GTDB lineage: Bacteria > Pseudomonadota > Gammaproteobacteria > Pseudomonadales > Moraxellaceae > Acinetobacter. The sequence continues at coordinate 117,814 of NZ_SJNX01000003.1, read as the reverse complement.
TGGTGAACCGATTCCTTACTGTTTGGCACGGATTCCACAAAATGGTGAAGTGCGTGGCAACTTGGCCGCGGGAGGTTTAGGGCAGGCTCGACCATTAAGTGAAAATGATCAGAAAATTGCTGAAAAAGTCGGTCCATTCTTGCGCGAAAAAGGTTTGGTGTTTGTGGGGCTCGATGTGATTGGTAATTATGTCACTGAAATTAATGTCACCAGTCCAACCTGTATCCGTGAAATCGATGCTCAGTTTGGTACTTCGATTGCTGACACGTTATTTGATGTGTTAGAGCAGGGACGTTAATTTACCCCTGTGAGCTGTTTTCAGTAAAAATATTCAAAATCCGATAACATGAGCGTATCAGGTATACGCTCATCAGTTTTTAATATTAGCATTAATAAAATATTGAATATAATTCAAATATATTGATTTCCCATGATTTTAATAAAACGGTCTACTGAAGAATCGTGTGTCGATTGACTTGATTTGTATGCTTATTGTGGGAGCAAAAATACTAAAAGTTGTAGCGATTTGAACAATCAGCTTAAGGAAGATTTGGCAAGAATGTAAGATAACAAGATCAGTATCACTTTAATTAATCAATATTTGTTTAAATGACGTGAAAATCATTCACGCCAATAAGACTTTATGATTAAAATAAGCCAAGAAATTTATGTAACTTGCACAGCTGAAGTATTTGACCGTGACCAATTCTCAATTACAAAAACCTAAACATGTCATGATGATGGCTGCGGGTACGGGTGGACATGTTTTCCCTGCATTAGCCGTGGCAAAATTATTACAACAACAAGGTCATCGTGTCTCTTGGCTAGCAACCCCAACAGGCATGGAAAACCGTTTGTTAAAAAACCAAAACATTCCGATTTATCAGATTGATATTCAGGGTGTGCGTGGTAATGGTTTACTTCGTAAACTGGTTGCACCATTTAAAATTTTGGGCGCAACTTTAGCTGCTATGCGCTTTATGAAACAGCAACAGGTCGATGTGGTTGCAGGTTTCGGTGGTTATGTTGCAGGTCCAGGTGGTTTGGCTGCGCGTGCACTGGGTATTCCTGTGCTGATTCATGAACAAAATGCCGTTGCAGGCTTTACCAATGTACAATTGGCACGTGTGGCAAGTAAAATTTGTCAGGCATTTCCAAATACGTTTCCTGCATCCAACAAAGTTGTGACGACAGGCAACCCTGTACGTAAAGAAATTACCGATACATTAACACCGAAATGGCGTTACGAAACCCGTGAACAGGCGCATCAACCACTGAATATTTTGGTGGTCGGTGGTTCACTTGGTGCACAAGCACTGAATGAAAAATTGCCAGAAGCATTTAAACAACTCAATGTTGAACTGTGTATTATTCATCAGTGTGGGCAAAAACAACTTGCTGAAACGCAAACTCGTTATGCCAATGCGCCGCAGCAGTTACAAGTGCAAGTGGTTCCGTTTATTGAAGATATGGCAAAAGCTTATAGCGATGCCGATCTCATTATTTGTCGGGCAGGAGCGCTGACGGTGACCGAAGTGGCAACTGCAGGCGTTGCCGCAGTCTTTATTCCACTGCCAAGTGCGGTAGATGATCACCAAACTGCAAATGCCCGTTTTCTTGAGGGCATTGGTGCAGCAAAAATCTGCCCACAAAGCACAATGACTCCTGAAAGTTTACAGCAATTATTGACTCCGCTGATGAATCGCCAGTTGCTCTCTGAAATGGCAACCAAAGCGCGTCAACACGCACAACCAGAAGCCACACAACATGTGGTGGATTTAATCCAAGCATTATAGTTAGAGCATCGTATGTCATCGACAACCCCAGTAGATCAAGTCAACAAACTTATCAAAGTGCCTGAAATGCGCCGTATCAAACACATTCATTTTGTGGGAATTGGTGGTGCAGGGATGTGTGGTATCGCTGAAGTTTTAAAAAACCAAGGTTACTGTGTTTCTGGTTCAGACATTAAAGCGTCTAAAACTACAGCGCATTTAGAAGCAAAAGGCATTCAGGTCTATATTGGGCATGCGGCTGAAAATGTGCAAGATGCCAATGTCTTGGTGGTATCCACTGCAATTGACCATGAAAACCCTGAAGTTAAAGCAGCACTTGAAAAACGTATTCCAGTGGTGCGTCGTGCAGAAATGCTGGGTGAGTTAATGCGTTATCGTCATGGGATTGCGGTTGCAGGAACGCATGGTAAAACCACGACGACCAGTTTGCTGACCACCATGTTGGCAGAAGAAAATCTTGATCCAACCTATGTGATTGGTGGTTTACTAAACCGTACAGGTGTAAATGCCGCATTGGGTGCGAGCCGTTATATTGTGGCTGAAGCAGATGAATCTGACGCTTCATTTTTGTTTTTACAGCCAATGGCAGCTATTATTACCAATGTCGATGCGGATCACATGGATACCTATGGTGGTAGCTTTGATAAATTAAAAGATACCTTTATTGAATTTATTCACCGCTTACCTTTCTATGGCTTGGCTGTAGTTTGTGGTGATGATGCCAATGTACGTGAAATTATGCCACGTTTTGGTCGCCCAACCATTACTTATGGCTTTCAAGAAGACAACGACATTCGTGCGGTTGAAGTTGAGCAAGACGGTATGCGTTCGCACTTTACCGTGCTGCGTAAAGATCGTGAACCACTACGTGTCACCATCAACCAACCAGGTTTGCACAATATCTTAAATGCCTTGGCAGCGATTGGTGTCGCAACCGATGAAGGGGTTTCTGATGCTGCAATTTGCCGTGCTTTAGAAGGCTTCAGTGGTGTAGGTCGTCGTTTCCAGGTACAAGGTGAATACGCACTAGGTGAAGGCAATGTCAAATTGGTTGATGATTATGGCCATCATCCAAAAGAAGTTGAAGCGACCATTAAGGCAGCTCGTCAGAGTCATCCTGACCGCCGTTTAGTCATGTTGTTCCAACCGCACCGCTTTAGCCGTACCCGTGACTGTTTCGATGACTTTGTTGACGTGCTGTCACAGGTGGATCAATTACTGTTACTTGAGGTCTATCCAGCAGGTGAAAAACCAATTGTCGGGGCGGATAGTCGTTCATTGGCGCGCAGCATTCGCTTACGTGGTGAAGTTGAACCGATTTTGATTGATCCAGTTGAGGGGAATCTCGAAAATGTCATTCAAAAAGTGTTACAACCAAATGACTTGTTATTAACACAAGGTGCGGGTAACGTGGGTGCAATTTCGGTTGAGTTAGCGCAAAAACGCTTATTTATAAAATAATCCCGCTTGGGTGATTTGCTTAGATTTAAGGATAAAAAACGTGTCAAATGCTTCAAAATTCGGCAAGGTTGCAGTGTTATTGGGTGGACGTTCAGCAGAGCGTGAAGTTTCCTTAGATAGTGGTCGAGCGGTTCTTGAAGCATTGTTGCGTTCAGGTGTCAATGCAGAAGCATTTGATCCACAAGAGCGTAGCGTGACTGAACTGGTTGGCTATGATCGTGCTTTTATTGTTTTGCATGGTCGTGGTGGTGAAGATGGTCAGATTCAAGGTGTGCTTGAATGGTTAAATATCCCATACACAGGTACGGGCGTACAAGGCTCTGCCATCGGGATGGATAAAGTTAAAACCAAGCAAGTTTGGCAAGGTTCAGATTTACCTACTGCACCGTATCGAATTATTGGTAAAGACACTGATTTGAACGAAGTGGTTGCAAGCCTTGGCTTACCTTTAATTATCAAGCCTGTGCATGAGGGTTCAAGTGTGGGCATGAGTAAGGTTGAAAAAGCTGAAGACCTTGCTGCTGCGATTGCCAAAGCCACTCAACACGATGCGGTTGTTATGGCAGAAAAATGGATTACTGGACGTGAGTTCACCATTTCATTCTTGAATGGTCAGCCTTTGCCAGTGATTCGTTTGCAACCACCCGCAGATGTGGCTTTTTATGATTATGAAGCCAAATATCAGCGTAATGATGTGCAATATGGTATTCCTTGCGGCTTGAGTGAGTCAGATGAGCAACGTTTGCAAGCATTGTGCTTACGTGCTTTTCAAGTGGTTGGTGCAAGCGGTTGGGGGCGTATTGATGCGATGCAAGATGAACAGAATAATTTCTGGTTGCTGGAAGTGAATACAGTTCCAGGCATGACCAGCCATTCGCTGGTGCCAAAAGCGGCTAAAGCGGTTGGTTATGATTTTGACAGTCTTTGTGTGGCTATTTTAGAACAAACCTTGACGGAAACGGTTCGCTAATTTATGGCGCAATTACCAGCTTCAATGCGTCGAAAAACACGCGCAGCAGTCACCTCTATTCATGAAAAGCCACCCACACGCGCCGAGAAAATGGCAAATCTGGGTGGATGGATATTGTTAATTATTGCAACAACTGTTTTTATTGCTGGAACTTATGGGTTATATAAGATTATTACAGACGCACGTGTGGCAGATTTGCAAGTGGTCGGTAATGATTCTGCTCTAGAAGCTCAGCAAGTTGGCATGTATGTTAAACCGATTATACGAGATAATTATTTTACTTCGGACTTGGAAAAAATCCGTGATCGGACTTTAGATATTTCATGGGTTGATCGGGTTGTTGTTTCTCGTGCATGGCCAAATGCAATTCGTGTGCGGGTTTTTCCTCGCCACCCGATTGCGCGTTGGGGAACAGGGCGTTTACTGAGTGATAGTGGTGATGTGTATAGTGAAGCTGCACCGCAGCCACACAATGATTTACCATTGTTGCATGGGCCGATTAGCCAGTCACAGTTGATGATGCGGCGTTATAATGAAATAAATCAACTATTTCAACCTTTTAATCTTCATTTAAAAGAGTTGTATTTAACCGAGCGCATGACGTGGTTTATGCAGTTTGATTCAGGATTACGAATTATTGTGGATCAGGATCAAACCATGAGTAAACTACAGCGTTTGAGTGTGCTTGCAGGAACAGATTTAAAGCCGATTTGGTCTCAAATCGCCACTGTGGATTTGCGTTACAGAAATGGTCTGGCAATCCAGTGGAGAGGTGCGGCACCTGTTTCGCATGGACAATTTGTAGCGAGCAATACTGTTGTCAGTACGCCAGCGAGTGAGCCAAATACGGCACAAGCGCATTAATATTGGAATACTGACAGGCGCTATGCCAATAATTAATCATAAATCAATGGTAGTAGGTAATGAGTGAAGCGGTTCCCTCAGTTGTAGCAATAGACATCGGGACGCATAAAGTTTCAGTCTTGATAGGTAAAGTTCATGCACCCGACAATATTCAGGTTGTTGGTATGGCAACTGCACGCAATCGCGGTATGAACAAAGGTAAAATAGTTAGTCTGGATAAAGTGATTTCTGCAATTAAAAATGCGGTGTCAGAAGCTGAAAACATGGCCGAATGTCGGGTGCATTCTGCCTGGATTTCGATTCCAAGTGCTGATTTAAAAAGCTTTTATGCAGCGGGGCGTACTCCGATTGCTAACCCTGATCATACCATTACCACCAATGAAGTTGTGCGCGCACTAGAACTTGCTAAGGCCAGTCATATTACGCCAGATCATTATCTTGCCAGTGCTGTGCCATTGGGTTTCGAACTTGATGATTCACAACAATGGGTGATTAACCCAATTAACATGTCAGCACACAGTATGACGGGGCACTATCAGTTAATGATGTTGCCAATTAGTACCATGCAAAATCTTGATCGTGCCATGAAAGGTGCCAACATCGGAGTTGAACGCATGGTGATTTCATGCTTAGCAACGGCTGAGGCGAGCCTGTTGCAGGATGAAAAAGATTACGGTGTGTGCTTACTCGATATTGGTGCGGGTACAACCAATCTGGCGGTTTATCTTGATGGACGCTTGGCGCTGACCAAGACCTATGCAGTGGGCGGTGAACATGTGACCCGTGATATCGCTGCAGTCTTACAAACGACAACTGAAGAAGCTGAGCGGATTAAAATTCTGCATGGCTGTGTCGATATGAATGTGGTTAAACCCGATCATATGTTGCATGTACAGGGGATTGAAGGGCCACAGACGATTAGTCGTATCGAACTGAGTGAAATTATCATTGCGCGTTACGAACAAATTTTAAATACTATTCGTAGTGATCTTGATGAAACGGGCGCAATCCACGGGTTATACCATGGTGTTGTGCTCACAGGTGACGCTTGCCAGATTGAAGGTATGGTGAGTTTGTCGCGTAGAATTTTTGGTGTTTCAGCACATTTAGGTAATCCGCCTTTACAGGTCGGTGCAGATGATGCATATTTAGCCGCTTTACGTCGTTCGCAATATATTACTGCTGCGGGTTTATTGATGTATAGTCAAAGTGAAATACCTGATGCAATTGAAGTTGCTGACGAAAATAGAGATAAAACGATGATGAATCGTTTAAAAAATGGATGGAATTCGTTAAACAATAAACTAAAATCGATTTTCTAAGTCCATTTTGATGGCGCATATTGTTGGGAAGTTGTAAGCAAAAAGTTCTATACTTGACAAAGATGGCTTTAGCACAGCATCCTAAAAAAATTGTATTTTATATAGACGTTCAAGGCAGTATACGGGCTCAAGTGGCTGCCAATAAGCATTAGGAACACTCAAGGTCATGGCCTCATTTGAATTTTTAGACGACGAACAAACCGATGGTAACGGTCAAGCCCGTTTTACTGTATTTGGTGTAGGTGGTGGTGGCGGTAACGCTGTCCAGCATATGGTGCAGTCTGATATTAAAGGCGTAAAATTTGTTTGTGCGAATACAGACAAACAAGCCTTAGACCGCATGAATGCGCCATTTAAAATCCAGCTTGGTGAACAAAGCACACGCGGTTTGGGTGCTGGTGCTAATCCAGAAGTCGGGCAAATTGCAGCAGAAGAAAGCCGTGAATTGATCCGTCAGCATCTTGAAGGTGCGGACATGGTCTTCGTCACTGCAGGAATGGGCGGTGGAACGGGTACGGGCGCTGCTCCTGTGGTTGCAGAAATTGCCAAAGAAATGGGAATTTTAACGGTTGGTGTTGTTACGACTCCATTTAATTTTGAAGGTCGTCGCCGTCAAAAATCTGCCGAGAAAGGTATTGAGGCACTTGAGCAATTTGTTGACTCACTCATTATTATTCCAAATGAACGCTTGCTAAATGTCTATGGTGACATTTCTATGCAAGATGCTTACCGTAAAGCAGACGATGTATTGCTCAATGCTGTACGTAGTATTTTTGATCTGGTTGTACGCCCAGGTCACATTAACCTTGACTTTGCTGACTTGAAAACGGCGATGAGTACTCGTGGTTATGCCATGATGGGTGAAGGTAAAAGCTCAGGGCCAGACCGTGCGGAAGAAGCTGCACGTTTAGCTATTCGTAGCCCATTACTTGATAATGTGAATATCATGAACGCGAAAGGCGTGTTGATTAACATTACAGGTGGCAACGATGTCACTTTGCGTGAAACTCAGATCATTACCGATGTGGTGAACCAAATTGTTGACTTGGATGAAGGTGAAGTCTTCTTTGGTACGGTATTTGATCCAGATGCACGTGATGAAATTCGCGTTACTGTGATTGCAACAGGTCTGACTCGTAATTCGAATAACGCAGAAGCACGTGCTAAGGCAGCATCACAAGTTGCAGCAGCTGTGGCTCAGCATCAGCATCAACCTCAGCAAATCGTTGAAGATGATGATATTCCAGCGATTCAGCGTCAGTATCAGCCAAATAGCGCACCTGCACGCCCAGCAGCAACGTCAACAGGTGGTTCACGTCCAAACCCAATGAGTATTCAAGATTACTTGAAAAAACAACAGGGTAAGTGATTATTTTAGTAATCAATCTACTAAAATGAGAAAAGGTAGGCAATTGGCCTACCTTTTTTGTTTTTTATCAATGGTTAATTATGCTAATCTTGAGCAGTTTGTAAAGGTAGAAGACAATAACAGATGTTGAAACAGCGTACCCTCAAGCGTGTGGTCAAGGCCAGTGGTATTGGTTTACACAGTGGGCAAAAAGTCATGATTAACTTTGTGCCGCATACGGTTGACTCGGGTATTGTGTTTCGTCGTGTTGACTTAAACCCACCTGTAGACCTACCTGCAGATGCAATGTTGATCCAAGAAGCATTTATGTGTTCTAACTTGGTACAAGGTGATATTAAAGTAGGCACAATTGAGCACGTCATGAGTGCGATTGCAGCATTGGGTATTGATAATTTAATCGTAGAAGTCTCTGCTTCTGAAGCCCCGATTATGGATGGGAGCGCGGGTCCATTTATTTACTTGCTGATGCAAGGTGGGCTTGTTGAACAAGATGCCCCAAAGAAATTTATTAAAATTTTAAAACCTGTTGAAGTAACCATTGCCGATAAACGTGCAGCATTTACGCCACATCATGGTTTTCAGCTCAATTTTACCATTGATTTTGACCATCCTGCATTTGCTAAAGAATATCAGTCAGCAACAATTGATTTTTCAACTGAAACCTTTGTGTATGAAGTTAGCGATGCGCGTACTTTTGGTTTTATGAAAGACTTGGATTTCTTAAAAGCCAATAATCTGGCGTTAGGTGCAAGTCTGGAAAATGCGATTGGTGTCGATGAAACAGGCGTAGTGAATGAAGAAGGGCTACGCTATGATGATGAATTTGTACGTCACAAAATTTTAGATGCGGTAGGTGACTTATATTTGCTCGGACACCAAATTATTGCAAAATTCGATGCTTACAAGTCTGGGCATGCACTGAACAATCAGTTATTGCATCAGGTGAAGAGCGATCCGAGTAACTATGAAATTGTAACATTTAATGACATTAAGGATTGCCCAATTTCGTATGTGAATGTGAGCTAAACCCTTAAAATTTCAGGCAGGCGCATGGATTATACAAAAATATAAATTGTGTGAAAAATAGCGAAATATCGAGAAATAGCCTGTCAAAATTAGCTCGTTACTTTATAACGCTTGCTAAATTGCGTAGAGCTTGGCTAAGCTTAGGGTCGTTCACAAACTGTGCTGCACTTTGTAACATTTGTTGTGTTTCTGCTGAGATAGGTTGAACTTTGTTTACTGGTCTTTTTTGAATGCTTTTTGCACGCAAACGAACTTGAATTTTTTGTAAATCTCTTAATTCATCTTTTTGAGATAATTGTGCAACATAATGTTTTTGTAAATATCCCAGTTGGCTGATCATCGCTTGATTTTCCCCTGTGATAATTAAGACACCATGTTGATAGCAGACCACTTGCCATTGTTCAGGCTGGGGTAAAAGCGGTTGAATGATTTTTGTCAGCATCTGCCAATATTGTACTTGTTTGGTGAGTTGCTGAATATTTGCAGCCTTTGTTTGGGGGGTGTTGGACTGAAATAGATTCCGAGGTTGTGACATGGCAGAGTCCGATTTTTGCTATGACATTCATCTTAGAGCGTTGTCTAAGTCTAAACAAGAAGTACAAAGGTTGTTTTTCGTGATGCTTAAGTTAAGCAGTTTTTAGAGGTTTTTATGCGACGTATTTTATTAGCGTTATCTTTATTGGTTTCCACGCCACTGGCATTTGCAGATTTAATTGACACGCCAACTTCAACAGATCGTCTTGAACAATTGAGCCGTGCAGTTGCACAAGGTTCATATTCAGTAGAAAGCAACGATGTTGATGATGCAGATGCGACGCCACATGTTAATGTGAGACTTCGTGGTCATAAATCAGTTGAATTTAACAATGCATCAGTGACTAAAAAATACGGTAGTTCAAATCTTTCTGCTGCAAATACTGGTTCTGGTTCAAATGTCCTGTCTTGGTTAAAAGCCAATCCTTTGCCAGGTATGGTACGTGTGAGTTCACAGTATGGAACACGTTATTTTGCTGGTAAATCTGAATATCACCCAGGTGTAGACTTGGCTGCGCCAAATGGCACTCCAATTTACGCTTCTGGTTCTGGTGTCGTGACTCGTTCAGGCTGGGTCAATGGTTATGGTCAAATGATTGAAATTAACCATGGTAATGGTTATATCACTCGTTATGCACATGCATCACGTTTGCTAGTCAGTGTGGGTGAACGTGTACAGGCGGGCGAAGAAATTGCCAAAGTCGGTTGTACAGGTCGTTGTACAGGTGCACATTTGCATTATGAAATCGTACAAGATGGTCAACGTAAGAACCCAAGCACTTATCTTGCGATGCTGCCATAAATTTGAATATTTAAATTTGGAATTTGACAGATCAGCAGTAAAAACCTCTAAATCTCCCTGCTGATTTGTTGTTATTTTATAAAAATCGTCCTTATGGGCGATTTTTTTGTCAATAAGGATTTTAAAGATAACGATTATTTATTTTATGAATGTTGGTATCCAGTTGTATTTAAAAGTAGCCATAACTTTTTAATCTAAAACATGTTAAAAATAACGGGTTGTCTAAAATGATTAAGGAAAGGTGAAACATGGCGTATTATGGCGATTCTGACGCGCAAGAAACCCTAGAGTGGGAAGATGCTTTTGATTCAGTGTTACAGCATATGGGAACAGAGCGGGCAGCATTCTTATTAGAAAAACTCTATCAACGCGCAATTGCTAAACACGTCCCTATTCAGCGCCTAAATACTCCATATCTCAATACCATTTCTGTAGAAGAACAACCTGCAATGCCAGGTGACCAAGACATGGAACGCCGTATCCGTGCTTTGATTCGTTGGAATGCGTTGGCGATGGTGTTACGCGCCAATAAAACAGGCGATGATTTAGGTGGTCACTTAGCAAGTTTTGCGTCATCAGCAACCTTGTATGATGTAGGTTTTAACCACTTTTTCCGTGCAAGCAATGATAACTTTGGCGGTGACATGATCTATTATCAAGGTCACTGTGCTCCAGGGATTTACGCACGTTCGTTTTTGGAAGGTCGTTTGACTGAAGAACAACTCGGTAACTTCCGCCGTGAAGTTGGCGGTAACGGTTTACCAAGCTATCCACATCCATATTTAATGCCAGACTATTGGCAATTCCCAACTGTATCAATGGGTCTTGGTCCAATCATGTCGATTTATCAAGCGCACATTCAAAAATATTTGATGAATCGTGGCTTGATCAAAGAAGAAGATCGTAAAGTCTGGGCATATCTTGGCGATGGCGAGATGGATGAGCCAGAAAGTACTGGTGCAATTTCACTTGCTGGTCGTGAAAAACTTGATAACTTGATCTGGGTTGTTAACTGTAACTTACAGCGTCTAGATGGCCCTGTACGTGGTAACGGTAAAATTATTCAAGAATTAGAATCTTTATTCCGTGGTGCAGGCTGGCGTGTGATTAAAGTAGTTTGGGGTCGCCATTGGGATCCATTGCTTGCAAAAGATACGTCTGGTGCTTTAAAAGCAGTCATGGGAGAAACAGTTGATGGTGAGTACCAGCGCTATCAAGTGAAAGGTGGTGCATATACACGTGAGAAATTCTTTGGCAAGTACCCAGAAGCTGCGGAACTTGTAAAAGATTTAAGCGATGAAGATATTGATAATTTAAATCGCGGTGGTCATGACCCGTACAAAGTCTTTGCTGCATATGCAGAAGCGACCAAGGCAAAAGGTCAACCAACAGTTATTCTTGCGAAAACTGTTAAAGGTTACGGTTTGTCTGAAGAAATTGAAGCGGTGAATAAGACTCACCAAATCAAAAAAATGCAGATCGATTCTTTAAAATATGTACGTGACCGTTTTAACCTGCCATTTACAGATGATAAATTAGAAGAGCTTCCATTCTATCGTCCAAGCGAAAACTCTCCAGAAATGAAATACTTGAAGGGTCGTCGTGAGTCTCTAGGTGGTTACCTACCTGCACGTCGTCGTGAGAGTGAATCTTTAGCGATTCCTGCGCTATCTGTATTTGACTCGGTATTGAATGGTTCAGGTGGTAAAGAACAATCAACTACAATGGTGATGGTTCGTTTAATTGCTGCATTATTGAAAGAAAAAGCGATTAAAGATCGCGTAGTGCCAATCGTTCCAGATGAAGCACGTACTTTTGGTCTAGAAGGCATGTTCCGTCAGTTGGGTATTTACGCTGCTCACGGTCAAAAATATACACCTGAAGACCAAGAACAATTGATGCATTACCGTGAAGCAAAAGACGGTCACATGCTTCAAGAAGGGATTAACGAAGCGGGTGCGATGAGCGCGTGGGCTGCGTTGGCAACCAGTTATTCAACCAATAACTTGCCAATGATTCCAATGTACATGTACTACTCTATGTTTGGTTTCCAACGTATTGGTGATATTGCATGGGCAGCAGGCGATGCACAAGCGCAAGGTTTCTTGTTGGGTGCAACAGCAGGTCGTACCACACTAAATGGTGAAGGTTTACAACACCAAGATGGTCACTCACATATTCTTGCGAACACCATTCCGAACTGTATCTCTTATGATCCATGTTTTGGTTATGAACTTGCAGTGATTGTACATGACGGTTTGCAACGTATGTACGTTAATCAAGAACGTGTGTTCTATTACTTAACCGTGATGAATGAAAACTACGAGCATCCTGAAATGCCTGAAGGTGTTGAAGAAGGCATTAAACGTGGTATGTATCTGCTTGAAGAAGATGAAAAAGCAACGGTTCAGTTAATGGGTTCAGGTGTCATTCTTCGTGAAGTGATCAAAGCTGCGAAAATTTTACGTGATGAATACCAAATCCATTCAAATGTTTGGTCTGTGACAAGTTTCAACGAACTTGCACGTGATGGTATGGCATGTGACGAATACAACCGCTTGCATCCACTTGCAGAAGAACAACGCGAATCTTGGGTTTCGCAACAGCTTCGTGACACAGATGGTATTGTGGTGTCTGCAACCGATCACATGCGCGCTTACAGTGAACAAATTCGTGCGTATTTACCAGACAACCGACCATTCGTTGCCTTAGGTACAGATGGCTATGGTCGTTCAGATACACGTGCTAACTTGCGTAGCTACTTCGGTGTTGATGCAGCGCATATCGTGGTTGCAACCTTGAAAAAACTTGCAGACGAAGGCGAAGTTGATGCTCGCTTAGTTAAAGATGCGATTTCAAGTTTTGAAATTGAAACAGATCGTCCAGTTGCATGGGCACCTCAAGCGCATCCTGAAGTTCAAGCAGTTGCTGCATACCAAGAAACTCAATCAGGTGAGGAGAAGTAATCATGCAAATCACAACACCTGATATTGGCGTAGATAAAGCCACTGTTGCTGAAATCTTGGTGAAAGTCGGTGACAGCATTGCAGAAAATGACAGCCTTGTTTTGCTTGAGTCCGATAAAGCCTCTGTTGAAGTGCCAAGCACTTCAGCAGGTGTGGTGAAAAGCATCTTGGTTCAAGAAGGCGATAACGTGACTGAAGGTACGGTATTGCTAGAGCTGGAAGCACAAGGTACTGCACCTGCCAAAGTTGAAGAAGTCGCAAAACCTGCACCAGTGGCTGAGACAGTTGCACCTGTTGCAGCACCACAAGTCATTGCTCAACCTGCGGCTGCAACCAGCAGTCAAGTGGTTGAGGTGCAAGTGCCTGACATTGGTGTAGAAAAAGCCCTTGTTGCTGAAATCTTGGTAAAAGTCGGCGAAAGTATTGCAGAAAACGACAGTCTTGTTTTGCTTGAGTCCGATAAAGCCTCTGTTGAAGTGCCAAGTACAGTGTCTGGTACGATTGAAAGCATTGAAGTTAAACAAGGTGACAGCGTTAAAGAAGGCGTAGTTTTAATTAAAGTTAAAACAACTTCTGCTGCTGCGCCAGTATCTGTTGCACAATCAGTAGAAACACCAGCATCTGCTGCGCCAGTTGCTCAAGTTGCTGCACCAGTACAACAAGCACAACCTGCAGGCGATGTTGAAATTCAAGTGCCTGATCTGGGTGTAGATAAAGCTGTTGTGGCTGAAATTTTGGTTCAGGTCGGCGACAGAGTTGAAGTGGACCAAAGCCTCGTTGTTGTTGAATCTGACAAAGCCACAGTTGAAGTTCCAAGTACTGTCGCAGGGGTGGTGAAAGCCATTCACCTACAGTCTGGTCAAAGCGTATCACAAGGTGTCTTGCTTGCAACGATTGCAGCAGAAGGTCAAGCGGCTGCAGCAGTTGCGACAGCAACGCCTGCACCTGTAGCGGCTAAAGCTGAAGTTGCAGCACCTGCAGCGAAAGTTGAAGCTCCAGTAGCAGCAACGCAAGGTGCTGATAAGCTGACCAAAGAACAGCAAGCTGCAAATGCGAAAGTCTATGCAGGCCCTGCGGTTCGTAAGTTAGCACGTGAACTTGGTGTGGTCTTGGCACAGGTGAAAACATCTGGTGAGCATGGTCGTGTCATGAAAGACGATGTTTATGCCTATGTGAAACAGCGTTTGACAGCGCCTGTTGAAGCACCAAAAGCGGCTGCAGCAGTTGCGTCAGGCTTGCCATCATTACCAGACTTTAGTGCATTTGGTGGTGTTGAAGAGAAAGTTTTGACTCGCTTGCAGCAAGTGTCGATTCCGCAATTGTCATTGAATAACTTTATTCCACAAGTGACGCAATTTGACCTTGCCGATATTACCGAGCTTGAAACATGGCGTAATGATCTTAAAGGTAACTTTAAGAAAGACGGCATTAGCTTGACTATTATGGCATTCATTATTAAAGCGGTTGCGCACTTACTGAAAGAAGAGCGTGAGTTTTCAGGTCACTTGGCAGATGATGGTAAATCTGTGTTGTTACGCAATGAAATCCATATGGGTATTGCAGTTGCAACACCAGATGGGTTGACTGTTCCTGTACTGCGTAACCCAGACCAAAAAACCATTAAGCAAATTGCGGTTGAGTTAGGTGAGCTGAGTAAGAAAGCACGTGATAAAAAATTATCACCAAAAGACTTACAAGGTGCGAACTTTACCATTACAAGCTTGGGCGCAATCGGTGGTACAGCGTTTACACCGTTGGTGAACTGGCCACAAGTTGCGATTTTGGGTATTTCTCCTGCAACCATGCAACCTGTATGGAATGGTAAAGAGTTTGAGCCACGCTTGATGTTGCCGTTATCATTGTCTTATGACCACCGTGTGATTAATGGTGCAGATGCTGCGCGTTTTAGCAATAAGTTGACTAAACTATTGGCTGATATTCGTAGTTTGTTGCTCTAATCTACATCTGAACTAGACTTTAAAACCTCGCTACGGCGGGGTTTTTTATGCACATTATTTAAAAAATACATCTAATGGTGTCTTCTCAACGGCTGAAAAAAACATAAAATAGCTGAAAATAAAAGCAATTTGGTCATTAAGATGAAAGACAAAGTACCCGATCTTTGGGGATATTTAAAGATGATGTTGCCATTTGTGCTGCTGGTGTTGCTACTCATGTTTGTGTGGGTGAGTTTCTTGAGTTTTCCTTGGTTATGGGTCAGTTATAGCGTGCTAGGCATTGAGGCAATTGCTGCAATTTTTGTATTAATTATTGAATATGGTGGTATGAAAGTGCAGGGTGCAGCAGGCTGGATCAGCTTTGGTTTTGTTGGGTTGAGTCTATATTTTGCATTTTTATTGGGACTAATACGCTTAATGGTCTGGGGCTATTTTAAATTTATTTCCTGATTTTCCCTTGATAACTGGGAGTCATTGGCATCGTTCAGTTGCTTTCTAAGCATTTTATTTTCTTTGTATGTCTTCCATAGGGAGAAAGAAAATGGATGGACGAAAGACAGATATAAGATTAAATCTATTTTTCTTTATTGGAACGTAAGAAATGTTTTGAAAAATAAATTTAGATTTATATAATACTGACACACTTCATTGGGGAGTAGCCGCTATTTACGTCTGTAAATAGATGATGGTCAACATACTTGTTCTGAACCGAACATGGTCATCATAGCAAAGAACCAAATGAGCTTTTTACAAAGCTTTCTTTTGTTGGCAAGACCTTTGATTTATCACTCCGCAATCAGATATCTGATCATGGCTAGCAGGAGGGGTAAGTCATAGGCAAATTTTGCTAGCCAGAGAAAAATGTATGTTAACTTTCCTGTTCTCTCTTGGAGCGGTGTTTATCTCAGAAATTGGCGATAAAACACAACTTCTCGCTCTTCTGCTTGCTGCACGTTTCCGTAAACCGATTCCTATTTTAATTGCAATTTTGGCAGCCACCACGCTCAACCATGGTTTGTCTGCTGTTTTAGGTCAATGGTTAACTCAAATTATCCCTCAAGATGTCATGATCTGGATTTTGGCACTCGGCTTTATTGCGATGGCAGTCTGGATGCTGATTCCCGATTCAATTGAGGATGAAGTTGATGGTATTGCTAAATGGCAACATCTAGGTGTCTTTGGTGCAACCTTTATTCTGTTCTTTTTGGCAGAAATTGGGGATAAAACCCAAATCGCAACGGTTGCTTTGGCTGCACAATTCCATAGTGTCATTTTGGTAATGATGGGTACTACTGTGGGGATGATGCTTGCGGATGGCCCTGCAGTATTTATTGGCAATAAGCTTGCTGATAGATTACCAATTGCCCTGATTCATAAAATTGGTGCTTTTATTTTTCTTGCGGTCGGCGTGATCACTTTGGCACAGCACTATTGGTCAGCTATCTTTTGATTTGATGAAAAAGACTCAATTTTTTTGAGTCTTTTTGACTATTTAGCAAATTTTGTTAAAGATTTTTAATCATCTGTGATTGTATGTAAACCAAAATCCATATAACTTATACGTGATAATAATTTAGTCATTTTTTGGGGCCTAGGGAAGATGTTTGAACGTACAACATCGCAGGTACTGTTTGATAACGGTACACATAAATGCATTAGCTTCACAAGTCTAGTTAAAGGCGAAGGGGTACAAGCCAACCAGTTTTTAATCATTGACCACGAACGCGCAGCAGTCCTAGATCCAGGTGGAGATTTAACTTATGTTCCACTGACGATGGAACTCAATAAATATACCAAACTGAAGAACTTAGACTATGTCATGGCATCACACCAAGACCCTGACATTATTACTTCTATGCCACGCTGGTTAGTGTATACCGATGCAAAAATTGTGGCTTCTAAACTTTGGGCACGCTTTTTACCTCACTTGAATTCGTCATTTATGAGTGACCGTATGAAGGGTAGCTGGGAAGAGCGTCTGATTGAACTACCAGATCAAGGGCAGCGTATTCCACTTGGTAACAGTGTTATGGTGGCTATTCCTGCGCATTTTTTGCATTCTGTGGGTAATTTTCAGTTTTATGATCCAGTCGCTAAGATCTTGTTTTCTGGTGATATGGGGGCATCAATGGTGGATGATGCTAATATTCCAATTCAAAACTTTAGTGACCATATTCCAAAAATGAAGGGCTTCCACCAGCGTTATATGGGAAGTAATTCAATCATCCGTTTATGGGTCAAGATGGTTCGTCAGTTGGATTTAGAGATGATCGTGCCACAACACGGTACGGCATTTATAGGTAAAGAGCAGGTGAATCAGTTCTTGGATTGGATTGAAAATCTTCAATGCGGTATTGATCTTATGAATGACCGTATTTTTAGCGTACCACTCTAAGTTGTGCCTGAATTGCAAAAAATCCAAGGCATTTGGGTTTTTTGCAGATTTTCATTTCTCCGAACATGCATTTTTAAGAGAAATTTGTTTATAATAGCTCACGGAATTTACCAGTGAGTTTGTTATGCTGACCATCGTTCAAGAAGCGCTAACCTTCGATGATGTCTTATTAGTCCCTGCCTATTCTACTGTCCTCCCAAAAGATGTTTCTCTTAAGTCACGCCTAACTCGTGGCATTCAGCTCAATATTCCTCTCGTTTCTGCTGCTATGGATACAGTGACTGAGTCACGTATGGCAATTGCTATGGCGCAAAATGGTGGTATTGGTATTCTTCATAAAAACATGGATATTGCAGCACAAGCCGCTGAAGTACGCCGTGTGAAAAAATTCGAAGCAGGTATGGTGAAAGACCCGATTATGGTTACACCAGCCACAACTGTGCGCGAATTGATTGAAATTACCAAAGCAAACAACATCAGTGGTGTGCCTGTAGTGCAGGATGGCAAAGTTGTCGGGATCGTAACAGGTCGTGATGTACGCTTTGAAACCAATCTTGAACAACCTGTTAGCAATATTATGACGCCACAAGAGCGTTTGGTAACAGTCAAAGAAGGTGCATCTAAAGAAGAAATTCAAGCCTTATTACAAAAACATCGTATTGAAAAAGTCTTGGTTATTGACGATAGCCATGCTTTAAAAGGTTTAATCACCGTAACGGATTTCCGTAAAGCGGAATCTTTCCCGAATTCATGTAAAGATGACTTGGGTCGCTTACGTGTAGGCGCAGCAGTCGGTACAGGTGTTGAAACGCCTGCACGTGTTGAAGCCCTAGTTGATGCGGGTGCGGACGTGATTGTTGTAGATACAGCACACGGTCACTCAGCAGGTGTGATTGAACGTGTACGTTGGGTCAAACAAAACTATCCACAAGTTCAAGTCATTGGCGGTAACATTGCCACTGGCGATGCTGCTTTAGCATTGCTCGATGCAGGTGCGGATGCGGTGAAAGTGGGGATTGGTCCTGGTTCAATTTGTACCACACGTATTGTTGCGGGTATTGGTGTTCCACAAATTTCAGC
Organism: Acinetobacter brisouioides; assembly: GCF_004331075.1. Taxonomy (GTDB): domain Bacteria; phylum Pseudomonadota; class Gammaproteobacteria; order Pseudomonadales; family Moraxellaceae; genus Acinetobacter. The sequence goes on along the minus strand of NZ_SJNX01000003.1, from coordinate 99,271 downwards.
GATTGACAATGTAGCCAGTGCGTTGAAAGATCAGATTCCATTGATTGCGGATGGTGGTATTCGTTTCTCTGGCGATATGGCGAAAGCGATTGCTGCAGGTGCAAGTACGATTATGGTCGGTTCACTCATGGCTGGTACTGAAGAAGCACCAGGTGAAGTTGAGTTCTTCCAAGGTCGTTACTACAAAGCTTACCGTGGTATGGGATCTTTGGGGGCAATGGCAGGTTCTTCAGGTTCTGCGGATCGTTATTTCCAAGATGCCAAAGCTGGTGCTGAGAAATTGGTTCCAGAAGGTATTGAAGGTCGTGTGCCTTATAAAGGCCCAATGAGTGCGATTGTGCATCAAATGATGGGCGGTTTACGTTCTTCAATGGGTTATACAGGCTCTGCAAATATTCAGGATTTGCGTGAAAATGCCAAATTTGTAAAAATTACGTCAGCAGGTATGCAAGAGTCTCACGTACACGATGTAACCATTACCAAAGAAGCGCCAAATTACCGTGTAGGTTAATGCGTTTTTAGTAAAAAAAATGTGTAAAAAGCCGTCATCAACTGACGGCTTTTTTGATATGGTGTAAAGTATTACAAATTATGTATGACGAAACATGGTTTGCTCGACAAACCTAAGAACACCAGTGAGAACAGCATGAGTTATTTTGGCACAGACGGAATTCGTGGAAAATTTGGTCAGCTTCCAATTACGCCAGAATTTGCATTGAAACTGGGTTTTGCAGCAGGAAAAGTTCTTAAAAAACAAGATCCAACGCATAAACCTGTGGTAGTAATGGGGAAAGATACCCGTTTATCCGGTTATATTTTAGAGTCAGCACTACAAGCAGGCCTTAATGCAGCAGGTGTCTATGTACATTTGCTTGGGCCACTGCCAACGCCTGCAATTGCGCATCTGACACGCGCTTTGCATGCTGATGCAGGTATTGTCATTTCAGCTTCACATAATCCATATTATGACAATGGAATTAAATTTTTCTCAGGCGAAGGTAAAAAACTGCCTGATGACGTACAAAATGCGATTAATCAAGAATTACAAAAAGATATCGTGATTGCTGACACTGCGCAGCTCGGAAAAAGTGTCCGTGTTAAAGATGCCAACGGACGTTATATCGAATTTTGTAAATCAACGTTCCCTTATCATTTCAATTTACGTAATTTACGGATTGTGGTGGACTGTGCCAATGGCGCTGGTTATAACGTTGGGCCCGCCGTATTTTTAGAATTGGGTGCTAAAGTCACTGCGATTTATAATGAGCCAAACGGTTTGAATATTAATGAAGACTGTGGCTCAACCCATCCAGGCAATTTGCAGAAAGCGGTTCTTGAGCATGAAGCCGATATCGGGATTGCTTTTGATGGTGATGCTGACCGCGTGATCTTGGTTGATAAATTCGGTAACCTGATTGATGGCGATCACATTCTGTATATTCTGGCGACTCAAGCCTCGCAGAAGCCCAAAGGTATTGTGGGAACAGTCATGAGCAATATGGCACTCGAGTTGGCATTACAAAAAGCCAATGTGCCATTTGTCCGTGCAAAAGTCGGTGACCGCTATGTTTTACAAGCACTTGAAGATAATCAGTGGGTGATTGGTGGTGAACCTTCAGGGCATATTTTGACCCTCGACAAAAGCACCACAGGTGATGCGATTATTTCTGCACTGCAAGTGTTAACCGTGATGGTTGAACAAAACAAAGCACTGCATGAATTAGTAGAAGGTTTTCACTTGTTCCCGCAAGTGCTGGTCAATGTGCGCTTGGAACAGATGATTGACCCATTTTCGATCCCTGCTTTGGTGGCTGAACTTGAGCAAGCTGAGCAGCAATTGAAGGGTCGTGGACGGATTTTGATCCGTAAGTCAGGCACTGAACCTTTGATTCGTGTCATGGTTGAAGGGGATCAATTACAAGAAGTGACCGATCTGGCGAATCACTTGGCAGATCTTATTCGTCAACATGCTTAGGGGAAGCAATGATGAAAGATGTAATTAAAGATTTAAGTGAACTACGTTTAAGCTATGAACAAGGTGAACTGCTTGAAACTCAAGTGCAGCCTCATCCGCATCAACAATTCTTAGACTGGTTTAATTTTGCATTAGCTGCCAATTTACATGAGCCGTATGCGATGTCTGTGGCAACAGCGGATGCTCAAGGACGCCCACATGTGCGTACTTTGTTATTGCGCGGGGCAACTGAAGCAGGCTATGACTTTTATACCAACTATGACAGTCAAAAAGGTTTGGACTTGGCTGCCAATCCTTATGCGGAGTTTTTGTTTTACTGGCCAAGCCTAGAGCGTCAAGTCCGTATACATGGTCGGGTCAGCAAAATTTCTGAAGTAGAATCGACAGATTATTATCATAAACGTCCACGTGACAGCCAAATTGCTGCACATATCAGTACGCCACAAAGTGGTGTGATTTCTGGACGTGCAGAGTTACAACAGCGTTTTGAAATTTTGTATGATGCTGTTGCTGACAAGACTGAGCTGAATAAACCCGAGTTCTGGGGTGGCTATCGTTTACAGCCTGAAAACTATGAGTTTTGGCAAGGTCGCCCAAATCGTTTGCATGATCGTTTGCGCTATGAATTACAAGATGGACAATGGGTTTTACAACGTTTAATGCCATAAATGAAAAAATTACAAATTAGACAACGTCCTTTGCTTTCACGCCCTGAAGATTTTCAGGGCATGTTGCCTTTTATTGCCCAAATTTTGGCACGCCGTGGTGTGGCTTCAGCGCAAGAGTTAGATCTTAAACTCAAGCATTTACTACCCCCGCAGCTCAAAGGATTACAAACAGCGATTCAACTCATAGATGCTGCGATTGATCAACAGCAGCAGATCGTCATTGTGGGAGATTATGATGCTGATGGTGCAACCAGTACCGCATTGATGTTATTAGCCCTACGAGACATGGGTGCAAAAGTTGATTATGTCGTGCCTGACCGTTTCAAATATGGTTATGGCTTAACTCCGAAAATTGCTGATTTAGTACAAGAAAAATATCAACCCAAGCTAATGATTACTGTAGATAATGGCATTTCCAGTCATGCAGGGGTAGAACAAGCTCAGCAGTACGGTATGCAAGTGATTATTACTGACCATCACTTAACCACTAAACCTACGCCAAGTGCTGATGCCGTGGTCAACCCGAATCAACTTGGCTGTGACTTTCCGAGCAAGTCACTCGCAGGTGTTGGTGTCGCTTTTTATGTATTGGCGAATTTAGCCAGTTTACGCCGCCAGCAGGGTAAAAGTAGCAGTCAGCTGACCCAATATCTGGATTTAGTGGCATTGGGCACTTATGCTGACGTTGCAAGTCTTGACTATAACAACCGCATTTTGGTGGATGCGGGTGTACAACGCATGCGTCAGCAGCAATGTCGTTTAGGTATATTGGCACTGCTGGATATTTCAGGGCGTGATCCCGCACAGCTACAGGCGCAAGATTTGGGTTTTGTACTTGGCCCCCGAATCAATGCTGCAGGGCGTATGGAAACTATGGACATTGGCATTGAATGTCTATTGGCACAAGATGCTCAGCAAGCGTACCAACTTGCACAGCAACTGCATCAGCTCAATCAAGAGCGCCGTCAGGTTGAATCACAAATCAAACAAGATGCCCTGCAAACTTTAGAGCAGATTCGTTTAGATCAGGAACATTTACCTGCAGCACTGGTGATGTTTGAACCACATTGGCATCAAGGTGTTATTGGGATCGTTGCGGGTCGGCTTAAAGAACAGTTTCATCGCCCAAGTATTATTTTTGCGGCGGATGAAGATGGTATACATCTCAAAGGTTCAGCACGTTCAATCGATGGTATTCATATCCGCGATGCAATTGAACTGGTTGCCGAGCATCATCCGCATTTGGTACGTTATTTTGGTGGGCATGCGGCAGCGGCAGGCTTAACTATTGAAAAACAATATTTTGATGAATTTCAGCAAGTATTTACTGCGCTGATTGCAGATATGGATGCACAGTTATTTGAAGAGGTACTGTGGACAGATGGTGAGTTGCCAAGTGATGCTTTGCAGCTACAAACTTTAGATGTGTTGGAGCAACTTGGCCCTTGGGGGCAAAAATTTCCATTGCCGACTTTTGAAGGGACTTTTGCAGTCTTGGATTACCGCTGGCTCAAAGAGCGGCATTTAAAGCTCCGCTTAGGAATGGAAAATGGGCAAAGCCTTGATGCAATTGCCTTTAATGCGATTGATCGTTTTGAGTTTGATCCTATGCAAATGCAGGTACGTTTGGTCTATCGATTAGAAAAAAACACGTTCAATGGCGCAACCAACTTGCAGTTGCATATCATTCATTTAGAACAATAAAAAACCGCTCATATAGAGCGGTTTTTTATATGTGTGATTTTAGAAACGGTAAGATGCACCTACGCTATAGGTATTGTAGTCATTACCGAAACCTAAACGACCATCGACACTGACGTTATTGTTAAAGTATTTTTTCGCAGTTAAGCCCCATTGGTCTTGATTAATGGATTTATCTTTACTGTAGTCTGCACCAATACTTAACGTTTTATCGATGTAGTAATTGCCTGCAACATAGTACTGTTTATTTTCCTTGTCGCCGAATACGCCACGAGCTTCGAGGTTAATGTCATGTTGACCGATTTGAGTCACATATTTGGCACGTAAGGTTGGATCAACTCCATTGCTACCATGTCGGGTGTCATAACCTTGCGCACCCACTGCAACCAATAAACCTGGTGCAGGTAAGTAGCCGACTTCAGCGTTATACAACGTAGTTTTGAGGTCAATACTCGAATTATCGACTTTGAATTCGTTCCGTCCAACATTACCACCTAAGTAAAAGTCAGAGTTTGGAATATAATATTCTACGCCACCACTATAAGTGGTGTTTTTCGTACCACTGTTGTCACCATAGCTGGCATTGGCGTGTACGTTGCTCGCACGGTCTAAAAATGCAGCTTCTGCCAAAGGCGCGTTACGGGTTTCTACAGGATTAAAATAATAAGTACCATTGACACCAAACTGACTAATACCGCTGGCATGATCTGGGTCTAAGTAGTTATAAGAACCACCAACTTCAGCTTGGTAGGCATTTGCCACGCTAGTTACACTTAATCCTGCAAAAAGTGCTGTCGTTGCAATCAGTATTTTTTTCATATTACTTTTTCCTTAAAAAGCCTGATTTTCATTTTTTGTTACAACTTTAAGTGTAGTGAAAAATGCTAATGGGTCAATTTAAAGAAAGTAATCGAATAGTACGAAAGTAAATGTATGTAAAAAATTAAAATTAACATATTGATAATAAATTAAAATATAAAATGTAGTGTTTTATTAATAGTGTATGGACTCTGTGATTTTAGTTTAAATAAGCATCAAATATTTTTGTTACAAGATATGTAGTATGCTATTGCCCGTGTGCTGATTATGCTCAAACAGCAGTGATATTTTTCAAAAATGCCAGCATATCGTCAGCTTGGACTCTATGTTAAAATGCCACAAATTTTATGGCTGTAGAGAGAAATTTCACGTGGAAATCAATCCGTATCTAAACCAATTAAAGGATTTAACCGATCGTAGTCAAACACTACGGGGGTATCTTTGACTACGATCTAAAAAAAGAACGTTTAGAAGAAGTCCTACGTGAACTTGAAGACCCTGCGATCTGGAATGATCAAAGCCGTGCGCAAGCGATGGCTAAAGAAAAAGGTGAACTGGAAAACGTCTTAAATGTCCTAGATGGTTTGGCAACACAACTTGAAGATGCGCAAGCCATGCTGGATTTGGCTGTGGAAGCCGATGACGAAAGCCTGCTGGAAGATGTACAGGCTGAACTCACTTCTGCCGAAGAAGAACTGGCAAAACTTGAATTCCGCCGTATGTTTAGCAATCCGATGGATCCAAATCCATGCTATGTGGAAATTCAGGCAGGTTCAGGTGGTACAGAAGCACAAGACTGGGCTTCGATGTTATTACGTATGTATATGCGCTGGATTGAGCGTCACGGTTTTAAAGCTGAATTGATGGAAGAGTCGGATGGAGATGTTGCAGGGATTAAATCTGCAACCATTCGTGTTGAAGGTGAGTATGCTTATGGTTGGTTGCGTACCGAGTCTGGTGTACATCGTTTAGTACGTAAGTCACCATTTGACTCAGGTAACCGTCGTCATACCTCATTCTCTGCGGTGTTTGTTTCTCCTGAAGTGGATGACAATATCGAAATTGATATCAATCCATCCGATGTCCGTACCGATACTTACCGCGCTTCGGGTGCAGGTGGTCAGCACATTAACAAAACCGACTCTGCGGTACGTTTAACGCACATTCCAACAGGGACTGTAGTGGCGTGTCAGAACCAGCGTTCACAACATGCCAACCGTGATCATGCGTGGAAACAGTTACGTGCTAAATTGTATGAACTGGAAATGAGTAAGCGTAACGAAGCGGCTCAGGCACTTGAAGATTCAAAATCAGATATTGGTTGGGGTAGTCAGATTCGTTCGTATGTACTGGATGACTCACGCATTAAAGATTTACGTACAGGTGTTGAAAACTCCAACACAGGCGCAGTTTTAGATGGTGATCTGGACAAATTTATTGAAGCGAGCTTAAAACAAGGGCTGTAATCGTTTCTTGTAAATGTTTCAAAAAGCCAATGTAGGAATTTACATTGGCTTTTTTCTTGTTGCAGATTGCATCTGTTCTTTTGAGAAAATTTACGCATAATAGGCACAAATTTTTTGTGACTTCAGATTTGGATGACCCAGCCCGTTCCTCTTTTTAAAACCCCCTTTTGGTACAATTGGTTTTTAGCATGTATTAAGCCATTGTATCGTTGGCGTTTAAACAAACGCTCAGGGCATCTTGCAGATTTTCAAAATGAGTTAACGGAACGTTTTGGCCCTTTTCAAACCCCGAAAAACCGTCAGGTGATCTGGTTTCATGCAGTTTCTGTTGGGGAAACCAATGCTGCACAACCTTTGATTGAGCATTATTTACAGCAGGGTCAGGCTGTTCTAATCACCAATACTACGCGCACAGGTCAGGCGCGGGCAAAAGATTTGTTTGCGCAGCGCTATCCTGAACTGTTTCAAGCGGTATTTTTACCTGTAGATCAGCAAGATTTACTGGAACGTTTTATTGATCGTTACCAACCCAAAATTTTATTATTGATAGAAACTGAGCTATGGCCAAATCTGCTGCAATGCGTGGCGCAGCGCAGTATTCCACAGCTTTTACTCAATGCGCGTCTTTCTGAAAAGTCGGCTAGAGGTTATGCCAGATTCAAACGTTTGACGTATCCGATGCTGAGCCAGTTGAACTGGATTGCAGCGCAAGATCAGGCAACTTTGCAGCGCTTTGCCGATTTGGGTAAATCTACGACACAGATGAGCATTACGGGCAATGTCAAATTTGATATTCATGCGCCTGAATGGGTTGTGACCAAAGCAGCACAGCTAAAACAAGATTGGCAGTTAAGCAACCGCAAAATTATGGTACTTGCCAGTACTCATGCCCCTGAAGAACTACAACTGTTAACTGAACTGAAAGCTGCATTACAGGCAGACCAAAATTTATTGTGTATTGTTGTTCCTCGCCATCCTGAGCGTTTTGATGAAGTGTTTCAGATTACGCAGCAATTGGGTTTGAATACCAAGCGTCGTAGTTTACAGCAGGCTGTTGATGTCAATACTCAGGTCTATCTGGCAGATAGCATGGGTGAGTTATGGTTATGGTATGCCTTGAGTCAGGTGGCATATGTTGGTGGTTCGTTGAATGAACCTGGGGGTGGGCACAATATTTTAGAGCCTGTAGCGCTCGATGTTGCAACGGTATTGGGAAGAAATTATTTTAATTTCCAAGTGATTGTGGATGAGTTTGTTAAACAAGATGCGGTCAAAATTGTACAGGATGCGGTGCAAGCACAGGAACAACTCCTTGCTCTGCTCGAAAATACTGAACAGCGCCAACACATGCTACAACATGCCACCACAATTTTGCACAGCAATCAAGGTTCGGTGCTGCGCCATATTCAACTGATTGATCAGTTCTTGGCAAGCGTATGAATCTGGTTTTGTTGGCTCAGCCACCCGAAAGTGATGTTTGGGCAATTCGTGAACCCCGTCAGTTACAGCATTTGCAGCAACATTTGAATCTCAAAGTCGGTGATCAGCTAAAGGTGGGTATTCGGGAAGGCAAACGCTATCTGGCTGAAGTGCTGGCAGTTTCGGCGGAGCAAGTGCTGGTCAAACCCGTACAGGAATTGGCGATTCCTGAAAAATTGCCCGTGACGCTCATTGTGGCTTTGCCCCGCCCGAAAGTGTTACGTCGTCTGGTGATGGACAGTGTGACCTTGGGCGTGGAAAAGCTAGTACTGATCCATAGTTATCGTGTCGATAAAAGTTACTGGCAAACGCCATTTTTACAACAGCTGGATGATTACGTTACGCTGGGTCTGGAACAAGCGGGAGATACGATTGCGCCTAAAATTGAGCTGTATCGCCGTTTTAAACCGTTCGTGGAAGATGTCTTGTCAGAGTGGACAACGGCAGAGTGTCCGAGTTTTGTGGCACATCCTTATGCCCATCAGGGTATGTCTAAATTACAGGCACAGCATTGTCAGTTATTGATTGGCCCTGAAGGTGGTTTTATTCCTTATGAGGTTGATTTACTCGAAAAAAACGGCTGCCAAAGTTTTAGTTTGGGCAACCGTATTTTAAGAACTGAAACAGCGGTCTCGTATGTTTTAGGGCGTTTAACTGCCTGATGCTTGCACGGCAATTTCATCCGTATGCAGCTCGGCACGATGCACTTTCACTTCACGGATTGGGTATGGAATCGAAATCTGGTGTTCTTCAAAAGCCAGCATGACATGTTCCTGAATTTCACTGGCTGAGGCAGCAATCGTGGTTTCTGTGGTATCTACCCACCAGCGTACCGTCAGATTGACCGAGAAATCGGCTAAAGCAGTGACATTCACCGAGAAAGCAGGCTGGCTCAACACATTACGGTTTTCATCCAGAATTTTTAAAATAATCTCTTTGGCTTTTTTCACATCGTCTTCATAACCAATCCCGACCATAAACTCACAGCGGCGACGCTGATAGGCAGTATTGACCGTAATCGCGCTGGTATAAACCGTGGCATTTGGAATCACGATGCGGCGACCATCATAAGAACGTAAAAAAGTGGCGCGAATCTGAATATCTTCAACCGTTCCTTCCAGACCATTACAGATAATGTCATCGCCAATACGGAAAGGTTCGCTGAGCAAAATTAAAAGCCCTGACAGCAGGTTCTGAAAAATATCTTTAAAAGCAAAACCAATGGCGACCGAACCGATTCCCAAAGCACTCATCAGTTGCCCAGGGGTAAAGCCTGGAATTGAAATTACGAGCGCAATCAGGAAACCAAAGAATAAAATGGCAGATGTACCGACTCGGTTGAGTACTAAAACCAGGTTTTGGCGAGTATAGGAGCGATTTTCCAGCGTTTTACGCACAAAAAATTTAAACAGTTTGGTCAATAACCAGAAAATGATAAAGACCACAATTGCAATACAGATATAAGGAACGCGTTCCCAGAAACTGTCCATGATCTTGTCGATAGTCGTATAAGCGTCATGGTACTTGCTGCTATGTTCCAATACTGTTTGCGTGGTTTTTTTGCCCGCTTCTTGTAGCAGTTGAGTGGTATCTTGTGCCACATTTTGTATGGTTGAGGATTGATGCTCTGCCACGTCGATTTGTTCCAAACTTCAAAGCGCTATATTCTGCCTTAAAAAGTATAAAGTTGAGTAAAGAAACGTAGAGTAATCTTAGAAATATTGCATACCCTGTTTCATGATTTGATGTGGGCTCTCCAATTCACCTGTACCCATCATGTAGGAAATACGCATACTACTGCTTGCCAGACTGATGATAAATAACACAATGACTAACCATGCACAGAGCTTCTCCCAAAAAGCAGTGTGAGGAACTAATCCATAATTGTTTGCATGAGGTGTTCCTCGTGCCAAAACCAGATACAGGCTAAACAGGAGGTTAAGCATCGGAATGAGGAGTAATAGGCTCATCCAGCCGCTTTGATTCAGATCATGTAACCGCCGAATCATAAAGACAATCATAAGATAACTATACAACAACAATAAAATGAGCCCACCAGTCAACATGAAAAAAGAAGGCTCTGGCAGATGGGACGTGCGGAGCATCATTGTATTCCAGTTGATCAAATGCATCCCTTGTGCTGCCACAGAAAGCATGCCGATAAACAGGAAATGCAAAAAACCAAAACGGGCGATATAGCTCAGACGACCAAGCCGACCTTCACAAGACAAAAGTGTGTGAGCATGCTGGGGAGTGGCTTTACCAAAAAAAGACGCTGAATTTTGAGATGGCATACGGTCTTTCCCTAGAATGAAGTCATGTACAAAAATTATACGATACAAGTGTGCCTTGTGTTGAAATATTGTACTTAAATAATCTTTATGGTGGAAAAATAACAAACAAAAACAACATGCATTTCATGATGAAACTGCACTATCTATTCAAGGAAGTCAGTCTATGCAAGAAATTTATCCCGTTCCCGAAGAATTCAAAAAAACTGCGCGTACGTTGGAACACGAATACTTTCAGCGCTATCAACAATCGATTGATGATCCAGATCATTTTTGGGCAGAGCAGGCTCGGTATATCGACTGGATCAAGCCATTTACACAAGTCAAAAATACCAGTTATGACCCTGAGCATTTTAAAATCGAGTGGTTTGCCGATGGTCAGCTCAATGTCTGTGCTAATTGTTTAGATCGGCATTTAAAAGAGCATCCACATAAACCTGCGATTATTTGGGAAGGGGATCATCCTTCGCGACATAAAATTATTTCTTATAAAGAGTTGTATAGCGAAGTCTGCCGTTTTGCCAATGCCTTGAAAAAATATGGCATTTCTAAAGGCGATCGGGTGATTTTGTATATGCCGATGGTTAGTGAAGCCACCATTGCCATGTTGGCGTGCGCGCGAATTGGGGCAGTGCATTGCGTGGTATTTGGCGGGTTTTCTCCCGATGCTCTAGCGAGTCGAATTGAAGACAGCCAAGCCAAAATGATCATCACTGCCGATGCTGGCATGCGGGGTGGCAAGCTGTTACCACTCAAACAAAATGTCGATCTGGCATTGGAACAATCAGGCACAGCAACAGTTGAGCATGTGATTGTGGTACATCGCACAGGCAATCCCATCAATTTTTATCCTGAACGCGATTTGTGGTATCACATGCTGCAAATGGAGGTCGATGAAATTTGCCCGCCTGAACCGATGCAGGCTGAAGATCCACTCTTTATTTTGTATACCTCGGGTTCAACAGGTAAGCCCAAAGGTGTACTGCATACCACAGGGGGTTATTTAGTCTATGCAGTCACAACTTTTCGAGAGGTTTTTGATTTAAAACAAGATGATGTTTACTGGTGTACCGCTGATATTGGCTGGATTACGGGACATTCCTACGCCGTTTATGCACCACTGGCAACGGGCACAACCACACTGATGTTTGAGGGAATTCCACAATACCCAACATGGGCACGCATCGGACATATTATTGATAAACATAAAGTCACGATTTTATATACAGCACCCACCGCGATTCGCGCCATGATGCGTGAAGGCGATGCCTATGTGCGGGAAAGTAATCGCAGTACTTTACGTTTGTTGGCAACCGCAGGTGAACCGATTAATCCTGAAGCATGGCACTGGTTTTATCATGTCGTTGGTGAGGAGCGCTGCCCAATTTTAGACACATGGTGGCAAACTGAGACGGGTGGCATGATGATAACCCCTTTACCTGGTGCAACGGCATTAAAACCAGGTTCTGCAACCCGTCCATTTTATGGCGTTCAGCCCGCCTTGCTGGATGTAGAAGGCTGTGAAATACAAGGCGTGGGTGAAGGTAATTTGGTGATTAAGGATTCATGGCCGGGGCAAATGCGCAGTATTTGGGGCAATCAGCAGCGTTTTATAGAAACCTATTTTCTGACTTATAAAGGCTATTATTTTACAGGAGATGGCGCGCGCCGTGATGAAGACGGTTACTACTGGATTACGGGACGGGTAGATGATGTCTTGAATGTATCGGGGCATCGTTTGGGAACTGCCGAAATTGAGAGTGCGCTGGTTGCACATGAAGCGGTTGCAGAAGCCGCCGTGGTGGGAATGCCGCATGAAGTTAAAGGACAGGGGATTTGTGCTTTTGTTACCTTGCAAGCTGATTATGCTGAGTCGGAGCAATTACGAGAAGCCTTGGTTCGATGGGTGCGTAAGGTCTTGGGGCCGATTGCAACGCCTGATGCCATTTACTGGGCGAGTGCTTTGCCAAAAACCCGTTCAGGCAAAATTATGCGGCGTATTTTGCGTAAAATTGTGATGGGTGAACTCGATAGTCTAGGAGATACATCTACGCTTGCAGATCCACAGGTGGTCGAACAATTAATTGCAACTGTGATTGGGAAAACGCAAAAATAGCCAATTTTTGAGGCGAAATAGCGAATATAGCTTAAATAAATGCCACTTTGATGTGGCATTAAGAGCGTTGCTTTAACATGTCCTGATGAACAGGAAATAAATAAAAGATGCGCAGGCTATTTAAACATCTTTTTGATTTATCTATAAAAATGCAGTATGTTAGCATTGTGCTTAAGAAAAATAACCTGATCTTTAGATCATCATATATTGTTAATTTTTTTTGAGCAGATAGTAAAAAATGCAGAAACCTATCGAATCGCACAACAAAGTTGGTAAAAATTCGGTAATATTTGTATACAGACATAAAGTTGTAGCATAGAGTGGAAGGCTAGGCTACGCCAAATATATAGCCAAATTGCTTATGAATATACTAATCGTTGATGATCATCCCCTGTTTCGTCACGCACTGATTCAAGCAGTGCGTTATAGCTTTCCGCAAGCTCAAATTCATGAAACAGCAGCAGTAAACGAGTTTTACGCACGCCTTGAAAATGGAACTGAACCAGATCTTGTCCTATTGGACTTGAACTTGCCTGGTGCATCGGGTTTTTCGGCACTGGTACACGTTCGTGCTCAATATCCAACTATTCCGATTATTGTGGTTTCAGCACATGAAGAAGCCAGTATTATTCAGCGTGCAATTGCACATGGAGCAATGGGCTACATTCCAAAATCGGCTCACCCGAGTCATATTGGTGAAGCAATTCGTCAGGTGCTTGAGGGTGAAATCTGGTTACCACCCAATCTACCCGCCAACATCAGTTTTGACCCGCGTGCAGCGGATGAAACAGCATTGGCAGAGCGAATTCAGTCATTAACTCCACAGCAGTTCCGTGTCTTAATGATGGTTGCTGAAGGTTTGCTAAATAAACAGATTGCCTACGAGCTTGATGTTTCTGAAGCGACTATTAAGGCCCATGTCACTGCGATTTTTAGAAAACTGGGCGTACAAAACCGTACTCAAGCGGTTTTGGCTATCAGTGCATTGAATATTGATGAAAAGAAAATTTAAATACTAGATTTTCTTTTTAACAGATCTTTTTATTTTTCCTTATAGGAGAAATAAAAAGATCAATCAGAGAATTGTAGCATAGAGATTTGTATCTATATTTTTAATAAATAGGAGAGTATAAAAATATAAAACGATTTTAAATGAGTACTAATATTAAAATTTAACTCTTTTCATTTCACCCCAGCTTGCAGGTGATTTTTTTAAAAATTGTATTGACCCAATTAATCTCCAATAAGAATGAATATATCTAAACCAGAGATTTTCTAATATACAAGCTATAAATAATTGAAATATACTTTTTGAAGTATAATGATTAAAGAATGTAACTTCGATTAAGATTGCGCCTAATGATAGAATTAAACCAAAAGAAAAAGCAAGAAAATAGAAGTAAAAGCATGAATTCCAATTGATATAACCCAAAAAAGCAAATAACAGAAGACTAATATAACCAAATAATTCAATAAATGGACCTAATGCTTCAACAAGAATAAAAAATGGAAAAGCATAAAAACCAAGTAAGCCACTGCGTGGTTTAAATAATAAGCTTTTTGAACTCCAAAGGCTTTCTAATAAACCTTTTTGCCATCTTTTTCTCTGCGATCCTAATATTTTTATATTATTCGGACACTGGGTCCAACAAACAGCATTTGGAACAAAAGAAATATTAATCTTGGTATTATTTTTTAGTGCATGTTCGCGTAGTTTGAGAACTAATTCCATATCTTCGCCAACTGTGTTGTGATTATAACCATCCACATCAAAGACAGCAGACTTGGAAAATAGTCCAAAAGCACCAGAAATGATCATGACGCTATCAATTGCAACCCAGCCCATACGGCCATTTAAATAAGCACGTAGATACTCAACTACTTGAATCTTTTCCAGCCAGCTTTTAGGCATACCAATATGCTTAACTTTGCCATCAATAATTTCACAGCCATTTGCAATACGAATAATACCACCGCTGGCTACGGTATTATTTTCTAAAGAAAAAGGCTGAACAAGTTTATGTAGTGCTTCTGAGTCGAGAATTGAATCAGCATCAATTGCGCAAAATAATGGGTAACTGCTGATATTAATCCCGCAGTTTAAAGCATCAGCTTTACCACCATTCTCTTTAAAAATAACCTTGAGCCTTTTGTCCTTAAGAGAAATATAGTTTTTCTTAATCGGTTTGTGATCCAGCCTTAATCTTGGAACTTCCAAATTTGGAACAAGATCATAAGTTTTGATTAGTACTTCTAAAGTATTGTCTTTAGGCCCATCACAAATTACTAGGACTTCAAATTCTGAATAATTTAAATTGAGTAATGACTGCACAGAATCAACGATGGTCAGCTCTTCATTGTAAGCAGGGGTGATAATGCTAATGGGAATGTCATAAACATCAAACTTTGTAAACCAGACATCATGCAGGTTAGATTTTAGAATCTTGCTAATACTAAAAAAACCTAAAATATTAAGAAAGAAATAACTTACATTAACAAAAATAAAATAAAGAAAGAAAATAAATTCCCAAGCATAAATGATTTCTTTCATGTTACTGGATCCAAAAATTATTATCGTTGAGTTTGTTTTTATTGAGTGCAACTTGAAGTGATTCTTTTGAAAATTGATCGTCAATCAACTTAGTTAGAAAATTCACTAAATGCTCATCAGAATTATAATTTTTAATAATAGCTTCAGCTGATCGGTGTCTTACCCACCAATTTGAGCTACGTAAACATTTTAATAAGAAATTAAAATTTTCTTCTGAAAAATAATTTAGTTTGATAATCGCATGAATAATATTAATATGATAAACCCAGTTTGATCCATTTCTTAAATCTTCAATCAGGCTGAAGTCCTCAATACTATTAATATTTCGAATTGCCAAGCAAACACTATCAATTGAAAAATCATGCATATTTTTTAAAATATAGCTTGAATAATCTGATAAATTATTGGTTCTAGATGCTATTTTGATAATACGTTTCTCATTTGAGTTTTTATGGTTTTTAATTTTATTAAAGATCATGATAACTGCTGCAGGTGTGTTAAAGAACAACATTAAATGCTTTAATTCTTGATTGTTCCAGTTTTCTCTCAAGATGATTTCCTCAAGGACAGGGTGGTAGTATTTATTGTTATCGATTTTTAATAAGGCAATACATGCTTCAAATGAAATAATATCCATTTTATTTTTAATAAAAATCTGAATATTATTTTGAATTGATTTTGAATTTTTATTTTTATAATAGATATTTCCTAATGTATGTATCATTAGGCAAATTTCTCTCGTATTTTTATGATGAATAAGTGTTTGAGATAGTTTTAATTTTTTTAGGCATCTATTTGAAATATCTAAAACATTCGCGATCACAATTAATTTTTTTTTTGTTTCTGAATCCGATGAATTAAATTTTAATGACCAAGATGAAATAAATATAGGAAAATCTGAATTTTTAATTTTTTTTGAAGTGATTTGATGAATAGGAAGGTCAAGATAATCTTCTGTTAATTTGACATATTTTGTTTTTTTAATCAAATTTTTATGATTTCTCATCTTCATGTAAGAGATACCAAAGATCAATTGGCATGCCAGTGCAAGACTAATTGTAATTAACCACGTTAATATAATAATAAAGTGGGTTTGATCAAAAATCATAAGAAATTCCCACTAGACAGCCTGTCCTTGAGTAATTCCCATGATAAACGGTATGTGTTAATCCGATATTGGTATATAAATTCTTGCTGATTAAAATTTTTGATGCAAGAGCATGACTCGTAATATGATAAATTTTGGTTGATACATTACTGACTTCAGGTTCTTTACCATCCGAGAAATAATAATTTATGCTATTACTGCTATGAGGAATATAGTAGCTAATCTGTGCTTTCACGCCTGCTGTTGGCTTATAGAAAGAGGTATCACTTACCCAGAAACCTGCCAATATTCTCCAGTTTTGGATATATTTTTCTGCAGATAAACCATAGTAGTTTACAGATGAATTCTCATATTTTGAATATTTATAATCAATAATTGGGGAGGTTTGGCCATTTTTATAAGTCTGTTGTAAAGTTAAACCTGCTTTAAATTCAGCTAAATAACTACTACTATTAAAATCACCTGCACCTAAAGTATAAGATAAAAAAGTTTTACTATTTTGATTTTCATGAACTAGATCGGTTGCATCAAACTCGACCTGATTATCATTTAAATCATAGCGGTCATAGTTGCGTAAAAAAACCTGCCAATAATTTTCATCTTTTTTCTGAGTATAACTCAGTTCAGTGGTTTTCCAGTCTGGTTGGTGATTAGTATTATTTTCCTGACTGTAGTTCACATCTAAAATTTGATTATCTGCAAAAGATGATGATGAAAGAAAAGATAAGGTGCCAATCAAAAATTTTTTTTTCATATGCTTTCTGTTACTAGTGACTAAACTTACTCATTGAAGCTTAATTTTTTGAAATTTACACATGCTAATACTGAATAAATAAGTAATTTATGATTCATTGCAATATTTTAGTGTGTGTTTAAAATGTCTCTGATTCAGATGAATGCAGCAATCATACATATTCTTAATATTTCTAGAGTATATTAAGTATTTTCCTAACGCTAGAGATATCAGTAGTTAGGAGATGGCTCAGTCATTGAATCAATTGCATAATGATTTTTACACTTATTTATTTCTCTTAAATGAAAAAAGAAAGCAAAATAATTATGTTCATTAATTCTATCATGTCGTAATTAAATTAATTTAATATTAATTTGCTTTCTTTGAGGATAAATAATTTACTATTTTATAGATTGTTTAACCTGAAATTTTTAAGCCCGATAACCATGCGCGCATCGATGCAGGTTTGAGTGGTTTTTTCAGCAACATAATGTTCAGTTGTTTTAAACGTTCTGGCAGTTCTGGGTCAGAGTCTGCAGTAATGAGGGCGACAGGGGTATTGTCCTGACGATACTGCAAAATAAAGTCTAAACCACGTTGTTCCTGATTTAAATGTTGGTCAATCAGCCATATCTGGATATTTTCCTGTTCAATTAATCGTTTGGCTTCCTCAGGTTCGCGTGCTTTAAAGACCTTATGCCCCCATTTGCTGAGTAAGATATTCATACCTTCCAAGATATTTTCATCATTGTCCAGACACAAAATTTTGTAGGTATTGTTTCTGAGTGGCATCATCTGGATCGGTGTAGCCGTAATTTTTGGTGCAGTGACGACAGGGGCTTCAATCATGAAGCATGAACCACGATACAAATGCGAATAAACATGTACGGGGTAATTCAGCAAACTGGTCATGCGTTGTACGATTGCAAGCCCTAAACCTAAGCCTTGTTCGCCCCACGGTGAGGTATGCCCGCAGCGCTCAAACTCTTGGAATAGTTTAATACGTTGCTCTTCAGCAATACCAGGCCCTGTATCCCAAACACCAATCCGGATATGTTGCGGTTGTGATGCGGAGCGTAAAACGCCGACTACAATGCGCCCTTTGGCGGTGTAACGTAGGGCATTACTAACAAAATTCTGGATAATACGACGAATCCACTGTGGATCGGTATCAATCCAGAACTGAGCATCATGAACATGAAACTCAATTCCGCGCTGTGCTGCGATGGATTTAAACTGCAATTTCAAATCGCTTAACAAATCGTGTAATGGATAGGCTTGGCGTTTTGGCTGAATTGTACCGCCTTCTAAACGGGCAATATCCAAAAGCGCAGACAGCATACTTTCCGCACCATGTAAGGCACGATCCAGTTGCTGCAAGGTTTGTCGATCTTCATCTGATTGGATGCTTTGCTCGAGTGCAGTACTAAACAGGCGCGCTGCATGCATAGGTTGCAACAGGTCATGGCTGGCGGCAGCGATAAAGCGGCTTTTTGACATATTGGCAGTATCGGCTTGTTCACGTGCAAGCTGTTGTTCTTCTAAGGCATTTGCCAATTGTTGGGTGCGTTCTTTGACACGGGCTTCAAGTGCGGCTTCATTTTCACGGAAAGCGGTAATATCAGCAAAAGTTGTGACAAAACCACCACCTTCAATGGGATTGCCGCGCATCTGAATTACACGCCCATCTTTACGAATGCGTTCAAATTCATGCGCACTACCCACTTTCATCCAGTGAATCCGCTTGCGTACATGCTCTTCAATCGAACCTGGACCACATTCACCCCGTTCGGCATTGTAACGGATCAGGTCGGAAATCGGGCAGCCAACATAAACCAAATCTTTTGGATAATCAAAAAGTTTTAGATATTGGTTGTTCCATGCGACCAGACACATGTTGTCATCGACCACACTCACCCCTTGGGTCATATGGTCAATCATGGTCATGAGTAAGTTTTGGTTAAAGCGCTGCCACTGCGAAGCCTGATCGAGAATATTGGCAACCTGTGCTATGCCTAAACCGTTATTGGCAAGTGCAGTCGTGAGTAGGGTACGTGCCGAGGCTGCGCCGATTGTCCCTGCCAGATATTGCTCGGTAAAACGCCACCACATGCCGTTGGCAACGCTATTGGTATTGAGCACCAAATAATTCTGATCACAAAATTGTTGAAAAGCGTGGGTGGTTGGTCCTTCGCCTGTAATTCGTTTTGCCAGCGCCATAAGGTCACTGACTTTTAAACGTGGGCTATCGGGATGGAAGTAGCCCATTTCATGATTGGAGTTTTGTGAAGGTAAAGGCTTGGTTTCATAGTAAAAGAAACTTTCAGCCTGAATCTGTTCAGCAACACTTGGGCGGTATGCTTTAGAAATCCAGATATATAAAATCGTATTGAGTCCTAACGACCATATCACGCCATGCGTGAGTGGGGCGAGTGATTCAAAACCAAATAAAGCTTCAGGACGCAAGCCATTAATGCCAAATAAGCCACCATGTAAAACTTGAAAACTCAGTTCGGCGTATTCGCGTGGCAGGCTGCGTAAAATAGTTGGAAAGAGCAGTGTGTATGCCCACATCAAGAAGCCAACCAGTAAGCCTGCATATACACCTTGCTGACTGCCGCCACGCCAGTACAAGCCTCCGATTAACGCAGGTGCAAACTGGGCAACAGCACTAAATGCCAGTAAGCCAAAAACAGACAGCTGATTAATATCGTTAAAGAAATGGAAGAATAAAAAACCCATCAGCATGACCGCTACAATACAAATACGGCGCGTGGTTTTAAGAACCAGTGGTAAACGGCGGTCATGACGTGACAGCATATTGAAACGCCATAATGCAGGCATAATCAGGTCATTACTCAGCATAATCGATAAAGCCACCGACGAAACCAGTAACATGCCTGTTGATGCAGAAAAGCCGCCAAGAAAGGCCAAAATAGTTAACCATTCATGGTTATAGCTCATTGGCAGGCTCAGTACAGCCAAATCTGGAATTTTGAGTAAATTGGGGTTGGCATGCAGTGCCCAGCTGGCAATTGGAAAAATAGTCAGTGTGGTTAGAATCAAATAGAGTGAAAACCATTTGCGCGCACCGCGAATATGTTTTTCATCACGTAGTTCAACAACAGCAACATGGAATTGGCGCGGCAAGCAAATAATCGCAAGTGCTGCGAGTAAAGTTTGTACCCAAAAAGTATCAGGAACGCCAGCCATTTGCACTTCATGGTATTGTTCTTGGATATCACGACTGATTTGTGAAATGTTGCTTGGCTGATCGGCGATAAAGAAAATGGCAACACAAACTAACGCAAACAGTTTTACAAATGATTCAAAAGCCACTGCCAGCATTAAACCACCATGCTGCTCAGTATTTGCCATTTGGCGTGTTCCAAAGACCATCGACAGCATGGCTAAAATGGCAGTGAGCACCAATACGGTATTTGTTGTTAAGTGTAAATCATTGTTTTCTGGTAATATTACTGAAATGCTAAGAGCAATCGCACGGAGTTGCAATGCCAAGTAAGGTACAATCGCAACAACTGCCAGTACCGTGACTAAAGATGCCAATGTCCCACTTTTGCCATAACGCGCAGCGATAAAATCGGCAATTGACGCAATCGCATGATGCTGGCGCACTCGTCCAATCCTGCGCCAAATATCATAACCCAGCCAAATAAATAACAGGGGGCCGAGATAAATTGGTAGGAAGATGATACCCTGACGGACAGCTGCGCCCGTTGCCCCATAAAATGTCCATGAAGAGCAATAAACACCGAGGGTTAGACTAAAGAGTAACATGCGACCGCGTGCATTTAGCCGGCTTGCATATTTCTCCCCAAAGAAAGCACAGACAAATAAAATCAGAATGTAAAGGGTTAATACCCCAATGATTACCCAGTTATTCATATTGATGGCTTATTAAGAATCTGTTGTTATCATACCTGAAGGTCGTGCCTGAACAAAAATGCTGCTTAAAAATTTAGCGACCAAAGTCTAACTGACTAAAAGCCTTAAATATTGATACCGTTAGAACACAGAAAAAACAATTAAAAAAATGCGACCAAGGCTGGTTGTACACACGGAGTAATGCTATGGATGAGGTTCAAGTAGAAAGAATTCTACAAAATCCAAAATTCAAAGAAATGGTTAGCCGCAAAAGTAAGTTAAGTTGGACATTAACCATCATCATGTTGGTGATCTATGTTAGCTTCATGCTTCTTGTCGGTTACAACAAAGAATTCTTAATGAGTTCTTTTAGTGGAGGCGTCACGACTTGGGGAATTCCTCTCGGTCTCGGTATCATTGTCTTGTCTTTTATTTTATGTGGTGTGTATTCGTACATCGCCAACAATACATTTGACCAGTTGAGTGCAGAAGCGATGAAAGAAGTTGAAGCGATTACGCATCAAAAAAGCTCTGTTTCTCAAGCAAATGTAAATCAAGGATGAGGATACGCGGATGAATTGGACTTCTCTAAAAACTAAAGCTCTGCTTGCATCAACAGCACTTTGTTCAACTGTTGCTATGGCAAGCCCAGATCTTGGCGCAACGGAACAACAGGCGACTAACTGGCACGCGATTATCATGTTCGTGATCTTTGTTGGTTTAACTTTGTTCATTACCAAATGGGCTGCTAAACAAACGACCAGTACCAGCGACTTCTATACTGCGGGTGGTGGTATCAGTGGTTTCCAAAATGGCCTAGCGATTGCTGGTGACTATATGTCGGCTGCATCGTTCCTCGGTATTTCGGCACTGGTGTTTAGTTCAGGTTTTGACGGTTTGCTATACTCACTCGGTTTCATGGTGGGTTGGCCAATTGTATTGTTCTTGATTGCTGAACGTTTACGTAACTTAGGTAAATATAACCTGTCTGACGTTGTATCTTTCCGCTTGGAAGAAAAACCAGTACGTACCCTTGCGGCATTTAGCTCATTGGTCGTTGTTGCATTCTATCTGATTGCACAAATGGTGGGTGCAGGTCAGCTGATCAAACTTCTATTTGGTTTGAACTATAACATTGCAGTCGTTGTTGTTGGCTTGCTGATGATGGCTTATGTAATCTTCGGCGGTATGTTGGCAACAACTTGGGTGCAAATCATTAAAGCAGTCATGTTGCTCAGTGGCGCAACCTTCATGGCGTTCATGGTAATGAACTCTGTGGATTTCAGCTTCAGCGAAATGTTTACTAAATCTATCCAAGTATTTGGTGAAGTTCGTCATATCAGCTTTGATGATGCATCTAAGATCATGGGGCCAGGCAAACTTGCAGCAAATCCAATTGATGCACTGTCTCTTGGTTTGGCATTGATGTTTGGTACAGCAGGCTTGCCACACATCTTGATGCGTTTCTTCACTGTAAAAGACGCGAAAGAAGCACGTAAGTCAGTGGTTGTTGCAACAGGTTTTATTGGTTACTTTTATCTATTAACCTTTATCATCGGTTTTGGTGCGATCTTGTTCGTATCGAACAACCCACAATTCCTTGATGCTGCAAAAATGGCAATGACTGGCAAACTGGAATTGATTGGCGGTAACAACATGGCAGCTGTGCATCTAAGTGATGCTGTAGGCGGCGACATGTTCATGGGCTTTATTTCAGCAGTAGCATTCGCAACGATTCTTGCGGTTGTTGCAGGTTTGACTTTGTCAGGTGCATCTGCAATTTCTCATGACTTGTATGCAAACGTGTTCAAAAAAGGTCAAACAACACCTGAATCTGAGCTTCGTATGTCAAAAATTGCAACACTTGGTCTTGCAATCTTTGCGATGATCTTGGGTATCTTGTTTGAAAAACAAAACGTTGCATTCATGGTTGGCTTAGCGTTCTCTGTTGCTTCTTGTGCAAACTTCCCAGTGCTTGTGTTGTCAATGTTCTGGAGAGGTTTAACCACTCGTGGTGCGGTAATTGGTGGCGTTGTTGGCTTGGCAACAGCAGTGATTATGATTGTATTGTCTAAAGCAGTTTGGGTAGATACTCTTAAAATCTCTGATAGCCCAGTTAACCCATTGAATGGTCCAGCAATCATTGCAATGCCATTATCATTTATCTGCTGCTGGTTCTTCTCAATCACAGATAACTCAGCGCGTGCACAAAAAGAACGTAAAGCATTCGATGCTCAGTATGTTCGCTCAATGACAGGGATTGGCGCATCAGGTGCATCTGATCACTAATCTTTGAATCGATAAAAAAAGCTCCGTCAGGGGCTTTTTTTTATGCTTAATGAATAAACATATTAGGCAATGTGCTTCATACAGAAAAACTGCTAGAATAACGCGCCTATCTTCTTTAGCTATCTATAGTTGTTTCTCATGACTACCAATACCCAAATTACTGAAGATCGTATCCTGATTCTGGATTTCGGTTCGCAATATAGCCAATTGATTGCACGTCGTGTACGTGAAGCAGGCGTATATTCTGAAATGTATGCGTTTGATATGTCTGAGGAAGACATTCGTGCATTTAAACCAAACGGCATTATCTTGTCAGGTGGTCCTGAAAGTGTGCATGAAGAAGGTAGTCCACGTGCACCACAAGTTGTGTTCGAACTTGGCGTACCTGTTCTTGGTATCTGCTATGGTTTACAAACCATGTCTGAACAGCTTGGTGGTAAAGTTGAACCAGGTACAGTGCATGAGTTTGGTTATGCCGAAGTCGATATTTTGGTACGTGACCAACTGATTGGTAACCTACAAGATAAAGAAAACCAGCTTCATGTTTGGATGAGTCATGGTGATAAAGTCAGCCAGATTCCTGAAGGTTTTAGCGTAACAGCAAGTACACCAAGTTGCCCATTTGCAGCGGTGAGTGATGAAAAACGCCGTTTTTATGGTGTACAGTTCCACCCTGAAGTAACACATACTGCAAAAGGTGCTGAACTTCTCGCTAACTTCGTCCACAAAATTTGTGGTTGTCGTGGTCTTTGGACACCAGAACATATCATTGACTTGCGTGTAGAACAGCTTCGCCAGCAAATTGGCAATGAAAAAGTACTGCTTGGTTTGTCTGGTGGTGTCGATTCATCTGTTGTGGCTGCGCTTTTACATAAAGCGATTGGCGATCAGTTGACGTGTGTATTTGTAGACAATGGCTTGCTCCGTTTAAACGAAGGCGATCAAGTCATGCAAATGTTTGCAGACAACATGGGGATTCGTGTGATCCGTGCTGATGCAGAAGAGCGTTTCTTGACGGCTTTGGCGAGTGAAGTTGATCCTGAGAAAAAACGTAAAATCATTGGACGTGAGTTCATTGGAGTCTTTGCAGAAGAAGCACGTAAACTTGACGGCGTGAAATTCTTGGCACAAGGTACAATTTACCCAGACGTGATTGAATCTGCTGCAAGCAAACAAGGTAAAGCACATGTGATTAAATCACACCATAACGTGGGTGGTTTACCAGAAGATTTGGCCTTTGACTTGGTTGAACCATTACGTGACTTGTTTAAAGATGAAGTCCGTAAATTGGGTACAACACTGGGTTTACCACACAGCATGATTTACCGTCATCCATTCCCAGGTCCAGGTTTGGGCGTGCGTATTTTGGGTGAAGTGAAAAAAGAATATGCGGATATCCTTCGCCTTGCCGATGATATTTTCATGCAAGAACTTCGTGACAGCGGTTGGTATGACAAAACTGCTCAAGCTTTTGCAGTGTTCCAACCTGTGAAATCTGTTGGTGTTGTGGGTGATGGTCGCCGTTATGCATGGGTGATTGCACTTCGTGCAGTTGAAACTGTGGACTTCATGACAGCACGTTTTGCTCATTTACCGTATGAGTTAGTTGACAAGATCTCTACACGTATCATGAATGAAATTAAAGATGTATCACGTGTTGTATATGACGTGTCATCTAAACCACCAGCAACGATTGAATGGGAATAATTTTTCTATATTGTTGTTAATGAAAAGGACGCGTAAGTGTCCTTTTTTATTTATACTTAGATAAAAATTGAGATTTTAATCAGAGAAAAATAATGACCTTGCCAACATATGATCAATTAATGCTTCCATTAATGAAATTATTGGCTGAACAAAAAGAAGCGATCAGAATTTCACAAGCAGCAGACTTACTTGCTAGTCAATCTAATTTATCTGAAGATGAGTTAAATCAAACTTTACCCAGTGGAAAAAATATTTTTAAAGATCGAGTGTCTTGGGCTAAAATTTATTTAGTTAAGGCAGGTTTAGTTCAACAACCCAAAAGAGCATTTTGTGAAATTAGTAACTTAGGGAAAAGTCTTGATTTAAGTCATTTTGATTCAATAACAAATGAATTTTTAATGCAGTTTGATGGGTTTAGTGATTTTAAGTTAGGAAAATCTCTATTTGTGAATCAACAGCTAAAGGATGGTGTAATTGGTATTATTCCGAATGAAAAAGATGCGAGTCAAACACCAGAAGAAATAATACAGACGACAACTGAATTGTTAAATATGAGTTTAAAGACTGAATTACTTCAGTTGATTAAAGAGAATTCTCCTACATTCTTTGAAAAACTAGTCGTTGATTTACTGGTAGTGATGGGCTACGGAGGCTCTCATCAAGATGCAGCACAAGCAATTGGTAGAACAAATGATGGTGGAATTGATGGAATCATCAGTGAAGACCGTTTAGGTCTAGATAAAATTTATATTCAAGCCAAGCGTTGGGAAAGTACAGTTGGTCGACCTGATATTCAACAGTTCAAAGGGGCTTTGGCAGATCAGGTTGCTAAAAAAGGTGTATTTATTACTACGTCCAATTTTAGTAAGGAAGCAGTTGAATCTGCGAAGAAATCAGGAATAGTTCTAATTGATGGTGATAAATTAACTTCATTGATGATCGAATTTGGTTTAGGTGTGCAAGTGGAAAGAAGTTTCCATATTTATAAAATAGACCAAGATCGGTTTGATGAAGATAATTTTTAAGAGCGCTTAGGCGCTCTTTTTTATGCAGGTATATATTTTATTCTTTGATTTTTCAAATAAAAAAAGCTGGCAATCATGCCAGCGGATAGTCGGAATTTAATTTAGATAACAAAACTTGCAGGTATTTTTAGATTATTAATGGCAGTGTAAATTTCAGAAATACTCTGACAAACTATGAGTTTGGCACGGTGTTGTGGTGGAAGAAAACCTTCTGCAACTGCATGGTCAAGTTGGGCAATTAAAGCATTATAAAAACCATTGACGTTATAAAGCATCATTGGTTTTTGATGCTGATCCAATTGTCCCCAAGTGGCAATTTCCAGAATTTCTTCAAATGTACCCAAACCACCTGGCAGAGCAATAAAAGCACTGGCACGTTCAGCCATCATGGCTTTACGTTCATGCATACTGTTGACAACATGCAACTCTGTCAGCCGTTCATTGGCAACTTCATAGTCCAGCATAAATTCAGGAATCACACCCACGACATCACCGCCATGTTCCAGTACGGTATCTGCCACCTGACCCATCAAACCAATACTTGCCCCGCCATAGACAATTCCAAATCCATGTTCGGCTAAACCTTGCGCCAATTGAATCGCACTTTCTAAATAAA
The DNA here is from genome assembly GCF_004331075.1 of Acinetobacter brisouioides. Lineage (GTDB taxonomy): Bacteria > Pseudomonadota > Gammaproteobacteria > Pseudomonadales > Moraxellaceae > Acinetobacter. Next base: position 72,842 of record NZ_SJNX01000003.1, on the reverse strand, counting down.
CTGCTTTGTTACCTACACGGGAGCCACAATATAATGCAATCAGTGCTTGCGTCGTTTTTACTTTGTGATCTTTATTCATATTTACAACACTATTCATCTTTTATTCTCACCTTATCATGTTTTCTTGTTTTAGATTAAGCAAGAAATATGACAATTTGATGCGAAAGTGATTGTATTCCTAGCGTATTTTGTAAACTTGATCATCAGTATGATGGTCTCAAATCAGCTTGAAAGAACTGTCTCGAAAAAGCTCTATTTTTTGAAAAACTCTCATGAAAAGAGGATAAAAATGGTGAATTTCTAAAAAATCTTGCCTATACTGAAAATTCGATTCACAACATATAGATCAACATGAGTAGTGGTTGTAGGCGCTCGCACGATTTTTCAACAACTCAAATTTTGAACTGCATTTCAGTTCATTCTTTCTTTTTGACGCAAGTCCAGTTTCCAGTTAAAGCTTTCCTCGGGGAGTGTGATCAATGATTTTCGAATGGATGTCTGATCCCTCAGCATGGGTAGGCTTGGCAACACTGGTGATTCTTGAGGTGGTTCTCGGGATCGATAACTTGGTGTTTATTGCTGTTTTGTCAGAAAAGTTGCCATTAGAGCAACGAGGTAAAGCGCGTGTCGTTGGCTTGTTGCTAGCATTGTGTATGCGCATGGTTTTATTGGCATCTATGGCATGGATTGTCACTTTAGACCAACCTTTATTTCATATTTTGGAACATCCTTTTTCTGGGCATAACCTGATTCTGTTGTTCGGTGGTGTATTCCTGTTATTTAAGGGCACTATGGAATTGCATGAACGCATCGAAGGTAATCTGCATTTAAAAGATGAAAACCCAGTCCACGCTGCTTTTTGGGTAGTGATTGCTCAGATTGTAGTCCTCGATGCTGTATTTTCACTCGACAGTGTGATTACGGCTGTAGGAATGGTCAAACATCTGCCTGTGATGATGATTGCAGTGACAATTGCAGTGGGCATTATGCTTTGGGCATCCAAACCGCTGATGGATTTTGTCAACAAACATCCAACCGTGGTGATTTTATGTCTTGGCTTTTTGATGATGATTGGTTTCTCTTTGGTGGTTGAAGGCTTCAATTTTCATATTCCAAAAGGTTACTTATATGCCGCGATTGGCTTCTCCGTCTTGATTGAGGCGATCAATCAGGTGACCCGCCGTAATCAGGCACGTACAATCACTACAACTGATTTGCGTTATCGGACGGCTTCGGCAGTCATGCGCATGCTGGGTGGCAAGTCGAACAACAACACGAATGACGTTACGTCTGAGCATGATGTTTTAGCAACACATGCCTTTGCTGAAGAAATGTTTGATGGTGCAAATAGCGCATATCATAGCGTGATGGTGCAGGGTGTTTTAGGATTGTCGGAACGTCCTGTTAAATCGGTTATGACGCCACGACCTGAACTCGAATGGATTGACCTCGATAATCATCCTGAGCAGATTCGCGAACATATGACGCAAATGACCCATTCACGATTGATCTTTGCACATGGCGAACTGGATAATCTGGCAGGGATTGCCCTGACGCATAAAATCCTGAATGAGTATATTGAAACAGGTAAGCTGAACTTTACGGGACATTTGCGTGAACCGATGATTGTGCATGAAAATGCTCAGGTACTTATGGTTATGGAGCAGCTACGCCAAGCACCATTACAAATGGCCATTGTGCTAAATGAGTATGGTTCAATCGAAGGGATTGTCACACCAATTGATATTTTAGAAGCCATTGCAGGGGAATTCCCTGATGAAGATGAAATGCAGACAGTTGCAGAAAGTCTGGATGATGGTTCACTCATGATTGATGGTTCAACTGATATTCGTCATATTTCTTTGCTACTTGGGCGTGACTTGGTGGATGAAAGTGAAGAGTATTCAACACTTTCAGGATATTTGTTGTTGCATTTGGGACGTTTACCCGAAAGTGGTGATGTCATTGAGATCGATGGTTATCGCTTCGAAATCGTCACTATGGATGGGCATAAAATTGAAAAAGTCCATATTGTCCCCAAAGCACAACCTGAACAAACATCCTAAGTCTGGTTTTGCTAAAATAGCCCTTTAAATAGGCTTTTTTATGAATGAACAAACATGCCCATGTGGTCATGGGCAATATGCCACATGCTGTCAGCCTTTACATCAAGGCATAGCCAGCGCGCAAAGTGCGGAACAGCTCATGCGCTCACGTTATAGTGCATTTGCCAAACATGAGATTGATTATATTGTTAAAACCACGGCTTTAGGCCAGCAGAAGCAATTAGACCATGCTGCGCTAGAGGCATGGAGCCGACATAATCAATGGCAGCAACTGGAGATTCTAAACAGTTTGCCTAAGCTGGATAAATCACATGCCATGGTGGAGTTTAAAGCTTACTATTTTGATGGTCAGGAAAATCAAATTCATCAAGAACAATCCTATTTTGTTTACCATGCCGATCGGTGGTTTTTTCTAGATCCGACATTGCCAAAAACACTCGGTATGAAGCAGATCTGCCTGTGTGGTTCGGGGAAAAAATTTAAACATTGTTGTGCGAGTTTTCTTTAGAATAACGTTTGTTTTGAGTTACCTAAAAAAGGTTTCAGGGAATGCTGTTAACGGTCATTTATATTGTGGCGATTACCGCTGAAGCCATGACAGGTGCCTTGTCTGCGGGGCGTCGCAGCATGGACTGGTTCGGTGTGATTCTGATTGCCTGTGTCACTGCGCTCGGTGGTGGGTCGGTACGTGATGTTTTGTTGGGGCATTATCCTTTGGGATGGGTGAAACACCCTGAATATCTGATGCTGACGTCTTTTGCAGCACTGGTCACAATTTTTATTGCCAAATGGATGAAGCATTTACGTTCTATCTTTTTGCTGCTTGATGCTTTGGGGTTGATTGCCTTTACCATTATTGGTTGTCAGGTCGCGATTCAAATGGGGCATGGCTTTGTGGTCGCAGCGGTGGCAGGTGTATTGACGGGTGTGTCTGGTGGAATTTTGCGCGATATTTTGTGTAATGATATTCCACTGGTGTTTCGCCGTGAACTCTATGCCAGCATTTCCTTTGTTGCCGTCATCTGTTACTGGTTGTGCAGCATGCTCAATTTAACGCTTGAAGTCACCAGCGTTATTACCTTGTTGTTTGGTTTTATCTTACGGGTGATTGCGATTTATTTTGGTCTGGAAATGCCGAAATTTATCTATAAAGAAGATGATGGACATTCGGCATCATCAATTGATGAATAAGACATTGTGTAGAACACATTTCAATGCCTTTTAAATAACCTATTGATTTGAGAACAGCTTATGGATCTTGTATCCCGCGTGCAACGCTTACCGATTGGTCGCTTTCATTATAATCTGTTGTGGATGGTTGGTTTGGGCTGGATGTTCGATGCGATGGATACTGGCATCATCGCATTTATTATGACCAAGCTGGTGCATGACTGGAATTTGACCGCTATACAAAGTGGCTGGATTGTGAGTATTGGCTTTGTCGGTATGGCAATTGGTGCAGTGTTTTCAGGTGCGTTAGCTGACCGTTTTGGGCGTAAGAATGTCTTTGCCAGCACCTTGGTCATTTATAGTATTGCGACTGGATTATGTGCGTTTGCCCCAAATTTGACTGTGCTTCTGGTCTGTCGTTTTATTGTGGGATTGGGCTTGGGTGGGCAGTTGCCTGTAGCTGTGACTCTGGTCAGTGAATATGTGCCCGCACAGGTACGTGGGCGTTTTATTGTATTGCTGGAAAGTTTCTGGGGGCTAGGCTGGTTGGTTGCCGCCCTGATTTCTTATTTTCTGATTCCGCATTTTGGCTGGCATATTGCCTTTTTAATCGGTGGTTTACCCCTGTTTTATGTTTGGGTGATTTTTAGCAAAGTACCCGAATCTGTTCCTTATTTAATTAACCGCAATCGCATTGAAGAAGCTCATATGTTGATCCAAAAGCTGGAGCAGCAGGCTGGGGTTGAGGTGATTCAAGAGATTGAAGTTTGTCCTGTCGCGCATCAGCAAAAAGTATCATTTCAACAGTTATGGCAAAAACCATTTGTGCGTAGAACCCTCATGCTGTGGTTGATCTGGTTTGGAATTGTATTTTCTTATTATGGTATTTTTACCTGGTTGCCGAGCCTGTTGGTGAAGCAGGGCTATGATATTGTTAAATCTTTTGAATATGTTCTGTTTATGATTTTGGCACAGCTTCCAGGCTATGTTGTGGCATCTTGGTTAGTGGAAAAACTTGGGCGTAAAGCGACACTCGCAGGTTTTATCGGGTTTTGTGCGGTGTCGGCGTACTTTTTTGGACAAGCCAACAGCGACAGTGAAATTATGCTGTGGGGCTGTTTAATGTCCTTTTTTAATCTGGGGGCGTGGGGTGTTTTATATACTTATACACCAGAGCAATATCCAACCAATATCCGTGCATTTGGTTCAGGTTGGGCAGCAGCGATTGGGCGGATTGGCGGCATTGTCGCGCCGATTGTGGTCACGCATTTAATCGTTGATCCAGAGGCTTTTCATCATGTCTTTATGATGTTTACAGTGGTGCTTTTAGCTGTTGCTGCGGTAATTCTTGTTCTTGGAGAGGAAACTCAAGGCAAAACGCTTGAGTCGATTGGATTGTAAGAAAACGATCCTAACGATTTATAATCGCTAGGATCGCCAATTTATTAAGGCTGATATTTAGGCGAACGCGGTCCATAAAGTAGACCAATACCGCCATGTTGAGTTGGGTTGAGCATTTGAGAGCTGACAATTGCAGCAGCTTTATAACCCGAGTCAGACTTTTGATTGATCACCTGATCCACAACAGAAATGACCAGCATCGAGATCAAGTTGTTGTTATTGTCATTATTAGACAGAACGATGCGTTTCGAACCTGTCCATAAAACAGTACCTGTGTTCAAATCAATCAGTTTGGCATCTGCCGAGACAGTGGTTGTTGTCTGAATCACTTGGTACTTCGAGCCATATTCTTTTAAGTGAATATATAAGCCAGCATCTGCGCCAAAAATCTCTTTGAGTTTTGCTGCAGGAATTGACTGAGCATCATGCCCGTTGGTTACGCCATTTTCTTTAAACATGCGATCCACAATGCTTAAGGGGAAAACATAGTAACCTGCTTCTGCAACAGGCACAGTGGTGGTTGACCAAAAACTGTAAGTTGCACGCGGCTCAGGGCTGTCATTGACCGGTGGCAAAATCAAAATCGAATGCGGCATATGTTGTTTATATACCGTTGCATCGTATTGAGGTTTGATGGCTTGGTGGGTTGCACAGCCTGTTAAGCTGATTCCGAAGAAAGCCAGAAGCAATAACGTCATATTTTTCATGGTATTGTTCCTTAATTGGCTTTCAATTGAGCCAATAAGCGATTCATCAATACGCTGGCTTCAGGGTAGCTTTGTTTTTCCAGTTCAAAATACTGAGCTGCTTTTTGAGTGTCACTATTACTATACAGTAGTCCCAAATGAGCATATAAACCTGGTGGAATGGCTTGATTTTTAGCGCGTGCTTTTTCAACATCAGCTTCTAATACGCTGATTTGCTTGGCTGGAGAGGCTTTCTCAGGTTGATTAAATCCTAAATAAACCTGTTGAGGATAATTACCCCAATGGTAAAGCGTATTGGGTTGCGAAGCACAACCCGTCAAGCCAATGGCAAGTCCAAGACTTACCCATGGTAAAAATTTTTTCATGTGATGTTATTCTCTGGCTTATTTCTGGATATTCCACTGATTGTTTTGAATATCGTTGACCAGATGATTGACTGCTTCACGAATGGCTAAATCCAGCACTTTACCATTTAAGGTTGAGTCATAAGACGCATCACTGCCAAAGCCTAAAACTTCGCGTTGGCTGAGAGAGTATTCACCACTGCCTTGCACAGAATGTACAATTGCTGAGGTTTGTACATCGACAATATTTAAATTGACTTTGGCATAAGCAACTTGTGCTTTGCCACGTCCAAGCAAGCCAAATAACTGTACATCGCCCACTTCTTTACGTCCAAATTCAGAAACATCGCCTGTAATGACATAACGTGCGCCCTGAATTTTCTGAGCTGAGCCACTAAACCCTGTTTCCTGTTTTAGTTCGGATAAGTTGTCACGGTTTAAGACGGTAAAATAGCCTGTTTGCTGTAAATGGGTTTCTAAAATGGTTTTGGCTTGTCCACCTAAACGGTCGACATTGTCCGAGAAGATGCCACGCATATAGCTTGAGCGGTTATCAAATTTCCCAATAGAAATACTGGTTTTTGTACCTGTGTATTTATTTGCGCTCAGTGCAGCATTCACTTGAGGAGATTGTAAAACTATTGATTTTTCAACAGGCGAACAGCCACTGACCAAAAGACCGAGTGCGAGTAAAGAACAGCCCATATAATGAATTTTCATAAATTATTTTTTCCAATCTGGTTATAATCAAGCTTATGTAATCTAATAAATATTATAAATCAACCACATTACATAGCCTATATATTATAAAGAAGCAGGGTGCAAAACCTAAAGGAATGTGTGAATTGTATGCAATAATTTAAGAAAGTAGAAAAAATCAGCGAGATCATAGAGTTTTAATTTACGTTTGAGTCTCGATCTTGTTAAATAGCCATATTCATTGTTTCTTTCCCTTAGCATTCAGATAGGTTCAATTCTTTTATGACCAATCTTGCGCATCATGCGACAGAAAACCGCTCCGTAGCAGAGTTTACCGAACAAGCCTACTTAAATTATGCCATGTACGTAATTATGGATCGTGCATTGCCCCATATTAGTGATGGTTTAAAACCTGTACAGCGCCGTATCGTCTATGCCATGAGTGAGCTAGGGTTAAAGCACAGTGGCAAACCGAAAAAGTCAGCACGTACAGTGGGCGATGTACTGGGTAAATACCACCCGCATGGTGACTCGGCATGTTATGAAGCCATGGTGCTCATGGCACAGCCATTTAGTTATCGTTATCCGTTTATTGAAGGGCAAGGTAACTGGGGTTCACCCGACGATCCTAAGTCTTTTGCGGCAATGCGTTATACCGAAGCAAAATTGTCACAGTTTAGTGAGTTGTTATTGTCTGAGCTTGGGCAAGGCACTTGTGACTGGCAAGATAACTTTGATGGCTCTTTAAAAGAACCGATTAACTTGCCAGCGCGAGTACCGAATATTTTGCTGAACGGTACGACAGGTATTGCCGTGGGTATGGCAACGGATATTCCACCACATAACTTACGTGAAGTAATCAAAGGAACGATTGCTCTAATTCGTAACCCGAATCTAAGCGATGAAAAAGTCGCAGAATATATTCCAGGCCCTGACTTACCGACCAAAGCTGAAATTATTACGCCACCAGATGAACTCCTGAAAATCCAGACGACTGGGCGTGGCAGTTACCGTATGCGTGCAGTGTATACGGTTGAAAGAAATGAAATTATCATCAGTGATTTGCCATATCAGGTGTCTGGCTCAAAAGTAGTGACTCAAATCGCTGACCAAATGCTGGCGAAGAAACTCCCTTTAGTGTCCGATATTCGTGATGAATCGGATCACCAAAACCCAACCCGTTTGGTGATTGTGCTGCGCTCCAACCGTGTCGATGCCGAACAGGTGATGAGCCATTTGTTTGCGACCACTGATTTAGAGTCTAGCTATCGGGTCAATTTAAACATGATTGGGGCAGATGGTCGCCCACAGGTTAAATCGATTCGTAAAATCTTGCTGGAATGGATCGAAATTCGTAAAGCAACCGTCACCCGTCGTTTGCAATATCATTTAAATAAAATTGAAAAACGCCTGCATATTTTGGCAGGGCTATTAATTGCTTATTTGGATATCGACACGGTGATTCAAATTATTCGTGAAGAAGATCAGCCGAAACAAGCATTAATGGAAAAGTTACAGATTGATGAGATTCAGGCGGAAGCGATTCTGGAACTGAAATTGCGTCAACTGGCTAAGCTTGAAGAAATGCAAATTCGCCAAGAGCAGGATGAACTTTCAGCCAAAGCAACGATTATTCGTGAGCAGTTGGCAAACCCTGAGTCATTGAAAAACTTGGTGATTAATGAACTCAAGGAAGATGCGAAAAAATTTGGTGATGAGCGTCGTTCAGCGATTGTACAACGCGCTGAAGCGGTGCAAATTAAAGAACAGGATTTGATGCCTGCAGAAGCTGTAACAGTCGTACTCTCTGAAGCAGGTTGGATTCGTGCCGCAAAAGGTGCAGAGGTCGATGCTGAAAACTTAAATTACCGTGCAGGCGATCAGTATTTGAGTCATGCCGTTGGTAAGAGTAATCAACGAGTCTATGTGATAGATCAGACTGGGCGAAGTTATGCATTGCCAATCAATAGCTTACCGTCAGCACGTGGTTTGGGTGAACCTTTAAGTTCGAAACTTGCTCCTGCCAATGGCGTAGCATTTACTCAAGTGCTGATTGAAGACGATCAACAAGAATTACTGGCAGCGAGCAGTGCGGGTTATGGCTTTAAAACCCAAGCCAATGCACTCGACACCAATGCCAAAGCAGGTAAGGCCTTCCTGAGCATACCTGATCAGGCTCAAGCGTTACCTTTAATGCCAATTCAACAAAAGAGTCATGTTGCACTGTTAAGCTCTGGTGGGCGCGTCTTGATTGTTGACTTGCAAGAATTACCTGTTTTAAACAAAGGTAAAGGCAACAAATTGATACAACTTCAGGACAATGAAATTGTTGTGGATATGCAATTATTGAATTTATCTGATCTGATTCAGGTGGTTGCAGGGCAACAACAATTGAAATTAAAAGGCGATGACTTACAAAAATATCTTGGAAAACGTGCAGCAAAAGGACAACTTTTACCACGTGGTTATCAAAAAGCAAATAAACTCATAGTTCAGACATTGATCTAGTAAGCCAATTTTGAAATACGTTATATATGTTATTGTGGAAAAAAAGCGCGTTGGGCATAAAAACTCAACAATCAGGTACATAGCATACAACGCGATTAGATCGGATTACAGATTGGAGATTAAAGGCATTATGGAAAAAATTTGGATTAATGAATACAAAAAAACAGGTATTCCCGAAATAGTCGAGCTGCCATCCGAAAATACTTCCTTAATTGATATTTTTGAACGTAATTTTCAAAAGTATGCTTCTCGAGATGCTTTTATTTTCATGGATAAAACCATTTCTTATGCTGATGTTGATCGTGAAAGTAAGAAATTTGCTTGTTATTTGCAAAGTTTAGGTTTAGCAAAAGGCTCACGCGTGGCGGTAATGATGCCAAACGTATTTCAATATCCGATTGTGAGTTTAGGGATTTTTCGGGCGGGTTTGATTCTAGTCAATGTTAACCCGCTTTATACGGCACGTGAGCTTGAACATCAGCTCAATGATGCAGGCGCAGAAGTTTTGGTGATTATTGAAAACTTTGCTTCAGTGTATCAAAAAATTATTGGGCATACGCCTGTCAAGCATGTCGTTGTCGCATCGGTTGGCGATATGCTGGGTTTTGTGAAAGGCAATCTGGTGAATTTTGTCTTGCGCAAAGTACGTAAACAAATTCCTGACTGGGATATTCCAGGCCATGTGCGTTTCAATACTGCATTGCATAAAGTCAGCCCAAGCCAATATAAACGTCCAATTGTCACCATGAGTGATACCGCAGTATTGCAATATACAGGCGGAACCACAGGGGTATCTAAGGGGGCGGAACTGACGCATCGCAACCTGATTGCCAATATGCTGCAATGTGACACCATGTTCCAGAGCAAATTTGGTAAAGACTCGCAGGAAGTCGAACGCTTGGTGTGTGCTTTGCCGCTGTATCACATTTTTGCCTTTACGGTATGTGAACTGTACGGTATGTATAAAGGTTTCAGTAATTTACTGATTCCTAACCCACGTGATTTAACCGCATTGACCAAAGAGCTTGCTAAATTCAAGCCAACGATCTTCCCTGCGGTCAATACCTTATTTAATGCCTTAGTCAATAATGATGGTTTCCGTCAGTTAGATCATAGCCAAATGAAGCTGGCACTCGGCGGTGGTATGGCTGTCTTGCCATCAACTGCTGAGGCATGGAAAAAGCTGACAGGTATTATTATCCATGAGGGTTATGGCTTGTCAGAAACGTCACCAGTTGCAACTTTTAACCCGCCAGCTTCCTCTGAATTTAGTGGCTCGATTGGGATTCCACTGCCTGCAACTGAAGTTGCCATTTTAGATGACGATGGTAAAGAAGTGGCGTTGGGTGAGCAGGGAGAAATTTCGATTCGTGGCCCTCAGGTCATGAAAGGCTACTGGAACCGCCCAGATGAAACAGAAAAAACCATGACTGCAGATGGCTTTTTCCGTACTGGGGATATTGGCGTCATGAATGATCGTGGTTTTATTAAAATCGTTGATCGTAAAAAAGACATGATTTTGGTGTCTGGTTTTAATGTTTATCCTGCTGAAATTGAAGAAGTTGTTGCGAAGCATCCAAAAGTTTTGGAAGTGGCAGCAATTGGTGTGCCTGATGAAAAATCAGGGGAAGTGCCAAAACTTTTTGTTGTGAAAAAAGATCCAAGCTTAACGACAGAAGAACTGCTGGCATACGCAAAAGACAATCTGACAGGCTATAAACGTCCACGTTATGTGGAATTTATGGACGAATTGCCAAAATCCAATGTAGGTAAAATTTTGCGCAAGGATTTACGCAATAAAGCCAAATAAGTTTTTGAGCTAGACAAAATAAGACTGAAATTTCGGTCTTATTTTTTTTGTTGCTGTATGAGTTTGTCTAAATAAGGGCGTGCGATATGGATAATAATCAGAAAAGGTAACATGCCAACCATTTGTAAACGTAATGGTTTAATTTGTAATGTTCCAAAAGTGAGGTAGTTATCCATCAAACTATATAAAGCACACAGAATCAGCCATAACCAAATTGACCAGCGTTTAATGCCAACAGCATAAAATGCAACGGTTAACATGATGAATGTGCCAAGAGTTGACTGCCAGGTCATATTGGCGCAAATAGTGGTAATCAGTAGGGCAGTGATCGGTAATACAATTTTTAAGATACGATCGACACGCTTTTGAGCAAGCATTTGTTGTGATAAGGCATCTAACAAAGTTTGTTGATCTTGATCGATCATTCGAGTATCCACATTTGCATAATAGAAAGCCTTATATTTAACAAAAAAAATCACAGAAAAGCCATGTTATGATGAGCGCCTGTCTAATTTCAATAAGAGAAAACATTCATGCAAAGCATAAGCGGGATTATTTATCTGATTTTGACTGCATGTTTATTGCCTTATGTATTTACCTTTATCGCTAAAATAGCAGGTGGATATAAATTAAAAGATAATCAAAATCCACGTGAATTTTTGGCGAAAACCACAGGTCTAGCCGCCAGAGCCAATGCGGTGCAACAAAATAGTTTTGAAAGCTTACCTTTATTTTTAGCGTCTGTGCTGATGGCTGAGTATATGGTGATGAATCAAGCCATGATTATGACGCTCGGCATTGCTTATATTGTGCTGCGTGTTTTGTATGGTATTTGCTACTTGGCTAACTGGGCAACTTTACGTTCAATTATTTGGCTTTTCTCGATGGTATGCCCGATTTTACTGTTGGTGTTTACCTTGCGCCTGCTTTAAGGCGTCTGAATATTTTTCCAATCAAATCATGTGCCATGTATAATTGGGCACATGATAAAAATTGAGCCTCTCAACTCAATTTTTTCAATTTGTTTCCATTTAAAGAGTATTGTCATGAGCTACAACAATATCCCTGCGGGTAAAGATGCACCAAATGATATCTATGTGATCATTGAAATTCCTGCGAATGCTGCACCAATTAAGTACGAAATTGATAAAGATTCGGACGCATTATTTGTAGACCGTTTCATGGGTACAGCAATGTTCTACCCTGCAAACTATGGTTATGTGCCAAATACTTTATCTGAAGATGGTGATCCATTAGATGTGTTGGTTGTGACTCCATATCCAATCGCCGCAGGTTCTGTGATTCGTTGCCGCCCTGTTGGTAAATTGAAGATGGAAGATGACGGTGGTATCGATGCGAAATTGGTTGCTGTACCGCATGACAAATTGACTCCATTGTACAAAGATGTACAGGAATACACAGATTTGCCAAAATTATTGATCAGCCAAATCGAACATTTCTTTGCACACTACAAAGATTTAGAACCTGGTAAATGGGTTAAAATCTCTGGTTGGGAAGGTGCAGATGTTGCGAAAGCTGAAGTTGTTAAAGCAATTGAAGCTGCTAAAAAATAAGTGATTTTTTGCTCATGCTTGTGAGCAAAATTTATTTATATAAAAAAACCTACACTTTGCAGTGTAGGTTTTTTTCATTCGTATTAATCAGTCATGATTAAAAGAATTTAATAGGAATATCTAGGAAGATACGTGTTTCGTTGGTATCAGGCATGTAGTAGTCATTTGCATAAGCTTGGCTATTACGATAAATAGATTCACGTAGACGCAAGTTTACGCCTTTTGCAAAACCAGATTGAACGGTGTATTTAATTTGGTTGAAGAATTCGCTTTCTTTCGCATTTTGCGTTGTTTTGGTGTTGATATCCCAACCATAGACATATGCGGTTGTAAATGATAAACCAGGAACACCGAAAGCACCTAAGTCAACATTATATTGAACTTGTGCAGACTTCTCACCACGACCGTTAAAGTCTGAAAGGTAAGAGTTTGGTAGATAGACACTTTGGAAACCATCCGCATTTTCGTTATAAGCATAACCTGAGTTACCAGTACTTTGTTGGTAAGCAAGCATTACACTATGAGGGCCATGGCTATAAGTTGTAGAGAAAGCCCAAATATTGTTGGAACGATCTGAAGGATCAACATCAGGTTTTGCTGAAGATACAGATGCATTTTTATCCCACTTAGTATGGTAACCACTTAAGTCATATGTTAATGAACTTTTATCGCTTAGCGGTTGTTTAAAGTTTAAATCAGCATAATGGCGTTTAAGCGCATCTTTACTGTCTAAACCGTAGTAAGAGCCAGTGAGTTGGTCATTAAATTTATATTTTGTGCCCCAAACATAAGCACGTTTTAAATGATTTTGATCTGTAGCAATCTGGTCAGACATTTGATCTTTGGTAAATTCACCAGCGATCACTTCTAAATTTTTAATTTCATGGCTAGTGACTAAAGTCCCAGTGAAATATTCAGGTACCATACGTGCTGTGTTGCTTGCTAGTACAGGAATATCAAGAACTTGTGTACCATAAGTTAAAGTTGTATTTGAAGCACGCACTTTGACATAACCACCACCACGAGTCCATTGGTCATATGGATCATTGCGATTGTCATTTTTCCAAGGGATCATTTGGTTGCCAGAGTGCTTATTGTCACCGAGTTTAAATGAGAAATCACCAACTACACCGACAGCAACGCCTACAGTACCTTGAGTGAAGCCTGATTCAGCATTCAACATAACAGATTGAACTGTAGAGCGAGTATCTACACCTGGGTTAACATTTTTTTTATCACGGTCGATAAAGCCGGTACGTAATAAAACTGATGCGGTTGAATCTTCAACAAAGCCTTTAGATTCGCTTTGTTCACTTGCATATGCGGAAGAGAGTAAAGTAGCCTGGATTAAAACTGCTAAGGTTAGCTTCTGTGCTTTTAGCATTGGTTTCCCCTAAAAATAAAATAAAACCCGTAACGCTGCTTGATACAGAAAGTTACAAAGTGGGCTTTAATCTATAATAAAAAGATTGCAAGTATCAATATTATTTCATGATTTTTTCACAAAAGTTTCATATGGTTTTAATATATCTATATTTTTAAATTTAAAACCTGATGATGAAATAGATCATTTATAGTTTTTTTGAATATAAATGAGATCTATTTTCATTTTAAAACAATATGAATCATAGTTTCCTAAATAAAACATACTATGTTATATGTATTGTGAATTACTGGGCTCCAGCAAATATTTGCTGAAGTATTTGCACTTTTTTTATACAAAAAAATCGCTGAAATGAACTAAAAGTGAGCAATTTTACAAAAAATAGGGTGCGAATAATCATTTGTTCAACAGGAAAGTTGGCATAACAATTGCTAATACTAGGTGGGTTGCAAGAAATAACCAAAAAATCGAATTCACGGTTTGGGGAGAAATCACAAAATGAAGAAATTACTCACAACAGCATTATTTGTATCGACATTATCAACCGGTGCAATGGCTGCGGAAGATAATACATTGGCACAATATGGCTTAACATTTAGTGGCAATGTTGCATTGACTTCAGACTACCGTTTCCGTGGTATCAGTCAAACTTTAAATGACCCAGCGATTCAGGGATCATTTACTTTGGCACATTCAAGTGGGCTTTATGTTTCTGCCTTTGCTTCAAATGTCGACTTTGATGGTGGGAATGTTCCACATTTAGAGCTTGACCCATCGATTGGCTTTACCACAACTTTACCGCTGTCCAATAAAATTAAGCCGACGCTCGATGTTGGGGTTGTGGAATATAACTATCCAAGCCATAGCAAAGATTGGGACTGGACAGAATTTTATGCCAAGTTAACTTTTGCAAGCTTAATTACCAATGGCGATAGTCTATTTACCAATGTGAACTACACCAATGACTGGGGTGGCTATACAGGCAGTAACTCTTGGAATGTCAATGCCAGCTATTCATTCCCAATCGCCAAAGGTTTTGGTGGCGTCTTGGGTGCTGGCTATACCAAAGCGGATAAAGATATCTTTGGTTATGGTGATAAAAAACATGACAACTTTACGGACTGGAAGGCTGGCATCACCTATAGCTTTAAATCAGTATCTGGTTTAACCGCCGAGCTGGATGCAATTGGTAATAATTACAATACCAGTGGTTTGCCAAATGCTGTCAAACGCGAAACTGATACAGGTGCGGTCTTTAGTTTGACTAAAACCTTCTAAAAATAGCAGGTCTACCCGAAAAACCGCATGTCAAACATGCGGTTTTTTTATGTCGCAAAATTAGCTTTGAAATGGACTGCGATAAGACAATGCTTCAGAAAGGTGAGTTGTAGAAATTGACTCACTTTCTGCCAAATCGGCAATACTACGGGCAACTCGCAATACTCGATGATAGGCTCGAGCAGAAAGATTGAGACGTTGTTGTGCGAGCGCCAGCATTTTTTGAGAGTCACTAGACAGGACAGCATATTGTTCAAGTTGCTGAGGGGATAACTGCTGATTACTAAACCCTTGGCGGGAGAGCTGAAATTGATAAGCTGCCAGAACCCGAGCGCGAACTGTTGTAGAAGTTTCACTTGGGCGCTGGGTTTGCAGATCTTGCGCTGAGAGTGGCGGTACATCAATATGTAAATCAATACGGTCGAGCAATGGCCCTGAAATTCGGTTCTGATAGCGTTTAATCGCTTCAGCAGAACATTGGCAACGACTGTCCTGATTAAAAGCATAACCACAAGGGCAGGGATTCATGGCTGCAACCAGTTGAAACTGCGCTGGGAAAGTCATCTGCCGAGCCGCTCGTGAAATCACAATTTCCTGACTTTCTAAGGGTTGGCGCAGAACTTCTAAAACCTTACGATCAAATTCTGGAAGTTCATCTAAAAATAATACCCCTAAATGGGCAAGCGTAATTTCACCTGGTTTCGGCTGTGAGCCTCCGCCAACCAGAGCAATTGCTGACGCGGTATGGTGTGGCGCACGAAAGGGGCGTTGTCCAAATTGATAAGGTTGATTGGCAACCGAATAAATACTGGCAACGGTGAGGCTATCTTCCTGAGTTAATGTAGGCAGAATACTCGGTAACCGTGATGCCAGTAAGGTTTTACCTGTGCCAGGCGGGCCACGAAATAAAATAGAATGTCCACCAGCAGCCGCAATTTCTAAGGCACGACGTGGCCGAAGCTGACCTTTGATATCTGCCAGATCCAGTAACTGCTGTGAGGCTGCGATGTTTTGCGAGGGATGCGTAACTTGAATGGGTTGCTGCCCTAAAAAATGTTGGCAAACTTGCTCAAGTGAACTGGCTGCATATACATCAAGCTGTTGTAACTGGGCAGCTTCATTGGCATTGTCTGTTGGCAATAACAGTTTATGCTGGGCTTTCTGGCAAGCCAACGCAATACTTAGCGTACTCGAAACAGCGCGTAATTGCCCATCTAGTGCCAGTTCACCGATCAGTTCGTAGTCTGCAATTTTCTGGTCAGGAATTTGTCCAGAAGCAATTAAAATTCCCAAGGCAATTGGCAAATCAAGCCGTGAACCATCTTTGGGTAAATCTGCAGGGGCTAAATTGATCGTGAGACGTTTAGTTGGAAACTGAAAACCACTATTAATGATTGCTGAACGAACTCGATCTTTACTTTCACGTACCGCAGCTTCGGCTAAGCCAACAATCGTTAAAGAAGGTAACCCTTGACTGACATGGACTTCAACTTCAATGAGGGGAGCATGGAGTCCCAATACTCCCCGTGTATAAATTTTAGCAAAAGACATGTTATTTTAGTTCCGTTTTGGTGCTTATTATTTAGTCGAATTTCTATTTTTTTGCACAATCATGGTGCTTATTTTTGTGCTTGTAAGCTATTTTCAAGTTGTTTAATTTTTTCATCTAAAATTGCTAGGCGTTGATTTGCAATAAATAGCGCATTTTTTTGGCGTTGAATTTTATCCTGAGAGACCAAATCCATACGACTTACAGCTTCATTGAGGAGCGCCCTTAAATTGTGCTCTAAGTCTTTTTTTGGTTGATCAATTTGCTCTAATATCGCCTCTAATAAGATTTCAATCATTATAAGATCCTCATAAATGTGCAGAAAATGTTAAAAATCTGCAACATTCTAGCATGATGTGTTTAGAGCATCATAAATTGAAAAAAAACTTCTTTTTTTTCTGATCTATGCACGTAAAGCGTTAAAATAGGGTATAAAGTGGATTCGTGTCAGATATTTCTGTATTCCCCTAACCGCAGAGATATTGGCATGAAAATTGAACATAAAACCTTACAGCTGAACAACAAGCCGAAGGAAAACAAACATGAAGCTCGTAACTGCAATTGTAAAACCATTCAAATTGGATGATGTGCGTGAAGCACTCTCTGAAATTGGTGTTCAAGGGATCACCGTAACCGAAGTTAAAGGTTTCGGTCGCCAAAAAGGTCATACGGAATTGTACCGTGGTGCTGAGTATGTCGTTGATTTCCTACCAAAAGTTAAAATTGAAATTGCCATTAGCGATGAAATGGTGGATTCAGTCATTGAATCCATTACCCGTGTCGCAAGCACAGGTAAAATTGGTGACGGTAAAATTTTTGTGACCAACCTTGAGCAAGTCATCCGTATTCGTACAGGCGAAACTGGTCCAGATGCTGTGTAATTTGGCACGAAGTTTGCTCAGTAGAGTTTAGCTCGCAAAAGATTAAGGTTGGGGGATACACATGAAAAAAATAATCATGGCGCTTGGTTTATCTGGCGCATTACTCGGTGGTTCTGCTGCTTGGGCAGAAGAAGCAACGTCTTCTACACCTAAACCAACAGCAGTTGCTGCATCGGACGCAGCAACCACGGCAGCATCTGCCGCTACAGCAACACCTGCATTAGCACCCGCAGCAACTACGCCTGCGCCAGCAGCCAAACCAAAATTGGATACTGGTGACACTGCATGGATTCTTATTTCTACCGCTTTAGTTCTCCTGATGACCATTCCAGGATTGGCTTTATTTTATGGCGGTATGGTTCGTAAAAAGAACGTATTGGGAACCATGGCACACAGCTTTATAGCAGTCGTGATTGTAAGTATTGTCTGGGTGGCGATTGGTTACACCCTAGCATTTGATACAGGCAATGCTTTCATTGGTGGTTTTAGTAAAACCATGCTAGCTGGTATTACCACTGATACTTTACAGGGAACAATTCCTGAAATTCTTTTCGTCATCTTCCAAATGACTTTTGCAATTATTACTGTCGCGATTATTAGTGGTTCTGTTGCTGAACGTATGAAGTTTGGTGCGTTTGTGGCATTTATTACCATTTGGGTGATTGCAGTTTATGCACCAATTACTCACTGGGTTTGGGGTGGCGGTTGGTTAGGCACAGATGGTGCGCTTGACTTTGCTGGTGGTACAGTGGTGCATATTAACTCAGGTGTGGCAGGTCTGGTTGCTGCATACCTCTTGGGTAAACGTATTGGTCTTGGCAAAGAGTCTATGGCACCACATAACCTTGTTTTGACGGTTATTGGCGCAAGCATGTTATGGGTAGGCTGGTTTGGTTTCAATGGCGGTTCAGCTTTGGGTGCAAACGGTGCTGCAGGTTATGCTGTACTGACTACACAAGTTGCCGCAGCAGCAGCAGCCATTTCTTGGTTGTTTGTTGAAAAAATGATTCGTGGTAAAGGTTCTGTGTTGGGCGTAGCCTCTGGTGCGGTTGCAGGTCTTGTTGTGATCACACCTGCAGCGGGTTATGTGACTGTAAGTGGTGCTTTAATCATGGGCTTGATCGGAGGCGTGGTATGCTTCTGGGGAACAACAGGTCTTAAACGCTTACTTAAAGTCGACGATTCACTTGATGCCTTCGGTCTACACGCAGTGGGCGGTATTGTGGGTGCAATCTTGACAGGTGTCTTCGCCAGCTCGTTTATTATGGGGACTAAAGCGCCAACAGATATTGCACACCAAGTTTGGGTACAAGTTGAAGGTGTCCTTGCAACAATTGCCTACAGTGGAATCTTGACTTTCGTGATCTTGAAAGTGATTGATATGGTGATTGGCCTACGTGCGAGTAATGATGACGAACGTATGGGTCTTGACCTCAGCCAGCATGGTGAACGTATCGAATAACCTTACGGTTTTAGATCAAAAAAACAGCTCCAATCGGGGCTGTTTTTTATTTCAAACACAACATTTAGTATCTGGAAGATTTTTGATACACTAGAATTACCGTTTTGCTTGATTCATTGTGTAATGCATTGTCCGTTTTGTAATGTTGCCGATAGCAAAGTGATTGACTCACGTTTAGCTGCGGAAGGAAGTCAGATTCGTCGTCGTCGTGAATGTCCAAGTTGTGGCGAGCGTTTTACGACATTTGAAAGTTATGAAGTGGTCATGCCACGTGTGATTAAATCAAATGGTAAAAATGAACCGTTTGATGAAGCTAAATTACGCCGCTCATTGATGCATGCTTTACAGAAACGCCCAGTAACACAAGAACAAATCGAAACAGTACTCAGTGATATTCAAATTAAAATCCGCCGTTTAGGTGAGCGTGATGTCAGTTCACGTACCATTGGTGAAATTGTCATGCAGGCTTTGTTTGGTTTAGACCACGTGGCGTATGTCCGTTTTGCTTCAGTTTATCAAGATTTCCAAGATGTAGAAGCTTTTCGCCAACATATTGAACTTATGCAACAACGAGAACACTAACGCATTATGTCTAATTACTCTCTCGATGAACGCTATATGCAGCAGGCAATTGGGCTTGCTAAGCAAGGTTGCTACAGTACCAAGCCAAACCCGAATGTGGGCTGTGTAATTGTTAAAGATGAGCAGGTGATTGGTCAGGGTTTTCATCCGCGTGCAGGGCAGCCTCATGCCGAGGTATTTGCTTTACGTCAGGCAGCTGAACAGGCACAAGGTGCAACCGCTTATGTCACGCTTGAACCATGTGCACACTATGGTCGGACACCGCCTTGCGCTGAAGCATTGGTCAAAGCTCAAGTTAAAAGAGTCGTGATTGCCTGTTTAGACCCAAATCCACTTGTGGCAGGTAAAGGCATTGAGATTTTAAAAGCCGCAGGTATTGAGGTTGAGTCAGGCATTTGTGACGTTGAAGCAGCCGCATTGAACAAAGGCTTTTTAAAAGCGATGGCAACTCAAATGCCGTATGTCCGCCTGAAAGTCGCAGCAAGCCTCGATGGTCGAACTGCAATGGCATCGGGTGAGTCAAAATGGATTACAGGTGCAGCAGCACGCCAAGATGTACAGCACTGGCGTGCCATTTCAGGTGCTGTGATTACGGGAATTGGAACGGTTCTAGCCGATGATTGCCAGCTTAATGTACGTGAGTTGGCCAATGTCGATTTGAGTAGCGTGGTTCAGCCAAAACGTGTGGTGCTGGATCGTCAGGGGCGTTTGCCACTGACTGCCAAGATCTTACAACAACCTGAAACCCTGATCGTGATGGGACCCTTTCGCCAAGAACTAGCGAATTTAGGGGTGGTACAAATTGAAGTACAGCCTTTAGATCAATTGCTGAAGCAATTGCTACGTGATCATCAGATTTATGATGTATTGGTTGAAGCAGGAGCGACCTTGGCTTCAGCATTTATTCAACAGCACTTGGTTGATGAATATATTCATTATATTGCGCCAACCTTATTGGGACATTCGGCACGTGCCATGTTTCAAGTCGATTTGCAAAGTCTTAACCAGCAATACCGTTTGCATATTCAAGAAATTGCCCAAGTTGGGGACGATATTCGCCTTAACTTAACGCCATTGCAAGAGTGATTATGAGTTCAGAAACAACGCTTTATCATAAACGCCGTCATGCTGCCCGCACCACTGATGAATATTTATTTCATCAGCTAGTGCCATATTTGGGCAATAAGCGTCGACTGCTGCATCTGATTTTAGAAGCGCTGGAAGAAACAGGAACACTCAATCATAAAGGGAAGCGTGCCCCTATTTTTGCTGACTTTTTTGCAGGCAGTGGTGTGGTATCGCGCCTCGCACGGCAAAATGGTTATCGAGTCATTGCCAATGACTGGGAACCCTATAGCCATGCTTTAAATCATGCTGTGCTGTCCTGTATTGATGCACCGAAATTTAAAGAGCTGGGTGGCTATCAAAAAGCTATTGATTATCTTAACCGCTTGCCGCTGGCAAAAGGCTGGGTCACGCATAATCTTTGCCCACGAAAGGATGAAGAATACGACCCTGCGCGTGATCGCTTGTTTTTCAAACGCCGTAATGGTATGCGTATTGATGCTATTCGCCAGCAA
The DNA here is from genome assembly GCF_004331075.1 of Acinetobacter brisouioides. GTDB lineage: Bacteria > Pseudomonadota > Gammaproteobacteria > Pseudomonadales > Moraxellaceae > Acinetobacter. The sequence goes on along the minus strand of NZ_SJNX01000003.1, from coordinate 51,847 downwards.
ATTGCAACATGGCAGGCAGAAGGTGCGATTGATGATATTGAAATGAGTGCTTTGCTCGCACCGCTACTTTATTCTGCCAGTTTTGTTAGTAATACCAGTGGTGTATTCAAAAGTTTTCATCACGGTTGGGGCGGAAAAACCCAGACTGCGCTGGAACGTATCGAATCATTACTGTGGTTAACGCCAAGCCGCTTTTGCGAAATTGGTGATGTTAAAAACCCAATGGCAGAAATGTGGTGTGTGGATGCTCAGCATTTAGCAAACCAAATGAGCGGTTTTGAGGTTGATGTTGCCTATTTGGATCCACCCTACAATCAGCATGCGTATAGTAGTAACTATCATGTGTTGAATTCACTTACCTTGTGGGATCAGGCAGATTTACCTTCGCCAGACACCAAAGGCTTTAAAAGCGGGATTGACCGTGCATGGCGTAAAGAGCGACCAAGCCCTTATAATTCATCGAAACATGCCAAAGATGCCTATGAAACTTTGCTTTCGACGATTAATGCGCGTTATATCCTGACCAGTTACTCAACCGATGGCAATATTGCCGCCAAAGATTTGCTCAAAGCGAACTTGGAACGTGGGCGAGTGACCTTATTAACACAAGATGTGCCACGTTACCGCGTGAGCAAGCAGCGTCAGTCCGAGCGCGCACGTGTACTGGAATTTATCGTGATTACCGATACGCATGCCAAACCTGGACCGCCATTGCGTCAGTTATTGGGACAACTTTATCATTGTGCTGAATTGGGTGGAGTAGATACCTTTGGTACGAGTACCCAGCTCGCCTTGTGGTAAATAAAATAAAGAGAACAGACTATGTTTACAGGAATTATTGAAAGCCTAGGTAAAGTGTCCAGCCTGCAAAATGTGGGTGGTGATGTACGGTTGCGAATTCAAACTGATTTGGATATGTCAGATGTGCATTTGGGCGATTCGATTGCCACCAATGGCATTTGCCTGACTGTCATCGAATGGGGTGACAACTGGTATGCTGCAGATGTGTCACGGGAAAGTTTAAACCGTACAACGCTCGGTACTTGGCAGGTCGGACACCCTGTCAATGTTGAAAAAGCCATGTTGCCAACCACACGCTTTGGTGGACATATTGTGAGTGGGCATGTCGATGGTATTGGCGAAATTACTTTAGTCCGTGAAGATGCCCGCTCGCTTTATTTTGAAGTGACGGCACCCGTTGAGCTGGCGAAATATCTGGCAGAGAAAGGCTCGGTCACTGTCGATGGTATTAGCTTAACCATCAATCATTTGCGTGGTAATATTTTGAGCTTAAACTTGATTCCACATACTGCAGAACGCACTAATATTGGCACGTGGAAGCAGGGTTCAAAAGTCAATCTCGAAGTGGATGTGCTGGCACGTTATATCGAACGGTTGCTGCTGGGGGATAAAGCTGCAGAGCAAAATCCGCAGTCCAGTATTAGCATGTCATTTCTGGCGGAAAATGGCTTTCTAAAATAAAAAAAATCTCGGCATGTGCCGAGATTTTTTTAAGCATCTGAAGAGGGATGCTGTTCTAGCAAGTAGCGGATTTCTTCGTCTGCTGCTTGCTGAATTTTCTGATTTAAGCTGGTGACACTGTGTTGAATCTGCTCAATTAAACTTTCAGCTTCAAGTTCTAAGCGAACTTTTAAGTTATCCAGCGCATGTTGAATTTCAGGGCTAATCACACTGTTTGTCGTCGCTTCAAAACGTAGTTTCGGTGTCGTAGTATAACGTTCACTATATGCTCGACTTTCCTGACCTAGTTGTTGTTGCAATGCTTGTAATTGTTGGGTTTGTGCCTGATGTTGCAGGCGTTCATCCAGTTGTAGGTCATCAATATACGCCTGTTGTTGGGCGCGTTTTTTTGCCAAAGATTGCTCTAAGGCATGTTGACGGCGAATACGTGCTTCTTCAAGGAGCTGTGCCTTGAGCTCAGCGTAGGAATTTTCGATGGTCTCATAAGACTGGAGCTGGGCTTGTTTATTGTTAGACAGCCAGTCTTCTAAGCGAACATCGGTAGACAATAATTCACAAATACGAGTCAGATCATTGATATAAGTTTGGCGAACAGCTTGTGGTGCATTGAGCCAACGCTTTTCAAAATCTGCTCCAACATCTAACGCCACGTTTTACTCCTTAAAACAACGCATTGGGTTAAGATTATAATTTAAACGTACGTGGGGCAATTCCCCATTCTCGGTACTGTTTGAATTTGTTTCGACCGACTATTTTAGTTGATTCTTGATTTTCGACAATTTCAATAATGTGTTCAAACGTGTCTTTCGGTTCAACTGCCTGTGTTTCAAAGTTAAAGATGAGCCAAGACTCATGTTCAGGCAGTTGTGCAGAAATGCAGACACTGGCTTGTGGCTGGTCAATTCCATGTGGAATAAAGCTTTGTGGATCAAATGTCCACAAAGCCTCATCGAGTAACTGTTGCTGCTCGGCTTGACAACAATACCACCAAATCCGTACAGGCTGGCGCAACAGTTTGCGCGATAAACGGCAAGCACTGTCGACTTGCCGTTCTACGCTATTTTCAAACAAATAAAAACTGACTTTAGTCATGTTGAACGCGATTTGCAATAAACTGCATCAGTAGTGGTACAGGTCGACCTGTTGCACCTTTATTGCTGCCAGACAACCATGCCGTGCCTGCAACATCCAAGTGCGCCCAGCGGTAGTCACGGGTAAAGCGTTGCAAGAAGCACGCCGCCGTAATCGCACCGCCATGCGGCCCACCAATATTGGCAATATCGGCAAATGGTGAGTCGAGTAGCTCTTGATAATCATCCAGCACAGGCATGCGCCAGACGCGGTCAAAGCTTTGTTCACCTGCCTGAGTCAACTCTTGAGCTAAAGCATCATCTGGAGAGAATAAACCACTGAGTACTTTACCCAGTGCCACCACACAGGCACCTGTCAAGGTTGCAATATCAATCACGACCGCAGGGTTAAAGCGCTGGATATAAGTTAAGGTATCGCAGAGTACCAATCGGCCTTCGGCATCGGTATTGAGAATTTCCACGGTTTGCCCACTCATGGTGGTGACAATATCCCCTGGACGGGTCGCATGGTCAGATGGCATATTTTCTGCTGCGGCAACTGCACCTACCACATGAATCGGCAGTTTGGCTTCACACAGCGCACGCATGGTTCCCAAAACTGATGCTGCACCACACATGTCAAATTTCATTTCATCCATGCCTAGGCCTGGTTTGAGCGAAATGCCGCCTGTGTCAAAAGTCACGCCTTTACCGACCAATACGATTGGGGCTTGCTCTAATTCAGCTTTGTATTCAAGAGTAATTACCCGACCTGCACGTGCTGAACCTTTGCTGACAGCCAAGAATGCATGCATGCCTAAATCAGCCATTTGCTGTTCATCTAGCACGGTCACTTTCAACAGCTCAGGATATTCTGCTGCCAATGCTAGCGCTTGCTCAGCAAGGTACTCAGGGAAACAGATATTACCTGGACGATTGCCCAAATCACGCGCTAGATTTTGCCCAGTACTGATGGCTTGCAATAAATTCAGCTGTTCTGCATTCAGTGGTGATTTTTCTGCGATCAACTGGATTTCTTCTAAGATAAATTCATTTTTCTTGGATTTGAATTCATCGAAGGCATAATTGGCCTGAGTTAAGCTCATCACAAACAGTGTATGTAGCTGTTCAGGTAATGCGGATAGATCAATATCAATACGGCTATATTTTTTTTGTGATTCTTTAATAATGCTTTGTGCCAATTTCCCGAGTTGTGCTGCTTGAATTTGTGCAGCATTACCTAGACCTAACAAGCTACAAAATGGATAATGATCATGCTGTGTAATTAAGGTTACACTTTCATTCAAGCTTGCTTTAAATTGTGCGGTCGCAATCAGTTGTGGATAATTTTTAATATATTGTGCGGCTGAATGTTGGGTTTGTTCAGCATCCACCAAGACAAACAGGGCAGAGCCAGTGTCTTGAGTGCGTTTTAAAGACAGTTTCATATGGTTTTAGATGCCTATTGATGTTTGCGGAATTTAAACGATTGCAACATTACACTGGATCAGGTTGCAATGTGCAATACAAGTATGGGTTTTTTCTGCTGGCTATTGGGTTAAACTATTCACCAGTCATGTTTTCATTTTTTACGGAAGCTTCCTTTGATTATTCGACGTTATCTTGTTAAGCAGGTTGTTGAGACCTCTTTGGTCGTCATCGCCTTACTCACATTAATCATGATGGGCGGTCGCTTAATCAAATATTTTGGTATTGCTGCTCAGGGTCGTTTAGATGCCAATATCTTATTTAGCATTATCGGTTATCGATTACCTGAATTTTTAACTCTGATTATGCCATTGGGCTTTTTTATTGGCTTGATGTTGGTCTTTGGGCGTTTGTATATTGACCATGAGATGGCAGTGCTGAATGCCAGTGGCGTGAGCCGTAACCAGCTCGCACGTTTGCTCTTACCGCTCACAGTGGTTTTTCTGGCGATACAGCTTGTCATGATGGTATGGGTGTCTCCGTGGGGACTACGTAAATTTGAACAATTGTCGAGCACGCAGGCTGTACGCACAGGCTTTGATCTGGTACGTCCCAAAGAGTTTGTATCTTCTGGTGCTTATACGATTTACGCCAGTGATTTGTCAGAAGACCGTAAAAATTTGCGCGATATTGTGTTTTATCAACGTGCAACCAAAGAGGGTAAACCTGATGTGGTCATTTTGGCGCGTGAAGCAACTCGTGTAGAGATTCCGAATGATACGGCCAGTGTGGTGGATTTGATTGACGGTCGCCGTTATGAAATTTACCCAGGACAGCCGCATTATACTCAGGCCGAATTTAAAAGTTATCGTTTAAGAATTGAAAATAATAAAGAAACCGATATTTCGGGTGATAAAGCAGAGTCTATGCGTTTACAACAGCTTTGGGATAAACGCCAAAACCCTGTCGTACAAAGTGAACTCGGTTGGCGTTTTTGTGTGCCATTTGCAATTATTGTGGCATTGCTGTTGGCAACAGCATTGTCTGAAGTGAACCCACGTCAGGGACGCTACTATCGTTTATTGCCTGCTATTTTGATTTTTGCCAGCTTGATTGTGGCATTAATGGCAGTCAAAACCCGTATTACTAAAGACCAGTTGAGCATTTGGGCATATCCCGCTGTGATATTTGGATATGCTTTTGTGACAATCTTATTTTTGCGCAATCCCAATCTTGCGCCGAAATTAAAACTTAAATTGAGTAAGTGAGGTTAAGTTAATGTTCGCACGTCGTCTGGTCGCTAAACATGTGATGAAAACCTCAACCTTAGCCATGCTAGGGGCTACAGCTGTACTGACCTTGTTGCAGTTTCTGTTTAGCTATTTAGCGGAATTAAGTGAACTCAAACATGGTTATAACGCTTGGCAGGCAATTGAATATGTGTTCTGGAACACCCCCACGTACCTGTATCAGATTTTACCTATTTCGGCACTGATTGGTTCGGTGATTGGCTTGGGCACACTGGCATCAAACAGTGAACTGATTGTGATGCGTTCTATTGGGATTAGCTTATGGCGCATTGTGGGGTGGGTAGTACGTTCTGCCATGCTACTGGTCATTTTGGCATTTGCACTGAGCCAATGGGCTATTCCCTATAGTAGTGAAAAAGCGGACAGCATTAAGAAACATCAGGCTGTAGCGAGTTTAGGTGAAGTGAAAGGTTACTGGACACGCGAAGGGCAGCGTTTTATTTATATTAACTATGCCAATTCACAAGGCGTTTTACGCAATATTCAAGTTCTTGATTTTGATGATAATTATCACTTAAAAAGTGTGTTGAATGCCGAGCAGGGTCAATATAGCAGCAGTACCAGACAATGGGATTTGAAGCAAAGCCAGCAAATGCAGGTTCAGCCAAATGGTGATGCGCATTTAACTGAATCGGCGCAGTTACCACTGTCTTTGGCTTTGCAGCCTAAATATGTGCATATGGTGACGATTGACCCTGAAGAGTTAGCTCCAAGTCAGTTAGTTTCATTTATAAATTATTTGTCAGTCTATAGCCAAGTGCCAAAAACGTATCAGTTGGCATTTTGGAAAAAAGTCGGTATGCCATTTTCTTTGATTGCGCTAGTGGTGATTGCCTGTTCATTTATTTTTGGGCCACTGCGCCAACAGTCGATGGGTTTTCGCTTGGTGATTGCATTGTTCGTTGGTCTGGGCTTTTATTACATGCAGGACTTTTTGGGCTATGCGAGTCTGGTTTATTCACCGTCGCCTGCATGGTTTGTATTTGTTCCGATCATCCTGATCTTTATCGCAGGTGGATACTTGCTCAATCGTGCCAAATAATATTGAAGTGAGAATGATCATCAATTTTTAGTCGATGGAGAATTGCTTAAAAATTAGGTAAAATGCGCGCACGCAATTGACAACTGAAAGAGAGTTCAAAATGACGGATGCGAAGGCAGCTAAGATTCCTCATGTCTTGGTGATTATGGATGGTGTGGGGCATCGTGAAGCGATTGAAGACAATGCTTTCTTAGCAGCAAAAACACCTAATTTGACTGCAATGCAAGCAAAGCATCCGCATAGCTTAATTTCAGGTTCTGGCGAAGATGTGGGTTTACCTGATGGGCAAATGGGAAATTCTGAAGTTGGGCATATGAACTTGGGTGCAGGTCGTGTGTTGTATCAGGACTTTACCCGTATCACCAAAGATATTCGTACTGGGGCATTTTTTGAGCATGAAGTGCTGATTGACGCGGTAGAAAAAGCCAAAGCTTCAGGCGGTGCAGTCCACATCATGGGGCTTTTGTCTGAAGGTGGTGTGCATTCTCATGAAGACCATATCGTTGCGATGTGTGAGTTGGCATTAAAACGTGGTGCCAAAGTATATTTACATGCTTTCCTTGATGGTCGTGATACGCCGCCGCGCAGCGCTGAACCATCTTTACAAAAACTGGATGCAGTCTTTGCACAATATCCAAATCAAGGCCGTATTGCGACATTGATTGGTCGTTACTTTGCTATGGATCGTGACAACCGTTGGGATCGTGTTGAGCAAGCCTATCGTTTACTGACCGAAGGTGAAGCAACTCGTGTGGTTGCGACAGCAACTGAAGGCTTGGCACAAGCTTATGCTGCCGAAGAAAGCGATGAGTTTGTCAAAGCAACCCGAGTGGGCGATGTAGCTGCGATTCAAGATGGCGACAGCGTCGTGTTTATGAACTTCCGTGCTGACCGTGCGCGAGAGCTGACCCGTGCTTTTGTAGAAAAAGACTTCACAGGATTCCAACGGAAAGTTGTGCCACAACTGGCAAAATACGTGATGTTGACCCGTTACCAAGCCAGCATTGATGCACCAGTTGCCTATATGCCTGAAGCCTTGCACAATTCAATTGGTGAATACTTATCCAACTTGGGCAAAACTCAGCTACGTATTGCGGAAACAGAAAAATATGCTCATGTAACATTCTTTTTTAGCGGTGGTCGTGAAGATGAGTATCTAGGTGAAAAGCGTATTTTGATTCCATCACCAAATGTTGCAACCTATGACCTTCAACCAGAAATGAGCGCTTATGAAGTCACGGATGAGCTGGTGAAAGCGATTAATTCAGGTGAGTATGATCTGTTGGTGGTGAACTATGCCAATGGCGATATGGTCGGGCATACAGGTATTTTTAGTGCCGCAGTGAAAGCTGTTGAAGCCGTAGATACTTGCTTAGGTCGTGTTTATGACGCGGTCATGGCAAATCACGGGCATATGCTGATTACCGCTGATCATGGGAATGTCGAGCAAATGCAAGACTACCAAAGCGGTCAGGTGCATACCCAACATACCACTGAGCTTGTACCATTTATCTATGTTGGTCCAACTCAAGCGGTGATTGCTGAAGGTGGTGTTTTGGCAGATGTTGCACCGACATTATTGCATTTAATGAATATTCCTGTTCCTACTGAAATGCAAGGTCGCAATTTAATTACATTACAAGCATAAAAAGGTGAATGGATGATTCAAAAAATTAGGCAGGTATTTTTAGCGACCAGTTTAACACTCTGCTATTTGAATCATCCTGTTTATGCGGCAAATTCAGCTTCAACAGAAGCTGATGCAAGTCTTGACTATGACACTGGTGATTCAGAATCTTCTAATGAAGAGATTCCTGTCGATTCGATTCAGAAATTTGTGCAGATCTACAGTATTGTTAAAGATAATTACGTTACTGAGAAATCAGATGATGCGTTATTTGAACAAGCCATCAAGGGATTGGTGGGTGGGCTAGATCGCTATTCTCGCTACCTCTCTCCCGAAGACTATCGCCAGTTAATGCAATATACGGAGGGCGATGTTGCCTCTGTTGACTTTGATTTAATTTTCGATAAATCACGCCGCCAGTGGCTGATTCAAGGGCTGAAAGAGAGTTCTGATTCAGTCAAACTTGGACTGCATAATGGTATGACGGTCTATAAACTTGATAATCAGGAATTAAAAGATCTCAACCATGAGCAAGTTCGTAACTTGTTATATGGTTCAATCGGGACGGTTCTGAGTGTGCAGACGGCGCCTGTTGGGCAACCTGTCACGATTGTTCGTAATAAAAAAGTAGACGTTGCAGTATCATCGGCGCTTTTACACAATCAGATTTTGGTCATTAAAGTTCCTGTATTCCAACAAGAAACTGCCAGTGAAATCAAAAACATTATTGAACAATATTCATCCAATCGTTTAAAAGCGATTTTAATTGATCTAAGAAATAACCCTGGTGGGTTACTGTCTGCTGCGGTTGAAACGGCTGACCTTTTTTTAAATAATGGCATCATTGTCACGACCAAAAGTCGTTCAGAAGGCGATCAGACCTTTCAGGCACTCCCTGGCAATAAATTCAGCAATATCAAATTGGGACTGTTGATTAATGGTCGCTCGGCATCGGCCGCAGAGGTTTTTAGTGCGGCTTTAAAAGATCATGGGCGTGCTTGGGTGATTGGTGAGAAAAGCTATGGAAAAGGGGTGGTACAAAAGTTATTTCCATTGCCAAATGGTGCAGCATTACAAATGACAGTTTCACATTACTATACGCCTAAAGGCAGCATGATTGATGGGCAGGGTATTCAGCCGAACCAGCTTTATGCATTGCCAATCGATATGCGTGACGATTTGTATATCGAGAATGTCGCCGAGATTTTACTTAAGCATAGGTAACAGGCTTCTATAATCAAAAATGAAGACTGCATTTAGCTGTCTTCATCACCTTCGACATCTAGCCCAAATTTTTTCAGGCGATAGCGTAATGAACGGAATGACATTTGTAGCTTTTTGGCTGCCATAGTGCGGTTCCAGTGAGTCATTTCCAAAGCATTGAGTAAAATATTTTTCTCAATATTTTCCAAATAGGCTTCTAAACCTTCTTCAGGTAGTTTGAAACGCTGACGGGGCACTGGGGTTTCGCCCTGATGAGAGATAAATTTTACTTCAGGTTCAGGAACTTTGGCTGTTGTTGGGTGATTCGGTTGTGTTCTTAACGATGATTCAGGATGATATCGGATATGTTGAACGTCAAGCACAGTGGAATCGCTGAGCGTTAATGCTCGTTCAATAATATTACGCAGTTCACGGACATTGCCTGAAAATTTCTGTTCAAGTAAAAATTGTTGAGCCGTAACCGTAAGCTGTTTATTTGGAATTTGCCATTCTTGACAGATTTTCTGAATAAAATAATTGGCAAGTTCTAAAATATCTTGTCCGCGTTCCCGCAAAGGGGGGAGGCGAATGTCCATCACATGCAGGCGAAAAAATAAGTCTTGGCGGAACTTTCCTTGTTGAATCAGTGCTTCAGGGTTTTGATGAGTTGCACTGATAATGCGAAAATCTACAGCAATTTCAACATCACTACCGATGGGACGAATCTTCTTTTCCTGAACTGCACGTAACAGTTTGACCTGCATGTTCATGGGTAACTCAGCAATCTCATCGAGAAATAGACTGCCACCATGTGCGGCTTGAATCAGCCCTTGCTTGTCTTGAGTTGCATTGGTAAAGCTGCCTTTTTTATGCCCAAACAGTTCACTTTCCATGAGTTCGACAGGAATTGCCCCACAGTTAATCGGGACAAAGGGGCCATTCTTGCGGTTGCTCAGAGAATGAATCAGGTTAGCCACGACTTCTTTCCCCGTGCCTGATTCACCTGTAATAAATACAGGGGCTTGAGTTTTTGAAATTTTGCGAATGGTATGTTTGAGCTGTTGAATCACTTCAGAGCTGCCAATTAACGTACGCTCTTCAATGTCAGAGGAGGCGGTTAAGTGACTATTGTCTTCGTTTGGAATAATTGCTTTTTCTAAGAGCTGTTGTAAATCTTCAGAGCTGGCAGGCTTGCTCACGAAGTCGAAAGCGCCTGCTTTGAGTGCCGCAATTGCAATTTCCATATTGCCATACGCCGTAATCACCGCAATCGGTGTATTTGGATAATGTTCAGTGACGTGTCGTACCAGTTGGATACCATCACCATCTGGGAGGTTTAAATCGGTTAAACAGGCATCAAAACGCTGAGCCTTTAACTCTTGTTTGGCTTGTGTAATGTTATAGGCTACTTCGGCTTGAATCCCGATACGCTTTAGACTCATATGCATGAGCATGCATAAATCTTTTTCATCATCGACCAGAAGCACACGGGGTTGCTGGGTTGTCATAATGCTCCAATAGCTTATTTATTGTATTTGAATGGCAGGGCATTCAATGCGGAAACAAGTACCGTCTTGTAATTTGACATAACTTAATTTTGCCTGATTTGCTTCACAAAAACTACGTGAAAGGTACAAGCCTAGACCTGTTCCATCAATTTGTGTTGTAAAAAATGGATGGAACAGGCTGTGTACTTTATCGGCAGTAATTCCTTCTCCAAAATCAACCACATCAATAAAAGCATAGCCATCTTGTTGATAGGCATATACACAGATTTGTGGCTTTTCTGGAGCAGTGTGACGCAATGCGTTGCGAATCAGGTTGATCAGGACTTGGCGAAGTTGTGCTTCATCAAATGAAATGAGTACAGCATCTCGAACTTCAACAATAATTTTATGATGAACTTCATATAGATCTTCAAGAACCAGTTGCGGTAAAAATTGTTTGAGCTGAATATCAATCGGCAATGTTGCCTGATTGTGAGCCATATTCAATGTTGACTGAATAATATGATCAATACGCTGCGTCTGTTTCTGGATCATATTAATCAACATCGGGTGCTGCTCGCTATCAGCATCAATCAGCAGGTTATTGGCTTGTACAATACTGGCAAGCGGGTTACGAATTTCATGAGCAATGCTCGCGGAAAGTTGTCCAAGCGCAGCCAGTTTAAGTTGTTGAACTTGCTGGTTGATTTTCTGTGCATCTTGCATCACAAATAGGGTTAAAGTTTGCTGTGGCAGTTCCAGCTTTTGTACCCGAATATGAATGCTATAGCGAGATTGCATTGTTTCAAAAATAAAGCGCTCGCCTTGGTTGGCCGAGTTTTGCTGTAAATATTGATACAAATCAGGCTGAATTTCTTCTAAGGGAGCAGAGCGAAAAACCATCAGTGCTGGAATACCAAGCAGCGTATAAGCCGCAGGGTTACTCAGCACCACTTGCATTTTTTCATCAATGGCCAGATAGCCCATATCAATCTGTTCGAGGATATAGCGATTAATATTCTGTAATTGTAATAATTCTAATGACTGTGAAATGCTGATATTTTCCAGTAACCGAAAGCGTTGTACTGCAAATTGTCCAGTCGAATAGACCACAAAAAATAAGAAGGCAAGAAATGTACTATTCCCGATCTTACTCAGATCAGAGGTCATAAACCAGCTACCAAAAAGTTGCAGGTAGAGTACAGCGATAACTGAAAGTAGCGTAATACTGAACGCCTGGCTACGGCTAATGAGTAGATTGGTAACGAAAATGGTAATAACAAACAGTAAGCCGATATGTAGGGTCGGGCCGCCCATTGCAAAAGTCAGGCTAGAAAAACATCCGACATCGATCAGACTGATCAAGAGCAGCTGTCTAGGCAGTGCAATCGGAAAAAGCTTAAGTGCAAGTAACTGTAAAGTGCCTAAAAATGAATAAGCCAACAGGGTGAAAAGATACACCCCGATATGTTCATAGTTGCTTTTGAGTTTTTGAAAAGTGAGAAAAAAAATCAGAATTAGACTAAAAGAAATAATCAGTCGATAAACGCCGTACCATATCCCAAGACGATATAACGTGCTGGGATTGGAGCTCGGTAGTGCTGCATGCATATACAGAACCTGATTAAGGTTTGATTAAGCCATAACGAATTGCCAAGTGGGTCAATTTGACATCACTGTCAATTTCCAGCTTCTCAAAAATACGGTAGCGGTAGGTGTTGACTGTTTTTACGCTCACAAATAGCTTATCTGCAATGGCTTGCGCACTATGGCAGTTGACCACCATCATGGCAACTTGCATTTCACGCTCGGAGAGTTGGTCAAAAGGAGATTTCTGCGTTTCCGATAAATACGAGCTTGCCAATTGTTCAGCAATATCAGCACTAAAGTATTTACCACCTTGCATTACCTTGTTGATGGCACGGAGCATTTCCTGAATGGGTGCACCTTTGGTAATATAGCCTTTCGCACCTGCCTTGAGTAATAAAGACGGATAAGGTTCTTCAGCCAAACCGCTCACAGCGATAACTTTGGTTTCAGGTGTAATTTGTAATAAACGCCGTGTTGTTTCTACACCACCGATACCAGGCATATTGACATCGAGTAGCACTACATTTGGGCGATATTGGCGTGCGAGAGTCAAGGCTTCTTCTCCTGATTCGGCTTGACCAATGACTTCAACATCCGCATGGTCTGCCAACATACGACAAATCCCTGTGCGTACTAATTCATGATCATCCACAACTAAAACCGAAATCACGAGCAACACCTCCCAATCTAAATGATTTTTTTGTTACATAAAGCAAATTAAGCTTGCAATGAAACGACAAAATTAGCAATGCTATCCTAAAATATAACCTAAAAGTTATGCACAATTACTGAACTTTAAAAGAGCGAGTCTATTGTGTAAATGTAAGGCATTTTTGTGATTATACACAAATGTATCTTACCACCCCTGAGTTGAGTGTAATATGATGAAAAGTTTAAAAAAATCTTTAGTACGTGCTGTAAGCATGTCGATGCTAATAGGGTTGAGTGCCAATAGTTTTGCTGAACTCATCGTGAACAGTGGCTCGGGGGCAGCTTCCCAAGCAAAACTAAACTGGTCAACTGATGAGGCAAAACAGCTCCTGAGCCAAGATCGAAACAATGCTGAAACTTCTGTACGCAGAGGCACCAGTACCACGACATTACGTACACCACATGTCACAGATACTCGCTTTGCGAGTAATAGCCCTGCTGTGGCAGCAGGTTCAGCATTGGTTATGGATGCTCATACTGGTGAAGTACTGTATAGTAAAAATAGCAATGCGTCACGCCCGATTGCATCCATTACCAAATTGATGACGGCTGTTGTTACTGCTGATGCACATTTAAATATGTCTGAGCAGATTACCTTACAACAAAGTGATTTTGACGGTCCAAAACACGCCAGCTCTACTTTAAAGCCTGGTGACAAGATGAACCGTGCAGAAGTTTTGCTGGTGGCTTTAATGAAGTCAGAAAACCCGGCAGCAGCAGCGTTAGCACGTACTTATCCAGGGGGAAAACCTGCGTTTGTATCGGCAATGAATGCCAAAGCGCGCCAGCTTGGTATGAGTGCAACTCATTATTATGAATCAACAGGTTTAGATGCCCGTAATGTGTCATCAGCACGCGATTTAGGGATTCTAGTGGCTGAAGCTTCACGCTATGGTGTAATTCGTCAGTTCTCATCAACACCGCATTATGACTTTGATTTGGGCTATCGTGTATTGAAATCAAATAACACCAATGCCTTAGTCCGCAATGGTGGTTGGAATATTAATCTGTCTAAAACAGGTTATATTAATGAAGCGGGGCGTTGTGTTGTTATGCATGCAACTGTGAATTCGCGTCCAACCGTCGTGGTTTTATTGGGAGAACCAACAACACAGTCACGTAATAGCGATGCAACGCATTTGTTGAGTTGGGTTAATCAATTACCAAAACAAATCTAAATCCTTAGAATGAACCACTTTTCAAAAAAAGCTTTTCCAAGATGAAAGGCTTTTTTACATTCAAGAATAGTATTTAAGCAATAATGCTTGGCTGAGCTGGAAAATTCTTAAAAAGAAAACATTTTCAGGACTTTAGTGGATGGCCTGTAATAACGAATGGAAATAAAAAAACCAGTTGTAAACAACTGGTTTTTTTATATTTAAGCGAAACGCTTACATATTTGAAAGAATAGAATCTTTCACTTGATTCATAGTGGCATCAATCGACAACATGACTGCATCGGCACATTGTTTAATTGCTGTGTCTGGGTCTTTCAAACCGTTACCAGTCACAGTACATACAATTACAGAACCTTCAGCAATTTTACCTGCTTTAATGTCACGGATAGCACCGCCAAGTGACGCTGCTGACGCAGGCTCAACAAAGACACCTTCATACATCGAAAGCAAACGCTGTGCTTCTAGGATTTCAGCATCTTGTAGCTCATCGAACCAACCTTGAGAGTCGCGTACTACAGCCTTAGCATGGTTCCAGCTTTGCGGATTACCAATACGGATTGCTGTTGCAATGGTTTCAGGGTTGGCAACAGGTGCGCCACGTAAAAACGGTGCAGCGCCCGCAGCCTGATAACCGACCATGGTTGGTAAGCCTTCAGGTTTTGGCCCTGTAAATTGATCCGTTTCAGCATCATAAATCACAGCTTCAAACTGGTCAGCAGGTTGATTGGCAACTGCTTCTGTATAACCCATCCAGTGTGCAGTGATGTTCCCTGCGTTACCGACAGGCAAACAGTGATAATCTGGTGCGCGACCCAAAGCTTCTACGATTTCGTAGGCAATGGTTTTTTGACCTTGTAAACGGTAAGGGTTGATTGAGTTTACAATCGTCACAGGTGCTTGGTCGGCAACTTCTTTTACAAGACGCATACCATCGTCGAAGTTCCCACGGATTTGCATGGTGATTGCACCGTACATCATGGCTTGCGCCATTTTACCCATGGCAATTTTGCCTTCTGGAATTAAAACGAATGCTTTAATGCCTGCTCGTGCTGCATAAGCTGCCGCAGCCGCAGAAGTGTTACCTGTCGATGCACAAATAATTGCTTTTGAACCTGCTTCAACCGCTTTGGTTACGGCCATGGTCATACCACGGTCTTTAAATGAACCTGTTGGGTTAAGACCTTCATATTTCACATAGATTTCAACATCTTTGCCAATAATACGTGGAATATTCTCCAGTTTAATGAGAGGGGTGTTACCTTCACCTAAAGAAATTGCACGTGTAGTTGCAGATACAGGTAAACGATCACGATAACGATCTACAAGACCAGTATAACGATTGGCATTCGACATGATGATGTTCCAATGAAAGAAGAAGCACGTAGAGGGGAACGCTCCCCTCGACCTGATTAGTTATCCAGCGATTCTAAACGAATTCGCACGATTTCGCCATGAATGGCAGGCAGCGCTTGAATTTGAGCAAGCGCTTCATCCATTTTTGATTCCACGATTGGATCGGTCAGAATCACAATAGGAATAAGATCTTTTAAACGGGACTGTTGCATGATGGCATCAATACTTATGCCTGCACGGCTTAGAATGGTCGTAACATCAGCAAGTACGCCAGTTTGGTCTTCAGCATTGAGGCGAATATAGTAACCTGTGGTCATTTCTTCGCGGCTCAAAATTGGCGTGTCCGTCAATGCTTCAAAAGCCAACTGTGGGATTGTTCCTGCGCCATCTTCGGTATATGAAATGTCACGCACGATATCCACGATGTCGGCAACTACAGCCGAAGCAGTTGGACCAGCACCAGCGCCAGCGCCATAATATAAGGTTGGGCCGACAGCATTCGCCTGAACGAGAACAGCATTTTTCACGCCGTTGACATTAGCAATCAGTTCTTCGGATGGAATCAAGGTTGGGTGAACACGCAGCTCAATGCCTTTGTCAGTACGACGGGCGATTCCCAAGTGTTTGATACGAAAGCCAAGTTCTTCAGCGTATTTCACATCTTGCGCAGTAATTTTGCTGATGCCTTCAGTATAAACTTTACTAAACTGTAAAGGCATACCAAATGCACAAGAGGCTAAAATGGTGAGTTTGTGCGCAGCATCAATGCCTTCAACGTCAAAAGTTGGATCAGCTTCTGCATAACCAAGCTCTTGTGCTTCTTTTAATACATCTGCAAAGGCACGACCTTTGTCACGCATTTCAGTCAGAATGAAGTTACCTGTACCATTGATGATACCTGCTAACCAATCAATTTTATTGGCAGCCAAACCTTCACGAATGACTTTAATAATTGGAATTCCACCCGCAACCGCAGCTTCATAAGCAATCTGAACTTTGTGATCTTCAGCCGCTTTAAACAGTTCATTGCCATGTTCAGCGAGTAGTGCTTTGTTGGCAGTTACGACATGTTTGCCATGTTTAATCGCTTCATTGATGATTTCATAAGCAGGATGAATACCGCCCATGACTTCAACCACAACATCGACATCGGGTTGACGAACGATTTCGAACAAGTCAGCGCTTTGTTTAATCCCTTCCAAATTTAAGTCTGGACGAGGGCGGCGGGTACCAACGTAGGTAATTTGAATTTCTCGACCTGTGCGACGTTTAATTTCAGCGGCGTTTTCTTGTAATAATTTAAGGGCACCACCACCTACGGTACCAAGACCTAATATAGCCAGGCGAACTGGTTTCACGTCACACTCCAAGTATTTATTGCGATTGAGATTGATCATAGCTAAAAAAATGCACAGACTCTAGGGTGAAGATCACAATATCTTCACCTTATTTCAGATTATTTTTCCAAATGTTGCTCTAGTTCTTCAGGGCTGAGGTAGCCGCCAAGGTATAAACCATCTTGCGAGTAAATTGCAGGTGTGCCGTTGACTCCAATTTTGATTCCGAGCTGATATTGGGCTTTTACAGGACTGTTGCATTGTACGGCAGAAATTTGCTGACCTTGCACTACTGCATTAAAGGCTGCTTTACGGTCATTGTTACACCAAATGGCTTCCATAGTCGGGAAGAACTGCTCGCCACGTGGCCAAGCAATATAGCGGACTTCAATGCCTTTGGCATTGATCTCAGGCAAATGCTCATGCAGTTTATGGCAGTACGGACAGTTGGCATCGGTAAATACATAGACAATGTGTTTGGTCGTGCCTTGAGCAGGGTAAACAATTAAATCTTTTGAATTAAGTGCAGCAAACAGTTTTTTGTTTTCAGCGGCTTGTAAGGATTGACTGACATTTTGCAGTTTCGTGTCACCTAAACGCAGCACATCACCCTGAATCAGGTATTTACCGTCAGCCGTGGCATAAACTGATGGCATGCCATCTAGGTTGACCCAGTAAATATTTGGAATTTCAGTGGTTTTAATATCAATAATTTTAACGTTGATATTTGCTTTCTTTAAACTTTCTTGCAGGGTATTGATTAAGCGTTGTTTGGCATTGCGTTCTAAAATTGGCGAAGCTTGCCCTGTTGCTGGCGCTGTTGCAGTCAGAGAATCAGTTTTTTGTTCAGTATTTTTATCTTTAGAGCACGCGCTGAGCATACCAGCAGCGGCAAGTGTACATGCTAGGAAAATTTTGGAACGGTGCAAGGACATAAATAACCCTTTGACTGGTCAATAAAAAGAAAACATCGTTAGCATAACAAAAAATGCGTGATGCTTCGTGAATTTTCATTATTCTGTGTAATTCTTCGATAACACAGCGAGAGGTTAGGCGCGGGGGTGATATTGTTGATGTAGCTGCTGCATACGAATTTGTGCGACATGAGTATAAATTTGGGTGGTGGATAGGTCACTATGTCCCAAAAGCATTTGTACCACGCGCAGGTCGGCACCGTGATTGAGTAAATGTGTGGCAAAAGCATGCCGTAAAGTGTGTGGTGAAATGTCAAAGTCGATACCCGCTTGTAGGGCATAGCGTTTGATGGCATACCAGAAATTCTGCCGACTCATAATGCCACCTTGCTGGGTTAAAAACACATAGTCACTGCTCGATTTTAACAGTTGTGAACGTGATTCACTTAGGTAGCGTTCCATCCAGTCACAAGCAATTTGCCCCAATGGAACTAGACGTTCTTTATTGCCTTTACCAACAATTCGGACATAGCCTTGTTTAAGATTGAGTAATTCTAGGCGCAGCGTGATGAGCTCCGAAACCCGCAAGCCGCAAGCATAGAGCACTTCTAACATGGTTCGATCCCGTAAACCGAGTGCGGTTTCGGTATTGGGTGCTTGAATCAGTGCATCAACTTGGCTTTCAGATAAATCTTTAGGCAGGGCGCGCCCAAGTTTTGGGGTTTTATGGGTACTCAGCGGATTGTCGGTGCGTAGTTGTTGTTCTCGTAAAAACTTGAAAAAAGAGCGTAGTGCAGACAACAGGCGGGCAATTGAACGCGGGCTTTTACCTTGTTGTGTTAACGCAATCAATACATCGGTAATATCTTCACTTGACCAGTCTAACAACGGTTTTTCCAGATATTGGCTACACTGAATCAAGTCGGACAAGTAGGCATTTCGGGTGTGTGGGCTGACGGTTTGAGCCACAAGATAGTCGCGATAACCTAATAAAAATTCTAAATTTTTTGGAATATTAATCGCCGTTGGAATACGAGGTTTTTTGTTTATCATCTAGCGGATATATATGAGGATCAAAAATGCTATTTCACTCTAGAATAAATTTCCGTAAAAGTCGAATTGTAAAGCTAAGCTAGATGCAAGTAGTGTATGTAAATTATTCTCATTTATGTTTATAATAAATCAAATGTCTGTGAGTAGAACGCTGTGCGGTTATCAGATTTAAAGGTAAAACAAACCGCTGTCATTACCAAAGTCAACCGTCAAATTGTTGATGATGGCAAGGCGGATTTAATAGCAAGTCGATTGGAAACCTTGGGCTTTATTCCAGGGACACCTGTGAAAGTTGTTGCCAAAGGGGTTTTCGGTGGTGATCCACTGCTGATTCAGATTGGATTTACTCGTTTTGCCTTGCGAAAAGCAGAAGCCCAGAAAATTGAAATTTCCGCACAGGGAGTTGTAGCATGAGCGAAACCTTGCGTGTTGCTCTGGTTGGCAATCCAAACTGTGGCAAAACCTCAGTCTTTAACCAACTGACGGGAACCCGTCAAAAAGTCGGCAACTATGCTGGCGTCACGGTTGAACGTAAAATCGGCTTTTTTCAGTTACCTTCTGGCAATCAGGTGCGGGTACTGGACTTGCCAGGAACTTATAGTCTCGAAGCGACCAGTCCCGATGAAGCAGTCACTCGTGATGTCTGTCTTGGCAAAATCAAAGATGAAAGCCAGCAGGATGCATTTTTGTGTGTGGTCGATGCCACTAACTTGCGTTTGCACTTGGGTTTGGTTCTAGAAGTCATCGAGCTTGGACGCCCAGTGCTGCTAGTTTTAAACATGATGGATGAAGCCCGCCGCCGTGGCATTCAGATTAACTCACAGAAACTGTCTGAACGTCTTGGTATTCCTGTTGTTGAAACTGTTGCCAAAACCTCATCGGGTGTTATGAATCTGATTGATGCCTTGGGTCAGAAAAAATTTGCCTTGCCACAGACCGAAATGAACGGTTTGGTGGGAGACCCACATCAGAAAGTTGCACAGATTTTGGCAGATGTCGTGATCTTTTCAGATCATGAAGATAAACGTACCGAATTTTTAGACCGCATTTTTTTACATCCTGTATTGGGGTTTGTTGTTCTAACCCTGCTGATGTTTGTGGTGTTTCAGGCGGTCTTTACTTGGGCAGCGCCTTTTCAGGAAGCCATTACCAAAGCATTTTCTTGGTTGGGCACTGAGATGGGCAAATTAGTGACTCAGCCATTGTTACACAGTTTGGTGGTTGATGGCGTGATTGCAGGCGCTGGCGGTGTTGTGGTCTTTTTGCCACAGATTCTGATTTTATTCTTCTTTATTTTGCTTCTGGAAGAAACGGGCTACTTGCCACGCGCAGCATTTTTGCTGGATAAACTCATGTATAAAGCAGGTTTAAGTGGGCGTGCATTTATTCCGTTATTGTCGAGTTTTGCCTGTGCTGTGCCTGGGATTATGGCAACCCGAACCATTCAGGATCCGCGAGATCGCCTGACTACGATTTTTGTTGCGCCTCTCATGACTTGCTCGGCACGCTTGCCTGTGTATGCCTTACTGATTTCAGCCTTTATTCCCAACAAAATGGTGTGGGGAATGTTTAATTTACAAGGCTTGGTGCTGTTTGCGTTGTATATGGCAGGCATTATCAGCGCGTTAATTGTGGCGTTCGTACTGAAGTTTTTCCAGAAAGACAAATCTCAATATGCCTTGCTCATGGAGTTGCCAAGTTATCGTTTTCCAAATATGAAAAGTATTGGAATTGGGTTACTGGATCGCGCCAAAATCTTCTTGAAGCGCGTGGGTGGGATTATTTTCGCCTTATCTATTTTGCTTTGGTTTTTATGTAGTTTTCCGCAAGCACCAGAACATGCCGCTTTATCGCCAATTAATTACAGTTTCGCAGGGCAAATTGGGCATTTTATGCAACCATTCTTTGCACCTGTTGGTTTTAACTGGCAAATTTGTATCGCCCTCATTCCAGGGATGGCTGCCCGTGAAGTGATGGTGGCATCTCTTGGAACGGTGTATGCATTGTCCGCCGCCAATGATGATGCAATGGCACAGGGTTTAAGTCATTTAATTAGTGCGCCAGGTAGTGGCTGGAGTCTGGCAACAGGTTTGTCGCTTTTGGTTTGGTACATCTATGCACCACATTGTTTATCGACATTGGCAACAGTACGCCGTGAAACAGGTTCATGGAAAATGGTGGCTTGGATGACCAGCTATCTATTTGCCTTGGCCTATTTTGCAGCATTTTTAACCTATCAAATTGCATCCCGTTATTTGGGTTAAATGCAAGCGGAGGTAAATATGGTCAGTTATCTGATTATTGCGGTATTGGTGCTTTGGAGTGCCATCTATACCTTTAAAAAAATCTTTCCTCAATCTGCATATAAAGTGTTTTCTGCTTTAGCACGCAGTTGTGAGCAGCGCGGCTGGATGACTTTGGCAAAATGGCTACGTCCCGCAATGCCAGCAGGCTGCTCGGGTGGCTGTGGTTGTAGTGCCGACAGTGCTGCACAACCTAAAAATAAAGTTACAGTTCAAGCGGTGAAGTGGAAATAATCCCATCAAGCCGAGTTGTAAAACCGCCAAAAACTGGCGGTTTTTTTACGTGAATATACAAAAAAAATGCGATAAGCCACGATCAGGAAAAGCTTTCCAAAAAGCAAAGTGCTAACATTTGCCAAGTTTAAAAATAAATGCGATGGGGCAAATATGTTAATACAACGCGGTGGATTGAAAGTCGTTGCAGGGCTTGGTATTTCTGGTGTTTCAGCCGTTAATTTTTTGGTGGAACAGGGTTATCAGGTTGCGGTGACCGATTCGCGTACCACACCGCCTGGACATGATCAGATTCCAAGTCATGTGCAGACCAGTTTTGGCAAACTGGATGTTGATTTGCTCTTGCAAGCCGAAGAAATTATTTTAAGTCCAGGGCTTGCGCCACAACTGCCTGAAATTCAGCAAGCGATTGCTCAAGGCATTTCTGTGGTGGGTGATGTGCAGTTATTGCGCCGTGCAACCGATGCACCGATTGTCGCAATTACAGGTTCCAATGCCAAAAGTACAGTCACCACACTGGTCGGCTTAATGGCAAAAGATGCAGGTAAAAAAGTGGCTGTAGGCGGGAACTTGGGTCGCCCAGCACTGGACTTGCTCAAAGATGATCCTGAATTGCTGGTTTTGGAATTATCTAGTTTTCAACTTGAAACTACGTCGCATCTCAATGCTGAAGTTGCGGTGGTACTCAACATGAGTGAAGACCACCTTGACCGTCATGGCGATATGTGGGGTTATCATCAAGCCAAACACCGTATTTTCCAAGGCGTGAAAAAAGTGGTGTTTAACCGCGATGATAATTTAACCCGCCCTTTAGTTCCTGACACCACGCCGATGCAGAGCTTCGGTTTAAACGCCCCTGACATTCAGCAGTACGGTATTTTAAAAGATCTGGATGGCACGATCTGGTTGGCGCGTGGACGTGAGCGTTTGCTGAAAAGTTCTGACATGTATATTCAGGGTACGCACAATGTTGCCAATGCTTTGGCATGTTTGGCACTCGGTGAAGCGATTGGTTTACCAATGGATTCTATGCTGGAAACTTTAAAGCAGTTTAAAGGTCTGGAACATCGCTGTGAATACGTGGCAACTGTACAAGATGTGCGTTATTACAATGATTCTAAAGGCACCAACATTGGTGCGACTTTGGCTGCCATTGATGGTTTGGGTGCAGCAATTGAAGCTCAGCAGGGTAAAGTGGCTGTGATTTTGGGTGGTCAGGGCAAGGGGCAAGATTTTAAAGCCTTGCGTGATTCGCTACAAAAATATGTCAAGGTTGCCGTGTTGATTGGTGAGGATGCTCCGCTCATTGAACAGGCGATTGCAGGTACAACCGAGTTGCTACATGCTGATAGTTTGCAGCAGGCAGTTGTGTTATGCCAACAGCACACTCAAGCGCATGATGTGGTGTTACTGTCACCTGCTTGTGCAAGTTTCGACATGTTTACGGGTTATGTTGACCGAGGACATCAGTTTGTGGCTTGTGTACAAGCCTTGTCTGCATAAGCAAGAATCAGGGAGCACGTATGGCTGTAATTACTCAGGGTATGAGCAAACTGCAAAGTTTCTGTACTCGCATTGTCCCGAAACTACCGACTGAAATCACCGCACGTAATATTTTGATTTTCTGTGTGGTGAGTCTGCTGGTCATCGGGACAGTCATGGTGGGTTCGGCATCAATGCCTTATGCCGATGCCAAGCAGCATGATCCATTTTATTTCTTGGAACGACATGCAATTTCGATTGTGATTGCTGCCATTGCGGCATTTGTCACCTCCAAGTTTGCATTGGACTACTGGTTTAAAAATACCTTTTTGTTCTGGTTAGTTACGATTGGCCTGTTAGTGGTCGCACTTGGTGTGGGAACCGAGGTCAATGGTTCGACGCGCTGGATTCGTATAGCAGGTTTTACCTTGCAGCCAACGGAAGTTGCCAAATTGATGATGGCAATCTTTACCGCAGATTATGTGGTGCGCCGTGCCCATGAAGTCCGCAATAGCTGGATGGGCTTGGTGCGTTTAGGTGGGATCATGTCCATTACGGTTGGCTTGATTTTGGCTGAACCCGACCTTGGTGCAACGGTCGTGATTGTGATGATGATGTTTGGGGTGTTCTTTTTGGCAGGTGCACCGATCATCCAGTTCCTGTTTTATATTGGCGCGATTCTGATCGCCTTGGTGTTCCTGATTGTGTTTGAACCGTATCGTTATGAACGTCTGGTGTCGTTCAGTAACCCGTGGGCAGATCCGCTGGGTTCAGGTTACCAGTTATCGAATGCCTTAATGGCTTTTGGACGTGGGGAATGGTTTGGTGTCGGGCTTGGACATAGTATGCAGAAAATGTCGTATTTGCCTGAAGCACATACTGACTTCATGCTGGCTATTTTGGGTGAAGAGTTTGGTTTTATAGGCATTACGACAGTGTTGGCACTTGAGTTTATTATGCTGGCGTGTTGTGTGCGGATTGGGCAACGTGCCTTAAAAAATAACTACTTGCGTGCAGGTTATTTGGCATACGGCATTAGCATGATTTTCCTGATGCAGATTTTGGTGAATGCAGGTATGAACATGGGCATGCTGCCAACCAAAGGCTTGACGCTCCCGTTTATTAGTTATGGCGGTACATCGCTGATGATGTGTGCGGTGATGATTGCTTTTGTCCTGAAAATTGACTCATCGACCAGACAGACCAACCCTAATCAGGAAGTCTCAAACTTCTAAAACAAAACCACGCAATTGCGTGGTTTTTTATTGATAAATCTGTGTAAGTTGCGTGGTTTGCGGAATTCGTGAGACATCCCACTGCGCGACTGCCTGTGCCAGCATACGGGCAGGATGATCCAGTTCAACTGGTAACTGATGTAAGGCGGCAATTGCCTGTTGTAATAGCTGTGATGCTTGTGTCGGATCAAGTGCCTGTGCCAAATTTTGCTTGGAGAGTTTTTGCCCCTGAGCATTCATGGCAAGTGGCAAATGCATATAGCTAAGGCGTGGATAACCCAGTAATTCTCCGAGCCAGATTTGCCGTTCGGTATTATCCAGCAGATCTGCACCACGCACGACATGGGTCATGCCTTGTAAATAGTCATCGACCACGACAGCCAGTTGATAATTAATAATGCCATCGCGGCGCTTCAAGACAAAATCACCGAGGTCATAGGCGAGGTTGGAGCAATGCTGACCTTGTAGGCGGTCGTCAAAACAGATGAGCTGATCACTGACTTTGACCCGAATGGCTTGATGTTCAAATGGTAATTTTAGCTTGCGGCAAGTCCCTGCATAAATGGCATTTGAGCCGAGCATTTTACGGGTACACTGGCAAGCATAGACGAGGTCTTGTTGTTGGAGTTGATTGAGTACATTTTGATATAGATCGAGGCGATCTTTTTGGAAAATAATCTCGGTATCAGATTCAAATGCAAAGGCATCCAAACAACGTAAAATATGCGCTTCGCTTCCCGAGTAAATGCGGGGAATATCAGTGTCTTCAATACGAACCAGCCATGTACCATTTTGCGATTTGGCATCACAATAACTGGCAACAGCAGTGAGCAGTGAACCAAAATGCAACGGGCCAGTTGGCGATGGCGCAAACCGACCCACGTAAGCAGACTGCATGGACTGCAATTCACTCATGGTTTAACCGTTGTTTTGCTTCTCTTTGATTTCCGCCAAAGTCTTACAGTCGATACATAAAGTCGCTGTTGGACGAGCTTCTAAGCGGCGTAAACCAATTTCAATACCGCAAGTTTCACAGAAGCCATAATCTTCATCTTTGATTGCAGCAAGAGATTGTTCAATCTTACGAATCAGTTTACGTTCACGGTCACGTGTACGCAGTTCAATGGCAAACTCTTCTTCTTGCGTTGCACGGTCATTTACGTCTGGCAATGCAGTTGATTCGTCTTGCATGGTGTTAAGTGTACGATCAACCTCAGACATAAGCTCGGCTTTCCAAGCTTCAAGAATTTGACGGAAGTGCTTAAGCTGACCTTCAGACATATACTCTTCATTTTTCTTCGGTTCATAAGGAGCGATACCGAATAAGCTTGCTGTTGAGCTGCCTTCAGAAGCCTTAGGCTTGGTCTTACGTGCACGTTTCGGTGCATCGGTGTGGTCATCTAAGACTTGGTTTAGGTTGTCATTCGCCATAATAGGGCATTCCTCATCATATACATCGAGATCGACGTAATCGCTATGGTGATATGCAAGTTTTTTGTTATTTCACCCTTAAGTGAATTCATGCTCAAGGGGTCGTCATCATAAAGACTTTTTGCATACTTGAATAGTCTTAAATTCTACCCAAGCGATCCTTTTTCAAGACGGTTAACTTAATCGAAATTGCACAAAATGAAAAGTTAATAACCTGAAATCTCGTTATTTATTTT
The DNA here is from genome assembly GCF_004331075.1 of Acinetobacter brisouioides. Lineage (GTDB taxonomy): Bacteria > Pseudomonadota > Gammaproteobacteria > Pseudomonadales > Moraxellaceae > Acinetobacter. Next base: position 26,141 of record NZ_SJNX01000003.1, on the reverse strand, counting down.
TGGAATGAGGTGATTGACACGGTAAACCCTACTGTCTATACGTCCGTCATTATACAAATCCAATACACGATAACCGGGTGCATCGCTATGTCCTAAAGCAAAATTATGGCTATGAGGCTCAAACTGAACACAGGTCGATGGAACGGCTAAAAATTCGATATTGTCTTGAATTTGTGAAAATTCTTGGTGGACATGTCCGTGAATGACAGCTTTAACTTGAGGAAATTTACGAAGTACGGAACATAGGTCGGCACTATTTTTAAGACGGTGATGATCAATCCAGGTTGATTGCATATGCAGTGGATGATGATGGCAACCAATCAGCACAAAGCGATCATTCAATTGCTGTAACAATTGATCTAATTGATCTAATTGATCTTGATCAATATGTCCATCAATTTTTCCCGTGACTGTTGTTGTCAATAAAATGATCGTCCACGGCATTAGATCGATCACTGTGATGGGCGTGGATTGTGAATAGGGAAAATAGCGCAGATCATCATGATTGCCAGGTGTTTGATAAAATGGAATGCCTAAGCTCTGCATATATTGCATATAGCGGGCATACGTGGTTGGAGTTGCATCTTGCGCGACATCTCCTGTGTGTACAATGGCTTGAATCTGAGGATGCACAGCAACAATATGTTGCATAATTCCATGAAAGCTATGTTCTGGACACATTTCCACAAATGTCGCACTGGCATGCTCCATCAAGTGGGTATCGCTAATTTGAATAATAGTTTGAGCCTGTTGTGTCATCGCATCTATCACACTTGAGTGCCATTTATTTTTGAAGATGCTGCTGTAACCATTGCAATGCCATAATTACAGGCGCATTGGCAAGTCGTCCGCTGGTCAGCAATCGGGAGAGGTCAGCATAATCAAAAAGATGTAATTGAATATTTTCGCCTTCGTCGGCGACCCCAAAAATTCCGCCCTGTTCAGGCAAGTCTGCTTGCGCTGCATACAGATGAAACAACTCGGAACATGCGCCCGCGGAAGGATAAAAACTGAATAAATGCTGGAGTTGGTCAAGCTGACAACCTGACTCTTCTAGGCTTTCACGGCGAATACAGGTTTCTGGTGATTCATCCCCATCGAGGACACCTGCAATAATTTCCAGTTGCCATGGTGATTGCTGATCATCGAGTGCGCCAACACGGAATTGCTCAATCAAGGCAAAGCGTTGTTGCTGATCATTATAAATGAGTACACCCGCTGCTTTTGGTCGGTGAATTAGTTCACGTTGTAAAACAGAGGTATAGCTAGTTTTTTCAAATAAACGATGACGTAAACTGACTTTCTCAACTTGCAAGAAACCTTTAAATAATGTTTCGCGCGAAGTCACTTCAACATCTTGTTTGTTATAGCTTGCATGCTCAACGATATTCATAAGCAAAATTAGGATGAAATATTTCATTTCATCCTAACTGAGCTATGAATTAAGGCAACTCTTTTTTATGCAAAAATTAGACCTTGTGGTATAACTTTTGTCCTGTCTGCTGGTAGGTTTCCTTCATGCTCTGTAAACCTTGTTCAACTTCTTGATTTTGAATATCTGGCTGATTTGCATTTTTTTGATTTTCTGCATAATCCCTTACATTTTGCGTGATTTTCATTGAGCAGAATTTAGGACCACACATTGAGCAGAAGTGTGCTGATTTATGTGCTTCTTTCGGCAAGGTTTCATCGTGCATACTACGTGCTGTGTCTGGGTCTAAACTCAGGTTGAACTGGTCGTCCCAACGGAACTCAAAACGCGCTTTCGACAGCGCATTGTCACGGACTTGCGCACCCGGATGTCCTTTGGCAAGGTCAGCCGCATGAGCAGCGATCTTGTAGGTAATAATGCCATCTTTCACATCTTTCTTGTTTGGCAGACCCAAGTGTTCTTTTGGTGTCACATAGCACAGCATGGCTGTACCGTACCAACCAATCATGGCTGCACCAATCGCGGAAGTAATGTGGTCATAACCTGGTGCGATGTCAGTCGTCAGTGGTCCAAGCGTGTAGAAAGGCGCTTCTTTACAGACTTCAAGTTGCAAGTCCATATTTTCCTTGATCATGTGCATTGGAACGTGACCAGGGCCTTCAATCATCACCTGAACATCATGTTCCCAAGCACGATGAGTCAACTCACCCAATGTTTTTAGTTCGCTAAATTGTGCTTCATCATTGGCATCTTGAATACAACCTGGGCGTAAACCATCACCTAAACTAAATGACACGTCATAGGCTTTCATGATTTCACAGATTTCATCGAAATGCGTGTACAAGAAGTTTTCTTGATGATGTGCCAGACACCATTGCGCCATGATCGAGCCACCACGCGACACGATGCCTGTCAGGCGGTTTGCGGTCATTGGTACATAACGTAGCAATACACCTGCATGAATAGTGAAGTAATCTACGCCTTGTTCGGCCTGTTCAATCAAGGTGTCTTTAAAGATTTCCCAAGTAAGGTCTTCAGCAACACCATCGACTTTTTCAAGCGCTTGATAAATGGGAACTGTACCGATTGGCACTGGCGAGTTACGGATAATCCATTCGCGGGTTTCATGAATATTTTTACCTGTCGACAAGTCCATGATGGTGTCAGCGCCCCAACGGGTTGCCCAGGTCATTTTTGCTACTTCTTCATCAATCGAAGAGCCAAGCGCAGAGTTACCAATATTGGCATTAATTTTCACCAAGAAATTGCGCCCAATAATCATTGGTTCAAGTTCAGGGTGGTTAATGTTGGCAGGAATAATCGCACGTCCCTCAGCCACTTCCTGACGCACAAATTCAGGGGTGATTTCTTTAAGATTTTGCGCACCAAAGTTTTGCCCAGCGTGCTGACGCATGTCGACATTTTCACGCTGACGCTGGTTTTCACGAATTGCGATATATTCCATTTCAGGTGTAATAATACCTTGCTTGGCATAATGCATTTGCGTAACGTTTTTGCCTGCCTTGGCACGGCGCGGGTTTTGAATGTGGGCGAAACGGATTTCTGCGGTACGGATATCTTTGAGGCGTTCTTGACCGAACTTTGAGGTTAAGGTGTCGAGTACATCGGTATCGGCACGTTCTTCAATCCATGTACCACGAACTGACGGCAAACCTTGATTGAGGTCAATTTGCGTATTCGGGTCGGTATAGGCACCAGAGGTGTCATAAACCATGACAGGTGGATTATGTTCACCGCCCAAACCTGTAGGCGTTTCAGTCAGTGAGATTTCACGGAAGGGCACTTGAATGTCTGGGCGAGAGCCTTGAACATAGACTTTACGTGATGCAGGCAAAATACGGGTCAGATCTTTTGCATCTTGTTCATGTTGTGCTGAAATATCAGCAGGGGACGGATTCGTTAATTGGTTCATGGTCATGATCCTTATGAATGACATCAACGAATCAAGCACGACCAAAAAACGTGGCGGATTTATCAGGTTAGAAAGGATAAATCTCAGGCTGTAGTTTTTAGATGGCTTGATTCCTACGCAGGTCTTAACCTGATCAGGTTCAACGGTACTTGTGTTTAAATGCGGACATTTACACAATCTCAGCGAGGGATTACTCGCGCTCCGTCAAGCATGGCAACAGCTTAGCATGTTTTTATGTAGAAAAAAGACCCTGCAAGATTTTTACAAGGCTCTGATCGTTAACAGGCAGATTTATCATTATTTTTAGGTTTTAATTTGGCAAGTAGTGCAGGATTGCACAGTAAAATTGAGGCAAAAATCAGGCTAAAACCAATTAGGCTGACAGGGTCAGGCAATTCTTGCCAAAAGATATATCCCCAAACGCCTGCAAAAATAATGGCCATGTAGTTGACAGGCCCAATTTGCCCCGCAGGTGCCAAGCTGTAGGCTTTGGACATAAAAATCTGACTGATATTGGCCAACAAACCTGCACTGATTAAAAATGCCAGTTCATGCCAATGGTAAGCTCGAATCAGCCAAAACATTGGAATGGCAGACACCAGTGAACCAAAAGCGCAAAAATAAAACACAATCCGCTCCGCAGGTTCGGTATCGGTAAGTGCCCGCACCGTGACAAAAGCCATGGCTGCCAGAAAACTGGCGACAAGCCCAATCAGCGAAATACTGTTAAACATGCCTGAGTCTGGTTTGGCAACGCATAGGACGCCCGTTAAACCAATCAGTGCCGCGATCAGCATGGATTTGGTAATCCGTTCTTTTAAAAACAACCATGCAATTAATGGAATAAAAATCGGGGAAGAATAGGTAAACACCATTGCATTAGAGAGTTTAAGATGAGCAATCGCGTAGAAAAAGCCATACATTGCAGATAATCCGACAATGCTGCGCCACAAATGCATCCGCAATTTTGTAGTTTTAAAAAACTGAGGCCCTTTTTGCAAAAGCATTGGGATAAAAATAAATAACCCAATAAAATTGCGGAAAAATACAATAGTTGCGTTGTCTACAGTATGTGAGGCATAGCGAATACAAACCCCCATAATCGAAAATAAAAAGGCAGAAATAATCAAGAAGCCAATGGCTTTCAATATATCTGAGGGGGCAGAAGTCATGGTTTTCAGGGTAAGAAAATAAAGTCAGAATAACTGCCTAAGATAGCATGAATAGGCTGTTTTTACGGCAATGGTCTTAAAATTGCTGTTTACTCACGAGGCTGTTTGCCACCTTGCCTGCATGGGTAATACAAATAGAATCACTTAAACAATCACGATTAATATGTGTACTGTCTAGCGCCAGCGGATCATACAGCCCCATATAATGATCGAGCTGTTTCATGGCTTTGATCGTCTCACTTTGTGGTGAACGCTGCTCACTCGGGCTGAGTTCAATCGGAATACTCTCATCACGTTTACTCGGAGCAATCTGAATAAAATGCAGGAATTTTTTTGCCTGTTGCCCTAACTCAGAGTGGTCTTGTGCCGCTAAATACTTAATTTCTTCGAGCGCTTCTGGGTAAATATTATCCTCACCGACATAATTGCTAGATACGGGCATATTGCTTACCCCGTGAAAGAGAAACTGGGTATATCTGAATTTCAAGCGTTGTGCATCATCAATCAAAGTACTGTCAGGATACGTCTTGACATAATTTTGCCAAAACAATGCCCGTTTGGAAATTTCAGCCCATGAGATATTAAAACCGTTGCCAGACAAAATCGGGAGTTCATTTTGAGCAGCGAGCGTTTCAATAAAAATCTGTTCGGCTTTGGGGAGGTAAGGCGCAAAAATATGCAGCAAATATTTGGGCTGACGACGATACATAATTCCCGTATCGCCAGAATCATAAACCTCATAATAAGCCGCATTGCCCTGATGCTGGAGCAAATAGCGATCGCGCGGTGAAAACTCAGATAAATAACTGGTGTTGTATGTATTGTCGCTCATCGCGTATTGATCAAAAGCACGTTGTTGTTCTGTCGTGCGGTCGCTGGCGAGAAAGCGCTGATACATGCTGGTTGACGCATAGAGTAATTGTTGGCGTTGGCTCAGCGAAAGTTGTGGCAAACATTGCTCTAATTGCTGATTAACATACTGCAAGTCTTGTACTGAGCTGGTATTGGTGATGTTCTGCATCTGCTGATTGAGCAAACTGCACAAAGAAATGACGGTTTTTTGTGTTCCGTGGAGTTGCGATTCTTCCTGATGTGGTTCATTGGGAGGTTGATGGCAGCCTGCTATCAAGAGTACGAGCATTAACATGGAACGCCCTAGTTTAACTGGCATAAATCAACCTCAAAAATTTAAATCGTCAATTGCTAACATTGCGAATTTATGGATGATATTTTTAGAGCAAGCATGTAAAGAAAGCTGTTGTAAAGTTGCAAATTTTGGTTAACAAATTTAGTGAAGTGTCAAAGAAAAATGAAATATGTCCATACTCTGTAAAATTCCATGATTTTTGAGAATTCTAGGAATAAGATACTGAAAATCAAAAAAAGCAGCATATCAAATTGTTGGTTTTGTCATCAAAGCGTCATGTAGATTATGTTTAAATAAAAAATTCATTTCTCGATTTTGGAGATCTCTCTTGACCCTAAAAAATCCAGTCTTAGCTCATCATATTTCTTCACAATTTAATGAAGATTTACAAGAAGTGAATGCTAAATTTATGGCAATGGGAGGGATAGTCGAACAGCAAGTGACCAATGCCATTCATGCATTGCTCGATACTGACGTGAATATGTCACTCGATGTTCAATACCAAGAAAAAAATGTAAATCGCCTTGAGCTTGAAATTGACGAAGGCTTAACCCTGATTTTGGCACGTCGTCATCCTGCCGCAATTGATCTTCGAATGGTTATTGCCATGAGCAAAGCCAATACGGATATGGAGCGTATTGGGGATGAAGCCTTAAAAATTGCCAATATTGCACAAACTTTATGTGAAGAAGGTAGTTCACCACGTGGTTTTATGGAAACTCGTCATATTGGTAACCAGGTCCGCGTTATGATCCATGAGGCCCTAGATGCTTTTGCGCGTCTTGATGCCGAGCAAGCGTTAGAAGTACTGCGTGCTGATGTCGATATTGATCGTGAATATCAATCTGCGACACGTACGCTCATGACCTATATGATTGAAGACCCACGCTATATTTCACGGGTATTAAATGTTCTCTGGGTACTGCGTTCTTTGGAACGGGTGGGTGATCATGCACGTAATATTGCCGAGCAGGTGATTTATATTGTTAAAGGTCTAGATGTTCGTCACACCAGTGTAGATGAAATTGAACAACGGGTACACAGTCGTTAATTGAACTGACCACGATATTTTTTAAAGGGCGAAGAAATTTCGCCCTTTTTTTATGGATGACTCAAATTTAAGATAAAAAAAATCCCAGAGTTGGGGGTTATCTGGGATATATAAAAGGAGTATCGGTCACATCAATCAATCAAGAACAAACCTTGTCTTGTTAGAAGTATCATAACCAGAGTCTAAGCAATAATCATGTGAAGGCTTGTTATTTTGTATGCTTGTTTGTAAATAACAGGTAAGTTTTGTTTAAATAAAAAAGCAACGAGCGAGTCGTTGCTTTTTTACAGTCTGTTTAATACCAAGCTAGATTTTCCCAGCAGAAAAAATCATTATTTCTCGGCAGTCCAGCCTTCTGCTTTCTCTACGCTTTCATCATTACTCAAGAATTTTTCGCGCTGTTCTTCCAGAAACTTTTTCGCTTCTGCGTCAAACACATTTAAGCGTTTTTCATTGATCAGCGTGGTTTGGTGTTTTAACCATTCTTGCCATGCCTGTTTCGAGACCGTTTCAAACAGTTCTTGTCCTTTGGCACCAGGAAATGGTGCAAAGTCCAAGCCATCCATTTCAGTTTGATATTTACGGCAAAATACTTGTCGAGTCATATCTTGATCCTTAAGCGTAAAGTTTAGCTAAACGCGCATGCGCACGTTCAATCGCTGCGGCAACTTGTACAGGCGCTGTTCCACCGATGTGGTTACGTGCGCTGACAGAAGCCTCAAGGGTTAATGCTTTTTCAAATACATCTGCACTGATCAGGTCAGAGAACTGTTGTAATTGTTCAAGGGTGAGTTCAGACAAATCTTTCGATTCCTGTACGCCAAGAGCAACCGCTTTACCCACAATTTCATGTGCGTCACGGAATGCCACGCCTTTTTTCACCAAATAATCTGCCAAGTCAGTTGCGGTTGAGAAACCACGTAGTGCAGCTTCACGCATAATTTCAATATTTGGAACCAGTGCAGGAATCATGTCGGCAAATGCCATGAGTGAACCACGAACGGTATCGATCGCATCAAACAATGGCTCTTTGTCTTCTTGGTTGTCTTTGTTATAAGCCAACGGTTGACCTTTCATGAGGGTTAACAGGCTCATGAGGTCACCATACACGCGACCTGTTTTACCACGAATCAACTCAGGAACGTCTGGGTTTTTCTTTTGTGGCATGATTGATGACCCTGTGCAGAAGCGGTCAGGAATATTGACAAACTTAAACTGTGCCGATGTCCACAAAATCATTTCTTCAGACATACGTGACAAATGCATCATAATTAAAGACGCAGCGGCATTGAATTCAATACCAAAGTCACGATCTGAAACCGCATCTAGCGAGTTTTCGCTAACCGCTTCAAAGCCTAATAATTCAGCCGTATAAGCGCGGTCGATTGGGTAGGTTGTTCCTGCAAGTGCAGCAGAGCCAAGTGGCATGCGGTTGACACGTTTACGGCAGTCGATCAGGCGTTCGCTGTCACGCACCAGCATTTCAAACCATGCCATCAGATGATGACCAAAAGTCACAGGCTGTGCCGTTTGTAAATGGGTGAAGCCTGGCATAATAGTGGCAGTATTTTTGGCAGCTAAACCCAAAATTCCTTTTTGTAAGCGTTCGAGTAGTTTGAGAATGTCATCAATCTCGTCACGTACATATAAACGGATGTCAGTTGCAACTTGGTCATTACGGCTACGACCTGTATGCAGTTTTTTACCTGTAATGCCGATGCGGTTGGTCAGACGTGATTCGATGTTCATATGAACATCTTCAAGGTCAATACGCCATTCGAACGTACCTGCTTCAATTTCCTGACGAATTTCAGTTAATCCTTGAATAATGTCATCACGTTCAGCTTCAGTCAGAACACCGACTTTGGCAAGCATGGTGGCATGTGCAATTGAACCTGCGATATCTTGTTGATAAAAACGTTGGTCAAATTGTACAGATGCAGTAAATTCAGCAACAAAAGCATCAGTAGCTTCGGTAAAGCGACCTCCCCACATACCTGAAGTTTCATTGGTTTGCGGAGTATTAGAGGAATTAGAAGATGTGGTCATGGCGGCTCAGTAAAATAAAAAGCAGTATAACAAAAGCTCAGCAACTTGCCGATGCTCAAGATCATCATTCAGCCCAGAGTAGCGATGCGCTGAACAATCAGTCAGCCTATTTTTTTACGAAAATAGGGCGTTGGCAACACTTAATCGAATTATTTGCAGCCAGCAGTATTTTGGCGGTGGTGTTAATGCTGGCAGAAGCAGGGACGTGGCAAGCCATGAACTGGGGGCATGTGCTGCAATATTTGCTCTACATTTATTGGGTGATTCTGGTTTTTATTGTGGTGATTCAGAAAATACAGCCGAAACTCACTCATTTAAATCATGTTGTTGTATTCACATTAGCATTTGTTTTGTTGCAGGGGACAGTGCTGCTGACCACGATTTTCTTAAATGCATTGCTGTTAATGGTGCATTTTGGCTGGCGACAGCTTGGCGATTGGCAACAGTTATTTGATCATGCAGGCTTACATCTCAGCTATGGCGTACTTATGGGGGCATTTTCTCTACGTTATTTGTACATCCGCGATCAGTGGATCAAGCAGCAACACAGCGAATTGCAGGCACGGATTCAGGCTATGCAGGCGCGGATTCAGCCGCATTTCTTGTTTAATAGCTTAAACAGTGTGGTCAGCTTGATTGCAGTTGACCCCGATAAAGCAGAAGAGATGCTGATTAATCTGTCACGTTTATTTCGGGTGAGTTTGCAGGAACTCAAACTGGTGAGCTTGGCAGAAGAACTACAGATTTGCCGACAATATATTGCGATTGAACAGATTCGCCTGCGGGATCGGTTGCAGATGGATTGGCGCTTACCCGACATTCAATCACTGCAATATATTCAAATTCCAGTCCTGAGTTTGCAACCTTTACTTGAAAATAGTATTTTTCATGGTGTTGAAAAAATAAGCAGTCCGTGTAAGATCAGTTTATTGGTGGAGATTCTCGACCGACAAGTCAATATTGTGATTACTAATCCATATTTACAAGAACAACAAGGGCAACGCCAAGGCAATGGCATTGCATTAGAAAATGTTAAACAACGGCTACGTGCCTATTATGGCGATGCTGCCTATATTCAATGTTTTGCAGGGCAGGGCATTTTTACCACAATCTTAACCTATCCGTATCAATAACAAACGGATGACATACAAAGCAGATCGGGGAATATAAAGCGCGTATGGATATTTTAATTTGTGATGATGAGCCGTTAGCTGTTGAGCGATTGGTGCGTTTAGTCAGCGATTTGGGGCATCAGGTAGTGGCAACTGCTGAACATGGTGGGCAAGTCTACGATTTGGTTCTTGAGTATGAACCTGATGTGGTATTGCTCGATATTCAAATGCCTGAAATGGATGGATTAAGTTGCGCCCGTCAATTGGCACACCTTGAGATCAAGCCCGCCATCATTTTCTGTACAGCGTATGATCAGCATGCTTTACAGGCATTTCAGTCACAGGCGCAAGCTTATTTACTCAAACCGATTGCCAAAAATGAATTGCGTGAAGTGCTGGATCAGGTTTGTAAACCTAATCAGGCGCAAGTCAGCCAGTTTCAACAATCATCCAGTCAAATATCCCAAAAACAGCGTCAGCACATTACCGCAAAGTCCCATCGGGGGGTCGAACTTATTCCGATTGAACAGGTGTATTATTTTTTGGCAGATCAGAAATATGTCACCATTCGCCATCAAAAGGGCAGTGTTTTGATTGATGAAACGTTAAAAGATCTGGAACTGGAATTTGCTGACCAGTTTATTCGAATTCATCGCAATGCCTTGGTATCCATCAAATTTTTAGATGGAATTGAAAGTATTTGTTCTGGACAGTATCAGGTGCGGTTACGCGATATCACCGAGCGTTTGGTGATCAGTCGACGGCATTTGCCTCAGCTTCGCGAGTCTATCCAGCAACTCTAAACAGTTTTTTGGGCTGGGGACTTGCATTTTTATTAGATCAGGTTAAGTTTAGTGCATCATCTCGATGCTCAGGCTTCATCCATTATGAATATTTTGAAAATTGCGACTCGCCAAAGCCCTCTTGCACTCTGGCAAGCCGAGCATATAAAAAGTCGCCTTGAGCAGCTTCATCCTCAGTTAACCGTAGAATTGGTGACTTTTGTCACTCAAGGGGACAAAATCCTCGATACACCTTTAGCAAAAATTGGTGGAAAAGGTCTATTTGTCAAAGAACTAGAAAATGCCTTACTCGATGGTCGTGCCGATCTAGCCGTTCATTCTATGAAAGATGTTCCAATGCAACTGCCTGAAGGCTTAACGCTGGCGGTGATTTGCGAGCGTGAAAACCCGTTTGATGCTTTTGTTTCCAATCATTACGCCCATTTTGATGAATTGCCACAAGGTGCAGTCGTGGGGACATCTAGTTTGCGTCGTAAGTGCCAGATTTTGCAGCAGCGTCCTGATTTAGTGATTAAAGATTTGCGTGGCAATGTAGGCACTCGTCTTGGAAAACTGGATGAAGGTCAATACGATGCAATTATTTTAGCCAGCGCTGGCTTAATGCGTTTGGGTTTGGAACAACGTATTCGTCATCATGTTGCCTCAGACATGAGCTTACCTGCAGTTGGACAAGGTGCTTTGGGCTTGGAATGTCGTGATCAGGATCAGGTAGTTCTAGATTTGATCGCACCTTTGGCACATGCTGAAACTCAATATTGTGTACGTGCTGAACGGGCATTTAATGCGTACCTGGAAGGTGGATGCCAAGTGCCAATTGCAGGTTTTGCTACCTTGGAAGGTGAGCATCTGCATATTGAAGGCCGCGTTGGCAGTGTGGATGGTACAGTCCTGCTCAAAGCTACACTTGAAGGGACTGTGGAGCAAGCTGAGCAGCTGGGTGTGCAATTAGCACAGCAATTGCTGGCTCAAGGCGCAGGTGAATTACTCAAGGCACTGCACCACTAAAATGCTGTTGCTGAATACTCGCCCAATCGAGCGTGCGCAAGCCCTGACGCAAACCTTACAACACGATCAGATTGACGTGGTGGAACTGCCTTTACTGGAATTAAAGGCAATGCCCTATTCTGCAGAACTTGCTGCATTCTATCAGCAATTGCTGCACGCTCAGGTGATTGTGGTGGTTAGCCCAATGGCGGTTGAAGTGGGTATGCAGTATTTGCAGGCAAGCCAAATTGAACTCTCGGCTCTCAATCAGGTGCAGTGGATTGCTGTGGGGCAGGCAACGGCGCGCAATTTGCAGCACTATGGTATTACTGCCCTTGTTCCAGATGTTGAAAATTCTGAAGGTATGTTGCAACTTCCTGTATTGCAGCGTTTGCATCTTCAGCATGTGGCATTTTGGCGAGGGCAGGGTGGGCGACAGTTCATGATGGATGCCTTACAGCAGCACGGCGTCAATATTTTGAATTTTGTGCTTTATCAGCGCCAGTGCCCAGCACAGGCCGCGACACAGTTTCAGCAATTATCCCTGCGCTTGCTAACCATGACAGAGCCTGTCTTTGTTTGTATAAGTAGTGAAGCCAGTTGGTTGAACTGGGTCAAACTATGTCAAAATAACCCCGAAATTTTATCTAAATGTCAGTATCTCACTTTAGGGCAACGCTTAACGCAATTGTTGCTTCAGCAGCAAATTCCAGCTGTACAGCAGCTTGAAAGTTTAGACCCAGAGAGCATACGCAACTTTCTGTTAAAACAAAAAGGCACAGCATGAGAAAGTTATTTGTGGCTTTAAGTCTATTGATTGTCGCTTGGATGGTAAAACTCAATTACGATCTGGTGCAAAACTCAAAGCAATTACAAGAGCTACAAACGCGGATTTTGCATAGCGAACAAGCCAATGCCAATGCCAATGACCAGTTAGTGGCATTACAGCGTCAACTTGCACCCAATACCTCAGGGGCTACTGCTTCAGATGTTGCCAGTAGTGAAAGTGCTGCTGTACATGCGCTTAATCCGATTATTTTGGTAAAACAGCAGTTGCAACTGGTACAGTTTGCTTTACAGCAGCAACAGGATGTTTATGCATTTGAACAATTGCAAAAGCTCAATCAGGAGATTGCAGCTTATGATTTAGCGCCTGCTTTGCAGCAAAGTTTATATCAGGCGATAAATCAAGATTTACAAAATATTCAGCAATATCATGATAACCATCAAAATCAGCTGGATCAGCTACATTTAGTATTCCGTCAAATCGATCAGCAATTAAATCAATTATTATTGAGTCAAACCCAACAATATCAGCCTGTACAGCAAAAGCATTTTTGGAGTCGCTGGTTTAAAGTTGAATCAACAGACCAGCCACAAACTGAATTAATGAATCAACGGCTGGTATTAAAAGAAATGCAAATACGTTTGGTGCTCGCAAAACAATTGCTTGAATCTGGTCAATATGATGAATATCAACAAACACTGTTAGATGTAAATCAGTTATTGCGCCAAGCACCGACATTTAATCGTCATGCTTTAAGTTTATTACTTGAAAAAGCGAAGCAGTTGCCTGCTGTGGCTATGCCAAAACTCACTGCACTGGCAATATTGAATTAGAGGTCGGGCATGAAACAGATTTTATATTCTTATGCATTTGTGCTGCTGCTTTTAATTGCGCTTGTGAGTATCTTGAGTTATGGATATGGCGCAGGTTATGTTTATGTTTATTTTCGACACTGGCAAATTCAAAGTAATGTTTGGGCATTATTAATTTTTTTGACAATACTGAGCCTGATTGGGCAAGTATTATGGTTGTTATTTAAACGCTATTTTTCCCGACTCGAACAAAGAAAACAGAAAGTATTTAATTTTGAACATTTGCATCCTTATGAAAAAATGGCGGTATTGTGGTTATTAGATGCGAATCAAGAAAAAAGACAGATGGTCGAAGGGATTTTCAAACAATCTAATTTATTAAATGAAGTGATTCATGCGTTTTTTCTCTGGAAACAGGGGGATGCAAAGTCAGCATTAAACATGCTTGAACATAGCCCCGCCATGGCTTTTGAATTGGCCGAATTGCAGCGAATTGAAATTTATTTATCTGAACAAAATCCAAATCATGCATTAACCCATTTGGAGTTTTTATCTCAGCATGAATTATCACCTTGGCTCAAAGACATTCAGCAGGGGTATCTGCAGCGTTTAGCATTGCTTTGGGGACAGTTTGCGGCACAGTTTCCGTGGCTGTATGTACAAAGTAGTCAGTTTGGGCACTTAAATGATATTGATAAAACCCGCTGGTTACAGCAGATCTTAATTGCCTTTGATCAAGCGAGTCCTGAAGATTTAAATCATTTACAGCAGCGTTATGAAGAGTTTAAAGATACGAAGCTGCATGAGACAACTCGTGAAAATAAAGTGTTGTGGTTGAAGGTTTTAGCGCGCTTACCAGAGATGAGTCTGGCACATGAAGTATTGGCAGAGACATTGCTGAATGAATTGTTTGATCAGGAGGTTTTTTATTTATGGTTTGAAAAACAATTGTTAAAACAAACACCTGCATATGATAAAATTGAACAACAGTTAAATATGTGGGAAGCGAAATATCCAAATATTCCTGTATTTAGTTTTGCAAGATGGTTTGTTTATCAGGAAACAGGATGTTTTGCAGAAGCAGAAAAATTATTAGAATTATATCCAGATAATATATTAATGAGTTATTTAAGAATTAAAAATCAGTTAAAGGATAATGAGGTTCTTGTGCAACAGCTTAATTTACTGTTTGAGAGTAATACAAACTTTTTAAAAGTAAATCTATAGCCGAATAATTTTGCAATCAAATATCAGGATGTTTTAAATATGAAACTAGAGGTTTTATGGTTTTAAAATAAAAGACGATTGATGTTGTAAAAATAAGTTATTTCTTTGGCTTTACTCTATACTTAATAATCGTGATTAGATTAATATATTTCACATGGAAGTTTATTTTAAATAGATTCCAATCTGAATTTGGAGAAAAACTGTGCAAGACATTAGTACTTTATCTGTTGAAGAGTTAAAACGCTTACAACGTGAAGCAGAAGTTTTAATTGCTTCTAAAAAAGAACAAGCAATTCAAGATGCTTATAATCAAGTGATTGAAATTGCTTCAGGTCTTGATTTAACAATTGAGCAACTACTTGAATATGGTGCTCAAAAACGTAAAAGCCCAACGCGTAAAACTGTTGAGCCACGCTACCGTAATAAAAACAACCCGGAAGAAACCTGGACTGGTCGTGGTAAACAACCTCGCTGGTTAGTGACTGAGTTGGAAAAAGGCGCAAGCTTGGAAGACTTCTTAATCTAATCTAGATCAAGAAAATAAAAAAAGCCGAATTTATTTTAGATTCGGCTTTTTTTTATTTGTACTGTTGCAGGGTTTTGTGACATAAATTTTTAAGAATTGAACTTCTTTCATCATTGGTTCAGCTCTCTTTATATTTATCTCATAGGGTGAACGAAAACAGATGAATAAAAGAAGTCTGGTATACCCAGTTAAATTAGCGATGCGGTTGGTTTTAGTGGGAAATACGAGGTGTTTGGGAATAGTGTTGTTGAATCAGTGATTATGAGTTGCTTGGTATAATATCTATACTTTTAATTAGATGTAAGTTATCAGAAATATTAAAATTTTATATCATTAATTTGTCATTTTAGAAAATTATAATCTAGAATATTTGATTTAATTTTTAAATATATTTCAAATATTTAATTTGTTGTTTTAATTTTTGTTTAATTTTTCACTTATACGATGTACGTGCTTTAAGCAGGCCGATTTTTTAAAAATCACGAATCCAATACGATTTAAGGTAGCCAGACTATGCCTTCAAACAATCATAACACTTCAAAATTATTTGTCGGTTCAAAATTGGCTATCGCACTCGGGGGATGTTTGCTGATAGGCATCATTTGGATGGTATCACCTCATAAAAGTGAATCTGCTGAAGCTAAAAATCCTAGCCCTCCCCCTGAAATGTTTAAGCATCAAGGGGATGAGTATATTGTGCCGAACCATTCACCTTTAATAAGTCATCTCAAAGTTATGCCTGTGAATTCAGGTGGTTCAGCCCAGATGACAAGTTTCCCAGGTATGGTTGAGGCAAATACAGCGGCATCTGCCAATATTGAGCCTCCATTGACAGGTCGTATTGTCAAACTCAATGTGAAAATTGGTGATCACGTTCGCAAAGGGCAAGTGCTTGCAATTCTGAGCTCTGGGGATTTAGCCCAAGCATATTCAGATGTAAGCAAAGCCAAAGATAGTTTGAGTTTAGCGAATGCCAATTTAAAACGTGCACGTGAAGTTAATGCGATTGGTGCGAATGCAAATAAAGATTTAGAAGCTGCTCAAAGTACACAAATCCAAGCTAAAGACGAATATGAACGTGCAACACAACGCTTAAAAACACTGGCAGGACATGGTGCAAAACTTTCAGGTTCAGAAGCCTTTTTACCAATTGTTTCTCCAATCAATGGTGATGTCACCGCTTTGAATGTCGGTCTTGGCTCATTTATCAATGACAATACCAATGCGATTTTGACCATTGCAAATTTTGATCAGGTCTGGGTAACTGCAAATATTCCAGAGGCACAGCTGAATCAGGTGCATACAGGGTTAGAGGTTGATGTGACTTTCCCTGCATATCCAAACCAAGTGTTTCATGGGCGTATTGGTAATGTAAGCAGTGTTTTAGATAGCGACACCCGCCGCGCCAAGGCTCGTATTTTATTTGATAACACCAATATGAAATTGAAGCCAAATATGTTTGCAACGGTGCAAATTAAAAATAACAGTCAGCAGAAAATTACTGTACCGCAGTCTGCGTTGCTGATGAATAATGAGCAAATCACCGTTTTTGTAGAAATAAAACCACATACCTATGTGCGGAAAATTGTGGAATTGGGCAGTGAAAATGACACTGATGTACAGATTATTTCAGGCTTAAATCCATCAGATCGCGTGATTGTTAGTGGTGGGGTGCTCTTAAATGATTAATCGTCTGATTGCCTTATTTTTTCGCCGCCGTCACTTGGTTTGGGCGATTGCCATTATTCTCGCAATTTATGGCATGTACTCATGGAAAGTGATGAAAGTAGAAGCATATCCAGAACTTGATGATGTCACCGTGCAGGTCACTACACAAGTTCCTGGGTTGTCTGCTGAAGATGTTGAACAGCAAATTACAACGCCACTAGAACGCAGTTTATATAGCACGCCAGGCGTCACAACGATTCGTTCCAGTAGTACTTTTGCACTTTCTCTGATTACACTGGTGTTTGACAGCAAAGATGATTATTTTGCTCGTCAAAGGGTGATGGAGCGTTTAAGTAGTGTGACGTTACCTGGTGGTACTCAACCCAGTTTAGGTCCTTTAAGTGGTTCGGGTGGCGAAATTTATCGTTATACCCTTGAAGCTGAAAATAAAAATTTAATGCAACTTTCAGAGATCCAGCGCTGGGTTGTTATGCCTGCATTTAAGCAGGTTGCAGGGGTTGCAGATGTCAATAACTTTGGTGGTTTAACCAAAGAATTCCGTATCGAATTAGACCCTGCAAAAATGCAGCAATATGGCGTGGTTCTTAATGATGTGACCACCGCAATTAATTCCAGTAGTTCAGATGCTGGGGGTGGTCGTATTACACGGGGTGAACAAAGCTACGTTGTGCGCGGCATTGGTCAAGTTCATTCCCTTGATGATTTATCTTCAGTTGTTGTGACTCAAAAAAATGGCATGCCTATTTATTTAAAAGATTTAGGTAAGCTGATTATTGGTCACCAAGAGCGTGAAGGAATCATGGGTAAAGACTATAACCCAGATACGCTTGAAGGGATTGTTTTGATGACAAAATATCAAAACCCTTCAACCGTTTTAGATGGTGTACATGCCAAAGTTGATCAACTGAATAAGCAACTTGCTCCGCAAGGCGTCAAAATTGTGCCTTATATTGACCGAGATAGCTTGGTCAAACTTACTGTAGATAAAGTGACACATACCGTGATGGAAGGTGTGGGGCTTGTTCTAATTGTTTTGATCTTATTTTTAGGAAGTCCACGCAGTGCCATTATTGCGGCGGTTGCTATTCCTGCGGCGTTGGTGACTGTATTTATTCTCATGAATTTTACAAACATGCCCGCCAATTTATTTTCGCTTGGGGCAATCGACTTCGGGATTATTGTCGATGGGGCAATTGTAGTCATGGAGGCGATTTTAAGACGTCGAGAAGAAGAGCCAGATGTGGTTTTGGGCGAGCAAGATATCTTAGAAACTTTAAGCTATGTCGGTCGTCCGATTTTCTTTGCAACATTGATTATTATTACTGCCTATTTACCGTTATTTGCCTTTGAACGCGCTGAAGGTAAGTTATTTACACCTATGGCGATTACAGTGAGTTACGCATTACTCGGTGCTTTAGTGTGTGCGATCGCACTGATTCCGGGATTGGCTTACGTTGCTTTGAAAAAGCCCAGAAAGATTTTTGAAAATAAACCCTTAATCTGGCTCACTGAAAAATATCGAAAAGTTTTAACCACTTTATTATTCCGCCCAGTGATTGTTTATAGCATTACGATTTTGTCTTTAGTGGCTGTGGTCTTGCTTGGCGCGCGTACAGGGCGTGAATTCTTGCCTGAGTTAGATGAAGGTGCATTGTGGTTACAGGTACAACTTCCAACAGGTATTTCATTAGATAAATCTAGTGAAATGGCAACAAATTTACGTCGTGTTTTACTCAAGCATCCTGAAGTGTCTTATGCGGTGAGTCAGGTTGGGCGTAGTGATGAAGGCACAGATCCGTGGACACCATCGCATATCGAAATGCCAGTCGGGTTAAAACCCTATAGTGAGTGGCCAAATGGCGAAACCAAAGCTCAGTTTATTAAAAAATTAGGTCAAGAATTTAGCCAGATGCCTGGTTATGATATCGGGATTAGTCAGCCGATTATTGATGGGGTAAATGATGCGGTAGGTGGTGCGCATAGTCCTTTGGTTTTACGTATTTATGGGCCAGATTTAAAAGAGGGTCGCCGTATTGGTGATCAAGTGGTCGATATTTTAAAAGGAATCCGTGGAACAGCTTCAGCTTCATTATTTCAGGAACCACCCATTCCACAAGTCATGATCAAGGTGAATCGTGAAGCAGCGGCAAGATACGGTATTAGTATTGCGGATATTTCTGCGCTGATCCAAACAGGTGTCGGAAGCACGCCGATTATTCCCGTGTACGTTGATGCCCGCCAATATAACGTTACAGTCAGTTTCCCTAAAAATGCGAAGAATAGCCCTGCCGAACTCGGTGCTTTGCAATTAAACAGCGCGAGTGGTGCAAAAATCCCGTTGGCTCAAGTGGCCGATATTTCACTCAAAACGGGCGAAAGTACGATTTCACATGAGCAGGGCGAACGACAAATTACTGTTCGTATTGATAACCGTGGTCGCGATTTAACCTCTTATTTGGCTGAGGCGCAGCAAAAAATCAATACTCAAGTCAAACTCGATCCAAATAAATATCATATGGAGTGGGCGGGGCAGTTCCAAAGCCAAGATCGTGCCGAAAAACGTCTGGCGTTTATTATGATTTTAGTGATCGGGATGATGGGCGCTTTGCTATTTTTCCAATTTGGACGCTTCCGTCAAGTATTACTCATTTTAGGTGTTGTGCCACTGGCGACTTTAGGCGGGCTTATTGCGTTGAATGTGACGGGAAATACCTTAAATGTCGCGAGCGCAGTCGGCTTTATTGCGCTGTTCGGTGTCTCTGTCCAGAACGGGATTATTATGGTGGCCAATTTCAGGCGTGTGCGTGGAGATGGGCTTGATCTCGATCAAAGTATCATTACCGCAGCAAGTGAACGTTTACGCCCTGTTTTAATGACGGCTACGGTGGCTTCCATTGGAATGTTGCCCGCAGCATTGGCAACAGGAGTCGGAACAGATGTACAGCGTAATTTGGCTACAGTTGTGGTGGGTGGTCTCATTGTATCGACTTTATTGACCTTATTTATTGTTCCAGTTTTTTATTATGTGATTGAAAAATTTGCTGAAAATAAAAAATGGAATATGCCTGGACGTCGGAGTCATCGTTAATGAAAAACTTTAGACCATATGCTTTGCCTGTAAATGCTTTAAGAAAAGGCACGTTCTGGAGCGGGGTAGGTTTGCTGGCAATCCTCTCAGGTTGTACGGTTGGCCCCAATTATCAACGTCCCGATGTTCATTTGCCTAAGGCACTCATTGAGCAACCCAATTTGGCATTATCTCAGGCCTCTTCAACAGCACAGAAATACGTTTTACAAGATATTCCTACAGCGTGGTGGCAAGCCTTTCATTCACAAGAACTGAATTTGCTGATCGAAAAGTGCCTGAAAAATAATCCTTCTGTGGCGATTGCCCAGGCGAATTTAAATCAGGCTTTGGAAAATGTGAGAATCCAGCAGGCGGCATTTTTTCCTTCGGTATCTGCAACTTTTAACCCAACTCGACAAAGCGTTGCGACGTCATTGGCTAGCCCCTTGGCTTCAAATAGCCATGTTTATAACTTGCATACAGCACAATTAAATGCGTCCTATAGTTTAGATGTATGGGGGGCAAATAAACGTCAGATCGAAATGCTAAAAGCTGAAGCAGAGGCGAGTCGTTACAACGTAGAAGTGACGTATCTTACTTTGATTAGTAATGTCGTGAATGCTGCGATTCAAGAAGCCATCATTCGAGATCAAATTCGAATTACGCAAAATGTAATTCAAAAACAACGTGAATTAACGTCGATTGTGCATAAAGCGAGAGCGCTTGGACAAGTGTCAGATGCAGATGTGATGACACAAGAGTCGGCGCAATTGGCAGTTGAAGCAACATTACCGCCTTTGCAAAAACAACTGGCAATTCAACGTGATTTAATCAAGGCTTTAGCAGGCGAATACCCAAGTGATCGTTTGGATGCCGAGTTTAATTTAAATCACTTTAAGCTACCATATGAACTGCCAGCAGTATTACCTTCAAGCTTATTGCAACGCCGTCCTGACATTCGGTTATCTGAAGCCATGTTACACTCTGCGAGTGCTAATATCGGGGTTGCCGTTGCGAATCGGTTGCCAGATATTACCTTAAATGCAGATTTAGGATCATCTGCTGATCGGCTTGCAAATTTATTTTCATCTGCATCGAATTTCTGGATGATCGGGGCGAATGTCGCAGAGCCTATTTTTGATGGTGGTGCGTTAAAACATAAAGAAAAATCGGCACGTGCTGCTTATGATGGTGCAGTAGCGCAATATAAGGCTACGATTATTACTGCATTTCAAAATGTTGGCGATGTGATGCAATCAATCCAGTCAGATCAAAATGCCTATCACACAGCCTTACAGGCTACACAGGCAAGTTCAAAAAGTTTAAATTTGGCACGCAAACAATACCGTTTAGGTGATATTAGTCGTATAGCTTTACTGCCACTTGAACAAAATGATCTACAAATGCAATTAGCATTGGCGCAAGCTCAAGGCAATCGCTTACAGGATACGGCTGCATTATTCCAAGCCTTAGGTGGGGGATGGTGGTCAACTCAGCAAAATCAAGACACAACAAAATGACAAGATCTGTGCCATGTAATTAGATATTGTGAAATAAAGAATAAGGAGAATTCAAATGGTGACAATTACACGGCATGAAATAGGTCCACGATTTAGTGAAATGACCATTGCCCATGTGGGTTCAGCAAATTTTATCTATATTTCAGGGCAGGTGGCTGAAAATACAATTTTAGATGTTGAAGGTCAGACCAAGGAAGTTTTGAAATTTATAGATCGCTTGCTTGAACATGCTGGTGCCAGCAAAAAAGATATTGTTTGCGCTCGAATTTATTTAGCTTCTGTGGGTGATTATGCACAAATGAATGCAGTCTGGGAGGATTGGGTGCCAGAAGGCTGTCCACCTGCTCGTGCTGCTTTAGGTGTGAAACTGATTGACTCGGAATATAAAATTGAAATTGAAGTTCAAGCGGTTGCAGAACATGTTCTGGAAGATGAAAATTGTTTAACGGGTGCGAGTTTAAAGCATCAATCTGAGCATAAACGTTAATATCGAACGTGATTTTTACTGATAGAAAAACACCCTGCAAGTTGGAGCTAGGTATCTAGCTTTCGGGGTGTAGTTTATTTCGCGAGCTTTTAAAAGTTTCAGCATCTCTCATATGATTCAAAGTAAGAATGTAATTTAGATCGCCGTATCTAGATTAAGTTTAATTTCATTCTTGTTTACCTGATCATTTAGACCTTAGACCCAAGTGCCTACGATGAATTTGAGCTTTATTTTGTTGTCGTCCCTAAAATTAACCGTATGATAATTTTACAGGTAAGCTTACTCTTTTGGGCATGATGTTGTTGAATAAGCAATTTTATTGATGCGCACAAAACAGTCGTGTTTAGCGATAAAGTGAATTGAATCATTAGGCTGACAGGGGCAGCATGATCGGCTAAACATGTTATTCTATGTGAAACGAAAAAACGGGAAATCAATATGAGTTGGATATTACAGGCGATTTCTGATGAATTACAGGGTCAGGAAGTCGAAGTAAAACAAGATATGCTGGTTGGACGTCATCAAGACTGTGACCTTGTTTTGCAATCTTCGGCGATTTCCCGCCGCCATGCAGCATTCAGCGTTCGGGATGAGCAATTGTGGTTAACCGATTTAAACTCATCCAATGGCACCTTTGTGAATGATGCGCGCATTGCTCAAGAGACACTGTTGACGCAAGGTGATATCGTTCAGTTTGCTAATTTAAAATTTGCATTGCTGGCTGAAAACGCGGATTTGGTGCTTGATGAAAACCTTGAATTATCTAAAACAGCTGGCCAAACAGCAGCAGATAATCATGCTCAAAAAATGAATGAGCAGGGTATGCCAAGCCTAACAGAGCGCTCAGCGGAAACAGCGGTCAACCATGAAGGTATGCCGCAGCATGTCGCTGTACCAAAACCTGCTCCTATTCCAGAAGGTGTAGACCCTCATGCTAAGGCTGAACCTACACCAGTACCTGTTGAGCAACCTGTATCTCGTGTTGAGCAAGAAGTTGAACAACAGAAAAATGTATCAGTTGGATTGATGACCATTATTGTCATCATTATTTTGGCTGTTTTGGCATTTGTATTCTTTAAATAAGACGAAGTGATGGGGTTGCAACTCAACCTCATACTTAGCAGGAGAAATATATGTCATCGGTCAGTCGATTACAGCAGCGAGATGTTATTTTATTTGATTTAGATGGCACCTTAATTGATACCGCAGCCGATATGTTTCGCGCTATGAATCTGACCTTGCAACAGCTCGGTTATCCGCTGGTGACTGAAACACAAATTCGTGAATGGGTGGGGCAAGGAACATCCAAGCTCTGTGATCGGGTATTGATGCATTTACAGGGAAAAATTGACCCTGAGCAGCATCAGCAGCTATTGGAAAAATATTTAGCAGTTTACGAGCTTGAACTGTGTGTAGAAAGCCAGTTGTTTGAAGGTGTCTTGCCCTTTTTACAGTACTGCCAGTCGCAGCAGTTAAATATGGCTTGTGTGACCAATAAACCTGAGCATCTGGCAAAAACCCTACTCAATAAACTTGAAGTCGGGAACTTCTTCAGTTTAGTTGTTGGTGGAGATAGTTTGCCTAAGCGTAAACCAGACCCAATGCCAATATTACATGCTATGAATTTCTTTCAGGTACAACCTGAAAAGACACTCATGATTGGTGACTCAAGCAATGATGTTGAGGCTGCACGCCGTGCAGGTGTTGACTGTGTAGTGATGAGTTATGGCTATAATCATGGTGAGGATATTTCTGCTTGCCAACCGCAGCAAGTGATTGATACTCTCGAAACCTTAATGGTTTAATGTTTGTTTAATAAGTACAGGAATTTTGGAATGAATATGATCACATTTTTTCGATGGCGTCGCTCATAACCGCGCTTAACCGAGTTTTGACTGATCAACCCTATTTTTAAAATAAAAGGCATTCCACAAATGATGACTCCTGAACTATTTCAACAACTCCAACAACAAGGTTTTAATACCATTCCCGTCTACCGTCGCCGCCTAGCAGATACCGATACACCGTTATCGGTGTTTGCCCGCCTGAAACAACATGCGCAAGCCTATTTGTTTGAGTCGGTAGAGGGTGGAGAAAACTGGGCGCGCTACTCAATTATTGGTTTGGGTGAGTCAACCATCTTTTCTTGTAATGAAGGTCAGCTCACAGTTCAACAACCCGATGGGCAAATTACCCAGCAGTCATGCAGTGACCCATTTCAATATATCCGCGACTTTCAGGCGCAGTTTAAAGTTCCAACACAACAACAAATACCTGAGTTGCCGAGTTTTACAGGCGGTCTAGTTGGTTATTTTGGCTATGATGCTGTACGTTATATTGAGCCGCGTCTGAACCATATTCCAAATCAAGACCCTGTTGGCTTGCCCGATATCTGGATGATGTTATCAAAAACCGTCATTGTTTTTGATAACTTGAAAGATACCTTATTTATTATTGTGCATGCAGATACACAAGATGCCGATGCCTACCAAAAAGCACAGCAGCAACTCGATGAGATTGAAAAACAGCTCAATACTCCGATTAGCCTAGAAGCCAAACCACATACAGCACCACATTTTGAATCTCTCACAGGTAAAGAGAAATTTTTACAAACGATTGAGAAAGTCAAAGACTACATTCGTGCAGGCGATGTGATGCAGGTAGTGCCAGGGCATCGCATGGTGTCAGATTTTGATGGCGAACCTTTACAGGTGTATCGCGCATTACGTCATCTTAATCCATCACCTTATCTATTTTTGGTGCAAGGTCATACCTTAACCGATCAAAAACCATTTCATATAGTTGGTTCATCACCTGAAATTCTTTCTCGTTTGGAAAATGGGATTGCCACTGTGCGTCCACTTGCAGGCACACGACCACGTGGAAAAACTAAAGAAGAAGATCTGGCACTAGAAAAAGACTTGCTCTCTGATGAAAAAGAAATTGCTGAACATCTCATGCTGATTGATTTGGGGCGTAATGATGTGGGGCGTGTTTCTAAAATTGGCAAAGTACAAGTGACTGATCGCATGGTGATCGAACGTTACTCTCACGTGATGCACATTGTATCTAATGTACAAGGTGAAGTAAGAGATGATGTTGATGCACTCGATGTTTTTAAAGCCACATTCCCTGCGGGAACGCTATCTGGTGCACCTAAAATCCGCGCAATGGAAATTATTGACGAAGTTGAGCCAGTAAAACGCGGTATTTTTGGTGGTGCAGTCGGATATTTGGGCTGGCATGGTGAAATGGACATGTCGATTGCCATTCGTACCTGTGTTATTCGTGATAATAAAGTCTATGTACAGGCTGGGGCAGGGCTGGTTGCAGACTCAAATCCTGAATCTGAATGGAATGAAACCCAAATAAAAGCTCGCGCCGTGATCAAAGCGGTTGAATTATCATCAAATGGATTGATTTTATGAGTTTTTCGCAGTTTTTTTTAAAAAACTGCTTGCATCATTTCTGAGTTTTGCTAAACTGCACACCGTTCCGATACGAAACGTACGAAACACTAAGAAACGCCGGCATAGCTCAGTTGGTAGAGCAACTGACTTGTAATCAGTAGGTCCACAGTTCGAATCCGTGTGCCGGCACCACTTAAAAGTGTTAAGTATAGTCAAGTAAAGAATAGCACTGAAATAAGTGTGATCTGGTGAGATTCCCGAGCGGTCAAAGGGAACAGACTGTAACTCTGTCGCGAAAGCTTCGAAGGTTCGAATCCTTCTCTCACCACCATATTTAAACTTCGAATGAAGTGGTATACATACCAACACGCGGGAGTAGCTCAGTTGGTAGAGCGGCAGCCTTCCAAGCTGCATGTCGCGAGTTCGACCCTCGTCTCCCGCTCCATCGAAGATTATCGCTCTTATAGCTCAGTGGTAGAGCACTCCCTTGGTAAGGGAGAGGTCTCGAGTTCAAGTCTCGATAAGAGCTCCAGATTACAGTTTAGTAGAAATATCTACAAATTTTTAAAGAAGCAGGCTTATTAGTCTGCTTTTAAAGTATTGGGTGTCTGTTTTTTTTAAGACCATATGTCGATGTGCTGAGTTGCTTTTAATGCTTAGTCCCCTGTAGCTTGGTTTCGACGTAAACGAGGAAGATCATCATGGCTAAAGCCAAGTTTGAACGTAATAAGCCACACGTAAACGTGGGCACAATTGGTCACGTTGACCATGGTAAAACAACTCTTACTGCTGCAATCGCAACGATCTGTGCAAAAACTTACGGCGGCGAAGCGAAAGATTACTCGCAAATCGACTCAGCTCCAGAAGAAAAAGCACGTGGTATTACAATTAATACTTCTCACGTAGAATACGATTCTCCAATTCGTCACTACG
>NZ_SJNX01000002.1 GCF_004331075.1 Acinetobacter brisouioides | reverse complement strand
AACCGCCATTTTTTTATTTTAAAATATTGAAAAATATAAATTTAATATAATATAAATCATTTCTTATTTATAAGAAAAATACCTGAACTTTACAATATTTTTGAAAATGATGCTTAATTTGTAGTAAAGAGTTGAGTTCCTAGAAAATTTCCACTACAACTAGAATTAGACTTCAGTATGATGCTGTCGTAGCTCGCTCATCGAGATGTATTTTAAAAAAAGTGCATGCAATAAATATAAAAGGTACACAAATGAATTTACATGAATACCAAGCCAAGGCGTTACTTAAAAAATATGGTTTACCCGTTCAAGAAGGTATCTTAGCAACAACTCCCGATGAAGCCGTTGCAGCCTATAAAAAACTGGCTGGAAAATTTGCGGTAATTAAAGCACAAGTACATGCGGGTGGACGTGGTAAAGCAGGTGGTGTAAAAGTTGTAAAATCTAAAGATGAAGCTGCTGAATATGCCGGGCAAATTTTAGGTACACGTTTAGTGACTTACCAAACTGATGCTTTGGGCCAGCCTGTCAATAGTGTACTGGTTTGTGAAGATGTTTATCCTGTAGAGCGTGAATTGTATTTGGGAGCGGTCGTTGACCGTTCGTCACGTAGGGTCACCTTTATGGCATCTACGGAAGGTGGTGTCGAAATTGAGAAAGTGGCTGAAGAAACCCCTGAAAAAATTATTAAAATCAGCATTGATCCTTTAATTGGTTTATTGCCATTTCAAGCGCGTCAGGTCGGCTATGCATTACAGTTGAAAGATGAGCAGATTGATAGCTTCACTAAACTGATGCAAGGCGCATATCGCGCATTTATTGAAAATGATTTTGCACTGTTTGAAATCAACCCGCTATCCATACGTGAGAATGGTGAGATTTTATGTGTCGATGCCAAAATTGGTATTGATTCTAATGCTTTATATCGAATTCCAGAGGTTGCAGCACTACGTGATAAAACTCAGGAAAATGAGCGTGAACTCAAAGCTTCTGAGCATGACCTGAACTATGTGGCACTTGAGGGTAATATTGGCTGTATGGTCAATGGTGCAGGACTAGCGATGGCAACTATGGATATTGTTCAGCTTTATGGTGGAAAACCTGCCAACTTTCTAGATGTTGGTGGTGGTGCAACCAAAGAACGTGTGATTGAAGCATTTAAAATTATTTTGGCAGATCATTCTGTTGAAGCTGTATTAATCAATATTTTTGGTGGGATTGTACGTTGTGACATGATTGCCGAAGCGATTATTGCGGCAGTTCAAGAAGTAAATGTCAGTATTCCAGTGGTGGTTCGCCTAGAAGGTAACAACGCTGAGCTTGGTGCAAAAATTCTGGATGAATCAGGGCTAA
The DNA here is from genome assembly GCF_004331075.1 of Acinetobacter brisouioides. Taxonomy (GTDB): domain Bacteria; phylum Pseudomonadota; class Gammaproteobacteria; order Pseudomonadales; family Moraxellaceae; genus Acinetobacter. Next base: position 435,739 of record NZ_SJNX01000002.1, on the reverse strand, counting down.
CCCTCATTTCAGCCAATGGCTTAGCTGATGCAGCACAGAAAGTGGTTGCAACATTACAACAAGATCAGAATCACTAAAGGAATATTGCTATGAGCGTGTTAATTAATAAAAATACAAAGGTTTTAGTTCAAGGCTTTACAGGTAAAAATGGGACATTTCACTCCGTACAGGCATTAAATTACGGAACAAAAGTTGTAGGTGGAGTAACGCCAGGCAAAGGTGGTCAGACACATCTAGATTTACCTGTATTTAATACCATGCAGGATGCAATGCGTGAAACGCATGCGGATGCTTCTGTCATTTATGTGCCTGCGCCGTATGTGCTGGATTCAGTTATTGAAGCAATTGATGCAGGAGTGGGCTTAATTGTCGTCATTACCGAAGGTGTGCCAACGCTGGATATGTTGAAAGCCAAACGTTATTTGGAAACTTGTGGGCAAAATACCCGTCTGATTGGCCCAAACTGCCCAGGAATTATTACTCCTGATCAATGCAAAATTGGCATTATGCCTGGGCATATTCATCGGGCAGGACGTATTGGTATTATTTCCCGTTCAGGAACTTTGACCTATGAAGCAGTTTCTCAGACTACAAAACTCGGTTTAGGTCAGTCGACTTGTATCGGGATTGGTGGAGATCCAATTCCGGGAATGAACCAAATTGATGCTTTAAAACTATTTCAGGATGATCCAGATACCGATGCGATCATTATGATTGGGGAAATTGGTGGTACGGCTGAAGAAGAAGCAGCGGAGTATATTCAATCTAATGTGACTAAACCTGTGGTTGGTTATATTGCAGGGGTTACCGCGCCAAAAGGCAAACGTATGGGACATGCAGGTGCCATTATTTCTGGGGGGAAAGGTACTGCTGAAGAGAAATTTATGGCATTTGAAAAAGCCGGAATCGCATATACTCGTAGCCCAGCAGAAATTGGTACAACCATGCTCGAAGTTTTAAAAGATCAAAAGCTGATTTAAATCAAAATTCTAAACTGATTTTAAAATTCAAGTTTTTACTGGTTAGAAACTTGAATTTTTTTATGCAAAATTTAGATAAAAAAATACGCAGTGGTTGGGGTGACCACTGCGTAGAACAACGAAAAACTGAAAACAGTTCCGTAAAATGGAGAAATGTCATTTAGCTGTAACAACTAAACGCTATAAGAGGAGTATATAAAAAAGCTGACTAAAATAATAGGCTTTTACGCAATTTAACTGTTAAATAACGTAAAAAATGACGCTTTTTGTTGCATGTTTTGCACATAATTAACAAAAATGGTCACTTTTAGTCATGCTTTTCTGTAGTAATGCTCAGAAACGGAACATTCCAAGCCCATCTTTTACTTCATCTAGTGTCGTTTGAGTAATGACCTGACACTTTTGTGTACCTGCTTTCAAAACATCCATAATATAGTCAGGATCTTTAGAAAGTTCATTGCGACGTTCACGAATTGGTGCAATCAGGTCTTTTAAAATACCTTCAAGGCGCTTTTTCACCGTGCCATCACCTAAACCACCACGACGATAATGTGCTTTTAATTCTTCAAGTTCTTCTTTATTTGGATCGAAGGCATCTAAATAAGTAAACACCACATTGCCTTCAACTTGACCTGGGTCTTCAATGCGCAAGTGATTTGGGTCTGTATACATTGCATTCACTGCTTTTTTGATGTCTTTGTCTGTGGCATTTAGCACAATCGTGTTGCCCAAAGACTTGGACATTTTGGCTTTGCCATCGAAGCCAGGCAAGCGTCCTACATTTGATAACAGTGCTTTACATTCTGGTAGTAAATCACGTCCGATCTGGCGGTTAACACGACGTACAATTTCATTGGTTTGTTCGATCATTGGAATCTGATCTTCGCCAACAGGTACAACAGTTGCTTTAAATGCAGTAATATCAGCAGCTTGAGCGACTGGATAACATAAGAAACCTGCTGGAATGTCACGTTCGAAACCACGCATTTGAATTTCGGACTTAATGGTCGGGTTACGCTCTAAGCGTGCCACAGTCACAAAGTTCAAATACAGCATGGTGAGTTCATTTAATGCGGGCAGATGTGACTGAACGCAAATCGTGGTTTTACTTGGGTCAATACCAACAGCCAAGTAATCTGTAGCAACTTCAATGACATTGCGACGAACTTTTTCAAAGTTATCAGCATTGTCAGTTAGGGCTTGTGCATCTGCAAGTAAAATGTGCTGATGATGCGTGTCTTGTAAGCCCACGCGTGAACGTAGTGAGCCAACAAAGTGACCTAAATGCAGTTGTCCAGTTGGGCGGTCACCTGTCAAAATAATTGGGCGTTGATCTGCTGTTGTCATGAGATATCCTAAACGCTGTGCTTTGGTCGTTTTTTAAAAATGCATTTATTGTAAGGCATAAGCGGAACGATGTCTTATGACAAAACTAAGCAATTGCTTAAGATTGTTGGTTTTCATGCATCAATATGCTGAAAAATACAAAAACACTTTACAATATTGGAAAACCTTCATACTGGATAATATATGGCAAGTAGCCTACTGCTGTTATTGGATGATATTGCAACGTTACTGGATGATGTTGCCTTAATGAGTAAAACAGCAGCACAAAAAACCGCTGGTGTTTTAGGTGATGACCTCGCGCTAAATGCCCAGCAGGTGACAGGTGTTAAAGCCGAGCGTGAATTACCTGTGGTTTGGGCTGTAGCGAAAGGCTCATTGTTAAATAAATGTATTTTGGTGCCAGTTGCACTGATTGTCAGTATTTTTGCGGGTTGGTTAATTAATCCTTTGTTGGTTATAGGTGGATTGTTTTTGTGTTATGAAGGCGTAGAAAAAGTTCTACATAGCTTGCATACCAAGAAACATACCGATGTCAGTGAAATTCCTGAAATTCCAAATGATCTTGTTGCTTATGAAAAAGATAAAATTAAAGGAGCAATCCGTACCGATTTTATTTTATCGGCTGAGATTGTGGTGATTACTTTAGGCACTGTGGCAACAGCAACCCTGATGAATAAGGTTGTGGTGATGAGTGTGATTGCAATTGTGATGACACTTGGTGTATATGGCTTGGTTGCTGTGATTGTGAAAATTGATGACTTGGGGCTATATCTGACACAACAAGGAAAAGTATGGCAAACCCGTGTTGGTAATCTGCTGCTTGCCTTTGCACCTCAGCTCATGAAAACTTTGTCTGTTGTAGGAACAATAGCAATGTTTTTGGTGGGTGGTGGCATTATTAATCATGCGGTTCCATTTGCACATCATTGGACTGAGCGTGCGGTTGATCAGGCAGAAGTAATTCCAACCGTTGGGCAGATTATGGGCAGTATTACGCCAATGCTGTTAAACATGGGCTTGGGCGTCATTGCTGGGGTTATTGTTCTTGTAGGGGCCACAGTATTGGGTAAAATTTTCCGAACAGCCAGTTGAAGCAAGGGGTGTTGCTATGGAATGGAAAGGTCGCCGTGAAAGTGACAATGTGGAAGACCGTCGTGGTAGCGGTGCTGTAAAAACAGGTGGTATCAGTATACTTGGATTGGTGGTTGCATTTGTGGCCTGGAAATTTTTTGGTACCGATCCACAGCAGACTTATCAGGTAACCAAACAACTCGTAACACAACAGCAATCAAAGCAACAAGCCGTACAACACCCAACGAGCGAACAGCAAGAAGCCAAGCAATTTGTTTCCACCATTCTTGCTGATACAGAAGATACATGGACAACAATTTTCAAACAGCAAGGTTTGCAATATACACCGACCAAATTGGTGCTCTATCGTCAGTCTACTCCAACGGCATGTGGCGCAGGTCAATCTGCAATGGGGCCTTTTTATTGCCCATCCGATAAAAGTGTGTATTTGGATACCGATTTTTTTGTTGAAATGCGCCAGCAACTTGGCATCTCGGGAGAGAAAAATAGCACCCAGCTTTCCCGCCAAGATCAGGCCGGTGATTTTGCTATGGCTTATGTGATCGCGCATGAGGTAGGGCATCATGTACAGAATCTTTTGGGAATTTCTGGAAAAATCTATGCCCAGCATCAGCAAATGAGTCAGAAACAAGCCAATCAATTGTCAGTGCGCCAAGAACTGCAAGCGGATTGTTTCGCGGGAATCTGGGCAAAATATAACAATCAGCGTACCCATTTTTTACAACAGGGCGATGTTGAAGAAGCGATGGATGCTGCCGAGAAAATTGGTGACGATTATTTGCAAAAACGTAGCAGTGGACAAATTGTTCCAGACAGTTTTACCCATGGTACAAGTCAGCAACGCATGAAGTGGTTTGATCGTGGCTTAAATGCACAAGATTTGTCAGCCTGTGATACGTTTCAACATACTTTATCGTGAGTATATCCTATGCGTTGGCTCAGTTTTTTTGTTGTATGTCTAAGTGGCATGTTGTCGGTTTGCGCTGCTGCACAGCAACCGATTGAGCAGCATCTTCTGGTACAAGGTATAGAACGCGAGTACCTTGTGCTTGATGCACACCGCCAGAAACCTGCACCTTTAGTGATAGTGTTGCATGGTGGTGGTGGCAATGCTGTACGAATGTTGCAGCGTTGGCAGACAGTCGCCCAACGCGAAGGCTTGATTGTTGTTGCACCAAATGCCGAGAAAGCAACATGGAATGCGCAAGGCTGTTGTGGCGATGCCCAGCAGCAGCAAAGTGCTGATGTGGCGTTTATTCAAGCGGTACTGAAGCAAGTTGGGCAACAAACTTCGGTTGATCGGCATCGGATTTATGTGGTGGGTTTTTCAAATGGCGGCATGCTGACTTATCAATTGATCGCACAGCAAACGCCTTTTGCAGCTGCGGCTGTGGTTTCTGCGGCAATGTTTTCTGGGCAATCGCAACCTCAAACTCCAATGCCATTATTGATTGTGCATGGAATGCAAGATCAAGTTGTCCCAATTCAGGGAGGTAAAAGTCAGGTACGTTTTGTGGCACGTGCTCAGACGCAAGCCTTTTTGCCACTCAATCAAACAATTGAGATCTGGAAAAAGATCAACCAATGTCAGGCAAAAAACCTAAAATCGAATACGGTAGAATTTGAACTTTGGCAATACAGTGCTTGTAAAGCTGATTTGAAGGTGTATTTACTGAAATCTGGTGGACATACTTGGTCAACAGCAGAAAGTAAGAGTGGCATTGATACGACCCAAGTCATTTGGGATTTTTTAAAGCAGCATTATCGTTAATGAGTTAATTATTTGAAATATAAAAGTATTTTATTTTTTTAAGAATTGAATTTTAGTTGTGTAACATAATTTTTTATTTCACTAATAGTTTAAAAAAGCGTAAAAATTTTCATTTATGTATGTAATTTGATGGTATTTTCCCGAAAAATAACGAAAAATAACGAAAAATATGTAAAATGATTCAGACGTCTTTTTTCGTCGCAGAGCTTTTATTTATGTAAAAACAAAATCAGTTTAGTTATGTAGGGTACTTATGGGTAGTTATTTCATTTTACAGGTCTTTACAGTTATTTTTGCCCTATCTATTGCAACCACAATTTTCAATAAACGTATTTTAGGTTTTCCTCAAGCGATTGGCGTACCCATCGTATCGGCAATTCTTGTCTTTATTTTACAGTGGGGGGCAAGCCTGCTTAGTGGTAATCACTTTATTACCATTAATATTCATAATATTGAAAATGCAGTTCGTCACATTGATTTTTATGATTTTTTAATTAATGGTGTGATTTGTTTTATTTTAACGTCATCAGCATTGAAGTTTAAACTTTCAGATTTGCGCAATCATTGGAAGCCGATCAGTATATTGGCTAGCATTTCGTTGGTGCTATGCGCGGTCTTTTTTGGTGGTATGTTGTTTGGTTTTCAGGCGTTGATCGGGCATCCTGTACCAATTGCCATATTGTTATTGTTAGGTTCAGCATTGGGTGCAACCGACCCGATTGGAATTAAAGGGGTTTTGAGTTCAGTCCGTGCGCCGCATCATTTGATTGTGAAACTCGAAGGTGAATCACTGTTTAATGATGCGATGTGTATTGCCGTATTCATGACCTTGCTCAATGTGATTCAGGGTAAAAACTTTACGCTGATCGGCACATTAGAAACATTGTTGTACGAAATTGCCGTTGCGGTATTGATTGGTTGGGCATTTGGGCAGGGGATTTTACGGTTACTGCGTGGTAAGCATGAACCTGAATCACTGATTTTGACCACAGCACTGTTGGCATGTGGTTCATATTTGGTGGCGTTATTTGCACATGCATCGGCACCAATTGCTTGCGTGATTGGCGGGCTGATTGTCGGTAACCGCTGGCAGGACATTTTGTCTGAAACTGCGACTCGCGAAATCAATCATTTTTGGCATACGGTAGAAGGAATTATTAATTCATTCTTGTTTACTTTAATTGGTCTGGAATTGTTTATTTTAGATTTGAATGCCAGCATGATTTTGGGTGGGATTATTGCATTTATTGTGCTGCATATTTCCCGGTTTGCTGCCAACTTTTTATCTTTTGCCTGTTTCCCCAGTTTTCGTAGAAAGAGTTATAACGGCAGTTTAACGATCTTGAGCTGGGGGGGCGTGCGTGGGGCTTTGTCTCTGGCTTTGATTTTGGCCGTGGCTAACCATCCGACACTCAGTCCCTACAGTAGTATTTTAATCGGCTATACTTTTATTACTGTACTGCTGTCTGGTGTAGTTTGCGGGCTTGGCTTGCCTGCGGTGATGAATGCATTTTATTATAATCCACATGAAGAAACCGAAGGATTTAAAGGTTGGTATCAGCGCTTGTGCCATAAAATGAATCGCAAGGGTGTGAAGTATATTGTCGGGGAAGATTCCAATGGTAATGAAACCATTACTGTGTATAACCCTGAGCAGATTACTGATGTAAAAGCCGCAGATGGTGTAGCATCTTTACATGATCCAAGCAAGATGACAGAACGAAACCTGTTAGAAAACCCTCATAATTTCTAAGTGTTAAAGCCATCTTTTAGATGGCTTTTTTATCAGAGAAACTTTTTATGCAAGTCGAATTGTATCGCCAGATTTTAGAAGTGGTTGCTTGTATTCCTTATGGTAAAGTTGCCAGTTATGGTCAGGTTGCCAAAATGGCAGGTTTACCACGCCACGCCCGATTAGTCGGAAAAGTGCTGCAAAATCTTGAAGAACACAGTGATATTCCTTGGCATCGGGTTGTGAATGCTCAAGGTAAAATTAGCCTGAGTCAGACCAATGCTCAAGGAGAAAACCTGCAAGCCATTCGTTTGATTAATGAGGGGGTAGTCGTTATGGATGGTCGAATTAAATTAAGGATATATCAATGGGGAAACTAGGGTTTAGAGTATTGTAGAATGCTTTTCAGCGATATGAAGATATGCTACAACATCAGAAATATTTTAGACTAATTACAAACTATGCGAGAAAATGATCACGAAGTTGTTCGCCTGTTTCAACAAAAAAATATGCCTTTATCTGAAAAACTCACGGACATGTTGAACGAGCATTATAGTCATCAAACTGAACGACGCGGCTGTGGCTATACACAGGCAACCCGCTTACTTGCAGAGTTTATTAATCAGCCACGCGATGCTGAAGACAACAAAGACCATAGGATATTTGCAGATTATAAAATTAGTCAGTTAAAAAATAAGTTTCCCGCACTCAAAGAATATAGTTTAGAGCTGGAAGATTGGCGTAACTTAGATGAATTGCCACAGGTTAAAGATTTTCTTGAAAAAAATCAGGAAAATGAAAATCCTGCAATTGAACAATTACGCCAAGCCGTAAAATTTCAGTATGATCTTCGGCACATTCACGAAGCTGCTTTGCTAGAGGAAAGTCGGCTGATTTGTCAACTGATCGCCGATATTGTCTTGCCCAAATCCAATCATAATGATGAATATGTCAAGCTGATGAGTTTATCAGAAAAGCCAAAAGTCGGCTCTTGCCCAATGGCAGAAGATTTCTTTTTACAGATCGCGCATCATCGAATTTTAAGACAAGGGGCAATCAACATTTTTGTGGATCAATATAATCATCCAATTTTACTGGAAAAAATGAATATGGGAGATAATCACTCCTGCATCAACCTTGTTCCCATTTTGATGAATGGGGTGCGCCTTCCAGCAGGAAGTCTGTTTTCTTTAGATTATGAAATTGAGCAAATTATTCATAAAAAAGTTAATCGACAGATCAGAGGGTATATTATTCCTGTAGAGGCTGTGAAATTTTGGTTCTTACGTTTTACGACACTCGCGATTAGCCCAGAAAATCGGCAAAGAACATTTACCACACATTTTAAGCAGCAGATCGATAACAATCTGTTTAGCCCAGAAACAACCCGACTTTCGCAATTGTTTGACATTGCAAATGAGCAAATTTAGATGATACCTAAAATGATTCATGTGTGCTATTCGTCTCGATATTATGCCAAAACCCATACCAACAGCATGGAAAAATTAACAGCAGTTGCACAGGTCTTGCAACAAAAAAGCTATATCAAGATGGTTGAACCAGATTTGGTTGATATAGAGCTGCTTAAAACATTGCATGATCCACAATATGTTGAGGCATTTCTACAGGGTGAAAAACCGTTGGCAAGGGCGCAAGGGTTCAAACAGTGGAATGAACAGCTGCGTGATGCAGTGCTAAGTGTACAAGGTGGACAGTTGGCAGCGGCTGAGTTGGCATTGCTGCATGGGATCGCCGCAAATATTGCACAAGGGTTTCATCATGCGGTTTATGAGCGCGGCTTGGCATATTGTACGTTTAATGGTTTGGCATTGGTGGCGCAGCATTTTCCTAAAAAGAAAATTTTTATTTTAGATTGTGATCAGCATGGTGGAAATGGCACTGCAGAATTTACATTAAGACTAGCCAATTTGTTTAACTATAGTATTTTTGCCATTCCTTTTGGCTGTGCTCATTATGAGCGTAGTTTGACCCAACACATTGATAAAAAACAGGGTTCTTTTGAAGAATATGCACAGGCAATTCAGCAGGGGTTTAAGCATGCGCGAGCATGGGGAGCAGATTTGATTGTTTATCAGGCAGGCATGGACTGTCATCAGAACGATCGTTTTGGTTCAGATTGGTTTACCACCGCACTTTTAAAGAAAAGGGATCATTTGGTTTTTTCTTTGGCAAAGCAAAATAATATTCCTTTAATGTTTGTTCTTGCAGGCGGGTATCAACCATTGGCTGAGTTAGTGCCTTTGCATGTCAATACGTTTGACGCTGCTTATGAAGTTTATGCTGAAACTACAAGCTAAAAAAGGAAGTACAAAGTACTTCCTTGATTTTTTATAGATATTCTACGTTAACAATTTCGTATTCTACTTCACCCTGAGGTGTAACGATTTTGACTTCATCGCCTTCATTTTTGCCTAGAAGACCACGGGCAATAGGTGAATTCACCGAAATTTTATTGATTTTGAAATCTGCTTCGTCATCGCCGACTATTTTATAGGTTTTACGTTCTTCTGTATCGAGGTTCTCAATGGTGACCGTTACCCCAAACACAACGCGACCATTTTGCTCAAGATCATTCACATCAATCACTTGGCATGCACCGAGTTTACCTTCGATGTCCTGAATACGACCTTCACAGAAACCTTGTTGTTCACGGGCAGCATGATATTCTGCATTTTCTTTTAAATCGCCATGTTCGCGTGCTTCAGCAATTGCTTGAATAATACGTGGACGCTCAACAGTTTTTAAATGCTGTAATTCTTTCTCTAAAGCTGCTTTGCCCTCAGGCGTCATTGGATAACGTTGCATTTTAGTCCCTCTAAATGAAATGGGATAATACCGTTTAAAAAAAGAAAAATCCCGCCACCGATTAGGTGACGGGACTTATCGGATCAGGAATTAGCTTAACTTTTGTAGATCTTGCAAGCGATATACATCCATTGGTAATTGGATCGCAAAGGCTTGGCAAACTGCTTCTGCACCGCTAATCGTCGTGGTGTAGTACACTTTACCTTGCAATGCCGCACGGCGAATTGCAGCAGAGTCATACTGCGCACGTTTGCCTTCAGTGGTATTGACAATAAGGTGTATTTCGCCATTTTTCAAGCGGTCAACAATATGTGGGCGACCTTCGGTCACTTTGTTTACACGTTCACACTCAAGACCAGCATCGCTGAGTACTTTATGTGTACCAGACGTTGCAACCAGTTTGAAACCGTATTCAACAAAGCGTTTTGCAATATCAACCACGTGTTCTTTGTCTGAATCACGTACAGACAAGAATGCATGTTTGACTTCACCTTCAGTTGGTAAGCCAGGTAAGCGTTCATTTGAGCCTAAAACAGCTTTATAGAATGCTTCACCGAATGATTTACCAACACCCATGACTTCACCTGTAGATTTCATCTCAGGTCCAAGCATTGGGTCAACACCAGGGAATTTAGCAAATGGGAATACCGCTTCTTTGACAGCAAAGTGAGTCGGAATAATCTCTTTGGTGAAACCTTGAGATTCTAAAGACTGACCTGCCATACAACGTGCAGCAACTTTCGCTAAAGATTCGCCAATACATTTAGATACGAAAGGAACCGTACGTGATGCACGAGGGTTCACTTCAAGGATATAAATGTCGTTGCCTTTGACTGCAAACTGAACGTTCATCAAGCCGATGACACCAAGTTCTTTTGCCATCGCCACAGTTTGACGACGCATTTCATCTTGGATTTCTTTAGAAAGCGAATATGGAGGAATCGAACATGCAGAGTCACCAGAGTGAATACCCGCTTGTTCAATGTGCTGCATAATCCCGCCAATCACCACATCTTTACCGTCAGATACGCAGTCAACGTCAACTTCGATTGCTGAATCTAGGAAGTGGTCAAGCAAAACAGGTGCGTCGTTAGAGGCTTGAACTGCTTCACGTAAGTAGCGTTTCAACTCATCTTCGTTGTACACGATTTCCATCGCACGACCACCGAGTACATAAGATGGACGGACAACCAGTGGATAACCCACTTTTGCAGCTTCAGAAATACCTTCTTCAGCCGATTTTACGATGCTGTTACTTGGTTGGCGAAGTTGTAGACGTTGAATCATTTGTTGGAAACGTTCACGGTCTTCTGCACGGTCAATTGCATCAGGAGATGTACCGATAATTGGCGCACCAGCTTCTTCTAAAGCACGAGCCAATTTAAGTGGAGTTTGACCACCGTACTGTACGATAATGCCTTTTGGCTTCTCGGTACGTACGATTTCAAGCACATCTTCCAAAGTGATCGGTTCGAAGTACAAACGATCTGATGTGTCATAGTCGGTAGAAACAGTTTCAGGGTTACAGTTCACCATGATAGTTTCATAACCGTCATCACGCATTGCAAGCGCCGCGTGTACACAACAGTAGTCAAATTCAATACCCTGACCAATACGGTTTGGACCGCCGCCAATCACCATGATTTTGTCACGGTTTGATGGGTTGGCTTCACATTCTTCATCGTAAGTTGAATACATGTAAGCTGTGCCAGATTCAAACTCGGCCGCACACGTATCTACACGTTTGTAAACTGGATAAACACCCAGATTCCAACGCTGCTTACGGAATTGTTTTTGTGAAATACCCATTAAGTTGGCAATACGAAGGTCAGACAAACCTTTACGTTTGAATGAGCGGATATTGTCGGCAGTTAAATCGCCAAAGCCGAGAGTTTTCACTTGAGCTTCAGTTTTAATGATGTCTTCGATTTGAATCAAGAACCAACGGTCAATCTTGGTTGCTTCAAACACTTCATCAAGAGTAAAACCGTGACGAAAGGCATCAGCAACATACCAAATACGTTCAGGACCTGGAACTTTAAGTTCTTTGAGGATTTTATCTTTCGCGCCTTCAGCACCAATCGCGATTTGTTCGTCAAAACCACAAACACCCACTTCAAGACCACGAAGTGCTTTTTGTACAGATTCTTGGAAGTTACGACCAATCGCCATTACTTCACCCACAGATTTCATCTGTGTTGTGAGTACAGGTTCAGCTTGAGGGAATTTCTCGAAGTTGAAACGAGGAATCTTGGTCACGACATAGTCGATAGCTGGTTCAAATGACGCAGGGGTTACACCACCTGTAATGTCATTTTTAAGCTCATCAAGCGTATAACCAACAGCCAGTTTTGCTGCGATTTTTGCAATCGGGAAACCTGTTGCTTTAGATGCAAGTGCAGATGAACGAGAAACACGTGGGTTCATCTCGATCACAACCATACGGCCATCTTTAGGGTTAATACCGAACTGAACGTTTGAACCACCTGTTTCAACACCGATTTCACGAAGAACTGCAATCGATGCATTACGCATGATTTGGTATTCTTTGTCAGTCAATGTTTGTGCAGGTGCAACAGTGATTGAGTCACCTGTGTGTACGCCCATTGGGTCGAAGTTTTCAATTGCACAGACAATGATACAGTTATCATTTTTGTCACGAACAACTTCCATTTCGTACTCTTTCCAACCAATCAATGATTCATCAATCAATAATTGTTTAGTTGGAGAAAGGTCGAAACCACGTTCACAAATTTCAATAAATTCATCTTTATTGTAGGCGATACCACCACCTGAACCACCCATGGTAAATGATGGGCGGATAATGACAGGGAAGCCAAAACGTGATTGAATTTCTAAAGCATGTTCCATGCTTTCTGCAACATCAGCACGAGGACATTCAAGTCCGATTTTGCGCATTGCAATATCAAACAATTTGCGGTCTTCGGCTTTTTCAATCGCTTCTTTACTCGCACCGATTAACTCAACGTTGTATTTTGCCAATACACCGTGTTCATCAAGCGCTAGCGCACAGTTTAATGCTGTTTGACCGCCCATGGTTGGAAGAACGGCATCTGGGCGTTCTTTTTCAATAATCTGTGCAACTGTTTGCCAAGTGATTGGCTCAATATACGTTGCATCTGCCATTGAAGGGTCAGTCATAATGGTCGCTGGGTTAGAGTTGACCAAAATAACGCGGTAGCCTTCTTCACGAAGTGCTTTACAGGCTTGTGCACCAGAGTAGTCAAACTCACAGGCTTGACCAATCACAATAGGACCAGCACCAATAATTAAGATGCTTTTAATATCCGTACGTTTAGGCATTATTCGCTCCTTAATTACTTCTTAGCGGCTTCGATAAGTTCGATAAAATGATCGAACAGTGGCGCACAGTCATGTGGACCTGGGCTAGCTTCAGGGTGACCTTGGAAGCTGAACGCTGGCTTGTCTGTACGGTGGATACCTTGCAACGTACCATCAAACAACGATTTGTGTGTTGCTATCAAGTTGGCTGGTAAGGTGTCTGCATCGACTGCGAAACCGTGGTTTTGCGAAGTAATCATCACTGTACCTTTCTCAAGGTTTTGTACAGGATGGTTTGCACCGTGGTGACCATGACCCATTTTGATGGTTTTTGCACCAGAAGCAAGAGCAAGAATTTGATGACCTAAACAAATACCAAAGACGGGTAAATTTGTCGTTTCAACAATAGTTTTTACAGCTTCAATTGCGTAATCACATGCCGCTGGGTCACCAGGACCATTCGACAAAAATACGCCATCAGGATTTAATGCCAAAACTTTTTCCGCAGGAGTCTGTGCAGGCACAACGGTCAATTTACAACCGCGGTCTGCAAGCATACGTAAGATGTTGGTTTTGACACCGTAGTCGTATGCAACGACATGATATTTTAATTCAGGTTGTGCAAAGCCTTGACCTAAAGCCCATGAACCTTCAGTCCATTCAAAGCCTTCAGAATCGCAACATTCTTTGGCAAGGTCTAAACCGTTTAAACCTCCAAATTCACGTGCTTTTGCCAAAGCTTGTTCTTCAGTAATATTTTCACCAGCAAGGATGCAGCCATTTTGTGCACCTTTGTCCCTTAAAATACGCGTTAATTTACGTGTATCAATATCTGCAATTGCAACAACATTGTGCTGTTTTAAGTACTCAGCCAAAGATTGTTCAGCGCGGAAATTGCTATGTAATAATGGGAGATCGCGAATAATCAAACCGTTCGCCCATACCTTATGGATGCGACCCGATTCAGAATCTTCTGCGTTACAACCCGTATTTCCGATATGTGGATAAGTTAAAGTCACAAGTTGCTGTGCATAACTCGGGTCAGTAAGAATTTCTTGATAGCCAGTCATGGCCGTATTAAAAACGACTTCACCAGTCGTACATCCCGTAGCGCCGATAGAGGTACCTTTAAAGATAGTTCCATCTGCGAGGGCTAAAATGGCGGGGGTGCTCAAACCAAAGCTCCTGAATTTTAAGCTGTAAAAAAGCGAGTAGACATAAAAAAAGATGGCTGTCTAAAAACACGCCCTCCTTTGGTCTGCTCGCTTGTAACTTAAAAACATATTGTACGCATCTAAGTGGATAAAGTCCACGTATTTATAAATAATCAATCGGGCGCAAGCATTGTGTTAAACAATCACATTGTATGGCAAAAAAAGCAATGTCATTATGTGAGAATTCGTGAATTGTTAGACAATTTTGTGGTGAAAAAAGCGACAGTTTGTTAGATTGAAAAATATCAACAAATAAATGTCTTTGTGAAAAGGAGCTAACTCATGGCGACAAAAACACCGCTACAAGAAAAAACAGAACAACTGGAACAAGCCGTAACTGATGTTAAAACCAAGGTCGAGGGTAAAGTTCAAGATGTTAAAGCCAAGGTTGAAGATGTTAAAGCCAAGGTCGAAGACAAGGTTGAAGATGTTAAAGCCAAGGTCGAAGACAAGGTTGAGGCTGTTGAAGTGAAACTTGAAGAAGTGAAAGAAAAGGCTGCTGAGCAGGCTGCTCAACTTGAAGCAGAAGCTAAAGAGGCTGGAGCATCATTTCAAGAGCAAGTAAGACAATTGAAAGAAGACTTTCTTGTTCGTTTTAATGATTTTCGCGATAAATTTACATTGTCACAAGATGATCTTATCGAGTTGAAAGAACTTGTGAAAATTGAATTTGCATCTATTGCGGAAGAATTTTCTAAACTCTCAAAAGAAGTTAAAGAGGATGTTTCTCAGTTTTCTACAAAACATAAAGAGCATGTTACTGAAACTTTACAACGTACCAAAACCAATGCAGTAGAAGCATGGCACAAGGTAAAAGAGGTTGATGAGAAAAAAACGACTGAAGGCGAGCCAGTAAAAAAAGAGAAAGAAACAGAAGAAGTGAAATAAAATCTGAAAAGAACAACGGGTAAAAATGCCCGTTGTTCTATTTAAAAATTATGAATCCAGTCACGTTTATTGTGAAAGTCAGCCTGCGGGCTACTGTGCTGCATAGCGTAAAAATGCATGCCTTTTGTTGTATCGAGTATTGCAGTTAAACCAATAAATAAGTCATGCCATTTCAGTTGGTGTTTTTGCATAAACTGACTTAAATCAAGTGTGGCACTGAGTCCATAATGTGTACGCTGTAACGCAATCAGCTCAATATCGTGTGCCATCTGCGGTGGCATATCTTCTGGATAGCGATATTCTTCAAATTGATAACATTGCCAAGCTTGGGATGGAGATAGGTTTATTTCACGATAATAATCTTCATTTTGAACCCCAATAAACAGCTCAAAACAAGTCTTCTCCCAAAGAAAATCCTGTCGAGGGTGTACTGCTTCTAGGCTTGGCCAGTTGATCAGTTGTAAGGGGTCACGTAGCCAAAAGCCAAGATTTAAAGTGTAAGGTGCTTGATACTCAAGTGCACCGACTAAAGAAATCTCATGAAAACGTTCAAAAGCTTGTAGCTCGTAACTTGCCATACCAAACTCTGATTTAGTTAGCTAAATGTGCGTGACGAACGAGATTCGACAGCTTTGGATTTTGTTTTGCAGCTTTTTTGTAAAGTAGTACAATTTTACCAATTTTTTGTATTACTTCAGCTTGTGTTGCCTGAGCAAGTGCTTCTGTGACTTCGGCGCGTACATCGCGGTCTTCACCAGCAATTTTTACCTTAATTAATTCATGATCAGTTAATGCACGGACAGTTTCTTCAATGACACTGTCGGTTAAGCCTTGCCCACCAATCATGACCACAGGATTTAAAGCGTGACCAATTTGACGTAAGCGTTTTCGTTCTTGAATGGATAGTGTTGCCATGAAATAAACCTAGTTTTTGAAAAGCGCAATAGTATAGCAAATTGTAATCCGAACCGTATAAAAAACTTGGATCTAATCACATAAATACATATTTTTTGATGATTAATTTCTTGAAAAAGTATGTTAAATTAATGGGCTGAGTCGCTTAATCATCAACCGATGAGTGCAAGTGTTTTTTATTAAGGTCGAATTTAAAAAAGCAGAAAAGTTTTAAATTTTTTAAATTAACGATAAACAGCATCAAAAAAAGTCATGTGTTTCGATGCAGATGCATACTGCAAGTAGAACATTTTTTTCGTACAATGCATACTTAATGTTTTTAAATATAGATGATTATGGCAACACGCATTACCAACCAAAAGTTATCTAAAAGTAGTCGTGCGTGGATGAGAGAGCATCTAGATGATCCTTTTGTGAAAAAAGCACAAAAAGAGGGTTATCGTGCACGCGCAGCCTACAAGCTTCTTGAAATCCAAGAGAAATATAAAATCATCAAACCAGGCATGACCGTCGTTGATTTGGGGGCTGCCCCAGGCAGTTGGTCGCAAATTGCTGGCAAACTAGTCGGTAATAAAGGTTTGGTGATCGCTTCTGATATTTTGGAAATGGATGCGCTTCCAGATGTGACCTTCTTGCAAGGTGACTTTCGTGAGCATGAAATTTTCGAAAAATTGTTAAATATTTTAAATGGACGTCAAGTTGACGTTGTAATTTCAGATATGGCCCCCAATACATCAGGTAATAGAGCTGTTGATCAACCCCGTCAGATTTATTTGTGTGAGCTTGCACTCGATTTTGCTCAAAAGGTTTTAGGACCGAAAGGGCAATTTGTAGTCAAAGTTTTCCAAGGTACGGGATTTGACGAGTTTCGTAAACAAGTAGTCGATAGCTTTGATGTATTGAAAACAGCGAAGCCAGAAGCATCCCGCGCACGTTCAAAAGAAGTTTTTTTGATTGGGCAGGGACGCAAAAAAACATCGCAATAAAGTTGACTTGCCAAGTCGATAAAAATTGTGCATGTTGTACAATTCAAGGTAGCTTGAGTGTGTGACTCGCTTATTTGAGAATAAATCACCCTGAATTATATAGGGCATGATTAAATTAGATTGATGATATGGGAATAAAGCTTTGAGCGATCTCTTCAAAAACGCCGTGTTGTGGCTAGTGATACTTGGAGCACTGATATTAATTTTCAGCAATATCAGTGATCACAAGAAACCGTCAGAAATGAACTATTCTGAGTTTGTTTCTGCGGTAAACGCAGGCCAAATTAAACAAGTCACTATAGATGGCGAAAAAATCACTGGCGAAAAAAAGAATGGTTCGGATTTTGAAAGTATTCGCCCTGCGGTTCAAGACCCTGAACTTATGCCAAGTTTGATCAAAAACAATGTTGTGGTTGAAGGTACTGCACCGCAGCGTCAAGGTGTTTTGATGCAACTACTCATTGCAAGTTTCCCTGTGCTTTTGATTATTTTGTTATTCATGTTCTTTATGCGTAACATGGGTGGTGGTGCAGGCGGCAAAAATGGGCCAATGAGCTTTGGTAAATCAAAAGCAAAAATGCTTGCGGAAGATCAAATCAAAGTGACTTTTGCTGATGTAGCTGGATGTGATGAAGCGAAGCAAGAAGTTATTGAGATTGTTGATTTCCTTAAAGATCCTGCAAAATTCAAACGTTTGGGTGCATCTATTCCAAAAGGTGTCTTGATGGTAGGCCCACCAGGTACAGGTAAAACTTTACTTGCTAAGGCAATTGCTGGTGAAGCAAAAGTACCGTTCTTTAGCATCTCAGGTTCAGATTTTGTTGAAATGTTTGTCGGTGTCGGTGCATCACGTGTACGTGATATGTTCGAACAGGCAAAGCGTCATGCACCATGTATTATTTTTATTGATGAAATTGATGCAGTCGGTCGCCATCGTGGTTCAGGTACAGGCGGTGGTCATGATGAACGTGAGCAAACCTTGAACCAGATGTTGGTTGAAATGGATGGTTTTGAAGGTAATGAAGGCATTATTGTGATTGCTGCAACTAACCGTGCAGACGTTCTTGATAAAGCTTTACTTCGTCCAGGACGTTTTGACCGTCAGGTGATGGTTGGTCTACCTGATATTAAAGGTCGTGAGCAGATTCTGCATGTGCATTTAAGAAAGTTACCATCAGTAACAGGTGTGGATGTAAAAGTCTTGGCACGTGGTACTCCTGGCTTCTCGGGTGCCCAATTGGCAAATCTTGTGAATGAAGCTGCATTATTTGCTGCGCGCCGTAATAAAAACACGGTCGATATGCATGATTTTGAAGATGCTAAAGACAAGATTTACATGGGGCCTGAGCGTAAATCGATGATTATTCGTGATGAAGAACGTCGTGCAACTGCTTACCATGAGTCTGGACATGCGATTGTGGCGGAAGTTCTACCTGGCACAGACCCTGTACATAAGGTGACTATTATGCCGCGTGGTTGGGCATTAGGTGTCACTTGGCAGTTACCCGAACAAGACCAAATTAGCAATTATAAAGACAAAATGCTCAATGAGATTTCAATCTTGTTTGGTGGTCGTATTGCTGAGGAAATCTTTATTCATCAGCAGTCTACTGGTGCATCGAATGACTTTGAACGTGCAACAAAAATTGCCCGTGCAATGGTAACCAAATATGGTATGTCAGATAAGATGGGGGTTATGGTCTATGAAGATGATAGTCAACAATCTTTCTTGGGAAATATTGGTAGTCGTACAATTTCAGAAGCAACGCAGCAGCAAGTAGATACAGAAGTTCGTCGTATCCTTGATGAGCAGTATAAAGTAGCTTGGGATATTCTTGAAAATAATAAAGAGAAAGCTCATGCTATGGTGAAAGCATTGATGGAATGGGAAACGATTGATCGGGATCAAGTGCTCGATATTATGGAAGGCCGTGAACCACGACCACCAAAAGTATATGTTGCAGAGAATCCTGTATCTGATCTTGAACCACCAAAAGATGGTCCATCAACTCCACCACCATTACCTGTGTTGAGTTAATGATTAAAAAGAGTCACTTCGGTGGCTCTTTTTTATTTTAAACTTGGCGTGAATTAATTTTGAGTTTGAACTATGCAGTATGTACCTTTGTCTCAGCGTCAGTTGGGATGTGGCAGAAAACTTTTAGATTTATCTCAGCCACATGTTATGGGCATTTTAAATGTTACACCTGATTCATTTAGTGATGGTGGGTTACATAATTCAAAGCAACAGGCAATTGAACATGCGTTGCAAATGATCGCTGATGGTGCAACAGTGATTGATATTGGTGGTGAGTCTACGCGTCCAGGGGCAGCAGTTGTTACTGTAGAAGAAGAATTAACGCGAGTGATTCCTGTTGTTGAAGTTTTGGCAAAAGAAGATGTGATTTTATCGATTGATACCAGTCAACCAGAGGTGATGCGTCAAGCTGTGCAAGCGGGCGCACATATTTGGAATGATGTACGTGCACTTACTCGTCCGAATGCGCTAGAAACGGCAGCAGAGCTGAATATTCCCGTGATTTTGATGCATATGCGCGGTGAGCCAACCACAATGAATCAGTTGGCAGATTATCAAGATGTGACAGCAGAAGTGATTGCTGAACTAAAACAAAAGATTGATTTAGCAATTCAGGTGGGCGTTGCACCTGAAAATATTATGATCGATCCTGGCTTTGGCTTTGCTAAAAATACAGCACATAATTTGCAATTATTGAATGAATTATGGCAATTGCATGAACTGGGCTATCCAATTTTGTCGGCATTATCCCGAAAACGTTTTATTGGTGCTGTGGTTGAGGAAGCTGATGCAAAAGCTCGAGCTGTCGGGAGTGTAGCGGGGCATCTGCTTTCGATTCAGCAAGGTGCTTGTATGGTGCGTGCACATGATGTCAAGGCAACAGTTGATGCGATTAAGGTTTGGCAAGCGATGCAAAACTGGCAGGAATGGGTATGAGCGAATTGATGGTACAAATCAATAGCTGAGTAGATGAATGTATATTCAGCTTTCATTTAAAGATAGATAACAAGCCTTATTTACGAAACATTTTTAAAGTAATCCTATTACACGTGTGTAGGATGTCTTGATATATTTCTGAATGCTTTGGTTTTTCTAGAAGTCAATTTAAAAATGGGTCTTAGGAAGTTAAGCATACTAAAAGTATGGTAACTTACTCATATGAAAGCAAAAAACAGATACTATTCTCATTCAAGAATCAGCGAAGTAAAATTCAAGCAGATCTCATTCGCTTTTTTGCCATGGATTTTACTACAACAGACACAGCAAAACTCACCAGTATTTCAGCTCGTTCAATCAATTCTATCTTCATTAAATTACGTCAAAAAATTGCCACTAAATGTGAAAAGATATCTCCATTCAGTGGCATCATTGAACTCGATGAATCTTACTTCGGAGCCCGTCGTATACGGGGTAAACGAGGATGCGGAGCATTAGGTAAAACCATCTTTTTGGACTGCTTAAACGAGAGGGTAATGTCTATACAGAAATTGTTCCTGATTGCACCAAAGCCACACTACAGGGCATTATCCGTGGACACATTGATCTTAATTCAGTGATTAATACAGATAGTTGGCGAGGTTATGATGGACTGGTTGATATTGATTTTAACAAGTACTTCCGAGTGAATTACGGTGACAATCAATTTGCCCTTAGAGAACGCCATAGTAACGGTATAGAGTCATTCTGGGGGCTATGCAAAGAAACGTTTGATTAAGTTCAATGGAATTGACAAAAGGATGTTTTATTTGCATCTTAAAGAAACGGAGTATCGCTTTAATCATCGACATTCAGATTTATATCTTGATTTGCTTAAATTACTCAGTAACAGCCCTCTTTAACTTTCTACGCCCTAACACCAATTACTCGAATTGAAGAAAATGGAGTGGCCGTCGATAACAAACTCTATGAAGTTGATGTACTGATTTTAACCACAGGTTTTGATGCGATGACAAGCCCATTATTTGCACTTGGTTTGCAATGGAAGATCAACAAAAAACTATCAGAAAAATGGCAAAATGGTCCACGTATCTATCTAGGTTATACTGTGAGTGGATTTCCTAATTTATTTTTAGTCACAGATCCATAAAGCCCTTCTGTACTTTACAATATACCTTAATCATTGAAGGAACGGTGACGGATACGGAAGGCAATATTATTCCAAATGCAAAAGTGGAAATGTGGTATGCAAACAGTTTAGGGCACTATTCATTCTTCGATAAGTCGCAATCTGATTTTAATGGATGTCGGACAATTTTTACTGATGCCAATGGCAAATACTTAGCACGTATCACCATGCCTGTAGGGTACGGTTGTCCACCAGATGGAACACACAAGCTTTGCTTAACAAGCTGGGGCGACATGGTAATCGTCCTTCACATGTATATTATTTTGTTTCAGCTGAGCATTATTGCAAGCTGACCATGCAGTTCAATATTGAGGGTGATCAATATCTCTGGGATGATTTTGTCTTTACTACCCGTGATGGATTGGTGGCAACCACAATTGATGTGACAGATCCCCATGAGATATCCAAATATGGTTTAGATCGGGCATTTAAGTATATTTGGTTTGATATTGAACTGGTGCATAAAAAAAGCGAATATCCTTGTAACAGAAGTGGATCGTCGTCGAGCCAGTGCGTAATTCATTTATCCTGATAAAAATAGCCATATAATTGGCTGTTTTTATATTAGACTTCTTTCATAAGATCTCTTTTAGCTTAAAAAGTGATCATCTTTTTGATGGATATTTGTACCTCAGTTTTTTGAGTATTCATGCATAATCTACGAATGAAATACATCGTTCAAAAAAGTTTTCTGAAACTCAGTTCTTAATGGTTGAGCAGATGAAGACGCATGTTACAGCCACAGGTAGATCACGCAAGTTAAGTGTGGAGGATCTTCTCCTTTGTCTCAGCTATTGGCGTGAATATCGAACTTTATTTCATTTTGCGACAAATTATGGATTTCCTTGAAATTTTAGACTTCTTTCTAGTGGGGTGTCCTCATTTGATGTACATATTTCACTCTTATAATCTATTCAATTAAAATATCTTATATCTCCATTCTAAAATTACGTTTTCCAACATGTCACGCAGAGTCATAACTGATGAAATTTGGGTGAAAATCTAACAAACCATGCAATTTTATGGCTGCTACCTCTCACGCAATGGCAAAGACATTATGGAAGTCATTTTATGGAAATTTCGCACAGGTACTCCTTGGTGTGATATTCCTGATGATTTTTGCCTATGGCAAACAGTATACAACTGCTTTAATTGTTGGACCAGCAGAGGATTATGGGAGAATTTTTTAAACGGCGAGGCATATTGGATAAAGAATGGGTCTTCATTGACGGAAGTTACATTCTTCGTGTGCATCAACATGCAAGCGGAGCTAAGTATGGCGAAGTTAGAGCAATTGGCACATCAAGAGGCGGAACTACTACAAAGATACACCTCTTGCTTTACGAGGCAGATGTCAAAAGTTATTGTTTAAGTGTTTTTTAAGTTAGTCCTTATACATTGCAATTTCCATACGGAAGAATAATTAAGCTGAATTTTGGGATCAGTTAAACGCCAAATTCTAGTCAATTTAGTTTGAGCTGTTTGAATTTGATGGCTTGGCTCGTGCAATAACACTAAATTTTTTCATATTTTGTTGGTAAGCATTGCTGCATGCCAATTTCGATAGTGTAGAAATGCAATGTTTGAAGTTGTGCTGGTTTGAATTTTAAGGCTTTATTATTCCGCAGGGCTAAAAAATTTAGGACAGTAGAACAGAAAATGGTCGACTGTCTTATTGTTGGTGATAGCCGGATGTACTACGTATTTTGTTAGACGTATAGGGACTAATAATCCCCGAACGAATTCAGCATATGATGCAAACAAGTCTCATTAGTCATTCTTTCATTATGGTTTACACTCTTTAATTTTTCCCTGAGCAAAATTGAAATGTATTTCAAGGACGTGTCAGAGAAATAAAATGGGTTTATGAAAGTCGCTTATAGAACATTGGCTTTGTTTTTCTTGGCAATATTTGTTGTAGCCTGGTTTTATGATGATTGTACCGATAAGTAGAATTGTTCGATGGCCTGTCAAGAAAACATTTAATGTCTGCTTTAAAGAAAAGTGACAAGGATGGTAATCGGCTTGATTATTGCAAGTAGTGTGGTTAATTTAAATGATATTCACTTTACTTATCGTTTTGTGGGCATCATGAAGAAGAACTTGATCTTATCGAATAACAGGTTTAGCGCGGAATTAAGTTACGACAAACCTGTTATAACAATATAGATAAATACTCAATGTGTAATATTGCGGTGACTATTCAGCACAAGTTCAAATGGCAATACCCCTGTGATTTGAAAGTGCGAATGGGAAAAATTGATCAATAGAGATGATAATAGTATTGTTTATACTCATCATATCTAAAGGGATTGATGTTGTAGTCAATTGTGATAAATATCAAACTGGTTTTTGGTAGTTATTGAACCATGGTGGGCCACAGCTGAAAATGTTTGTATGTGCATGATGCATTATATACTTGAGTGTCATTCCTACATATTTATATTCTAGGGATGATGTAGTTTTTTTCCAGAGTGGCGCAGCAATCACCCCATAATTCAGTGGTGTGATTATTGTAATAGCGGCAACAAAAACATGGGCATGATAACTTGCTTCCACGGTTGTTGAATTTGCTGGATATTGACAGTCATGTCATTCAGCCCGAATTAAATATGTTGGTGTAGTGTGCCAACCTGTAAATTGTAATTAGAGTGCATCGAATGTTCAAGATCTTAATAATTGAAGATGATTTTATGATTGCAGAGTCCACCATTACCCTGTTGAAATATCATGGTTTTGATGTTGAATGGGTCAATAATGGTGTTGATGGTCTGACAGAATTGTCTAAGCAAGCGTTTGATATCGTGTTGCTTGATCTTGGTTTGCCGATGATGGATGGCATGCAGGTTCTCAAGCAGATTCGCCAACGTACACAAATTCCTGTTTTGATTATCTCGGCGCGGGATCAGTTAGAAAATCGTGTGGATGGTTTGAATCAAGGTGCGGACGATTATTTGGTGAAGCCCTATGAATTTGAAGAGTTATTTGCACGTATTCAGGCCTTGTTGCGCCGCGCAGGTGTTGGTGTAAAAACCACTACAAATGATAAAGTACTGATTAATGGTGATTTGGTACTGGATATTGAACAGCACATTGCCAAGCTCAAAGGGCAAATCATTGAATTATCGAATCGCGAATGGGCAATTTTAACGCCGCTCATGACTCATCCAAATAAGATCTTTTCTAAGTCTAATTTGGAAGATAAGCTGTATGATTTTGACAGTGAAGTGTCTAGCAATACCATTGAGGTTTATATTCACCATTTGCGTGCCAAACTCGGGAAAGATTTTATTCGTACCATACGTGGCTTGGGCTATCGTCTAGGACATAACTGAGTTCAAATATAAGAATGCAAAAAGCTAAGTCTTTAGGATCAAAACTGGTTGTTCTCACATCGCTGCTGAGCGTGGTGATGGCATGTATTTTGATGTTTTCGACTTATCATATTGCGCTTAAAGAGCTGACTCGAATACTCGATACCCAAATGCAGTTCTTGGCAACGCGTGCGACCACATTTAATTTAAAAAGTACCCATAGCAGCTTTAATCTTGACCATGAATATGAGCGCCAAGAGCTGTTTATGGATATTTGGTCGTATGATGATGTGAATCAACCTAAAACAAATCAGCTACTTGTCCCTCGAGTCAGCAAGGCAGGTTTTTATCAGCATGAAACTGATAATGGCACATGGTATACCTATGTGTTGCCAACGCCAAAATTCCAAATTCAAGTCAGTCAACATGAGCGTACCCGACAAGTTTTGGCCTTAGAGCTGGCGGGCAGTATGGTGTTGCCTTATATTCTGATCATGCCATTTGTGCTGTTTATTATTTTCTGGATTATTCGGGGGAGTTTGAAACCACTGGATGATCTGAAAAGTGAACTGGCGCAGCGCGATTCCAATGAGCTTACTCATATTCAGGAAGAACAGTATCCAATAGAGCTGTTACCTGCAATTCATGAAATTAACTATTTATTTGACCGTATTTCTAAAACTCAGCAGGAACAGAAACAGTTTATTGCCGATGCAGCGCATGAACTACGTACTCCAATTACAGCATTGAATTTGCAAACCAAGATTTTACTGCGTGATTTCCCTGAAAATACGGCATTGATTAATTTAAGTAAGGGCTTGGCGCGAATTCAACATTTGGTGAGTCAGTTACTGGCACTTGCCAAACAGGATGCTTCGCTGAATATTCTGGAAATGTCGAAGAAATTTCGTTTAAACGATGTGGCATTAAATTGTGTCGAACAGCTGATGAATCTGGCGATGGAAAAAGACATTGACCTAGGTTTTGAACGCAACGATGAAGTTATTCTACAAAGTTATGAACCGACGGTGCATTCCATTATTTATAATCTGATTGATAACGCCATTAAGTACACCCCAACACAAGGTGTGATTAATATTGCTGTATATCCAGATCAGCAGCAGCAAGTTGCGTATATTTGTATCGAAGACAGTGGCCCAGGAATTCCACAAGAGCAGTATGAAGACGTGCTCAAACGATTTTATCGAGTACATCACCACCTAGAAGTGGGGAGTGGGCTAGGATTATCCATTGTACAAAAAGCGATTCAACATGTAGGTGGAACACTGAGCTTTGACAAAAGTTTAGAATTGGGGGGCTTGAGAGTTTTAGTCAAGCTGCCTATTCGCTTGCAAACACTCAATTCATGATGAAGTCGGCTTGAGGTTTTTTAAGAAAATCAGGAAGATCTTCATGCGTTTCCCATCATTTCCTGTTTTTTCCACGCCTACGCTGTTTAGCCATGCAAAACGGCATCCAACTTTATTGAGTCGTCGTAAAATGTCCTGACGGTCTTTGAGCGCCTCTCGAACCAACTGTTCAATCACAGGTCGTTCTTGTTCATTAAAGCGAAATGCTGTAGAAAAGAGCAGACAGAGCCAGTCGCGCGCCTGACAAATTTCAAGATCAAGTGTCGTGCGTGGGTCAGTTTCAAAGTCGATAAAAGAAATATTTTGCTGACTATCAATCAAAATATTACGAGCAAAGGCTTCACTTAAATAACTATTTTTGGCGTGGATCTGTTTCAACGCACGAATTGTCGCTTCAAATAAATTCTGACGTTGCTGAAAATCTGATGTGCGTGCAAATGCATGATCAAGCTGCATCAGTTGCTGGTCATGATAGGAAATATCTTGAATCAGAAGTCCTGTATCTGATTCGGCAAGCACTTTAGGAACAGAAGCGCCAATTGTTTCAAGTTCACGGATGCGTTTGGCTTCACAATGAATCGCATCAGCACCACCATAATTCGGCACTGGAGCTAAAATTTGCATGTTCAGTAGTTTGGAAAACCACTGTAAAGGCAGGTAAATCCACCAAGGGTGACGTTTCGATGCCTTCTTGAGCCAAACCTTTAAGTCATCAATCATATATGATTGAATTGATTCAGTTTGCGTGGGTGCGGTATGCTCTAAGAACTCTTGATATTTGTGCATGCAAAAAACGACACCTGATTTAGGTGATATACGAAAACAAATTGGAATGAAAATGTAGCTCAGTTTGCAAAATAAGTATAGGAATATCTTTCAAATATTCTCTTTTAGATTGAGAATAAAATGCAGGGTGAACCTAAAAATAAGTTCACCCTGTCAAAGACTTAGAATTTACTTTCTTCAGCATTTGCTGAAATTTTATGAATGGACAAATCTGCGCCGCGGTATTCATCTTCTTGGGTTAAACGGATTCCCATCGTGACTTTAAGTAAACCATAGACGCCAAAACCGCCTGCCAGTGCAATCACAATCGCCAGCAGAGTACCAATCAACTGCGCAATAAAAGACACACCGCCTAACCCGCCAAGAGCCGTTTGCCCAAAAATACCTGCAGCAATGCCTCCAAGCGCACCACAAACACCATGCATTGGCCAAACACCGAGGACATCATCGACTTTGAGCTTGTTCTGGGTATAGGTAAATAGCTGGACAAAGACAATTCCTGCAATCCCGCCAATCAGTAGTGCTCCGACGGGATGCACGATGTCTGAACCAGCGCAAATAGCGACTAATCCTGCTAATGGACCATTATGCAAGAAGCCCGGGTCATTTTTACCCATATAGTTAGCGGTAATTGTGCCACCGACCATTGCCATGAGTGAATTGATGGCAACCAATCCTGAAATGGCATCTAAACGCTGAGCGCTCATGACGTTAAAGCCAAACCAGCCGACCATTAAAACCCATGAACCGAGTGCTAAAAATGGAATTGAAGAAGGTGGGTGAGCTGCAATTGCACCATCTTTACGGTAGCGTCCATAACGTGCGCCCAGTAAAATTACAGCAGCTAAAGCAATCCAGCCACCCATGGCGTGAACAACGACTGAGCCTGCAAAGTCATGAAAACTCGCACCAAAAGTATGTTGTAGCCAGTTTTGTAAGCCTAAATTGCCGTTCCAGATCATTCCTTCGAAAAATGGATAGACTAAGCCAACTAATAATAATGTGGCGATTGCCTGTGTGCGCATTTTGGCGCGCTCTGCAATCCCACCCGAAATAATAGCTGGAATGGCGGCGGCAAATGTCAGCAGAAAGAAACAGCGCATCAGGTTATAACCATGCTGCTCCGCAAGTACGCTACCGGAATGGAAAAAGTGTTGACCATAGGCGATATAGTACCCGACGAAAAAATAAGCAATTGCAGAGATAGCAAAATCAGACAAGATTTTACTTAGTGCATTGACCTGATTTTTATGTCGAACCGTACCCAATTCTAGAAATGCAAAGCCAGCGTGCATGGCAAGCACCAGAACTGCACCGAGCAATAAAAATAAAATATCGAAATTTTGCATCATGATCGCTTAAAAATAGTGCTAATTTGGAAATATGCACAAGTATAGCGATGCCTGTTGCACCAATATAGAAGTGATTGGATGGAAATTCTAATGATAACAATGCAAAAGAGCCTAAGACTCGATATAAAGCAGTTTTTGCACTAAAACAGAAAAAAAGCACAAAAATAGTGCTTTATTGAGGGTGATCAGCTAAAAGGCGTGTTGTGCTTTACAATAATATTAGAAATGAATAAAGTGAAATAAGTCATAACTATAGGTATAACAAAGTATAAAATGTCTGATTTAAAAGATCCACGCGTGCTTTTAGCTTTAGAACGTACCTTACTAGCTTGGAACAGAAGCAGTTTGGGGTTGATTGCGTTTGGTTTTTTATTGGAGCGTTCAAGTTTGCTTATACATGTCCTTGAATCGACCCAAAACTCGCCTAAAGTCGCATTAAGCAAATGGTTTTCTGTATTTATTGTCCTCTTGGCAGTAGGGATCAGCCTTTGTTCAATACGACAATATAAAGTTGCCTTGAAGTCATTAAACCCATCTGAAATGATTGTTGGCTATCGAACAGACTTACCCGTAATGTTAGGCTTGATTAACATTTTATGCGCAGCGATGCTGTTTGTCATTTTTTTCATTTAGCGATTGCTGGGTATGTTGAATTGAACTTCCAGAGATCATGTCCTGTGTTGACGTTGCCTATACTGATTTGATGGGTTAAGGAATTGATCAATGGCAGAAATTAGAAAATAAAGAATCAATTTTGCTTGATTGGGCTTATTGAAAAATATTTAAGTTTAAATATCTTATTTTATATGTTTTATTGCTTTTATACGGGAGAAAGTGATGGTTTGGATGTATCCAATCCGTTTTGGATTCAACTACATCACTGACTCAAATGAAACCTGATAAAGGATTAAAATATAAGAGAATAATGGTTTTTTCTTCAGACCGAAAAGGTAGAGCTTTGGTTTTACCCACGTAGTGAACAATGCTTGGATACCTGAATTTAGTACATGTTCAACTTCGAGTGTGTTTGTATGATTGGAGCATTCGCTGAGTGACGGGTACAAAAGTTGCTTTATCTGGCTGTTTTTTATCTCTCAAATATACCTGTCTTGTGATCTGGTATTTTAATGCTATGTATGTAGACGACACATGATGTATAACAGAGATAATATAAATTAAAACAATAGCTTGTTATAAGGGAGTAATCATAATGTTTCAAATGGATTCCTTTCGGAATCGCCTGCTGGTTTTATTTACAGGTTTGTCTTTTACTTTGGGTTTATGTATTACCTTATATATTGGTGAAATTGCCTCAGAGCAAATGGAAAAGGCAAAGGGCCAGGCTTTATATATTTCTGCAAAGAGTATCAGTAATACACTTGCCAACTCCTTGACTGAACGTGAACGTGAGATGGTGCTCTTAAGTCAGTCGCCATTTGTTGCGGAAGCCGATTTTCATAACCCGCGGGTACAACAGCAATTAGATCAGGTTAAAAAATCTTATCGGTATTATGCTTGGCTTGGCATCGCCAATCCTTCGGGTCAGGTTGAAGTTGCTGCGAATCAATTGTTACAAGGGGCAGATGTTACGGAGCGTCCTTGGTTTATCAATGGTTTAAATCAGGTGTATTTAGGTGATGTACATAAAGCCGTATTGCTGGCTAAAAAGATCAAAGCCATTAACCCCAATGAGCCGATGCGTTTTATTGACTTTGCCACGCCTATTTATAATCCCGTTACGCATAAAGTTAAAGGTGTGCTTGCGGCACATGCGGACTGGAGCTGGGCAAGTCTGTCTTGAATAGTTCACTCTCGCAAGATGCTGCTGAAAAAGGCATTGAAGTGTTTATTGTGAATCAGCATGGCGAAATTCTCTATCCGTTTAAAAGTATTGGACAGGTTAAGCCACCTACTTTGACTCATCCACAATCAACCTATTTTTTAGATCACTGGCATGGAGATCAAGAATATTTGACCACAGATGTACCTGTGTTGTCTAAAACCCAGATGAGTCTGGGCTGGCATGTCATTATCAGGCAGCCTGTTACAATTGCATTGGCTGATGTCAGATCCTTACAACATCAAATTATGCTGATTGGTTTTGTGCTGTCTTTGCTATTACTTGTGATTACTTATAAGCTTGCCAATAAATTTAGTTATCCGATCGAAATCTTGGCTCGAACGGCTCATGCTGTTGAACAGGGTCAGGAGAACCTGAATTTTGAAACCAAAACCACGATTCGTGAAATTAAATGGCTATCGCAATCGTTGGAAAGCATGACGGAAACATTATTAACGCAAAAGCATCAACTTCAGGATGCCAATCTTACGCTGGAACAAAAGGTGCAAGAGCGCACGCAAGAGCTTGAAATTGCAAACAACGAGTTAATTAAACTGGCACGTTATGATGCCCTGACAGGGCTGCATAATCGCCGTGCTTTTAATAATTATATTGAGTATCTGTTTGAACAGATGTCACGTACCCATCAAGTTTATGCTGTGTTGTTGATGGATATTGATTTTTTCAAAAAAGTGAATGATACCTATGGGCATGAAGTCGGTGATCACGTTTTGCAATGCGTTGCTGAGCTTTTACCAAGTGCAATAAGAACCACTGACTTTGTGGCACGCTTTGGTGGCGAAGAATTTGTTGTTTTGTTACCTGCAACCGCTTTAGATCAAGCTGTATTAGTTGCTGAAAAAATTCGTCAGACCATCGCTCAAGAGACCATCATTGAAAATCACCCAATTACTGCGAGTATCGGCGTAAGTATTGCCACACAACAGGATGCAGAAGTGAATGACACCATTCGCCGTGCAGATAAGTGTTTATATATAGCCAAAGAGCAGGGACGGAATCGGGTGGTGTCTGCAACATCAACTGCAATCACTGGATAGTTTGTACTCGGAATCGAGGGCTTGAGCTACTTTTGATGAACCGAAAACTGCGTATCACATAGATGAAGCATATTTGCGGTGGCAGAGGTTAAGTAATTGAGTTAGATCACATTTGTAACTCAAGATGTTTAACCTTGCTGCACCAGATTGCTAACCTTGTTATAGTGCTTCTTTTGCAAGTTTGATAGGCGATGACTTCTGATTTAAAGATAAGCGTACAGAAAAAAGCTGAACTTCCTCCACAGCAAAAAAAGCTCAATCGCCTGATCGACAAAATCGAACAGCAAAAAATCAGCCTTGCTAGTTGGAAAAATGCTCAAGCCGAGATTCAACAGCACACGCGACAAAAGCTCTTGCCTGTCTATGCCGAACTGCATACTGTGCTGTTTCAGCAAATGCAGCAGCTTTGGAACATGCTACACAGCCACGAATTTTCCAAAGCAGAGATACAACAACTCGATGAAAAAATTGCCAGCCTTGCCAAAGTCTTAAAACATTCGAAATCACTGTCTGCTGATCAACAAACTCAGGTCTCTGAAATTATTAATTTTTATCAGCAAGTTGCAGCGCAATCGACCACTAAAAAAACTAAAAAGTCGCAAAATGTGAGTGCCGAGTATCAGGAAACTCCTCAGCAAGATGAGTTTGAGATAGAGCAAGACTTTGAACAATATGCCGCAGAGCAACAACAGGCACGAGAACAAGCCAAACAGCAACGACTGCAACAAAAACGTGAGCAAGCTGAGCAAATGGCAGCCCAGTCGCTGAAAACGGTGTATTTAAAAATCGCTGCGATGATTCACCCAGACCGTGAGCAAGATGAAACTAAAAAAGAAGAAAAAACTGAGTTGTTCCAACAGGCGAATCAGGCATATGAACAGCAGGATTTGTTTTATTTACTGAAAATGCAGTTACAGCTTGAACAGAACAAGGGGCTGACTTCGAAAGAATTAACTGCCGAGCAAGTGAAGTTTTATCAACTAGCATTGGATGCACAAAGTCAGCAGCTTGAAAGCCAAATGAGTGACATTTTGGATTCTTTCCAGTTGGGTAATAAAGTCAAAGCTGAACATGTGCATATTGGCGATGTCTATAAAGCCATAGATGCCGACTGTGCGACGTTAAAGCAGCAGTTGAAGTGGGAAATGGAGCGTTTAAAGCATATGAAAAAGGTGAGTGGATTGGGGATGTTGATGGAGCAAGGAGCGCTTTAATGCTTTTCTCCCTCTCCCTATGGGAGAGGGTCGGGGTGAGGGTAGAGTTCAAGAAAAATTATTTTAGAATACCTCTCCCTAGCCCTCTCCTAGAAGGAGAGGGAAATTAAAATGGAAAATAAAAAATGAAACTAAATCCACAATTATTAGAATTCGCCAAAACCATGCGAAGCAATGCCACAGATGCAGAACACTTAATCTGGCAACTACTTCGCGCTAAACGATTTATAAATTTTAAATTTCGCAGACAGCATGTGATTGCTCCATATATTGTGGATTTTTACTGTCATGAGTTGGGTTTAGTGATTGAGCTAGATGGCGGTCAGCACAATACCGAAGATGGTCGAGCTTATGATGCTGAGCGAACCAAATTTTTAGAGGTTTTGGGCTTAAAAGTGGTGAGGTATTAGAATAATGATGTACTGGGAAATACAGAAGCAGTTTTGATGGATTTGTGGAATATATGCTTTGAACGGAAAAGTCTTTCTCTCTAACCCTTTCTTAAAATAGGATAGGGTTTATGTTCCGATGTATATTTTTTTACTAAAAAATTATAATTACATCTATTTTATAAGTGAATCAAAAAACTTAAAGGAGTTATAATGCCTGAATTAAATAACACTTGGAAAGATTTTTTTAATAAAGAGAATGTTTATAGTTATGCTAAAGCTTCAATGGATTTATATGATTATCTAAAATCTCTTGATGGTGAATATAATAGTATTGTAATTCCAAGTCGTGGAGCTATGCCATTTTTAAGAAATGCATCTTCATTAAATTATTTAAAATTACAAACATTTGAAAATAGAGATGAAAGATTTGCTTTTAAAATGGAAAGTTTAAAGGATTGTTTGGGTAACTACTGTGTATTACCTTTCTCGGCAGATCCTTTCGATGAATTTAATTCTAAATCTATAAGAGGTTTTTGGGTAAAAGTACTTAAAGATTTAATTGATGCTAAAAAAGATAGCATTTATTTGAAATTTTACAGATTTTTAGTTGAAAAAGTTGCTCATGAAGAATGGTATCATTCACTTCATTATAATTTGCCTAATGATAAATTTATTTTTATTGATACTGTAGTTTCAGGGCAAGCTATTTGCGAGATTATTGAACACTTTAAGGAAAATCATCTTAATAACTTCTATCTAATTCTAATTGTTGATGAAAATGGTGAGAAAATTAAACCTGAATTTAAAAGGGTTCTTGATCATTACATTGCTATGCAACAATGTACTTTAATAAAAGTAAAAAAACTTTATACTGAGGATCAAGGACCTGCTGTTAGCGGTATTTGGAGTACAGTTTATCCTCAGATAATGTCTAAACTTAATGAAAAATATGAGTGGGCAAAAGATATTTATGGTGCAGGAACATTTTATACAAAAGTATCAAGTTCTAGAAAAATAAATGGATTCAATACGCATCAAGCTGACTATAACCTTCCTGTCACAATTATGTATAGTACGCTTTCACAACATATATCTATGGTTTTACAGTATTGGGTACGGAATGAGGTATTAGAAAAGAATAGAAATATTGGTTCAAACTGTTTAACTGATGAAATAGTTCACGCAATGATTGAAAAAAATAATCAGAGTTTAGATCAACTATTATCTTTTTCTTTCCAGCTTGATGCGGAACATTTAGATGAACTAATACAAAATAATGAAAATCCTTTAGATAGAGAAACGACAAAAAGACTATCTACTCCAAGGCTTGCAGAAAAATATGATGAGTTTGATGTTAGTGTGAGCAGTTCACATTTAGTAAGAATCTCTTTTCCTGAATCTAAGGTTACAGATCTTCTTAATATTTTTGAAAAAGATTATATGACATTGAATAACGTATTCCATGATTCTCCTTTTGAAAGAATTAATCAAAGAGTGAAATAAAAAAATCCCCTCATTTCGAGGGGATTTTTATATCAAACTACAGCATCAAAGCGCTGCAATCTGATCCATATTCGCCTTAATCTTCGCTAACTGGTCAGCAAACTCAGCCAATTTCGCTTTTTCACCCTCAACCACAGCCGCAGGTGCTTTCGCCACAAAACCTTCATTACCAAGTTTAGTGGCAATCTGGTCATGCTGCTTTTGCACTTTGTCCAAGTCTTTTTGAAGGCGACCCAATTCCGCTTTCGGGTCGATCAAGCCTTTCATCGGTACAAATACAGACACGTGACCTACAACACTTGAAGATGACAATGGTGGTTGCTCAGCATCAGCAAGGAAGGTAATGCTTTCAACTTTTGCCAATGCTTTAAACAACGCTTCAATACGGGTGATCTGTGCTTTTTCGGCATCTGTGGTGTTTTGCAGCAGCACAGGCAATAAACGTGCATTACCTAAGCCCATTTCACCACGAATGTTACGCACCGCACCAATCAAACCTTGCAACCATTGCATGTCTGCTTCAGCTTGGTCATTGATTTTCTCTTGAGCAGGTACAGGGTATGCCGCAGTCATAATGGTTTCGCCTTGAATACCTAACATCGGTGCAAGGGTTTGCCAAATTTCTTCAGTCAAGTACGGCATAATTGGATGCGCCAAACGTAAAGATGCTTCCATCACCGCCAATAACACACGACGAACTTCCGCTTTACGCTCTTCAGAAACTTCAGCAGCGTTCAATACTGGCTTGGTGAGTTCCACATACCAGTCGCAATATTCATTCCAGATAAAGTCGTAAATTGCT
The DNA here is from genome assembly GCF_004331075.1 of Acinetobacter brisouioides. Taxonomy (GTDB): domain Bacteria; phylum Pseudomonadota; class Gammaproteobacteria; order Pseudomonadales; family Moraxellaceae; genus Acinetobacter. Next base: position 400,891 of record NZ_SJNX01000002.1, on the reverse strand, counting down.
TGCGCAGCCAAGTCTAAACGATAGGTTGCAAATGCTTGCTGAACCGCTTGTTCCGCTTTTTGTAAACGGCTGATGATCCATTGCTCAGGCAATTCCCAAAGATCAGGGCGTGCAGTTTGACCTACAGTTTGACCTTCGACATTCATTAATACAAAACGGGTCGCATTCCAGATTTTGTTACAGAAGTTACGATAACCTTCAACACGCTTCATGTCGAACTTAATGTCACGACCTGTGTTGGCAAGCGCACAGAACGTAAAACGTACTGCGTCAGTACCATAAGCCTGAATGCCTTCTGGGAACTCTTTACGGGTCGATTTTTCAATCTTCGCTGCTTGTTTCGGATTCATCAAACCTGTGGTACGTTTTTCAACGAGGGTTTCAAGGTCTACACCGTCAATCAAGTCGAGTGGGTCAAGGACGTTACCCTTAGACTTCGACATTTTCTGACCTTCACCATCACGCACCAAACCATGTACATACACAGTTTTGAACGGAACTTGTGGTGTGCCATCTTCATTTTTCATGAAGTGCATGGTCATCATGATCATACGGGCAACCCAGAAGAAAATGATGTCAAAACCAGTCACCAACACATCGGTCGGATGGAAAGTTTTGAGAATGTCATTGGCAGCGTCTTTTGCCGCGTCGCCAGTCCAGCCTAAAGTCGAGAATGTCCATAGACCTGACGAGAACCATGTATCAAGGACGTCTTCATCTTGTTGCAGACTCACGCTATCCGCAAGGTTATGTTTCGCGCGAACTTCTTTTTCGTCACGACCCACATAAACATTGCCTTCGGCATCGTACCAAGCAGGAATACGGTGACCCCACCATAACTGACGTGAAATACACCAGTCTTGAATGTTGTTCATCCACGCCATGTACATGTTGGTGTACTGTTCTGGCACAAATTTGATGCGACCATCTTTCACCGCTTCAATTGCGGGCTCAGCCAACGGTGCAATTTTTACGTACCATTGATCGGTCAATAATGGCTCAACGATCACGCCTGAACGGTCACCGCGTGGTGCTTTCAAGTCATACGGCTGGATTTGGTCTAACCAGCCTTCCGCTTCTGCTTGCGCAACCAATTGTTTACGTGCAGCAAAACGCTCCAAGCCCACATAGTCGGCAGGGGCAGCGATGGTTTGCGAAATCTGTTCGCCTGCTTTGGCAATGTATTCAAACTCAGCTAACACTTCTGCATTTTTGTTGAAAATGTTGATGATTGGCAAGTTGCAGCGTTTACCCACTTCATAGTCGTTGAAGTCATGGGCAGGCGTGATTTTTACACAGCCTGTACCGAAGTCTTTTTCAACGTATTCGTCAGCAACGACAGGCACTAAACGATCTGTAATTGGCAGGATGATGTTTTTGCCAATCAGGTGCGCATAGCGTTCATCTTCAGGGTGAACCGCAACGGCTGTATCGCCCAGTAAAGTTTCTGGACGTGTTGTTGCAACCACCAAGTAATCTAAACCGTCTTTGGTTTTGAGGTTTTTGTCTTCAAAGAAGTATTTGAAGTGCCACAATGAGCCTTTTTCTTCGTGATTTTCAACTTCAAGGTCAGACAGTGCCGTTTGAAGTTTTGGATCCCAGTTCACCAAACGTTTGCCACGGTAAATCAGACCTTGTTCGTGTAACTGAACAAAAACTTCTTTAACTGCGTTAGACAATCCTTCATCCATGGTGAAGCGTTCACGTGACCAGTCAACAGAAGAACCCAAACGACGAATTTGACGGGTAATGTTACCGCCAGATTGTTCTTTCCATTCCCAGACTTTGTCGATGAACTGTTCACGACCTAAGTCATGACGGCTAATGTTTTGTGCCGCAAGTTGACGTTCAACCACCATTTGTGTGGCAATACCTGCATGGTCAGTTCCTGGTTGCCACAAAGTGTTTTTACCCATCATACGGTTGTAGCGGGTGAGGGCATCCATAATGGCATTGTTAAAACCATGCCCCATGTGCAGGTTACCTGTGACGTTTGGTGGTGGAATCACGATACAAAACGAGTCACCCTGACCAGATGGCTTAAAATAGCCTTTCTCTTCCCAGGTTTGATACCATTTTTTTTCGATCTCGGTAGGATCGTAGGTTGTAGCAATATTCTGAGCGGAATTCGCAGTTGCGTCAGTCATAGTTAACAGATCAAAAGTGCAAAAAAATTGGCTCCATTGTAGCAAAAAAATCCACAAGATTAAGCTACAAAGCGTCGGCAATCTGTGGCATATCATGCGACAATATTCAGTTAAGCGATAAATTGGATGCTTGAAGCAGGATTTTTTATGGGGTATGTGGTCAGTTTGCAGGTCAACCCGCAAAGTTATGCACAATTTTTGGCATTACAACAGAAACTTAATGCCGCAACAAAACAAAAACTGGCACATGAGTTGGGGCAACTGCTTGCCGATGTTGCGGTACAAATTATTCAGCAAGTGTTTGTGGATTTATTGGTTCAGCAAAAGCAGCGTGTACAACTTCCCGAAGGGCATCAAATTGCACAGGAATCGGAAAAAGTCGTGCAGCACGTTTTAGATGCCCTGCAAAAATATTTGCCATGGTCAGTGGCTTTGCTGAGTAATGCACGCTTGGCACGTATTGTGAATTACTTTGCTGAGCTGATTACCCTGCAACAGGAACAGGTGTTTTTACGTTATCCTGTGAGTGAAGCATTGGTCGAGCATAGTTTAAAACTGGTTCAACAGGTTCAGGCAGGTGAGGCCAGTCAGATTAGCCCTGCATTCCATGCGCTCACCGATATTATTGATCAAGGGATAACGCACCTAATCCGCACACCCAAAGCCATGCTGGATTTTAATTTTGTGGTGGATAAAACTTTAAATGGGGTCATACAGATGACCACACATATGGGTTATAAGCGGTTACAGGGTTTAGGCAAGGAAGTTGATCTACACGTTGCGCCCTATTATATCGATCATTTCCTGAAATTTTTGATTCGTGATGGACATACACAATAAGGCAGTTTATGAAAACACAAAATTTGCAAGATCAGGTGGTTTGGATTACAGGGGCATCTTCGGGAATTGGGCAAGCGCTTGCGATTACATTTGCAGAGTTGGGAGCGCAGGTGGTTTTATCGGCACGTCGTGACAGTGAGTTGCAGCGGGTCAAAGCTTTGTTGGCAAACCAAGAGAAACATATTTGTATTGCGCTTGATATTACCAATGCCGCACAGGTTGAACATGCGTTACAGCAAGTTTTGGCAGAAAAAGGCAGAATCGACTGGCTCATTAACAATGCAGGTCTAAGTCAGCGCGCTTTAATTCAAGAGACTTCCATGGAGACTGAGCGCAAAATTATGGAAGTGGATTATTTTGCCCAAGTTGCCATGACCAAAACCGTTTTACCGACGTTGCTCAAGCAAAAGTCGGGTCGGGTGGTGTTTATGTCGAGTGTAGCAGGGCTGATTGGAACTCAATATCGTGCCACCTATTCGGCTGCCAAAGCTGCGATTCATATGTGGGCAAACAGTTTGCGTGCCGAAGTTTCCGCACAGGGAATTGGCGTTGCTGTGGTATTTCCTGGATTTGTCAAAACCAATGTGTCGTTAAATGCATTAACAGGCAATGGTGAAGCGCAAGGTTTTCAGGATCAAGCCATTGAGCAAGGTTTAGATGCAGATGAATTTGCTCAGCAGACAGTCAAGGCCTTGTTGCAAAATCAGGAATATATTGTGATTGGTGGTAGAAAAGAAAAACTGGGTGTAATGCTGTCACGTTTGTCACCATCCATTTTGTATAAACAGATTCGTAAAGCTGAAGTGAAGTAATAAAAAAGCCCACCGAAGTGGGCTTTTTTTTTGTCTGACTTATTTTTTCTGATTACGTTCTGCGCTTGAAGCAGGGTATTGTACTTTGTCTGAAGTGTTGGCTTTCACACCACCACCTAAGGTTTTATACAATTCAATCTGGTTGTTCAGATTGGTTTTTTCAAGAGCTAGTAAGCCCTGTGCTGCAGAGTAGTTTGAGCGCTGTGCATCCAAAACCGTCAAGTAATTATCAATCCCTGCACGGAAACGGGCCGTTGAGAGTTGATAGTTTTTGTTGGTTGCCTGTACCAAACTACGTTGTGCTGCCAAACGTTCATTAATGTGGGCACGGGTTGCTAACACATCATTCACTTCACGGAAAGCCGTTTGAATGGCTTTTTCATAAGCAGTCAAATACAGTTGTTGATCGACTTTTGAAATCTTGACGTTAGTTTTACGAGTTCCCCAGTCAAAAATTGGTAGATTGATCGACGGTGCAAATTGCCAAACGGCTGAACCCGATTTAAACAGGTCGCTCAACTGATAACTCGCGAAACCTGCATTTGCAGTTAAGCTAATAGTTGGGAACATAGCTGCTTTCGCTGCACCAATATTGGCACCCGCCGAACTTAATTGATATTCAGCCGACACAATATCTGGACGGTTGTTCAGTAAGTCACTTGGCAAGCCCGCTGCCAACACTTTTTGTGAGGTAATCTGTTTCAAGGTGTCGGTTGGTAGTAACTCTGTTGGAACAGGTTTACCGACTAAAAGATCAAGCAAGTTTTTGGCTTGTTCAAGCTGAGTCTTATAATTCGCAACGTCACTACGTGCAGTTTCTACAGAAATTTGAGATTGGCGCAGTGGCACTTCACTGTCGATACCGACATCAAAGCGTTTTTTGTTGAGGTTATACGACTCTTGCTGTGCTTTAAGCGTTTGCTGTGCCAGATGTAAGTTGGCATTGGCATAAGAATAACTCACCCACGCCTCAGCCACCTGACTAATTAAGCTAATTTGAGTTGAGTCTTTCGCTGCACGCGTCGACAGATAACTATCGAGTGCTGCATCTTTTAGACTGCGCACACGCCCCCAGAAGTCTAATTCATAAGACGTTACCCCAAGAGAAACCTGATAGACCGAATATGGTTTCCAATTGGAGCTGGCTGTTTGGGCACGAGCGTAATCGGCTTGTGTACCAACAGTGGGCAGTTGATCAAGTTCAGTCACATGATATTGCAACTGTGCTTTTTGAATATTCAATGCTGCAGTACGCAAATCACGGTTATTGTCCAAACTCATTTCAATGACTTTTAACAAACGTGGGTCTGAAAAATAATCTTTGTAGCCTTGCTCTGCAACAGAAGATCCAGCAGTATTTTGCGATGCAAACTGATTTGGAATATCGGGTTTTGCAACAGGCTCTGGACCGCGCATGCTTTGGCAGGCAGCCAAAGCAAGCGCAAGCGTGGAGACGGCAATGCTACGACCTGTAAGAGACCATATTTTTTGCATCACGATTTATGCTCCTGAATTTGGGTATTCTTTGGTTTGTATTTAAAGATACTACGAATCCAAACAAAGAATACAGGAATGAAGAAAATACCAAGTAATGTTGAACTGAGTACGCCACCCAATACACCATAGCCAACGGAATGCTGGCTACCTGCACCGGCACCTGTTGAAATGGCAAGCGGCAAGACACCAAAACCAAATGCCAACGTGGTCATGATAATTGGTCGTAACCGCAGTTTTGCTGCATGCATGGTGGCTTCAAACAGATCTTCACCTTTTTCTTGCAGTTCTTTTGCAAATTCGACAATCAGGATCGCGTTTTTCGCCGAAAGACCAATCACCGCAATAATTGCCACTTGGAAGTAGATGTTATTGGCAAGATTTGGATTCTTCAAGATCATCAAGCCAACAAAGGTGAGTGCTAATGCACCGAGTACACCGAGTGGTACAACCAATAATACTGAGAAAGGAACTGACCAGCTTTCATATAACGCTGCCAAGCACAAGAAGACAATCATTAATGAAAGGGCATATAGGTAAGGACCTTGTTTACCAGAATCTTGTTCTTCAAGTGATAGACCTGTCCATTCATAGTCGAAGCCTTTTAAGCCCATTGCAGGCAATTTCTGCATGATTTCCTGCATGGCTTTGATGGCTTCACCTGAACTCACACCTGGTGCTGGCGCACCCTGAATGTTAATAGACGATACACCATTATAACGCTCTAAGCGCGGTGAACCATATGTCCAAGAGCCAGTAGCAAAGCTAGAGAATGGAACCATTGTACCTGCAGTGTTGCGAACGTACCATTTATTTAAGTCTTCAGGCATCATGCGATTTGGTGCATCACCTTGGACATAGACTTTCTTAATACGACCATGATCAAGGAAGTCATTTACATAACTACCCCCCCAAGCAATACTCATGGTGTTGTTAATGTCTGACAGGCTAATACCCATTGCACCCGCTTTGGCTTGGTCAATCTGAATTTGATACTGCGAAGTATCTTGCATACCATTTGGACGTACTGCCATCAAGCGTTTGTCTTGGGATGCCATGCCCAAAATCGCATTACGTGCTTCAAGCAGTTTGGCATGCCCCTGACCATTTACATCTTTGAGCATAAAGTCAAAACCAGAACTTGTACCCAGTTCAGGCATTGATGGCAATTGTAATGGGAAGATCATAGAAGCATCTTTGATCATGCCATTGAGTGCCATTGCGCGTCCAACCAATGCACCGATTTGGGTTTCTGGTGTTTTACGTTCGCTCCAGTCTTTGAGTTTGACGAACTGAATACCCTGGTTTTGACCAACCCCTGTGAACGAGAAGCCTGCCACACTAAACACTGATGTAACACTCGATTTTTCTTTATTCATGAAATAATCGGTCATAGTGTCAAGCGTTTTGCCTGTACGTTCCAAAGAAGCATTGGTTGGTAATTGTACCAATGCCATGACGACACCTTGGTCTTCATCGGGTAAGAACGCTGTTGGCAGTGATTTAAACAAGAAGCCTAAAAGCCCAATCACAAGCACATAAAATGTCGTAGAGAGCACTTTATTGTGTGTCATGCGATTGACGCCGTTTTGATAGCGTTGTGATAAATTGTCGAAACCGTTGTTAAATCCTCTAAAGAAACGCGCAAAAACATGGTTGCTTGGTGCTTTATTTGGATCATGCTGTTTCAAAATGGTGGCACAAAGAGCAGGCGTAAAGGTCAAGGCAATAATCAATGACAAGACCATCGCAGTGACCAATGTAATCGAGAATTGTCGATAAATAACCCCAGTTGTCCCACTAAAAAACGACATTGGGATAAACACGGCAGTTAATACACTGGTAATACCAATCAATGCCCCTGTAATTTGTCCCATCGATTTTTCGGTGGCCGTGACAGGGTCAAGATGCTCTTGCTGCATCAGTCGTTCGACATTTTCTACCACCACAATTGCATCATCTACCAGCAAACCAATCGCAAGTACCATCGCAAACATGGTTAAGGTGTTAATGGAGAAGCCGAACAGGTTAATGATTGCAAATGTACCCAATACCACCACAGGAACTGCAAGCGTTGGAATGATAGTTGCACGCCAGTTCTGTAAGAACAGGAACATGACAATAAACACCAGTACGATCGCTTCAACGAGAGTATGTACCACGTTTTCAATTGACAGTTTGATAAATGGTGTACTGTCAAATGCAATCGTATCTTTCATCCCTGCAGGGTAGTTTGGACGCAATTTTGCAAGAGCAGCCTGTACGTTGTTGGCAGTATCGAGTGCATTTGCACCTGTTGCCAGACGAATCGCAACACCACCAGCAGCTTTACCATTATATTTAGTATCATACTGATAGTCTTCAGCACCAAGCTCTACACGCGCCACATCACCCAAGCGGACTTGAGCGCCCGATGTGGTGTTTTTCAGAATAATATTTTTAAACTGCTCTGGTGTCTGTAATAGGCTTTGCGCATTGACTGTCGCATTGATCATCTGACCATTGACTGAAGGTGAGCCACCGAGCTGACCGACAGAAACCTGAGTGTTTTGTGCTTGAATCGCGCTACTTACATCACTTGGTGTGAGCTGATAATTGGTCAGCTTGGCAGGATCGAGCCAGATACGCATCGCATATTGACCACCGAAGACCTGAACTTCACCTACACCCGCAACACGGCTGAGCGGTTCAGAAATATGCGAGTTCACATAGTCCTTGATGTATGCACCGCTTAAGCTGTCATCAGGTGAATAGAATGCAACGACTTGCAAGAAGCTGGCGCCCGATTTTTTAACGGTCACGCCTTGACGCTGTACGGCTTGAGGTAAAGATGCTGTTGCAGTCTGCAACTTATTTTGCACCTGAACCTGTGCCATGTTCGGGTCAACGCCTTGCTTGAAGTTCACTGCAATTGACACTGAGCCATTTGCTGCACTTTGTGAGCTGATATAGCGCAAACCATCCAAGCCATTTAATTGCTGTTCAATGACCTGTGTAACGGTGTTTTCAACAGTTTCAGCAGATGCCCCTGGATACATCGCCGAAATTGTAATTTTCGGTGGGGCAACTGTTGGATATTGTGCAATTGGCATTTGTGTCAGCGTAATAACCCCCGCCAACATAATCACCAATGCAATCACCCATGCAAAAATTGGGCGATGAATAAAAAAGCGAGCCATTCAATCTACCCCTTAAGCATGTTGCTGTGCTTGCTGTTTAGATGAGCTTTGAGCAGGTGCCGATGCATTTGGTTTTGCGACAGGAGTAACAGGATTGGTTGGCGTTGCTGCTTGAGCAGGGGCAGGTTGATACGGTGTAGTTTTCACCTGTTGACCTTCTTTCACTTTAGCAACACCATCGGCAATTACTTTATCGCCTGATTTTAAACCACTGGTTACAATCCAGTTTTGACCTTGAGCAGCAGAAGTCTGAACATTGCGGGTTTCTACGATCCCTTTTGCGTTGACAACAAATACCGTTGCTTGGCCTGCTGGTGTACGAGACACGGCAATTTGTGGCACAAGATAAGCATTTGGAACAACACCTTCCACAATTTGAGCGGTGACGTACATACCAGGAAGGAGCAAGCGATCTGGATTAGAGAACACGGCACGAATGGTAATACTTCCGGTGCTGGTGTCTACACTGGCATCGGCAAAGGCAAGGTTGCCCTGATTGCCATATGTGCTTCCATCTTCGAGTTTAAGTTTAACTTTGGCGTTATTGCTGTTGTCTAAGCTGCCTTTTTTCAGTTCCTGACGCAAACGCAACAAGTCACTGCTCGACTGGGTAATATCGACATAAATTGGATCTAGACGTTGAATTTTAACCAGTGCATCGGCTTGTCCCGAAGTGACTAAAGCACCTGCGGTAAATGATGAACGGTCAGTTTGACCTGAAATAGGCGCACGAATTGTAGAGTAGCCTAAATTGATTTGTGCAGAATTTAATGCTGCGCGTGCTGCTTCAACCTGAGCTTTTGCAACTTTGACTTGGCCAACCAAATCATCATAGTCCTGCTTGGCGACAGCATTAATGCCAACCAACTGGTTATAACGATTCATTTTGGTGGTTAAGCTATTTAGATTGGCTTCTTGCTGTAACAAACTCGCTTGGGCATTTTCAACACTAGCACGGTTAGCACGAGAGTCGATTTGATACAAAGGTTGCCCTGCTTTGACATAGCTACCTTCAGCAAATAGACGTTTTAAAATGACACCACCTGTCTGAGGACGAACCTCAGAGACTTCATAAGGCGATGTTCTACCTGCGAGTTCAACCGTTTTTTCCACATTTTGTGGTTGAGCAACAATTACACCAACTTCAACCATAGGTGCTTGCTGGGAAGCGGCAGCTTGCTGCGCATCCTTTTTGTCATTGCTACAACCAACAAGTGCGATACTTGTTGCCAATGCGCAAGCAGTAAGGGTTGGAACCCAAAGCTTAGCTGCCATCATTCTTACACCTCTTTTAGATTTTTTCTAAAAATTAAATTGTTTTTTACTCATGTGAATTCGTATGAATCCAAGCCAAATCAAGGCGGCCCATAAAAAGCCAATGCCCCAACCTGCCAATACATCTGTTGGGTAATGCACACCTAGATATATTCGAGAAATTCCCATTAATATGAACCAGAGACATGCTATTAGTGCGATACTACGGAAATGTTGATGTTGTCGGTAAATCATCATTGCAAGGCATGCCAGTGTTGCGGCAGAGACACTATGACCACTAGGAAAGGATGCGCCATAGCTATTGACCATATGATAGATAGAGGCAGGGCGTGGACGATCAAAATACCACTTTAAAGTCCAGCCAATAATACTGCTCCCACTCACTGCTAAAATGATTGTTGTGACTATTGCATACTGTCGAATGCGCAACCAGTAAACACACCAAAGTGTTGTAAATATCAATACAAAAGGCATACTACCCAGATCAGATAAGCCTTTTGCAATAACATCTAACCACTCAATTCGATGTAGGCTCAATATTCTGACAATTTGATAATCTAAGATTTGAGTGTGCATTAAATTCAGTACACTGACACTGAAAATAAAAAAAACACAGCCAATACAAAACATTAGATACGGCATGCATAAACCTTGCAATTGAGGTCACCGAATAACGGTATTTTTAAGAAAGTAAAGTGTACTTTCCAGTACACTTTTTTTCAAGTCTGAAAATTTATAGTAATTTTATTTCAAGTTTTTTTTAACATTAAGTAAACAAACATAACAAAAAATCAGCATGGTTTCGTTATAAATACATGCATTTTCAGCCACTATAACATTGTATTGGGTATTATTTTTGAGGATGTTCGGAAGTTTCAGATGTTGTTTTAGGCGGCCAAAAAAAGTCACTTGGTCGGGTCACAAAATGGGTAAGTACCAGTTTGGCCAGAGGTTTCCATTGTTCAAAACGAACTCGTCGAGCACGTAATGCCACAAGAATGGTCAATGAAAAACTGACAAACAGGTTCGTGAGCCCAATGAGTAAGACGCCAAAACTAGACACGAGAATTAACCCCAAATCAGGGGGTTCATTGATCGACATTAAACCTTGTATGAGATTGGCAGAAGCAAAAGCAATATGCCGAATATCTAATGGCAAGCCTAGAATAAAACCAATCGTACCCATACTGCCGAGCATCATTCCAAATAGGAAATTACCCGCAAGCGCACCCAGATTACGTTCGACATAGTCAGCAAATTTAATGAGGCGTTCTTCACCTAGCCAATCGCGTAAGCGCTGATGTGCTTTTAGACGTGGGCCAATTTTGCGGTAAATCGCCATGTTATCAAAGTAACCTGCAATTAAGCCCGATAAAAACAAACATACTCCCGCAATTGCTGCGTGGGGGATTGCTAGAGAAGTAAATGGGTCAAGGCTGTGTAGCAAGTCAGCAGCTTTGGTATGTTTGAGTAAAGGCTCATCGGTCATCTTTTCCCATAAAAAGCTAATGAGTGCTGCAGTGGGTAGGGCAATCGATATATTGCCTAAAATCGCAATAAACTGTGTACGTATAATATTGACAATCAACTCGGCCAGCTCTGCAAGCTGTGCTGTACGTGAGCCCTTACGATGCTGAACTGTAGCTGCCAATGCCGCAGCAGTCATGGCGGGTTGTTTGGTGGCAACGGTGAAATGCAAGATGTGAATAAATACAAACCCGAAAGCATAGTTCAGGCTATAGCTTAATGCATGAGCGAATGGAGCAAGTGTTAGGCGAGACAACAGAATCTTTAGGGTTGCCATCAACGCAATAATGCAACCTGCACCTGCGGCTGCCCAGTACATACTAAAAAAACCTTGTTTGTCAGTACTGACATAATTTTCGCCAGTCTTGCTGGCATTTTCAGTGACTTGAAAAGCTAGTAATTCGCTGTTAGCAGAGAGTAACGCTCCAACACTTTTTTCATTGTGGTTGGCAGTGACCAAATCACAGATCAGTTTATGGATACCATCGGCACGAGTCTCTTTAGACTCTTGTAATAATTTTAGTAACAACTCCAACCGCTCAAGACTCTGTTCTAAAACAGTGAGCAAATAAGTTAGGTTTAAACTGACACCAATCCGCTTGGTGGATTTACGAATATTACTGACAATAGTCTGACATTGTTCAATCATCACAAATGCCTGTGCTGCATCCAGAGGCTGCTCTATGTTCACCTGATGAGTTGAGAGTAATATGTTATTGAACTTATTAATAAAACCAATAATTTCACGGTTTTGTGCGATAAAGGGAGATTCGTATTCGGTGAGCTTTGGCTCAGCATAAATGAGCTCTGGAAATAAACCAATTCCACTGATGCGATAACTCAAGACATTAATTGCTTTAATGACATCTTGTTTGAGCAGGGTTTTTTGCTGTTGCTGATTTTGATTCTGGTTAAATAATTGAAATAGTGCTCGCCATTCAACAAGCTCAATTTGTTCGAGCCAGTAATGGTCAGTGGGTAAAAAGAAGACTTTTTCCAGCAAGTTTTGCAACTGAGTATGGTCATTAATCGGAGGCAAAATATGAGACATAAAACGCTGTCCCAATTGATTCCAGAAACCATCCAAGGACAAAATCCCAATGTCTGCATACAGTTTTGTTTGCTGATATTGGGTAATTAGACATAAAAGATACTGCTGTAAGCTCACAATACTATGTGGTGTTTGTCGTAATGCTTGCAACAGACAATCGAACTTGCTTCTGGTTTCTTCTACACTGCGTGGGTTTTCTGGACGAAGCTGCTGAACGAGATCAATCAGGATTTGTTCATCTACAGCAGTTGAATGATATTCAAGCTGCTGCTGTATATAAATCAGAATTTGGCTGATAGATTGTTGAGTCATCTCACCACGGTCTATTATTGAATACGATCCAGAGCCAACATGGCTAAATTATATAATCCCTGACGGGCAATACTCTCTGGTAAAATTGCTAAAGCATCAATTGCAAGCTGAGTTTCTTGTTGGGCACGTAAACGACAATAATCCAAAGCGCCAGAATTTTGTACAATACGAATGACGTCATCAAGTTCAGTCAAGCCGCCTGTGGCAATACTTTTACGAATAATTTCGTGATCTGTACCTGAGGTCTTACTTAACGCTGAGATTAATGGCAAAGTCGGTTTACCTTCCATTAAATCATCGCCAATATTTTTACCCAATGTCTCAGCGTCCGAAGTATAGTCCAAAATATCATCAATAATTTGGAAGGCATTGCCAAAGTGTCCTGCATATTGTTGCAGTGCCTGACGATATTCAGGTTTACCCACTAAAATTGCAGCGCCTTCTGTCGCGAGTTGAAATAAGCGCGACGTTTTACCATGAATAATGCTGAGATAAGTCGCTTCTGTGGTATCTGGTTGATGCTGCGCCTGAAGCTGTAACACTTCGCCCTCGGCGATCTCGCAAGTTCCTGTTGAAAACTCTTTTAATAAGGTCATATTGTTGAGGTCAACCAACAAATCAAAAGAGCGAGCAATCAGAAAGTCACCCACCAAAACGGCGGTTTGATTGTTCCATGTGGCATTGGCAGTAGGTCGACCCCGACGTAAATTAGACTCATCCACCACATCATCATGAACCAATGTTGCCGTATGCAACATCTCGATAACAGCTGCTAAACGCTGAGTCTGGGTTAGATCATTTTCACCACAGGCTTGTGCAGCCAGTAGACACATGATCGGGCGCATACGTTTGCCACCTGCCTCAACCACATGCTTGCTCACAGACATAACCAGTGCGACTTTAGAGCTAATTCCTTCATTGATAAATTTATCCATTGCAGCAAAGTCTGCTGCAACAGGGGCGAGAATATCTTGCTTAAAATCGATGGCCATAAACATAAAACCTAAAATCTATTTAAAACGTTTTTATACTGCCTGTCACAAGCAAATGCATTGTGACTGAAAGCATGTTTTATACCATAAAATAGATGTTTTTCTTAGTTCTTGGTTTTTTATTTGCAAGCAATAAATAAAAAACAATAAAAAACAAACACTTAATTCTGTTTAACTTTTAATGTATAAAAATAAATATGCCTACTTGTTGTTTGTATGTTTTTTACTTAAAATACTAGCCCTTTATATCCCCAGTGGCGTTCGTTTTAAGATCGATATATCCCTTTATCGACACGACGACACGGGCTTGGTTTGGAGTACATTATGTACGCAGTAATCCAAAGCGGTGGTAAACAGCACCGTGTGGTTGAGGGTGAAACCCTTAAAGTAGAATTGTTAAAAGCTGAAACTGGTTCAACTATTACATTTGATGATGTATTAATGGTTGTAAACGGCGAAAGCATTCAAATCGGTGCTCCAGTTGTTGCTGGCGCTAAAGTAACTGCAGAAGTGGTTGGTCATGGTCGTCACGACAAAATCCGTATTGTAAAAATGCGTCGTCGTAAACATTACCGTAAACAACAAGGTCACCGTCAATGGTTTACCGAGTTGAAAATTACTGGTATTTCAGGCTAATCACGAGGAGTAAGAGACATGGCTCACAAGAAAGCCGGTGGTTCGACACGTAACGGTCGTGATTCAAACCCAAAAATGCTAGGTGTTAAAGCTTACGGTGGTCAAACTGTATCAGCTGGAAGCATTATTGTTCGTCAACGTGGTACAGAATTCCACGCTGGTGCAAATGTAGGTATGGGCCGCGACCATACTCTATTTGCTACTGCTGACGGCGTAGTAAAATTCGAAGTGAAAGGTCAATTTGGCCGTCGCTACGTAAAAATTGAAGCTGTATAAGCTTTGATTTGAGAAAGCCTGCTTTTGCAGGCTTTTTTATGCTTTAAATTTTCATATTTTATTCATGAATCGCGAAAATGCTCACAAATCGCCGCTATAACAAATACAAAATGGCTTATATTCTCTATTCTTAGATTTTATCATCTAGAGTAGTATGGCAAACAATGCAACTGCATTTATAAAGAAAAAGGTGAATCAATGAATATGCTTCGTAAAACATTTTGTGCCGTGGTGCTTGGTGCCGTGACTTTGGCTCCAGTAGTAAGTACAACAGTTTTCGCAGCACCAGTTGCCGCTTCAGAACAGCAAGCTACTCAAAATTTAGTCAGACAATTAACGGGTTTGCATAGCTTGAGTGCAAGCTTTGAACAAACAACCAAAAGCAATGGTAAAAAAACAGTACAGAAGAAAGGGCTAACTGCACAGCATTTGAACCAGACATTCCGTGGGACGATGAAAGTCGCTCGCCCAGGAAAATTCTTCTGGGAAACCACAGCACCATCGAAACAAACCATTGTAACCACAGGAAAAACGGTATGGATTTATGATCCAGACTTACAGCAAGCCGTTCGTCAAAGTTTGAGTGATCAGGTCGCGAATACGCCTGCATTGCTACTTTCAGGCAATACTAGTCAGATTATGCAGTCTTATCGAGTGAGTCAGCCAGACCACAGTAAAACCTACTATATCTTGACGCCAAAAGCCAAAGACAGTGCATTTCTGAATTTGAGTATCAGCTTTTCTGCAAATGGTACGCCAGCGTTTATGATTTTGAATGATTCTTTGGGGCAAACCACGACAATACGGTTTACCAATGCTGCGAAAAACGTCAGCATTCCTGCATCGATTTTTAATTTTACCCCGCCTAAAGGCACAGATATTATTGATCAGTAATGATTTTTTAAGTCAAAGAGCCTGCAATACGCAGGCTTTTTTTTGTTTATCAAGAATGCAACACAGTTTAACAGTCAAATCCCTTATAGTGACAAGATCGCTGAATCTGAGGGAGTTGCACATTGAATTATAAGCATAAAATACTCAATTGCTGTGTTGGGGCAGTCTTAGTAAGCGTATTGAGTGCTTGCCATGACAGTCAGCAATCTCAACATACTCAAGAAACTTCATCGGCCAGTCAAAGTCAGTCACAAGTTGCAAACATTCCATTAATTCAGGCAAAAACTCAGCCTATTGTTTTGCCTAAAGTGGAAGTGTGTGAGAATGATGAATGCACATCTTATCAATTGGCAACGGTACAAACCAATGTAGATTGGATTGATGCGTTCTTCTTAAAACGGTTTAAGAAAAATTTTCCACTGGCGTTTAACCCACCTGCATCTGAACCAACAGCCAGTCAGGCACAGCATTTAACTCAAAGTTCGAACAGCGCTCTGGTGCGTTATTTAGGGCAAAATGCCAACCTGGCCTCATTTGTGATTGAGTCGGAAACTTATAATCAGGGCGCCGCGCATGGCATGTACCATAAGGAATATGTGATTTTTGATCTAAAAACCAAGAAACGCATTATGGTGGATGATCTGTTACAAACCCAAGTCCAGCAAAAACTTCTGAATGCCTTGTATGAAGCCAATCAGAACTGGTTTACGCAGCATCAAATTACCCAAGATAAACTGGAAATTACCGATAATTTTTATTACGGTGCCAATGGTATTGTTTTCGTGTATCCATTGTATGAGCTTGCATCTTATGCCGAAGGTATGACAGAACTCACGCTACCGTATTCGATGGCAAAAGGTTTGATTCGCGCTGAATATTTACCTAAATAGTCATTGATCCTGTAGCTCAGCTGCAGGATTCATCACAGGTGACTGTATTTTTTAGAATGAAGCGCTTACACTATACCCAGTCTTTTTTATGCAATTTGATTGGTTATGATTGACCCGAAATTACTGAGAAATAATATTGAGGCGGTAAATGCAGCGCTTGCCAAACGTGGTGTACAACTGAACGTTGAAGAATGGGCTGCTTTAGAATCTCGTCGTAAAGAAATTCAGTCTAAAACTGAAAATCTCCAAGCAGAACGTAATGCTGGAGCGAAACAGGTTGGGCAAATCAAAAAAGCAGGTGGCGATGCCTCCGAAATTATGACCCGTATGCAAGCGATTGCCGATGAAATTAAAGCGGCAGAAATTGCACTGGCTGAATTGCAAAACGAAATTGAACAAAAATATTTGTCGATTCCAAACTTGCCAGATGAATCTGTACCAAATGGCAAAGATGAAAGTGACAATGTTGAAGTGTACAAATGGGGTACGCCTCGTGAATTTGACTTTGAAATCAAAGATCATACTGACCTTGGCGAGTGGATGGGTGGCTTGGAGTTTGAAACAGCGACTAAACTGACTGGTTCACGTTTCAGTGTTTTGAAAGGCCCACTTGCGCGTTTACAACGTGCGTTGACCCAATTTATGCTTGATACGCATACTCTGAAAAATGGCTATACTGAAGCGTATGTGCCGTATCTGGTCAATGCCGATACATTGCGAGGTACAGGTCAGCTCCCTAAATTTGAAGAAGATTTATTCAAATTAAAAGGTGAGAAAGAGTATTACCTGATTCCAACAGCAGAAGTGCCAATCACTAACTTTGTGCGTGATGAAATTATTGATGCAGACCGTTTACCACTCAAATACACCGCACATACACCATGTTTCCGTAGTGAAGCTGGGTCTTATGGACGCGATACACGTGGTTTGATTCGTCAGCACCAGTTCGACAAAGTTGAGATGGTGCAAATCGTGAAGCCTGAAGACTCGATGCAGGCTTTGGAAGAGTTGACTTCTCATGCGGAAGGTATTTTGCAGGCACTGGGTTTGCCATACCGCAAGATTATCCTTTGTGGTGGTGACATGGGCTTTGGTGCAACCAAAACTTACGATTTGGAAGTTTGGGTGCCAAGCCAAAATACTTACCGCGAAATTTCAAGCTGCTCAAATATGGGTGACTTCCAAGCGCGCCGTATGAAAGCACGTTATCGTGTTGACCAAAAGAAACTTGAACTGGTACATACTTTAAATGGTTCAGGTTTGGCTGTGGGTCGTACCTTGCTAGCGGTTATGGAAAACTATCAGCAAAAAGATGGCAAAATCGTCATTCCTGAAGTATTACGTCCATATATGGGTGGTTTAGAGTACATCGATTAATTTTGTGCACGATTTTTGCTTAAAGACGATCAGATTGAAAGTTAGGGAGTTGTTGTGGAAATTTTTCCAATCTCGCTCAAGTTGCAGCAGCAGCGTTGTTTGATCGTTGGTGGTGGGCATATTGCCTACCGCAAAGCGATTTTGTTACATAAAGCAGGGGCAATCATTGATGTGGTTGCACCTGAAATCGATGAAAATCTGCTTGAGATTGTGCATAAATCAACAGGGAAATTCCTGCAACATGCATTTGTTGAAACTGATTTAGAGCATCCTTATCGTCTCGTCATTGCCGCAACAAATCAGGCTAAAGTAAATCATCTGGTTTTTGATTTGTGTGAGCAGCGTAACCTATTGGTCAATAGTGTAGATGATATTCCGCACTGTCGTTTTATGGTGCCTGCGATTATTGATCGTTCGCCTTTGGTGGTTTCTGTTGCTTCAAATGGCACATCTCCAGTACTGTCCCGTCAGTTACGTACCCAGATTGAAAGTTTATTGCCGCATGGTTTAGGCAAACTGGCAAAATTTTCGGGACACTGGCGCAAAGCTGTGAAAGAAAAAATTCCCAACCCTGATCAGCGTCGGGTGTTTTGGGAAGAACTGTATGCAAGTCCTCTCAAAGAACAAGTGTTTAATGACAACTTGGAAAAAGCCAATCAGATGCTACAACAGGCATTGGCAGAGTGGACAGCACCCAAAGGTGAAGTGTATTTGGTCGGAGCAGGGCCAGGTGACCCTGAACTATTGACGCTCAAGGCCTTACGCCTCATGCAACAGGCGGATGTGGTGATTTATGACCGTTTGGTCTCTGCACCTATTTTAGAGTTATGCCGCCGCGATGCTGAAAAGCTATATGTAGGTAAAGCACGTTCTAATCATAGTGTCCCTCAAGATGGTATTAATGCCTTATTGGTTGAATATGCACAACAGGGCAAACGAGTATGCCGCCTAAAAGGTGGTGATCCATTTATTTTTGGACGTGGTGGCGAAGAAATTCAGGAATTATTTGCTGCGGGTGTACCTTTTCAGGTTGTGCCAGGGATTACCGCGGCATCAGGCTGTTCAGCTTATGCAGGTATTCCATTAACACATCGTGACTATGCTCAAAGTGTACGTTTTCTGACAGGACATCTTAAAGAAGGTTCCCCTGAGCTGCCTTGGGATGAACTGGTGTATGAAAACCAGACGCTGGTGTTGTATATGGGTTTGGTGGGACTGGAAAAAATTAGCCAACAACTGATTGCCCATGGTCAGCGCCCAGATATGCCTGTAGCACTCATTTCTAAGGGGACAACACCCGATCAGAAAGTCGTTGTGGGAACATTGGCGGATATTGCCAGTAAAGTCACCGAATATCAAATTCAAGCACCAACTTTGACCATTATTGGTGAAGTCGTGCATTTACGTGAACAGTTACAGTGGCAGTAGTTGCAGTAACTTCTGTAGAAAAAGTCGAGAAAAGTTGTGATTCATGTGGTTTTGTACGAACCTGAAATTCCAAGTAATACAGGAAATATCATTCGTTTATGTGCCAATACGGGTGCTCAGTTACACTTGATCAAGCCTTTAGGTTTTGAACTGGATGACAAAAAACTCAAGCGTGCAGGGTTGGACTATCACGAATATGCACGTATGAAAATCTGGGACAATTTTGAGCAGTGCCTTGAGAACTTGGCAAGTCAGGGCGTAGAGCATATTTTCCCATTGACGACCAAAGGTTCAGCAATTCCGCATACTGTTGATTTAAATCGTCCTGTGGCATTGCTGATGGGGCCTGAAACACGTGGCTTGCCAGAACATGTACGTCTCATGTTTCCAAAAGAACAATGGATTCGCCTGCCAATGGCAGAAAACTCTCGCAGCTTGAATTTGTCGAATGCCACAGCAGTTATCGTGTATGAAGCTTGGCGTCAACAAGGCTTCAAAGTGTTGTAATGATCAGAGTCACATCAATAAAAAAAGTGTCTTCTTTATGAGGACACTTTTTTTATTTTATAAATAGGCTTGTATCATCAGCCCATTTTATTTCTCTTGTGCTTCATTGAAATATATTTTTTGCTTCGGGGTAAAAATAAAGCAGGTATCAAGCCTGATGAACGCGGCTTAATATTTTTTATCGTGTTGTAATAAACATAAAATACATGTGAGTCATTTTATCAACTAAGAACTCATAAATTATTCAAAGACTTAGTCAGTTGATGTTTTTTTCAGATTCGCATCATAAGCATTTTGTGCATGTAAAACACGATCAATATTCTGTTCCGCCCATTCTTTTAATAAATATGCTGTTTTTGAGAAATCTGTTCCAAGTGGTGTTAAAGCATATTCTACTCGGATTGGGCTGCTATCGATCACGGTTCTCTTTACAAAGCCATCACGTTCTAAGTTTTTAAGTGTTTGTGACAGGACTTTGGGAGAAATACCTTCAATGTTTTTTTTCAAAAGATTGAAATGTTGGGGAGAACATTCCAATACATTCATGATCAGTAACACCCATTTATTGGCAAGTGTTTCAAAAAACAGGCGCGCTGGACAATACAGATTGTAAATGTTGTAAGACGGTAAAGATGTCATATTTGAAATATATTCCGTGCTATGTTTGATCAGATGTCAGTAGTTACCTTTTGGTAACTAATTGACAGTTAGTTTCTAAAATATATTATATAGCAATTCCTTTCTAAAACGAAAAAATAGGGCTTCAACATGGCAAAAGTAGCAGTGGTATATTTTTCTGGATATGGTCATACCAAAGTGGTTGCAGAGACATTTGCAAATGAAATTGCAGCACAACTGATCGCAATTGATCAAAATGGCGATATTCAAGAAGCTGATTGGGAAACCTTAAATCAGGCTGATGCAATTGTATTTGGTGCACCAACTTACATGGGTACAGCGCCTTGGCAATTTAAGAAATTTGCTGATGCAACTTCAAAAGCATGGTTCACTCAAGCATGGAAAGATAAAGTGTTTGCAGGTTTTACCAACAGTGCAAGTTTTAACGGTGACAAACAAGTAACACTCATTCAGTTGCAAACTTTGGCATCACAACATGGTGGTCTTTGGGTGAGCTTGGGATTATTGCCTGCGAATACAAAAGCAGCAACTCGCCAAGATATTAATAACTTGGGCGGATCAGTCGGTCTGTTGGTACAGTCTCCTGCCGATGCGAGTGTCGATGAGATTCCATCAGGTGATTTAGATACGGCTAAAGCCTATGCAAAACGCGTTCTAGCTATTACTGAAAAATTGGTAGGCTAATTTAAAGTTTGAGTTGGCAAACACAAGTCATAAAAAAACCAGCATCGCGCTGGTTTTTTTATTGGGTGTGCTTTAGTCGTGTTTGTACTGTGGTGGTGGAATTTTAAAGCCTTTGGTTTTGTAGCCAAGGAATAAAACCCCAATCACAGCCCAGACAATTCCCCATTGCAACGCGGTATGGTTAATCTGAAGCCACAGCGCACCAATCGAGATAAAGCCGAGCATTGGAATCACCAAGTAACGGAAAATATCTGCGGGGGTTTTTGTACGCCCTTCACGTAAGATATATTGTGAAACCACACATAGGTTCACAAAACTAAATGCAGTCAATGCACCGAAACTAATTAAGTTAATGACATGGTTAAGATCGGTAAAGCCCGCAGAGAGTGCGATAATACCAACCAAAATAATGTTAAAGGTGGGTGCGTGAGTTTGTGAGCTAAGATGTCCAAAATATTTTTTGTTAAAAACACCGTCACGACCCATGACATACATCAGGCGTGATACTCCCGCATGTGCAGAAATTCCTGATGCCATGACAGTCACAATCGCAAATGCCAAGATCACGGATTTAAACATTTCACCGCCCACGATTCGTAAAATATCAGGCTGGGTGGCATCGACATGTTTGAAGTATTGGGCAGGGTTTCCAGGGAAGTAAAGCTGCATAAAGTAAGTTGCAGCAATAAATACAATCCCTGCAATTAGCGCAGTCAAGAAAATTGCTTTAGGCAAGACCTTATCGGTTTCATGGGTTTCTTCTGCCAGTGAGCTTAGCGCATCGAAACCAGTGAAAGAGAAGCACAAAATGGTTGCCCCAGAAATTAACGCGCCCAGTTTGACCTGATCATTCCAAAATGGTGAAGATGAAAGCAAGGTTCCATTATTTTCTGTCGATAAACCCATTGCGGTTTGTGCAGTATGACCAAGGGCCAAGTCTTTAATAATTAAAAAGACAAAAATCCCAATCACCAGCATTTGGAAAAATACGATTAGACCATTCAGGTTAGCCACAAACTTGATGCCGCGTAGGTTGACCCATGTCATGAGTCCAGTCAGGCCAATGACCCATACCCAGTGGTTAACACTTGGGAACATGTCAGTTAAATAAATCACTGCAAGTAAAATATTGACCATCGGGCTAAGAATATAGTCAAGCAGGGAAGACCAGCCGACCATAAAGCCTGCATTTGGATGGATCGAACGTTGTACATAGGTATACGCTGATCCTGAAGAAGGATAACGTTTAATCATGTAGCCATAGCTTAACGCAGTGAACAGCACCGCCAGCAAGGCAAAGAAATAGGATGTTGGTACATGTTGGGCACTGGCTTCAGATACCATACCGAAGGTATCGAACAAGGTCATGGGTTGAATATAGGCAAGACCTATAACAATGACATGGCCCAGTAGGAGTGATTTTTGCAGTTTCGCTGCCGATTGAGTCCCAGAAGAATGTGTCAACGGCGTTATCCTCATAATCGTTGATCAAGGATCAGCTATCAATTTTTAGGATCGTTTAGGACGAACGACCCCCCCATATTTTTAACAAAGAGCGCAACTTTATCGTAAATAGATATCCGTTGTCAGCAATTAATTGCAGTATTCCTTTAGCAATTTTTCTGCCAATTCAATGATCTTTGCGTTTTAGTTGATTCTTATATAACAAAAAACGCCCAATGTGCCAGTGGCAATGGGCGTTTTTTATTATTTTGTCGCTTTACCACGATTTTTGTAAAATCTCACGTAGCTGTGCTAAAGAGGCTTCTTTAGGATTGTAAATAATGGAACCATCATTGAGTGCCTTTTCAGCAACTTCATCTAACTGGCTTTCACTGACTTTGCCTGTTTCGCGCAAATTGCGTGGCAATTTGGTGAGTTCATACAAATGGTCACGGATGCTATAGAGGGTTTCAATGGTTTTGTTAGTACGTTGATCGGCTGGGGTTTGCGCATAAATATCTGCACCAGCTAAAGGCAGTAACAGTTCCGCAATTTTATCGCCATTCACTGACTTGTTGTACTCAAGCACATAAGGCAAGAACAGGTTCATACACAAACCATGAGGTAAGTGGGCAACTGCACCCAAGGCATGTCCAAGAGAATGTACCAAGCCAACCATGGAATTGGAGAAGGCTATGCCTGCCATGGTCGATGCTTGTGCCAGTTCTAAACGTGCCTGTGCATCTTTTGGGTTATCCAGTACCTTAAACAGATTCTGGCTGATTTTCTTGATTGCTGCGGTGGCATAAGCATCGCTCAGTGGATTTGCCGCCATACACGTATAGGCTTCAATGGCATGCGTCATGGCATCCATAGCAGTCATTGCAGTCAGGTGTGCAGGTAGGGTTTGCGTCATGCGTGGATCTAGAATCGCTGCATGTGGCATCAGGTAGTAAGAAGCAAATGCCATTTTGACATTTTTGACAGGATCAGAAACCACAGCCACCATGGTCACTTCCGAGCCCGTACCTGATGTGGTTGGAATCACAAAAAAGGGCTTCAGCGGTTTAGGTAAATTATGTGCACCTGAATATTTTAATAAATCATCACCACCTTCAGTGACTAAAATATTGGTAGCTTTGGCGGTATCAATGACTGAGCCACCGCCTACGGCAAGTAGGGCATCACATTGATGTTCACGGTAAAAAGCTGCGGCTTTTTTGACAGTTTCTAAGCTTGAATCGGGTGGCACTTCATCAAAAATAAAGCCAATTTCAGCATCGGTTGAGCTAAATGCTATTTCAATTGGTTCAAGTAATCCGTTAGTACGTACGCCTTTATCGGTAATAATCAGTGGGCGTTTTGCACCTAAAGTAGCGAGCTCAAAAGGAATATGTTCTAACGCTGCATGACCTGCAATGACTTTGACTGGGCAGAAAAATTCATAATATGATTTTGTCATGTGCTTATGCGCTCCGTTTTAGAAAGGATTGTGCAAGTTTTAAATAGATCAGGCTGGCGTTGGATAGTTTTTCTTTAAAGCCAAGTTGCTCTGGATATTGTTTGACAGCAAGTGATGCGAGGAGTTTGGGTAAAATTAGCGATTCCATTTTATTTAAGCAACGCACGAGACGGATGGCATAGGAAACATCCCCATCAGCAATCATACGGTCATTGGCAAAGGCACGTGCGGTACTTTCCTGAAATGAAAACACTAAAAAAGCATGTTCTAGATGCTTAAAGATAATGCACAGATCAGGTTTGCCATTCAGATGATCAATCAGTTCAAGTTGCTTGAGCTGATTGACTCTCGCAGTAAAGGCTGGGCCATGTGGGAAAACTTTCATGGATAGCGTGAAGTTTTCAGGGAATTTGGCAATTTCTTGCTGAATTTCAGGGTCAACTTGGCTGGCAATCACCAAGCCGTTGCCAATAACACTCATCATGAGCTTGACATAAGCTTGCTGCATTGCTGGTTTTAACGACTTGCTGAACACATGCTTTTCCTTTTTTGTATTTATTGATGCGAAAGGGTGACTCTAAAAGTGATTATATTTCCATAATCACTTCAATTTCTTTAAAGTACTGAGTTTGTGTTAAATATTCAATCACGTCTTGGCTGAGTTGTGTAAATTTAGGATAGTTTTCTACAAGATCCTGAATACGCACCATTTCCAAACCTGCGTAACCGCACGGGTTAATGGTCTGAAAACCATGCAGGTCGCAGTCAATATTCAATGATAAGCCATGATAGCTGCGCCCACGACGAATTTTAAAACCTAAAGAACCAATTTTACGCCCATCCACATAGACACCTGGTGCATCAGGTTTAGCATACGCTTCGATTTGGTACTTGTTGAGTAGGTCGATCATCAGTTGCTCGGCAAAGCTGACCAATGTACGCACATGCCATTTTAATCGGTTGAGGTCAAACAAAAAGTAAGCAATCATTTGCCCTGGGCCATGCCACGTCACCTGACCACCGCGATCTGACTGCACGACTGGAATATTGCTGCTGACCAAAATATGTTCGGGTTTTCCAGATTGTCCTTGAGTGAGTACATCTTGATGCTGCAACAGCCATAACTCATCGTGAGTATCTGCTTCACGTGTTTCAGTGAATGTCTTCATTTCGGAAAATTTAGCTTGATAATCTTGTAAGCTATTAAAAATACGAATAATTAGTTTTGGTGACTGCTGAAGAGTAGACGCATCCATGGAATGAAAAACCTTATATAAAAAACAAAACCAGATGTTTTAGGCATCTGGTTTAGGATTAAAGCGCAGTTCGGATATGAGGGCAAGCTGCCAAGTCTGCATACAATGCGTGAACTTGCTCAAGTTCCTCAAAACGCAGTTGGGCAGTAATCGAGTGGTATTTCCCTGTACGTGAAGGTTGTACAGCCAAAGTGGTTTCATCAAACTCAGGGAAATGCTTGATCAAGATTTCTACCACAGCAATACGAAGTTCCATACCTGCATTGCCAATGAGTTTAATAGGATAATCCATTGGGAATACCCAAAGGTCTTCACGGAGTTCACGAGAAGGTGTGCGATCTAACATAGGTGCTCTCAGCAGTTGAAACGCCTGCAAGAGCAGGCGTTTTTTAATTCTTTAAAGAGAAGATGGGGATAGTTTCCTGAAAAATCAAGAATCCCGATTAATCATTTTCCAAGAATGAACGTAAGTGTTCTGAGCGTGAAGGATGGCGCAATTTACGTAGCGCTTTGGCTTCAATCTGACGAATACGTTCACGTGTTACGTCAAACTGTTTGCCCACTTCTTCAAGCGTATGGTCAGTTGGCATATCGATACCAAAACGCATTTTCAAGACTTTGGCTTCACGTTCAGTCAAGTTTTCAAGCACTTCACGAGTCGCTTCTTTTAAGCCTTCTGACGTTGCAGCATCCACTGGTGAAGTGATGTTTTGATCTTCAATGAAATCGCCAAGATGCGAATCTTCATCATCACCAATTGGAGTTTCCATCGAAATCGGTTCTTTGGCAATTTTCAGAACTTTACGAACTTTAACTTCATCCATTTCCAGACGTTCACCTAGCTCTTCAGGGGTTGGCTCACGGCCCATTTCCTGTAATAGCTGACGTGAAACACGATTGATCTTGTTGATGGTTTCAATCATGTGTACTGGAATACGAATGGTACGTGCTTGGTCGGCAATCGAACGGGTAATCGCCTGACGAATCCACCATGTTGCATACGTCGAGAATTTGTAACCACGGCGATACTCAAACTTATCGACCGCTTTCATCAAGCCGATGTTACCTTCCTGAATCAAGTCGAGGAATTGCAAACCACGGTTGGTGTATTTTTTCGCAATCGAAATCACCAAACGTAAGTTGGCTTCAACCATTTCTTTTTTCGCGCGGCGTGCTTTGGCTTCACCAATCGCCATACGTTTAGAAATATCTTTGATTTCCTGAACGTTTAGACCAAGTTCATTTTCAATATCTGCAATTTTTTGTTGGAATGCCAAGACATCTGGACGAACTTTTTCCAAATATGGTTTAACGTCTGGAGAAACTTTAGCAAGCTGAGCATCAAGCCATGCTGGGTTAGATTCTTGTTTAGGGAATGTGGTGCGGAACTGGTTGCGATCCATACGGCCACGACGTACGGCATAACGCATGATTTCGCGTTCAGCAGTACGAATACGGTCATGCGTACCACGAATCATTTCAGAAATGATATCAAATAAACGAGGCGTAAATTTGAACATCATAAACACAGTTGCAAGAGTGACCAATGCTTCATCGGCTTCTTTCGAGTTACGACCATGTTGTTGAATCGCTGTTTTGGTTTTGCTCCAAGCTTGCTCTAGCTCTGCAAAACGAACTTTTGCAACTTCTGGATCTGGGCCTGAATCGCCTTCAGAATCGTCATCACCTTCTGACTCTTCTTCCTCGTCATCGTCGTCAAGTTTGACCTCTTTGGCTGGTTTCGATGTATCTTCTTCTACTACATCTGCCAATTCGGTTTCTTCTTCCTCGAGGACTTCTGGAATGTCATCGTCGGTTTCAGGGTCAAGATACCCTGACAAAATATCAGCTAAACGGCGTTCACCAGTGTTAAAGTCTTCGTATTCTTGGAGGACAACTTCAACTGCATTTGGCCAGTAAGCAATCGCATTTAATACATCACGAATCCCTTCTTCGATTCGTTTTGCAATGCTAATTTCACCTTCGCGAGTGAGCAGCTCAACGGTTCCCATTTCACGCATATACATACGAACAGGGTCAGTGGTACGCCCAGGTTCATTTTCAACTGAAGCAAGTACCGCAGCGGCTTCTTCTTCGGCAACTTCATCGGCTGCTTCGGTTGATTCGCCAAACATTGTATCGTCAGATTCAGGTGCGCGTTCGTGAACAGGAATACCCACATCTTGAAGCATTTGAATAATGTCTTCAATCTGTTCGCTTTCCGTGATTGAGTCTGGGAGATGATCGTTAACCTCAGCGTAAGTTAAGTAACCTTGCTCTTTGCCTCGGCTAATCAGAGCCGCTACTTGAGAAGTAGGGGAATGCATATCGCTCATCTTTTGCTTACTCTTTGTTGAATCTGTGGCAGTGAAAAACCGTGCATGATAGCACAATTTGTTTAAAAAATTCAGAAATCATGGGGCAGGCACCGAATTCATGAGATCTTTTGTGTTGTTAAAGTAGAATGAATATTGTGTCATTTTTAATTTTTTCAAGTCCGTGTAATTTTGCGATGAAAAACTCCAGATTCTTAATAAATACACAAAAAAAACGCGGAAAAAAAGCAGATTTTAGTGAGAATCTTAAAAATATAAATGCATAAAAATCTTGACAAAAGCAAATAACTACGCTAAATAGCGCGTAAAACATTTATATTTTTATGTTGAGGTAGTTTGAGTGTCTTCTACAGATTTTGAACTAGATGATAACTACGATGATGACGTTAGCTTTGATGAGGCATCGAATAAAATCAGTGCCAAAGAGTCATTGGAAAAGCGTCGTTTAATTGATGACTTGCTTGCGCAACGCCGTTTGGAGCGCGAGTTGAAAGACTTTGATTATGATTTCGACGACGATGATTCAGGCGATGATGATGCATAAAAGCATTTAGAATATCATCCCTATCAATGCTATGCTCATACTCTAGTAACCAATAATGGAATCAAAATGAGTTCTTTGAATTTAGATCAGTTAAGTGATTATTTAGATGGTGACCAAAACGAATATGGTCTAGATTTTGCGGCAACTCATGGATTTTTATGTGCCATTGCGGTTGGGCCGAAATTTGATACTTGGCTTGATGCTTTGTTTGATGGAAACCCAAATAAAGTGCCGAATGAAATTGTGGCGCAGGTCAAATTGTGGCTCGAACAGTTACGCCAAAGCCTTGCCAATGAAGAAGGAATCGAGTTTCCTTTTGAAATTGAAGAAGCCGATGTAGACTCAAGTTTGGGTGACTGGAGTGTCGGTTTTGTCGATGCCATGTTCTTGAACGAAGAGGCATGGTTTACGCCTGAGTTTGAAGAACAGTTGGTTGATCTGACTTTGCCAATGATGATATTTAGTGGCGTTGATGAAGAAGATGCACAAATGGAATCTTTCCGTCGCAATGGTCAGTTGATGGATGAACTTGCAGAAGAAATTCCAGATAACCTAAATGAACTTTATTTGATGTATCACACACCAAATTAAGTTTGTATGCATGACAAAAAAAGCACCTGTTTAGGTGCTTTTTTTGTTGTTATTTTTCAGATAATTGCAAGGTTATAGGCGTTTACGTTTTGCTGCTGCAATTTGGGATTGGCGCATACGGAAGCCCGCTTTTTGTTTTTCACTGGTTTTGTCGATGCAGTATACGCAAGACACGCCATGTTCATAACTTGGCAGTACTGATTCTTCAGGAGTAAGCGGCCAACCGCAAGCGTGGCATTTAATGTTTTGACCTTCTTCGACACCATGAGTCACAGCCGTACGACCATCAAATACAAAGCATTCACCTTCCCATAAACTTTCATCTGCTGGGGTTTCTTCAAGGTATTTTAGAACACCACCTTTGAGGTGATAAACTTCTTCAAAACCTTCTTGTAAAAGTAAGGAAGTTGATTTTTCACAGCGAATACCACCTGTACAGAACATGGCAATTTTTTTGTCTTTATGTTGCTCAAGTTCTTTTTTTACGTATTCTGGAAATTCGCGGAAAGTCTCGGTTTTCGGGTCAATTGCACCCTTGAATGTACCTGCTTTGTATTCGTAGTCATTACGGGTGTCAATCAGAATGACATCATCACGTGCAATCAGTTCATTCCATTCTTTTGGGTCTAAATAATGACCAACCAAATCGCGTGGTTTAACTTTAACACCTAAAGTTACAATTTCTTTTTTTAACTTGATTTTCATTTTACGAAATGGCTTGTCAGAGCTATAAGACTCTTTATATTCCATTGCGTTAAAGCCTTCATTTATCAAAAAATGATGAATTGTATCAATGGCCTGACGGTCTCCAGCAACTGTACCATTAATGCCTTCATCGGCTACAATTAGAGTTCCGCATAGATTGATCGTTTTAACTAAATCAAGCAGACGTTGCTGCAAATCAGCAGAGTCTGAAATTTCTTTGAATTGATATAGTGCTGCAACAACCCAATCAGCGGTCGCTTGCTGTTCTACAGGTGCAAGCTGTTCTACAGTAGCGTTCATGCGAGACTCCAAATGTATTAAGATAGAAAAACAAGGCGCGTATTTTAGCGTGATTTTACAAATTAAGCGAGAATGGCTCTTGCGAAGGAGAGTAGTTTGAGTAAAGATCGTCGCATTGCGATACTCACCCCATGTGCAGGGCGTTGCTCTACTGTATTTGGTGATCATGTTTGTCGAGGTTGCCGACGTTTTAATCATGAAGTGATTCAATGGAATACTTATACACTTGAACAACAGCATGCGGTTTGGAAGCGCCTGGATTCTCAATTAGATCAAATTTTAGTGCCAATGTTGCCACATGCTAATCTGCGAGATGTTGAGAGTTTTATTGTTTCAAAACGTATACGCTTGTTGCCTGATGCATCACTTGGACGCAAGTTGTACCATGCGCTTAAAATTTGTGAAAAACATCGTCAGTTTGCTCAAGAGAGTGGATTAGGCATTCAGCAGGTACAAGTCAAGCCATTGTGGGATGAGTTTGAACGACGTATATTGGCACTTGCTAAAGCAAGTTATGAATTCGCTTGGCTGCGTGCTGACGGCATTCACTATAGCTTGTTACAGTTGGCAGATGATTAAGCCTGTAAACTCTTTATTAAGCTGAGCATCAGTTGTTTGTTCTGTTCAGCAATTTCGGCTTGAAAGCCTTCAACCAAAAATCGGCTGATCAACCCCTCTAAAAAGTTATAGCACAATTCAGTGACTGCTTGAGGTTGCTTGAGGGTGTTGTGCGTACTGAGCAATAAATTCATATAGCCAGTGCTTATGTTGCTTAGCAAGATTAAGAATTTCAGTATCTTGCTGCGAAGACTCTCCAGCGGCCCGTACAAATAGGCAACCTTTAAAATGATCTTGCTGAAACCACATAACATGCCAGTCAAAAATCTGTTCAATTGCGGCTAAACTTTGAGCCTCTCCAACAAAATCACACAAACTTTGCCGAAACTGAATATCTCGCTTTTTAAGTACTGAAGCAACAAGTTGCTGTTTATTTTTAAAATACGTGTACAGCGTTGTTTTAGAACAACCTGATTCATCTCGAATTAAATCTACCCCAACCGCGTTAAAACTGTGTTGATTAAATAACTGTTCGGCAGTACTTAGAATTTTAGCTGCGGATTTTGACATACTTTTTTATCTTGTAAATGGTACAGATCTGTACCATTTAAATTTTAGTGTGCAAATCGACAAAAATCAATACAGGGGGGGAGTGATGTTGAAATCATTGCAGTATTCAATTTCTGATTTAATGACGGCATTGGTGGGGGCAAGTTTGAGTATTGCCATTTTATTGTATTTGACTCAGCTTTCTCATCAGTTGTGGATTATGGCGCCGTTCGGTGCAAGTTGTGTCTTGCTGTATGCTGCGGCACAGTCACCTTTGGCACAGCCTAAAAATGTGATTATCGGGCATGTGGTATCGGCAGCCGTAGGTTTGGCATTTGTGCATTACGTTCGATTAACATTGTCATGATAGCGTTTGCAGTGGGCTTGGCGATTGTATTAATGCAACTTTTGGGATGTATGCATCCGCCTGCAGGAGCAAATCCATTATTGATTTTATTGAGTACATCATCGGTGCATTATGACTGGGATTTTTTGATTTTCCCTGTGCTGACAGGTGCGGTTATTTTAGTTGTGATTGCTCAACTGATGCATGTTTTACAGCAAAGATTTGAGAAATACGGTGAGAAAAATGCATCACCATCGTTGTGATGATGATGCTAAAAAATTAAATGTGTTGAGCTAAACGATATTGAACCAATTCTTCAATGGTAATGACTGTTAAATGATGAGTTTGAGCATAAGATAACACCTGAATGCCTGCTGCCATTGTGCCGTCTGGGTTGGTTAATTCACACAACACACCTGCCGCTTTTAAACCTGCTAGTCGAGCCAAATCAATCGTAGCTTCAGTGTGACCGCGGCGAGTTAAAACACCACCTTCACGTGCGCGTAATGGAAATACGTGTCCAGGGCGATTTAAGTCGCTGGCTACAGCACCATCTTTGGTTGCAGCACGAATGGTGGTCACGCGGTCTTTTGCAGATACACCTGTTGTCACGCCTTCAGCTGCTTCAATGGTGACGGTAAATGCGGTATGGAAATGACTAGAGTTGTTGCTCACCATTGGTGGAAGTTCTAGGTGGTCAGCAAGCTGTTCAGTTAAGCATAAACACACAATACCTGAGCCATCACGAATCATGCGTGCCATGGTTTCCACATTGAGAGTTTCTGCAGCAATGACTAAATCTGCCTCATTTTCACGGTCAAAATCATCCATGACCAAAACAGGTTTACCTTGACGGATGTCTTCTAAGGCTTGTTGAATGCGCTGATCAGCAGGAGCTAGGCTGGAAAAAAATAATTCGGGTTGAATTAAAATAGACATAATGAAACGCTCACGTAATTTAGATACAGGAACATTTCAGGACTGATCGAAAAAATGGGGTCGTGACAAAAGCTTGAAAAGTGAATCTTCTGAAACGTCGACTTCTTTCATCCGGACTATACCGTCGGCTTTGGATTTGCACCAAATCTGCGAATGACACCAGTCATTGGCTCGCGGGCTTACTCATATTGAGCTTACCGCCGGTGGGGAGTTGCGCCCCGCCCTGAAGCGATGTGACAAAATTATAGCGTCATTTTTTGTGAAAAATCATCCTTTCTATAGAATGATTCGTACTATAAATATTAAATAATCTGCTATGAGCGGTAATCTGAGCATATCGAAATATGCTCATGATCAAAATCAAAAAATTTAAGCAACCTGTACAGGAATACAGTTGGCTGTATGGTTGACCGTATTGTCAGGATTAGCATAGACAAGGCGCGGTTTATGTACATTGGCTTCTTGTTCATTGAAGTCGCCAAATGTTGCAATAATCACGATATCACCCACTTCAGCCTGATGCGCAGCGCCACCATTAACAGAAATAATACCTGAATGATCTTCACCACGGATTGCATAGGTTGAAAAACGCTTACCATTGGTGACATTCCAAACATGAATTTCTTCATATTCACGAATGCCTGCCAAATCCATTAAAACGCCGTCAATTGCGCAAGAACCTTCATAGTGAAGTTCAGCATGGGTGACGATTGCGCGATGGATTTTGCATTTTAATAAACGTGATAACATGCAAATATCTCCTCGATTTGCTCAGTTTGCTAGAAAAAAGGCATTCAAAGACTTAAGAGATGTGCATAAAGATGCCATCAGAGATTGAATTTATGGTTTATAGGCATTGATTTGATTCATGGCTTGCGAAACTTGACCTTCAACCAAAAGCTGAGTTTTCGACAATGCATGATCAATTGCTGCATCTATAAGATCCTGTTCACTTTTAGGTGCTTTACCTAAAACATGACCAGAAACACGTTCTTTAGCGCCAGGATGTCCAATACCAATTCGTAAACGATGAAAATTGGCACCGATATGCGGAACAATGTCACGTAGACCATTGTGACCACCATGACCACCACCTGTTTTTAGGCGGATCACACCAGGGTTCATATCCAGTTCATCATGTGCAATTAATATTGCTTCAGGCTGAATTTGATAAAACTTGGTGAAGGGAACGACACTTTGCCCAGAACGGTTCATAAATGTGGTGGGTAGTAACAAACGGACATCATGACCTTCGATGCTACCACGACCGCTGATCCCGTAAAATTTTGGATCTGCTTTTAAACTAATGCCATAACGGTCTGCGAGTTGCTCAACAAACCAAAAGCCAGCATTATGTCGGGTTTGGGCATATTCTTTACCAGGATTGCCCAAACCGACAATGAGCGAAATTTTAGTCACGAAACTACGCTCTCACTTACCATTACGCGCGTTTGAAGTCAGCGTGCATAGGAGTGTTTTTTGCTGGGTGACGTTGAAGCGCTTGAATTTTAACGCTTTCAGTTTTGTCACCAACTTTGATTTCTACAACTTCAGCAAAGAAAGCGTTGCTTTCTAGAGCTTTAACAAGTTCACGAAGTTGTAAAGTTACAGATACAGGTTCTGCGTCACCACCGTAGATGATAGCAGGAACTAATGCTTCACGACGAAGGCGGCGGCTCGAACCTTTCCCTTGTTTGTCTTCAGCACGTGCTTGAGCATTTAATACGAAATTAGCCATGAGATATCCTCATTAAGTTACGAAACAGCTAGATTTGCGACCAATCTAGCTAATAGAAAGCCCCGCATTATAGCAGGGCTTTAGGAAAATTGTGCAGCTATATTATAAATAGCTGTCAAACATCGCGCTGATGGATTCTTCGTTGTTAATACGACGAATGGTTTCAGCAACCATGCTTGCAACAGAAACTTGACGAATTTTACCCAAATCAATGGCTTCTTGTGATAATGGAATGGTATCAGTTACAACCAACTCATCAATCACAGAGTTACGTAGATTGTCGATCGCTTTGCCCGAAAGCACAGGGTGAGTTGCATAAGCAACAACACGGCGTGCGCCAAACTGTTTAAGCGCATCTGCTGCTTTGCATAAAGTACCAGCAGTATCGACCATATCATCTACAATGACGCAGTCACGATTTTTGACATCACCAATTAAGTGCATCACTTGAGATTCATTCGCTTTTTGACGACGTTTATCAATGATTGCTAAATCAATATCACCCATCTGTTTTGCAACAGCGCGTGCACGAACAACACCGCCAACATCTGGTGATACTACCATCAGGTTGTCATGTTGTTGTTGACGTAAGTCAGCAAGCAAAGCAGGTGTGCCGTAAATGTTGTCGACAGGAATATCGAAGAAACCTTGAATTTGGTCAGCATGCAAATCGATCATCACAACACGGTCAATACCAACAGTAGTGAGCATGTCAGCAACGACTTTAGCTGTAATCGGCACACGTGCAGAACGTGGACGACGGTCTTGGCGAGCATAGCCAAAGTAAGGGATAACAGCAGTAATACGTCCAGCGCTAGCACGACGAAGTGCATCAGCCATGACCAAGATTTCCATCAGGTTATCATTGGTTGGGGCGCAAGTAGGCTGAACGATGAAAACGTCCTTACCACGTACATTTTCAGTAATTTCTACAGCAATTTCACCATCAGAAAAACGGTTAATTGAAGCAGAGCCTAAAGGAATGTGTAAATGGCTTACGACTTTTTGAGCGAATTGTGGATGAGCATTTCCACTAAAAACGACAAGATTGGGCATGAAGCACCCTTGGCGGTTGGTGTGTTGTTTAGGAGAATCTGGCAGGGGCGGCTGGATTCGAACCAACGGATGGCGAGATCAAAACCCGCTGCCTTACCACTTGGCGACGCCCCTAATATGTGGCAGAACTTTAAAGTTTTTACTCTGTTTTGTCAAGGACAAATCACAAGAGGTTCTTCTTTAATTTCTGTCTTTTCAAATAATGGCAGGGGCGGCTGGATTCGAACCAACGGATGGCGAGATCAAAACCCGCTGCCTTACCACTTGGCGACGCCCCTAAATTCGATAATTGCAATGGCAGGGGCGGCTGGATTCGAACCAACGGATGGCGAGATCAAAACCCGCTGCCTTACCACTTGGCGACGCCCCTATAATGCAAAAATCTTCAGATGATGGCAGGGGCGGCTGGATTCGAACCAACGGATGGCGAGATCAAAACCCGCTGCCTTACCACTTGGCGACGCCCCTATAGTACTACCTGTATGTCACACAAAGGAGATTTATCTAAGCTTTGTACCAAGTAAGCGTTACATGGTGCATTGCGAACAATTTGCTCTGTTTGCATATCAGGAGTGACTTCAACAAAAACACAGGCACCTGTTCCTGTAAGTTTTGCAATACCGAACTGATCGAGATATTGCATTGCTTCATCAACTTTAGGATATAAACTTCTTGCGATTGGCTCAAAGTTATTTCCGAAATCCGATGGCTTTCGCTGATAGGCGCAAAATTTAGAGGTCTTGGAATCTCTTGTCAATGTTTTTTGTGAAAAAAGCAGTTGAGTGCTGATAAAACAATCAGGTTTAAGCACAATGAACTGTTTTTTAGGCAAATTGATGAATGTAATTTGTTCACCGATGCCTTCAGCCCATGCATTGTGACCATGCACAAATACAGGTACATCTGCTCCTAAACTTTGCCCAATCTCTGCCAGTTGCTGAATATTTAAGCTGCATTTCCAGAGTTGATTGAGTACCAAGAGTGTCGTTGCTGCATTAGATGAACCACCGCCTAGACCCGCACCCATGGGAATATGTTTGTCTAAATGGATATTTAATCCGCAAAAGTGCTGGGCAAAAGGCTTGAGTTTTTCAGCAGCTTTGAAAATCAGATTGTCTTTCTGCTCGACACTAGATAAACCATCGAGGCAAATGTTTTGATTATCATTAGGTTCAAACTCAAGCCAGTCATATAAATCGATGAGTTGGAAAATGGTTTGCAATTCATGGTAACCATCGGCTCGTCGACCAGTGATATGTAAAAAAAGATTAAGTTTTGCAGGGGAAGGAACGCGAATCATAAATTGAAATCTAGTTAGCGGTCTTGAATGACCATTGTAATACGATTTTCCTGACCATCATCAAGCTGTTGTTTTAAAATTAATTTGTTAGGTAGCGTTGCAGCGTTGTTGTAACTGAGATGGACGATCCAGCCATCTTCAATAAATTGAGTTGGGCGCTGTTGTTGGTCTTTTTCGATTTGAACTGAAGCTGTTGCGGGTTGTGCTAAAATCCAGTGAACCAAATCGGTAATAGGCGCTTGCCAGCCTGTCGCTTTTTCTAAAAGCTCTTCTGGTGTTGCTGCATGAATCAAGCCTGTTTTTGCGCTATTTAGGGTGACTTGTCCTGGTATTCCTTGAATATGGGTTTTGCCTATACCCAGTGCGCCACTCAGCTCAATGTCAAAATTATCCTGTTGTTGTTCCCATGTAAAAAAAGCACTGCCAGATTGTTTTGGTGTACGTACTCCAATTTTACCTTGCAGAGAAAAATTGGTTTCTTGAGCCGATGCTATTGTATTGGTTGTAGGCAACTGATTGATCATAGGTTGAGGCTTTCTGTATTGCTGACAGCCTGTCAAAATCAAACTGCTGCTGGTCAGTAGCCCTAAACCAATTTTAGTGAACAGATGCATGGTGAACTAAACTCATTTTTTGCTGGTGTGATAATAACAAGGAATTTAACTGAATTACTTGTGGATTGTTCGGGTGTTTTTGTTTGAGTTCTTGTAACAAATCTGCAAATTTCTGCATATTCCCTCGTAAATATAATGCTTTGGCTAGACGAACGCCTGTACCTACATTTTCATTGAGCATGTAGGCTTTTTCTAAGGCAGGGATTGCAGTGGCAAGATCATTTTGTAAAAAGGTGATTAAGCCATAAGTGTCAAGAATAGAGGCTTGATCGGGTGCGTACTCTAAAGCATGTTCGACATATTTGCGTGCATCGCCCAAGCGACGGTTTTGTAATGCCAACGTATAAGCATAAGCATTGAGATAAGTGGGGCTATTGGGTTCAATATTCAGTAACTTATTTAAATCTTGTTCTAAACGGTCTTTATCCTGATAAGGGTCGAGCAATAATACTTGTGCGTAAATCAAATCAGGATCATCGGGGAGATTGTGAATTGCTTCATCAAGCAGTTCAATCGCTGCAAGTTTATGATTTAGTTTTTTCAGGATTTCTGCTTGCAGTTGATATAAAAAACTGGCGTGTTGTGGGTAATTAACTCGTTCTTGTGTCAAAAAGCGTAAGGCATCGCTGAGCTTGTCTTCTTTATCATAAATGGTGACGAGGCTTCGGCGTGATACTGTGTATAAACTACCATCGACTAGGCGATAATAAGCTTTGGCTGTTTCATAATGCTGTTTACGCTCAGCATTAATCGCGAGGTAATAATAAGCATCATTTTGATATTGTGAAGAATTTTTAAGCTGCAATAAAAAGCCTTCAGCTTGATCATAGCATTTTAAGTCAATACTGGTTAAGCCTGCAATGAAAATAGGTTCATCGGCAGAAGGCCAGTTGCGAATAATACCTTCGAGTTTTTTTAAGCCCAGTTCAGATTGACCAATCTTGATTAAATATTTTGCTTCAGCAAGGCGTACTTCTAAGTTGTAGTTATGCTGACGACTCGATTTTGCATACCATTGTATGGTGGCATCCTGATTGCCCGATGCGTCCAAGATATTGGCTTTGAGTAAAATGAAACTGGTGACATTTGGGCGTTTTCGCAAAGCGCGCTGTATGTCTTTTAATGCTTGTTCTAATTGATTATCTTGGGCTTCTAAGCTTGCAATCATGACCAAAATTGATGGATTGCTTCTAGCTTTACTACTGCGTAAGGTTTTGAGCAGTGTGGTTCGATCTTCTTGTGAATCAGGTGCAATCCCCGCGACAATTTCAGCCAGATCGGCATCAGGGTCGATGTTTAAAATTTTATCAAGTGTTTGTGCAGTTAACTCATATTTATGTGTTTTTAGTGCAATGTGTGCTAAATAGAATAGAGCGGGTACATCTATTGGGTCTTGATTGACCCAATGTGTTGCAATATCGAGTGCAGATGGCAGGTCATTTTCATCGAGCGCGATGTCAAGCGCACGTTGTTTGATTGCTGTGGAGCTGCTATGAATTGCCAGAACTGTGTAGTTGTGTAATGCTGTGGCAGTTTGTTGATATTGCAAAGCAAATTCGGCAATCATGGTTTGTTTTAACGGAAGTGGATTATAGTGTGCCACTGTATTTTGCGCGTAAGTGTAATTATAGGCACATAAGGTGATGCTTCCTAGCAATAAGATTGTGCTAGAATAGCGTCGTATTAACATACATGATTGTTGGCGAATTGTTTGCTGCAAAATTTCTTTATCCAAATATTTATGCTTATTATGACACCGATGATGCACAATAACACATGCATAATTTTAGTGAAATGATGATCTGACATGGCGTTCTTTGCTTTAGGTGTCAACCATCAAACAGCCTCAGTTGAGTTGCGTGAACGTGTTGCGTTCAACGCAGAACGACTGCGTACTTTATTGGCTGAACAAAGTCATCAAAGTCAATTCAATGACTTAGTGGTGGTGTCAACCTGTAACCGCACAGAAGTCTATGCGATGACTGATGAAGCAGACATGCTATTAAATTGGCTTGCGCAAACCAATGGCATTGATGTTAACCAATTGTTTAATCATGTATATCGCTATGAAGATATTCAGGCAGTTTCTCACTTAATGCGGGTTGCAAGTGGACTAGATTCGCTCATGCTTGGTGAGCCACAGATTTTAGGGCAGGTGAAATCGGCATTGTCGCTGGCAAAAGAGTCGGGCACGGTGTCGGGAAATTTAAATCGTGTCTTTGAATATGCGTTCTATGCTGCTAAACGTGTGCGTTCAGAAACCGCCGTCGGCAATCATGCTGTATCTATGGGATATGCCGTAGCGCAGTTAGCACAGCAAGTCTTTAGCCACCCTGAAAAACTGGTGGTGCTGATGGTTGCGGCAGGGGAAATGAACAGCCTTGTTGCAAAGCATATGGCAGATATGGGAGTTGCTAAAATCCTGATCTGTAACCGTGGTCGCGAACGTGCAGAAAAACTTGCCAATGAAATCACACCATTTGTAGAAGTTGAAATTATTCCATTTGAAGAATTGTCGCAGCATTTGCATCGTGCCGATGTGATTTCAAGCTGTACAGGCAGTTTGCATCAAGTAATTGCTTATCAGGATGTCAAAGCAGCCTTAAAGAAGCGCCGTTATCAGCAAATGTTGCTGGTGGATTTGGCTGTTCCGCGTGATATAGACCCCAAAGTTGAAAGTTTGGATGGTGTGTATCTATACGGTGTCGATGATTTACAAAGCGTGATTGATGAAAATCTGGCTCAGCGCCGTCAAGCCGCGGTTGAAGCTGAAGTCATGGTCAATCAGTTGGCAACTCAGTTACTTACTCAAGAAAAAGTCAAGCAAGCAGGGCATTCAATTTGTGCTTATCGTGAAGCTGGGCAGCAGATGCAACAAGAAGAAGTTGAGCATGCCTTACAATGTTTAAAAGAAGGTGAAACACCTGAAAAAGTGATTCAGGAACTTGCACATCGTTTAACACATAAACTACTTCACCCAACTTCTATGCTGTTGCGCGAAGCTGCTCAAACTGAAGATCCTGAATATTTGGAATGGATTCAGGATCATTTACAACGTGTGTTGCAGCATCGCCGAAAACCCAAAAGTTAGTTTTTTGTGTTCTGCATCGTGAGTGTGCAATATTTTAGATTTGATGACTATAAAGTCATTTGCTTGAAACCATTCAGATATTAAAAAAAATAATGATTATTCTTCAAAAGATTAACGCGTACTTGGTTGTCAAGTCGTGTATTTTTAAAATGATACTGAGAAATTTTAACGTTGTTCTATTAGGCTTTAGACGCATTATACTGTCTCCGCTGTAAAATCTCCGAAAAGGATATTGGTTGATTTTCACTGCTCGCATTTCATTTTTAGCGGTAGGAGATTGACATGAAATATCGTAGTTCTGCATCGTCACACATTCGTTTATCACAGGTCTGTTTACATCCGTGGCAGTTTGGTAAGCGCCAAATCGCACAGTATTGCCCTGATTTAAAAAGTATTTCGATTGGGGTCTTTGATGGTGAATTTGAAAATGCCCAGACACGCCAGCAGCAAGTCCAACAGCTTGGCGTGCATAAGTGTTTTCAGTCTGCTTATCAGCATTTATTTTTTAATTAATTGTTATGATGTAAAGCAGGTGAGATAAATTTCACCTGCTATTTTGATTAGTGCAATAATCTTAAACTGATTTTCTTGGTAAGTTCATTGAGCTGTATTCGTAAATTTTGCGATTCCTGTAATGATGCAGGGCGTTTCATACGCTGTCTAAGCAACTTTTCTTGTAAAGCTAAAGCATTTTCTTTGGCAAAATTAAAAGCCTGTTCTGGCGAATTTAAAATATCTAAAACGTTGGTGCGCTGTAATAATTCTGCAATTTCATTTCGATACGCATAGCAAGCGCCTAAAACATAATAAATTGCGCGCTCCTGATCTTCAGGTAGTTTGTCAAAGACCTGATCAAGAACTGCTAGAATTTCTGCCAATAAGTCATCTTGCTGAATATAGGCGCGTAATTGCTCAAAGTGCGTATATAAAAACGGATTACTCATGAGCAAGGCAACCGCAAAGTCTTCATCTCGCGTGCGAATATTGAAAGAGAGTGAAGCATCATGGCTGATTTTTGGGGTAAAGCGTTTACCTAGCCCCAGTTTTTCCCGAAAAGCCTGATTGAGCAAATAACGATAAGAGCCTTGCGGTGGCAGTAATTGCGTCATATTTTTCAGTTCGCCCATCACCTGACTTTTTCCTTCGGGTGTACTGACATCGTGCTGCTGGGTCAACAGAGCAAATAAAAAATCAGATAGCAAAGGCGCTTGTTGCCAGAGCTGCTGGAATCTCTCTACGCCTTCTTGGCGAATTAAAGAGTCAGGGTCGTGGTCATTGGGTAAAATAAAGAATTTCAGTTCGCGACCATCATTGAGAAGGGGTAGGGCAATTTCTAGGGTACGCTGCGCTGCTTTTTGCCCTGCACTATCGCCGTCAAAAGCGATGGTAATTCGATGATTGCGTTTGAATAAAATGTTGAGATGTTCGGTGTTACTGGCGGTTCCGAGTGTCGCGACGGCACCATGTATACCTGCCTGATGTAAGGCAATTACATCCATATAACCTTCGACCAATAGCCAGTCTTGGGCTTTAAATTTGGTGCCTTCATACAGTCCATATAGCAACTGGTTTTTATGGAAGACTTCAGAATCGGGTGAGTTGATGTATTTGGGTTTGATTTCGTCGTTTAGGGCACGACCACCAAAACCAACCACTCGACCTTTGGGGTCACGAATTGGGAAAATCACCCGATCCCGTAATAAGTCAAAGTCTCGTCCGCTGTCACTGGTGCGAATCAGACCGAGTTGTTTTAAACCATCAATATCTTGAGGAAATGCTTGTTCTAAGTGCTGCCAGTCTTCTGGTGCATAACCCAAACGCCAATCTTGAATGGTTGCAGGACTTAAACCGCGCTGTTTAAAATAACGCTGTGCAGTGGCACTTTTGGGTAGTTGCTGCTGATAAAACTGGGCAATATTTTCCAGTAAATCATACAAGTTTCCTTCTTGAGTAATCTCAGAAAACTGATTTTCTGCAAATAAAAAAGGATCATCGTGTGGGAATGGATATGGCTCAAAGTCCTGAATATTGTCGGGTGCGGCTACAGGAGCAACAGGTGGAGCACTGATGCTTGGTGTTGGTGTAATTGTTTTTTTATAAGTAAGCTTCTTACTGTCCTGATTGTCTTTAGGAAGCTCTATCCCTGTCTGACTGGCTAAGTCTTTCATGACATCGATAAAACTACGGTTGTCGATGTCCATTAAGAATTTAATGGCATTCCCATTGGCTTGGCAACCAAAACAATGATAGTACTGCTTGTCCCGATA
The DNA here is from genome assembly GCF_004331075.1 of Acinetobacter brisouioides. Classification (GTDB taxonomy): domain Bacteria; phylum Pseudomonadota; class Gammaproteobacteria; order Pseudomonadales; family Moraxellaceae; genus Acinetobacter. The sequence continues at coordinate 358,836 of NZ_SJNX01000002.1, read as the reverse complement.
CACATGGAAAGACGGGCTTTTTTCTTGATGAAACGGGCAACAGCCAGAATATGTGCGTCCAGTTTTTTTGAGTTTGACACGCTGACTGATCAGATCGACAAGATCTGTACGGTCAAGAATTTGGTCAATGGTCTGTTGTGGAATCGCCATAATCAGGGATGTAACAATACGATGCGGGTTAAGCAGTGTAACAAATTTTCAAGGTACACAAAATATAAAAGGCAAGCTCATGAGCTTGCCTTTATGAACGATAGACCGAAATTAGTTGCTTTCTGGTTTATCGAGCAAACCTAAACTTAGGCGGTTAGTCCAGCTACGCTTTGGTTTTTCATTTGAATTGCTAACAGGTGCTGCAACAGGTTCGGAAGCAATCACTGGCGAAGGTGTTGCAGTGGTCGCTGTGGCTGTTGCTTCTGTTTCAGGTTTGTCGAGCACACCGAAGCTTAGTCGATTGGTCCAGCTACGTTTTTCTTCTGTAGCATTATCATGACTAGCTTTCTGATCGCGCACGTTGTTTTCTGAGCTACGACCAAAAATACCTAAAGTCGCCTTGTTCCACCAGCTACCTTCTTTACGTGCTGCTGCAAGGTTCACACTGCCATTGGCTTTGACTAAATTTGGATAATTTAGTTTTAAGACATTGGTATATTGCTGAGCGCTTTGCTGATCACCTAACTGGTTATAGCTGTAAGCAATGGTTGCCAGCGCTTCTGGAATTTGTGGTGTATTTGGATAATGTTCAACTACCCATTGGCTACGTTCAATTGCAGCGATCCATGCTTTACGTTCAACGTTGAAACGTGCAGCAGTCATTTCGTGTTCTGCAAGTTCCTGACCAATATATTTCATACGCTGTGCAGCATCGACAGAATATTGGCTTGATGGGAAACGACGAATTAGATCAACAAAGTTTTGATAGGCCAATTTTAAATAGTTGATATCACGGTGTGACTGCTTAAGTGAAGTGTAACGCACAAGACCATCATAATTTTGTTCCATGTTGGCAACGCCACGTGCATAGTAAGCATAAGCAACATTTGGATGGTCTGGGTTTAAACGAATAAAGCGATCAGCCGCTGTGACAACCCCAGGATAATCTTTTTGTTGGAACTTCACATAAATTAAATCCAACTGCGCTTTTTGAGCATGTGTGCCTGTTGGAAAGTAAGTATCAATCGCTTGGAGATTTTTTGCCGCTTCATTATATTGACCATTATTGAGCGCTTGTTCAGCCGAATCAAAGTAGGCTTGTTCGCTGTTTTGTGGTCCAAGATCGACAACTTCTTTTTTTGATGGATTGCTGCTACAGCCCACAAATGTACCAGCAATGCCTAAACAAAGCACAAGCATAGTAACTTTATAACGTGGTAGCGACATAAAAATTCCTCAGTTAATACGGCCAATGAGCTACAATGGCATTATTAAACCATTATTGTCTTAATGAGCCAAATGACTTCAACACAATCTTCTCATTCTAATTCCACTGAAACAGATTTCAATTTACTTGAAGATGCTGAGGATGCAGATAATCATACTTCGAGCGTAACTGCAACACATTTATCGTTGCAATTTCAGGTGGATGAACAATACCTTGGGCTGCGAATTGATCAGGTTGCAGCAACCGTTTGGGCTGATTTTTCACGAGAAAAACTTAAACAATGGATGAAAGATGGGCATCTGCTGGTAGACGGTAACAAAATTAAACCGAAATATCGCTGTGAAGGGCATGAATTGCTCACGCTTGATGTTGAGCTTGAGGTGCAAACTCACAACCAGCCTGAAAATATTCCTTTAGATATTGTTTATGAAGATGACGATATTCTTGTCATTAATAAACCTGTTGGTATGGTGGTGCATCCTGGCGCTGGTAATGGCTCTGGAACGCTGGTCAATGCTTTGCTGTATCACTATCCAAAATCGGCAGAGTTGTCGCGTGCCGGATTGGTACATCGGATCGATAAAGACACCAGTGGTTTGCTCGTAGTAGCGAAAAATCTGGAAGCACAGTTTTCATTGACCAAGCAACTCGGTGATAAGTCAGTCTATCGTGTCTATGACCTTGTGGTGTATGGCAACATTATTGCAGGTGGCACGATTGATGAACCAATTAAACGTCACCCTGTTGACCGTGTGAAAATGACCGTGCTGCCTGGTGGGCGTGATGCGGTGACGCATTATAATGTCAAAGAGCGTTTTCAGAATTTTACCCGTGTGCAAGCACAGCTTGAAACAGGTCGTACGCATCAGATTCGGGTGCATTTCACCTATATTGGCTATAGTTTGGTGGGCGATTCTGTGTATATGAGTCGTGTTCGTGTGCCTGCTGGCGCTTCAGAGCGTTTAGCCGAGACGCTACGTGGTTTCCGCCGTCAAGCCTTACATGCAGCGAAACTGGGCTTGGTTCATCCACGTACGCAAGAAGAAATGCTTTTTGAAGCACCTTGGCCAGAAGACTTTAAAAATCTGGTACAAGTATTACGCGAAGAAAATGCAGCCTACTAATCAGGCTGTATCTGTGACACCGCAATCGGAGAATTCAGTCATGCAATTTGTTCAAGGTTTACCCCAAGGCGTTTATGTTGGACAAACCCATGTTCAGCATCCAGAAAGCCTTTCCAGTGAACGTACTGAACTGTCAGGGTTTAATCTGGCATTGCATGTGCAGGATGATCCGCAACGTGTACAACAGCATCGTATGGCATTATTGAAAGAGTTTGCCCTATATGGCGTCAACAAGCTGACGTGGATGACGCAAACTCATAGCACGATTTGCCATACGGTCAATCAGCAAGTCTACTTTGAGCCGTTGGTGGGGGATGGTTTGGTCACCCAGCAAAAAGGGCATGCCATCTTGATGATGACTGCAGACTGTTTGCCTGTGGTTTTAGGTAATGCTGATGGCACTGAAGTAGCAAATCTGCATGCGGGCTGGCGTGGTCTGGCAGGCGGAATTATTGAAAATACCATTGCTACCATGCAGACCCAACCCACATGGGCATGGCTCGGTGCGTGTATTAGCCAGCCTTGTTTTGAGATTGGCGCAGAAGTCAAACAGGCATTTTGTGAAAAATACCCGTTAGAGTTCGCCTTTAAAGCAGGCGAGCAGGCAGGGAAATATTATGCTGATCTGTATGCGATTGCGCGTTATATTTTAGAGCAGCATGGCGTGGCTTTAGTGTCGGGTGGGGATCAGTGCACCTACACCCAGACGGAGGATTATTTCTCCTATCGCCGTAATGCGAAAACAGGTCGCATGGCGACATTCGTGTTTATGCAGGAATAATTCATGCTAAACTGCTCGGGATTTTTTGCTATTGATTCTCAATAATGACGACGTTGCCTAAATCCCTTGCTATTGTCTACCACAGCCCGTATGGGCATACCGCAAAAGTTGCCCAATACATTGCCAAAGGCGCAGCGCAAATTGGCGTGACCACGCATGTCATGTCGATTGAGCATGTGGATTGGGACAAGCTGGATCAGGCACATGGCATTATTCTAGGCTGCCCAACTTATATGGGCAGTGTTACGGGGCAGTTCAAAATGTTTATGGACTCAACCTCGAAGCGCTGGATCAACCGTTTGTGGCAAGGCAAACTTGCCGCAGGCTTTACCAATTCGGGTGGTTTAAGCGGTGACAAACTTTCTGTGTTGCAGCAAATTAACTTGTTTGCCATGCAGCATGGCATGCTTTGGACAGGTTTACCGTTGTTGTCGACAGGGCAAAAAGACACCGATTTAAACCGTTTGGCCAGCCATTTGGGACTCATGACCCAATCCAACAATGCACCTGTCGAAATTACCCCACCGCAAGGTGATCTGGATACAGCTATCTGGTTTGGTGAATATATCGCGCTCATGTTGAATCGCCTGAATCATTCAGCCTAAATCTGTATTCACAGTATTAGGCTTCTTTCATAAGTCATTTTTTAAGCAAAAAAGCACAATGAGGATACTTTCATCCTCTTGCGGAACAGTGTTCCTCATCCCAAAGGGAGAAGGAACGTTCAGTATTCATTGCCAATCACAATTTACGTTTATCTAGTTGGCGTGCCAGTTGATCGCCAGTAGCTTGAATCAACATCACCAGTATCACCAACACTACAATCACCGCAAACATAATTTGCAAGTCAAAGCGTTGATAACCATAACGATAAGCCACATCACCCAAACCGCCCGCACCAATTGCGCCTGCAATTGCGGAGGAGTTGATCATGGTGACAATGGTCACGGTAAATCCTGCCACAATGCCGGGCAAAGCTTCAGGCAACAGCACATGCCAGATAATCTGCTTACGGTTACAGCCCATGGCTTGAGCTGCTTCAATCAGACCATGATCGACTTCTCTTAAACTCACTTCGGCAATCCGCGCGAAAAATGGTGTGGCTGCCAGTGATAGAGGTACAATTGCAGCCCAAACGCCGTAGCTCGTCCCGACAACCCAACGGGTAATTGGAATCAGTGCCACCATTAAAATCAGAAAAGGCACAGAACGGGTAATGTTAATGATCCAGCCGATTGGTTGATTGATCTTAACGGAAGGAAAAATGCCTTGAGGAGATGTGCTGACCAAGATGACCGCAAGTGGCAACCCGATCAGCAAGGCAATCACTGCTGACAGCCCGACCATGACTAAAGTGTCGAGTGTGCCTGTCAGTAATAAATCAAATAGCTGATCTTGCATAACCGAGCTCCTTGAATTGTAAATGCTGAATATGCTGCCAATCTTGTAAATCAGGTGTTTGATGATCTGAATTAACTGCAATCACCAAACGCGCCACGATATAGTGCTGAATCTGATCAATATGGCTTTGCAGAATCTGTACAGGTGACTGAAACTGTTGCAGAAGTTGGTTAAAGTCAAATGCCTGATCGGCGCGATGTGCATATTCAATTTGCAGAATTTTTTGGGTATGTTCAGGGCTGGCATCAGCAGTTAAGGCCATACCAAAATCCAGTTGTTCCAAGTTCAGTAGTTCTTGGGTAATCTGCTGTTGAGGGTTGGAAAATACCGACCACACCGCACCAGACTCGACAATTTCACCGTGATCAATCACCACCACCTCATCGCAAATGTCACGAATGACCTGCATTTCATGGGTAATCAGCACAATGGTAATACCCAGTTCCTGATTGATTTTTTTCAGCAAAGCCAAAATGGTGGTCGTGCTTTCTGGATCGAGTGCCGAGGTAGCTTCATCACAGAGCAAGATTTCTGGTTGATGTACCAATGCTCGGGCAATTCCGACACGTTGTTTTTGTCCGCCTGAAAGCTGGGCAGGGTAATGCTCGGCTTTTTCACTCAGCCCGACCAACTCCAGCACATGATTGACGCGTGAAGATATTTCCGCTTTGGCAACCCCTGCAATTTTTAGGGGCAATGCCACATTTTCGCGTACGGTTTTGGCAGACATTAAATTAAAATGCTGAAAAATCATGCCAATTTTCTGACGCAGTTGAATCAGCTCGGCATGTTTGAGCTGGGTCAAATCCTGTTGATGAATCAGGATTTGACCACTCGATGGCTGTTCTAGACCATTCAGGCTACGGATCAGAGAGGATTTTCCTGCACCACTTTTACCGATAATGCCAAAAATATGCCCTTGCGGAATATCCAGCTGAATGTCTTTTAAGGCATGAACCTGTTGGCTTTGTCCCGCATAGTATTTATTCAGGTTGCGAATTTTGATATGTGGTGTACTAAATTCGAGCGATGTCCCAAAACTAACCATATTGCTTATCTCCTATTGCCAACCTTTAAACCAGAGACCTTGACCAAAATCTTTATCTAAAATTTGTTGAACTTTTGCTGAGTGTTGAAATGTTTGAACAAAAGTAGCAAGTTTTTGATTTTTATCTTGATAATCGCCGCGTGTTACAAAAAGAATGGCATATTTTTTATCAATCGGATCTAAGAAAAGAGCATCTTTAGGGTTTGCTGTTTTTGCCATTTTTAAATAATGTGGATAACCAAAAATTAAATCAGCATCATCAATGGCACGTGCAGTTTGAGGACCTTCAACTTCAACAAATTGAAATTGTTTAGGATTGGAAATAATATCTTGTCGGGTAGAAAGCTCATTTTTGACATCTTTTAACTGAATGAGTTTCGCTTTATCTAATAAAATTAATGCGCGAGCCAAATTGACTGGGTCACTTGGAATGACAATTCGGGCATGTTCAGGTAACTCTGCGAGCGAATGGTATTTCTTTGAATAAAGCCCAACATGGCTACCAGTTCCAACAGCGAAAGCATGTAAATTAAAATGAGTTTGGCGAATCGCATTTTTTAGATAAACACTTTGCTGAAAAAAGTTGGCATCAATATCACCATTTTGCACTGCAATATTGGGTGCTTGCCAATCAGAAAATTCGACCAGTTTGACATGAATGCCTTGTTTTTCAACATCATCTGCAACGCTTTGAAGTAGATCTTTATAGGGTGGGCTAATGCCTATGGTAAGCACATTATCCTGATTTTTTTGCTGAATATAACGATAGCCTGCCAAGCCAAAAATAGCCAAAACCACGACAAAACTTATAATTAAAGGGCGAGATTTTAATAGTCCTGACATTGTTACCACCCTGCATACCACAGCCCAGAGCCAATTTCTGCATTCAGTGAGGCTTTGACTTGTGGTGAGTGTTGATAAATATCGACAAATTTTTGTAAGCGACCGCCTTCATCTTTATAGTCTTTACGCACTACAAAAAGAATTGCATAGCGTTTGTCTTCTTGGGCATTGAGCAGTAAGGCTTTTTTCGGGTTGATGGTTTTGGCAAGGTTTAAATAATGCGGATAACTGAATGCCAAATCGACATCATCCACGGCACGAGCAGTTTGTGGGCCTTCCATTTCAACGAATTGTAAGTCTTTTGGATTTGCCACAATGTCTTTTAAATCCGATAAATAATTGCTTGGGTCTTTTAAGGTAATCAGTTTGGCTTGTTGTAATAACAATAAGGCGCGACCTTCGTTGACTGGGTCATTCGGCACAGCAACACGCGCTTTGTTCGGCAAGGCATCCAGACTGCTGTATTTTTTCGAATACAGCCCAACGCGTGATGCAGCGCCCGCGGCAAAAGGCTGAAGCTCGTATTTACCTTCTTTAATCGCATTATTTAAAAATGGTTGATGCTGGAAAAAATTGGCATCAATATCGCCATGATTCAGGGTAATGTTGGGGGTGTTCCAGTCAGAAAACTCCACCAGTTTGACATTCAGCCCTTGTTTTTTGGCTTCATTGGCTGCGACTTGCAAGGTATTGGCAAAAGCGGGGGTAATCCCGATCACCAGTTCTTTGCTTTGTGCCTGGCGGTGCTGATTCCATGCAAATAAGCCTGCGATGACGGCAACCACCACTACGCCAATACTGGCGATTTTCTTACCCGATAATGTCTGTGTTTGTCCCATGAAAAAGATCTCAAAATTGTGTGTTTAGCCGCCGAATGCGACAGCATTTGATAATGTCTGTGTTTGCGTTTTGCCCTGACGTGCAGGATGTTGAGTAGGCAGTTGATTGCCTTGTGCAAAAATCTTGTGACGCAATGTGCCATCGGCATAAGCAGTTTTGTAACGTCCGCGCTGCTGCCATTCAGGAATCACATACTGAATAAAATCTTCATGTGATTCGGGGGTGATGGTACGGGTCAGGTTAAAGCCATCAATGTCGGTTTGATCCAGCAGTTCAATCAGTTGCTCGGCAACTTCAGCACCGCTGCCCACAAAGAGCGGATAACGTCCACCTAAAATGTGTTGTTGCTTCAAATCCTTTGGGGTAATGCGCTGTTCTTTAAATTTCTGATTGACCGAAGCAATACTGTTGGTGTGTTGATAAGGAATGGCTTCATCATCGGCAAATTGAGCAAGGTCGATGCCAACCGAACTGGAATAATGCGCCAAGCCTGCTTCAGGGCTGGCATAGCGTTGATATTCGATGAGTTTTTCCTGAGCTTCGGCTGATGTTGCCGCAGTCACCACGGTAATACCGACAAAGACTTTAATCGAATGAGGATCGCGTCCTTGCTCTTGTGCCAGTTGGCGCAGGCGCTGTACTTGCTGACGGATTTTCTCAGGGCGATCGCCACCAATAAACACACATTCGGCATGGCGCGTAGCAAACTGCATGCCACGTGGCGATGCGCCTGCCTGAAACAACACGGGTGTGCGCTGTGGCGATGGCGCAACCTGAAACACGCCTTCACTTTGGAAGAAGCGCCCGTGATGCTGAATTGGGTGAACCTTGCGCGGGTCACTAAAGATGCGTTGCTGCTTGTCTTTCAGTACAGCATCGTCTTCCCATGAGTCTTGCCAGAACTTGTAAGATAACTCTAGAAATTCTTCGGCTTGTTCGTAACGTAAGTCGTGATCTTTCAGCCCTGACTGACCAATCAGGCGTTCGGCACTGTCGAGGTAGCCTGTGACGATATTCCAGCCGATCCGTCCGCGAGTCAGGTGGTCTAGACTGGCAAAGCGTCGTGCCAGTTGATAAGGATGTTCATAACTTAAATTCACCGTTAAGCCAAAACCCAAATGCTCTGTGACACCTGCCATCGCAGAAATCAGGGTTGCAGGGTCGTGACTCGGCAGTTGTACTGATTCGCGTAAGGTCACATCGAGGTTGTTTTGGTAAACATCATAAACCCCTGTAATGTCAGCAATAAACAAACCATCAAACAAGCCTTTTTCAAGGGTTTTGGCTAAATCTGTCCAGTAGCTCAGCTCATCAAAACGGTAGGACTGGTCGCGTGGATGTGTCCATAAACCGTGATTGATGTGTCCAACACTGTTCATGTCAAAGGCATTGAGTAAAATTTGCTTGGACATTACAGCGTTCCTCGGCGCGGTGGCAAAATGTGGTTCAACACATAATTGCCAATAAAATAATATTTCCAGCGAGCAGCATCGTGCAGGGTATGTACCCGTGCATTACGCCAGTACAGGTCAAGACCATCATCACGCTGACTACCACGACTACCTGCCAGTTCAATCAGTTTGGATGAAGCCAGCAGGGCAATGTCGGTGCTATGCGCACGTACCTTGGCAACCTGAATCGAAGCATGGGCAATGCTGTCTACTGTCGGTTTCGGTTTGGCAGTATCGACTGTATAGGCAGCCTGTTTCAGGAGCAGCTCACTGGCTTTGATATCGACAGCAACTTGACCTAGTTCATATAATGTCAGCGGGTCTTGGCTAGCATAGTCGACTCCTGCATCTATCCACGGACGTGCCTGTTTCACACGTTGCAGGGTTTCTTCAAAAGCTGCACGGGCAATCCCGACTTCAATGGATGCATGAATCAGTTGGGCAAAAGGCCCGACCAAGGTCGGTTGTGTAAATGCCAAATCAAATGGAATCACATCGTCTTCTGCGACAAAAACCTGATTAAATTTGACTGTGCCGCTGCCTGTGGTGCGTTGCCCAAAACCTGACCAGTTATCAATCAGCTCTAGACCTTCACTATGTCGTGGTACAAACGCCAAAAACTCACGTTCTTGTGCATCTTTCACTAACGTGGGAATACGATGGGCAAACAAACTGCCTGTGCAGTAAAACTTTTCACCCTGAATCAGATAGCCACCTTCAACGGTCTGAATCTGGCTATGTTTCTGGGCTGCATTTCTGGTTTTAAATTCGGCAAGGGCATTGCCAAAACGAGCACCTTGCAATACTTCACGGTAAAGCTGCTGTTTTTGCTGTTCTGTGCCCGTGTTGCGTAGCACTTCTAAAGCATAAAAATGGTTTTGTGGGATTTGTCCAATCGAACCATCTACACCACTAAATAACGCCACAATTTGAGCTACTGTCCAGCTTGACACTTCTGCACCACCGTATTGCTTTGGCACGGTGATTGCCCATAACCCAGACTGGCTAAATTTTTGAATTTCTTCAAAAGGCAAGCGGCGCTCTTGATCACGCTCAACCGCCAGTTGCTTGAATTCCTGACTGAGTTGCTGTGCGATCGCCAGCGCTTCGGTATCGGAGCTAATAATGTGGGCGGTGTGGTGTAATTGAGGCTGCTCTGCCCAAAAATCTTGATAGGAGGTCATGATTTTCTCCTTAAATCCATGCGTGGCGTGCAGGGTAAACGCCGTTTAAGTAATAATTGCCCAAGGCATGATATTTCCAACGTACTGGGTCATGCAGGGTATGCACGCGTGCATTGCGCCAGTGCTGGTCGAGGTTGTATTGGCTTAAAGAAGAGCGGCTGCCACCGAGTTCAAACAGTTTTTCCGAAATGGTCAGTGCGGCACGGTGCGCATAAATTTTGGCTTCAGCAACGGCAATCGAGGCTTGAGCAGCCTGAGCGTCACTTATACTGGACAGCTGATCAAGCTCATCGAGGAGTTCAGCAGCATTATTGAGTAGGAGTACGCTGGCATTGAGTAAAATGTCCAGCTTGCCAATTTCCTGTAAGGTAAATAATTCCTGATTGGCACGTTCTACCTGAGCATCGACGATTGGACGGGCTTTGCGTACCGAACTGAGCGTATCTTGCAAAGCTGCTTCGGCAATCCCGACATCAATCGAGACTTGTAGTAGTTGTGAATATGCACCACGATAATTTGCGCTTTCACTAAGCTTACGTTCATCAAAAATCAGTTCGGGGTCAACCTGTACCTGATGCAGTTTGACTGTACCGCTGGATGTGGTACGTTGCCCAAAACCATTCCAGTCATCAATCACTTCAACGCCGTGTTGTTGTCTTTCAACCAAGACCACCACCACATGACCTTCAGGATGCAGTGCTTTGACTGCCAGTAAGTCTGCAAAGCTGCTGCCTGTCGAATAAAATTTTTCGCCACTCAGCAGATATTGACCATTGACCAGACTGAGCGTGGTATGCAAAGTTTTGGTGTCTTTACTATGCCGTTCAGGGCCTGCATTTGCGAGAAATCGCCCTGTTAAGATTTGCTGATAAACCCATCTTTTTTGTTTTTCAGTGCCCATAATCTCGATCAGATTGAGTACACCAAACTGGTTTTGTGGAATTTGACCAACATTGGCATCGGCTTTTGCCAAGATGCGAAACACATGGCTGAGTGTTTTATTGGAAACAAAAGCACCACCATAGGTTTTGGGAATACGAATGCCTGTCAGCCCTTTTTGGCTGAGTTGCCGAATAACATCGGTAGGTAAAACGCGTTGTTGATCACGTAGATTTCGTTGTTCTAAAGCAAAATCTGCCAATTGATAGGCAGCATTAATCGCTTCTTGATCGTTTTGAATAATATTGGAATTTGGCTGAATAGTAGACATGACAAGCTCCTTGATTGCATTGTCATACCCTAATCAGAAATGAAACTGTTGAGAAATAAGGCTTGTTGCAAACCTTATGTAAAAAAATGCATAAAAATCTAAAAATAAGATAAGAATGGAATTAAAAATTTAAGTTGTTGATATTGTTTTATATTTTTATTTTGTTTCTGTTGGATTTAAAACTGGAATACAGAAAAACTGCTAAGTAATGCAGAAATTGAGCTAAATGCAGTCAAAAAAATGATGTGTCTAGGCATAAAAAAACGAGATAAATCATCTCGCTTTTTTAAATTTGTTTTAGCGGTGAAAGATACGGGCTTTATCACGTTGCCAGTCACGGTCTTTTTCAGTGGCACGTTTATCATGTAATTGCTTACCTTTTACCAGCGCAATTTCCAGTTTCGCCAAACGCCCTTTCCAGTAACATGCCAAAGGTACACAAGTGTAACCTTTTTGATTGACTGCACCTGTAAGCTGTTCCAGTTCACGACGGGACAGCAACAGTTTGCGAGTACGGGTTGCTTCGGGTACTACGTGAGTTGAGGCAGACAAGAGTGGCTGAATCTGTGCACCAAATAAAAATGCTTCATTATTTTTAAAAATAATATAGCTTTCAACCAGACTCATACGCCCAGCACGCAAGGCTTTGACTTCCCAACCTTGTAGGGAAAGGCCCGCTTCAAATTTTTCTTCGATAAAATAATCATGACGGGCACGCTTATTTTGTGCGATGGTTCCGCCATTATTTTTCTTGACTACAGTTGCTTTCGCCATAATTAAATCATTCCAAAACTGCATCTATTGTGCCGCAAACTTTTCTCAAGGTGAAGCTTTTCTACAGAAAACAAAGCAGTTCCTTCGCTAAAAAACAACTTTTTGCTAGAATAGCTGCACCAAAGCGGAAACTAGAGAAGATTAGGATGTCGAAATCACGCATCATTTACCCGGGGACGTTTGATCCATTTACCAGAGGTCATATTGATTTAGTTGTGCGTGCAGCCAAAATGTTTGACGAAGTTGTGGTTGCGATTGCTGTGGGGCATCATAAAAATCCGCTTTTTTCCCTTGAAGAGCGCGTGGAACTGGCACAGCACTCGCTGAGTCATCTCGATAATGTTGAATTTATGGGTTTCGATGGATTGTTGGTCAATTTTTTTAATGAGCAAAAAGCTACAGCGGTGTTGCGTGGTTTACGTGCAGTTTCGGATTTTGAATACGAGTTTCAGCTCGCGAATATGAACCGTACTTTAGATGCTAGCTTTGAAACCGTATTTTTAACACCTGCCGAGCAGTATTCTTTTATTTCATCCACCATGGTGCGTGAAATTGCACGTCTCAATGGCGATGTATCCAAATTTGTACCGAAGCATGTGGTTGAAGCATTTAAACGTAAACATCAGCAAGGTTGGTAGCGTGTCATTATATATTACTGAAGAATGTATTAACTGTGATGTCTGTGAACCAGTGTGCCCCAATGAAGCGATTTTCTTTGGGGAACTGATTTACGAGATCAATCCTGATTTATGCACCGAATGTGTGGGGCATCATGATCAACCACAGTGTCAATTATTTTGTCCTGTCGACTGTATTCCTCTCGATCCGAATCATAAAGAAAGCCAAGAGCAGCTATTTGAGAAGTATCAGCGACTGACTGCGCAAAAAAACGCAAGCATTTCTGAATAAGATTTGCTACTATACGCGCCGAAGTGAGCTGGACGGTCGCTGCTGTGGAGGTCTTCGTGACTAAAGCAGGGGAGGAAAGTCCGGGCTTCAAAGGGCAGGGTGCCAGGTAACGCCTGGGCGGCGCGAGCCGACGGAAAGTGCAGCAGAGAGTAGACCGCCTCATTCGTGAGGTAAGGGTGAAAGGGTGCGGTAAGAGCGCACCGCGTGTCTGGCAACAGTTCACGGCATGGCAAACCCCACCAGAAGCAAGACCAAATAGGAATCCTGAGGTACGGCCCGTACTGGATTCGGGTAGGTCGCTTGAGCGTATGAGTGATTGTACGCCTAGAGGAATGATCGTCCTCGACAGAACCCGGCTTACAGGCTCACTTCCCTTATTTTTTGAAAAAATGCTTGACGCTGTAACAAAAAGTAAAGATAATGCGCGCACAGTTTTTGGCTATGTAGCTCAGTTGGTTAGAGCACCGCACTCATAATGCGGGGGTCACAAGTTCAAGTCTCGTCATAGCCACCATTTTATAGACCACGCTCATGCGTGGTTTTTTTTGAATAATTTTTACATTTAAATCTAAGTTTTGGTTTTTCTTGATGTTGTGATTATGCTATTACAGAGAATAACTCTACATATTTCACATTTATAACAATAAGGACAAACTATGCCACATATTGATGCCATAGATTCTTTCCATATTTTTCAGCTTGCACCGATTGCCATGTGGATTGAAGACTGGAGTGGTATTGCACAGCAGTTTGCCCAGTGGCACGCGCAAGGCGTTACAGATTTACGTCATTTTTTACAACAAGATGTTCAGCATATTCGCCAGTGTGTGGAAAAAATTCGAATTTTAGAAGTGAATCAGGCAACTTTAACCCTGTTTGAAGCACGTGACTTGGCGCATTTGTCAGCACATCTGCCCGATATTTTTCGCGATGAAATGTATAACTTGCAAATAGAGGGTCTAGTTGCTGTGTGGGAAGGCAATTTGCAGTTTGCCAGTGAGCAAGTCAATTATTCAATTTCTGGAAAACGGATTGATATTCAACTGCGTGGGCAAATTTTGCCAGAGGCGGAGCAAGATTTAAGTCGTATTTTAGTCACGACTGAAGATATTACAGCCTATCAAAATGCACGCCGTCAGGAATTTAAAAACCGTACTTTGGCAGAGGCGCGGTTTGTGTATTCACCTGTTGCATTGTGGGTGGAAGATTTTAGCGTCGTAAAGAAAAAGCTCGATCATCTTAAATATATTGGTATTGAGGACTTGCGGACTTTCTTGGATGTGCATCCTGAATTTGTGCGCGATAGTATCGACGGCATTCGGGTGCTTGATGTGAATCAGAAAACACTAGATTTATTTTTAGCACCCAATAAATACATTTTACTGGAGAATATCGACAAGGTTTTGGGTTGTCCTGAAATGCTGAATTCATTTCGTGAACAGTTGCTGGAACTTTGGGAGGGCAACCTATTTCATCAGCATGAAGTGGTCAATCATGCACTCGATGGTTCAGAGCGACATGTATTACTGCAATTTTCCATCTTTCCTAACTATGAACATGACTGGTCTATGGTGCAGCTGGCGATGACGGATATTACTGCACGCAAAAAAGCGGAGTCTTATTTGGAATATTTGGGTAAACATGATGTGTTAACCAAATTGTATAACCGTGCATTTTTCCATGAAGAACTAAAACGACTAACTCGGAAAAAAGTATTTCCTGTGTCGGCAATTTATCTAGATCTCAATGCCTTAAAGTTAGTCAATGATGAATTTGGTCACGATGCTGGCGATGATATTTTGCGGCGAACTGGAGAAGTCCTACAACAGGTGATTACTACGCCATATTCAGGTTCAAGAATTGGCGGAGATGAGTTTGTTTTGCTGCTGCCACACGCTGACCAGCAGACCGCCGAAAAACTGGTGATCACACTCGGAGAGCTATTTCGTCTAGATAATCAATATTATGCCAGTTTGCCGATGAGTGTTGCGATTGGTACGGCAACCAGTGAACCTAATGAAACTCTGGAAGATATGATGAAACGCGCCGATCATCAGATGTATCTAGATAAAAACCGTTACTATGCCAAAAGCTCGGTATTTATAAACTTTTAAGCCCAAATGATGTGCTGAAAACTTTGTTGATAAGTTGCCAAGTCCACATCGTGTCGCGCTTCTTGGTTGCTAATCAGCATCGAAACTTCATGACTTTGAAGTTGATGTTCAGCAATTACCTGAGCATTCATAATTGAGTTTGATGTTTAGAGCATAAAGCCCGATTTTTCGGGCTTTATTTTTGCGCGGATTGAGATTTGATTCTTGTGCTAAAAATGAATGAAATGGCGAGTTCGACAAGGTCATTAGCACAGCTAAGAGGTAAAATATTGGCAAACTAGACGTTAATACTCACGTAAGATCTTGCCACTAATAAAAGCAAAATATTCTCGAAGCCATGCGTTATAGCGCGTTTGTAATGGCGTTTCGGCTGCAAACATGATGCTATGACGATATTGCTGTTTACGGGCAATCGCTTGCGCACGAATGGTATGAAAATCACTGGTCACAATCGCAATGGGCATGTCTTTATCAATTTGATGTTGTGCTAGCAAGACTGCGCTATTTTTCAGATTGAGTTCGGTGCTGGTACTTTGATCTTCCAAAATCATATGCTGTCTAGATAGTCCATACTTCTGCTGTAAATAAGTTGCCATGACCTGTGCTTCGGTCTGGCTTTCTGCAAAATCTAATCCACCAGACAGCACCATCCACGCCTGAGGTTGTTGCTTGGCAAGCTGTGCCGCACGGTCAAGACGCAGTTCCAAAGTCGGGCTTGGCTGCCCCTGAATGACACCACTTCCCAAGACAATAATCGCTCGTACAGGTGATGTAATCTGTGTTTGAGCTTTCATATGGATTTTGAGCTGGTAAATGAAAACTGCAAAAGAAATCAGCCAAATGGCAAATAATCCCCAAAGAATGAAATAGGCAGATTGCAGTACAGGGTGCTGTGCCAAATAGCCATGTAAAAACTGCCACGCTAAAGCAATAAAAAGAAACCCAATACCTATTATTAAAGGCAATACAATCCCAATATGAATTTTACCTTGTAACAATAAATACAAAGCATCTGTCAGTAAAATGCCACCAACAAAAAATAAAATAATGCGAAAACAGATTGTTAGAAAAATTATCATAGTAGCTCGGTTGTTTTTTTGAAAAATGCAACGATTAATTATATTGAAACAATACTGTAAAGAAACAGTTTAAAATCGGGTTATTCTTTCACAGTAAGATGCCGTGGATTATCTTTTTTATTGTAATTTTAAAGATGCTGCCTATGAAATACTGGATTCTGACCGCGACTTGTTTGGGCATGTTAGTGGGGTGTCAAAGTGTTCCTCACAATACAGCTCAGGCTGTTGCTTTACCTATAGAGACTACTGCGGTCATTGCAAATGAAGAAGCACAATCACGCCCAAATCTGATTAACTTTGCCCAAATTAAGCAACAACAACATCGCCCAGTGGTGGCGCTTGTGCTTGGCAGTGGTGGTGCGCGTGGCTATGCGCATATCGGGGCAATACAGGTACTTGAAGAACATGGTATTCATCCTGATTTTATTGTGGGAACCAGTGTGGGCAGCATAGTGGGTGCATTGTATGCCAGTGGAAAGTCTCCTGAACAAATTAGAGACATTGCCCTAAATATGAAAGTGCAGGATGTACGTGAAATTACTTTGCGCAAAAACGGATTTTTAGACGGCAGTAAAGTTGAAAATTTTATTAATGATCAGATTGATCATCTACCTTTAGAAAAGATGAAAATTCCGTTGTTTGTCGTCGCAACCGAACTTAAAGAAGGTAAAAAAGTTGTATTCAATTATGGCAATACAGGGCAAGCTGTGCGCGCTTCCTCGGCTATTCCGAGTATGTTCATTCCGACAATGATTCAGAACAAAGAATATGTCGATGGTGGTCTGGTCAGTCCTGTGCCTGTTGATGTCGCCCGTCAGCTTGGCGCGGATATTGTGATTGCAGTGGATATTTTGGCACAACCACAATATACCGAAACCACCAATATGTGGGGGTTGTTTAACCAAAATATTAATATTATGCAGCAACAGCTATCTCGCGTTGAACTTAGTCATGCCGATGTGATCATTCAACCTGATCTACGAGAAAAAGCCCATATTTTTGATGTTACTGAACGAGACCGCACCCGTTTAGCTGGAGTTTATGCCACTCAGGCTAAGCTTGAGGACATTCAGCAAGTCATTCATGATAAAGAAGAGCAGTTACTTGTGGCTGCCCGGTCGTAACTGATCAAGATTAAGACATTGATTTTATAAAAATATTAAAAATGCAGCGCATCTTGATAAGATACGTTGTATAATCCTGAGTGTTTATATCTGAAATATTGATAAATAATCAGAACAATAATTATAAAAAAATCGGCTATAATTGATAACTGTCAATTATTCTTTAGTCGAAGAGTGTTTTAATGTCACCTTTAGATCAAGTTCTACAGTCAGCGGATGACCAATCTGAATTAACCATGACGGTTCTTATGACACCTGATATGGCGAATTTCTCAGGGAATGTACATGGTGGAGCCGTCTTAAAATTACTTGACCAAGTGGCGTATGCATGTGCAAGCCGCTATTCAGGTAGCTATGTCGTGACTTTATCTGTCGATAAGGTAACTTTTAAAGAACCGATTTATGTAGGTGAACTGGTAACATTCCTTGCAAGTGTCAACCATGTAGGTCGTACTTCTATGGAAATTGGGATTCGCGTTGAAGCTCAAAATATTCGTAGCCGTAGCATGCGTCATACCAATAGCTGCTTCTTTACCATGGTTGCGGTTGATGAACATGGTCAACCTCAAGCAGTTCCACCATTAAAATTAGACAACGAGTGGAAGCGTTGCCGTTTTGAAGCTGCTGAACAGCGTAAAAAATTACGTTTACATGAAAATCATCATCCTTCTTGTAGTATCTATAAAGAAAGTGCCAAACAGGGCGAATGAATCCTGTTTGTGTAAAAAAAAGACTGTCAGTGTCTAACGCGACGGTCTTTTTTATTGCACCTGGAGTGAAAATACAGCAGATTTTATTTTTTTACTAAAAATAAAAAACTAGCCATCGGCTTGTTGCTAAGAAGCCCGTAAAATAAGTTTCTTTTATTTAGATTAGGGGCTGAACAGTCATGCAAGAGTTAGAAATTATTGATCTAAAAGTCGGTGAAGGTAAAGAAGCTGTGAAAGGTGCGCTGATTACTACGCATTATACAGGCTGGTTGGAAGATGGAACGAAATTTGATTCTTCAATTGATCGTGGTCAGTATTTTGAATGTGTGATTGGTACAGGGCGAGTAATTAAGGGTTGGGATCAAGGCATTATGGGAATGCGTGTGGGGGGTAAACGAAAATTGAAGGTGCCTGCACGTTTAGCTTATGGTGAACGCAAAATGGGTAAGGTCATTCCTGCCAATTCTAACCTGATTTTTGAAATTGAATTGTTTGATGTTAAAACCCGAGACCAATAACCTAACTTGATGTGGTGATCATTCAGTTCTAAGGTTGAATGATCATTGTCAAAGAATTGACATGTTTGCCTATTACTATTTAGCGTCGAAGATGTACTAAATTGTAAAAATATGCAGTATCATGTAAGTGTACTACAAGGATGTTTATGATTTCTTGTGTTTTAATCTTCAAAGAAAGTCATGTAAATTTTTACTAAGTTTTTGATTTTGTTTGAATTTAATGTATAATTCTAAGTTATTTTATCGGTTAGCTAAACACAGTTCTTGTGATGGAAATATCTAAATCAGTGACATAGGAAGAACCAAGCTTTTAAGCTAGTTTTCAGTTTACTTTTTGAAAATATATTGTAATTACTAATCTGAATAGTCATGCAATATAAAAGATTGTTTTCACGACTTGAGTGTTTGAAGTGTAATGTCAGATTGGTTACATCACGATTTTTAAAACAGGCATATTATGTTTAATCGCTTTTTAAGTTCAGTGCTTGCAACGTGCGTTGGTATGGCAGCAGTGGGTATGACTCAAGCCGTTTCTGCAAAGAAGCCAAAAATTAATCCAACAACGCTTACAGTGATTGGTTACCATGAAGTTACCGATGATAAAGATGCGTTGATTCCGATGTATTCGGTGAGTACGTCACGCTTTGAAGAACAAGTTCGTTGGTTACAGAAAAGTGGTTTTCACTTTATTAGTGTGGATCAGTTATTAAAAGCTCATCAAGGCAAAACTGTATTGCCAGAAAAACCTGTGCTATTAACAGTCGATGATGGATATGAGAATTTTTACACCAATGTTTACCCATTTGTAAAAGCGAACAAAATTCCTATCGTTTTGGCTGTTGTTGGTTCTTGGTTAGAGCCAAAAGCGGATGAAATGGTAAATTTTGGGGATGATAAAATTCCTCGTAGCAAAATTGTGACTTGGCCACAGCTTAAAGAAATGAGCAAAAGTGGTTATGTTGAAATTGCAAGCCACAGTTACGATTTGCACCATGGTATCTTAGGTAATCCACAAGGTAACTCTGAACCTGCTGCAACTACGCGTTTATATGATCCAGAAACTAAAACCTATGAAGGTGATGGAGCATATGCTAAACGTATTTATGATGATTTAAAGAAAAATAATGATTTGATCAAGGCGCATGGAATTCCATCACCGCGTGTCATGGTTTGGCCGTATGGGCGTTATAATCTAGAAACAGTTCGTATCGCAAAAGGACTGGGTATGCCGATTACCGTTAGTCTTGACGACGGGCCTGTATATTTGAAAAAGTCATTGGGTGCAATCAACCGTATTTTGGTTGAACATGACATGACCTTAGACGGTTTGTCAAAAGAGATCACTATACGTGATAAAAACTTGGGTGATAATTATCGTCCACAAAAAATCATGCATGTTGACCTAGATTATATCTATGATCCAGATCCTGAACAGCAAGAACATAACTTGGGTGATTTACTCGACCGTATTCAAAAAATGCACATTACGACTGTGTATTTGCAAGCATTCTCTGATCCAGATGCTAATGGTTCAGCCGATATGGTGTATTTCCCGAACCGTTATCTTCCAGTGCGTGCTGACTTGTTTAACCGTGTATCTTGGCAAATCCAAAGCCGTACCCAAGTGACTCGTTTATATGCGTGGATGCCACTTTTAGCATGGGAATTACCAAAATCTAACCCTGTATCTCAAGATCTGGTGGTAACACAGCAGCCTAAAAGCAGTGATCATTTGAACATGGGTTATATTCGTTTAAGCCCGTTCTCTGCGCCAGCACGTCGTGTGATTGAAGGTCTGTATCAAGATTTGGCGAAGTCTTCAACTTTTAACGGTATCTTGTTCCATGATGATACGACGTTGTCAGATTATGAAGATGCAAGCCCGGATGCTTTAAAGGCTTATGCAAAAGCAGGTCTTCCAACTGACTTGGAAGAAATGCGAAATAATGAAGCTAAAATGGAAAAATGGACGAAATTCAAAACCAACTATATTGACAACTTTGCTTTACAGTTGGCAGGTGAAGTTCGCCAGTATCAACCATTTTTAGTGACTGCCCGTAATTTATACGCACAAGTGGCATTGAACCCGTATGCTGAAAACTGGTATGCACAATCATTAGAGCAATCTTTAAAACGCTATGATTTTACTGCCATTATGGCAATGCCATACATGGAGCAGGCACCAGATAAAGACAAGTTCTATCAAGATATTGTGAATAATGTCAAATCCTATCCAAATGGTTTGCATAAAACAGTATTTGAGCTGCAAGCAGAAAATTGGCGTACCAATGAACCTGTACCTTCAGAAGAATTGGGTGATACGATTGAATCATTGTATAAGCAAGGTGCTTTGCATATTGCGTATTACCCAGATGATCCAGTCAAGCAACACCCTGATGTCGATATTATGCGTAAAGCTTTTGATTCTAAACCAGATCGCATAGTGCCGTAGGAGTTTGAGCATTATGTCTGCGCTACAGCACTTTTGGCGGTCTGCCTTAGAGTTCGTGTTTTATTATCCATTGTTTATGTCCTATTTGTGGATGATCGGGGCGATTGTGTTCTATATGAAAGAACGCAAAGAGCCTGCATACAATCAGCCAAAGGATTTACCTTCATATCCAAAGGTAGCAGTTCTTGTTCCTTGTTTTAATGAAGGAGATAATGCTGAAGAAACCATCAGCCATGCACTGAAACTGGATTATCCAGATTTTGAAGTGATTGCAATTAATGATGGTAGTTCAGACAATACGGGCGAAGTGCTAGATCGACTGGCGGAAAAATTTGATAAATTACGCGTGGTGCATTTGGCGCAAAATCAAGGCAAAGCTATGGGGCTTCAGGCAGGTAGTTTAATGACTGATGCTGAATTCCTGATCGGGATTGATGGTGATGCCTTGCTTGATCCACATGCGGCAAAGTGGATGATTCGCCATTTTCTTGCTGATGAAAAAATTGCAGCCGTAACAGGTAATCCACGTATCCGTACCCGTTCAACATTGCTTGGACGGATTCAGGTGGGTGAGTTTTCATCCATTGTGGGCATGATCAAACGTGCCCAGCGGGTATTTGGACGATTATTTACGGTTTCTGGTGTCATTACTGCTTTTCGTAAAAGTGCAGTGCATGAAGTTGGCTATTGGTCTCCGAATATGCTGACTGAAGATATTGACATCACTTGGAAATTGCAACGTGCAGGTTGGGATGTAGAATTTGAACCCAATGCATTGGTTTGGATCTTGATGCCTGAAACGTTAAAAGGTTTGTACAAACAACGTTTGCGTTGGGCAATGGGTGGTGCACAAGTTCTGATCAAAAATTTTGATGTAATATTTAGACCTAGTTTGAACTTTTTATGGCCACTCATGATAGAATTACTTCTAACATTAGTATGGTCATATTTAATGTTATTGGTAGCTTGTATTTGGTTAGTGGATCTTATTGTTCCTAACCATTTCTTACCTGTCATGAGCTCACCATTTCTCCCATACGGTACAGGTATTTTGTTAGGTGCGACCTGCTTATTCCAATTCATGATTAGTAAATGGATGGATAGCCGTTATGAACCAGGTCTACTTAAAAATTATTACTGGATGATTTGGTATCCATTCGTATTTTGGCTAATCACCGTGACTGCTAGCATTATTGCCTTTCCAAAAGTACTTATAAGAGGGGATGGTAAACGTGCGCGCTGGGTAAGCCCAGATCGCGGTATTCGCTAAAATCGTCGATAACTTAGGTGTATATAGATTCTCATGAGTACAAATTCGTTAATTATTGACTTGCGTGCACAGTTACCTTGGCACAGACGTTATATGTCTACAACCTCAACTGCAGTCTTGTGGGGTGTGTGGTTCTTGCTTTGGCGTCCAATGCTAGTGTTGTTTACTCTCATGAGTTATAACAAGCCGTATGGATTTCATCGCTTGTTCAATGCTTTTTGGTTTGGTCTGCAAATGGATATGATTACTTTGCTGACTTGCGCCGCAATTTTGTGCTTATGGTGTAAGTTAATTCCTGCACATAGTGTGAAGCATGCCAAAGTGAAATCGACCAATGATTATGCACGCCATTTTGATTTGCCTGAGCAAGAAATTGTACAAGGTCGTCAGCAAAAAGTGACCGTGGTACATCACAATGAACAAGGTCAAATTATTCGCGTAGAATAAAATATCTAAATGATGACATGAGCCCCTAAATTAGGGGCTTTTTGCGATTTAAGGTTGCATGAGCGCGGATTCAGTCCTATGCTTGGCACGTTTAAAAAATTTCTTGATTGCTCCCACTATGGCAAAATTAAACGCAGCGGAAAGTATTCGTGGTTTGGCATGTTTAGCTGTGGTGTTTTCACACCTCTCCTTAAGCTTTTACCCATACTTACATCACTTCAGCCCAGATGATCGAGCGCATGGTCATTGGGACTATTTTATGCACCACTCGCCATTTGCTTTCTGGTATTCGGGTACTGCCGCGGTTTTTGTATTTTTTGTATTGAGTGGTTTTGTATTAAGTTATGCCATTTTAAGACATGACGATGTTCCCAGAAAAGTCACTGAAATGGCGATCAAGCGTTATCCGCGATTGGCAATTCCTGCATTTTTTTCCTGTATTTTAGCTTGGTTAGCACTCAGTTATACCAGTATTAACAGTGATCTAGTCAATGATTGGCTACAAGCCTATGCAACACAGCAAGTTAGCCTGAAACAAGCAGCTTATGAAGGCAGTATAGGCGCATTTTTGTTTGCTGAAAGTAGCACTAACTGGGTTTTGTGGACCATGCAAATTGAGCTATTTGGTTCAATTCTCTTGTTTGTTTTATTGTTGCTTTATCATTATAAAAAACCGTTGTTTTATATAGCCTCAATACTTTTGCCAATGCTTGGTTTATGGGATGATGAGCGCTTTTATTTGGGTCTGTTGAGCTTTGTGATTGGCTCTTATATGTACTTGTATGGACGGCAAATTAAACCTGTTTTTGCATGGTCAATGTTTTTTGCAGGATTATATTTTGCAGGCGCACATAATAGCAGTCATGCTTATCACTGGTTATATAAGATCCTAGGTTGGAGAACCTACGACTATAGTAATTTCTTTTCAGGAATTTTGATTGTCTATAGCATTTTACTGTCTACCCAACTGTCCGATATTTTCGATAAAAAGCCATTGGTTTATTTAGGTAAATTATCATTCTCGATTTACTTATTACACATGATGCTGATTTATTTGGTGTGTATTCCTGCATTTAATTGGTTGATGGGCATGGGATTCAACTATGATCTTTCTGTACTGTTAGCCGTGCTGACTTGCCTGAGCAGTATTTTACTAGCTTCTGCATTTTATAGTGAATACGTCGATAGTTTAGCCGTTAAGATCAGTAATAAGTTGGCGAAATGGGCCATGAAATCTTGAGTTTTGTGTCCGTTTTTTAGTCCAACTTTTGTTGGCGAAACTCGGCTGTATAGTGATGTTTGTTTATGTCAAATCTAGAAATTTTTGCGGTCATTATTAGCTTAATCGGTGTTGGATTAACGATTATTCGCAATATGTGGTGCTGGCCGTTTAATATGCTGGCCTATATTTTATATGGCTACCTATTCTTTACCTACCAGCTTTATGGTGAAGTCATTCTGCAAATTTTCTTTTCTGGCATGAATTTCTATGGCTTCTATGTCTGGATGAAAGGCAAGCAAGTCGATCATGATATTAAAATCGAACCATTAGCCATCTCTAAGATTCTTTTACAACTGATTGTCTCAGCAATTGCGGGTCTGGCTTTTGGTTTGATCTTGAAAAGTTTTACCAATGCTGCGGTTCCAATGTTAGATGCACAACTAGCGGCGTTTAGTTTATTGGCAACCTACTGGACAAGTCGTAAACATATTGCAACATGGGTGCTGTGGGTAGTAGTCGACATTATTTATGTGGGCATGTTTATTTATAAAGACTTGTATCTAACCGCAGGCTTATATGCCGCATTTGTGGTCATGGCGGCGTATGGCTGGTATCAGTGGTTACGTGTACAAAGTCAACAACATGCGGAACTTATGCCGACCACCGAAAATTAAATCAATCAATTTCAATAGATAGCCTGAAAATTACAGGCTATCCATTTTATCTATAAAAAATAATAAGATTTTGATTTTGCAAAACTTCACTATAATTCTTTTTGAACATTTTCTACTATAACGGGCTTGAGTTGCAGCATTTCGCTTGATTGGACAATTTTTATGTTAATACGCCTGAAACAACTAACTTGGTCTTTGTGTTTGATTGGGGTGGCCACTACAACATTTGCCCAGACTGTTTTAGTGAGAAGCCAGCATCAGATTAAAGAATATCAATTAGACAATGGCTTGCGAGTGATTCTGGCGCCAAATAACAATGAAAATAAAGTGTTTATGAATACCGTTTATTTGACGGGTTCTTTGAACGACCCACAGGGTAAAGGTGGGTTAGCACATTTACTGGAACATCTTGCATTTAAAGGCACACAAGATGTGCAGGGTGAAGAATTTCAGCGCAGACTCGATCAGTACACCTTAGCTACCAATGCCAGTACGGATTACTATTCGACCAAATATACCAACATTATTCGTCCTGACCAAAAAGCGATTGATCAAGTGCTGTATCTTGAAGCGCAGCGCATGGACAAACTGGTTTTACAGCAAAAATTTGTACCTTCAGAAATTGAAACTGTGCGCCGTGAACGTGAGTTGCGTCTCGATCAACCTTTTGCTGTACTCATGGATCAGATGTTTAAAGCAGCTTATGGCAATCGCGATTTGGGGCGCTTGCCGATTGGTGATCTGAATGAACTGAAATCTATTCAGATGAAGGAACTTAATCAATTTTATCGTAAATGGTATGCACCTAATAATGCGGTAATGGTGGTTACAGGTAAGTTTGATCAGGCACAGGTATTGCAGCGTATTGAGCAAAACTTTGGAAAAATTCAGGCACATACTGTACCTGCCATGGCTAAAGTTCCTTTACTGAATGCCAGTAAAATTCAACAGCGCCAATTGAGTGTACAAAAGGGCAGTGATCTGGCTAAAGTCAATATGTACCTAAATGGTCGCGACTTGAAAATCCAGCCTGTGCTTGCTGTTGCACCATACTTGTATACGTTACAGCCAAGCGGACAGTTGTATAAAGCCATGGTAGAAACAGGTATGACCACGACGGTGCAATCGACCACATGGCTTGATCAGGATTTTAATGTGGTATTTATGGGAGCGATTTATGCGCCCACCCAAGATGCTCAACAAATTTCCAAAAACTTGGCACAGGATATTGAAACTCCAGCACATTTTAATGATGCTGATTTGAACCGTGTTAAAAGTGTATTTAAAAATCAGGCTGACAGTATTGCAACTAATGCGGTAGCGCTAGGCAATCGCCTGAGCGACTATGTAGTGTCTTCACATGGACATTGGGAACAATATTTTAATGATGTGCAGGCAGTTCAAAATCTGTCAACACAACAGGTCAATCAGAGCCTGAATACATTTTTCCAACCTCAGCATCGAATTTCTGGTGATATTCAGCCAACGCCTGATTCGCAAAAAAAAGCGATGCAGCTTCAGCCATCACAACCGAAAAAACCGTTGCAGGCAGCCCAAAGTGCTGACTCAGAGCCTGTTAAAAATATCCAGCAATATCAACAAGAAATCCAAGATTATCTGACACGCTCCAAACAGCACTTGCAAGCAACTGAACAGCAGATTCAGCGTGGCAAGTTGAAGAATGGCTTGCGCTATGCCTTATTTTCAGTGCCTACGCATGACAACAAAGTCTATGCCACCATTAGCTTGAACTTTGGTACAGAAAAATCTTTATGGAACAAAGGGCAAATACTGGATTTAACCGCTTATTTGTTGTTGCGCGGTTCAGATCAGCAAACCTTGCAGCAGGTGATGGATCAATCCATTGCTGCCGATGGGCAGGCAACTGCGGTAAGTCAAGACAATGGGATGCTGATTCAGATTCAAGCCAATAAACAGCACTTTGCTGATTATTTTCAATATATTGTTGGCATTATGCAGCGCCCGAGTTTTGAGCAAAGCCAGTTTGATCTGATCAAGTCACAAAGTCTGGCTAGCCTGAACAGACCATATACTGAACCTGAAACTGTGGCGGGCTTAACCATGTCCCGATTAGTGGAACAGTATTCGGCGGGTGATTTGCGTTACCACTTTGAGCCTGAACAAGTTAAACAACAACTTCAGGCCGTAACGCAGCCTCAAGTTCAACAACTGTATCGACAGTTTATGGGATTTAATCATGCCGAATTGGCAATGACTGGGGAGTTTAATGCGAAGCAAATGCATGACTTGATTACTCGCCAGTTTGCGACATGGTCATCGAAACAGAGTTACCAGCGCTTATCATCTAAATACAAAAGCTATCCCGCAACGCAAATCCATGCATTAGCAGAGCAGCGTGAATTTGGGAATTATCAGGGTTTACTGGTGTTGCCTGTCGGCATAGACGATGCCGATGCACCTGCGTTGCAAGTCTTGAGTTATATTTTAGGTGACTCGCAGCTTTCATCTCGTTTAGGGCAAGAGCTTCGTGAGAAAAACCATTTAGTTTATGGTTTTTCGAGTGACTTAAATCTGGATTTACATGATTCAGTAGGTGTTTTGACCATTCAAGCAAATTACACCGCAAATAAAGCGAAACAAACCTCGCAAGCTGTGCATCATGTATTGCAGGACTTGATTCAAAAGGGTATCACGCCACAGGAGCTTGCTGCTGCAAAAGCCAATATTTTAAAACAACGTGTTACCAGTCTTGAAGATAGTCGCATTATTCATCAGATGCTCAATAGTCAGCTTGAACGTGGTAAAACCATGTTGAGTCGTGAACAGCGTGATCAGGCGATTGCACGGCTCAGCAAAGCTGATGTTGATAGCGTCATTAAAAAATATATCCAACTTGATCATTATGTTGAAGTCATGGCAGATCAGTATGGTCAACCACAAACTGAGCTAAAAGTAGCGGCATTGAGCAAATAAAAAGTAGTATATCTCAATAAAAAAAGAGCTTGAATTCAAGCTCTTTTTTGTTTTTCAAACAGACTTAATCAGTGATTGTGTTCATGATCGTGTTTGTGCGTATGAAAATCTTCATTTTTACGGAAACGTAGATAATTCTCAAACTGCTCACAATACTCATCATAATTGTCATCGAGCATCATTTGAAACTGCTGCATCAAGTAAGACATAACTTGATCTTTGGCATCGCGCATTTCATTGCCATCTTTAAAATTGTTGGCAGCAACCCATGTATTAAAGCGAGCAGTCGCAAAAAGCATGGCTGCGCTTACTTGTCCACGTAATTCAGCAGGTTGAGGTTGTTGACCTTTTTCAGGACGGCAAAAATCGTTTGCCAATTTGATAAATTCATCGGTACGCTCGAAAAAGACCGCATTCTGTGCTTCTTCTTCAGTGATATCCGTCGCTTGAATTTTTTGGGTCATGGGAAAGTTCCAACACAAAAATGACAGTCTATTATAGGCAAAGCCTTGCGGAAACTAAACAGTTGGCTTAATCTTTAAATAGCCTAAGCATAATGAGTCAAATGCATGCAAGATTCAATTGCGATACAAAACCTAAAACAAGAGATCCAATTCTTGCGCCAGCAAATTTGGCCACCTGAACAACTTGAACATGTTGAAGGTTTACCGATTTATTATGCATCGCAAACCGAGGCAGAGCATTATTTTAGTCAGTGGCGCGAGTTAATTGAACGGGCACAACAGTTGTGCCAACCGTTTTTACAAGACGAAGTGATTGATGCGATTCATTTGCCAAGCCATTTGAATTTGCCTTTATTTTTCTTTCATGTAGACCGTATTCGCATTAATAAAACTCGTGCCAAAGAGTCCAAAACTTTTCGGGGTGTGTTGAGTGTCGTGGAAAAATGTGGGCAGTTTGAGCCAGAACACATGCTGGCAATGAAAACATGGCTGGAAAGTGATGACACCGCAGCTTTGGTTGCGCACCGTGAGTTTATTGATTTAAGAACTTATGTATTTCAGCATGGGCAGAGTGAATATACCCGAACTCGTTTTTATAACAATGGCATTGTTTTGGGTGGGGAAAAACATTTTAAGGTGGTTGATGCACGGGAAAAACCGCGTAAAGCACGTAGCGATAGCTATAGTGACCCACTTGCTGATAATGGGGTCTGGAAAATCTTTGGTAAATACCGTTGAATATATACTGTGCTGTTGCTTGGCGAAACAGCACAGTATTTTTAGATCATTAAATTAAGTATTTATTTTCTTTAGTAATTTTTTTATAGTAATTTCTAGATGAGCTTGTTGCGAAGGGATTTGATTGGCGAGCCAACCTAAAACAAAATACCGTTGCTCTGCGGATACCAAATACTTGTTTGCATGTTGCTGTGCAACCCATAGATCTAGACTTTCACTCAGTTCAGGCTGTAGCTGTACATAAAGTGCCAAGTGTTTTTTTGTTGTAAATGGTGTGCAAAGTGCCAAAGCATCGCCCCAACACTGAATATGGCTCAAGACCTGACATTTTTCATTGACATTGAGTTGTGCAAAGTTAGCAAAATCTGTTGTGAACTGTTCAATTTGTTGTTTGAACTGCTTTTTTATGCCTCCTTTCACTTTGCTATGTGATTCGGCGCTAGAGTCACTTAAGCTAAATGCCAAGAGTTCCAGTATCAATAATGTACAACCCGTTTGCGTAAATATATGATTGGCATGATGTAACTCTAACTCAACGCTCTCGGCATGTTCACTATGTAGCAAAATTGCAGGATAGAGCGTAGTTGCCAAATACGCTTGGTGAGCGGTCTTTAATAAATGTTGTAACTGTGCAACATGCTCAATCAGCGTGGCTGGGGCAAAACCTTGAAATAATTGCAAGCTGCTGGCGAGTTGGCATAGTGCCAAATAAGCCTGATAATAATGAGCTGATTCAGCAATCTGATCTGCAATTGCAGCAAAGTTAGGTAAAGCATGACGTAATGCAGCGGCAATCAACTGTTTTAAAATAAAATCGGGCTGAGCTTTCTTGTCATATTTTACAGAGGAGGCGGTGGTTGCTGGGCTGACCTGTAATTTTTGAGCCAACAAATTGCCACGTTCAGCTTTACTGCGAACATCAAGCCAAATATGGTACTTCTTAACCCATTGTTGGGTCAGTTGAATTAAGTCAGAAATTTGCCCTTGTTTTAGTTCAAACTCAACTTCATAAATTTCACGTTGTTCGTCAACATTTTGTACAACGCCTCGGTCAAGGCAAATTTCAATTTTGGAGTTGTTGAATTGCACAACACGGTAAGCACGTTGCACAATCGTTTCGAATTTTAAGATTAAGCCATCAAAATCATCACCCAATGCATTTTTGAGTAATTTAAGTGCATATGGTTCTTGTTTATAGGCACTTAAATCTAGCTCAGGTGCTTGCGTGGATTCTCCTAAGTTGATTTCATGTTCATAACGCTGTAATGGATTTTCACCTGCACCTTTGAGGGTCTGAACCCAGAAATTTCCTTCTTTACGAATGCGGATTGCAATCTGATGTGCTGCTAGTTTTGAGTCAGCAGTGTCAAAATAACGCGCATGTAACTCAATATGCTGAGTGGTTTTTGTTTCAAACGCTTTAACGATTGCAGCACGTTTCTGCTCAGGAATTTGTAGTTTTAATTCAATTTCATGCATGAGCTAAGCCCTATGAGTTCTTTTGAAGATAATGTCACTATAGACCGAGATGCTTCAGTTGAACATTTAAAAAATCAGATTTAAGCTAAATTTTTTTTATATATCTCGGCAGTGATTTTCAATGAACTCTGTTCAAATAGTGCGATCAATCTTAATTTTATATATTTTATAGTTACTTACATAGTTTTTTAGGGTTTAAAAGATAAGCATTTAACAGAATCGCGACTGATGAGTATGTTTTTTTAAATCATTGAAAAACATATTTTTTTATTTAATAAAATAGCTTTTAGATTTATTGGTAAATAAATATTGACTTTATCGTATTGCTATTTAAAGTAATTATTCTAATATTAAAAACAAATGATGAAGGCTTGGAAGCCTCGTGATCGCTGTTTAACCATGATGATGGAATCTTAATTTATGAAAAAATTAACTAAAGCACTCATTCCAGCTGCTTTATTTGCAGTTAGCTTTGCAACGCATGCTGAGACTTCAGAGGGCAAGGTCTTGGCTGTTTCTGCAGGCTGGGCACATATTATGCCGCAAGGGACTAAACAAGGTGTGTCTACTCAATTGGCGAGTACAGGTACATATTTGCCGTTTACACCATCTGCTGGTTTTGAATTGAAAGATTCTGATACTGCTGAGTTTAAATTTGATTATTTAGTAGATGACAATGTCAGTTTGGGGTTAATTGTAGGCGTGCCACCAACCTTTGATATTAAAGGTAAAGGACAATTATTGGGCGGCGCGTTAAATCTAGATAAATTTAGTAAAGTGGGCGACGTTAAAGTTTATAGCCCAGTTGTAACAGGTAAATATACTTTTGGTGCTGTAAACAATAAATTGCGCCCATATGTTGGTGCAGGTCTTATGTATGCGCACTTTAGTAACTTTAAATTAGACTCTGCAGTGGTTTCTGATACCGCTTCAAAAGGTATAAGTATCCGTAACGTAAAAATTGATGACGCTGTTGCTCCTGTTGCTTTCGTCGGTGCAGACTACAATATTACGAAAAACTGGTTTGCAACAGCTTCTGTGAGCTACGTTCATCTAAGTACTAATGCCAAACTTGATGTTGCTAGTAATGCAACAGGGGCTACATTGGTTACAGGTCGCAGTAAAATCGAAATTAACCCAATCGTGACTTACCTTGGTGTTGGTTACCGTTTCTAATATCTAATATGATTTAGACAATAAACTGAGAAGTTAACTTCTCGGTTTTTTTATTGGAAGTTTGAGCTTAAGAGATGTGAGCGTTACACTAAACTCAAATTCGCTTGATATTTAGAGTTTATATGCGTGGTTTATATCTCATTACCAATGATGATTCTTTAGAAATATTACTTGAAAAATTAGACGCTGCGCTGGCGACAGAACAGGTGGCAATTTTGCAATATCGCCGTAAAAAAGTCGCTAGAAGCGATCAGCCTGTTGAGGTTGAGCAGATTAAGCAGCTTTGTGAAAAATACCAAACGCCGTTTGTTATTAATGATGATTTGGAACTGGCAGCCCAATTTGGTTTCGGTGTACATTTGGGGCAAACAGACGGTGAAATTACCGATGCTAAAGCTCAACTTGCTGAAGGTGCAATTATTGGTCGGACTTGTGCCAATTCACTTGAACTGGCTGAACTCGCTATTGCTCAAGGAGCAACCTATGTGGCATTTGGTGCGATTTATGCCACATCGACCAAACCTGAAGCGGGCAATATTGGTTTGGAGACTTTAAAGCAAGCATCATTGCAGTTTAAAAATGTACCAATCTGCGCGATTGGAGGGTTAACCGTTGAAAATTCTCAGGTCGTGGTCGATTCGGGGGCAGACTTATGTGCCGTGATTAGTGATATATTAGGGCGGTCAGTCGCTGAGATTCCTGCACGTGTGAATGCATGGGCGAATTTATTTGTTAATCATTCCTAAATCATTCAGTTTATTTGAGTAATGCTATGAGCCTTTCTGCAAAACAACAGCAACTTTTTAAGCAAGCCAGCAAACATATTCCAGGTGGAGTGAACTCACCAGTACGTGCATTTAATGGTGTGGGTGGAACACCTGTTTTTATTGAAAAAGCGCAAGGCGCATATTTGTGGGATGTCGATGGCAAGCGCTATGTCGACTACATTGGTTCATGGGGGCCGATGATTTTAGGACATTCACATCCAAGTATTGTGAAGGCTGTTCAAGAGGCAGCACAAGATGGTTTAAGTTTTGGCGCACCGACTGTACATGAGACCACTTTGGCAGATGTGATCTGCGAAATCATGCCATCGATTGAAATGGTGCGTATGACCAACTCGGGTACAGAAGCCACCATGTCAGCGATCCGTTTGGCGCGTGGCTATACTGGACGTGACAAAATCGTGAAGTTTGAAGGCTGTTATCATGGGCACTCAGATTCACTGTTGGTCAAAGCAGGTTCAGGCATGCTGACTTTGGGTGAGCCAACCTCTAAAGGCGTGCCTGCTGATTTTGCCAAACATACGATTACCTTGCCGTACAATGACATCGAAGCTGTAAAAGCCTGTTTTGCGAAATTTGGCGGTGAAATTGCAGGGGTGATTGTTGAACCTGTGGCAGGCAACATGAATTTGGTTAAACCGATTGCAGGTTTCTTAGAAAGCATTCGTGAAATGTGTGATGAGCACAAATCTGTCTTTATTATTGATGAAGTGATGACCGGTTTCCGTGTAGCGCTAGGCGGCGCACAATCGGTTTATAATGTGAAACCAGATTTAACCACACTAGGTAAAATTATTGGTGCGGGTTTACCTGTAGGCGCATTTGGCGGTAAGCGCGAAATTATGGAATGCATCGCGCCACTCGGTGGTGTGTATCAGGCAGGGACATTGTCTGGTAATCCGCTCGCGATGCGTGCGGGTATTGAAATGTTCAAACATTTACGCCAAGAAAATTTCTATACTGATTTATCTGCAAAACTGGCAAAATTATTGTCTGGTTTTCAGCAAGTTGCTCAGGAAACAGGCATTGCTTTAAAAACCGAGCAAATTGGTGGCATGTTCGGTTTGTATTTTACTGATCAAACTGAAATCACCAGCTTCGATGATATTTTGAAGTGTGATGTAAATGCCTTTAAACAGTTTTTCCACGGTATGTTAGATCGTGGAATTCACTTTGCACCTTCAGCATTTGAAGCTGGTTTTATCTCATCTGCACATAGTGATGAAGATATTGCCTATACCATTGCAGCGGCAAAAGAAGTCTTTG
Organism: Acinetobacter brisouioides; assembly: GCF_004331075.1. GTDB lineage: Bacteria > Pseudomonadota > Gammaproteobacteria > Pseudomonadales > Moraxellaceae > Acinetobacter. The sequence goes on along the minus strand of NZ_SJNX01000002.1, from coordinate 325,420 downwards.
CCGAGATGAAACAGGCATAAATCATGGCTCAGAAAACGGAATCACAAGATTCCGTTTTTATTTGGTGATGCTTTCGGATGAAATAACAGGAATTTATGCTTTTGTTGCAGATTGTCTATTGTATTTCAGGCGTAAGCTTTTTATTATTGCCCGCTTGTTTTCGTGGTCAGCTTGGGATTAAATTTTGAGTAATTTTTTAACCGATCATCTGATTCATCGAGATGAAGATTTTATGGTCATCCATAAACCCGCAGGTTTACTCAGTGTTCCAGGCAAAGGTGAAGCCTTACAAGACAGCATGCTGACGCGCTTGCTTGCGATAGAACCGAAAACCTTATTGATTCACCGTCTTGATCGTGATACTTCAGGCATTTTGGTCTTTGGATTGTCACGCTTCGGGCAAAACCGAATTTCACGGCAGTTTCAAGAACGCCACACCGAAAAAACCTATCAAGCCTTGGTCGCAGGTTCGCTTTCAGGCGAAGGAACCATTGATATTCCTGTGGTGTATGACCCAGATCGACCACCACTTCATATTGTCGATCCACAGCATTCCAAGCCAGCGTTGACACATTGGCAGGCTTTAGAGCAGTTTGAGCTGGAAGGTCAAGTGGTGACGCGTGTCAAATTAACCCCAATTACTGGGCGTTCACATCAACTTCGGGTACATATGCAATACTTGGGACATCCGATTGTCGGAGATACTTTGTATGCAACAGAGCAACAACAGCAATTGACTGATCGCTTATGCTTACACGCCAAGCAGCTCAGTTTTTATCATCCTAAAACAGATGAATTGCTAAACTTTGAATGTGCCGTACCATTTTAAAAAATCATCAGCATAACCTGACGTTTTGTTATGCTTTGTGCGAAAATATTTAGATTGAAGCTAAAAGCCGCATGTGCTTTTAGTGCAAACTTGAAATAAAGGTGAAAAAATTGCAACAGTTTGCTATTGGTCAACGTTGGTTATCCGATACTGAAACGGAACTTGGTTTGGGCGTTGTCATTGATGTAGATGAGCGTTCCCTCAGCATTTTATTTCCAAAAAGTGACGAAACACGAGTATATGCACGTAGCAATGCACCTTTATCTCGAATTATTTTTAATATCAATGACGAAATCTACGATCAGGAAGGCAATCTGTGGTTGGTTGAGTCATTTGAAGAACAATTTGGCGTGATTCGCTACAATGCTATACGTAATTTAGACAGTGGTGAGCAAGAGCGCAAAACCTTAAATGAAACGCGTATTGGCGCGCAGATTCAGTTGTCTAAACCACTTGATCGCTTACTTGCCAGCCAAGTCGATATCAAGGCTTGGTATGACTTGCGTATTGAAGCTTTACAGTTACAAGCCAGTATGAAAACCAGCCGATTACGTGGATTGCTTGGCGCACGTGTAGGACTGATCCCGCATCAATTATACATTGCACATGAAGTGGGTAAGCGCTTTGCACCGCGTGTTTTACTGGCCGATGAAGTCGGTTTAGGTAAAACCATTGAAGCGGGTTTGATCATTCATCAGCAGCTTAAAACAGGGCGTGCTGAGCGTATTTTGATTTTAGTGCCTGATTCATTGCAGTATCAATGGATGATTGAAATGCGTCGTCGTTTCAATCTGAATTTCTCGTTGTTTGATCTGACTCGTACAGCGTCCATTAAAGAGCATGACCCTGAACTCAATCCATTCCTGACTGAGCAATGCATTATTGCCAGTGTCGATTTGATGATTGACCATGATGATTTGCGTGAACAGGCCGTTGAAGCAGGTTTTGATTTATTGGTTGTCGATGAAGCACACCACTTGATGTGGAGTGAAGAAGAAGGCGGCAATGATCGTTATGATCTGGTTGAAGAGCTGGCAGAGAACACCGCAGGCGTATTATTGCTGACAGCAACCCCTGAACAGTTGGGTGTAGAAAGTCATTTCGCTCGGTTACGTTTACTTGATCCACAACGTTTCAGCAGTCTAGATCGTTTCCTAGATGAAGAAGAGCAATATCAGCACACCGCTAAAATTGCTGAAGTACTCATGTCTGATGAAGCCTTGACTGAGCAGCATTTAACTGCGCTTGAAGGCTTACTTGGTCATCGGATCGAAGATCAGCCAGAGCAGCGTTATCAAGCCATTCATGAGTTACTGGATCGTCATGGTACTGGACGTATTTTGTTCCGTAACACCCGTGAAGCGATTCAGGGTTTCCCAGGTCGTGATTGTCAGCCTGCACCATTGCCTGCACCTGCTGATTGGTCAACCGATGGTAAGCTACGTGAACAGATGTGGCCAGAAGAGAATCAGCTCGATGGTTCTTGGATGGAAACCGATCCGCGTGTCGCTTGGCTGATAGAGATTTTACGTAAAGATTTAAAACACAAAAAAGTCTTGCTAATTGCACGTAGTGGGCCAGTGGTTGAAGCGTTAGAAAGTGCATTGCGTTTGCATGCAGGTGTGCGTACAGCGTTGTTCCATGAAGGTATGAGCTTGCTTGAACGTGATCAGGCTGCGGCATATTTTGCTGAAGACAGTTATGGTGCACAGATTTTACTGTGTTCTGAAATTGGTTCAGAGGGACGTAACTTCCAGTTTGCTAGCGACCTAATTTTATTTGATTTACCTGCGAACCCAGATGTACTGGAGCAGCGTATTGGTCGTTTAGACCGTATTGGTCAGCAGAATCGTATCCAGATTCATGTGCCGTATTTGCAAGGTACAGCACAGGAGCGTATGTTCCGCTGGTATAATGAAGCCTTAAATATTTTTGGGAATATTTCACCCACAGCGCAGACTTTACAAGAAAACTTCATTGTCGATCTAAAAGAATGCTTACTGTCTGATTTGGGGCAGAAGTTTGAAGATTTGCTTGAAGAAGTGAATGTACAACGTGAAGCGCTAGAAACCGAATTACAGGCAGGTCGTGACCGTTTGCTTGAGTACAATTCTTGTCGTCCAGTGATTGCACAGGAAATTGTGCAGGCACTCGAAGATTATGATGACAACACGACATTGCCAATGTTTGTAAAACGTTTCATGTCATCGACTAACATTGATTTTGATGAGCAAAGCAATGGTACGGTCATCATTAAACCGACGGACCAAATGCAGGTTCAAGGTTTAACACTTGATGAAGAGGGCATGACCGCGACGTTCTATCGTGATCAGGCACAAATTCGTGAAGATGCGCAGTATTTGACGCTTGAACATCCATTTATTGAAAGTATGATGGAAATGATCAACACGCAATCGTTTGGTAGTACCAACGTCGCATTGTTGAAATCGAATGCCTTGAAACAAGGTTCTGTCTTGCTTGAAGTCTGGTTTAAAGTCGATGTGATTGCACCGAAGGCATTGAACTTGCCTGCAAGTTTGCCACAGCAGCTAGTACGTGTATTGCTGAGTGAGACTGGTCAGGATTTGTCGGCTAAAATTGATCCAATGATTCTGAAGCCATATCTGCATCATTTAGATGGTAACAGTTGCCGTCAAGTTGTTAAGGCACGCCGTGACGTGATTGAAACGCGCTATCGTCAAGCGTTAGATATTGCTAAAACTGTATTGCCTGAATTGCAGCAACAGGCGAAAAGCAACTATGGTCAGCAGTGGCAGTACGAAATTGAGCGCTTAAGCTATTTAAAACAGTTCAACCCAAGTATCCGTCAAGATGAAATCGAACGTTTGCAAAAGTTGCAGCAAGAAGGTTTGAGCTTGCTCGATAGTTTGTCGATTAGTCCAGAAGCTATTCAGGTCTTGGTGGTTGTGAAACCATAAAATGAGAGCTGAAAGTAAAAAGCCCTTTATTCGAGATCGCTCTTCAAAAATTGCATAGTCGAATAAAGTGTTTTTTCTTTCAAAGAAAAAGCTGAGTTCTGTATTTTACAAGACGCAGCTTTTTTTTATTGCGGTACAGGGGGGTAAAACCACCAAAGCTTAAGCTTCGATGGTTTGAACTGTAATTTTTTTCGCAGGATCTACTTTACGACGCACTTCTGGTACAGGCTCGCCGTGGTATTGACGGTCGGCAAAGTAGCTTGAACGTACCATAGGTGCAGACCAGATATTTCTGAAGCCAAGTTTACGACCATGTTCTGCATAACGCTCAAACTCTTCTGGCGTAACAAAGCGGTCAATTGGTGCATGTTCTTTAGATGGCTGCAAATACTGACCAATGGTGACATAGTCAACATCGTGCGCGCGTAGATCATCAAGCAGTGAAATCACTTCTTCTTCAGTTTCACCAATACCGACCATCAAACCACATTTGGTTGGAACATTTGGACAGTATTCTTTAAACATCTTCAGCAAGTTTAAAGAGTGCTGATAATCTGAACCTGGGCGCATCGCTTTGTAGAGGCGAGGTACAGTTTCAATATTGTGGTTAAATACGTCTGGTGGACATTCAGTCATAATGCGTAAAGCAATATCCATACGTCCACGGAAGTCAGGCACCAAAATTTCGAGTAAAGTTTTTGGGCTAAGCTCGCGTGCTTCTTTAATACAGTCTACAAAGTGTTGTGCGCCACCATCTAATAGGTCGTCACGGTCAACAGAGGTAATCACTGCATATTTTAAACCCAAATTGGCAATGGTTTCTGCCATATGGCGTGGTTCATCAGGATCAAGTGCATTTGGACGACCATGTGCAACGTCACAGAACGGGCAACGACGGGTACAAATATCACCCATAATCATAAAGGTTGCTGTACCGCCACCAAAGCATTCAGGCAAGTTCGGGCAGGCTGCCTCTTCACATACGGTATGTAGTTTTTGTGCGCGTAATGTGGTTTTAATCCGTTGAACTTCATCTGGTGCTGTCATCTTGACACGAATCCAGTCTGGTTTTCGTGGCACTTCAACCGTAGGAATCACTTTTACAGGAATTCTAGCGACTTTCTCTGCGCCACGAAGTTTGACACCCTGTTCAGGTTTACGGCTACTGGTCATATTCAACTTTTCCACTGTTTGACGATGAACTTTTTACTGCTTAGGCTCACAATTATAGCGGAAAGCAAAACTTTTAGGGTGAAAAAGATATTCATAAAATAAATGTTGACATTAAATATATATGTGGTCGAAATAAACTAAATCTTGAGGAATTCAGCTAAACTATGGTCTAAACATGAAAGTAAAGGAGCATTGAATGTCACGTAAAAAAGAGGTCATGAGAGGGAGTTTTATCAAATACGATGCCGTCGTGCTTGGCTCAGGCCCTGCGGGTGAAGGCTCTGCAATGAAACTTGCCAAATCTGGCAAGCGCGTTGCGATTGTTGAAATGCGTGATCAGCTAGGTGGTAACTGTGCCCATGTTGGAACAATTCCAAGTAAAGCATTACGTCAGACAGTATCGAGCATTATCCGTTATCAACGTGATCCGATGTTTCAAAAAGTAGGTGAATGGAAAAAATTTACCATGAAACAGGTGCTCAGTCATGCTCACCGTGTGATTCAGCAGCAGGTTGCAACCCACTCTCGTTTTTATGACCGCAATAACATCGATGTTTTTCATGGTCGCGCTTATGTTCAGGACAGAAACACCCTCTTGGTTTTCACTCCAGAAGGGATTAAAGAAACCATTGTTTTTAACGAATTGGTCATTGCAACAGGTAGCCGTCCATACCAGCCACAAGGTCTAGATTTTAACCATCCTCGTGTTTTCGATTCAGACAAAATTCTTGATCTGGATTACACCATTAATAAAATCATTATTTATGGCGCAGGGGTGATTGGTTGTGAATATGCTTCTATTTTCATTGGTTTGAACCATAAAGTTGATCTGATCAATACCCAACCCAAATTACTCAGCTACTTAGATGCTGAAATTTCAGATGCCTTGTCTTATCACTTACGTGAACAAGGGGTTTTGATTCGCCATAACGAACAAATGGATCATTTGGAAACATTTGATGATCACATCGTATTGCATTTGAAAAGTGGTAAAAAAATCAAAGCTGATGCGATTTTGTGGTGTAACGGACGTTCAGGCAATACCGATGGCTTAGGTTTGGAAAATGTCGGCTTGACCCCAAATAGCCGCGGTCAGTTGACTGTCAACGAAAAATATCAGACTGAAGTTGAAAACATTTTTGCAGCAGGTGACGTGGTGGGTTGGCCATCGCTTGCTTCGGCAGCTTATGACCAAGGGCGCTGTGCGGGCGCGAACATGAGCGGCGAAGAAAATGTAAAACCTGTAACTGATATTCCAACAGGAATTTATACCATTCCAGAAATTTCTTGCTTTGGTAAAACTGAGCAGCAATTGACTGAGGAAAAAGTTCCATATGAAGTAGGGCAGTCATCATTCCGTCACTTGGCGCGTGCGCAAATTACAGGTGATACAGTTGGTGAGTTAAAAGTTTTGTTCCATCGTGATACCTTGGAAATTTTAGGGATTCATTGCTTTGGGAACAATGCCTCTGAAATTATCCATATTGGACAGGCGATTATGCAAAGCCCGAACAATACGTTGAAATATTTTATTGAAACGACATTTAACTATCCGACCATGGCTGAAGCCTATCGCGTTGCAGCATTGAATGGTTTAAACCGTTTATTCTAATCGGTTGCGTTAAGAAGTAGGGGAACAGGAGTTTCCCTGCTTATTTTCTATTGAACAACATGTGGCATTAGGACTCGGTGTTTTCATTTGCTGTTCAATATAATCTTGTGTTTCGCCATAGCAACGATACTGATTTTTTCCTTCGTGCTTAGCAATATAAAGCGCCAGATCAGCTTGCACGATAAGATCATTGAAATTTTGGCTGGTCATATGTGGGCATAAACTGGATACCCCAATACTGTAAGTAATGTTAATCGTAACATCATCATGGCAAATACGGGTTTTTGATGATTGCTGCATTAAGCCTTGTGCCAGTTGATGAATTTCAGTGCCTGAACGACAAACCTTAATAAAAACAAATTCTTCTCCGCCATAGCGCGCAAAAAAACCATTCACCTTTTGACTATAGCTGTCCAATGCATCTGCAACCAGCATTAGACAAATATCGCCAAACGGGTGTCCATAGGTATCGTTGATATTTTTAAAGTTATCAATATCAATCATCATCCATGCAAGGCATTGCTGCTGAGCTTTGGTTTGATCCCATAATATGCTGAGCTGTTTGTCTGCATGTAATCGATTGGGCTTTTGAGTTAGAAAATCGGTAAAAGCCATATTTTCCAGAGTAATAGACTTTTGCTTAAAATAGGAAAAAGTAATGAGTGCCTGCCAGTAATCTCGACACTTAAGTTGAGATGAGCGAATAATATACAAAATATTGAGGCTTGCTAAAGGTAAGAACACCAGATTTTCTGAAGAATTCTCCACCAATACAGCCGTTAATGCAGGCAAAATCATGGCAAGTGGAACCATAATCTTATAGATAGGGTCAATAGTTAACAGTAATGATGTTGCTGTGCATAACACCGCAGTAATAATAATAAAGGGAACAGTAATTGTGTAATTAATATGAAGATAAATACACCACGAACAAATTGAGCCAAGCATTAAACAGGGGATAATAATTAATATGGCAAGAAATAAACGTGCACGATGAAAATTATTTTCTAAAAGTCGACTAAAACGATAGTGTAAAATGATGTGAAAGATGAGTATGGTCAGGAAGAAAAATGAAATACTATAAAATGTTTCCTGAATAAAAACATTATTTTGATTATTTAAGGCGATAATTAGCCAGCAAGGTAAGTAAATGAACGCACTGATAAAAGCACGGCGCTCTAATTCTTGCATTGCACTAATGATGATTTCATTGTTACATTCAGGGAGATTGAACATAGATATTATTTCTATAGCTTAAACCACTACACAACTGCTATTGTACAAAAATAATGCCGTAAATGAGAGTTTTTTTAATCGTGGATAAATTATTTTTTATTTAAAATCTGATGAGTATCAATAATAAAATCTTATCACCATTTAAATTTTAAATCATCTATTATGTGAGGTTTAAAATAATTTCTTTATTTTAATTTATTAATCGATTAAAAAAAATTACCATTTGGTTGAATATCATGGTTTTAATTGGTGTCTTGCATCATTGTTTATATTCTCTCTGTTTTCTTCTCAAGCAAACTGTCGTGTATTTTAATAAAACGCAAGACAAATAAAAATGAGTTTATAAACAACGTCTAATGTTGAAAGTTGGCGTAATTTTAGCACTATAAAATAGCAGATGAAATGAAGTTAAATATATGAGTCATATACAAAATACTTTAATTACAAAACTAAAGCGACCTGAACATTGGTATGCCTGTTTAGAATTAAAATTTTCTGCACAAGAGCAACGAACCGTTTTAGTGCATAGAAAACACTATGGCCCACTTAGAGTGCAAAAGATGTTATGGCCAGAAAAAACAGGCGTTTGTCATAGCATTATTGTGCATCCACCTGCGGGTATTGCGGGGGGTGATCATCTAACTTTTGACGTTGAAGTACAAGTACGAGCACATGCTTTGCTGACAACTCCTGGTGCAGGAAAGTGGTATAAAACCAATACGAAACAAGCCTTTCAGCATATTCATTTACAGGTAGATGATCACGCAACCTTGGAATGGTTGCCTCAAGAAACCATGCTTTTTAATGGTGCGAATGCTTATTCAGAAACGCACATTCATCTGGCACAGTCGGCAAATTTTATCGGTTGGGACATGTTGGTACTCGGGCGTCAGGCACGTCAGGAAAGCTTTTCAACTGGGCAGTACCATAATCAGCTGCGTTTATGGCGCGCAGGGAAATTATTGCTTGCAGATACCTTGCAGTTTCAAGGCAATGACCGCTGGTTAAGCTCGTGTTTGGGCATGAACCGACAAGCGGTACTTGGAAATTTGTGGGCGGTTGCGCCTGAACAGTTTCGTGCAGCTGTGATTTTAGAAGAACAGATTGAGCTGATTCGTGAACTGATGATGCGTATGCAAGTACCTGTCACATTAACTCTGTTGAATGATGTCGTCAGTGCGCGTTATCTAGGACAAGATGCACGGCAATGTCATGATGCCTTTGCGGCAATTCGGGCACGTTTACGTCGCTATTGGTTTGATCTGGATGAAGAATTTCCACGCATCTGGCGGACTTAAATTACGTCATATTGCTTATTTTCAAAACATCCAATTTGGTTAAGCTGTGTTTTAGCACATATTTTGCTTATTTAAAGGCAAATAAATCAGGAAAGAGATATGGAACTCAATCCCACAGAAAAAGATAAGTTACTCATTTTTACGGCTGGATTGCTGGCAGAGCGTCGTAAGGCACGTGGTTTGAAACTGAATTACCCTGAAGCGATTGCTTATATTTCAGCAGCTTTGCTGGAAGGCGCGCGCGATGGCATGAGCGTTGCGGAACTGATGCATTATGGAACGACCTTGCTGAGCCGCGACGATGTCATGGAGGGTATCGCAGAGATGATTGCCGAAGTGCAAGTTGAAGCGACTTTTCCCGATGGTTCAAAACTGGTTACCGTTCATCAACCAATTGTTTAAACAGGAGAATAGACATGATTCCTGGTGAAGTACTGACCTCGGGGACAGACATTGAACTCAATACAGGACGTACCACTTTAAAGATCTCAGTGAGTAATCTGGGGGATCGTCCAATTCAAGTCGGTTCACATTTTCATTTTTATGAAGCCAATGATGCCTTGCAGTTTGACCGTGAAGCCAGCAAGGGCTTTCGCTTGAATATTGCTGCGGGTACAGCCGTACGTTTTGAACCAGGGCAACGTCGTGACGTCGAATTGGTGGCTTTAGCAGGTAAGCGAGAAGTGTATGGCTTTGCTGGGCGTGTTATGGGTAAATTGGATTAACTATATGCAAATTCGTCAGACAACGCTTCGTGATATTCCCGCTATTCAAAGTTTGATTCAGCCCTATTTGGTAGATTTTGTGGTGGATGAATCTGGTTTGGCTCATTTTAGTGAGCAAGTCGTAACGGACTTTATCAATCATCCAGAGGTACATTCTTTTGTTGCAGAGCAGTCTCAGCAAATTTTAGGGGTGATTGCCTACCGGGAACCTGCACATCTGTTGCATTTTTTTGTGGATCAGCGCCATCAGTTACAGGGCATCGGTCGGCAGTTATGGCAATGGGCAGAGCAGCATGCTTTGCAGCAGTCGATTCAGGAATTTACAGTCAATTCGAGTTGTGCTGCGCAAGACGTGTATCGTCGCTTTGGCTTTGAAACTACAAAAGATGTTACCGAATCACATGGACTGCGCTTTATTCCAATGAAAAAGACTTATCCCGCAACATAATAAAATTAGGGTGCAAATCATGAAAATGTCACGTCGTGCGTATGCTGAAATGTTCGGCCCTACGGTGGGGGATCGTGTTCGTTTAGCCGATACCGAGCTGTTTATTGAAGTGGAACAAGATTTCACGACCTATGGTGAAGAAGTCAAATTTGGTGGTGGTAAAGTCATCCGAGATGGTATGGGGCAATCTCAATTACTTGCCGATGACGTGGCGGACACCGTGATTACCAATGCCTTGATTGTGGATTGGTGGGGTATTGTTAAAGCCGATGTGGGGCTGAAAAATGGGCGCATCTGGAAAATTGGCAAGGCAGGCAATCCTGACATTCAGCCGAATATTACGATTCCACTCGGTGCAGCCACTGAAGTGATTGCAGGCGAAGGGCAGATTTTGACTGCAGGGGGAGTCGATACCCATATTCACTGGATTTGCCCGCAGCAAGTAGAAACTGCACTGATGTCTGGCGTGACCACTATGGTGGGTGGTGGAACAGGACCTGCCGCAGGTACATCGGCAACGACTGTGACCCCTGGTCCTTGGCATATTGGCACCATGCTACAAGCCATTGATGATCTGCCAATGAATATCGGGTTACTTGGTAAAGGGAATTTGAGCCTGCCTGCCCCGATTCGTGAGCAGATTCAAGCAGGAGTAATCGGGCTGAAACTGCATGAGGACTGGGGTTCAACGCCTGCAGCCATTGATAACTGTTTAAGCGTTGCCGATGAATACGATGTGCAAGTGGCGATTCATACCGATACCTTAAATGAAGGTGGCTTTTTGGAAGAAACTCTTGCGGCATTTAAAGGGCGTACCATTCATACCTACCATACCGAAGGCGCAGGTGGTGGACACGCACCTGATATTTTAAAAGCCATTGGGCAAAGTAATGTCTTGCCATCGTCAACCAACCCAACCCGTCCATATACCATCAATACCATTGATGAACATTTAGATATGCTGATGGTGTGTCATCACCTTGACCCTGCTATTGCGGAAGATGTGGCATTTGCTGAAAGCCGTATTCGCCGTGAAACCATTGCTGCCGAAGATATTTTGCAGGATATGGGCGCGATTGCCATGATGTCTTCGGATTCGCAAGCTATGGGGCGGGTCGGTGAGGTGATTATTCGCACATGGCAAACTGCACATAAAATGAAACTGCAGCGTGGCAGTCTGGAAGGTGACAATGCCCAGCACGATAACAACCGTGTGAAACGTTATATTGCCAAATATACGATTAACCCAGCGATTACGCATGGTTTAAGCCATGAAATTGGTTCGGTCGAAGAAGGTAAACTGGCAGATCTGGTGTTGTGGAAGCCTGCCTTTTTTGGGGTGAAACCATCCATGATCATTAAAGGTGGCATGATTGCCGCTGCGCCAATGGGCGATATTAATGCCTCAATTCCAACACCGCAGCCTGTGCATTATCGTCTGATGTTTGGCGCGTTTCCACGCAGTGTACATCGTACCTGCCTGACTTTCTTACCACAGGTGGCGATTGATGCTGGTGTGGCTGAGCAGTTAGAACTGAAAAAAATGATTAGTCCATGTAAAAACACTCGCAATATCAGCAAGCAGGACATGAAACATAACAGTTATTGCCCAGTGATGGATGTGCATCCTGAAACTTATGAAGTACGTGCCGATGGTGAGTTACTCACCTGTGAGCCTGCGGATGTGCTGCCGATGGCACAGCGTTACTTCTTATTTTAAAAAAGGTTTTATAAAAAACCTTTGCAATATTGTGCAAGAACAAAAGCCATGAAAGTGAGTATGACGATATGAAAATTTATACCCAACGTCTTGACAATATCGCAGCAGAACAGCCTTTTGAAGTGGTAGAACTCAGCTTTGATACGCGCCAGAAATCACGTTTTCGTGCCACATTAAACAGTGGAATAGACATTGGTGCAGACTTGCCACGCACAGGCATTTTACGTAGTGGTTCATTTATTGCGACAGCACAGGGTGAGATTTTACGTGTCGATGCCAAAGCTGAACGCCTGATGTGTGTGACTGCACCCACTCAGTTCGATCTACTTAAAGCTGCTTATCATTTAGGTAATCGTCATGTGCCATTGATGCTGACAACTACAGCATTGTATTTCGAGCCTGACCATGTCTTGGCTGAAATGGTGGAAGGTCTAGGTTTGGCAGTGAATGAAGTTGAACATCCGTTTGAACCCGAAAGTGGCGCTTATGCACAGCATAGCCATGATCATCGTTTAAGCCCGATTAAGGCTTTGCATCATGTCCATCACTAATGCAGCGCAACTGCTGAAATTATTGACCCTGTCTTCGACTGCGCTGCCAGTTGGTGCGTACTGTTATTCGCAAGGTGTGGAAAGTGCAATTCAGATTGGACTGATTCAGGATGAAGCCAGTAGTAAGGCTTATTTTGAAGAAGTACTGGAAATGCTGCTGGTACGTTTTGAACTACCGATGTTACAACGTTTGATGCAGAGTTATGCAGACACGGAACAGTTTGAGGCATGGGCAGAAATATACCGAGCTAGTCGAGAGAGCAAAGAATTTTTGGCGGAGTCACAGCAACTGGCATTTTCCTTAAATGCATGGATTAAAGATGTGCTGCAAATTCCAGTGCAAGTCAAAAAACAGTTTGGTTTTGTGCCTGTGTATGCGCAGTTGTGTGGACGTTTAGAGCTTGAGCTGGCAGATGTTTTGACAGCGTACACGTTTACAGTGCTGGAAAATCAGGTGTTAGCTGCCGTGAAAACCGTGCCACTTGGACAGATTGCTGGGCAACGGATTTTATGGCATGTCCATGGCTTGATTCCTGATGCCATACAGCGTGCGATGCAATTACAAGATCATGACATCAGTAGTGCCTTGCCGAACTATGCCATGCTGAGTATGCAGCATGAAACCCAGTATTCACGATTATTTAGATCATAAAACAGATTTTCTTGTTCAGTGCGAGAGTCATAAATTTAGAAGGAAATAACAATGTCAGAACGTAGCCCATTGCGTGTTGGAATTGGTGGTCCAGTAGGATCAGGTAAAACCGCTTTAACTTTAAATCTATGCCGTGCCTTACGTGATAAATACAATATGGCGGTTGTGACCAATGATATTTACACCAAAGAAGACTCTAACTTTTTAACCCGTAATGAAGCCATGAACCCTGAGCGTATTGTCGGGGTAGAAACGGGTGGTTGCCCACATACCGCGATTCGTGAAGACGCTTCGATTAACCTCGCAGCAATTGATGACTTGTGTGAAAAATTCGATGGCTTAGAATTGATTATTATTGAAAGTGGCGGGGATAACTTAGCTGCAACCTTTAGTCCAGAATTGTCTGACCTTACGCTATATGTGATTGATGTTGCTGGTGGTGAGAAAATTCCGCGTAAAGGTGGGCCAGGCATTACTAAGTCAGACTTGCTGATTATCAATAAAACAGATTTGGCACCGATGGTGGGTGCAAATTTAGACGTGATGGAGCAAGATGCCAAACGCATGCGTGGTGATAAACCATTTCTATTTTCCAATATGAAAACTCAAGATGGTTTAACCGAGATTATTAGTTTTATTGAAAAACAAGGTTTATTTAAATCATAAGAAGAATGGCATGAAAACTGTAAAAACATTGAGCAGTGCTTTCATTCTCAGTGTTTTTCCTGTGCTGGCAATGGCACATTCAGGGCATGAATTTCCACAGCTCGGTTTTTTAAGTGGTTTTGTGCATCCATTTACTGGACTAGATCACATGTTCATGGCAACAGGTTTTAGGCGTATTGCTTTGGAAAAGTAAGCACCAGTGGCAAATGTCAGGTGTCTTTGGCTTAATCGCAGCCTTGCTGATGTGCTTGGTGACTTTAAATGGCTGTATGGTGCCACACTCACATGCAGTATTACCCAGACAGCTCAATCTTGTATCTGAACCGTTCAAGCCGAAACTTTTACATGTTGACAATAGTTTTCATGACGATGATGGACGTGAGCATGAACCACAACATACACGACGTGAACCAGTTTATGCGGAAGATTTACGCCGTGATGACCCATCTGATCAGGAGGAAACTATTGAACTGTTATGAAAGCTGTTTTTGGAATAAACCAGCCTGAACCTGACCTGCTTTGGTTTGTTTCAGGAGCTGCCATGTGACAGGTAATTTTAGACTGTTCAGCGCTCGATCAGCTTCAACATAAATCAATCCTTGATTTTTTAGATGCAAATCAGCAAGTTCTGCCAAGTTTTGCCACAAATCTAGGCTATACGGCGGGTCTAGAAAAATTAGATCAAATTCTTGATTTAGCTTTGGTAAAACATTTTCTGCTGTACTGTTATAAAGTTGACAATTTTCAGCTTTGAGCAACTGGATGTTGTCTTTGAGAAATTTGGCTTGGCTGCGATCAGGCTCAATCATCACCACTTGCGCTGCGCCACGTGACAGGGCTTCAAACCCGAGTGCTCCTGAGCCCGTGCAAACATCTAGCACGACTGCATTTTGAATATCCCACATCAACCAGTTAAACAAGGTTTCACGCACACGGTCTGGGGTGGGGCGTAAACCCTCAATCGAAGCAAAACTCAATTGACGTCGTTTCCACTGTCCACCAATAATACGTAACTGATTTTTCATGCTTATTCCGTAATATCTACTGGTTGTGTAGCTGCCGCAGGTTTAGGTTTTTGCTCTTGTTGCGGTTTTTGTTTTTTTGGAATCGCATTTGGGTCAGCCTGTAAAATGCTTTGCCCACTTGGCAATTGGCTTGGCTGAATTCCCGCGGTCATCAGGCTACCTGTAATTTGATGTGTCGTTGGGCGAAGCGGGTTGGTTTTGCGTTGTACCATCCAGTAATCAAACACAGGGCGTGCCAATTGTGCTGCTGCACCCCCGTGCCGACCATTTTCCAAAATGACTGCGATTGCAATTTGTGGGTTGTCCGCTGGTGCAAAGCCCACAAATAAACCATGGTCAAGCTGACGGTCAGTCAGTGAAGCTTCATTATATTTTTTACCTTGTGCAATACTTTTAACCTGTGCTGTCCCTGTTTTACCTGCAATTTGATATGCATTGGTACGAATACCACGTCCTGTACCTGAGTTAATTACATTGACCATGGCATCACGCATTTTCCCCCAGTCCTCATCAGTTCCTTTAAATTGTACGCGACCATCAGGAGCATTACGCACGGGGAACGGTTTTGCACCGCGAGTATTGCTGACCACATGCGGGATAAGGTGAAAACCGTGATTGGAGACAATCGAGGTTGCCATTGCCAACTGAATTGGCGTTGCGGTAAATGCCCCTTGCCCAATACTCACCGAAATAGTTTCACCCTTGAGCCATTTCGCCTTACGGGTGCGCAGTTTCCACTCTGGGTTTGGGTATAGACCAGTACTTTCATTGGGCAGGTCAACGCCTGTTTTTTCCCCAAAACCAAACTGGCGCATCCATGAATTCATGCGGTCAATACCCATCTGGCTCGACAGGATATAAAAATAAGTGTCACACGATTCTTGAATGGCTTTGTTTAGATCGACAACACCGTGTCCATTTTTCTTCCAGTCACGGAATTTATGTGAGTCACCAGGTAAATGGAAATAACCTGGGTCATTAATGGCAGTTGACCAGTCAATCACACCATAATTAATCCCACCTAAACCTTCAACAGGTTTAATGGTTGAACCAGGCGGATAAACCCCCTGTAAAGAACGGTTATAAAGAGGCTGATCAAGGTTGTCACGCAGGGCAACATAATCTTTTGAACTGATCCCTGATACGAACAAATTGGGGTTGAAGCTCGGGCTAGACACCATTGCCAAAATTTCCCCAGTATGCGGATCCATCGCCACGATTGCGCCACGGCGACCTGCCAGTTGCTCAGAAGCAACCATTTGCAGACCATAATCAATCGACAAATACAGGTCATTACCACGAACAGGGTCTTTACGTCCTAAATGGCGCAGGACATTACCGTGTGCATCGGCTTCAACCGATTCATTGCCCGGAATACCATGCAGTAAATCTTCATAAGATTTTTCAATCCCGATTTTACCGATCAGGTTGGTGCCTGCGTAGACATCTTTGTTGATGTTTTTTAGTTCTCGGTCGTTAATTCGTCCGACATAGCCAATCACATGCGCAAACAGTTCTCCATACGGATAGTAGCGTGTCATTTGCGTTTCAATATTTACGCCAGGAAACTGGTATTTAACCTCGCTGAATTTCGCAATTTCAGTCTCATTCAGATTTAGTTTTAGCGCCACCCGTTCAGTTTTTTTGGCAGTTTTAATCCGGCTGTCAAAGCGTTCAATATCGTCTTGATTCAGGTTCAAAATTGGAATCAGTTGTTTGACTGTACCATCAATGTCTTCAATATCGGCTTTACTGAGTGTTGCAGTAAAAACGGGGTAGTTGTCAGCAAGCAAAATACCGTTGCGGTCATAAATATAACCACGTGCAGGAGGAAGCGGTTGTAAGCGAATTCGATTATTGTCAGAAGCAGTCTGAAATTCTTGGTAATGAAAAATCTGCAAATAAATATAACGGGCAATCAACGTCCCGAAGCATAAAAACACCAAACCTATGGCGATGAAAATGCGACTACGAAAAAGGCGTTTTTCTTCTTGAACATTCTTTAAGGGAAGATGCTGCTTCATATTCGTGTCGTCAATGAGCCATGGGAGAATAAAGGCGGATTATTTTAACTCAACATGAGAATGAAAGTCGCAAGTATTTTACTCATTCTGTGTAAAACTTGTAGTTTGGCTGATTTGACAGCAATTTTTTGCTCAATGTTGCTACAGTGAATAGTGAAAATCTGCTACAGTGCAGCACAGAACAACATTAAAAAATCATCCTTGTAAAGCAGTCAAATCTCAGTCTTACAAATTTGGTATATTTTAAGCAATTGTATTCGTTCAAAATAGCCTTTCTCTATTGAACACCTGAAGTTATAGCGTACGAGAGCATTCATGTTCGAATTTATTAGTCATTTGTGGCAAGTTTTTATGCATCGTCCGGATCACTGGGCGATAATAAGTATTATCCCGGTGACTGCATTTGTAACATGGGCACATGTATGGATGGCATTGAAAATGGTGTTCTATCCAATCCAGTTTTGGGGTTTCCATATTGGCAATCTGCCAGTGGGCTGGCAGGGTATTGTGCCACGTAAAGCTGGACGTATTTCAGGAATTATTACTGATAATACCCTCAGGAAAATTGGTTCTCTGAGTGAGTTTCTTGAGGCGATGGACCCTGAAGAAATGGCAAAGGTCATTGGGGAACAGGTCAACCACGAACTGGAAAACCTAATTGACGAAATTATGCTTGAGCGTAATCCTGTGCTTTGGGAAAATATTCCTTATTCAATTCGCCGCCGTATTTATGATCAGGCGCATAAACAGTTACCTGCCGTACTTGAGCATTTGGTCACTGAATTGACCTACAAGGTTGAATCGCTGGTAGATATGCGAGAAATGGTGGTTCGCCAAATGGAAGCGGATCGCAAACTTATGGTGCGGATGTTTCTTAAAGTCGGACAAAAAGAGATTAATTTTATCTGGCATATTAGTGCACTGATTGGCTGTGTCTTTGGTCTATTTCAGATGATTGTCTGGTTTTTAGTGCCTTGGCATTGGACCGTTCCTTTTTGGGCCTCGATTTGGGGTTTTCTGACCAACTGGATTGCAATCTGGATGGTCTTTAATCCGATGTATCCGCACTATGTTCGCTACCCCCAGTTTTTTAGACGTACCCAGAACCACCAGTTTCCTTGGATTGTGCCTGTAATTCCTCGTATTGGCACGTATAACATTCAGGGTGCTTTTATGAAGCGTCAAGAGGAAGTATCCGACGTCTTTGCTAAAGTGGTGACTGAAGAGTTAATTACTTTAAAAACCATCATGAGCGAAATGATGTATGGTCATCACAAGGAAAAAACTCGACGTATTGTCAAACAGCATGTTAATCAGATCATGGATACGCCACTGGTACGTACTACATTACAATTGTCTTTAGGACTAAGAGAGTACGCGAAGTTAAAAACAGACTTGATTGACCGCTCAATTGAAATTACGATGGTACCTGTAAGCGATCCCGCATTTAATGCGAGTCGTGCACGCAAAATATTTCAAATGTTTCGAGACCGTATTCGTGAGTTAACTCCAAACGAATTTCAAAATTTGTTACGTCCCGCGTTTAAAGAGGATGAGTGGATTTTGATTGTATTGGGGGGGGTGACTGGCTTTATTGCTGGTACAATACATTTGTTTGTTGCTTTTTTATAATACTTAGCACTTTCAGAAGGTTAAACTTTCTGGACGGGTTAAGACTGTTTTTATTTTAGATGAGGATTTATTAGATGCGCATTATCTTACTCGGACCACCTGGCGCAGGTAAAGGTACTCAAGCTCAGCTGATCTGTAAGCGCTATGATATCCCACAAATTTCAACTGGTGATATGCTCCGTGCCGCAATTCGTGAAGGAACCGAATTAGGGTTGAAAGCGAAAAGTGTAATGGAATCTGGTGGTTTGGTTTCTGACGATTTAATTATCGGCTTAGTCAAAGAGCGTATTGCCCAACCTGATTGTGTCAATGGCTGTATTTTCGATGGTTTCCCTCGTACTATTCCTCAAGCAGAAGCGCTAGAGAAAGAGGGCATTAACATTGATCATGTTATTGAGATTGATGTTCCAGACGAAGAAATCGTAAAACGTCTTTCTGGTCGTCGTCAGCATCCTGCGTCTGGGCGTGTTTATCACGTCGTTTATAACCCACCAAAAGTGGAAGGTAAAGACGATGAAACAGGTGAAGAGCTTGTGCAACGTCCAGATGACCAAGAAGAAACCATTCGTAAGCGTTTAGCTTCATATCATACTGAAACTGAACAATTGGTTGGTTTTTACCAAGGTCGTGCGGCTTCTGGTGATAACGCGCCAAGCTACGACAAATTAAACGGCTTACGTCCGATTGATAACGTGCAAGCTGATTTGTTCGCGATTTTAGATCAAGCGAAATAATCGACTTTGACATGTGAAGAGCCCTCATTCATAGTAGGGCTCTTTTTTTATGCTGGAAAAGGCTCAATATGTTGAAATTGGCACTGATTTTACTGATTGTTTTGAGTTTAGCTGCTTTAATCTTTCTGATTTTGCAAAGCAAAAAACTGCTGAATGATACAGTGAAGCAGCATAAACCAATGCCTAAATCTCAAGATAAACCTCAGTCAACCAAACCATTGGTTCATTCTAAAAAGAAACGCTAATTGAAGCATAGCAAATGATGTGAGTTGGCCAAAATTGCTTTTTAAAAGTGATTGACGCCGTTTTAGCAGGAACTTCAGTCCTATTAAATTAGTCTTCTGCTTTAGACTTTTCAGGTTTTACTGCACCGAAATCAAAGCGGTCTCTCCAATTACAGACATCTGAAACCACGCATTCGGCACATTTGGGTTTACGTGCAATACAGCAGTAACGTCCATGCAAAATCAGCCAGTGATGGGCATCTAACATAAATTCTTCTGGAATGACTTTAATTAAACGCTGTTCAACTTCAAGCACATTTTTCCCGACAGCTAAACCTGTGCGATTGCCTAAGCGAAAAATATGCGTGTCTACTGCCATGGTCGGTTGCCCAAAAGCAGTGTTTAGCACGACATTCGCAGTTTTTCGCCCAACCCCAGGTAAGGCTTCCAAATCTTTGCGATTGTCAGGAACTTGACTGCTATGCTGACCGATCAGAATCTCACAGGTTTTAATGACATTTTCGGCTTTTGAATTATATAAGCCGATGGTTTTAATATAACTTTTTAAGCCTTCTAAACCGAGTGCCAGAATCTGTTCTGGTGTACTGGCAACAGGAAAGAGTTTGTCAGTGGCTTTATTGACACTCACATCGGTGGCTTGGGCAGAGAGCATCACCGCGATGAGCAGCTCAAATGATGAGGAAAAATTTAGCTCAGTCGATGGTTTAGGACGCTGTTCACGCAGGCGTTCAAAAAACGTATATACCTGCTTTTTGGTCATGTTTTTACTAGACATTAAGCATCACCTTGTAATGCATCCAACTGAGCATTGAGCTGTTGTAGCTGTTCGCGTTTAGCAGGGTTGTCCCGAACGCTGAGCTGTTTTTCCAGTTTTTTAATTTGTGTGCGTAGTTTTGCCAGTTCAATTGTGGTTTTTGCATCGGCAACCAAATCTTGTTCAGCAGATTTTTCAGCCCGCTGAATGGTCGGAACGCTATTTAAATAACTTGAGAACTGGACAAACAATTCGCTATCAATCGCGGCACGTACAATAGGGCCTTTACGTTGGATGCGACGCTGTTCTTCACGTTGAATATGCGCGTAATAACGATAACGCAAATCATCTTGCTGCTCGATTTGCTGTGTTGCTGTTGGTAAAGGCTGAGTATCTTCTATCAAGTCAATACAGTCGACAGGGCATGGTGGAATACAGAGTTCACAGCCTGTACACAAATCACTCAAAATACTGTGCATCAGTTTGCCGCTACCAATAATTGCATCCACAGGGCAGGCATTAATACATTTGGTACAACCAATACATTCGTCTTCGCGAATAATCGCTTTCATGCGCTGTGGTCGACCATCGGCTTGAATGTCCCATACACTTTCTTCGGCTTTCAGCAAAGGGCGCTTTAGAAGCTGTGCAATCGCATCGGCAACAGGCTGACCGCCAGGTACGCATTTGTTGGCTTCTTCACCTTCACTAATCGCTTTGGCATAAGGCAAACATCCATCACGATGTCCACATAAACCGCACTGGGTTTGTGGCAATAAGGCATCTATTTGCTGGATGAGAGGGAATGGCAAACTCATTTGGCTACGGCTATGCTAAATACAAAGGCAAGAATTGTGCAGAAAAATAGTGAACTCGACAAGCCTTTTTACTGGCTAAGTCTGGTTTTTCAATATGTACACGTAAAAAAACCGAAGCACAGAGCCTCGGTTTTTTATTATGACAGATTTCAGCAAATTATTTGTCTACGAATGCACGTTCAATCACGTAGTCACCCATTTCACCCATGCGCGGAGATTCTTTCAAACCGTGCTGGTCAAGCAGTGCAGCTACATCTTTCAGGAAGTGCGGGCTACCACAAAGCATGGCACGGTCAGTTTCAGGGTTGAAACGTGGCAAGCCAATTTTTTCAAAAATCTGACCAGATTCAATCGCTGCTGTGACACGACCTTGAGTATGGAATGGTTCACGCGTGACAGTTGGGTAATAGACCAATTTATCTTTAATGCCTAACTCTTCGAAGAATTCGTTGTTTGGAAGTTCATTCAAAATCAAGTCTTGGTAAGCCAATTCGCTGATGAAACGTGTGCCATGAACGACGATCACTTTTTCAAAGCGTTCATAAGTTTCAGGGTCACGAATAACAGACAAGAATGGAGCCAAACCTGTACCTGAAGAAAGAAGGTATAAGTTTTTACCTGGCAACAAATCATCAAGAACTAAAGTTCCTGTTGGTTTTTTAGAAACTAAAATTTCATCACCCACTTGGATTTTTTGCAAAATCGAAGTCAGTGGGCCGTTTTGCACTTTAATCGAGAAAAACTCAAGTTCTTCTTCGTAGTTGGCACTTGCGATTGAATAGGCACGCATTAACGGTTTGCCATTAACTTCAAGACCGATCATGACAAACTGACCATTTTTAAAGCGTAGGCTTTGATCACGCGTTGTTTTAAAACTAAATAAAGTGTCATTCCAATGGTGAACATGGGTGACACGTTCAACGTTAAAAGCAGCCATTCAAGCAATCTCAATATGTATAATAAAAACTAAGATGTATTTTAATCTAAAATGATTGCCGATAAACTGAATATATTTAATTGTGTTTATCAGAAAAAGTGATGATTACGCCGCTTCAAGTTCCTGTCATTGGGTTAATGCATTCTCCCTTTAAAGAAAAATTTGGTATCCCCCGTCAGCCGAATCTGGTTGATGTCGAGTCTTATATTGTCATGCAAGCCCCATATGACGACATTCTTGCTTTTGCAGGCATTGAAGAATTTAGCCATTTGTGGTTGCTGTGGCAGTTTCATCACAATAAAGCATTGGCAGGTTTCCGCCCGCAGATTCGTCCCCCACGTTTGGGAGGCAATCAAAAAATTGGGGTATTTGCTTCACGTAGCATGTACCGACCTGCACAAATCGGTTTATCTGTGGTGCGACTAAAACGAGTAGAACAGCGCGATGGGCAATTGCGAGTTTATGTATCTGGTGCAGATTTACTCGATGGTACGCCAATTGTTGACATTAAACCGTATATTGCCTATTCAGATGCGATTGCAGATGCGCAAAGTGGTTATGCCAGCCAAGCTCCTCAGTTAAAGCAGGTGATTTGGTCAGACACGGCTCTTGCTCAACGGACACAACTTGCTGAGCGAGGGTTAGGCTCATCACGACAATATCAGGAAATTGAACAGGTATTGGCATTAGACCCACGCCCAGCTTATCAGGATGACCCTGAACGAATTTATGGACTACATTTTGCTGAATTTGATGTGCGTTTTCAGGTACGTGCTACAGAAATTGTGATTGTGGAACTGATTGAATATAAAAGTTGAATGATACTTTGTAAAAATATAGTTTCAGAGGAAATCATTAATCCCGATAGCAGAAAGTGCTAACATAGCTCACATAAAATCATAATCAGTATTTTTTTGGGGTTTCTATGCAGTCAAATCAACGACTTACACAATTTTCTTATTCGATTGATTTGACGTGGTGCCTAGATCAACTGCTGTGGGATGAAATAATTACCGAGCGGGATCAGGTACTTGTACAAACCACACATCGTAACAAAAGCCAGTTGGCATGGCACCCTTTGCAATGGATTGCACAATTTGACTTGGTCAATCAAAAAGATTCCGAGAAAAAATTGACACTAAGTCTACTTGGTCAATGGCTCGCTGAAAAAGCCAGTTTACCATTTTATGTGATTGATCCGCTCAAAGCCGATGTTCCAGCGCTTACGGAGGTTATGTCTCAAGAGTTCGCCATCCGTAATCATATTTTGGCGGTTGAAGTCAATGACGCCGAAGTGCTGATTGGGACAGATCAACCCTTTTTAACCGATTGGGTCGGGTATTTGGAAAACGGCTTAAAGCCGAAGAAAATCCAGCGAGTTTTTTTAAGCCCAGAGCAGTTACAGCGTTATTTATCTGAATATTATCAAGTCAGTCGTGCGGTTCATTCATCACAAAAAAGCCAGAACTACGAACGTGATGGTCGTGGTGTAGAAGCTTTATTGCAACTGGGAGATATTAGCCAAAACCCCGATGCCAATGATCAGCATATTGTGAAATTGGTGGACTGGATTTTACAGTTTGCCTTTGAACAAGGCGCGAGTGATATTCACCTTGAACCACGCCGCGAACATAGTAAAGTGCGTTTCCGTATTGATGGAATTTTACATACCATCTATAAAATGCCTTCCAATACTTTAGGTGCAGTCATTGCCCGAATTAAAATTTTGGGGCGGATGAATGTTGCCGAAAAACGTAAACCACAAGATGGTCGTTTAAAAACCCGTACACCACGTGGTCTCGAAACCGAGTTGCGTCTGGCGACTTTACCAACAGCCTTCGGTGAGAAAATGGTGATGCGTATTTTTGACCCAGAAGTGTTGGTACGTAATTTTGAGCAGTTAGGATTTGACCAGAAATTATTGAGTCAGTGGCAGGCACTGACCCAACATAGTCATGGCATTATTTTGGTGACAGGGCCTACAGGTTCTGGGAAAACCACGACTTTGTATTCAACATTGAAACAACTGGCAACCGAAGAGGTTAATGTCTGTACCATTGAAGATCCGATTGAAATGATTGAAGGCAGTTTTAACCAGATGCAGGTCAATCATGGCATTGAGCTGGGGTTTGCCGATGGAATTCGCGCACTCATGCGTCAAGACCCTGACATTATTATGGTGGGCGAGGTACGTGACCAAGATACCGCCGATATGGCGATTCAGGCAGCGCTTACAGGGCACTTGGTACTCTCGACTTTACATACCAACGATGCACCTTCAAGTTTGACACGTTTACATGATTTGGGTGTACAGCCATTTTTATCTTCAGCAACGCTGCTTGGGGTGCTGGCGCAGCGTCTGGTGCGGAAACTTTGCCCGCAGTGCAAGCAGAATGCACCGATTAATGAACAACAATGGATGCACCTCACGACGGACTACACGGTTGATGTGCCACAAACGGCTTATATGCCTGTTGGCTGTGAAGCCTGTCGTTATACAGGCTATAAAGGGCGCATCGGAATTTATGAGTTTATGCCGATTAGTCTCCAACTCAAACAAATGATCAGTGAAAATGTATCTTTAAATGCCTTGCGCTTTCAGTCAAAAAAAGAGGGAATTGAACCTCTTCGTATCGCGGGTGCGCGTAAAATCATGGCGGGTGTAACGTCGCTTGAAGAAGTGCTGCGGGTTGTGCCATTAAGTTAATTTTGGCAGAGTCTTCATCTCAAAATTCAAATGATCTGGTTTTGTTGCGATTGCAGTAGAATCAGTGCATTTATCAAGAATTTAGATTAAGAAATAATTTAAAATTTTGAATTTATAGTGATTTTTTGAGTTGAATCTAGGGTTTCTGATCATAAAAATCTTATAGTCGTTTTTAAATCCTGAATGTAATAAATTACCTGTGAGCATATAATTGCTCCAGTAAAAAAGCAGCACAGTGCTTGAATGTGCTGCTTTTCTCCACGTTTATGATAAACACCGCTATTTTCAACAGTCTTATTATTTGGTGAGAATAAGTCGATTATTGCGGGTCAGGCGCAAGCGATATTCTTCTCCTGCGTGCATAATGCGAATTTCACGCCCGAGTGCAAATAAATTATTGGAATGAAGCATCGGTAAAGATTGAGCTGTATCGGTATGACGAGTAAATAAGTTAAATGGTGCGTTCATGTTATTGTGTTCTCGTGGTGTTAATTGGTGCTTTAAATGATAATTATTATCAAGTAAAACTGTCAACGAAAATTTAGTACTCTAAGTAAAAACTTTGTAACATGCTCAGTGTCAAGGTTAAGCATGATGAAGTGTACAAAGGAGCAGTGATGCAAAAATCCCACGTAGATGTTGCTATTGGATTATTATTTTCTAAAACACGAGTTTTGGTGGGGTGGCGTGATGCAAACCAGCATCAGGGGAATAAAGCAGAATTTCCTGGAGGTAAATTTGAACAAGGTGAAACTGCACAGCAAGCATGTCGCCGTGAAGTGCTAGAAGAAGTCGGAATTGACCTTGTAGACTGGCATCCATTTGAGAAAATTCAGCATGAATATGACGATATTATCGTGCAGTTACATGTGTTTTTCAGTTATGTGCCTGAAGCATTGTTAACGCAGATTCAGCAACCGTGGCAATGGTATTCGCGTTCTGAGTTGGCGACATTGAATTTCCCTAAAGCCAATCGTGCATTAATCCAACGTTTGTTGTTTCCACAGCAAATTAAAATTCGGACTCAGTTACAGGAACTTGCCAGTTTGACTGAGGGGCAAGCAATTTATTATCGCCCTGAACAGCAGCCCGAATTGGAAAGTATTAAAAGTTTACCAGCAGAACAATTAGGCAAGTTAATTCTTAATCAAACCTTGGCAGCACAGTTGAGCCTTGAGCAACAACATCAACTCGCCGCCATTCATCTCAAACAGTCACAACTTTTGGCAACTCAGCAAGGCGAACTGCGAGTAGGGCAATGCTATTTGGCAGCCTGTCATGATTTGCATAGTTTAAAACATGCTCAGCAGATTGGTTGTGATGCAGCGTTACTCAGCCCAGTATTGGCTACAGCAACGCACCCTGAAGCCACAGGATTAGGCTGGGTACAATTTCAGAACTGGGCAGAACAGGTTGATTTACCCGTGATTGCTTTGGGTGGGCTTAAAGCTGAGGATTTAGCAATTGCCCAGCAACATGCTGCTTATGGAATTGCAGGTATTTCTCAAGTTTAGAATTGCTGTAAAGCACGTTTGGCTTGTTGAATAGCATTTTGGTTATGCTGAGTCTGTGCGATCTGCAAGCGAATCAGCCAAAGCTGCTTCTTGGTCGCATTGTCATTTGCCAAACTTAGACCGCGTTGTAGCAAAGCCTCTGCATGATTATAGTTACGTTGTTTCTGAGCTATTTGTGCCAAGATCACATAACTTTGTGCCGCTTGCGGTGAAATACGCTGTGCCTGCAATGCCAAATGTTCAGCCTTGGTTAGATTGTTTTGTTGCAAAGCTTGTCGCGCTTGTTGAATGAGCTGACGAAAAACGGGTTTTTCTGAACCATCTGGAGTTGCAGCAGGTTGTGGATGAACAGAATGGTTTTTTACAGGTATAGATTCACGTTTAATTTCAGGAACGTGATAAGGTGTAATCTGAACGCCATTGGCGTGAGAATGTTGGGTGGTTTTTTTCTCTGTCGGTGGAGTGCTTCGTTGATGCTTAGATTGGGGCTGTTGTGTCAGTTGGCTACAGCCGATCAGACTCAAACTTAATACACAACTACTGATCAGTTTTAAATGCATTCGCGAGAGTTCTCCATCTAGATACTTTAAAAAAGAATTGGGCAATAGTAATGACTATTGCCCAAAGATGAAATTACTGTTCGTAACTGCCGCTTGAAATGACGCGTGTTGGTGTATTGGAGTTAGTGTCGCTATTGTTACTTTCCCGAATCAGGTTTTCGAGATTATCTGGGCTGGTTGCGCTTGTAGCTGGTGCAGATGCACTAGCTTCATCAGTAGGTGCTTGATGATTTGAAAACCCGCAGCTACCTCCATGTTCAGGCAGGTGATCTGCAAGTAATGGAATATACATCGAACCTGAGCAATTGGCTCCTGACAAGCGCCCTGAACGTGTATCAACCCATTGCCACTGAACATTGTTAGGTTGTTTGATATTGACAGGTTGCTGGCGTAACTGTTTCATGACATT
The DNA here is from genome assembly GCF_004331075.1 of Acinetobacter brisouioides. Lineage (GTDB taxonomy): Bacteria > Pseudomonadota > Gammaproteobacteria > Pseudomonadales > Moraxellaceae > Acinetobacter. The sequence continues at coordinate 298,212 of NZ_SJNX01000002.1, read as the reverse complement.
AATCCATACTGGAAGTGCGCCAGAAGACCCTGTTAAGCCTGTCACTTTGTTGTTGTCTAGACCTAGCCATACGACTGTTAAATAATTGCCTGAATAGCCTGCAAACCATGAATCACGGGTGTCATTGGTTGTTCCCGATTTACCCGCCAGTTTTAGACTAGATGGCAAACTGCTATACGCTGCTTTACCTGTACCGTTGTTCATGACTTGCTGTAAACCATAGTTCAGAACATAGGCTGCTGCTGGATCAACAGTTTGCTGAACTTCTAAACCATAACGGTTGAGCGTTCTACCATTTTGGTCAACAACTGAGCGAATGGCTTTGGTTGGGTATTTAAAACCACCTGTTGCAAAGTTGTTGTAAAGACCTAAAACTTCCATTGGAGACAAGTTAACTGCACCCAAGAAAACAGATTGGTAAGATGGAATATCACTGGTCACACCAAATTTGCGTAACTGATTGGTGAATGTTGGAATCCCAAATTCTTGTCCTAAACGTACAGCCGCAAGGTTATAAGAATGTTGTAAGGCCTGTACCATCGGCACCATACCATGCTCACCACCATCATAGTTTTTAGGTGTCCAAGCCTTCCCTTGAGTTGGAATGCTAATAGAATTGTCTTGAATCGCGGATGCCCAGTTATAACGGCCCGATTCAATTGCACTGAGATAAATCACAGGCTTGAGTAATGAACCAACTTGGCGTTTGGCATCAATGGTACGGTTAAAGCCAGTAAAGTTTTGTGTTGAACCCACAGCTGCAACCAGTTCGCCATTGTCTGGGCGCTGAATCAGTACTGCACCTTGTAAATCGGCTAACACACGAGGATTACGTTTTGACAGATTGTCTACGGTATCTTTAAAGCTGCTTTGAACTTTGGTTTGTGCAATCGGGTCAAGCGTGGTGAAAATACGTAAGCCCTGATTGGTCAGGTCAGATTCTTGGTATTCACTGCGTAGTTGACGGCGCACAATATCCATAAAGTCTGGGAAGCGAGTTGGGCCCAAGGCAGGTTTTGCCACGACACCAAGTGGGCGAGCGCTTTCTTGTTCATATTGCGCTTGAGTTAGATAGCCCATCACCAGCATGTTGTGCAAAACGGTATCACGACGGTTTTTTGCACCTTCAGGATTGCGCCAAGGATTATATAAAGATGGTCCTTGTACCAAACCAACCAAATAAGCTTGTTGAGCAATATTCAGTTCACCTAAAGGTAGACCAAAATAAAACTGTGAGGCTAAACCATAACCATTGATAGAATAGTTACCATTTTGCCCCAGATGCACTTCATTTAAATATGCTTCTAGAATTTCATCTTTGTTGTAGTGCATTTCCAGCAATATAGACATTAAGGCTTCATTGACCTTACGCTTTAAGGTTTTTTCTGGAGATAAGTAGAAGTTTTTTACCAACTGCTGGGTGAGTGTTGATCCACCCTGACGTTTACCGCCTGTAATGTTACTGACAATTGCACGAGCAGTACCACGAATCGAAATCCCATGATGCTCATAAAAATTACGATCTTCTGTCGAAACCAGCGCATCAATGAGAGGCTTGGGTACATTTTTTAGCTTGATGAGGACGCGGTCTTCGTTATGTTGCGGATAGATTCCACCAATCAATAACGGTTCGAGGCGAGTCATTCCTGTACTTGATGGCTTGGTTGTGCGCACGTCCTGCATTTGGTCATCGCCAAAGGTAATATGCAATACTTGCTCAGGTTCGTTACTATCACCAAAGTCAAAGCCACGAGTATGTACATAAACGCTATTACCATTCAGTACATAACTACCTGGTTGAGTATAACCATCGGCTTTTTTATAACCCAGCATTCCTAGCTCTTGTAGAAAATCAGGTTCATTTACAGGTGCCTGATTGTATACTTCTAAAGGGCGTGCATATACTTTGGCTGGAATATCCCAGCGTTGACCTTCAAATTTCTTTCGAATAACACTATCAATATGAATAACATACGCGCTAAAGGCGAGAAATCCTGCGATAACAACAATACAAAAAATCAGGGGAAATAAACCAAGACCGCGTTGTGACTTCATAAAAAGTGATAAGCTATCCGACATAAACCCTGTAATCATGCGAAGCTTTTATTTATTTTGCAATGATTATTCGTGAAACAATACAAAATTAAGCAATAATTTAGCGTTTTATCAGAGACTTTGTATTGTTTTTTCAAACCTGAAACAACGTGTTATTATGGCTGCGAATCCGAACGGAGCGCTTGAGTTGGTGAAAATCTCACACAAGTCGTTTCGCAACATTGGGCTAATTGGACGACCAGAAAAAGCCGCTGTTGTAGAAACACTTTGTCTTATTTATGACCATTTGCTGAAATTGGGATTGCATCCAATTTTTGATGTCGAAACAGCAAAACTTGTCCCTTATCAAAATTGCCAGATTGTCAGCCGTAATCTGATGGGTGAAGTGGCGGATTTGGTTGTCGTTGTAGGCGGTGATGGTTCTTTATTGCATGCCGCACGCGCACTGGTGAAGTACAATACACCTGTAATTGGGGTCAACCGTGGACGTTTGGGATTTTTAACTGATATTAATCCAGTTGAAGTGCTACAAAAACTGGACTTGGTGCTCAAGGGAAATTTCCAGCTTGATCGGCGCTTTTTGCTGGAAATGGAAGTTCGCACTGCGGGCGAAACTGTTTATAGTGCCATTGCATTGAACGATATTGTATTGCACTCAGGCAAGTCGGTGCATATGGTGGATTTTGAACTCTCCATAGATGGACAGTTTGTTTACCGCCAGCATAGCGATGGTTTAATTGTTGCGACTCCGACAGGTTCGACGGCTTATGCATTGTCAGGCGGTGGCCCAATTATTCACCCAAGTATGGATGCAATTGTCTTAGTACCGATGCATCCGCATACACTTTCATCTCGACCAATTATTGTTGGTGATCAAAGTGAAATCAAAATTACCGTCCGTAAAAACCGTATTTTACCGATGGTCAGTGCCGATGCGCAGCATAGCGTGGCGCTAAATGTCGGAGATGTTTTGTATATTCGCAAACATCCCTTTAAATTAAGCTTATTGCATCCACCTGGTTATGACTTCTATATGGCATGTCGTACCAAGTTGGGATGGCATCAGGATTTTGAAGCATTGCAGCAGCAGGAAGAGTCATGAATATTGAACAAATGCTCTCGGTCTTAGACCCCGAAATTGTACAACGTCTAAAAACAGCAGTTGAAATTGGTAAATGGCCTAATGGTGTTGCCTTGACCCAAGAACAGCGCGAAATTTGTATGCAAGCAGTATTGGCATGGGAATATAAACATTTACCTGAAGAAGAACGTACAGGGTATATTGACCGTGGTACGAAAGAAGAAGGTGAAGTGTGTGACGATGACCACGATCACAATCAGGAAAAACCGATTCGTTTTGTTTAAATAAAAAAATCCCCAAACGGGGATTTTTTTATGCCAATTAGTTTTTATTGATGACGGGTTTTCCATAAAGTTTGGGCTTTTTGCATGGCAGCGTCATAACTGTCGACCACACCCATGCTATATAAAGCAATGCCCATCGTTTCAACTACCGCCATCTCACCATAGCTATGCTGTTGCTGACCTTCCCAAACTGCTTTAAACACAGCTAAATCTAGTTCTTCTTCAGTTGCACTGCGTTCTGGTGTGAGTTTAGGTAGTTCATGTTCGTACATTTCACCATCACGAATACCGCAAATTAACGTCTTGGCATCGGGATTACGTTCAAACTCACCACCTTCGCCTTTAATCACCGCACTATTTTTATAGCCTAAAGTAAATGCTGCACGCTGATGTGAACTACGATAGGCAGGATGGAAAATTGCCTGTAAGGTGGCTTTGGCATTAAACGGGTTGATTAAACGCGCTAGTGTATGAATAGGTGAACGCAGCCCCATGACATTGCGTAAGCCAATCAACTCATCCAGTACAGGTGAAATTGCAGCAAGGGGTAAATAGGCAAAATTGCGTTGTTGTAATTGTTGTTCGACGTCTTCTTGAGTATGGCAAATTGGGTAATTGAGGAATTCTAAAACCTGCTCGGTATAAACGCGGTTTAAGGTATGCCCAGCAGCGCCATGCATCACCACGCGATAGCCATGCTGTGCCAAAGTCAGAGCCGCCAGTAAAAACCACGGATAATGTTTGCGCTTGCCTGCATACGACGACCAGTCCAGATCAACCTCAAGTGGGCGGTATTGCAACTGGTCTTTGGTGGCTTGTACAAAGCCTGCTAGTTCTTCCACCGATTCTTCTTTGACACGTAGCAGCATTAAAAATGCACCCAACTGTACATCAAGTACATCGCCTTTAAGAATCATACTAAACGCATCATATGCTTCTTGAAAAGTCAGTGAACGTGCACCAGTCTTTCCTTTGCCAATAATACGAATGTACTGCGCAAAAGGATGTTCAAGATCTTGATAGATATTGCGTTTAGTGGTCATGACGAAATCGCAAGTAATGAAAGATATTCGACATACTAGCACAAGCCGTGCCAGAACCAAGTGCTGCTGCATGGTGAAGATCATGACAAAAATAAATGTGATGGGATACTTTGTTGTGTGAGCAATGCCACTGTATTTTTTTATCTAACCTGTTAATGCAGGCTTTACAGTTTAGATTCAACATCAGTGCAGGATCGAGATTGAGCTTGGTACAGTTGCTAAATGCACTGATCTACTCGAAAAACTTAATTTGCCACTTAGGATGTGATGACATTTTTCAGTTGAATGTGGTTATACTTGCAGGCAGAAAAAAACATGAGCACGGGGCGAAATGACATGATCCATGACGATCAGAAAACGACTTCTCTGAATTTAGAACAATTGCGTTCGGATATCGACAGTGTAGACCAACAGATTCAGGATTTATTGAATCGTCGCGCACGTTTAGCCGAAGCGGTTGCCAAAGCTAAATTTGCAACTGAAGAGAATCCTGTGTTTTATCGTCCTGAACGCGAAGCGCAAGTGTTACGTAAAGTAATGGAACGCAATGTAGGTCCGTTGTCTGATGCGACTATGGCACGTTTGTTCCGTGAAATTATGTCTGCATGTTTGGCACTTGAAGCACCGCAGAGTATTGCTTTTTTAGGCCCTGAAGGCACATTTACCCAAGCGGCGGCCTTAAAGCATTTTGGTCAGGATGCGATTGTACGCCCGATTGCGACTATTGATGAAGTATTTCGTGAAGTTGAAGCAGGTAGCGCGCATTATGGTGTTGTCCCTGTCGAAAACTCATCAGAAGGTGTGGTTAACCATACCCTAGACTGTTTTAAATCATCGAACCTGAATGTAATTGGTGAAGTTGAATTACGTATTCATCACCAGTTTTTAGTATCGGAAAATACCCGTAAAGACAGTATTAAACAGATTTATGCCCACCAGCAAACCTTGGCTCAATGCCGCAATTGGCTGGATATTCATTATCCTGGTGTGGAACGTGTCGCAATGAGCTCAAATGCTGAAGCAGCGCGCCGTATCCGCAATGAATGGCATTCGGCTGCGATTGCTTCTGATATTGCAGCAAGCACGTATGGTTTAGAAATTTTACACAGCAATATTGAAGATAACCCTGAAAATACCACACGCTTCTTGGTGATTGGCCGTGAGAAAATTCCTGCAAGCGGTAATGACAAAACCTCATTGTTGATTTCTGCGCATAATCGTGCAGGGGCATTGCTTGATATTTTAGAGCCATTTGCCAAGCACAACATTAGCCTGACCAGTATTGAAACCCGTCCAGCGCTTCCTGAAAAATGGGCGTATGTGTTCTTTGTTGATTTGGAGGGGCATATTGATCAGCCAAATGTTGCGGCTGCGCTCGATGAAATTCGCCCACTGGTTAAAGAGTTGCGTGTACTGGGTTCATATCCTGTTGCCGTGTTGTAATCCTGCTGGTTAAGCATTTTTATCGTATTGAGCATAGAGGCAAATTTTGGTGGTAGTTTCAGAAACACAGCCCTTGTTTCATAAAGTGGCATTTATTGGGCTGGGCTTGATTGGTTCAAGTTTGGCACGAGTGATTCAAGCTGAAGGTTTGGCAACTGAAGTGGTGGCATCAACGCGTTCAGCCAAAACCTTGCAAGATGCAAAAGCACTGGGGTTGATTCAGGCAGGCTATACCTCGGCAATTGATGCCGTCCAAGATGCAGATTTGGTGGTACTGGCGTTGCCTGTACAAGCCACTGAAAAAGTCTTGATGCAGATTAAACCGTATTTAAAAGCCGATGCAATTTTAACCGATGTGGGCAGTACCAAAGGCAATGTAGTTGCTGCTGCACAGCGAGTATTTGGTGATGAGTTGCCTGTCGGTTTTGTGCCAGGGCATCCGATTGCAGGCAGTGAACACACCGGTGTGCATGCAGGTAAAGTAGATCTGTTTGCGCATCACAAAGTGATTTTGACTCCATTGCCAAGTAGTGCAGATTGGGCAGTTGAAAAGCTGGTCACGCTATGGCAAGCAGCAAAAGCCGAAGTGATTTGCATGGATGTGCAAAAGCACGATGAAGTGTTGGCACATACCAGTCATTTGCCGCATCTCATGGCATTTAATTTGGTGGAGCAACTGGCAAACCGCGAAGATAATCTGGATATTTTCCGTTATGCCGCAGGTGGTTTTCGCGATTTTTCACGAATTGCAGCATCTGATCCACAAATGTGGCATGACATTTTCTTTGCCAACAAAACCGCTATTTTAAAAGCAGTGGATGGGTTTGAGCAGCAACTTGCGACTATTCGCCGTTTGATCGAACAAGAAGATTCACAAGCGCTGATGGGCTTGCTTGGACATGCTCAAGCTGCGCGACAACATTTTAACCATATGCTTGCCCAAAAACCTTTAATGGAGAAAGACAAGGTGACCCAACAATTTACCATTCAACCTCAACAGCATCGTTTTCAGGGAATATTTACTGTTCCGGGTGATAAATCGGTGTCACATCGTTCGATTATGTTTGGTGCAATTGCTGAAGGCACAACACATGTCACAGGCTTCCTTGAAGGTGAAGATGCTTTGGCAACCTTGCAAGCCTTTCGTGATATGGGTGTGTCGATTGAAGGGCCTAAAAATGGTGAAGTCACCATTCATGGTGTGGGCATGCAGGGTTTGAAAGCACCTGCAAGCGCGTTGTATATGGGTAACTCGGGCACCAGTATGCGTTTGTTGTCGGGTATGTTGTCGGCACAAAAATTTGATACGGTCATGACGGGCGATGCATCGTTGTCAAAACGCCCGATGGAGCGTATTGCCAAGCCACTGCGTTTAATGGGTGCGCAAATCCAGACTACAGGTGAGAGAGGCACACCACCAGTCAGCATTACAGGTTCGCAAGCGCTTAAAGGTATTCAGTATGATTTGCCAATGGCATCAGCTCAGGTCAAATCAGGAATTTTACTGGCAGGCTTGTGGGCAGAAGGTGAAACTTCAGTGACTGAACCTGAGCCAACGCGTGACCATACTGAACGTATGTTGCGTGCCTTTGGTTATGAAGTAAAAACCGAAGGTAACCGTATTAGCCTGCAAGGCGGTGGTAAATTGGTCGGTACAGACATCCAAGTACCTTCAGATATTTCTTCTGCGGCATTCTTTATGGTCGGTGCAGCGATTTGTGAAAATGCCGATGTGACATTGGAAGCGGTCGGCATTAACCCAACCCGTACAGGCGTGATTGAAATTCTCAAAGCCATGGGTGCTGATCTTGAAGTGTTGAATGAGCGTGTTGCAGGCGGTGAACCGATTGCGGACATTCGTATTCGTGCAACACGGACATTAAAAGGCATTCATATTCCTGAAGACCAAGTGCCATTGGCGATTGATGAATTCCCAGCCTTGTTTATTGCTGCTGCGTGCGCAGAAGGCGAAACGGTACTGACAGGTGCTGCTGAACTGCGTGTCAAAGAGTCAGACCGTATTCAGGTGATGGCAGATGGTTTGCAGGCGATGGGTATCCAATGTACTCCAACTGAAGATGGTATTATCATTCAAGGTCAGGGTAAATCTGGCGACTGGTCACCAATTTTTAAAGGCGCTCAGATTGAATCGCATCATGACCACCGTATTGCGATGAGCTTTAGTATTGCAGGTCTACGCGCTGCGCAAGCGATCACGATTATTGGTACAGAAACGGTTGCGACCAGTTTCCCAACCTTTACTGAACTGGCAAATCAGGCAGGTTTAAGCATCGAAGTCTCTGAATAATTCGACCTGTTTTAAAATTAAAAGCCAAGCATCTGCTTGGCTTTTTTTATATCCGTAGTTCTCTTTCGGCAAGGTTTAACCTTGTCAGTTCATTTTGCAGTATAGTGAAACCAAACATACTTATTTTTCTCACGAGACCAGATCATGAACGTCGTTGATTTTTCTCAACTCTCACCACAAAACGTCTGGCAGCATTTTGCCACTTTATGCCGTATTCCGCGTCAGTCCAAACAAGAACAACAACTACGCCAATATTTACAAGACTGGGCAAAAAACAAAGGTTTAGATACCTATGTGGATGTTGTCGGAAATTTAATTATCAGTAAACCTGCAACAGCAGGCATGCAGCATAAAACAGCCGTGATTTTGCAAGGACATCTGGATATGGTGACCCAAGCCAATCGTGGTACGGTGCATGATTTTAGTCGTGACCCGATTCAGCCGATTTTGGAAAATGGCTGGATGATTGCACCCAATACTACACTTGGTGCAGACAATGGTATTGGCGTTGCACTGGCGTTGGCTGTACTGGATGCTGATGATATTGCTCACGGAGCAATTGAAGTATTGCTAACGGTCGATGAAGAGGCGGGCATGAGTGGTGCACGTTTTCTTGAAGAAAATGTCCTGCAAGGCAAATGGTTATTTAATATTGATACCGAAGAGTGGGGACAACTGTATCTGGGTTGTGCAGGTAGTCAGGATATCGAAGTCGCGCAAACCCTGACTTATGTGCAAACTGATGCCGAACTGACCGCAGTTGAAGTACAGGTACTCGGACTTAAGGGTGGACATTCGGGTGTTGATATTCATTTGGGGCGTGGCAATGCCAATGTGATTTTAGCGCAGTTTTTACAGCAACATTTGCCTGAACTACAAGCACATCTGGTTGAGTTCTCAGGCGGTACGGCGCGTAATGCCTTACCACGTGAAGCGACTGCCAAGATTGCTTTACCAAAATCAAAACTTTCTCAATTAGACACTCTGCTACAACAGGCGCAAACGGATTGGCGAGTGCAACTCAAAGGTGTGGATGAGGCGCTTGAATTGCGTGCTCAATCAATTGATGATGCAGTAACTGAAGTGATTGCCCTTGAGCAGCAACAGGCGTGGTTGGCTGCTTTGTCGAGCTGTCCGTATGGCGTGGCACAGATGAGTCAGGCACTGCCTGATGTGGTGGAAACCTCAAATAATATTGGTGTGGTACGTTTAAATCGTGAACAAGCCAGTGCGCTGATCATGGTGCGTTCAATGGTCAATGATGAACTTGAAGCGCATGCGCATCGGATTCAGCAGCATTTTGAATATTATGGATTACATTCGAGCCTTGCGCCATTCGTTTCGGGTTGGACACCGAACCCAGAATCGGCTGCCTTAAAATGTTTGCAACGCGCTTATCAGGACACTTTCCAGATTGAACCTGAACTCAAAGTCATTCATGCAGGTTTAGAGTGTGGAATTATTGCCGAGCATTATCCTGACTTGCAAATGGTGTCTTTTGGCCCTGATATTCAAGGTGCGCATGCACCAGGCGAACGAGTCAAAGTCGATACAGTAGAAAAATGCTGGCAGTTATTGGTCACTGCATTGGCAAATGTTGATTAAAAAAAATGCACCTGATCAGGCAGTGTTACTGTGCTGATCAGGAGGCTGTATTCGTTCTTTTTATTCAACCCATGCTCCAAATGCATTGGGCATGGTTTTAATATTTTCCTAGACGCAAGACATTTGGGATTAAACGTTTTGCCATACAATACAAATTTACAGACGAAGATATTGGCTAATCACCTGGCGAAGTGGTTTTAAATAACCTGTAAAGAAGTGGTTTGCCCCTGGGAAAATCGTGATGGGATGCTTTTGTGGTTTTGTCCAAACAATTAAGTCACTGAGCAAGGTAATATCATCTTCTTCGCCATGTACAAATAACATATCACCTTGAATTTCAGGTGTTTGATAGTCACGTAAACCGCGTACCATCGCTGTTGGTAAACCGCACAACACCAACTGTTTTGGACGCTGTGCAACATCGAGTGCAGCATAACATTTGGCTAACACATGCGCACCAAAGCTAAATCCACCTGCATAAAAATCAAGGTTCGGATGCATCTCACGCAATTGTTGCAAGATTGCCAAAATATCGTCGGTTTCGCCAAAACCTTCTTCATGTAAGCCTTCGGTTTGCCCTGCGCCACGGAAACTTGGGCGGTACACGATACAGCCGCGCTCGGTTAAAATATTCGACAGCAACATCGGGACTTTATGATGGGCTGTACCACCTTGCAGCGGGTGCGGATGACAGATAATCGCAAAACTGCGAATTTTTCCTTGTGGGCGGTCAACAAAAACCTCAATTTTCCCAGCAGGACCTTGTAAAAAAATCGTTTCAGGCATAGGACTCGATGAGCTTAATTTTAAAGTAGGGGTCATAATTGTACCGATAAATGCCATCAGAAACACAAATTGGCGTTATAAATAGGTGGCTGATATAGTGGGCAGAATATAGCAAAAATGAGGATGTCTATGCTGGCTTTAATTTCACCTGCGAAAACACTGGATTACGAAACTGCACTCCCAAGCAGCGACTTTACCCAGCCACGGTTGCTTGACCAGTCTGAGCAGTTGATTGAGGTTTGCCGTGAATTGTCAGCATCGCAACTGGCAAGTTTAATGAGCGTCAGTGAAAAAATTGCACAGCTCAATGTCGCACGTTTTCAGGATTGGCAAACGGAGTTTGATTTTGCCAATGCCCGCCAAGCCATTTTTGCGTTTAAAGGTGATGTTTATACAGGTCTAGATGCCTATGCATTGAACGACCCGCAACTGGATTTTGCCCAACAGCATTTACGTATGTTGTCAGGTTTGTATGGTTTGCTTCGTCCACTGGACTTGATGATGCCTTACCGTTTGGAAATGGGCACAAAACTGCACAATCCGCGTGGCAGCAACTTGTATGAATTTTGGGGTAAACGCATTACTGATCTGATTCAGCAGGATTTGCAGCAAGCCAATAGTAATATTTTGCTGAACCTTGCCTCAGATGAATATTATAAAGTGGTGAAAGAATCTGCATTGGATGCACAAATCGTTAAACCTGTGTTTCTAGACCAGAAAAATGGCAAATACAAGGTCATTAGTTTCTATGCTAAAAAAGCCCGTGGTTTAATGGCACGTTTTGTGATTGAACAGCAAATTCAACAGATTGAAGATTTAAAAGCCTTTAATAGCGAAGGTTATTATTTCGATGCTGAAAATTCCAATGCCAAAGAACTGGTATTTAAGCGTGATGAACAGGCAGCATAATGCAGGCATTGCAGCAGTTTAGTCATGCATGGCGAAAACTATTTGCGCAGTTTTCGCCTGAGCACTGGTCTGTGCAGCAGCATGAACAGTGCTTGGAAAAACTGCTGCAAGCCTATCAAGAACCACAGCGTGCGTATCATCAGGTGCAGCATATTGTGGAATGTCTGGTGCTGTTTGAAAAAGTACAAAGCCAAATTGAAGATGGTTTTGCACTGCAACTGGCAATTTTCTTTCACGATGTAGTCTATCAATCCCGTTCTGCAAGCAATGAGCATGATAGTGCTTTGTTGATGCGGCAACAACTGGCAGGCGCATTGCCTGAAACCCAGCTCGACAAGATAGCGAGTTGGATTTTGGCGACACAGCAACATGCTACAACTTCTGAGTCAGATTTAGCCTATTTACTGGATATTGATCTGGCAATTTTAGGCAGCGCAGCTGTGCGTTTTGCCGAGTATCAACAGCAAATTCGGCAGGAATATATCTGGGTCGATGAACTGATTTATCAGGAAAAACGCAAACAGGTACTGCGCCAGTTTTATCTGACGCAACCGTTATATCAAACCCGATATTTTCAGCAGCACTATGAGCAGCAAGCTAAAAACAACTTGCTGCAAGCATTGGGTTAATTCAGATTAGTCCAGTGCTTTAAAGGCTTCGATGGCACGTACGCGACTGCTTTTCAGATCAACAATCGCTTTAGGATAGCCCAATCCAGCTTTGTAGCCTTTGGCATAAGGCTCATGAATGCTTTTATCATCTAAAGACTTCAGTTCAGGTACCCAGCGCCGAATATAATCCCCATTTGGGTCAAATTTTTCCGACTGGCTAATCGGGTTAAAAATCCGAAAATACGGTGCTGCATCTGTGCCTGTCGATGCGCTCCATTGCCAGCCACCATTATTGGCTGCCAAATCCCCATCAATCAGATGTTGCATAAACCACTGTTCACCTTTACGCCAGTCAATCAGTAAATTTTTGGTGAGAAACATGGCGCAAATCATGCGGACACGATTGTGCATCCAGCCTGTCGCCAGCAGTTGTCGCATCCCTGCATCAACAATCGGAATGCCTGTTTGACCTTGCTGCCATGCAGTTAAACCTTCAGGGTCATCCCGCCATTGCAGTTGCTGGGTTTTATGCTGAAAGGGCAGATATTTAGACACCTGAGGGTAATCAAACAAAATATGTTGATAAAACTCGCGCCAGAGTAATTCATCTAGCCAAGTCTGCTGTCCTTGATCGGTCAGTAAAAATTGCCCTTGCTGCGGACGAAATAGTGCCTGTACGCATTGGCGAATCGACAAGATCCCAATATTTAAATACGTTGACAGTTGGCTGGTGCCTGCTTGAGCAGGAAAGTCGCGTTGTAATTGATAATCTGCCAGCGCATTTTTTAGAAAATTATCCAGTTGTTGCTGCGCATGTAGTTCGCCGACTGGCCAAAGTTGTTGATGCTCAGCGGCAATCGCATCGTAACCCAGTTCATGCAGTTCAGGAATGTTTTGTTCTTGTTCGCTCAGTTCAAGTTGCAGAGGTGTTTGAATGGCAATGTCAGGATAGCAGGCAGGTAATTGCTGATTGAGGCGCTCATAGCAGTTTTTCTTAAATGGCGTAAACACCTGATAGGGCTGTCCTGACTGATTACGAATACTGCCCACAGGAAATAATGTGCGGTCTTGGTAAAACTTCAGTTGAATATCTGCTCGCGCCAACTGATCTTGACAGCTTTTATCGCGTTGTAGCTCATGTACGCCAAGCTCGACATTGGCATGCACATGCTGAACTTGAAAATGCTTACACAGCTTGAGTAACACAGGAGCAATATCTTGCCAAAGGGGCACAATTTTAACGATCAGCGGGATATTGTAGTATTGCAATTGTTGCTGTAACTGGCGCAATTGACGCAAATAAAAATCCAGTTTAATCGGTGCGTCATCGTGCAGTTGCCACTGCTTGGGAGACAAAATCGCGAGTGCGAGACATGAACCATTTTGACTGGCGTGCCACAGGGCAGCATGATCAGAAATCCGTAAATCTTGACGAAACCAAATCAGGGTAGACATAAAATCAGTCTTGAGTACTTGATGGCTCAAAAATAGCATAAAAAAAGCAAAGCGCTAGGCTTTGCTTTTAAGATTTGCGTTAAGCAAAACTTAGTGGTGGTGACCACCTACACCGTGAACATGGCCATGCTCAAGTTCTTCTGCAGTCGCGTCACGCACTTCAACGATTTCAACTTGGAAAGTCAAGTCTTGACCAGCAAGTGGGAAGTTTGCATCAACGATGATTGTGTCGCCTTCAACAGATTTAACGGTTACGATTTGTACGCCATCATCAGTTTGAGCTTGGAATTGCATGCCTGCTTCGATTTTCTCAACGCCTTGGAACATTTGCGCAGGAACTTCTTGTACTAGGTCAGGGTTGTATTCGCCATAACCTTCAGCAGCAGGAACGTTGACAGTCAATTTTTCGCCAACAGTTTTACCTTCAAGTGCTTTTTCTAAGCCAGGAATGATATTGCCTGCGCCGTGCAAATAGGCAAGTGGTTCGCCTTGAGATTGGTCAAGTGTTTCACCCTCAGCGTTTGTTAATGTGTAGTGGAATGAAACCACGTGGTTATTTGCAATAGCAGTCATGTTTGAAATCCATACAGAGTTTTAAAGTCACATCATAAAATGAAATCCTGAATTTGGGGAATGCAAATTCAGGATTTTTGATGACGTGCATTATTTTAAACGAATTTGGGGCTGATTTTAAAAATTCAAGCCTATTTTTCTTTTGATCTTACAACAGTATCTTCGCAGGAATCACTTTTTCTGCAAGAAAAGGGAGTAATTGACATAACCAATGCCATAAGCGCTGGAAAATGCTGGCATATTCAAGCTGGACATGTGAAAGCACAGGAATATCTTCTATCCATTGACCATTTTGGTACACTTTGAGCGTTGCGATATGCAAGTTCTGATTTAAAGGTGCAGTCAATTGTTTCTGATTCAGATTAACCTGAATCTGGGTTTTGGTATGGTCAATCGGTTCAATGCTTTGCCCATTGTAGATCAAACGCCCACTGTTATTGTTGAAGCTGCGCATATCAATATTGATCGGCTGGTTGTACAAAGAAGTCGTCATAAATTGCGTGCTTTGTGGTACAACCTGATAGCTGCGGATTTTTCCGTTCATGACAGGCAAAATTGCGATGGGCTGTTGTGCCTTGACCATCACTTCATCGCGGGTGTAACTATAAGCTAGATTCATTAAGCGATGTGCGACTTCGGCACGCATGACTGGGCTGGTTGTCCCCAGTACCACGACAATTAAACGGCGCTCTGGCAAGTTTAGATTCATGGTTGGGCGTTTGGCAGTTAAAGCAAGATTAAACCCTGCTGCGCGGGTAAAACCTGTTTTTAAACCATCTACAGTTGGATCTTGTTTCAGCAAAATATTGGTGGCGTGGTGCGGATGCCCATTCCATGAATAGCTGGTTTGCTTGGAATAACCCAAATAATCAGGAAACTGTTGAATCAGGGCATTGCCCAGTTTTGCCATATCTGCGGCAGAGGAATAATGCCCATCCATGGTAATTCCAGCAGGATTGGTAAAGTGGGTATCCGTCATGCCCAATGCTTTCGCTTCCTGGTTCATGCGTGCCACGAAATGTGGAAGATCACCACCAATTCGCTGTGCCAACGTCACCGCAGCATCATTGGCAGACATCACCACTAAACCTGTGAGCAATTGATCAATCGTGATTTTTTGCCCTGGACGTAAAAACATTTGTGATTCATCAGGCTGAACGACATGTACCACGTCATTGGCAGTAAGCACATCGGTCTTTTTGAGTTTGCCCGCCTTAATTTCTTGTAGCGTAATGTATGCCACCATCATTTTGGTTAATGATGCAGGTGCACGCTGTGCATGGCTATTGTATTCAGCAATAGTTTGACCAGATTGAGGATCATAAATTGTCCATGCTGCGGCAGGTACAGATTCGGGATCAATATTCAAAATGGCTGCATGGGCAAAACCTGAGCACAATATACCTAGCCCTGCAAACCAAGAAATAAAACGTTTCAAAGGACAAATCCTGAGGAGATCAAAAGAAAGAGAAAACTATCTTCCATGACAAAGATTAAAGCTAACTTGATTTACTTTATCTTCTGTATGGAATAACAGCAGTAGCGCATATTAGAGTAAAAAAATGCTAAGCTAAAGCCCTGCATAACCTGATTAAGATTAGAATTCCGACTTATGTTGCACTATCAAATAGAGTTTGACGATTACCAACAGCATCTCATTCATGTGACCTTACGTTTTGTTGCCAATCCAACACAAGAATTGTGGTTGCCGACATGGATTCCGGGCAGTTACCTGATTCGTGAATTTGCAAAACACATTGAATCTGTCAAAGCCTATGATGAGGCAGGGCGTGAGCTTAAAATCAGTAAATTTGAAAAAAATAAATGGCGTTTATTTAACACCGATCATGAGTTGATCACGGTTGAATACGATGTCTATGCTTATGATCTTTCTGTACGTGGTAGCTATGTCGACCAGACCCGTTTTTATGTCAATCCAGCGTGTGTGTGCTTAAGTCTCAAAGATCAAGAAGAAGCTGAATGTGAATTGGAAGTGTTCTTACCCGATGAGTTTAAGCATTTTACTGTAGCGACAGGCTTGGCATCAAAAAGCTTGGTGAAAGGGCGCTACACCTTAAAAGCTGACAACTATATGCAGCTCATCGACAGTCCATTTGAACTGGCAGATCAAACCCGTTTCAGTTTTGAGGCTGAAGGCATCCAGCATGAGTTTGTGATTTCAGGTAAACACTCGACCAACGTTGAGCGCTTACAAGCAGATGTCCAAAAAATTTGCCAAACCGAAATTCAACTTTTTGGTTCAGCGCCATTTAAAAACTATGTGTTCATGACCATGGCAACAGGCAACAGTTATGGTGGTCTTGAGCATCCGAACAGTACCAGTCTGATTACCCCACGTGATGATTTACCAAAAGCCAATGAGCTACAAGAGCCTTCGGAAGATTATCAACGTTTCTTGGGTTTATGTAGCCATGAATATTTCCATTCGTGGTTAGTGAAATATATTCGCCCTGAAAACTTTGTTAATTATGATTTGCACAAAGAAAGCTACACCTCGTTGCTGTGGATTTTTGAAGGCTTTACTTCATATTACGATGATTTGATTTTGCTGCGCAGTGGTGTGATTTCACAAGCCTCTTATTTGAAATTACTCAAAACACAGATTGATCGTTATTTACAAAATCCGGGTCGTGAAGTGCAGTCTGTGGCTGAATCGAGTTTCGATACTTGGATTAAATTCTATCGTCCAAATGAAAACAGCAATAATGCAGGAACCAGCTACTACAATAAAGGTTGCTTGGTTGCATTGTGTCTGGATTTAGGTTTGCGTCTACGTGGCTCAAGTCTTGATGCGTTGGTACGTAAACTGTATGAAAATGCACAAAAAGGCATTCAAGTCAGCGAACGTAGCATTTTTGATTTGTGTGAAGAATTAACAGGTCACTCATGGTTAGAGCAAATTAACCATCTGATCTATACTACCGATGAATTGCCACTGGATCAATTGTTCCCTGAGTTTGGCATTGAGTACCAAGTCAAAAATGACAAAACCCAGCCATTTGGTTTAAAAATTGCCGATAAACCTGAGGGTGTGATGATTCAACAGGCACGCCGTGATGGTGCAGGTGCAAAAGCAGGATTGTCTGCCAATGATGTGATTGTGGCGATTGATGGCTTAAAAGCGTCGGAAAAACTGTTGGCGAAATATGCCAAACAGCAAGGTGAATTTGTGGTGCATGCTTTCCGTCGTGATGAATTGCTTCAGTTTACGGTAAATGCAGTTGAAACTGGATTGACCACAGTTGAGTTGAACGTGGCAGATCAAGAGAAAGTAGATGGGTGGTTAATAAAATAACTTATATTTTAAAAATATAAAACTTACTTTAGAAAATGGTGAATATTGTGACCCAGTTTTTACCATTTTCTTACTTTAATAGTTTGATATTATTTATGAGCTATTTGAAGAAATAGATTAGAAGATTTTTTAATTTTGAAAATATTGGAATAATTTCTTTATGATATTTTTAATAAATTGATAGTTGGTTTTTAATTATAAGAATAAATAATAGGTTTTTTGTATTGATGAAATTAATATAATAAGTTTATTTTTCTAATATGTAGATTGTTTTTTTATATATTATTAAATTGAATTTAATAGTTATTAGCACTAAAAGTGACATATCCTAGTTCTTATAAAATTGACTTTTAAAAATCTGAACTATATTTTATGCCAAACATACAAATATATACATTTATTAAACGTGAGATAATAATGATTAAGCCTTTCTTTTGCATAGCAGTTTCTCTGCTATTGTCGTCTGCTGCTGTAAATGCGGAAATCATTAAAACAATTGGTGAAGGTAAAGCACCAATTATAAAGAAAGATCAGAACCTAACCCGTAATCAGGCTTTGAATAATGCGCGTGAAGATGCAGTGACCGCCATGATTATTAAAATTAATGGTCCAAAATCTCTTGCTGATGCCAAGCCATTTTTAACTCAAATCGTCAAGCAAGTTGATCCAACTTATTATGTGAGTTTGGGAAGCCAGACGGATGCTGAACAAAATTTGGTTACACGTATAAGTTTGGAGATGGATGATCAAGAGTTTCGTTCAATTCTTAATGATTATGGCCTATCTAAAAAGAATAGCCGTACAAGTCCAATTATGGTGGTTATGGATGAATATTTTGGTGTTCCACGAGATAACTCTAAGCCAGTAAAAGAGTTTACGGCTTATTATAATGATCAAAGCTATAAATATAATGAAAATGCAAAATATAAAAGCAATGAGAGTGCAAGTGTATCTTCAAGGGAAAGTTCATCTTCACGGAGTCGCGCAAGCTCTGGTTATGCTGGAGCTTATGATAATTATTATGGAGCAGGTGCATATGCAGGCGGGAGTAGTCGTAGTAATAGTAGTAAATATGCTGCTGCATCTTCTTCAAAATATAATGCTTCAGAAAGTGCAAGTTATTCACAAAATGAGCAGCAAAATGATATTCAAAGTTTTGTTCGATATGTGGAATATCAAACTCCAAGTACTAAACCTGAAAGTGTTAATCAGACTCTAAATAGTATTGCACAAAATGCTGCTAGATACGATTTACGGCTTATGGATTCAGATCTGTTTAGAAGTAAATATTTAAAAGGGCGTCATATGTCAGTTCAGCAATTGCTGAGTGACAGTGAACTGGCAAAATTTGCTGCTGCTGCACGTCAAGAAAAAGCAGATTGGTTTATGGCAGGCAGTAGCAATATCTTTGATCGAGGGCGATCTCCAGTAACAGGACAATATGCCTGTGATGGAGCAGTCAGTTTTAAGGTTTATTCAGTTGATGATGCAACTTTAATGACTGGGGAAACTCGTACTGAATCTGCTTCAGGCGCAACTGCGGAAGCATGCCGTGCAAATGTTTCGGCAAAACTTGGACAATTAGCACTGAGCACGATTGGACCGCAGATCTTGAATTATTCAAAAAATCGTTCAATGTATGGTAAAGACATGACGATCTTTGTGAAGAGTATTTCAAATAATGTTTCAACACGTTTAGGTGATGATCTCTTTGTTGCGCTAGAGGATATTCAAGGTGCAGATAATATCAATATTCGTACCCAGGATGGTCATTTGGTTGAAATTACAATGACCTATAAGGGTAATAAGCCAATTACAGTTGAATTGGCGAAAGCATTGCGTAGTAGCTCCGTGTTGGCTGCGGCAGAACGTAAGCAAGAAGGTAATACGCTAACGTTATGTATTGGTGGTACCCAATGCAAATAAAAAAATTGGCATGGTTACTCCCTTTTCTGAGTGCGGATGCGTATGCTGATTTGCAAATTTATCCTTCAAAAGGTTTATTTGGTTTAGATCAGGAATGTAAGCAGGCATTCGTCCATGATGAAAAAAATTCACCGATTGCATGTGATTTTATTCAGTCGATTACACCTAGTATTCGCTCACAGCTACAAATGAGTTTTGAAGGAGCATTGAATCAGGAATTTACCAATCAGATTGCGCAGCAAATTCAACAGAATACAAAGCATAAAACTTATGTCGCATCATTAGAAGTCTTGCGAGCAGGTGAATATGTTGTTGAAAAACAGTCAACAACAGAAATTTTTACACCTGTTACCTTAAGTCTGAAGCTGACCAATATCTTAACTGGAGAAGTCCTATATAGCGAAAGCTTGACCTCGACACAGCCGATTAAGGTATTAACCACAGACCTACGTAGTCCAGCTACAAAACAGCAAATCATGCAGCAATACCAAGCCAGTGCGATTGCACTGTCGAGCCAGTTGGTAAAAAAAGCAAAAAATGATTTGCAGTTGTCTGAAATCAAAACTTCAGTTCTTGATCAATGGAAATCTTATTTAATTCTGGATAAAGGATTGAATCACGGCATTGCACAAAATGATGAATTATCATCTACAGAAGGGGATTTGATCCATATTGTCTATGCTGATAGTGATTATGCTGTAGCAACGCCAATTCTAGTCAATAACCATTCTAAAAATTTTGTAAAATTGACGACCCATGTTCGTCAAGCAGTCAGTAAACCTAAAGCTTTGCTAGTTGATGTAGCAACAACACAGGGTGAATCAAAAGATCTTGTAGAACAAATCTTTTCTGATGCCATTGGGGATGGTGCTGCATTCAGTTTGGTGCCTGTTAATAAGCGCTATAGTAGTTTAGCGCAATCAGTTTCTGAGCAAACTCAATTGGCTCAAGCCGAAGATATTAATCATCGAGAGTTACCAGATTTATTTATTCGTTTAAATATCTTGCCGACTGTGGCATATCAAAAACCTCTAGGGAAAATTACTCAGCAACAAGTTGTACATAGTGAAGTATTTGCCGAGATGTTGGATCGTTCAGGTCGAGTGATTCATGTTGCACATGCCAGTGATGAAGTCAAAGATGTGATTTCTGATGGTATGGGTTTTTCTTTAGAAAATCGTCAAGAAGTTGTATTGAAAAATGCTTTGATCAAATTAGGTCAGGAATTTAAAAAAGGCATTAAATTTACACGATCTGATTTGAAAATCAGTGCGAAAGATGGAAATCAGGTAAAAGTCTCTGATATAGGTCTGCGCTTGAGTGTTGGGATGAAAATTTATATTTACAATCAGCAGAAAGTTTCTGGAAGATTGGTATCTATCCCAACATGGGAGGCAACGGTAATTTCGCGTGACCAAAATGAAGCAGTTGCTCAATTGGATGCAGCCATTAGTGGTCGAGATAATCTCTCGGTCACAAAAGGAGATATTGTTCTAATTAACAATTCTCAACAGACGGCAACGGATTCAACTTATTCTCGTGCAATGTGTTCTTTTGTGACATCTGAGCAATCTGGTGATTTTCAATTATCGGCTTTTCCTACATTGACTTACTATGCTTTTACGAAAAATTCTAAGTATCCATTTTATGCAACAGGTGGCGCATTGCCAGGGCAAATGCCGTTTCAGGCATCGGTTACCTATATGACACAAAATGCAGGTTTTAAGCAGCAGTTAAATTTCAAGCCTTTTGTCCCTGCAAAGTGTATTCAACCTGTTTTAAAATCTAAGTTAAAAATGGATACACCCAAGTGTAATGCACAAGATAATCCTTGCAAAGTTGCGGTAGATTTTACCTTAGGTGTACGTTTCTTTGATCAAAAGCAGCAAAAGATTGCAGCTCAAGGCATTCAACAAGAATTCAATTTAATTGACAGTCAACTAGACAATAGAGGCCAACTTTATAATCTTCAATTACTTGAAATCATTCCCCCGTTACTTAAACAAGTTGTTCAAAAAGCCGATTTGGCGCAATAAGGAAAAATCATGAAAAAAATTGCAGCAATTTCTCTAACTGTATTTTCTGTGTCTATGGCCCATGCAGGCTTCGGACTAAGTAATCTTGCTTCTAATGTCACCCAAAGTGTTGTTGGAACTTCATCTGCAACAAGTGTAAATGTCGGAGATTTCTTAACTCAGGCACGTGCAACCAATTACCTATTTCAGCAAAGTCGTGCTGCGTTAGCTGCTGCCATTTCAACAGGTACAGATAGCAAAGAAATTCAAACTAAATTGGCTACTTTGAGTAAAACATCTAATTTGCAAGAAAAAGATGCTCAAATTAAAGAATTAGCAAAACTTTCTGAAACTGTTCTGTCAGCAGCAAAAAAAGATGAAAATCAAACATTAGAGCAATTAAAAACATTGAGTGCTCAAAAGAAACAATATCTGTTGGGCGCTGCAAAAAACTATGCGATTGCTGCGCTTATGGCAAAAGATTTAGCACAAGGTTCTAAGCAAGTTTCTATGACAATCGCAAGCAATCCTCAATCATTGGTCTCAACAGGGATGAATTTAACGAGCGCTCAAGGATTGGTAAGTGATGTTGGGGGAATTGCAAAAAACTCATCTATGGCTTTAGTAGAAGTGCCTCAGTTGTTTAAGAAAGCAGGAATTGATTTTCAAGTGCCAACTAGTGCTAAAACAAAACCTATCGACTTAAATAACTTATAAGTCTGCAATAAAAAACCGATGCTTAGGCATCGGTTTTTTATTTAGATACCCCGATAAGTTGCATCCCCATATGGGCTAATCTGTAGCGGAATATCATAGTGATCCATTGATTGATCACAAAAACGATGGACACTTCTCCATAAAACGATCACCGATTTTTACTGTGGAACCAGCCGCCTATTTTAAATGTCACTCGATAATAACTTTTATCTAGGTGAATTTTATCTTTTGGGTAGGGGTGTCAATTTGATCTTATTCATTGGTGTTACCTTCACCAATTTGTACTGATTGATTATTTTACTGTGTTTCTAAAGCCACATATCAATGTGCTGTAGGCTGATTGATCATTAGTGTTTGAACTCGAATTGGGTTTTCTGTAAAAACTGTTGTCGTTGTTCCAAGAAACAAGGAGCTTAAAATAAATTTTTTCATACATAATTTAGATAAACTTTTATACCTTAGTGCTAAATATGAGTTGTACAGATATAAAAATGTAATGATGTTCCTGTACTCTTTTCTAGAGTAGCTCACATTACGTTTGAGTTTTTTGTAGGTTAAAGCGGGTAAAAATGAGGTTTTTATAGCCGAATGCATGACCCAATTTAAGCGGTTACATCGCTGACCAATATTAAATTAAAAAATATTGCGATGCATTTTGTGCTTTAAAGACTAAAATTAATGCGCTAGAGTGAATCAATTTATGTGTGAACTCAGTAGAAAGTTGCATAATAATAGACGCAGATATGTGAAAAATCTGATAGTTATATCGCTTATCAATCTGAATTTCTAAACAATCTTATTGAATGTGAACACTGATAGTCTACAATAAGATTGGGTATTTTTTAGCGAAATGTCGTTATCACGAGATATATCGTTGACTGAAATGTAATGAGGGTCGATACTCTCAAGGTTTTTATTTAAGCACATTAGTGAGTAGAACAGGGCCAAAAGCTCGGTTCTGGAAAAATCAATTTAACACAAGGGGCTATATATGGCTGGTGGAAAGTCAAACATCATTTACACACTGACTGACGAGGCGCCATTGTTGGCGACCTATTCGCTACTGCCGATCATTGAAACCTTTACTAAGCCCGCAGGTATTCAGATTGTCAAAAGTGACATCTCTGTTGCTTCGCGTGTGCTCGCAGAATTTTCGGACTACCTAAGCGACGAACAGAAGGCACCTAACAACCTTGCAGAGCTAGGTCGTCTTACTCAAGATCCAGACACAAACATCATTAAACTTCCTAATATCAGTGCTTCAGTTGGTCAATTGATCTCATGTATCAAAGAGCTTCAGTCTAACGGCTATCCAATTCCTGATTATCCTGAAAACCCGACTACTGAAGATGAAAAAGCGATTAAGACTCGCTATGGTAAATGCCTTGGTTCGGCTGTAAACCCTGTGCTACGTGAAGGTAACTCTGACCGTCGTGCGCCTGCTGCTGTTAAGAACTATGCCAAGAAGCACCCACATTCGATGAGCGAGTGGAAACAGTGGTCACAAACCCACGTTTCACATATGGAACATGGTGATTTTTACCACGGTGAAAAGTCGATGACTCTTGATCGTGCGCGTAATGTGAAAATGGAACTCATCACAAAAAGTGGTGAAACCATCGTACTTAAGCCAAAACTTGCGCTTCAAGATGGCGAAATCATTGATTCAATGTTTATGAGCAAAAAAGCACTTTGTGACTTCTACGAGGAACAACTCGAAGATTGTCGTGAAGCGGGCATCTTGTTCTCGTTGCACGTAAAAGCAACCATGATGAAAGTTTCACACCCGATCGTATTTGGTCACTGTGTGAAGATCTACTATAAAGATGCATTCGAGAAACATGGCAAACTATTTGACGAGTTAGGTATTAACGTCAATAACGGTATGTCAGTGCTGTACGAGAAAATCGAGAGTCTACCAGAATCACAACGTGATGAAATCATCCGTGACTTACATGCTTGTCAAGAACACCGTCCTGCTTTAGCGATGGTGGATTCAGCGAAAGGCATCACAAACTTCCATTCACCTAACGATATTATTGTTGATGCATCTATGCCTGCGATGATTCGTGCGGGTGGTAAAATGTGGGGTGCCGATGGTAAGCAGTATGATGCTAAAGCAGTTATGCCAGAGTCGACATTCGCTCGCATCTATCAAGAAATGATCAATTTCTGTAAGTGGAATGGTAATTTCGATCCAAAAACCATGGGTACTGTGCCAAACGTTGGTTTGATGGCGCAGAAGGCCGAAGAATACGGCTCTCATGATAAAACTTTTGAAATCCCTGAAGCGGGTATTGCCAACATCACTGACCTTGAAACAGGTGAAGTGTTGATGTCACAAGATGTTGAAGAAGGCGATATCTGGCGTATGTGTCAGGTAAAAGACGCTCCGATTCGTGATTGGGTGAAACTTGCGGTAACTCGTGCTCGTAACTCAGGCATGCCAGCGATTTTCTGGCTTGACCCTTACCGTCCACATGAGAATGAATTGATCAAGAAAGTACAAGAGTACTTGAAAGATTACGATACTTCAGGCCTCAATATTCAAATTATGTCTCAAGTACGTGCAATGCGTTATACGCTTGAGCGCGTGGCACGTGGTCTAGATACCATTTCTGTGACTGGTAATATTTTACGTGATTACCTAACAGACTTGTTCCCGATTATGGAGCTTGGCACTTCTGCGAAAATGTTGTCTATCGTTCCGCTGATGGCTGGCGGTGGTATGTATGAAACTGGTGCGGGTGGTTCAGCACCTAAACACGTTCAGCAACTTGTCGAAGAAAACCACTTGCGTTGGGATTCATTGGGTGAGTTCCTAGCTCTTGCAGTTTCGTTGGAAGAGATGGGAATTAAGGAAAACAATGACCGCGCGAAGTTGCTTGCCAAGACACTGGATCAAGCGACTGGCAAATTGCTCGACAATAACAAGTCACCATCACGTCGTACAGGCGAGCTTGATAACCGTGGCAGCCACTTCTATCTATCATTGTATTGGGCTGAAGCTCTTGCTGCACAAGACGAAGATGCTGAGTTGAAAGCTAAGTTTGCTCCACTTGCGAAGGCACTAGCTGAAAACGAAGAGAAGATTGTTGCTGAACTTGCTCAAGTACAAGGTAAACCTGCTGATATTGGTGGTTACTACGTGATTGATCAAGCTAAGGTAAATGCTGTGATGCGTCCAAGTACGACTTTCAACACAGTACTTGCAGCTGTTTAAGTGAAATACAAAGTCGGCAATTAGGTCGATGATGTGAAACAAGCCGATGCAAATGCATCGGCTTTTTTATTTTGTAATAAATATAAAATTGATGTAGAAATCTTTTAATATTGATTTAAATCAGAAAAATAGATGAAAGTTTATAAATATAGATATGGTTCAAAGCGTGATTTAGATTCGTTAAAACAAGATTATTTTTATGCTCCGCATCCATCTAAACTGAATGATCCGTGTGAAAATTTATTTGACACTATGAGTGTTGAACAGATTTTAGCTGGGTTGGTTAGTATTAGTTCAGCCTCTACAAAAGGACTCTCTGATAGTTTTTCTAGTTTATTTGAGAGAGTACGAGAAAATGTGGGTATCTATTCATTAAGTAAGACAGTCTTGGATGAGCTTCTTTGGGCATATTATGCAGATTCTCATGCAGGTTTCTGTATTGAATATGATTTAGAAAAATTAGGTGAACTGACCAAATTTTCTAGCTCTTTTGATGTTGTATACCAAGATTCCATTCCTAAAATTCAATTTGATATGCTTGTTAGAGGTGATACTGAAAGTGTACTTGAAACTCTTAAGCTAACATCTGGAACAAAATCAAAAAGATGGCAGCATGAAAATGAAATAAGAGTACTTATGGATAATTTTGGTAAAGTCGAATATGACTTTAGGGCAGTAAAAGCAATTTATTTTGGTTTAAATATGCCAAAAACACAGCAAGGTTTGCATAAAGAGAATAAAGACTTGCCTGATTATTTATCCAAAGTGAGTCAAGAGCAAGTCATGGAAATCTTAAAAGGGCGAAATATTAAATATTATCAGATGGCATTAAAATCTAACTCTTATGAGTTTGAATATACTGAAATCGAAGATTTGTTTATAGATTCTGATAAATATAAAGCATCCGTAAAACCCTTAGATAAATCATGTATTGATTATAGTAGGTATAGTTGGAAGGTTGAGTCTAGCTATTTTGATAAAGTTGCTGAAATAATTCGTAGTGAACCATATTTTTATGAAATAAATAGTATACATGTTTCAAAAGAACAATCGAATTTGAGAAATGAACCAATTATCTTTGCGGGCTTTTTCAAAGCTAAAAATGATTGGTCACAAATTAAAAGATATTTTTCACTTGCCGAGATAGATCAAATTTATAATCAATTAGATATATAAAAGCCCACTTACGTGAGCTCTAAAAACTTAAATCTTAACGACCATTACGGCTGCGACCGCGCGGTGCTTTGGTATTTGGGCGAGTTGTACCATTGGTCTTACGACGTGGTTTTTCACTTTCATCCATTTGCCAAATGCGTTTGGTTCCCGTTTTTTTCTTTTCGCCTTCTTTCTTTTTCTGGTGCATCGGCTTGCCACCTGTACCACCTGGTTTTTTCACATATGAGCGAGACTGATATGCTCGTTCTTCTGGAACATCCTTAAAGTCAGGATACAGCAACGGTTCAATTTCTTTAGTTTCACCTGGTTGTAAACCGAGTTGAACCAAGTCGATTGAACCGATTTTGGTACGAATTAGACGTAAAGTAGGAAAACCAACTGCAGAGGTCATACGACGAACTTGACGGTTACGGCCTTCACAAATTGAGATTTCGACCCAAGATGTTGGAATACTTGCACGGTAGCGTACAGGAGGGTTACGTTCCCATAACCATTCAGGTTCTGAAACTTTAATGGCTTTGGCAGGGAGTGTCATGCCATCATTGAGCTCAATTCCTTGACGTAATTTTTCAAGAGCTTCTTCAGAAATGTCACCATCTACCTGAACTAAATACGTTTTGTATTTTTTATTTGCAGGGTTGGTGATGAACTGATTGAGACCACCGTGATCAGTTAAAAAAACCAAACCTTCAGAGTCCATATCAAGACGACCAGCCAAACGTAAAGTTGGATCATCTACAAAGTCAGACATCGTCATGTGTGCTTCGTCTTTACGAAATTGGGAGAGGACGTCATAGGGCTTGTTCAGGATGACGATTTTCATAAAAAATGACTTCTTCTTTCAGATAACCACAGGAAACATTGAGTTTTATTTGAGCGAGAAATATTGTTATTTCTCATATAAATCTCAAAAATGATTTAATTCAATTAATCTATTATGCGATAAGAAAACAGGAAAGTATTGTCTATCGGCAATTATTTTTTTAATTTGCTAACTATAATAAAAGGGAGAGCCTATACAATGGGTTATCAGAAGATCGTAGTACCTGCGGATGGCAGCAAAATTACTGTAAACGCAGATTTGTCACTGAATGTTCCCAACCAACCAATCATTCCATTTATTGAAGGTGATGGTATTGGTGTGGATATTACACCCGCGATGCGAGCTGTTGTAGATGCAGCAGTACAAAAAGCATATGGTGGCAAACGATCTATCGAATGGATGGAAGTTTATTGTGGTGAAAAAGCAGATAAAATTTATGGCACATATATGCCAGAAGAAACTTTTGAAGCACTTCGTGAGTTTGTAATCTCTATCAAAGGTCCACTCACAACACCCGTCGGCGGTGGTATTCGGTCATTAAATGTTGCGTTGCGTCAAGAATTAGACCTTTATGTATGTGTACGCCCAGTGCGTTGGTTTGAAGGTGTTCCTTCACCTGTTCAGCATCCTGAACTCACCGACATGGTGATCTTCCGCGAAAACTCAGAAGATATTTACGCAGGGATTGAATGGAAAGCGGATTCTGAAGAAGCGAAAAAAGTGATCAAATTTCTTCAAGAAGAAATGGGCGTGAAGAAAATTCGTTTTCCTGAAGATTGTGGTATTGGGATTAAACCTGTATCTAAACAAGGGACTCAGCGTTTGGTTCGTAAAGCGATTCAGTTTGCAATTGACAATGATAAGCCAAGTGTAACTTTGGTGCATAAAGGCAATATCATGAAATACACTGAAGGCGCATTCAAAGAATGGGGCTATGAGCTTGCTGTAGAGCGCTTTGGTGGTGAATTGATTGATGGCGGCCCTTGGGTGAAAATTAAAAACCCTAAAAATGGCAAAGACATCATCATTAAAGATGTGATTGCAGATGCATTTTTGCAACAAATTTTGATGCGACCTGCTGAATACTCAGTCATTGCAACGTTGAACCTGAACGGTGATTACATTTCTGATGCACTTGCTGCTGAAGTGGGCGGCATCGGGATCGCACCTGGTGCAAATATTGGTGGCGCGATTTCAGTTTATGAGGCGACTCATGGTACTGCACCTAAATATGCGGGTCAGGACAAAGTTAACCCAGGTTCAATCATCCTTTCTGCGGAAATGATGCTGCGTGATATGGGCTGGATTGAGGCTGCTGACCTGATCATTAAAGGTGTTTCAGGTGCGATTGAGGCTAAAACGGTCACTTATGACTTTGAACGTTTAATGCCAGGCGCTACACTTCTTAGTTGTTCTGAATTTGGTCAGGCAATTATTGAAAATATGGGCGAATAATGGCTAATTATTTGCTGGAAAAAGACCTCGCTATATGCGAGGTTTTTTATGTCTTAAGGCAATTTTATCGATCCTGTACGCTGACTTCTTCTCCAATCAAATAGAAGTTGCCACCTGCAACATGATGCAAGCTACGCCACTCTGGATCAGTATCTTGAAAGTGCCAATGCCCATCACGGAAAATTCGGTTATCTGCCCATGCACTGATGACCTCGCCAATAAATAAATCATGTGCCTGTTGATTGTGTGGTTCAGGAATCAATTTACAGACTAACCATGCTGAACAGCCTGCAACTAAAGGCTGATTTGAATCTTCTAAGTAAAATAATTCAACACCACTTTGTTCGAGCTTGTTTGGATGATCGTGCAGACTGGTTGTGCCCAGTTGATAAACCAAATCAATTTGTTTGTAAGTGGGAATTTGTAATACAAAATAACCCGACTGCTCAATAATCTGACGGGTCATGGTACTTTTATCGAGTACCACAGTCACTTTTGCGGGTTTAAATTCTAGCGCACACGCCCATGCAGCCGCCATGACATCGCGTTGTTGCTCATGCTGTGCAGACACTAAGACAGTTGCACCATGAGTAAGTAAGCGATATGCTTTTTCCAGTGGAACATTTTTAAAATGTGAGTTGGGAAAATGATTCATAAAGTGACAATCGTTTGAGATTAGGTTAAAAAGAATTAAAGCTTTATCACAATAATAGATTCTGCGGTTCATCAATAGATGAATTCTATCTAGAGAATGTAAAACAATGAAAATTTATCAAGTGGATGCCTTTAGTCAAAAACTATTTCAAGGCAACCCAGCGGCAGTGATTGTGCAAGATGAATGGCTATCAGATGCGTTGATGCAAAATATTGCCCTTGAAAATAATTTATCTGAAACGGCATTTGTAAAACGAATTGGTGATACTCATTATGCGATTCGTTGGTTTACACCTACGGCTGAGGTGGCATTTTGTGGGCATGCAACATTGGCAAGTGCTTTTATCTTGTTTCGTGAATATACCCAATCGACTGAAATTGAATTTGAAGTCAAAAATCTGGGAACATTTTATGTATCTCAGGCGGCAGATGGTAAAATCAATATGAATTTCCCGATTCGTAAACCTGAATATTTGAAGGAATATCCAGAAATTTTAAATGAAGCCCTAAATAAGCCCATTCAAGCCGTCTATGTCAATCCACAGGCATATGTCATTGAGTTGGAGTCTGCACAAGATGTGTTGGACTTGGAGGTGGATTTTTTAAAGCTCAAAGCATTAGGTCACGCACATGCCGTGATGGAAGCGCCAGGTTTGGATGTCGCGGTGACAGCAAGTTATGTGGGCGAATCTACCTATGACTGTATTTCGCGTTATTTTGCGCCAGAGATTGGGATTGATGAAGACCCTGTTACAGGTTCAATTCATACCGCAATTGTACCGTTATGGGCAGAAAAACTGGGTAAAACTGAATTGGTCGCCTATCAGGCATCGGCACGTGGGGGAGAGTTATTCTGCCGAATCTTGAATGATGAGCGTATGGAAGTGTCAGGATATGCCAAGCTCTATATGATTGGTGACCTGTTTGTTTAAACACGCACAAAATAAGGAATGGCGGTCAAGATGCAACCGATACTGACAATGGCAAGGTTGCTATCAAAAAAATAGGGATAAACCATTAAGCTTAAGCCACAGATGAAAGGCATGCTGCGCTTTTGTTTTTTGCCATAAATAAAGTAGCCTAAGCCGATTGAACCGAAAATCACGCCTAAAAAAAGCTGGGTTGCATTCATGGTATTTATTGGTTTGTAAATTTCTGCTTATAGTATGCTGAATTTTATAAAGTGAAAATTAATTTTTGAGGAAGAAAACGTGTCTGCAATTTTACCTGTAGCGCAGCGTGGAGAAGCTATTTTAACGCTTGAAGCGGCTGCTGTTGCACAAGATGAATTAAATAGCGACTGGCTTAAGCAATTAGCGCTTGCGATGCAGGCAACCATGCTGGCACGAAATGGTGTGGGAATTGCTGCACCGCAAGTCTATATCTCAAAGCGTGTGATTATTGTGGCATCACGCCCAAATCCGCGCTATCCAGATGCACCAGACATGCCAGTAGTCACCATGATTAACCCTGAGATTATTGAATACTCAACAGAAACCTGTTTGGGTGAAGAGGGCTGCTTGAGTGTGCCTGAACAGCGAGGGCAGGTGGAGCGTGCTTATGCGGTTAAGGTGCGTTATTTCACTGTACAAGGTAAGCAGGTTGAACAATCTTATGAAGGTTTTCCTGCACGGATCGTGCAGCATGAAATTGATCATCTGAACGGAATCTTATTTGTAGAGCGACTTTAAGTCGCTTTTTTATATGGATACACGAAGCTGAATTTTAGGCATAAAAAAACCAGCTTACGCTGGATTTTTTACTGACACCATTTTAACAGTCTTAAAATGGTGCCCGGGGCCGGACTCGAACCGGCACGCTTTGTGGGCGGGGGATTTTAAATCCCCTGTGTCTACCTATTTCACCACCCGGGCTTTACCAAGATTGGAGGCGGAGGTCGGAATCGAACCGGCGTACACGGAGTTGCAGTCCGCTGCATGACCACTCTGCCACCCCGCCTTGTCTTGGTGATGCACATATTAGCAATCTTTGAAAAAAAAACAATAGGTAATTCAGAGGATATGCACATAAAATCAACATCTAAAATAAAATTGGGCAAATTATCATGTATTATTTGCGGAATTGATTGATATCGGCCTGTGGAGACGTATTGTGGCATTGGTATTAGATGGTAAAGCGTTAGCAAAGCAAATTGAGGCAGATTTATCTGCACGTGTTGAAGTATTGAAGCAAAAATCTGGTCGTACTCCGATTTTGGCAACAATTTTGGTGGGGGATGATGGTGCATCGGCAACATATGTCCGCATGAAAGGTAATGCTTGCCGCCGCGTAGGTATGGATTCAATTAAAATTGAATTGTCACAAGAAACTACAACTGAACAGTTGTTGGCTGAAATTGAAAAATTAAATGCTAATCCTGATGTACATGGTATTTTGTTGCAACACCCTGTGCCTGCACAAATTGATGAACGTGCATGTTTTGATGCGATTAGCCTCGCGAAAGACGTTGATGGTGTAACTTGTCTTGGTTTTGGTCGTATGGCAATGGGCGAAGCGGCTTATGGTTCAGCGACACCTGCGGGCATCATGACCATTTTGCAAGAAAACAACATCGAAATTGCAGGTAAACATGCAGTTGTTGTTGGTCGTTCTGCAATTTTGGGTAAACCAATGGCGATGATGTTACTTCAAGCCAATGCAACCGTGACCATTTGCCATTCACGTACCCAAAACTTGGCTGATCTTGTGAAACAAGCAGACATCGTTGTTGGTGCAGTTGGTAAAGCTGAATTGATTCAAAAAGACTGGATCAAGCAAGGCGCTGTTGTGGTTGATGCTGGTTTCCATCCACGTGATGGCGGCGGCGTTGGTGATATCCAGTTGCAAGGTATTGAAGAAATTGCTTCTGCTTATACGCCAGTTCCTGGTGGTGTCGGCCCAATGACGATTACAACTTTGATTCGTCAAACTGTAGAAGCTGCTGAAAAAGCTTTAGGTTAATTTATTTATTCACGACGGCATCCTATCGTTTAATGCAAATGTTAGGAGTTCGTATGTTACTTTTCTTTCGGGAAAAGTAACCAAAACCATTTGTCATCCGCAAAACTCGTCAGCTACTGGTTAGCTTTAGATGAGTCGCAGAAACATTTCGGTCTCATGTAGTCCGGCCTCGAACAATTGCGGATGACGCTAACGCGTATCAAATAGTAATTATAAATTGTTGAGCTTATTTATGAGCTGCACCTTTCAACTTACCAAAGCCCCTGAACATTTACTTCAAGCCTTACATCAAGTCATCCCTCATTGTGACTTACAGCCACAGCAGTTGCCCAATACACCGATTTCATTATGGCTCATTCCACCTGTATTTCCGACAGAGCGTTTGGATGATGATGTGATCCAGCGCATTTGGAATGACACGCCTTACTGGATTTTTTGCTGGGCTTCGGGTTTGGCAATGGCACAGTGGCTTTTGGCTGAACCTGAGCACGTTAGAGATAAAGTGGTTCTAGATTTTGGTGCGGGTTCTGGAGTGGTGGCAATTGCTGCAAAACTTGCAGGGGCAAAGCGCGTAATCTGCTGTGATATTGATGCGGTAAGTTTGGCAGCTTGTCGTGAAAATGCAGCGCTGAATCAGGTTGAGCTTGAATATCTGGATGATTTGTATCGTGCTGAGTCTGTGGATATTCTACTCGCGGCAGATGTTCTCTACGATCAATGTAATCGTTTTTTCTTGGATGAGTTTTTGAAATTTGCCTCAGAGGTCTGGGTGGCAGATAGTCGAGTGAAAAATTTTAGTCATCCACAATATGAAAAAATAGGTGAACGCAGTGCTACGACTTGGCCAGATTTAGATGAAGCCAAAGAGTTTCGTAATGTAAGTTTTTATAAGACGCTGTGATCATCAGCGCCTTATTGATGTGATGTATGACTTAGATTGAACAGCGGTAACGGATGACAGTTAATGTACTTGGACGAGTTTGCATAGCATAGTCATCATCATTAGTATTGGTATTGCTTAGACCAAATGTGGTATGTGTTTTACCAATCTGTACACCATTGGCTGTTGGAAGGCTTGCAGGATTGGCAATCTCATTACTACTTAGAATTTCAATTTTATAGTCTTGGTTTGCACCTAGAACTTTCTTACAAGCATTTTGTAGCTTATTCTGATTAGCAACACGGTTGGCATGAACAGCAAGCGTATAGCTAATAATGGCACTATTTTCTGTTTTACTTTCAACTTGATAGCCAGAGTTACCATTGTAGCTTTGTGGAATATTTTGGCAAGCTGTTAGCCCAATAGCAAAAGCGCTCAGACCCAATAATTTGAATGTCATTTTCATGAGGTTAAACCTTTGTCATTTCTCTACAGTATGCCATAGCTCGGTTGAATACTCATTAGATAAAACAAATATTGTCTAGTCTGTGTTGGGTGGCCTCATACATATTTATACAAAATAAAATTGGATTTTTCACATAAGGTGTCTTTATTTTAAGTTAATCGGTTTGTGATCCGATTTGGTTAGGCTGAGTCACGCTGCTGAAAGAAACCAATGATTTAATCAAGGAAAAATGATTCAAAATTTAGCAGAACAGGCTTCTTTGATTAATGGGTTTTCTTTCTCTTTATGGAGAGAAAAGAGAGATAAAATTATCATCAAAATCAAAGAAGTCTAATAATAAAGATTAAGCTAGCCTGCAAAAG
This sequence comes from Acinetobacter brisouioides, assembly GCF_004331075.1. Classification (GTDB taxonomy): domain Bacteria; phylum Pseudomonadota; class Gammaproteobacteria; order Pseudomonadales; family Moraxellaceae; genus Acinetobacter. Next base: position 264,085 of record NZ_SJNX01000002.1, on the reverse strand, counting down.
GTTAAACATAAATAACGAGGGAGTGTGATGTAATGAGCGAAGGTGTGTATACCACAGAAGAAAAGCGTAAACGTATTTTTGGTATTGTTGGCGCAGCCTCTGGTAATTTGGTTGAATGGTTTGATTTTTATATTTATGCAGTTTTTGCAGTTTATTTTCAGCAGGCACTGACATCACCTGATATGACATCAGCTACGAAGCAAATTTATATTTGGGGTGTGTTTGCAGCGAGCTTCTTTAGCGACCCATAGGAAGTTGGTTATTTGGTCGAATTGCGGATAAGCATGGACGTAAACGTTCAATGGTTATTTCGATTTGTTTAATGGCACTCAGCTCATTTTTATTTGCGATGCTGCCAACCTATGGTCAGGTTGGGATGGTTGCTCCATTTTTATTGCTTCTTGTGCGTCTATTGCAGGGGTTGTCAGTAGGTGGAGAATATGGCGCTGTTGCGACATATATGAGTGAAATCGCGTTAAAAGGACATCGGGGTTTTTATGCCTCCTTTCAGTATGTAACGCTTTCAGGCGGACAGCTTCTTGCCAGCCTACTTGGTGTGATTTTACTTTTCTTGATGAATGAGCAGCAGTTGGAAAATGGAGGTTGGCGGATTCCGTTTGTTGTTGGTGGGATTACCGCACTTTTGTCGTTACTGGCGCGTAGCCGTTTGGTCGAGACATTGTCGAATGAAGACAGCCACCGTAAAGAATCTGGAACACTTAAGGCTCTTTTTAGAGATCACTGGCAGTCGTTTTTACTGGTGGTTGGTTACACTTCTGCAGGTTCTTTATCTTTTTATGTCCTTACGGTTTATTCCAAAACTTACTTAACCAGTTTAGGGATTGCTGCGAAAACAGTGGGCTATATGATGACAATTGCACTGTTTGTGTATATGTCGGCACAGCCTGTATTTGGGGCAATTGCAGATCGTATTGGACGTCGTGCTGCAATGTTGATTTTTAGCGCCTCTTTGGCAATTTGTATTTATCCAGTCATGGTGATTGCAATGCCTGCGTTTAGTGCTTCACCTGTCATTGTGACGCTAATGCTGATTTTCCTTATGCTGCTATTGAGTTTTTATACGTCTATTAGTGGTTTGATTAAGGCAGAAATGTTCCCTCCACATGTGCGTGCGTTGGGGGTTGGTTTTTCTTATGCGGTTGCCAATGCAATTTTTGGAGGATCAGCACCTGCTGTGGCTTTACAATTTAAAGAAGTAGGGCATGAATATACATTCTTTATTTATGTGATTGTTATGCTGATTATTTGTTTCTTCTGTAGTTGGAAATTGCCAAAAGAGCCTGAATATTTACAGCATGATCATTAACAAGGATATAAGACCATAAAAAATGCCAGTGGATGAAAATCGCACTGGCATTTTTTGAATCGTATGGGGCGATAAACTTAGAGTTCTCGACCATTTGCCAAACGACAGTTTTCAGCAGATGGAGATTTCCATTGAATGGCTGTCCCTGCAATCACAGGTCGAACAAAACGCCATGGCCAGAAGCCGAAGCGTTGGCTCGCACGATAATGAATCACGGCATCAGCATGATTATTTTTAGCGGTTTCATGTAATCGAGGATATAAATCTGTAACACTGCCATAGGTACCTTTGGCAATTTTAATGCGCTTCACAACTTTATAAGGTAAATCGCTCGGTGGTGTATCGGTAATGACACAGAGAGAACCTTTTACAGGTGTACTGAGTAGTGCTGATATATTGGGATTGGTAGTGGGAGTTGTTTCTGCATGTACAGTTGCTGCACACACTAAAACGAGTGCAGTAAAAGGGATGGATTTTTTCATATTTAACTCAGTTGAACGTATTTATATTTTAAGTAAAGTGTTAAAAAATATTAGAATAAAAAAAGACCACATGGCGTGGTCTTCTTTTTAAAATCAATTAAGCATTCGCGTTTGCTGTTTCAGTTGCTTTAACCGCTTCTAAAAGTTCAGTTTGACGAGATTTTAATGCTTTTGGTAGGCGATCACCAAGTTTATTGAATAACTCAGTGTGGCTTTCAATTTCTTTAATCCATAGAGCTTTGTCTTGAGAAGTTACTTTCTCAAAGTCAGCTTTAGAGAAATCTGTACCTGTCCAGTTCAAGTCATCGTATGTTGGAACGAAACCGATTGGAGTTTCAACAGCGTTAGCGCGGTTTTCACAACGGTTGATGATCCATTCAAGAACACGCATGTTTTGACCGAAACCAGGCCATACGAAGTTGCCATTTTCGTCACGACGGAACCAGTTTACGTTGAAGATTTTTGGTAATTTGTTACCAGAAGCTTGCGCTTTTGCAGCAACTTGTTCACCAAGCTCTAACCAGTGGCTGAAATAATCCGCCATGTTGTAACCTGTGAATGGAAGCATTGCAAATGGGTCACGGCGTACAACACCTTGTTGACCAACTGCAGCAGCAGTTGTTTCTGAACCCATAGTTGCAGCTTTATAAACACCGTCAACCCAGTCAAATGCTTCAGAAATTAAAGGAACAGTGTCTGCACGGCGACCACCGAAGATGAACGCAGAAATTGGAACGCCTGCTGGGTTTTCCCAGTCAGCATCGATAGAAGGGCATTGACCTGCTGATACTGTGAAACGTGCATTTGGATGAGCAGCTTTTTCACCAGCAACGTGTGGCTGACCTTTCCAGTTAGTTAAGTTTGCTGGAACTTCTTTAGATAGACCTTCCCACCATACTTGACCATCTTCAGTCACAGCAACGTTGGTATAGATCACATCTTTATGCATGGTTGCCATGCAGTTCGGGTTGGTTTTGGTATTTGTACCTGGCGCAACACCAAAGAAACCAGCTTCTGGGTTGATTGCATATAAGCGACCATCTTCACCTGGTTTGATCCAAGCGATGTCATCACCTACAGTTTCAATTTTCCAGCCTTCGTAGCCTGCTGGTGGAATCAACATTGCAAAGTTGGTTTTACCACAAGCTGATGGGAATGCTGCAGCAACGTAGTGTTTTTCGCCTTGTGGGTTAGTGATACCCAAAATAAGCATGTGTTCAGCTAACCAGCCTTGTTCGCGACCCATAACAGAAGCAATACGTAATGCTAGGCATTTTTTACCCAATAATGCATTGCCGCCGTAACCAGAACCAAAAGACCAGATTTCACGAGTTTCTGGGTAATGAACGATATATTTTTCTTTGTTACAAGGCCAAACAACGTCTTTTTGACCTTCAGCAAGTGGCGCACCTACGGTGTGAACACAAGGAACGAATTCGCCATCTGTGCCTAAAACATCATAAACTGCTTTGCCCATACGCGCCATTTTACGCATGCTCACAGCAACGTAAGGAGAGTCAGTCAGTTCGATACCGATGTGTGCAATGTGGCTTCCTAGTGGACCCATTGAAAAAGGAACCACATACATGGTGCGTCCTTCCATGGCACCGTCGAACAGGCCATTTAATTTTTCACGCATAACTGCTGGTTCTTCCCAGTTGTTAGTTGCGCCAGCATCATCTTTTTTTGCAGAACAAATAAAAGTACGATCTTCAACACGAGCAACATCTGAAGGGTCAGAATTCGCCAAATAAGAACCAGGATGTTTTTCTTCATTCAGCTTTTGCATGGTGCCGTTAGCAATCATCAAGTCGATTAGACGTTGATACTCTTCTTCGCTGCCGTCACACCATTCGATTTTTGCTGGCTTGGTTAATTTAGCAATTTCTTCCACCCACGCAATCAGCTTAGGGTGACGAACGAATTCTGGTGCATTCACTTGGGTCATGTTGATGCCTTTGAGATACAAAAAAACAAAACACACATTCAATATATGATCAACCCTTGATCATGAGTGTGTTAAAAAGTTTGCGTATTAAATCACAAAAGTTCTCAAATTTTAAGATGTCTAAAAACTGATCTTGTTAGAAGTTGCCACTAAATTTCATTAAAAAACATTATAAAACAATAATTTATGTTTTTTATTTGCAACTATTCATAAAATAAATTATGAAAATAAAATCATTTATTTTACAAATATGTATTTAAATTAGTGGTTTACATTGAGTGTGGAAAAGCATAAAAAACTAAAAAATTGCAAAAGTTTATGTAGTTTTTTTACATAAACACACTATTTCTTTTAAATGAAATCCAGACAATTAAAGATAAATCAATTTACGTCATAATAATTATACTATGCCAAAACCACTCTCTATTATTTATAACCAAAAGTCCGGTTTCCATACGGCACAACAAGAGAGTGTATATGCTGAAATTATGACTATTTTTTCTAAATATAACTTTGAAATTCAAATATTTGAACTTAATGATAGGAATTCTGTTGATACTCTGATGCCACAAATTTTGCAACGCCATCGTGATGCGGAAGGCTCTGGAGTGGTGGTGGTTGCAGGGGGAGATGGTACTTTAAATGCTGTAGCAACTTATTTATTACATACAGAAATTCCTTTGGGTATCTTGCCTATGGGAACCTTTAATTATGTAGCCAGAGTGTTAAATGTTCCGCTGGATTTGAGCGAAGCGAGTAAAATCATTGCAACTGGGAAAATAAAAAAAATTCATGTCGCAAAAATGAATGAGCATATTTATTTAAACAATGCCAGCCTTGGGTTGTATCCATTATTTATTGAAACGCGTGAGCATTACAATCGGTTATTTGGTCGGTTTCCTTTACATGCTTATACTTCAGCGTTAGATGTATTGCTTAGGCGGCATCGTGAATTAAAATTAAAAGTTGTTGTAGATGGCGATCAATATCCAGTTAAAACGCCCTTGATATTTTTTGGCAATAATCATCTACAGTTGAAAGAGCTGAATTTGAAAATTGCCCAGTCGGTACAGCAAGGCAAGGTTGCGGGTGTGATTGTTGCCAAAAGTGATAAGCTCACCTTGTTTAAGTTGCTCTTTCAGCTATTAAAAGGAGATATTGAGCAGGCAAATGATATTTATAGTTTTGCTGCTGAAAAAGTTGTCGTTCATGCGGCAAAAGGTAAAAAACTACATATCGCAATAGATGGTGAAATTGTTGAAGAATTTGCACCTTTACAATTTTCTGTCATGCGCGAAGCACTTAATGTAATGGTACCTACTGATGTTACTTCATCTGTCTGATTTGCATTTTGGCACAGAAAAACCAGAGTGTTTGCTGGCAATACAACAGTTTTGTCGTGAGCATTCGATAGAAGTGATTGCTGTAAGCGGCGATTTGACTCAGCGTGCGCGTTTTTTTCAGTTTCTGAGCTGCAAGTATTTTTTGGATCATTTGAACTTACCTTATCTGGTTGTTCCTGGAAATCACGATATTCCGCTATATCATGTATTTAATCGGTTATTTAGCCCATTTACCCGTTATCAGGCATTTTTTGGTTCATTGGAAAGTGTCTTGGAAACCGAACATTTTTATTTGGTTGGGGTAAACAGTATTCGGCGACGTTATCATACTAAAGGGCATATTTCTTTGGCGCAAATTCAGGAAATAGATGCCAAATTACAGGCTGCACCCACGAATAAATTAAAAATCGTGGTGGTACATCAGCCTTTTTATACGTCTCCTGAAGATGGTCATGCCGTCAAGGATTGCCCTGTGCTTGGGCGGATGGCACTTGAGATTTGGGGTAAGCGGGGAATATTTGCACTGTTGCACGGGCATTTGCATCAGACAGCGCAATATGATTTGAGCCAAATTTATGATTTGAAGCTTGAGCACCCTGTTTTTGAAATTCATGCAGGCACTGCAACCTCTCATCGGTTACGAAAAGGTGAACCGAATAGCTTTAATGTGCTGACATCGCAAGGTGAGTTGCAAAGCTATTTCTTTGATGCTTTAAAACATCGATTTGTTCTTAAATGATCTGCTCCATAAAAAAATATTGGGTTTTAGACCAAAAAAACTGCAAAAAATGGATTTTTTTTTGAAATGCCCCTTGAAGCCTTGTTTTCTATCCCCAAAAAAATGACATCACAAACAGTTATTGATGATGGCACATAGAAATTATGAAAAGTGCCGTTTTTAATTGAAACAAAACTTAGTCTGATGGAGTTTTATATGAGCAACATTCGCCCATTACATGATCGTGTAGTTATTCGTCGTGTTGAAGAAGAAACAAAAACTGCAGGCGGTATCTTATTACCAGGTTCAGCAGCAGAAAAACCAGCTCAAGGTGAGGTGATTGCTGTCGGTAACGGTCAAATTACAGATAATGGCGTTCGTGCATTAGATGTAAAAGTAGGTGACAAAGTATTGTTCGGTACTTATGCAGGTACAACTGTAAAAGTAAGCGGTGAAGAGTTACTTATTATGAAAGAGTCTGACATCTTAGCTGTTCTAGAAGGCTAATTTTCAACTATTCATATCAGATCAAGTAAAAAGCAAGAAATTCGGAGTAAATAAATAATGTCAGCTAAAGACGTAAAATTTGGTGATTCAGCGCGTTCAAAAATGATTGCAGGTGTAAATATCCTTGCAGACGCAGTGAAAGTCACTTTAGGCCCTAAAGGTCGTAATGTTGTGATCGATCGTTCTTTCGGTGCACCGCACATCACTAAAGATGGTGTAACAGTTGCGAAAGAAATTTCTCTTAAAGATAAATTTGAGAACATGGGCGCTCAATTGGTTCGTGAAGTATCTTCTAAAACCAATGACATCGCGGGTGACGGTACAACAACAGCAACTGTACTTGCTCAAGCAATTTTAAATGAAGGAATCAAGTCTGTAACTGCGGGTATGAACCCAATGGACTTGAAACGTGGTATCGACCTTGCAGTTAAAGCATTGGTTGCTGAAATTAAAGCAACAGCAAAACCTGCTTCTGATACTAAAGCGATTGAACAAGTGGGTTCGATTTCTGCGAACTCTGATGAAACTGTGGGTAAATTAATTGCGCAAGCAATGGAACGCGTGGGTAAAGAAGGCGTAATTACCGTTGAAGAAGGTTCAGGCTTCGAAGATGCTTTGGACGTTGTTGAAGGTATGCAGTTTGACCGTGGTTATATCAGCCCGTACTTTGCAAACAAGCAAGATACGTTAACAGCTGAATTAGAAAACCCGTTCATTTTGCTTGTTGACAAAAAAATCAGCAACATCCGTGAATTAATTACTGTTTTAGAAGCAGTAGCTAAAACAGGCAAGCCACTTTTAATTATCGCTGAAGATGTTGAAGGTGAAGCGTTAGCAACACTTGTTGTGAACAACATGCGCGGCATTATTAAAGTATGTGCAGTGAAAGCGCCTGGCTTTGGTGACCGTCGTAAAGCAATGCTTCAAGACATCGCGATTTTGACAGGTGCGACAGTGATTTCTGAAGAAGTAGGCATGTCTTTAGAACAAGCTTCTCTTCAAGACTTGGGTACTGCACATAAAATCACGGTTTCTAAAGAAAATACTGTGATTGTGGATGGTGCTGGTGATGCTGCTCAAATCGCTGAGCGTGTTCAACAAATCCGTGCACAAATTGAAGAATCTACGTCTGAATACGACAAAGAAAAACTTCAAGAACGCGTTGCTAAATTGGCAGGCGGTGTTGCAGTGATTAAAATCGGTGCTGCAACTGAAGTTGAAATGAAAGAGAAGAAAGACCGTGTTGACGATGCATTACATGCAACTCGTGCTGCGGTTGAAGAAGGTGTAGTTGCTGGTGGTGGTGTTGCACTCGTACGTGCTGCTGCTGCGCTTGATGGCGTAAACGGTGCGAATGACGATCAAAACGTAGGTATCAACATTTTACGCCGTGCAATTGAAGCGCCACTTCGTCAAATCGTTGCAAACGCAGGTGATGAGCCTTCAGTTGTAATCAATGCTGTGAAAAATGGTGAAGGTAACTTTGGTTACAACGCTGCAACTTCTGAATATGGCGATATGCTTGAAATGGGTATTCTTGACCCTGCTAAAGTAACACGTTCTGCACTTGAGCATGCTGCATCTGTAGCAGGTCTAATGTTGACAACAGAATGTATGATTACTGACATTCCAGAAGACAAACCTGCTATGCCTGATATGGGCGGCATGGGTGGTATGGGCGGTATGATGTAATTCATCATCGGTTCTTACTAAAAAATCCCCGCATGATGCGGGGATTTTTTTTAATCTGATTTTTATGGTTTCTGGCTCTTTGTTTTAAAATTAAAAATTTGTTATTGATATGAAAAATGAAACAACTAGCATTAGGAAACCTTTTAAAAATTAAGATTTTTTTAAGATTAAATGGTTATTCTAATGCATATGGGAATTCTGCTGTAGTTTCCTATTTTGGCCATACTCCTTACTGACAGAGTATGGCTTTTTTTTGTCTAAAAAATGGCGAAATATACTTTTTAAATATTTCAAATTACCTATTTTTTATCGGGCATGTTTTGTTTATGGGTTAGATTTAGCATTATCTTAGAATTAAAATTAATAAGTTAATCAATAAATAATCAGATTTTTATTTTAATCATCAGGCTTAAATTTTTATCGCGACTGTTATTTTTTTGAAATTCTATTTTATTTTTAACATATTTAATTTTAGTTTTTATAATAAATGTATTTTAAAAAATAATGCTTGGGATGCTAAGTATTATAAATCCTCATTGTTAGTGTTTATGTTCTCTGTGAAAAAATCTTGTTACTCAACCCTGTATATATTATAAGGTTTTTTATTAAAAAGAGAAGGGTTTTATTTTTGAATAAATATACGATGTTTAAAAATAAACATATTGTTTGATTCTTAGCTTTAGGATTGTTTGGTTTGCATCATTTATTTTTATTTTTAAAATAAAATAATAAAAAACAATAACTTAATTTTTGGCATCGACTTTGCAATAGATTAACTACCCAAAATAGTCACTGACTATTTTAAACAATAAACTTTTGGGTTCAGGATTATTAACAGTGAAATTTAATTTGAAAATAACAACGGCAATATTATTAGCAGCTTTTGCATCACAAGCGAAGGCAGTAGATTTGGATGCGGGTGATTATGATGTTGCTCCAGCGGGGACAAATCTAGCTTTGCTGTATTTACAATCTGCAAGTCGCGATGCGCTGTATGCAGGAAGTGACAAATTGTCAGGTGACCCGAAACTGGATTCAAATGTTGGGATTGCTCGTTTTGTGCATTATACAGATATTGCAGGTTTACGTGTTGCCCCACAAATTTTAGTGCCATTTGGTGAATTAAAAGCGAAAGGTGATATTTCTGCATTGGGTTCAGCCAGTGGACTAGGAGATATTATTTTGGCTGCCCCTGTGTGGTTGCTCAATAATCCAGAGCATAAGACTTATTTTGGGCTTACCCCTTATTTGTATTTACCAACAGGTAATTATGATAAACATGACTCTTTAAATTTCGGTGAGAACCGTTACAAACTTGATCTTCAGGCGGCATATAGTCAACGCTTGACAGATAAATGGGCATGGGATGCGGCCGCCGATATTATTTTTTATGGTCAAAATAATGATGCCGTTGGTGGAGGAACTTTAAAGCAGAATACAGGGTATCAGCTGCAAACCAATACTCGTTATTTTATTAATGATCGCTTAGATCTACGGGCAGGGCTGTCTTATACTGATGCAGGTGATACCAAGCAAAATGGCATTAAGACACAAAGTTATCAGCAAACAAAGTTTTGGGTTGGGACGGCATATTCACCAACCGCAAGCACCAATGTGATTTTAGCTTATGGGCGTGATCTTGCCGTTGAAAATGGCTTTAAAGAAAATAATCGTATTAATGTTCGATTATTAAAAGTGTTTTAATCTCTTTAGGTAGGTCAATCTGACTTGATCTGCCTAAATTAAACTTGTGTTGCCCAGAAGCATAACAAGATATTGAATAAATGCAGTAGAAATAAGTATAAGCCAAGAATAAAGAGCGTATTAATATACTCACAATATATAAAGCCGATGGATTTACTTGGTTAATGAATAATTTTGCTTTCACAAATGTGTTTACTTTGGAGGGTGAGCACACTCAGCCTTTGACTGTACGAGCCAAAGCTCTGGTCTTTCATGACCCAGCTTCACAGTCATTATTAAAATTAATTGAACGCCTTGCACCAAGTGATGCTCCTATTCTAATTCGTGGTGAAACGGGAACAGGTAAGGAGCTGGTTGCACAGCATATTCATCGTTTAAGTGGGAGAAAAGGCCCATTTCTTGCGGTGAATTGTGGTGCCATCAATGAGCAATTAGCTGAGAGTGAATTATTTGGTCATGAAGCAGGAGCATTTACTGGCGCAATCAAGCAACGCAAAGGATGGTTTGAGGCTGCACATGGCGGAACACTGTTTTTGGATGAAATTGGTGATTTATCTTTGTGCTTGCAGGTCAAATTACTTAGAGTATTACAAGAAAAAGAAGTCACAAAATTAGGTGCTAGACAAGCTATTCCTGTTGATATTCGATTGGTCACAGCAACCAATATTGATTTGGAGCAGGCCGTACAAGCTGAGCAATTTCGGCAGGATTTACTATTTCGTATTAATATTGCCCAATTAGAGCTAAAACCATTACGGGAGCGTAAGGGGGATATTTTACCGCTGTTTGAATATTTTGTTCAGCATTATTTAACCAAGGTAAGACGTTCTGATAACTTACAGATTTCTGCGTCTGCAATTCAGCAATTACTGACGTATCTATGGCCTGGAAATATTAGGGAGCTAGAAAATATTGCACATTATGCTGTGCTTGTAACTGAAGGGACGTTAATTCAGGCTGAGCATTTAAAATTTAATCAGATATTCAAAAATATGGAGTATCGTTCAGCGCAACCTGTCACGAATACAGATGATGAAATCAACACGGCATTATCTCCCTATCAGATTATTGAGTCGCAGTTAAAGAAAATCTACGCATCGAGTCAATCTTCTTCTGGTGATTTATGGAATACTTTAGAAAGCATGATTATTGCGACTGCATATTCATCATCATTTTCTAATCAGGCTAAAACCAGTGAATTACTGGGAATATCTAGAAATGTGGTGCGGACATTATTAAAGCGTCATCATCTTTTGCCTCCTTCTATAAAAGAAATAGCTGAATAAAAGAAGTGAGGAGTAAAGAGGTGATAGATGATAATAAAACCCTAGTCTAGAAACAGATATTATGCTGATTTAATTTTCTAATAAATCAATCAGTTTTTTATGTATTGAAAAGTAAAAAATTTAAAAGATAAACATTATATTTTTTATGTCATGCCCAGTTTTTTAGATTTGGCTTTTACTGATATTTTTGAAATTTTATTTTCTCGATTTAAATAAAAAAGCCCTTACAAAATATGTAAGGGCTTTTTAGTATTTGGCGGAAGCGGTGAGATTCGAACTCACGGAGGACTCACACCCTCGTCGGTTTTCAAGACCGGTGCATTAAACCGCTCTGCCACGCTTCCAATGTGCGCTATCATATAAGGAAAAATATGCTTTGACAACTGATTTTAGTGTAAAAACAATTGAGTGGTTAAAATAAGTGCAATTTAGATGGGTATCTTGGGCGTGTAAAATATCCATAATGAAGACATATCTTACTGATGCTATGTAAATATTTAAATTTATGTTCAGTTGAGCTTAAATTTTTATATATCAATGATTACAATGCCCGCTTATGCTGTGTTTGTTATTGTGGTCAAAAGAGCATGACAAATGCGAATGCTCGGAAAGTTGGAATTTGTTATGGATCGGAAATTATTAACTGCTGAAGGTTATCAGCGTTTGCAAGATGAATTAAATCATTTGCTACGACAGGAACGACCAGAAATTACTAAAATCGTGTCATGGGCAGCTAGTTTAGGCGATCGCTCAGAAAATGCTGATTATCATTACAACAAAAAAAAATTACGGGAAATAGACCGCAGAATTCGTTACCTCACCAAGCTTTTTGAAGTTGCGCAAAAAGTTGAATATCACCCTCAGCAGCAAGGCAAGGTTTATTTTGGTGCTTGGGTAGAATTGGAGAATGATGAACAAGAAACGGTCAAATTTCGTATCGTGGGTGATGAAGAAATTTATGGCAATAAAGACTATGTTTCTTTGCAGTCACCGATGGCGAAAGCATGCCTAGGCAAGTCTGTCGATGATGAGGTTCAGGTATATACGCCAAGTGGTCGGAAGAATTGGTATATTATTGGAATATCTTATTGATAAATAAACCATTAAATAAAAACTCTTATTTTAAAAATCTATATTGAATTGCTTACATATAGCAGCATTTTATTCATGGTTTCACCATCTGTTTCGCGTATAACATTCAGCAGTTTTTCAAAGAGGAGAGTAAATTTATTTTGGCCTGCCAGCAATTTAAAAGTTTGACTTTTAATTTCTATGTCGATATTATGCGCAACTCTTATTTATTCTTGGTTATTTTTTAATCTAGGTCGTTGATTTTTATGTGACTTAGTTTTCATTTGTCTATTTATGTCATTTTAAATGACCTCATGACTGCCCCCTAAACATACGTTGATCAACTAATTGAAGTCTGGGCTTGCTCACTTCATTGGGTAGTTAATTCCCTGTCGCGGAGTCACCATGCACAATCCAACAACATTGGCAGATAGGAGGCGTTTTCGCCTACACAATCTCAAAATTTCCTTGCCAACCAAAGCCCTTGCTTTCGGGCTTGCTATGTTACCTTTACATGCGATTAATGCCAGTAAAGCAAGCAACCAATATGCTCAGGTCATCAGCAGCAATACACTGACTGTTGTGGCAGTAAAAAGTCCAACAACTGTTTTTAATGACGGACAGTATTTTCATGGTTTCGGCTATGACTTAATGCGTAACTATGCACAAAGTTTAAATGTGCAGCTTAATTTTCAAATTGTTGATAGTAATGCCACAGCCTTAAAATGGGTTGCTAAAGGCAAAGCCAACCTTGCATTGACGAATGCTGATATGCAGAGCATTGACCAAAAGAGCTTAATGTCATTTTCGGCAAGCTGTGGTGATGCAACTGTTTTACAGAAAAATGGGCTAGATACCCAGTTAAATTTGGTCTTTAAGGATGCAGAAGATCATTTAACGCAAACTGCAAGTAGCTTTATTTGCCAGTCCAAAAGTAATGGTGCAATTCAGCATTTGGCATCATTTTACAATCATCATGTGGTGAATGAGGGCTCTTGGGATACCATTGAGCGCGATTTGCAGCAACGTATGCCGATTTATCGTGCCAGTTTCGAGCGGGCAGCTGAGCAGTACAATTTGAATTGGCACATGCTGGCTGCAATGGGCTATCAGGAGTCTTATTTAAAACCCAACTCAGTGTCATCAACAGGTGTGCGCGGTTTAATGATGCTGACCAGCGATACGGCAAAGGCAATGGGAATTGAAAACCGTACCGATCCTGAACAAAGTATTCAAGGTGGTGCAAAGTATTATGATTTGCTTTTGAGCAAATATGAATACATCCCCAATCCAGATCGCCACTGGTATGCCTTGATTGCCTATAATATGGGACCGGGTGCAGTGACTTTTATTCAGAAGCAATTGGAGAAACAGGGAGAAGATCCAAATAACTGGTTGAACATGTATGCTTATTTGCAGCGACATCAAGCCAGTAATGCACGGTATCTTCAAGCGTTGCAATATGTAACCCGTATCCGTGCTTATTTAGAGCATATTCAAAATCAGCAGTTGATTAATATCTAACAAAAAAGGGAAGTTATATAAATAGCTTCCCTTTTTGTAGCAATTGCAGATTGAATTATGCAGTATGCTGAAGAATTTCTTTATAGAGCGTTTTTTGTTCTTGGCTTGGACGCGCAGTTTGTAGAGCCATAAGTTGTGACATATCACCTTGAACTTTTATTTTGCCTGTCATAAATGCTTGCATAGCGGCAGTCATGTCAAATTCAAGAAATACTTTACGCAAGGTCTCCGCATCCATATTTAAAGTTGTTTTAGCGTTGTCTGCTAAGCCTTTTTGAATTTTTCCACCATGAAGAGAAAGTTCAGTATTTCCACTGGTTTGGTTGACGACAAAATTAATCGCTAGATTTTCTAATGCTGGCGGTAAATTCAAGTCTCCTGCCTGAGCAGTAAGTTGTTCTACTGTAGAAAACCAATCTTCCGATAGAAAAGCAGGCATAGTTATTCCTCTAATTTGTTTATTTCTAGATGTATATGCATTTTTTGCACATTGTCCGTACTCCGACTTGTTATAACATGATCTTGTCGAAAAAAATGGTTTTTTTGTAGACGAGTGCGGCAAATTACACAGAAATAGTAATAAAGTATAATAGAGGCACAACCTTTTTATGGTTGTGCCTTCTCATGCGATTTTTGTTAATTTTAGTCCGCTGCAAAGCTCAAATTGACCACATCCAGACGCTTTTTCATGCCTTCTGGATCTTTAAAATCGAATTCGCGTTGTGAATCGAGCGCTTCAAAGTCGAACAGTTCACGGTCAGCCAGTTGAGATGGCGACACGTTTTGTAGTGCACCAAAAATGCTATGTAAGCGTTTCGGGTACTGGGCATCCCATTCACGTAACATTTCATTCAACATGGCACGTTGCAGATTTTCCTGCGAACCACACAAATTACATGGAATGATTGGAAACTTACGCATTTCTGCATATTTAATAATGTCTTTCTCTTCCACATACGCCAGTGGGCGAATCAGGATATTTTTTTTGTCTGAAGACAATAGTTTTGGTGGCATGGCTTTAAGGCTACCGCCATGAAATAGATTTAGGAAGAATGTCGCAAGAATATCATCGCGGTGATGACCCAGTGCAACCTTGGTCGCCCCAATTTCTTGTGCAAAACCATAGAGCGAGCCACGACGTAGGCGTGAACAAACTGCACAGTAAGTTTTGCCTTCAGGGGTTAGGCGTTTGGTAATGCTATAAGTGTCTTTTTCAAGAATGTAATACGGAATGTTATTTTCTTCTAAATAACGAGGTAAAACTTCTTCTGGAAAACCAGGCTGCTTCTGATCGAGGTTGACGGCCACTACATCAAAATTAATCGGTGCAATACGTTTAAACTGCAACAAAATGTCGAGCAGGGTATAGCTGTCCTTTCCTCCAGAAATACAAACCATGACCTTATCGCCGTCCTCGATCATTTTAAAGTCACGAATGGCGTGGCCGACTTGACGACGAAGTTTTTTCAAAAGGCGATAATAAGCTGAACTGGTTGGAAGCTCAGGTTTGAAATTAAATCCTTGACTGGATTCAACAGGAGAGTACATAGACAGCAAACTCTTGGTAAAAATATCGCGCAATTTTAGCCGATTCGAGGGTACTTCGCATCTGTACATACAAATTTATTCACATATTTTTTATTGTCATCAAAATGTTTCCAAAGCTTCCTAAATTGTTTAAATCAGTAGTCAGATTTTGAAATAGATGAATTTTTTATCAATCCACAGTTTTCCACAAAAAATGTGGATAAAGCTGTGGATAACTATACCCTTGACAGGGGGGATAGTCCGTTGACTAAGGCTTAGAAACAAATTGGTTATTTTTTAACCTTATTTAATTTTACTTATTTATCAGTGGGTTATTTATGTCAAGGGACCGTGGCTTAAAAAAAATTAATTTTTTTTTGCTAATTACTGAAACAATTTGACTTGATTTTTTAAATCAAGCTTGTTAAAAAGCTCGGCATGTACAGTTTTACTGTTACAATCAAATACAATTGTTTGCGCAGAGCATTCACTGGTAAACACAACAATGAAAATATTAAACAAAATTGCACTGCTGTCTATTTATTGTTGCGGAAGTTGCTTATGGATAGCTTCTGTAACACATGCTGGGCAAATTTATACCTATGAAGATCGTAACGGCACGCCATTGCTCACCAATCGTAAGCAAAGTGGTTCACACTTGACCAAAGTCAAAGTGACTTATTATGCCGACAGTAACATCCATAGTTACCACAATTGGGGTGGTTCTGAGGCTGCGGTTTTGCCGAGTTATAGTAGAAATAAAGATGCCTTCGATCCGATTATTCATCATGCCGCACAGCAGCATGGTTTATCTGAAGGTTTAATCAAAGCCATCATGCATACCGAGTCAGGTTTTAATAGCAATGCCCGCTCTCCTGTTGGAGCACAAGGTTTAATGCAACTTATGCCTGCAACGGCAAAGCGTTTTAATGTCAACAACCCTTACGACCCGCAGCAGAATATTTTGGGTGGGGCAAGATATCTGAGTTTATTGTTAAAGCGCTATAGTGGTAATACGCATTTGGCACTGGCAGCCTATAATGCTGGCGAAGGTAATGTGGATAAATACGGTGGTATTCCTCCTTTTCGGGAAACGCAGGATTATGTACGCCGTGTGATGAGTCGCTACAATAACTTGTATGCTAGTGGTATTCGTATTGATTCTGCTAAAGATAGTGAGCCTGCTTCTGCAATTACCTCAACATCAACTAAAAACAGTAGTCCTGTATTTACTTCTCATAAAGCTGCCAGCAACCGAAAAATTGTTCAACTATCGAATGGAACATTTACTGATATTGCAGTCAGGAACTAAGAGTTTACACATTTTGGAAACATGATTTTGATGTGTTTTCCCGATTTATTCTTGAATTTTCCCTGACAAGGTCGCATATTAACGACATGATTTATTGAATAGATAAATCATGTTTTTTTTATTATAAGAGGATTATCCTAATGATGCGGATTGGTTTGTTTTTGCTTACCAACCTCGCGGTACTGGTTGTCGCTGGTCTTATTTTGTCAGTTTTGGGTGTCGGAAGTTACCACGGTGCGGGTGGTTTAAACTTGGGCAACCTGCTTGTGATCTGTTTTGTATTCGGTATGGTCGGTTCGTTGATTTCACTTTTCATGTCGAAGTGGATGGCGAAAAAGACTACAGGTACAGAATTGATCGATCCAAATGCTCCTCGTAGCCAAGCGGAAGTTTGGTTATTACAAACGGTCGCAGACCTTGCACAGCGTTCAGGCATTAGTATGCCTGAGGTGGGTATTTTCCCATCTTATCAATCGAATGCTTTTGCAACGGGTTGGAACAAAAATGACGCGCTTGTTGCTGTATCGACTGGTTTGCTTGAACGTATGAATAAAGATGAATTGCGTGCAGTTTTGGCGCATGAAATCGGTCACGTTGCCAATGGTGATATGGTGACTTTATCCCTGATTCAGGGGGTCGTGAATGCTTTTGTCATGTTCTTCGCTCGTGTAGTCGGAGACTTCATCGACCGTAATGTATTTGGTCGTCAAGATGACGAAGCACCAGGTATTGGTTATATGGTCATTAGCATGGTACTGGATATTGTATTTGGTATTTTGGCATCGGCAATTGTCATGTGGTTCTCACGTTACCGTGAATATCGTGCCGATGAAGCAGGTGCGCGCCTAGCAGGTAAACAAGCCATGATTTCGGCTTTGTTACGTTTACAAGCTGAAAGTGAAATGCCTGATCAAATGCCAAAAGAAATGAAAGCGTTGGCAATTGCAGAAGGTCAGGAACAAGGTTTCAGTTTGGCTGCTTTATTCCAAACTCACCCAAGCATTGAGCAGCGTGTTACAGCTTTGCAGCAGCTTAACTGCCCATAATTAAAGAGTTTTTATCAAGATACTATCAGCCAGTTAAGTAATTGACTGGCTTTTCTTTTTTAGATTTAAGATGTTATATATTTTGTATAAATGCTATCTACAACTGTTTGAGGCAAAAGGCTTTTGCAAAAACTGTTTCTATGATTCTATTGTAAGAATATGAATTATAATAATTTTTACTTAGAATTAGATAAAAAGTTAAGGAAATCATTGAAAATCTCCTTAACTGATCATTACTCCGCCAGTAAGCGTCTTTAAGCTTGAGGCAAGTCAAACCAAATTATTTGAGTGTCTTGTAGGGCTTGCATTTGAACATCTTCAGCAAAAAGTAAAGCATCCCCAGCACCAACCAATTGTTCACCAATCATGACCTGACCAGAAATGACATGTACATAATTCAGTGCATGTGTAGCATGGATTTCAAGCTGATTGCTTTCTGTCAAATAAGCCGCTTTAACTTCCGCATCTTGTCGAATCACCATCGGTGCATTTTGACTTCCAACAATCAAGTGCCATTGATTGGGTTGCTGCTGTGGATCGCACTGGATTTGCTGATAGTTTGGCTCAGCATTTCGTACATTAGGATGAATCCAGATTTGCAGCATATGTACAGCTTCATCACCCTGATTAATTTCACTGTGTTGAATTCCTGTACCTGCACTCATAAGTTGCCATTCACCCGCAGAAATCTGGGTCTGATTACCCATGGTATCTTTATGGCTAATCGTACCTTTCAGCACGCAAGTTAAGATTTCCATGTTGTCGTGTGGGTGTGTGCCAAAACCATTGTGAGCAGCAATCGTATCATCATTAATGACACGCAAAACGCTTACGCCCATATAGTCTGGATTGTACCAACTACCAAACGAAAAACTGTGATAAGTATCAAGCCAGCCTGCTTTGACGTGCCCACGTTCTTCACTGCGATGTAAATAACTTTGCATAATTTTGTCTCCACATGACATTTCATGTTGTCTATGGCTTATTTTAGGCGTTTTATAAAATGTGATAAATGCTGTTAAATACAACTAAATATCCTAAAAATGAAACAATAATGGTGACGTATCTAAGTCAGCACTTAATAAGTTGCCATTGAGAAGATAGTTTGATCAGAGATTAAGATTATGAGGGAGCAAGGCGATATGTATGGCTTTATGGATCGTATTATTTATCTATCGCATCTGAATGGGGGTTGTTTTTAGCTTATGTTTTCTGTTGACCTAATTTAGTCAACATTAAATCAATCCCTGCAAACACTACGCTGCCAATCGTAGCAAGCAGCATATCTTTATGAGCATCCCAAACATCGCCTTGCTGACCATTATAGTTTTCGGCAGCTTCAGGAGAAAGATGAATGGCAATCCACCATTCAATCAGTTCATATAGCATGCTAGACGCCATGACCAATTGAATAACTAAAAAACATAGCTGATATGCGCTGGCTTGAGGAAATGTGACTTGAAATAGGCGTTTAAAAAAGGGATATAGCAAAAAGCCATAAGCAAAATGGACTAAACGATCATACATATTGCGTGACCAATGCATACTGGCATTTAAGTCGAAACCTAGTAGGTGTTTGATCCAGTCATTGTAGGGGACATAGGAATATAAATAATGCGCTCCGACTATATGAATAATCAGAAAACCAATATAGAAACTAAAACTCAGAAAGTTAAGCCCAATTTTTTGAAAGCAATAGCACAGAGCAATCAACATGAACACTGTGCCCGCCTGATGCAGCAGATAATCAGGGTATTGAAGTGGATGAATACTGGCAATAATCAGCGCGTCTGCGAGTATTGTAAATATGATGGCGTGTTTAAAAGTGTATTTTTGTTCGAGCATATTCTTTGTGTTTTTTGCGGTATAAATGGAAAAAAAGCGAAGCCGAAGCTTCGCTTTTTCTAAACTCAAATCTTGAAACTTAAAGTTTGTTGATTAAAGTAGTGATTTGTTTTGCCTGTTCAGCAGCATTACCTGTATAAGTTGCAGGCGTTAATTCTGCAAGGCGAGCACGTTCTTCGCTTGGAACTTGTGCAAGTTCATCACCATTGACGAAGTTCACCATCATTTCACGAGTCATTGCTTGACCACGAGTTAATGCTTTCAATTTTTCGTAAGGTTTTTCAATGTTGTAACGACGCATTACAGTTTGAATTGGTTCAGCAAGCACTTCTTGAGCATGATCAAGGTCTTCAAGAATACGTGCAGCATTTAACTCAAGTTTACCAATACCTTTAGAGCATGCTTCAAATGCGATTAAGCTTTGTGCGAAACCAACACCCATGTTACGAAGTACAGTCGAGTCAGTTAAGTCACGCTGCCAACGAGAGATTGGTAATTTTTCGCCCAAGTGTGCCAATACTGCATTTGCAATACCCAAGTTACCTTCAGAGTTTTCGAAGTCAATAGGGTTAACTTTATGCGGCATAGTTGAAGAACCAACTTCACCTTCTTTTAAGCGTTGTTTGAAGAAACCTAAAGAGATATAACCCCATACGTCACGGTTAAAATCGATCAAGATAGTATTGAAACGACGTAGTGCATCAAAAAGTTCCGCCATGTAGTCATGTGGTTCGATTTGAGTGGTGTAAGGGTTAAAAGTTAAACCTAAAGACTCAACAAAGGCTTGAGAATGAGCAGGCCAGTTAATTGTTGGGTAAGCAGAAAGGTGAGCATTATAGTTACCAACTGCACCGTTAATTTTGCCAAGCAATTCAACTTGTTTGAATTGTTTGATTTGGCGCGCTAAACGGTAAGCCACGTTTGCCATTTCTTTACCCAAAGTCGTTGGGCTTGCAGTTTGACCATGTGTACGAGACAACATTGGTTGTTCTGCATGTTGTTCTGCCAATTCAACGATTGAATCGATGATTTGTTGCATGGCAGCAACTAAAACGTCACGGCCATTTTTCAACATCAATGCATGCGACAAGTTGTTGATGTCTTCAGATGTACATGCAAAGTGAATGAATTCGCCTGCATTTTTAAGTTCATCGATGTGTGCAATTTTCTCTTTTAAGAAATACTCAACTGCTTTTACATCGTGATTGGTGGTACGTTCGATTTCTTTAATGCGTAGAGCATCTGCTTCTGAAAAATCAGTAACAATCGCATCCAAAGCTTGATTGGTTGCCGCACTGAATTCATTCACTTCAATAATTTCAGGGTGTTTTGCAAGTGCTTGCAACCAACGGACTTCAACAGTTACACGCGCATGAATTAAACCAAACTCAGATAAATAAGGACGTAAAGCATCACACTTACTGGCATAACGTCCATCTAAAGGTGAGAGTGCAGTTAAAGCGTTCATAAAGTTTCCTTCAATGTGGTGCAAAACACCTAAAACAAAAAACGGGATTAAATTTGACCAAGCTCATATTGCATTTGTGCAAGTGCTTGGATCTCTTGCAAAAGTTTACGTTTACCGAATATTAGCTGCAATGAGCTACCACCGAGCTGTCGCCACAGGTGCGCCATTTGCAGACCTGTGAATAACGAAGCACGAATTCGGTTGGTATGTTGAGTATCTTTAAAAGCTTCAGCATTGCCACGAACTAAAATGCGTGGGTTAATTTGCCCTGCGGTTTCGACATAGGTTTGCGCAAGGTTAGCTAAAATGCTGGGGTGTAAATAATTTTGGTCGAAAAAGGAAAGTTGTTTAAGAATTTGTTGTTGAGACTTGGCAATTTGCTGGACAAAATTGTGGTTACGGTAGACTTTCTTTTCAAGCTGTAACAGTGACATGGCGTAGGTCATCGGTAGCTTGGCTGTCGCAAGTTTAGGAATCTTGCTTTTAGGCGTAGGAGTAAAAGGCTGGGTGATACTTTGCTCTAGAATTTTTAAACCCAACGATAAATCTGTGAGCTGAGCAAAAAAATCGAGCGTCTGTGAAGAATTGCTTTCGGCTGGTCTGATATTTAAACTGGCTTTAATCAATTGTTCAAAATAAAAATTGCCACTTTCGCCTATATTATTCAGTCCCATCATCGCGGTCATGTGGGTTAGCTGGGCAGCTTGAAAAACCGCTGCTAACGCCAAGACACGATTTTGACGGACGGTTAATTGTTGAGGCTGTTGAAAGGGAAGATCAACCATGCCTAAGAATTCCTAAAGAAAAGCGGGTTTAGGTGCATTGGTATGATGAATCACGCCGCCGCCTAAACAGTTATCATTGATATAAAACACAACACTTTGACCTGGCGTTACAGCGCGCTGTGGCTGATCAAACTCTACGCGTACACCTTCATGCTTTGAGTCATAAAAAATCGTACATGCCTGATCAGACTGGCGATAACGGGTTTTGGCTGTGCAACGTAAGCCAGTTGCAGGAATTTCTTGTTCACCTGCAACCCAGTCAATTTTTTCACTCCACAACGTGGTACTTTGCATGAGCGGGTTTTCATGTCCCTGACCCACGACCAGACGATTACCGTCTATATCTTTATGCAGAACAAACCATGCACCTTCATCGGCATCTTTCATGCCACCCAAACCAATACCACCACGCTGACCCAGTGTATAGTACATTAAGCCGTGATGTTCACCAACTTCCTGACCACTTTCCAGCACAATTTTTCCAGGTTGTGCAGGTAAATATTGTTTTAAGAAGTCATTAAAACGACGTTCACCAATAAAGCAAATCCCTGTAGAATCTTTTTTCTTGGCTGTCGCCAAGTCAAGTTCAGCTGCAATTTTTCGAACTTGAGGCTTCTCAATTTCACCAACAGGGAACAACGTTTTATTAATTTCGCGTCCATGAACTGCATGTAGGAAATAACTTTGATCTTTATTTTGGTCAACTCCACGTAGCAACTGTGCGTATGCTTCACCTTTGCTGTTGTATTGAGTTTCGCCACGGCGAGTATAATGACCTGTCGCAATAAAATCTGCGCCTAAAGTAATTGCATGATCTAAAAATGCACGGAACTTAATTTCTTTGTTGCACAAAATATCAGGGTTTGGTGTACGTCCTGCTGCATATTCGGCAAGAAAGTGCTCAAATACACGATCCCAGTATTCCATGGCAAAGTTGGCTGTGTGTAGCTTAATACCAAGTTTATCGGCAACTGCTTGGGCATCTGCAAGATCTTCAAGTGCTGTACAGTATTCCGTTCCGTCATCTTCTTCCCAGTTCTTCATAAACAAGCCTTCGACTTGATAACCTTGTTGAAGAAGTAAAGCAGCAGAAACAGAAGAATCTACACCACCAGACATACCGACGATGACACGTTGTTGCATAGGACTAGGCATCCAAATTTGAAGTTAGATTGGGAGAGAAGGGATGTTCATGAATCATGGATAAAGGATATTTTTGGCCTGTTAAACTGTCTTGAATCGCTTGAATGACTAAAGGGCTGCGTGCGCGTCCAGAGTTTTGCAACTCATCAAAAGATAACCATGTCGCCTGAATAATGCCTGTGTCGAGTTTGGCATGCGCATATTCTTCGACGATATGTGCCAAAAAACAGAAACGAAAATAAGTACGATCTGGGAACATTGGGGGAGTATAGGTATAAATTCCTAACAAATGATCGATTTGAATATCATGTCCAGTTTCTTCGCGCGTTTCGCGAATGGCAGCTTCAACTAAGGTTTCACCAGCTTCAACATGCCCTGCAGGTTGGTTAAACACAGGATGCGTAAACCCTTCCGAATGTTCTTCAACAAACAGAAATTTACCGTTTTTTTCAACAACGGTTGCAACCGTGACATGTGCTGCCCAAGCTGTCATAAAAAGCACCATGATTTAAAAGGTGTATTCTACAAAATTTAGTGAAGAATGGCTATGTCGAGATGACTTCGAGTTTGCGATAATTCTTAAAAACTTTTTAGATTGGAAGCCTCTTATACTTCATCCATCTGGCTATGATTTTCAATTCGAATTTTTGAAATGATTTGAACTTAATTGTCTAAAAAGAGTGAGTAAAATCTAATTTTCAAAAATGTTTTTATAATATTTATTGAGTTAGCCATAAATAATCTTCAGGTGATTAATCAGTTGCTATGCTGGATTTGTGTTTAGCATAAACAATAGGCACTTAAATCAATTTTTTAAGTGCCTATAGATCAGTAATGCATTACAGTCTAATTGTATCGTTAGAATCTGTAGTTTACACCGAGTAAAACTTGATCTTGGGTGTAATCAAATTTTTCTCTAATACCTTGAAAGCCAGAAAGGTTATATGCTGAGTGACCAAGGTCACTATAACGATATTCTAACTTTACAGAAACATTTTTAGAGGCTAGATATTCGACACCAGCACCAGCAACCCAACCATCTTGCCATTTTTTATTGGTTTCGGAGTCTGTTCCCTCAATAATAACATTTAAGGATCGTTTAATTTGAGCGCCAGAGTAACCAAATAATCCATATAGTAATGTGTTGTTAGTTACTAAATAGCCCACGCGACCTACTGCAGAAACAGATTGCTTGACATCACTTTTAAATTGGCATTCTGCACCAGAGCAATCCAGTAAGTCCTTATAATCATCTGCTTTACGGTAATAATTATATCCTGCCTCTATACCAAGTATCGCTTTGGAACCTAAAGCCCAATTATAGCCACCCAATATGCCAACGCCCATACCATCTGGTTTTAAGTTTTGGGAGACAAAAGTATTCCACTAGAAGAGATTGTGGCTTTATCTTTACTTTGGATATATGAGCTTTCAACACCAATATAAGGCCCACTGAAATTGTTATTTGCCAATGTAGTCGCTGATGAAGTCAGACCAACAATTGCAAGACATACTGACACCGTTGTAGATTTAAATATTTTCATTTTTACTACCTCTTTGTAACATTATTTTAATTTGGGTTGCTTGTTTTTTATACAATGTATTTTGTGTTAAATCAACTTTTATTATCAGGGATCTTTGAAAAATTAAAAAATATGAACTAGTGATTTTTTTCTTAAAAAATTGTTTTATAGATTAAGGCAACCCAACGATTAAATAAGGATATTTTGAACGAAGTTGAGTCTCAATTAAAGCAACCTAGAGGCAAACGCTTTAGTCAGTATCCACAAGAACTGAATTGTAAAATCGGCAAAAGGTAAATCACAATTGAATTGAACTGGTAGAGTTTTCTAAGTGAAGCTTATTGGTTATAAGAGGAGGACATTGTGATTTATATCCTCCTGGTTTTTTACTCAAGATGATCTAACTCACGCGCTAGCTTCTATTGATTCTGTTTATGATTCCCAGCTACTTTTACATAATGCTGAGCGGAGTAAGCTAAGAACGTTTTTTCTTGATCGGTGAGTGGTCGAACCTTTTGAATTGGGCTACCCACATATAAATAGCCACTTTCCAAGCGTTTGCGTGGTGGTACTAGACTCCCCGCACCAATCATCACATCGTCTTCAATCATCACGTCATCAAGAATTACAGTATTAATACCGACCAAAACCCGATTTCCAATCGTACAACCATGTAACGTCACATGGTGTCCAATGGTGACGTCTTCACCGATGATCAATGGGGAACCATTTGGTTTATTTGGGTTTTTATGACTAACATGTAGCATACAGTGGTCTTGGACATTACTGTTTTTACCAATTTGAATGGAATTGACATCGCCACGAATGACGGCAAATGGCCAAACCGAAACATTTTCTGCAAGTTGTACATCGCCAATCACAACCGACATAGCATCAATATAACAACTGTCATCAATCTGAGGTGTATGTTCTAAATAGGAGCGAATATTGTTCATCATATAAAATGGGTGTGTTTGAAATAGGCTTGAGTATAAAATAAAAAAAGCACCCATAACGATGTCATGAATGCTTTTGTTGACAGTATATTTTTAATTAAAACAATTTGCTAAAGAATTGTTTGATATGGTCAACCAGACGAGAGAAGAAACCTGCTTCATTGACTGCTTTAAGTGCAACAACAGGTTTTTCAGCAATCACTTTGCCATTTAAAGTCGCAACCAACTTCCCGATGGCTTGACCTTGTTTAAGAGGTGCATTGACTTCAGAAGAAATCTGCAAGCTGGTTTTAATATCACTTGCCTGACCTTTTGGCATGGTCACACTGAAGTCTTCAGCTAAACCAGTGGGTACTTCATTTTCTGTGCCATACCAAACGCGAACATTTTTAAGAGGCTGATTGGCAGGTTTTACTTTTACGGTTTCGTAGTTTGCAAAGCCCCAAGACAATAATTCACGAGTTTGTGATGCACGCTCATTGACACTTGGTGTGCCAAAAATCACTGAGATTAGGCGCATTGGGCCACGTTTACTTGATGTTGTTAAACAGTAACCAGCTTCATCTGTGTGGCCTGTTTTTAAACCGTCAACACTTGGATCGGTATATAACAATGGATTACGGTTACCCTGTTTGATACCGTTAAACGCAAATGCTTTTTCTGAGTAAATTGGATAATATTTGGCACTATCATGAATAATGTGTTGTGCCAATATAGCCATATCTTTCGCACTAGAATAATGACCATCTGCAGGAAGACCCGTGGCATTCATGAAGTGAGTATTGTTCATGCCAATGCGTTTGGATTCTTGGTTCATCATATAGGCAAATGTGCCTTCATTACCCGCAATGTGCTCAGCCATGGCTTTAGATGCATCATTACCTGACTGAATAATAATACCGCGTAACATTTCAAGCACAGTTGCCGTGCCATTTAAAGGAACATACATACATGATTCGGTGCTGCTGCCTCGACACCATGCTGATTCGTTCATGCGAACTTTTTCACCTTCGGTGAGCTGACCTTTAAGTAATTTTTGTTCAATGATGTAGCTGGTCATCATTTTAGTCATAGAAGCAGGTGCTAGCTTTTCATTTTCATTCTTCGCAGCAAGCACTTGTCCCGTTTCGTAATCCATTAACACATATGATTTATTATTTAAATCTGGTGGCGAAGATAAGACTGTTGCTGCATATGAGAAGGATGGTAAAAGTAGTAGGGCAGCAAAGGCACTTTTTCGGCTCATTCTGTATATTCCAGTGATTGTAGCGGCAAACAAAGTCTAGCATTTTAGGATAAAGCCAAGTGGACTTCTAGACACGAGCTTGGCTTATTTCGATGAGTATTGTAACGAAATTAAGAATCTTTATTTAATGTCGAAATTTCACTGCAAATATCTTTATTTTGTTGCTCACCAGCCTTCTTGGCATCGTTTTGCGCTTCAGTAATATATTTTTGGAAATCTTTCTGTTTAGCACGTTTTTCTAATGCCTGTACGGGATCTTTTTCATCTGGCATGTTTTCTTTGACCAGTGCTGCATAACCTGTCTGATAGTTCGGATCTTTATTGAAACCGTAATTTGTGCATAGCTGAGATAGAACCACAATCGCAGCCAGTTCCTCAGGGGTTGTTTCGTTGTGTTCAGAAGTAACTTCAAAATTTTCTGTAGGTGTTTCAGCATAAGCCAGTGAGATGCCTAAGCTTGAACCACAAAGTAAACCAATTGTTAATTTATGTGTAATCGACTTGATCATGAGCTAAATATCATTACTAAAACAGTGCACAAAGATTACCTGTTTTTAACAAAAATAACAGCAGGTAAACTGTATTAAAGCTGTATTTTTGTTCATTTTTTTAAAATAAAAACAGGAGGTTAGGTAAACTTTAAAGATGGGTAAAATTTGTACTTACTGAGCGTTAAGTACTTCTTCACATGCTGCTTTTAATTCAGGTTGGCTCATTTCCTGACTATTACTTTTGCTTTCAGCAAGCAAGGATTGATATTCATGATCTTGTGGTAATTCTTGAACCGATGTTGAGCGCGATAAAATACGTTGGTTTTGGTCAATCAGGCGTTGCATGTTCTGCTGAAATTGTGGACGTTTGTCAATGATCTGATGACATAGCTCCGATAGAACCTGTAAAGAGGCGAGGTCTCCTTTGGTGAGACTATTTTGTTCTTCTATTGTTAGGTCAGAATTTGCTGATGCAGACAACATCATACTTAAGGCAAAAGTTGCACAGAAAAAACGTTTTGCAAAATAGATCATATTGCACACAAATTTTTAGTGGATTCGATTGCGCCAATATATATACTTCTAGGCTTAAATCAGCAAGTAGTTTTTTTCTAAGAGTTTTTTTGTGAATATTTTAATTGCCAATGATGATGGTGTGTTTGCGCCAGGAATACAAGCTTTAGCACAAGCGTTAAAGCCTTTGGGTCGGGTCGTGGTGGTTGCACCAGAATCTGAACGTAGCGGATTTTCTAGTGCACTGACGCTTGATCGCCCATTACGCCCTATTGAAATTATGCCTGATGTTTGGGCGGTCAATGGCACGCCTGCGGACTGTGTTTACTTGGCGATTAATGGTTTATTTGATGTTGAGTTTGATTTGGTGGTGAGCGGTATTAACAGTGGCGCTAACCTGGGTGATGATGTGTTGTATTCTGGTACGGTGGGTGCTGCATTTGAGGGGCGCTTAACGACACATCCTGCAATTGCAGTCTCATTATCTGGTGCGCATGTACGTAATTACCAGTCTGCGGAAGATTATCGGGTTGCTGCACAATGGGTGCATGATTTTATTGCTCAAGGGTTGCCCCAGTTACCTGAGCGACATATTTTAAATATTAACATTCCTGATGTACCAGAACTCAAAGGAGCTTTGGTGACTTATCAGGGGCGTCGCCGTCAATCTAAGCCGATTAGCAGTCATGTTGATCCGCGTGGACGTCAGGTGTACTGGATCGGCCTTTCGGGAGAAGCTGTCGCTGAACCTGCTAAAACTGAAAATCATTTGCAGTCAGATTTTTATGCAGTGAATCATGGCTATGTCAGCATCACGCCGATTCAGATGGATGCAACCAATTATCAAATCTTGCAGCATTTACACGAACAGCTTGTCTAAAGTGAAGTGGTTTCTTTGTGCTGCTGTGTTGAGACTTTGTGACAAATCGGATCAATTCGGTGTGTCACAATTTTTTTTTGTTAATCTTAGCCGATGAATAGAATATTTTCTTTGATAGAGAGGAAAGTTGATGCAGATGTTGCAACAGTATCTTGTTAAAAAACAAGAACAAACAACGTGGCTGAAGCCGCTATTTTTATCTGTCGCTGCATTTTCAATGGTTGCATTTACAGGATGTGCCTCTAAACCACAGGTTCAGGCAACACGATATAGTCATGATACAGCCCCAAATTACTATACGGTACGCTCTGGGGATACTCTAAGTGGAATTGCAGCACGCTACGGATTAGACTATGTGGCAGTTGCACGTTTGAATGGAATTGCACCGCCTTATACAATTTATGTGCATCAGTCACTTAAATTAAAAGGTTCAGCAGCACCTCATTCAACTACATCACCAGTCATGGCACATACCAGTAGTCGAATATCACAACAAACTGCACCCAAAGTTCAGCGCCGTGAATTACCTGTGCCATCGACTACAACTTTAGTCGCGGCGCCAGTTGCAACACGTACTCAAACTCAGGTTGCCCCAGTACCTGTAAATAATGGTTTGCAATGGATACTCCCATCTAATAATCCAATTATTCAAAATTATAATCTTGCCAGTAATGTTAAAGGTGTGCGCTTTGGCGGACAGCAAGGTGATCCTGTCGTTGCAACCGCAGCAGGGCAAGTGGTTTATGCTGATAACGGATTGAAAGAATTTGGGAATCTGGTTTTAATTCGACATAGCAATGGCTATATTAGTGCTTATGCACATAATAGCAAAATGCTGGTTAAGAGTGGTCAGACTGTATCTGCAGGACAAAAAATTGCCGAAATGGGTTCAACTGGAACAGATCGTGTGATGCTGGAATTCCAGATTCGTTCAGATGGAAAACCGATTGACCCAATGCAGCTTATTGCAAAAAATTCATAGAGCGTAATGCAAAAGTTGAATTTTCTTCAGGTATTCAGGCGTATTATGATTAGATCACGCTTTTTTATACCGAGGGAAGGTAATGTTAGATCAACTTCGAGCAATGGGAGTGTTTGCTTGTGTTGTCAAACAGAACTCTTTTAGTGGTGCTGCCCGAGTGTTGGGAATTACTACGAGTGCTGTCAGTCAGCAAATTCGCTCTTTAGAGCAGGAAATGGATGCAATCCTGTTATATCGATCAACTCGAAAACTTAGTTTGACTGAAGAAGGTCAAGTATTTTATCAGAGTTGTAAAGAGATGCTCGCAGCAGCTGAACGTGGCAAGATTCGTATGAATGAGTTACGTGATGATCTGATTGGTGAATTACACATTGCAACAACACCTGAGTTAGCCGCAAATCATATTATTCCAGCGCTATCTCAGTGGTTGTTTGCACACCGTGGTTTGAGTGTTAAGTTTGATGTTGATACACAATTTATTGATTTACAAAAAAATAATATTGATATCGCTTTGCGCATGGCACCAAAAATTGAAGAAACGACTTTCGATACTATCCCTCTGGCTCGAGTTGAACAAGTTTTGGTGGCTTCTGCAGATTATCTTAATCAAACGTCGTCAATCAATGTCCCAGAAGATTTAAAACAACATAATATTTTGCCTGTATATAGCATGCAGCATTGGCATCGTTTTTTCTTTCAGCATAATTTGTCTGACCAACGCGTTGAGCTGGAAATGAAAGCACGGATGAGTAGTAATAATATTTGTGTAGTCAAAGCCTTATGTAAAAATGGTTTGGGTTTAGCGCGAGTATTGTATTTAGACGTGCAAAAAGAGCTGATGAATGGTGAGTTGATCGAGGTTTTACCTGACTGGAAATTACCAAGTTATACCTTGTATGCAGTCGCTGCACCAATGGCGCAGCGTTCAGTAAAAACCCAGCGTTGCATTGAAGCATTGAAGGCGTATTTTAGCCAGATTCCTGGTGGGCGGTTATATAAAGAAGCTTCTTGATCAATAGATGTTGTTGTTTCTCCTAAAATAGGCTGAAACTTATGTCAAACAAGCGCCTCATGAATTTCATTGGGCGCTTTATCTTTTTAAGATAAATGTGATCCCTAACAATGAGAAATCGGTATTAATTCTGCAACCATCTTTCCAGTCTCTTTCGCTATTATTCTTTTGTATAATGAATGCATACCTTTTTTATATTACTTTTGTTTTATAGCGTGAAAGAAAATAGATGAATGAAGGGCATTGAGTAAATAAAAATTTATGTATTTTTGATGCCAAAACATTTTGCTAGTAATACTCTCTATTTCAGCTCGGTTTTTTTATTTGCATCAATCTATGGATCGCTATTCTTGTAAAGGTGCTTTTTTTAATGTTTAAATTATCAGTTGCTTATTTTTAGAGCATTTAATTGATTTATATATATTTTTTAAATAAAAAATCTTGACTGTATAGCGCTTTATCCCTAAAATTCTTTTCCAGATTCTCCCATAGCTCAGTCGGTAGAGCGACGGACTGTTAATCCGCAGGTCCCTGGTTCGAGCCCAGGTGGGAGAGCCAAGATTCAAAAGCCATACATTTGAGTATGGCTTTTTTTATGCATAAAAATAAGTTAAATCTTGCATATATTCACGTCTCTCAGCATTAAAAAATTACAGTAGATGTTTGCTCTAAATAGAAACATTAACTCAGGAAATTACTGCATCATTTGGCATTCTGTGGTTAAATGCCATCACATTTTATTGTATTTACTTCATGAAGGAAGAAATCATGCGCGCGTACAATTTCTGTGCTGGTCCTGCAGCATTACCAACAGCCGTTTTAGAAAAAGCTCAAAGCGAACTCCTAGATTGGCATGGTAAGGGCGTTTCCATCATGGAAATGAGCCATCGTAGTAAAGATTATGTGGCAGTTGCGGAGAAAGCAGAAGCTGATTTGCGTCAGCTCATGAACATTCCTGAAAATTACAAAGTACTATTTTTACAAGGTGGGGCAACATTACAGTTTTCTGCAATTCCACTGAATTTATTGGGTAAAAATAGCCAAGCAGATTATATTCACACAGGCATCTGGTCTGAAAAAGCCATTAAAGAAGCTCAGCGTTATGGCAATGTGCATGTGATTGAAGCGGGCACACAAATTGATGGGAAAACTGCGATTACTGATCCTGCAACTTGGCAGTTTTCTGACAATGCTGCTTACGTGCACTATTGTGAAAATGAAACAATTGGCGGTTTGCAGTTCAATCATATTCCTGAAACACAAGCACCACTTGTTGCTGACTTGTCTTCAAGTATTTTGTCTGCGCCGATTGATGTCAGCAAATTTGGTTTGATCTATGCGGGCGCACAGAAAAATATTGGCCCTGCTGGTCTAACTCTCGTGATTGTACGTGATGACTTGCTGGATCAAGCTAAACCTGAAATTCCAAGTTTATTAAAATATTCTGCTCAAGCAAAAAATGAGTCTATGGTGAATACACCTGCAACTTATGCATGGTATTTGTCTGGTTTAGTGTTTGAGTGGTTGCTTGAGCATGGCGGTGTAGATGCTATGCATCAAATTAACTTGAAAAAAGCTGAGTTGCTATACGGTTACATTGATTCTAGCGATTTTTATAATAACCCAATTGTGAAAGCGAACCGTTCATTGATGAATGTGCCATTTACTTTGGCAGATAGCAATTTAGATAAATTGTTCTTGCAAGAAGCTGAAGCTAACCATTTGTTAAACTTGGCAGGTCACCGTTCAGTCGGTGGTATGCGTGCCAGTATTTATAATGCTGTTCCATTTGAAGGTGTACAAGCATTGGTAAACTTTATGGATGACTTTGCAAAACGTCACGGTTAAGTTGAACTGTAAATAAAAAAACCTCATCAATATGATGAGGTTTTTTTATTTAAGTAATTTGGTGTAGAAAAAAACCAAGCAAGAACATACCAAGTACAAAAAAACACATGGCACCAAAATCTATTTTTAATCTGGCTTGGCTGTGTTGTTGCAACATATTTGAGGTCTGTTGTTGTGTAATTTTCATAAGACTGTAGCCTAAAATACTTTAGACCATACCCTATAGTGTATTATTTTTTAGTTTTAGCATAAATATTCGCCTGAATCCATATATTACCGCGAATATATTGCCCGATTTCAAAATTCATATATTCAGGATTACGGCTTGCTATACGAATTAATGTGGCTTCTTCATTGTCTTCAAGCAATAAAGTGATATCATACAGGACATAGTTTTCATCCATGCAACTTGCATGTGTTTTACCTACAATCTTGCCTTGAAACCATGCTTCATCTTCTTGTCCAGCTGTTTCACCATATAGGTAAGCCACCATTTGTGAAAAGTCTACGGTGACAGGCGCGTGGTCATCCTCAGTTTTGGGTTGCCATGCATCGATCAGTTCCTGCAAATTGCTTGGAGCAATACCATTATGCGCTGCCAAGATATCATTTAAGGCACGATGATGCTTAATTGATGCAGGATCATCAACAATAATTTGTTCGTGTTCATTGACTTGTTCAAGTTCGTATGCCCATGCATTTAATTGAACACAATAGTTTTGATCTTTTGCGTAGTGCCCATGGTTGACGCTATAAAGATTGTCAAATGCATATACGGTTGCATTTTGCCCAATATTTAAACGTAATACTGCCTGTGTGTTAGATTTACAGCAAATAATACGTTCAATTTTTGCCGTGGTTTTATAAGGACTTTCAAAAATCGGGAAAGCAGTTTTGACACATTTAGGTTTGTTATTTTCAACGGCAACCACTTGAGAAAATTGAATTGTCGCATGATTT
Source organism: Acinetobacter brisouioides (assembly GCF_004331075.1). GTDB lineage: Bacteria > Pseudomonadota > Gammaproteobacteria > Pseudomonadales > Moraxellaceae > Acinetobacter. Next base: position 230,946 of record NZ_SJNX01000002.1, on the reverse strand, counting down.
GGCCCTTGAATCAGCCATGTATTGGCATCCATATCTTCTTCACTGGCACATAAACCCATTGGCATGACAGGTGCATCAAGTGCTTGACCTAACCACCGAGGAACGGTTTGAGCAGGGTCATCTGTGAGCAAACTCCAATGCTCAATATGGCTTCCAAAGTTTTGGTCATCGACAGTAATTGTATCTGGTCGGTTATTTTGCATATTCATAAGCACAATTGCAGTGGGTCTGTTTCTATTTATCGAGGGTAACTCATTATTTTTCAAGTCATCGCCATGAATTTTTATTCATTGCATAAAATTTATGTGTATATTTGCACAAAAAATAGGGAATAGACCGAAAGGTCAACACATCACAGCAGCGTCATGCGTAATTTGTTAAACTATCGTAGAACTGAATAGATTGTGAATTATTGTGGCTAATTTTAAACTTTGGGTTGATGCAGATGCATTGCCTAAAATTTTGCGTGAAATTATTTTTAGAGCTTCGGATCGCTATTTGCTGGAAGTGATTTTTGTTGCGAACCAACCTTTGGGAATCAGCCCATCGGTACGTATTAAATCCTTACAGGTGTTGAGTGGTGCCGATCAAGCCGATCAGGAAATCGTTAAGCAAATGGCTGCGCATGATGTTGTGATTACTCAAGATATTCCACTAGCAGCTCAGGTCATTGAAAAAGGTGGCGTTGCGATTCATCCACGTGGCGAGGTTTTTACCACAGCCAATATTAAAGCGCGCCTACATTTACGCGATTATATGGATACTTTGAGAGGTGCAGGTGTGCAAACAGGCGGCCCAAAACCACTGAATGAACGTGATAAACGAGAATTTTCTAGTGCGTTAGATCAGACCATTCAGCGTCAGATTCGCGTGACCAAGATGAGTTGAAAAATGCCAAAACTACAATCGCAATTGGCATTTATCTATGTGCTTTTAATCTTGATCTGGGCAACAACGCCATTAGCGATTGTCTGGAGTGTGAAAGACCTCAACCTGTTTTGGGCATTGGCATTTCGTTTCTTTTTGGCGTTACCGATTGCTTGTAGTTTGCTTTGGATTTTTAAAATACGATTGCCCTTTAATTGGCAATCGGTGCATAGCTATATTGCAGGTTCATTTAGTTTTATCGGTTCACAAATTTTTACCTATGTTGCCACTCAGTATTTGAGTTCGGGAGTTATTGCATTAATGTTTGGCTTAACACCGATTATGGCTGGGTTGATGGGTTGGGCATGGTTTAAGCAATATCTGCATTTTGCACAGTGGTGTGGCATGCTTGTCGCATTGTCTGGTTTGGGCATGATTTGCTTTGCAGGTGAACAGCATATACAGCCATTCGGGATTATCCTGATGCTCATGAGTGTTTTTAACTATGCATTGTCAATTTTTTGGGTGAAGAAGATTCGAGCGCCACTTAACCCGATGGCACAGGCGACTGGTTCAATTTTAATATCAAGTTTGGTGGCTGTGTTGATGCTACCTTTTATCTGGTCGCATTTCCCAACGCATATGCCAAATCTGAAATCGTTGCTGGCACTTGCTTATACGGTCGTGGTGGCATCATTACTGGCGATGTTCTGTTATTTTAAATTGGTACAGAATATTCAACCCACAACGTTGTCTTTAACCAATGTCATGACGCCTCTATTGGCATTGTTGATTGGTGCAGTATTTAATCATGAAGCTTTGGGAACACAAGTGATTTTGGGTGCTTGTGTGCTGGTTATTGGGCTGCTGATCTATTTTTTTCGCGATCTACAACTTCAGCAAAAATGGCAAAAGCGTTTCCGAAAAATGTAAGCTTATGGTGTGTTTACAGCCTGATTTTCAAGGCATTCTGAAATTTTTTCACGGTCATGTGGGTGCAAAGAAATAAAGTAACAACCAATACGATAACTATTTTTTGCATCATATTTTTCGTAGACAACCTGCACAATCGCGGCAATATGAAAAAAGTTATCTGGATGGCTTAAAGTGACATGAATATAGCTATCTTTAGCAATGGTGTGTTCTGTTAGAAAACTCAATCCAGCTTCGGATAAGTTAATCTGTTCAGGTGCTGGTAACATGCTTTGTACAATAGAATCATACATTGTGCCTGTTATAAGGTTTAATTTTTGGTTGAATAAGGATAAGATTTTGGCAATTTGTTGATCTTTTTCATTTAATTGTTTTAATTCGTTGTGAAGAACCTGATCAAATTGATCTAGTTCAGTAAGTAGTAGAAAATAGCGTGGCAAAACAAAGTGAGGGTCATAGGGGTCTTTTAGAGCCATTTCTTCTGAAATGACTTGATAGTTAAATCTTAAGGCAGCGTCCATACGAGACATGACCCGCCTTTCAATTTGTTCGTATTGATGCTGTAATTTTCCCATAAAATACCTCGGATTTAGGTCGTATGTTTAAACCAATCTCGCTGTACATTGGTCTGAGATATACTCGCGCACGTCGCAGTAATCATTTTATTTCTTTTATTGCACTGGTTTCCATGATCGGTCTGACGCTTGGAGTCGCTGTACTGATTACCGTATTGTCAGTGATGAATGGTTTTGACCGTGAATTAAAAAATCGTGTTTTAGGTATGATACCTCAAGCCAGTGTATCTTCAACGGAAATCATTACAGATTGGCCAGATTTAGCTAAAAAAATTGCTCAACATGAGCATGTTAAAGGTGTAGCTCCTTTTACCCAGTTACAAGGGATGTTGACTGCGCAAGGTCAGGTGTCAGGTCTGATGGTCAATGGTATTGAACCACAGTATGAAAAGAATGTTTCCATTATTCAAGATCATATGGTTGCAGGAAGCATTGATAACCTGAAAAAAGGTAGTTTCGGGATTGTTCTTGGCAAACAGATGACCGATGCTCTGGGCTTAGGTTTAAATGACAGTGTGACTCTGGTTTTGCCTGAAGCGACACCATCGCCTGCTGGTGTGGTTCCACGTTTCAAGCGCTTTAAGATTGTCGGAATTTTTAGTATTGGTGCTGAAGTTGACTCAATGATGGGTTATATCGCCTTGAACGATGCATCAACCTTGTTACGCTTGCCTGATGGCGCACAGGGTATTCGGATAAAACTAGACAATATTTTCCTTGCACCACAAGTTGCTCAAGATATTGTGAAACAGTTGCCAAGTGGCTTTTATAGCTCTGACTGGACATATACGCATGGTAATTTGTTTAGTGCCATTCAGATGGAAAAATCCATGGTGAGCCTGCTATTGTTTCTGATTGTTCTGGTTGCTGCGTTTAACATTGTATCTTCCTTGGTCATGGTTGTGACTGACAAAAAATCTGATATTGCCATTTTACGGACACTGGGTGCTTCACCTGCCACGATTACCCGTATTTTTATGGTACAGGGCACGATTATTGGTGTCATTGGCACATTCTCAGGTGCAGTGTTGGGCGTTATTTTGGCATCAAGCATTAGTACCGTGATTGACTGGCTTAATACTCGCCTTGGCTGGCATTTGTTTGATGCGTATTTCATTAACTATTTACCTTCTTATTTAAGATGGCAAGATGTCGCCGTCATCGTGGTGGTGTCATTAGTTTTAAGTTTCTTGGCAACTATTTATCCAGCGCTGCGTGCTGCGAAAATCCAGCCTGCGGAGGCATTGCGTTATGAGTAATGTGGTTTTAGAAGCTAAGCAAATTAGAAAAACCTTTACTGATGGCAAGACCGATGTCGATGTGCTTAAAGGTTTATCTCTACAAGTTGAGGCAGGACAGTGTATTTCGATTGTCGGAGCGAGTGGTTCAGGTAAAAGTACCTTGTTGCATGTTTTAGGTGGTTTAGACCGACCATCTAGCGGTGAAGTGTTTTTAGATGGAAAGCGTTTTGATACATTGAGTGAAACCACTCGTGGTGAGTTACGCAACTTACATTTGGGTTTTGTTTACCAATTTCACCACTTATTACCTGAATTTAGCGCGCTTGAAAACGTGGCTATGCCGCTTATGTTACGTAAAGGCAGTCAATTTAGTGAGGTCAAGAAAAAAGCTGAGTATTTACTGGAACGGGTTGGATTATCACATCGCCTAACTCACAAACCTGGTGAACTTTCTGGAGGGGAACGTCAACGTGTTGCATTGGCACGTGCGTTGGTGACCAATCCTAAAGTAATGTTAGCCGATGAGCCGACAGGAAATCTGGATAGACAAACAGCAATGACAATTTTTGAATTGCTGAATGATTTGAAAAAGGAGTTCAATATGGCAATGTTGATTGTGACACATGATGAACAGCTAGCACAGACCGCAGACAAGATTATGCATATGCAGGATGGTTTGTGGAAAAACCCATAATTTATTGGGTTACATCCTCTAAAATTTCTTGTTAAAGCCCACAATGTGGGCTTTAATACATTTTATAGATAACAAAAACAGTTTATTAGAAACAATGAAATGGAACTTAATTTTTTTGGCATGGGTAATTGGAATCTGTACTTTAGGTTTGCCTCAAGCTCATTATTTAAGTCGTTGGTCAGTATTGTGTAGTTGCGTTCTACTGGGAATAGCTTTGCTGATTGGCTATGCAAAACAGCATTTTGTACAACTTAAAAACAGTCAAATTTTGGTGAATCTACTCATCGCTATAGGTGTTTTTTTCGCAGCAATATCATTTGCTGATCATCAACTTCAGCAGCGCCTAAGTCTACGACAAACACAGGTGCATCAGGCTGAGGTGGTGGTTTATGTTGATCGGATGAGTTTATTAAAGAAAGATAATAAGCAGCAAATACTTCAGGTCTGGGATACCTCACATCAGCAGATGGTGCACTAGCTTGCTCGGGTTCCAGCAAAACAACCTGAATTGCAACTGGGACAGTATTATCGCGTGACTGGACAAGTAAGACCTGCACACGGCTATGCGATTAAAGGTGGATTTGATCAGGAAAAATGGTTTCTTCAGCAAAACCTGATGGCAAGTTTTCAGGTTAAACAATTTGAACTGTTGAACAAATCACAAGCCCTAACACAAAGTTCAACTTCATTTGTTCAGCGACATCGGGGATTTTTGCAGGCATCACGATTATGGATTGAGCAAAAGCGCCTGAATTGTCGGAACTGGTTGATGCAATCGCCACTACGGCATCGTGGGTTATTGCTGGCATTGTTGACAGGAGATGAAAGCCTACTTGATGACATAACGCAGCAACAATTTCAGAACTTGGGAATCCAGCATTTATTGGCCATTTCGGGGCCACATGTCTTGGTTTTTGCGATGCTGCTTTGTTTAGTGCTACATCATTTAATCGCAAGATTTTGCCCCGAATTATATTTACGTATGCCTAAACAGTTGCTGCTGAGTCTACCTTTTTTAATTGGCATTTGGGTGTACTGTGGTTTTGTTGGTTTTGAGATTCCTGCATTACGAACTTTACTCATGAGTGGCCTGATTGTACTTGCTATGTGGTGTCAGCGAAGGCTTTCTGTTTTCACGACTTTGTTAGTAAGTGCAGCATTAATGCTACTGTTTGATCCATTTAGCATGTTATCGGTAGGTTTTTGGCTATCGTATGGTGCATGTTTTATTTTGCTGCGGGTTTATCAGACCGTACAGCAGCAGCCACAACAAGTGCTGCTTGGTCATTTCCAGCAATGTCGTTACTATTTACGGTTACTGTTTGAATCTCAGGGTAAGATTTTTATTGCATTGTTGCCATTAGTGATGTTGTTTTTTCAGCAGCTTTCTTGGCTTGCACCACTGGCAAATATCATTGCCATTCCTCTGATTGGTGTGGTGATTGTACCTTTAAATATCTTGGCGACCTGCGTTTGGTTACTTTCTCCAAGTCTTGCATTACCACTGTACCATGTGGCTGATGCAGCGATTTCGATCTTGCTCATCAGTTTGGGAACTTTACAAAGCGCAATTCCTGTTGAAGTACAGCAGCTACACTTTACACCCTTGCAGATTGCAGCACTTACATTGGCAATTGTAATGATGTTCTTGCCAAAAGGTACTGTACCTAAAGCTTGGGTGGTTTTGGGTTGCTTGCCCGTAGTTCTTCCTGTTCATGAAACACCATCATTTGAATTTAATGTGCTCGATGTTGGGCAAGGGCAGGCAGTCCATATTCGTGATCAAAACAAGCATATTCTGATTGATACAGGTGGGACGCATGATGAGCAAAAGTTCAGTCTGGCAGATCGGGTGCTATTGCCTTATTTTTCCAGTCGTGGAATCTCAAGTTTAGATCAAGTGATTTTGAGTCATCTTGATCAGGATCATAGCGGTGCATTTCCTCGTTTAAATGAAAAGATGCCCGTCAAGCAACTGTTAAGTAGTCAGCGCCCGCAGGGTAATTTACCGAGTTTTGACTATTGTCATGCAGGGCAGCGTTGGGTCAGTAAAAATATCGAAATGCGAGTGTTATCGCCACAAGAAGATGACTTGGTAAATGCTGAATATCAACAAAATGAATTGTCTTGTGTGATTTATCTGAGCTATCAACATCGGCAGACAAAGACTCATTTTCTGATTATGGCAGATGCAGGCATGCAAACGGAGCAGTTTATATTGCAACAATACCCAAATTTAGCTGTTGATGTTTTAGTGCTTGGGCATCATGGTAGTCACTTTAGTTCATCGCCTGAGTTTTTACAACAGTTAAAACCTAAAATTGCGATTGCCTCGGCAGGTTTTCACAACCGCTATGGGCACCCAAGTCGGGAAGTGCAGCAACGCTTACAACAAGCACAGATTCCATTGCTTAATACAGCGGAACAAGGCTCATTGTATTTTACGGTAACGGATGAGGGATCTCTAAATTATGTAATGGCTCGGAATGCTCGTTTGTGGCTGCATCCTTAGCGCATTGTCGTTCTGTACGCACCAGATCAACTTTAGCCAATGCTTCATCTTCAGGTAAGTTATAAATGTTATTGAGTTGAGGATTGGCTTTAAAGCGCTTGTAACTCCAATGATAATGCTGCGGGTATTTACGAATTAGATTTTCAATCATTTCGTGAATGATATGTGTGCCTTCTTCATCTGATCCAGCGTAAATTTGCTCAGCAACAGGTTCGATAAACATATCGTACCCTGCATTGTCATTACGAATGGCATACAAAAATAAGGCGCGTGCTTTGGTTTTTTGAATCAATTTTGCTGATAAGTTACTCGATGCAAGAGGAATCCCAAAGTAATCGACCATTGTTCCACCGATGTTGGGTGTATGATCTGGCAAAATGACGGTTGTACCACCACGTTTTAAATCTTTGAAAATTTGCCGAACACCAGACTCATCGGTGGGAACAAGATGAGCATTTTCACGACTACGAGCTTCACGCACAAACCGATCGGCAACTTCATTTTTAATTGGTTTGTACATAATGGTCATGGCGGTATGCTGTGCGAACCAAGCATTCATCACTTCCCATGTGCCAAAATGAGGAACAATCAGAACGATACCTTTCTTCTGCTCTAATGCATTATAAAAGTGCTCTTCACCCTGGATATGATGAATACGCGCAATATTTTTAGCATTGCTTGCTCCCCAAACATTGAAGAACTCAAAGTAAGAGGTCATTTCATTTTTAATTGCTTCTTTGACAATATATTGGCGTGTTTCCGCATTCAACTCAGGTAATGCAATCCGAATATTCAAGTCGGCTACTTGAGCTGTTTTTGCAATTTTGACGGTATTGGCAATTGATGCCAATACGCGTGCAAAAGCACGTGCAAAATGTAAAGGCTGTTTACTTACAAACGTTAAAACACGATAGGTAAAAGAATTTGAACTTGAATTCAGCATTAGAAAAGATTCGTACACACAATTTATCATCATTCAGCGAAATATTATAAGTGAAAACTTTTCTTTTAGACAGCGACTAGGCTTTCAGTGTATATAATGAGACAATTTTTTATCGCTAGGATGTGATTTATGTCCGATTGGCCACCAAAACCATTCAATCAAAATACAAATCAACATAACGAGCCTCAAGCTCCTTCTGGACAAGAATGGCAACTGCTTGAAAAAGTGGTGATGGCTTCTGTTTCAGAGCAGCGTCGTGCACGCCGTTGGGGCATTTTTTTTAAAGCATTAACCTTCTTATATTTATTTATTGTGATCTTAGGCATTTTACGTACTTGTAACAATGCAGGTAGTGATGGTGTGAGTACATCTTCAAGTAGCAACCATCTGGCTGTCGTTGATATTGTCGGAACGATACAGTCAGGCGGTTCGAAGTCAGTTGATAGTGTAGATACGATTAAAGCATTGCGTCAGGCATTTGCTGCAAGTGGTAGTAAGGCCGTTGCTTTAAATATCAATTCGCCAGGCGGATCACCTGTTCAATCCGATGAGATCTGGCAGGAAATCCGTTACTTGGAAAAACAGCATCCAGACAAAAAAGTCTACGCAGTCATTGGTGATATGGGTGCATCGGGTGCATATTATATTGCGTCAGCTGCCAATGAAATTTGGGTAAACCCATCGAGCTTAGTGGGCTCTATTGGGGTCATTATGCCGAACTATGGTGTAGCAGGGTTGGCACAAAAATTGGGTGTAGAAGATCGTACCATGACCTCTGGTGAGAACAAGGACATTCTGAGTATGACCAAGCCGATTAATCCAGCACAGCGTACACATGTGCAAGCGGTACTCGATGATGTGCATCAGCATTTTATTGATGCTGTGAAAGAAGGTCGTGGCGCTCGTCTAAAAAGCAATGATCCTGCCATTTTCTCTGGATTGTTTTGGAGTGGGACACAAGCTGTAAAAATAGGTATTGCTGACCGTACAGGTGGCATTGAAAGCTTAAAAAGAGAGCTAAAACTTGATAAAACTGTCAATTACACTGTTCAACGTAACCCGCTAGAGTCTGTATTAGGCAAAATGGGGGCAGAATTTGGACAAGGTTTTAGCGAAACTGTAACGCAACAATTGCAAAGTCAAAAACAAGTGAGTTTGCAATAAATGTGAAAAAAATAGACAGGATATTATGACAACCAAACCGATTATTCATTTTGCGCATGCCAATGGTGTTCCATCATTGGTTTATCGAAAACTTTTTGACTTATTATCTGAAAATTATCAGGTTATTTTTGTACCGCTACTTGGGCCAGATAAACGCTATCCTATAGATAATAACTGGGAAAGTTTAGTGAATCAGGTGATTGACAGCATTGTACAGCAGGCAAAAGGGCAGACAGTCATCGGTTTGGGGCATTCTTTAGGTGCTTTACTCACCTATATGGCGAGTCGTAAACGTCCTGAACTTTTTCAGCAAGTGGTGATGCTTGATCCACCTTTGATTATGGGGGCGGCTTCTTTTGCTTTTGATATGGCAAAGTTGTTTTACCCCAAAATGGTCGATCAGCTTAGCCCTGCAGGACTGTCGAAACGTCGTCGCGATCAGTGGGATTCTCGTGAGCAGGCAGCACAATTGTTTCGTCCAAAACCCTTTTATCGTAATTTTGATTCGGACTGTTTTTCTGATTATCTTCGTTATGCTCTCACTGAAGATAGCATGACGGGTGGTTTTACCCTCACGATTCCTAAAGTTGATGAACTGGCAATTTTTCGCACAAACCCCTCAAATTGGTGGAGAGTCTGGCCTGAAAAACCGCCAGTCACAACACGTATGATTGTAGGGGATAAAAGTCCGTTTTATGAGCGTAAGTTTACCGAAATGGCACAAAAACGTTTGGGTATTCCTTTTTCAGTCATGACGGGTGGGCATATGTTTCCATTGGAGTACCCTGTAGAAACTACGCATCTAGTTCAGCAAGTGATAAAAAAAAGCGCATCATGAAGATGCGCTTTGTCTGTTTTTAGAGCTTACAAAATTGTATCGGGCTTGACAGTGGTGTACCTTGGTACTCAACTTGTTGAGCTGATATATATTGAAGTTGTCCAGAACAGATCCATTCAACCACTTGTGGGTAAACCACATGCTCTAAAACATGCACACGCTCAGCCAAACGTTCCGCATCATCATGCTGAGTAACAGCGATCACGCCTTGTGCGAGCGCTTGACCTGCATCTAACTCATCTGTGACAAAGTGCACAGTACAACCATGCCAGCGATCGCCAGTATTGAGTACGCGTTGATGGGTGTGCATACCTTTGTAGGCTGGTAGTAATGAAGGATGAATGTTTAACATCTTTCCTTCCCAAGCCTGTACAAATTTAGGTGTTAAAATGCGCATAAAGCCAGCAAGAATGACCAAATCAACACCCCAAGCCTGAAGCTGTTGCTGCATTGCAGCATCAAAAGCTTCACGATTTGGGAAATTTTTGTGTTCAATTACTTGTGTAGCAATATTTGCTTGCTGGGCACGCTGCAAAGCGTAGGCATCTGGTCGATTTGACAAAACACCCACAATCTCGCCTGATAAATTGGCATCAATCAGTGCTTGTAAGTTACTTCCGTTACCCGAAACCAGTACTGCAATCTTGATCATGCGATTTTCTTTATGCAAATAACACACGAATTTTTTCGTCTGCGCCTTCAACCGATTCAGCATTTTCTTGGATATGACCAATGTTCCATGCTTTCTCGCCTTGAGCATTTAAAATGTCGATAGTTTTATCTGCTTCACTTGCATCCACAGCGATGACCATGCCAACGCCACAGTTAAATGTACGGTACATTTCAAAGCGTTCAACATTACCCTCGCGTTGTAGTAACTGGAACAACTCTGACCATTCCCACGAGCTTTCGTTAATGACTGCTTGAGCACCATTTGGCAATACGCGTGGAAGGTTACCTGGTAAGCCGCCACCTGTAATGTGTGCCATCGCGTGAACGTCAACTTGTTTGCAAAGTTCAAGCACTGGTTTTACATAGATACGTGTTGGTTCCATTGCAGCATCGGCAAGTGGGCGACCATCAACGATTTGCGTTAAATCAACATTTTTAACGTCTAAAATTTTACGGAGTAATGAATAACCGTTTGAATGTGCGCCAGAAGATGCAACACCGATTAAGATATCACCAGCTTTGACTTTTGAACCATCAATGATTTTGCTTTGTTCAACTACGCCAACAGCAAAACCTGCTAGGTCATAATCTTCACCTTCATACATGCCAGGCATTTCAGCAGTCTCACCGCCGACCAATGCACAGCCTGCAAGCTCACAGCCTTTACCAATACCAGTAACGACATTTGCAGCCACTTCAACATTCAAGTGTCCAGTTGCATAGTAGTCAAGGAAGAAAAGTGGTTCTGCGCCACAAACCAAAAGATCGTTAACGCACATAGCAACAAGGTCTTGACCAATAGTGTCATGACGATTTAAGTTAAGGGCAAGGCGTAATTTTGTGCCTACGCCATCGGTGCCTGAAACCAAAACAGGCTCTTCATAGCCTTTTGGGATTTTACATAATGCACCAAAGCCGCCTAGTCCGCCCATGACTTCAGGGCGAGTTGTGCGTTTTGCGACAGATTTGATGCGATCGACAAGTGCATCACCTGCTTCGATGTCTACGCCTGCATCTTTGTAGCTTAAGCCAGTATTTGAATTGGAAGTCGAGTTGCTCATATGAAGAAGTCTCCGCTTTGGCCGCAGATTATAACCTAATATACGAAATTCTTACGCTATTTATGCATGAAAATGTTATCTTTGCTTATTAAATTATCCTTAATAAATAATCTTATAAATTGAAGTAGGCAAATACATGATCGATCGTCCCTTACGTCGTATCTTTGTTTTGGTAATTATTGCGCTATTCCTATGGCTGATTTATTTACTTAAACCCGTCGTCATTCCGTTTGTCGGGGCATTTTTTATTGCTTATCTATTTAGCCCATTGGTCGCAAGCTTGTCGCGACTGAGATTACCACGTTGGCTGTCAACCTGTGTGGTATTTTTGGGGATGAGCGTTGCCTTGACTTTTGCACTTTGGTATGTAGTTCCTTTGGTTTGGAAACAGGTGATTTATGCCCGTGATAGTATTCCAGCAGGAGTACATTGGGTGAATCATCATTTTTTACCGTGGGCTGAGCGTACTTTTAACCTTGAGCCTATGCGTGTCGACACCGATCAGATGTCAAATGCGATCATGCAATATATCAAGACCAATTATAGTATTGATAATATTCAGACTTTGGTACTTCGTCTTGCTCAATCAGGTTTGAATTTTATTCAGATTGGCGGTACGGTTGTCTTGGTGCCTATTATTACTTTCTACTTTTTATTGGATTGGGAGCGTATGCTCAAGCAAATGCATCGCTTGATTCCACGTCCGTATGAAAAAAATACCATGCGGATTGTACGTGATTGTCACATGGTATTGGGGGCATTTGTCAAAGGGCAAATTTTGGTTATGTTCTTGTTAGGCCTGGTTTATGCTGTTGGTCTACAAATCATTGGTTTGGAAGTGGGCTTAATCATTGGCATGGTGGCGGGTCTAGCCAGTATTATTCCGTATTTAGGGTTTGCGGTTGGGATTATTTCAGCGGTGATCGCAACTTTATTTCAGTTCGGCATTGACTGGATGCAGTTGTTTCTTGTGGGTATTGTTTTTATGATCGGGCAGGCGATAGAAGGGTATATTCTACAGCCATTTTTGTTGGGTGATAAAATCGGTTTGTCGCCAGTTGCTGTGGTTTTTGCTGTTTTGGCTGGGGCTCATTTAGGTGGTATCTTAGGTATGTTGATTGCATTGCCTGTTGCTGCAATCATTGTGGTGCTCTTAAAACATGCACGTGAGTTTTATGAAGGTAGCATGTGGTATGGAAAATCAACACAAGTCATACTTGATGGAAAAAATGGAAATAGCCTTCATGTCGATGCTGAAAATATTAATGTTGATATAACAATAAAAAATCAGCAAGATAGCCAAAAATCAAGTAACATTGATTCAGAATAAACTCTAGGTACATGTGCATTTATGCGTCAATTACAACTCGACATAGAACCTCAACTTGATGCTCGAATTAGCGACTTTTCAGGGCCAAGTTGGGGGCATGTCATTGATGCAATTCGCCAGCTACATGCAGGTTTAGTCAACCGTTTTTATGTTTATGGCGGTGCAGGGACAGGAAAAAGTCATCTCCTATCGGCAATTTGTGATTCTTATTGTGAAATTGGTAAAACAGCAATACAAGTTTCATTATTGCAATTGCTCGATGCGCCAATTGAAGCAATTACTTCATTAGAACAATATGATTTGGTTGCTTTAGATGATATCGAGGCAATTAGTGGTGTAAAACACTGGCAGAAAGCCGTATTTCATCTGATTAATAATAGTGATCAGGAAGGTCGGCAGTTGGTGTTTTCATCACGTTATGCGCCTATAGAACTCAAACTAGAGTTACCTGATTTACAGTCGCGTTTAACTCAGGCTGTGAGTGTTAAGTTGCCAAATGGGAGTTTGTATGCTGACCGACAGGCTTTAGTGCTTTCAGTACTAGGACGTCGGGGAGTTCACCTTGACCAGCAAATCATTGATTATTTATTGTTGAATGGACCGCATCAGGCATCTTTATTATTGCAGGCGGTTGAACGTTTAGAGAAATTACTCAAAGGCGAAAAAACCAAATTATCAAATGCAACATTACGTCAAATTTATGCACTGATTGATGAATATCAGCAAACATCTTTCTCTCATTAACTTGAGGGTATTGAGGCTGCATGATTGATCTGTTGGAATTTTTGCATATATTCCTGACGAATCGAATTACGCTCTTGTACTGTTTTGGCTTTTTGCATGCGCAGCCGCATGGTTTGACGTTGTTGTGTACTCATTTGTTGCCAGACATCGCGCATACGTTGTTGCTCTTGTTCTGGTAGCTGCGTAAACCAGTCCATTCGCTGTTGAATGCTGTTACTCTGTTGATTCGGCATCTCTTTAAGATTTTGATAACGCTGAATCAGTTGTTTTTGCTGTTCTACCGTCAATTCATCCCAGTTATCATCGACTTGAGCAGTTGTCGTGCTTTTGGTGTTAAATGGCCAAAAGCGTTCAAATCCAGCAAAACTGGTTTGCAAGAAGGCAAGCGCACAAAAAGCCAAAGTCACTTTCTTAACTGCCATGAGAATTATGATCCTCCCCAAATACCATGACCATTTCTAAATCTTCGACCATTTGTGGTGAAAGCTTATTGGCATTGTTATTGACAATTGCATGCTGAGGATGGCTTTTCTCAGAGAAATTGAACGCAGTAGGTAATACCAAGAACCCCGTTAAAGTCGCTGCAAGTGCAAAGCCTGTCATTTTCCACATCGAGTGGCGATGAGCTTTTTCTGCATGAACTTTTTCAATGACCTGATACATCAACACATTTTTATCTTTATGTGTTTCTGCGAGGTGGTCAAGACGTTGCGTAATTTTTTTTGCAAAATCATCATTCTTCATGTGATGATCCTCCAATATGTGGATTAAGGTGTGCTAATGCTGTTCTTAAACCTTGTATAGCGCGGTGATAGTGAGTTTTTACACTGCCTTCGCTACAATTCATAATTTGAGCAGTGGTTTGGGTGTCAAAGCCTTCCCAAGCGCGCAACATGAAAGCTTGCTGTTGGCGTATAGGTAGCTTGCGAATTGCCTCTTGAATTTCTTCAATGGTCACTGCTTGGTCTAGTGTATCAAAAGGGTTGAGCTGTTGATCATCTTCAATCTCAAGCATTTCTTCACTATCATCATCGAGACTGACTTTCTTAAACAGTGAAAATGGTTGAGCTCTTCGTGCTTCTTTACGGCGCCAATCTTGTAATTTGTTGTTTAAAATAGTGTAGAACAGTGGATACCATTCATCAATTTTTTTATCAGCATAAGATTTATGTAAGGAAATAAATGCTTCCTGTACCAGATCCATTGCAATACCTTGTTGCCCCTGTGTGGCATTTTCCATCATAACCAAGGCACGACCAGTCACGTCTTGCATAAAAAATTTAAGACGTTGTTCAGTCGTTTTTGACTGACTAAGTTCAGACTTGGTCTCTTTTGGTGTTAGATCCATAGAGATGGAAAATCCTGTCATTGGATACCCACCATGTTGTTTTAACAATCTATCTCTAATAACGTTCAAACAACATGGAAGGTTGACAATTCTACTAAATTTTTTCAGTGTAAAGTAATTTGAGTAAAAAAGGGCTTACAGTAAAATAAATGAAACGATTTATTGGCGTTGGCGTACCATTTCAAATAAACAGATAGAACCTGCAATCGCGACATTTAAAGACTCTTGTCCACCTGGCTGAGGAATTGCGACTGCTTTGGCATGAGCTAAAGCATATTCAGAAGCACCTTGTCCTTCATTTCCTAAAATCCATACACAAGGTGTGCTGAGGTTTTGAGCATACAAGCTTTCAGAGCGATGTGAACTAGTGACATAAACTGGAATTTTGAAATCAGGTAATAATAAGCTGAGATCGGCATTTTCAAAACATAATAGCGAGAATTGAGCACCCATACCTGCGCGTAAAACACGAGGAGACCAAAGTGCAGCAACGCCTTTGGTGCAGATGATCTGTTTGACATTTGCTGCTGCCGCCGAACGCAGTAAAGTGCCAACATTTCCTGGATCTTGAACGTCATCAAGAATGAGGGTGTCTGCTTTTAAATCAACAGTTTGTGCATGCTTTGGAATATCAATAATCGCAAGACATGCTAAAGAAGTTCCTAGTGTGCTGAGATCTTTATATAAGCTTTCACTAATAATAAAAATCTGCCCTTGATACTGTTCTTGGATTTTTTCTAGATCAGGATGTTCTAAAGCTGCTTCGGTGGTAAAAAGAGAAACAAGATTTTTATTTGCTTGCAACCAAGCTAGACACAAGTGTGTGCCTTCAAGAACGGTTTGCAGATGTTTTTTACGATATTGGTTTTGCTCAATCAAAGAACGCAGATGTTTAATTTTTGCGTTGTCTTTTGAAGCAAGAAAAGTCATGGACATAGTAATAACCGCTTAGATGTAAGGCTTAGCTTACATCTAAGTCTAAAACAAGAAAAGATAAATCAATTAATGGTAGCTGGTAACAAGTTCAACTTCATCTTTACTACCCAAAATCACAGGTACACGTTGGTGTAATTCAGTTGGTTGAATGTCTAAAATACGAACACGACCAGTCGTTGCTACACCACCAGCTTGTTCAACGAGCATGCTCATCGGGTTTGCTTCATACATTAAACGTAAACGACCTGCTTTTTTCGGGTCTTTTAAGTCATACGGATACATGAAAATACCGCTACGACATAAAATACGGTGAACATCACCTACCATACAAGCGACCCAGCGCATGTTAAAGTCTTTACCGCGAATACCTGTTTTACCTTCAAGCAATTCACCAATATAACGTTGTACAGGTTGTTCCCAGTGGCGCTGGTTAGATGCATTAATTGCAAATTCCTGAGTTGTAGGGTTAATGCTAATATCTTGTTTTGTTAAGATAAACTCTTGACTATCAATATCATAAGTAAAGAAAACAGTACCTACGCCTACAGACAGTGCCAACATGGTTGATGGGCCATACATCACATAGCCAGCAGCAACTTGGTCAACACCAGCTTGCATAAAATCTTCAGCTTGGGTCACAGCATTTTTTGCAGGCAAAATAGAGAAAATTGTGCCAACACACATATTAATGTCAATATTGCTTGAGCCATCAAGAGGGTCAAACAAAACGAGATACTGACCATTTTCCTGTGCTGAAGTAAAGGTATCCAGTTCTTCAGATGCTAAACCACCCACGTGTGGATGAACTTGTAGAGCATCAATTAAAATCTGGTTAGAAATTACATCGAGTTTCTTTTGCGTTTCGCCTTGAACATTTTCGTGTTCTGCACTACCTAAAATCCCCGCAATGGCACCTTTTTGTAATGCCTGATCAATCGTTTTGCAGCTCTCAACAATCGTTTCAATGACACTAGCTAGTTCTGGTGTAAGATTTCCCTGTTGTTGTTTTAGATATTGGGATAATGTGGCAGTTGACATAATGATGTTGCTCCAAATTTTGCGCAATATGTTCTTGGCTAGAACGGCTGGGGGATATTTTAGATGAGAACCGCAAAAAATAAAAATTTTATAGACACAATTGACATTATTTTTCAGCTTGCAAGTCTTGTAGAACATGCTATTTTAAAATCATAACAAGAGGAAAGAGGATATCGTTATGACAACAAAAACTTTTGATGCCATGCCAACTCCAAATGAAGCGATTGATTTTAATGAAATTACTGCTGAAAACGTTAAGTCGGCTTGGGCAAATTATGAGACAAAACCTGAATACAAAGAATTTAATAAGCATGATCTGATTGAATCTATGCAATCGTGCAAAATTGACGAAACTACGAAAAAAATACTCGATCATTAAAAAAGCGCTCTGATTTTGAGCGCTTTTTTTATTGCCACATTTACTTATTTTAGTAAAGGAGGCACTGATTCATAGTTTAATTCTACGCGGCGGTTTTCTTTCCATGCGTTTTCATCATGCCCTGGATTAATCGGCATCTCTTTACCATAACTTACGGTATCTAGTTGAGTCGGATTAACACCGTAAGAAACAAGATAGTTGAATACTGATTTTGCACGGCGTTCGCCAAGCGCCATATTGTATTCACGCGTACCACGTTCATCAGTATGACCTGTTAATGCAATCTTAGAACCTAAGTTCGCTTTTAAAAAGTCAGCATGTGCTTGAAGTGTTTGATAGTCAGTAGATGACAAGTCACTGCTGTCATAACCAAAATGAACAACACGCTGCGCAAGGAAAGCGCGGTTGGCATTGGTAACACCTTTCGCTGAAGCACCTTTTAAGTTCTTAGCATCAAGTGCTGCATCGTCGCTTAAACCTGCAGTATTGACTGTTGTTGTACCTGATGGATTGGTTGTAGGATTAACTTGAGTTGTTGGCTTGCGACTCGCACATCCTGTAAAAATTACAGTAGATGCCAACACTGGAAGGATAAGAAGTTTTAAAGTTTTCACGATGGATACTCCACAATTACGATATGTAATAAAAACTGAAATTATTTAGGTGCCCATGCTGGTTCACGGACTTCACCTTGCTCACTTGGAAGATTCATACGGAATTGACCATTGGTCGAAATAATCGACAGCAAACCACGATTGCCTTCATGGGTGGCGTATACCACCATTTGCCCGTTTGGTGAAAAACTTGGTGATTCATCTAGGTCAGTTGGAGTGAGTACATTGAGTACGCCAGAATTGAGATCCTGAATTGCAACTTTAAAACTGCTGCCTGTAGGTCGATGTACCATCGCCAGTTTTTGACCGTCAGCACTGAGAGTGCCGCGTGCATTAAACGTCCCTCTGAAGGAGATGCGTTTGCTTGAACCATCGGCAAATGTATAGCGATAGATCTGCGGTGAGCCGCCTCGATCAGAGGTGAAAATAAACGATTTACCATCTGGTGCATAACGCGCTTCAGTGTCAATTGCTGAATCATTGGTAATACGCTCATATTGGTGAGTCGCGAGATCCATACGGTAGATATCAGGGTTTCCATCCATCGACGATGTAAACAACATTGATTTACCATCTGGCGAGAAGCTTGGCGCACCATTGAGACCTTTAAAGTTGGTTAAAACCTGACGCTGCCCTGTTGATAAATCTTGCAAATAAATGGCGGGGCGTTTGGTTTCAAACGAGACATACGCAATTTGTTTGCCATCTGGCGTCCAAGCTGGCGAAAGAATAGGGTAGTGTGAAGACAAAACCGTAAATGGTCGTTCGCCATCTGTATCTGCAATTTGCAAAGTGTAGCGTTTGTCTGAATTACTTTGATCTCGTAAGACATAGGCAATACGTCCACTAAAATCCCCTTGAATTCCTGTGAGTGCCTGATAAATGGCATCACTCATCATATGGGCAGCTTGACGTACCCGAGAAGTGGGTGCAGTCAAGACTTCATTGAGTAAGTATTTTTGTTTATCAACATCATAAAGCTGATAATGAATTTGATAGCTGTTGGCATCAGTCGGGGTGATTTTACCAACCACCACATAAGGAATCCCTGCTGCTTTCCAATTTGCTGCGCTGACATTATCAATGCTAGCACTGGTTGGTAAGTTTTGTGATGCACTGCTAAAGCGTCCCGAACGATTAAGATCAGTCTCTACGATTGGGTAAATGCTTTGATCATTGCTAAATGGCACAATTGCAATTTTAGGCGCTTGTTCAGGTGCTTTGGCAATTTCAAGATGCAGTTGGGCTGATACTGTTGTGGAGAGGGTTAGACCCAATCCTGTAACGAAGGCTAAGGCAAGAAGATGCTGACGTTTCATTTCCATCATTGTTATGCAGATCTTAGGGTGAAAAGGTTTTACACAATCTAAACTATGCGGGTCAAATAAACTATTACTTTGCTGTAAAAGTTATATAAAAAAATTGTCGATATTGAATAGCATCTGGGAGCGGATAAGGGGCTGATTGTAAAATTGCCTGACGAATACTATCTTGCATTTCTTTTGAGTTGCTTTGGATTTCTATACTTAACACATTGCCGTCTGAATCAAGTTGGATTTTTACTTTTGCGGTTTGTCCAGCAGCATGGTTTGGAACTTCCCAAGCAGATCTAATTTTACATGCGTACAGTCGACCCAGTTGCGGCGTTGGTAATGTTTTATCTGCTTCGAAAGTATTTGTGATATTGAGTATGTGGCGACATGCCGAATCAATAGCCGCTTGTTTTTTTGCTTCTGGAGTTGCTTTTGTTTTGGCTCCAATGTTAGGTCGTTTTAGTTCATTCAGTATGGGGGCTGTTTGTTGAGCAAATACAGAATGACCTGAACTTAGAATGATAAGTGTAATTACACTGGTTGAAAGATATTGGAAAGTTGCTTTTAAATTAGACATGATTTTAAGTTTAAGTATGATCTTCTTGAGAAGATCATACTTGTTTTGAGCTTATTTCGCTGTAAATGTGGCGCTAAAGATTTGTGCTTGGTGACGCGCATCAGGGTCACTTGGCATCGGGTAAGGTGCAGCGCGGCGAACAGCAGCTTCTACACTGGCTTTTACATCTGGGTCACTTGAACTGACAAGAACTGATGCCACAGAACCCGAGGCTGTTAAGGTCACGCGTACATTTGCAGTTTTTCCTGTAGAACCTGATGGAACATCCCAAACACTTTTGATTTTGTTTTGAAAATCACGCTTTGCAGTTGAAGCAATATGCTTAGCTTCAGCCTTTTTGTTTGCAGCATCTTTAGTGGATTGAGCTTTTGCATCTGCATCTGCTTTGGCTTTAGCATCAGCCGCAGCCTGTTTTTTAGCTTCTAACGCGGCTTGGTGTTTTGCGTCAGCATCAGCTTTGCGTTTTTCATCAGCAGCTTTGGCTTTCGCATCAGCCGCTGCCTGTTTTTTAGCGTCTGCATCGGCTTTATGTTTTGCATCAGCAGCCTTGGCTTTCGCATCAGCCGCAGCCTGTTTTTTGGCTTCTAACGCAGCTTGATGTTTTGCGTCTGCATCGGCTTTATGTTTTGCATCAGCAGCCTTGGCTTTAGCATCCGCTGCCGCCTGTTTTTTGGCTTCTAACGCAGCTTGATGTTTTACGTCTGCATCGGCTTTGCGTTTTTCATCAGCAGTTTTGGCTTTTGCGTCAGCATCAGCCTGTTTTTTAGCTTGTAATGCTGCTTGGCGTTTTGCCTCTGCAGCCGCTTTAAGTCGTGCATCAGCAACGGCTTGTTTTTGTGCTTCAAGAGTGGCTTGATGTTTAGCATCCGCTGCCGCCTGTTTTTTGGCTTCGGCTGCTGCTTGTTTTTGTGCCTCGGCAGCCTGATGTTTTGCCTCAACCTCAGCCTGTTTTTTAGCTTCTAACGCCGCTTGATGTTTTGCTTCTATAGCGGCTTTTGCATCTGCTTGTTTCTGAGCATGTAATGCTGCCTGATGCTTGGCGGCTTCGGCCGCCGCCACTGTTGCAGCAAGTGCGGCAAGCTGTTTAGCATCGGCAGCGCTTGATTTGGCTTGTGGTTCAGGTGTTGGCGCTGGATTTTCAGCAGCTTTGGCTGTGGCTTGAGTTGAATCTTGTTCAGGCGCTGTGGCAGTTTCAGTATTTTCTGTTTGTGGCAAAGTACTTGGATCAACCAAATAAGTTTTTAATTTTTTTGGAGGTTCAGGTGGTTTGCTTAAGCCTAAATACAATAATCCCACAACAGCAATCACGTGTACGCCAAGGGTAAATCCGATGGCGATCGCTTTTTGCTGAAAAGGTGGTTTTTGAATCTGTTTCATAAGTTACTTCACTGGCTCAGTGAGTAAGCCAACTTGTTCTAATCCTGCTTGTTGCAAGTTTGCCATGAGTGTGACCACATCGCCATATGGGCGTGATTTGTCACCATTGACCAATACGTTTAGTTGAGTATGGTTTTGGCTGGCTTGCTGTTGGGCTTTGCTCAGAATATCTTTGAGTTGATCGAGCGAAAGAGGCTGATCATTATGATGATCCTGATAGTTTAAATAGTAATTTCCATCTTTATTTAAACTCACAATAGCAGGGGTATCTTTAGATTCAAATGGCGTGCTGCTAGCTTGGGGTAAATCTACCTTTATACTGCTGGTAATCATTGGCGCAGTCACCATGAAAATCACCAGTAAAACCAGCATGACATCAATGTAAGGCACAACATTCATGTCACTTTTTAGAGGTTTTTTAATACGCTCGAAGCGTCCTGAACGTCGGATTGCCATTATTCAGTATCCTGTGTGGTACTGAAAGATTGACGTTGCAATAAAGCAATCATTTCTTCTGAAAATAACGCTCGGTCTGAGTACACCGCTTCACTTTTTGCAGTGAAATGGTTAAATGACAGTACAGCAGGAATCGCAGCAAATAAGCCAATTGCTGTCGCAACCAAGGCTTCTGCAATACCAGGGGCAACGGTTGCCAAAGTGACTTGCTCGACAGCAGCTAAACCAATAAAAGCATTCATAATGCCCCAGACTGTGCCAAATAAACCAATATACGGTGCAACCGAACCAATACTCGCTAAGGCACTGAGTCCAGATTCCATATAGCTTTGATCGCGACTTAAGCCAACACGTAAAATACGTTCTGTGCCTTCAATCGTTTGTACCAAAGGTACATGGCGTTTTTTAAGTTTCAGAAATTCTCCAAAACCTTGATAAAAAATATCTTCTAAACCATGACGTTTTGAGTTGAGCTGTGCATTATTGTACAGCGTACTGAGTTCAGCACCTGACCAAAAAATTTTCTGAAAATGTTCATCTTGTTGCTGAGCTTTTTTAAAGCCTAAATATAATCTGGCAATCAAGTACCAGCTATACAATGACGCCAAAAACAGCAGCAGCATGACAGCTTGAACGACTGGGCTTGCTTGCAAAACTAAATCGGAAATATGCAGGGTAGCAGTTACTTGATTTGCCATAGTACAACAGGTCACTTATGCTTTTTCTTGATCCAATTGTTCTTGAATCAACTGACGGAGATAATCGGGAAGTCGACGCGGACGCATCTCTTTGCTTAAACATGCGAGTTCAACTTCACCAGAAGCCAGCAAGATTTCATCACGATAAATTTCTTGTTGCAATATAAATGATGCAGTTTTACAAGAAATAACACGCGCAGTGACGGTGATCAGGTTATCCATAAGAATAGGGCGGTGATATTTGATATCAATTCTATGGACAACAAAGTTGTAATCGGTTTGATGCCAGTAATGATCAATGCCTGAAGCACGTAACCATTCGGTACGAGTACGCTCCATATAACGAATATGGTTGGCATGATAAACAATGCCTCCTGCATCGGTATCTTCAATGTAAACACGTATTTTGAACTCAAAACGATTAGTCATAAATGTTTTCCATAATTACGTTTCAGGTGGAGTCAATCCAAATTGTAAATAAGATTGATTGGTCGCGATTCGGCCACGCGCGGTACGCATGACAAAACCTTGTTGAATCAAATAGGGTTCAATTACATCTTCAAGTGTGCCGCTATCCTCAGCCATAGCTGCGGCTAGAGCTTCAATTCCTGCTGGCCCACCATCGAAGCGTTCAAGCAACATACTTAAATAGCGGCGATCAAGGGTGTCTAAGCCTGCTTTGTCGACATTCAACATATTTAACGCGCGCTGTGCCATATCTTGAGTGACTTCACCAGTGCCTTTGACCTGTGCATAATCTCGTACACGACGTAACAAACGGTTGGCAATACGCGGTGTGCCGCGAGCACGGCGAGCGATTTCTGCTGAACCTTCAGGCGTCATTGGGACATCCATCAGCATGGCTGAGCGGCTGACAATTGAGGTAAGGTCTTCTACGGAGTAAAACTCAAGGCGTTGTACAATGCCAAAACGGTCACGTAGCGGTGAGGTTAGTAAGCCAGCGCGTGTTGTTGCAGCGACTAAAGTAAACGGCGGTAGATCGAGTTTAATCGAACGCGCAGCAGGACCCTCACCAATCATGATGTCGAGCTGATAATCTTCCATGGCAGGATAGAGAATTTCTTCAATCACAGGAGAAAGGCGATGAATTTCATCAATAAACAGCACATCACCTTCTTCGAGGTTGGTTAACAATGCTGCCAAATCACCTGCACGTTCAAGCACTGGGCCAGAGGTAGACTTTAGATTACCGCCCATTTCTCGGGCAATAATATTGGCAAGTGTGGTTTTCCCCAAACCTGGAGGACCAAAAATTAAGGTGTGATCCAGTGCTTCGCCGCGACCGCGTGCTGCACCAATGAAAATTTCCATTTGCTCACACACAACAGGTTGCCCGACATAATCGGCAAGTGTTGCTGGGCGAATGGCTCGATCCATATGATCTTCGGTTTTTTCTACACTACTAATTAATCGATCTTGCATGGTGCTTATCATTTCATCATAGATTTAAGTGCCGCACGAATCAGATCCGCGACATCGGTATATTGATCTTTGACTAAAGCAATTGCTTTTTGCGCTTCAGCAGGTTTATAGCCCAGAGACTGTAATGCTGCTTCGGCTTCTGCAACTGCAGAATTGCCAGAAAGTTGTAAAGTGCTATTTGGATGATTCTGTGTCAGATGACCAGATAACCCCTTAACTCGATCTCTTAATTCAATTAATAAACGTTCAGCAGTTTTCTTGCCCACTCCAGGTACTTTGACCAAAGTGTTTACGTCATCATGTTCAATCGTTTGAATGAGTAGTTCGACACTTAATGTGGATAAAATCCCGAGTGCCATTTTTGGACCTACACCATTAACCTTGAGTAAAGTTTTAAAAATACTTTTTTCTTGGGTATCTAAAAAACCATACAATTGCTGTGCATCTTCACGCACAACGAGGTGAGTCCATAGTGTCACTTTTTGCCCCTTTTGTAATTGGCAAAAAGTTGAAAGTGGCGTATCAATTTCATAACCGACGCCATTTACATTTAATAAAACGCTTGGTGCAGTTTCGATGGAGATAATTTCGCCAATTAAGCAGCCGATCATGTCAATATTTCCTGAAATTATATAAAAGAGGTTGGTCGACCTTGTAAAACTTGCGCGAGGTCATAGGCTTCATGGTCTGAAAACTTGCTGATAATATCGAGTACCTGCATGATGTTTTGGTAGTGATTTTCCCCAAAATTTGCGCCAGATTGCTGCAAAATTGACATCATACGCTGATCTTTAAAGCTCAGTTTCTTGTTTGGAACGGTCAGTGGAATAAAGGCATCGAGAATAGATTGTAAACTCATGTGTGCAACAATTTCTAAATCTAGTTTTTGTCTGTGCTTAAAGATTTTTTCACGTGCCAGATTTTTTGCTTGCTCAATCCCCTCTGAAATATCGGCAGAACAGTATTGCAGCAGCGTTCCTTCGAGTTGACCTGTTAAAATCTGGTATTGATGCTTGGCAAAAGCTGTCGTGACTTCATCGACAAGACGTTTCATGACGCGTCCACGTAAAGCTGCAATTTTTTGTTGCCATGTGCTCCACGGTGTTGAAAGTTCACTTGGGATGCCATAGTCAGCAATTAAGTTCAAAAAGATCGGTTCAACTTCTGGGTAACTGAGAATGTTCAGGCTAATACCATCTTCTAAATCAATCAGGGCATAACAGATGTCATCTGCAGCTTCGAGCAAGTAAGTGAGTGGATGACGGCAATAATGATATTCACCCAGTTGAATCAGTCCAAGTTGTTCGGCAATTTCTTTTAAAATTTCTTTTTCTGTCTGATAACAACCAAATTTTGCTCGGCGATGAGAAGGTTGATCGCCTTGAGATTCAATGGTTTTAGACAACCATGGATACTTTAAATATGCGCCAATGGTAGCGCAGGTTAAACGCATGCCACCGTTGTCAGGATGGTAGTCAACGCGGGTCAATAAGCGTAAACCTTGTGCATTGCCTTCAAACTGGCGTACATCAGCTTGTTCTTCTGGGCTTAGTTCGGTGAGAAAGTCAGTGTGAGCAGCATCATCAAACCATTCGCGAATCGCGTATTCGCCTGCATGTCCAAATGGTGGATTGCCAATGTCATGCGCTAAACAGGCTGCCTGAATGATTGCTCCAACATCGGCAGGGGTAATCCACATGGGCAAATCATCTTTGATTTTTTCGGCTGCCATCATGCCGAGTGAACGCCCAATACAGGAAACTTCGAGTGAATGGGTGAGACGTGTATGTACGCCATCATGTTGGGTAAGGGGATGTACTTGAGTTTTTCTATTTAATTGACGGAAACTTTGTGAAAAAATAATGCGATCATAATCTTTATGAAATGGGCTGCGTCCTAATTCGTTGCGACTTTTTTTTGTACCTAAACGGATTGCTGATAGCAATTCTAACCAACGCATTTGTCTCATGAATTCAGTTTTTATTCCTTGTAAAAAGACATCATGCCAAAAAAGCGCTATAGACTCTAGAGTATAACGTCATGACTTGTCGTAATTGCAGATGTTGCGGAGTTTATCTTGCATAAATGTCGAAGCAATGACTAATTTCTGCTATATACAAGCTAAGTACAATCATAAGATCAAGAGCAGATAATAATGACACGACATTCTTCTCATCCTGAAAAACATTATACCGAACGCTCAGGTTGGTTGCGTGCTGCTGTGCTGGGTGCAAATGATGGCATTATTTCAGTGACCAGTTTGGTGATTGGGATTGCAGCAAGTGGCGCAACAGCCCAAACGCTGTTGGTGAGTTGTATTGCAGGTTTGATTTCGGGTGCTGTATCTATGGCGGCAGGCGAATACATTTCAGTAAAGTCACAACAAGACATTGAGCAAGCTGACCTGAAAATGGAAGCGCATGAATTGCATCACAACCCCGATCAGGAACTTAAAGAGCTCACTAGAATTTATATACACCGTGGTTTAGATGCTGATTTGGCTGTTGAAGTGGCTAAACAGTTGACCGCACATGACGCTTTACAAGCCCACGCTCGTGATGAAATCGGAATTTTTGAACAAACACTGGCACAACCTTTACAAGCAGCTTTTTCTTCAGCTTTTTCTTTTTCTTTAGGTGCCGTGTGTCCATTGTTCGCCATTCTAATTTTTCCTGCGCACTGGATTCAAATCGGTGTGGGGAGTGTGGGGATCGTGTCTTTGGGAATTTTAGGTGCGCTCGCCAGTTATGTCGGAGGCAATAGCGTTTGGAAAGGTGCGTTACGGGTTGTGGTTTGGGGTATTTTGGCGATGCTGTTTAGTTTCTGGGTTGGTTCGTTATTTGATGTGGATGTTCATTAATATAGGCGTGGAGATCGTGCTTTGAATGTGTATTCGTTAACTTGCCACTGATATATTGAGATTTTTATTTCACTTTTTCTTTCAGTTATGGCTGAAGATAAAAAGAGAGCATAAACCATCGAAAGAGGGTTATTTTCTATTTCAATTTGAACATAGACCGCAGAAAAAGCCCTTTATGTTGTCTAATTGTTGTGCACTGAGTTTAATTTGAAAAAAAAATTGCATTTAAAACAAGCAATCTAAAAAAAATATTTTGTAAAAATAAAGACTTCTTTAAAAATCGTTTACAGAATCTTATTTCTTGATCTAGCTGATTTTGGCTTTTCACAGTAGAATATGCGCTCTCTCTAAGTCACATTGCGGTAACGTCATTAAAGACAAGCCCGTGGAGCTAAAATCAACATGTTTATCGTGGCCGGTGCCTCAGCGCATTCCTCTTTTAAGAAAACTCAACTATTATCACGTTTGACGTCAATTAGTTCTGTTCAGTCTTTTGATAGCCAATGGGTTTATCTGTTTGATCAAGCGCTCAACGAGCAGCAATATCAGTCAGCTTTACAACTTTTAAATGATGGTCAGTCTTTCGAGTTGCGTCAAGTTGCAGCCGATGAAGTTCAAATTTTGGTGACTCCGCGGGTTGGCACAATTTCACCGTGGTCATCTAAAGCTACCGATATTTTCAAAAACTGTAATACGCCTGTACACCGCTTAGAACGTGGTCTTTTATTTACTTTAAAAGGCGTAAGTGATGTTTCAAAAGCTGTAAAGCTGGTATTGCACGACCGCATGACCGAGACTGTGTTTGAGCAGATTGAGGATGCTCAAGCATTATTTTCAGAGACTGCACCAAAACCACTAAATGCAATTGATATTTTGGGTCAAGGTAAAGAAGCATTAGTTCAAGCCAACCAAGAATTTGGTTTTGCATTGTCAGATCAAGAAATTGATTACTTGACAGCAGCTTTCACTAAATTGGGTCGTAACCCGAACGACATCGAACTGATGATGTTTGCTCAAGCCAACTCTGAGCATTGCCGCCATAAAATCTTTGGTTCTGAATGGACAATTGATGGTGAAAAACAACCATTGTCTTTGTTCCAAATGATTAAAAATACCTATAAAGAATCACCAAATGATGTGTTGTCAGCATATAAAGACAATGCTTCGGTGATTGTTGGTTATGACACGATGCGTTTTTATCCAAAACAAGACGCAGCAACAGGTCATTACATTTATAAATACAAGAGCCAAGCTGCTCATATCCTCATGAAAGTGGAAACCCACAACCACCCGACTGCAATTTCTCCATTTGCAGGTGCGGCAACAGGTTCAGGTGGTGAAATCCGTGATGAAGGCGCGACAGGTCGTGGTGGTAAGCCAAAAGCAGGTTTAACAGGTTTTACGGTATCTAACCTGAACATTCCTGGTTTTGAACAGCCTTGGGAATACAACTACGGCAAACCTTCACGTATGGCATCGCCATTACAAATCATGATCGAAGGTCCTTTGGGTGGCGCCGCGTTTAACAACGAATTTGGTCGTCCAAACCTGAACGGTTACTTCCGTACATTTGAACAAAATGTTAATGGTGAAGTGAAAGGTTTCCATAAACCAATCATGATCGCAGGTGGTTACGGTAACATTCGTCCTGACCATGTCGAGAAAGATGCGATTCAACCAGGTGATTTACTGATTGTACTTGGTGGTCCTGCCATGTTGATCGGCCTTGGCGGTGGTGCAGCATCTTCTGTAGATAGCGGTACGATGGGTGAAAACCTTGACTTTGCTTCGGTACAACGTGAAAACCCAGAAATGGAACGCCGTTGTCAGGAAGTGATTGACACATGCTGGCGCTTAGAAGACTTTAACCCAATCGTTTCTGTTCATGACGTAGGTGCGGGTGGTTTATCCAATGCAATGCCTGAACTGGTGAATGATCATGAGTTGGGTGCAGTGTTGAACTTACGTAAGATTCCATCACTTGAGCCAGGCATGAGCCCAATGGAAATCTGGTCAAACGAAGCACAAGAACGTTATGTCTTGGCGATCCGTCCAGAGTCGTTGGCACAGTTTGAATCAATTTGTGCGCGTGAACGCTGTCCGTTTGCAGTACTGGGTGAAGCGACAGAAGCGCGTCACTTAACGGTTGAAGATCCATTGTTTGAGAACAAGGCAGTCGACATCCCAATGCAAGTGATGTTGGGTGGCACGCCACGTATGCAACGTTCTTACGAAACCATCGAACGTCAAGGTAACGAGTTTGATGCATCTAAAGTTGATTTGAAAGATGCGATTTTCCGTGTCTTGAAAAACCCGACTGTTGCATCTAAATCATTCTTGATTACCATCGGTGACCGCTCAATTACAGGTATGGTTGCACGTGACCAGATGGTTGGTCGCTGGCAGGTTCCTGTTGCTGATGCAGCAGTCACCACCACAAGCCTTGAAGGTTATACAGGCGAAGCGATGGCAATGGGCGAACGTCCACCAGTTGCATTACTTAACCCAGCGGCATCTGCACGTTTAGCAGTGGCTGAAGCAATCTCAAACATCATGTGTGCCAATATTGAACAGATCAGCGACATTAAGTTGTCTGCGAACTGGATGGCTGCGGCTGGACAAAAAGGTGAAGACCAAGCCTTGTTTGAAGGTGTTAAAGCAATCGGGATGGAAATGTGCCCTGCATTGGGTATCGCGATTCCAGTTGGTAAAGACTCACTTTCAATGCGTACCACTTGGAGAGATGAAGGCGTTGATAAAGCTGTGACTTCACCGATGACAGGTGTTATTACTGCATTTGCGCCAGTCTTGGATGTTCGTAAAACATTGACTCCTGAATTGAAAAACTTAGATGATTCAGTGCTTGTCCGTATTGATTTGTCAAAAGGTCAGTTCCGTTTAGGTGGTTCGATCCTTGCTCAAGTTTATAAAGCAATCGGTTCAGTGACACCTGACGTAGACAGTTTTGATGATTTCAAAGCATTCTTTGCATTAGTTCAAGCCTGGAACAACCGTGGTTTACTTCAGGCTTACCATGACATCGGTGATGGTGGTTTGTTGGCAACTGTAGCTGAAATGATGTTTGTTTCACGCTTGGGTGTGGCTTTGGAAAACCAAAGCACCGAAAGCCTGTTTGCTGAAGAAATTGGTGCGGTTGTACAAATCAAAGCGGCTGACTGGGCAGCGCTTGAAGCTGAAGTTACAGCATCAAGCCTGAAAGATGCAATTACTGTGGTCGGTCAAGTGAATAACAGCGACCAGTTAAGCATCAATGGCTTAAATTTAGACCGTGCAGAATTGCAACAGGCATGGGCAGAAGTTTCACATCAAATCCAGCGTTTACGTGACAACTTTGAAACTGCTGATCAAGAGTTTGCATTGATTGCAGATAAAAACCACAAAGGTTTGATTGCACAGCCAACATATGACTTAAATGAACCTGTAGAAGCGCCGTTCATTAATTTACGCCGTCCAAGCATGGTGATTTTGCGTGAACAAGGTGTCAATGGTCAAACTGAAATGGCTGCTGCATTTGATAAAGTTGGCTTTAACACAGTCGATGTTCACATGAGTGATTTGCTTGCGGGTCGAGTTGACTTAAATGACTTCGAAGGCTTAGTGGCTTGTGGTGGCTTCTCTTACGGTGACGTACTGGGTGCTGGTGGCGGCTGGGCAAAATCAGTCTTGTTCAATGCGAAATTGCGTGACCAGTTTGAGAAATTCTTCCACCGTGACGATACCTTCACTTTAGGTGTGTGTAACGGCTGTCAGATGATTTCACAACTTGCACCACTCATTCCGGGTGCGGATGCTTGGCCTCGTTTCCACCGTAACACTTCTGAAGTGTTTGAAGCACGTGCAGTCAATGTTCGTGTAGAAAAATCAGCTTCGGTATTGTTGCAAGATATGGACGGTTCGATTTTACCAATCGCAGTTGCGCATGGTGAAGGTCGTGTTGTGGCAAGTGCTGAAAACTTGGCAAGCTTGCAAGCAGGGCATCAAGTGACTTTACGTTATGTGGATAGCCTTGGTCAGCCGACTCAGCATTATCCATTGAACCCGAACGGTTCGCCAGATGCGATTACAGGCGTAACGTCTAAAGATGGTCGTGCGACAATTATGATGCCGCACCCTGAGCGTAACTTCCGTGCGATTCAGCATTCTTGGGCGCCAGAAGGCTGGACTGAGGATGGTGCATGGTTACGTATGTTCCGTAACGCACGTAAATTTATTGGTTAATCATTGATTTAATCAAGTTGAAAAAGCCACCGTAAGGTGGCTTTTTCTTTGTGGTAAAATTAGTTAATGAAAAGTTTTTTATAAAATTACAATGAAAAAATTTAAAGATATTGCGTATGTGTTAGCTGAAAAAATAATAAATCGTTATCATGATTATAATGGGTTTTGGGGGCTAGGAGTTCTATATACAGATTGCTTAATAGAAGACATGTGCGAAATTGAGCTTGATATACTCAAGCAAACATCAAATATAAAAAATCAGAGATCGAGGCAATTATTGTCGAAATTATCTGAGCTTTTAAATTTTTATCTAGATAAAAATAATCTAGATTTAGAGCAGCTACAATCAGCAAAAATTATTATTCAATATGACTTTCATCATTTAATCTCACAACGACATGCTATGTATGGAGATTATTATCGTGTCAAAGTTAAGTTGGTTGCAATTCGCGGGCGAGAATATAAGCAAGAACGCGATGGATACTGTTTCCCTCATTTAGTTTGGTGTGATGAAAAGAACAGTTTATTGAATATTACATATAATACAGATCAGTTTTTGAAAAGTTATTTCTATAACAGATAGATATTCAATATTTTAAAATGGAAACTTTATGCTCAAACTCATCTATTACGTTCC
This sequence comes from Acinetobacter brisouioides, assembly GCF_004331075.1. Lineage (GTDB taxonomy): Bacteria > Pseudomonadota > Gammaproteobacteria > Pseudomonadales > Moraxellaceae > Acinetobacter. The sequence continues at coordinate 199,457 of NZ_SJNX01000002.1, read as the reverse complement.
TGAAAGCCATCTTGAGTCAACCAAACAAGCCATTTTTGCTGCAGGTGCAGGTGGAATAGGCAACTATGAACAGTGTGCATGGCAGGTTAAAGGCATTGGGCAGTTTAAACCTGTAAAAGGTGCAGACCCATTTTTAGGGCAACTCGATCAGCTCGAACAACTTGAAGAATGGCGTGTAGAAACTATCGTTCCTGAAGCACAGGCCAAGCAGGTTGCTCAAGCTTTACAAGCCAGTCATCCGTATGAAGAACCTGCTTTTGAGTTTATTCAAATTTTGGATATTTGAATCACTTTTATGATCACGAATGAACTTTAGAAATGATTTTGTATTGATAAGGTTTTACTTTTCATGGGCGAAAAGTAACAAAAGCCCTCTGTTTGATTGATGGCACATCCATGTACCACAATCAAACGGCGACATCCATGTCGCCTTGCGTGTATCGAATAATTGGAAAGTCGATAGGCAAGAGCTGTATTAAACCTTCTGAACAAATAACTCGCGTTCAAAACGGTATTGTGGAAAGAACACACCATCTTCGGCACGTTGCCCAGCACCGATGACCATCACAGGATATTCTTCATCACCCAGTTGTAAAATTTTACGTACGCGAGGTTCATCAAAACCTTCCATCATACAACTGTCAAAACCATAAGCACGGAGCGCTAAAACTAAATTTTCACAGGCAAGGGCAGTGCTTTTAACAGCCCAAAGTTTACGGTCTTCAGGACTAAATGCAGTGACAGGCAGAGGGATAAATTGGCGAACAACGCTAAAAGCCAGTTTTTTGACGTTACCAATACTGTTGAACAGCCCTGTTTTGTAGTTATAGGCAATAAAGCGATAGTATTGCTGCACTGCTTTTGGCGTTTTAGGCATTGGAAACTGACTGAGATTTTTCTTTGCCATTTCATCAATACGATCTGTACGTGCCACGCATACAATTAATTCAGCCGCAGTTCGAGCAGCCAGTTGCCCCATACAGGCTTTAACCAGTTGCGTTTTTTTCTCAGCCGATTGCACCACATAAAACATCCACGGCTGTAAATTTGAAGAATTAGGTGCAAGTAATGCAAGGTCTAAACATTCATCTAAAATTTCATCAGGAATAGGCGTATCGGTAAATTTACGCACTGAACGGCGGCTTTCGATGACTTTTTTAAATTGATTGACGTCAATATCATCAAGTGCAGCCTCATGGTAACGAGCTTTGGCTGTGGTTTTCGTAGTGTCCATATTTTAAATATCACAACAAAAAATCAGAAAATATTATCTGCTATTCTACACGCAGTTGCATGTAGGATTGTGTATTGTATAAATAGGCAGCTCAGGAAAGAGCTACCTAAAGAGGCTATTTAGTTGAATTTTGAGAAATCAGCTTCGCGCTTTTCCAAAAAAGCATTGACCGCTTCATGCAGTTCAGGTGATTTGACCCGTTGCATAAAAATTTCAGCTTCTTCATCGATCCACGTCAAAATTTCAGGCAGGTTCTGTTTCATGAGTGCTTTGGTTTGCTTAAGCGATGCAATTGGAAGTTTTGCCATATTTTTCGCTGTTTCATTCGCAAAATCATAAACATCATGATGTTCCATCAAGGTCATTAAATGAAATGGTGCGCGCAGATGTTCATTAGAAAAAACCTGATTGATTAAGCCAAATTTTTCAGCAGTATGTGCATTGAATTTTTGTGCGGTTAGCAACAGTTCTGCGGCATGATGATAGCCAACTTGTTGTTGCAAAAGTTTGCTTGCGCCACCTTCTGGTGATAGCCCAAGACTGACAAATGGCAATTGAAACACAGCAGATTCATCAGCATAGACCAAGTCTGCATGCAACAGAAGTGTTACGCCAATACCAATCGCTACACCTTTTACTGCAACAATCAGCGGTTTAGAGAGTTTGGCTGCAGATTTGAGCAAGACAAAAGGAGGTTGTTCTGCCGCACTGCTGCTGGCTGGATTTTGCAGGGAATCTAAAAAATCCTGCATGTCATTGCCTGCGGTAAAGTCATCGCCTGCGCCGCGTAAAACAACTACACGAACTTCATCACTGGCATTGGCTTGGTCTAAAGCTTGAGCAATCCATAAATATAGCCCACTATAAATCGCATTTTTAGCAATTGCACGGTCAATGGCAATGGTTAGTACGCCATGTTCAAGGCTTGCCTGTAAATGCTGATGGGGTTGTGTTAAACAAGTGAGTGTCATTATTCATATCCTTTATTTGCAGTATTTGGTGATTTTTACAGGGTAAATTGTTATGCTTCACGCTGATTCTTTATCATTGCACTTCACCATCCTTTGGTTTAATTATTGATATCCTATGATGTATCGTTTTGATTATCTTGTTTTCATTGGGCGTTTTCAACCATTTCATCTGGCGCATATGCAGACTATTCAGATTGCACTACAACAAAGTCAGAAGGTGATTATTGCTTTAGGTTCGGCTCAAGCCGAGCGCAGTATCAAAAACCCGTTTCTTGCTCAAGAACGTGAACAGATGATCTTGTCGAATTTTTCTCAGGAAGATCAACAGCGTATTGTTTTTGTGCATGTTGTTGATGTATATGATGATCAAAAATGGGTGAAGTTGGTCAAAGACCTTGTCGCAGCCAATACACCAGTGCAGGCAAGCATTGGACTGATTGGTCACTTTAAAGATGATTCATCATACTATTTACAACTATTTCCAGACTGGACCTTGGTCGAGCTAGAAAGTTTAAAAAATTCGATTTCTGCAACACCAATGCGTGAAGCTTATTATCGTGGTGAAATTCAAACCCAGTATTTTCCGCAAGGTACGATTGAGTTTTTACAGCAATTTCAAACAACGCCTGTTTATAGTGAGCTAAAACAGCGTTTTACACGACAAGACAGTAGCAGTTTTTAAAAAATAGCTAGCATTACCGCTAGCTATTATTTTTTATGCAGCTTTGAGTGCCTTAAGATCGGCAAGTACTTGCTCGGCATGACCTGCAGCTTTGACCTTACGGTATTCTTTCACTAACTTGCCGTTATGGAAAATAAAAGTTGAGCGTTCAATGCCCATGACTTTTTTGCCATACATATTTTTTTCTTTAATGACATCGAAGTGTTGGCATAAAATTTCTTCTTTATCACTAATCAGATTGATTTTGAGTGCTTGCTTTTCAGTGAAGTTCTGGTGAGATTTTACTGAGTCACGTGAAATCCCAAAAATCGTTGCACCTTGCTCAGTAAACTGATCTTGAATACAAGAAAAATCAACTGCTTGAGTGGTACAGCCTGGTGTTGAATCTTTTGGATAAAAATAAACAATCAACCATTCTGATGCAACTTCAGCTAAGTTGATTTCACCTGTTGTTGCAGGAAAGGCTTGATTTGGAAGTTGAATGCTGTCGGTCATCATCTGTCCTTAAATTTCATAATGTTCTAATGTAAGGGGCAAAAACGCATAATTGTTGTGATACAGAATATCACCTTTGCGAATTGAAAGTGGCTTTTTAAAGATTGGACCATCAATGACTGTGGTATGAAATTCACCCGCTTCACCACAGGGATCAATGCCACGCCCACAAAGTTCTTCTACATACTGGGTAGTCAAAACTCGCCCAAGATCTTCAACTGTCATACCTAAATCTAGGTTCACCGTAACAATAACGCTTTGAAAACCTAAGTTTATAAATTCATGAATAATATCTAGGCGGGGTTTTTGCCATAGCGGCATACATAGCTTTAACTGACTTTTATCACAGACGGATTGATTCCATTCTGCATGACCGAGTAAGTCAATATCACCAGTGACTAAAACATCTACACCCAATGCTTTTTGCTGAGTAAGCAGTTGAATAAACTGTGCTTCATAACTTTGCCATGTTGCTGAAGCGGTAAAAATAGGCAGCCCGATGGCATCGGCTTGCGCATGGATAATGTCGAATGACATGCCATGTGAACGTGACTTAAGCCCTTGTTCTTCTAGCATCACAATTAAACCTATCGCTTCACCCATTTGCATGGCCTGAAAGAGAGCAAGGCTACTGTCTTTACCTCCACTATAAGAAGCGACAAATTTTGTGTTCTGGGCGTTGGTATTCCATGGCAGCGCTTGCATATTTATGGTCTATCTTTTCGTTGAAAATCGGTGATTCCATAAAAAACTAGCCACATGATGTGGCTAGTTGATTGAATCACTTAACTGTGATGTCTTATTTCTTTTGTTCTGCTTGTTGCGCATTTTTCATGGCTTCTTCAGACAAAGATTTTAACTTTGTAGTCAACTGTGGGCCAAAACAAGACTGAACGGCTTTGTTTTGTTGTTGAATAAAAGGAAGTGAGCTTGGGCTTTTCTTCTGGTTGACTGTGCTGATAATTTGCCATTCTTGGGCTTTGGTCAAGCGACCTTCAGCATCGACTTGGCATGTACAAAACTTATTGGTTTCTGCTGCAGTCAGTTTACCGCCTTTACCTGCACTTTCTTTACAGTTGCTGATTAGCGTTGCACGAACATTGGTGCTTTTTGACGGATCTTGTGCTGCATGAGACATTGTTGCTGTAAACGCCAATGCAGAAAAAAGAGTAGAAACAATCAGTTTTGAATTCAATAATTTCATATAACCTGCCTTTTATTGAGGTACGTAACGTGTTGGGTCTTCAACGCCTGCTTGAGCAAAACCTTCTTTACGTAAGCGGCAGCTATCGCATTTACCACAAGCACGCCCCTGGTCGTCCGCTTGATAGCAAGACACTGTTTGACTGTAGTCTACACCATGTTCAAGACCTAAACGTATTATATTCCCTTTAGATAAATGTAACAGAGGTGTTTCAATTTTAAGTGGTTTTCCTTCAACCCCTGCTTTGGTCGCGAGGCTTGCAAGTTGTGCAAACGCTTCAATAAACTCAGGGCGACAGTCAGGATAACCTGAGTAATCTACAGCATTTACCCCAATCACAATGGCTTCGGCACCGAAAACTTCAGCAGCAGCAAGCGCATAAGACAAGAAAATCGTGTTACGTGCTGGAACATAAGTCACAGGAATACCTTCCTGAGCCTGTTCTGGAACAGCAATGTTATGGTCGGTCAGTGCCGAGCCACCAAGATTACCCAAATCAATATTGATAACGCGATGTTCTACGCTTGAACGTTGTGCTAGAGCTTTAGCTGCGTCAAGTTCAGTGCTTGAACGTTGTCCATATTGAAAGCTCAGGGCAATACAGTCATATTGTGCTTGCGCCCAAGCTAAACAAGTCGTTGAGTCTAAACCACCAGATAATAAAACTATGGCGCGAGGGCGCATATTCATTCTCCAAAAATTAATGATTAGGCTTTTTTCATAACCCCATTTTATTTCTCTTGCGCTGCATTGAAATATATTTCAATTTTGCTCAAGGATAAAAGTAAAGAGGGTGTAAACCATGATGAAAGAAGTCTATTTAACGACCTGTTTCATCCTGCCACAACAATTTATGTAGTTGTAACTGAAAGCGTACAGGTAAGTGATCATCTAAAATCCACTGTGCCAGATCACGGGCAAAGCGTGGCAATTTGGCATTGCCTTTTTCGACAGCAAAAGCAGGGGAGAACCAAATGGTACTGACTTTCTGCTGGAGTTGATACTCTGCAACCTGTTGTTTTGACCATTCATAATCTTCACGATTACAAATCACAAATTTGATCTGATCTTTGACTGTGAGCAAATCTAGGTTACTGAGCAAATTGCGGTGTGCCTCACCTGAAGTTGGTGTTTTTAAATCGAGGACTTTAGATACGCGCGGATCGACTTTACTGACATCTAACGCGCCACTGGTTTCTAAAGACACTTCAAAACCCAATTCGCATAAGCGATCCAGTAAGGTAATGCAGTTCGGCTGTACCAGTGGCTCGCCACCAGTCACACAAATATACGGGGTTTGATAGGCTTGAGCAGTTTCAATAATTTTGTCTAGCGACCAGCGATCGCCACCTTCAAATGAATAGGTGGTGTCACAATAGGTACAGCGCAGCGGACAGCCTGTCAAACGAATAAAAACCGTGGGCAATCCTGCGGTATTCGCTTCACCTTGCAGTGAATAGAAAATCTCGGTAATACGTAAGCCTGCAGCAGGATCTGTAACAGGAATCTGAGAGGAGCGAAGCGGATTCATAGCAAAATAACCACAGTATTTAAAAAAACAAAAATCTCTACGATTTTACAACCGTAGAGACGGGGAGCGACTAAAGCTCCGAGGAACAATTTAAGTTCCGCAACAGTTTAGAGATTACTCGTCGCGAAGCAAATCATTCAAGCTGGTTTTTGCACGAGTTTTGGCATCAACTTTTTTCACGATAATTGCAGCATATAGGCTGTAAGTACCGCATTTAGATGGAAGGCTACCTGCTACAACCACTGAACCTGCTGGAACGCGGCCGTAATGAACTTCGCCTGTTGCACGGTCATAAATTTTAGTCGATTGACCAATGAATACGCCCATTGAAATCACAGAACCTTCTTCAACGATCACGCCTTCAACGATTTCAGAACGCGCACCAATGAAGCAGTTATCTTCAATGATGGTTGGGTTTGCTTGTAATGGCTCTAATACGCCACCGATACCAACGCCGCCAGACAAGTGTACGTTTTTACCGATTTGAGCACATGAACCGACAGTTGCCCACGTGTCAACCATTGTACCTTCGTCAACGTATGCACCGATGTTCACATAAGACGGCATAAGCACGACGTTTTTCGCTTGGAAGCTACCACGACGTGCAACTGCTGGTGGTACAACACGTACGCCAGCTTCTTTAAATTGCGCTTCAGTCCAACCTTTGAATTTAGTGTCAACTTTGTCGTAGAAACGAAGGTCGCAAGATTCGATTGGTTTGTTATCATTCAATTTGAATGATAAAAGCACTGCTTTTTTCAACCATTGGTGAACAATCCATTCACCCTCAATTTTTTCTGCAACACGAAGGCTACCGTTGTCTAAACCTTGAATCGCTTGCTCAACAGCAGCGCGAACTTCAGCAGGACAGTCTGCTGCGGTAAAGTTAGCACGGTTTTCAAAGGCTTGTTCAATAATTGTAGCAAGCTCAGACATATGCTTATCCCAAAATTATGCTCAAAAAATTACAACGATTTTACACTAAAAATGAGTATTTGCGTTTGAAAAAAATAGCAAAACAACCAAGATTTCAGAAAAAACGGTATCATGGTGCAGCTGGGGAAAATACGATCTGTGTGATTTAGTTATTTTATGTATATAAATAAAATTACATCTTTTTGATTTAAAATGATTTTTTAATATTTTTATTGGAATTTTTTGAAAAAATGGATTAAAAAATAACATAAAGTCAGCAAATTTGGCATAAAAATCATCCATTTTCAGCCTAATATGTCCAGCCATAATAGCAACACAACTCGTGTGAATTCACGATTTGTCAGGAGAACCCTTATGAAGAAAGTTCAGAAGATTCTAGTTGCCTCAGCACTGGTTTCAATTGCAGGAACTGCAATGGCAGATGAGCCAGTGATTATTGAACCAGGAAATACCTATAAAACTTATTTGCCGACTTCGTTTCGTGCCGAAGCAGGCACTACAGGTTATGGCGGTGCATTGACATGGGATGTGAACCCCTATGTAGGTGTGAGCTTAGGATATAACGGTGGACATATTAATTGGCGTAATGACATCAAGAGTCATGGGACTAAATATGATCTTAATCAGGACAACAACAATAACGTCTATTTAAATGCCGAAATGCACCCTTGGGGAGCAAGCAGTAATCACTTTGCTAAATCAGTCTATGTTGCAGCAGGAGTCGCTTATTTAGACGATGATTACAAACTGACCTCAAAATCCAATAATGGTAATGTCACGGTGAATGACACCAAATACAACATTACTGGCAATATTACAGGCAAAATGAAATACAAAAACGAGATTGCCCCATATGTCGGGATTGGTATGCGTCCGATGTTGAACGAACATTGGGGAGTGTTTGGAGAGGTTGGTGCTTATTATACCGATAACCCAGCAGTGACGTTGACATCAAATGCAACGGTCAATTCAGGAGGAACCAATGCACAGTTCCAGAATGATTTAAAAGCACAGGAAAATCAAATCGCCAATGAAGATAAATACAAATGGTTGCCTTCCGCCAAAGTGGGTGTGATTTACCGTTTCTAATCATCACGTATAAAAAATGCCATCATTGGATGGCATTTTTTATTTATAGCATGGATTTAACGCAATTTGGCAAGCCAAGTGCCGAGTGTTTGCACAATTTGAACCAAAATCAGCAACACAATCACGGTTAAAATCACAACACTACTGTCAAAGCGCTGATAACCATAAGAAATGGCTAAGTCACCAATTCCACCTGCACCAACTGCACCTGCCATCGCTGTTGCACCAATCAGGCTAATGGTGGCAGTGGTCATGTTTAAAATCAGGGAGCTACGTGCTTCAGGTAAAATAAACTTGAAAATGATTTGCCAAGGTGTTGCACCCATTGATTGTGCCGATTCGATAATTCCTTCATTGACTTCAAGCAATGAAGTTTCGATTAGGCGTCCCATGTATGGGCCCACATAAATGGTGAGGGGGACAATCGCTGCCCACGTACCAATGGATGTTCCCACCAGCCACTGGGTAAATGGAATCACTGCGATCAGCAAAATAATAAATGGTAATGAACGCAAGGCATTTACAATCGGGTTGAGTACATGAAAAATCACAGGGTTTGGCAAAATGCCTGCTGGGCGCGTAACCAAGAGCACAATCGCCTGAATCAAACCCCAAATTCCACCAAAAATCAGGGAGAAGAACACCATTTGAAAGGTTTCTTGCAAAGCAGTGACGAATTGGTCAATGCTTAAAGAACTGTGCCAGAATGGCTGAGTTGCTTCAGTCAACCATTGTACAATCCAGTCTCTCATGATTGTTCTCCTTGCTGACGAACTTCAACCCCTTGCTGTTTGAGGTAGTCTGTTGCTTGAGTGACGATGGCAACATCTCCCAAAATTTGTACAAACATCTGACCAATCACTGTACCGTCAATTTCAGTCATGTTGGCAAACAAAATATTCAAACTAATATCAAACTGTTTGATCATGGCTTGAATCACAGGTTGCTGTGCCGAGTGACCTAAAAACTGTAAGCAATAAATGCTGTGTTCATGCTGATGCTCAAGCTGCTTGAGAATATTGCGTGGCAATTGTTGCTGTAGCACAGTCTGAATAAAGTTTTTGGTGGTCGGTTGTTGTGGCTTACTGAAAATATCAACCGTTTTACCAGTTTCAATGACTTTTCCAGACTCCATGACTGCAACATAATCACAGACACTTTCGATCACATCCATTTCGTGGGTGACCATGACAATCGTAATATTTTGTTCTTTATTGATTTTTTTCAATAAAGCCAAGACAGATTGCGTGGTCTGTGGGTCAAGTGCAGAGGTTGCTTCATCACACAGCAAAATTTTAGGATGATTGGCAAGCGCACGGGCAATCCCGACACGTTGTTTTTGACCACCAGAAAGTTCGTCAGGATAGGCATTTTTCTTATGACCCAGATCAATAAATGACAGCAGTTCATCTAAACGAGCCTGACGCTTTTCTTTACTGACGCCGAGTAATTTCATTGGCATTTCAATGTTTTCTGCTACCGTCTTGGTTTCAAGCAAATTGAAATGCTGGAAAATCATGCCAATATTGGCACGCTCTTGACGTAATGCACGCGCATCTAAAGCAGTAAAATCTTTGTCATGAATAATAACCTGACCTTCAGTTGGGCGTTCCAACAAGTTGATCAAACGAATTAACGTACTTTTACCTGCGCCACTATAGCCAATAATGCCAAAGATACTGCCTTCAGGAATCTCGAGATTGATCTGATCGAGCGCGCGCAGTGTCTGCCCTTTGAGCTGATAGTGTTTTGAAATGTTTTTAAATTGAATCATGTGGTCAAAAACTATGCGAAAAAGAAAAAACAGGCAAAGAAGCTTTGCCTGTTCGTTGACAACATTATATGACTATTTGCTTTCAGTCAGGTAGCTGATTGGTTTATTTACATCTACTTTTGTGCCCGCAAAATGTTCTTGAACATATTTCTTCACGGCTTCAGTGTGGTAAAGCTCACCCAGTTTTTTCAGTGCAGGGTCATTTTTACGTGAGTCAGCAGTGGCTACAATGTTGACATTGAGTTTGGTTGACTGATCGACTGGCTCATAATAGATAGAGTCTTTCAGTACATTCAAACCACCTTCCATTGCCAAGGTATTGCCGAGAACAATTGCGTCAACATCATTTTTTGCGCGTACTGCAGTTGCCATTTGAATTGGTTTAATATCAATTTTCTTGGCATTGTCAGTAATGTCGTTTGGCGTGCCTTTGGCTGGATCAAAACCAGTTTTTAGTTTGATTAAGCCTGCGCTTTGTAATAACAATAATGCGCGTGCTTCATTGGCTGCATCGTTAGGAATAGCAACGCTTGCACCTTGTGGGAACTGATCAACTTTCTTGTATTTGGTTGAGTAAATGCCCATTGGTTCAAGGTAAGTTGTCGAAACAGGCGCAATTTTCTTCTCATTGCTTGCGTTATATGCCACCAAGTAAGCATATGACTGGAATGCATTTGCATCGACTTCTTTGTTGGCAATCGCAGTGTTCATGGCAACATAGTCAGTGAAGTTTTGGACTTTGAGGTCAATCCCTGCTTTTTTAGTTTCAGGCAATGTTGCAATATAACGCCAGATATCAGCATCTGAACCTGTCGATGCCAATACGATTTTTTGTGGTTGACCTGCATCGGCAGCTTTCGTGTTGTTGCTTTGTTCTGGAGCATTTTTACTGCAACCAGCGGCAAGGAGTACGCTTGTACCTAAAACAACGCTCAATAATTTTTTCATGAGGTGTGTGTCCCTAAGTCAATAATGTTCAGTGTTTGGATGAAACTTCAGAACATGACAAATACATTCACTGACCGACCATAATTTCTACGCACTACTATATAGCAGCAAATATGCTGAAATCGATTATCGATGAGTGTGTTGAAAATGATGTTGATGCTTGTCAAGACTGATGTGTTGCAGACAGACAAGTCATAGATCAGTTACATCAGTGTGAAAATTGTGCTCATGATACCAAGAAAATAAAATGCACAATAGGGGAGCATATAGAATCTGTATGCTGCACGATTGATTTTCATCGAAATATTTTCACAAAAGTATATCTGAGCTAGAAAGCTGGCAGTATAAAGTTTTGTCTTTTTAAGTCAAAACAATAAAAAACACAAATCATATGAAAATTTGTGGTTAAGACTGCAAAAATAAAAACGCCCTCGAAAGAGCGTTTTTATGATAAAAATCGGAGTTTACGCTTGTTCGCGGGCAATCGCACGGTAACCAATGTCACTACGGTATTGCATGCCATCAAAGGTAATCTGACCACAGACTTCTAGCGCGTTGACTTGTGCTTCAAGAACGCTGTCACCCAATGCTGTTACGCAGAGTACACGACCACCTGAAGTGATGACTTGGCCTTTGGCATTGGTTGCTGTGCCTGCATGAAAGACTTTTGTCCCTTCAGGAGATTGACCTAAACCAGAAATCACATCGCCTTTGCGCACGCTTTCAGGGTAACCTTCAGCCGCAAGTACGATACCAATCGATTTACGTTCGTCCCACTGTGCTTCGGCAGGTAAGTTGCCTTCAAGACCTGCTTCAACCAAGTCAACCAATGACGATTGTAAACGCATCATAATAGGTTGAGTTTCTGGATCACCAAAGCGGCAGTTGAACTCGATCACACGAGGTTGACCTTGTTCATCAATCATTAAGCCTGCATACAAGAAACCTGTATAGACATGACCATCTGCTGCCATACCATTAACAGTTGGGCGCATGATTTGAGTCATGACACGTTCAAACACGTCAGCAGTCACGACAGGAGCAGGAGAGTACGCACCCATACCACCCGTATTTGGACCTAGATCGCCTTCAAAGATACGTTTGTGATCTTGTGAAGTTGCCATTGGCAAAATGTTTTGACCGTCGATCATACAAATGAACGAGGCTTCTTCGCCTGCAAGGAACTGCTCAATCACGACACGTGAACCCGCATCGCCAAATTTGTTGCCTGCCAACATATCATCAATCGCTGCAAAAGCTTCTTCTTTGCTCATGGCAACGATTACGCCTTTACCAGCCGCAAGACCATCAGCTTTAATGACGATTGGTGCACCATGCTGTTCAACAAAGGCTTTCGCTGCATCCACTTCTGTGAATACATCATAAAATGCAGTTGGAATGTTATGGCGTTTCAAGAAATGCTTGGCAAAAGCTTTTGAGCCTTCAAGTTGCGCAGCGTATTGAGTTGGACCCCAAATTTTTAGACCCGCAGCACGACCAGCGTCAACCACACCATTCACAAGCGGTGCTTCTGGTCCAACAATAATTAAAGCCACATCATTATTTTTTGCGAATTCAATGATCGCTGGATTGTCGAGAATATCCAGTTGTACATTTTCACATTTTTCTTCCGTTGCAGTACCTGCGTTACCTGGTGCTACAAAGACTTTGCTGACTTTTGCATCTTGCGCGATTTTCCATGCCAAAGCATGTTCACGACCACCGCTACCCAAAACGAGAATATTCATCGGTTCATACTCCATGAATCGAAAGGGCACAAAGCCCTCAGCTATCAAATAGAGAGGACTTTGTGCAGATATATTAATGTCTTAATTGTTGTTCAATTAGTGACGGAAATGACGCATACCTGTGAACACCATTGCAATACCGTGTTCATCTGCTGCAGCAATCACTTCTTCGTCGCGCATAGAGCCGCCCGGTTGGATGATACATTTGATCCCTGCTTTTGCAGCATTATCAATACCATCACGGAATGGGAAGAATGCGTCAGATGCCATTACAGCGCCTTCAACGACAAGACCTGCATGTTCTGCTTTAATTGCAGCAATACGCGCAGAGTTAACGCGGCTCATTTGACCTGCGCCTACACCAATTGTTTGGCGGTTTTTCGCATAAACAATCGCGTTTGACTTCACGTATTTCGCAACTTTCCAAGCAAAGATCAAGTCATCAATTTCTTGTTCAGTCGGAGCAATTTTAGTCACAACTTTCAAGTCAGAAGCTTTGATCATGCCTAAGTCTTGGTCTTGAACCAACAAACCGCCATTCACGCGTTTGTAGTCAAGTTGTGGGGCACGTGCATCAATTGCAGGAAGTTCACCGCAAACCAATACGCGAACATTTTTCTTCGCGCCAGTCACTTCAAGTACGCCGTCAGCAATGCTTGGTGCAATGATCACTTCAACGAATTGACGTTCAACAATTGCTTTTGCAGTTTCAGCATCTAACTCGCGGTTAAATGCGATAATGCCACCAAATGCAGATTCAGGGTCAGTTGCATATGCCAAGTCATAAGCCACTTTAATACCATCTAGAGATACTGCAACGCCACAAGGGTTAGCGTGTTTTACAATTACACATGCAGGCTTAGCAAAAGATTTCACACATTCAAGTGCTGCATCTGTATCTGCGATGTTGTTGTAAGATAGCTCTTTACCTTGAAGCTGTTTCGCAGTTGAAACAGAGGCTTCAGTTGCAGTGCTTTCAACATAGAATGCAGCAGACTGATGCGGGTTTTCACCGTAACGTAAATCTTGTGCTTTATTCAATTGTGTATTGAAAGTACGGGCAAATTTATCTGCTTCACCTTCAGCTTTGCCCACGCGAGCGCCAAGGTAAGATGCGATCATACCGTCGTATTGAGCAGTATGTTCAAATGCTTTAACAGCCAAGTCGAAACGGGTTTCGTAAGACAATGCACCATTGGCTTTGATTTCAGCGACAACAGTTGCATAGTCAGAAGCATTGACGATGATGCCTACAGATGCATGGTTTTTTGCCGCAGCGCGAACCATGGTAGGACCACCGATGTCGATATTTTCAATCGCATCTGCAAGGGAGCAGTTTGGTTTTGCAACAGTTGCTGCAAATGGATAAAGGTTCACAATCACAAGATCAATCGGGTCGATGTTGTGTTCTTGCATTACGGCTTCATCTAAACCGCGGCGAGCAAGGATACCACCATGAATTTTTGGATGTAGGGTTTTAACACGACCATCCATCATTTCAGGGAAGCCAGTATGTTCAGATACTTCAACAACAGCGATGTTGCTGTCTTTGAGCAACTTGTATGTACCGCCAGTTGAAAGAATTTCAATACCCAAATTTGCAAGTTCTTGAGCAAATTCAACAATACCAGTCTTATCAGAAACTGAGATTAAAGCGCGCTTAATAGTCATGATTTTCAAGTCTTCAGATTAAACATTTAGGCAAAAAAAATGCCCACGACGACGTGAGCATTTTATCATTTATTCACTCATTAAACCGTGAGCTTTTAACTTTTTACGTAAAGTGCCACGGTTAAGTCCTAGAATCTCAGCTGCGCGAGTCTGGTTACCGCGCGTATATTCTAGAACCACAGATAAAAGAGGTTTCTCCATTTCTGCTAGCACCATGTCATATACCTGAGCAGGCTGCTCACCTTGCAATTGTGCAAAATAATGACGAACTGCGCGATCCACATGGATGCGAAGCGCTACATCAGATTGTGCAGTAAAAATAGGAGATTTGCTATTCATGCGTTTTAATCCGAATAATCTATAACCACTAGGGTAGAAGTGGTTGAGTTTATAAAAGGTTAAAAAATACCCAATTCAGCTTGTGAAGAGAATATTAAAAATAAGTAACTAGCTTGCCATACATTGTCTGTATCGGTTAAAAAATAAGCGTAACTTTTATTAAAGAAATGTTACAGCCCAAATTTTAAAATAAAAAAACTGCTACATGCGCAATATGGGGATAATGCACATCTGGCAATTTATTTCATTATGGGAATTTCTACGAGATGTTTGTGTGGTCAAGCTTTCGTGGCGCGTATCATACCACTGTCATGTAAAAAGTGAGTAAAATTAATGCAAAAATTTGCTATTTTTTATCGTTTTTTTTAATTGAAAATATTTGTAAAATTGCTTTTTTAGATTATTAAAAAACACAAATTTCTTCACTGAATAAAAAATATCAGAAATAGTGAAAACTTGTACAAAGCTATAGATTTAATTGATGATTGGTGTTTAGGTATTTTTTTGTGTGATCTAGTTTGAAGATGTTTTGAGTTGTAATTTAAATGGCTGATGAGCATCGCGTGATGGAATATCGATACGAAAATATTGGGTTTGTTGTGCATCTACGTGTTGTTTATGTTGTTGTTGAAGTGGCAGGTAATGCTTAGGGATAAAACTGAAGACTTTTTGAGCGGTAATGACCTGTATGCTCGGTAAACTTTGTGGATGATCACTATTATTGATCAGTTTTCCTGTAATCGTAGTCAATCCTGGGTAGTCTTCATAAATATGCGTTGTTTCAACTTGTAGCGCACTGAATGTTTTAGTGCTGCATCTGACCATACTACAAGTGTGATTGGAAAAGATAGCCAGTAAAGGGAACTGACGTTTCAAGTCATTATTGTTATTGGTAATTTGACTCACGACAAACCCAAACACGATCAGATTTAGAATAAATAAAAATACATGAATACTAAAGTTAAAAAATCGAGTTGAGGTGTTTTTGGAAAAATTAAAAAAAGAATCCGGTTTTTTTAAATCGAACTGATGCTCTTTACTAAACTGGTGACTATTTAAGTAATTGAGTAAATCAGTATTTGATGAATCAAGTTTACGGTCAAAAATAGCCAGTACGGTCTCAGCACCGCCACGTTCATGAATTTGATGATGGGTGAGTAATGTAATATTTTGAAACTGGCTGTCTAACTGGACAATATAAGATGGATGGCTTAATAATTCATAGGCATTAAAATGCTGATCACATTTGGCACAACAAACCATACCCTGTGCAATCGACAGCTGAGTTGGGGAAATCAGATATTGTGTTTTGCAATTTGGGCATTGGGTTTGTATGTCACACATAGTGATTGCCTAAAACAGATTAGCTTTGGCGTTTACCTGAAATCCGACACCAGTTTTCTTCACGTTTTTCGATGTTCAAAATATCAAAGAACTCTTGATAAACTTCTGAAACGTCTGCGACTTGTTCTTCAATTACACCTGCTAGAGCAAATTCACCATCAGCTTTAAGTAATTTAGCAAATTCTGGTGCAAGTGCCATGAGAGGGGCAGCTAAAATATTTGCGACCAAAACATCTGCCTGTTGGCTCTTGAACTCAGCGTTAAATTCTTCAGGTAAACCAACAAATAAACGGTCAAGTACACCATTAAGCTCAGCATTTTGCTTGGTTGCAAGTACGGCTTGTGGGTCAATGTCCGTTGCATAAACTTTTTTTGCACCCAACAGAAGGGCTGCAACACCTAAAATGCCTGAACCACAACCATAATCAACTACAATTTTATCTTTTAGATCGATGCTGCCGAGCCATTGTAAACATAAAAAGGTACTTGCGTGATTACCTGTACCAAACGCTAGACCTGGATCAAGCTTGATGTTGGTTGCATTTGCATCGGGTGCTTCTAACCATTCAGGAACAATCCAGAATTTTTCAGCAATTTGGATTGGTTCATAGTAATCCATCCATGCACGTTCCCAAGCTTGATCTTCAAGTTCGTCAAAACGTACAGGTGCTTCAGGAAGCTGTTCCTGAACAAATTTGATGAGGCTATCGACATCGATTTGTTCATTATCATCTTGCTGGTAGATGCCTGTCACAATCACTTTGTTCCAAAGTGGTGTTTCGCCCGGAAGTGGTTCAAGCAGCGCTTGGTCTTCAGCGTCATCTAGCGTGACACTAACCGCACCTAAAGAAAGTAACAGCGTTTCAGTAAAATCAACTTGTGCCTGATCAACAGTAATATGTATTTGTAACCACTTCACGCAAATAACCTAAATGTTTTGAACAAAGCAGTATTGTAACGAAATCGACCACACTTGGGGAGTTTGTACACTCATCTGCCTCAAATAAAATAGCCACCGCGTTGTGGGTGGCTATTTCGCAAGTCAGAATTATTGAATTGGACAAGTCAGTTGGTTTAATTCTTTGCGGCTGAAACCACGTGAAAGCAGTATGCGCTTGACACCTTTAATTACATCCTCATCCTGAGTTAAAGCTAAAGTTTGAAGTAGCTGTTGATTGGATTTACATGCACAATCATTTTCAACCCATGCCACATGATTTTTGCGGTCATTTGTGCTGTCTTGTGCACCAAAAAATTTCTGCAAAAAACTCATAAAGCCTTCGTAACGCAACCTAAGATAATTCGGAATATAATTTAAAAAAATAAAAAAACAAGTTGGCGAAAGTTATAGGAAAAATGGAGATTGTGTTAAGCAACAGTGGTTTTCATGAAATTGTAATCAAAAACAAGTAAATAAATTTATGATTGTTGTCATATTTATTTACAAATTTATGTGTGCGACCCATAGTCGTGATTTTTTCCATGAAATAACAAAGTGAAGTGTTTATGCTTTGGAATTTGAATTTTGTTTGATGGTGCATACGTTATAAATTTTATTATTTGATATAAATTTAAAAAAAGCCTGTGTTGATTAGATTTAAAATTTTCTGGTAAGCATAGTATTTTTTATTATAAATAAGATGCTTGTAAGTAAATACAATAATTCGTCATTTTAAAGCTGGCATTTTTATTGCTACTGAATAAATAAATTTGGACTATTTGGTTTAAAAAATGACAGTTTATTTTTATCGGTCAGTACGCTCTCAAGCCAAAACGGTGGTTTTAAGTTCGGGGTTGGGTGGGCATGCCCAGTATTGGCAAGCACAAATCACGAACTTGCAGCAACAGTTCCATGTGCTGACCTATGATCAGGTTGGGGTTTTACCTGAGAGTGAAATCTTACCTGAGCAATATAGCTTGCCGATGATGGCAAATGAGTTGCAGCAAATTTTACAAGCCGAGAAAATTCGCCAGTGTCATTTTATTGGGCATGCTTTAGGTGGTTTTATTGGGCTGGAATTGGCGCGTCAAGCACCACAACTTGTAGAGAAACTGGTCGTGGTCAATGCGTGGGATCAGCTTGATGCACATACCAACCGTTGTTTTGCTACACGTTTGGCTTTGTTGCGGCGAGCAGGCGTAGCTGCTTATGTGCAGGCGCAAGCCTTATTTTTATATCCACCTGCATGGATTTCACAGCATAACCAACAATTGTGTCAGCAAGAACAACAGGCGATTGCCCATTTTGCACCTTTAGAAAATGTAGAAAAGCGTTTGACAGCATTACGTCAATATCAACCTGAACAGACTGCACGTGAGATCTCTCATCCAGTTTTGGTGATTGCCAATCAGGATGATTTTTTGGTGCCTTGGCAGCGAGGTCTGGCATTGTCTCGTTTACTGCCAAATGCAGATTTTGAGCTGTACCCGATAGGTGGGCATGCCAGTAGTGTGACTCAGCCCGATTGGTTTAATTCGTGTGTATTGCAATATTTATGTTCTGAATAAGGAAAATCTGTATGAATAACCTCAATTTGAAGCTAGAACATGATGCTTTAGAAAAATTGTTTAGCGAAGCGCGGACGCATAATGCATGGCAAGACAAAACCATTGCACCTGAGTTGCTTCAGGAGTTGTATGATTTGTTGAAAATGGCGCCCACTTCAGCCAACTGTTCACCTGCGCGCTTTGTGTTTATTCAAAGCGCAGAAGCCAAAGCCAAACTCAAACCCGCGTTATCTTCAGGAAATGTAGAAAAAACCATGACTGCACCTGTGACAGTTTTGGTGGCGTATGACAGCGAGTTTTATGAAAAACTACCTGAGCTATTTCCACATGGCAATGCCAAATCATGGTTTACTTCTAGCCCTGAACTCGCACATGAAACCGCTTTTCGTAACAGCTCCATGCAGGCAGCATATTTAATTTTGGCATGTCGTAGTTTGGGTTTGGACACAGGCCCAATGTCGGGTTTTAACCCAACACTGGTCGATGAAACCTTTTTGTCAGGCACCACATGGAAAAGCAATCTGCTGATCAATATCGGTTATGGCAACCCAGAAAAGCTTTATGGGCGTTTGCCACGGTTAAGTTTTGAAGATGCCTGTCAAATCATTTAAATTTTTCCAAGATGGCAAGTGATGCCTGTCATCTTAACTTTCAGCCGCCGCAGGAATAAGACTCTCAATCAAGAGTTGCTTCGAAGTTGCCAGTGCTTCCTGATAGAAGTTTTTATTTTTAAGGGTTTTGCCTGAAATGGCTTGAGTTTGTACTGCAAAATCCGAATAGTGCTGTGTCACTGCCCAAATATGAATAATTAAATGCAGCGCTGATACAGGCTTTAAACGACCTTGTTCAATCCAGTCATTAATGACCGCAGTTTTTTGCTGTATCAGTTTTTTCAGTGAACTTTTTAAAATCGTACTGATATGCGGCGCGCCTTGCATCATTTCCAGCGCATATAAACGCGACGCTTGTGGAGAATCTTTCGCAAGCTGAAACTTCGCTTCAATATAATTGCCCAGTGCCTGCGCAGGGTCTTGCTGTTTTTCCATTTGATTCAGCGGCATTAACCATGCAGTCAGTACTTGTGACAGTACCGCGACATATAAATCATCTTTCCCTGCAAAATAATAAAACAGATTTGATTTGGAAATACCTGCCACATCGGCAATCTGTTCCATGCTTGCACCTTGTAGACCATAAGTCGAGAAAACATCCAGTGCTGCTTGCAAAATCAGTTGTTGTTTTTGTTGTGCATTTCTACTTTTTTTTACAGAAATAAGTGGCTCATTGTGCATCGGGTCTAACCTGATTCTATTTTCAGGCAATTGTAGCAAATCCTTGTACTGAAATAGGTATCACTGAAAGATTGGTGCGCAAAAAATGCACGAGACTTGTGCGTGTGTGTTTCAAATTAGACGATAGTTGGACTAAGTGGTCTAAATAATAAAACCATAAGATAAACTCAATATATTGAAATTTAATGATAAAAAATATTGGCATTTAAATTGCTTAATTGATAATACAAATTCTGTGAGTGCACCACAGTCTTGATTTTTACACTTATGAATAAACGAGGTGTCAGTATGCAAGTAGGTGTTTTCTGTCCAATTGGTAACAATGGTTGGCTCATTTCTAAAAATGCACCACAGTACAAACCGACCTTTGAGCTGAACAAGGAAATTGTACAAAGCGCAGAGCAGTATGGTTTTGATTTTGCCTTATCGATGATCAAACTACGGGGTTTTGGCGGTGAAACCGAGTTTTGGGACTATAACCTTGAAAGTTTCACATTAATGTCAGGTTTGGCAGCCGTCACATCTAAAATCAAGATTTATGCAACCGCAGCAACATTGGTCATGCCGCCGGCAATTGTGGCGCGTATGGCGGCAACACTAGATTCGATTTCCAATGGGCGCTTTGGTTTAAATGTTGTCACAGGCTGGCAACGTCCTGAATACAGCCAAATGGGCATGTGGCCAGGCGATGAGTATTTTGGCAAGCGTTATCAGTATTTGTCGGAATATGTACAAATTTTAAAACAGCTCTGGGCGACTGGGAAATCTGATTTTCAAGGCGAGTTTTTTCAGATGGATGATTGTCAGGTGAAGCCTCAGCCATCGAAAGATTTAAAAATCATTTGTGCAGGGCAGTCCGATGATGGTTTGGCATTTTCCGCACAATATGCTGACTATAACTTTGTCTTTGGTAAGGGCGTCAATACGCCAACCGCTTATGCCTCAATCAATGACCGCCTGAAAGCACAAACCGATAAAACTGGGCGCGATGTCAGTACCTTTGTGCTGTTTATGGTGATTGCGGATGAAACCGATGAACAGGCTTTTGCAAAATGGCAAAGCTATAACGACGGTGCCGATATGCAAGCGATACAGTGGCTACAAGACCAAGGCGGAAAAGACAAAATTTCAGGCAGTGATACCAATATTCGCCACATGGCATCGAGTGTTTCGCCTGTGAATATCAACATGGGAACCCTAGTGGGGTCGTATGCCAAAGTCGCTGCCATGCTCGATGAAATTTCTGAAGTTAAAGGTACGGAGGGCATTTTGCTGACTTTTGATGATTTTGTGCAAGGCGTTAAAGATTTTGGAGAAAAAATTCAACCACTCATGAAAAGCCGTACTTTGGCAGACAGTATTGTCCCAAGCCAAGTGACTGATTTTGCTATGGAGAAAAGCGCATGAACCATTCAACGATCCGTGCCAGTTTTACCCCAGCCACTGCACCGATTTTAAAAGCGGAACCTGAGTCGATTCAGCTTGATGCCAAACAAACTGCGCTCATCGTGGTGGATATGCAAAATGCTTATACCAGTTTAGGTGGCTATCTGGATCTGGCAGGGTTTGATGTATCGAAAACGCAGACAGTCGTACAACAAATTCAAAAGGCGATTGATGTTGCTCATGCTGCGGGCATTCAGGTGATTTTCTTTAAAAATGGCTGGGATGCTGACTATGTCGAAGCAGGTGGCGAAGGCTCTCCGAATTTTCATAAATCCAATGCCATTAAGACCATGAAGAAAAAGCCCGAACTACAAGGCAAATTATTGGCAAAAGGCGGTTGGGACTATGAGCTGATTGATGAGCTGCAACCTGCACCGCAGGATATTGTGATTGAAAAACCTCGTTATAGTGGTTTCTTCCATACGCAACTCGACAGCATCTTACGCGCTAAAGGCATTCGTAATTTAGTGTTTACAGGGATTGCCACCAACGTCTGCGTGGAATCAACTTTGCGTGATGGTTTCTTCTTGGAATATTTCGGTGTGCTGCTCGATGATGCCTGCTATCAGGCAGGGCCAGTCGAAGCGCACGAAGCGACTTTATTTAATGTCAAAACCTTCTTCGGTTGGGTATCTGACACTCAAAGTTTTACAGAAAGTTTTGCCCCAGTGACTCAACCCAAAGCTGAAGCGGTTTAAGGAGATCTTGTCATGCCAAAAAATGTGATTATTCCAGAAGGAACAGGTAAACCGCTTGCACCGTATGTCCCTGCAACCGAAGCCGACAATATTGTCTATGTGTCGGGTACGTTAGCGCTCGATGCCAATAACGATGTGGTGCATGTGGGTGATGCCGCAGGGCAAACCCGTTATGTGCTGGAAACCATTCAAAAGGTGATCACCACCGCAGGTGGTAGCATGGATGACGTGACCTTTAATTCGATTTTTATTAAAGACTGGGCGGACTACGCCGCGATTAATCAGATCTATGCCGAATTTTTCCCGAACGATAAGCCTGCACGTTATTGCATTCAATGTGGTTTGGTCAAAGCTGAAGCCTTGGTTGAAATTGCTTCAGTTGCACATCTTTAATCAACTTTTCAGGCAGTGATTTGACCCTGTTTAAGGGGGCAACCGCGATGTATGCAAGGAGCAAACCATGAGTATTTTACAACCGAGTTCACAAACGGCTGCTGCATTGAATAAAATGATGACACAAGCAGCAGAAAATCATGTTCTTAAAACAGCGACAGCGTTAAATACAGCCCAACAACAGTTCCGTAATGCCATGAGTAATCTGGCGGCAGCCGTAAATATTGTCACTACCGATGGCGAAGCAGGGCGGGCAGGTTTTACTGCTTCAGCCGTGTGTAGCGTAACCGATAGCCCACCGACGCTATTGGTGTGCCTAAACCGCAATGCATCGGTGTATCCTGTATTCCAGTCAAACCAAGTACTATGTGTGAATACATTGGCACAGCAGCATACGCAACTGTCGAATGTGTTTGGTGGCAAAACTCCAATGCCAGAGCGCTTTGCCCAAGGACGATGGACATCTTTAAGTACAGGTTCACCTGTTTTAACTGACGCAGTGGTGGCATTTGACTGTAAAATTAGTCAAGTCGTGGCAATGGGCACACATGACATTTTGTTTTGTGAAGTGCAAGATTTACAACTCAATCATAAAGGTGCGCAGGGGCTGATCTATTTTGATCGTGCCTATCATCATTTGACACGTCATCAATCATGACAACACCTTGATGAACAAGGGAGTATTACTATGAAAGAAAGTTGGTTTAATCAATGGCGACCTTATCAAGGGAATCTAGAGCAAACCCCTGTTGCAACTAATGAATACCTACCTGCAAGGCAAACCCTTGTGTTGGGCGTTCAGCATGCTTTCGCTATGTTTGGTGCGACGGTACTCGCACCGTTGTTGATGGGTTTTGATCCAAGCCTGACCATGCTGATTACAGGTATCGGCACGATTATTTTCTTCCTGATCACGGGTGGACGCGTCCCAAGTTATTTGGGTTCAAGTTTTGCGTTTATTGGTGCAGTGGCTGCGGTGACAGGTTATAACGGAGTCGGTGCGAATCCACACATTGCACTGGCACTCGGTGGAATTATTGCTTGCGGCATTGTCTATATGCTGGTTGGTTTACTGGTGATGAAAATCGGCACGGCATGGATTGAAAACTTGCTGCCACCTGTGGTGACGGGTTCAATCGTGATGATCATCGGGTTGAACCTCGCACCTGTGACCATTAAAGGTGTATCGGGCAATAGCTTTGATACATGGATGGCACTGGTTACTGTGTTATGTATTGGCGGAATTGCGGTCTTTACCAAAGGTATGTTGCGCCGTTTACTGTTACTGGTTGGCTTGTTGTTGTCATATGCGCTGTATTTTATCTTGGCGAATGTCTTGGGTCTGGGTAAACCAATTGATTTTGCGCCGATTGCCAATGCTGCATGGTTTGGTCTGCCAACCTTTCATCACCCTGAATTTAGCTTAAATGCCATGCTGTTGATTGCACCTGTGGCGATTATTCTGATCGCTGAAAACTTGGGACATTTCAAAGCCGTGAGTGCCATGACAGGGCAAAATATCTCGCCGTATATGGGGAGTGCCTTTTTTGCCGATGGCTTGTGTACCATGTTGTCTGCATCAATTGGTGGTACAGGCATGACCACGTATGCCGAAAATATCGGGGTGATGGCAGCGACGCGTATTTATTCTACTTTGGTGTTTGTGATTGCAGGTGTTTTTGCAATGTTATTGGGCTTGTCACCAAAATTTGGTGCTGTGGTCAGTACCATTCCCGTGGCGATTTTGGGTGGGGCATCAATCGTGGTCTTTGGTCTAATTACCATTGCAGGTGCTCGGATCTGGATGAGCAATCAGGTCGATTTTGCTCAAAATG
This sequence comes from Acinetobacter brisouioides, assembly GCF_004331075.1. Taxonomy (GTDB): domain Bacteria; phylum Pseudomonadota; class Gammaproteobacteria; order Pseudomonadales; family Moraxellaceae; genus Acinetobacter. The sequence goes on along the minus strand of NZ_SJNX01000002.1, from coordinate 175,319 downwards.
GCAATATGCTGGTGGCGGCAATCACCATCATTATGGGGACAGGCAACTATTCATTGCATATCGGGCAGTTTGATCTGGGCGGCATCGGGACAGCAACTTTTGCTGCGATTTTATTGAATCTGGTCTTAAACCGAAAATCGGTGCAACCCAAATTGACTCAAGAGCCTGCATTAAGCGAATCGCAGATTGTATCTAAATAATGTTCTGTCGTAAAAAAGCCGATCATTGATCGGCTTTAATTTTTTGTGTGGCTTGATCTTAAAAGTTTAGATCTTTTCCAGTAACACACCACTTTCAACATGGTGGGTGTATGGGAATTGGTCAAACAAGGCAAAACGCTGAATACGATGAGTTTGGCTCAAGGTTTTCAAGTTGTCATGTAAAGTGTCTGGGTTACATGAAATATAAATGATGCGTTTAAACTGCTGTAAAAGCTGTAAGGTGGCATCATCAATGCCTGCACGTGGTGGATCAACAAACACGGTATCAAACTGATATTCGCTTAAGTTGATTTGTGCTTCCTGTAAACGACGGAATTCACGCTCGCCATGAAAGGCTTGGGTAAACTCTTCAGCCGCTAAACGGGCAATCTGAATATTTTCAATCTGGTTTTTTTCAATATTCCATTCGGCAGCATAGACTGACGATTTTGCTAGTTCGGTTGCCAGTACACGCTCAAATTTTTGTGAAAGCGGTAGGGTAAAGTTACCATTGCCACAGTACAACTCAAGCAAATGTCCCGATGCATCATTTGCTACATCGCATGCCCAGTGCAGCATTTTTTCGCAGACTTTGGCATTCGGCTGGGTAAAGCCACCTTCAATTTGCTTGTAGAAATAGTTACGCCCATCGCTTTCAAGCTGTTCAACCACGAAGTCATCGCTTAGTACCAGTTTTTGCCCACGGCTACGACCAATAATTTTAATATTCAGTTGTTGTTCAAGCGCTTTAGCCGCAGCAATCCACTGTTCGTCCAGTTTGCGGTGATAGATCAGTGTCACCAGCATTTCACCACTGAGCGTTGCCAAGAAGTCCACTTCAAATAAACGACGATGCAGTTCAGACTGTGCTTTGAGTGCATCTAACAAGACAGGCATTAAATCATTAATGCTTTGTGCTGCGATCGGGAAGTTGTCAACACGTAACACTTGTTTTTCTTTGTTGTCGGTGTTGCGTTCAAACATGGCATAAAACAAATCCGTGTCGGTATGCCAAATGCGAAATTCTGCGCGCATACGAAAATGCTGTTCGGGAGAATCGAACACTTCGAGATTTGGCGTTTGGAATTCGGCAAACTGGGTGCGAATACGCTCGACTTTGGCTTGCAGTTGTTGTTGATATGCAGAGGTCATGAACAAAAAAATACACGTTAAACGAAAACGGCATCTTAACAAACTCGGTTGCTTTAGCCTAGTTTTGTGCTGCAATTGTATGAAATAAAAAAACCTCTGTAACGAACAAAACAGTTACAGAGGTGCTAAGGGAGAGCCAGGAAATAAGGAAGGAAAAGTTTAGTCAGTCATGGTCATGAGGCTGGCGTTACCGCCCGCGGCTGCGGTGTTAATGCTAATCGCACGTTCAATCACCAGACGTTCTAGTGGAATATCAGCGCTGTTGCTCGCCATATGGGTAATACCCACAATTGCCCCAGTACGGCTTGCTATGACTTTTTGCAGGGCTTCAAGTTCTTGGCTTGAACCATGATGTAACACCGCATCGTAGTCAGCTTTGGCAATGTCATCGGTGAGTTTGATGGTATCCAAAATTGATTTTGGCAATGACTGTGCATATTTGGTAAAGAAGGCATTATCACGTTTTAACAGCACTTTTGAGTTCACTGCGAAAATGGCAAGCAGTTGATAAACTTGCTCCTGTTCTGTGCTCGCAAGTGACAACACGCGTTCACGTGGCAAAATCACGTACTGGTTGCTTTCGCCTGTCGGGCCTTGCAGTTCATAGAGTTTATCAACCACGAAGCTAGGAACAGCATTGGTGTTGATGCCACTGATATTTTTTGTAGCCCATGCTTTAAATGCTAGGTAGTTTTGAGTTGCTACTGCATTTTGATCAATCAAAGTAGTTTTTACGGCAAATGGCGTGGTTAAGCCTGCTGACGCATGGTTTTGCATGAGGCGATACAAATACAATGGGCCGCCTGCTTTTGGTCCTGTACCTGATAAGCCTTCGCCACCAAACGGTTGCACACCGACCACTGCACCAACAATGTTGCGGTTAATGTACAGGTTACCGACGTGTGCAGAATCAACTACTTTCTGAATGGTCTCATCAATACGGGTATGTAAACCCATAGTCAAACCATATCCTTTGGCATTGATGTGCTGTATCAAGGCATCGAGTTCGCCGTATTTATAAGTCACCACGTGTAGAACAGGACCAAAAACTTCGCGTTCCAAATCATTCAGGTTCGGTAACTCAATCAGGGTTGGTGGTACAAATGTGCCTTGTCTAAGTTGGGCTTGAGTCGCTGTTTGGTCAAACATCAATTGATGCACAGGGTAGCCTTTGCCTTGCATTTTGCTGATATGACGCTGAATATTTTGCTGAGCTTCGCTGTCAATCACTGGACCAATATCGGTTTTGAGCAGATATGGATTGCCTACGCGAAGTTGCTGCATCGCACCTTTAAGCATGGTCAACACGGTTTTTGCGTTGTCTTCTTGCACACACAAAATACGCAGTGCTGAACAACGTTGACCTGCGCTATCAAATGCCGAACTGACGGCATCGAACACCACCTGTTCAGTCAATGCCGATGAGTCCACAATCATGGCATTTTGACCGCCAGTTTCAGCAATCAAAGTTACAGGTTGACCATATTGAGTCAAACGCTGAGCCACAGTTTTTTGCAGGATTTTCGCAACTTCAGTCGAACCTGTGAACATAATGCCGTTGATACGCGCATCTTGGCTGAGTTTCGCGCCGATGGTTTCACCTTGACCTGGCATGAACTGTAAAACCGCTTGAGGAATGCCAGCTTCATGCAACATTTTCACCGCTTGAAAGGCAACCAACGGGGTTTGTTCAGCAGGTTTGGCAATCACGCAGTTGCCTGTGACTAACGCTGCGGCAATTTGACCTGTGAAAATCGCCAATGGGAAGTTCCATGGGCTAATACACAAGATGGTTCCCAAACTTTGCAAGGCTTTTTGATTTGGAAAATGCTGTGCTTGTTTAGCGTAATAGCGCAAGAAATCAACTGCTTCACGCACCTCTGCAATTGCGTTGGCATAGGTTTTACCACTTTCACGGCACAGTAAGACCAACAGTTCAAGCAGGCGTTCTTCCATCAGGTCGGCAGCGCGTTCTAACGCTTGCGCGCGTAAGACCACAGGTGTGTTTTGCCATGTACTATGTTGTGCTTGAGCTTGTTGTAACGCCTGTTCAACTTGTGCAACGGTTGCTTCATTGACATGACCGACCACATCTCGGTGATTAGCAGGGTTAATCACGGCTTGATTGTTGCCCTGAGTTTCAAGCAGTTGCCCTGCAACCAGTGCTTGACTGCGCCATTGATGCTGAGCGAATTGTTTGGCAACTGCATTTAATTCTTCTAGACAACTGTCATTGGCAAGGTCAAAACCTTTCGAATTGACGCGGTCTAAACTATACAAATTCTTTGGAAATGGAATAGACGGGTGTTTTAAGCCAACGATTTTATCCTGTTTGGCATCTTGTTCGATTTCTTCAATTGGAGATTGAATCAGGTCATCAATTTTTAGATTTTGATCCGCAATACGGTTGACGAATGAGGTATTCGCACCATTTTCCAGTAAGCGACGCACCAAATATGCGAGCAGGGTTTCATGCGTACCCACAGGCGCATAAATACGACATGGCACACCCAGTTTTCCTTCCGCTTTAGAACCGACAACATTTTCATATAGTGGTTCGCCCATGCCGTGCAGACATTGGAATTCGTACTGACCTGCATAATATTTTTCAAGATCGGCAAGGTTGTAAATGGTTGCGAGTGTTTGCGCGTTGTGGCTGGCAAATTGCGGATAAATAAAATCAGGCTCAGCCAGTAATTTTTTCGCACAGGCAATATAAGACAAATCGGTATGTACTTTACGGGTGTAGACAGGGTAGTCGCTCATACCATCAATTTGGGCTTTTTTGATTTCACTGTCCCAATACGCACCTTTTACCAGACGAATCATCAGGCGTTTTTTGCTGCGTTTTGCCAAATCAATAATGTAGTCCACTACGAAGAAGCAGCGTTTCTGGTAGGCCTGAATCACAAAGCCAATACCTTTCCAATCTGCCAAATCGGGTTCAAAGCATAAACGCTCAAGCAATTCTAAAGACAGTTCAAGGCGGTCAGTTTCTTCAGCATCAATATTTAAGCCGATATTGTATTGTTTGGCTAAGCGAGCCAATTCTAAAACGCGGCTATACAATTCTGTATGAACGCGATCATGTTGCGCACGTTGGTAGCGTGGGTGAATGGCAGACAGTTTGATGGAAATCCCTGCGCCTGTGTACACGTCTTTATCTGCGGTTGCTTTACCAATGGCATGAATTGCAGAGACATAATCCTGCATGTAACGGTCAGCATCACGCTCAGTAAATGCTGCTTCACCGAGCATGTCGTATGAATAGCGGAAGCCTTTAGCTTCTAAAGTTTTGGCATGATTCAGCGCCGCTTCAATGGTTTCACCTGTCACAAACTGTTCGCCCATCATCCGCATCGCCACATCAACTGCTTTACGAATAATGCCGCGACCACTGCGTGCCAAAATACCTGTTAAAACACCAGATAAACTCATTCCACTTTGTGGCTGCATGATTTTGCCAGTCAACATCAGACCCCATGCCGCAGCATTGACAAACATCAGGCTGCTTTGCCCCACATGTTCTTTCCAGTTGCCCTGATTAATCTTGTCACGAATCAGCAAATCACGGGTTGCTGTATCTGGAATACGAAGCAGTGCTTCTGCCAGACACATCAATGCCACGCCTTCGTGAGAAGACAATGAAAACTCTTGCAATAAACCCTGCACAATGCCTGCCTTACCCGCAGAAGCTTTGCGCTCACGTAACCCACTCGACAAACGAAATGCTAGTTCATAAATTTTCTTGTCTAGTTCGCTTGGGAGTTTGGCGAATTGTAAAAGTTGTTGAACCGCTTCAGGCTCAGGGCGGCGCCATGCTTGATTGATTTTGTCTTCGAAATTATTTTTTTCATCGAAAACAGTAATATCGGTAACAGTGGTCGATTGAGTTGCAGAGACCTTTTCAGTTTCCATCATGGCGCATGTCCTGTTGCTAAAAAAATTGAACTAGGGGTGGATTAAATCTATAATTACAAAATAATTACCGAATAACTCACTATAATTTTGGTTATTTTTAGAGAAAAATTCATATGTCTGATGCTTTTTTTAGCCTTGACCGTACAGACCTCAAAATTCTGGATTTGTTGCAAAAAGATGGGCGAATTTCCAATATTAAATTGGCAGAAGCCGTCAACCTGTCGCCAACTGCAGTGATGGCACGCGTACAGAAACTCAATAAAGAAAATTTTATTTCGGGTTATTACGCGCATCTCAACCCTGAGAAATTACATGCAGGCTTTTTGGTGTTTGTTGAAATTTTATTGGATAAAACTACCCCGCATGTGCTGGAAGATTTTATTGATGCGGTGCAGCAGTATCCTGAAATTCTAGAATGTCACATGACCAGTGGCGGCTTTGATTTTGTCGTGAAAATCCGCAGTCAAAACATGGACGAATTTCGCCGTATAGCGGGGCAGGTACTTTGGCATTTGCCAGGTGTGAAGGAAACCCGTAGTTATCCTGTCATGCAGGTGGTGAAGGAAACCACACAAATTAAATTACAAAGCAAGAAATAAAAAAGGCATGATTGAGCATGCCTTTTTGATGGACTGAAACAAATCAATTAATGTTCGCGATGATAAATCTCGTCAGCTTGTTCAAAGCGTTCAAGCATGTCGCGTGTCGGTGGTTTACTGATTAAACTGACCACAATAATGGTGAGCATTGCTAAAATAAAGCCTGGAACAATTTCATACAAGCCTGTTGAGGCAAATACGTTTTTCCAGAGAATTACAGTCACAGCGCCGACCACCATCCCTGCAACAGCACCACTTAAAGTCATGCGTTTCCACAGCAACGACAAAATAATTAATGGGCCGAATGCAGCTCCGAAACCAGCCCAAGCGTAAGCAACTAAGCCTAAAACTTTACTGTCAGGGTTGCTTGCTAACACAATCGCAAAGACGGCGATGGCAAGTACCATTAAACGACCAACCCAAACCAGTTCTTTTTGTGAAGCATTTTTACGAATAAATGCTTTATAAAAGTCTTCGGTGAGTGTGGTTGAACAGACCAAAAGCTGACAACTCAACGTACTCATGACCGCAGATAAAATCCCCGCCATGACAATCCCAGCAACCCAAGGGTTAAACAGAATTTGGGTCAATTGCATAAATACCAGTTCAGAGTTGCTACTCACTTTGCCTGACAAATCAGGATGGGCTTGGAAAAATGCAATTCCAAAGAAGCCAGCACCGACTGCCCCAGAAAGGCATAAAATCATCCATGACATGCCAATACGGCGCGCAGCAGGGATTGATTTCACTGAGTCCGCAGCCATGAAGCGGACTAAAATATGAGGTTGTCCAAAATAGCCTAAGCCCCATGCCATTGATGAAATAATGGCAATTTTAGACAAATTGGAAAACATGTCGTAAGCATGTGGACGAGCAGTTTCAATGAGATGGGAGAATTGTACTTGACCATCACCAATCGCCAGATAGGTAAATACAGGCGTCAAAAATAATGCAAATAGCATCATCGTTGCTTGGAATGTGTCCGTCCAGCTAATCGCCAAGAAACCACCAATACATACGTAGCTAATCGTTGCAAGCGCACTCACCCAAAGCGCAGTGCTGTAGTCCATATGAAAAATCGTTTCAAATAAACGCGCACCAGCCACCATGCCTGAAGCACAGTAAATAGAGAAAAAGATCAAAATGGTGAGCGCAGAGACAATACGCAGTACACGTTTTGTATCATTGAAGCGGTTGGTGAAATAATCAGGTAATGTCAATGCATTATTTTGGATTTCAGTATGTACCCGTAAGCGGCCTGCGACAAACTGCCAGTTGAGCCAAGCGCCAAGGGTTAAACCAATGGCAATCCATGCTTCAGATAGACCTGTTGCATAAATTGCGCCAGGCAATCCCATGAGTAGCCAGCCACTCATATCGGATGCACCTGCAGATAAGGCAGTCACAAAACTGCCTAAACTACGACCTCCAAGAATATAGTCAGAAAAGTCGCGTGTCGCACGGTAAGCATACAAGCCAATACAAACCATAGCGACAATATATAAAACAAAAGTAATAACGGTCGGATTCGTGTAGTTCATAGATCATCCTGTCTAAAAAACGGTTCTAGTGTTGTGAACCAACATGTGAATGAATTCTGTAATGACAAAATAATTACCGAATAATTCACTGTAATCGGAGGCTTTTTAGAGGGAAATTTAAAAATAATGATGAAACAGTAGAGACTAAAGATTCATCAAAATGAATAAAAAGCGGTTACATTTGCTATTGATATCGCGAGTTGGGGAGTGTTCTATGATGCAAGTGTACAGTCATAAACATCAACTCTTCGGATTACGGTGTAATCGAGTTCAAAGCAAGATGCCGTAGTTTAGATGAATTTGACTTATTGGTACAAAGTGAAAAGCATAAAGCCCAAATATTTTATGACTAATTGAATATAAATTGATTAAATTTTGATAATTATCAGGTTTTTCCATGATCTTGCCTGATGACTTATCTGATTAGAAAATAAGATTGTATTGTGATTCATTGGCTAAAAGTGACATTCCTGAGATAAAAAATACCAAGAAATAGCAGTTTGGCTAACGCGATATTTAACAATTTTGATTAAGCTGGATTTTGCACAGTTGAAGTGCATTATTTTGTTTAAGGGTTTAACATGGATCGCGTTCAAGCCAATCGATTAGAAAAAGATTTATTAGGAATCAAAGAAGTACCTACTCATTGTTACTATGGTATTCATACCATGCGCGCACTGGAAAATTTCAAGATTTCATCATTGAATATCGGGCAGCAGCCTTATTTTTTATGTGCGTTGGCACAGGTGAAAAAAGCCTCGGCTCAAGCCAATTTAGAAGTGGGAAAAATCAGCGAGCAAATCAGTCATGCGATACAAGGTGCATGTGACCTGATCATTCAAAACCCAGAACACTGGCATAAAGAGTTTCCGTTGGATGTGTATCAGGGTGGGGCTGGCACTTCAATCAATATGAACATGAATGAAGTGATTGCCAATATTGCACTGGAAATGCTGGGGTATCGTAAAGGTCAATACGATATTTTGAATCCCAATGATCATGTCAATAAATCGCAGTCGACCAATGACGTTTATCCGACCGCACTACGCTTGGCAACTTATAGTATGCTCGATCCGCTTTTTGAGCAGATGCAGCACTTGATCGCTTCTTTGGAAAATAAAGCACTCGAGTTTAAAACGGTCTTGAAAATGGGGCGTACCCAATTGCAAGACGCAGTGCCGATGACTTTGGGGCAAGAGTTTCATGCATTTGCGACGTTATTAAAAGAAGATGTACGACTGATTAAGACCACGCGTGAATTGTTGCTGGAAATTAATTTGGGCGCAACTGCGATTGGTACAGGGATTAATACCGCATCGGGGCATGCCAAACGGGTTACTCGATATTTGCAACAGGTTACAGGTCTAAGCGTCAAAACCAGTGAGGATTATGTCGAGGCGACCAGTGATTGTGGTGTCTTTATTTTGTTGTCGAGCACACTGAAACGCTTGGCGGTTAAGCTCAGCAAAATTTGTAATGACCTGCGGTTACTGAGTTCTGGGCCACGCGCTGGCTTTGCTGAAATTCAGCTTCCAGAGATGCAGGCGGGCTCATCGATTATGCCTGCCAAAATTAACCCCGTAATTCCTGAGGTAGTCAATCAGATTGCTTTTAAAGTGATTGGGAATGATTTAACCATTACCTTTGCCGCAGAAGCAGGGCAGTTACAGCTCAATGCTATGGAACCTGTGATTGCCTATTCTATTCAGGAATCAATTTCACTGTTAACCCAAGCAGTACGCACACTGGATGAAAAATGTATTCAGGGTATTCGAGCCAATGAACAAATTTGTCGTGATTCGGTCATGCGTAGCGTCGGAATTGTGACCTTGCTTGATCCGATTTTGGGGCATAGTTTGTGCGATGAAATTGGCAAACAATGCATTGCTGAAAACAAGACGATTCCCGAAGTGGTGCTTGAACGTGGCTTATTGACTCAAGAACAGTTAGATGAAATCTTTAAGTTTGAAAACTTAGTCTCGGAAATTGTGGTTGTACCCGATGAAGAGTTTATACAAGTCAGTTAAATTGAATTGAAAAAATGTGAGCCATCTTCGGATGGCTTTTTCTATTTAGGATGCTTAGGAGTGATCCCAGTACTGCCATGAATGTTGTTTTGTGACTGAATATGATTAGGGCAGAGAGGTCGTTTTTATTTCCATTTTGACTATTTCGCAAGTTGTACTGTATTGAACGCTGTATTCGTGCGCAGCAATTTTATGATCGTAGGGCTGTTAAATCACTTAAATATCTGATGAAGAAGCAATCAGCTGCGTAAATAATTGCATCATGCCTTGAGTCGCGGTGCTATTGAGTAAAGTATATTGTGCTGGAACAGCATTATGATTGGCTTTAGGGTCAATATAAAATGCCTGACAATGTTTTGGAATTTCATGAACCAGACCTGCCACAGGGTAAACTACTAAAGTTGAACCAATCACAATAAAAATATCGGCTTGCCTCACAATTTGCTGGGCAACGGTATACTCAGGCACAGCTTCACCAAACCACACCACATGCGGACGCAGTAGTGAACCATCCTCTGCAAAATCTCGGTCTAGGCAAAGTTCCCAGCCTTCTATTGGATAATATTTTTCAGGATATGCAGCGTGATTGGGTGCAGAGCTTTTGGCAAACCGAATATTGCCATGTAAATGCGTCACCTTGAGGTTGCCTGCTCGTTCATGCAAATCATCAATATTTTGAGTAATCACGGTCACATCAAAATAGTCTTGCAGGCGTGCAATCAGTTGATGCGCGAGGTTAGGCTGTGCCGCCAAAATTTGTTTGCGCCGTTCATTATAAAAGCGCTGTACCAGTTCTGGCTGTCGTGCCCATGCTTCAGGTGTGGCAACATCTTCAATCGCATGGTTTTCCCATAAACCGTTATGATCGCGAAAGGTATGAATACCACTTTCGGCACTCATGCCTGCGCCTGAAAACACCACCAGTTTTTGCATGTTATTTTCCTGAAGATGAATGATGTTGCTGTAAAAACTGCCCTAATGCCTGTACAAATTTTTTGGGTTCAGAAATCAGAGGGGTATGTCCAGAGTTGGCAAATTCAACGCATTGAGCTTGCTGCATGTTTTCAGCAATCAGACGCTGCCCCTCAATTGGGTATAGTTTTGACTGTACCCCCATAAAAAATGTACTTGGGCAGCTCAGTTGCTGTAAAGCATGCCGATAGTCCTGATCGTGCTGCAAATAGGTATTGGCATACCACGCCAAATAGTCAAGGCGTTGCATCGGTAAAATAATTTGCTGCAACACATGATGACGCTGGGCGGCTTTAAAAAGCAGGGGAAACAGATCATTACTGTTCTGAAATTCCAGTAACTCATGCCAGACATCAATCAGATGAAAGCGCTCATGGCTCGACAGTTCATGAATATAACGATGTGGCTGATAGGTTTGCAGTAACTGCGATAATTGTTGTAAATGTTGTTTAAATTGTTGTTGTTGCTCAGAAAATAGCCCGTATGACCATGTGGTATCGACTGCAATTTTAGGGCTTTGATCAATATGTAAATAGGCTTGAATATGTTGTTGCAATCCACCATATGCCATACCGTGCATGGCTGTGGTTGCTCCCATCGAATACGCAATCACGATAAATTTTTCAAGGCGCTTGTGCTGGATCAAGTCACTTAAATCTTGCCAGTGACTGGAAATCGCATCTAGGCCTTGAGGGATTTCACAGTGCCGAGAATGCCCAAAGCCACGCCAGTCAGGAATAATAAACCGAAAGTTTTTACGCTGCGGATACAAAAAAGGTAGCCATTGCCAGCTCTTCATGCCTAAACCTGAAAGCACTAAAACGGGTTGTTGCCCTTGCCCAAACTCGCGTACAAACAACGCTTGCTGGTCGCGCATGACATAAAACGGCATAGTTCACCTTAATCTTGTAATGTTTCTAAGACTGGAATAAGTTGTTGTAACCATTTAATCCATTCCAGCTCAAGTTGTATGCCCAATTCTAGAATCATTTTGTGAATATATAGGGTACGTTGTAAAGGCTGCTCATCTGCAAAATCTTTTTGATAAATCATTTGGTAAGTTTGCAACGTATCTTGATGTAGCTGTAAATGACGTTGCAATTCTGGTAATACCAAATTACCCCCAAGCTGCGCTTCTGCACGTAGACGCACCATCAAATCTTCACGGAGCTGGGCAGGTGGGCTTTGCTTGCTTAACCATTCTGCCAGTTCCATTCGCCCAAGTTGTTCAACTTGATAAATCTTTTTTCGGGAAGAATGTGCTTCATCTAAGGTCGAAATCCAGCCTTTACTGAGCATGTGTCCCAGTTCCCGATAAATCTGTTGATGAGTGGCACTCCAAAAGTAGCCCATGGAGCGATCAAAGCGTCGTGCCAATTCAAAACCTGTACTGGGCTTTTCTAGTAAACTGGTCAATAAAACATGGGCAAGTGACATAATCGTGACAAGATAAACAAAAAATGACTGAATAGATTATGCAACAAGTTGCATTGAAAAAGAAACTTGACTATAACTAAATGCAACAAATTGCATAATAACGCCAGCATGATGCTCGCAGGAGTTCGAAATGTCGACTTATCCTCATTTACTTGCCCCTTTAGATTTGGGTTTTACTACATTAAAAAACCGCGTATTGATGGGTTCAATGCACGTGGGATTAGAAGAAGCACCACAAGGCTACGCCCGCATGGCCGCCTTTTATGCTGAGCGTGCCCGTGGCGGCGTGGGGCTGATTGTGACAGGTGGTATTGCTCCCAATGCCGCAGGCGTGACCTTTTTAGATGGCTCAAAGCTCGACACGCGTGAAGAAGCCGAGAAACATCGGCAAATTACCCAAGCGGTGCATGAAGCAGGTGGCAAAATTGCTATGCAGATTTTACATACGGGGCGTTATTCTTATCAGCCCAATATTGTCGCACCTTCACCCATACAAGCCCCGATTAACCCTGTAAAACCACATGCATTAAGTGTAAACGAAATTGAACAGACCATTACAGACTTTGTACATTGTGCTGAGCTTGCACAGTATGCAGGTTATGACGGTGTGGAAATCATGGGTTCGGAAGGCTATCTTATTAATGAGTTTATTGCGGCGCGTACCAACCACCGCGATGATGAATGGGGTGGCACTTATGAAAACCGTATTCGCCTTGCGATAGAAATTGTGCGCCGTACCCGTGAGGCGGTTGGCGAGCAATTTATTATTATTTATCGGTTGTCGATGCTGGATTTGGTCGAAGGCGGTTCGAACCTCGCTGAAGTGATTGACCTTGCGAAAAAAATTGAGCAGGCAGGTGCAACTATTCTAAATACAGGCATTGGCTGGCATGAAGCGCGAATTCCTACTATTGCCACCAAAGTGCCGCGTGCTGCATTTACCTGGGTAACGCAAAAGCTCAAAGGTCAGGTGAATATTCCACTGATTACATCCAACCGTATCAATACTCCTGAAATGGCAGAACATGTGTTGGCTTCTGGACATGCCGATATGGTGTCTATGGCGCGCCCGATGCTCGCTGACCCTGAGTTTGTATTGAAAGCCAGTGAAGGTCGTTCAGATGAAATCAATACCTGTATTGCCTGCAATCAGGCGTGCCTAGACCAAATTTTTTCTATGAAAATAGCGTCTTGCTTGGTCAATCCGCGCGCGTGCTATGAAACTGAACTGATTTTTAAAGAAGCTACTCAAAAAAAACGGATCGCCGTGATTGGAGCAGGACCAGCGGGCTTAAGTTTTGCTATTTATGCAGCGCAGCGTGGGCATCAGATTGATCTTTTTGATGCCGACGATAAAATTGGTGGGCAGTTTAATATTGCCAAAACCATTCCAGGTAAAGAAGAATTTTATGAAACGCTGCGCTATTTTCAACGTCAAATTGAACTATATGCCACACAGATTAATATAAATCTGAGTCATCGGGTGAGCAGTGAAACACTGTTACAGGCAAATTATGATGAGATCGTTGTAGCGACAGGTGTAACACCAAGACAGCTTGATATACAAGGTATTGATCATCCTAAAGTGCTGAGTTATCTGCAAGTGTTAAAGCAACGTCAACCTGTTGGGCAGCGTGTTGCAATTATTGGCGCAGGGGGCATTGGTTTCGATACCGCAGAATTTTTAACCCAGTCAGGAACCAGTGCCAGTATTGTGCCCGAAAAATTTTATGATGAATGGGGCATTGATCCAACCTATGAACATACAGGTGGTCTAAAAGCCGCTCGCCCTGAATCAGCTGCCCGAGAGGTATTTTTGTTGCAGCGAAAAAATAGTGTGGTTGGTGCACAGTTGGGGAAAACCACAGGCTGGATTCACCGTATGGGTTTAAAACACCGTAATGTGCATATGTTATCTGGAGTCAGTTACGAAAAAATTGATGATCAAGGTTTACATATTATTGTGAATGAACAGCATAAATTACTGGAAGTTGACCATGTTGTGATTTGTGCAGGGCAGCAATCGTATACCGCAATGTATGATGAATTGCTTGTACAAGGTAAATCGGTACATTTGATTGGTGGGGCAAAAGAGGCTGGTGAACTCGATGCCAAACGTGCGATTCGACAAGGTGCGGAATTAGCCGCCACAATTTAAATGCCCCTGTAATAAAAAACCAGCAAGAATGCTGGTTTTTTATGATTCAGATGAATTAGTTACTGAGTGCAGGTTTGGCTGCAGCAATTGCAGCGGCAACAGCATCATCTTCGCTCAAACGCGCTTTTTTGCTGGATTCTGGTTTTTTCTCAGTCACAACTTGGCTGTTGCTTGTGCTGTAGTTATTGCTTGAACCTGTCGTAGCGCCAGTTGTTGAACTGGTTGAACTATTTGTTGCTGGTGCTGCTGTATCGGCATCTTTCACTTCGCTACGAATTTCTGTTGATGTGTTTTCAGTTTCTTCACGCTGAATTTTCACAACTTTTTTGGCTGGCGGTGCAGGTGTTGCAACATCTGAAGCAGGCGTATTGCTGTTTTCATTAATTGAATGGAATTGCTCTGAAGCAGGATTGTTCGCTTGCTCGGATTGAGCTTGCTGCTCATCTGAATGTGCTTCTTCTTTTTTAGACGAACATGCCGCAAGGAGTAAACCCGCTGCGATTGCACCACAGATAATAAATTTCTTATTCATCACGTAACAAAATTGGCTTAAACAAAGATACGACATTATAGCAATAAAAATTCGATTGCAAATGTACAGATATGTCACCATATTGCATCGAATTTGATGGTAAAATAGACGATTGTAATTTGTTATGTGAATACCTGTGGAATGACTTTGCTTTATAGGGCCAGAGTAAAGTAAAATTGCCCAGCATTGCATGCCGATTTAGGCTTGATTGTACGAGAAACCGAATGACCCATTTTATTTTCGTTACTGGTGGTGTGGTATCATCACTAGGTAAAGGTATTTCAGCCGCTTCAGTTGCTGCACTTTTAGAAGCTCGTGGTTTAAAAGTAACCATGGTGAAAATGGATCCATATATTAATGTCGATCCAGGGACAATGAGTCCTTTCCAACACGGTGAAGTCTTCGTAACTGAAGATGGTGCCGAAACAGACTTAGACTTGGGTTATTACGAACGTTTCTTACGTCGTGCGAAAATGACCAAACTCAATAACTTTACCAGTGGTCGAGTGTATCAAGACGTCCTTAACAAAGAACGTCGTGGTGATTATCTTGGCGGTACGGTACAGGTTATCCCACATATTACGGACAATATTAAAGAACGTGTACTTCGTGCAGGCGAAGGCTACGATGTGGCTATCGTTGAAATCGGTGGTACAGTTGGGGATATCGAGTCACTTCCATTTATGGAGTCTGTTCGTCAGTTGTTGGTTGAACTAGGACACAAACGCAGCATGCTCATGCATCTGACGTTGTTGCCATACATCAAATCTGCTGCTGAATTAAAAACCAAACCAACTCAGCACTCTGTAAAAGAATTGCTTTCAATTGGTATTCAGCCAGACATTTTGATCTGTCGTACTGAACATGATGTCGATGCAGACACCAAACGCAAAATTGCGCTATTTACCAATGTAGAAGCACGTGCAGTTGTGGTATGTAAAGACGCCAAAACCATTTATCAGATTCCGCGTAATTTCTATGAGCAAAACGTTGATGATTTGATTTGTGAGCGTTTTGGTTACAATGATTTGCCAGAAGCAGATTTGACCGATTGGGATCAAGTGTGTGAAGCATTGTTTAACCCAGAGTACACTGTACGTGTCGCGATGGTGGGTAAATATGTTGAACTGCCAGATGCTTATAAATCTGTCAATGAAGCATTGCTGCATGCAGGCATTCAAAACCGCGTGAAAGTGCAAATCGACTATGTTGATGCAGAAGCACTTGAATCGAAAGATGTTGCTGCTGAACTGAAAGATGCCGATGCCATTTTGGTTCCTGGTGGTTTTGGTGAACGTGGTACTGAAGGCAAAATGAAAGCGATTCAGTATGCTCGTGAAAACCAAATTCCATTCTTGGGAATTTGCTTGGGTATGCAGCTTGCTGTGATCGAATATGCGCGTCATGTTGCAGGTTTACCTGAAGCAACTTCAACCGAATTCAATCGTTCTACAAAATATCCATTGATTGGTTTAATTACCGAATGGTTAGATGAGCGCGGCGAGCTGCAACAACGTAGTGTTGAGTCTGATTTGGGCGGCACGATGCGTTTAGGTGCGCAAAAATCTGAATTGGTTGCTGGAACTAAAACTCGTGAAGTGTATGGTAAAGCTGAGATTACTGAGCGCCACCGTCACCGCTACGAAATGAATGACCGTTTCATTGCACCACTTGAAACAGCGGGTATGAAAATTTCTGGTTATTCAACAGCACAGCATTTGGTTGAAACGGTAGAGATTCCTGCTCATCCTTGGTTTATTGCGGTGCAGTTCCATCCAGAATTTACCAGCTCGCCACGTGATGGACATCCATTATTTGCCAGCTTTATTGATGCCGCGAAACAACAGTATCAAAAAAGCAAAAACTAAATTACTCCAGTTTTGGAAAGTTTAAATGTCACAATTAAAACCACAAGAGATTGTACGTTTAGGCGATATACAAATGGCAAATCATTTGCCATTTGTACTATTCGGCGGCATGAATGTACTAGAGTCTAAAGATCTTGCATTTGAGATCGCAGAAACGTATATCGATATTTGTAAGCGTTTAGACATTCCATATGTCTTTAAAGCCAGTTTTGATAAAGCCAATCGTTCGAGTTTGTATTCGTTTCGTGGTCCTGGTTTAGAAAAAGGCCTCGAATGGCTGGCTGACATTAAGAAACAGTTTAATGTGCCAATCATTACCGATGTGCATGAGCCATATCAGGCAGCAGCTGTGGCTGAGGTTGCGGACATTATTCAGCTTCCTGCTTTTTTAAGCCGTCAAACTGACCTTGTTGAAGCAATGGCAAAAACCAATGCCATTATTAACATTAAAAAAGCACAGTTTTTAGCGCCACATGAAATGCGTCATATCTTGAATAAATGTCTGGAAGCGGGCAATGACAAATTGATTTTGTGTGAACGTGGTTCTGCATTTGGTTATAACAACCTTGTGGTTGACATGCTTGGCTTCGATACCATGAAAGCCATGAATGTTCCTGTGTTCTTTGATGTGACTCACGCATTACAGACACCAGGTGGGCGAGCAGACTCAGCAGGTGGTCGCCGTGCTCAAATTACCACACTTGCACGTGCAGGTATGGCAACAGGGCTAGCAGGTTTATTTTTAGAAGCTCATCCAAATCCAGATGAAGCAAAATGTGACGGCCCATGTGCGTTGCGTTTGTCCCAACTCGAACCGTTCTTGGCTCAGCTCAAGGAACTGGATACGTTGGTCAAAGGATTTGAAAAATTAGACACACACTAATGCCAAGAATAGCATTAGCTTATTAATTAACAGAGGAATTGTTCATGAGTCAAATCGTTGACATTCGTGCACGCGAAATTTTGGACTCTCGTGGTAACCCAACCATCGAAGCAGATGTTATTTTAGACTCTGGGGTTGTGGGTCGTGCATGTGCACCATCAGGTGCTTCAACAGGTTCTCGTGAAGCGCTTGAACTTCGTGATGGCGATAAATCACGTTACTTGGGTAAAGGTGTACGTACCGCAGTACAAAATGTGAATAGCGATATTCGTAATTTGCTTGTTGGTCAAAGCGCATTTGAGCAAAAATCACTTGATGAGCAAATGATTACGCTTGATGGCACTGAAAACAAAGCAAAATTGGGTGCGAATGCAACATTGGCTGTATCTCTAGCAGCAGCACGCGCAGCAGCAACTGAACAAAAACTTCCATTGTTCCAATATATCGCAAACTTACGTGGTCAAACCACTTTGTCTATGCCTGTGCCAATGATGAACATCTTAAATGGTGGCGCACATGCAGATAATACAGTTGATATTCAAGAATTTATGATTGAGCCTGTTGGCTTTACATCATTTGCTGAAAGCTTGCGTGCTGGTGCAGAAATCTTTCATGCGTTGAAATCTGTATTGAAAAAGCAAGGCTTGAACACTGCTGTAGGTGATGAAGGTGGTTTTGCACCAAACCTTCGTTCAAACGAAGAAGCGATTACTGTGATTCTTCAAGCGATTGAACAAACAGGTTATAAAGCTGGCTCTGACATTATGTTGGCGTTGGACTGTGCAGCTTCAGAATTCTACAAAGATGGCCAGTACATCCTTGCAGGTGAAGGCAACAAATCATTTACAAGCAACCAGTTTGCCGATTACCTTGCTGGCTTGGCTAAACAATATCCAATTATCTCAATTGAAGATGGTTTAGACGAATCTGACTGGGAAGGTTGGGCTTACTTGACTTCTATCTTGGGTGACAAAATACAGTTGGTTGGTGATGACTTGTTCGTAACCAATCCGAAGATTTTACAACGTGGTATTGACCAGCACGTTGCGAACTCAATTTTGATCAAGTACAACCAGATTGGTACTTTGACTGAAACTCTAGATGCAATTTACCTTGCAAAAGCCAATGGTTACAGCACTGTTATTTCACATCGTTCAGGTGAAACAGAAGATTCGACTATTGCTGACTTGGCTGTAGGTACTGCGGCAGGTCAAATCAAAACTGGTTCACTTTGCCGTTCTGACCGTGTGTCAAAATACAATCAATTACTTCGTATTGAAGAATTGACTCAAGCGATTTATCGCGGTAAAGCTGAATTTAAAGGTTTGAACTAAGCTTTATGTTGATGTTTTGGAAAGAGACCTTTAACTCTTTTTCAAGTCGTATCATATTGTGCCTTGCGATCGTTTTGGTCGCAGGGTGTCAATATATGTTCTGGTTTGGTGAGGATGGTTATTATGATCATAAAAAACTCATGCAACAAATCCAGCAACAGACTGAAGTGAACCAAGAACTCAAAGAACGTAATCGTATCTTGGGTGCAGAGGTTTATGATTTGAAAAATGGTGCGGAAGCCATAGAAGAACATGCGCGTTTGGACTTGGGGTTAATTAAACCACATGAAACCTTTGTACAAATGAGCACGATTAGCACACAGTATCAATCGACGTATGTTGACCCAAATAAACAGAAAGATTTAGGTACCAATGAAGATGAAGACAGCCCAGACATGCACTAAACTTTGGGCTATTATTCCCGCTGCGGGCTCAGGCCGCAGATTTTCACCCACCGAATTAAAACAATATCAAAAAATTTTAGATCAGACCGTATTGGAACATAGTGTGGCACGGTTGAATCAACTTCCTTTAGCAGGTTATGTGCTTGCGATCAATCCACAAGATCAATTTGCCAAACAGTTACCGCTCGCTTGTCCTGAACGTGCGCATTTTTGTGAAGGTGGGCGCGAACGTGTTGATTCGGTGCTGAATGCTTTACAGTATTTGCAAGCATTTGCAGCCGATGATGACTACGTGTTGGTACATGATGCAGCGCGTCCGTGTATTACACTAGAGTCTTTACAGGATTTGGTTGAACAAGCGCAGCAACAGGCTTGTAGTGCTATTTTAGCGACCCCTGTACGTGATACCTTAAAGCGTGTTGCCGATCAGCAGCAGATTGAAACCACCGTGAGTCGTGATGCACTTTGGCAAGCACAGACACCACAGATTGCTCGGTTTTCTGTATTAAAAGCAGCTATAGAGCAGGCATTGGCAGCAGAAATTAGTATTACTGATGAAGCCAGCGCGCTTGAGTTTGCTGGGCAGCCCGTCATTGTGGTGCAAGGGCGTTCTGATAATATTAAAATTACTTATCCTGAAGATCTGCACTTAGCTGAGCTCATATTGACTGCTCAACAAAAATAGAAAAATACTTTTCCTATTCTCGGAATTAATCATAAAGGCGATAAATACCAGTAAAGCGTTGGCAATTCTGTTTTGCCACATGATTGGTACTGGTAACCACTAATAATGTTTTCTGGTAATTAAATTGATACTGACAGGTGGTTTCATTGTTGGTGACTTTGGTTTTGTCTGTATTGTTTAAGTACGCGAGAAAAGCAAAACTGAGCTTATCGAGGCTGGCATTGGGATTTCGATACATCCAGCCTTCAATTTTCATTTTATTCTGATCAAGTTGATGAATTTGCAAATAGGTCTGTGGCTGAGCAATTTTCCCATGATGGTATTTAATAAAATGCTGAGTGAGGCTTTGGTTTAAGGCGCTATAGGCATTTAAGTCTTCAGCGCGTAGATTAAATTGCTGTTCAAAACAGTTTTTACTTTTGCACTGTTTTAAACGGGAATGCCACATATGCTGAGTATCTTGTAATAAGCGTAATGGCGCATTGGTGACCAGATTTGAGGTAAAGTACAGCTTATTGATCTGGTCAACTTGAGTTTTATATTGTGTTTTACAGTAGTTTGGATGTGATTGATTGCTACATAAGGGCTGATAGGCATAGCTCGAAGAGCATGCTAATACGCTGAGCAAAACCATACAGCCAAATGCTTTATTGGTATAAAGATAAAAATTCAACGACATGATCGCTTATACTTTGACGAGATGATGCTAGCGCTAACTATAGCGAATCAGCAATAACAAACACAAGTCTTGATAAAGGATGTTTACAGTGGTTACAAAAATTCGAATTGGACAAGGCATGGATGTACATGCTTTTGAAGAAGGTGAGTTTGTCACCTTGGCAGGAATTCAGATTCCACATACACAAGGTTTAAAAGCACATTCAGATGGCGATGTAGTGTTGCATGCATTGTGTGATGCTTTACTGGGTGCATTGGCGCTGGGTGATATTGGGCAGCATTTTCCAGATACAGACCCAGAGTTTAAGGGTGCAGACAGCCGTAAGTTGTTACATCATGTTTATCGACTGATTTTAGATCGTGGTTATGTGTTGGGTAATGCAGATATGACCGTTGCGTGCGAACGTCCAAAATTGGCGAAATATAATCTAGATATGCGTCAAAGTGTGGCAGATGTGCTTGATGTAGATGTTTCGCAAATTAGTATTAAAGCCACAACAACTGAAAAATTGGGCTTTACAGGTCGTCAGGAAGGAATTTTGGCGACTGCCACCGTATTGTTAGTGGCAGCAAGCTGATCTTGGGGCATTCACGAGAATGCTTTTGTTCCCATAAGCGCTTGTTGAAGTTCAAGCGTTGCTTTGCGTCCCTGAAGCTGTAAAGCAACATTGTGAATCAAACCTGTCCAAGTATCATTTGGTTCCCAGATTTGATGCATCCATTGCTGTGCCTGTTCAATATCGACATTCATATAATACTGACGATATAAATACATTAAGGCACTAACACGATAATTTTTAGAGCAGTGAATCCAGATATTTTGTTCTTTCAATAGAAAATTTAAAGTATCGAGCACAAAAAGCGCTTGCTCAGGATCGGGCAGTTCCCAGTCAATCGGTAGATGAATATAGTTTAACCCTAATTCAAGGCAAATCTTATCTTCATGTTCAAGTGCATTGTTGGCATCGCTTAAAGCCAAATTAATGACAGTATTGATTCCGTACGCTTTAATCAGTTTGAGTTGTTCAACGGTCGGTTGCCCAGAACTGAGTAGGCGTTCATGAATATACTGAAAGTTAGTGGTTTGGCTAAGCGCTTGTTCTAAACTGTTCATACGTGATCATTCATAAAAAACGCCATCATCATGATGGCGTATTGTAAAACAATTAACGGTTTGGTAAGACGTCTTTTAATGCATCGTGCATTTCAAGCAGCGTTTTTTCCGTTGTATCCCAATCAATACAGCCATCGGTAACTGATTTACCATATTCAAGCTCGCAAAGATTCTCTGGAATATCCTGACGTCCGCCTTTAAGGTGGCTTTCCACCATCAAACCCACAATTGACTTGTTGCCATTGATAATTTGCTCAGTGACATTTTTGAGGACAAGTGGCTGTAAGTACGGGTCTTTGTTAGAGTTGGCGTGGCTAGCATCAATCATAATTTTGTTGCTGACTTTTGCTTTTGCCAAAGCCTGCTCTGCTTCTGCAACAGAGGTTGCATCGTAGTTTGGCTTGCCGTTACCACCACGCAATACCACGTGTGCATATGGGTTACCATTGGTACGAATCACAGAAACCTGACCATTTTCATTTAAACCGAGAAAGCTGTGTCCGTGTTTGACGGCTTGCATAGCATTGGTTGCTACAGTTAAGCCACCGTCAGTACCATTTTTAAAGCCGACAGGAGAAGATAAACCTGATGACATTTCACGGTGAGTTTGGCTTTCTGTGGTGCGTGCACCAATCGCTGACCATGAAATTAGGTCATGCAAATACTGTGGTGAATTTGGATCAAGAGCTTCAGTTGCACATGGTAAACCGACTTCATTGAGTTCAAGTAACAGTTTACGACCAATGCGCAGACCTTTTTCAATATTGAATGAATCATTCATATCAGGGTCATTGATCAGGCCTTTCCAGCCAATTGTCGTACGCGGTTTTTCAAAATAAACACGCATGACCAAATATAGGGTGTCTTTGACTTTTTCACTGAGTGCTTTAAGACGTTCAGCATATTCGTGTGCAGCTTTAGGGTCGTGAATTGAGCATGGGCCAATCACGACAAATAAGCGTTTATCTTCACCATCCAAAATCTTGCGAATCGTTTCACGTCCGTTGAGCACAGTCTGATAAGCTTTATCAGAAAGAGGAAGTTCTTCTTTTAATTGTGCTGGAGTAACAAGCGGTTGGATGCTTTGGATATTGATATCATCAATATCGGCTGAGGTAATAGAATGGGACTGTAAACTATTCATTGCCTTCACTGGTTAAAAAATAGGATCATCTGGATGAGTCTGACTATAGCATGCTTTATGAAACAAAAGATGATCGTCGCGCTAAATCTTTGGATTAAAAACGTCTATTAGTCTAATGCTCGACAGCATTAGACATGCTGTTGTGAGCTGCTTACAGGCTGAACTAACATGGCGGTTTCAGCTTTTGCTTTTGGCTTTTCTTTAACAGGGTGCAAAATAAAGTTAATCCCGAGAAGGAATAGGGTAATCCCTAAAATTTTACGAATCATTTTTTCAGGCAATTTTGAGCTGATGAGCGTACCAAAAATAATTGCAGGAATTGAGCCAATTAGTAACCAGCCGAGTAAATGAAAGTCCACGTTGCCAGAACTCATGTGGGCAATCCCTGCAACGAAAGTCAGTAATACTGCATGTGCAACGTCGGAGCCGATAATCCGAATCATAGGTAGATTTGGGAAAAGCAGAATCAGTGCCATAACACCAAATGCACCCGCACCAACCGAGGACAATGTCACGAATACACCCAGTACAATCCCCATAAAGACCACATAAATGCGGCGCTTGCCTGTAAAAATTAATTCTTCAGATTGCACTTCTTTTTTACGGAAATGGTTAAAGAATTTCTCAATTTTCGAACGGAAAATAATGGAAATGCCAGTTAGGGTTAACATAAAGCCCAAGACCATCGTTAATACCGCTTTATATTCGGAAGAATGGCTTAAATAGTGCTCAAGTACCCAATGAGTGGCAAATGATGCGGGAACACTGCCGAGAGCCAGCCATGAAACGATGGGCCAAACGACGTTAAGTTTTTTGGCATGGACAATTGAACCACAAAACTTGGAAATAGATGCATAGATCAGGTCAGTACCAATTGCGATATGTGGTTCGATTTTAAATAAACTGATCAGCATTGGAGTCATGAGTGAACCACCACCAACACCTGTGATCCCTACACAAAAACCCACCAGCATGCCTGCTAAAATAAACTGAACCGCATCAACCATGACCATGTGCCATTATATAAATTTATGCATATATTAGGAGTTTTTATGAAAAAACGTACTCATAAAAAATGATTTGCTTATTCAAAAAAAGAATAAATAAATATTGAATCAAAAAAATATGATTTTTTAGGTGCGTTTAAATGTTTTTTTATAAAATAATCATAAAAATCAAACATAAATATAAATTTATTACCTCGAAAATCCAATTGCAGCTTCATAAATTAAAATACTTCAGCCAAAAAAAATTTATTAATTTTTGAAAGTTTTAAATATTTTTGAAAACTACAACCCAGCGATACGAGCAAAAAGGTATACGATCTGACCAAGTAAATTAAAATATTCTCAATATGATTGTGTGTTGTGCTCAAGAGTGCAAAATCAATCAGCTTGAAAAATTGCAATAAAAAAAGCCATCTCTAGACAGAAATGGCTTTTGGTTTTTGTGATAGCAGGTAATTTATAGAGCAACGCCACCTGTACCAAAGGCTTCACTATGGATGTTTGCCTGTGGAATACCGAGTGCTAACAATGCTTTATTTTGAACTTGCATAAATGGCATTGGGCCACATAAATAATAATCAGCATTTTCAGGTAACCATTTACGGTCTAGTGTCGATAAATCTAGGCGACCTTTCGCATGGTAGTCTTGTCCCAATACATCTTGTTGTTCAGGATGTTCATAAGCAACAAAGACGTTTAAATTATCATGCTGTTCTGCCAATCCTTGAATGGCATTTTTCATGGCATGTACTCGTGAACCACGTGTTGCATGAATGAAATGAACAGATGGTTTAGCTTCTGTCGGACTAAACTGTGCTTTGATTTTTTGCCAGAATGATATTTTTGCACTTGGATCAGTATTTTCTGTTAACAACTGATTCAACATGGCAACCATTGGTGTCAAGCCAACACCTGCACTAATTAATACATTGGTTTTTTCAGGATTAACCAAGAAGAAGTTACCTGTTGGCGCAGAAAGTTCCACAACATCATTAACATTTAAATGCTGGTGTAAAGTTGAAGAAACATAACCAGGATCTTGTCCTTCAACTTTTGCTTGTTCACGCTTCACCGAAATACGGAAATAGTTGCCTGAAGCGCAGTCTGACAGGCTGTATTGACGTGGTTGTTTAATGCCTAGTTCAGGAACAAGTACACGCACAGTTACATATTGACCTGCTTTATATTCAGGTAATGCACCGCCATCTTTTGGAACTAAATAGAACGAGGTAATTTCATCACTTTCTTTGACTTTTTTAGAGATAACAAAATCACGCCAGCCTAACCAGCTACCTTTGGTTTCTTGATGTTCTTGATAAATTTTCTGTTCAGTTGCAATAAACAAATCTGCAAGTTGTCCGTATGCCAGACCCCATGCCTCAATCAGTTCATGTTCCATTGGAATACTAAGCACTTCACTAATTGAACGCAGTAAGTTTTCACCAACAATGTCATATTCAGGTGCTTGGATATTTAGACTGACATGTTTGTGACAGATCAGTTCAACTACAGGTGCAAGGACGCTTGGATCTTCGATGTTTTCAGCATACGCCAATACCGCGCCAGCAAGAGCTTTTGCTTGTGCGCCGCTACGTTGATGTCCCATGTTAAAAGTTTCTTTTAACTGCGGATTGTTGGTTAGCATGCGGTTATAAAAATAATCGGTCAGCGCAACCCCATTTTCACGTAAAACAGGAACAGTTGATTTAATTAGTTCAATTTGATGTTGGCTTAACATAACGAATGCTCGGACGTTTTTATAAGATGTATTTAAAATACATCTTATATGGATTTTTCGTCAAGCATTAGATTGTATAAAACAAAAATTTTTTTTTAATTAATTGTTTTTTAATTAAAAATAATTAAAAACCAATCATTTTGATTGGGTTTAAAATGCTGGTAAAATCAGACTAAAAGAGTCGGTATTTAAACTTGACTGCACCCGTAAATTGGCAGGTGGGACGTAGTAACCTTGCCTTTGATATAGGCCTGCCAGGTACTTTTTGTTTGTTGGATTGTTGCCATTGAACTGGAAGCTGGCATGATCATTTAGCTTATAACTTGCTATCAAGTTCGGCAGAGCATAAGCACCTTGTTTAATCGTGCCATAATCATTGTTGGTAATCGGATTGCTAATTTTTCTTGCCACTGCACGCTTGCTCCGACTTTAAGTTTTGGTAATTGTGGAGTGGTATACATGGTTAAAATATGGAAAGTTCGTGTTAGGTTATACTGATGCGAGTTGATGTCAGTTTCGATATTTTGGGACTAGATTTGCTGTTGTCGATTTTGAGTATAGTTTGCGCCAAAATTATGATTGAAAGTGATCTGGAGGAATATAACCATAGAACAAGTGTTTTATATTCAAACCAAGCATGAAGTAACGTCTAGAAATCTTTTATAATATTGTCGATGACACACCCAAAAGGAAAGCATTCTTGCAAAAACGTAAATTGAGAATCGGCATTGTAGTTGGTGAGGTTTCAGGGGATACACTTGGAGCTGAATTAATGCGTTGTTTCAAAGAGCAGGGTGTTGATGCCGAATTTGAGGGTATTGGGGGTCCACAAATGATTGCTGAGGGCTTTCAGAGTTTTTATCCGATGGACAGCCTTGCGGTCATGGGTTTGGTCGAAGTCTTAAAAGAACTAAAACAATTATTTGCTGTACGTGATGGTTTGGTTGAACGTTGGCAAAACAATCCCGTGGATATTTTTATTGGAATTGATGCCCCAGATTTTAATTTACGTTTGTCTAAGCGCCTAAAACAAAAACAGCTTCCGATTAAAACTGTGCAATATGTCAGCCCTTCTGTATGGGCATGGCGACAAAAGCGTGTATTTGGTATTAAGCAAAATATTGATTTGGTCATGTGTTTATTTCCATTCGAAAAAGTCTTTTATCAACAGTATCAAGTTCCTGCAATTTTTGTGGGACACCCGCTTGCTAAACAGTTACCACTCAGTAACCCAATTCAGCAAGCTCAGCAAGCACTTAATCTTCCTGAACAAGCCAAATATATTGCCTTGCTGCCAGGGAGTCGCCGTGGAGAAGTAGAGCGCCTTGCACCACTTATTTTTGGTGCAGCACAGATTTTGCAAGCTAAATACCCCGATTATGAATACTTAGTTCCTGCGATTAATGCTCAGCGTTTGGAACAAATTCAGCACATTTTGGCAAGTTATCCTGACACTGTCCGCGCCAAGATTCATGTTCTCGACAATCAGCACACGGAATCAAAAATTGGGCGTTTGGTCATGGGGGCTAGTAATATTGTGGCCTTGGCTTCGGGAACCGCCACACTTGAAGCGATGTTATTGCACCGCCCAATGGTGACATTTTATAAGCTGCATTGGCTAACGTATCGCATCATGAAATTCATGATTAAGATTCCGTATTTTTCTTTGCCCAATATTATTGCAGGAAAAAAAGTCATCCAGGAATTGGTGCAGGATCAGGCAACTCCTGAAACGCTGGCAGCCGAAATTGAAAAATTGATGAATGTTGAAGTGGCACAAATACAAGCCATGCAGCATTTAAGTATGCATAAGCAACTGATTTCAGGGGATACTGAAGATCCTGTACATGCGATTTTGCAGTTATTGGCAGTGCGTTAAAGTTAAAGCATAGGCAGGAAAATCCTGCCTATTTTTATGATTTTAATTGTTAAGTTCGAATAATAATTTCGTAGCCTGTATATTTACGAATGTTAATCACGCCCGTATCTAAAATCAGGTATTGACCTTTGATGCCTTGTAACACACCGCGAATTGTGGGTGTTTTGTCGAGATTATGCGATTTGATTTTTTCGGGATACTGCTCGACAGGGTAAACAAATTCGCGCATTTGCTCTTTTTCAAGCAGTTGAATACCTTCATCAAATTGTAAGTTTTGGCTAAATTCATCACGAATGCGTTGAATTTTGGGTGCAAACTCTTCAACCAGTTGCTCGCGAACCTCAACTAAATCTAGCGGTTCAGCTTCGCCTTTAAGTAGTTTACGCCAGTCGGTTTTATCAGCCACTTGCTCACCAAACATAATTTCAAGTTGCCCTGACAAACGTCGTGAACCGACTTGCATAATCGGTAAAGCCTGAGTTGCTCCTTGATCGAGCCAGCGCGTTGGCATTTGGCTAATACGGGTAATTCCGACTTTTAAAGCACTTGAATTGGCTAAATATACAATATGCGGCTGAAAACAGACATTTTTCGCAAATTCATCTTCACGACAAGTGCCGAGATGATAATGGCAAGTTTCAGGCTTCATGATGCACATGTCACAGGATGCTTTAGTTTTAAAACATTTAAAACAATGACCTTGTGAGTAGGATTTTGGAGTTTTTGCACCACAAGACACACAAAAAATTTGCCCAGTCCATTCAATTTCAAGCTCTTGGCCTAAAGTAAAGGGTAAATTGATCTGAGATTGGTCTAGAATAAAGCTGTATTCAACATGCGCTTTTTGAGTGTTCTGTTCGGTTACACTATGGTTGGCTAAGTCGGCATGCATTTTGTGACAAATGCCTTGTAATTCCATATCAATTTCTCTCTAACTCAGATAAAGGTGCAGTTTATGGCTGAACAAAATGTCATCACTTCAATGCTAGACGATTTATGTCAGGAGCAGCCGATTGAAACTGCATTATGTATTGGACAGGATCTTTGCCAACACGGCTTACAACACTCAATTGACTGGCAATATTTTAACGTATCTGATTTTTTAAGTCTGCCATTTACTCGCCGCTACGATTTAGGTTTTATTTTGCTGGATACACCAGAAATGCAAAATTTAGGCGAACCTGAAAAGTCACAGCTTTTGGTCAAGTTGCGTGACCTCATGGCAAAGCGCTTGGTGGTTGTGTGTCAAAGCCAAGATGTCAAACTGATGCGTGCTTTAGGCTTAACCCAAATGCTTGATAAAGCTCAGCAGCAGGGGAATGTTAGCTTATGGCAATTTAATATTTTGACTTACAAGCATGTTCCTGACTGGTTCAACTCTAAGTTTTGGGCGAACCCAGAAAACTGGGACAAATTCCGTTGGTAATAAAAAAAGCCAAGTTGAACTTGGCTTTTTTCATGCACCGATTTAGTTATTTAAAGAAATAACCTGTTTCGGGTGAGCTTGCATTTGCCATGCGTTTGCATGGCATGCGTCCAGCCAAGAACGCTTCACGACCTGCTTCAACTGCTTTTTTCATGGCAGATGCCATTAAAATCGGGTGTTGTGCATTGGCAATCGCAGTGTTCATGAGCACGCCATCGCAGCCCAATTCCATTGCAATCGCTGCATCGCTGGCAGTACCTACACCTGCATCGACCAATACTGGAACTTTGGCATTTTCTTTAATAATTGAAATGGTATGTGGGTTTAGAATCCCTAAACCTGAACCAATCAAACTGCCTAGTGGCATAATCGCGACACAGCCCATGCTTTCAAGTTCTTGCGCTACAATTGGGTCATCTGAAGTGTAAACCATGATTTCAAAGCCATCATCGATCAAAGTGCGTGCGGCTTTTAATGTTTCCATGATATTTGGGTATAAGGTTTTCTCATCGCCCAACACTTCAAGTTTAACCAAGTTGTGTCCGTCGAGCAGTTCACGTGCCAGCATACAGGTTCTGACTGCACTATTTGCATCGAAACAACCTGCGGTATTCGGCAAAATCGTGTATTTCTCAGGTGGAATCACAGAAAGCAAATTCGGTTGGTCTGGATGTTGACCGATATTCACACGACGAATCGCAACCGTGACAATTTCTGCACCACTGGCTTGAATTGCCAAATCGGTTTCATGAAGATCTTTATACTTTCCTGTGCCAACCAATAAACGTGACTGAAAAGTACGTGAACCAATAATTAAAGGAGAATCCTTAAATTGAGCATCTTGCATAATTATGTCCTATTAACCACCACCAACGGCATGAATAATTTCAATATGGTCTTGTGCTTGAATTTGGGTTTGCTCTAATTTTGATTTCGGCACAATCATTTCATTGAGTTCAACTGCAAAGCGTTTATTCTCTAAAGTGAGAGATTGAACCAATGCTAGTAGATTTTCACAGGACGTTTCAGTTGCAACGCCATTTAAAAAGATTTGCATGCTGTCCTCATTTTGCAAATTTCATGGCATTCCATGCCAAGACTGACCATCCAATAATCATGAAGGTTCCACCAATTGGAGTAATTGCCCCTAAAATACGTGGCAGACCTAAACCCATGACATATAACGAACCACAGAAGAATATAATCCCTATCTGGATGCACACAAAGCTCAGTTTGATCGGAAACTGCGGCGACACTTTTGCCAAAATAGCCAGTGCCAGCAAACCTAGAGCATGATAGAAAAAATAATCCGTTGCAGTATGCCACCAAGAGAGTTGGTCAATGGTTGCTCGAGCTTTTAAGCCATGTGCACCAAAAGCACCGAGTAGAACTGCGATCGCAAGATTCAATGCAGAGATTGCAAGCCACATTGTGCTATTCCGTCATGATTTTGCGCTATACCATAACATAGATTTTTAGGTGGGTTACGATTATTTGTCCAAAACTCAGGCAATAAAAAAGGCTGATGAATCAGCCTGATTAATAAGGTTTTTACTTTAAAAAAGCTAGTTTGATGACATGGCAACTTTGATTTTTTCCATGGCGTTTTTTTCAAGCTGACGAATACGTTCTGCGGATACGTTATATTCAGCAGCTAGCTCATGTAAAGTTGATTTATCATCATCCAGCCAGCGACGCTGTAAAATATTACGAGAACGGTCATCCAGCTGATTCATGGCATCATGTAGTGCGGATGTGCTTTGCTCTTCGTAGTCTTCATTTTCAACCAAACGCGCAGGGTCGTAACGACTATCTTCCAGATACAAAGCAGGCGCAATGTGAGTTGAACCTTCGTCGTCGTCATCATTTTGCGTTTCAAAAGCCGCGTCATAAGCGGTTAAACGACCTTCCATTTCTAGCACTTGCTCTGGTGTGACATTTAAGTCATCAGCAATTGCTTGAGCTTCTTTAAGGGTTAGTTTTTTGCTGGATTTTTTTAAGCTACGTAAATTAAAGAATAATTTACGTTGCGCTTTGGTGGTCGCAATTTTCACAATGCGCCAGTTCCGAATCACATATTCGTGAATTTCAGCCTTGATCCAGTGCACTGCAAAAGACACCAAGCGCACACCCATATTCGGATCAAAACGTTTTACAGCTTTCATTAAACCAAGGTTACCTTCTTGAATCAGGTCGCCTTGCGGTAAACCATAGCCTGCATAAGTACGTGCAATATGGACTACAAAACGCAAATGCGACATCACTAGCATTTTTGCTGCATCAAGATCTTGGTCATAATAGTAGCGTTCTGCCAACTCTTTTTCTTGTTCGGCAGTCAAAATAGGAATCTGATTGACAGTACTGATGTATGCACCCAAGTTTACACCTGGTGCAGACAATGACAGGGGCATCAATTGATTGCTGCTGTCAGTCATGAAAACTCCTTATAAGGATATCTAGTAAAGACCAATGTGTTCATCTTAATCTGCTTTACGCGCACAATTAAGGTAGAAAGGGTAGAAAAATGTAAATTTTTATGCCAGTGTTTTTCATTTTTTACACAAATTATTCATTATTATTCAATAATGTAATGTAATTCGTGTTCTGAAACCTTGATCATCTGGCATTGTCGCTTCTGTAATTGGCAATAGCGTAAAATATCAATTTCACTATTGGGGTCAGAGGCTTTTAAGCAGAATTTTTGTTGAGCTGGTGCAGACTTTATTGCGCGTTTCAACATCAATAATGGCATAGGGCATGGTTTTCCTATCGCATCAATTTCAATGAAAGTAGCATTAGGATCGGTCATAAAACTGGATTCTAAACTCAATAAAGCCCTAAATAGTAACAAAAAGCTTAAGCCTAAAAAAGACCAAATGCACTGGAAAAAACAATCTAAATGTAAGAAAAAAAATGAAGTGACAAAATACGATATTTATGAAAAATTTTTGTATCAATTCTAGTAAAGGCATGCTAATCTCAGGGCTGGATGTAGGGTGCTTTTTGCTAAGAAACCTATGACAATGTGGATATAACCGGATTTTGTTAATAGTTTTACAGAATGATCACAAGCTTAAAAATAATAACTATTTTTAAACCTTGTCGCTCTACTGTTTGCAACACCGGGTGATCCTTTTTTTTAATCACAGAGGATTAACTAATGACAGTACGTGAACAAGGCGTAGTTAAATGGTTCAACGACACTAAAGGTTTCGGCTTTATTCAACGTAGCAGCGGCGATGACGTATTCGTTCACTTCCGCGCAATCATGGGTGACGGTCATCGTTCTTTACGTGACGGTCAACGCGTTGAATTCAGCGTTGTACAAGGTCAAAAAGGTT
This sequence comes from Acinetobacter brisouioides, assembly GCF_004331075.1. GTDB lineage: Bacteria > Pseudomonadota > Gammaproteobacteria > Pseudomonadales > Moraxellaceae > Acinetobacter. The sequence continues at coordinate 143,279 of NZ_SJNX01000002.1, read as the reverse complement.
TTCAAGCAGAAGAAGTTCAGCCATTAGACTGATTTTTCTTTAGGCTTGGCCGAAGAAAACGCTCCATAACATTTGGGGCGTTTTTTGTTTATAATAAACACCTATTTTACGCGTATAACGGATTAACAGGTTTATGTCATCTGGTTTCGAAACCTTAAATTTACATCCTCAGTTAAAACAGGCGATTGATGCGTTGGGCTTTACCAGCATGACGCCTATTCAAGAAAAGGTTTTAAAGTTTACGCTTGCAGGTCACGATGCGATTGGTCGAGCGCAAACGGGGACAGGAAAAACGGCAGCATTCTTAATCAGTATTATTAATGACTTGTTGCACAATCCAATTCAGGAGCAGCGTTACCGTGGTGAACCACGTGCACTGATTCTAGCGCCAACGCGTGAGCTGGCATTGCAAATTGAGCAAGATGCCAAAGATTTAATCAAATTTACTACACTCAATGTAGTGACTTTGCTAGGCGGCGTTGATTTTGATAAACAAAAGAAACAGCTTGATGCAGGGTTTGTCGATATTTTGGTGGCAACACCAGGACGTTTAATTGACTTTACAGAGCAAAAAGAAGTCTGGTTAGATCAGGTTGAGTTTTTGGTGATCGATGAAGCTGACCGCCTGCTCGATATGGGCTTTATTCCTGCTGTCAAACGTATTGTGCGCTATTCACCACGCAAAGAGCAGCGTCAAACTTTGATGTTCTCTGCAACATTTAGTTATGATGTGTTGAATTTGGCGCGCCAATGGTTATTTGATCCTGTAACCGTTGAAATTGAACCAGAAAAGAAAACCAATGCTGACGTTGAGCAACGTGTTTACGTCGTTTCAAATCAGGATAAATATCGTTTGTTGCAGGAAGTTTTGCAGCATGAGCCGATTGAAAAAGTCATGATTTTCGCCAATCGTCGTGATCAGGTGCGCCGTTTATATGATCATCTGAAAAAAGATGGGTATAAAGTGGTGATGCTTTCAGGTGAAATCGCACAGGATAAACGCCTGAAAATGCTCGACCAATTTAAAAATGGACAGCATAACATCATGATTGCGACGGATGTTGCAGGGCGTGGGATTCATGTTGATGGCGTATCACATGTTGTGAATTTTACGCTACCAGAACAGTCTGACGATTATGTGCATCGTATTGGGCGTACAGGTCGGGCGGGTGCTCAAGGTGTGAGTATCAGTTTCTTGTCGGAAGATGATGCATTTTATTTATCGGATATTGAAAAAGCGATTGGGCAAAAATTACCATTGACTCGTATGGATGGTTATTGCTAGTTTTGCTTAATCTATAAAAAAAGGATCACCGATGTGATCCTTTTTTTATGTTTTATTTGGCTTGGCAATAGAATGTCAAGGTGGTTTGATAGTCATCATCACGTTGTAGGTTTGAGCTATGTCCTAAAATACCACCTAATATTTCGGCGGCAGTAGCCACACTTTGCCCTGTTTGTTCATCGGTTACATTCTTGAAAAGACCATGGTAACTGGTGTTTTCACTGCGAATAATTGCAGTTTGTTGAGAGCAGGTTTTCTTGGCAGCAATAATGGCATTATTTTTTGCAATCACCGCGGTCTTTCCTAAGCCAGTCACTTCAAACTCATTATTTTCTTTTTGCAGTGCAAGCGTTGCAGGTGGATTGGAGTTACATGCACTGAAGAATGTACTCAATCCGATATAAGCGGCAACACGTAAATAAAGTTTCATGCGTGACCTCAAAAAACTGATATGTTGGTATATTGAGCAACAATAGGGTGAAACAATAGTGATAATCTGTATAAAAAATGCAGATTCTGCTGCTATTTTGCAGATAGCTTTAACACTTAGTTTTTTCTTGCAGCAAAACTAGAGTTCATTTTTTAGAGTGTGTTAATCTAAATCGCATTGTTTAGATTAAAAAAGATTGCAGTATTTATGGCAAATACAATAGTAAAAGTGGTTCATGATAACATTCAACAACGTCAATCTGTTGGGCATCTGGTTGAGCCTGCTCCAAATAAACAGCAGCTTGATTTGGCATTTACTGCAGCATTGACTGCACCTGATCATCATCGTTTAAAGCCAACTCGTTTTGTGGTGATTGAAAATAACCAAAGGGCAGCATTTGGTGAATTACTGGCACAAGCGATGCAGCAGGATTTTCCTGAAACTGACCCAGTACAAATTGAGCGTGTCAAAAATCATCCTTTTCGTGCGCCGATACTGGTATTGGCACTGACTCAGATTGTTGAGCATCCTAAAGTACCTGAATATGAACAAATTTTAAGTTCTGGTGCGGCAGTTGAGAATTTTCTATTGTCTTTGCAAAGTCAAGGTTTCGCCGCGATGTGGCGTACAGGCGCAGTGGTTGAATCTGTGACGTTAAAAGCTGCACTTGGTTTACAAGCACATGATTTAATTTCAGGTATTATTTATGTTGGCACTGCCGATAAAAATTTGCCTACTCGTGCTACAGTCGATTTGGCAGCTTATGTTAGTTATTGGTCAGCCCCTTAAAAAAATAGAGAAAATACAATGTCTGAAGTGAAATTTACCGATTTGGTGGAAGCTGTACCCGTGGATAAGAAAACAGCTTTACGCGTTACTGTGCTGGGTGGTGGTAGTTTTGGAACAGCAATGGCAAATCTTGCAGCTCGCAATGGCTGTGATACCATGCTTTGGATTCGTGATGCCAATATCGCTCAGGAAATTAACCAGACGCATATCAATAAACGCTATTTACCTGATTTTGAACTTGAACATAGTTTACAAATTACGGCAGATTTAGAACATGCAGCACGTGATCGTGATTTGATTTTGGTGACGATTCCAAGTCATTCTTTCCGAAGTGTGATTCAGCAAATTAAGCCATTTATTAGCGCTCAGGCGATCATTTCATTGACCAAAGGGATTGAGGCGAATACCTTTAGTTTTATGAGTGAAATTATCCGTGAAGAGTTGCCTGAAGTACCTTATGGCGTATTATCGGGTCCAAACTTGGCGAAAGAAATTATGGCGGGAATGCCTGCAGGTACTGTGATTGCCAGCCATTCAGAACAAGTGCGTTATGCAGTGCAGCAAGCTTTGCATAGTGCATTATTTCGCGTCTTTGCCAGTGATGATGTGCATGGCGTAGAGTTGGGCGGTGCATTAAAAAATATTTATGCAGTTGCAATGGGAATGGCTGCTGCTCATGGAATCGGTGAAAATACTCGTAGTATGATTTTAACTCGCGCATTGGCAGAAATGAGTCGTTTTGCCGTAAAATTAGGCGCAAACCCTTTAACATTCTTGGGTTTGTCAGGTGTAGGGGATTTATTTGCCACTTGTAATAGCCCACTCAGCCGTAACTATCAGGTGGGTTTTGCATTGGGTCAAGGTAAAACCTTGCAACAAGCGACAGAAGAACTTGGGCAAACTGCCGAAGGGATTAACACCATTGTGCAGGTGCGTACTCGAGCCAAAGAACTGGATGTCTATATGCCGATTACCAATGCCTTGTATGATGTGATTTTTGAACAGGCACCACCATTATCGATTGCTTTGTCGCTGATGAAAAATGGACATCGTAGTGATGTTGAATTTGTTCTGCCACACCAGCACGTGTAAAGCAATCTTCATATTGTTGAGTTATAAACAATTCTAATTGCACTTTATCAGGAAATTTTATGCAATTAACTTTGGTTCGTCATGGTGAAGCTGCTCCGCCTATTCATGGTAACGATATTAAACGTCCACTAACCAAACGTGGGCATTTGCAAGCTGAGCAAACCGCAGAATTTTTGCGCCATAAAGTTCAGCCAGATTTATTTGTGGTAAGCCCATTGTTGCGGGCACAGGAAACTCTGGCACATATTCAGTATTATTTTTCCAATGTACCTGTCATGTTATGTGACCACATTAAACCTGATGATGATCCAGATTTGGCAGTCGACTGGTTGTCAAAGCTCCCTTATGAGTCAATTGTTGTGGTGTGTCACATGAATGTGGTGGCCTATATTGCTGAGCGTCTGACTCAATTGGCATTTCAGCCATTTGCACTGGCAGAGGCAAGAATTTATGAGCAGGCAGTGATCGCAGAAGGCTTATCAACGCAAAAGGCGAGTTTTATTCCGCTTGCCTAAGATAAAATTGTCATTGAATTGTTCGCTGTCGTAGAGCAATTCAATGATTTTTCAGGAATTAGTGATGAAAATCACAACACCTTAGTTACGAATATTATAAATAAAGCGTTGTGAAGCATGGTGTTTTTGCGTATGCATGCCTATAATAAGGCGGTTTTCAAACTACCCACTCGATGATTTTATGATGTATTCACTGGCTCGCCCTTTGTTGTTTTCGTTAGCACCAGAGCGTGCGCATGAACTTACATTATCATGGCTGAAAACTGCGCATAAAATGGGGCTAGTAAACTCTAAATTTATCGCAAAACCTGTCACTTGTATGGGAATTGAATTTCCAAATCCAGTTGGATTGGCGGCAGGTCTAGACAAAAATGGCGACTATATTGATGCACTCGCTGCACTAGGTTTTGGTTTTATCGAAATTGGAACCATCACGCCACGTCCACAAGTGGGCAATCCACAACCCCGATTATTTCGTCTTCCACAAGCCAAAGCAATTATTAACCGTATGGGATTTAATAACGACGGTGTGGATAAACTTGTAGAAAATGTCAAGGCTGCACAATATAAAGGGGTTTTAGGAATCAATATTGGTAAAAATGCCGATACTCCTGTCGAAAAAGCAGCTGATGATTATTTAATCTGTTTAGAGAAAGTTTATAACTATGCGTCTTATGTAACAGTGAATATTTCTTCACCGAATACAAAAAATTTGCGTAGCTTGCAAAGTGGAGAAGCATTGACGCATTTGCTTAAAACTTTGAAAAATCGTCAGGCTGAACTGGCTGAACAATATGGGCATTATGTGCCTTTAGTTTTGAAAGTCGCGCCTGATTTAAGCACAGATGATATTGCATTTATTGCTAAACAACTCTTGGCATACAAAATCGATGGTTTGATTGTGACCAATACGACACTGTCGCGTGAAGGGGTGGAAAATCTACCATTTGGCGATGAGGCTGGTGGTTTGTCTGGTGCGCCTGTGTTTGAAAAAAGTACAGCCTGTTTAAAAACTTTTGCTGCTGTGTTAAAAAATCAGATTCCCCTCATTGGTGTGGGGGGAATTTTGACAGGTGAACAAGCACATGCTAAGCAACAGGTGGGTGCAAGTTTAGTTCAAATCTACAGTGGTCTGATTTATACAGGTCCAGACTTGGTGCAAGATTGTATTCGTGCTATGACGTAAATTTATGAATACCATAGACATTATTGTCCTTGCAATCTTGGTGTTTAGCTGCATTAACGGATTGCGACGAGGATTGTTAAGTGCTTTAGCGAGTTTGCTGGGCTGGATTTTTGCGCTGATTGTGGCAACCTGTTTGGCGAGTACGTTTGCACCGTTCATGTCTGTGTTTAGCCATAATGTTATGGTGCAAAAGGTTGCTGCGTTTGCCTGTGTGGCATTGGCTGTGATTGTAGTTACATGGCTGCTAACTTCTCTATTAAGTAGTGTTTTGAAAACACTGAAACTTGATCCATTAAACCGTCTTGCAGGTGCACTATTTGGTACACTCAAGAGTTTATTTATTGTCCTGATTGTGATGCAAAGCCTTGCGCCATGGTTGCATACTGCACAATCATGGAAACATTCCTTATTTGTCCAGGCATTATTGCCATACGCACCTCTTGCAACAGAGTTTTCTAAAAATGTTGCTAGTGATGCCATAAAACATATGAATCATCAGGATCAGGCTGAGGTTGCAACTTCAGATGATTCTTCTTCTGAGCAAGGAACTCCTGTACGGAGCAGCTCAGAACATTTGACTAAAAACCCTTTTAATTAATCCAAGCTTGTCTGCGAGGTTGCTATGTGTGGAGTTGTTGGGATTGCTGGGCATGCGCCAGTTAACCAATTGTTGTTTGATGCTTTAACGATGTTACAGCATCGTGGACAAGATGCAGCAGGTATTGTCACTTGTCACAATGGGCGTTTATTTTTGCGTAAAGACAACGGTTTGGTGCGTGATGTATTTCACACTCGCCATATGCGTGCTTTACAAGGTAACTATGGTATTGGGCATGTACGTTACCCAACCGCAGGTTCATCAAGCAGTGCAGAAGCGCAGCCATTTTATGTAAACTCGCCTTACGGGATTACCTTGGCACATAATGGTAATCTGACCAATGCGGATGATATTCGTCAAGATCTGTTCGAAACTGATCTACGACATATGAATACGGATTCGGATTCGGAAGTATTGCTGAATGTGTTTGCGCATGAATTGCAAAAACTCAGAACTTTACATCCAACACCAGAAGATATTTTCTATGCCGTACATCGTGTACATCAGCGTTGCCGCGGTGCGTATGGTGTCGTTGCAATGGTGACTGGACAAGGTTTGGTGGGCTTCCGTGATCCAAATGGTATTCGTCCATTAATTTATGGTTCACGTGTGACCGAGTCGGGCAAGATTGAATATATCATCGCTTCTGAATCGGTTGCGATTACTGCACTTGGCTTTAAGGTTGAGCGTGATATTGCACCAGGCGAAGCTGTTTATATCAATGCGGATGGTGAATTGTTCACTAAGCAATGTGCAACAGATCCAAAATACTTCCCATGTATTTTTGAGTATGTGTATTTTGCTCGCCCAGACGCGACGATTGATGGTATTTCTGTGTATAAAGCTCGCCTTAAAATGGGTGAAAAACTGGCAAACCGCATTTTGAAAGAATGGGGCGAAGATCACGATATTGATGTGGTCATTCCAATTCCAGATACCAGCCGTACTTCTGCGCTTGAACTTGCAAATATCTTGGGCATTAAATTCCGCGAAGGGTTTATGAAAAACCGTTACGTGGGACGCACCTTTATTATGCCAGGTCAGCAACAACGCAAAAAATCAGTACGCCAAAAACTCAACCCAGTTGAGCTTGAATTTAAAGGTAAAAATGTTCTGTTGGTCGATGACTCAATCGTCCGTGGTACAACCTGTAATGAAATTATTCAGATGGCACGTGATTCAGGTGCAAAAAATGTCTATTTTGCATCGGCTGCACCTATGGTGAAATATCCAAACGTGTACGGTATTGATATGCCAGCCAAGACTGAACTGATTGCATCGGATCGTACTGTTGAAGAAATTCGTGAAATTATTGGTGCTGACCGCTTAATTTTCCAAGACTTGGAAGATTTAAAGGATGCAATTCGTATTCCAAAAGTGCCAGAAGTTAGCGAGTTTGACTGTTCAGTATTTGATGGTGTTTATGTCACTGGCGATATTGATCAAGCATATCTAGACAATTTGCAACGTAGCCGTAGCGACCTTGCAAAAAAGAAAAAAGATGGTTATATCGATGTGAATATTGATGCAGCCTCTGTAGATTTAACAGGGATTCGTGAAGAATAATCCTGTTAACTCATCATAGTGAAAAAGCGGGATTTCCCCGCTTTTTTATTTTATGATGAATAGGCAGGTATGCATTGAGGCAGTTATTTGGCAATGGAAACACTTTCTTCAGGACATCAGAAAAGCTTATTTTGGTCGACGACTATTTGTTCGTTGGCGATTGTACTGACCTTGGTGGTGCTTAATTTATCTTTTGGTCTGGTCATGCATTATATTGACCCGACACAGTCGGTGTTTTGGTATAACCTGAGCCCGATTGTACTACTGGTCATTTTGGCAATCATGCTCGGTTCGGTGCTGTACGAAGTTTATGTGTTTCGTGAAGGTGGGCACTCGTTGGCAAAACAGTTACGTGCGCGCTTTTTAAATCCCATGGAAAGCACACCTGAAGAAACGATTGCAATTAAAATTACCCAGCAATTTGCCAAACAATATCGGTTGCGTGTTCCTGCTGTATATGTATTGCCAGATGAAGTCGGTGTAAATGCACTTACGGCAGGAGTACACCCTGACGATACCGTGATTGTGATTACATGGGGAGCATTGCAAAACCTAGATGAAATTGAGTTATATGGTCTGTTTAGCTACGCATTTAACCAGATTTTGACGGGTGAAACTTATCAAAACACTCGCCTGAAAATCATGTTTAGTAGCTTAACGACTTTTAGTCAGTTGGGGAGCAAGGTGGCGCGGTATGGTTTTAAACCGTATCATGCAAAACGTCAAAATAAATTTGAAACCATTTTAGTCGCTTTGGGTGGCATCATCTGGCTCATGGGTAGCTTAGGGTTGTTGATTTCTCGTTTAATTAAATTTATTACGTTAATCGGGCGGACATTCAAAAATGATGTTTATACAACACAATTGATTGCCAATGATGCCAATATTCAGACGCTATTACGGATTTATGTGCATCACGCAGGTTCTCAAATTCATAGTGCTTATTCGGAATCGATAGCACATATGTGTTTTGCCAACTCACTGAGTAGTCAGAGCTGGTTGAATATTCATCCGAGCATTGAGCGACGCATTTACGAGTTAAACCCTAATTTACTTGAAGATTTACGTCTGGAAAATTTGAAAAAACTTAAAACCCAGCCGTTATTTAGTTTGTTTCATCCTTTTGGTGATGAAGGGCATGAAGTTGCATTTACATGGTCTGCACCTCAACCGTTGCCTTTGCTACGGTTGTCGCCAATTAGTTTTACCCTTAAAGATGCGATTAAGCCATTAAATCCAGAAATACGTGCAAAAATGTCACGTCCTGAACAAATTGATCGCGCTTTGCAAACTGCATCAGGTTCAAGGGAGGTTCTTGTGGCGATTTTAATGATTCGCCAGTATCGTGAATTTATTCCTAAACATGCCGAAGTGAGTCGTGCCATTGTTGATGCTTTATTGAGTATTGATGGGCGGCAGCATGTACAGGTTTTCTATTTGGCTTGTCAAAATATTCAGCGTATGCCATTGAGTTCATCACGGCAGTTTTTAACCAAACTGGCATTAATTGCGCAGGCGGATGGTGAAATTGGTTTGCTGGATGCCTTGCTGATTGAGCGAGTGAAGTATCAACTCAACTTGCTCCCGACCCATATGCCAACCGCATTTAATGATGTATTGCCTGAAGTGATGCGTTTGATGGATGCGCTCTTGCATGTACAGCAACTTAACGCCAGTAATCAGCTAGAAATACGTGAAAATCTGATCAAAAGACTGATCAAACCGGAAGATTGGGCGCATTATCAGGATTTATCCGATGAGCCGATTGATCTAGGCGAGATTCTGCAAGACATTTCAGGGTTGCTGCTGCGTGATCGCTTGCGTATTTTAAGTATTGCTGAGGAATATTTGTGGAATGATCGAGTGATTACCCAAGATGAACTGGATGTTCTACAGTTGCTTTATTGGCGTTTAGGTTTTGAAACCGATGAAATCGTGGATCAAGTCATGAAGAAAAACAGTATCATGATCGTGTAGCAAATCGGCAAATACCATTCGGTTTCACAGCGAAATAATCTACACTATGCTAACTTTAGAAAAGATGATGAGATGATGATAGAGCAACAGCGCCAACAACTCGCCATGATGGGAATTGATCTGTGGATTCCTCGGCATGCTGCTGTGCGTTCTATCTCAACTGCAACGATATTATGGCGTGATGCGGATATCGGACAACCGAGTCGGACATTAACAGTACCGAAATTACTTGAGCTTGAGCCTGAGGTTGTACTAAAAAAAGAAATAAAACAAGAAACGGTGATCAAGCCCGATGATCAGCATGTTAGTTTAAATATAAAAGCTGTAGAAACACCATTAAACTTACAGGAAACAGCACACGCTGCTGCGGTCACTAAGATAGATCTAGAACCGCTAGAAATAGAGCAGCAAGCCTTTCAGTTACAGGTTTTATTTACTGAACAATTTGTTTTGCTCGTCGATCAGCAGCAGCTCACAGCCCAGACATTACCTTTATGGCGCAATATTCAGCAGGCATTACATTTACAGGATGCAAGTTTGCAGTGGCCGTTTCCATTGGCTAATTTGCAAGAGCCAAGTGGTTTACAAGATTATTTACAAGGTTTTTTGGATGTTGTGGCAGCCGAAAAAAGCATTTTTTGTTTGGGGGAGCTGCCTGTATCATTTAAGCTTTCTTGCCAAACTGTAGCAAGCTTGCAGGATATGTTACAGCAGCCATTGTTAAAACAACAATTATGGAAATTGATTCAACACTTAAGACTCTAGGATTGCTTTATGCTAAAAAAAGTGCTGGTTTTTAGTCAAATCGCCCCAGAAATTCTCACTCGACTCCAAGAAAATTATGCTGTGGTGCAGATTAATCCCAAACAAGGCGATGTCAATGAACAGATTCGCCAGCATGTGGTTGATGCTGATGGCATGATTGGTGCAGGACGAATTTTGAATGAAGCAAACCTTGCACCAGCACAGCGTCTGAAAGTCATTTCGAGTGTCAGTGTCGGTTACGATAATTACGATGTAAATTATTTAAATCAGAAAAAAATCTGGCTAGGACATACGCCACATGTGCTGACTGAAACGACCGCAGATTTGGCATTTACTTTGCTCATGAGTGCCGCACGCCGTGTGCCTGAACTGGATCGCTGGACAAAACAAGGGCAATGGCAACGCACTGTTGGCGCAGCACAATTTGGACAGGATATCTTTGGTAAAACTTTGGGCATCATAGGGCTAGGACATATTGGTGCAGCCATTGCTCGGCGTGGTTTTTATGGTTTTAACATGAATATTCTTTATCATAACCGCCGTGAAAAAATCGAAGTTTCTCAATCTTTTAATGCACAATATTGTAATCTGGCAGAGTTACTAAAACGCTCGGACTTTGTGGTGGTGGCGGTAGATTTAAATGCAGATTCAAAAGCATTGATCGGGCAGGCTGAACTAGATTTAATGCAGTCACATGCGGTATTGGTTAATATTTCCCGTGGTTCAGTGCTTGATGAAACTGCTTTGATTGAAACTCTAAAAGCTAAAAAAATCTTTGCAGCGGGCCTAGATGTCTATTGCAAAGAACCTTTACAACAGTCGGAGTTGTTTAATCTCGACAATGTGGTCACTTTACCGCATTTGGGTTCAGCTACCGCAGCCACACGATTAAAAATGGCAGAACTTGCCTATCGAAACCTGATAGATGCACTTGAAGATCGAACACCGCGTTATTTGGTGAATCCAAACTTTGTCTGAGCCTGAAAGGTGAATATGACTAAAACCCTGATGCAGCGACTGATTTGTTTGGCATGTGCTATTTCAATGCCTGTTTATGCTGAGGATTTTGCATCTCATTATAACCCTGAATCGCTCGATGTCCCTAGTGTTGGAGGCATGAGTGTCGGAATTATTGATCAGCAAAATGAGAAAATTTTAGGGGAAAAAGTTTATCGAGAAATTCATTCGCATCTCGATGTCATTCAAAATCCTTGGCTACAAGATCAGCTAGATGCTATTTTTCGCAATATTGTTAGTCAAACCAATTTGGGTGCGCCGATTGGCTTGTTGATTATTAAAGACAAACAAGTCAATGCTTTTGCTGTGCCAGGTGGTGTATTTGCAATCAATACAGGTTTAATTGCATTGGCAAAAAATCGCGATGAAGTTGCGAGTGTGATGGGACATGAAGTCGCGCACGTCACGCAGCGTCACTATAGCCGATCGCAAGAAGCGTTTAAGGGGCAGGGTTTGTTGGCACTTGCAGGAATTTTGGTTGGTGCAGCAATTGCTACACAGTCTAATAGTGGTGCAGGTTCTGCGGTGATGCTTGGAACACAGGCGGCATTGGCCAGTCAACAGTTGAGTTATAGTCGTGATCAGGAGCGAGAAGCGGATCGTATTGGCATGCAATATATGGTGGCAGCAGGCTATAACCCAAATGCGATGGCAGATTTTTTTGAACGGATGCAGCGCTCTTCGGTGCAATTGAGTTTTATGCCTGAGTTTTGGATGACGCATCCACTCACCTCTGCACGTATGAGTGAAGCGCGATTGCGAGCAAAGCAATTTCCAAATGTAAAATCCAATATTAGCGATCCAGATTATGAGTTAATGAAATGGTATGCTGCGGTGTTGTCAAATGATGTGACTGAGTTGCAACTTAAAACCTTGCAAGCACAGCATAATCAGGCCGCTACTTTGGCACTCACCGCATTTTATCTGCAACAAGGCGATGCTGACCAAGCTCAAGTAGCCCTTAATACAGCACAAATACAAATACGTAAAAATATATTGGCAGTGCTGTTGCAAACCGATATTTTTTTGGCACAGCACCAGTTTGATCAGGCTTATCAAACCATTGTGTCACAGCAGAAAATCATGCCTGAAAATCGTGCCTTGACTTATAAGTTGGCTGAGGTGTTGATCCGAAAAAAACAGCCTGCTGCTGTATTTAATTTGGTCAATAAAATTTTAAAGGATAACCCGCATGATGTGCAGGGCTGGGATTTGATGCAGCGTGCGGCGGTGATTGATCAAGCTTCGCCTGTTCAGACAATACAGGTGTTACGCTACCGCGCCGAGATGGAATTTTGGTCAGGTTTGGAAGAAGAGGGCATCAAATCATTGCTACATGCCCAGCGTTTAGCCAAAGATAATTTATCTTTGTCTGCTACAATTGAGCATCGCTTAAAACAAATGCAGGCAGAGCGATTATTTACTTTAGAATAAATTTTGAGAATTTCTATGAAAAAACTAATTTGTGTGCTGGCTTTAGGTTTATGTAGTGTATCGAGCTTTGCTTCGGAATCCGCTTTAAAAGCGCATAGCCAGCAAGAACTAGAACAAAAACTAGAGCAGTCCACTCAAAAGCATGATGCTGAAATGCAGGCATTTTTAAATTCTATTGATCCCAAAGCAACTCAATTTACCGCACAGCAATCTCAGAATTTTTGCAAGATTACCCAAGGTCTAATTAACGATATGTATGCGGTACTTGATCAGAATCGTGAGTTGTTGGTAGAGGAAGATCGTAAAGTGACGAAGCAAGAGTTTATTACTCAGGCAGTTTATGAAGCACCAGATTATCAGAGCTTACAGAAAATGGGTGTGAAGTGTAATTTAAAATGAGCCTATGACTGCGCAGCATCAACATTTGATCTGCTGTGCGGTATTTATTAAAAAATCTTTTATGACTCAAAATGATTGATCAACAATCAAAATATATAAATAAAAATTATTTAATTGAGCATTTTATGAAAAAGTTAATCGTAGTTGTAGTTTTGGGGTTATCTAGTGTGCCGAGTTTTGCAAGATAAGGCTTGTTGAAAATACATAATGTAGCGGAAATGAATCTCGAAAAGGCTGATTTTTCAAATCAATATATGCAAAGAAAAATGCGTTGTTAAAGCTTATAAGATCTGAAAGCATCTATGTCACAGGATACCTAGATAGATTTGAATCATGTCTGTAAGTTAGAATAGGGAATTATTGAGGCAGGAAATTTCGAGCATTTATGCATCTAATCATATAGTAATGCAAAAAATGAATTGTGTTTTATATAAGAACTTGATTGCACAGTATAATTTAAATGCTGTGCAATGAATATTTGATGATCTGTCTTTTTACTTGGGTCTTTAGGTCTTAAGCAAGTTGTGCTTTAACTTTTGCAGATGCAAGTGCAGGATCAGCACGCCCGGCTATGAGCGGACGTAGAGAGTTCATCACCTTACCCATATCTTTCATGCTAGTAGCTTCTTGCGCAGTAATAGTCTGTGCAATGATGGAATCAAGCTCTTCCTCAGTCATAGCTTCTGGTAGAAATTGAGATAAAACTTCAATTTCGGCTTGTTCCTTACTAGCTAAATCTTCTCGGCCAGCGCCTTCAAAGGCTTTAACCGATTCTTTACGTTGTTTTATTTGCTTTTCAATGACCGCAAGAACCTGAGTATCGTCAAGCTCTATGCGCTCATCGACTTCGATTTGCTTGATTGCTGCCTGTAGACTACGAATTACCGTTAACTTGTCCATTTCTTTAGCACGCATTGCGGCTTTCAAAACATCAGTTATTTGGTTTTTTAAAGTAGTCATTTATTTTGTCCAGGTGAGTCAATCAATCACAAATTAATCTTAGTAAAGGCGAGTAGTACGTACTGATTCGCGAGCCAATTTCTTTTGGTAGCGTTTAACAGCAGCAGCTTTTTTACGTTTACGTTCTTGAGTTGGTTTTTCGTAAAATTCACGTTTACGAACGTCAGCTAAAACACCCGCTTTTTCGCATGAACGCTTGAAACGACGGATAGCTACGTCTACTGGTTCGCCTTCTTTCAATTTAACTTGTGGCATGAAGAATCCTCATTAAGTTATGGATAAGATCTAGGCTGAATTGCCTTCGATCACAAGTGAAGGTCAGTATTTTACTCATTTACATCTCATATCACAAGTCTATAATAGCGATGGCTGTAATTTGGATAGTGAAAATAGGCATTTAAATGATCGTTTTAGGCTTGGAAACATCTTGTGACGAAACTGGACTGGCACTTTACGACAGTGAGCAGGGGCTTTTAGGTCAAGTACTATACAGTCAAATTAAGCTACATGCCGAATATGGTGGTGTGGTGCCTGAGTTGGCATCGCGTGATCATGTGCGTAAATTAATTCCATTACTCAATGAGTTGTTACAGCAAAGCGGTATCAAGAAAAGCCAGATTGATGCCATCGCCTACACCCGAGGCCCTGGTTTGATGGGGGCGCTCATGACAGGCGCACTGTTTGGTCGTACTTTAGCTTTTGCATTAAACAAGCCAGCGATCGGAGTGCATCATATGGAAGGACATATGTTGGCACCGCTACTTTCCAAAAACCCACCAGAGTTTCCATTTGTCGCTTTGTTGGTGTCTGGCGGACATACGCAGTTGATGGCCGCTTATGGCATTGGTCAGTATGAATTACTAGGCGAGTCGATTGATGATGCGGCAGGTGAAGCCTTCGATAAAGTGGCGAAAATGATGGGCTTACCTTATCCAGGTGGGCCAAATATTGCCAAGTTGGCATTGAGTGGTAGCCACGAAGCCTTTGAATTCCCACGTCCGATGTTGCATCAAGGTCTGGATTTTTCATTTAGTGGTTTAAAAACTGCGGTGTCAGTACAAATGAAAAAACTGGGTGATGAGAACCGCGATGCGGATATTGCAGCGTCATTCCAAGAAGCGATTGTCGATACTTTAGTGAAAAAATCAGTCAAAGCTTTAAAGCAGACAGGTTTAAAGCGCTTAGTCATTGCTGGTGGGGTGAGTGCCAATCTGCGGTTACGTGAAAGTCTGGAACAAAAACTCGCCAAAATTAAAGCACAGGTCTACTATGCTGAGCCTGCACTCTGTACAGACAATGGTGCAATGATTGCATTTGCTGGATACCAGCGTTTGAAGTCAGGTGCATGTGATGGTTTATCTGTGACTACAACACCACGCTGGCCAATGACTGAGTTAACCGCACCAGAAGCATAAATCTGTGAGTAAGAAAAAGCCTGTAGAAACAGGCTTTTTTATGCATTAAAAATCTTCTTGTTTGCCTTGCTGAGACCACTCTTGTACAGCAGAGTGTTGCAAAATACGCTGCATCCATTGCTGAGTAGTTTCAGAAAATTTGAGACTGTAGCTTTTTGCACGTAGCGCAACGGGGGCAAAAAATGCATCGACAGCACCAAAGTCTTTACCTGCCAACCATATACCGCCAAATTGGGTCAAACCTTGTTGCAATAGTTCATCCAGACGCTGAATGTCGTGATCGAGTGCAGGTGTATGTTCAATCTCAATCCCTGTTAATGCACAGTTCATTGGACAGCGTGAACGCAATTCCATAAAACCCGAGTGCATTTCTGCCATTGCACAGCGTGCCCATGCGCGCGCTACTTTATCTTGCGGCAAGAGTTTTGGATATTGTTCAGCAACATATTCAATAATTGCCAATGAATCCCAGACCACTTGCTCGCCATCAATTAAACAAGGCACTTTACCAGATGGGGAAAATGCCTTGAATTTTTGGTAGCTGCTACTGCCCAAATTTAATGGGCTAAGCTGTTCTTGGAAAGGAATGTCAAGTGCACGCAGGCTGAGCCATGCACGCAGTGACCAAGATGAGTAATTTTTATTGCCAATCCATAAGGTATACATGAAATGAATATCCTGTTTTGGGTTATTGGAAAACATCTTCTAAAAGTTCATACATGCTTTGGAAGGCACGTTTTGATGATTTTTCGTTATATTGTTTGATGCCTGCTTCATTGGCAGTTTTTTCTGTAAAAGAATGATAAGTTTGGCCATAACTGATCAATTGCCAATCTAACTCAGTTTCTTTCATTTCTTCACTAAATTCTTGCAACTGTTCACGTGGAACGAGCGGATCGCAAGCGCCGTCTAGAACTAAAACAGAACCTTTAAACTGCTGCATGCGATATAAGCCTGATGAGTCAAGTGAGCCATGGAACGAAATCGCAGCTTGAATTTCCGCACCACTACGCGCGTATTCCAGTACATTATGCCCGCCTAAACAAAAACCAAAGGCTGCTATATGCTGTGGGTCAAGCTTACAGTAAGTTTGTTGCAATAGTGCTTGATGTGCTGCTGCTAATAAACCTACTTCATGTTCGGTATTTTTAATGTGTGATACCCATTCACCTGCCTGAGTGGCATCTTTAGGGCGGCGATTTTTACCATATAAATCCAGTAAAAATACACAATAGCCTTGTGCTGCGACTTCGTTTGCGATGTCGATATCGCTGGGCTTGATTCCCATCCAGTTGGGTGCCATCAGTAATCCTGCCGAAGGCTGAATATACGGTGTTGGGTAAACCAGATAACCTTTTAGTTGTTGATTTTGATACTGATATTCAATGGCTTGAGTATATATACTCACAGTTTGGATCCTGTTATACAAATCATTGGATTATTGCACCATTTGTTTAATTTAACTTTAAAGTTATAGTTTTTTATGACAAATTTTTTTAAAAATACAAGTTATGAAAGAAATTCATATTTTTACAATTTAAGGCCATATACAAGATCTGACCAAGATATAAATGGGTACTAAATTGGTGTGATGGGCGAGGCTGTCAATATTCCCTAATTTGAGGTGATTTTCTCATGCAAAATCATAAAAGCTCTTTTGATTATGTGCTCAGACCTTTTATGATATGCCTCCAGATTTTTAGATTGATTCAGGGTTATGCCTTTTACCATTGCAACATCGGTGAGTTTTGAAGAAGAGATCAAAAAAAGCCGTTTTCAGGCATTTGCGACTCCTGTCGAAACTGAACAGGATGTCAAAGATTTCTTGGCGTTATATAAAGACACCAGCACCACCCACCAATGTTGGGCATGGAAAATCGGTCATCAAGTCCGCTTTAATGATGATGGTGAACCATCAGGTACGGCTGGGCGTCCTATTTTAGCGACCATCGAAGGCAATGAGTTGACGAATGTTCTGGTGTTGGTCAATCGTTGGTATGGTGGTATTAAATTAGGCATAGGTGGTTTAGTTCGTGCTTATGGTGGTTGCGCAGGTCAATGTTTATTACTGGCTGAAAAAATTGAGTTAATTGAAAAGAAGCAGGTTTCTTTCTCGTGCTTATTTAATGAATGGGCAATCTTTCAATACGAAATGCAACAGCAAGGCATTGAGTTTCAAGAAGACTATACAGCCGAAGGTGTTACAGTTTTGGCTAAGTTGCAGATTCATCAAATCGAAGCCCTTGCTAAAAAAATTCAGGATGTTACCCGTGGGCGCGAACAACTACACATCTTAGATGAGGAATTGCCAGATGCAGGTTGATGATCCATTATTGAAATATCGTGAACAGCATAAACAGCGCCTAAATTATATGCCTTGGTTATATTGGACTTTAAAACCAAAGCATCGGTTATGGGCGGAGCAATGGCAACAAGAGTACCAAGCCTATCTCATGGAAATGGAAACTGTTGAAATTGGTCAAAACTGTTTTATTTCACCTTTAGCGCATATTTTTGCTGAGCGTGGGCGAAAAATTACGATTGGTGATAATACCTTTATTGCAGCAGATAGTACGTTACATGGACCGCTTACGATTGGTAATGAAGTTGCGATCAACCATCATTGTATTTTGGATGGTGGACGGGCAGGAATTACCTTAGGCGATCAAGCACGCCTCGCAGCGTATTGCCATTTGTATGCTTTCGATCATGGTATGGATTTGGCAGAACCGATTTATCAGCAGCCTGTACGTTCTCAAGGTATTCAGGTTGGACGTGATGTTTGGCTTGGTGCGCATGTGGGTGTGAAAGACGGTGTACAAATCGAGGATCATGTCATTGTTGGGATGAACAGCATGGTCACGAAACATGTTGCAAGCAAACAGGTGGTTGCAGGTAATCCTGCGAAGTTCATTCGTTTCCGTAAATAAGCTCACTCTCAATTTAGTTAGCCGACCTTGGTGAAACTTGTTCTTGATAGCACTGAATTGAAAGATATTTTGAGAGTTAGAACATTGAATATTTTTAATTCGCTCTGTATTTAATTTTAAATTTTTTGATATGTTCGGTAATGTATAGGTTCACCGAATAATATCTTGGATATGATGTTTTTTTAATTTTAGTTTGTATTGTGGATGAAATACAAAAGAGCATTTAAATGCTTCATGACATGATTTTATTGTGTTTTTAATTTCAAATGCCTAAAAAATAAACTATTTATTGTAATAAAAATGAAATATGTTTTTTGAACAAGGTTCATTCTAAAACATTATAAAATAACGTTTTTCTCTGTAATAAATACGCTTTGAATTAAGATTTAAAACTACATAACTTTACATTTTAGTGTAAGTTGTTGATTTTAATTGTAAGTATTTGTAAGAAGCTCTTAAGGTTCGCAAGGTCTAATTGCCGATCTTCTATCGACAATGATCTTTATTATGCTGACGTTTATTTCAAAAAATAAAATCAGCCTGTCATTAGCAGTGTTTAATGGTTTGGTTGCATGTTGGTTGGCTGGATTTACTAACTTCAGTTTTTATCGCAATATTTCCCAACTCAGCTCATATCAGGGAATAAGTAATTATTTATTTATTTTTGTGACATTTGTATTAATTGGGAGTTTTTATTTCTTTGTGTTGCAGTTGTTGAACTGGCGTAAAATGGCAAAGGCCCTAAGCATTGTACTGATTATTCTGACAGGTATGACTTCATATTTTGTCAATCAGCTTGGTGTGGATGTTAGCACTTCACAAATTGAAAATGTGGCACAAACTGATTTGCATGAAACTTTAGATTTGTTGTCTTTTCCATTTTTATTGTGGTGTTTGGCAACAATTGTATTGCCAATGATTGTTGTGTATTTTATCCAGATTCGTCAGGATTCTTTTAAAAAAGTCGTCATGACCAAGCTTACAAGTTTAGTCATCGCCTTAGCCGTCATGGGTGGCGGGCTTTTTTCATTTTATAGTCAGTACGCTCCGATTTTCCGTGAACACCGTCAGCTCAAGGCACAAATTTCACCATTGAATGTGTTATCAAGCGGTACGAGTTATATCAGCAAGCAGTTTAAGCACAGCGATAAAACATTGGTTCCATATGGGCTAGATGCACATGTTGTTGCTACGGCTGCACAAACTAAGCCTAAAATTTTAGTGCTTGTTGTAGGTGAAACAGCCCGTGCCCAAAATTTCAGTTTAAATGGCTACAGTAAAAGAACCAATCCTGAGCTATCGAAACTCGATATTATTAATTTTACTAATGTTGAATCTTGTGGTACACAAACTTCAGTTGCAGTTCCGTGTATGTTCTCGGGTATGCCACGTAAAAATTATGACGATGGCTTAGCATCGCACCGCGAAGGGCTGCTCGATATTGCTCAGCGAGCAGGTTATCAGGTCACATGGATTGATAATAACTCAGGTTGTAAAGGTGTATGTGCCAGAATTAAACACTATATTTCACCTAAAGATGATCCGCGTTATCAAAAATGGTGTGAGAAGAATGAGTGTCGTGATGGCATCCTGATTGACGCGCTGAGTGATTATTTAAAAACTTTAGATGTTGAGCATTTGAAACAAAGCCAATTGATTGTCCTACATCAAATGGGGAGTCATGGGCCAGCTTATTACAAGCGTTACCCTGCTGAATTTAAAAAATTTACACCAACATGTGAAACCAATAACATTCAGAACTGTGACTATTCAGCCTTGCTGAATACTTATGATAATACGATTTTGTATACGGATCATATCTTGGCATCAACTATTGGGTTGCTTAAACAGCAGTCTGTGGCCAGTAGTATGCTGTATTTATCAGATCATGGTGAATCTACAGGGGAAAGTGAGTTATATTTACACGGTACGCCATATATGGTCGCACCAAAAGAACAAACGCATATTCCGATGTTATTCTGGTTTTCCTCACAATGGTCTGATCAAAGTAAGATTTATCAATGCTTGTCACAATATAAAGACAGTGCATGGAGTCAGGATAACCTGTTCCCAACAGTCTTGGGGCTGTTAAATATCCAGACTCAGGAACTTGATCCAAAATTAAATATGTTATCGAGCTGTAAAGGGCAAATTTAGCATGATTCGAGTGCTCTATATTGAAGATGATGTGATGATTGGTAAGAGTACTTACCAATTATTGCAACATGAAAAATTCCATGTGGACTGGGCACAAACAGGTTTACAGGCTCTAGATTTTCTATTTCGTAATGTTTATCACATTGCGTTACTGGATTTAGGCTTGCCTGAAATTGATGGCTTGGAAATTCTTAAGCATATACGCAAGAAAGCCGATCTAAACCGCATGGGTATTATTATTATTAGTGCCCGTGACCAGAGTAAGGATAAAATTCTGGGGTTAAAACTTGGTGCAGATGATTATCTGGTGAAACCGTATGACTTTGAAGAACTGGTGGCACGGATTGAATCGGTGCTGCGCCGTAGTCATTTTAGTGTAGATGAAGAAATCTGCTTTAAAGTTGGTAATATTCAACTTTTTCCAAATACCCATCGCGTGTTAAAAGCGGGTAAAACAGTAGAACTTTCCCAAAAAGAATGGGCAATTTTAGAACCAATGATGATGTACCCGAACCAGATTTTTTCCAAACAGGTACTTGAAGAAAAACTGTATGATTGGCAGACTGACATCAATAGCAACACGATTGAAGTGCATGTGCATAATCTGCGGCAAAAACTCGGCAAAAATTTGATTCGCACGGTACGCGGATTGGGCTACTGTATTGAAACACATACAAAATAATCTGCTTAAATGTGCTGCTTACGGGCGGTGCATTCAGCATTTTTATGGCAAACTTCCACTCAGCTCAAGGATGTCCTTGAGCGTTTGTATTTTTAGCATCCTATTGTTTTTTATGATTGGGATGTCTGCATATCAAATTTCTCTGCAAGAATCCGAAGAAGTGTTAGATCGGCAAATGCAGGAAATGGCAACTTTCCTTGATAAAAATAATATTTCCTATCGTACATCGACCTATGATAGGCGTCGACCTTATGATGAAACAGATCTGTTTATTGATATTGTCCCGAGGCAAGAGCTGCAAAATAGGGAAAGGCATCCAGATTATTTGGTGGGTTATGCCAGTGAACCGTATTTTCAAAAAATCCATTCTTCGCGTGGTGAATTAAAAATCTATGTGTTGCCATTGCCTGACAGGCAGATCCAGATTAGCCAATTTGTGAAAGTAAGGCGGCATCTTGCCAAGCAATTGGCATTTACAATGCTGATTCCCTATGTGCTATTTATGCCATTTGCAATTTATGGTTTTTATCAACTGATTCGGCGTCATCTTAAACCACTTGATGAACTCAAACAGACTTTTGCACTGCGTGATTATTCGGATTTGTCTGAAGTTCATATTGCACATTTACCTGCGGAAATTACGCCTGCAATTGATGAGCTGAATCACTTATTTCATCGGATTGAACAAGAGCAGCAACAGCAAAAAATGTTTATTGCCAATGCTGCACATGAACTACGTACGCCACTGACGGCTATTCGTTTGCAAGTTTCCTTGTTGAGTAAGACCGCAAAAGATACCCAAGTGTATGCTGAAACTTTGCAGGATTTAGAGCAGAGCTTAAAGCGTATGTCACATTTGGTTGAGCAGCTTATGAGCATGGCGCATCAGGATGTACAAGAAAAACAGACATTGCAGCCTGTGAATATGCTCGATTGTGTCCGCCGTTGTGTCGGACAACTGCTGGCTAGTGCGGATAGAAGGCAGATTAAAATTCAGGTGCAGGTTCAGGATGAGCAGATGCCCATCTATGTTATTGCTTTGTCTACTGCACTCGAAACGATTATGCTCAATTTGCTTGATAATGCAATCAAGTATAATCCAGAGCGAGGTAAGATACTGTTAAATATAAGTTTTGATGCTAAACATGTGTATGTTGATATTCATGATGACGGAGAGGGGATTGATCCAAGTCAGTATGAGAATGCCATGCAGCGTTTTGTACGTTTGGAGAAAACTCAGCATCAAGCGATGGGCAGTGGTTTGGGGTTGTCGATTGTGCAGACTGCACTTGAGCAGATTCATGCAGAAATGCATTTTCAGCCTTCTGCATATTTGAATGGATTGCAGGTTAGTTTGAAGTTTTTGAGATGGACGAGTCAGTCATAGCCACAGCAACATGAAAATAATGTGCCTGAATGCTATAAATGACAAGGTCAATCGCCCATGTCCACCACAGTGTCCAAAGGTTATGACTGAGGAAGTGCGCACCGCGCAGCATTTGTACGCCGCTCATTATCGCGCCGAAAAGTAACCCGATCACCAATAAAATATACGTGCCATTTTGGGGTGTGACTGGCGATGTGCAAAATATAGTGCAATCAGCGCAAAACCTGCTGAGGCATGACCACCAGGAAAGCATTTCCCTAAACCTACAATATGTTTGCTCCAAGTCACTGTTTGATGCTGGATTTCGACCATATTCCATGGGCAAGCGTGTTCGGACTGGGATTTGAGTAAACCGATTGTGCTGGTACTCAATATCATTGCAATTAATACATAGGCACATAAGCTGCGGTAAGCACGCCATTTTTCTTGCCAGTATCCTGCGATGAGAACATACAAGTGCCCAAATGCAATCAACCAGACGATTTGTTTGAGTCCATCATGCCCTAGATGGATTAACCACCAATTGTCTCTTAAATAATAATGTCCTTGTGCATCAACCCACGGTAGGCTGAGCGCTTGATCTAATGCGCCTTTCACTGGAAAAAAACAGTAGAGGATTGCTGCTGCAATGATTAGTAGCGCAAGATTTTTTTTCTCAAATTGAGAAAAAGTTGAAGCAAACCATTTCAATAGAAATTAACCATAAATTTAATTGATTCATTAAGTTATGTAAAAAACTTAAGTATATCTGATGAAAGCTTAAGAGATGTAATCCCGTATAAACAACAGGCGTGGATCAGCCTATTTTATTTCTGTTGTGTTGCACTGAAATATATTTCAATTTTGCTCAGGGAGAAAAACAGAGAAGTTTATAAACAATCATGAAAGAGGTCTATCTAAATAAAAATTAAAATCAGCGTGACCTGTAACTTTAAATCACTTAGATTTTAACAATATATTGAGATCATAAGAGAATAAAATGCCAAAAACCTTTGTACTTGCCCCAGACTCCTTTAAAGAAAGTATGACTGCACAGCAGGCTTGCCAAGCGATGCAAAGGGGCATTATCAAAATTTTTCCTGATGCGCATTTTATTCATGTTCCGATGGCAGATGGTGGGGAAGGTACGGTAGATGCTTTGCTGTTGGCATGTGGTGGACAACGTGTTGAGGTAACAGTGTCAGGTTCTTTACCTGAACAGAAAGTAGCAACCTATTTTGCGTTGATTGATCAGGGGAAAACCGCTGTGATTGAAATGGCAAAAGCCAATGGACTAGATTTACTGCCTGTTGAATTACGTAACCCATTGCTGACGAGCACTTTAGGCACGGGAGAAATGATTCGTGCTGCGCTAGACTATCAGGTTGAAAAAATAATTATTGGGCTTGGAGGGAGTGCAACCAATGACGCTGGTGCAGGCATGGCTCAGGCACTCGGTGTACGTTTTTATGATGCCCAAGAACAAGAGCTGCCTATAGGATTGGCAGGTGGGCAGTTGCAGCAGATTCAACGGATTGACCTGACTGAGCTAGACCCACGCTTACAGCATACTCAAATCTGGATCGCCAGTGATGTAACGAATCCTTTAACGGGTATAAACGGAGCTTCAGCTGTATTTGCCTCACAAAAAGGCGCAGACGCAGATATGGTGCAACAGCTTGATGCCAACTTGCAGTATTTTGTCGAGAAAATTAGACAGTGCTGCCAAATTCAGGTTGTTAATGTTGCAGGAGCGGGCGCGGCAGGTGGTCTGGCAGCGGGGCTCATGGCATTTACAGGTGCAAACTTACATTCAGGCGTTGATTTGGTTATTGAGCAAACCCAGTTGGCGAAACATATTGCACAGGCAGATTATGTCTTTACAGGTGAAGGTGGTATTGATTTTCAAACCAAATTTGGTAAAACACCACTCGGTGTAGCCAAAGTGACTCACCAGTTCAAGAAGCCATTATTTGCCTGTGCAGGCTATGTCGGTGAGGGGATTGATGAACTGTATCATGAAGGATTTACTGCAATTTTTGGTATTTTAGATCGTTGTTGTGATTTGACAACTGCTTGTCAGCATGGGCAGGAGAACCTTGAACGTACCTGTGAGAATATTGCTCGAATTTTAAAAAATTATAATTAAAATCAAATAAATAATCTTTAAGATTAAAAGTAATTCGGTTGTAATTAATATATGACCTAAGAGTTACAGATTCATTTTCATGTATTGAATTGATGCGGTAGAAATAGATGGCCTAAAAATGACGGTAGATGATGATCTTGACGTTGACTATCTTATCCTTATCAATTTTACTGATTTAATATTGCCCAATAGAGGGGCTAAACTCGGCATTATTACAAATATTTATAAATTTAAATGATTTAACAATGGGTGACAAATCATGCTGAAAAAGGTGCTGGTTGTTGTCGTGATCGCTGCTCTGATTGGTGTTGCTGTTTGGGTGAATTATAAGAGTAAAAATCATCTTCCTGAGGGTTTTGCCACTTCAAATGGTCGCTTGGAACTACAGCGTCTGGATGTTGCAACATTATATGCTGGGCGAGTCAAACAACTTATGGTCAATGAAGGTGACAGCGTGCAGCAAAATGCAGTCTTGGCGCAGCTTTCTTCCGAACAAAGTAATAGTCAGGTGATGGCCGCGCAGGCAGGTAAAGATCGTGCGAAGGAAACGGTTAGTCGTGCTGATGCTGAAATTAGTGCACGCCGTCAACAGGAAAAAGTAGCCAAGCTGGACTTAGATAATACTCGCCAATTATATCAACAAGCTTTGGTGTCTAAAGCTGAGTTAGACCGTCGTCAGGCAGCGTATGAAGCTGAGCTTGCGGCAGTCAAAGCTGCTCAAGCTGCGAAAGCCGAGGCTGTTGCCACCGTGGGGCAGGCTCAGGCACAGATCCAATCTGCCGATTCGACCCATGAAGATATGCTGATTCGGGCGCCAAAAGCAGGACGTGTTGAATACCGTATTGCTGAGGTGGGTAATGTCCTCGCTGCAGGTAGCAAAGTAGTGACATTACTGGATCCGAGCGATGTCACCATGACCGTTTTTCTACCAACCAATACCGTGGGTAAACTCAAAGTAGGTGATGAAGCTCGTATTGTACTGGACGGGCTAGATGCTGTATTTCCTGCCAAAATCAAGTTTATTGCTGATCAGGCACAGTTCACACCCAAATATGTAGAAACTGCCGATGAGCGCGAGAAACTCATGTACAAAGTCAAACTCGCTATTCCGACAGAGATTGCTTTACGTTATAACCAGTTACTCAAAGGTGGCATGACGGGCAATGGTTATGTGCGGCTAGATCGGCAAAAGAACTGGGCACCGCAATGGGCAATTAAACTGCCTCAGCCATAACCCGAGGGCGCGCTAATGTCAGAACAACAAGCCACTGTCACTGTAGAAAATGCTGTAGTGATGCAGGCGGTCACACATCGTTATGGTCAGGTACAAGCGCTCGATGTTGTAAGTTTAACGATTCCTAAAGGGGTTACAGTCGGTCTGATTGGCCCAGATGGTGTGGGAAAATCAACACTATTGAGTTTAATCGCTGGGATTAAAGTGATTCAGACGGGGAGCATACACGTTTTAGGCTGTGACCTGTCAAATAAAAAACAGCAGCGGGCACTTTCTCACAAAGTGGCATTTATGCCGCAGGGTTTGGGGCATAACCTTTATCCGACATTATCAGTGTATGAAAATGTCGATTTTCATGCACGACTGTTTGGTTTGCCGCGACAGGTGCGTCATGCGCATATTCAGCGCTTGCTGGAGGCAACAGGACTCGCACCATTTGCCGAGCGTGCTGCGGGAAAACTGTCTGGTGGCATGAAACAGAAGCTAAGCTTGTGCTGTGCGCTGGTACATCAGCCTGAATTGCTCATTTTAGATGAGCCAACCACAGGTGTTGATCCATTGTCCCGCCGCCAGTTCTGGAGTCTGGTGGATAGCTTGCGTAGCGAAAATCAGGGTATGACGGTACTGGTTTCAACAGCCTATATTGATGAAGCGGAGCGTTTTGAATATTTGCTGGCAATGGATGATGGCAAGTTGCTTGCCAGTGCCCCAACTCAAGCTGTGTTGCAACAAACTCAAAGTCAGACTTTGGAGCAAGCCTATATCAAGCTATTGCCTGATGATAAAAAAACCGATGAGCATGGTTTGCAACTGACGCCTTTTATTAAAGATGAAAACTCACCTCCAGCGATTGAGGCGGTCAACCTGACCAAAAGTTTCGGTGATTTTACTGCGGTCGATCATGTCAATTTCACCATTGAACGCGGTGAAATTTTTGGCTTTTTGGGTTCAAATGGTTGTGGCAAATCCACCACCATGAAAATGCTGACAGGGCTGCTTGAAGCTACCGAAGGCAGTGCTAAATTACTTGGAACACAAATTGAAACTTCCGATATGCAGACCCGCTTACGGGTCGGTTACATGTCACAGGCATTTTCTTTATATGAGGAGCTAACAGTCAGGCAAAATCTGGTCTTGCATGCGCAGCTTTATCGGATGCCTGAAGCCAAGATTGCTGCACGGGTCGATGCCGCTTTACAGGAATTTGACTTGGAGAGTATTGCGTCTACCAAGCCCAGTGAAATTTCTTTGGGAATGCGTCAGCGTTTGCAACTTGCGGCAGCCTGTTTACATCATCCTGAAGTGCTGATTTTAGATGAACCGACTTCAGGGGTTGACCCTGCAGCACGAGATATGTTCTGGCGACATTTATTGCGTTTGTCGCGTGATGACCGCATTACCATTTTTGTATCGACCCATTTTATGAATGAAGCCGCACGTTGTGATCGGATCTCCTTCATGCATCGTGGGCAAGTGCTGGCGGTTGGCTCACCTGAACAGTTGTGTCAACAGCAACAGACTTCAGATCTGGAAGAAGCTTTTATTGCCTATTTGCAAGAGGCTTCTCAGCAGGAACAAGCGGTTGCAGTCACAGCAGAACCTGTGGAAACCTCTCATGAATTTACAGATTTAAGTCATTTTGCAGCCTTTAATTCGGCGCAAGCACAAGGAATATTGTACTGGTTTGCAACGGTTTGGACATTTGCAGTCCGTGAAGGCAAAGAATTATTCCGTGACAAGATTCGCCTGTTTTTTGCCCTAATCGGCCCTGTAATTTTAATGATGGCAGCGGCTTATGGCGTATCGTTTGACGTAAAAAAAATCAAGTTTGCAGTACTGGATCGTGATCAGACCATTGAAAGTCGTGAGTTGATCCAAAACTTTTCCGCATCGAGCTATTTTAAGTTGACTCAATATCTGGACAGTAGTGATCAGATTGACTACTCATTGAAAAGTTCACAAGCACGTTTGGTGATTGATATTCCACCGCATTTTGGGCAGCAGTTAATGCGAGGAGAAAAGCCAGAAGTCGGTTTTTATATTGATGGGTCTTTACCTTTTATCGCTGAAAATATTAAAGGTTTTGTTTTAGGCATATTAACCAGCTACTTAAATGACCAGTTGCAGGAAAGGGGCTATTCACTCAATACTGCTGACTCCGTGCAGCTTCAGCCACGTTATGTCTATAATCAGGATTTTAAAAGTATTTATGCGATGGCTCCTGGCATGATCATGCTGGCAACCATGCTGATTCCTGTGATGATGACCGCGCTGGGTGTGGTGCGTGAACGGGAAATCGGTTCGATTACCAATTTGTATACTTCACCGGCATCGGTACGGCAGTTTTTGATTGGCAAGCAGTTGCCGTATATCGCTGTTGCCATGTGCAGTTATTTGATTTTGGTGTGGCTTGCGGTTGTGGTACTGCGTGTGCCTGTGCGGGGCAACTTTTTTGCGATGGCATTGGGTGCATTTGCCCTGATTTGTGCGGCAACCTCATTTGGGTTACTGATTTCCAGTTTCGTCAAATCTCAGGTTGCGGCAATCTTTGGTTCAGCGATTTTGTCGATGATTCCTGCACTGAATTTTTCGGGGTTATTTTACCCGTTGTCCACGCTGACAGGTGTCGGTTACTGGGTGGGATGGTGTTTCCCAACAGCATGGTTTCAGTTGATTAGCCTAGGTGGTTTTACCAAAGGGTTAAGTTTTCAGAGCTTTATAGGGTATTACCTGATTCTGTTTGGTTTTGGCGTGGTCTATGTGTTTTTGGCAGGGTTAGTGCTGAAAAAGCAGGAGGTATAACCATGCTACGTTGGCTTAAAAATGTCTGGATTCTCAGTCTAAAAGAACTCAAAAGCCTGTTTAATGATGTGATTTTACTGGGGCTGATTGTGGTGTTTTTGTCGGTTGCCGTATATACCGTGTCTAAAGGGATCACCACCGAAGTGCGTAACGCGTCTGTTGCCATTATTGATGAAGACCGTTCGCAATTGTCTTTTCGGATTCGGGATGCACTGCAAGCACCATATTTTAAACAACCTGTCAGTATTTCACCCGATCAGGTCGATCAGGCAATGGGCAAAAGTGATTATGTTTTTGTGATCACCATTCCTGCGAATTTTGAACGAGATGTTTCTGCAAACCGTGAAGTGTCCATACAAGTCCTGGCTGATGCGACTGCAGTGACACAAGCAGGTGTTGGAACGAATTATTTAAATCAGATCATACAAAATGAAGTCAATGCGTTTAAGCATCAGTCTCCTGCAGATATGTTGCCATTAACGCCAATGGTGCAGGTGTTTTTTAATCCCAATACTCAAACGCACTGGTATACAGGTGTGGCGCAAGTGTTGAACAATATTACTTTACTTGCCATGATTTTGGTGGGGGCAGCAGTCATTCGGGAAAAAGAACACGGTACCATTGAGCATTTACTGGTGATGCCTGTACATGCCAGTGAAATTGCCATGTCTAAAATTTTGACCAATGGTCTAGTGATTACCTTAGCAGCATTATTGTCTTTATGGCTGGTCGTGCATACGTTGCTGCAAGTCCCGATTAACGGCTCGATTGGTCTGTATGTTTTAGGTACAGCTATTTATTTATTTTCGGTCTCGTCTATGGGAATTTGTCTGGCGACAGTTGCGCCAACCATGCCTCAGTTTGGTTTGTTATGTTTGCCTATTTATATGGTGAGTCGTTTGCTATCTGGTTCTGAATCCCCGATCGAAAGCATGCCCGAGTGGATTCAGCAGGTTACCTTTTATTCGCCTGTGACGTTATATATGCAGTTTGGGCAAGAAGTGCTATTTCGTGATGCAGGTTTAGATATCGTGTGGAAAAAGTTACTGATTATGAGTGTAATCGGTGCAGCATTTTTACTGTTTGCGCTTAAGCGCTTTCGTTCCATGTTGACGAGTCAGGGATAAGGTTGTGGAGAATAATAAAATGCAAAAATCGCTCTTGGTAATTGCCATGGGGAGTATATTGCTCGCTGCATGCAGCCCATTGCAAGTCAAACTTGAGTCTAAAGTCGCTGTGCCTCTACAGTTTGAACAAGTTGCGGCGACTCCCGATGCAACCGATGTCTCACAGTGGTGGCTAACATGGCATGATCCTGTACTGACACAGTTGATTCAGCAAGGTCTGCAAAATAATCACGATTTGACTGCTGCACGGGCAAACTTGCAGGCGGCACGTGCCAATGCAGCGTTGGCATTGGCTGATCTGGGGCCAACGGCTGGATTATCTGCAGGGGTAGATGGTCATCATGCCCAAGTGCATAACCCACTCAGTCCACAAACCCGCAAGATGCTATCGGGTGTAGGGGCTTCTAGTTTAAACCGTGATGATTTGAATGTTACAGGGCACAGTGAACATGCCAGCTTTGCTGCAAGTTGGGAACCTGACATTTTTGGTGGAAAACGTAGCGATGCCGATGCCGCCAGATACGCCAGTATGGCGGTAACCCAGCAGTGGTATGCTGTGCAGATGTTATTTGCTAGTGATATTGCTGACAATTATTTTAAAATGCGAAGCCTGCAAAAGCGTATGCAGATTGGGCAAAATACCCTTGCTAGCTTGACAGAACTTCGCCGTTATATTGACGGGCGTTTTAAAGCAGGACAAGTCACCGATTATGATGTGCGTGATGTTGAAATTAAACGGGAAAGCTTAAAAGCTCAGTTGGCAACCTTGCAGGCACAGGCAGATATCTATCAGCGTAATCTGGCTGTGTTGACAGGGCAGTCGCTACAACAGTTCCATGTGCCAGCATCGGTGGATATTTTAAA
This sequence comes from Acinetobacter brisouioides, assembly GCF_004331075.1. GTDB lineage: Bacteria > Pseudomonadota > Gammaproteobacteria > Pseudomonadales > Moraxellaceae > Acinetobacter. The sequence goes on along the minus strand of NZ_SJNX01000002.1, from coordinate 112,540 downwards.
TCATATTCCTGCATTACCCAGTGGTGAAACACCGTTATCCGTGTTGAATCGCCGTCCTGATGTACGTCAGCAATATGCCCTGATTCAGGCATCCAGCGCGCAACTTGCCAGTGCCAAAGCTGACTTATTGCCACGTTTTAACATTCAGTTTATTGGGCAAACTGGACAGCTACGTTTAGATAGCAGCACACCTGAACTGAAAGGTTTTGGCGGTTTGATCAGTGCAGGTGTCAGCTTGCCGATTTTTACTTCAGGACGTATTCAACGCAACATAGAAGTACATGATGCCGAAGCTCAAGCAGCGTTAGCACATTATGATCAACTGGTATTGAAGTCTTTGGCAGAAGTCGATAGCGCCTATCAGTTACAAAGCAGTTTAACTCAGCAAAATCGGTATTTGGCGCAAGCATCGCAGCAAGCCAATGTTCAAATTAGCAAGTCCAGCCAGTTGTTTAAATTCGGCAATATTACACTTGATAAAGTTCTGTTAGCACGCATCAATGCACAAGATATACAGGATCGCTTGGTACAGGCACGCTTGGCTGAAGCTGAAAATATGCTGAATGTCTATAAAACGCTGGGTGGTGGCTGGCAGGCAGAACAAACTTCAGCTCAGAAAAATCAATAGGGGTTTATCCAGTTTTGTAAGTCATCTGAAATCAGGACAAAAAGATCAATCAGCCAAATAAGTGGATTGATAAAACGAGTGTGTTCGTATGGCTTGGAAAGTAGGTGACTTACATTAGTCAAATTAGGCAACGCCATTTACAGTGTTGAACCAATACGATGTTTGAAAGCTTAGATTCATCAATATGGCAAAATAAGATTAGAAAAGCCAGTAGATCGCTGACGGTTGTTGTAAGCAGTTTAAACCTTATTTATTCCCAAATAATACAATTTAATTTGATGGAATTAAGATGTAAGTGATTGTTTTAATTTGTTAAATACAAATAAGATCAGAGTGGTTTTAGTTGGCGCGCTTGAATTTGATTTGATGTTACATTTGACTGACTGCTCATACTATAAAAAACGATAAATAGACTAAAAAGAACACATTTAAATATGTTATACATTAATGCATTGCAAAAGCATGATGCTGGCAATTTTAAAAACAAAAATATCATTCAGAGGATAGGGCAATGCGGATAAGGAAATTATTATGGCTTGCCACCACAAGCCTGATGTGGCTTGGGGTAACACAAGCACAAGCAACCAGTTTTAACAATGTTGTGATTTTGGGAGATAGTCTTAGTGATGGGGGAAATATCGCATTGTCAAGCTCGAATCCACAAGCTCGTTTTACGACTAACCCAGGGTTAACAGCTGCAGAACTTGTGGCGGAAGGTGTAGGTACCACCACATCACCTTCATGGTTAGGTGGAAGTAACTATGCTTGGGGTGGTGCAGGCGTTGTTAATAGTTTGGATCCTGGTATTCCGACGTTACAGCAGCAGTTATTGCAGTACCTAGGTTCAACGGGTGGAACAGCCAATCCGAATACTTTATATGAAGTGTGGGGTGGAGCTAATGATATTTTTGGTTTACTTGGGACACCGAGTATTACTCAAGCTCAATTGATTACAGGAACAACAACAGCAGCTAATACCGAATTAAACTTGTTGTCGTCGTTAAAACAGGCAGGCGCCAATTATGTCGTGGTGTATAACTTACCCAATATGGGGCTGACGCCTTCAGCGTTAGAGTCAGGTCCTACAGTTGCAGGCTATTTAACACAACTGGCACAGCTTTATAATTATAATTTAAGTAACGGTTTAGACAGTTTAAGTGCTTCAGGATTAAACATTGTGCCTGTCAATGTTTATGGATTACTCAATGAAGTGGTTGCCAACCCAGCCGCCTATGGCTTTAGTAATGTCACTAATGAAGCCTGTGGTGTGGGCTCATCATCTGTTGCATGTGGCCCTGCTGGCTCAGGGGCAGCTTATACTTATGCATCAGGAACCAATCAAAGCTATTTGTTTGCTGATGGAGTACACCCAACTACGGCAACCCATCGTTTACTGGCACAGGCAGTTTTGGCAGAGTTAGCTGCGCCTGGGCAAATGTCTTTATTATCAGAAGCTCCACTCGCGATTACAAAAGCTCAGTATCGTGCAGTGAAAAATGAAATGCTCACCGATGTAAATGGTGGTGAAACTCGGGTATTTTTTAATCTAGACTATAATCACCAGAAACTCAAAGCTTCAGACAGCTCACCCCAGTTAAATAGCAATAATGTCAATTTTACCTTTGGTTCAGACGCTCAGATTAATCCCGATTTTTCGGCTGGGGTTGCTATGAGTTTAAACCAGCAAAATGGTAATTTCTCTAACAGTCGGGGTGATTATAAATTATTTGATGTCAGTGGTTTGGGTTATGGTATTTATCATAAAGGCAATGGTTATATTGGTGGTTTTGCCAATGCAGGCAGCTTGCACTTTACCGACATTAAACGTCAGATTCAACTTGGTACGGCAGTGCGCACAGAAACTGCTGATGCTCAAGGCTACCATGTTGGTGGTGGGTTAGATGGAGGTTGGTGGCTAAACCTAAATGACTTAAAAACAGGGCCTTTTGTTCATTTAGAATGGCAAACTATCAAAGTAAATGATTTTGCTGAGCATGGTACGGACAGTACAGCAATGTGGTTTGGGAAACAACAGCGCGATTCGTTTGTCTCTACTGTGGGCTGGCGTTTAAAAGGCGACTGGATGTATCGAGATGTGAAAGTTTCGCCATTTGCTGAGGTTGCTTGGAATTACGATTCGCAAGCAAACAGTCATGGTGTTCGTGCAGGTTTAAACAGCATGGGCGGCAGTTTTGTACTTTCAGGTTATACACCAGACAAAAAATGGGGTAGTGCAAGTCTTGGTTTAACTACACAATACACGCCAAATCTTTCTGCATGGGCAAGTGCCAATGGTGAATTTTCAAATCATTCATCAGATAACCTTGGGGTAAATTTGGGGATGAAATATTCATTCTAATCGAATCTGTGAAATAAAAAGAGATCCTCAAATGAGGATCTCTTTTTTGTGCGCTTAGGTTACATGTATTTAATGAACCTTAAACCATTTGCATAAGTAACGGTTGGAATCACTGAAGAATTGGCTGCGGTACTTTGACTTAAGTCAAGTTTAATATTACCCGTCATGGTTGTAGTATCAGTCGTTCCTGCCATGACTAGATTTCCTGTAATATTAATACTACCCGATCCTGTAAATTTACCAGAAGCATTCCCTGTTCCCCCAGCACCATTGGATGCGATCAAATTACCATAGTAATTCAGAATAAGTTTGCTACTGTTGCCCGCATCAAGTGTTAAGGTTGAGTTTGTAAGAAAGAGAATATTTGCAATACCGCCAGCTCCTGTAAGTGAACTGGTGTTAAAAGTTGGAGACGTCGTACTATAATTGCAATATTGCGATGGAATAGTTGTGACACCAGTATTGGCATAAGCTCCACATACACGACCATCGCTTGTACTCCCTGTAGCGGAAGAATAATACCAATACGGTGCATAGTTATTTACAGTTTTCGTAGTATTTCCTGTCACTTGAGGTGCATTAACAGTAAGTGTGCCTGTAGTAATAATTGTATTTACGAGAGTTGAGTCAAGAACAAGTTGTATTGTTAGATTGTTATCAAACCATAATACTCCAATTGGAAGACTGGCAGGATCTGTTATTGACCAAGTTCCATCAGTATTTGGAGTAATAGGACATGTGATTGAGGTTTTACTCATCACTGTACCAGTGGATGTATAAAAGTTTAGTTTATAGCAACCTGATGAAGTAAACTGATAATTCGCATATTCTTTTAAATCTGATGCAGAAATATAGGTCATTGACTGATAGGTTGTGACAGTGAGACCTAAGGCTAGAAGTTGAGCTGCTGTATAGCTACTTGAACAGTTATTACTGGTACATATTTGTCCTGCACTTGTACCACCGACAGCGATAGAAATTGGATTACCGACATCCCCTGTAAATGTTGCATTCCCTCCAACAACAAGGCCACCAGCAAAAACTGATCCAGTCAGCGTGGTTGAACCTACAATGGATGCTTTTTGGTAAACAGTGCGTATGGTTGCAGACGCACCGCCACTACTGGCTGTGACATCAAAACAGTACTGGGTTACTGCGCCAGTTGGACAAGTTGCAGACTTGACATAGGTTGCAACAGTCGAGTTTGCTGTCCCTGTCAGTGTTCCATTTTTATCTGTGATTGTCCCACTTGTAATGGAGGAAATCTGAGTATCAGTTTTACTATATAAAAAATTAGATAGAGCTTTGACACCAATGGTACTTCTTTCTTCAGCTTGAGTTTGTGCATGTGAAGTAATTGCAGAGTCCTGCAAACCTCTTAAGGTAATAAAGACACCCAAGACGATAATAACGAGAGAAAGACCAATCAGCAAAACAAATAATAATGATGCAAAACCTTGCTGGTGGCGTACTTTTTGTTTTTGAGAAACAAGATTAACTTGATTGTTCATCACTTCCACCATTTATCTAAAGTTAAACAGGCAGGTTTGATTATTCACCTGATTTTGAGTCGTACCACTACCTGCATAAACATTTGCTGTGAGTACCACTGCGTATGCACCGCCATTGTTCAGTGAGTTGCTTACGCTATATGGATTACAGTTTGTTACCGTAATCACTTTTAAGCTCGCCATCGCAAGATTGGTATCGCTGACAGGAACAAGAATAGTCGGTGTTTCTGTAGTTGTGCTTGCAGGTAGTGCCAAACTACTACAGCTATAGCCCGCGCCATAATAAAATAACCCACTGCCAGTATGTGTAGTTGCAGTCGAACTTGTACTTACAGGGTTATCTTTATTGCTGATAATGAGTGCCTGACAGGTTGAAGTATCTGATTTCCACACCAAACTGCTTCCTGCAGTGCCGACAGCAACTTGTGCACCAGAACTATCGTAGGCGACAACTGTTGTTCCATAAGAGGATGTTGTGCTTGAGTTTGCACCATACCCAATCCCTTGCAAAATTTTATCTGCTGTTGCTAACCCAAACATGACACCACTATCGCTTTTTGCACCTGCTGATGAATCTCCTGCGACGTGCACAACAGATACATAGGCTCTTAAAATCGCCAGCGCAAGAACTGTAAAAATGAGCAATACAATTAAGACTTCGATCAGTGATAGCCCTTTTTGAGAAAACATTTTATTTTTCATAGTGATGTCCTCAAGGGCTAATGGTAATGGGGTTAGGAATCAAGCTGGTCGTTGTGCTGTCTGTAGATGACACCGAAATTGATGGTGATGTTACAGCGACATCAGATGCTGATAAACCATTCGCTGAAACTGTATAAGTTGCAGATGATGACGTACAAGGTGTAAGGGCAGTGGTACTGTTAATGCTGATACTTGATGACGACGTGCAGCCACCATTTTGTAAAATGTAACGCATTTTACTTACGGTGAGTAAATGGATATTCATGTCTCGTTGAGTGACATTTGCACGTGCTAAAAGATAAGCACTTCCTAGCCCGATCACCATGAGTAGAAGCATTGAAATGAGGACTTCTAATAAAGTGAAACCATTATTTTTTTTCATGATCAATCACCTTAAAACGCCAGTTACGCTTTGAGCTGAACTAGCAGAAATGGTATAGCTAGAACATGTATTGTCAATCGTCGTAGGGGTAGTGGAATTTAAAAATTGAACAGTATTGTTGAGTAAGATCTTTGAACTACACGCTGTTGGAAGCGTAATGCTCGTATCTTTATCAAATGAATCACTCCAAATCGTTGCACTACTACTATTGGTGATGGCGACTGTTTTGGCGGTATTATCAATAGTAATCGTTGCAACTGTTGGGTTAGTTGCATCACTTAAAACTTTATTGGGATTTCTCAATGCTTCTGTTCTTGCTTTATTAAAGGCTTGAGTCAAAACGGATTGTGCTTTTGACACATGCGCAGTTGCGATCCATGATCGCCCCAAAGGAGCGATTGAGGCAATAATAACGGCTACAAGAGCTAATGTGATGATTAACTCTATCAGCGTTATGCCTTTTTGATATAGCCCTACCATGATGTTAGCCCGCCACAGCCTTTACTTGTATCGGCAATAGTTTTGGTATTGGTATTGTTCAGTGTTAGGGTACATCCAGCATTGATCGTACCCGTTTTCCCAACAGCTTTAAGTGTGTAATACACGACAGGTGTGCCTGAACCTGTTGCACTTGCATTGAGGGTATAGGTGAAATTGGCACTCTCGGCAGGAGTCCAAGTGATTCCGTTATTGGTCGAAATGTAATTTTGTGCGTCCTGATCTGTGGCTGTTGTTGCAACATATTTAAGGTTGCGTTGGTAAAGATTTTCAACAACAAGACTTAAAGAAGTAAGGTCAGTCATTGCTGAACGAACATGAGATTTAATGACGTATTTATTGTAAAGTGGCATCGCAATTGCAGCTAAAATCGCAATGATGACGACGGTGATCATGAGTTCTAATAATGTAAAACCTGTTGTATGACGTTTCACTGCTGTTCCCCTATAACTTTAGCTTTTAGCTTATTATTAGAATTTTATCTCTATGTTGGGGGATGCAATAAACTTAGTCGATGAATGGATGAAAATCGGCGATGAAATGAAATTTTTTATAAAAACATGAACTTATTTTTATATAATTATGAGCAGCAATAAATGATGAATGTTCTTGATGAAAGAGGTTTCTGAAAAATGACTCATGACTTAGCTTATTTGAAATGAAAGTCTTGAGTCATCATTGGGGTTGGATATTAATCAATCAGCATGAGATCCGCTGTATTTTCCAGTTTTAAAGGGCGTAATGCAAAAATAGAACGTGTATGACGAATACCTTGAATCGAGTATAACTTTTTACGCAAGAACTTTTCATAATGTTCAGCATCTTTGACGGCAACTTTGACTAAATAATCATAATCACCTGTGACCAAATGCGCTTCGATGACTTCGGGAATATCTGCAAGTGCTTGGCTAAATTGTTCTAAAATTTCATCATCATGACGTTCTAGTGTAATTTCAATAAAAAACAACTCGTTAATACCAATGGCTTTGGGATTAATGTTGGCAGTATAGCCATCAATAATTTTAAGTGTTTCGAGTCTTTTTAAACGTGTCCAGCAGGGTGAAGATGACAGACCCACCTCTTCAGATAACTGGGCAACTGTTAAGCGTCCATTATGGCGTAAAGCCGATAAAATTTTCCGATCTATTTTATCTAATGTGTATTCTGTGCTGTTCATAAATTAAACTTTGGAAGAATTTTCTGAAAAATAAAAATATACTCCATTTTTATTTTGTTAAATCAAGAAAAAGCTAAAAAATCGGGAAACATTTGTCACTTATTCACTATAGACTTGATTTATAAGATCAAAGTCACTTGGGTAATGTCTTTGATTCTACAAATAGCACCTTTTCAGGAAGGGTGCCTCAAAAGGTGCTATTTGTTCTCAATCTTGCTCTTTGAGCTCTTCTAAAAATTCATCAATTTGTACACGCCAAGGAATAGACGGTTGCGCACCTGCATGGGTGACTGCGAGCGCCGCTGCCGCACTGGCAAAATAGCTGGCGTCAAATAAGTTCTGACCTTCAAGAAGTGCTGTCATTAAGGCACCATTAAAAGTATCGCCTGCACCTGTAGTATCAACAGCATGTACTTTAAATGCAGGGATATGTTGTCCCTGACCCTGTTGACTCAACCAAATGCCTTGTTCGCCTAGCGTGATAATCACCATACCAACGCCTTGCTGATGCAAATGCTGGGCGGCTTGTTCTGCGCTTAGGAGGTCATAGACCTGAATCCCTGTTAGTGCAGAGGCTTCAGTTTCATTGGGGGTAATCAGATCAATGTGTTGCAAAAAATCTTCAGGTAATGGCTGCGCTGGTGCAGGGTTAAGCACCACCATGCTATTGGCGGCTTTGGCAATCTTGACGGCATCAATTAAGCTTTCAAGAGGTGTTTCCAATTGTAGTAGAAGGGCATCGGTACAGCGAATTTTTTCAGCGTGTTGAGCAACATATTGCGGACTTAAACTTGCATTTGCCCCCGCGTAAATGCCAATGCAGTTTTCAGCTTGGTTGTTGACAAAGATAAGGGCAACACCCGTATTTTGTTTAGGAATCTGACAAACTGCTTCTATATTCATACCATCTTGGACAAACTGCGCCAAAATGTCTTGAGCAATCGCATCACTACCTAAGCACGCAAGAAATCGAGTGTTGGCACCACTACGACTTGCGGCAACAGCTTGATTTGCACCTTTGCCACCAAATGCCAGTTGGTAGTGGGTGCCAGTCACAGTTTCTCCAGCTTGTGGAAACTTCTGCACATTTAAAAGATGATCAACATTAATACTGCCCAGTACGACCAATTGTTTGTGATTGTTATTCATTTTTCTGCTCAACAGTAAAGCTATGAGAGTCAGCATAAAGGATTTTTAATTGAGGCAGAAGTAGCAAAAAATCAGATAAATAAGGTTAGAAGTTGCCGAAAAATTCCTCAAATTCTATAAGGAATTTGTTAATATCGATTTTTTCTTTTTCACGTCTCTGCCATGACAGCTTTAGACTATTATCGGCGCACACGTCGTTTTTGTTATGACGTGCTGCATAATACTGATTACGATACGCCTGCAAGCCGCTATTTCAACTATTTGCTGATTATAATGATCATTGCAAACGTTTCAGCGGTTTTGGTTGAATCAGTCGATCATGTTTATCAAGCACATGCGTTTTATTTTGATCGTTTTGAGCATATATCAATTGCAGTGTTCACAATTGAATATTTGCTGCGACTGTGGAGTGTAGTTGAAGAAGACCTTGAAATTCCAGCATGGAAGCAAAGATCTCGTTGGCTTTTAAGTGGAGCTGCTATTGTTGATTTTTTAGCAATTTTTCCTGCGTATCTCAACTTTTTTGTTCATATGGATTTGAGTTATTTACGAATCCTTCGGTTGTTACGACTGCTGAAATTGACTCGTTATTTTGTGTCATTACAAATTCTGTTGAATGTCATTGAGCGTGAGAAAGGTTCATTTCAGGCAGTCATTTTTATTTTAATCATTATGATTGTGCTGGCGGCAGGTGGAGTCTACGCTTTTGAACATAATGCACAGCCTGATGTTTTTGGCTCAATTCCACAAGCCATGTGGTGGGCAGTGGTGACATTAACCACGGTTGGCTATGGGGATGTAACGCCTGTCACCAATGCAGGCAAGATCCTCGGTTCAGTGATTATGGTTTTGGGGGTTGGTTTAGCCGCTTTACCCGCAGGTATTCTGGCAACAGGTTTAGCCAATGAACTCAATGTACGTAAGGAACGTCTTGAGCAAGAATTTCGGGAATTGATTATCGAAAAAGACTTGGATTTGGTCAATGATCAGACAGAAGTCGAAAAAATTGGGCGCGCTGTTGGACTGCGCAAGGAACAAATTCATGAAATTTTAGTGCAATTGATGCGTGAACAAGTGCTTGAAGAACAAGAGCGCGAATTAAAACATTATAAATATTGCCCACATTGTGGTGGAAAGTTGCATGATTAAGTAGAAGTTGATTTTTTGTGGTTTTATCATTTTGCAGGGTGAGGCATTTTAAATTTGTCAGGGTTTATTGCCAACACAGCAACAACTGATTTGTGAAGATATACTGCTCATAAAATACCGAGCCAAACTTAAACAGCAAACCATCCTTGCACATGGATTTTGGTCATATCCTACTTTTATGAAGAACGTTTCAAAGCTTGTATGAGTTAGGGTAAATCTTTCTGATTGTTACATCTGATGTTCAGAATTCAATACACGCCATCCTTAGAATGGCGTGTAAATAAAAAAATTTAGAACGTCCAGTTCAGGGTCAGTGTGGCTTTCAGAGGCTCACCTGGTTGCACCCAATAATTGGTATAACTCGACACATAATAGGTACGGTTAAACAGGTTACTGATATTGAGCTGCACCCGCACGTCTGGACGCGGCAAGATATAACCACCAATATTCACCACAGTAAATGATGGTAAGGTCGTGCCATTGTCAATGTAGTTGGCACTGCGCTTGCCAAAGTAATTGAGATTACCCACCAATCCAGCAGGGTAGTCTGCTATATGGAATTGATAATCTGCTGACAGGTTTGCCATATGTTTTGGAATATTTTTTAGGCGTGCACCTTTGACATCGACCTCACTTTCAATCACTGAAGCATGGGTCAAGGTATAGTTGGCACTCACTCGTAAATTTTGCGTAAGTTGATGTTGTAATTCGACTTCAAGCCCGTGACTTTGTACATGTCCGCTATCCACATAACTGTCGCTAATGCCTTCAGTCAGCAAATGGTGCTTATCCATATCAAAATAAGTCAGCCCCAACCAGCTTTTGGGCAAGAACTGATATTTACTGCCGATTTCCCAGCTTTGAGTTTTTTCAGGATCATACAGTTGATAGTTTTTATCTAACCCTGTATTGAGTTCAAACGATTTGCCCCAGTTGCTATACAGTGACCATTTTTTTGTCGGTTGATAATTGATTGCTACACGTGGCGTAAACGGTGTAAATGCCTGCTTGGCAGAAATCCCTGTGTGGTAATCATCAATCTGTTGTTGTAAGCGGTTATAACGCCCACCCAGCACAATATTCCATTGATCATTCAGGAAAATCTGATCTTGCAGGTTCAGTCCCAACATATCTTGGGTTTCTAGGCTAAATTTGGTGGTGCGGGTTAGCGGTAAAATCGTCTGACCATAAACAGGGTTGCTAATGCTAATAGGGCTGCTTGCGCCTGATGCACTTCTTCGTTGTAACTGGTCGATGGTGTAATGTCCTGCTTCAACGTTGGCAACAACTTCGTGACGAATCGAACCTGTAGAGAATTTGCCACGTAAAATTTGCTGGAACTGGGTGGTTTCAGTTTCAAAATGCCGATAACGGCGGAAACGGTTGGCAGTTTGCCCATCGCTGCTGACGGATGAAATCTCGGTTGATGTACCTTCACGTTCACCATGTTCATAGCTCAGCGCCGTGGTACTGTCCCAGTTGTCATTAAACTGATGATTGAGGCGTAGCTGAACCATTTGATCTTTAATCTTGATATCGCCATCGCTCGGTTCACCGTAGAAACTGTGAATGATGCCAAACTGACCGTTGACCATCGGAATACCACGGTCAAACACACCACTGTAATTTGCAAATTCAGTGTCTAGATCCAACTGGGTCTGATCCGAGATTTTCCATGCCAGTTGTGGTGCAATGTAATAGTGTTGATTATCAACATGATCGCGAAAACTTTGGTTGTTTTCATACGCCACACCTAAACGGTAGGCAAGGGCTTCATTGATCGCCCCTGTGGTATCCACCGAACCGCGATACTGTTCTTCTGTACTGCCACTGACCGAAATTTTGGTTTTCGGTGTCCACTCGGGCTGTTTGGTGGTGATGTTCATAATTCCACCGATTGCGCCTTGTCCATACATGGCAGCCATTGGGCCTTTGAGAAAATCAATCGACTGGATGTTGACCATGTCGCGTGGTGCATGAATTCCATTGAGTGAACTCAAACCGTTACGCATGTAAATCGTGCCCATATTCGGGTCGGTGCTAAAGCCACGAAATGAATAGTTATCCCAAAATCCGCCACCATAACTGTCCTGATACATTACACCATTCACTAGCACCAGTGCATCACTGACTCGTTGAATGTTGTAGTTCTGAATATCGTCTTTGGACACATGTGATTTGGTAAATGGAACTTCAAGTAGCTTGTGTTTAAACTGGGTAATTGCTTGAGAGGATGAATGGCGTTCATCCTGTTTTTCGGCAGAGACAGTAATGATGGGTAAGTCTGAAACAGTATTGTCATCAACGCTATTAGCGGCATTCACCGTAGCAGACATAGACGCAGCAACAATTCCCCAAGTGAGAGGGTGCAATAAAAAAATACGTGGCATAACGAAGCCTTTCAACAAAAGCAAAATAACGATGTGCGAAAAATTTTTCGCTTAAACAAAACTATGCAAAGTTGAAGGCAAAAGGTGGGGCACGTCCTTGAGGACAGAGAAATAAACGCCGTAGATAGAAAAACACATAACTGAACGCTGCAAAGACAATCAGACGAACCAGAATTTTGTTTTCGATCAGCGTAAGGCTTGGTTCAGTAATCGGCGAGAGATGGTGGAACAGCTCACAGAAGTGGCAATGCTGCAACATCTTGTCATGTTGTTTTTGCATTTGGGAATGCTCAGCCGCAGACATGTGCATCTGTGACATGGACATGCTGCTTTGTTCAAGTGCAACGCTAATCTGTTCGCAAATCATGTTCTCATGCATCGTTTTCGGCATAGCCACTTGCCAAAACACAAGGTTTTGTAGCAAAAGTGCCATCAAGCCGAAAAACAAACCATAACGTCGCATGACTGAGTCAAAACCTAGACATTCCCCAAAAAAGGTACACAGACTAACATGAGATTGATAAGATGCAGCATCTTTTTGCAGGGTGTCAGGCAGTTTTATGCAGAAAAATTCATCGCAAACGCGCTTTGCCAGTCAGTTGTTACATGTGTTGCATGTTCAGCTTGGCGTACTGGTTGCGCCGTTTATTTTTATTGCTGCATTGACAGGTTTGCTATATGCACTGACCCCTCAGCTTGAGCATGTGGTGTATCAAAAGCAGTTATTTGCTGTGCATGATCTGTCTCAGTCTGAACAAGTCTTGAGTTTGCAAGTTGCTGCGGCACAAGCAGTTTTGCCTGCACAAGCTGTGATTACCGCTGTTCGCCCAGCACCGCAGCCTAACCTGACCACACGAGTGTTGTATCTCGATCCGAAAGATTCTGAGCATAGTCATGCGGTTTTTATCAATCCGTATACGCTTGCTGTTCAGGGGCAGCTACCTGTCTATGGAACAAGTGGTGTGCTGCCGATTCGTACTTTTTTAGATAACCTGCACCGTAACTTGTTGCTTGGTACGTTTGGGCGCGCCTACAGTGAGCTGGCAGCCAGTTGGCTCGGAATTTTTGCGCTGACAGGATTGTGGCAATGGTATCGGAAACGTCAACAGATGAAGGTGACTACACAGCACCCTCGGCAGAAAAATCTGCGCTGGCATGCTTGGGTGGGGTTAAGTGTATTTCCAATGCTACTGTTTTTCTCGGCAACAGGGCTGACGTGGTCAAACTGGTCAGGGGCAAAGATTGCCAAACTGCGACATTTGGCAAACAGTGATACACCGACACTGAACACGCAACTCAGTCCTATGTCGATGTCTATGTCGATAGATGCACATGCCGAGCATCATATGCCGATGCAAATGTCAGCTCGTCATCAGCCTTTAGTACTGAAAAACTTTGATGTGATTGAAAAACTGGCGCAGCAAAATGGACTAACTTCCGAATATCTGCAAATTAAACCGAGTTATAGCAGTGACAAAGCGTGGACGATTGAGGAAATGCGCCATCGCTGGCCTGTGCAGGTCGATGCGATTGCTGTGGATATGCAGCAGCAAAAAGTGGTCGATCAAATCGAATTTTCCAAGTTTCCACTGTCTGCCAAGCTGACCCGTTGGGGCGTTGATGCCCATATTGGGGTGCTATTTGGTGGAATGAATCAACTGGTACTGATACTAAGTGCCACATTGATTTTGGTCTTGGTGGTGTTTGCCTATCGGGCATGGTGGAGTTATGCACAAACCCGTTCGACCTTACAGCATTTAAACCGTCAAGTTTTACGCTTATGGCAGTCTGCAAATACAGTACAGCGTAGTACGAGCTTAGTGATTTTGGCGATACTCTATTTTCTGATGCCTGTGTGGGTGCTGAGTGTGTTGGCACTTCAAATCATGTTGTGGTTATTGAATTTGGGGAAATCAGAAACATTGGCAGAATAAAAATAAGCCTGCCAATTTGAATCTAAAAATTGGCGGGCTATTCATCTATATTAGACGGTTTAGCTATGGTTCAGTAATGCTTGTACTTTGTCTAAATAAGGGCTGTCTTCAGGCAAAATTTCCAGTAAACGTTCAATTGCATCCAGACGTTCAGGCGCACGATTGACAAGGTTCAGCAGCAAAGTTGTATCCTGGCAGTGATAAATATAATGACTCAAACGGGCATCGAAGGCATCGCGCCATGCCCGTAAAAATGGGCTATCGGTTTTCGGTAAAAACTCGCCTTTATATAAATTAAACACCGTTTGCATATAGCCTGCATTCAAGGCTTTTTCTGCCATGAGAAAGTCACATTGGAGTTCGCAGTTCAGACGGTAACAACGTGACTGAATCCCGCCTTTGAGTAAATGCCGTAGCTGAGAAATTTCAGCTTTCAGTGTGGTTAAACTGACTTCTCGGTCGCCATAGAGGGCATAGTGCAGCTCATCAAGCTGAATTCCCGCAGGGCATAGTGCCAGAATACATAAAATTTCAGTTTGGCGTTGGGTCACAGTGAGAACTGTTTGGTTGAAGCTGATTTGTGGCGTGCCAAACAGATTCATCGACAGGCAATCTTGTTGCTGTGCATGAAACACTTGGCTGAGTAACTCAGCACAGCGTTCCACTGCCAATTTACCCAAAGTGCTATGTCTTTTATATTTGGCAGACAAATTCATAATGCCGTAATATTGTTTGGTTTTTTGGTCAATAATCGGTGTAGCATAACAGACCCAGTCACGCACACTATTCATACTGTTTTCATGCGAATAGACACAACTGGTTTGATGGGTATTTAGCGCTATGCCAATCGCGTTAGTCCCGACAGACTGGGTTGACCATTGCCCACCTTCAACAAAATGCACTTGCTCGGCAGAGGAACGCATGACTTTGCTACTCCATGCCCATAGCAGTGTGCCACAACTGTCTGTGACTCCAATGGCCATGCCTGCTTCATCTGCAATGCTGGCAAGCTCGCGTTGTCCTTGCTGAATACTGCGTCCAAATAACGAAGACTGCCAATTCTGTTCCAAACATAGCAAAGGAGCAGCAGTTAACGAAAGAATCGAATCAGCAGATGTGCCAGAAAATCGCGTGTGTTGCATATCCATGTTGTTATCCTTCAAAGGATGGGGCACTTAGCTCGTATCCGTTGAGCATTTTGCATGTCCCATCGCAGTTTTGTGCATTCAATTTCACTGAAAAGAAACAGCTTTGTTGTGATTTAAAACAGAATTTTGCCTTGGTATTTTTCACTGTTTTAAAATCTTGTGCAGTTTATCTTCCAACACCAATTTATAGCAGATCGTGGCATGAATTTGCTCAAAAAATGTTAAAAATTTTCGATGCTTTGTGAACTGTAAAATGAAGCACTTGTTTTCTCTCGGTTTATAAGTGGCTATTGATGTTTCACAAATGCCTTCGTTTCATGCCTTGTTTAAATCATTTTCGCCGATAACGCAGGTCATAGATGAAATGTCAGCAGACCCTAAAGAATAGGCAGACTTTCCCCCAGATACTGTTTGTCGGCAAAGTAACTGGAACGAACCAACGGGGCGCTCCATAGGTTAAAAAACTGCAAATGTTTGCCATGTGTCTGATAACGCCCAAACTCGGCAGGGTCGACAAAGCGTTGAATCGGAGCATGCGCAGGGCTAGGCTGTAAATATTGCCCAATGGTAACCAAATCTGCACCATAGTCTTTCAAATCATTGAGTAATGCCAAAACCTCGGCTTCAATTTCACCTAAACCGACCATCAAGCCACATTTGGTTAAAACCTCTGGGCAGCGCTGCTTAAACTGTTGGAGCAGATTGAGTGAGTGCTGATAGTCTGAACCAGGGCGCATGGCTTTATACAAACGTGGCACGGTTTCGATATTGTGATTAAACACATCAGGTGGACAACGACTTAAAATATCCAGTGCCAACGGCATACGCCCACGAAAATCGGGCACTAAAATTTCAATCCGCGTATCTGGGCTGTGTACGCGAATTGCAGTAATACAATCCACAAAATGCTGAGCGCCACCATCGACCAGATCATCCCGATCCACCGAAGTAATCACCACATAATTCAGATTTAAACGCGCCACTGTTTCGGCAAGGTGCTCGGGTTCATCTGTATCGAGTGCCAACGGGCGACCATGTGCTACATCGCAAAATGGGCAGCGACGGGTACAAATATCACCCATGATCATAAATGTAGCTGTACCACTGCCAAAGCATTGCGGCAGGTTGGGGCAAGCGGCTTCTTCGCACACGGTATGCAATTTTTGCTGACGTAATAAACGCTGAATGCGCTTAATTTCTTCTGGATCACTGATTTTACTGCGAATCCAGCGTGGTTTTTCTGGTAGGTAATCACTGGGTATAATTTTAATGGGAATACGTGCCAGTTTATCCGAACCACGTAATTTCTCTCCCTGTATTGGTTTTATATTTTGTGACATTTAAAACATATCCTTATGTAATTTAAATTGATTGATTTGCTCGGAATAAATATAAATTATTCTATTTTTAAAATAAAATATCATATTTATTAAAATGGCAGCATTTTAGATTATCAGACAAAGGTTGGTTGAAAGTTTGTTTTTGTAAATAATTGATTGTTAATAAAAAATTACATTTATATTTAATTGTTTAAATCTTTGTTTTATTTATATTTTGTTTAAAAATAAGTTAAAATTTTTTTTAGTCTAATATGAAAAATGAGGCATTTGATTTTATATAAATAGACTTTTCATAATTGTTTAATTCTCTTTATTTTTAAATTTAAGGGAAAATAAAATGGATTTGTGAAAGAGGTTTAATATTGATGATTTAAATAAAATCATTGAGTTAATTTTATTTTAAAGACAATTTTAGAATATAAAGGATATGGACATGCAGCTTACTGAAGAGCAATTACTTGCCGCATATAAACGTATGCGGGATATTCGTGAATTTGAAGACCGACTTCATGAAGAGAATACCAATGGTGATATTCCAGGGTTCATTCACTTATATAGCGGTGAAGAAGCGGTCGCGGTGGGTATCTGCGAAAATCTGACCGATAAAGACTACATTACCTCGACGCACCGTGGTCATGGGCACTGTATTGCCAAAGGCTGTGATATTCACGCCATGATGCTGGAAATTTTTGGTAAAGATGACGGTTTGTGCCGTGGTAAAGGCGGTTCGATGCATATTGCCGATTTGGACAAGGGTATGCTCGGCGCAAACGGGATTGTGGGCGGTGGCCCTCCTTTGGCAATTGGTGCAGCATTGACCGCGAAAACCCTGAAAACTGGTGGTATTGGTTTGTCGTTTACAGGCGATGGTGGCTCCAACCAAGGTTTGACCTTTGAAGCGATGAATATGGCTGTGGTGCTAAATCTTCCAGTTGTTTTTGTATTTGAAAACAATGGTTTTGGTGAAGGTACAGGACACGACTACGCTGTGGGAAGTAAAGATATTGCAGGACGTGCTGCAGGTTTCGGTCTGCCTGCGGTCAAGGTTGATGGTACAGACTTTTTTGCAGTGTATGAGGCAGCGAAAAAAGCCATTGAGCGTGCGCGCCGTGGTGAAGGCCCAAGTGTGATTGAAACCGTGACCAACCGTTTTTATGGGCACTTCGAAGGCGATCCAGGATTGATCCGCTCGAAAGAAGAAGTGGACTATGTCAAAGAGCATAAAGATCCACTGAAAATTTTCCGTAAAAAAGTCAAAGGTAAAGTCGATGTTGCCAAGCTAGATGTGATTGATGCTGCAGCGAAAGCCAATGTAGATGATGCCGTGGCAAAGGCTCGTGCAGCCGCGTACCCACAACCAGAACAATTACTCACCGACGTTTACGTTTCCTATTAAGGGAAAAGAGTTAAGGGAATAGCAAGATGCCAAATAAAAGTTATCGTAATGCTGTGAAAGAAGCCATTGAGTTAGAAATGCGCCGTGACCCGACTGTGGTGGTGATGGGTGAAGATGTTCGTGGTGGACATGGCGGTAAAAATACCGATGAAAATAAATTAGAAGGTTTTGGTGGCGTATTGGGCGTGACCAAAGGGCTATGGACAGAATTTGGCTCGGAACGTGTGATTGACACGCCAATTACCGAATCTGCATTGGTGGGGATGGCAGCAGGGGCATCGGCAACAGGTTTGCGTCCTGTGGTGGATTTGATGTTTATGGATTTTTACGGTGTGTGTCATGACATGCTGTATAACCAAGCCGCAAAATTCCGCTATATGTTTGGTGGTAAAGCCAAAGCTCCAATGGTCGTACGCGGAATGATTGGTGCTGGTTTCTCGGCGGCTGCACAACATTCACAATCACCGTATAACGTCTTTACTTCTGTGCCAGGGTTAAAGGTGGTGGTGCCATCAAGCCCTTATGATGTGAAAGGTTTACTCATCCAAGCGATTCGTGATGACGACCCTGTAGTATTTTGTGAACACAAAATGCTGTATGACATTAAAGGCGAAGTCCCAGATGAAGCCTATACCATTCCATTTGGCGTCGCGAATTACACCCGTCAAGGCACTGACATCACCATTATTGCACTCAGTTTGATGGTACACCGCGCCAATGAAGTTGCAGACAAACTGGCCAAAGAAGGCATTTCTGTAGAAGTGGTTGATCCGCGTACCATTTCACCGCTGGATGAAGACGGTATTTTGGAGTCGGTTGCCTCAACAGGACGTGTGGTGATTGTGGATGAATCGGCAGCACGCTGTGGTTTCGGGCACGATGTTGCTGCCTTGATTGCACAAAAAGGTTTCTATTATTTAAAAGCGCCGATTGAACTCGTCACCCCGCCGCATACGCCTGTGCCATTTTCACCTGTATTAGAAAAAGAATGGATGCCAAGCGTAGAACGAATTGAACAGGCAGTGCGTAAAGTATTGGAGGCTTAGGATGAGCGAAATCAGAACCTTAGAAATCCCGAAATGGGGATTGTCGATGGAAGAAGGTACGATTGCACAATGGCTGATTCAGGAAGGTGACAGCTTCACCAAAGGTCAGGAAATTTGTGAAATTGAAACCACTAAAATCGTCAATGTGTTAGAAGCTCCCTTTGATGGAACTTTGCGTAAAATTATTGCCAAAGATGGCGATACTTTACCTGTCGGTGGATCAATTGCCATCTGTGCGGAAAGCAATATTTCCGATGCTGAAATTGAACAGTTTGTGCAGTCTTTAGGCGTTGCAACAGCTAATGCCGCCCCTGTGGTTCAGGCTGAAACTGTTGTCGCGGCAACCGCACCGCAAGCTGAAGTCGCAGCACAGCCTATACCTGTGGCAAGTGCGACTGCGCCAGTTGCTAAAGCATCTGCAACAACGCAAACAGGTTATGTTGTGCCTGCGGTATTGCAAGGTTTTCAAGCCGATGCCGAGGTTTTTACGACGCCACATGCACTTAAACTGGCTGAAAAACACAATGTGAATTTGGCAAAAGTTTCTGGTTCAGGGCGTGAAGGGCGTATCAGCGTTCAGGATATTCAAACTGCAGTGCGTGCTGCGGGCGGACAATGGCCTGATGTAAAAGCTCAAGCCCAGTCCTCTGGAAAAGTCGCTAAATCTACTGCTGATGATAGCAATGTTTTGGCAACGCCTGTGGCACGCCGTTTGGCAAAACAGTGGGGCATCAACCTGAACGATTGCCGTGTGTCAGGTTCGCGTGGACGAGTGTGCAAGGAAGATGTTGAAGTGCTGTATTATCGAGACAACCCAAATACAAGCTGTGCTGCATCCTCTGCGACCAGTTCAGATGCGATACCGAAAAATCAGGTCACTGCGATTGCCTTAAATGCTATGCGTAAAGCGATTGCTTCGCGCCTGCAAGCTGCGAAACGCAATGCCCCGCATTTCCGTTTAACGGTAGATCTCAATGTTGAGGCTATGCAAAACCTGCGTCAGCAAATCAATGACAGCGTTCCGCAGGTGAAACTGTCGATTAACGATATGCTGATCAAAGCCGCAGCCGCGGCATTGCTCAAAGTGCCTGAGGTCAATGTCCAGTTTGACGAAGCGACCCAGTCGATTTTGCAATTTTCTCAGGCAGATATTTCGGTGGCGGTGGCGATCCCCAACGGTTTAATTACGCCGATTGTGAAAGCTGCCAATCAAAAGTCACTGTCCGAAATCTCAACGGAAATGCGCGATCTGGCAACCCGTGCCAAAACTGGAAAATTACAGCCTGACGAGTTTCAGGGGGGGAGTTTTAGTATTTCCAATTTGGGTATGCTCGGGATTAAACAGTTCGATGCAATTATTAACCCACCACAAGGCGCGATTATGGCACTTGGCGCATCCGAAGCACGTGCTGTAGTTGAGCAAGGTGAAATTGTGGTTCGAGAAATGGTGACAGCGACCTTGTCCTGTGATCACCGTGTGATTGATGGAGCAGTTGGGGCAAAATTTTTAGCAAGCTTTAAGCAGTTTGTTGAAAACCCCGCCCTGATTTTGGTCTAGGAGAAGCCACATGTCAGAAACACAATTTGATGTGGTAGTGGTGGGTGCAGGGCCAGGGGGATATGTGGCTGCCATTCGTGCAGCCCAGCTCGGGCTGAGCACGGCAATTGTTGAAGCACAGCATTTGGGTGGGATTTGTCTGAACTGGGGCTGTATTCCGACTAAAGCCTTACTCGCAGGCGCAGAACTGGCTACTCAGTTTAAACATGCGGGACAGTTTGGCTTTCAGGTGTCACAGCTTGAGTTTGACCTGCAACAACTGGTCAAGCATAGCCGTCAGGTGTCAGCGCAACTGGTACAGGGCATTGCACATTTGCTGAAAAAAAATCAGGTCACGGTGTTCGATGCCAAAGCCAAACTGATCGGCAAAGAAACCCTGCAACTGACCGATGCCGATGGTCAACAGCAAACCTTAACTGCACCACATATTATCTTGGCGACAGGCGCACAGGCACGGCATTTGCCGCAACTGCCTGTCGATGGCAAATATGTCTGGAGTTATAAAGAAGCATTAGTTCCTGAACAATTGCCAAAGCGTTTACTGGTGGTGGGTTCGGGCGCAATCGGCAGCGAATTTGCCAGTTTGTATCAGGACTTGGGTTGTCAGGTCACGCTGATTGATATTGCCAAGCAAATTTTACCGACCGAAGATGTTGAAGTTGCCCAGTATGTGCAAAAACAGTTCCAGCAAAAAGGCATGCAGGTGCTGCCCCAATCGGCGATTCAAAGCATCCGTATTGTGAATGAACAAGTGCAATGCATGATAACTACGCCACAAGGTGAACAGACACTTGAGTTTGATCGGGTACTTTCAGCGATTGGGGTGCAGCCTAACACTGCCAATTTGGGTTTGGAAGATTTAGGTGTTGAGCTGAATCCTCAAGGCTTTATCCAGACCGATGCCTACTGCAAAACTAATGTCGTAGGGCTGTATGCCATTGGTGATGTTGCGGGTGCGCCGTGTTTGGCACATAAAGCCAGCCATGAAGCAATTTTATGTGCCGAGAAAATTGCAGGGGTGCAGGGAGTACATGCCTTAGATCGTAGTCAGATTCCGGGTTGTATTTTTACTCATCCGCAAGTGGCGAGTATCGGGTTGCATGAAGCGGCGGCTAAAGCACAAAACTTGCCGATTCATATCGGTAAGTTTCCACTGTCTGCCAATGGTAAAGCATTGGCTTTGGGAGATAGTGCAGGTTTTGTCAAAACCATCATCCATGCTGAAACAGGTGAACTGCTTGGTGCACACATGGTAGGCCATGAAGTCACTGAGCATATCCAAGGTTTTGCGATTGCTAAATATCTCGAAGCGACCGATGCCACACTGGCGCAGGTAATTTTTCCACATCCGACCTTGTCGGAAGCGATGCATGAGTCGATTTTGGCATCCATGCAACGCGCGATTCATATTTAGCTTTTTAAGAAATAGACTTCTTTCATAACTGCTTAGACCCTCTTTCTTTTTCCATGAGCCAAATTGCAATATATTTCAATGTAGCGAAAGAGAAATAAAAGAGCCTTATAAAAGAAGTCTAATCAGTATGGCATACGCCTTTTTTATGGATACAAAACAATGAAAGCAGCACGTTTTTATGATAAAGGGGATATCCGCATTGAAGATATTCCAGAACCTGAAGTGAGTGCAGGCACCGTCGGCATTCAGGTGGCATGGTGTGGAATTTGCGGAACAGACCTGCATGAATTTATGGAAGGGCCAATTTTTATTCCACCGTGTGGGCATCCACATCCGATTTCGGGTGAATCTGCACCGATCACGATGGGGCATGAGTTTTCAGGTGTGGTTTATGCGGTGGGTGAAGGGGTAACGGACATTCAGGTGGGCCAACATGTGGTGGTTGAACCTTATATCATTGCTGATGATGTACCGACAGGGCCAGGGGAAAACTACCATCTCTCCAAGAATATGAACTTTATTGGCTTGGGTGGTCGAGGTGGTGGGTTATCGGAAAAAATTGCGGTCAAACGCCGTTGGGTACATCCGATTTCTAACCATATTCCACTCGATCAGGCAGCGTTAATTGAGCCGCTTTCAGTGGGGCATCATGCTTATGTGCGTAGTGGCGCTAAAGCAGGCGATATCGCTTTGGTGGGAGGAGCAGGGCCGATTGGTTTGTTGCTGTCTGCGATTCTCAAAGCCAAAGGCTTAACCGTGATCGTGACTGAACTGAGCAGCAAGCGTAAGGAAAAAGCCAAAGAATCGGGCGTTGCTGATTATATTTTAGACCCTTCACAGGTCGATGTAGTCGCCGAAGTCATGAAAATTACCCAAGATCGTGGTGTCGACGTTGCCTTTGAATGCAGTAGCGTCAACAAGGTTTTAGACACATTGGTGGCTGCAACCAAACCGACAGGCGTGATTGTGATCGTGTCGATCTGGAGTCATCCAGCCAGCATCAATGTACATAGCGTGGTGATGAAAGAGCTGGATGTGCGTGGCACGATTGCCTATGTCAATGATCATCAGGAAACTATCAAACTGGTCGAGCAGGGCAAGATCAATCTTGAGCCGTTTATTACCCAGCGCATTCAACTGGATGATCTGATTTCACAAGGCTTTGAAACCCTGATTCATAACAATGAATCAGCAGTAAAAATTATTGTTCATCCTTAAGATTTTTATGGATGAAGCACAGGCTTCTCTTTTTTAAATGCCTTTGTCTCTCTTGGTAGAGAAAAGCAATGTTTAATAAAGAGAAGTCATACAGGAGCAGGATTGTCCTGAAAAATTAGATAAAAAGGATAAAATGATGCCAAGAGGATTACACAATAAAGTTGCCTTAGTAACAGGTGCAGCACAAGGTATAGGGCGCGGGATTGTGCTACGTCTGGCACAAGAAGGCGTGCATGTGGCATTGGTCGACATGCATCAGGAAAAATTACAGCATGTGCAACAGGAAGTGCAGGCACTCGGTGTGCAAGCGAGTACATTTATTGCGGATGTCAGTCAGTTAGAACAGGTCGCACTTGCGATTGAACATGCCGAAAGCAGTTTGGGCGGTTTTGATATCATGATCAATAACGCAGGTATTGCACAGGTTCAGGCAATTGCCGATGTTACGCCCGCAGAGTTTCATAAAATTGTTGATGTGAATATTGGTGGGGTGCTGTGGGGTATACAGGCGGCTGCCAAAAAATTTCAGCAACGCAAGCAAAAAGGTAAAATTATCAATGCCTGCTCAATTGCAGGGCATGATGGTTTTGCTTTATTGAGCGTATATTCGGCAACCAAATTTGCGGTGCGAGCATTGACTCAGGCAGCCGCTAAAGAATACGCCAGTCAGGGCATTACCGTAAATGGCTACTGTCCCGGAATAGTCGGCACAGACATGTGGGTGGAAATTGATAAACGCTTTTCTGAAATTACAGGTGCAGCGATTGGTGAAACCTACAAGAAATATGTTGAAGGGATTGCCTTAGGGCGCGCTGAAACCCCAGATGATGTGGCGGCTCTGGTTGCATTCTTAGCCAGTGAAGATTCAGACTATATTACAGGGCAGTCGATTTTAACCGATGGAGGAATGGTTTATCGCTAGTTTTAAAAAGCCTAATTTTGTTTTGATCTCCAACCGCTCAACCGAGCGGTTTTTTTATTTTGTAAGGTTTGCTCACCAAAGTAGAAACAATGAAAGATTGACTAAAATTGATCAGAAATCATTTGCGAGTGTTCTAAAGTTATTTTATATTAATTTAATAATGATACGATATGTATCGTTTTATAAAATTAAAAGGCTCGGGATAGCTTCATCATTATGCAAACCAATCAGCTTGAATCTCATAAAAGGCTCATAAGTTGAATGATTATGATGGTGCAATAGAGGGAAACTATGTCACACCGTATTGTTTTACCACGTATTTTAGAAATAGGTCGCAATGCCCGCAGTCAGTTACCTGAGGTTTTAACGGCTTTAGGGGTAAGCAAACCTTTAATTATTACCGATCAAGTGATGCTGTCGCTGGGGTATGTGGATGAATTACAAAAAATCTTAACTCAAGCCAACATCTTAACCGATTACTTTGCCGATACCATTCCAGAGCCGACTGCCAGCTCAATTGCTGCGGGCGTGGCGAAAGTTCAGTCACATGCTTATGACGCAATTATTGCGATTGGTGGTGGTAGTGTGATTGATAGTGCTAAAGCGATTGGGATTTTAGGGAAATTTGGTGGTGAAGTTCGCGACTATAAATTTCCGCGTCAGGTCACGGAAACAGGATTACCGATTATCGCAATGCCAACTACCGCAGGCACAGGTTCGGAATGTACCAAATTCACCATTATTACCGATGATGCCACGCATGAAAAAATGCTGTGTACGGGCATTGGTTTTTTACCTGTTGCAGCAATTGTCGATTATGAACTGACGCTAAGTTTGCCTGCACGTACCACAGCCGATACAGGCATTGATGCGCTCACCCATGCCATTGAAGCTTATGTCAGTAAAAAAGCCAATTTATACAGTGACTCGCAGGCATTGGCTGCCATGAAGTTAATTGGTCAAAACCTGATTCAAGTCTATCAACACCCTGAAAATGCGACAGCACGTGAACAGATGATGCTGGGCGCAACCTTGGCAGGGATTGCATTTTCCAATGCTTCGGTGGCTTTGGTACATGGCATGAGCCGTCCAATCGGGGCATTTTTCCATGTGCCGCATGGACTGTCGAATGTCATGTTATTACCGATGATTACCGCCTATTCGATTCATGCTTCACCTGAGCGTTATGCCACCTGTGCCAAAACCATGGGCGTTGCAGAACCCGATGATGCCACCGATCTTGCCAACCAAAAACTGGTGGCGGCACTGGAACAGATTAATCGAGAACTCAAAGTGCCG
Source organism: Acinetobacter brisouioides (assembly GCF_004331075.1). Classification (GTDB taxonomy): domain Bacteria; phylum Pseudomonadota; class Gammaproteobacteria; order Pseudomonadales; family Moraxellaceae; genus Acinetobacter. The sequence continues at coordinate 87,320 of NZ_SJNX01000002.1, read as the reverse complement.
ACTTTGGCGGAGTTCGGTGTCAACAAAACCGAGTTTGATGCGGTGGTTGAAACGATGGCAGAACAGGCCTTGGCATCGGGTTCACCGAGCAATAATCCTGTTGTACCGAATACTCAAGAAATGGTACAGCTTTATCAAAAATTATGGCGATGAATGGCTTATTTTTAAATCAACACTAGACTACTTTCATAATTTTTTACACCCTCTTTTTATTTCTTCCAGAGGGATAAATAAAAAGAACTGATGAAAGAAGTCTGATCTTAGAATCACAACGAGGAACTCCCACAATGGACATGATTGGTCATTTTATTCAAGGCAAACTGTGTTACGAGCATGACCGTACTCAAGCCGTTTATAACCCTTCAACGGGTGAGCAAAGCAAGGAAGTTGCGATTGCCAGTGCAGAAACTGTTGGGCAGGCGATTGCCGCAGCTCAAGCCGCTTTTCCTGAATGGCGTGATACACCAGTAATTAAACGCGCGCGTGTCATGTTTAAATTTAAAGAATTACTTGAACAACATGCCGATAAAATCTGTGAATTAATCGGGGCTGAACACGGCAAGATCGTGCATGATGCCGCAGGCGAGTTGCAGCGCGGCATTGAAAATGTTGAATATGCCTGTGGTGCACCAGAGTTTTTAAAGGGCGAATTTAGCAAAAATGTAGGCCCATCAATTGATTCATGGAGTGAGTTTCAACCACTTGGTGTCGTTGCAGGGATTACCCCGTTTAACTTTCCTGTGATGGTGCCATTGTGGATGTTCCCGATGGCGATTGTCTGCGGGAACTGCTTTGTCCTGAAACCTTCTGAGAAAGATCCGTCTGCAACGCTTTTCCTTGCGGAATTGCTTAAACAGGCAGGCTTACCAGATGGTGTGTTTAATGTGGTCAATGGTGACAAAGTAGCGGTAGATACCTTGCTGCATGATCGCCGTGTTCAAGCTGTGAGCTTTGTGGGTTCAACCCCAATTGCTGAATATATTTATCAGACTGCAACTTCAACAGGTAAACGCTGTCAGGCATTGGGTGGTGCGAAAAACCACGCGATTGTGATGCCAGATGCCGACCTTGAAAATGTGGTGAGTTCATTGTTGGGTGCCGCATTTGGTTCATCGGGTGAGCGCTGTATGGCACTGTCAGTTGCTGTTGCGGTGGGTGACGAAATGGCAGATAAACTGGTGCAACAACTGAGTGAACGCATGCAAGGTCTGAAATATGGACACTTCGCCAACAAAGACAATGACTTTGGCCCAGTCATTACCGCAGAACATAAAGCCAAAGTGATAGGGCATATTGACAGTGCCGAACAACAAGGCGCAACCGTGGTGGTCGATGGACGCCATGCCGCGCCAGAAGGTTATGAAAACGGTTACTTTGTGGGCGCAACCTTAATTGACCATGTCAGCCCAGACATGCTCAGCTATAAACAGGAAATCTTTGGGCCTGTGCTACAAGTGATTCGTGTTGCGACCATGCAAGAAGCCATGCAATTGATCAACGATCATGAATATGGCAACGGCACTTGTATTTATACCCGCGATGGTGAGGCAGCACGTTACTTTACCGACCATATCCAAGTCGGAATGGTGGGGGTAAATGTCCCGTTACCTGTACCAGTGGCATACCATAGCTTTGGTGGCTGGAAGCGCTCACTGTTTGGTGATCTATTTGCCTATGGGCCAGATGGTGCACGTTTTTATACTCGTCGTAAAACGATTACTCAACGCTGGCCATCGAGCAATGTCCGTGAAGGCGTACAGTTCTCAATGCCAACGCTGAATTAATCTACATTTTATATAGAAACTTAGAACAGCATAGCTACGCAAGTGGGTTGCCCTTGCGTGGCAATGTCACGCCTGTCGAAAGCCTTGTTAAGTGATACTTCTTAGGTTGAGTCTGAACAAGATTGAAATATAAGTTAAAACGATAAGGGTCTGCCATCACAATTTATTGATTTTCAATATTTTGAGTAGGAGATTTTAATGAGTTTGCTTCGATTATCTTTGCTGAATGAGTTGGCTAAGTTCCTGTGCTGCTTCACGTAGCACGGGTTCATAGTCCATCAAATCCTGTAAAGACTTGCGAATGGTCGGTGCATGAGTGTATAAGCATGCCACAATCTGCTGTTCTGCATTTAAAATTGGTACAGAACATGCCACCATACCTGCAATAAACTCTTCGTTATCTGTACCCAATTGCTGCTTAAAAATCGTATGTAAATTCTGTTCAAGTGCAACTTTGTCAATGATGGTATTTTTGGTCATTTGTTGAATCGGCAGATGTTTCAGTACATTGTTAAGCCGTTCTTTATCCAGATAACTCAAATACAACTTACCACTCGACGTACACCATAGTGGAACTTTAGAGCCTATAGGCAAATACACTTGCAGTGGCCAGTTGGTTTGTACCCGATCGGTATACAGCATTTCATTGTCTTGTAAAATCGCAATACCACAGGTTTCACCAATTTGACCCGACAGCTTTTGCAAAATTGCCAGCCGTTCAATTTTTTTCGATTCCTGATTCCATGAACTGACCAATAGAGCATGAGTCCGTTGCCCCACAATATAGCCGCCATAGGTATCGAGCTTAATAAAACCTTCTTTTTCTAAAGTCTGCAATAAACGATGAATACTTGGTTTTGGGATATCCAGTGCAATGGCTAAATCGAGAGGAGTGGGCGGATGCTGTGCGATAGCAATTGCCTCGATGATTTCGAGTACGCGTGTAATGGATGAGCCTTTTTTCTTAATTTGATCCGCCACTGGTCTTGCCTTATCTTAAAATTGAATGCTAAAAAAAGCCGTATATTTTGCAATATACAGCTTTGAAAATGCTGAGCAAACTAAAATTTACACGGTAAAATCTTCACCCAAATAAACTTCACGCACTGTAGCATTTTCCAGAATTTCTTGTGCTGTACCTTCGGCAATCACAGAACCTTCACTGACAATATAAGCCTTTTCGCAAATCGCCAGCGTTTCACGCACGTTATGATCGGTAATCAACACGCCGATGCCACGATCTTTTAAGTTCTGAATAATCTCTTTAATGTCACCTACCGAAATCGGATCAACCCCTGCAAACGGTTCATCGAGCAACATGAATTTAGGATTGGCGGCCAAAGCACGGGCAATTTCTGCACGGCGACGTTCGCCACCCGACACGCTCATGCCTAAAGAATCTTTAATATGGCTGATTTTAAAGTCTTCCAGCAATTCTTTTAGGCGTTGTTCGCGCTGGGCTTTATTTAAATCCTTGCGCGTTTCCAAAATCGCCATGATATTTTCAGCGATGGTCAATTTTCTGAAAATCGAAGCTTCCTGTGGCAAGTAGCCAATGCCTTTACAGGCACGTTCATGCATGGCAAAGTGGGACAGATCTTGGTCATCCAGATAAATTTCGCCTTTATCCATACGCACCAAACCGACCACCATATAAAAACTGGTGGTTTTACCTGCACCGTTTGGGCCAAGTAATCCCACAATCTGACCACTGTGCATTTCAAAAGAAACGTCTTTGACTACCCAGCGTTTACTATAGTTTTTGGCAAGGTGACGGATGCGGAGCATTTGTGGCTGATTGATGAGGACATCACTCATTTACTTTTTGCTCCTGGAGCAGACTGTGAAGAATTTGGTGGAATCACAATCTGAACACGACCTTTATTTTGACCTGGGCTAGTTGAAGTCGCAGCACCACCTGATGAACTGCCTACAGCTTCAATATCGCCTTTGTTCATGCTGTAACGTAGGGTTGCACCACGTACACTTGCACCATCCTGATTGACATAGGCATTACCATTTAAGGTTAAAATTCCTGTGTCTGCATTATAGATAATCTTTTGTCCTTCACCACGAGAAAAGCCTTTGTTTGGATCGGTTTTTTGCTGGAAGCGAGCAGGGTGTCCATTGGCCGTTACTGTGCTGATTTGACGATTTTTGTTGAACTGTGCTGTGACTGAATCGGCTTGTAACTTCATAGAGCCTTGTTCAATGACCACATTACCTGAATAGGTAGTATAACCAGTTTTATCATTATAAGTTGCACGATCGGCAACAAGAGAAATGGGCTGGTTACGGTCAGTGGGTAGTGCAAAGGCTGACATTGCCGTGCAAGACAGGGCTCCTAAAATGACAACATTGAAGACCGTTTTAACATGTGAATGTTTAGGATTTAGGAGCATAGTTTCCTCTAATATTGAAAAACTCGTATTGTCCTGAGTTTAAGTCGGCTTTTAAGCCATGACTTATAAACTGACTCTGTGCAGAATCGACAGTCACCATATGTGTGGTTTCAAGCTGTCGTTTTTTTGGATAGCCAGTCAATTGATCAGTCCGTAGCGTCATCACGCCGTGAGCGGTATTTTTGTGGGCAACCACGTTACCAGATAATATTACTTTCTGATTATCATCGTAGCCATCGGCACGAGATGCAGTATAGGTTGCATCAATTTTACCATGACTATATGTTGTCGCATTGAAGTTATATAACTGAGATGTATTGTTTTGTTTGTTTTGTGCCATTTCGTCAACTGAAGCACGTGCAGACACATACCCCTGTTGATCAGTTTGGGTGATTTTAACATCTTTGGCAGAATAGGTCATATTGCGTACCGCATTGATGTCCAGTTTTTTACTTTTGCCACTAAAGTAATAGTAACCACCGCTTATGGTTCCAATTACAATCGCTGCGATATATAAAGTTTTAGTATCCATAAGCGTAGTTTATCAAACAATTATCAGTTAATGCGGGACAGCAGTGAATTTTTCAAGTAATTCCTCATAAACCCCTTTTGCCTGTAACAGCATATCGCACACTTCACGTACAGCGCCACGTCCACCCATGGCTTGGGTCACTAAATCTGCACGGCGACGTACTTCAACATGTCCATTTGGCACAGTCACTTTCATACCTGCAATCGCAAATGCTGACAGATCAGGCCAGTCATCGCCCATATATAAGCAATCTTCTGGTAACAGATTGAATTGCGCACAAGCTTCACGTAGGGCAACGCCTTTATCTTCACGACCTTGGAAAACCAAGTCGACTTTCAGGTCAGACATGCGTTTTTCAACAATATGGCTTTTGCGCCCTGTGATGACAATCACTTTTAAACCAGCTTGCTGAGCCAGTTTCATACCCAAACCATCACGGATATCGAAAGATTTGATTTCATCACCTGTGTTGGTAAATGTCACAAAGCCATCACTTAAAATACCATCGACATCTAAAACCAAAGCTTTGATATGGCTGGCTTGTTCTAACAATACATAAGATGCCATGTGTTACGCTACTCCAGCTTGAATCAGGTCATGCATACTAATTACACCAATCACTTTATTTTGATCATCCACGACAACAAATTGATTAATTTTTCGATCACGTAATTGCTCTAGCGCATCTACTGCACGAGTTTCCGAAGAAATGGTAGCAGGCTTTTTAATCATCACATTTTCGACAGGGAGGTTTACATCGAAGCCTTGCTGTTTATCGATCAAACGACGCAAGTCTCCGTCAGTAAAAATACCCAGTAAAGTATCGTTTTGATCAACAACGGTGGTTAAACCTAAACGTTTGTCTGAAATTTCATACAAAACGCGGTTCATTGGGGTATCTGGAGAAACTTTAGGTAGTTCTTCGCCTGTGTGCATGAGGTGTTTGACATGCAAGAGCAGACGCTTGCCTAATGCACCTGCAGGATGTGAACGGGCAAAATCATCAGAAGTAAAACCACGTGCTTCAAGTAAAGCGACAGCCAAGGCATCGCCTAAAGCGAGCGTTGCTGTGGTACTTGAAGTTGGTGCAAGACCAAGAGGACACGCTTCCTGAATGTCGCCTAATGTCAAGGCAACATCGGCATTTTTTGGCATTGGGCCTTTGTTATTGCCACTAATGGTAATCAGAGGTACACCAACATGCTTAATCAGAGGCATCAGCATCATGATTTCATCACTTTTTCCTGAGTAGGAAATGGCAATCAGCACATCACCTTTGACCAGCATACCCAAATCGCCATGACCTGCTTCGCCTGGATGCATGAAGAAAGACGGAGTACCTGTAGAGGCAAATGTTGCTGCCATTTTGCGTCCGATGTGTCCAGATTTCCCCATGCCTGTAACGACTACACGACCTTTGCATTGCAAAATAATTTCACAAGCTTTGACGAAATGCTCATCAATCTGTGCGGCTAAAACATCTAGCGCTTGCTGTTCAATCTTTAAAGTTTCTAGAGCGACTTTTTTAAAATCAATAGGATTCATGATGTGTGGGGAGTTCAATATTAGCTACCTTACCAAAATACAGTTGGAAAATATATTTAGGATTTGATTCAACAATAGACGTGATTCTAACATAAATAGGGTCTGTTGACATTTCATCTATGGCCTGCATTTTTGGCGAAAACGACTTAAACAAGACCTGAAATGAAGGCAATGGAGACCCCATTGTTGAGTGCCCTAATCTAACTGCAAATTCAGCTTACTCATGTCGATGCTTATCTTATATTTTTTAGGGATAAAACTTTGTGAAATATTGTGCATCAGTTATGATGAGGCATCTTTAGTTTGAACATTTGAAGACTTTATATGCAACCCTTTGTTTTATATAACTCTGAGCAACGTAAAAAAGTTGAATTTGTACCCCGTAAAGCAGGGCATATCGACATGTATGTTTGCGGTATGACCGTCTATGATTATTGTCATATTGGGCATGCTCGAGTCATGGTTGCATTTGATTACATCATTCGTTTTTTACGTAGTCAGGGTTGGAATGTCAAATACGTGCGCAATATCACCGATATTGACGACAAGATTATTAAACGTGCCAATGAGAATGGTGAAAGCATCACCGCATTGACCGACCGTTTTATTCAGGCCATGAATGAAGATGCTGAAAACTTGGGTTGTTTACACCCAGACGAAGCACCGCGTGCGACTGAGTATATCGACCAGATGCAAAACATGATTGGCAACTTGGTTGAAAAAGGCGCAGCGTATCCTGCAAGCAATGGTGACGTATATTTCCAAGTTGAAAAATTTGCCAAATATGGTCGCTTGTCGGGTCGTAAACTGGATGACATGCAAGCGGGTGCTTCAGACCGTGTCGATGTCGAAGTTGAGAAAAAACACCCGTTTGACTTTGTACTTTGGAAACATGCCAAAGCCAATGAACCTGCTTGGGCTTCACCTTGGGGACAGGGTCGTCCAGGCTGGCATATTGAATGTTCAGCGATGTCAACCTGCTGTTTGGGCAACCATTTTGACATTCATGGTGGTGGTTCGGACTTGATGTTCCCGCACCATGAAAATGAAATTGCACAAAGCGAAGCTTCAACAGGCGAACAGTATGTCAACTACTGGATGCATGTCGGCTTTATTAATGTTGATGGTGAGAAAATGTCTAAATCTTTAGGCAACTTCTTTACTATTCGTGATGTGATGGACAAATTCCATCCCGAAGTGATCCGTTACTTTATCGTGTCTTCACATTACCGTAGCCCAGTGAACTTCTCAGACGTCGCGCTAAAAGAAGCTAAAACGACGTTAAGCCGTTTCTATCATTCATTTAAAGCTTATCAACAAGTGTATGGTGAAAAAACGGTTGAAACTTTAGATCAAGAACTGGTTGAACGCTTCAATAGTGCAATGCGTGATGACTTCAATACTGCCGAAGCAATTGCAGTTTTGTTTGAAGTCAATAAAGAGTTGAATCGCGCGGTGAAAGAAGAAAACGCCGAGCAAGCGGCAGTGTATTATTCAACACTTCGTCATTTGACCAATATTTTAGGTTTGGTACAGCATAATGTTGAAGACTTCTTAAAGTCAGATATTGGTCAGGATGCTTTAGGTTTATCTGAAGAACAAATCGAAGATTTGATTCAGCAACGTCAAGATGCTAAAAAAGCCAAAGACTTCGCCAAAGCTGATGAAATCCGCCATTCCTTGCTCGATCAGGGGGTTGTACTAGAAGATACTCGTCAAGGTACTGTTTGGCGCCGTGCTGATTAATTAGGCAGTTGGATGCTGAAAGAGTTGACAGCTTTTTGAAACACTCTATAATGCGTCCATATTGCGGGAATAGCTCAGTTGGTAGAGCATAACCTTGCCAAGGTTGGGGTCGCGAGTTCGAGTCTCGTTTCCCGCTCCAAAATTTAAAAAAGCCCTTAGATTGAATCTAAGGGCTTTTTTTATTGAGAAAAAAGATAAGGTACTTCTATTTATATCTCTGTTTCTGCTATATGGGATGAGGCAGCACGCGCTATATTTTTATTCTGATAAATTTTTATTTCATACTCTAACCATTCAATAAATTTTAAAATTAGCGCACTGTTTTGCTGTTCCGAATAAACAAAATAATAAGAACGAGAACCTTTGAGTTTCAACTTGGAGGCAATAACCAAGTCTCCATTATTCAATTCTTTTTCAAGCAGCATTTGTGGAATCAGCGCAACGCCCATGTGATGGGTGGCTGCAACTGCCAACATGGAAAACAGTTCGTGCCGCTGACCATCTGTCGCATAAGGGTGATCATAACCTGCGGCATGGAACCATTCTTTCCAAATATAAGGTCGGGTTGTTTGCTGCAAAAGTGGCAGTCGGCTGAGCTGTTCGGCACTTAAGTCTAGCTGTTTGATCGATTCAAGCTGGATTTCTGGACAATATTTTTGAATGAGCTGTGCAGAACACACGGGAACCACATCTTCTTGCATGAGAAATTGAACTTTTGCACCTGCCCAATTTTCGACCTGAGCAGATGTGCCTGCATAAATTGCCGCATCGAAAATATGCTCACTAAACAAAAAAGGTTTGGTGCTGGTTTCCAGATGAATGGTAATTTCAGGATAGACCTCATTGAAACGATAAAGCCGAGGGAGTAGCCAACGCGTTGCAAAGGTAGGAACAACGCCGAGTTTGAGCGTGCCTCCCAGCCCTTTATGCGACATCAGGTCGATGGTGCTTTGTTCAATTCCTAATAAAGAAGACTTGATACTTTTAAAATATTGCTCGCCTGCAAGGGTTAATTCAACGCCGTGACGGGTACGATGAAACAAGGCGAGGTTTAAAAATTCTTCTAATTGCTGGATTTGTCTGGAAACAGCACTTTGGGTAATGCACAGTTCTTGCGCCGCGTAAGTATAACTTTTATGTTTGGCAGCAGATTCAAAGCAAATCAGTGATTGTAAAGAGGGAATCATCCGACGCATATCACGATCCTTGTCATATCGGTGGATTTTTAGATTAAGATATTTAGAAATAACATAGATTAGCGTTAAAAATAAAATTTTTACTTTATAAAAATTTAAAAGTAACTGGATTTGAATAATCTGAGTTCGATGAATGGTTCTCAAAAAATGGATACACAAAAATGTCATTTGTAACTGTTTGAGTCATTAAAATATTTTTAAAATTATGTTTTTGATATATTTTTTATAAGATATGGCTTTTGGTAAATTTTGCAGATGCACCTTTGGTTCAACCTGAAATATGAGTCAAAACTGTAAGGCCTCGTCATAACATTCAATATTTTGAGTAAGAGTTTTGATCGAACTCAGGTTAAATAAGATATGCGTAAACCACATGGCTGCATGAGAAATAATCGTTTGCTACCTAAGCTGACTGGTCGTAGCATAAAGGAAAAGACAAACCAGACAAGGCTAGGGAAGCGATGAATCAAATGGTCGAAACAACAAAAAAATCTGCACGTGTTCAATTTAACTGGGAAGACCCTTTTTTACTTGAGCAACAATTGACACAAGAAGAACGCATGATTCGCGATGCAGCAGCGGCGTATTGCCAAGACAGACTCATGCCACGCGTACTTGAACAATTCCGCCATGAAACTACCGACCCCAGCATTTTTCGCGAAATGGGTGAGCTGGGTTTGCTTGGGCCAACGATTCCTGAACAATATGGCGGTGCAGGCCTAAATTATGTCAGTTATGGCTTGGTTGCCCGTGAAATCGAGCGTGTCGATTCAGGTTATCGTTCTATGGCAAGCGTACAAAGTTCATTGGTGATGGTACCGATTAATGAATTTGGTACAGAGCAGCAAAAACAAAAATATCTGCCAAAACTGGCGACAGGCGAATACATTGGCTGTTTTGGCTTAACCGAACCTGACCATGGTTCAGACCCTGCAGGTATGTTGGCGCGTGCCAAAAAAGTGGCAGGTGGTTATCGCCTTACAGGCACAAAAATGTGGATTACCAATAGCCCGATTGCCGATGTATTTGTAGTTTGGGCAAAGGAAGTGTCTACAGAAGGTCATGTTGGTGATATTCGCGGGTTTATTCTGGAAAAAGGTTGGGAGGGATTATCAGCTCCTGCAATTCACGGCAAGGTTGGTTTGCGTGCTTCCATTACGGGCGAAATTGTCATGGATGGTGTATTTGTCCCTGAAGAAAATGCCTTTCCTGAAGTGCGTGGCTTAAAAGGTCCATTTACCTGTTTAAATAGTGCGCGTTACGGCATTGCATGGGGGGCGATGGGTGCGGCGGAGTTTTGTTGGCATACTGCGCGTCAGTACACTTTAGACCGTCAACAATTTGGTCGTCCTTTGGCAGCCAATCAGCTGATTCAGAAAAAACTGGCAGATATGCAAACTGAAATTGCACTCGGTTTACAGATTGCCTTGCGTTTTGGGCGTATGAAAGATGAAGGTCTTGCCGCAGTCGAAGGCACATCTTTAATTAAACGCAACAACTGCGGTAAAGCATTAGAAATCGCACGTTTAGCCCGCGACATGCTGGGTGGCAATGGCATTAGCGATGAGTTTGGGATTGCCCGTCATTTGGTCAATCTGGAAGTGGTAAATACCTATGAAGGCACACATGACATTCATGCCTTGATTTTGGGGCGTGCACAAACAGGCATCGCTGCATTTGCCAACTAAATAAAATCATTTCATCCACATTTTTATTGATATAACCAAGATGCTCGTCATGAGCGTCTTTGGTCTAACTTTGATTGAAAAAACTAAGCAAACCATAGTCAGGGATTCATCATGGATAGGCAGCATGCAGAAAGGCGCTTTGCCAAAGCAACAGGGATACAACAAAAACAGGCACAGTGATTTTTTGATGACTCGCAGATGAATGACCGAGGCTCATTTGGGAAAATGAGGTGTCAAGATGAACAATGATGTTCAAGCGGTTGTTGCAGATTTACCCCGTTCGTTACCGACAAATGTCGGAACATATGAACGGATTACCCCGAATACATGGAAGTGGGCGTTGCTATTTGCCTATTTTGCCATGGTGGTGGACGGTGTCGATATCATGTTGCTGTCCTATAGTTTAACCAGTCTAAAAACCGCATTTGGCTTATCGACCCTTCAGGCAGGTGCGCTCGGCAGTGCGTCTTTGGCAGGAATGGGCATTGGCGGTATTTTGGGTGGGTGGTCATGCGATAAATTTGGTCGGGTCAGAACGATTGCTCATTCAGTGACGTTTTTTTCGTTGGCGACCTGTTTACTGGGCTTTACCCAAACTTTTGAGCAGTTTATGGCGCTCAGATTTATTGGTGCATTGGGGATTGGAGCGCTATATATGGCCTGTAATACCCTAATGGCAGAATATGTTCCAACCAGTTACCGCACAACCGTACTGGGCACTTTACAGACTGGACAAACAGTAGGATATATCGTTGCGACGATTTTGGCAGGCGCGATTATTCCTGAACATGGTTGGCGCGCCCTGTTTTTCATTACGGTTATTCCTGCTGCAATCAATATTTTTCTGCGACGTTTTGTTCCTGAACCGAAGTCATGGCAACTGACCAAAATCCAGTCGCTAAGTACAGAAAAAACAGCCACACAAATAGAGATGCCGCAAGCCAATAATCGCAGTATTTATCAGCAGATTTTTAGCAATTTAAAACACCGCAAAATGTTTTTGTTCTGGATGACCACCGCTTTTTTTCTACAGTTCGGTTATTACGGCATCAACAACTGGATGCCAAGTTATCTGGAAACCGAATTGCATATGAACTTTAAATCCTTGACCAGTTATATGGTCGGTTCATATACCGCCATGATTCTGGGCAAAATTCTGGCAGGTTATCTTGCCGATAAGTTCAATCGCCGTGCAGTGTTTGTCTTTGGAACGTTAGCCAGTGCCATTTTTCTGCCTGTGATTATCTTCTTTAATACACCAGATAACATTTTATATTTGCTGATTACCTTTGGTTTTCTGTATGGCATTCCATATGGAGTCAACGCAACTTATATGGCGGAGTCTTTCTCGACTGATGTGCGCGGAACGGCAATTGGCGGTGCTTACAATATTGGGCGTGTCGGCGCAGCTATCGCACCTGCAACCATCGGCTTTTTGGCATCGGGTGGAACGTTTGCCAACGCGTTTATGGTGATGGGAGCAGCGTATTTTATTGCAGGTGTTTTGCCAGGACTGTTTATTCGTGATCGTCAGTACGATCCGCAAAAATCATAAGAACTGTCAAAGATGGCTCAAAAACCTGATGCCATCTTTATTATTAAAAGGATAAGTGTATGGGTGCATTAACAGGGTTACGTGTGCTGGATTTGAGTCGGGTGCTGGCTGGCCCTTGGTGTGGTCAGATTCTGGCAGATTTAGGTGCAGAGGTGATCAAGATCGAACGTCCTAAAGTTGGGGATGATACCCGTATGTGGGGGCCGCCGTGGATGCCAGATGAACAGGGGGATGCCACCCGAGAAGCGGGTTATTATCAGTCGGCAAACCGTAATAAATATTCGGTGGCGGTCGATATTGCATCACATGAAGGACAATTGCTGATTCAGGACATGGTTAAAAATGCTGATGTGCTGATTGAAAACTATAAGGCAGGCTCGTTAACCAAATATGGTTTGGATTATGCCAGCCTGAGTAAAATTAACCCAAGACTGGTGTATTGTTCGATTACTGGTTTTGGACAGACAGGGCCGCGTGCCGCAGAACCCGGTTATGACTTTATTATTCAGGGCATGGCAGGGTTGATGAGTATTACGGGTGAGCCAGAAAACGTGCCGCAAAAAGTCGGGGTTGCAGTGACCGATTTGCAAACGGGGCTTTATGCCACGATTGCAATACAGGCAGCGCTATGGTCGCGCTTAAGTACAGGCAAAGGGCAGCATATTGATCTGTCACTGCTCGATGTTCAGGTTGCAGGTCTGGCAAATCAGGGCATGAACTATCTGCTGACTGAAAAATCCCCTGTACGCATGGGCAATACCCATCCCAATATTGTGCCGTATCAAACATTTAAGGCAAAAGACAAAGACTTTATTATCGCCTGTGGCAACGATAAACAGTTTAAAGATCTGTGTATGGCGATTCAGCGACCAGACCTTTGGGAGCATACTAACTTTCGTTCAAATCAGGATCGGGTTAAACATCGGCATGCCTTGATTCAGCAATTGCAGCAGCACTTTTTAACTCAAACTGCCCAGTTTTGGGTGGACTGTATTCATGCAAAACAAGTGCCTGTAGGCATGATTAATTCCATCGAGGAAGCTTTGCAAGAACCGCAAATACAGGCTCGCAACATGTTGGTAAATGTGCCGCATCCGCAAAATTCGGATTTTAAAATGATTGCATCGCCGATTAAATTGTCCGAAACACCTGTTGAATACCGTCAAGCACCGCCTCGTTTAGGGGAGCATACTTGGTCTGTGCTCCAACAATATCGCAGTGAAAGCGAATTACGACAGCTTAAAGCGACGGGAGTGATCGAGGCGTTTGCTGAGCGGGAGGATGTTGTCGGTGTGGAATAAGATTAATAAAAGGGGATCGTTAGGCTTGTTTCATAAGTCATTTTTTTAACAAAAATGACAATATAAATACCCTCATCCCATAGGGAGAAAAACAAAGGACTGATCAAAGAAGTCTATAGACAGGCATTTGGGAGAGACATCATGCCTGTCTGTGATCTCAAAATTATTCTTGTGGCTGTGCGTAGTTCATCACAGACAGCAAGCGAATTGGCACCTGAATCAGTTTTTCTGGCCCATGTGGAATTTCACCTTCAAGGGTCAGACAGTCGCCTGGCTGCATATGAAATACTTCATGCCCATGACGATACAACAATTCACCTTCTACTAAATACAACATTTCCGTACCTGGATGGGCAAAAGTCGGGAATTCCTCGCTGGCATCATCCATACTGACCAGATACGCCTCAAAGTTTTTACGTGGACCACGTGAATGGGTGATTAAACGATAGGTATGACCTTTTTCTGTGCCACGGCGAACGACTTCCATACCATCGCCCGACTTGACTAGCATAGCGTGACTTTCTTGCTGGTCGTACTGGCTAAATAAAGTCGACATGGGAATGCCAAGCACTTCACACAGGCGGCTTAAAGTTTCCAGACTGGTCGATACTTGAGCATTTTCAATCTTGCTGAGCATGCCCTGACTGATTCCTGCGATTTGTGCCACTTCAGACAATTTCAAACCTTGTTCTTGACGATGGCGTTTGATTTGAATACCAATATATTGTTCAAGTTTTAAACTATTTTTAGTTTGTCTCATTCTGGTTCATCCCGCACTATTTCGATACCGATATTGCCTTGTAGTTTACTGCAAAGCACAAACGAACTTTGTCAAAACATAAAATTCCTATTACGAAATATATATTCTTGTTGGAAATATAGTCGATTTCTGCCCATAAATCACAATTTTTTTTAATGACCACAAAGTTGGCAAGGGATTTGCTTTCTTATTAGGAAAGAAAATTTCTTGAATGGAATTTTTAAAACCATGTAAGCACAGAAAGATGCATTTTCTGCACCACATTTAGTTTTTGTCATATGGGAGTATGTCAATCATGTTGCAGCAAGCCGTAACGGAGATGTTTGATCAACATCAACTCACCAAAAAACCGATGTATCGTCCAGAGGTTCAACAGGTGATTGATCAGTACCAATTAAAATATGTATTGGCACAGTTTGTCGATATTCATGGTGCTGCAAAAACCAAATCTGTACCCATTTCTGGTCTAAAGGCAATTGAAAAAGATGGCGTTGGTTTCGCAGGTTTTGCCATATCAGGTATGGGGATGCAGCCTCATGGTCCAGATTTCATGGTCAAAGGCGATTTGTCGAGCTTAACGCCAGTGCCTTGGCAACCTGGTTATGGTCGTGTGGTCTGTGAAGGTCA
Organism: Acinetobacter brisouioides; assembly: GCF_004331075.1. GTDB lineage: Bacteria > Pseudomonadota > Gammaproteobacteria > Pseudomonadales > Moraxellaceae > Acinetobacter. The sequence continues at coordinate 72,184 of NZ_SJNX01000002.1, read as the reverse complement.
TGTCAACGGTCAGCCACACCCTTATGATTCACGCTATGTGCTCCGTAAACAAGTCGAGCGTTTAAGTGCCAAAGGCTGGACATTGAATACAGGTTTGGAGCCAGAGTTTAGCCTGTTTCGCCGTGGGGAAAACGGTTCACTGAAAATGGTGGATGATTCCGACAACCTCGACAAACCTTGCTATGACTATAAAGGCTTATCGCGTTCACGCGAATTTTTAGAGCGCTTAACTGAAGCCTTGATTCCTGTCGGTTTCGACATTTACCAGATTGACCATGAAGATGCTAACGGTCAGTTTGAAATTAACTATACCTACAGCGATGCCATGAATTCGGCAGACATGTTTACTTTCTTCCGTATGGCGGCAGGTGAAATTGCCAACGATTTGGGCATGATCTGTTCGTTTATGCCAAAACCTGATCCAAAACGTGCGGGTAACGGCATGCACTTTCACTTGTCGATTGGCAGTGAAGAATCCAGCAACCTGTTCCATGACCCAAGTGACCCAAGCGGTATGGGCTTGTCAAAAATGGCATATCACTTTATCGCAGGGTTGCTTGAACACGGCCCAGCACTGTGTGCTTTCTGTGCGCCAACCGTGAACTCCTATAAACGCCTTGTGGTGGGTCGTTCATTGTCTGGTTCGACATGGGCACCTGCGTTTATTGCTTATGGTTCCAACAACCGTTCAGCCATGGTGCGTATTCCTTATGGTCGTATAGAGCTGCGCCTTCCGGATGCAGGTTGCAATCCGTATTTGGTGTCAGCCGCGATTATTGCTGCGGGCTTAGATGGCATTGAACGCGAACTGACTCCACCTGCGGCATGCAATGAAAACCTGTACAGCCTCGGACTGGAAGAGATTGCCGCACGTGGTATCGAAACTTTGCCACAGTCACTTAAAGAAGCCGTTGAAGCACTCAAAGCCGATCTATTGTTTAGAGAAAAAATGGGTGCAGAAATCGTGGATGAATTTATCAATCAAAAAAGTATGGAATGGGTGGAATACAGTCGACATGTGTCTGATTGGGAAATCCAGCGTTATACCGAATTTTTCTAAATTAAAGATAAATCAACAAAATTGAATCTATTGGAGTAAGCATTATGTGTGGCATTGTCGGACTTTACTTAAAAAATCCAGCCCTCGAATCTCAATTGGGAAAACTGTTTGAACCGATGCTTGAAGCGATGACTGGACGTGGCCCAGACAGCGCAGGCTTTGCGATCTATGGCGATGAAGTGCAAGACGGTTGGGTCAAACTGACCTTGCAAACTACTGACGAAAACTTTAACTGGCAAGCATTCGCAGAAAAACTAGAAGCGAAACTCGGTACAGGGTTTGAATGGTTCCAAAATGCAACTGCGGCCGTGCTTAAAGTCGAAGCAGATGAAACAACTGTTCGTGCAGCAATCACTGAACTTGCGCCTGAACTGAAAATCATGAGTGTCGGACAAAGCATCGAAATTTTAAAAGGCATGGGCTTGCCTGTCGAAATTTCTGAACGCTTTGGCTTAGCGAATATGAAAGGTAGTCACATTATCGGGCATACCCGTATGGCAACCGAAAGTGCGGTGACCATGGAAGGCAGTCACCCATTCTCAACAGGTGCGGATTTGTGTTTGGTACACAACGGTTCATTGTCCAACCATGCGCGTTTACGTCAGGAACTGAAACGTCAAGGCATTCATTTTGAAACCGATAACGACACTGAAGTGGCTGCGGGCTACCTGACTTGGCGCTTACAAGAAGGTGACAACCTAGCACAAGCATTGAATCATGCACTGGATGACTTGGACGGTTTCTTTACCTTTGCGATTGGTACACGTGACGGTTTTGCGGTGATTCGTGATCCGATTGCCTGCAAACCTGCGGTTTTGGCAGAAACCGATGATTATGTGGCAATGGCATCTGAATATCAGGCATTGGCTTCATTACCAAACATCGACAAAGCCAGAGTCTGGGAACCAGAACCAGCGACTTTATATGTCTGGGAACGCTCAACCGCCAATACTGGCGAAGCAGCATAAAGACTAAAACAATTAGAGGAACAAACACGATGAATAGCACAGTATTGGCAGACAAAATCGAATTAAAAGACACTTTTGACCTGAGCGTGGACAGCATTCGCGAACTGAATCAGGCATTACATACCCCTGAATTAGTTGCTGCGATTCCTGCATGGACTGTGCAGAACCCAGCAGGTCAGCACAATATCGCAGTGGGTATGAAAGCTCCTGTACAAGTCACCATTGACGGGCACGCAGGTTATTACTGTGCAGGCATGAACCAAGAAGCCGATGTGATCGTGAACGGAAATGTTGGTGTTGGCGTGGCTGAAAACATGATGTCGGGTTCAGTCCGCATCAAAGGCAATGCATCACAAGCAGCAGGGGCAACCGCACACGGTGGTTTATTAGTGATCGATGGTGATGCAGGTGCACGCTGTGGTATCTCAATGAAAGGTGTGGATATTGTGGTGGGTGGCAGCATCGGACACATGAGCTGCTTTATGGGACAAGCGGGACGTTTGGTGGTGTGTGGCGATGCAGGTGATGCATTGGGCGACTCACTTTATGAAGTGCGTATTTATGTCAAAGGCACAGTGAAATCTTTGGGTTCAGACTGTATTGAAAAAGAAATGCGTCCAGAACACATTGCCGAGTTGGCAGAGCTGTTAGAGCAGGCTGGATTTGATGAAGATCCAACTACATTTAAACGCTATGGCTCGGCGCGCCAACTGTACAACTTTAAAGTCGACAACGCATCTGCTTACTAAACCCAACGTGGCTCGGAGATTTTAATCATGACTCAATCTACTACTCAATTTGAACCAGTATTACGTGAATCTGCGACGTTTGACCGTTTAACGATTCAGGAAATTCAACGTGCTGCCTCTACAGGGATTTATGGTATCCGTGGTGGTGGAACAAAACGCAAATTGCCACACTTCGATGATTTGTTATTGCTCGGTGCGAGCATGTCGCGTTATCCGCTCGAAGGTTACCGTGAAAAATGTGGAACGGATGTGGTCCTTGGTACACGGTTTGCCAAAAAACCGATTCACCTGAAAGTGCCTGTGACCATTGCGGGAATGAGTTTTGGTGCATTGTCTGCCAACGCCAAAGAAGCATTAGGGCGTGGCGCAACCATGGTGGGTACATCAACCACAACAGGTGACGGTGGTATGACGCCTGAAGAACGTGGACACTCACAAACTTTGGTATATCAATACCTACCTTCACGCTATGGCATGAACCCAGATGACTTGCGTAAAGCCGATGCGATTGAAATTGTACTCGGTCAAGGCGCAAAACCAGGCGGCGGCGGTATGTTACTGGGCATGAAAGTCACTGAACGTGTAGCAGGCATGCGTACATTACCAGTGGGTGTGGATCAACGCAGTGCCTGTCGTCACCCAGACTGGACAGGCCCAGATGACCTCGCGATTAAAATTGCTGAAATCCGTGAAATCACCGACTGGGAAAAACCGATTTATGTGAAAATCGGGGCAAGCCGCCCATACTACGACGTTAAACTTGCGGTAAAAGCAGGTGCAGATGTGATTGTGCTTGATGGGATGCAAGGCGGTACTGCGGCAACTCAGGAAGTGTTTATTGAACATGTCGGGATTCCAATTTTACCTGCCATTCCTCAAGCGATTCAGGCACTTCAGGAAATGGGCATGCACCGCAAGGTTCAATTGATCGTTTCAGGCGGGATTCGTACAGGTGCGGACGTTGCAAAAGCCATGGCACTCGGTGCAGATGCTGTCGCAATTGGCACAGCAGCATTGATTGCACTGGGCGATAATCACCCGCGCCTAAACGATGAATTGAAAAAAATCGGTTCTGCCTCAGGTTATTACGATGACTGGCAAAATGGTCAAGACCCTGCGGGAATCACGACTCAAAACCCTGAATTGTCAAAAAATCTTGACCCGATTGAAGGGGGGCGTCATTTGGCAAATTACTTGCGCGTTTTAGTGCTTGAAGCTCAAACTATGGCACGTGCTTGTGGTAAATCACACTTGCATAACCTTGATCCAGAGGATTTGGTGGCGCTGACAGTTGAAGCGGCAGCGATGGCACGTGTGCCATTGGCAGGAACCAACTGGGTACCAGGTCAAGTCCAGTTTTAACCCAGCCTGATACTGATCAAAAAAGCGAGCCATGTGCTCGCTTTTTTTTGCAGACTTTTACCTAACGGATTTGTTATGCTGTCAGATGATTTATAGCAATAATAAGGAGTCTTAAATCATGGATAGCAATAATAAAAAACCTAAACATTCAATTGCCTGGCTCGATAAACCCGAAGCGCATGATTATCCTGCGGCAAGTTCTTATTTATGTTTATTGTTGCACCCTTCACAAGTTGAAAAATTGGTCAGCCGTTTACAAGCGGAAGACGTGAGCCAGTTTAAAGCCAAAGACATTTTTCGGGCAGCACAACTGCCTTTGCTGGATGAACACAATTTTCACGTGGCAAAGGATTTAAGCAAGATTGAACAAGAAAAAGCACTTTCTCCCTTGCTATTGGTACGTGATTTGGGACAGCGGCATTTGATTATTGCCGATGGTTATCATCGTTTATGTGCAGTCTATCTGCATGATGAAGATGCCTTGATTCCTTGCCAGATTGTTTCACTCACTGCACAAGATTTGGCGAGTCTATGACTACGGCTAAAAAAGTCCCGATTTTTGATCTGATTGCGGGTTTGTCCATCGCAGGCTTGTTATTACCTGAAGCAGTGGCATATTCCAATATTGCAGGACTATCACCGCAAAGTGGTTTGGTGGCGCTGGTGCTCGGTTTGGTGCTTTATGGTCTGATCGGGCATAGCCGTTTTGCGATTGTATCTTCGACGTCATCTTCTGCCGCAGTCATGAGTTCAGGTTTGGCAACCATTGTGGTGTTTTCCTCGCCAGAGCGGGCAAGTCTGGCGTATGCACTGGTATTTTTGTCGGGAATTTTGCTGGTGATTGCGGGGCTGTTTAAGCTCGGAGAGGTCACGCATTTTATTGCTAAACCTGTACTGAAGGGCTTTTCCTTTGGCTTGGCACTGAGCATTGTGGTCAAACAGCTACCCGCAGTGTTACAGGTGCATCCTGCACATAGCGATTTTTTTCGTCAATTGTGGGAAATGCTGCAAGCCTATTCGAGCTGGAACTGGCATGCTTTGAGTATGGGACTCAGTGCCTTTTTAACTTTACAGTTGACCCAACGCTATAAAACCATTCCAGTTGCTTTGTTGCTGATTATTTTAGGCATTGGCCTAAATGTGATGGGGTATACCCAAGAATGGGGAATTCGTTCAGTTGGACATTTTGAGTTTGTTTTGCCGAGTGCCAGCTTACTTCATTTGAATATGAATAGCTGGCTACAACTGGTGGAAATTTCGCTGGCGGTTGCCCTGATTATTTATGCTGAATCTTATACCTCGATTCGTACCTTTGCCCTGAAATACAATGATCCAAGCGAACCCAACCGTGACCTGATTGCATTGGGTATGGGGAATATCTGCTCAGGATTACTAAAAGGCATGGCTGTTGGTGCAGGCTATTCGGCGACTTCAGCCAACGAAGCCGCAGGGGCAAAAAGTAAAAAATCGGCATGGGTGGCGGCACTGGCAGTGGTGATTTTTCTGCTGTGTTTTCGTCAGTATATTGCCAATATTCCTGAGCCAATTCTGGCAAGCATTGTGATGTATGCGGTGAGTGGGCATATTCGTTTTGCGCCGTTTAAGCAGTATTTTATTTGGCGTAAAGATCGGTTGTTGTCGATTGTTGCGATTTGGGCAGTGATTGTTTTTGGGGTGCTCAACGGCTTAGTCATTGCGATTATTGTCAGTATTTTGATGATGCTTAAAAGCTATTCGGTTCCTCGAATTGCATGGCTTGGGCGTATGGATGGCGGGCATGATTTTGTCGATATTGACCGCTTTCCTGAAGCCGTGGCGCTTGATGGTATTTTAATTGCACGGCCTGATCACCCCATGTTTTTTGCCAATGCTGAAAAAATTTCTAATGCGATTATTCACAAACTTTCTGAGCAAAATTATCAACATGTAATTTTGAATCTGGAAGAATGCCCAAGTCTTGACAGTACCAGTGTCGAAGAACTCCTACAGTTAGCCACCCAGTTACAAGACAAGCAGATTGATTTACAACTGGCGAGGGTACGCCGCTCCGTGGCGGAAACTTTATTGTATGTAAACAGTCCGTTATTGCCCCAATCCACCTACGCGGCACAAAGTGTGGATGATGCGGTCAATCGGTTACAGCGGAGTGCTTCTTCCGCGATTTAATCCGAGTTTATTAACTTCAGGTTAATGTTCTGCATTTCGAGTTTATTGATCAAAAACCCTGAACAGGGTTTTATAGATGAAAACATGAACTGCAGAACAGGACATCGCATGGAAGGCTCGGTACAGCATAAAGATCGAATTTGGAATAAACGCCGTTATGCCAAGCAGATTAAATTGGACTTGGCACGCAAGTTTGCCGACGGTGTAGTGATTCCCACCCAAAATATTGTTCAGGCGCTCGAAACCTTAATTACCCCAGGCGATAAAGTCATCCTTGAGGGTAATAACCAAAAACAAGCCGATTTTCTTTCACGTGCATTGGCACAGACCAGCCCCGATGTATTGCATGATCTGCACATGATCATGCCAAGTGTTGGGCGTCCAGAGCATCTGGATTTATTTGAAAAAGGCATTGCGCGTAAACTTGATTTTTCTTTTGCAGGCACGCAAAGCCTACGCATTAGCCAGTTGCTTGAAGATGGCTTACTGGAAATTGGTGCGATTCATACCTACATCGAACTGTATTCGCGCTTACTGGTCGACTTGATTCCGAATGTCGTGTTGTCCGCAGGCTTTATGGCAGACCGTCACGGCAATATTTATACAGGTGCAAGTACCGAAGATTCGCCAGCCTTGATTGAACCTGCAGCATTTAGCGATGGCATTGTGATTGTACAGGTCAACAAATTAGTTGATGACGTAACCGATTTGCCACGTGTCGATATTCCTGCCTCTTGGGTGGACTTTGTGGTGGTAGCAGATCGTCCATTTTATATTGAGCCGCTGTTTACTCGTGACCCGAAACACATCAAACCTGTACATGTCCTCATGGCAATGATGGCGATTCGCGGCATCTATGAAAAGCATCAGGTGCAATCGCTCAATCACGGTATTGGTTTTAATACCGCAGCGATTGAATTGATCTTGCCAACCTATGGCGAATCACTTGGCTTAAAAGGCAAGATTTGCCGTAACTGGACATTAAATCCGCATCCGACTTTGATTCCTGCGATTGAATCGGGTTGGGTGGAAAGCGTGCATTGCTTTGGAACTGAACTGGGCATGGAAAAATATGTAGCGGCACGCCCCGATGTATTTTTTACAGGGCGTGATGGTTCGCTGCGTTCCAACCGCATGATGTGTCAGTTGGCAGGGCAATATGCGGTGGATCTGTTTATTGGCGCAACTTTACAGGTTGACGGTCAAGGCCATTCTTCAACCGTCACCAAAGGACGTTTGGCAGGTTTTGGCGGTGCGCCAAATATGGGACATGACCCACGTGGTCGCCGACATAGCACGCCTGCATGGCTGGATATGCGTCCTCAAGGGTTGAATGATACCGACACTTATCTGGCACGTGGTAAAAAACTGGTGGTACAGATGGTGGAAACCTTCCAAGAAGGTGGAAAGCCAACTTTTGTCGATCAACTTGATGCAGTCGATGTTGCGAAAAAATCAGGTATGCCACTGGCGCCAATCATGATTTATGGCGATGACGTGACTCATCTGCTTACCGAAGAAGGCATTGCGTATTTATATAAAGCCGACAGTCAGCAACAACGTGAAGAAATGATCGCGGCAGTGGCTGGTGTGACCGATATTGGTTTGCGTCATGACCCGAAAAATACTGAACGTCTACGCCAAGCAGGTTTGGTGGCATTTCCCGAAGATTTAGGCATTCGCCGTACCGATGCAACCCGTGAGCTGCTTGCGGCTAAAAATATTGCAGACTTGGTGACATGGTCAGATGGTCTGTACGAACCGCCTGCAAAATTTCGGAGTTGGTAAATGAATGCATTTTTTCAACTCAAACCGCAGCACTATCTGGCCGATACCTTCGCAGATTTTGCGGTACAAGCTCTACTCGATGAAGTGCGTTTGTCACCCAAACCTGCACTGGTCGATGCACGTAGTTCAGGCGCACATCAGGATTTGACCCTGAACTTGATGGAACAGTCGGCTGAAAGTTTAAGACATATGTTTGCTGCCATGAGTTTGGCAGCAACACAACATGGCGAAGTTTCACGGGCATTACGCGAACAAATCGGACAGCTTGGGCGTGAAGGTGAGCAAGCCATGTTGGCGGTGACGGGCGGCGTGAATACCCATCGCGGGGCGATTTGGGCACTCGGTTTACTGGTGACAGCTGCGACGTTGTTGCCACAGGGAACATCTGCGGAGGAAGTGTGTCTTTGTGCAGGGCAAATCGCACAACTTGAAGACCGAGCTGTAACAGCGAAAGCTACCTTAAGTCATGGGCAAATGGTATTGCACAAACATGGCAAGCAAGGGGCAAAACAGCAAGCACAACAAGGTTTTCCTGCGATTTGTCAGCACGCCTTGCCACAGCTTCGCCACACCCGACAGCGTTCGATGCGTGAGGAATTTGCCCGTTTAGATGCCTTGCTGGCGATTATGCAGCATCTGGATGATACCTGTGTGCTGTATCGGGCGGGATTAAATGGCTTAAAGCGCATGCAGCAAGGTGCAGGACAAGTTTTGGCACTCGGTGGTTATGCCAGTCTGGCAGCACGTCGTGAACTGTATTTGCTGGAAATTGATTTATTGCGTCTGAATGCTTCACCTGGCGGTGCGGCGGATTTATTGGCAGCGACTTTATTTGTCGATCGGGTAGAGCGTTTTCAAGGCGAATAACTCATAAGGATAAAGAACATGGAAATATTGAATTTTAAATTTGCTGCCCAGCGTGTTGCTAAACAACGTGCGCTGGTCGGTTGTGTCGGTTCAGGCGATTTGGAAATTTTGGTTGAACCTAAAGAGGGTGACACTTTAAGCATTCAGGTGACTACATCAGTCGATGGCAGCCAAGTGCGCTGGAAAAATTTGTTTGAACGCGTGTTTGCTATGCAGGAATTACCAGCAGTCAACATTGAAATTAATGACTTTGGTGCAACCCCGGGCGTGGTGCGCTTACGTTTAGAGCAAGCTTTGGAGGAAGCACAACATGACTGATATTCAAGACTTATTACAGCGCAGCAGTTTTATTGAACTCTCGGCACGTCAGCGTGCACAAAGCCTGCTTGATTTACGTTACCGTGAACTGGTTGATCCATTTGATCGGATCACGTCGCCGTGGTTGCCTAAGCAAAATATTGTGCCGCAAGCCGATGATGGCGTAGTGGTCATTAAAGGAACTATACAAAAGCAGCCTGTCGTGGTGATTGCCATTGAAGGTGCATTTCAGGGCGGAAGCCTTGGTGAAGTTGGCGGTGCAAAAATTGCAGGAGCTTTAGAGCTGGCGATTGAAGATAACCTTAAAGGCATTCCAACCGCCGCAGTGTTATTGCTAGAAACGGGTGGTGTGCGGTTACAGGAAGCCAATTTGGGCTTGGCAGCGATTGCCGAGATTCATGCGGCGATTGTGGAATTACGTCAGTATCAGCCTGTGATTGGAATTGTTGCGGGGAGTGTGGGCTGTTTCGGTGGTATGTCGATTGCCGCTGGATTGTGTAGTTATCTGATTTTGACTCAAGAAGGGCGTTTGGGGTTGAATGGCCCGCAAGTGATTGAGCAGGAAGCAGGTGTACAAGAATACGATGCCAAAGATCGCCCATTTATCTGGAGCATTACAGGCGGCGCACAACGCTTTGCATCGGGTTTGGTCGATGCTTTTGTTGAAGATGATATCGAGCAGATTCACCAGCAAGTGCAGCAGTTCTTGAGTGCAGGGTGCCCAGCTCAGCCACGCAGCTCACGTTATGCCTGGTTCTTGGAAAAAATGGCACAGGTAGATACCCGTGAACAGATCAGTCCAAGTGCGGTACAGCAGTTATATCAAGGAGAATCGGCATGAATATGGATGTTAATGCAACGCGTGTCACCGCTAGAGGCTTAAATTGGTTCAATGCTTTGACCGCAGAATCAAGTTTTCAAAACGTCGCCGATTTTCCTGCATCATTACGCGTTGCTGATGGTGAGTTAAACGGTTATCCCGTGCGGGTGATTGCTGTTGTGGTAGATGCCAACAATCAGTTTCCACGTGCGCAGCAAGGCGAAGTGGGTTTACTTGAAGGCTGGTCGCTTGCTAGAGCAGTTGATCAAGCGATTCAGGCAGATGCCAGCCAGTCACAGAAACGTGCAATTTTATGTGTGGTCGATGTGCCAAGTCAGGCTTATGGTCGCCGTGAAGAAGTCTTGGGTATTCATCAGGCATTGGCCGCGGCGGCAGATCGTTATATTACGGCACGTTTGGCAGGGCATCCAGTGATCAGCCTGTTGGTGGGTAAAGCAATGTCGGGTGCATTTCTGGCACATGGTTACCAAGCCAATCGCTTAATCGCACTGGATGATGCAGGCGTTATGGTACATGCGATGGGTAAGGAATCTGCTGCACGTGTGACTTTGCGTAGTGTTGAAGAACTGGAGCAGTTAGCTGCAAAAGTCGCACCAATGGCGTATGACATTCAGAGTTACCACAGCTTAGGATTGCTGGCCGAGATTTTACAGGTACAGGATATTGTGCATCCGCAAGCTGAAGATGTGCTATTGATTCAGCAGCATGTATCAGCCGCGTTACAGGATATTTTGCAAAGCCAAGACCGAAGTTTGTCGTCACGTTTTCACGGTGAAAACCGTCAGGCATCGCAAAAAGTTCGTGCTTTACTGCGTGAACAATGGTCACGCGAGCAATCTGTATGATCAGCGCACCACAAGCCCACGATTTGCTTTGGGGAATGCCGCTCAGCGCGCTTCCTGAGCAAGTTCCTGATTGGGCATGGCAGGCAATTGCAGCAGGTCAACCTGTCGTGGTGCGTCGTGCTGTGACCGATCCTGATCAGGTGGCAGTGGGTATTCGTGGTGTACAACGTTGGCAACGCTTGGCGTGTATGATGCCGAAAGCTGCAATTCAACGTATTGTGAAACCTGAACAGTTGATTGAAGTCAATGCTGAACAATTTCCAATCATTGCGGAAAAAATCCAGCTGATTGATCAAGTGTTACAGGCCACAGGCTGGACGTGGGGTATTACGGGTAGTACAGGTTTTGAGTTGGCAACAGGCATACAGGTGACGCATGCCAACAGTGATTTGGATGTGCTGATTCGTATGCCAAATGAGTTAGCCAAAGCAGATGCAAAAGTATTGTTGGCGGCTTTGCGACAGTCACCTGTACGAGTCGATGTGCAATTGCAAACCCCATACGGTGGTGTGGCATTGGCAGACTGGGCAAATGCCCGACATCAGATGCTCTTGAAACGTGCAGAAGGTGCGGTGTTGGTCGATAACCCGTGGGCAATGCAGGAGGTTGGCGCATGAGTTCATTGTGGGTGTATCCGGGACAGGGCGTACAGAAGCCCAATATGTTGCATGACTTACCGCAAGATGATGTGGTGCAACATTATTTAGCACGCGCCTCTGCTGTATTGGGACAGGATGTTTTAACTTTGGATACACCAGAAGCATTGCAATCAACTCGTGCAGTACAGCTGTGTTTATTGATTGCAGGTGTGGCGAGTTCACAGCAATTGTTACAGAAGCAGCTTAAACCTGATTATGTGGCGGGACTGTCGATTGGTGCATGGGCAGCCGCTGTAGTTGCTGAGGTGTTGAGTTTTGAAGATGCGCTCAGGCTGGTGGCACTGCGTGGTGAGCTGATGCAAAATGCTTATCCGACAGGTTATGGCATGACTGCGATTATTGGAACAAGTCGGACACAGGTAGAACATTGGGTTGCTGAAGTACAACAGCAGCTAGGTCAAGTGTATGTTGCCAATATTAATGCGGCAAATCAGATTGTAATTTCGGGGGCAGATAGCGCCATGCAGCAAGTTGCCACACTGGCACAACAACAAGGCGTCATGGCAAAGCGCTTACAGGTCAGTGTGCCATCACACTGTGAATTATTGGAACAGCAAGCGCACACGCTGGCGCAAGCGATGCAAGAGGTTGAGTTCAAAACAGCAAAAATTCGTTATTTGAGTAGTAGTACCGCGCGTTTGATGCTGAGTGCCGTACAGATTCGTCAAGATTTGGCTCGCAATATGGCATGTGTCGTGGAATGGGAAAGTACCCTGCAAGCGGCGTGGGAGCGTGGTGTTCGGTTACAACTGGAATTGTTGCCTGGCACGGTATTGACAGGGCTTGCCCGACGTATATTTAAAGAAGGGTTGGTCATGGCGTTTCAAGGAACGCGCATGGACAACATTATGATTGCAATGCAGCAGCAGAAGGATTGTGTATAACAAATCTGGATCGCGAAACACATTAATTTCCAAGGATATGAGGAAAATACAATGATTATTTATGGAGTTGGAATACTCGCACTTTGCACACTGGTCGGTACAGTATTCGGTGACCTCTTGGGTATTTTATTAGGTGTTAAATCAAATGTTGGTGGTGTTGGTATTGCCATGATTCTTTTGATTTTCATTCGTTTATGGATGCATAAACGTGGCTTAATGATTCCTGAAACAGAAAAAGGCGTGACCTTTTGGGGAACAATGTATATTCCTGTGGTGGTTGCAATGGCGGCACAGCAAAATGTGGTATCTGCATTGTCGAGTGGTCATTTGGCATTATTTGCCGCAGTCGGATCAGTTGTGATCTGTACTTTCACCATTGCGGCACTGAGCCGTTATAAAAAAGGCGAACCTCTTCCAAAGGAAAATGAACAAGAGGCGACATTGACTAGCATCGGAGGTAAAGCACATGGCTGATTTATTATTCAAAGATTTGACACATTTGGGGCTGATTACAGCATTTGCACTGGTTGCCCTCGTAATGTGGCTGTCTACCAAAATCTCGAAATATTTGACCAAAGGTCGTGTACATGGCTCTGCAATTGCAATTGTGATTGGCTTAATCTTGGCATGGGTCGGTGGAACCATGACAGGCGGAGAAAAAGGGCTGACTGATATTGCACTGTTTTCTGGTGTTGGCTTAATGGGCGGCGCAATGTTGCGTGACTTTAGCATTGTCGCAACTGCATTTGAAGTCCAAGCAACCGAAGCGAAAAAAGCCGGGTTTATTGGTGCATTTTCGCTGTTATTGGGCACGGTTTTGCCATTTATCGTTGGTTGCAGCTTTGCATGGATTTTTGGTTATCGCGATGCAGTCAGCATCACCACGATTGGTGCAGGCGCAGTGACTTATATTGTAGGGCCTGTGACAGGCGCTGCAATTGGTGCATCTTCAGATGTCATGGCATTGTCGATTGCGACAGGTTTGGTTAAAGCGATTTGTGTGATGGTGACAACCCCGATGACAGCCAAATTCATGGGCTTGGATAACCCGCGTTCAGCCATGATTTTTGGTGGATTGGCAGGGACAGTGAGCGGAGTTTCTGCGGGATTGGCAGCAACAGATCGTCGTCTTGTTCCGTATGGTGCATTGACCGCAACATTCCACACAGGTTTGGGTTGCTTGATGGGACCATCGATATTATTTCTAATCGTGAAAATGCTGGTCGGCAGCTAAATCATGAGGTCATCATTTTGGGCAATAACACTATTGCCCAGATGTTGAATGACTTTGAAATTTGTTGGCAAACATGCGACATTCTGCAATTAACGCGAGCAAATTTGGATCGCGTTCTTTGCTTTTTAAGAACACCAAACCAATATGTTGCTGAATACGAAAATTTGCTTGTAGCGGAATTAACTTGACCGAACTTTCATAGACTGCCGAAATTCGCCCTGGTAGCAAAGCAAAACCGACTCCTGAGCTGACCATACTAATTAAAGTAAAAATATCACTGACCTGCAAAGCTACTGTCGGTTCAAAACCTGCTTTTTGAAACACCACTTCACTGTCACTATGTGTTGCAAAGCCCTTATTTAAAGTAATAAAAGTTTCTGCTTTGAGTAAGCTGAGATCAATTTCACTGAGCTGCGCATATTTAGAATCTGTAGGGACTGCCAGAAAAATATCATCCTGAAACATCGGCAAAATTTCAAAATCATTGCTGGCTGTCGTTTCATTTAACGCCACAATAATCGCATCAATTTCAGTCTGTTTCAGCTTGGTCACTAAATCCTGATTGGAACTCAGTAAAAGCTGGATATCCAGTTCACTGCGCCGTAGTTTTAAACCACTGATCAGTGAGGGAATGGTTTTGACCGTGAGAGAGTACAGTGAGCCCAAGCGCAATACTTTGGCAGCAAAACCTGCGGCTTCGCGGGTTTTTTCTACGCTCAAGACTAAGTCAGCCACAATTTTTTGAGCATGCTCTTCAAACACATATGCACTTTTCAGGGGAATCAGATTGCGTCCTTCATTTTTAAATAACGGACAGCGCAGTGCGCTTTCTAAAGAATGTAGGGCCTTATGAATACTGACATTACTGACTTGCATTTCATCGGCAGTTTTGGATAAATTGCCATAACGCATAAAGGCAAGAAAAATCTGGATTTTCTTTAAGGTGATTTCATCATCAATCTGCATAACAGAACATCCATATTCTTAAAAATTGGCTCGGTATAACCAAGCCAATCATATAACAGATTAAATCATTGGTTGAGTAGATTTGAACCAATCCAGTGTTTAGAAAACTGATACGCAGCACGACCAGAACGCTGCCCACGACCTTGTGACCAGCGCAGGGCTTCAGCACGCGCTTCTTCTGTAAATTCAATATTGGCTTTTTTCAGATAATGCTCAACCACTTCCAGATACAGCGCCTGATCCATTGGGTAAAATGACAGCCATAAGCCAAAACGGTCAGAGAGTGAAATCTTTTCCTCAATCGCTTCTTGCGGATGTAATTCGGTGTACTGAGGCACATCAACTTTTGTGACGGGCGTATTCTCATGCATGAATTCAGGCAGTAAATGACGACGGTTACTGGTCGCATATATAATAAAATTGTTATTGCCCGATTGTAATGAACCATCAAGCACACTTTTTAAGCTACGGTAGTTTTCATCTTCAGCATTAAAGGCGAGGTCATCACAATACACAATAAATTTTTCAGGGCGGCCTTTGATGAGTTTTTCAATTTCAGGTAAATCTGACAGGTCATCACGTTCAATTTCAATCAGACGTAAGCCCTGATCTGCATACTCAGTCAGTAAGGCACGCACAATCGATGATTTCCCTGTACCGCGTGCGCCTGTGAGTAACACATCATTGGCAGGTAAGCCTTTGAGAAACTGCAAAGTGTTTTGTACAACTTTTTGTTTTTGACGTTCAATGCCTTTTAAGTCTTCCAGATACATTTTTTTAGGTTGAGCAATCGGTTTAAGCTGCTGCTTTTGCCATTTGTAGGCTGGTGCAGAAAAATCGACTTCAGTTTTTACTTCAGGGAGGGCTTGTTGTAACTGTTGTAATACGTAGCCGATACGTTCGAGAAATTCTTGGGGTAAATCGATATGTGCCATAATTTAGGTCTAGTTTGCTGGTTTTTTGTAGGTTTAAGCATAAGACAAAAAATAGTATATTTCACGCACTCCACAAATTAATCGAATTTGCAATTGATCTTGCTACGCCAGTTAAGTTAAGTTGAGAAAAATGGGCGGAAATCGTGAAGGTCAAACAATTGGGAAATATGATGACAAATCTACTTACCAGTAATTCCTATAACTCACACAAAGCCGATCGTATTAAAAAATTACAGAAGCAGCTGAGTTCTGCTGAAAGTTACATCGAATGGAAAGAGATCGCCCTACAGCTTGATGAAGCTTCTGGTAGTCAGGAGTGGAAATTTGAAAATGCATCGCCTTATTTTGATGCAGAAGTAATTTCTCATCGTTTGGTGTTACTCCGCAAATACCGTCAGCAAAACCGTATTAAAGACCTGATTTATATTTTAAGAGAAGGTTTAACTTATGATATTGCCAATATTTGTCATCCAATGCTGTTTGTTGAGTGTTATATCGGCACCAAAAAAATTATTGAAGACTATGTCGATGAAGTCAGTCAGTCATTAGAACATGTTGCTTCAGCACCAACTGAAATACTCAGTCATGCTGAAAAAATCGAGTTTTTTAAAAATTGCGAAACTGCCTATGGTCAGCCTGCATTAATGTTTTCAGGTGGAGCATCTTTGGGCTTGTTTCACACAGGCGTATGTAAAGTGCTTCGCGAACAGGATTTGTTGCCACGTGTTCTTTCTGGTTCAAGTGCTGGGGCAATTATGGCAGCCATGCTGGGCACATCATTGCCTGAACAGATTGATCAAGTATTAACAGGTGAGCATTTCTTTAGTGATGCTTTTCATTTTCGTTCTATGTCATCCTTGTTTAAAGATAAAGGTGGCTTTGCCGATGTACGCTATCTGAAAAAATTCCTGATGGAAAATCTAGGTGATTTAACGTTTGATGAAGCCTATCAGCGTTCGGGTTTAAATATTAACATTGCGATTGCGCCATATGACTCTTCACAAAGCCCGCGCATTTTGAATCGATTTACCTCACCTGACTTACTAGTCTGGAGCGCGGTGTTGGCGTCCTGTGCTGTGCCAATTTTATTTCCACCTGTGCATTTGACGGCTAAACGCTACGATGGTGAACATACGCCATTTATGTCAAATACCTTTTGGGTCGATGGCAGTATGCGTAGTGATTTTCCACAAGAGAAAATGGTGCGCTTATATAATGTTAATTACACTATTGCCTGTCAGGTAAATCCGCATATTGTGCCATTTATGCAGAGTGATGAATCTCGTTATCGTAAGGACTTGCTGAGCTGGCCAGAACGAATTTTACGCCGTCAGGGCAAGGTTCTAGCAAAAGGCATGATGGACTTTACCCGTGAACGGATTGGGGCAGTGCCACAGGTACGTCGTTTGCTGGATTATGGCTATGGCATTATTGACCAGCGTTATTATGGCGATGTAAATATTTTTGCCCATTATAATTTCAAGCATTATTGGTATATGTTGCAAAATCCAAAACCGCATTTATTTGCCCAGTTGCAAAAAGAAGGGGAGAAAGCAACATGGCCGAAGATCTCTACCATTGAAATGCATGCGCGTATTGGTAAAACGATTGAACACGCCTTACATGCAATTATGCGTGCTGAGCAACAGACAAAAGTCATTATACCTGCATAAATGTTTGACTTTGAAAGCTTGTACTCAGTTTGTGATAAAATACCTAGGCAAAGTCAGACATTTGGGCGTCATATTTACCTGCTTGAACAAGCAGGGCAGCATTACTGGTTAAAGCTACAATTGCCACATGGGCATACACAGTTTCAACAGGGCTTTGCCAGTGAAGTTGAGTGTTATCGTCAGTGGCAAAACCTGCAACCCAGTTTTCTTTTGCCTTATCAATATGCTGCCGAGTTAAATCTGCCTGAACTGCCACAAACTGCGCAGGGGTTATTATTGCCCCATGTGCCAGAGGCATTTTCTACATTAGGTCAACTTACACATATAGACGTTATAAAACGTATTCGTATGGCACTTGAGCAGCTTGATGAGTTGCATATGCTAGGGTACGTACATGGGGATATTAAAGCTGCTCATTTTCGTTATGCTGCCCAGCAGATATTTTTAATTGACTTTGAACAAACCCGACCCATCCACGGGTCTAACTCTGTATTAAATGCAACGCCACGGTATATGGCACCTGAACTGTTTCATGCACAAGCCAAAACCATTCAGACCGACTTGTATGCTTTGGGTATTGTACTCTATGAATGGCTGACACAAACCCGTTTGAGTTCAAAAAGTTATCTGGATTGGGCAGTTTTTCATTGTCAGTCTGCTGAATTTAATTTGCCCGAGTCTTGGTCTGTTTTACAACCGTGTTTAGAGGGGCTGCTAACACGTGATTTTAAGCATAGGTTTGAGAGTGCAAAACAAGCAAGCCTTTGTTTAGAAACAATAAAATTGTATTAAAAATAGCCGTAAACGCATTTTTTGTTTGATATTTAAGCGTTTGGGCTATTTTTTGGGAAAAAAGGCTTGTCATCGTCTAAGCTCATCTATAATATACACATCCATCGGGGGCGTGGCGAAATTGGTAGACGCACTGGATTTAGGTTCCAGCGCCGCAAGGTGTAAGAGTTCGAGTCTCTTCGCCCCCACCATCTAAAACTTTAAGTGGTTTTAGATTGACAATGCGAAAGCAAAGTCTATAGAGGATTGGTGTAATGGTAGCATGACGGTCTCCAAAACCGTTCGTCAAGGTTCGAGTCCTTGATCCTCTGCCAAAATTTGATGTACCCAAATGGGGGCGTGGCGAAATTGGTAGACGCACTGGATTTAGGTTCCAGCGCCGCAAGGTGTAAGAGTTCGAGTCTCTTCGCCCCCACCATATTTAAAAAAGCAAGATATTTCTTGCTTTTTTTGTGCCTGAAAAGGCAGATGTAGAGGATTGATGTAATGGTAGCATGACGGTCTCCAAAACCGTTCGTCAAGGTTCGAGTCCTTGATCCTCTGCCAAAAAAATTGATGTACCCAGATGGGGGCGTGGCGAAATTGGTAGACGCACTGGATTTAGGTTCCAGCGCCGCAAAGTGTAAGAGTTCGAGTCTCTTCGCCCCCACCATATTCAAAGAGGTGAGATAAAATATCTTGCTTTTTTATGCGCATAAAAAAGAGCCCAACGATGAGCCCTTTTTGCGAGAAATCCTTTTCCTCTCTTATATTATTTTAGCCAATCATTGTAGAACGTAAAATAGTTATGCTTTAAGGTGATCTTCAAATTCCTCACCCAATTGCATTGCTAAAGCATTGCCTGATAAATCATACGTCACCAAACCATATTCTTTTTTAAAGCTAAAGGTAAAACCTTTACCATCTGCCAAGTTCTTTACTGAATACCCTAATTTTTCTAACCAAATACGAAAGGCAATCAAATTCTTTGCTTTAACAACTTTTTTCATGGCTAAATCCTCAAAACAAAAACAACAAACAATTTTAATTATTTATAAGGCTGTCTTCAGCTTTTTTAAAGGGGAGATTTATAAATTATTTTGACGATCTGCAAAAAAAGATCCGAGTTGCTAAAATAAAGAACGATTTGAGTGCAAATGTGTGAGTTTTTTTAATATTTTTGCAACTGATATTTTTAATCAATACTAAAAATATCAGTGCGTTACATTTTGTTGGTTGGTTTTTTAGTCGCATGATTTTGACTAAAATTCGGCATGTAAATTATGTAAAAATTTATTACATTAATCAGAGTTAAATATTAAATGTGTAGGCATCATTGGATATGCAGCAATGCCAGTTGCATGTTTGAGGTCAAGATTTCAATACATGAAAAAATGATGGTAGTTAGCTGAGTTGGTAATGAGCATCCTCAAAATAGATTTTGAGGATGCAAGTGGATCTGAAAGTTCATTCAGACATACCAGTCAAAAAAGTAAGACTCGATTATCATGATTTTTTTATTTTCAATATGTTGAGTAAAAACTTTCAGCAAACTTCGGTTGCATTAAACTGATTTAAAAATTGTCTTTGAGTTCTCGTAAGCGCTGAAAATCTTCAGCAGAAGATACCCTTAGGAATGGATTGGTGGCAAGTTCCTGCTCTATGCTGCTTGGTAACGTAATCTTGTCTAAATAGCGTAAATGCTCTACATGATCAGCACGTTGCTGCAAGGCAACATTGTCTGGTTCTACGCTGAGCGCAAATTTGGCATTGGCAAGTGTATATTCGTGAGTGCAGTAGACCTGAGTTTGGGAAGGTAATGCAGCCAGTCGTTGTAACGAATGAAACATTTGCTCGTAACTCCCTTCAAACACACGACCACAGCCCATGGCAAACAAAGTGTCTCCGACAAAGGCGGCATCGAGGTTTTCAATGTAATACACAATATGCCCGAGGGTGTGTCCTGGGACCTCAATAATTTCTACTTCAAGGTCGTGAAATTTCACTTGGCTATGCTGATCGAGGGGAACGCTTAGCATTGGAATTTTACTGAGTTCGGCACGTGGTCCATATACTGGAATCGCATGTGCTGTAAGTAGTGCAGGAACACCACCAATATGATCTTTGTGCCAGTGTGTGAGCCAGATTTGACTTGGTTTAAGTTGCTGCTGTGCGCAGTAATCAAGTACCAGTTGTGCTGAAGTCGGGTCAATAATGACCGCTTCATGCGAAGGTGTATGCTCAATCAGCCAGATATAATTTTTTAAATCATTTTTTACATCAATGACGTGAATTTTGTAGGCTGTCATAGCATGGGTATCCATTTTTATCGTCTCTTGTTTTTATTATACGTGAAGATGAGATGCAAGCCGAACTCCAAAAAAAAGTTGGAGATTCGGCATGTAAAAAATGGAATTTATTAATAATTAATAGTCAGGATAAGCAACTTTTTTGAGTGCTTGAATGTCCGCATCGGGCGAGCATAACGAAATAAATTCATAACCATAACCACGGAGCAAATGCCCTTTGCGAACAGCAATCCATGTGGTGTTTAAACCAAATAGATCGGTTTTAATTTGTTTTAAGCGGTAATCGCGTTCGCTGTCATATGCTACATCGTTAATAATTCCCACGCCCATGCCGAGTTCTACATAGGTTTTGATGACATCAGCATCGAGAGCTGACATAACGATATCAACATCGACCTGAGCAGCATCAAACGCTTGGTCAATTTTAGAACGTCCTGTAAAACCGCCATGATAAGTAATCACAGGATACTGAGCGACATCTTGTAGTGTGATTTCTTTAAGCTGAGTCAAAGGATGGTCAAATGGTGTAATCAGGCTGTGCTGCCAGTTATAGTAAGGCACGCTTGCTAGATTATCTTCAACGATCAGCGATTCGGTTGCAATGCCAATATCCGCTTCGCCTTGTAGCAGCATATTGGCAATTTCCGCAGGGCTGGCTTGTTGTAAAATCAGGTGAACTTTAGGGAAGGCCTGCTTAAACAAATTCACAATCGGCGGTAGTACATAACGTGCCTGCGTGTGTGTGGTAGCAATGGTCAACGTACCTTCATCGACTTTGTTAAAGTCATCGGCAAGGCGTTTAATATTGTCTGCATCAATCAGCATGCGTTCTACAATACCCAGTAAAGACTGACCTGGTTCAGTTAGCCCAAGCAAGCGTTTACCTTTACGAATAAAAAGTTGTACGCCAAGCTCGTCTTCTAAGTCCTTAATGTGTTTACTGACACCTGACTGGGAGGTGTACAGTGCTGCAGAGGCTTCCGTCAAGTTAAAATCTTGACGTACCGTTTCGCGAATAATGCGTAATTGTTGAAAATTCATAATTGCTAACCACTAAAAAATCTTAAATTGGGCAAATTGTTATGCCGCATGATGTTCAAATAAATGTAAATGATTGATTTTCACCCAAACAGATTGATTGGGTTGAAAGTTTTGTAGCTTCGCTTGCTCTGCCGTTAATACTGCTTCAATAATCTTGCCTTGTCGATCTTGTAACTCAAGAAAAACTTTACCTGCAACCCAAACTTCACGTACAAAAGTTGCTTGAATGGCATTGTCTATAGGTTGTTGATAGACACTCAGTTCGTGTGGACGAGCAAAGGCAATCAGTGAGCCTTGAGGATGGTGCGAAGCTAAATGTAACCGATCTTCACCCAGAATGAGAGTACCTTGCTGATGTTCACCTTCAAAACGGTTGGCATGTCCCAAGAAATCAAACACAAACGGTGTTGCAGGTTTTTCATAAACTTCGCGTGGTGAGCCAATTTGTTCGATATTACCTTTATTCATGACCACGATTTGATCTGCCACTTCCAAGGCTTCTTCCTGATCATGGGTCACAAAAATCGAAGTAATGTGTAGTTCATCATGCAAATGGCGTAACCAGCGGCGCAGCTCTTTACGTACTTTAGCATCGAGCGCACCAAAAGGTTCATCGAGCAGTAACACTCGTGGTTCAACAGCCAGTGCGCGTGCTAAAGCAATGCGCTGACGCTGACCGCCTGAAAGCTGTGCAGGATAGCGGTCTGCTAAAAAGCCAAGTTGTACCAAGTCGAGCAGAGCATTAACGCGTTGTTTAATCTCGCTTTCCGATGGACGTGTGGCACGTGGACGTACACGTAAACCAAAAGCAACATTGTCAAACACGCTCATATGACGAAACAGGGCATAGTGCTGAAATACAAAACCGACTTGACGCTCACGTACATGGGTATTTGTGGCATCTTGCCCCTCTAAAATGACCTGACCCGAGTCGGCGCTTTCTAACCCTGCAATAATCCGTAATAAGGTGGTTTTCCCGCAACCTGATGGGCCAAGCAGAGCAACCAATTGACCTTCAGGAAAGTCGAGGCTGATATTGTTTAGCGCATGAAATGCACCAAAGTTTTTTTCAATATTTTTAACTTGAATACTCATGAGGGCACTCCAAAATTAATTCGATTTGTTTAACTGGGCATTGAGTTCTTCTTGACGTACTTCCACCCATGTTTTAATAATCAGGGTAATAATCGCAAGAAATGCCAGTAACGATGCCACGGCAAAGGCTGCGCTATAGCTGTATTCGTTGTAGAGAATTTCGACATGCAGCGGCAGGGTATTAGTTTCACCACGAATATGTCCTGACACCACAGACACCGCACCAAACTCACCCATTGCCCGTGCATTACACAGAATCACACCATAGAGCAAACCCCATTTAATATTCGGCAGGGTAATTTTCCAGAATGTCTGCCATCCCGATGCGCCGAGTAAAATCGCGGCTTCTTCCTCTTCATTGCCTTGTGCTTGCATCAGCGGAATTAATTCACGGGCAACAAAGGGTACAGTAATAAATACCGTGGCTAAAATAATGGCAGGAACAGCATATAAAATCTTGATGTCATGCTCTTGTAGCCATTCACCCGCCCAACCTTGTGTTCCAAAAATCAGCACCAGCATCAGACCTGCAATCACAGGAGATACTGAAAATGGCATATCAATAATGGTGGTTAAAATAATTTTGCCTTTAAACTGGAACTTGGCTACTGTCCAAGCCGCAGCGACACCAAACACCACATTAATCGGTACAGCAACTACGGCAGTGAGTAAAGTTAGCTTTGCCGCAGACAAAGTATCTGGATCAATCAAAGCTTGCAGGTAAACATTAACCCCTTGGTGAAATGCTTCTACAAACACCAAGATCAGCGGTAAAATCAGTAAACCTAAAAAGCTGATCAGGGCAATGCTCAGTAACAGGTAACGTACCCATTTTGGTTCACGCGTTGCATCACGTTTTTGCAGTTGTATTGCATAGTTTTGGCTATTGCTTAACGTACTCATGAAGTCACTCTCCCTGTACGACGTGTTGCCCATGCTTGTAAAATATTAATCAGGAATAAAATCGCGAAGGAAATCAGAAGCATGATGACAGCAATCGTGGTGGCTGCCGCATAATCGTATTCTTCTAAGCGAGAGATGATCATGAGTGGCGCAATTTCGGTTTTAAATGGTTGGTTCCCTGCGATAAAAATAACAGAGCCGTATTCACCTACACCACGTGCAAATGCCAAAGCAAAACCTGTAAAGATGGCAGGGAGAACGATGGGAAAAATCACATGGCGAATGGTTTGCCAGCGGTTTGCACCAAGTGCTGAAGCCGCTTCTTCAAGTTCGGTTTCCAGATCACTCAGTACAGGCTGAACTGTACGCACCACAAAAGGTAAACCAATAAATACCAGCGCAAGGGTAATGCCAAGCGGGGTGTAGGCAACTTTAATTCCTAACGGTTCTAAATATTGACCGATCCAACCTGTAGATGCATATAAAGAGGTTAGGGCAATCCCTGCAACCGCAGTTGGTAACGCAAAAGGTAAATCAATTAAAGCATCGACCACGCGTTTGCCAAAAAATTGATAACGAACCAAACACCACGCCAGCAATAAGCCAAAAAATACATTGATCAATGCTGCGGCAAGTGCGGTGGTAAAACTCAGTTGCAACGCCTTTAAAATACGTGCAGAGCTGATAATCTCCCAAAAACCACTCCAGCCAATGCCTAAAGATTTAATAAATATGGCAGATAATGGCACGAGTACAATAATTGATAGATACAGTAGGGTAAAACCCAAAGAGAGTCCAAAACCGGGGAGCACCCGTTTACCTTGTAACATGGAATACCTCAATGGTGATGATGGATCACCACAAACAAACTCAGATCAGACATAAATTGCGGAATTAATGCGGTAAAGCCTTACTCAAACAGGGCATTCGCGAACAGGGAGAGAAATAAGGCTGCTCAATAAATGGCAGAATTTGTGGAAAAGCGCCAAAACCCGATGCCACATTGATATGTCCGACCTGACCCATATTGAGATACGGAAATTTCCATACCTCTGCCAGATGCAGTGCATCATCAAATGCCAGCCAAGGGTCATTTTCACTAATCAGCATCAGGCTTGAGATTTCAAGTTGAAGCTGTTCAAAATAGTTGAGGTAAGTGTTTTGTCCCGGTTGGGCAAAACCTGTTTCACTAAACCGTGCAGGGTTAGCAGGTGCAACTAAAATCAGATTGTTGATTTTTTCCTGTAATTCAGGGTGCTGTGCTAAGGCAGCCAAACTGGTCAGGCAACCGAAACTATGTGCAATGACTTGAATCGGTTCATGGATGCTGTCTACATGTGCCACCCATTGTTCAACCCATTGTTGCAAAATCGGTTGTTGCCAGTTTTGTTGCACACGGGAGCTGTTTGGCAACTGGCGTTGTAGCCAAGACTGCCAGTGCTGTTCGTCACTTCCACCGACACCCGGTACGATTAAATGATGAATCATGCGCTTACTCCCGTGTTGCTGAACAGATTATTTCTTGGCGTTGTTGCTTTGAACGATTTGGTCAAATACCCCGCCATTTTCAAAGTGTTCTTTCTGAACTTTTTTCCAGCCGCCAAATTCACGATCAATCGTCACCAGTTTGAGTGGCTTAAAGACAGTGCTGTATTTTTTCAGCACCGCTGGGTCGCGTGGACGGT
Organism: Acinetobacter brisouioides; assembly: GCF_004331075.1. Taxonomy (GTDB): domain Bacteria; phylum Pseudomonadota; class Gammaproteobacteria; order Pseudomonadales; family Moraxellaceae; genus Acinetobacter. Next base: position 47,065 of record NZ_SJNX01000002.1, on the reverse strand, counting down.
AGAAATTACGTGCAATAATGTTTTGCCCCGCAGGTGAGTAAAGGAAGTTCAGATAACCTTTTGCTAAAGAAAGGTTGCCTTTTTTCTGTGCATTTTTTTCAACAATGGCGACAGGTGGTTCAGTCAAAATTGACAATGAGGGTGTGATAATTTCAAATTTACCCGGTTGCTCACGTACTGCTAAATGTGCTTCATTTTCCCAAGCCAACAGCACATCACCAATCCCGCGTTCAGCAAATGTTGTGGTTGCACCACGCGCACCCGAATCTAACACTTTGGTGTGCTGATAAATTTTGGCAACAAACTCACGTGCGGTTTTGTCGTTGCCACCTGGTTGATGTTTTGCCCAAGCCCAAGCTGAAAGGTAGTTCCAGCGTGCGCCACCTGAAGTTTTTGGGTTTGGCGTAATAATATCGACGCCTGGTTTAACGAGGTCATTCCAGTCTTTAATGTGTTTTGGGTTGCCTTTACGAACCAAGAACACAATTGTTGATGTGTATGGTGTTGAGTTTTGCGGTAGTTTCTTTTGCCAGTCTGGTGGTAACAGCTTGGCTTTGTCTGCAATTACGTCGATATCTGCGGCAAGTGCCAAGGTCACGACATCGGCATTTAAGCCATCGATCACAGCACGGGCTTGTTTACCTGAACCGCCATGAGATTGACGGAAATTCACATCTTCGCCAGTATGTTTTTTCCAGTATGTACCAAACTGCTTGTTAATATCGACATACAATTCGCGTGTTGGGTCATAAGAAACGTTTAGAAAGTCTTTTGCAGCAAAGCTCATAGATGAAAATGACAGTAGCGCTGCGAGTAATCCGACTTTTAATTGATTTCGTTGCATTTTCTTTTCCTTCATATTGGGTGCATCTTTCATGAAAAGAAGCATACGATGAGATTAAAATCTAAAAAAATAATAAAAATAGAATTTGATATGAAGAAAAGAGAAATAGAATTTAGATAGAAGTTTTTAAACTAAGCTACAAAATCAATTGCCTAGCGGATAAACCCCATGCAATGCTTTAAAAATGCACTGGCACAGCCACAAATTTCCTTGCTAGACCGAGCTTTTCATTATGGGGATGGCTGCTTTACCACGGCAAAAATTTTGCAAAATAAAATTCAATTGTGGGACAGACATTTACAGCGTTTACAAGAGTGCTGCCAGCGTATGGGATTGCAAGTCGATTTATCGTTGATTGATCAGACTTTGAAGCAGTTAAGATGTATAGAAACTGAGCTGAATGGCACACTGAAAATCATCATCAGCCGTGGAGAAGGGCAGCGTGGCTACGCTTTGCCCGATCATCCTGCCGATGTATATGTATTTTATTATCCACTAACCAAGGTGGCAGATTGTGGTTTTAGCTATGTATCACAAGTTGGTGTGCTGGATCAGCGTATCGGTTTAACCATGCCGCAGCTTTGTGGTCTAAAAACCCTAAACCGTTTAGAACAGGTACTTTTAAAGAAAGAAGCGGTCGAAAAACAACTTGATGAAGCACTGGTTTTAGATATTCAGGGGCGAATTGTTGAAGGAATCAGCAGCAATTGTTTTATTCTGATGAATAATCAGTGGGTGACGCCTGATCTTGAGTATAATGGCGTGCATGGTGTAATGCGGGCAGAAATTTTGCAACGTATGCAACATGCAGGAATTGAATGCCATGCCATTGAGCTATTTCAAGCTGATTTGCATCGTGTTGAAGCATTATTTTTTTGTAATGCCTTGCATCCTATGCAGATAGCCCAGCATTTAATGAACACCAATTTAAGCACATCTCATGCAATTCAGTTGTTTAAAGACCTTCAACTTGATCAAATCCAATAAGCTATGGCAAATCTGAAATCTAAAAAATCAAGAAAAAAGCAAACGCCTTTTTTCAAAACAACAAAATTTATTGCGGCATGCGTTGTGACAGCATGTGTCATTATGTTGTTGGTATTTTCATCAAGTCTTTGGCGTGCCTACCCTGTTCAGGGTGAGAAGCAATTTGTTTCGATCAATGCGGGAGATAATTACTCGCGCTTGATTGATCGACTTGCCAGACAGCATAAAGTTCATTTCCCGTGGGTACTCAAAATTTATCAAAAACTGATGATTCATGACACGCTCAAAGCAGGGGTGTATGAAGTCAAACGTGGCATGAGTGTGCGTCAGGTTTTAAGCATGATGTCCAATGCTGACAATGCGCAAATGAGCCGTATTTTGGTAATTGACGGTACAACCTTTCAGCAGTTGATTGATAAATTACGCAAAGATCCATTGATTGAAAAAACAGTGGTTAATTTGCCACAAGATCAAATGGTTCAGGCACTTGGCATTCCATATTCCAATCTTGAAGGGCTGTTTGCACCAAATACCTATTTTTATAACAAGGGTGAAACGGACAAGAAAATTTTGCTGGATTTGTATCAGCATCAAATGGAAAACTTAGATGCTGCATGGGCAAATCGCGATCCGAATTTACCATATAAAAATAAATATGAAGCCTTGACCATGGCATCCATTATTGAAAAAGAAACCAGCCTGAACAGCGAGTTAAATCAAGTCGCAGGTGTGTTTATCCGCCGTTTGCAACAAGGAATGCGTTTGCAAACCGACCCAACAGTGATTTATGGAATGGGTGATAAATACACAGGTAAACTCACCAAAGACGATTTACGTACGCCAACCGCATACAACACCTATACCATGGCAGGCTTGCCGCCAAGCCCGATTGCACTTCCGAGCAAAAAAGCCATTGAAGCAGCCATGCATCCCGACCATTCTGATAATGTCTATTTTGTCGCAACAGGCAATGGCGGGCATAAATTTAGTGCAACTCTGGCAGAGCATAACCAAGCAGTACAGCAATATCTGACAGTTTTAAGAGAAAAGAAAAGTGGAGCAACGCCATAATGTTTATTAGTTTTGAAGGTACAGAAGGCGTTGGTAAAAGCACCCTGATTCAAAAAATACATGCGCATTTTGAACAGCTTGGACGAGAAGTGGTGCTGACTCGTGAACCAGGTGGAACACCACTTGCTGAAAGAATTCGGGACTTATTACTTGCTGTAAATCATGATGAGAGAATGTGCCCTGACACTGAGTTACTGCTGATTTATGCAGCACGCAGCCAGCATTTGAGTCAAGTGATTTTGCCTGCATTAACTCAAGGTAAAATTGTCTTGAGTGATCGTTTTTGCGATGCCAGTTTTGCGTATCAGGTCATGGGGCGTGGGCTAGATGCGGCTAAACTTGAACTGTTAAACCAGAACTTTGTGAGTTCAATGCCAAACATCACCTTTTGGTTAGATGCTCCGATTGAGTTAGGTATGTCACGTGCGCGTGCACGTGGTGAGCTTGACCGCTTTGAACAAGAAAAACTGGAGTTTTTTACGCGTGTGCGTGAAGGCTATCAGATTTTGCATCGGAAAAATCCAGAACGTATGATTCGTTTAGATGCAACACAATCGGCTCAACATGTCTTTGAGCAAGCAATGCAGGCTTTATCTGCAATCTAAATCAACTCTTTCAAATAGGGTATAGGTGAAATACTTGTACCCTATAGCTTGTGTCTAAAATTAAATGATTATTTAAAATAAGAAAAAGTTCTTAATATATAAAATATTAGACTAAAGTCTGATATGGCAACATTTTAATTCACTCTGTGCACCAAATTGGGTATAAAAATACGATTAGTAATTTGAATTAAAATATTACTAAATGATTGGCTTGATATTTGCTTGGGATAAGCAGGTATTTAGCCAAGTCCTAGGATCAGGATAAAAAATAGCTAAAACAAACAATTAATCACAGGAGTGAATAATGAAACGTTCTTCAAAAGCAGTGCTTACCTCAACTTTAATGCTTTGTATGATGGGGGGTGCAAGTCAAGTTCAAGCCGCAGATACTTTAGCTAAAATTAAAGCTACAGGGAAAATCGTCATTGGCCATCGTGAATCCTCAGATCCGATTTCTTATGTAGTGGCTGGTAAACCTGTGGGTTATGCCATCGATATTTGCAACAACGTTGCCAATGAAATTAAAAAAGAACTCAAAATGCCAAACCTTAAGGTGGAATATAAGGCAGTCACATCTTCAACCCGAATTCCTGAGTTACTGGCAGGAAATATTGATATGGAGTGTGGTACAACCACCAACTCTTTACAACGTCAGCAACAGGTTAGTTTTTCAACCAACTACTACGCAACAGAAGTTCGCATGGCAGTTAAAGCAGGTTCAAATATTAAACGGATTGGAGACCTGAGTGGTAAAGCGATTGTGACCACACAAGGCACAACGTCTGATAAATACATTAAAATGAATGAGAAAGGGCAGGCTGTCAGCGTACAAAATGTTTATGGTAAAGACCATGCTGACTCTTTTGCAATGCTTGCATCAGGTCGTGCTGCAGCATTTGTAATGGATGACAATATTCTAGCAGGTTTGATTGCTAAGTCTTCAAATCCTAAATCATTTGCCATTGTAGGCCCTGTTTTGTCTTCTGAACCATACGGTATTATGTTGCCAAAAGGTGATGCAAAATTTAAAGCAGTGACTGACCATGTCGTCATGGGCATGTGGAAATCAGGTCAGATGGATAAGCTGTATAAAAAATGGTTCCAGTCACCAATTCCGCCTAAAAATGTCAATTTAAATATGGCATCAAGTACATCACTCAAAAAATTAAAAGCTCGTCCGACTGATGCTGGAATTTAAACCGCAATAATAGGATGCACTGGTCACGATGCTAGGGAGAGCGGAGTGACCAGGTTATAGTTTTTATAAGGGGAATGTATGTCTCTTGGCTCATTAAATTGGACAACTTTTTGTTCAGCATCAAATGAATATGGTGTAAACAAAGCGCAATGGGCTGAAACAATCTGCCAACATATTGGTGGCACAAGCTATTCGCAATTTGCTGAAGCGCCAACGTGGCTACAAATGCTTGGCAATGGCGTAATGACTATGCTGTGGACAGCCTTACTTTCATTTGTGATTGCATTTTTTTTAGGTTCATTACTTGGTGTTATAAGAACACTACCCAATAAACCGCTTGCCGCGATTGGGAATCTATACGTTGAAATTTTTCGTAATATCCCATTAATTGTTCAGCTTTTTTTCTGGGCATTTGTATTTCCCGAATTTTTACCTCAAAGCTTAAGTGCTGGTAGTGGTGAAATGGTTGCAGGTGGCTGGTGGAAAAACTTACTTAACTATAACCCTGCCAGTATTGGGGTCATGGCTTTAGGTTTATACACTGCGGCGCGTGTCTCTGAACAAATTCGTGCAGGGATTCTTACTGTGCCACGTGGGCAAAAATTTGCAGCATCTGCACTAGGTTTTACTACAGCTCAAAGCTATCGCTATGTGATTTTACCTGTGGCATATCGTATTGTGTGGCCAACGATTACTTCTGAGTCCATGAATATTTTTAAGAACTCAGCTGTTCTATACGCTTTAAGCGTGCTGAATTTCTTTGCCTATACCAAAACCATGCGTGAAGAAACGTCTCAGGACATTGTGATTCTGGTTTTATCAACACCTGTTTATCTCATTATTACTTATACCATTAAAGCATTTATGGCATGGATTGAGAAACGTATGTCAGTACCAGGCTTAGGTTCAGGGGGTAAGTAAGATGGATTTTAGCTTATTACAACATGCTGATGTTACGCAGGCTTTGCTCAAAGGTTTTGGTTTTACGCTAATGGTTACATTGCTGGCGATGGTTGGCGGTATCATGATTGGTACACCACTGGCCATGATGCGCCTGTCCAATAATGGACTGGCGCGCAATTTTTCTAAATTATATGTTGACTGCTTTCGCGGTATTCCCCTGATTCAGGTGATTTTCATATTTTATTTTTTATTACCTAAAGTTTTTGATTTTCAGTCAGATACTTATTATGGGCCACTATTTGCCAGCGTCATTACTTTTGCTGTCTTTGAAGCTGCCTTTTTTTCGGAAATTGTGCGTTCAGGAATTCAGTCAGTCTCTAAAGGTCAAGTATTTGCAGGTTATGCGCTCGGCTTTACTTATGGGCAGTCCATGCGTTATGTGGTGCTACCACAAGCGTTTCGCAACATGATTCCTGTACTGCTCACGCAAACCATTGTCTTGTTCCAAGACGTGTCACTGGTTTATGTGATTAGCGCACCTGATTTACTGGGAAATGCCGACACACTTGCCAACACTTATGGATCAGAAACCAAAGCGACTTTTTATTTGGTTGTGGCAGTAGTGTATTTCTGTACATCATTCTTTTTATCTAAACTCGTCAAACGCTTACAAGAAAAAATCGCCATTATTCGCTAATTTTAGGAGATCGCAAAATGCCTATGATCGACATTCAACATATCTCTAAATGGTATGGTGATTTCCAGGTTTTAATGGACTGTACAACCACAATTAAAAAAGGGGATGTGGTGGTAGTCTGTGGCCCTTCAGGTTCAGGAAAATCAACCTTAATTAAAACGGTGAATGCGCTTGAGCCATTTCAGAAGGGCGACATTATTGTAGATGGAGTTTCACTCAAAGACCCAAAAACTAACCTTGCCAAATTCCGTTCACGCGTCGGTATGGTATTTCAGCACTTTGAATTATTTCCGCATATGACTGTGCTTGAAAATTTAACTATTGCCCAAGTCAAAGTGCTCAAGCGAAATATGACTGATGCGCGTGCCAAAGCGACTCAATACCTTGAACGTGTGGGGTTGTTGGCACATAAAGATAAATTTCCGGGGCAGCTTTCAGGTGGTCAGCAGCAGCGTGTGGCGATTGCCCGTGGTTTGTGCATGGATCCGATTTGTATGTTGTTCGATGAACCAACTTCGGCACTTGACCCTGAAATGGTAGGTGAAGTACTTGATGTAATGGTACAGCTTGCCAATGAAGGCATGACCATGATGTGTGTCACTCATGAAATGGGTTTTGCGAAAAAAGTATCCAATCGTCTGATTTTTATGGATCAAGGTCAGATTCTGGAAGACTGTGCAACTTCTGAGTTTTTTGGGAATTTGCATGTACGTCATGAACGCGCCAAACAGTTCCTAGAAAAAATTCAAGCCGTTCACTAAGTCTATTCACTGAAGTGAAATGACCACAATATGCGCCTGTATATTGTGGTTTTTTATGGTTATAGCATTTAAAGCAAACTAATATTTTTAAAGAAATCCGCATAAATTTCTGCTTTTTTCTCTAAAGCTAAAGGATATGCCCGCGAGCTGGAAGGAAGCCGATATAAGTTGAGTGAACGGTCAAGGAAATCCACTTGGCTTGGTGCAGTAAACTGCGGTTTAGGCGTATCTTTTGGGAAATTGGTCATGAGTGTATCTGTGGCTTTGTCACCTGTGGTCATAATGCTATGACATGCAGGAATTTTGTTAAGTAAAGCTGACAAGTCTGTTGCCTGAACCACCTGTAAAAATTGATCTGAGGCATTGCCTTTCAGTCGAATCACCTCACAAGCTGCATCAAAAATGGCAATGCCTTTTTCAGTCAGAAACTCTTCAATTTGCTGTTGAAAAAACTTTTTATTATTCAGGTCTAAAAAATGGTTTTTATCATTAAAAAAGCAGATTCCCATAATCCGCCACATGTCGTTTTGAAAATTGGGATAATAAAATCGCATTTTCCATTTATTTTGAGGTGGTGGAAAACTGCCCAGCATCAGTAATCGAGCATTTGAGGGTAGGAAAGGATGCAAAGGATGGGTTTCGGTCATAGATTCAGACATGATTTTGTTCAATTCTTGCAGAAGCTGTAAACAGTGTAGCAAAATACTCACTTTGATGATTGCATGATGTTGCTAGGGACATGACGACTTTTTTTGATTTGGAAATACAGGTTCAGCCTGAACATATTGACCTACTTGGACATGTCAATAACGTAGTGTATGTGAGCTGGATGCAGGATGTTGCGCATGCACATATTCAGGCACTAGGTGTTGGGCTTGAGCAATATCTGCAAATGAAACATGCTATGGTTGCAGTTGAACATCAAATGCAATACCGTAAAGCCGCTATGGTTGGGGATCAACTCATTTTAAGAACATGGTTCTCAGATTTAAATGCAATGTATTCATTTCGCGAATATGCTTTTTTTAGAGTCAAAGACCAATCGCTGATTTTTTTAGCCAAAACCAAGTGGACATGTATTGAAATTGCTACGGGTCGTCCAAAACGCATGTCACCAACATTTTTAAATGCCTATCAGCCTTTAGATTCGCAAATTAACCCATATGATTTTTCAGATAAAACAGAAGCTTCTTAATTTTTCATCGAATCATCTCTAGTGGCTTAAATAATGGATACTTTAAAATATCCATCTGCTATAATCCTCGCAATTTCGTTAACGGTTTGTGCTGTGTACAACATGCGTTTTAGCGTACATAGCGATTTTTAATTTCTTAAGGTAGCCCATGGCGCAAGCTAAAAAATCTGTTGATATCAAAAACATACGTAATTTTTCTATTATTGCGCATATCGACCACGGTAAGTCCACGCTGGCAGACCGTTTCATTCAAATGTGCGGTGGTTTGCAAGAGCGTGAAATGCAAGCTCAGGTTTTAGACTCTATGGAGCTTGAACGTGAACGTGGGATTACCATTAAAGCAGCTTCAGTAACACTGTACTATACCCATCCAAACGGTCAGGAATATCAGCTTAACTTTATTGATACGCCAGGACATGTAGACTTTTCTTATGAAGTTTCACGTTCTTTGGCTGCGTGTGAAGGTGCTTTGCTGGTTGTAGATGCAGCACAAGGTGTTGAAGCACAATCCGTTGCAAACTGTTATACTGCGATTGAGCAAGGTCTGGAAGTTTTACCGATCCTGAACAAAATTGACTTGCCACAGGCTGAGCCTGAGCGTGTCATTCACGAGATTGAAGAAATTATTGGAATTGAAGCCACACATGCGCCAACTTGCTCAGCAAAAACAGGTGTAGGTGTCGATCAGGTTTTAGAAACCTTGGTGGATATTATTCCAGCACCAGTAGGTGATCGTAATGCACCTTTACAGGCATTAATTGTCGATTCTTGGTTTGATAATTATTTAGGTGTAGTGTCGTTGGTACGGATTAAAGAAGGACGTATCCGTAAAGGCGATAAGATGCTCATTAAATCAACAGGGCAAACCCATATCGTGACGTCTGTGGGTATTTTTAACCCGAAACATACTGAAACAGATATGCTTGAAGCAGGTGAAGTGGGCTTCGTGATTGCAGGGATTAAAGACATTTTTGGTGCGCCAGTGGGTGATACCATTACTTTGTCTTCTACGCCTGAAGTGGCTTCATTGCCAGGTTTCAAGAAAGTTAAACCACAGGTATATGCAGGGTTATTCCCAATTGATTCAAGTGACTTTGAACCATTCCGCGAAGCACTACAAAAGCTTCAAATTAATGATTCTGCATTATTTTTTGAACCTGAAAGTTCAGATGCACTGGGTTTTGGTTTCCGCTGTGGCTTCTTGGGTATGCTACATATGGAAATCGTACAAGAACGTTTAGAGCGTGAGTACGATTTAGACCTGATTACTTCTGCACCAACTGTTATTTATGAAGCAGTGACCAAAGCAGGCGAAACAATTTATATCGATAGTCCATCGAAAATGCCCGATGGCTCAGTGGTTGAAGACCTGCGTGAACCGATTGCTGAATGTCATATTCTGGTGCCACAAGAGTATTTGGGTAATGTGATGACCCTGTGTATTGAGCGTCGTGGTGTTCAAAAAGATATGAAGTTTTTGGGTAACCAAGTTTCAGTGACTTTTGAGATTCCAATGGCGGAAGTGGTCATGGATTTCTTTGACCGTTTGAAGTCTTGCTCACGCGGTTTCGCATCTTTGGACTATAACTTTGTGCGCTTTGAAAGTGCCAGTTTGGTAAAAGTCGACGTCTTGATCAATGGTGATAAAGTCGATGCTTTGGCAATGATCTGTCACCGCAATGACGCACGTTACCGTGGTAATGCCTTAGTTGAAAAGATGAAAGACCTGATTCCACGTCAAATGTTTGATGTTGCCATTCAGGCAGCAATTGGTGCTCAGATTATTGCGCGTTCGACTGTGAAGGCAATGCGTAAGAATGTGTTGGCAAAATGTTATGGCGGTGACGTATCCCGTAAGAAGAAATTGCTTGCGAAACAAAAAGAAGGTAAAAAACGTATGAAGCAAGTGGGCAATGTTGAAATCCCACAAGAAGCCTTCTTAGCCGTTTTACAAGTCGATAAAAAGTAAGTGTCTTTAGGAAAAGTCCATGGATTTTGATTTTAATTTGATCCTCGTTCCCGTTACGTTGATTTTGTTTTTTGTTTGGTTACTCGACAAAGTAAAATTGAAGCAGAGAGTGAATAAAGGAAGAGGCAATGAACATTTCATTGTTACATGGGCTTATGATTTTTGGCCAGTATTGGCAGTTGTGTTAATTTTACGTTCATTTTTATATGAGCCATTTAATATTCCCTCAGATTCTATGGTGCCAACCTTGGAAACGGGTGATTTTATTTTGGTGAATAAATTTGATTATGGTATTCGACTGCCTTTAATCAACAAAAAAGTCATAAGTGTCGGTGAGCCACAGCGCGGCGATGTAATTGTTTTTCGTTATCCATTGCAACCCAATATTAGTTATATCAAGCGCGTAGTGGGTTTGCCAGGTGATCACGTGGCCTATCATGATGGTAAACTATTTATCAATAACCAAACTGTTGCAACTACAGTCACGCAGTTTAAACGTGACAAAGACCAGTTATCTTCATTTGAAGCCAAATATACCTATGAAACTTTGGGAACGCACAAGCATTTGGTACGCCATCTTGAAGGACGGGATCCTTTAGTTGAACAATATAACTACGCGATGAGTAGCAATCAGGCGAGCGCGATTCCGTTTGTTGCTAATCTGAATAAAACCTTTGTGCAAAATGATGGTAAGGCTTGGGATGTCACTGTGCCTCAGGGACATTATTTTGCGATGGGCGATAACCGTGATGAAAGTGCCGATAGCCGTTTTTGGGGATTTGTTCCTGAAGAGAACCTAACAGGGCGTGCTTTTTATGTTTGGATGCATAAAGAACCTGGTTTGCATCTTCCAAGTTTTTCCCGAAATGGTAAAATTGACTAAAAATCGACTTGGATAATAAAAATGCACAAATTTCAACGTGGGGCATCCTATAGTACTTTTCTTTTAGTATTAATTATTTTTTCAATAGTGCTAAAAGTTGTAGTGGCGATTTGGCCAGCTTATTGGGATGATCATATTATTGATAAGCAAATTCAATCGGTTCTAGATGATAATCCAGCCCCCCTTAGCTCGGATAAATTTGCATCTACTATGAATGAACGTTTATCAATGAACAATATCAATGATCTTAAGATCGGAGATATTGCCAAAGTATCAAATGATGGTGGACAATTGAATGTGGCGAAGCGCTATGAAGTGCGTCGGCATTTATTATTGAATATTGATATAGTTTTAAGCTTCGAGAAAAATTTTGATCAAAGGACAGCCCAAGCTAAGTGACATTCGCTTAGCTCAACAAATCGGTTACGAGTTTAAGCAGCCCGAGTTATTACAGCTTGCTTTAACTCACCGATCCGTGAGTCATAAATACAACTATGAACGCCTAGAATTTCTAGGCGATTCATTGTTGGGAATGATGATTGCACATTATTTATACCATGCTTATCCGTATGAAAATGAAGGGCGCCTGACGCGGATGCGAGCGACCTTGGTCAGACAGGAAGCTTTAGGAAAAATCGCCAATGATTTGAAACTGAGCCAGTATATGATTATGAGTACAGGCGAGTTAAAGTCAGGTGGTCACCATCGTGAGTCTATTTTAGCTGATACAGTTGAAGCGATTATTGGTGCTATTTATCTCGATTGTGCAGATTTGGAAGTACTGAAAAAAATTGTTCTAAAATGGTATACACCCTATTTCAGTCATATTGAGCCAACGGATCAACTTAAAGATCCTAAATCTCGGTTACAAGAATATTTACAAGCACACAAAAAGCCTTTACCTGTCTATGAAGTGACTGATATTCAGGGTGATGCACCCAATCAGCACTTCAGAGTGGTGTGCAAGGTGGAAGATTTTCCAATCACACAGGGCGAAGGTAACAGTCGACGTTTTGCAGAACAGTCTGCAGCGGCTGAAATTTTAAAATTATTGGAGCAAAAAACAGCATGACGATGTCATCTGATCAACCAAACGATCAATCTGTGAACCCTGAAGATTCTGATTTGATTAATCAATTTTTTAGTTCACAAAATGCCACGATCCCTGCTGACTTCCGAAGTGGTTTTGTGGCAATTGTCGGTCGTCCGAATGTAGGCAAGTCGACGCTAATGAATCACTTGCTTGGGCAAAAGCTGTCTATTACTTCACGTAAACCACAAACGACGCGTCATAAAATTATTGGAATCGACACGCGTGAGAAATCGCAAGCAGTCTATGTAGATACCCCGGGGATGCACAAAAAAGAAGTGCGTGCCATCAATAAAATGATGAACCGCGCAGCGCATTCAGCACTACGTGATGTGAATTTGGTGCTATTTGTCGTTGATGCGTATAAGTGGACACCAAATGATGACTTGGTATTAGAGAAACTGCAAAATGCACAAATGCCTGTGATTTTGGTCATCAATAAAGTCGATACACTTGAAGATAAAAAATCATTGTTGCCACTGATTCTAGAGCGCGCTAAGCTCATGAAATTTGCAGAAATTGTTCCTGTTTCTGCATTGCGCGGTGCAAATCTTGATCAGTTACGCAATACCATTGAAAGCTATTTGCCATTTTCTGCACCATTGTACTCACCAGACCAAATTACCGATCGTTCTGAGCGTTTCTTGGCGAGTGAAATTATTCGTGAAAAAATTATGCGCCAGCTCGGTGAAGAGTTGCCTTATGATTTAACGGTACAAATTGAATCTTTCCGTACTGAAGAACCAACTGTGCATGAAAAAACTGGACGCTTAAAGCCAGCATGTACTTATATCGATGCGACTATTTTTGTAGAACGCCAAGGTCAAAAAGCCATTGTGATTGGTGATAAAGGTGCGAAGCTGAAGCGTATTGGTATGGAGGCGCGCGTTGATATGGAAAAAATGTTCGAGCAAAAAATCATGCTCACGCTTTGGGTGAAAGTCAAGGGTGGCTGGTCAGATGACGAACGTGCATTGAAAAGTTTAGGTTATAGCGATATCTAATCGTTTTACCATAAGGGGAACAGCATGATGCGAGTAGGAATAATTTTGGCTGCTGTGATTTTATTGCAGGGCTGTATTACGAGCTTGGTGACTGTTCCCGTTGAGATTGCCTATAAGACCACCAAAGGTGTGGTCAAAGGCACAGCAGCAGTTGTACGTGCTGTGACTCCAGATGGGGATGATGACAAAGATAAACAACAAGATAAACAAAAAGATCAATAGAAAAATTAAACAATTTCATGCGTAATGAAGTCTTACATGGATATTTAATTCATCACCGTAAATACCGCGAACGTAGCCAGATTGTTCATATTTTTAGCCAAGAATATGGGCGAATAGATGGTGTATTGCGACAAAATTCGCCACCACAATATCAGCCATTGCGCTTACAGGCTTCTGGTAAATCAGAATTAAAAAACTTTAGTCATCTGGAAATTCAGTCCCAACCCATTTTTTTTCAAGGGGATGCCTTTTTTTGTGGTTTTTATCTGAATGAGCTGATTTTACGTTTATGTCCATTAGAAGAAGCATTGCCACAGAGTTTTTTGCAATATGCATCGGCAGTGCAAAAATTACAGTATTTAAATCTGCAAACTGAAACAGAAAAACCTATATTTTTAAAGCAGATTTTACGTCAGTTTGAGCATGTTTTATTGCAAGAACTGGGGTATGCAATTGATTTTTCAAAAGATGCTAATCAGAATGATCTTTTGCCTGAAGCCTATTATCAATTTCATCTCAATGAGGGTTTTTTACCCGCGGTTAGCCATAGCCCTGCAAACTTGCAAGGTGAAATGATTTTAGGCATGCAATCACATATTCAGGGTAGGGATTTTTCTGCACAGCAGTTACAATGTCTTACCAAGCTTTACCGACAAATGATAACCGCACTTTTGGGTGAACGACCCTTAAAAAGTCGGCAGTTGTGGATACAGCATCGTCAAGTTCAGAACTAAATAGGAAATACGTTATGGCTGCCTTACTGGGTGTAAATATTGACCATGTCGCGACTTTAAGACAAGCACGTGGAACCCAATATCCTGATCCTGTCAAAGCTGCACTGATTTGTGAGCAGGCAGGTGCAGAAGGAATTACTTTACATTTGCGTGAAGATCGTCGTCATATTCAAGATGATGATGTGCGTCGCATGCGCCCAGTATTGAAGACACGTATGAATTTGGAATTGGCAGTGACCGATGAAATGGTGGCATTTGCCAAAGAGATTCAGCCACATCATGTCTGTTTTGTACCTGAAAAACGCCAAGAACTGACCACAGAAGGCGGTTTGGATGTTGTTGGTAACTTTGAGCATGTCAAAGCTGCAACTCAGGAACTCACCGCGATTGGCTGTGATGTATCTTTGTTTATTGATGCGGATGTTGCACAAATTGATGCAGCCGTTGCATGTGGTGCGCCAACTATTGAACTGCATACAGGTGCTTATGCTGATGCAGAAACACCTGAAGCACAGCAACACGAATTACAACGCATTATTCAGGGTACTGAATATGCTGCAGCAAAAGGTCTGGTGGTGAATGCAGGGCATGGTTTGAACTTGGACAATGTTGCACCGATTGCCGCAATTCCACAAATTCATGAATTGAACATCGGACATTCGATTATTGCAGATAGCGTATTTGTGGGCTTGGAACAAGCAGTACAACAAATGAAAGCCGCAATTCAGGCAGCGAGTGCATAATGTCAACGCCAGATTATGATGAGTTGATGCAGCCTGTCATCGGTTTTTTAGGCTGTGAAACCCCTAAAGCATGGTTAGATGAGGCATTGAATAATTTAGAATTATTGATGCAAGATCATGCCAACTGTGAAAAAAAGGCTGCTGGAACAGCGATGAATCTGATGTTCCGTTATAGTTTTTTTACCGATTTGCAGGTCAAACTGGCACAGCTTGTCCGTGAAGAAATGCTGCATTATGAACAAGTGTTAGAGTTCATGGCAAAGCGTGGTCAGGAATGGAAAGCCGTGAGTGCAGGGCGTTATGCGGGTGGTCTACGCAAAGAAATCCGCACTTACGAGCCTGAAGCACTGGTGGATGTTCTGATTATCGGGGCATTTGTAGAGGCACGTTCATGTGAACGATTCTATGCTTTAGCACCACTGGTTGATGAAGAGTTAGGGCGTTACTATCGCTATTTGCTCAAGTCAGAGTCACGCCATTATGAAGATTATTTGGCGCTTGCACTTGATGTTGCAAAAACCGCAAAAATGAAAAAACCTGAAGAAGATATTCAGCAGCGTATTGCACATATTCGCGAAGTTGAAAAAAACCTGATCTTAGATCCTGATGATACTTTCCGCTTCCATAGTGGTGTGCCTGCAACGGTTGCTGCATAAGCAAAACATCAAAGAATTTCTAAGATTTAGAATAATGCCAGTCAGTGAAGAAGCTGACTGGCATTTTCTTTTTGGATTTTAAATGTTTTGTGATTTTCGGCAGTGCCATTCGTAACTGTTTGAAGTAGAAGATTTTTAACAAATGATTTTTTCTACGAAAAATTTGATCATAGATTGATGGTGGTAGACAAGTTTTGTAGTAAAGCGCCCCAAAATATATTTTGAGTTTGCTAGATGGTTACCCTTGCGTGGCAATTCCACTTTTCCCGAAAGCCTTGCGAAGTGATGCTTCTCCGGTTGAATGGAGGATTAATCCTGAAATATGAGTCAAAACTGTAAGACTCCGTCATTATGATTCATTTATTTTTAATGTGTTGAGCAAAAACTTTTACCGAATTAAGGTTAAATAAACACCTACAAATTAAGGCGTTTATTGTAAAAACCCTTAACAGATCAATATTACAACGTTAAAGGTTTTTTATTGACTAAATTTACTCTGACAATGTGTTTTGTACAGACTGCGATAAAGCCAGATTGCCTTGTTCAGCCAATCCTTTGACCACGCCTTGACGGTCTTCAATTGAACGGTTTTGGCTGATCTTGAATTTGCCTTGAATATCGGTAATCTGGATTTCGATCCCGATAATATGGCGAAGCTCTTCGGCAATATAGTCTGCGGGTGCATCTGACATTTTCCATGGCCGCGGTTGAGTCGCTTCATGTTGGCGGGTTAGGCGTGCCAATAAACCGCGTAAAAATTTTTCGTCATCATGGATACGGATTCTGCCGCGAACATGCACCACTCGATAGTTCCATGTGGGTACAGCCCGATGATGCTGTAACTTTTCAGGATACCAGTTGGGCGAAATATAACCTTGATCAGCTTGGAATACGACCAAAACCTCCTCTTGATCTTGGAGTTGCTGAAATAATGGATTTTCACGGGCAATATGGGCTGTAAGAACACCTAAGCCTTGGGGTTCTGTGCAGAGTTCAAACGGAATATGATTGGCATCGAGTCGTCCATCGTGCTGTGTAATCAGACAGCCAAGGGCATTGTTACGGATTAAATCATGTAAAGCATCCAAATTCTTTTCTTCAAACTGTGCAGGAACGTACATGTGGTGTCCTTAAATATGCAAAACCTTAGACAAAAAATCCGCAGTGTTGAACTGCGGATATTGGCTTGAGTGTGGCATAGCCACTTATAAGAAACAATTAAGGATTATAAGCTTTTTCATTATGATCGCTGACATCTAGCCCTTGCTGTTCTTGTTCGGTGCTGACGCGTAAGCCAATGGTTTTATCAATCACCGTTAGAATTAACCATGTGAAGAAGCCACAGTACACCACAGTTAAACCAATTCCCATGAGTTGGATAACAACTTGAGAGCCAATGGCTAAATTGGCAATATTTCCACCTAAAGCAGGTGCGGCGAAGATACCTGTCAAAATGCCACCGATCATGCCGCCCACACCATGTAGTGCAAATACATCAAGCGCATCGTCAAAACCAAATTTGCGTTTTAGACCTGTTACGGCGAAGAAGCAGCAAACACTGGTAATCATACCAATAACAATTGCACCAAATACACCAACATAAGCTGCCGCAGGGGTGATACCGACCAAACCTGCAATGGCACCAGAAGCTAAACCTAAAGAAGTGACATGACCTGCCATCATTTTTTCAATGAACATCCACCCGACAATTCCGCCGCAAGTCGCAATCATGGTGGTCATGAGAACTAAGCCTGCTGTGGTATTGGCTGCTAGTGCCGAGCCAACATTAAATCCGAACCAACCAGCCCAAAGCAATGCTGCGCCAATCATGGTAAAGACCAAGTTATGTGGCGGCATAGATGCTGTTGGCCAACCTTTACGTTTGCCTAAAATCAATGCACCAACCAGTGCAGCAACCCCTGAGTTAATGTGTACTGCTGTGCCACCTGCAAAGTCGAGTACGCCCCAGTTGTGCATGATTGCACCTGCGCCACCCCAAACCATATGTGCCAGTGGTCCATAAACTAAAATCAGCCAAAGCGCACCAAACAAAACCACTGCACTGAATTTCATACGTTCAGCGTAGCCACCCACAGCAATGGCTGGGGTAATCATGGCGAAGGTCATGCCAAATACGGCGATGACATATTCGGGTACACCCGCGATGAGTGTTTTCTCGTTAATTCCAAGCATAAAGGCTTTGTTTAAGCCACCAACAAAACTATACAAATTCAGTGAGCCTTCAGTCATGCCTGTGGTATCGGCAACCAAGCTATATACAAAACTCACCCATAAAATCCCGACAACAGCAGCGATAGCAAAGAATTGCGAAAAAATCGACAGGATATTTTTAGCGCGAATCATGCCACCATAAAATAGCGCCAAGCCTGGAATAAACATGATCAGCACCAAAATGGCAGAAATCATTACCCAAACCGTAGATGCAGCATCGAAGGGTGCATCAGCAGCAAATGCGTAGACAGGGGTAAATAGCAGGCTCCCCAAAGCCAATTTAACCAGAGAACGGGAAATCATAGATCCTTCCTGTATGCAAAAAATTAGGCGAAGATGCGGTTTTAAAAATTCAAATATGTGGTTTTGCTAATATTCTTTTAGAGAATATTAATTTCATTTTAGTTATAAGCAATTCTTGTACCAAATTTTATAAAAAGTGAATTTAATATAATGACTGATAAATCAAAGGTTTGTTTTTAATGAATAATCTTGTCTGGATGAAGAAATAGCTATATGTTACGAACAAAAAATGTGCATAAATGCTTTGAAATAGGCGGGGATTGCAATCAATTGGCGCAAAAAATCGGGCAGAAGTCGTACTTCTGCCCGATTGAAAACTATTTAAAATGTTTAGTTATAAGCGCGTTCGTTGTGGTCGCTGAGATCTAAACCTTGTTCTTCCTGTTCATGTGAAACACGTAAACCAACGGTCATTTCGATCACTTTGAAAATGCCCCATGTACATGCTGCGCTATACACTACAGTCACACCAATTCCGATAAGTTGTGAAATGAACTGTGTGCCAAAATTTAGGCCTGTAATATTGCCACCCAACAGCGGTGAGGCAAAAATTCCTGTCAAAATCCCACCGACCATGCCACCAATCCCGTGTAAGGCAAATACATCCAGCGAGTCGTCAATGTTGAGTACATTTTTAAGACGAGTGACTGCATAGAAGCACACCATACCTGTAATCAGCCCAATCGCAGCGGCTCCAAACACCCCGACATAAGCGGCTGCTGGGGTAATACCGACTAAACCTGCAATTGCACCAGAAGCAAGCCCTAGAGACGTGGTATGTCTGTCGAGAACTTTTTCAATGATCATCCAGCCTACAATGCCTGCACAAGCTGCAACTTGGGTATTCATCATGATTAAGCCAGCACTTGCATTGGCTGCCAGTGCTGAACCGACATTGAAACCGAACCAGCCTGCCCAAAGTAGACCTGCACCAATGAATGTGTAGACCAAGTTGTGTGGGGCAATATTTTGGGTTTTCCAGTCTTTACGACGTCCGATGATCATTGCACCAACCAGTGCAGCAATACCCGAGTTAATATGTACGGCTGTCCCACCTGCAAAATCGAGCACGCCCCAATTGTGCATGGCAGAACCGACACCGCCCCAGACCATGTGTGCCATTGGTGCATAAACAATGGTTGTCCACAAAATCACAAAAATCACCATGGCACTAAATTTCATGCGTTCGGCATAACCACCCACCACAATTGCTGGGGTGATCATGGCGAAAGTCATGCCAAAGACTGAGGTGACGTACTCAGGGATATCACCCATTAAAGATTGATCGGTAACACCATGCATAAAGGCTTTGTCAAAACCACCGACAAAACTAGCAAGATTAAACGTACCGTCATGCATGCCTGTGGTATCGACAATCATGCTGTAAATATGGGTAATCCACATCAGCCCGATAATGCCTGCAAAGGCAAAAAACTGGGTGCAGATGGACAAGACGTTTTTACTGCGGAGCATGCCGCCATAAAACAAAGCCAACCCTGGAATAAACATAATCATGACGAATATGATGGATGTCATGACCCATGCTGTGGATGTTTGGTTCAAGGTTACAGTTCCTGCTGCCTGAGCAAATTGTGGCGACAACAATAAACAACCTAAGACTAAGCTCGAAATAGAACGGAAATTCATATTTCTCCCTCCTCGTGTAATGATCACAATGTGTTGCGTTTTGCCGAAACAAAACAGTCCATTTTTTACAGATTGCCAAGTTCACACTTGGTAATCAGGAGAATTGAAAAACTTAGGCACGTACCCGTGTGCGTTCGGGATCGTAAAACGGTAAGCTGACGACTTTGGCCTTGAGGCGTTTCTTTTGCCCGTCGAGCTTGCCAACTTCTAAAGCGGTCTCTGCACTGGCGTATTGCGGGGCAACCCGACACAGTGCAATTTGTTTTTTCAGTAAAGGTGAATTGGTGGCACTGGTGACGACACCGACAGGATAGCGATCGACATAAATCAGGTCGCCGTGTTCGGCAGCTTCGTTTTGTTCCAAGATTAAGCCCACCAATTTATGTCGACTTTGTGCGGTTTGATTTTGCATGGCTTGCTTGCCCAAGAAGTCTTCTTCTTTACTTTTTAAGGGAACGGTAAAACCAATGCCTGCTTCAAACGGATTGGTCTGTGCATCAAATTCATGCTGTGCAAAAATCAGACCTGCTTCTATACGCAGCATATCCAGTGCGGTAAAACCCATCGGTGCAATCTCAAAGGCTTGTCCTGCCGACCAGATCGCATCCCAAACCTGTTCGGCATGGGTGGGATGACACCACACTTCAAAGCCAAGTTCACCTGTATAACCTGTGCGTGAAACCATGACGGGAATGCCTTGGGCATTGCCTAAGCGTCCGAGGGTAAAATGGAACCATGCCAGTTGGTCGAGGTTGGGTTGATGCTCAGGTGTCCAGATGAGTTGCTTGAGCAGTTCGCGACTGCGAGGCCCTTGCACGGCAACATTGTGAATTTGATCTGAAGAATGTCGAATACTGACCCGATATCCGAGTTGCTGGGCTTTTTGTTTTAGCCATGTGCCTGTGTATTCATCGCCACAAACCCAGCGAAAGTTGTTTTCTCCCAAACGGAAAATCGTGCCGTCATCGAGCATACCGCCTGTATCAAGACAAATCGCAGAATAGGCAATTTCGCCAATTGCCAGTTTGCGTACATTGCGCGTCAGCATGTATTGCAAGAAACTTTCGGCATCTGGGCCTGTAATTTCAAATTTGCGTAAAGCTGTTAAGTCAATCATTGCTACGCGTTCACGACACGCCAGATATTCGGCTTTGGCGCCCCAGCCATGATACTCATTAGCCACCCAATAACCATGATATTCAACCAGTTGCGAGGTTAGGGCGGCAATACGGGAATGAAAGCCACTTTGTTTGGTCATGCGGGGCATCTCCTCAGGATGGGTACGGTACAGTTGGGAACGTGCAAATTGCTCAGACTCGGCATAAATTCGCACATGAATGTCGCTGGGAACCCAACCGTTGGATGGGTCAATGTCATCGGGGCAGGCAGATGATGCACAAAGCAGATCTTTGTGCGCACGCAGCAAAATATAGTCGCCCGCACGTGACCACGGCTCATCCATGCTGATGCTGCCGCAGGGTTCAACTTGAGTGTTGTAGAAAAAATTAATGGCTGGCCATGCTGCTTTGGGAGCAAGCCCAAGTGGATTTAAAATACGGTTAAAGTTATCGGTACAGGAGGTATGTCCAAAGTAGCCACTGTCTTCGTAAAATTTTGGACTACATGCGGTGAGAAACATGTCATGTCGTCCCACAGTGTCTTGAACCACTTCGACTAAGGCTTGCATGTCTGTGCCATAAAAGCGTGAGTGAATTCCTGGACTTGGCGTGCTATGTCCTAGTATTGTGCGTGTTGCTACCGCATCTAGTCCAATTTCCTGACCTTGAGTCAGCGCATTGGCATCAAAAGCTAAAAAGTCCGAGCACTGCTTGCCCGAAACATCAATAATCTGAATCCATTGTCCCGCTTTGACTTGGTAGGTTTTGGCACTGGCTTTACTGACACGGATCTCCTGAATGGGTTGTGCTAGTGGAGCAGGTAAATATTCGGTCTGGGCTTTAGTTTTATGTATGATCACTTGAACTTCGTCGATAGCATTCTGCTGATCGACCTGCATATTTTCGCCTGTATTGAGCACAATCACGGAAAGGGGTTCAGGCGCATGAAAACGAACTTGCTCAGTGTGTTGAACACGTAGCACCACTTCTAAATCAGTTTGAGCAATATTGAATTTTTGTAACTGGTATTCAAGACGCTGAGCAACGCTGTCTTGTTGCACAAGTTGTTCAAGCGTTTGTACTGCTGTTCCAATGCTGATAATGCCATTTGGGCTGACCAGTTGCAGTAAGGGCAATTGGATTTTACCTTGTGCATTGCGCACCAAGATTTCAATGCCTTGACCTGTTGGAAGATTCAGTTCTAAGTCATCTTGAGCATCGAGTTCAAATATTGCTGCTGATTGCGGATCAACCCGTAACTGAATCTGTTGCAGTGCTACTTGTAAATGAAAAAACTGCTCAGTTTCGACTGAAAGATGCTGTGATAAATTGCCCATATGCATTGCCTTTGCGCTGTTGTCCTCACTTGCATCACCACACGCTCATTTGCCTGTTGTCATGCCTCGATGAGTTTCAATATCGCCAGTTCAAAAACAGATCACAATTGCCCAGAATGATTACTCCCAATGAGGTAAAAACTGATTTTGGCATGAATAATGCTCAAAAATTATAACTATGAAGAATAAAATGGGGCAAAAATGCAGTGGATTGGGCAATACAATACGGAACGACCATGAAAGTTTGGCAGTCTTTGTCGCAGGTATGGCAAAAGCGCCGAATCGGTGTAAATGCAGCAGAAACCTCGTTGCAACAGCAGCTTTTTGCCGCACAATTTGAGGTGGTATTGCTCCGACTGATGTTGAATATTTCCCATGTTGAGCAGCCCAATCAACAATTGCCTGAGCTACTGCATAACCTGCAACAGCAGCTTGATCGCACTTTTGCAATGCAACATGTACCAAAATTGTGCCTGGTGTTGTGTTATCCATTTACACAGGAATGTTTTATTTACCATGCCCAAAGTACACAACTTGAACGACAAGATTTAAATCAGATTCAGTCGGTACTGTTAAATCAGACCTATTATGCTCAGTCACAAGTTGAGAATCTGTTACAGATCCAGAGCCATCAGGCGCGCTTGTTGGTGCTTGGGCAAGAAGTGGTGGTGTGGCGTTTGTATGTACAACAGGTGAATGTGGTAGATAGGCACATGCAGCCACATTTACAACAACTGGATGATGCCTTGCAACAAGGTTTTCAGCACTGGATTGAACAGCAGCAAAAACGGCAGGCGATTTTACTCAAAGAACGCCGTGAGTTTGCCGCAGAACTGCATGACAGCATTGCACAGGTATTGGGGTTTTTACGCCTGAAGTCAGCACAACTACATAGCCTCTGCAAAAATCAGCCAAATTACACGGCACTTTTACCGTTGAGTGAAGACCTTGCCAGCTATACCCATTATGCCTATCAGCAAACGCGTGAGTTGATTACTGCTTCACGTTTAGCCTATCAAGAACTTGATTTTGCTTCGGCACTAAAAAAAGTCATGGATGAATTTGCACATCAGTCCAGCATTTCCTTTGAACTGGACAATCGTGTAGCGCATCTGAACGTCAGTGCCAAATACGCCATGCAACTGCTCTACATTATTCGGGAAAGTTTGAGCAATGTGGTGCGACATTCACATGCTTCAAGCGCACAGGTACGGATTGAATATTTGACGTCAGGAACACTGCAAATCTGTATTTGTGATAACGGGCGTGGCATTCAATTAAAGAACAAACGTAGTGACAGTTTTGGTTTGGAAATTATGCAGGAGCGGGCAGAGCGAATCGGGGCAGAACTACGTTTTGTTGCCAATTCGCCGCAAGGCACCTGCGTCATACTGCATTTGGAACAACATTAGAGGAATACGCTCATGTGTAAAGTCAGTATTGTGGATGATCATGCTTTATTTCGTCGTGGTGTTGCCGACATTATTCGGCAGGAACAGGGCTATGCAGTCCTTGCCGAATATGCTTCGGGTGCAGATTTTTTGCAGGATTTGCCCGAACAATATCCCGATGTGGTGCTGCTCGATCTACAAATGCCAAATGAATCAGGTTTGGAGATTTTAAAGCACATTCGCCAGACCGATCAGGAGTTAAAGGTGATTATTTTAACGGCTTGTGAAGATGAGCAGGTGGTGATTGATGCGATACAACTTGGTGCTAATGGTTTTTTGCCTAAAGACACTTTACCTGAGGTGATTTTACAAAAATTGCAGGATGTACTGGATGGGCAGATTATATTACATGGTCAAGGCGTGAGTATTTTGGCACGGCAAGTACGCCATACGCAGTCGCAGCTCAGTGAAGCTGAATCTTGGCAAATTGATCAGCAAGAACAACAGGATCTGGCGGATATGACCGCTCGTGAAAGGGAAACCTTATTGCTGATTGCTAAAGGACTAAATAATAAACTGATCGCACGTGAACTTGGAATCAGTGATGGTACGGTCAAAGTCTACGTCAAAAGCCTGCTGCGCAAACTGAATGTACATTCACGTTTAGAGTTGTCGGTGTGGGCGCATCAGCATCTCAAATCCCTGCGGAACTGAGGTGAATATGCTGAAACTGTTTCGCCGTCCTGAGCAAGAGTATCCTTTGCAACTGTTGCAAACCTACTGGTCACCTGTGTTTGACCGTTTTGCCGAGGTGGTACTGATTGTCGATCAGTACCTGAATATCTATAAAAGTAATATCATTTGGCAGCAATTTAGTCAGACTGATGGTCGGGATTTGACCCAATGGTTGTACCCCGAAGATGTTTATCAACTCAAAAGCCTGCTCAGCTCGCCACAGTTGACTCAAAGCTGTCGCATCCGCCTGATGGATGCCCAGCAAAACTTACGCTGGTTTGAGCTCTCGGCAAATTATTTGCTGAGTCAACCCGATAGTCAGCAGTATTTCTGGTGTTTGCTACTGTCAGATCAGACCGAAAAAATTAAACAACAATATCTACAATCGGCGCAGCAGCGTAGTCTCAATGACCTGATTAAGCGTTTGCCGATGATGCTGTACCGTTCCCGCAATGATTTTGACTGGACGATGGAATACATCAGTGATGGCTGTGTCGATGTGACAGGTTATACCCCTGCGGAATTACTCAATACGCCACGTTATGGGCAAATGATTCACCCTGAAGATGCACCTTCAGTGTGGTCTGCGGTACAAGATGCACTGAATCAGAAAGAAGTGTTCAATGTGATATATCGAATATTGCCCGATGGAGAGCGTGTGGTGTGGGTACAGGACATTGGCTGGGGAGTCTACTCTGAAAGCGATATGATTTTGGCAGTTGAGGGAATTATTTGGCATTCACAGCTGGCTCAATCCTAAGAAACCCTTAAGAATTAAGCCTATATGCCTTTAATTTGTGTATTTTTTATTAAAGCGAATGTTATTCGTATATTGCTCGTGATTTAATCCAACTACAAATGTTGAATTTAAGAAATCACCATGATTAAAAAATATCCCAGAACTATGATGGCTATTCACTGGATTACGCTGATTGCTGTTGCGACAGCTTATATTACCAGTGGGAATCCATTAAAAGATCCTCAACTTGGAACAATTCATCTTCTTTCTGGCGGAACCGTGTTTGTTTTATTTTGTTTGCGATGTATCTCTTTCTTACTGTTACATAAAGATTTTCCAAAAACTCCAGTTGTGAGTAAGCTTCAGCAATTTGCCTTTAAAAGTGTCAAGGTTCTCTTGTACGCATTATTAATTATTGTGCCTATTTCAGGATATCTTGCTTTGTCGAGTATTGCGGATAGTTATTCACTATTGGGACAAAATGTATATGTCATTGAAAGTCTATATGGTGATTTTTATTTAGGTGATATTCATCAAGTGTTGGGTAATGTATTTGTTTCACTTGTCGGATTGCATGCTTGTGCTGCCTTGTTTCATCATTTTTTTCTTAAAGATAATGTTCTTAAGTCTATGATATAACGGGCTTGTTTTGTTGATGAGCAATGTTTAGGTTAATCAAATTCACTGATAAATCTATGCAACTTTTATGACTCAATAACACGTGGTTATTTATTCTACAATCACGCTTTGAAATGAGTCTGAGAAGCAGAATATAAAACAAGTGATTTTCGTGATCGGCGCAGGGTCGATTGATCAGGTAATTGCCCGACGTCTCAGTACAGGTAAACATATCGTACTTGCCGATTTAAAACTCGACAATGCTCAAGCCGCAGCAAAGATACTCAGTGAAGCTGGGTTGAGGTGAGCCAAGCGTTGTTGATGTTGCTTCGCGTGAGTCACTTCAGCTTTCTCCTGTTGGTCATTTAGGTACGCCAGATGAAGTTAGTGTACTCGGTGTATTACTGATACGTGAAGATGGTGGATTTTCAGGCAGTGATTTTCTGATGGATGGTGGTGTGACTGCGGCTTATTGGTATGGTGAGTTAGCACCTCAATCTTAGTTATAAGTCGAGATTTTTTGATTGAACCTGTCTTTTTAGGCAGGTTTTTTTATTGCAAATTTTAAGTGTTGTTTCACGGTATCCCGTTTGTGTTACCCCATCTTAGGAATTTCACGATCACAGACTTCGTCCTATGTTAATTGCATAGTGTTTCTACACTTTAACTCTTTTAATAAAATCATATGGGGATAAAGCTATGACGCGAGTTGCAATTATAGGTGCAGGGCCAAGTGGAATGGCGCAATTAAGAGCATTTCAATCTGCTCAAGCCAAAGGCGCGGATATTCCTGAAATCGTTTGTTTTGAAAAACAGGCGGATTGGGGTGGTCTATGGAACTATACATGGCGCACAGGGAACGATGAAAATGGTGAACCTGTACACGGTAGTATGTATCGTTACCTGTGGTCAAATGGCCCGAAAGAAGCCTTAGAGTTTGCTGATTATAGTTTCGATGAACACTTTGGCAAACCGATCGGTTCATATCCTCCACGCGCAGTGCTTTGGGATTACATTAAAGGGCGGGTCGAAAAAGCCAATGTGCGCCGTTATGTGCGTTTCAACAGTGCCGTGCGTCATATTGAGTTTAATGAACAGACTCAGCAGTTTGCAGTTAGTGTGCATGATCATAATCAAGATGTGGTGTATACCGAAATCTTTGATTATGTCGTGGTCGCCAGCGGGCACTTTTCAACGCCGAAAGTCCCAGAATATGATGGTTTTAAAAGCTTTGGCGGACGCATCTTACATGCGCATGACTTTAGAGACGCTTTAGAATTTAAAGATAAAACTGTGTTGGTGGTGGGCAGTAGTTATTCTGCCGAAGACATTGGTTCACAATGCTACAAATATGGCGCAAAACAGATTATTAGCTGTTATCGCAATAGCCCGATGGGTTATAAATGGCCAAAAAACTGGTCAGAACGCCAGAAATTACTGCGAGTAGATCAAACTCATGCCTATTTTGCCGATGGTAGTAGTGTTGAGGTTGATGCGATTATTTTGTGTACAGGTTATCTGCACCATTTCCCGTTTATGGCGGAGTCAATTCGTTTAAAAACCGATAACCGATTATATCCACTGGGTTTATATAAAGGCGTGGTTTGGGAGAAAAATCCGAAACTGTTTTATTTGGGTATGCAAGACCAGTGGTATACCTTCAATATGTTTGATGCGCAGGCATGGTATGTGCGCGATATTATTTTAAACCGTATGGCTTTGCCAAGTTTATCAGAAATGCAGGCGCATACTTTAGCATGGCATGAAGAGGAAAAGACCCTGACTGACGCTGCACAAATGTATAAGTTTCAGGGTGATTATATTTTAGAGTTGATAGAAGCTACCGATTATCCAACTTTTGATATTGAAGCCATGCGTTTAATTTTCCTTGAATGGAAAAAGCATAAAAAAGAAAACATCATGACCTTCCGCGATCATATTTACCGTTCAGCGATTACAGGCACGCTGGCAGCACCGCATCATACGCCGTGGCTGGATGCCCTTGATGATTCGCTTGAAGCTTACCTGACGGATACGCCAGAAGTGCCACAGAAAAAAGTGGGGTAGGTGTGACGGGGAGAGGGAAGTGATAATTTTTTAAAAATCTAATCCTTTCTTTGCATTTACTCGTGCTGAATGTCATCCACTTTCCATTATTCATGAATGCTAACAACTCGGTATCTTGTGGTGAGTACATAAAGGAAGTTTTACGAGTGATGTTACTTTTTTAAAAAAGTAACCAAAAACTTTGTCATCCACAAAACCTGTCTAATATCGGCATTGAGTCCATGATGTTGCAAAAACAACATCGAATAAAGACCACGCAGGTTGTGGATGACCTCTAGCACGAGCAGATACAGAGGATATTCTCTAATTAATTTAAAACCAGTCAATTCACTTGACTGGTTTTTTACTTTTTTAAACTCCACAAACTGGCATTACCCCCTTAGAGGTATGTTTTAAAGGGAATTGATTGAATGAATTAAATAATTTAAATATTTGATTATATTAATTTATTTATTGGAGTAACTGCCATGCAAGAGGTAATGCAAAGCACTCCGAGTTATCGGCAGGCACAGGAACTTAAACCTGTACATGGGCAATATCTGTTGATTTTACAGCATGCCCATACCCCAGATGCACAGCATTTGGCTGAACAGTTTGCAGCATTTCCGACTTTGCTTGCAACTTCAGAGGCATTTTCAGATGAACTCACAGCCCAGTTGCAACAGGCACGAGCAGGGCTACATGTGGTGGTCTGTGGGGATGAAATCTTTTTATGGCAAGTCACGCAAAACTTAATGGCACAAGGTTTGATGAAAGATGAGATTGAATTGATACAGACCCAGCCCGAGTTAAAAAAAGTCTACTGCGTGCATTGCGGTGAGTTACAAACCACGACTGCCGAAGAGTTTTGCAGTTGTGAGCATTGCGGTGTGTATTTACTGGTTCGCACACATTTTTCCGAGCGTTTAGGTGCGTATATGGGGGTATGTGCTAACCCTGATCAACCGATGCAAGCGGAGGGCGTATGTCTACATTAATTCCTGTGCGTGTGCGCGATATTCAGCAAGTCACGCCACTGATTCGTGAGTTTACTTTAGAGGCGCTGGATCAGCCTTTATCTGCATTTTCTTCGGGCAGTCATGTAGTGGTGCAGTTGCCTTTGCCTGATCGGATATTGCGTAATGCCTATTCATTGATCAATGACCCTGCGCACGATGACCACTACAAAATTGCAGTACGCCTGCAAGATGACTCGCGTGGCGGCTCTCGGTTTTTACATGAACAGGTCATGATTGGCGATGTGCTGAATATCTCCGCACCGTTGAATTTATTTGCATTGCATTCACAGGCACACAAGCATGTGTTTATTGCGGGCGGCATCGGAATCACGCCATTTTTGGCACATATCCGTGAGCTGATGCATACAGGTCAAGCCTTCGAGTTGCACTATGCCTGCCGCGATCAAATCAGCAATGCCTATGAAACACTGCTGACCGAGTTATTTCCTGAGCAGGTACATATTTATTCTGAAAAAACTGCGCGCCGTTTGGATGTGATGCAGTTGTTGCAGCAACAAAGTTTAAACAGCCACGTTTATGTCTGTGGCCCAGAACGCCTGACTCAGGCGGTACAAGATGCAGCGCAAACTTTGGGCTGGTCGAAGCAGCGCGTTCATGCTGAAGCTTTTGCAGCGCCTGCGGCAGGTGCAGCATTTACAGCCTATCTCACTCAAAGCCAACAGGAAATCGAAGTTCCGAGTGATTACAGCCTGCTTGAAGCCTTAGAAAAACATGAGATTCCCGTGACCAGTTTATGTCGTGGTGGCGTGTGCGGGCAGTGCGCGACCAAATATACAGGCGATGTTGAACATCACGATCATTATTTAAACCCACAGGAACGTGAGCAACTGTTGATGCCATGCGTGTCACGAGGCAAACAGGGCTGTCGGATTGAGCTTGAGCTATAGGAGAACTGCCATGACCGTACAATTTAACCCTGCAGAAAATATGCGTGATCAGTTTTATTATCACAACAGTGCCAAAGCCATTGCACGTTTTCCATTTCCATTTCCTGAAGACAGCTACATGTATTCGGTGAATATCGAACCTGCATTATCTAAGCCTGGAACGATCTTTGAACATTGGTTTGATATTGACGAGCATTATTTGACTGAAATGAATGAACGTGCCTTGACCCTGAAAAGTGACCCAAAACGCTGCATTGTGTTGCCGCATATGCAACAGGCCGCGTGGGATTTTCTGGAAATGGCAATGCTGCATTTGTCAGCAGATTACCCTGAACATTTTCAGTTGGAACGGCAGGGCAAGACATGGCACTGGATCAATCGCCCGATGAATATTGATGTGCAGTTCCAGTTTGGTGATGACTCCAGTTTGCCACTGCCTGCATTTGAGTTTATCTCGCGTCAGTTGCAGGGAGATATTGCTTTGCTCGATCAGCGTGAGGGTGACCTGTTTATGGATGCAGGCATGATTACAGGGCCTGCGGACTGGTCACTGAACTTTGATGCTGGTATGAGTTTTAAACAGTGGCATGCACCTGTACCAAAACTGGCGCATGACGCAGGTGTGTTTGAACGGGCACTGAAATTTTTGCTCAACATTCAGGTCGGGCATCCGTACCGCCGTCTCAACTGGACCATGACCATTAACCCGCGTATGGACACCTCTTCGGAAACTTTTCATCTGTGGGGGCATGAGCGTGGTTTAGTCACCAAAGACAATGCAGGTGAGTTGGTGCATTTGCGGGTTGAGCTGCAAATGATGCCACGCCTTGCGCGCAGCAACGCACTGTTATTTAGCATCCGCACGTATCTGATCAGCCTGAATGATTTAGTGTCCAATCCTGCATGGGCAAAACGTCTGCATCGGGTGATTCGGGACTTGCCTGAGCCAATTGCCGAGTACAAAGGTATTAGCCGTTACCGCGAACCCTTGGTGCAGTGGCTGAGTCAGTTCGACCAAGAATGAAAATTGATTAAGCAATTTATTTTATTGATATCTATACAAAATTAAGGAAAAACCTATGGCAAATTTATGGCGTATTTCAGCACTGGCAGAACGTCACCGTCAGCTTGGCTCAAATTTAGAAGACTGGAATGGCATGGGAACAGCATGGATGTATGCCAGTGATACTGCCGAGCATTATCTGGCGATCCGAACCAAAGCAGGTTTGATGGACGTTTCAGGTTTGAAAAAAGTCCATTATGTGGGGCCACATGCAGAAAGCCTACTCGAATATGCTACCTCACGTGACATTTCTAAGCTTTATCCAGGCAAGTCGGTGTATGCCACTATGCTGAATGAAGAAGGAAAATTTGTCGATGATTGCGTGATTTACCGTACAGGGCCGAATGCCTTTATGGTGGTACACGGTACAGGGATTGGCCTAGAAATGCTGACCCGTTCGGCAACAGGTCGCCAAGTTGCAATATTGTTTGATGACGACTTGCATGATTTATCTTTACAAGGGCCTTTGGCAGTTGATTTTCTTGCGGAATATATCCCTGATATTCGCAACTTGCCGTATTTTCATCATATCCAGACCAAACTGTTTGGTTGCCCTGTGATGATTTCACGTACAGGTTATACAGGCGAGCGTGGTTATGAAATTTTCTGCAAGGCAATGGATGCGCCACTGATTTGGGATGCGATTTTAGAAAAAGGCGCGAAGTACGGCATTATCCCGTGTTCATTTGTGACTTTGGACTGGTTGCGGGTGGAAAGTTATTTACTGTTTTATCCTTATGATAACTCTGAGTATTTCCCATTTAAAAATGACAAGTCAGGCGATAGCTTATGGGAACTTGGACTCGACTTTACCGTTTCACCGAGTAAGGGCGAGTTTCGCGGTGGTTATGAACATAAACGCTTGCAAGGTAAAGAGCGCGTGAAAATTTTTGGTGTGATGCTTGAAGGTGAGCAAGCAGCGCAAATGGGGGATACCTTGTGGGATGGTGATACGCAAATTGGAGTGATTACCTGTGGTATGTATTCGCCACTGAGCCAAAAATCGGTTGCGTTGGCGCGGGTCGATGTACCGTATGCTGTACAAGGACGCGAGATTCAGGTCAAAGGCAGTTTGGAAGTGAATGCGATTACCCATACTTTACCGTTTGATGATCCACAAAAACTGAAAAGAACAGCCAAAGGTTAATTTGTCTTATTACATCCAAAATCCTGCATCCAGCAGGATTTTTTTATGGAAATTTGCTTTGTCATTTAAATAGCCTAAGCATTTCAAAGACATTAACAAGCACTTCAAAATTAAAACTATACAAAATTTGCTTGCATCTGCTTTTTAAATTCTAATATATTAAATTTATATTCTAATATATTGAATATAAAGAGGAGGGGTATGAGCGAACAACAACCTGATATTAATCAGCATATCGCCCAGCATATTCGTGAACTACGTCTTGCCAAAGGCTATTCGCTCGATCAGTTGGCGGCACGAAGTGGAGTTAGTCGCTCCAGTATTTCCCTGATTGAACGTGCTGCAACCAGTCCTACGGCAGTGATTCTTGAAAAACTTGCTGCTGCTTTGGATGTTTCATTGGCGAGTCTATTTGTCTTCGATGCAACAACCAGTGAGCCACAACCGTTATTGCGTTATGAGCAACAGAAGCAGTGGTGTGATCCTGCATCGGGTTATTTACGACGTAATTTGTCGCCTGTGAGTGTGGCATCACCGATGCAACTGGCTGAAATTACTTTCCCTGCACATAAACAGGTTTCTTATGACTTTGTACCGCGTGAGGTCAAAGTTTATCAACAGATTTGGCTGTTAGAAGGTGAAATGCAAATTCACTGTGGCGAGCAGAGCTATACCTTGCAGCAAGGTGATTGCCTGTCGATTCAGTTGAACCAACCCATCGTTTTTCAAAATTTCACAGTGAATGAAGCTCGTTACTTGGTCGCAGTGTGTGAAGTGTAATGACAATAGGAATACAACCGATGTACAAAAGTGAAAATATCCAACTAATTGAATGTAATGAAGCTGAGCATGCTCAAGCTATTTTAGACATTTTTAATGAAGCGATTTTAAACTCAACAGCGTTGTATGATTATAAACCGCGCAGTTTGGAACAGATTCAAACTTGGTTTGCCTCTAAACGTGAACATGGTTTTCCCGTGATTGGTGCAGCCGATATTGAAGGTAATCTACTTGGGTTTGCCAGCTGGGGGAGCTTCCGTGCTTTTCCTGCGTATAAATATACGGTTGAACACAGTATTTATATTCATCATGAACAACGTGGGCGCGGTTTAGGAAAGTTGTTGTTGCAAGCCTTGATTGAACGTGCAAAACAAGTCGGACAGGTACATGTCTTGATTGGTTGTATTGATGCCAGCAATCAGGCGAGCATAGCCTTGCATCAACGTTTAGGCTTTGAACATTCGGGGACATTCCCACAGGTTGGTTTTAAGTTTGGACGCTGGCTAGATGCGGCATTTTATCAACTGACGTTGTCAACGCCACTCAATCCACAGGATGATGTTTGAGCTGAAATAGAATAGAAACCTAAGAGAGTAGGTTGAGATATCTTTCATCAATCAAATTGCAATTGGAAGTTCCTTCTCTCCCTTGGGATGGGGAACACTATTCCACAAGAGGATGAGGGCATCCTGATGGTGAGTGTATTGTTTAAACATGACTTATAAAAGGCATCCTTTGATACCAAAAGTTGTTAATACGCCTTTTGCAATAAATCCTGCAAATGCGCCTTAATCTCCGCCCATTCTCCAGCGCGAATACTGTACATGACAGTATCACGCACTGTGCCATCTTTACGTGGTTGATGATGGCGCAAAACCCCATCTTTTTTTGCGCCTAAACGCTCAATCGCGCGTTGGCTACGGTAATTGAAATTATCGGTACGAAAGCCCACGAGCTGTGCGCCCAAATCTTCAAAAGCATGACGTAGCAGCAGAAATTTACAGGTGGTATTCACATGGGTTCTCTGCACCGAAGACGCATACCACGTATAACCAATTTCAAGACGTCGAATATTGGGCACAATATCGTGATAGCTGCTTGTTCCAAGCACTTTGCCTGTTTGCGTGTTAATGACTGCAAAGGCTTGGCGTTGTTGCTGTTCACGCTGTTGTAAAGCGTGTTCGATATAGGCTGCAACTTGATCGGGATGTGGAGCAGAGGTGACGCGAATATTCCACAGTTCACCATCTTGTGTGGCTGTAATCAGACCTTGCAAATGTTCGATGCTCAACGGTTCAAGACGAATGTTGCCATGTTCAAGGATAGGTGCTGCAGCTAACCAGTTCATTTTTGTATAACTCAATAAAGACAGAATTTAGAGGCAGAAGAGCAATGTACCGATTAGATTTCTTTCATATATCCATGCTCTTTCTCTTGCACCTTATTGAAATATATTTCAATCTTGCTCATGGAGAAATGCAAAGAGAGGTTAAACCATGAGGAAAGATGTCGGTTTTAATCTCTGTATAAAAAATAACAAAAAGAGTAAAGCAAGTCTAAAAGATGAATACAAGATTTGCTCTTTATGATTCATGAGAAGGCTTAATCATAGATCAGATTTTCTAGAGTTAATATCCAAGATCCATTTAACTTTCTTTGATTCCAAAATTAGGTACATCGTCTTTATAACGCAGTAGATATGGCAGCATCCATGCTACCTATCATGAGTATTGACGTTGCATCTAGAATCTGAAAATTGCCTCTATAATGCATCCATGCCAGTTTCGCCTGTGCGAATCCGGATCACTTGTTCCAGATGGGATACAAAAATTTTGCCATCACCAATTTTACCTGTTGCTGCAGCTTTACTAATTGCTTCAATGGCTTGATCAAGTGTTGAATTGTCCAGTGCAATTTCGATTTTAACTTTAGGTAAGAAATCCACCACATATTCTGCACCGCGGTACATTTCGGTATGTCCTTTTTGTCGCCCCGCACCTTTGACTTCAGTCACAGTAATCCCTTGTACGCCAATCGCTGCGAGTGCTTCGCGTACATCATCGAGTTTGAACGGTTTTATAATTGCAGTAATCAGTTTCATTGTTATATCCCCTTAAAGCAAAAGTATGCTTAGTTAGATGGTTATTGTTAAAATTCACCTGAGTGCGGTAAAAAAATTTAATCAAGATAATGAAAATAAATGAGTCATAATTGTGGTGTCTTACAGTTTTGACTTTCTATATCTGGATTAACCCACTGCGTCTTGAGCGTCGATTGAAATATATTTCAATCTTGTTCAGATTCAACCTGAGAAGAATTGCTACGCAAGGGCAACCCACTTGCGCAGCTATGCTGCTCACTGCAGAATTAGCTCAAGATCATCTTTGATCAAAAATATTGCAAAAATAGCATTTTACAAATATTGATTTGGTTCGGACAGTTATAGATGACATTTTCACGTATCCAATTTTGCAGAAAAATAGTCATCAAATTCACGTTAATTTAAATTAGCCCTTCAATACCGCTCATCTCACCGTCAAATTCTGAAATGGCATCTAGCAGGACTTGCCACAAATACAGCGCCGCAGCACGGTCACAGAGAATATTCAGTTTTTGCGTTTGTAGATCACCGACATTGATCACAATGGCATTAATCCGTGCTACCGAAGTTTGCGCCACTTTGCCTACTGGAAAGGCTTTAGGTGATAAATCGACAGCGCAAAGTTTTGCCATAATTTCAGTATTGAACTGGCCTGTCAGTTGTATCCACGCGTGGCTGTCCTGACGTGGCAGTAAATAGTTGGCATATTGTTCATCGGGTTGCCAGTCATTTTCGAGCTGAGCAACACGTTCACCAAAATCATCCAAACTGCCCAAAACTAAATATTCTGTCATCGACAGTCGGGCAATCCAACTACCGTCAA
This sequence comes from Acinetobacter brisouioides, assembly GCF_004331075.1. GTDB lineage: Bacteria > Pseudomonadota > Gammaproteobacteria > Pseudomonadales > Moraxellaceae > Acinetobacter. The sequence continues at coordinate 11,496 of NZ_SJNX01000002.1, read as the reverse complement.
CTTGTGCCAAGGCATGGTTTGGATGCTCAGGCAGGCTAAAGCCAAAACGGTGCAAATAGGCTGCGCTGTCCGCACCACGAAAACCCACATGCGATAAGTTACTGAGGTCAACCACTGCACAGCGCTGAATTTTACGTTCAGCCTGTGAGGTTGCTTCGCTCAGGAATTCGCGTTTGCTGCGCCCAAAAGTATTGTAAGGTTGCTGTGCAATTGGGCTGCGTTCAGTTGCTAGAGTTTGCATCATCAAACCTCCTGCCGTTGGTTGTCTGGATCATAAAATGGCGCTTTGACCACTTTGGCGTGTACCATGGCACCGTGTTCCACCCGAATCGGGAAGTTTTGCCCGATTTCACTTTGTTCAATGCTGACATAGGCCAAGCCAATAATTTTGTCGAGCGTTGGTGAGTATTCACAAGAAGTAATGTTGCCTGTGATCTTGTCACCATTCAGCACAATATGACCTTCAAGTGGTTGAGTCTGATGTTTGTCCAGTTCAAAGGCCACCAGTTTGCGTTTTAAAGGCTGTGCTTCCAAAATTGCAATTGAGCGTTTCCCGACAAACCACGGTTTTTTGCGAGCCACCGCCCAACCCAAATCCACTTCTTGCGGATGGGTCATGCCGTCGGTGTCTTGGCTAATAATAATGTGACCTTTTTCGAGACGTAGTAAACGCTGACTTTCCACCCCAAATGGCTGCATGTTAAAGGCTTGACCTGCCTGCATCAGGGTATCCCACATATACTCGCCATAACGTGCAGGGAAATGAATTTCGTAACCCAGTTCACCGACAAAACCAATCCGTAGAATCCGTACAGGAATGCCATGAATTGTGCCTGTACGCACGCCCAGATATGGGAAAGCTGCATTGGATAAATCCACATCCTGACAGACTTTTTGCATGACTTGGCGTGAGTTTGGCCCTGCGATATTCAGCGCGGCAAGGGCGGTGGTGACATTGGCAATATCGACATTGAGACGCCATTGGGCATTCCATTTCAGCATTTGCTGATAAATACGGTCGACACCGCTGGTGGTTGCTGTCACATAAAAATAGTTGTCACTCAGGCGTGCCGCTACACCATCGTCAATCACTACGCCATGCTCATTGGTCATGACTGCATAACGAGTTTTTCCAACAGGAAGTTTCGCAAAACCAAAGGTATAGAGACGATTCAGGAATTCAGCACTGTCTGGACCACGGACATCGAGTCCACCTAAAGTTGAGACATCAATGATACCGACATTTTGATGTACGTTTTGTACTTCACGGGCAATGTGTTCTAGGCGCTGTTCAGGATTGCCATAAAAAGCAGGGCGCTGCCAGTTGCCCGCAGGCATCATTTTTGCGCCCGCAGCAAGATGGCGTGCATGCATTGGAGTCTGGCGAAATGGGTCGAAGCCGCGCCCCGCAACATGTGCCAGTTTCTCGGCAGTAAATGGAGGACGGGCAGTGGTCACACCTGTTTCACTGACACTGCGCTGAGTGGATTTTGCCACCAAACGTGCCGTTGGCAGTGCAGAATGACGCCCTTGCGAAGGTCCCATGCCCACAGTCGAAAAGCGTTTCACCAGTTGCACATCACGATAACCACTTTTGGTGGCATTGACGATATCGCGAATTTGCAGGTCTTCATCGAAATCGACAAATTCTTTGCCTTTGGGGTGTTCAAAGATCGGCCAAGGAAAATTCATTGAACTTTCTTTAGAGCTTGGAGCAATGATTTGACTTGTATCTTCACCACGTAAAGCGGCAACCGCAGCTTTGGCAATGTAGCTGCCATCTTGCAAAACATGCTCGATCTGGTGAATGCCATTGACCGAACCTGTAATCGACAAACCTTTCGGCAAACCTGAAATGTTAAAGGCAGCTTGTTGATCATTGTAGCTCAGCTTGCCGCCAGCCTGACACAGCAATTGATAAACAGGCATGTAACCTGCCGACATGCACAGGACATCGCAGTCAATTTTCTGCGCGTGAGCATCGACTTGACCTTCAGCCACAATGCGGCGCACATCCACACCAGTCAGGTGCTGCATGCCACTGCTGTGTAAGGCTTCATAGACGGTACTACTTAAATGGCAGGTAATGCCTTTGGCTTTGACCGCACTTAACAAGCTGGTATCCGATGCCACAGGGCGCATATCGACCACCGCTTTGACGGTCACACCTGCTTCCGTCAAATCTAGCGCAGTCAAATAACCATCATCATGCCCAGTCAACACCACTGCTGTTTGTGCAGGCTTCACGGCATAGAGTTTCATCAGGCGTTGTGCTGCACTCGACAAAATCACACCAGGCAGGTCATTGTTACGGAAAACCACGGGTTGATCGAAGCTGCCGCTCGCTACAATACATTGCGCTGCGCGGACTTTGTACATCCGTTTGCCTTGAATAATCGGCAAATAGTGGTCGGTAAACCATGCATTACAGGTTGCTTCAGTCAGTACAGTAATCTGCGCGTGTTGTTCAACTGCACTGACCAAACGTTGTTTAAGCTCAGCCGCTTGTTTGCCTGCCGCATCGAGGCGTGCATAGTTCAGACTACCGCCCAAGATTTTCTCTTGCTCGATCAGTAGAACTTTTGCACCTAACTCTGCTGCAGTCAGCGCTGCCTGTAGCCCTGCAGGTCCTGCACCAATAATTGCCACATCGGTAAACAAATAGGCCTTGTCGTAATATTCAGGCTGAAAGTTCAGATCTAGAATCCCCAAACCTGCCTTTTTACGAATTATGGGTTCCCATAGTTTCCAAACCCCTTTCGGTTTGTAGAACGAGCGATAGTAAAACCCGACAGGCATAAACTTGGAAAATTTACCCAAAAAGGCATCTGAGTCTTTCAGTAGTGAACCTGAAAAGTTTTGCCCAGTGACTTGCATATTTGGTTTGATCACTGTGGTATCGGCAAGCACGTTGGCTTCTTCAGGCAGTTGTACCAACGTGTTGGCATCTTGCCCAGCCATAGTCAGTGGTGCGCGTGGACGATGATATTTAAATGAGCGTGACATAATCCAGCGCTGGTTTGCCACAAGTGCACTGGCAATACTGTCACCTGCAAAACCTTGGAAACGGCTGTGGTCAAATTCAAATTCAACAGGCTGTTGACGATTGATTAACAGCCCATAAGGGAGGGGTAATCGGTTCATGTCATAGACTCCTTCTGAACTGAAGATGGGCTGCTTTCATTAAATTCGACCCGTTGCTGGAACAATTCTTTCGGGTCATAAGTTTTTAAAATTTCATCGGTGATGGTGTTGCGTTCAGCAATAAACCAGTAACTGCTTGGAGCATGCATCCACCATTCACGAACAATGCCTGCAATGTTGTCGCAGTTAAACACGTAATCTGCCCATTCATAGTCGCTACAGTGGTTCTGGTCTGGCATGTCTTTGAGTTCGCCACCATAAACAAATTCACTGATATTGCGTGGACCATTGAGTGGACAAGGCATAATTTTCATCAGATTCTCCTTTAGTGGCTCGCCGCAGTTGCGCCCATTTCGTTGACTTGCTGAAAGGTGCTGAAACGTTCTAGTGCAAACGGTTTAATTAGGCTTGGAGTTTTGCCTGTCGCCACCAGTTCTGCCATGGTTTTGCCGCAAATTGGCGTGGCTTTAAAGCCCCAGGTTCCCCAACCTGCATCGAGGTAGTAATTGTCAACAGGGGATTTACCCATAATCGGACTATAGTCAGGCGTCATATCGGTAATGCCTGCCCATTGGCGCATGAGTTTGACATTGGCCATAAAAGGAAACATTTCAATGGCATGTGCGAGCAGGCTTTCTTTCAAATCCAAAGTCGAGCGGGTGTTATAGAGTGGATAAGGGTCTGAACCACCACCAAACACAATTTCGCCACGACTGGTTTGTTGTACATAACAGTGCAAAGCCGATGAACTGACCAAAGGTGTCAGGAACGGTTTAAATGGTTGAGAAACCATCGCTTGGAGTGGGAAAGTCTGAATTGGTGCGCGGATTTTGGCTTTTGCCATCAAAATCGAAGATGCCCCTGCAATCGCCTGAACCGCACAGCCACATTGCACCGTACCGCGATTGGTTTTGATGGCTTTGATTTTATTGTTCTCAATCACCAGATCTTGAACTTCAGTGAGTTGATGGATTTCTACACCGCGTTTGGCGGCTTCTTTGGCATAGCCCCAAGCCACGGCATCGTGACGTGCAGTTGCACCATCAATATGCCAAAGTCCAGCCAATACAGGCAAATGAGCAGGATCAAGATTCAGACAAGGCACTAACTCTTTAATCTGCTGGCGATCCAGCATTTCGGTACGCCCACCGAAGTGTTTGTTGACTTCTGCACGTTGGCGGAAGGCACGTACAGTCGAGTCAGTATGTGCCAGTGTGAGCTGCCCACGCTCAGAATACATAATGTTGAAATCAAATTCGTTGGAGAGGTTTTTAAATAATTTCACCGATTCGGCATAAAATTCTACGCCTTCGGAGGTCAGGTAATTAGAGCGAATCACGGCAGTATTACGTGCAGTATTGCCCCCACCCAAATAGGCTTTTTCCAGAACCGCAATATTGGTAATGCCATGATATTTAGACAGGTAGTAGGCTGTCGCAAGACCATGCCCACCACCGCCAATAATCACCACATCATAATGCGGTTTCAGAGCCGTCGGTGGAGGTAAATCCACTTCGACAGGATATTCAGAACTTAATCCATATTTCAGTAGACTAAATGGCATGAGTCCTCCACAGCGCTAGGCATTGACTTAAACGGAAGTTGAATGAGCTTGTGCATGCTGCAACTGTGCGGCATGTACGGTATTTTTCATTAGGTAGGCAATAGTCATTGGGCCGACACCACCTGGCACAGGGGTAATGGCGCTGACCATTGGCAGGACATCGTCATAGTCCACATCGCCGACCAAACGATTTTTGCCATTTTCCTGAATGCAGTTAATCCCAACATCAATCACTACCGCATTGGTTTTTAAATAAGATGAGTTGATCATGCGTGGGCGTCCGACCGCTGCGACCACAATGTCACCCAACTGGCAAAGCTGTGCCAAATCCTGACTTTTGGAATGCACCACAGTCACGGTGCAGTTTTCCTGTAACAGCAAAGCCGCCATGGGCTTACCAACAATATTGGAACGTCCAACCACAACCGCGTGTAGCCCAGTCAGATCTCCCAAAGTATCTTTAAGCAGGCGGATACAGCCTGTTGGCGTGCAAGGGGTAAGCACATCACGCCCCTGACTTAAACCGCCGACATTTTCACTGTGGAAACCATCGACATCTTTTTTCGGGTCAATACGTTCAAGAACCAATGTTTCATCAATATGTTTTGGCAGAGGTAGTTGCACTAAAATGCCATGTACGCTGTGATCTGCGTTCAGTTCATCAATTTTGGCAAGTAGTTCTATTTGGCTAAGTTCGGCAGGAAAACGAAATTCCAGTGAACGAATACCAACCATCAGGGCTTTTTCGACCTTGTTGCGGACATAGACCTGACTTGCAGGGTCTTCGCCGACCAAAACCACAGCGAGGCAAGGTGTGATGCCTTGCTGTTGCAGGGCAGCAACATCGTGTTTAACTTCTTCGAGTACCTGTGCAGCGGTGGCTTTACCATCGATCACGGTAATTTCAGATGCTGTAAATTGGCTAAGTAGGCTCATTGGAACACCACCGTACGATTGTCATTGAGGAACACACGGTGCTCGACAAAATATTTCACAGCTTTAGACAACGCGATGGTTTCTGTGTCACGACCGAGAGAGACCAAATCTTCTGGCATATAGGCATGGTCAACACGTTGCACAGCTTGTTCAATGATTGGGCCTTCATCAAGATCGCTGGTGACAAAGTGCGCCGTTGCACCAATTAGTTTCACGCCGCGGTCAAAAGCTTGGTGATAAGGTCGAGCACCTTTAAAACCTGGTAAAAATGAATGGTGAATGTTGATGGCACGACCTGATAGCTGTTTGCACAGGTCGTTAGACAGAATCTGCATATAACGTGCAAGAATGACCAGTTCAGTGCCTGTTTCATCAACAATTTTGATCAGCTCTTGTTCCTGCTGTGCTTTATTGTCTTTAGTGACAGGTAAGTAAATAAAACGAATACCTTCACGCTCAGCAACTGCACGCAAATCTAAATGGTTGGAAACAATTGCAGTAATTTGAAAATCCAGCTCGCCTTTGTGATAGCGATACAGCAAGTTCAGTAGGCAGTGATCAAACTTGCTCACCATAATCAAAACTTTAACAGGCTGATTTTGATTATAAAAAGTGGCCTGCATGTCGAAGGCATCACTAACGCTATTAAAGTTTGCTTTGAGCTGTTCAATATCTCCAGCTACGCCAGCATTGAAACGGAACACGGCACGCATAAAGAAATGCCCTGTAGTTTCATCGTCAAATTGTGCCATCTCACTGATATAGCAACCATTACTTGCCAAATACCCCGAAACCGCTGCAACAATTCCAGATGCCGCAGGACAACTAATTTTTAATACAAATTGCTCAACTTGGTTGTGTGCCATGGTGGTGCTTCCTCGCCAATGTGGTCTTTAGGAAAATTCCCCTTAAAATTCTTCGTGGGAAAAATATTTTCTTCAAGGTAATTTATATAAAAAATTAAACACCGCGTCTAGTATTATTTTGAATTTTTATTTCCTATCAGGAAACTTTTGTGGGGTATCTCATAAGGAGTAGACGATATATTGATGTGCAATATTTTTTCTTATGAAGAATAAAGCAAGGACTGTGCCGAGATTTTCAACAAACCGAAAAAATTCAGCACATTCGACTGTATTTAAAATAATGAGTCGCTATGATGAAAGGATCATTGAAAATGAGAAGTCATCATGTTTGTGCCAAGCGACCGCCCGAATGATGAATTACTGCATGCTGTTGTGCGAATTTTGCAGCAAGCCAGTGAGATTATTCAGCAGGAATATTTGAACTTTTGTCAGGGAGAGAAATTTCATGTTCAGACCAAACATGATGATTCACCTGTCACGCAGGCTGATTTGAAAGCCAATCAGTTTATTGAAGCTGCATTGCAAGAACTTACGCCAACACTGCCACTTTTATCAGAAGAAAATGAGCATCATGAGCGTCATAATTGGTCGCGCTGTTGGTTGCTTGACCCGCTCGATGGCACCAAAGAGTTTTTGCATCAACGTCCAGAATTTACCATTAATCTAAGCCAGATCGAACATGGCAAAACCCTATTTTCTGCCATTGCGATTCCTGCACAGCAGCTTATTTATATTGGATATATACAACAAAAACCTTATAAATATGATGTAGTGCAGCAGCGTTGGTTTCAGTATCAACCACAATCTGATTTGCTTGAGCCGATTCATGTCGGTTTGAGTCATCGCAGCCATAAACCGCAATATCAGCAGTTTATTGATATTTTGCAGCAACATCATGCGATTGAAACCTCGCAGGCAGGCAGTGCTTATAAATTTTGCATGATGCTGGAAGGAAAAATTGATTTGTATCCAAGGTTTCATCCAACCTCAGAATGGGATACCAGTGCAGGGCAAGGCTTGCTTGAGAGCATTGGCGGTGGCTTAGTGAGCCTAACAGGAGAGCCGTTTGTCTATAATCAGCGTAGCAGTTTGTTAAATCACGGGTTTATTGCTTTTTCACAGCCTGTATATCAGGAAATTGCTTTGAATGCACTTTGCCTAATGACGAAATGACATTGCAGTCCAAAAGCAGCATGATATAGTGGGCAAGTAACCACTTGAATCTAGAAGAATGTCTTTACAGTTATTACCCCAAAGCATGTATCGGGCAATTGATTTACTTCCTGATATCTCCACGCCTGTGACTTTATTTACACGACACTCCGTTCGTGAGGTTGTGGCTGGGCAAGGTTTGGCGGGATATGATTTGCAATTGACTGGTGCGGGGCGTGAACTAGCGCAGGCGTGGGGCTGTTATTTAATTGAAAATACAGGACGTGTGATTGAACAGTGTATGTCCAGCCCAATCCAGCGTTGTGTCGATACCGCTGCATTGATGATTCAGGGCGCAGACCAGATCACACAGAGTACCAATACCCATCATATTGAAATTGTTGAACAGGGTTTGCTGGTTGAACCAGGAAGCTTTGTGTTGGATATCCAGCAGGCAGCGCCGTATTTTCGTCAGCAAGGCGCATTGGGTTTTATTAATAGTTTTGTCAATAACGCTTTACCTGGCATGAAGCACCCGATTACGGGCGTAGTAGATGTGCTGGAACTGATTTATAACGCCCATCCGCAGCACAGTGGTGGTTTAACGCTTGCGGTCAGCCATGACACGATTATTGCAGCTATGCTTGCAGTCATGCGTAATCAGACTCAATTAGAAAAAAGTGACTGGCCTGAAATGATGGAAGGGGTATTCGTCTGGTTTGAAGGCGATAACTTTGCCGATAGTGTACTGAAGTGGATTTGGCGTGGAAAGATTCACCAGTTGTCCATTCGTGAATTTATCCAGCAAAAAAGTGGATTATAAGCCAATAAAAAAGCCCCAAACTTGGGGCTTTTTTATGATGCAAAATTAGTTAGCTAAAGCTTTAACTTGTGCATTCAAACGGCTCTTATGACGAGCAGCTTTGTTTTTATGGATGATGCCTTTATCAGCCATACGGTCGATTACAGGAACAGCTTTTTTGTAAGCTTCTGTAGCAACAGCATAATCACCAGCTGCGATTGCACTTAAAGTACGTTTGATGTAAGTACGAACCATAGAACGCAAGCTTGCGTTGTGTTTGCGCGCTACAACGTTTTGACGCGCACGTTTTTTTGCCTGAGCAGAGTTTGCCACTCTTGCACTCCTTGAAATAGATTGGTCTGGGCGGGCTGAAACAATACTGAAACTACTCAGATTGCCTTCACCAGCCCGTAAACAAGTGCGATATTTTGATGAATCAGCGTTATGAAGTCAAGTATTATCAGGGTTTGATCGACTTTTGCGGTCAAAAAAAGTATAAAATCTAAACATAATTATCGCTCTAGATGAATATCTTCTCATGCAAAAAGTAAAAATACAAAGTGCAATTGTAATTGGAGCAACAGGCTTGATTGGTCGGCAGTTGGTGCAGCAATTGCTACAGCTTCCCGAATGCCTAAAAATCACCCTGATATTACGCCGTGAACAAACTCAGTACCAAGGGGTCAGTAAGATTCAACAATTGGTTCTAGATGATTTTTTATTACTCAATGAAGAAGATGTCAGTCAGCATACGCATGCCTTTAGTTGTCTCGGTACAACCTTAAAGCAAGCAGGTTCACGCCAAGCCTTTTATGATACTGACTATGGCATCAATATGCATTTTGCTGAACTTCTACAAAATAAACGTATACATTATTTGCTGATCAGTGCCATGGGAGCATCACCAGATTCCCATTTTTTCTATAATCGGGTCAAAGGCGAGTTAGAGCGGGATGTTCAGGCATTTGACCTCGACACCATTTCTATCTTGCGTCCATCACTACTGATTGGTGAGCGTGAACATCCGCGAATTTTTGAAGGGTTGGGACAAAAATTATTTCATTGTACTGAACGGTTTTTACCACGATACTACCGTTATAAACCTGTAACAGCACTACAGGTAGCTAAGACTATGGTCGCGGCTGCAATGCTACAAACCGAACACGTTCGAATTTATAATAACTTAGATATACAAAACACAACATGGAGCACAGAATGACAGCATTTGTAACTTGTGATTTATTGGATGATCATCCTGAAAGTAATATTCAGGTGCTTGGTCCGAGTTTGGACAACAAATTTTTTAAAAGCTATGGTGGTCGTAAAACCTTTGGCGGTGAAATTGTCACAGTCAAATGCTATGAAGATAATTCACGTGTTAAAGAATTACTTGCCAGCGATGGTACGGGCAAAGTGCTGGTAGTGGATGGCGGTGCATCTATGCGCTGTGCGCTCATGGGCGATATGATTGCCGAATCTGCTGTACGTAATCACTGGAATGGCGTGGTGATTTATGGTTGTGTGCGTGATGTTGATGCAATGGCAGAGCTAGATTTGGGCGTGCATGCTTTGGCAGCGATTCCACGAAAAAGTAACCGTCAGGGCGTGGGCGTGATTGATATTGCACTGCATATTGGTGGAGTGATTATTATCCCAGGCAATTATATTTATGCTGATAATAATGGCATTATTATTTCAGAAGAAAAACTTGTAGAACTTTGATTGAACAGTTTAAATCAAGATTTTTAACACTTTCATCATGACAGTGTAAATAGATCAAGGAACAAGTTTAGCCAAATAGGTTGAGCTTGTTTTTTTTATTTGAGTGCTTTGTAAGATTGGTTTGAACTTGAGTATTTGAGTTGGTTTCTTTCAGCCCTTTGGCAACTGATATATGCTGTATTTAAAATAGATTCTCTCTACTTTCGATTTAACCATTCAGTAAATTTAGAGATTATTGTCATAGGATTGGATTTGTAATCATCAAGCCAACAGAGTGAGCACCTTCTTAGGCTTCTAATTGGGGTGTCATTCAATTCTCAAGGGCTATTTAGTTTAGCACCATACTAAAGAAGCTTTATATTGCACAGTAATATCTAACAGAATGTGCTGCAATCAATAATTACTAAAACCTCAGTTATACTGAAGCAACATAAATGCTCTAGACAGTATGTTGATTTCTATTTTAATTTTAGTTTATTTAATATTATAAGTGCTTTGACTGATCCATTTTTTCTCTGTGAGAAAATAAAAGAGGTGGATAAGGCATGATGAACAAAGCCTAAGAATTAATGCCTTAATGAGAGCTTTTATACAAAGCGGTATAGTGAGCTTTATTATTGGGTTTCTTTATTGGTTTGTTTTATTTTTTTCATTTTATTGAAATATATGTAATTTTTACAAAAAGGAATAAGCCGTCCATGAGTTATGATAGAAAATGAATCTATTGACTCAGAGAGTGAAAGATCAATCATAATGCTGTGGTAATTTGTTTGGTATTGGCTTAAGGCTATAATTGATTTATTTTTAGACATAGAACCTATAGTAATAAATAAAATAAGTATTGGTATTCTATTCGACTTTTTTCCATTCTTATACTCACTTAGAGCTGGGTTTATTTTGATAGATTTCTTTTATTCGTCCATTTTATCTTTATGGGAGAAATACAAAAAAGAAGCCTAATAAATCAATGTTTGGTTTATATTTTTTTCCTAGCTCAAGGTGTTTTATAAATTTAACTTTTAAGGAAAAGTTGATGTCAAATTCTGCTGTAGTTGAGTCAGTTGCCTTAAGATTAAGGCAAGCTGAATTATTACAGGCTGCAATCGCTCCCATTCGTTCTGAACTTGGCGGAGAAAGTGCTGATGTCGATATCGCCTATGCTGTTCAGGAAGTGAATACACAACATGCATTATCTGAAGGCCGCCGTTTGGTGGGTCGTAAAATTGGATTGACGTCTAAGGTTGTTCAAACTCAACTGGGCGTTGACCAACCCGATTTTGGTATGTTGTTTGCCGATATGGCTTATGGTG
>NZ_SJNX01000015.1 GCF_004331075.1 Acinetobacter brisouioides | reverse complement strand
GGTTTAAATGCCATGGTGAAATATGTATATGGTAATCACTTTAAAGCCGCCAACGGCAGTAAAAACATGGAAAGTGAATCCGATATCATTGTGAATTATGCCTTCCAGCAACCTTATCTGAAGGGCTTGTCTTTGCAATATATTCGTATTGATTATGGGATTAAGACGGGTAATGATTTTGGTGAAGACCGTTTCTTTATCAATTATTGTAAGAAGTTCTAATTGCAATATCATGGAGGTCATTGGATCGTACCACTGGCCTCCGATGGTTTAATATGGTTGTTATTTATTACATCAGTCGTTTAGCTGAACAGTGACTCATTTTAATTTTCATTTTTAGCATTAACTTGTGGTAACTGATCTAATTCCAGCTCCTTTGCTGGTTGATTTATGGATATCGGCGCATCGGTTCTGACATGAGGCTTAAAGGTTTGTTTTTGACCATTCACTGGTTTTTTCATATGAATAGGTCTGTAGTTTTTGCTAAAGACCACACCACCAAGACGCCAGCCATCTAAACAGGTCACACTCCCCCAAAACCGCTTTAAGGATTCTACCTGTACACCAATCAGACCTTTATCGTTGTCGATATTTACCATCTTGTCGCCAGTTACTCCCGTTGGGTGTACAGGCTCGTTATATAAGGCCGTTTTGAAAATAACATCCCAGATTGCAAATACTTGCCCAAAATTACAGTTATGCAGTGTTGGGCATTCAGGCACAAAGTCCATATGGTGTAAACGGTGAAACTCTGGGCTAACAAAAATTTTGCCAAAAATTGGACCAAAGCCAATACGCACATTGGCATGGGAGAAATTTTGTACCAACTCACCCAGCAGCATTAACCAAACAAATTCTTCACCAGATACGCCCCAAAATATCCCCACGCCCGCTAAAACAAACGACTGTCCCATTCCATCTAGATAATTGGTACGATCATTGGTCCAGCAACTCATTTGACGTTGGCTATGGTGGAAGCTATGCATTGCCCACCACCAAGGCACAACGTGTTGAATACGATGCATCCAGTAATAAACTAAATCATACGTTAAATAATAGAGAATAAAAAACAACCAAGTATGTTCTTTTAGCCATGGAAATTGAGATCTCATACTCCAACTGGTGTCATCACTCACTGTAGGTGAAACACCACTAAAATAATTTACGATTGGCGTCATGATCAAAAAGGCAAACAGCGGAAATAAGCCGACCAACATCAGCCAAGTTAAATGAAAATCTATGCGGGCATAACGACGATCTGCCCACTTTTCAGCAGGAATCAAATTTTCCAAGGGGCGAAATAAGCCACCGATGATCAACAGCTGTAGTCCACCAATCATTAAGGTTGATGCGATATCTGTTGGTGAATCAGTATATTTCGTAATATCTAAAAAATTAAGAATAGGCAAAATTGCATGGTGGCCTAACCAAATAGCGCATTGCTCCCAAAGAGCCGCTATTTCAGATAACATATTTCACTCCGTTTACACCAATAACGACGCTCCACGAGCTAGCCATAGCCTTGCTAATGCTTGTCAGTGCAACTATTTTTTGTGTCCATAAATAGTTAACAGGCATGAAATTAAAATTTCATTAAGAAATCTCGCGATGCCCTAAAAAACAAAAGCAATAAAGCGATCTTATTGAGGTTTCGACCACTTTGGATGATGATCATCAATCATATACTCATGTATATGCACGCCATTGACTTGGTGCTCTAATAAGTGCTCATGATCTGGTGGTAAATCGTCATGGCGGTGTGGTAAAAATGTCTCATCTTGAGATGACCATAAAGACATCGCTAGAATTAATGCACCAGTCGCGATAACAGCCATAGGAATAAATGTCTGTAAAGTCCCAAAATGAGTACTCAACCATCCCACTAAGGGATAAGTAATTAACCAGCAAGCATGTGAAAATGCAAATTGTGCAGCAAATAACGAGGTTCTGTTTTCACTCGCAGCAGACTTACGAATAAGGCGACCTGTTGGTGTTTGCGAAGTAGAGTAGCCAACGCCTAAAATAAACCAAAGTACAAGCAATCCACTATATGAAGTGACTAAGTATCCGCTAAATAAACCTAAAACCAGTACTGTTGTGCCAGTTAACATGACCGATCTGTCTGAAAATTTATCGAGCACTTTAGGCAAAATAAACGCTGATAACATAGAACCCAAGCCAAATAGTCCAAAAGCCCAAGTTGTCGCGTGCTCAGTTAATTTAAAGGTTGATTGAACCAGTACCACTGTATTGACAATAACCACAGCACTCGCAGACGCAATGGCAAGATTTAATGCCAATAAAGCCTTTAGGCGAGGCGTATTAAAATAGATTTTTGCACCTTGCTTGATTCTGCGATAGACCCCTTTAAATTCAGGTTTTTTTGCTTGAGGTAATTTCGCACTCACAACAAAAAGAGCTGAGCCAATAAAACCAATGACAGTCCCTAGAAATAAATTATGATAGCTAATATAAGTTAATAAAAAACCCGCTAGCATCGGACTAATAATATTTTCCAGATCATACGCTAAACGGGAAAGAGACAAGGCATTGGTATATTCTCTTTCTTGAGGCAATACATCTGGAATCATGGCCTGAAATGTCGGTGTGAATGCAGCAGAAGCAGATTGCAAAACAAAAATAAGGATATAAATCTGCCAAACTTGAGTGACGAAAGGCAAACATAAAGCCGTCAAAGCTCGGATGATATCCAGAGTGACGAGAACTTTTTTGCGTGGTAGCCTCTCTGCAAATGCTGAAGCGACTGGTGCAACACCAATATATGCAATCATTTTAATTGCGAGAGCAATACCCAGTACTTGAGCTGCTTGTCCTCGTGCAAGATCATATGCTTGTAAGGCTAATGCGATAGTAATCAGCCCTGTTCCAATCAAAGCAATTACTTGAGCTAAAAATAAATGCCTATACGTTATGTTTTTTAACACTTCTAGCATCTTATGAATTCCTTATAGCATCTACATTGGTGTTCAGACGGCTGAATATATGCTCCTAAGATTGGCTATAGCTTAAATATGAGATGTTACTGAGCATTGAAGCGATAAAAAGTAAAAAGCTGGATCAGTTCAATCACAGAAAAGAAAATTGAAATCTATTTCAATGCAGCGTAAAAAATAAAATTTTAAACATTTATTGTTACCGCTATTTTGCGGTAAACATTGGAGGAATTTTTACTTATCCTGCATTTCTGCCCAGTCCGTAGCATTCGTTTTAAGTGCCAGCGCAGTATAGCCCTGCTGCTTTAAAATCTGAATCGCATCGGCTGTCATAATACAATAAGGCCCTCGACAGTAGACAGTCACAGGAACATTTTCTGGAAGCTCATGTAAACGTTTTTTGAGCTCAGCTAAAGGAATAGATTTAGCAAACGGAAAATGAGCATGATCAAACTCATTTTCTGGGCGCACATCAAGAATAATCATTTCTCCAGCTTTCGCTTTTTCTAATAACGTGTGCTGGTCTTCACTGTAACTTTCACCTTCTAGCTGACTGAGATGCTGTAAAGCGTCCTGCAATTCAAACAAGCGATCTTGGGCAAAATCTCGCATGAGACTCAAAAACTGTGGAACTTCTGCACTGGCAAGACGATAAAAGACCTGCTTACCACGACGCTCTGAGTTGACCAAACGAGCTACACGTAATTCTTTTAGATGCGCACTCGCCAGTTTCACACTGATATTTGCCTCATGGGCCAACATTTCAACTGGCTTACTGACCTGTAATAGTAAATCGAGTAATTCAAGTCGTTTGGGATTTCCAAGAACTTTAGCAATGCGAGCTAACTGTATGTAGAGTTCCAATTTAATTTCGCGCGCATTCGTCATTGTTGCATCCTCTTACCCAATTTTTGAATCGCTCTCATTTTGGCATAGTTAAATCTCCAAAACCAACATTCCAATTATCTTTAGAATGTTTTATATTAAATCAACAACCACACTAAAAATGAATTGAATGACCATGTGGCTGTGAAATTTAATTTACAGATGTTCAATTTTCACAACGCACGGATAGGTCAATATCAGGAGCATCCTCATGCCGAAATTCAATGCCTCTGAGTCAACGTATAGGTATGGTATTCGTGAAAACTTAGCTCAATTTGCCTATCAACTATTACAAGTGTTTTTGGTTGGTTTAACCATTGGCATGTTTCGTACCGTTGTACCTGCTTTAGCTGAAGATGAATTTGGTGTATCCAAAGGTTCTTTTATGCTACTGACCGCTTTTGTCGTGGCATTTGGTTTTGTCAAAGGCACACTCAATTTTGTTGCGGGGCGTTGGTCTGAACGAGTTGGACGCAAAAAAGTCTTGATTTTTGGCTGGCTGATAGCCGTCCCGATTCCATTTCTGATTTTTTTTGCCTCTTCATGGAACTGGATTGTTGCAGCAACCATTTTGCTCGGAGTCAATCAGGGCTTATGTTGGTCGATGACACAAACCTCAAAAATGGATATGACCCGTGCAGATGAACGCGGTTTAACGATGGGGCTAAATGAATTTTCAGGATACATTGGTGTTGCCTTGGCGGGTATTTTGACCAGTTATATGGCACTCATATGGGGAGCACGGTTGGGGTTACTGATCTTTGGTTCAGTCGTGATCTCGTTGGCGCTCATACTGGCGTTTTCCCTCGTTAAAGAAACTCAAGAATGGGCTAGAATTGAAGCTCAACAAAGCTTGAAAAAACCGCCACACCAGCAACCATCCAAAGCACTTGGCAACTTCCCAACACATCCAACTACAGCACAAATGTTCTATTTGATGAGCTGGAAGGATCGGCGTATGGCGGCTTTTTGTCAGGCTGGGATGGTGGAAAAATTTGTCGATGCTTTGGTCTGGGTCTTTTACCCAGTATTTCTGCATCAACATGGGCTGAGTTTAAATGCGATTGGTTGGATAGTCGGGATATATGGTTTTGTCTGGGGAAGTACACAATTGCTTACTGGCAAGCTGTCCGATCATATTGGTCGGATGAAACCTATCGTTTGGGGAATGTGGATTTGCGGACTAGGTGTTGGGCTTATGCTGATTCGAGATGGGATGATTTGGTGGTCTGTTAGTGCTGCAATCACTGGATTTGGTATGGCTTTATTGTATCCCAATCTCGGGGCTGCTGTTGCCGATCTATCACATCCAAACTGGAGGGGTTCAGCGATTGGCATTTACCGCTTTTGGCGTGATCTAGGCTATGGTGTAGGTGCATTAAGTTTTGGTGTGGTTGCACACTTTGCTGGTGCTGTTACGGCAGGTTTCTGGTTCGTCAGTATTGCCATGCTGTTCTCTGGAATGCTAGTCATGTTATGGGGTGAGGAAACTCATCCAAATATTCATTAAATCATAGACACATACTTTCATACATCTAAGTCAATGTTTATTAAAAATAAATGAGAGACAAACACTTTTTCGAGATTATTTCAGCATGATCATGTTATGAATGTTATGAATGTTATGAATGTTATGAATGTTATGAATGTTATGAATGTTATGAATGTTATGAATGTTATGAATGTTATGAATGTTATGAATGTTATGAAATAGAAGATACCATCCAGCGACTTGCAACTAAAGCATTCATTTTATTTAAAATATAAACTGATTTGAAGGGTAAGGGCATTCTTTACTTCAATTATTTGTGCATCTAAAAAAGTGCATAAGCCCGTGAACCAAATGTACAGGCTTAAGATCACCTGATCATGCGTGCTTATACTGGCGACTACAGTAGGCGCGACTGATATCTGCTGAACGTAACTGCAAGTGTTTGGTTTTACGCCCTGTGACTCGCTTACGCCAAAGTTTAAAGCTGCTTGATTTTAAATTCTGGCGCATCAGTTCAATCACCGCAGGCTCATTTAAACCATACTCACGTTGAATTGCTTCAAAAGGTGTTCGATCTTCCCACGCCATTTCAATTACACGAGATAGATCAGCATCGAGCATTTTTACATTACGAAACATCGAGTTATTCCCATTTCCCACATATTTAAGAAAATTCGTTGAGTTTGATTTGCTTTACAAATGCTTATACATAACCTAAGTATTTATTTGATGCAATTGAATTTGAAAAAATAAATTTTCAATTTCTCATCTAAAGAACCTGTGTCAGATTCTTTTTATTGTTTGGGTTTTTGTGCAATAGGCAAGTGCCAGCCATGACGAATCGCCATTAAACGTAGCCCAAAACAAAGCAATGCACCAGCCGTGGTAGCAGCCGTAGATGGAATATGCAGAAATGGACTGATGACAACAATACTTGAACCCGCCAGAGCTGCAGTTGCATAGACGTCAGCACGCATCACTGTAGGTACCTCTGCCAAAAGAATGTCACGCACCATTCCGCCACCAATACCTGTCAGCATACCCAACAATGTTGCCATGATAGGGTTTAAACCAAAAGTCAGCGCTTTTTGTGTACCAGCAACAGCAAATAGCCCCAGCCCAGCCGCATCAAATATCAGCATGGAGCTGCTCAATTTGTCGATGATCGAAGACCTGTAAAATGTGACGATGCCTGCGAGCAGGGAGGCTGCCAAATAGCGCCAATCATTAATGGCATTTGGCGGAACAGATCCGATAAGTACATCACGAGTAATTCCTCCGAAATTACCCGCTACAAAGGAAAGTACAAGAACTCCAAAAAGATCAAGCTGTCGCTTTACCCCTGCAATTGCTCCACTAATCGCGAAGACAAATGTTCCAACCAGATCAAGCACTAAGAGCAGCGTTTCCATGCTAAGCCTCCCAGATCTTTAAGTTGTTAGCCAGGCAAGGGCTGCCACGACTAAAGTTTCAACGCCTGTTTCCAAAGTCGGATGCAACACTGGAGCAAATAACGGACTATGGTTAACTGGCATTTGGTTTAATGTTCCTTCAGCTTTTGCCTTGGCGTAAGCTGCTGGATCTGTACCACCAACAAACCAAAATACCGATGGAACCTGCCAAACTGTAGCGAAGCAGCCAAAATCTTCACTTGCAGGTGATGGCCCAGTGTGGTGAACGCGTGCTGGTGAAAAATAGGCGCGGAATGCTTCGGCAACGCAATTACTTGCGTCCACATCATTAACATTGAGAGGATATTGATCCAATGGGGTAATCTCTGGTTTGCGTGGAGCTCCCGAGGCTTCTGCCTCTGCATTCACGATTCTCTCAATCGCGGCTAAAACGCGTGTGCGAACTCCTGCGTCAAAAGTCCGAACATTCAGTTTGATGATTGCCTCGTCAGGAATCACGTTTTCTTTTGTACCTGCCTGCAATACACCCACGGTGATCACGGCTGCTTCGGTTGCTGCCACCTCACGCGCCACAATCGTTTGCAACCGAAGAACAGTAGATGCAGCCATAACCACAGGATCAATGGCAGCTTGTGGCATAGAGCCATGAGCACCACGACCAAATAGTCTGATCTGCAAGCTATCTGCGGCTGAGGTGATGGGACCTGCACTACCTGCAATTTCTCCAGCTGCCCCCAACATGACATGCTGACCAAGCACCACCACAGGTTTTGGAAAACGTTGCAGCAGGCGATCTTCTATCATCGCTCTAGCCCCTTCAGCGGTTTCTTCACCAGGCTGAAACACGATCATCAAAGTACCTTTCCAAACATCACGAGCTTGGGCAAATAAAACAGCAGCACCGACTAGCCACGTGACGTGCATATCATGACCGCACATATGCCCAACAGGTACAGGCTTTCCTTGGTTATCCATCTGGGTGACTGTACTGGCGTACGGAAGTTTGGTGGCTTCTTCGATCGGAAGGGCATCCATGTCGGCACGTAACATGATTGTTGGGCCATCGCCATTATGCAAAAGACCGACCACGCCTGTTTTTCCAACACCCGTTGTAACCTCGTAACCTGCCTTGCGCAGCCAGTCTGCGGCAAGCCCTGCAGTTCGGGTTTCTTGCATTGACAATTCAGGATGAGCGTGTACGTCTTTGTACAAGGTTTCCAGTTCAGGCATGACCTGATCCAGATTTTTTAAGATGGCTGTTACTGCTGTACGATTCATAAAATCATCCTTAAACAATGAGTGGGTAACAACAAGATTTACATCTTCAGATTAGCTCTGCGCCATGTAGATAACTCATCGCATTGCTACCGTCAGATATAATCTGGATTGTTTTACTCAAATAAAGTCCATTATTTTCAATTTTCACTGCGCGTGGTCGGTCTTATTCTAGCCAATTTGGAAACTGAAATGAGTCCAAATCTGGTTTTCTTCATCCGTCTGAAAAAAACCGCTATAGGCAATATAGCTTTAAGCTTTTGTTTATATTTTGCACCACTATTACTGAATAACCACTAAAATTCTAGACACACATCACGATCTTTTGATAGGCCTTTTCATCATCTCATCGAGAACACCGACCATTATAGAACTGTGTCTGTGTTTTGAATTTTAGAACATCCCAATATACTCAAAGATATCAGACTTGGCTTCAGCTCTTGAGGTATATATTTTCTTCTTGATCCTTTCTCAATAACTTGCTTGACTGCTTCAATTTTGAATTTTTCAAGGTATAGCTTAGGGTCATAAGCACTTCGTTCATTAGCCATTTCAGCTAACTCAAAGGTGGTTGGAACATCGCTGGCGGTTCAGGTTCTAAATGATTTAAAACACCTGATCAAAAATAGCACTCTTGATCATGCTATTGTTCTCGGTCTGAATAATAGTATGAATAAAATCAAAAAGATTTACTTCACATAAATTTCATTTTGCTATATCTAGAATGAATCCTACAAAGAAATACTTAAAATCCGGAAGAAACGATGTTTAAATTTTTTCTACGCTGGATAGACAGCTGGTCAAGTGATGTACAAACGCAATCCGTGCATCCAAACAGCGCTTATAAAATTCAGTGGCTACGCATTTTGCCTTTCATTCTGCTGCATATTGCCTGTCTAGCAGTATTTTGGGTCGGTGTGTCTAAGTTTGCAGTATTGTTTATGCTGTTTTTTTATGTCATTAGAATGTTTGCTATTACCGCATTTTTTCATCGTTACTTGTCACATAAAACTTTTCAGACGTCCAGATTCGTTCAGTTTATTTTTATCTTAATTGGCACAATGAGTGCTCAACGTGGCCCTTTATGGTGGGCTGCACATCATCGCTATCATCACCGTTTTACAGATACAGAAAACGACCCACATTCGTCCACGCATGGCTTTTGGTATAGCCATGTAGGATGGTTTCTGAATGATCAGAATTTTAAAATTCGCAAAGAAGTCGTTAAAGATTGGCTTAAATATCCAGAATTAATCTGGTTAGATCGCTTAAATCTCCCGATCGTCTTATTCACTGCTGCTGCCATTTATGCTTTGGGAGAGTGGCTAGCGTTCGCGTATCCAGATTTTCAAACAACGGGTCCTCAATTGCTAGTGTGGGGTTTTGTAATTTCAACAGTATGTTTGATTCATGCCACATTATGTATCAATTCTTTGGCACATTTATATGGTTCGCGGGATTTTGATACTCAAGACCAGAGTCGGAATAACCTATTGCTTTCTATTATGACTTTAGGTGAAGGATGGCATAACAATCATCATTTTTATGCGGGGAGTACCCGACAGGGTTTTTACTGGTGGCAGATTGATGTGACTTATTATTTGTTAAAAATCCTGTCTTGGTTCGGTTTAGTTTGGGGTTTAAAACCTGTTCCAAAACGCATTTATGCAGCAAGCCGCCGCAATTTATCAGAAATCAATATCAGTTCAAAAAAATTAAAAAACGGGGATCTTTCATGAAAATTGCAATCATAGGTTCGGGTATTTCTGGACTTTATGCTGCATGGAAACTGTCAGCTCAACATGAAGTAACCGTCTTTGAAAAAAATACTTATTTTGGTGGGCATACCGACACCCATCATTTTGAAATAGAGGGGCGGGCGATTACGGTTGACAGTGGTTTTATTGTATTCAATGACTACAATTATCCATTATTTAGTGACATGTTGGCCCAGCTTGGTGTTGATGCCCAGTCCAGTGACATGAGCTTTTCAGTCAATAATCGTGTGACTGGATTACAATATAATCCTTCCAAAAAATGGTCTTTACTGACTCGCCCGCAAAATTTTTTCAACAAAAAATTTCGGCGTATGTTGGCAGATTTATTACGCTTTTATCAAGATAATAAAGAACGATCTGTGATCAATCATGATCCTGAAATGACGATAGAAACCTATTTAAATCAACATAATTACTCAGAGGAATTTCGTCTAGAACATCTATACCCGATGTGTGGTGCGTTGTGGTCAACACCTGTCGATCAGGTCGGTAATATTCCGTATAAGTTTGTGGTGAGCTTTTTCCAGCATCATCGAATGTTACAGTTAAAAGAGCGTCCGCAATGGCAGACTGTAAAGAATGGCTCAAATCGTTATATTCGCGCGATTCAACAGCAATGTCCTTCAATTCAATGGAAAAATCTAGAGATTAAAAACGTGAGTCGACATACAGACCATGTACTGCTAGAAACAGATACAGGCGTTCAAGTTTTTGACTGGGTGATTTTTGCGAGTCACGCAGATGACAGTCTAAAATTATTAAAAGATCCAACTGATTTAGAGCAAGAAATTTTACAAAACTTTAAGTATCAAGATAACCACATGGTAGTTCATCATGATACATCGATTATGCCGAAGCAACGTTCGCAGTGGGCAAGTTGGCATGTGCATGTCACACCAGCCAAAAGTAAATTCACTGATTCACCAGCAATCCATTATGGTTTTACCTACTGGATGAATAATTTGCAGAATCTCAAATGCAAAGAGCAAATCTTCGCAACCTTAAACCCAAATATGGATATTGATCCAGCAAAGATATTGGTGCAACGGTATTACCGTCATCCTGTTTTTGATCAAAAAGCGATTCAGGCCCAATCTCGCTGGCATGAACTGCAAGGGCTAAATCGTACCTCTTATTGTGGCGCTTACTGGGGATGGGGTTTTCACGAAGATGGGGCACGAAGTGCTGCACGTGTAGTTGATTATTTAGAAAAATTATGATGATCTGCATGGAGTGATCAAATGTTGAATACTTCGCTTGCAATCGCAGAAGCAACCATACGTCATAGGCGTTATGCGCCCAAACAGCATGCTTTTGAGTCTAAATTAAACTATCTGTGGTTTGATCCAGATCAACTTGAAATGATAACCGCCAATTCATGGCTGTGGTCTTCACATCGCTGGAACATACTCAATTTGTATGCCACAGATTTTTTAACTGCCTACCATGGCACAATCAGAGAAAAAGTACAAAAAGCCGTACTGCAATATGCGAATGTCATGTTATCTCCAGCTTCACAAATACGCATACTGGCTTTGCCACGCTGTCTGGGTTTTCGATTTAATTCGGTGGTGTTTTATTTTATTTTTGATCAAGAACAAAAGCAGCCAGCATTTATTTTGAGTGAAATTACTAATACCCCATGGAACGAGCGAAAGGTTTACTTGCACGACTGTCGCAACCAGCTCACATTACATGGTGATTTCCAAGGTTTTGAGTTTAATTTCCAAAAATCATTTCATGTTTCACCGTTTATGCCCATGGAATTGGATTATCGTTGGCGATTTAATTTTTCTGAGACGTTAAATGTCATTCATATGCAGCTGTTTGAAACAGGAAAACAAATCTTTGATGCCACAATACGCTTTCGTTTAAATCCAATCACATTTCCTTCACAACAACATCATTATGCTCTGAGACATAGCCTTGGACCTTTTAAAATGATGGCTTCAATCTATATACAAGCCTTTCAGTTGTGGTGGAAAAAAGTTCCATTTTATCGTCACCCAAAGAAAAATAAGGATTAATACCTCATGATGAAATCATTTCTTTATGGTGAGCAAGATTCGCTGCCTTTTGTGTTGAGAAGCCTACTTAAATTACGGCATGGACAGATCAGTTTTCGTGGAGTTTGGAATGGCACAGTCGGAGAGGCTTCAGATTTGCATGCCATCGTAGAGGTGTATAATCCTGAACTCATCGAATTAATCTTTAAACATGGTGTTTTAGGTGCTGCCGAAGGATATATTCGGGGAGACTGGCAAAGCGATCAATTAGTAGAACTTGTGCAAATTCTGGCCCGTAATCGTGAGATTCTAGACAAACTCAACCAAAATGCACTTGCTCAAGTGAGTCAGTTTGTACTGAAAAACTGGTATAAAAGTCGTAAAAATAGCATCAATGGTAGTCGCAAAAACATTGCTGAACACTATGATTTAAGTAATGATTTTTTCAAACTGTTCTTAGATGATTCACTGATGTATTCCAGTGCGGTGTTTGAGCATGAAAACATGTCATTAGATGCCGCTTCGGAATTAAAAAAAGAATTGATTTGTCAGAAATTACAATTAAAACCTTTAGATCATTTGGTGGAAATCGGGAGTGGATGGGGTGGTTTTGCTATATATGCAGCGCAACAATATGGTTGTAAAGTCACGACCATTACGATTTCTGAAGCGCAATATCAAGAAGCTATCGCTCGGGTCCATGCTGCCGGGTTAAGCCATCGGATCGATGTACAACTGAAAGACTATCGTCTACTGGAAGGTAAGTACGATAAATTGGTTTCGATTGAAATGATTGAAGCCGTAGGCGAGCAGTATCTTCCAACATATTTTAAAAAATGCCGTGAGTTACTGAAACCGAAAGGTTTAGCACTCATTCAGGCCATTACAATTGAAGACGCACGTTATCAGAAAGCCTTAAAAACCATTGATTTTATTAAACGCTATATTTTCCCAGGTAGTTTTATTCCGTCTATCAGTGTGCTGACCCAGACAGCTTCAGAACAAAAGCTGCGTTTGAAACAGTTAGATGATATTGGCTTGAGTTATGCCCAAACTATCCACCATTGGCGTGAGCGTTTTCTTGCTGCAAAAGATCAGGTTTTAAATCTCGGCTTTGATGAAAACTTTATTCGCATGTGGGACTTTTACTTATGCTATTGCGAGGGAGGCTTTAAAGAAGGCGTGATTAGCGATGTGCATATGCTGTTTGAAGCCAGCAGCTACTAATTTGGCTGATCAAAATAGGAGAAGATGATGCTAGTTGAACTCATGATCTTGAACCTTGTGATTATGCTGTGCTGTTGGATCTGGGCAACATTCAACCGCCGCGTTGGCATAGTGGATGTTGCATGGAGTGCTTGCCTTGCTTTAAATATTTTACTGACGGCTTCTTTGACAGATATTGCTCCATTGCCGATACGTCTGTTTATCGGCATCTGTAGTGGCATTTGGTTTCTCCGACTGAGCGCTCATCTCTTCCGTCGCTATCTTTCCGAACGGCAAGAAGACAGGCGATATGCCAATATGCGCCAGGCCATGGGAAAGTTTCAGCATATTGGTTTTCTGCTGTTTTTTATATTTCAGGCAGGATTGGTTATTTTATTTTTCTTGCCGATGTGGGCATTGCTGACGACGGCTGAACAAGGCTGGCGGCCTGATTATCCTATTGTTTTAGCGATTGCAGTCGTTATTTTGGTGGTTGCTTTTATAGGAGAAACAATCGCTGATCAGCAATTATATGCCTTTAAACAACAGCCAGAACATCGTGGTTTAACCATGGATCAGGGGCTTTGGCGGTATTCACGGCATCCCAATTATTTTTTTGAGTGGATACATTGGTTTGCTTATCCAATATTAGGACTGGCAGCAGGACTCTACGTGTTGTGGATTTATCCAGTCCTGATGTGGCTATTTTTATATTACATCACGGGCATTCCGTTTAGCGAACAACAGGCAGTTAGAAACCGCGGACAGAATTATCTCGATTATCAACAGCGAACATCTATGTTCATCCCGTGGAAACCCAAAAAATAGGTACGCACATGGATTATATTATTCAGAAATCTTTAAAACTCGTTGAAAGTGGTTTAATTCCTGACCCAGCCATTCGAGCCGCAATTCGCGCATTAAGTAAAAAACGCCTGATTCAAGAAGGGCGTTATGATCCTGAACAGGCTGCACAGCGTTACATGGACGTACTTAATCTGCTGAAACAAAGCAAAATTGCGATAGAGACAGATAAAGCGAATGAACAACACTATGAACTCCCCACCCAGTTTTTTCAGGCGGTTTTAGGCAAGCGCTTGAAATATAGCGCATGTTATTTTCCGCATGAAACGACGACACTAGATCAAGCAGAAAATTATTCATTACAGCTTTATAGCGCACGAGCACAGCTAAAAGATGGTCAAAAAATTTTAGAGCTCGGTTGTGGTTGGGGTTCATTTACTTTGTGGATGGCTGAACGCTATCCAAATGCACATATTACCGCGGTTTCTAATTCTAAAACCCAGCGCAAACATATCTTGGAGCAAGCTAAGGCTCAGGGGCTAACCAATATTGACGTGCTCACCTGTGATGTGAATGTATTGGAACTGACATCCAATCATTTCGATCGTGTAGTATCGGTAGAGATGTTTGAACATGTTCGAAATTATCAGCAGCTGTTTGAAAAGATTCATGGCTGGCTCAAAGCAGATGGTTTATTGTGGTGTCATATTTTTTGCCATCGTTTTCTACATTATCCATTTGAAATAAAGTCAGAATATGACTGGATGTCTAGATATTTTTTCACAGGTGGCTTAATGCCTTCAGCCTCTACTTTTTTACACTTCCAAGAGCATCTGGAACTGAGTCAGCATTGGCAATGGTCAGGTCAACACTATGAAAAAACAGCAAATGCATGGCTCAGTAATATGGATGCGCAGGAAACCGAACTCAGACCAATATTTGAGCAGATTTATGGAAAAGATGCGGATGCATGGTGGCAACGCTGGAGAATTTTTTTCATGGCCTGTGCGGAACTATTTGGTTTCGAACAAGGTCAAGAATGGGTGATTGGCCACTTTTTATTTCAAAATAAAAGCAGCTAATTGTCTGGCTCTCATTTAGGAAACTTATATGCTGAAATCCCAAGCACACAACCATCAAAAGCATGCCCTTACAGAAATATTCAATCGTTATTACTGGTTGCAAATTGCTCTGATTGCTTTATCAATTGTTGTCGGGATTGCTTGCAGTGCTTGGGTCATCAAAGGTTCGCTATTAAAAACTGCATTAGAGCAAGAAATGGAACATTACTGGGTACGTGTAGATCGTAACCCGAATGCAGATTTGCCAGATACCAAGAATTTATATGGTTATCGATGGAATACGCGTATTCCTCCTCAGCGCTTTCAGAATACGTCACTGGATATGGGTGTACACCGAATCTGGATAGATGGTAAAGAGCGAATGACCGTTTATGGTGAGCGCAATGGGCAGCACGTATTACTGGTATTTGGTGAAAGCAATGTCAATAAATTAGTGTGGTTATTTGGCCTTGCGCCTCTTATGTTTAGCCTATTTGTTTTATATAGCTTTTTATGGTGGTCAAACCGACGGGCTAGGCGCTATTTTTCACCCATTACCCGACTGGCAAATGCATTAGAGCATATTGATTGGGCACATCAAAACACGCAGGCGTCTCCATTTGAAGATATCTATACCAATGGCAATATGGACGCGGAATATCTGAAGCAGGCTTTAGAAAAATATCACTATATTTTAAGTACATTTATTCAGCGGGAACGAGAGTTTACAGGGGATGTGAGTCATGAATTACGGACACCGCTCACAATTCTGAAAGGAAATGTACAGTTATGTCAGGCACGTTATGGTGACGATAAGGCTTTTAAGCGTTTGAGTAATACGATTGATGATATGCAGCTTTTGGTAGATACCTTGTTGGCGATTGCACGTAATACGACTCAGAATTTATCCTCGGAGCAGATTTTATTATCTGAAATTATTGAGGACTTGGTCGAGTCATTGCAGACAGTGAGTCAAAGCAAAGGCATGTTGATCCATGTGCAGTGTGAAAAATTAGAGCAACCTCGGAATTTATACCCATCCATGACCAAGATGGTACTCAGTAATATTCTAAGAAATGCGCTGAATTATTCACAAGGTTCAGACATTCATATTATTCAGCAAAAACACAGTTTAGTGATTGCAGACAATGGAATTGGAATCAGTCTGCCAAATGATGCCAAGGCGCAAGAATTAAATAGCTCACAAATGACATTTGATGTTAAAGGTCACGGGATTGGTTTGCAGCTGGTCGAAAAACTCTGTAAACAGCTGGGCTGGAGAGTCGAACTATTTGATCGACAGTATTATCTATCTGTACACCCTGATCTCAATTTAGCACCAAGTACGGGGCTAATTGTGGTGGTGTATTTTCATTAATATTCATGGGCTTCGAGTGATATTTTAATCCCTACGCCAGAAACGGTATGAAGTAATTTTTGAGGGAAGGGTTTGTCGATCATTTTACGTAAGCTATAAATGTGGCTACGTAAAGCATCACTTTCAGGTTCTTCATCTCCCCATAGTTCGATCATGATTTCTTGCTTGGTAATGACTTTAGGAGAGTTGCGCATCAAAATTTTGAGTAATTTAAATTGAATCGGGGGGAGTTCAATGATCTGCCCAGCTCGAGATACCGTCTGTTTAGCACTATCCAAAATAAGATCATGAATTTGCAGTTTGTTATTTGACACCTCACCTAAAGATCGTTTAATTAAAGCACGTATGCGTACAACAAGCTCATTAAAATCAAAAGGTTTGACTAAGTAATCATCAGTGCCTGCTGCAAAACCTTTCAGTTTGTCATCAAGCGTATCGCGTGCTGTAAGCATAAGCACAGGTATATCTAGACTTTGTTGATTGCGGATCCAGTGACACAAATCATATCCAGAACCATCGGGTAAATTAATATCTAATAATAATAAATGGTAAGGTTGAGATTTAAGAAAAGTTTTTGCTGCATCGAGATTGCGAGCATGATCGATAATGTAGCCGTGCGCTTCAAGAAATTCGCAAACTGTCGCTGCTAAATCAAAATGATCTTCAACCATCAGAATAAAGTGATTATTCATATGTTAACCATGAATCCTATTAATTTAATAGTTGTTGTCTTAATTTAGCATTAAAAGGTGCATGCCCAAACCATATTTTAAAATATTGATTTATTTGAGGATCACTAATTTGCCCTAAGACTTTATTATTTAGGGATAATGTCATTTTTTTGCTGCTATGCTGGTAATTTAAACGATATAAATCTCCTTTTTTGACGGGTTGATACCATTCAGTAATTTTATTTAATGTGGTTAGTGAAGTATTGTCTGCAACGTTCTTTTTTAGAAAATAAGTCGCCGCCTGCTTGAAGGCCCATCCTGGTATGTCGCGCTCATAGGAAAAATCAAGTTGAATACTTTGATTGTCCCAAGCTTTCTGACAGCTCTCTGCAAAATAGTTCACATGCCCAACATTATTTTTACTGACCATGAGCGGGGCCGAACTACATTGTTTTAATATTGCGGCGTTCGATGATACGCAGCATTACAATATCATTCCCGTGAGTATTAGCGTGTATTTTTGAAAGGCAAAATCCATCCGTAAATTCCTCCAACCACAGGCATTGATCTGTAAAGACCATTTGCTGGATCCCAAAAATCTTGCTGAAAGATGATTTGATTCGCTTGATTGATTTTGATTTCACTGATGCCATATGACTTCATGGCTTTTTTAGTACCAAAAATTTTAAAGTCATACGCCATTTTCCAATGAATATATGCAGAATCCTCGTGATGTGTAGCACTAATCAGTTTGACGCTGACATTGCTGACCCGACTATTCATACCTTCAAAATGCTTGATTAAGTCTTTCTTGCTAGAAAACTGAGATAAAGTATCATTAATAAACAATTGATCAGCATAGAGGCTACCTGCTTGATCAACAAAAACGGGTGTACCCAAAGTATTGAATGCGGCGACAAAACGTGAACCGATACTGTAGGCCTGTTCGTTATTTAAGGTAATACCTTTTATATTTTGATCTGCATTAGCGTAGTCATTGGTATAACTCGGAACAGTTTTACACGCAGTCAAACTTAAAACTGCGATAGTCGTTGCCATGAGTGTTTTAAGTCTTTTCATCACACTATTCCTTACTTTTTATTTAATGTAAGAAAAACCATGTGAAGCCAATGTGAATAGCGATTTTGTCTGATCTGATGCTTCCAATCAAGCCAAAAATCTCATAGATATTATAATGATTTTGTACATTTTACTTATCGAAAAAACTTCCTGATGCTGCATCCAGCCTAGATATATTTCGTTTATTTTTTATGCAAAAAAACGTTTTTAACGTGAAAATATATTATCAATCGGTTCAATAACATTTTATAGTCAAAAGAGTATAAAACATAAAATTCACTTGAACGGTGGTACTTTGCAGATATATGTGTCCCGTTTAATCTAACTTGGAGAAGCTCATTGCGCACGGTCAGCTATAAGTATGTTGTGATTATTGCGGTGTTGATCATTGCTGCAAGTTTTGCTGCATTACGCTGGTGGCAGGGGCCGCTATTATCAAGCTACAGTGTTGCTTCGATGCCCATCGTACAAACAGTCGTGGCAACTGGACGAGTCATGACAGTATCGCGCGCTCAGGTTGGGAGTGAAATTACGGGAGTCATCCTCGAACGTCTTGTACAGGAAGGTGACCGAGTTTCACGGGGAGATTTGCTGTTGGTACTAAAATCCGATGAGATTGTTGCTCAGGTAAAACAGGCAGAGACCGCACTGACCGAACTGGCGACCAGCAGACGCCCACAGGCTGCAGTCGATTTGGCGAATGCTAAAGTACAGTTAGATCAAGCGAGCCGTGAAGCAAACCGCAGGCGCAATCTGAGCGAATCTGGAAGTCTATCGACCGAAGCAAAGGAACAAGCGGATAAAGCTGAACGGGTGGCTCGTAATAACTTTGAGTCAGCACGCTTGGCAGCAACAGCACTAGCCCCGGGTCATGTTGAGGAGAAACTGCTACGTGAACGTCTAGCTTCACTGCAGGCACAACTGGCTAGAACCCAAGTCCGCGCTGAAGTGGCAGGTACAGTACTGACACGTAATGTGGAACCAGGTGATCTGGTACAGCCCGGTCGTACTCTTCTCACCATTGCATTGGATGGCAGCACCGAAATTCGCGTACCATTCGATGAGCGCAATTTACCACAGCTTGCATTACAGCAGCATGCTGTTGTGATTGCTGACGCTTACCTAGATAAACCATTTCCTGCCCGTATTAATTTTATTGCACCGAGCATTGATCCACAGCGCGGTACGGTAGAAGTTCGCTTGGCGGTTGACCCCGTGCCTGAATTTTTGCGTCAAGATATGACGGTTTCGGTGAATATTGAAACAGCAAAACGCGACCGAGCACTGGCGATCCCAAATGATGCCTTAACCAATATACAGGGTAATCAGGCAACCGTACTCTTGGTACGTAACGGAAAAATACAGCATCAGCCGATCACTTTGGGTTTACGTGGTCTAGCCATCTCAGAAGTCATTGCGGGTTTAAAGGCAGGGGATCATATCTTGGCTAACCCTGTTTCTTCACTGACAGATGGTACGCGCATACGCTTGAAACTAGAAAAAATTCCTTTTGCTCATGCGTATGCTGCAGACAGCAAAAATGAATTACCGGTGAAATTCAATTGAACAGTTTTCTTGGGCGACTCTGGATTGAGTGGACGATCGCACTCAGTTTTTTACGTGAAGGGCGCGTACAATCTTTCATGATCACGGTGGGTGTCGCTGTGGGTGTTGCAGTGATCGTATTTGTTTCATCTTTAGTACACGGTCTACAGTCAAATATTATCCAGCGAACTTTAGGTACGCAAGCGCATATCCGTGTGTTATCACCAGATCAGGTAAACCAAATTCTCCCTCCAAAAGCAGGCACTTTACAATTATTGCTGGATGATAAACGTGCACAACGCCTGCGCTCGATCAACAACTGGCAGGAAGTTATGGCAACGCTAGATCAGTTGCCTGTACTGACCGCGGTATCACCTTCCGTATCAGGTCCTGCATTTGCCCAACGTGGTGACGCGCTCGAATCTGTAGCGCTCGTTGGAATTGATGTAGAGCGTTATCAAAAAATTATTCCCCTCAAAAACTATCTGATTAGTGGTCAGCTACGAGTGGGGGCGGACAATGTACTGATTGGGAGCCAGTTAGCCGATGACTTGGGAGTGCAAGTAGGAAGTAAGCTGCGACTGGATACAGGTCAACAAAATAGTACGGTGGTGAATGTTGCTGGAATCTTTGAGTTAGGCGTGCGTGAACTGGATGCACGTTATGTCTATCTCGACTTAAAACAGGCGCAATCATTACTTAACCTTGCTGGGGGAGTCACTGTCATCGATCTGACCGTTAGGGATATTTTCAAAGCCGATGAGATTGCTGCGCAAGTTGGACGCTTAACTTCACTGAAGGCTGATAGCTGGATTAAAACCAATTCACAATTAATGAACGCCATTTCAGCACAGAATCTGTCAACCAATATGATTATTGTCTTTGTGGCTATTTCTGTCGCTTTTGGAATTGCCAGTGTGTTGTCAGTCAGTGTCGTGCAACGAACTCGGGAAATTGGTATTTTGCGTGCAACAGGTGCAACCCAGCAGCAAATTTTGCGTATTTTCCTTTTTCAGGGTGCCATGTTCGGTTTAATGGGTTCAGTTATGGGCAGTGCGGTGAGTTATGCATTGGTGTGGGCCTTTAATCACTTTGGACCAGGTTTATTTTATATTCCGGTGCCTATTCATCTGGTACTGCTTGCATTACTGTTGGCAACCCTCACTGGTATCCTTGCTGCAGCTGTACCAGCACGTCGAGCAGCAGCTCTTGATCCTGTGGAGGCGATTCGTCATGTCTAATCCTGCTCATGAAGTCCTGCGCCTAGAAGCACTGTGCAAGTCTTACAATATCGGCAAGCCCAATGAAGTTGAGGTTCTGCATGGGATTGACCTGTGTATAGACCGTAGCGACTTTGCAGCGCTGATCGGACCTTCGGGTTCTGGCAAAAGTACTTTATTGAATATTCTTGGCCTGCTAGATCAACCGAGCAGTGGTGAACTTTATCTGCTGGGTCAGCCTACCAGCAAGATGGATGATGCTGGGCGTACAGCACTACGTGGTAACAGCATCGGTTTTGTCTTTCAGTTCCACCATTTGATTCAGGCATTTACTACGTTGAATAATGTACTGATGCCGCTGATGCTGACACGGGGAAAACCCGATAAATCTGCACTAGAAAAAGCACACGAATTATTGGCTGCGGTAGGTTTGGAAAACTTTGCCGACAGAAAACCAAATGAACTCTCGGGTGGTCAGCAACAGCGGGTGGCGATTGCCAGAGCCCTGATCACCGAACCAGCACTACTATTAGCTGATGAACCCACAGGCAATCTTGATACTCAGACCGCTGCGGAGGTTTTCCAGTTGTTTCGTAAAGTTCATCGTGAGCGAGACTGTGCCGTGCTGCTGGTCACTCATGATCCACGCCTATCGGCAACCTGTGATCGAACCATTAATCTGGTTGATGGCCACATCAAAAGTGATTCGTTAAATAACAAAGCATCGTCAGCTCATCTCTGACAGAAATGCAAATGCAGTCAGACCAGCAGGATCAAATCTAGGTCATGGAAAAACTTAAAATTCTCGTAGAAATAAAATTATGAGTTTGAATCATTGATAGAAAAGAAAAAACCCCGACATCCTGTCGAGGTTTTTTCGTATTTGCGTTTTAAGTATGACTCCTGTCGTACTTCACATCCTGATGCTCGAACTTATCGTTTTTGTTTTATGTTCTGGAACTTCCTGTTCCTTATGACTTCAGAATAAGGAATTCGATTGAGTTTGAATATGGGACATTGTCTCTATCTTTTGTGCGCTATAGCTTACAAAGTTAAGAAACTATTTACCGCAGAAAACAACGGCTCTTTAAAGGGTCGAAATGCCGATTTTTTTTAGCATTTTTATTGGTACTCACTTCCAGAAGTGGATCTAAAAAAACCTGTATGTTTCAAAGTCAGATTTTTATAATTTTTTGAATTTCTTAAAATAGTTAAGCTACTGATTTAATTTAACATACTATTCATAAGTTCATAAGTTCATAAGTTCATAAGTTCATAAGTGGAAAAGTCTTATACTGATATGTCCAAATCAAGCACAGAACTTAGATTCCGTTGTTGAATTGCCATTTTCTGTGCATGTCGGCTTGGCATGTTTTGAAATTCATTCCATTTTTTTAGCTATTCTATTTTCCATAATTTTACCTGATACAAGTCAGAACTTTACTTAACTATTTATTTTTAAAAAATTTAATTTATTCAAGATAACATCTAACTTTCGACCTTTCATTTTTAATCAGGATAATAAAATCCCTAAACATGAATTTTACTCATCTTCATGTTAGATAAAATCATTTTTATTCAGGTAGTGATTCAGGTATAAATCACATCATTAAGAAATTTAGATTTTATTTTAGAAATTAGGGTATCAGATCACCATGAGTAAACAGTTTACATGTTCAATTAAACGTATTCGTTTTGATGAAAACTATCAGCCAGCAGATAACACACGTCTAACGACTAACTTTGCCAACTTGGCACGTGGTGAAAGCCGTGAGCAGAACCTACGTAATACGCTTCAAATGATTAATAATCGTTTCAATGCCTTAGCACAATCAGACAACCCGAAGGGTGATCGCTATTCACTTGAAATTGATATTATTTCTGCAGATTTAGATATTGAAGGTAATGGTAAAACTTTCCCGATCATTGAAATGCTAAAAAGCACAATTACCGATCACCACACCAATCAACGTATTGAAGGTATGATTGGTAATAGCTTCTCATCCTATGTCCGTGATTATGACTTCAGTGTGGTGCTTAAAGAACATAATAAAAAGAACTCAACTTCGTATGCACCAGAAGGTTTTGGTGATTTACATGGCAAGCTTTATCAATACCTTGTGAACTCAGATACGTTTAAAGCAGAGTTTAATCAACAGCCTGTCATTTGCCTGAGTGTTTCAACGGCTAGGGCTTATCACCGCACGACCAATGAACATCCGATTTTGGGTGTTGAGTATAAGCAAGACCAATACTCTCGTACCGATGAGTATTTCCATAAAATGGGCTTAAAGGTTCGCTTTTTTATGCCGAAAGGAAGTGTTGCACCTTTAGCATTCTATTTTTCGGGTGATTTACTGCGTGACTATACCGATTTTGAACTGATCAGCGCGATTAGCACCATGGAAACATTCCAAAAGATTTATCGCCCTGAAATTTACAATGCAAATTCATCAGCAGCGCAAGTTTATCAAGCAAGCCTAGAGTACCCAGATTATTCATTAACGCGAATTGTCTATGACCGAGTTGAACGTGGTCAGCTCGCGGTAAAACAGGGTAAATGGACGGAAGAGAACTTTATTCAGCCTTATCAAGACATTCTTGAACAATGGGCTGCGAATTACAACGTAGAGCGTAACGCTGCTTAATTTACCTGAAATAAAATATAGAGATAGAAGATTAAAATGGCAATTTTATTACCAACATCAACCGCTGGCAGCTTACCGAAACCATCTTGGTTGGCAGAACCCGAAAAACTTTGGTCACCGTGGAAGCTCGAAGGTGAGCAATTGGTTGAAGCCAAACAAGATGCGTTACGTTTGTCATTGCAAGAACAGCAACATGCAGGCATCGATATTGTCAGTGATGGCGAACAAACCCGTCAACATTTTGTCACCACGTTTATTGAACATCTTGACGGTGTGGATTTTGAGAAACGTGAAACGGTTCGCATCCGTAATCGTTACGATGCCAGTGTTCCATCGGTGGTTGGTGCTGTATCTCGTCAAAAGCCTGTTTTTGTTGAAGATGCCAAGTTTTTACGTAGCCAAACAACACAACCCATCAAATGGGCGCTCCCTGGCCCGATGACCATGATTGATACACTTTATGACGGTCACTACAAAAGCCGTGAAAAACTGGCTTGGGAATTTGCCAAAATCTTGAACCAAGAAGCGCTTGAGTTAGAGGCTGCTGGGATTGATATCATTCAATTTGACGAACCTGCATTTAACGTATTCTTTGATGAAGTAAATGACTGGGGCGTTGCGACATTAGAACGCGCACTTGAAGGTCTGAAGTGCGAAACTGCAGTACATATTTGCTATGGCTATGGCATCAAAGCCAATACAGACTGGAAAAAGACCTTAGGTTCAGAATGGCGTCAATACGAAGAAGCTTTTCCTAAGCTTCAAAAATCGAAGATCGATATTGTCTCACTCGAATGTCAAAACTCGCGTGTGCCGATGGATCTGATTGAACTCATTCGCGGTAAAAAAGTCATGGTGGGTGCGATTGACGTCGCAACCAACAGCATTGAAACAGCAGAAGAAGTAGCCAATACCCTACGTAAAGCACTTCAGTTTGTCGATGCAGATAAACTTTATCCTTCAACTAACTGCGGTATGGCACCTTTATCTCGCCGAGTAGCAACAGGTAAGTTGAATGCTTTAAGTGCAGGGGCGGAAATCATCCGTCAAGAGCTTGCAGGGCAGTAATTGCTCAGGTGATCTCTCAAGGGTTACTTTTTGGATTGAATAGGATTTTATATTCTTCATCCAACAGGTAGCCCTGACCCTATCTAAAGTAAGTATCCACTCTACTTAGAACACATCTAGATGATGTGCAGATGTAAATGAAATACACAAAACTAAATCTAAATAACCAGTTAGGACTCAATTTAGGAACAAAATGATGATTGAAACAACAGACTTTAGAAATGCAATGTCTTTGTTAACCAGCGCAGTCAGTGTTGTGACCACGGCAGGCATGTCTGATCGTCATGGCTTCACTGCATCTGCTGTGTGTAGTGTCACAGATACACCGCCGACATTGTTGGTCTGTATGAATAAAGCTTCTCGGTCACATGCGAATTTTGTCAAAAATAAGATCTTAACTGTGAATGTTTTAGGCGCACAACATGAGCATATTTCTAATCTGTTTGCATCGAAACTGAGTTCTGAAGAACGCTTTCAACATGGCACTTGGACAGAACTGGAAACGGGAGCACCCGTTTTAGAGGATGCATTGGTGAATTTTGATTGTGAGATTGATCAAATTCAAGAGGTTGGAACACATACAATTTTTATGTGTCGTATTGTCGCGATTCAACAAAACCAACATGATCAGAGTCTGGTTTATTTTAATCGTGCATATCATCATGTAGGGCAGACGGAAATTGCTTAAACCAACTTTTTATTTACATCAAATTCTTAAGTCAGCATGCAGTGGAATGAATAATTTTTTGAGCAATAGGTACATTAGCGACGGTCATGTGACTTCTATTAATTCATTAATGGCTCACCATGAAAATGGTGAAGTCATCTGAAGAAATTGCATATCAGTTAGGTTGCGTCGATCTGTCCCATTTCCTAGAGCTGTAACACTCAAATTTTATAGGGATCAAGTTCACCCAACCATACATCTAATAAATATTTAACAAATCAATAGCAGTCTATACTCACCTTCCTTTTCAACAGGTGCTCTATGAACACAGGGTAAGACCTGTTGCGTTGGATGATCTACCGCAAGACGCCAAAGATGTCCTGAGCCTAAATTCACAGGTTTTGCATCAGGCTTAGGCTGATAATGCAGATCAAAGAAATAGTCTTCTAGGAAATTTTCAAATTCAGCTTCTGGGCCATCATGTAATTTTTTGAGTTCTTCCCTGATTTCTGGAATCCAAATCTTTTGTTCAACCTGATCATGGGGCAAAATATCACTTGCAGGACCATGATAGGTACATAAAAAAGTATCCGTTTCGATGGGTGAGCGATCAATATGATACGAATATACATCTGTTGAAATGAAATCTAGCTCTTCATCACGTTCGTAATTTTTAAGTAAATTAAGAGAAGGTAATGCTCCGAAATCAGTTAATAGCTGTATATCGCTTAAGATAATGTCTCTTGCTAAATTACCTTCTTCTGAAAGTTTCAGCGCTAAAAGGTCTTCAACAGAAACTTCTGTAACATTCTCTTTTAATTGTAGTTTATCTACAATCTCTTTAAAATCACCAACCAGATTTCTATACCAGCAAACGGCATTTATATCTCCTTGAAAATTTAAATTTACAAGTTCATAAAAAGTAGAAACCTCTCTAATTTGCTTGCTGTCAGAAAATGTATTTTTCATATTAGAATTAAATAATAAACCATGCCTAATAATATACACCCAGCTTTATATAAATAGAGAATGATTAATGACACAAGTAGCTTTTTTGAAGTTTAAAGGTTTTATGGAAGCTGACAATATCAATACCGTTAAATCTAGGGTTGATGAAAGATGGTCATTATTCAAGGTTTCGTCAGGAGCTTATGAATAGAAGAACAATATGAAGTTATTAGTATCATGTACTAAATTTAACATAAACTTTCATTATGCGACTTCCAAGCGTAAAAAAAGGGCATATTTATTGCCCAGTTCTAATACTCTATTTCTATTTCAATATAAATTTTTTGGGTTAATCCGCTTTTTTTACTTCTTCGATATATTTAGTTACATCTTTAGCACTTATGTCTTTTAAGTGTTTGTAAATCAAAGCGTTTATAACATCTGCTTCTTCAATTCTCTCCTTTGTTTCAATAATAAAGTCTAGTGATTTTTCTTTGATCAACTCAACAAACTCACCTCTAACTCGATAAGTTTTTGATAAGTCAGATTTTTTCATGTAACACCTCGATTTTGTTTAATGCAACATTGATATTGTATCACATGTTGCATGTGTTACATGTAATTCTGTTATATTTCGGTTAATTTGTTGCGTGTGATGTTGTTGCAATGGTAAAAGAACAAGCTTTCGAAACAGTAGCCAAAATAATCTTTGATCGTGCTTGCTCTCTGATCATAGAGGGCAATCCTGCTTTTAATTCCGAAAAATGTCTTTTGCATATTGAAATGGTCATGCATGAGTGGGGTTATAAGTCTGCATTGGTTACTGAGTATTACGAATCTTTAAAACAAGAAAATGACTCTATGCGTGAAATGGGGATGAAAGAATGATCAAAAATCAATCAATAGTCCAATTCGGTTGGGGGGGATTGGAAAATCCTGTCACTGTAGCCCCCCTTAATAAGATGCCCGTAAAGAATTTATGCGAAATAGACATATTTGGGCAACGAGCTTTTACGATAGAAATATTGGTGTATTACAAAAATCTGATTACGTGTTGATGCGTGAGTCAGTCGACAAGTATCTCGATCTGATACGTGAACTCGATGTCGACAACTATGATGAGATCGACAAACTAAAATTATTACTGCTTAGGCTAGACCACCACATAGCAAGAATGAGATAGCGCAGGATTTCCGCATAATGAAGATTATGTTATTTAATGTGCTTCACTGGAGAGATTAAACTTGTCCTGAATCTCTCCAGTGAAGTTGCGACCGCATTAGCTTTGGATAGGTCGCAATCTCTGACATGTTAGTTAACATAATATACATTATGCGAAATACAGTGTGTAAGCCCCAAATAGAAATGTCCGGTTTCTCCAAAGTAAAAATGTCCGCTTTTAGAATATGCACTTTTGCGATTATCGAAGCGGACGGTTTGATATGTTGGTGTCTATGTCGGATAAAGAACTTAAACGATTGTCAGTCTTGCAAGAAATCTGTGATCAACGCATAACTCAGTCTCAAGCTGCTCAACTACTTCATATTTCAGAACGTCAGATCAGACGCTTACTGAAAAAATACAAGGCTCAA
>NZ_SJNX01000014.1 GCF_004331075.1 Acinetobacter brisouioides | reverse complement strand
AGGTTCAGGATATTGCCGAAGACATTATTATTCCAATGATGACTCACCCGATTCGTGCTGACCGTGATGCAGCAACTTTGGGCTATGCAGGTGTGTATTCATCGTTCTTGCTGTTTGCTAAACGTGCCGAAGCCAAATATGGCGTATCTGCACGTGAAATCCTGCTTGAGTTAGGACGTCGTGGCACGGTCGGTGGTCAGGAAGATATGATCGAAGACTTGGCATTGACCATGTCTAAGGCGAAAGCATTCGCTACTTCAGTTTAAAACTGATGGTGTAAAAAAGTATCTCGCAAGGGGTACTTTTTAGAGAATTTTGATTGAATTCGGGAAGCGTTGAAGAAAATTCTTCCGATTGAGTATTAAAGAGAAATAGTCATGACCACGGTACAAATTCCAGAATATAAAACGGATTCATTTTTTGGTTTAGAAGATAAATGGATTCAAACGGCTGAAGGCGAGTTAACGCATTATCACGAAGTAGGCGAGGGAACACCCGTTCTATTTTTACATGGTTCAGGTACAGGTGTATCTGCAGCGGCAAATTGGTGGCTAAATTTACCTCAAATTGGGGAGCAAGCACGTTGTATCGCCATTGATACCATTGGTTATGGTCAAACGATTGTTGCTCCAGAGACTCAATACGGTATTCGTGCATGGGTTGATCATGCTGTTCGTACCTTAGATGCATTAGGAATTGAAAAAACATGGTTAGTTGGTAATTCTTTAGGGGGCTGGCTGGCTTTTCAAATGGTTTTAGATTACCCAGAGCGTGTACTTGGTATCGTATCTATGGGAACTGGTGGCGCTAAACAAACAGCGGCATTAAAAGCGCATGCAAACCCAGTTTTAACAGAGGAAGGCATTAAAAAAACCTTATCTATGTTTGTGGTCAACAAAGACTTAATTACTGATGAATTAGTCAAAGTGCGATTTGATGCAGCAAAGAATGATTATGCATTTGATCGCTTGATGGATGTTGTGACTGCTCGAGATCGAGATCGTTTTGAATTTCCACTTGATTTTGAAAAAATGAAAGAAATTACTGTTCCTGTGCTGTTAGTTCACGGTGTACAAGATGTCGTAATTCCTGTTTCGCGTACTTGGGATATTTTAAATATCGTACCCAATGCCGATGCACATATTTTCAGTCAATGTGGTCATTGGTCACAAGTTGAAAAAGCCGATGAGTTTAATGTCGTAATTAAAAACTATTTAGCTGCGCATGGTGTTAAATAATTTATTTCGATTGAGCTGAGTCTGAATCTGCACCGTCAAGTATGAACTGGTGCAGATTTAGCGATTATTTATATTCAATGCGGATTCATACAGGATGATCGAAGGTGATTTTTCTAAATTATCTTCTTAAAGGAATAAAATATGCCTGTCAAACTCATATGTGCTTCACATAGCCCTTTAATGGAATTTGCTTCACCACAAAACCATTCACAAGAACAAAAAGTACGAGAAACTTTTGCTCAGTTGGCTGAAGACGTTAAAAGATATAACCCTACTTTGATTATTGCTTTTGGTTCAGACCATTTTAATGGTTTTTTTTATGACCTGATGCCAAGTTTTTGTGTGGGAATTCGAGCGAACGCAGCAGGTGATTGGAATTATGGCCCTGGAAAAATTAATGTGCCTGAAGAAGAAGCATTAAATCTGGTTCGTAGTGTGCTTGATGAAGGTGTTGATGTTGCTTATTCGTATCGTATGCAAGCAGATCATGGGGTAACTCAGCCTTTGCATTTTTTATGTGATGGTCAGCTTGATCGCTACCCGACGATTCCTATTTTTATTAATGGGGCAGCAACTCCAATGCCAACGACTAAACGAGCAATCGCACTCGGTCATGCTGTTGGTAAATTTATTCAATCATTGAATCTTAAAACTGAACGTGTACTGATTTTGGGAACAGGTGGACTTTCACACGATCCACCAACACCGCAAATGGGTTCAGTGCCATTGGACGTAGAAGAGTTTTTAATTTGTGGCCGCAATCCTTCGCCAGAATCGCGTTCTGCACGTCAGTCTAAAATTATTTCAGTAGGGCAGCGATTAGCTGCAGGCGACCAATCAGTTGCTGTTCCACTTAACCCAGAGTGGGATATTGCACTATTAGAAAAATTTAAAAATGCTGATTTTGCCTCACTAGCAGCCATGACTGAAGCCGATATACGTAAAGAAGGTGGGCGTGGTGGTCAAGAAGTTCGTTCTTGGATGGCAGCATTTTCCGCATTTTCGACCTTAGGCGACTATGAGATGAAACTACACTGTTATGAAGCTATTAGTGAGTGGATTGCAGGTTTTGGTATCGTTTCAGCCGAATTAAAAGGTCAATGATCTTTTTAACGGCTAGAAGAAAGCCACTTAAATGCTTTTTTGTTTTAAGTGGCTTTAAAAAATACATCTAAATTTAAGTATAAAAAAAGAACTATTCTTGACACTTCATTTTGATTTTAATTCATTTTTTTTAATGTTATGACTGCTGCATTTTACAATATGAAATGATGTAGGTGATGCGGTCACAATCTCAAAATCATAACTTCGCATAAATGCAGCAATTTACCTTCATTCTTTGACAAAAATATTGATTTGCACTCTTGCTTTCAAGAAAAACTGTTTGTAATATTTAATTCCATAATTTTTTTATGGGATTTTAAAAGGTAAATTTATTTACCTCAAAAATCATACTTAAAAACATTTCAACATAACAATTTACAAGAGAACAGCGATGGAATGGAACGAAAGTTATAATATAGGAATTGATGTAATTGATCATCAACATCGACAGATATTGGATTACATCAATGCCTTAGAACAAATTCTAACCAACGGTCAACGAGATAAAATCAAAGAAATTTTAGATGATTTGATTGATTACACCCAATCCCATTTTAGCTTTGAAGAAAACCTCCTTCAACAAGTCTTCTATCAATATCTGCCGTCTCATAAAGGTATACACGAATTATTTGTTAAACGGTTGAATGAATATCGTCATAGATTTGAACGGGGAGAATCTATCGAAAATGACTTACACCGATTACTTTCAAAGTGGTTGATTAATCATATCCAGCATGATGACCAAGATTATGTGAATTCTGTACGCGAGAACATGTTGCATTATGTACAGTCACAAGAAAAGAAAAAAGGAAAAGGGTGGTTTTCACGATTCTTCAAATAGAAACCATTGATTATTATGCAAGTTACGCTCATACATCTAACTAGCACAGCGGTAAAACCTGTTTGCCGCTGTGTCTTTTATTGCGAATTAATTACAGTAGAATCGT
The DNA here is from genome assembly GCF_004331075.1 of Acinetobacter brisouioides. Lineage (GTDB taxonomy): Bacteria > Pseudomonadota > Gammaproteobacteria > Pseudomonadales > Moraxellaceae > Acinetobacter. The sequence goes on along the minus strand of NZ_SJNX01000014.1, from coordinate 22,416 downwards.
AGGTTTTCTGATCTACTAAATGTTTGGCTGAAATTCGATATTCGATATTCGATATTCGATATTCGATATTCGATAATTTTGGATATAAATCGATATATATGGCAACTAGCTATTACCACAGAAACAGATGATGATGTAGTTGTCATTTTAAAGCTAAAGATCATAGCACATCAATATTTTCAAAAAATGCCATTTCATAACATTTCTAGCGAATACAAAATGAACTGAGCCACTAGTTAGCAACATGTGATTTTAATCATCTTATGCTGGTACTTGAACTCGACGTAATTATAACGAGATAGACAAACTAAAATTATTATTGATCAGGTAGATCATCACATAGCAAAAATGAGATAGCGTAGGATTTCCGCATAATGAATATTATGTTATTTAATGTGCTTCACTGGAGAGATTAAACTTGTCCTGAATCTCTCCAGTGAAGTTGCGACCGCATTAGCTTTGGATAGGTCGCAATCTCTGACATGTTATTTAACATAATCTATATTATACGAAATTGGTGTTTGTACTAAAACCCACTTAAGAATCTATATTTCTATATCTTAAATGCTTAAAAAATCACGTCGTTATTGATTGATATTTTTATCAACCATACATCATCATTTGATGATCCATGATCCATGATCCATGATCCATGATCCATGATCCATGATCCATGATCCATGATCCATGATCCATGAATCCAATGAATCCAATGAATCCAATGAATCCAATGAATCCAATGAATCCAATGAATCCAATGAATCCAATGAATCCAATGAATCCAATGAATCCAATGAATCCAATGAAAAATATTAAAAAAATATTTATATAATTTTTAAAAATATATTAGAATAATTTATGAAAATTCTGGATAAAAAACTTGTGATGTATAGTGCTATGCCACAAAAAATAAAGTTGTATGATATTTGATCTAAAAATAAAAATGATTAAATATTAATCACTTACGCAAAATAGGTGAGGTCTTGATCAAAAAATATCTTTCTAAATAAAAGGCTTAACAGAAGATAAGCTTTCCCCTTATCTTCTGTTTTTGTTCAATTAAGCGACAATTTTATTAAGGTTTTTATGATTGAGCTGTTCTGAAATTTCGAGCAATACAGCTTCAGTTTTATCCCATCCTAAACAGCCATCCGTAACAGATTGACCATAAGTCATGCATGCAGAGATTTTTTGCTGCCCATCCACCAAGTGGCTTTCCAACATCACTCCACGAACTTGCGTTAAAGCACGTTCTTGTACAACCTGCTGTAAAATCTCAGGCTGGCGTAACGGATCTTTACCACTGTTGCCATGACTACAATCCACAATCATTGCTGTCGGTTGTTTTAAGGTTTTTTGGATCGCCTGAATTGACACTGCATCATAATTGGTTGAGGTATTTGAACCTCGTAAAATAATATGTGGTAAAGGATTACCCGAACTTGCTAGAAGTACGGGCGCTCCAGTCTGTCCCATTGCAAAAAACTGATGAGAATGCTGTGAAGACAAAATAGCATCTGTCGCAATTTGTACTGAACCATCTGTACCATTTTTAAAGCCTACTGGATACGGCAAGCTGCTGGCAATTTCGCGATGAATTTGTGATTCTGATGTACGCGCACCAATCGCGCCCCATGCTAAAAGATCATCAAAATAACCTGTCACCATTGGGTTTAAAATCTCACTTGCTAGTGGCAAGCCCAATTGTAAAATTTGTAAGTACAATGCACGAGACTGCTGTAAACCTTCATTCAGATCGGCTTGACCATTTAAATGCGGATCATACAAAAAACCTTTCCAACCCACTGTGGTACGTGGTTTTTCAATATAAGCGCGCATCACAACATAAATCTGTTTATCGACCTGAGTTTGTAATTGTTTGAGTTTTTCTGCGTACTCAAGTACTGCCTGAGGGTCATGAATAGAACATGGTCCTATAATGACCAATAATCGTTTGTCCTGCCCTTTTAAAATTCTTTCAATAATTTGTCGCTGTTGTTGTACCTGTGCAGCAAGTTCTTGTGTGAGCGGTTGTTGCTGCTTCAGTTGTTGCGGAGTTTTCAAAATGCTGTTCATAAAATTTCCTTGGCGTTTAATCCATCAATAAGGGTGTATGTTTTGCTGATCGGTTATATGCAACATAAAGCCAGAATCGAGGTTGAAAATAAGCCACCAAATAAGTTGTAAACATCATCATCATTCTCCAAATTTAAGATATAAAAAAACCTGATTGGTGTTGCCAATCAGGTATAAAATTTTTTGATGGGCAACCTATCTTTTCCGTGCCCAAACGTGTTCGGGCGACTATCTAAAGTGCCAGAAATACGCGTAATAAGTCATACAGATAGGTTGTGGTAACATCAAATTCATCACAAATAAACTATTAATAATTAAAATACGCCTGTTTATTTTATTAAACAAGTATTTTTATAAAATAAATAAACTTTTCTATGAAAATACTTTATTTTCATAAACTAAGGTAGAACACGGCGTAAAGTGACGACACATTTGTCTTGTTTTTCTGATGTACAAAACTGAATGGTATTGGCATTACGCCACTGAACAAAATACTGTGACACCTCTCCTGCCTGATCTTGCTGATGACCTAAGCAATCTTTCTGATTGTTGTCATATTTCACCTGTAAAGCTAAAGCGCCAATTTTGGAGTTTTCAGGCGATGGCTGATATTCATAAATTCCTGTTGACCATTCAGCAGCACTTTTAATAATGACTTGATTGTTACTTTTAAAGTTATAATATTCCACGCATTTTTTGTTATTTGGAATTTCCATTCCCCACAGACCCACAATTTGTGATCGTACAACAATATTAATTGAATTGTCATTTTGAGGGTTTGCTACTGACTGGGCAGACTGAGATGCCGCCATTGCAAATGTTGAGCACATACAAAAAACACTGGAGATGAATAATTGCTTCATAAGTTGTTCTATACCTCTAAGTGATTAGAATAACTTAGCATATCTACTTGAAGGATTTGTATTAATAACTTGTTTATTTAACCTTTTGTTGCAAGAACATCGTCATGCTGACTGTGCCGTGGCAACCAGTACGTCAGTGGTAAAGCCAATAATACCAATATTGCTGCATACACAAAAATATGTTGTCCTGACAATAGCTTCCAGTAATGCCCCGCCAAAATGCTGCCAACAGCAACACCAATACCCCACATGGTGCTATACAATGCCTGACCGCGACCTTGCTGCTCAGCACTAAAATTCTGAAAAATAACTTTCATCGCTATAAGATGAAATAAACCAAAACTAAAAGCGTGAATCGTTTGCGCCAGTAGTTGCACGGTAAAATATGCAGAGCCAACACCAACAATATACCAGCGAATTGAGGTGAGAATTAAACAGAGGATCACTAGTTTTTGCCAAGAAAATCGTTGTAAAAAGATACGCTGTGCATAAGCAAACATCACAATTTCAGCAATAACGCCTGTTGCCCACAACGTCCCGATTTGTGCAGTACTGTAGTGTTGTTCATGCAAATAGTTGCTGTAAAAACTATAAAATGGCGCGAATGAAAACAGCAGAATAAATTCGATGGAGAAAAATGCCAAAACTGTAGGATGGCGAATATTTTGCCAAATAGGCTGTAATTTTTTTTGTGCCTTGGGCGCATTGCTGGGTTCTTGAATAGTAAATGCCCAAATAAATGCAAGAAATGCAATGCTTAATAGAATAATCGGAAGCCAGCGAATAGAAATGAGATCGAGCAGTTCACCAATCAAAAATACGGCAACAATAAATCCAACAGATCCCCATTTTCTGACTCTCCCATACAACTTTGCTTTTTCATCACCTAACCAAAACAAGGTCACACCTTCAAATTGCGCTAAAATTGCATTTTGAAAGAAACTAAAAATGACCATTAAGGCTGCGATTGACTGAAAATTGTTAGGGACAATAAAAATTAAAAACCAGATACATGTCTCAATCCAAGTGGCAATACGAACCAAGAGCATCCGTTTGCCAGATTTATCTGCAATCCAACCCCAAATGAACGGCGCAAAAAAACGCGTTAAAATTGCTATAGACGATAACCAGCCAATTTGTTGAAAGCTAAATCCTTGATGTTGAAGGTATAAGTTCCAATATGGCATAAATGTGCCAACAATCGCATAGTAGAAGAAATAAAAACCACCGAGTTTGCTGCGGATTGGAATACTTAGCATTTTTTTATATTTCTTTTAATTTTCAATGTGTTAAATACTACATAAATTTGCATTGAATTGCCCTTGTTTGTATTTCAACAGTCTACAAATCATGAATTTTTTGTAGACCGCTACAATTTATCGACCTAGAGTCTATATATTAAAGCTTTTAACTTGCAGATAAATCTAAAATCTCTAGTCTCAGTAAATTGGATAAAAATTAAGCATTTATGATAAGTACCAAAAATCAAAATTTGCCCGAAGGCAACATATCTATTCTAAAAAAGTTTCTGCTGAAACATTAAATCGCTCACATAATGCCTTAATCTGACGAAGATTAAACTGGCGTTTCCCATTTAGAATTTCTGAGATTACTGATTGAGTTGCAACCTCTGGTAAATCTGATTGTCCTAAACCATGTTGTTGCATCAAAAAAGCCAGTGCAGTTCGACCATCACCTTTAGGCATAGGTAAGTGTTCATTTTCATAGTCCGAAACGATATCACCCAATTGATGCACTAATCCCATGAGTGGGTGAGTTTCATCATCCCCTACGATATCCAGTAATTCATCAAGTGCTTCAACCAGTGCATTGAAATCATCTTCATTTTCAGGTTTGGTGAGCAATGGTGCAATATAGTGCCAGTGGTCAACCGCCTGTTTGATCATTGCATTCATGTTAGCCCTCCTTCCAATGACCTTTATCATATTCTGTGTGAGATAGAACATGACGGATATAAACTCTTTTTGCTTGATACATCACAACAGCAATCAGTCGTATTTTATTTCCGCCAATGTCAAATACATGGAACTTTCCAACTTTATCAACGGCTGGGAAATAGCGTTTCATTTCAGCAAAATTTTTGGGGTCATTTGCTTTAATGAGACGATACCAGCCATCTAGTGCCGTTTCAGCCTGTGGCCACTTTTGGCTTGCTTTAAGAATTCGAGCATGGGTGATAACGTGCATATTAATTATCGCATTTTGCTATAATAAAAGTATATAGAAATTATCGCATTTTGCAATAAAAAGCTGCCAGAAGGCAGCAACCGAAAGTGAATTTGATTTGAGCTGAGAAAGATGTAGTTCAGATTCAATAATGCGATGGGTGTCAATGAACCGACAGGCATAAACTCAGATGCAATTAAAACTGCACAGCATAAAGACATGACGAGGACAGCATCCCATGCTGGTGCAATTGATGAATCACGACTATACAAAGCATTTTCCAATTCACAAAAAGAAGCTAGTGAGGCAAAAGCTTAACAAGCTGTATGGGGAACTATTAGTCTTAAAAACCTGAATAGATTTATGAGTGAAATGTATAAATAATTATTGTTTTAATGCAAAACAGAAAAACTGCTTGTTGGCTGTATGAACCAAACCTTAATTTCCAGTGGTTAAATTGGATTGTCAAGATTGAGCCATAATCATGATCTTTTTAGGATCTGCGCTTTTTACTATAGTCGTTGCTTGGTTATCCTGCATCACTCCTGAGTGGATCTAACCATAGATCACCACCACCATAACGTACTTGGTAGCCATCATGGTGTGTCCTGTCATGTGACTAATTTATGCCATCCCAAACCAAGAAATTTCATATAAAGATAACCGTTGCCACGCCAGCAAACACATGGCATATGTCTAGTTTAAAATTCAGTACTGGATTATTTCGGTGCTGAGGGTGGCATACAATCCATCATCATTTGCATCATGGATTGCATCATATCCATACGTTTTTCCATCATCTTCTGGCGGTCACTCATATTATAGTTCATGCTCTGGCTATCCATTTGTTTCATCATCATCATGCCTTCTTGCATGAGCTTCATATGCTCAGCCATAAGCATTTGGCGTTCTTTAGGATTTTTTGCAGACATCATTTTCTCATGTATGGCTTGCATCGCTTTCATATGTTGATCCATTGTGCCCATTTTATCGTTCAGCATGACATCAGACTTTTTCTCAACTATTGTCGTAGAGGGAACTGAACTGATTGGATGGTGATCATGATATTCTTCCGAATTCTGAGCCAGTACACTTAATGAAGCTGTTGAGATACAAATTCCAATCATCATTTTTTTGATTTTCATCATACTTTTCCCTAAGAGATATTTATAAATTAAAAACTACTTTTATGCAGAATAATATTGAAAGTGATGTAGCTGCCATATTGATTATTCAACTTTCAATCATCTTTTAGCTTGATTGGAAGCCAGCCATTCTTACTACGATGACAAAGATTTGATTATTATTTAATCACATTCAAAAAGCTTAGCACAATTTATTATTTATTTTTTTGAGTTTTAGAGATACAGCAATTGTTTCTAGGCTGCACTTAAAAATAGTGGAGTTCTGTTAATCTTTTATCCTTTGCCCCTTCATGGTGGCAACTTTGATTTACACTCAACTTTTGAATTCAGCTTGTTGTATCTTGCAAATATATCTGTCCTTGATTTTATTAGAACGCCATTGAATTATCAGAGAGGCGTTCTTTATAATAATTGACGCTTCAATTGAACAATGCATTATGGAAGGTTCAACCCTTAACTCCCCACCAGTCAAACATTGGTGTGAATTTGAATTTATCTCAAAAACTGTGAAAAACCCCAATATTCATATTCGGGGTAACTATAGCTATTACAGTGCTTTTTGGGATAGCGGGTTTGAAAGATGTGTCGTTAGATATTTACACAATAAACCTTCAACATCTACGAATCTGATTGATCAGCTTTATATCGGTAACTTTGTCTGCTTTGGCGCCGAATGTGTCATTATGATGGGTGGTAATCAACTCCATCGGACAGACTGGATTTCAGCATTTCCGTTCGATACTCGCGGTTTTGTACCTACTGGAGATACGGTGATCGGTGATGGCTGCTGGATTGGTAGCCGTGCAATGATTATGCAGGGTGTCAAACTTGGTGAAGGTGCTGTTGTGGCAACAGGCGCTGTAGTGACAAAGGATGTTCCGCCTTATGCTGTTGTTGGTGGTGTTCCTGCACAGATTATGAAGTATCGCTTTTCGCCTGATGCTATACAAAAATTACTATCTGCTAAAATTTATGATTTAGATGAAAAGATCTTTTTAAAAATCAGAGAAAATTTGCAATCTGATGATGTTGATGCACTACTTGATTTTTTAAAAAACCACCCTGCCTAAAAACATGATTACGCCGTTAGAGTCATGTATTGTTTGCTAATGATACATCGCAGCACGGCGTTATTTTAATTGATAAATTAACGCCTAAGCCTATTCAAATTTTATCAATCATTTCAATCAAAATGAAAAGAGGCTTATCAAAGAGCATATTTTCCCAACACCATCAGATCTTTAAAATTTGGGTCTTTCAGGCATTACTCACTTTTATCTCAAGTTTCCCATTATTAAGCGATCCACCGCTCAGGATGGTTGAGCATCAAATACCCATAAAGTATTTAAAAACTCTTGCGTTGACCCCCACGGCGTTTCATGTAGCTCAATATCGTATTCATACAACTTAAAATCAGAGCCTAATCTCTTTTTCATTTTCTCAATACTATAGCGCTCAACGGGTAAACCACTGCACTGGGTTGGTCCATTTTCAGAAAAAGTAGAAATTGCAACAAAACTTTTATTTTTTAATGAATTACGCATTATTTTCAAATATTGTTCTTGCTGCTCTTGGCTCACCATAAAATGAAATACGGCCCGATCATGCCACACATCAAAGAAGTGCTTTGGCAAATTGACCCGACAAACATCTGCTGTAATCCATTTAACAGCAGTTGCATCCAGATTTTTTGCTTTTAGCCGAGTTTGTGTTGTTTTTAATGCTGTTGCAGACAGATCTAGAACAGACAGGTTTTTATATCCCAACTCGAGTAAATGGTCTATGAGTAAAGATGCACCACTACCCACATCAATAATATGTGCATTGGTCGGTAAATGCAGAGATTCCAGTAAGTTGAGTAAATGAAAATCTTTTTCTTGATACCAGCTTACCTGATCAGTTTCTTTAGTTTGATAAACTTTTTCCCAATAATTATCAGTCATCATGATTATCCTGTTCACAAAATTCTCATGAGTTTAATATAATAAGGTTGAAACATATGTATTAGGAGATGCTTGTTTATTCAGCAAACCTGTATTTTTATGTTGATATCAGAGACAGATGGAAGATTCCAGCGTATTGCCGGAATCTGTGAACCGATATTGATTTTCAGGATTTTTGCCGTGTAGCAAACCAGCATAAAATAGATCCAGCACATACCATCGCAGCGCCTTGCCAAAATGCAAGTGATAACGGCGTATGCAAGACCACCGCTGCAAGTGCAGAAGAAAACACAGGAATAAAATACGATGCACCCGCAAGAACGGTGACATTGCCATGCAAGATTCCAACATTCCATGCAGCATAGCCGAACCCCATTGCTGCAGCTGCCAAAACTAAATAGATAATGGCAGACAAACTAAAATGCATCGATTCCGCAGCAAAAATAAAGTATTTCATCCATAACGCACTGGCAGTGAGCATAAAAAATAAGGTCACACCATTTTTACCATTCGCAATCCGCGTGGTTACAGTACAATAACCTGACCAAATCAGCGCTCCAATAAATGCCAATCCGTAACTTAACGGATTATTTTGTATATTGTGCAGCATACTCGACAAATCCAAGCCTTGATCACCACCCAATACCCAGCAAATACCACCAATTGCGATGATAAATCCTGGGATAATCAATAGATTGGATTTTTGATGATTAAACAAAATAGCAGCGACCATGGTGAGTGCAGGCCACAGATAATTGACAATGCCCACTTCTATCGCTTGTCTGTGAGTATTGGCATATCCAATAGATAACGCCAGACACAACTCATAAGACACAAACAGAACACTGCCCCAAATCAGGTAATGCTTGGGAAATTCCCGAATTTTTGGAAAACCAACACTAAGCAATAAAAATACTGAGGCAACGCTATAAATCATGGCGGCACCGCCTGTGGCGCCAAGCGAATCACTAACACTACGAATCAGCCCAATAATCGAGCTCCATAAAAAAACTGCAATTAAACCAATCAGCGTTGCGTTTCTTTTGCTTATCATGATTTAAGTCACTTATAAAATTTCTGAAAAAGGTGGAGAGAAAATAAACTCATAGAGGTTGATCATACATGTGTACAAAACTTGCATAGTATAAGAATGGGTACTAAATCTTTATATATTGAGTGCTTAGCTTGCGTCAATTTTAACTTATTTAAGCTAGATACTTATTTTGAATCATAAAAAAACCACATAGTTGCGAAACTATGTGGTTGAAATTAGAAACTACAGCGTAAGTATTCTTTCTAAAGATAAAATATATAACAAATACACCTTTAATGTCAAACATAAATATGACTGCAGTTTATCAAAATACGATCAACGACTATCAGACTGATGATCTATAGATTGCTGGATACAAGTGATCAGTTGCTGTAATGTCTGTTGTATCCGTTCATTCAGATTAAACGAACAATTAATCCGAATAAAATTTTGTGTCAAACTGCCCAAACGAAATAAGCTACTCGGCGCAATGGCAATTTTATATTCAAGCAATTGTCGATACAGCGACATGCTATCTACATGTTCAGGCAATTTAACCCACAAAAAATAACCACTGGAATAATAATAAATCTCACATTGCGCCGACAAATGCGCTTTTAGAAACTGGTAAAATACCTGTTTATTGTGTTCAAGCTGTAACCGCAGTTGTCGCAAATGTTTTTCATAGTGATGACTGGGTAAAAAATCCACCAAAGCGTGTTGTACCAAGGTACTGGCGGACAATGTACTCATAAGCTGTAAATGCTGAATGGCATTGGAAAATTTACCGACATGAACCCACCCGATTCGAGTCCCCATGCCTATCGTTTTGGAAAATGAAGAACAATGCAACACATAGTTATGCTGATCAAAATACTTCATCGGTAGCGGTTTTTGCGCACCATAATAGAGTTCTTGATAGACATCATCTTCAATCAAATACACCTGATGTTCATGCAGTAATTTGGCAATTTGAAACTTAATTTCATTACTGACAGTAAAGCCAATCGGATTATGTGAATTGAGCATAAGCCAACAGACTTTAATCGGATATTTATTCAATGCAGCTTCAAATGAAGCCAAATCAAAGCCATGCTGCGGATGCTCAGGAATGGTAATTACCTTTAAACCCAGCCGTTCTGCGGCTTGCCATGCACCGTAGAAAATATTTTGCTGGAGTAAAATAAAATCGCCTGCTTGAGTCAGTGCCTGTAAAGAAAGATTGAGTGCCTCCAATGCCCCTGAAGTAATCACAATATCATTGGCATCGGTTGGAATACCTTGCAGACTATAGCGACTCGCAATAATTTTACGCAATTCCAGATTACCTGGAGGCATACTGTCTGAATTTAAATAACTACGTTTACGCTTGGCATGCTGAGCAATAATTTGCATCAACTTGGCGTTATAGAGCAAGTCCGAACAAGGAAATGCCGAACCTAGCGGTACAATCTCTTCATCCTGTGTGGCTTTTAAATAGTTAAAAACCTGAGAGTTAATCTCAATATGTGCATTAAGTTTAGTTTCAGGGTGATGCGCCAACGCCTGTGTCGCCAAATTCCCTGCAATAAAATAACCCGATTTTTCTTTGGAATAGACCAGACCTTGCGCTTCAAGCTCTTGATAGGCGTTTAGTACTGTCATTAAGCTAAAGCCTGAACGTTGGGCTTGTTCACGCAAGGATGGAAGTTTACTGTGGGCTTGCCATGAACCATTTTCAATAAGTGCCCGTATGCTGCGAGCCAGTTGTTCTGATTTATACATAAGTGGTCACGACAAACCCAATGTTGGAAAAATGATATAGGCTTCTTTCATCATGGTTTACACTTTTGAGGAAAAACAAATCGACAAAAGAAGTCTACGCTATTGTTTTTAATGCAAACTGGCTTTGGCAAGTAGCAGCAAACTACGGAACAGCCCCGCAACAACTGCCAAGCTCACAAAGCCGAATAACCATAATACAATAAACCATTGCCATTGTTTAAGTTGCAGTCGTTTAGTCATGATAACCCTCATCACCTCCCCGCACTTTGTCTTTAAACACCCAATAGGCCAAGCCTGTATACACCAAGATAATCGGCAATAAAATACATGCTCCAATCAACGCAAACAATTGACTGCTATACGGTGCAGCCGCCTGCCAAATGGTGACAGATGGCGGAATAATATTCGGCCACAGACTAATCAGAAAGCCGATATAGGCGAGCGTAACCAACGCCAACATATAAATAAATGGCTGTTTTTCCTGTTGATGCTGACAAGCACGATACAGTTGATAACTGACCCAAAGCACCAATACAGGAACTAGACTCAAATAATACAGGTTGGGCAAACTAAACCAGCGTGCTGCAATTTCAGCATGTTGCAATGGTGTATAAATGCTCACACCAAGAAAAATCACCAACAATGCCAATAATAGCTTAGGCATCAGTTGATACATGCGTTGCTGAAGCTCAGCTTCAGTTTTCATGATCAGCCATGCACAGCCAAGCGCTGCGTAGACTAAAACGACCCCAATCCCTGTAAAAACCGAAAAGGGTGTGAGCCAGTCCAAAGAACCTTGTTGTGGGTGAATGCCTTGAATATAAGCACCTAAAATCATACCTTGAAAGAAACTGGCAAGTACCGATCCCCAGATAAATGCCTGATCCCACAGATAACGACTGCGATGCGCCTTAAAGCGAAACTCAAATGCTACACCACGAAAAATTAATGCAATCAGCATAAACATAATGGGTAAATACAGCGCTGAAAGCACCATCGAATACACCAGTGGAAATGCAGCAAATAAACCTGCACCGCCCAAAACCATCCATGTTTCATTGCCATCCCACACAGGAGCAACGGTATTCATCATCACATCACGTTGCTGCTTGTCGGTAACGACTGGAAATAAAATCCCGATGCCCAGATCAAACCCATCCAGAACCACATAGATCCAGACCCCAAGCCCAATAATCCCGACCCAGATTAATGACAAATCCATCATGATTTTTTCTCCTCATCAAGATCTTCGGCATCGACCACACTCATAGGACGCATAGGAGTTTTAAAATGCCCAACACCTGCTGCTTCCTCATGCTGTAGCGTGTGATGCTCTGGCCCTTTACGAATCAGCTTGAACAGGTAATAAAAACCACTACCAAATACCACGCTATACACCACCACAAAAAGCGTCAGACTCAGCCCAACTTGCGGTGCAGACACCTGGTGTGACAGACCATCAATGGTTTTCAGCAAGCCGTAGACCACCCATGGTTGACGCCCAACTTCAGTCGTCACCCAACCTGCCAGTAAGGCAAGATAGCCACTCGCCCCCATAACCATAGCAAAACAAAGAAATCCACGACTGTCATATAAACGCTGGCGATAACGTAGCCACAGTGCCAGTACGGACATCAACACCATCAACATACCCATCGACACCATGACACGGAAACTCCAAAATACCAGTAATGCATTTGGACGTTCATCACGCGGGAAGTCTTTCAGACCAGTCACAGCGCCGTTCATGTCATGAGTTAAAATCAGGCTGCCCAGATACGGCACACCCAGTTCAAAGTGGTTCTTTTCTTGCTGCATATCAGGAACCGCAAATAGCAAAAGTGGCATCGGCGCTTGATGATTGGTTTCCCAATGCCCTTCAATCGCTGCCAATTTGGCAGGTTGATGGTGTAATGTGTTTAAACCGTGCTGATCACCAACGAGAACTTGTAAGCTGGACGTCAATAAAACCATCCAAAGTCCCATTGAAAATGAGGTTTTCACCAAAGCATCGCGCCGTCCTTTGAGCAAATGCCATGCCGATGCACCTGTCACCAGTAAACCCGACACCAAAAATGCGGCAATCCCCATATGTGCAAAGCGATAAGGAAAACTTGGGTTAAAAACAATTGCCCACCAGTCTTTAGGCACTAAAATGCCATGTTCCAAGGCAATCCCTTGCGGCGTTTGCATCCAACTGTTAGATGACAAGATCCAGAACATGGAAATACACGTTCCAATCGCGACCATTAGAGTGGCAAAGAAGTGAGCTTTTTCACCAACTCGCCCCCAGCCAAACATCATGATGCCTAAAAAGCCTGCTTCGAGGAAAAAGGCACTCAGCACCTCATAAGTCAGTAATGGGCCAGTCACACTGCCCGCAATTCGTGAAAACTCACTCCAGTTGGTTCCAAACTGATACGCCATGACAATGCCAGAGACCACGCCCATGGCAAATGCCACCGCGAAAATTTTCAACCAGTATTTAAACAAGTCCTGATACAACGGGTTACCGCTACGCAGCCATTTCCATTCTAGAACAGCCAGAAAACAGGCTAAACCAATCGAAGTGGCAGGAAAAATAATATGAAAAGAAACAGTAAAGGCAAACTGCATTCTTGCCAAAGCAAAAGCACTCAGACCAAAATCCATAATCACTCTCTACTTCACGAAGGCGTTTAATACATTGCAAAGATTCATAACAGATGCTCTGTAAATGATGACTTTGTTATGATGCAGAGCGCTCTGTTGAATTGTTAGATACAAAATGAAGTAGAAAAACTATAACAGTTTCATAAAAAAATCGGCGGATTGTTGACTCTAAGCCCTCAATAAATCAGGAGTTAGCTAATTTAGGCAGTATCTAGTCTAAAATAATGGCTCATCTGTTATAGTTTTTTAGAACAGATTTGTATCTACTCAAAATGCAGAATTTTTCTCAAAATAGCCTTAAAAGTTCTATTGAGGAATCACCACATGAACAACGATGAAAACAAAAAACCAGTACAAAAGTACGCTGACAGCAGCATCTCCGACAAAGCCTTTAAAAACTTATTGTTTTGGTTTGCGCTATATACCGTACTGTTTTGTGTTGGTGTAATCTTCGCCGTTGGTGCGGATATGAAATAATGACCCAGTGCCCACGAGAACCGCTCATGTTTATCACGCCTGAATTACAACATTTGCCTACCATTTTTAAGCTACAGGGCTTTTCCGAGGCGGTGCAGCATCGCCTGAGTCTTGAATACATGAATCTGGAAGGCGCAATCCTTCGGGCAAAAGTAGTACGGGCATTTGGACGGCAAAATCTGCATTATCTACTTCAAGATGCAGTACAGGAACAGGACGTCAACTTGGGGTATGTGTTTAGCCCATTTATTTTTGCCAATCTGAATAAGCCTTGTATCTACAGCACACTTAACACTCCCATGATTGAAAATATTTTGGGTCGTTTTGGGCAAGTTAACTATAAGGTCAAGGCAGACTACGCACTCGATGCCATGCACATGTATTTAGATATTAGAGAATCTTCCTACTCTAATATGGAAATGTTGCAACTTGGCTTGCTGCGCGCGTTGTGCCGCCCTGACCTCAAGCATGTTTTTCTCATTACCGATACTACGCAGTTAAATACTCAGGCAATTGCTGAAGTTGAACTGTTTCTCAAAATCCATATCCACCCGATTCACAAGCAGCAACAAGCAGAATGGGTAGTTCCTGTGGCAAGCGAAATTAAACTGAAAAAATTGCTATTTAAACATAAAGATCCGCAATATATGGCGTTATGTGAATACTTTTCTCAGCAAAATGCCGAATTACTCAAACAATGTGACAGTTTAAAGCTGGAACAAAATACCCGTTTAATTGAAGACATGTTCTACAGTGAACACATCTTCGAAAAAATGTCGGTCTATAGTGAGTATATTCAAACCCTTTCACAAAATGCACTGCATGGCTGAGTATTTTGCTCAGTCATTCGTATGTTTTTGCTGTGCAACTGTATCTGGTGTTTTGACTGCAAACTGTTGTAGCAAGTGCTGTAACTGCTCAGAAAACTGCTGTTGCAAATAGAGTTCTGACTGCGTTTGTTTAAGCTTTCCTTGGGTTTGCTCAAGCTGCTGCTGTAATGACTGGTGTATATGTTCAGCTTGCTCTAACGTATCTTGCTGCTGTTGAAATTGCTGCTTCAGCATTGAAAATGTTTGTGTCTGTTGTACATATTCTTGTTTTAAATCAGTCAGTTCATCTTGCTGTTGTTGATTCTGTTGCTGCAATTGCTGAACTTGACTGTACTGCTGTTCTAGATATACAGCCTGTTTGGTGTGTTCCGTGTGCAACACAGACAGTTCATTGTTTTTGATCACAATGGTTTGCTGTAACTGCTGAATTTCAGTTTGTAGTTGTTGCATAGCCTGATCATGGCGGCGCAAATCTTGCTGACGCTGTTCCTTGACTGACTCTCGGTAATGCTCCAATGCTTGTTGAGCATGCTGAAACTTATCTTCTAATGCCAAACGGTGCTGTTCATTTTGTTCTAATAGCGTATTTAAATCTATTGTTTGTTGTTCCAACCGATGCCGAAATATGGTTTCTTGCTGCAAGTTCTGTTGAAGCTGTTGCTGTGTCTGCGTCAATTCATCTACATGTGTATTTTTCTGATCAAGTTCTGCCAGAGCTGTTGCCAGTTGCGTATTTAAATGCTGTATCTGTTGCTGCTGCTCAGTCTCACGTTCCTGCATTTCTCTTTGAAAAACATCAATTTTTTCTTGTGCTTCCTGATGCAACTGCTCTGAAAGTCGCTGTACCAAATTTTGCAGCGTTTCACTGATTGATGGTTGTGCAATCACATCCCCATCTTCTTCCTCAAGCTCTTTTAAGTACTTATGAATCGTGCTTTTTGAGCCTGTATTGCCGAGTTCAATCCGTACAGCATCCACCGATGGATATTTTTCTTGTGCTAACAACGTATCACGGGCTTTCTTGACTTGCTGCTTACTAAGACCTGTACGAGACATACTGCACCTTAATATCATAATGTATTATGTAATACATAATAACATAATAAAAATAAACACCATTATTTAAATTTAATTTGATATTAAAAGCAGGATAATTAAAGATTATCCTGTGTTATAGTGATTTGGGCAAAATCAGGTAAATCTGGCATTACACTTCGGTATGCAAGCGATATTGGAGCTAAAAACGTAAAATGAATCGTCTGGATCAGTATTTACAGGCTGCAACACGGGAAAATACCCGAAAAAGCTACGCTTCCGCGCTTAGACACTACGAGGTGGAATGGCAAGGTTTATTGCCTGCGACTGCGGACAATATTGCTCAGTATTTGGCAGATCATGCTGAAACTTTATCAATTAACACATTAAAACAAAGACTTGCTGCACTTTCACAGTGGCATGTTGATCAAGGTTTTCCTGACCCAACCAAAGCTCCGTTAGTGAAGCAGGTCTTTCGCGGCATCAAAGCCGTGCATCCTGCTCAGGAAAAACAGGCAAAACCTTTACAAATTTTAGAGCTTGAACAGGTGGTGAATTATCTGGATCGAGAAATTGGCGTGCAGCAAATACAGGGGAATTTTGCACAAGAAATGCGCTTAAAACGTGATAAATCTTTATTATTGTTGGGTTTCTGGCGCGGTTTTCGGGGTGATGAACTCACACGCTTGCAGGTTGAGAATATTCGGGTTATCCCGCAAGAAAGTATGCAATGTTTCTTGCCTTATAGTAAAACTGACCGACAGTTTCAGGGACAAACCTTTCAAGTCCCTGCTTTAGCGAAACTTTGTCCTGTGCAGGCTTATACTGACTGGATTGAGATTAGCGGCTTAACTGAAGGTTTTGTTTATCGTGGCATTCATCGTTATGGCAAGTTGGCAGATCAAGGCTTGCATATCGACAGTTTATTGCCACTGCTACGCAAAATTTTTACACAAGCACAGATTGCAATGCCTGAAAGTTATAGCACCCACTCATTACGCCGTGGTTTTGCCAACTGGGCAAGTCAAAGCGGCTGGGATGTCAAAACACTGATGCAGTATGTGGGCTGGAAAAATGTTAACTCGGCATTACGTTATGTTGAAGCAGCCAATCCTTTTCAAGGTTTTTCGAAGAATTGGCTGGAAAATAAAAATAACCCCTAATTTACGCCATCGGTCTTAAAGTCAGGATTTGTTCACTGCGTCCAAAAGGCCCTTGTTCATCATGTAAAATGGAACTGGTCAGCCCGATACCATCTTCGCCGTACTGCTGTACTGTTTCCAACCCTAACCAGCGCCCATGTGGAAAACGATGCAAATGAATTTGCAAGTCCAAATTGGCAAATGACCAAGTAAATTGCTCTTTTTGTCGAGGCACAATCCCGTTGGCGGTATCAACCAACCCCATTAAATGTACAAAATCACTGGTCGGTTGATCTTGCACCATATCTATATGTGTATTTAACCAAACAATACCTTTGCCTGCACGGGTCAGCGAAGCATGCGTTCTGACTTCTACACTTTCAATAAACCCGCCTGGCCACAATTTGAGTCGTTCTTCAGGTAGGCTATGCTCAGGCAATGAAATGCTGTCATCTTCAAAGCCTGCAATCGCATGTGTATCTATGGTTTGCATACGCCAAGCTCTCGCTACAATACAGGTTTTGCCTTGTGCTTGCATTTGGGCTTCAATCAGCTCAATGGTTTTTCCTGCACGAATCACTTGAGTCTGAATCACAAATTCGCCTGCAGCAATTAAACCAAAAATGTCGAGACTAATCCTACCTATACGCATGTTTTCACGTGGAAAAAACTGTTCTAGCTCAGCACATAAAATCCCTGTTGCAGGTGCCATATGCTGTTCATGACTATTCCATGCACCCTGTGCATGAATTGTTGAACAGTAATATGCGGTCGTCACTTGCTTCTCTGTGTCTTGATGGCGCTGTAACAGTTGATAATACGCAGTCATAAAAAATCCCTATTTTTGTTTATTATTCTCATGAATTGTATGTTGCTATGCCACAAAAACCAAGTCACGGAAATGGTCAAGCCAGTTCATCATTTAAGGTATAAGCTGAACAAATTACACCGAAGAAATGCTCATCTGCCAATATATACATTAGATATAAAACTCTCTACAATCAGCGTAATAAACCGCCAAATTGGCTTAGTGCGTAATTAGTGTCTGGCTCACATGAATAAATCTTCTTATTTACAACCGATTTGTCGGGTTTTCACAGTCTTAGCAATTTCTACAGGTTTGGTCGCTTGTGGTGACAATTCACTTTTTTCTAAAGATGATGAAAAAATTCTTCAAGAAAAACAGATCAAACGTCTGATTCCCCCTCGTGTGAGTAATCGTGAGTCTTGGGCGAAAGATATGAATGACATTATGGATGAACTCAAGATTGAAAAGTCCAAACAGAATGTCTGTAGTATCGTGGCAATTGTCGATCAGGAATCAAGTTTTGTTGCCAGCCCTCGCGTACCTGGGCTTGGGAAAAAAGCGGTAGCTGAAGTCAATACGCGTCTGCAAGAAAAATTTACCGACAAGCTAGGGGAAACGCTGGGAACTCCTATTGCGGGCTATTTTGAAAAAGTACTCAAAACCCAACCTACACCTGAAAACAGTTACTTGAAGCAAATGGCAAAAGTCAAAACTGAACAGGATGTCGATGTACTGTATCGCCAGATTTTTGACTATATGTCGAAACATTATCATGTCAGTGCATTAACAGGCGCCGCCAAACTGGTTGGTCAGGACATTGGCGAACGCATGAACCCCATTACCACTTTGGGTTCTATGCAGGTTTTGGTACGTTATGCTCAAGACCATCAGCGTGACCGCATGAATGTCAATGAACTCCGCGATTATTTGTATACACAATATGGCGGCATGTACTACGGTATTCACCGTCTAATGATGTACAAAGCTGACTATGACAAACCAATTTATCGTTTTGCAGACTATAACTCGGGTATGTATTCAAGCCGTAATGCATCTGTCCAAAAGGCACTGAATACATTAACCGATTCAGAGTTGTCTTTAGATGGCGACTTGCTGCTGTATGATAAAAACGAAAATGTACAATCTGCCCAAAGTTCAACCGAATTGGCAATTAGCAAGCTGTTTGCACAAAATGGTGTGATTATTACAGCGCGTCAGCTACGTAGTGACTTGAAGGAAGAAAAAACTCAGAATTTTGAAAAAACCCAGACTTATTTAACCATTGCCAAGCTCTACCAACAAAAGACTGAAAAAGAAATGCCGTACGCAGTGATGCCGCAAGTGGTGATTTCTGGGCCAAAACTAAGCCGTGATTACAATACCAACTGGTATGCCAGCCGTGTGAATGGACGCTACGAAACATGTATGCATCGCGCCAAACGCCTGAAAGAATCTTGATCGAGCCGAGGAAAACCCTCGCCCTATTTGATTTTGATGGTACGCTTTGCCTGAGCGACAGCTTCACGCAATTTATTTTCTATACCTTGTCGAAAAGACACATTATTCGGCAAGGTATCAAAATCTTGCCGTGGATTCAGGGCTATTATCTGAAGTTGTACCCTGCACATGCGATGCGTACCAAGCTTTATAGCCAAATGTTCAGCCAACAGAATCTACAAGAAATCGAAAGCTTGGCATGGCAATATAGCCGCGAGCTATTAGAACATCTAAATCCTGTCATTTTGGCACAGCTTAAGCAACATCAGGATTTTGGCCATGAGGTGGCAATTGTTTCCGCATCTTTAGATTTGTACTTACAACCGATTGCCCAGCATCTAAATGTGAGACTGATTTGTACTGAAACGGAAAAACAGCAGAATATTTTGACAGGGCAATATGCAAGCCCAGATTGTAGTGGTGAACAAAAAAAATTAAGAATTTTAGATCATTATAATATTGAAAATTATGCGCAAATCTATGCATATGGCAATAGTCATGAAGATGAACAAATGTTGAGTCTGGCAGATTATCCTTTTATGGTTGGCAAAGATCAGCGTCTACCTCACATTCCCTCCGAAGCGCATTAAACATCAACAGGCACTCAACTGGAGTACCTGTTCGCTTGATCAAATTATGCAACTTTTGGGAAAAATACACTTGCACCATGACTTACACTTTGCATAGCATGTGGATGAAAGTTAAGCGTTAAAATATGATTGTCGAGATGAATACTATAATCATGAATCAAAGTCGCAATGCCATGTTGAGTATCAATTAAATACTCATCGACAATATTTAAGATGCCTTCCAAATTGATTGTGCTTGAAGCACGGTCTTGACCGAACAAGTCATAAATCGCCTGTAGGTGGAAGGTTGCTTCCTGTTCCATAGGATGCTGTTTGATGTACTTTTCCAAGAACAACACCATTTTGTGTGCAAAGAAAAAATAATCGGGTTTGTGTAAATATTCCATGTTCATCATCTTCGTCTCCTGAAATCATTTTCAGACTATTTTGATCAAGTTTCCTTGTTGGTTTAAATTAAGAATATCACCTTAAAAAAATCTTAAAATATCTATTTTGTTTACATTTATTATCGTATTATGAAAAAACATTAATTTTTATAAATTTACAATATTCACCAACAACTGCAAAGCAAACTACTGAATTCACACAGCAATTACTGTCAAAAAAATGCCCATTTCTGACATTCTTCCTATGCTCTATCAAAAAATCATAATCTAAAACCAAGATGAAAATATGTAGAAAAACTGCTATTTTCCCTCCACCCTATTTAAAAATAAAATAACCCAATCATTCACAGGAACAATTGGGTTTTGGGCACAGCATATATTCCTGTTTGTTCTATACAATAAAACCTTTTAAGCATTCATTAAAGCGTTCGGGCTGTTCAATATTGGAAATATGCGAGGCTGCAATCTCGGCGAGTGTTGCGCCGTGAATTTGCTGTTGCATAAATTGCCCATCTGCAACAGTAGTCACAGGGTCGGCAGAACCTGCAATCACCAGTACAGGGATTTGGATTTTTGCAATTTCATCCCGTAAATCGGTATGAGCCAAAGCTTCACAGCACTGTGCATAACCTTCAGCGCTACCAGCAGCCAAATTCTCACTTAAAGTTTTAATCAAAGCAGAATTCTTTTCGATAAAAGCTTCGGTAAACCAGCGAGATGCGGCGGTTGCTGCAATCGGTTGTAAGCCTTGTGTACGTACCAATGCCGCACGCTCTTGCCAAGCTTGCGCTTGTCCGATTTTTGCTGCGGTATTACACACCACCACTTTTTTAAAGCGTTCTGGAAAATAGCGAGCCAACCACTGACTTGTTAGACCACCCATTGAAATACCACAGAAATACGCCGTCTGAATATTGAGGTGATCCAGTAAATCAATCACATCTTGTGCCAGTTCCGCACAGCCAAAAGACTGTGTCGCCGTTGAAGATGCACCGTGTCCACGTGTATCGTAAGCAATCACAAAAAAATCTTTCTGAAAAAATTCAATTTGTGGTTGCCACATGCTCAGGTTGGTTCCAAGCGAATTGGAAAATAATAAAGCAGGATGCTTCGGGTCACCAAAAGTTTGATAATTCAGTGTAATTTGCTGTGGAGTCACAAAACTTGGCATTGGCTTATCCCTCTACGCGCTCAATAATCAAAGCAATACCCTGACCAACACCGATACACATTGAACATAACGCGTACTTGCCGCCTGTCTGCTCAAGCTGGTTCAGTGCTGTAGTCACCAGACGCGCACCTGAAGCACCCAGTGGATGACCCAGTGCAATCGCACCTCCGTTTGGATTGACCCGTGCATCATCATCTGCCAGCCCCAAATCACGGGTACACGCCAAAGCCTGTGCAGCAAAGGCTTCGTTCAGTTCAATCACATCCATCTGCGCTAAAGTCAGGTTGGCTTGTTTCAGTAATTTCTTGATCGCAGGCGCAGGTGCAAAGCCCATGATGCGTGGTTCAACACCCACGGTGGTTGCCGCAATAATTTTGGCACGGGCTTTCAGTTCGTATTTTGTGATGGCTTCATCTGACGCAATCAGCAATGCGGCTGCACCATCGTTAATGCCTGAAGCATTGCCAGCAGTCACTGTACCTTCGGCGTTGATCACAGGTTTGAGTTTGGTCAAGGTTTCCAGCGTGGTTGCACGTGGATGTTCATCGGTATCAATCACGATGGCATCACCTTTGCGCTGTGGAATCGTCACAGGCACGATTTCGTTGGCAAAGTAACCTTTGGCTTGTGCTGCCGCAGTGCGTTGCTGGCTGGTTAAAGCAAACTTGTCCTG
This sequence comes from Acinetobacter brisouioides, assembly GCF_004331075.1. Lineage (GTDB taxonomy): Bacteria > Pseudomonadota > Gammaproteobacteria > Pseudomonadales > Moraxellaceae > Acinetobacter. The sequence continues at coordinate 144 of NZ_SJNX01000014.1, read as the reverse complement.
ATCTTCACGGCTAATGTGGAACTGTGCCGCCACGTTCTCTGCAGTTTGTGGCATGGTGTCCACGCCATACATTTCTTTGAGTTTCGGATTGATAAAACGCCAGCCCATGGTGGTATCTTCAATCTTTTGGGTACGTCCGTAAGC
>NZ_SJNX01000013.1 GCF_004331075.1 Acinetobacter brisouioides | reverse complement strand
AATGATTCGTCATCATCAAGCTAGGTCGGCTATGTTACTCTCTTTCTCAAGAAAGTCAACTGCAATGTTAATTTATTTTAAAACCCACCAATCTACCCAAGAACTCAATTACTTTAACTAAGCCCTTGTTTCTCAACAAGTTTTTATCAACATCACCGCCGATGGATACGCATTATAGACCATTCATTATCGCTTGCAAGTACTTTTTAGCACTTTTTATCTCAGGTGTGCGTTTTTTCAGCTTTTTAAGGCTTTTTGCTGCTTTTATACGCTTTTTTTATGATTTAGTTTCTTTTTTTCATATTGTGATAATCACATTTCAATTTTATTCATGCTATATAATGGTTAAAATTAAACTATCTAACTAAAATGTCGGAAATGCGTATGCGTCAGTTTTCTGTATTGTGGGTTTCTGTGATGACGTTCGGTCTCAGTGGTTCTGCTCTAGCGGCGGAATCCGACTCTTCTACTCCTATAAATGAAGCTCAGGTTCAATCGACTGCTACAAAAGGCAATCGTATTGATAAAATTAAGGCATTTTCCGAAAAAACAATTAAAGATTTAAAAGTCGATGCGAATGCAACTCAGCCTGATGATGTTAAAGACCCTTTCCAACCACTCAACCGTAAGATCTTTGTCTTTAATGACTATATAGATCGTCATGCCCTACGACCTATAGCTGTACAGTATCAGGCAAAGATTCCTGTCGAAGTACGTGGTTCGTATCGTCAATTTCGGGGCAATTTAGCTGAACCTTGGAATGCAACCAACCAAATCATTCAATGGAAACCTAAGCGCGCATTTCAAACAGTGGGACGGTTTTTAATTAATAGTATTACAACATTAGGCTTAGCAGATCCAGCCAGCCGCCTAGGTCTAGATCAAGAAGAAGAAAGCTTAGGCACGACATTGGGTTATTATGGTGTTTCTTCAGGTCCATACTTGATGGTGCCATTTCTTGGCCCAAGTACTTTACGTGATGGTTTGGGTTTTATTGTTGATACTCAGGCAAGCCCACAAAAGTATATTTTGCAAGAGAATTACCCTGGATTATATTGGGGAGATTGGGCGGTATATGCCATTGATGTCCGTAGTTCATTGTTAGATGTGGATCATGGTTTACAAGGTGACCGTTACGCAGCAATCCGAGATGCCTACTTACAGCGAAAACGCTTTGTTATTGCGGAGAAAAAAGGGGATTCGAGTCAGGAAACTTCATTTATTGATGAGAATGACGGAGTAGATAGTAGTACACCAGCCGATTCTCAGCCTAATAATAAATAATGATTTGTGATTAGCATTATTTATTATATTTTGAATCAACCATTGATGTAAAAGGACTGTTCTCTCATTTATGTATTTCATTAAACCTACTCGAACAATACCTCATTTAGAGCGTGTGTTAAGTGCTTTACCGAGCCTACAAATGATTCATATAGAGGACATTTCCCTTTACGATCAGAGTATTATTGCGATTGCTGACGTACAAGATTTTTTAGAACATCAATGGGAGTTACCTACGATTGTACTTGCTTTTGAAGATGAAGGCTCTGCGCTTGCGCAAGCATGGCAAGCAGGTGCATTAGCAGGATGGATTTGGTATCAACTCCCTGAAAAGCCTACTGAAGCTCTTGCTAAAATTGATGCACAATATAAACGTAATCAAGATAGTCGAGATTTACCCTCTGCCGCCATATTACAAAAAAAATTACTCCCAACCCCACTTGAGTTGCCTAACTATAAAATAGAATCATTTTTTAAACCGTCTGCCTATTTGTCAGGAGACTGGTACGATTACTGGAAAATCAGTGATAAAGAAATCATATTTTATCTCGCCGATGTTTCTGGTCACGGCGTGACCAGTAGTTTACTGACTTCATGGATGGCTGCTTTTCATGGTCGCTCTAAAACACCGCGTGAGCTGATTAAAAAGCTCAATGGTATGTTAGTCCAAGAAAATATTGAAAAACATATCACCATGATTACGGGAATTTTGAATTTTGAGACCCATCATTTACGTTGGTCCAGTGCAGGACATTACCCTCCAGCGATCTTATTTGAGCCGAATCAGCCTCCGAAAATTTTAAATACCAGCAGCTTTCCCCTAGGCCTAACTGAAGACTTAGAAGTTGAGGAGTTTGAATGTATTTTAAGCAAACAAGCACGTTTCATTGTGTGTTCGGATGGGGCGCTAGAGCCATTTGATGGCGGTTTAAATGAACAATTTCAAAAGCTTGTAGAACATCTACAAAACCATACATTTGAAGCACCTGCACATGTCGCCGATGATATCGCAATTCTAAGTTTGTGCCGAGTAAAGTAGCAAAAAAACCTATATGGTAGTTTTTTGTAATTAATTTTCACTGCTCAACCACTTGAGTATGTCCCCCCCCTATGTGATAATTTTCTAATCCTTCTCAAAAAATGGCATATATATGTCAACAGGTCATGTTGAATATGCAAGTTTGAATGGCACGCATTTTTTCAAGATTATTGGAGAAGTTCGCGCACAATCTTGTATTAGTTTAGACAAACTTTTGAGTAAGATTGAACAGCAAAGCAACGTTAAAGGTGCGGTTGTCGATTTAACTCAAACTACATTTATCGATAGTACAGTTCTCGGGATTTTAGCAAAACTCGGGATCAAGCTAAAACAGGCACATCAGATTCAGGCAGTGATGCTATCGACGAACCCAGATATCACCACGCTAGCAAATAGCATGGGCTTAGGGCAGGTTTTTATCATGCTCAACTGTGGTGATAACAATGTCTGTACGCGCACACTTGTTGATGAAAATATTACCCACAAGACAATGCTCAATACTGTCTTAGATGCTCATCGCACTTTGATGGAACTTAATGATAGTAATCAAAATATTTTTGAACCTTTAGTGAAACAACTCGAAAAAGAACAAGATCAATTTGAAGAAGAAGTTGTTCATCCTCATAATGCTTAATAAAAAATAGCAAAGGAACGCTTGCCATGACTTTACTCTCTGTTGCCCAAATGAACTCACAAAATAGCATTGAAGATAACTTCAAGCAGGTTGAGTTACTAATTCAGCAGAGTAAAGCACAAGGTGCATCCCTCATTACTTTTCCTGAAAATTTTATTTGTTTTGCCGCAGGTAAACAGCGCGAAACGGCAGAACAATTTGAAAGTATTCAACAGCGTTTAGAGCAGCTTGCGCATCAATATCAGATCTGGATTATTGCAGGAACTTTGCCTTGTCCATTTCGCCCTGATGGTTCAATTGTGCCTGATGGTCGTGTACGCACCAGTAGTTTATGTATCGGCCCAGAAGGAACTGAAGCACGTTATGACAAAATTCATTTGTTTGATGTGCAGGTAGCAGATGGTGTAGGCGGTTATCAGGAATCCAAGTTTTTTGAACCTGGCGATGAAGTGGTGGTTGCATCAACTCCGTTTGGTCAGATTGGTTTAATGGTCTGCTATGATTTGCGTTTCCCTGAGTTGGCGCTTACGTTAAGACAACGTGGTGCGGATATTTTAACAGCACCCGCAGCGTTTACTTACACGACAGGACAAATGCACTGGCAGCTTTTACTGCAAGCCCGAGCAATGGACAGTCAATGCTATGTCCTCGGCGCGGCTCAGCAAGGTTGGCATGGAGAAAAACGCCAGACTTGGGGACATGCTGGAATCACCAATAGCCGTGGTCAGTTACTCGCACTGGTGGAAGATGAAGGCGCACAATTAATTACCGTTGCTTTTGACCACAATGAACATCAACAAGTTCAAGCAGCCATGCCTTTAATACAACATCGCCGCTTATTACAATTTTAATTTTTTAGTTTTTATTGAATACAATCACTCCTGTAATTGTAGTGTTGCCCTCTATACTCCTGACTTTTAACCCATTAAAGTGATAGACAAAGCTTATCATCTAAGGAAATGTTGTGTCAGATTTAGATCTCATGGATGATCACTGGGAAAAACATATTAAATGGTGGGGTGAGTATCATTTTGAGTTACACCAAACCCGTACTTGGCAATTTGGTTCATTACTATTTCGCTTAACCCGCGGTGCTCAAGAATGGCGTATGGAGTATCATCGCCCGACGATCCAGTTTGACTATGAACAGCAATGGAAAGAAATATTAGAACCCGATTTTCCTTTTCCGCAGCCTGTACATGTTGAACGCTATATGTTTCGTAAAATGGGCAATACGTTCCAACTGTTACCACGACTTGCTGATCGTTCGGTAGTGATTCGCCCTGTCGATCCGATGTACATTCCTGCAGGGCAACGTGGCTTGTTGTATATTAGCACCCCGCTTTGGATTACAGGGTTTGCCGAAGGGCAACGCGAGCCATTATTTGACTTGCCTGTAATTCGCCCGAAAGATACTTGGTTTGGTCCAGACAAACTCTCTGGCGAGCTCTGCTATGCCACGGCAGTTGATGGTCGTACCGAATTAGAACAACTTAAGCCACGTGCCTTTCGCGCAGTCACCCCGATTATTTTTCATAACAGCAGTCATGAACAGTTACGTTTTGACCGCATGAATGTGCCTGTTCCTGCTCTGCCTTTATTTTATAGTGAAAGCACAGGGCGTTTATGGACATCGCACATAAAAGTGGTACATGAATCTTCCGATCGTCCACCTCGGGTACGTATAGAAAATCGGACTCCACCTAAAGCGGGTGAAGTGGTTTATGTGCATGCACCGCGCTCACCTGGCGGTGCGTTGTTTAATATGTTTGACTCATTTTTTTAGGATCGTGAATGGAAAAATCACAAATTCCTCAAGACCTGCTCTCCAGTTTCAAAGATGTGTTCACCAACATGCATATTAATGTCGAACGCATTTCCGATATGTTTGTGGCAGCCACGCTATGTCTGATTGGTTTTGCACTTGCCCGTTTGGTCTCGAATACATTTATACGTACACTTGGCACAAAATTTAATGCCCATCAGCGTATGGTGTGGCGGCGCGGGATTTTCTACACGATTTTCCTGTTCTTTGTTATGGCAGGTTTGAGAGAAGCGGGCTTTAAAGTCAGTGTCTTTTTGGGTGCAGCAGGGATTCTGACCGTTGCTTTAGGTTTTGCATCACAAACTTCGGCAACCAACCTCATCAGCGGTCTATTTCTGATCGGTGAAGGCTCTTTTGAAGTTGGTGATACCATTCAGCTGACTTTACTACGTGGTCAATTGATTGAGGGAGAAGTGATTTCAATTGATTTACTCTCAGTCAAACTTCTGACTCTGGATAATATTTATATTCGCCTACCCAATGAACAACTGATCAAGACCCCTGTTTATAACCTGTCAAAATACCCGATTCGGCGTATTCCAATTACCCTTGCAGTCAACTTTCATGAAAATCTCGCTAAAGTGCGTGAAGTGCTCCTGACTACTGCCAAGCATCATGTTCTGGTACTGGATGACCCTAAACCTGCAATGACAGTCACGGCTTTTGGAGAATCTTCGATTGAACTGCTATTTGCCATTTGGTGTCAGCAAGAAAATTATCTGCTGGTCAAAGATGAAATGCAGGAACGAATTCGCGATGCTTTTGTGAAAAACAATATCGAAATTCCTGTACCGAAAATCGGTTTTGTTGGTGGGAACAATCATCTACCACTTCTCTAACGGCATTTTCCTTAAAGCCACTCAAAAAACAGTCATCAGCTCAATCAGCTGATGACTGCTGCAATGCAGGTGGCAACGGCGCCAGATAGGCAATAACTAGCATCATGCCCCCTGCTCCAATAAATGAAATCACCCGTGTTAAAGTCGCACTTTGCGATAAATCCAGCAATGCCAGTTTAAACACCACAATCGCCAGAATACACGCACCCATATACCAGACTTCACGCATAGCTTTACGGCTCGCAACGGTCATTCCCACGCATGCCAGTAATGTCCATAGCAAGGTCAGGCTAAGTTGAACCGCGCCATTGTGCCAGATTTCCCAACTCCATAACGGCGTATTTAACAGATGATGTAAGGCACGTACCATCACACTGCTCAGTACCCAAAGCAGCATAAAAAACAGACTCGCTTTCAAGAAGCGTTGCCAAAGTAGTGAAGGTAGCTGAATCTGCTGTAACCAGAGCATGCCACACAGCATGGCAACACTGAGTATATCAATCGGGTTGAATAAAGGGATGACATAGTATGCCTGTATCGCATCTTGATCGACATTGACCAGCAACAACCAAAGCAAATTACAGAGCCATAGCTCAGGATGCTGTAGCAGTGTTTTATTTTTTTGGCCAATCAAAGCCCATAACCAGACTGTAGGCAATGCCCCCAGTGCCAGCACAGGTGCCTGTACCCATAGACTTAGACCTGCCAGTGCCAGACTCGCCCACAACAACAGCGCAAGCAAACGATTTGAGTCATGCTGACGCTGTGTCCAGTACAACAATCCACTCTGTAATAGTGCAGCAACAGCACAAAACAATGCAAAACCATTATTTTGCCAATGTTGTAAACCTTGCCAAATCTGTAATTGCGACAAGGCAAGCACTAACCCGACTAAGGTGATCGTACTCATGATCAGTTGCTCGACTGTCCAGTCAATTGACTGTTTCAAAGTGACAACCACATAAAATAAAGCATATAGCACCGATGCAACGGCCAGCTTTGCCAATAAGCCATAGGCTTGCCAGTGGAAAATTTCTACGCTCGCAGCACTGCCACTATATAAGGCAAATACCAAAAAGAAACTGATGGGCGGAATCGCTGCAACACGGCGCTCTGGCGTACGCGTATCTTGCAAGAGAAAATACACAGCAACGGACTGCACTAGAGTATAAATACAGGCACTTAGGGTTGGGAAAACTTCATCTGACCAGATCTGAAAAAATAGCGCGCCTGCACTACAGAACAATAAGGCTTCGCCAATGATGCGACTAAAACGATAACGCTCGGTAACACCCCATACAATCAATGCCGTACCCTGAATCACCCAACCCAGACTAGTCCAGTGTGCGCCTTTTGCCAATGGAAAAATCAGGGCAAAAAATGCAGTCGCCAAAATCATGAAACTTTTACCGAGCAGCGACAGTTCGGCTTGTCGCTGACGAATCCACACAGTCAGCCCGAAATACACTGCCGCCAAACCTGCCGCAGCCAAAGTCAAGGCATGACTGGACTGATGCATCAGGCTAGCATGTAAGGTAAATCCGAACACAGGCACACTAAAAATCAGCCCAACATCTAAAATAGACACATAGCGTTGTAATTCCAATTTTTGCCGCAGCATTAACTGGCTATAGCGGATGCTCAGCCAAATAAAGAGTGCCAAATGCAGCCACAGCAACATATCCAGATAATTGCGTTGACTCTCGACATCGTGCGTGAACAGGCTCATGCCTGCCAGACCCATCGTGGCAAAAAATGCCAGATGATTCAGCAGCTTCCACGACTGTACAAAATTAATCGCGGCAACTGCCAAATTGACTACCAAATAGTATTCCCATAAAAATACGGGATCAGGACGATATTGCGGAATCAGTAATGGCGCCAGATACGCCATGCCCAATGCCAAAATCGCCAGTGAAATTTCTTTTTGTTTCAGACTCAGCCATGTCGTAATGAGCAGCAATGCAGCCAATACCACACTTGCCATGATCACACTGTTAATCAAAAGAAAATGATAGGCAAAAATCAGGGTCAGAAAAATCACCGCCAACCCAACGCCCTGTACCGCTACGGCAAAGCGCAGATTACGATTTCCAAGCCAGTAGCCTATTGCAGTGGTGATTGCACCGACCACCCCGATCGACAGTAAGCGCATACCCAGACTGACTTGCCAATATTCACTGGCAAAGCGCAGTAACAACACTACCCCGATCAGCAACAATGCCACAGCTACCTTTAAGATGGGATTACCTTTCACCAGCCACTGTAAAACAGCTTGCCAATGAGGATTTGTTTGACTGGAGAATGCTATTTGTGACTCTGCTGGCTGCGGCGGGATAGTTATTGATACAGGAATTGGTGGTGGAACAACCTGAACGGGTGCCGATGCAGAATGATATGGCATTTGTTGCCTTTCCAGATCAGATAAACGTTGTTCAAGTTGATCTACCTGATTTTGCAGTCGAAAAATCAGCACAATAAAAAAACTTAATCCTGCCAGTAATAGCAAATACAGCCATTGTTGCTTCTCGAATACATAGACAAACCACGCCAGCATGACCGAGAAGATCAAAACAAGGCTCATCATGACCGCTGATTTTTTCTGCAACATAGATTTCCTGATCGGTGCAGCCGTTTTATTGATGTTAACCGATCATCTGACCGAGATAAAACTCCCTTAATCTGATCTACATCTACATCAAAGTTAAAATTCACGTAAAATAGCCAGCAGCTTAGATTGAGGAAATTGTGTAATGCCACCATTTGTTTTGGTTGATGGGTCTTATTTTTTGTTTCGTGCCTTCCATGCGATACCACCTCTCACCACTTCGACAGGACTACATACCAACGCTGTACGTGGCGCAATTTCTGCAATACAGAAACTGATTCGTCGTACTCAACCCACCCATATGGCGGTGATTTTTGATACGCCCGAACCCACCTTCCGCCATCAATTGTCGCCGATTTATAAAGGTGACCGCCCAGGAATGCCCGATGAACTGGCGGAGCAAATTCCGTATTTGCACGCCCTGATTCGAGCCTTAGGCTTGCCCTTACATATGCTCCCAGGTGCAGAAGCCGATGATATTATTGGCACGCTAGCAAAACGTGCTGTCAACGAAGGACATCATGTCTTGATTTCGACAGGCGATAAAGACATGGCGCAACTGGTGACTGAACATATTAAACTGGAAGACAGCTTTAAAGAGCGTTCACTCGATGTAGACGGTGTGTTTGAAAAATTTGGCGTTTGGCCACATCAGATCGTGGATTATCTCACCCTGATGGGTGATGCATCCGACGGGATTATGGGGGTGGCAGGTGTAGGGGCAAAAACGGCCGCCAAACTGCTGAACGAGTACCAAACTCTCGATAATATTTTAGCCAATGCTGCCAATATCAAAGGTAAAGTCGGTAAAACCTTACAAGAAAGCACAGAAAGCATCAAGATTGATCACCAACTGGCAAGCATTGTCTGCGATCTAGAATTGAATCTGGACTGGCATGAACTTAAACTCAGCCATCCAAATACCGATGAATTACGCCGCCTGTATACTGAACTAGAATTTCGTAACCAATTACAGTCGCTTGATCATCCGAATAACCCCGATAATCCAAGCTATAAGCAAAGTCAGCCAAAGGTGGCAACAACAGCAACAACGACGCCAAGTGTAAAAACCGAAGATCTCGCACATAGCAGCAGTAGCGACGATCAGCTTGGGCAAGCGCACTACCATACCGTACTGACCGATGCCGCTTGGCAACAATTATGGCAGCGTTTTCAAACAGCCGAGCGCTTTGCCATCGACACTGAAACCACCAGTTTAGATTATCGTGCTGCTGAGATGGTGGGCTTTTCGGTGGCGTTTGATGCTCAAGATGCCTATTACGTCCCGTTTACTCACGACTATGAAGGCGCGCCACAGCAGCTTAATCGTGAACAGATTTTGGCGCAGCTCAAACCGATTCTGGAAAATCCTGCGGTAGAGAAAATCGGGCATCATTTGAAATATGATGCACATATCTTTGCCAATCACGGGATTCATCTACAAGGCTGGTTCTTTGACACCATGCTGGCATCTTATGTACTGAATGCCTCAGCAACCCGTCATGGCATGGACGATGTCGCACGTTTGTACTTAAGCCATCTGACCACAACTTTTGAACAGATTGCAGGTAAAGGGGCTAAGCAAAAAACCTTTAACCAGATCGAACTGGAAACGGCGGCACACTATGCAGCAGAAGATGCGCATGTCACTTATCGCCTATACGAAGTGTTGTCCAAAAAACTGGCGCCATTTCCAGCGTCAGTCAACATTCTGCACAAGATTGAAATGCCTGTGGCTGAAGTCCTCACCGAAATGGAAGAAAATGGCATTCAGCTTGATCCTGAGTTTTTAAAACAGCTCAGCGGTGAATTTTCCCAAACTATGCATAAGTTGGAACAGCAGGCAGAAAGTCTGGCAGGCGAGAGTTTCAATATTGCCTCACCAAAACAGGTCGGCGAGATTCTGTTTGATAAACTGGGCATTAAAGGCGGTAAAAAAACCGCGACGGGACAATACAGCACCAGCGAAAGCATTCTGGAAAAAATCGAACATCCAATTGCCGAAGTGATTTTAGAACATCGCGGGCTGGCCAAACTAAAAAGCACCTATACCGATCGTCTGGTCGAACAAGCCAACCCTGCCACCATGCGTGTACATACCAGTTATCATCAGGCAGTGACGGCGACAGGACGGCTATCATCATCTGATCCAAACCTGCAAAATATTCCTGTGCGTGGTGAGATCGGACGACAGATTCGTCAGGCATTTATTGCACCTGAAGGTCGTGTACTGCTCGCTGCCGACTATTCACAGATTGAACTGCGTTTAATGGCACATTTTTCTCAAGATGAAGCACTGCTACACGCATTCCATCATGGGCAAGATGTGCATCGCCGTACAGCATCCGAAGTATTAGGCATTCCACTTGATCAAATCACCAGTGATCAACGCCGCCAAGCCAAAGCCGTGAATTTCGGGCTGTTATATGGCATGTCGGAATTTGGTCTGATTCGTCAGCTCGGTTTTACCCGTGCAGAATCGCAAAACTACATCAAGCAGTATTTCCACCGTTACCCTGGTGTCTATGAATATATGCAAAGTACCCGTCAAATTGCCTCTGAACAAGGTTTTGTCGAGACCGTTTTAGGACGCCGCCTGTATACACCAGATATTCATGCACGTAATGTCATGGTACGTAAAGCGGCTGAACGCGCTGCGATTAATGCGCCATTACAAGGAAGTGCAGCCGATATTATTAAACTGGCAATGATTGCAGTGAAAAAAATGCTGCCTGCTCAACACGCTAAATTATTACTGCAAGTGCACGATGAATTGGTGTTGGAAGTTGATCAGGATTACGCAGCAGAGCTTGCCCCTCAGATTAGTGAAGTCATGCAATCAGTGATGCAATTGTCCGTGCCATTACTGGTTGAAGTTGGACAAGGACATAACTGGGATCAAGCCCACTAAACCTACCACAGAAAAAAGCGCTCAAACCTGAGCGCTTTTTTTAAATCAGCTCAATCATATCAATAGTGGGTGGCACACGGAAACGAAACGGCACACCCACCATCCCCGTACCGACTGTGACATACACATCGGCATGTTCATGTTGATACAATCCATGTTTATGCCCCGAAATCGAAACATGTTTCATAATATAATTGGTCAACCATGGCAATTCGATCTGCCCGCCATGGGTATGTCCAGACAGCATAAGCGGATGACTTGGCAGCTCGGGCACCATATCCACAGTGTCAGGATTGTGTGACACAATCACCCACGGTTTGTCTTGTGGTAAATCAGGCATAAAACGCATATCGGTTTTTCCTGCCCATAAATCCCCAACACCGATCAGACGAAATTCTTCAAATTCAATAATTTCGCCTTCGATATCCATGACCTGATTGGCATCTAAAGCCTGCTGTAACAACTGGCGAATCGGCGGCCCAGGATACTGTTCGTCATGATTACCCAAAACCGAATATACAGGCGCATGAATCTGCTTCAGAATGGCAAGTTCCTCAACCAGTGTATCTTCAGGCTCATAGGTCCAGTCCCCTGCCACTACCACAATATCCGGCTGCTGCTGATTAATTTTCTCTACAATAATCTTGAGCTGACGTTCGTTGCCTGAAAATAGCCCGACATGCAAATCTGCAATCAGGGCAATTTTAAAAGGCTGATGGAAATTGTGCGACTCATTGATTTGATACTGTGTAGTTTTGACCCGCACCAGATTCGGCTCAATAAAACGGGCATAAATGAGAATCGTACTAAGTAATCCGCTAAAAACAGCTTGCTGGATCGAATAATAACCTGTAATTCCTGCATAAATACTAAACAACCAAAGCGGCGGCAATAAATAACAGGCATAAAAAACCCATAAATGGATAAATGCTTTAAATGGATGAATTGTCTCAGTTTTAGACTGGCTATGCCATGCGTGTGCTGTTGCCCATAATGCAACAGCAAAGAAAATAATATAGAAGATCGAAATAATTGAATTAGAATTCCACATACTTTTTCTCGGATCAATACAAAACGAGCATGACAAGTCGTGCAATAATTGATCTATAGGTTTTTCGTGAGATCTGATAACCAACATGAGCCACTTATCACAACAACAGTTTACGCCAGGTTTTTCAAGCTTAGCAGTGGCTCTTTGTATCGCATTGAGTGTCACGGCATGCAGTACCATGCCGCATCAACAAGCACAGACTCCGAGTTATGCCCATGATGTCGATACCTCACAAACCACGCTGGCACATCGAATTACGCCATTACGACAAGCTAACGCGGGGTTGACGGGATATCACATTTTATATGACCCGCTTGAAGCGATTTCAACTCGACTGAATCTGATTAACAAAGCACAAAAAACACTGGATTTACAATATTATATCTGGGATAACGATAAAATTGGTGCATTGGCACTGTATGACATTATTCAGGCAGCCGATCGTGGTGTCAAAGTCCGCCTGCTGATTGATGATAACAATGCCAAAGGTATGGAAGGTGCATTTTTAGCGCTGGATCAGCATAAAAACATCCAGGTCAAGCTATACAACCCTTACCGCTTTCGCCAGTTTCGTGCCATGGATATGGTGCTAGACTTAAAACGCATCAACCGCCGCATGCACAACAAGAGCTTCATTGTCGACAATGAAATTGCTTTGATTGGCGGGCGTAACATGAGTGATCAATACTTCAATGTCAGTGACAACTACCAGTTTTCCGATATTGATGTGATGCTGGTTGGGCAAGCGGTCGATGATATTTCCAGTTCCTTTGATGAATACTGGAATGACAGCTATGCCTATCCTGTACGGCAAATTGTCAACCCAGAAAAGCATCGCCTGCGCTACGAAGGTTTAAAACAGCAACTCACCGAACATTATCAGAAAGCCACGGTACAAAACTATCTGGGGCTGGCCAACCGCGCCTATATCTTTGATGAATGGATGAATCATCAAATCCACTTCGAATGGGTCAAAGCAAAAGTTGTTAAAGACTCGCCCGCCAAAATCCGTGATCAGGCACAAGGCGATGATTATTTAAGAGAGCAACTCAAGAAGGAACTGATTTCCCCACAGCACAATGTCGATATTATTTCTGCTTATTTCGTTCCTGAAAAATCAGGCGCGCGCGCGCTGAACAGCATGGCACAAAACGGCATTCAGGTACGTGTACTGACCAACTCATTTAAAGCCAATGACGTTTGGCTAGTACATGCTTTTTATAGCAAGTACCGTGAAGATCTACTCAAAAACAATGTCAAGCTGTATGAATTTTTACCTGCACTCTCAGGCAAAAGTCTCAACCCACAAACCGAAGAAATTTCAAAGAAAACTAAAATCAGTTTAAAAGGTTTAAGTCGCTCCAGCTTACATGCCAAGCTCATGGAACTGGATCAGCAGCAAGTCTTTATTGGTTCTTTTAACCTTGATCCACGCTCAGCAAAACTCAATACCGAAATTGGCGTGGTGCTTGACAGCCCAACACTTGCCCAAGCAATTCATGACACCATGGATCAAAACTTGGGGCTCTACAGCTATACATTGTCCTTAACCCCACAACAGCAGATTCACTGGGAACGTGAAACGCCACAGTTTCACAAAGTCTACCAACACGAACCCGATATGAAATGGTGGCAAAAAATCGGCTTAAAGCTAATTTCATGGTTCCCGATTGAAGGGATGATGTAATTTATTGCTCAATCTGATGCAAAACATGTTGCTGCAATTCTTGTAGCCCCTCAGACATTTTATTTTGTACTTCAGAGGTCAATGAATCGAGGTTATGCCCTATCACATCAATTCGTGGCAAAAACATCAAATGTGCAGTCACTCTCGGCATTTCTAAAACTTGCTTAACATGATCACTAAAAGAAATCTCACCGACATATGGCGCAATATGATCCAGCTCACCTTGCTGGTTAACATAGCAAATCAGGGCAATCTGTACAGGTTTTTGCGCTTCGAGTGCCGCACCCAATAAACGACCATGAACCCGTTTAATCGTTGTACCATCAGAGGTCGTGGCTTCTGGAAAAAATAACACAGGAATATTTTGGGACAGAAAATCCGCGATTTGTTGACGAATACGTACTGAATCACCCGAACCACGTTTAATAAATAACGTCCCGCCACCTTTCGCCAGTTTCCCAACCACAGGCCAATCCTCAATTTCAGCCTTTGCCAGAAAAAATACCCGTGCCGCAGAACCAAGCGTTGGGATATCCAACCACGAGACATGATTACTCACCCACAACGCAGGCTCATGCGATGCAGACTCACCATATAGGCGCACTTCGATATTAAAGACATCACACAAACGTCGGCAAAACCACTGTACATAACGGGTATTGTCTGGGTTATTCGGCTGTTTATACAGTTGGTGACGATACACCACATAAAATCCCTGCCCAACAGCCGTTACACCATGACTAATTTTTTTGCCAAAATGAATAAAGCGGGCCAATCCTTTCTTTTTTACCACTGTTGTTGAATTTTGATGCGTCATAGACATGCATAAATCATGATGAAATTTGTAGCAGCATTATAAATGACCACAGTAAATATTCTCTAAAAAAGTTGCATCTTGATCAGAATAACTGAAACCAATGGTAATAATTTTCAATTCTATTTAAAACCAATTTGTCGCTATACTGTATGTGTAAATTGGCAAAAGGAGAATGCCATGAATCACATGTTCAATCTTCATCATTTCACTCCCCACCATAAAACGCTTTTTCAACAGCTCCAATGGATATTAGGCTGTAGTATTTTATGTGCTGGGCTTTTGATTTTAATCAATAAATCTTTGATGCTTCTACACTAGCAGATTTCAGACTCGCCTAGCCGCCAAGTTTTCTCTACAATAGATTTTTTACTTGGCGAGTTAGGTTATTAGTGGAATATTTTGAGCGACATCAGGGCGGCGAACGTGCCATATTGGTCAGTGTTTCAGTCAATATGCTGAATGATCTTGATGACGAAGAGTTTCGCCTGCTGGCAAAATCAGCAGGTGCAGAAATTTTACAACATGTCACTGCCCAGCGTGTAAAACCTGATCCTAAACTGTTTGTGGGTTCAGGCAAAGCGGAAGAAATTGCTGCATTAGCCGCTGAGCTCGAAGCAGAACTGGTCATTTTCGATCATTCACTTTCGCCTGCTCAAGAACGTAACTTAGAGCGCATTTTAAAATGCCGTGTGATTGACCGTACGGGTCTGATTCTGGACATCTTTGCGCAGCGCGCTCGTACCCACGAAGGAAAATTACAAGTTGAACTGGCGCAGCTTGAGCATTTATCGAGCCGTCTCGTACGCGGCTGGACACATCTAGAACGGCAAAAAGGTGGGATTGGTTTACGCGGACCAGGTGAATCTCAGTTAGAAACAGACCGCCGCCTATTGCGAATTCGTATGGGTCAGCTCAAGGAAAAACTCGACAAAGTTCGTCAAACTCGTAGCCAAGGTCGTGCTGCCCGCCAAAAAGCTGCAATTCCGACCGTGTCCTTGGTCGGCTATACCAACGCCGGCAAATCCACATTATTTAATATTCTTGCTGAAAGTGAAGTCTATGCAGCTGACCAGCTGTTTGCCACACTAGATCCAACTTTACGGCGCTTAAACTGGGATGGGATTGGCGCTCTGGTACTGGCTGACACCGTGGGTTTCGTCCGTGACCTGCCTCATTCTTTAGTCGAATCCTTTAAAGCGACTTTAGAAGAAACTTTGGAAGCAACCTTGCTGCTGCATGTCATCGACAGTAGTAGTCCAGACATGCTCGAACAAATTGATGCTGTCGAATCCGTCCTTAAAGAAATCGGTGCTGACGTGCCTGTGCTACGGGTTTATAACAAAATTGACTTAAGCGGTGATGAGGCCAAAATTATTTATGCCAAACCTCATCAGCCAGAGCGAGTTTATGTCTCAGCCCATAGCCAGCAAGGCTTAGTATTACTACGTCAAGCTGTGCAAGAATGCTTAATGGGGCAAATCCAAAGCTTTCACCTCAGTTTAAAACCCGCTTATGGAAAATTACGTACCCAACTGTATGCCTTAAATGTCATTCAATCTGAACACCACGATGATCATGGAAATTTGCTGATCGACGTGATTATTGCTCCACATAAACTCGAAGAACTGATTAAAAAATTGCATTTGCCTTTACATGAAATTTTAGGTGAACGTGCCAGTCAGTTCCAGGCTCCGCTCGAAGAGTTTGAAATTAAACCCTAGATCGGTTAAAACTGGAAAAATAACGTTTTCTAGCTAAGGGCTGTGCAATCTTCATAGCCCCCAAACCACGAAGATTTCACCATGAATGGAATAAAAACCATCGACTGGCAAGCATGGATTGCCAATATCTCTCTCATCATTTTGTTTCGTGAAGCTGCATTATGGATCATGACGCAACTGCATTTCCCTGAACTGGGCAATCTGGCTGGCTTATTAGCACTTCTGTTAGTTCTCAGTATTTGGCGCAAGTTCCGCCCGATTTCACTGCGCCTGATCGACAGTAACAATAAAATCATGAGGGAAAGCGCTTTTGCCTTTTTACCCGTCTGTGCAGGTTCATTGATTACCCTTGTGCATATGGGCAAGGAAATTCCATTATTTTTGGTGGTCTTGGTGATCAGTACCCTGATTCCGCTTTGGGTTTACGCCAAAATGGCTAAACGCTGGCTATAAGGAGCAATTCATGAATATTGTACTGTTTAGCTTTGCAATCACTTTGGTCGCATACCTGATCGCAAAATTGATCAGTCGCTATGTGCCACGCGTCCCCGTTTTAGTGATTGGCATGTTTTGCGTGGTCGGTCTTTTGTTTGTGTTTGGCTTGCCTTATGAACAGTATATGCAAGGTACACATGATGTTTTTGGGCGTCTGCTCGGTTATGTGACAGTTGCACTCGCGATACCACTGGCCACCATGCGTTATGATGATTTACCCCTCAAATCCTTAACAGGTATTTTGGTCTTTGCCAGCGTCAGTGCGGTTGCCCTGCCAATGAGCCTTGCCTACCTATTACATATGGCACAGCCCACAATTTTGGCATTTGCCACTCGTGCAGTGACGACACCAATTGCAATTAATATTGCAACCTTGCTCGGCTCACCGATTGGTTTAGTCATTTTAATTGTGATTTTATCGGGGCTGATTGGCGCCAGTTTCTCGGGGCTGATTCTACGTCATATCCATGATGAACGTGCTTCAGGGTTGGCTTTAGGACTTGCAGCACATGCCATTGGTACAGTACAGGCGTGGCAACGCGGTTCAGTTGCGGGTCGTTATGCTGCTTTTGGTATGGCAGTAAATGGGGTCTTTACCGCAATTTGGCTACCAATTGTGATCCATTTGCTACATTAACTCATGAGTTCTCACTTCGGGAGTGAGTGTGATTGTTATTGCTTTACTTCTCTTTTAGAATAATTTTTGCTCATTCAATAGGGAAATTACAGAGGAGCGTTGAGCATGTGGAAATTACCACTCATTTTAACTTTGTCAGCTTGTAGTAGTTTGAGTTTTGCAACGGATATTCGTGGAACTTGGAAACAAATTGATGATAAAACTGGATCGCCTAAAGCATTTATTCAGATTCGTCAGGAAAAAGATGGCAATTATATCGGGAAAATCATCAAGGTTACCCCACGACCAGGCTATGTACCCAAAGAAACCTGTATCAATTGCCCTGCACCATATAACAACAAACCCATTTTAGGTTTAGATATTATTCATGACTTAAAGTCTATGGGCAATGACAACTATGGCGGAGGAAAAATTCTCGACCCTCTGACTGGCAAGATCTACAGTGTCAAAGGGAAGTTGCTCTCAAACGGACGCCTGTTACAGTTACGTGGTTATTTGGGTATTTCAACACTTGGGCGCACCCAAGTCTGGATTCGAGAAAATTAAATCCTAATCAAAGCGATCATCATACAATGACCGCTTTGATGTTTAGATCAGAACAGGATTCTCTACGGAAAATAACTTTCGATCTTCTAGACGGTATGCCAATAATGTTCCGCCCCAAACACAACCACCATCAACACTTTGCACCTGTGAATTAACCGTTTTACCTGCCAATGCAGCCCAATGCCCAAACACAATCTGGTGCGTACGGGTCGTCAGACCATCAAACTCAAACCACGGTAAAAAGCCTTTTGGCATCGGAGCATCTAGGCTGTCTTTAAAAGAAAATTCTAGACGACCTTCAGCATTGGTGAGGCGCATGCGGGTCAAATAGTTGGTAATGGTTCGCAAACGCTCATGCCCTTGCAGATGATCTTCCCACAAGTCAGGCATTGCCCCATACATCTGTGCCAAAAAAGCATCAACCACAGCAAAGTCTTCATGCCCAATCACGGCTTGAACTTCCTGCGCCAGCTCCGCCGTTTGCTCGGCTGACCAAATACACGGTACACCTGCATGCGTTAGAATCGTCTTTTCATTTGGGAACAGGCAAAGCGGTTGACGGCGCAACCAGTCAATCAGTTCATCGCTATCAATCGCATCAATAATGTCTTGCACCTGATCTTTAGCTTTGATTTTTTTGATATTTCGTGCACATGCCAGCAAGTTCAGGTCATGATTACCCAGCACCGTTGCTGCACTACCACGCTCTGCCAGTTTCTTGACAAAACGTAGCGCCCCCAAAGAATTCTCACCACGCGCCACCAAGTCACCCGTGAACCAGAGAAAATCCTGATCAGGATCAAACTGAATCTGTTTGAGTAACTGTTTTAGTGCTTCAAAACAGCCTTGCAGATCACCAATTACATAGTTATAGCGTGTTGTCATCTCAAGCAACCATTTGATCGGAAAGTGCAACGAACTGTGCCAATGTCAAGGTTTCTGGGCGCGCCATTGGGTCAACACCAGCTTGTTCAAAACCATCTTCACGTAACATCCCTTTTAGGCTATTGCGTAAAGTTTTACGGCGCTGAGTAAATACATGACCGACCAAACGAGTCAAAGCCTGTTCATTTTTGGCCACAATCGGTTTTTCAGCGTAAGGAACTAGACGGAACACAGCGCTGGTGACTTTTGGCGGCGGGTTAAATGAGCCTGGTGGCACTTCAAACAGGAATGTTGGCTGGCAATAATACTGAATCATCACCGACAAACGCCCATATTCCTTGGTATTGGGTACAGCCGTAATCCGATCCACCACTTCTTTTTGCAGCATAAAATGCATATCTTTGACTTTGCCGCCAAATTCCAAGAGATGAAACAGCAAAGGAGTCGAAATATTATACGGCAAGTTCCCTACCACACGCAGTGGACGACCTTCCTGAAAAAGCTGACTAAAATCAAACTTTAATGCATCGGCTTCAACAATGGTTAAACGCTCAGGATACGGTACGCGATTCGGCAAGCCCGCGGCCAAATCACGGTCTAATTCAACCACCGTCAAGGCATCACATTCACCAATCAATGGCGAAGTCAGCGCGGCTAAACCTGGGCCAATTTCCACAATATTGTCACCTGTACGTGGATTTACAGAGCGTACAATTTTGGCAATCACACGCTGATCATGCAAAAAGTTCTGCCCGAAGCGTTTCCGCGCCTGATGCCCTTCTTCTTTCGGGTTTAGGGCATTAATTTGATACATAGACAATTTCCAAGAAAAATTATAACGAGTGAGCGAGGCTTAATGCCAAATCGACCGCGACATGCAAGCTAGAACTTTTTGCCTGCCCTGTACCTGCTAGTGACAGCGCTGTGCCATGGTCAACCGAAGTCCGAATAAATGGCAGACCTAAAGTAATATTGATCGCTTCACCAAAACCTTGTGATTTTAACACAGGTAAACCCTGATCATGGTACATGGCAAGTACGGCATCGGCATGTTGCAAATGTTCAGGAGTAAATAAAGTATCGGCTGGCAAACATAAACTGAGCTTTTCACCCCGTGCGCGGTACTGTTCTAAAACAGGATTGATCACCTCGATTTCTTCATGCCCCAAATAACCACCTTCACCTGCATGCGGGTTTAGGCCACAAACCAGAACACGTGGCTTTGCAATCTGAAATTTATTTTTTAAATCACGCAGCAAAATATCAATCACTTGCTGTAAACGGATTGTGGTAATAGCATCAGTAACCTCACGCAGTGGCAAATGAGTCGTGGCTAAAGCTACACGCAAGGTTTTTGTGGCGAGCATCATCACCACCCGTTCCACACCTGCAAACTCCTGATAATATTCGGTATGCCCACTAAAATGGATACCTGCATCATTGATCACCGATTTTTGCACAGGTGCGGTTGCAACCCCAACACTTTTGCCCTGCATGGCATATTCAGCCGAGCGATGCAATTGTTCTAACACATAGGCTGCATTTTGGGGATTCAATTCACCTAAAACCACATCGGTATTTAAAGGCACATGTTCAACATATAACTGCCCCTGTGGCAAGATTTCAATTTGCCCTTTATATTCAATCAGTTCAATTTTTTTTTGCAGAATCTTAGCGCGATCTTTCAACATTTGAAGATCAGCCAGTACCACAATCGGGCGCTCATCTGTTCGATCAGCCAAACTTAAACAAATATCTGGGCCAATTCCTGCAGGTTCACCACTGGTGACATATAAAGGGAGCACGGCTTTCTCTTACTTTTCAGAAATTTTACCTATTATAAAATTTCTACCATCAAAGGTCAGTGCCTATATTGGCAAAAGCCTTAAAAATACTCCGTACTGACAATACAAAGTCAGCGTTTTTACCCACAACCCGCGACATTGCAATATAAAAGCTACTTTAGCCCTTACTCATTTCAACAAAGCGAATACCATCTTTTCAATCAACTCGCTTAATTTTATCAGCTACAACATAAGTTTTTATTTATCTTCATTTTTTTTGAGTTTAAGCATCAGTTTCCCTATAACACGCAAATATACAAAAAATACTGCACGAAAAGCTTTTTATTTGTCTGCAGTTGACTTAAAATACAGCGCTTGAAATTCGTATTTTCATTTGTGATTCTTGACGTTTTCGTTTAGAATCGCGTCTCCTTTTGTTTGGACAGATTCCATAGTCCAAACCAACTATAATAGGTAGTGGTTTAATGAAAACTCTCAGCGCTAAGCCTGCTGAAGTTCAACACGACTGGTACGTTGTTGATGCTTCTGGCAAAACTTTAGGTCGCCTTGCGACTGAAATCGCTCGTCGTTTACGCGGTAAGCATAAAACATCTTATACTCCTCACGTTGACACTGGCGACTATATCGTTGTTATCAATGCTGAAGAAATTCAAGTGACTGGTAAAAAAGCGCTTGATAAGAAATACTATCGCCATACTGGTTTCCCTGGTGGTATCCGTGAGACTAACTTCGAGAAGTTAATTGCTCACAAACCTGAAGCTGTTCTTGAAAAAGCAGTAAAAGGTATGTTACCAAAAGGTCCTCTTGGTTATGCAATGATCAAAAAAATGAAAGTGTATGCTGGTACTGAGCATCCACACGCTGCTCAACAGCCACAAGTTTTGGACATCTAAGGGATACAGCACATGGCTACTAATTATGGTACAGGTCGCCGTAAGACCGCAACTGCACGTGTTTTCTTGTCAGCTGGTACAGGTAAACTCGTTATCAACAACCGTACTTTAGAGCAATATTTCGGTCGTGAAACTGCTCGTATGGTTGTACGTCAACCTTTAGAGCTTTTAGAAGCTACTGAAAAATTTGACCTTTACATCACCGTTGCTGGTGGTGGTATCGGTGGTCAAGCTGGCGCGATCCGTCACGGTATTACTCGTGCATTAATCGCTGCTGACGAAACTTTAAAACCTGTTCTTCGTCAAGCTGGTTTCGTTACTCGTGATGCTCGTGAAGTTGAACGTAAGAAACTTGGTTTACGTAAAGCACGTAAACGTCCTCAATTCTCTAAACGTTAATTCGTTTTCCGAATTGGACAAAAGGCCTCGGTTTTACCGAGGTTTTTTTATGCCCGATATAATGTACGAACTATGTCAAAACAATGACACGATACAACAAAAATCGGTATAGTAATCTGTGTACTAAGAAATATTTAGAGCTTTGTTATGTCTGACCAAGAAATTAATTTAACTCCTACACGTCCATATTTGGCACGCGCAATCTATGAATGGATTTGTGATAATCAACTTACGCCTTATCTCTTGGTCGATGCGACTCAACCGAACACCAATGTTCCTGCACAATTTGTAAAAGATGGGCAAATTGTCCTAAATACCGCACCGCATGCAGTACATCAACTGCACATGGACAATCAAGCAATTAGCTTTTCTGCCCGTTTTGGTGGTGTAGCACAAAATATTTATGTGCCATTTGCAGCACTCATTGGAATTTATGCTCGTGAAAATGGTCAAGGACTCTTTTTTGATGCCAGCGAATATGCAAATATAAGCCCAACAACAGAACAAGCTCCAGAAAACCTAGAGCCAGAAACACCGAAGAAAAAACCAAGTTTAAGAATAGTCGATTAGTCCTATTAAGGAGGAGTTCATGGCTTTTGATTTATTTCATTATTTTACTGAGCAAACACGAATTCAAAAGCCTCAGCTTCTCAGTCAATTTCCTCCAACAGAACGACAAACCCTGTTGCTTGAGTTAAATGCTTTGGCTTTAGGTAAACTAATCACTGAATGGCAACAAAATGCCAGTCGTGTTTATCTGGAATTACAACAACAAGATCAGTTGTATATCCAGCAAGTCTCACGGCACATGACCACATCGGTGCATAACAAATCTGCCCTGAACAAAATTGATTTTGAACACAGTCTTAAAGAAGTCTTGTTCTTACAACTTGCTGAACTTAAACAACTGGATGATACAGGACACTTAGGGCAAAAAGGGCTTAATGAATTGTTACTGGGGCAAATCAGCTATTTGTCTGGACAAGCTCAAGACTGGGTTTGGGCAACAAATACCTTGATTCAACTGATTGGCTCTAAACCTGTTGAGACAAAACAGGTATCATTAGATGAAACAATCAAGGAGTTTAATCACATGGTTTCTCATACTGACCACCATCATGATCACCAAGTTGCTGAGCCTATTGTTGCAACAATCCCAACTTGGGCAAAAATTCTAGAACCCGCTGTCGGTCTAGTCGTTCTCGGTTATTTATACTGCGCTTATCAGCAAATTGTTGGTTAAATAATTGATCCATAAAAAAAGCCAAGATCAACTTGGCTTTTTTTATTCTTAGGGTTTAAGGGCGAGCTTTCGGTTTAGATTTATTGAAAGGTCGTTTTCTGTCGCCTGTTTCACGCGGAGGCAAACCTGTGTGTTGGGTCAAGATTTGCCCTTTTTTTGGTTGCTGACGCTGCGAAGTCTGCTGACGTGCTGAATTGTCACCTGTACGTTTTTGTGAATCACCCGCGACAGTCGAATTTTTCTTACGCGCCGCCTTATACTCCCCTTCTGCACTTTTGGGCTGGAAGGTCGGAATCAGGTGATGCTTCGAGTTACCAATCAGATCAGCGCGCCCCATTTCTTTTAAAGCTTCACGTAGCAATGGCCAGTTGTTTGGATCATGATAACGTAAGAATGCTTTATGCAAACGACGACGTTTTTCACCTTTGACAATATCGACATCTTCGGTATAACGCGCCACTTTGGCAAGCGGGTTTTTCGCCGAATAATACATGGTGGTTGCCGTTGCCATTGGTGATGGATAGAAAGTCTGTACCTGATCTGCACGGAAACCATTCTTTTTCAGCCAAATCGCCAAATTCATCATGTCATAATCGGTCGTACCTGGATGTGCTGCAATAAAGTATGGAATCAAATATTGCTCTTTACCCACTTCTTTACTGAAACGATCAAACATTTGTTTAAAGCGATCATACGTTCCAATGCCTGGCTTCATCATCTTCGACAATGGTCCTTGCTCGGTATGCTCAGGCGCAATCTTCAGATAACCACCCACATGATGCTGTACCAATTCTTTGACATATTCAGGGTTAAGTACCGCCAAGTCATAACGCAGACCTGAACCAATCAGAATCTTCTTGATGCCTTTAATTTCACGGGCTTTACGATATAACTGTACTAACGGTGCATGGTCAGTATGCAAATTTTGACAAACACCCGGATACACACAGGATGGTTTACGGCAGTTCTTCTCGATTTCTGGATCTTTACAATGCAAACGATACATGTTGGCTGTTGGGCCACCCAAGTCTGAAATAATGCCTGTAAATTGTGGTGCAGTATCCCGAATCTTTTCAATTTCACGCAAAATTGAATCTTCTGAACGGTTCTGAATAATTCGCCCTTCATGCTCAGTAATCGAGCAGAAGGTACAACCCCCAAAACAACCACGCATAATATTGACCGAGAATTTAATCATGTCAAATGCAGGGAAACGTGCATTGCCATACACTGGATGTGGCAAACGTGCGTAAGGCAAGTCAAACACGTAGTCCATTTCTTCAGTGGTCAATGGAATCGGTGGCGGATTAATCCAGACATCGCGCTCACCATGGCGCTGCACCAATGCACGAGCATTACCCGGATTGGTTTCCAAATGCAAAATACGGTTGGCATGGGCATACAAAACACGGTCATTTGCAACTTGCTCAAATGATGGCAAACGAATCACCGCCAATTCACGTGGTGGCAATTTATGCTTGATGGCTTTAGATGCGACTTGCAACTGAACAACTTGAGTATGTTCATCCAACTTGTCACCTTCACGAACAATCGGATTGCTCACCAACTCTTTTTGGAAATTTTGATATTGTGTTAAAGAATTACCTTTTTCTTTTTCAACTTCACAACCATCAATATCTTCAGTCATCACATACGGATTAATGATCGGGTCAACACGCCCAATGGTATCTACGTCATTACTGGAGATTTCAACAAATTTAGCTTTAGATGCTTTGTTGTTTTTATTAATAATAAAAGCTGTACCACGCACATCAGTAATCTGATGAATTTTTTCACCTTTTGCCAGACGATGCATCACATCAATAATGGCACGTTCACCATTACCATACATGAGTAAGTCAGCTTTTGAATCCATCAAAATCGAGCGACGAACTTTATCTGACCAGTAATCATAATGTGCGATACGACGCAGACTACCCTCAATCCCGCCCAAAAGCACAGGAACATCGGGAAATGCTTCACGACAACGCTGACTATAAACCGTTGCAGCACGGTCTGGGCGTTTGTTTGGAACATTATCAGGAGAATAAGCATCATCCGAACGAATTTTACGATCTGCCGTATAACGGTTAATCATCGAATCCATATTGCCTGCGGTTACGCCCCAAGCAATCGTTGGTTTACCTAAAACACGAAAACTTTCAACGTTGGTCCAGTCGGGCTGAGAAATGATTCCTACACGAAAACCCTGTGCCTCTAAAACACGACCAATTACGCCAGACACAAAAGATGGATGGTCAATATAGGCATCACCACAGACTAAAATAAAATCACAAGCATCCCAGCCCAGTTGATCCATTTCTTCGCGTGACATCGGCAAAAATGGCGCGGGTTCAAAACATGACGCCCAATATTTGTCGTAATCAAACAACGCTTTTGGCGCAGTCTGCATAGTATAAGCAGTAGACATGGCTAGCAATTCTCGGCTGGCAGATGGAAGATCAAAATTAGATCAAAGATGAAAGCCGATCATTTTACCATGAATTCCATTCAGTTTTGTAAATTTAAGGATTGTAAAAACAAAGAGATAAAAATTAATTTGCTTAAAGTTTAATCAAATTAAAAACTTGAATCTTGATCAAACCCTATCAAAAACCTAAGTATTACTTTGGCTTCCATAAATTTATCATATCAATCTACAAAAGATCGCATAACAAACTTAAATTGAATTAAACAACCATACTTTTATAAGCAGAATAATTTTGAATTCGTTGACACCATGCCTGAATATTTGGGTAAAGGCTTAAATCAAAACCACCTTCATCGGCAACATGAGTATAAGCACAGAGAGAAATATCTGCCAGTGTCAGCTCATTTCCGATCAAATAATCATGCTGTCTCAATGCCTGCTCCATAATCGCTAAGGCTTTATGCCCTTTTGGCTGCAAAGCATGATATTCATCAATACGAGCTTCAGGTAAACCCAAGTATTTATTGATAAAACGCGCAACAGCAATGAAAGGCTCATGGCTATACTGTTCAAAGAACATCCATTCATACATTTTGGCTTTGGCATAGCGATCTGTTGGAATGAATTTAGTTTCTTCTGCTAAATAACCCAAAATTGCATTGGATTCCTTCAAAACCCGCCTATCATCAAGTACTAGAACAGGAATTTTGCCATTTGGATTCATCTGTAAAAATTCGGGCGTATGACTCTCTGCTTTCAGTACATTGATATGTAACCATTCATGCTCAATGCCTAAGAATTCAAGAAGCAGCTTCACTTTATAGCTTATAGCAATTTCCAGACAGCAGGTCTCCATAGACTTTCAATATTTATTCTCCATATTGGTTTAAACCTATATTTTTCCATATTAAATTTAAGGCTTAATTAGAAAGTTAAGTAATCAAGAACTATATGAAAAAATACTTTTAGGAACTAATTGGCAACTAGAATAACTGTGTTGCCTTAACTAACATTGCTATTTCAGCATCATTACCAGTAAAAGTACCATATTTTCTACGCCCAACGTTCAAGTATCACTGAGAAGGGTGAGTTAATGCAATTATGTTAGAAATGACATCACCTCCACAAAATCTAGCACCAGTAATAAATTGCTTATTAATTGAATCAAGCTGACTAATCTTATCAACTGTCAGCCATTCTTGGAGATCAATACTCAATCTTGCAATTAAAGGTGGAACAAAACCTCCAGGAGTCAAAATAATACTTGGACGCTGTTCTGAAATTTGATATTCAAGTAATTTAATACATTGTTGTTTAAATACTTCAGATTTAGAGCCAGGGAAAACACCAACATTACTTTCAGAGTCCATCAATCCAACATAAACATTTGTAAAAAAACAATCTTCTATATTAATTCCCGAATCTGATAAAAGCCTTCTTATATTTCTCCATGTAGGACACGTAATTGGTTCCGTACCCATACTTAATGACTTTTTAAATCCAGATATATTGTCAAAGTTATGACCAACAATCATTACTCCCATTACTCCACCAATTTTTAGATCCTCATTTACATGTCCATGCTTCCATAGCCCATCTCCTCCAGGAAAAAATGATGTTCCTGCTATACACTCATATAAAGGAACAACACCATCTGGATAGCCATCTATCAATTTGAGTTTCGCATGAAATTTATCAATTATTCTCACTTAAGCACCTGTTAATTCATGAATATCAATAAATGAATTTTAAGTGTTTTTTAATTTTTATTTCCCCAATAAAAAAAAGCCCCCTGCTCTATTGAGTCAGGGGGCTTTTAGAATAATGAGCTGGCGATGACTTACTCTCACATGGGTAACCCCACACTACCATCAGCGCTAAGAGGTTTCACTTCTGAGTTCGGGAAGGGATCAGGTGGTTCACTCTTGCTATGGTCGCCAGCACAACTGTTTATGGACTTGTTCGGGTTTTATGCTCAGATCGTATGATCTTTTGCTACCGTACTTCGTACCAAATGAGTTATTAACGGATTGGTTAACTGAGTC
>NZ_SJNX01000012.1 GCF_004331075.1 Acinetobacter brisouioides | reverse complement strand
CTGAGCATAAAACCCGAACAAGTCCATAAACAGTTGTGCTGGCGACCATAGCAAGAGTGAACCACCTGATCCCTTCCCGAACTCAGAAGTGAAACCTCTTAGCGCTGATGGTAGTGTGGGGTTACCCATGTGAGAGTAAGTCATCGCCAGCTCATTATTCTAAAAGCCCCCTGACTCAATAGAGCAGGGGGCTTTTTTTTATTGGGGAAATAAAAATTAAATAATTTTTATCATAACTGAAATATCATTACTCTATATTGTGATTAAAAATAAATCAAAATAGATCAAGAACTTTCCATGGCTATGCTGATCGGTAGCTTTCAACAACCTTAACCCATGCTTCATTCATCACATCATGTAAAGTTTGACTGCATATTTTTAGAATTGAAACCAGTTTGGCCTGAAAATTTGATTTAGGTGATCATTGTTGTAAATTTAGTTGCTGATTGAATGTACAGATCACGAATCAATATGTGCAAAATGCTTAAATTGTGTTATTTAACTTTTTGAGTAGATCGGTTTAAACAATGGAATTGTCAATGAAAACCAGCCGCCAAGAACAATTTTCAGTGCGTTATCAAAAAATTTTAGCTGTGTCAGAAGAGTTACTATTAGATCATTATCAGGATATGACACTAGATGATTTAGCCAAAGAACTAGATATTGCCAAAGGAACGCTATATAAACATTTTAAGTCAAAGAATGAATTGTTATTAGAACTGGTAATTCAGAATGAAAAGCGAGTACTGGCAATTTCACATCAGTATCAGAATGATTTTATTGGTTATGCTAAAGCGTATATGCTTTACCATTTGAGAGCACCTGAAAAAATCATTGTATTACATCAGATTGAAGAACAGCTGACAACGACTGAGTCGGGCTTAAAAGAGTTATTTCAGCAGCTTTATGATATTCGCCAACAGCGTATTTTATGCATTAAGGATATGACTAAAGATTACTTGGATCGGTTTCAGTCTAATATTTCAATCCGAGATTATTTATCCTATGTTTGGTCACTGATCTATGGTGCATGTCTACTTTTGAATTCGAGTTATTATCAACGTTCAATCGGTTCTCGTGAAAAGCTGATTGAATTGTATATTCATCAGGCATTAACTATTCCTAGTCAGCAAGAACTGAATTTTTCTTAAATAAAAAAGTGGCTTAGGCCACTTTTTCGATTCGACAATAATAAAAACCATCACCCTGAGCAGTTATTGGTAGTAATTGTCGTCCATAGACTTGAGCTATGCCCCAATCTGCTTCGATCTTGATTTCACGGGCATCGGCATGTTCAGCAAAAAAACTTTGCATTTGCTGTTCATTTTCAGCTTTTAGAATTGAGCAGGTGATGTAAAGCAATGTGCCACCTACTTTAAGCTGTGACCACATCTGTTGCAAAATCTGCTGTTGTAGAGCCACAGTTTCTGCAATATCTGCTGACTGGCGCAGTAGGCGAATGTCAGGATGGCGACGTAAAACACCAATTGCAGAACATGGCGCATCTAGAACAATACAGTCCACAGGCTCAGATGCTGTCCATGTCGTTGCATCGGCAGCTACTATCTGTACTTTGTCGTTATTAAGTTGCAATCGCTGTAAATTTTCTTGAACACGAACAAGACGTTTAGCATCTTGGTCGAGTGCAATCAACTGCGCAGGCTGGAATTTTTCTAGTAAGTGCGCAGTTTTTCCACCAGGGGCGGCACAGGCATCTACCACGATTTTGCCATTTAAATTAGGAAGCAAACTGGCACAAAGCTGTGCGTGCTGATCTTGTACTGAGAACCAGCCTTGCTCGAATCCAATCAGTTCCGGAATTTGTACCGATTGTTGTAATACAATTCCCGTATCGGCAATAGAGCAGGCTTCAGCTTGAATCCCAGCAGCCTGTAATTTTGCAAGGTAGGCATCACGTCCGATTTTACGTTGATTGACGCGTAAGGTAATCGCACTGGTTTGTTTCAAGGCTGAACAGAGTTCACCCACTTGTTCTGGCCAGTCTTTTTTCAGGCGTTTGTAAAGCCAGCTTGGTAAGCCATGTGCCTGATTTAAAGTTTGTTGGAACTCAGTTGTTTCACGTGTAGCGCGGCGTAAAATGGCATTCACTACACCACTCATAGCAGGAAAACCCAATTGTTTACATGCTGTTACAGTTTCAGAAAGCGCAGCATGTGCTGCAATACGAGTACATAAAATTTGATATAACCCGACATATAGACAGCTTTCTATGGTTGGGTTATCCAAGGGTTTAGTCAGCATTGGCAAGGTCAGTGCTTTTAATCCATACCACTGGCGTAGTGTTCCCAAAAGCAGTTCATGAAATAGCGCACGGTCTTTGGCCGCGACCTGTTCCAGTTGCTGATGCAAAATCGCAGAAAGGGATTGACCTTGTTGCACAGCCAGTAAAGTTTTGACCACTTGAGCACGTAAATTCAACATTTGACTCATGATAGGATTTGTCCAACCTGTAATTTTTGTGCTTGTAAAATTTGTATTGCATTAAGGGGTTTACCGCCTGGCCATTGCAATTGGGTCAGACAAATGATCTGTTGATCACCACACATGACATGTACACCTTGTTTATCAATCGCCACAATTTCACCAACTTGAGCAGTTACATTGCTTAGTATAGAAAGCTGTGAATTCCAGACGCGTAAGTTGTTATTTTCACTGATCGGAAAAAAGGCAACTGGCCAAGGATTAAAAGCGCGAATGTTGAGGTCGAGTTGCTGAGCGCTGAGCATCCAGTCAATTTGAGCTTCGGGTTTGCTGAGTTTATGCGCATAAACCGTCAAAGCTTCATTTTGCACTTCACGCTGTGCCAAAGCATCTTGGAGTTGCTGTTCTGATGTAAGAACCGTACAAATGGCTTCAGCACCTTGTAGTGCAAGTTTGTCATGCAGACTGGCCGAGGTATCTTGTGCCGTGATTGGGCAATAAGTTTTATACAACATATCGCCTGTATCTAAACCTGCTGCCATTGCCATAATGGTCACGCCAGTTTCATGATCGCCTGTCGCAATCGCACGTTGAATCGGTGCTGCTCCGCGCCAGCGTGGCAACAATGAACCATGAATGTTGAGGCAGCCATATTTAGGCATGTCTAACACTGCTTGTGGCAAGATCAAACCATAAGCTGCAACTACCATTACATCGGCATTGAGCGCGGCAAGCTCTTGCTGAGCTGCTAAGCCCTCTTCAGTTGATGCTTTAAAATGGAGTGGTTGATAGACAGGCAGATTATGTTCTAAAGCAACCTGTTTTACGGCAGAAGCAGTGAGTTTTTGTCCGCGCCCTGCCTTACGGTCAGGTTGGGTATAAACGGCAATAATGTCATGTTCAGTTTGAATTAAGGCTTTGAGGGCTTCAGCCGCAAACTCAGGCGTACCTGCAAAAATAATCTTCAAGAGTATCACTCAATCGTTTCGCAAGGCACAATTATAACAGGTGTCACGATTTAACACGCCGCGCAAATGGAAATGTCGTGATGATTGTGCAAATAAAATTGCTAAAAGCAACATCAAAAATATACAAGCGGAACTTTGGCAAAATTTGTTAAACTTGCAACAGGTCAACATCGGCAGAACCATTTTCATTGTTGATCGTACTTTTTGTCAGTAAATTGTTTGTTCAATCTGTAGATTGATTTTTTAGAGGCTATGCTCATGTCCGTGTTTCGCCGTTGGTTTGATCCGATTCGATCGAGATGGTTTTACCAGAAACCGTCACGGCAAGAGGTTTTACCCACGGACAAAGGCTTGAGTATTTATTTGCGCCTTGATGATGTTTACAGTTATTTGGCAGTACAGCAATTGCCGCAGTTGCATGAAATTTTAAGTGATGAACTGAAGCCATTAAAGGTAATGATTTCCAGTCGGGCAGCCGAGCCGCCCAATAATATGACTGCACAGGAATGGCAACAATACTGTCTCAATGATGCCAAGATTCTCGCACGCCAACACCGCTTTGGTTATGATGAACAGCCCGAGCTTCCAACCGCAGAAGCGATTCAACAAGCTGAAGTCATTTTAAGAAATACTCCATTACGCGAAGAACAATTTTTATATTTACTTGAAGATGTATTTCACATGTTGTGGCAACAGCAATATGGCAAACTCAGAACCTTATATGCCATGGCAAGTCAGCAACATCAACCTCAAAATTTCCCTGAACGTTGTTTTATCGATACACCTGTCGCTGCCAGTTATTTTGAATTTGCCGACCGAAAATATCATGCAGTAGATGATTTACTGCGTTTAACTCGACGCTTAAAACAACAAAAATTATTGACGGATAACCCGATTTTTTTGATCAATCATATTGAGTGGCGTGAACACATTATGAGCGATGCAGAAGAGTTGGCAGAAATTCATGCGATGCATCCTGAACTGGATTTATATATTGCACTTGAAGACCCGATTAGCTGGTTACTCTTAGCCTATATTAAAGAAGAACTGGCAAATTATTATAATATTCAGTTACGAGTTTATCCGCTGAGCTACCGTGGGCGTGACTTTTTTGACTGGTCGCTTGCCACGCGTTTATCAAAACGTGCTGATGTAGCATTTACTCCATTTTGCCGCCCAACCCAAGAGGCAGTTTTAAATATTGCACGTTTGTTTTATAGCATCGAAGATGAAGAGCAACGTGTTGATGTGATTTATGACATTTTAAAAGCCGTGTGGAGTAAAGGGCAGGACTTATCATTTGCTCCGCATGTTCATGCTTTGCAGCAGAGTTTGCAGATTGAAAAATTGACTGATGTCGATGTTGCTGAGTTCTTACAGCAAAATGACCAACAATGTTATGAGAAACATCAGCCTGACTTTCCAGTGTTAGAGTTGCGAATTGCTGGGCAGAGTTATGTCTTTAATAGTTTGTATCGGGTCTGGATGATTGAGAGTATTTTTAGTCATGTACTCGAACAACAATACAAGCAGCAGGCAACAAATGACTCATCAAAAATGTAATTCTTTAGCCGAAGTTCGCCAACAGATCGATCAAATAGATCGGGCTTTAATTGAGCTTATCGCTGCCCGCCAAGCCTATGTGGATCAGGCGGTGGCATTTAAAAGTTCCCGTGCCGAAGCACCTGCACCACAGCGAGTTGAACAGGTGATTGCCCAAGTGCGCCAGCATGCCGAGGCTTTTTCTGCGGATGCTGATTTGGTTGAAAAACTCTATCGGCAAATGATTCAGCATTTTATAGAACGAGAATTACAGCATTTACCTGACTAAACCTCACACTGGTTGAAATCTAAAATAAGCATAAAAAGGCAGAATAACCCTGTATATCGTCGAACTGAACTATTTGCAATCCTTGACGGCTGTCGATGCGTTATTACCGCAACATGTAGAATGGCTACAGCAACATTTTGCTGCGGGACATTTTATTTCCGCAGGGGCAAAGCAACCCCGAACTGGCGGCATGATCTTGGTCAAGGATATGCCTGAAGCGCAATTAAAGTCGATTTTGCAGCAAGATCCTTTTCAAAAGGTTGCTGAATATCGGATCAATCAGGTGCAGTTTTCACGTACAGGAACAGGCTTCGAGCAGTTACAGCATTATTAATTGGCTTGGGATAAATTTATGCATCTGTTTGGCCGTTGCTGATGCGGTGCAGTGCAAGTCGTATGCGTTATCGGCACAATTTATCATTGTCATTCTAGTCTGTGCCTTAAATAGACAGGCAGCTGTTTTGATGCTGCCAGTTTACCTGAGCAAAAGGATTTTTTAGGGCTGCAAAGCGATAAATAAATTTGACAGTATTAAAAACCAGTGGTTTTCGCTCAGCATCTTGTGTCGCTTATGGTTCATAGTTTATGTGTTTTCAACCTGATTGGGGGAAAGCTCATAGATGCAGATTTCATGAGGATAACTTGATTCTGAAACCACTCCCAAAACAAGCTCAACCAAGCCTCAAGCTATGCTTGAGAGAACTCCAAAAAATACGCATATTCGAGTGCATCACTTTGACCTAGCATGACCGTATAACGGAGAGGGAAGTAAAATGTTGGGATTTGTGATGTTGGTGTTTGGGTTCGCAGGGTTGGTCAAGGGTGTGATTGGCTTGGGTTTGCCCGCGGTAGCAATGGGCTTGCTGAGTATTATCCTCACGCCATTTCAGGCGGCCAGTTTACTGATTATTCCTTCCTTGGTGACCAATCTCTGGCAATTGTTCAGTGAAGGTGGATGGTGGGTTTTGTTAAAGCGTTTTTGGACGCTGCTGCTAGGCGTGGTATTAGGTTCCACGTGGAGCATCTTTCCGACCTTGGCAGATTCACATGTGCATAGTGGTTTTCTACTCGGCATGATGTTGTTGCTGTATGGCATCTATGGCTTATGTAGTCAACGTTTGCCGAACCTGCAAGCACACGAAAAATACTTTCGCCTGTTGTTGGATATTTGGGTGGTGCGCTGACCGTTGCAACAGGAGTGATCATTATACCTGTTGTGCCATATTTACAAAGTTTGCAGTTACAACGCAATGATCTGGTACAAACTCTAGGTTTGACCTTTACTTGTGCCAATCTTTGTCTGGCGGTTTTTTTACAGCAGCAATTGAGTGCGACACAGAGCATTAATTATTCATGGTCTTGCTTGGTGTTATTGCCTGCATTAGTGGGAATGTGGGGCGGTAAGCTAATTCGGCAGCGTTTAAATGAACAGAAATTTCGCCGTATTTTCTTTGTTGGGCTGATTTTTCTAGGTGGTTATATGAGCCTAAACACTTAAACAGGGGCAAGCAAAGCTCGTTTTTCCATTAAAAATTCACTCAGATGTTGATAGCCAACAGGCAGCTCATCAAAGTGGCGGCATGCCAATAATAACTTACGATTTGCCCAAGCGCCTTGCAGATGAATGTAGTCAAATGGGTACTGGGATTGCAATTGCTGAGCAGCACGCTGTGGCAAAATAGCAACACCGACACCATCGGCAACCACTTGCGCAATTGCTGAAAAACTCGGTAGGCGCAGGCGATATTCGATCCCATAACCGAGTTGCTGTGCCTGACGTTCAATCGATTGTTGTAACGAGTGGTACTGTTTTAAACCAATAAAAGCAAAGTGCAGGGCATCAGCAAGGTTGATCTGTGTGTTGTGTGCCAAAGGGTGCTGCATTGGGCAGATCAAGACTAACGGATCTTCGGCAAACTCCAAAGTCTGTAAATGCTCAGTGTTAAAAAAGCTTGATACCAGCCCCAATTGCGCCGTACCTTGGGTCAATGCGGTCACGATATCAGTGCTTTCAGCTTCTTGTAGCTCGATCTGTAGCTGTGGGTTTTGCAGCAAATATTCAGGCAAAATTTTTGGCAAATATTCACTTTGCGCCGATGAATTACACCATAAACACAATTGCTGTTTTTGCTGCGAAGAGAATTGCAGCATATGCTGTTGTAGGGAATGACTGCGTTGCACAATCTCTTGAGCATATTCTAGAAAACTTTCTCCCGCGAAGGTTAGTTGCATTCCTGTGC
The DNA here is from genome assembly GCF_004331075.1 of Acinetobacter brisouioides. GTDB lineage: Bacteria > Pseudomonadota > Gammaproteobacteria > Pseudomonadales > Moraxellaceae > Acinetobacter. The sequence continues at coordinate 22,759 of NZ_SJNX01000012.1, read as the reverse complement.
TGTGTCGGCTAAATAATTTGACCTCGAACTGTTGTTCGATTTTTTTCAGGCGCTCACTTGCTGCTTGTAGTGAAATAGCGGCCTGTTGTGCAGCTTGAGTCAGACTACCTGTTTTGGCAATCTGTAGCACCAGTTCTAAATCAAAAACTTCAAGGCGCATGTCCGTTGCCTGTCTTTTTACTATGATTGGCTTCAGTATGGCATAAAAAAAGCAGCCTTGCGGCTGCTATAAATATCGGGTTCTTTAATCTTTTTTCAGGTTAAAGAACCAGTTGAGAATAATGGCAGTAAAAGTCGCTGTGCCAATGCCACCCAAGTTAAAGTGACCGAACATCAGCTCAAAGTTTCCTGCACCTAAAATAATCGTTACTGCAGCCACAATTAGGTTTTTATTGTTAGAAAAATCTACTTTATTTTCTAACCAGATTTTTGCCCCAGCAATGGTAATTAAACCAAATACTACAATCGATGCACCTGTTAAAACTGCACTTGGAATAGTGCTGATCACTGCGCCAAATTTAGGTGACAGCCCCAAACAAATCGCAAACAAACCTGCTATAACAAACACGATGGTGGAGTAAACGCGGGTCACTGCCATGACGCCAATGTTTTCACCATAAGTGGTCATGCCTGGTGCGCCAACACTTCCTGAAAGGGTTGTTGCCAAGCCATCGGCAAGGAAGGCTTTGCCCAGTTGTGGCGTTAGGTTTTCGCCTGTCATGGCGCCAACCGCTTTAATATGTCCGAGGTTTTCAGCCACCAAGATCAGCGCAACAGGGGCGATGATCAGCATGGCATTGCTGTCAAAAGTCGGATGAGAAAAACTTGGAATACCGAACCATGCTGCTGCCGAGATTTGCGAGAAATCAATCGGTTTACCCAAGCCAAGACCATTGGTGGCAATCGCATAAATCAGATAGGCCATGAGCAAGCCAACCAGTAGCAACAAGCGTTGTAGCAAACCACGGGTAAATACGGCAATTGTTCCCATGCACAGTACCGTGATGAGTGCCATCCACATTTCAAACGGTTGACCTGCGACACCTTTAATGGTCACGGGTGCAAGGTTTAAGCCGATGATCATCACCACTGCACCTGTCACGACAGGTGGCATGAGTTTTTCAATCCAACGTGTACCTGTCAGCATCACGATCAGACCGATGATGGCATACAGCACACCACATGCCACAATCCCGCCGAGTGCAACGGACAGGTTCGGGTTCGCTCCGGAACCTGTAATGTGTCCTGTTGCAGCAGCCACTACGCCAATAAAAGCAAAGCTCGAACCCAAGTAACTTGGAACACGCCCACCTGTAAATAAAAAGAACAGGATGGTGCAAATCCCTGACATTAAAATCGCAAGGTTCGGGTTAAAACCCATGAGCAGCGGCGCAAGAACCGTTGCACCAAACATGGCAAAGGCATGTTGAATGCCTAAAACCACACTTTGTCCAACAGGTAGATATTCATCGGTGGATACAGGGCGAGAATCAATTTGTCCCGCGTAGGGTCGCCATTTTGGAAACCAAGACATAACAAAAGCGCTCAAATCTTTACAAAATTCTGCACATGATACTCTCAGTTGAAAATGCTTAACATAGGCTGAAATTATTGTTGGTCGTTTTTCTTAGAAGAATGATGAATGTCTGGATAAATTTATTTTGTTTATAAATGGCTTAGTTCAAATAAAAAAGACTTACTCGCCACATGGACGAGTAAGTCAGCTTGTATAAGGGTTAAGCAATTAGCCTGTATTACGCAGACCTGCGGCAATCCCTGTAATACTCACCATTAAGGCATGATCGACAGGAGTGTGTTCTGCCTGATGCTGTGCCAGATACTCACGGCGGCGTTTCATGAGTTCCGCCTGTAGCAGGTGTAATGGCAGCAAATAGGTTTTACGCACTCGCATTGATTGATCCAGTACTTCATTTTGACTGAGTAGCTCCGATTCTCCTTTGAGAATCAGCAAGGTATCAATGGCATCTTGCAGACGTTGACGCAGTTCATTGCCCAGCGCATGTAGATGCTCATTTTGCGTCAGATGAGTTTCATAATACCAAGCAATATCGGCATCGGCTTTGGACAGTACCATTTCCAGCATATCAATTAAGGTCTGGAAATAAGGCCACTGTTGCAACATTTCATCCAGTTTAGCTTTTTGCTCTTGGGCAATAATTTCATCCAATGCTGCACCTGTCCCGAGCCAAGCAGGTAACATCAAACGAATCTGTGTCCATGCAAACACCCAAGGAATGGCGCGTAAGGATTCAATCCCACCACTGACACGACGTTTGGCAGGGCGTGAACCAAGAGGCAACATTTGTAGCTCAAGTTCAGGTGTAACCGTACGCAAGTATTCAACAAAATGTGGATTTTCCCGCACAGTCTGGCGATAGACCTTGACCGAAGTTTCAGTCATTTGGTGCATCAGTTCACGCCATTCAGCTTTTGGCACGGGTGGCGGCAACAAGGTCGCTTCCAAAGTTGCTGCGGTATAGACTTCCATATTTTGCAGCGCAACGCCTTCAATACCAAACTTGAAGCGAATCATTTCGCCTTGTTCGGTGACGCGAATCGAACCTGAGATAGAACCTGGAGGTTGTGAAAATAAGGCTTGCTGAGTGGGTGCACCACCACGGCTGATCGAACCGCCGCGACCATGAAACAGGGTCAGACGTACATCATGCGCTTGGGCAATAGCGGTCAGCTCTTCCTGAGCGCGATACTGTGCCCAGTTTGCCGACATAAAGCCTGCATCTTTGGCAGAGTCCGAATAGCCAATCATGACTTCGTGCTTGCCCTGAATATGTTGTTTATACCACTGCATATTGAACAGCGTATTCATGGTATGGGCAGCGCCGTCTAAATCTTTGAGGGTTTCAAATAATGGAACAATGCGTAAAGGTTTTTGTATTCCTGCTTCTTTCTGTAGTAGCAGTACGGCTAAGACATCACTCGGATGTTCAGCCATCGAAATAATATACGCGCCTAAAGACTCAGCAGGTTGTTCTGCCAGTGTGCGCATAGTGGCAAAGACTTCTTGAACGTCAGGATGATTAATCAGGCTATCTTGAGGTTCGTTAAGTAGTTTCGGCAGAAGTGGGCGTTTACTTTGCAGCTCATTGAGCAAGAAGTTCTGACGTGCCTGCTCAGTCCAAGTTTCAAAGTTACCCAAACCCAAATATTCAGTGATAGCAGACAGCGCCTGACGGTGGCGTCCTGATTCCTGACGAATATCAAGTTTCAGCAGTTCAATCCCAAAACAATGCACACGATGAATAAAGTCGAGCAAGTTACCATTTGCGATTTCAGGCAAGTTACTGTCGATTAAAGAACGATGGCAAAGGAGTAGTGGTTCAAGCAATTCTTCTTTATGGCGAATCACCCGATGGTCTTCAATGGTTTCCAGACCTTGCAGTTTATCCGACAGCCATTGACGGGTAATGCGTAGACGTTCGCGCAGATCGCGTAAATATTCACGGTAAGGCTCGGCATGTTCACGACCGAGTACCTGACGTAGTTCATCCGAACATTGCTGAATCGACAGCTCCCAGCGCAGACTTTCGAGGTCACGCAAATACAGTTCGGCCGCTTGCCAGCGCGAGAACCACAACACTTGCTGGGTAACGTCATGGGTGACATTTGGGTTACCGTCGCGGTCACCGCCCATCCATGAAGCAAAACGGATCGGGGTCACGTGGGTTGGTAATGCCTGACCACAATGGGCTTGAACTAGTTCATTTAGCTCACGGATGAACTTTGGTACGGCTTGCCATAAAGTTTGCTCGATGACCGTAAAACCCCACTTGGCTTCATCAATCGGGGTTGGTTTTTGGCGACGGATTTCATCGGTTTGCCAAGCTGAGCAAATCAGTTGTTTGAGTTTTTCTAAGGCTTGCTGACGCTCTTTCGGGGTTAGTTTTTGCTGATCAAGTTGTTCGAGGCAACGATTAATATCATCATATTTTTGAATCAGGGTACGTCGGCTGACTTCGGTTGGGTGCGCGGTCAGTACCAGTTCAATATTTAAATCGCAGATTTGTTGATATAGCGTTTCTGCTGAAATTTGTCGTTGTTTAAATTTTTCAAATAAAGGTTCGAGCGGATTGGGAGAGGGCTGAGTTTCATCAAACTCGCTGGCACGGCGGCTACGCACTACGTGGTACTGTTCAGCAATATTGGCAAAATTCAGAAAATGGGTGAAGGCACGCGTGAGCGGTAAAATTTCTTTATCTTCAAGATTGAGAAAAAGTTGTTCTAACTGTTTTTCCGCTTCGATTTGTCCATCGCGAGCACCTTTTGCTAGCGCACGAATTTGTTCGACTTGATTAAACAAGTCCTGACCTGCGTGAGCTTTTAGGGTTTCTCCCAGTAAATTGCCCAGTAGTCTGACGTCTTCGCGTAATGGAGCATCGATATGTTGTGCCATATTTAAATTCCTTATGGGATGAACTATGGTCTATTGAAATATAAAAAGAGAATTGTCTTTTATATCAGAGAATCGGTTTTATCTAAACATAACAAATTTATCTAGAAAAGCCTTTAGCCATTGGTCGTGTAAGCTTGGAAAAAATGTTGGATTTCAGTAGGCAGTTGACTGGAAAATTCAGATCATTCGGGCAAATTGCGATTAGATGACTGACAGGTTAGGAAAAAACTTCTTTTTTTGTGAAATAGTCTAGTTTTTGGCGGAAAAAATTCATGGAAAATGATGCGAAAATTACAAAACTCACCTATAGTAACAGGCTAATTTTTCCAAATCGTATACATCATTTTTTCAGGGCATGTCCTATGTCGTGAAGGGGTCAAATTTCCATGGCGCAAGACAAGGTTGAGCAGCATCGTCGTTATATAACAACGGCGTATATGTTTATGTTTTTGGCATTGTTTACGATTGTGGCGGGATTTATTGCTTACCTGTTTGCTGCGAAGGTTGCCCATAATTCTCAGGCTGAAGTCTGGATTCAGGCACATGGTATCTGGGTGATGCGCAGTGTGATTTTATTTATGGTGATGGGGCTGTTTGCAGGGCTATGGTTTATTCCATTGGCATTTTATGCATGGAATGACATGCTTTGGGTCACAGGCTGTACAGTCGCAGGTGTGGTTTTTGCCTTTATTGCGTGGATGTATTTCTTAAACTGCTTTATTCAAGGGCTGTCTAAGTATTTAAAAAAGAAAGCAGTATTTTAATTTCACGATTTTTTTCATTCTGTTGCCTTGTAAAACAAGTAAAGATCCCAACTTTACTTGGAAGTTGTTCTATTTGAAATTCCGTGAGGAGCATCGCCTGCCATGGCTAAACGTGATTATTATGAGGTTTTAGGCGTTTCTAAAACTGCTAGTGATGATGAAATTAAAAAAGCCTACCGTAAGTTGGCGATGAAATATCACCCTGACCGCAACCCTGACAATGCTGAAGCTGAAGACAAATTCAAAGATGCAGCAGAAGCCTATGAAGTGCTGTCAGATGGTGAAAAGCGCAGCATGTATGACCGTATGGGGCACAATGCCTTTGAAGGCGGTTTTGGTGGTGGTGCTGGCGGCGGTTTTGGTGGTTTTAGTGCGGAAGATATTTTCAGTCAATTCGGCGATATTTTCGGTGGGGCATTTGGTGGTGGTGGACGTCAACAGCAACGTCAACGCCGTGGTTCCGACTTACGCTATGTCATGGAACTGACCCTTGAAGAAGCCGTAAAAGGCGTGAAAAAAACCATTACCTTTACTGCACCAGCGCCGTGTGATGCCTGTGATGGTAAAGGTTCACAACAACCGAATGACGTCGAAACCTGTAAAACCTGTCATGGTGCAGGCCAAGTGCGTATGCAGCAGGGTTTCTTCTCGGTACAGCAAACCTGTAGTACCTGTCGCGGGCAAGGTAAAATTATTAAAAACCCATGTCAGAAATGTCATGGTTCAGGTGTGACAGATCGTCAACAAACGCTGGAAGTGACTATTCCTGCAGGCGTGGACAATGGTGACCGTGTACGCTTAACCGGTAAAGGCGAAGCGATTCGTGATGGTCAGGCAGGCGACTTGTATGTTGAAGTTGTGGTGCGTGAACATGAAATCTTCCAACGTGATGGTGCAGATCTGTATATGGATGTGCCGATTAGCGTTGCTGATGCAGCTCTCGGTAAAGAAATGCAGATTCCAACCCTTGATGGTCGTGTTAGCCTGAAAATTCCAGAAGGTACGCAAAACGGCAAAGTATTCCGTTTACGTGGTAAAGGTGTACGCCCTGTACGTAACAATATGGTCGGTGATTTGCTGTGTCGTATTGTGGTAGAAACCCCTGTAAATCTGACTGCACGCCAACGTGAATTGCTCAAAGAGTTGCAAGCAAGCATGGATGGCAATGATCAGCATTCGAGTGCCAAGAAAAAATCCTTCTTTGATCGTTTATTTGACTGATCTGTCTGATTGATTTTTAGAAAAAACCTGCTGCCTAAAAGCAGGTTTTTTTATATCGGATTACACATCCACAGAAATAAGTTTTGTTATAGTAAGCACATTGATTAAAAAATTTAGGAAATGACAACATGTCTACATCACCACGTATTGGAATTTTAGGTGCTGGCGGTCGTATGGGTCGCATCTTGATTCAGGCTGTGCAACAAGCGGGTTATCAACTTGCAGCAGCGGTAGAACGCCCAGAAAGTTCTTTGGTCGGCACAGATGCTGGCGAACTTGCAGGTATTGGTGCGGTAGGTGTGAAAGTTTCAGGTTCACTCGAAGCGGTGTTGGCAGATGTGGATGTAGTAATTGATTTCACTGCACCTGTTGCCACTGAACAACATTTGAAAATCTGCCGTGATGCAGGTGTGGCGATGGTCATTGGTACCACAGGTTTGTCAGATGAGCAAAAACAATTGCTCAATGATACTGCAAAACAGATTCCTGTGGTGTATGCAGCGAACTATTCTGTCGGTGTGAATGTTTCGATTAAACTGCTTGAGCTTGCAGCACAAGTGTTTGGCGATACAGTCGATATCGAAATTATTGAAGCGCATCACCGTCATAAAGTCGATGCACCATCGGGTACAGCACTCATGATGGGCGAAGCCGTTGCGGATACCTTGGGTCGCAACTTAAAAGAAGTGGCGGTGTATGGTCGTGAAGGGCATACAGGTCCACGTGATCGTCAAACCATTGGCTTTGAAACCATCCGTGGTGGCGACATTGTCGGTGAACATACCGTGATGTTTATTGGTGAAGGTGAGCGTGTGGAAGTAACGCATAAGGCTACCAACCGTATGAACTTTGCCTCAGGTGCGGTACGTGCTGCCGCATGGGTTGTGGGTCGTGATGCTGCCAAATACGATATGAAAGATGTTTTAGGCTTGTAAGATCTTGCCAGATATAAAAAAGCCAGTCTTGTGACTGGCTTTTTGCATTTTAGGATGCGGCTTGGCAAGCAGCAGGATTGTCATGTTGATACAGGCGTTTTTGTACTAAGACCAAAATTAGGGTCAGCACGGCAAGAGCATTTGCCGAAACGGGTGCGGCTGTTGATTGAATTTTTGGCAGAACAACTGGCACAAGGTTTTCCCAATCAGTGACAAACGGTTTTGATGGGTTTGCCACTGTCAGGAAATACAACTGTGAATTAGTCAAAATCGGCTTTGAGTACCACGCGGTAACGCACCTGACCCGAGTGCAAGCGGGCAATCGCGTCATTAATCTGTGACATCGGGAATAGTTCAATCTGTGGGGCAATATTTTTGCGGGCAGCGAAGTTGAGCAGCGTACGTAATGCCGCAGGTGAACCTGTTGGTGAGCCTGTAATGGATTTGGCACCACTAATCAGCAAGTTGGCAGGTGTGGCAATCGGCTCCAGTGGAATACCCAGCAGATGTACACTGCCGTTCGGTGCGAGGGTATAGAGATAGCTTTTCCAGTCGAGGGTGACATTGACGGTGCTGAGCAATAAATCAAATTTGCCTTTTTGGGCTTTCAGTGCTGCACTGTCGCGACTGTTGACCACATGGTCTGCGCCCATGGCTTTAAGTTCATCGGCTTTGTCCAGATTTGAGGTAAATGCGGTAATTTCACAGCCCCATGCTTTGAGCAGCTTGATGGCCATATGTCCCAAACCGCCAATCCCGATCACACCGATATGATGGATGGCTTGAATCTGATGTTTTAATAATGGATCAAATACGGTAATCCCACCACACAGTAGCGGCCCTGCGCTTTCAGGGGCTAGATCATCAGGAAGGGGAATGACCCACTGCCAGCCTGCACGAACCTTATCGGCGAAACCGCCTGCATGTCCGACAATCGTGGCTTTATGTTCACCCGTACACAGCACCTGTTGCCCTGAGAGACATTGGTCGCAGGCTTGGCAGGTTTCTGCTGTCCAGCCAATACCGACCCGCTGACCCAGTTTTAAACCTTTGGCTTCACTGCCCAAGCGTATAATTTTTCCAATGACTTCATGTCCAGCCACCACAGGATATTGTGAAACGCCCCAGTCGTTATCAATAATGGACAGGTCGGAGTGGCACAGGCCGCAGTATTCGACCTTGACTTCGACCTGATGTGGCAACAGGTCGCCCGCATCAAACTCGTATGGAACTAAAGCTGATTTGGCGGTTAATGTTGCATAGCTACGAATTCGGTTTTCACTCATGACGCACTCCTTGTTTGGAATAAAGTAGTTGTTATTTAATCTGAGTTCGGTAAAAGCTATTATTTAAAATCTTAAAAAAATGAATAATGGTGACGGAATCTTACTATTTTGATTCATATTCACGGATTAACCTTTGGTTAGACCTACTTTTCTTTCGGGATGAGTGGCTTCGCCACGCAAGGGCAACCCACTTGCACAGCAATGCTCCTCACTGTAAAACTCGCTCAAGATGACCCTTTGTAAAGATATATCGCAAAAACAACATATTAAAAATGTTGATTTGGCTCGGACAGTTGCAGATGACATTTTCGGAAATCAAACTTTTGAGAAAGATTTATCGAATTGGGGTTATTTACAAAAGCAGTCATCTTCATGATCGTTGACCATGCCACAAGCTTGCATGAACGCATAGCAGGTGGTCGCGCCAACGAATTTAAAGCCGTGCTTTTTTAAAGTTTTGGAGAGTTTCTGGCTAATCTCGGTTTGTGCAGGTGCTTGGCGGTAATCACTCACTGCATTGGTGATTGGTTCAGCAGCAACAAACTGCCATAACCATGTCACCACATCGCCTGTGTCCTGTTTTAAGGCGAGCCATGCCTGTGCATTGGCACGGATGGCATTGAGTTTACCTGAGTGGCGGATTAAGCCTGCATCCAGTAGTTTTTGTTGCAAGTCAGTATCGGAGAGTTCAGCAATCTCTTGGATTGAATACTGAAAAAAATGCTGGCGGTAACAGTCGCGTTTTTTCAATACTGTAATCCAAGATAACCCTGCCTGCTGGCCTTCAAGGCAAAGCAATTCAAACAGTTGTGCTTCGTCATACAAAGGTCTGCCCCATTCCTGATCGTGGTAGTCAATATACAGTGGATCATCGGAACACCAGCGGCAGCGTTGTAGTGACATGGCAAAACTCCTGATTGTTATTATTTAAATTTAAAGGGGGAAGCTTGTCCACTGATCATTTTTTGTGTCCCAGTAAAACAGTTCGGCTTGTTGTAAATCTTCCAGAGACAGCCACACATCTTTACCTACCTTGTCATTATAACCTGTGCTAATCAGTAGACCATTTTCTGCAATTTCCATGATCCAGCCCTGATAGCAGCACTGACCGTGCAGCTGGATTTTTTGTTGATTGCCCGATTCGGCAAATTCAACCAGACGTTGTATGAGGGCTTCAGACATGAAACAAGACTTCCTAACGTAAATAGGGGAATGGGTTGACGGCACCGCGACCTTTTCCATCCAGATAAATCCCATAGTGTAAATGGGTGACAGTATGCTGTGCATTGCCACTGTTGCCCACATAGCCAATCAGGTCACCAGCATGCACATAATCTCCGACTTTCAAGCCGCGTTTAGATTTTTCTAGATGCGCATAATAGTGCCAAGATCCTGCAGGCCCTAAAATCCAGATGACATTGCCGCCGAGCGTATTGCTTTGCAGGCTGGCGATCAGACCTTCAGTAGCACTGGTCACTTTGCTGTCGCGAGGTGCCAGTATATCAATTCCTTCATGGCGGCGTCCTGCACTGCGTGAAGCACCCCATGTATCGGTGAGTTGATCTGCTTTGATGCCTTTGACAGGAATCGGTAAATGAAAATTTAGTGGCATGGCTTTTAAGCGGCTGAGCTGTTGGCTCGGCAGCGGTGTGGTTTTTTTTGGGGTATGGCTACAGGCGGCTAAAATAATGACCGCCATCATTAAAAAAGCATGCGGAAGAAAACGCAAAATATATTGTCCTTATGAGTTTGTTTTCTCCAACAGCCATTTTATGGCATTCAGCTAAACACTTTGAATCAGTTTTTTCATCGCTGTTGGAAGACCTCGGTCAATCGCCTGTTGAGGGGTTAGCCATTCACCGCCAAGTTCTATTTGTAGATGTTCCATCTCATCGCTGTCAACTGTAATTTGTTGTACGTTTAGCTCCCAAGTGAAATGGGTAAAACTGTGACGAATCTGAGTCAGGTATTGGGTGCTTGCTAAGCCCAGTATGTTGCGTTGTTGTTCCAGTTCATTTGGCTCTGCAAAAATCGGAAGGCAATGCAAGCCACCCCATAAACCCAGTGCGGGGCGTTGTTGCCATAACCATAAATCCTGATGACGCAGCAACAGCACTTCGGCTTGTTTCACAGGCACGGTTTTTTTGGCTTTCTTGAAAGGCAGCTCAGTTTCAATACCTTGCTGGTGCGCTTGGCAATGCAGTTGCATTGGACAGTACAGACATAGCGGTTTTTTGGGTGTGCAAATGGTCGCCCCCAGATCCATAATCGCTTGGGTATAGTCGTGGTTACGTTCTGTGGGGCAGAGCTGTTCGGCACGTGCCCACATCTCGCGTTCATGCACAGGTTTGCTTAAGTCATCTTCTATGGCAAAAAAGCGAGACAACACCCGTTTAACATTGCCATCCATAATCACGCCGTACTGACGTAGACCCAAAGACATTAGTGCTCCAGCAGTGGAACGTCCAATCCCTGGCAGTGCCATCCAGCCTTCTAAAGTTTGGGGGAAATGAGCTTGGGTTGCCACAATTTGCGCGGCTTTATGCAAGTTCCGTGCACGAGCGTAATAACCTAAACCTGCCCAGTAAGGTGCAACGTCATCCCAGCTGACTTGAGCAAGCGCTTCAACCGTTGGGAAACGCTGAATAAAACGATCGAAATATTGCAACACGGTTTTAACTTGAGTTTGTTGCAACATGATTTCTGAGACCCAAACTTTATAGGGATCATCAGCAATTTGCCACGGCAAATCATGCCGACCATGTTGGTCGAACCAAGTGAGTAAAGCATCGGAAAACGAAAAATCAGACATGGACATAGCACCTCAAAACCGCGAGGTAGTATACGTCAAGCACAGATAAAAAAGGCAGTGAAGATATGCTGAGAGATCTTCACTGCCTTGAAAAGTTCAGTTATTTCACATCAGAAGGTTGCTGAATTCCCCAACGCTCATCAAGCTTGAGCTGCTGCCCTTTGTAACGTGGAATCACGTGAATGTGCAAATGCTGTGAAACTTCGTCAAAGACATTGCCATCATTAAACCCGATGTGATAACCCTCGGGATGATAGCGAAGTTCCAGTTCATTGCGTGCCTGTTCAAGTAGTGACAGCAAGCTTTTGCGTTCTTTATCTGTGACATCAAAAAACGAACTGACATGGCGTAGTGGCACAATCACCATGTGCCCTTCAGACAAAGGGTGAGGCTCTGGGAAAATCGCACCAAAATCATTTTTGGCAATCACATCATAGTCATCAAAATCGCAATAAGCACAGTGCTCAGTCATGGTGGCCTCCTACTTAATCAACAGCAATCAAAGAAAATCGGGTTTAGGCTGCAAGTCGCGTGCGAGCAGTTGATACATCGCATCTAATCCTGCACGTTCGGCTTTTGCATTGTAGCCAAGGTCAACGCCATTGGCTTTGGCGCGTACATCAGCAAGTGGATTACTAAAGCCATGTTTGGCATTGGCTAAAATAATCACCTCGTGTTTAACCTCGGCAGCCTGCATTTCCTGCTTGAAGCTCTCGACATTGTCGAGTGTGACCATGCTGTCGAGTTCACCGTGTAACACTAAAATTTCTGCTTTAATTTTGCCTTTTTCAGCAGGAGCATTGGTTGACAAGTTACCGTGGAAGGTGGCAACAGCTTTCACTTCTGCACCAGAGCGCGCCAAGTCCAAAACCACTTTTCCACCAAAGCAGAAACCGATTGCACCTAGACGAGCCGCATCCACTTCAGGTTGTGCTGCCAAGGTACTGAATGCTGCACTCACACGCTCGAGAATGGTATTGGGTTGCTGGAAAGTTTCCATCATCCATGTATTGGCTTGACTGGCTTGTTCAGTGGTTTTTTTGTCGCCATACATGTCAATTGCAAAAGCTGCATAACCATGTTCAGCCAGTTGTTTCGCCCGCTGAACTACATATTCATTACGTCCCCACCATTCAGGCGCGACCAGAATCGCTGCAACTGGGGTATCACTTTGTGGTGCTGCAAAAAAACCAACTAAATTTTTACCATCTGGCGCGGTATATTGAATTTCACGAGTTATTATGGTGCTCATGGTGGGCACAATCCTTATGATGAAGAGGTCTGATTTAATATACTGAATCAATTTTGATTAAAGCATAGAATTTTTGTTATTGTGTGAAAAATCTACATATTTGTTGAAAATTACCATATTTATAACATAAATAAATTTAAATTATTTATTAGAATCAGTTTGTTAAGTGATGGTTGTAACCATACCTGCACCAGATTTGCCGAGTGCAGGCAGGTATCAAACTTATTTAGCGGACTTGCGCCAGAATTTCGCAGGCTTGAGTAATGGTTTGCTCGGTTTTTGCAAAGCAAAAGCGTAGTAAACGCAAGTTTTTGGGTGGCTCTGCATAAAAGACTGAAATTGGAATAGCGACCACTTTATGCTGTTCGGCGAGCCACTGGCACATCTCGACATCGTTCAGCTCAGGTCGAATCTGGCTATAGTCAACATTTTGAAAATAGGTGCCCTGAGTCGGGCTAAAGATAAACTTGGACTGAGCTAGCCCGGCATTAAACTGATCACGTTTTTGCTGATAGAAACTGGCGAGCTGCTGAATATGTTCTGGATGCTGCTGCATAAACTGGCTGAGTGCCACTTGGCACGGGGTATTGCCGCAAAAACTGGCAAATTGGTATACCTGCCGAAACAGACGCATCAGTTCAGGCGCCGCCACACAATAACCTGTTTTCCAGCCTGTGACATGAAAAGTCTTGCCAAACGAGCCGACCACAAGACTACGCTGGCGTAATTCAGGAAATGACAATGCCGAGTAATGGCGCTGCCCATCATAAATCAGGTGTTCATAGACTTCATCGGAGAGCACGACAATATTATGTGCTTCGATCAATCCAATCAGGGTGAGCCAGTCTTGTTTTGACCAAATCGCTCCGCTTGGATTGTGCGGTGTGTTGATAATGATCATACGGGTACGTGAATTAATGCTGTCTTTGACGCGTTGCCAGTCCACCTGAAAATCAGGTGTAAGCAGGGGAATCCGTACACTCACGCCTTGTGCCAGTTCCACCGCAGGCGCGTAGCTATCATAGCTCGGATCGAAAATAATCACTTCATCGCCTGCATGAATCAATGCCTGAATGGCACAGTACAACGCAATGGTTGCTCCAGAAGTAATCGTAATTTCTTGGGTGATATCGAGTTGTAACTGATCACGTTGTACAAACTGCTGCGCCACCTGTTCACGTAGCGGCAACCAGCCATCACCTGCGGCATATTGGTTAAAGCCCTGTCGTGTTGCCTCAACCAGACAATCGAGCAGTGTTTCAGGGGCTGCAAAGTCTGGGAAACCCTGTGACAGATTGAGCGCATTCAGGCGCTGGGCGAGTGCCGACATTTGGCTAAAGATGGTGACACCCTGAGCAGGGAGTTTGGACGGGAATGACAACATGGCGGTTTTTCTCTAATTTTTGATTTAAATCAAGTATTCAAATGCTGCGCGAATCATTCCCAAGCATAACCCAATAAATGCGCCAACGATCACGCCGTTGACCCGAATCATATGCAAATCACCGCCGACTTCATTTTCGATTTTGCCAATCATTTCTGAGGAATCCCATTCATGAATACGTTGGCTAATAAAACGAATGACTTTGTTACTGTATTGATCACTGATTTGAATGGCCAATTGGCTCAGGCGCTGGTTAAGAATCTCGCGAACCTTGTCGTTTTCCATCAGGTTTTGCCCGACCAGCTCAATTGCTGCCCGCAGGTTTTGCGCAATGCCCGATGGTTCTTTTTGTAAATCCTGCTTAATTGCATTGCATAGAATCACCACCGCACCACTTATAAAATTCAGCATTTGTGGGCTGTCGAGCAGGGCATTTTTGGTGGCATTCAGGCGCAGGCTGGCTTCACTGTCGGGATCACGTAGTTCTAGCATTAAAGTTTGTGCATAATTTTCAATATACTGTCGCCATGGGTGTTCAGGATCTGCCAGCATGGCTTCGACTTTCCCAATCAGGCTGTCAATCATGCGTTGCTGTATATCAATCCCAATCCAGTGAAAGCCTTTAGCCATTTTCCATACGCCCAATTCCTGAAAAATCCGTTGGGTCAGTTCACGAGTTTGCTCAGGGTGGAAAGTGACCCAGTCATGTGCCAAGTCCAAACCTCGTTGAAGTAAATCCTGATGAAAATCATTATCTAAGACAGCGCGCAGCATTTCACTGGCTAAACTGTTGATTTGGGTATTGCGTACCCATTGCACGCTATTGCTTTGAATAAACGCTGCAATCTGTTCTTGTCCAACAAAGTCCAGCACCTGTGGCAGGCTTTGCTGCATAAGTTGGGTGATCTGAGCATTATTTTGAGGGTTGGCAAGCCAGCGTCCAACACT
This sequence comes from Acinetobacter brisouioides, assembly GCF_004331075.1. Taxonomy (GTDB): domain Bacteria; phylum Pseudomonadota; class Gammaproteobacteria; order Pseudomonadales; family Moraxellaceae; genus Acinetobacter. The sequence goes on along the minus strand of NZ_SJNX01000012.1, from coordinate 7,725 downwards.
CAGACTCAAATCGGTTTGTTTCAGGCTACGCTCGACCACTTCAGGCGATAAAAAGTTTTCCTGAACAAAGCGCCCCATTGACTCGGCAATACGAGCTTTGTTGCGTGGAATAATTTCAGTGTGATCGAGCAGAAAACGCGGAATCGGCATTTTGCCGAAAGGATTACGGAATAAAACCGTAATGGCATACCAATCTGCCAAACCACCCACCACACCTGCTTCTGCTCCGAGCATGAGAATATGAATGAGCCATACATCATTCGGCAGGAACTTCGCCAAGAGCATGAGTGCCAACCATGCCAGTACAGCGATGATTAAGGCTATGCTGGCAAAGCGTTTACTGCGTTGTAAATTGGTTGAGGTGGTTTGAGTGGTCAGACTCATGTAGATTCCTAACAGGTCACATTAATGAGGAGGTGTCGCAGGCAAGAGAACATCACCATTGCTGCTGACGCCATATTTTTGCCCGATTGATTTTAAAATCAGAAAGGCATCAAAGGCATCGCTCGGGGTATTTTTCTGATCTTTATAGCATTCAATTGTATAGGACACTTCAACAGGGTCAATGGTGACGACTTGTGGCATGTTGTACCATGGGTCATAAAATCCAGGATGGCGGAAACTATATGGGTAGAACATCGGGTCAGGATACACGACTGCTTTACGCGGTGGCTGTTGTGTGCGGTTACTTGGGTCATTCAGCACTTTAAAGTAGTGGAAACCATTTTTGACGGTAGTTTGTGCGGCTTTGACCAAGGTAATTTCTTCAGCCGTACCATAACTTAAATCGGACCTGGCTTTGAAGCCAATCCGATAAGTCTGGTTGTTGAGTGGATAACTGGAAAATTGTCCCAACTGGTCAAATGTGCGGGGCTTGCTGGGCAGAGTACTACAGGCGGACAGACCGAGTGCGAGACTCAAGCTCAGACATTGAATCAATTTATTCATGTTGCTGCTCCAAAATCGAGAGATTTTATTAAAAATCTTTGATCATCAATGCATTATAAAAATGCGACTTGTCGTTCTGCTGTAGCGACCCTATATCCATTACCATGAAGGTCATGCTTGGAAGAATCAATTGAGATTTTGTTGTTATCAAACAACATGATTTTTAATCATGATTGTGGATTGACGATGAATAAGCAAGAGATAAAATAAAGGATATAAAATTTAAGATATTGTTTTATCTATTTATTTTTTAGGTGATTGCAAACAGTTTGAAATAAAAGATTTGCAGTATGAACTTACGATGCTTGGGCAAGCCATTGGCTATTTTCACTTTTGCGCTGTATTGAGCATTGTTTTGCAATTATTTTTCAATGCAATTCACATTTTTCATGCATGCTTATGGCAGTTTATGGTTACAATTTTGCGTGGCAACAGCCCATTATCATTATTTGATACCTACTGTCATGATAATCAGTATAATTTGTCCGTTTGATCTAGATGATAATTTCAATTCGAGTGAGTGAAGAACATGAGTCAACCCAACGCCGTTTCTCAAACTATTGTGCCAACTTGGGTAGACGCATCTGTAGTCACAGGAATGTTGCGCGGTATTGAACGTGAAACTTTACGCATGCAGCCCGATGGTTATTTGTCACAACAGCCACATCCCGTTGCTTTAGGCTCTGCCTTAACCCATCCGAACATTACCACAGATTATTCTGAAGCCTTACTAGAATTCATTACGCCACCCCAACCCAATATTGCCGACACCCTGAATTATTTAAGTGATATTCATCATGTCGCTAACCAGCATTTACCAGAAGGGGAAAAACTTTGGCCAATGTCGATGCCATGTATGCTCGATCAGGACGAAGAACAGATTCCACTGGCAGAATATGGCTCATCCAATATTGGACGTTTTAAGACCTTATATCGTAAAGGTTTGGGAGTGCGTTATGGGCGTCGTATGCAGACGATTGCTGGGGTGCATTACAATATTTCGTTTCCAGACCAACTGTTTGAACGTTTGCAACAGCATGAACCAAACCCAGAACTCAAAGCCTTAAGCCTGCAAGATTATCGTAGCCATCGTTACTTTGGCTTGATTCGTAATTTTATCCGCCTGACACCGATGGTGATGTATCTGCTTGGGGCAAGCCCCGCAGTCTGTAAGACCTTTTTGATGGGGCGTGAACATAAACTACAACCATTGGTAGGCGGTACATTGCATTTGCCATATGCAACAGCATTGCGTATGGGGCGACATGGGTATCAGAATTCAGCCCAAAAACAATTGGGTATCCACTACAACAATTTGCAGGGTTACTTGCAGGGCTTACAAGCTGCAGTGAAAACGCCTTATCCTGCTTTTAGCCAGCTCGGACTAGATGATGCACAGGGCGAGCCGATTCAGATCAATGATCATATCTTGCAAATTGAAAATGAATACTACAGTTTGGTGCGCCCGAAACAAGTTCCGCAGGGCAGTGAAACGCCGTCTGAAGCTTTGGCAAAACGTGGTGTCGCTTATATTGAACTGCGTGCGGTCGATGTCAATCCGTATAGCCCGATTGGTATCGAGACCAATAGTGCAGGGTTTTTAGAAAGTTTGGCACTGTACTGTTTGTTACAAGATAGCCCTAAAATCTCTGTTGCGGAACAGGAGCTGATTGAGAAAAATCAAGCAGAAGTTGTGGAACGTGGGCGTGCTGAAAATGCCACTATTCAAACTTTAACCACAAGTTATGCTATTGCAGACTGGTTACAGTGGCATCTGGATGCCATGCGCCCTGTTGCTGCATTGCTTGATCAAATTGAATCGACCACGATTTATGTCGATGCTTTAACCGTGATGCAACAGCGAATTAATGATCCTAAAACCACGCTTTCAGCGCAGGTTATTAATGACATGTTGCAAGCGGGTGGAACATGGTGTTTGGGAAGTCAGTTGGCTGAAACGCATACTCAGGCTTATCAACAGCATCGTTTGCCAGTTGTAAAACAGGAATATTTTCAAGATTTGGTCGGTGCTTCATTGCAGCAGCAAAAACAACTTGAACAGACATCACAACCTACATTTAAAGAATATCTGGCGAACTTTCGCTAAAATAAAATAAGGGGAAAGCATTTGCGCTTGAGTTATCGTCTTGTTAATGCCTTGTTGGTATTGATCAGTATTATCGGCATGTCATTTGCGCTGTATCTCGAACATGTTAAAGGTCTACAACCATGCCCGCTGTGTATTTTTCAGCGCCTTGGTCTGATTGCGATGGGACTTGTGGCATTGGTTGCCCTGATTCACAACCCAGTCACTGATAAATTTAAGCGGGCTTATGCCTTCCTTGCTGGATTAGGTATGGTCTGGTCAGCAGGCGTTGCCGCGCGCCAAATTTGGCTACAGCATTTACCGCCTGATCAAGTGCCGAGTTGTGGGCCAGGTTTAAATTATCTGATTGATGTTTTACCCTTGAAGGAAGTATTTGCTGAAGTGCTGACGGGCTCGGGTGAATGCGCCAAAATTGACTGGACATTCTTGGGTCAGCCTTTATCGGTATGGTCGTGTCTGTTTTTTGTGATTTTGCTTCTGGTCTGTATCTGGCAAATGCTGCGTCGTTATCGCTAATTTTGCTAAAATTTGTCGTAAAAATACAAATCTTTATAAAAGAACGATCAATTTGTTTTGGTCGTTTTTTATACCAAATGCACAATGATTTCTTAAAAATGAAAGTGGAATCAGTGATCTATTTTCTGAAAAAAAGTGGTTAATCTTTAGAGTATCTTTCTAGATAACTTATTCAGACTAAATTAGTCAACTTAGACATAAAAACTATTTTTCAAATAACCATGTTTTCGTCATAATTAGTAACGTTCTACGACAAAGATCATATGATTTTTGGTTGAAACCCTCTAGATTTGAAAACATCGCAATTTTATACGCTCAGCCTATTACTTTCTGGCTGAGCTTTTTTTTGCCTAACTGGTTTAATTTTAAAAAACACTTAATCACGAATGACTTGTCCAGTGACTGCATCAATGATTCGGCTGGGTAAAGGGCTTTGCCCAAGTTCACCATCCAGATAATCGAGCTGATCTGCAAAATAGGCTTGAGCCTGCTCTAAATTGCATGCAGGATCCAGACCTGCGGGGTTGGCACTGGTCGACACAATAAAACTGCCAAATGCGCGACACAGTTGCTGACAGAGCGGATGATTAGTCACTCGAACTGCAACACGCGGATGCTGACCTGTAATCCACTCAGGAATCGCTGTCTGATTGGGAAGGAGCCAAGTTAAGCCACGCTCATGGGCTTGGCGATTATGCCAGCTCGCGATAATCTCTTGTTGACGAGGTCGATCAAGCGGTGTGAGTAAGGCTTCAACTTGTTCAACATCACTGGCAAGCAAAATGACACCTTTTTCAATCGGACGTTGTTTCAGGGCTAAAATTTTCTGAAATGCTTGTTGGTTCATGGGATCACAACCTAAACCCCAAACGGCTTCAGTTGGATAGGCTAACACTTGGCCGTGCTGCAAAAGCTCGGCGGCATGTTCCACTGAATAGGTGATCATGTTTTTACGCTCTATGGAGAATTAAGAAAAGCAGGGTGCAGTTGCTGCACGGCAACGACTATAACGCCCTGCCTGTTGTAAGCACAAGCCTAAAAGTTCCAATTCCATCAGTTGTGCGATCAGAGCGTCGGCTGCCATATTGAGTTGAGTTGCGAGCTGATCAAGATCTTGCCCAACCCAGTCGAGTTGCTGATATAAGGTCTGTAAATGTTCGGGAATATCCGATGTTGTTGTAGTAGATGTAGCCTGTTGCTGAATTTGCCATTGGGTTGGTAATGCCAAATCTTCAATGATCTGTTCAGGATGGTCCACCAAGGTTGCGCCTTCCCGAATCAGTTGATGGCATCCTCGATGATGTTCACTGTAAATATGTCCAGGAATTGCAAAAATCTGTCTGCCTTGTTCTGCTGCCAGTTTGGCAGTAATCAAAGAGCCACTCTCTAGCGCTGCTTCAGCCACTAAAATACCCAAACTCAAACCACTCACAATACGGTTGCGTCGAGGGAAATGATGTTGTAACGGTTTGGTAAATGGTAAAAATTCAGTAATTACACAACCACCCTCCGCCACAATTTGCTGACGGAGCTGTGCGTGGGCAGCCGGATAGGTCTGTTCAATACCTGTTGCCATGACTGCAATGGTTTTTTGATGCTTGATGCCAGCAGCATATGCTGCCTGATCAATTCCTTGAGCCAAACCACTGGTAATAAAAAAACCTTTTTCTGCCAAATAATAAGCAAAATCATAACTGATCTGTAAACCATGCGGGCTGGCTTTGCGACTACCGACAATCGCAATCTGCGGTTGGCTTAAATTAAAAAGATTGCCTTGGCCAAACAAAATGGGAGGTTTATCTGCATAAGGACGCAGCTGCGAGGGATAATTGCTGTCTTCAGCAAGACAAATAAAGTCGCAATGCTGTAGTAAACAATCGAGCATGTTTTGGAATTGCTGTTGTTCACTCGGTTGTTGAAATTGTTGGGCGCGTTGCACATGATTTTTATGTAGCCCAAGTTTAGACCACTGCTGCAAACTTGTTGGTGTGGTTGCCTGTTCGGCACTCCCAAAAAAGTGAATCAGTTGCTGATAACTTGATAAAGAATGCTGAACCAAATACCACAAGCGAATATGATCAAGCTGATGCTTGCTGATCTGGTTCAACATGGTACACCCTTAATCTGACATTGAAGGTGCTTGGATTGATGCACCGACTTTAATCGGTACAGTGCTCTCTAATACATAAGCATAACTTAAATGATCAAATGTTTTGAAAACCATGATCGTGCCAATTTCTTCTTGTGGCAAGGTCACGAGTTGTCCTGTTTTAACATCTTTAATCACTTCACCCTGTTGGTAAACACTAAACACCTGCCCAGTTTTCGCACCATCTAGCAAGCCACGGTCAATGGTCACAACACTACGTTTTGCTGCTTGACCAATTGAACCGAGTACGCGAACAATTTGCCCATTTCCAGTTACTTCATTTTTACTGGTTGGGTAGAAAATTGAAGGCAAGTCATTTTGGTATTCAGGCAAGACGAAATCACCACGACGGATTTCCTGATTGAAGCTCTTAGTCACTTCTAAAGTCGTCATGTCGCCATTATTATTTTCGGCAGTCGATACTGCACTTGCAACCTGAATAAGCTCAATACCCGCGTTATATTCTTTACCCTGAGCATCCTTAAATAGATAAGGTTGAGTTTGGCGGTAGATACCATAATTCTGACCGACGGCTAAACCATTGCCGCGAGCATAAATCTTTTGCCCACTACCACCCAGTAAACGGTTATCGGCAGCACCTACAATATATGGTGTATTGGTGAGTGATTCAGGTGCAACAATATTGGCACGATATAACCAAACTGCAATATCGCTGAGACGTACCACAGGAATGGCATCATTTAAAGATTCAACACGAACCTGTGGTTTTAGGCTGATGCTGCCCATATGGCGACGGATAATACCTTCACAACCATCACCTTCATCTTTACCCACCAAAGGCTTGCCATGAAAAGAACACAATAACAAACGGTCACCTGGGTAGATCCAGTGTGGATTCTTGACATGACGGTTATGTGCCCAAATTTCAGGCCAGCGCCAAGGTTTCTTGAGAAATTTACCTGCAATATCCCAAAGCGTATCACCTTTACGTACAACATAAACGTGTGGTGCACTGGTTTTTAAACTTAGAGGTGCAGCATTAGGCGATGCGGCATGGATCATCGAAATACTGCCGAGACCTAAACCTAGACCTAAAGCAACTGCAAGAACATGTTTTTTAAACCCCAAGGCAGTCCCCTGTAAAACCTTTTTCATTATCATAATTCCTAAATGGATATTTGTAATTGCGTTATAATAACCAACTTACTTAACATTTTTCTATGAAGCATGTTCTTCATAGGGCCGTTAAATAAATGGTATTTGTGAGGAGGGCATATGGCCTTATTACCCATTTTAAATTTCCCAGACCCACGTCTGCGTACCATTGCACAACCTGTTGAAGACGTTACTGATGAAATTCGTCAGCTTGCCGCAGATATGTTTGAAACGATGTATCATGCTCCTGGCATAGGTTTAGCAGCAACTCAAGTTGACCGTCATATTCAGCTTATCGTCATGGATTTATCTGAAGATAAAGATCAGCCTTTAGTGTTTATTAATCCTAAAGTCACACCATTAACTGAAGAAATACAACCTTATGAAGAGGGCTGCCTATCAGTTCCTCAAATATACGATAAAGTTGAACGTCCGTCACGCGTCAAAATAGAGGCGTTAAACCTTGATGGTGAAAAAATTGAGATAGAAGCCGATGGCTTGCTTGCAGTTTGTATCCAGCACGAAATGGATCACCTCGATGGCAAATTATTTGTAGACTACCTTTCACCCTTAAAACGTCAGCGTGCTCGTGAAAAAGTTGAAAAGCTTGTGCGTAGTCGTGAGCGTGAAAAAGTGGCAGTAAAACGCTAATTTAATCTGTGCGCTAAAATAGATGTTTTTTAGTGCGCAAATAAAAACACATAAATAACAATAACTTGACAAATTATAAGTATAAAAAAAGCACAGACGATATTGTTTAGGTTGAAAAAGGGTTGCGTTAGTTATGTTATGGTCTATAATGCGTATCCATCGGCGGTGATGTTGATAAAAACTTGTTGAGAAACAAGGGCTTAGTTAAAGTAATTGAGTTCTTGGGTAGATTGGTGGG
>NZ_SJNX01000011.1 GCF_004331075.1 Acinetobacter brisouioides | reverse complement strand
CAATCTGAGCCATGATCAAACTCTTCAGTTTAAAATCATTGCACTTTACTAAAAGTGCTAAATCTGGCTCATTAATCTTACTGACTAAAAATTCGCTCAAATAAACTTCGAGAAATTTCTACCAATTCAATCAATGAAATATATATTCGACTGATCAACTGATAAAAATCCACACAAGTTGTTCTTCCAATTCTCTTAATGATCTTCTTTTTATCTCGTCAATAAAAAGACAACGCAACTTCAAAATCTTTCACCCTAGAGCGAAGATCTATTTCGTCAATTGCGTTGGGATGAGTGCATTATAGGTGATTTTTTGCAGCACGCAAGTGCATTTTTATGCATGCTGCATCGAGTGTATTTATTTTACACAAGCATAAAATTTAAGATACTGATATTTAACATATTTATGTTTTATTTATTTTGCACAGTTTTGCTCACTATCTGCACACTTTGAATAATAATCGGCTTAACAGGTACATTTTGGTGCATGCCATAATTTGTAGTAGGCATTTTGGAGATGCGATCTACAACATCCATACCTTTTGTCACTTTGCCAAAAACTGCATAACCTGCATCAAAAGCACTTCGATCTAATGCTTTATTGTTTGCAGTATTAATAAAAAACTGGCTTGTTGCTGAATCTGGATCATTGGTACGTGCCATTGCCAAAGTACCACGGAGATTTTTCAGACCATTGTAAGATTCATTTTTGATTGAGGGTTTTCCTGACTTCTCAGCCATACGTACGTTAAGACCACCACCTTGAATCATGAATCCTGGAATTACTCGATGAAATAATGTGCCTGAATAAAAGTTCGTTTTAACGTAGTTTTTAAAGTTTTGGGTCGTAATCGGTGCTTGCTGGTCAAAAAGCTCTATTTCGATATTGCCTGCATTGGTTTTCATTTCTACAAATGTATTTGCAAGGGCCATTTGCCCTGTGAGAAGTAATCCTAAACCTAATGTAATTTTCTTCATGTCATCAACCTTTAATTCATTATATAAAGTTGCATGAGTTTAATTGAGTTCTGTTTATTTTGCTTTTATATCTCTTTTATAGATGTTCCACGTGAAACTTAAATGACAGCTTTTAAAAATTTATAAAATAACTGGGCTGTCTCTATCAGGTTGTTTTTAGCCTGAGCAGAAACAGAGGTCAAGTTTATGAAACCATGGGGTTGATGCTGATAATTTTTATATTGTACTTTTACACCAGCATGATGCAAAAGCTGTGCATAGTACTCCCCTTCATCATGTAAAACATCATGTCCTGCCGTGACAATAAAAGCAGGTGCCAGCTGTTTAAGTTCACCATAAATTGGAGAAACCAAAGGATCATCTAAAGCCAAATGATTTTGGAGTACATAGTGCTCAGTAACGCTGTCAACATCAGATTCGGTTAACAGTAATCCTTTCTTATATTGAAAGAACGAAGGATAACGACTTTTAAAGTCGACCGTAGGATAAATCAGAAGCTGGGCGACAGGTGCTATTTTTTGTCGACATAGCCGCTGAGAAATCACGGTACTGATGTTGCCACCAGCGCTATCACCTGCAATGGCAATCGCATTTTTCGCAATATTAAATTGTTGCTGATTCTGCCAGACCCAACACCACGCAGCTTCACATACTGCTATCAGGTGCTGCGCGGATACGTCGGGTACCAAAGGGTAATCAATACTTAAGATTTGACAATGGCTATGTTTAGCAAGCAGACGACAGGCTTCATCATGTGTATCCATACCTCCCAGCATAAAGCCACCCCCATGATAAAACACAATCATCGGGCATGGTTTGTTTGGCATGGGGTGATAATGTCGGGCTGTGAGTGAACCTGAGTGCAATTGTAATTGTAGATTTTGTACAAAAGGTAATGCGGTCGGCTTATAAATAAGTTCTGCCATACTGCGCTGAAAGTTCTGGCGCGATTGCACAATGTTAGATGTGAGCAACCCCCGATAGCCTTGTTGATATTGATATGCCATCAGGCATTGTAAAAAAGGATCAAGTTCTGGGTAACTGTAAGGATAGTTCAGCCAATCCACCAAGCGGCGTTGTAATTGTTTTGGTGTGTAACTCAGGCTGCGAGCAAGCAACACTGTTCTTTTTTCCCAAAGATGATGCAACATACTAGTCACTCGACCCAATTCTTTTTATTTAGATCATTATCTTTATAGCATAAAAGATATGGATCACAGCATACTGCCACAATCCATATCTTATGTTTTTTCATCAAGTGTCGTTTGCTTTACGGCATGATTGAATTATTGTGCGTTGGTTGCAGGTGTATTGGTCGCTGGAGTTAATGTTTGCTGCATACTGGCGTCCGTACTTGCTAAATCTGAAGCAGCTGGGCTCTGTGTTTGATTATCGGCTGAAGCATTCATTGAAGACGTTTCTGTCGTTGTTGGTGCATCTGGTTTTACTTCATGTGAGGCACAACCAACAGCTGAAAATGCAAACCCTGCAGCGGTTAATGAGAATACTGCTAATTTTTTCATAATCACTCTCGTATTTTTAAATTAAAAAACTTCAAAAGAACAACTCGCAAACGAGCTGTTGCATCATGGCGAAGTTTAAAAATGGAAAATACGCTTTAAATGCTATGTTTTTTTAATAACCTTATATAGTTATTGGTCGCTTATGTTATTTAGCCGCGACTTCGCTACATTGTAACTGAGTATTGGCACATCTAAAGTGCAGGATTACCACATTCATATTTAACAGGATTCGGCATTACAAACTCCAGTTTCAAGCTTTGATGTTTTCAAATGCACTTTTATAAAAAGACAACATAGGGTTAACAGTTTTTTAGAATAATTTCCACATAATGACGGGTTTTATATTGATCCAAAAGTTGTCACTACACTCTGTTTCTATGATGCCATTCTCTCGCTTCAGATACTGACAGCATCAGTACGATCCACAAGATAATAATTAATTAAAAGAATAGATAAGAAACCTGTCGTTTTTCCTCAACCTGTAAAATTAAAAGCTTTAAATCAAACTGGGTGCTTGAATTTTCCTGTACAGCCCATATTTCTCTAACAGCAAAAGAAAACCCAAACCATGGCAGTTCAGAATTTATGCAGTTGCACCACTGATGCCGAAGGACTGTACATGTTTAAAAACCTTTTTAAGCGGAGATCATCAATGGCGAATGAGCACAATGACCAAACTCAAGACCTAGAGCAAGAACAACTTGAACAAGCTGAAGCACAATCAAATGCAGAAACAACCGTTGAAGATTTAACAGCTCAGATTACAAAACTTGAAGAAAGTTTGAAACTTGAAAAAGCGCGTGCTGCCAATGCCGTATATGAAGCAGAAAAAGTCAAGGAACGGGTTGAACGCGAAGCAGATGCAGCGAAAAAATTTGCTGTTGAAAAATTTGCAAAAAGTTTGCTTGATTCTGTCGATAACCTAGAACGCGCAATTCAGGCGGCAGGTGATGAAGAAAGTCCGCTTCTTGAAGGGGTTAAGCTGACATTAAAATCACTCACCCACGCACTTGAGAAATTTGAAGTCTTGGCTGTTGATACTGCAAACGGATTCAACGCTGACTTACACCAAGCGGTGGGAATCGATCCAAATGCCAAAGCGGGTGAAATTGGCAATGTGTTGCAAAAAGGCTACACCCTTTCTGGTCGTCTATTGCGCCCTGCAATGGTCACAGTTGGTCAATAAGCCTACAATTTGGAGGGTTTTCCAATTTTTTTCACAAAAATTGCTTGAAAAAAATGGATTCACTCTCATATCGAATAACAAGCATAAACAATTGCAAAAAAATTTTTGAGGAACACATAAATGGCTAAAATCATTGGTATTGACTTGGGTACAACCAACTCATGTGTTGCAGTACTTGAAGGCGACAAAGTAAAAGTTATTGAAAACGCTGAAGGTACGCGCACAACCCCATCGATTATTGCGTACAAAGATGGCGAAATCTTGGTCGGTCAATCTGCAAAACGCCAAGCAGTGACTAACCCGAAAAACACATTATTCGCGATTAAGCGTTTAATTGGTCGTCGTTATGAAGATCAAGCAGTGCAAAAAGACATCGGTCTTGTCCCTTACAAAATCATCAAAGCAGACAATGGCGATGCTTGGGTTGAAGTCAACGACAAGAAACTAGCACCTCAACAGATCTCTGCTGAAATCTTGAAAAAGATGAAGAAAACTGCAGAAGACTACTTGGGTGAAACAGTGACTGAAGCAGTCATCACTGTTCCTGCATACTTCAATGATGCACAGCGTCAAGCCACTAAAGATGCTGGTAAAATTGCAGGTCTTGATGTTAAACGTATCATCAACGAGCCAACAGCTGCAGCGCTTGCGTTCGGTATGGACAAAAAAGAAGGCGACCGTAAAATTGCAGTTTACGACTTGGGTGGTGGTACATTCGACGTATCAATCATTGAAATCGCTGACCTTGATGGCGACCAACAAATCGAAGTATTGTCAACCAATGGTGACACCTTCCTTGGTGGTGAAGACTTTGATAACGCGTTAATTGAATTCTTGGTTGAAGAGTTCAAGAAAGAACAAAGTGTGAACTTGAAAAATGACCCACTTGCGTTACAACGTTTAAAAGAAGCAGCAGAAAAAGCGAAAATCGAACTTTCTTCTTCTAACGCAACTGAAATCAACCTGCCATATATCACAGCAGATGCCACCGGTCCTAAACACTTAGTGATTAACGTGACTCGTGCGAAACTTGAAGCACTGGTTGGTGATTTGGTTGCACGTACCATTGAACCATGTCGCGTTGCACTAAAAGATGCAGGCTTATCAACTTCTGACATTTCTGACGTGATATTGGTCGGTGGTCAAACACGTATGCCAATGGTTCAACAAAAAGTCCAAGAATTTTTTGGTAAAGAACCACGTAAAGATGTAAACCCTGATGAAGCTGTTGCAATTGGTGCAGCGATCCAAGGTGCGGTATTGTCTGGTGATAAAACTGACGTATTGCTTCTTGACGTGACTCCATTGACACTTGGTATCGAAACTATGGGCGGCGTGTTGACTCCAATCATTGAGAAAAACACCACGATTCCTGCGAAGAAATCTCAAGTATTCTCTACCGCTGCGGACAACCAACCTGCAGTAGATATTTCAGTTTACCAAGGTGAGCGTAAAATTGCACAGCAAAACAAATTGCTTGGCAACTTCCAGTTGGGTGACATCCCTCCTGCGCCACGTGGTGTGCCACAAATTGAAGTATCGTTCGACATTAACGCTGACGGTATCTTGAAAGTTTCTGCAAAAGACAAGAGCACTGGTAAAGAGCAATCTATCCAGATTAAAGCCAACTCTGGTTTGTCTGATGCCGAAATCGAAGCCATGATTAAAGATGCTGAAGCAAATGCTGAGGAAGACCGCAAGTTTGAAGAGTTAGCGAAAGCACGTAACGAAGCTGATGCTCTAGTTGCAAGCTCAAACAAAGCTGTAAAAGATTTGGGTGATAAAGTCACTGAAGATGAAAAAACAGCAGTTGCTACAGCGGTTTCTGAACTTGAAGCAGCCACCAAAGAAAATGATGTTGAAGTGATCAAAGCGAAAACTGAAGCACTTCAAAACATCTTGATGCCAATCACACAACGTGCTTATGAACAAGCACAAGGTGCAGAAGGCGGTGCGCAAGGTTTTGATCCAAATGCATTCCAAGGTGGTCATGCAGGTGGACAACAACAAAAAGCTGATGATGGCGTTGTTGATGCTGAATTCACTGAAGTAAAAGATGACAAAAAATAATTTGTCGCTTTAACTAAAAAGACCGCGCGCAAGCGCGGTTTTTTTATGTCAACATTGTGCTCAAACAAGTACAGATTTTATAACATCGTCTGTTTATAATGCTCAACACTTAAATCTCCAGTCTGCTTTACATGAGAATGATGCTACTGCTCCAGTCTGAGAAAGTGATATATATCAGTAAGATTTTGAGCTGTGCTGTTATTATTACCCTACTCTCCATCATTTTTGATAAAGATAAAACCAGTAATTTTTTTGTTTGGGCATCACTCACCGCTTTTTCAACTTTATAGTTTAGTCGCCAAAGCAAAGTGAACTTCAACCAGATTATTGGCAATGTTATCGGCTCTGTGATCGGAATCGTGATCTGGATGCTTATGAGCCATGTTTCAGCACATTTGTATTATATTAATCTTGAATACTGGTTTTTGATCTTGGGTATTTTTGTGACCACCCTGCTCTGCATCATGCTCAATCACAGCGAATATTGTGGGATTGCCTTGTCGAGTTTTTTAATCGTGACCATTTATGATGTGGCACATCACACGATTGAAGGTGCATTATCGCGAATTTTCTTTTGTATTATTGGATGTTTGATTGCTTACCTGGTTGATCTGATTAGCCGCCAGATTGAACAAAAATGGCTATTTTATAAAAACCAAAATTGAGCATAATAAAGTCAATTTGTTTAAGCGCAAAATAAAATCAATAGGAACAAATAGACCATGAAAACAGGAAGTGTACTGCTGATTGCTTTTTGGGTTGTGCTATTACTCTATCAACACATGCAATATCCACAAGTCAGGCTGAATCCAATTTCAACTCAAATTTTTCATCCTTTTGATACGCGCTTACATTATCGGATTGGTGAAGTTGATCCGCGCTTTGAATTATCCCACAGTGAATTACAACAACTTGCCGAGCAGGCAGCCCGTATCTGGCAACGGGGTACAGGACAAGATTGGCTGGTTTATGATCCCCATGCTCGTCTGCAAATTAACTTGATTTATGATCAGCGTCAGATCAATACCACACAGCGCCTCAGTGAGCTGCAACAGATTGCGTATACTCAAAACCAGCAACAACAGCAGCAGCAACAAATTGATGATCATAAAACTGAAATTTTACGTGCGCAGCAAGCCATTCAGCTCAAGCAAAATGCCTTTCAGCATGAACTCAATCAGTACAATTCTATCGTGGAAATGGTCAATACGCATGGCGGTGCGAACCTTGAACTAAAACAACAATTTGACCATCAGAAACAGCATCTTGAACAACGCAAAGCCGAACTGAATCAATCAGTGGCACAATATAATCAACTGGTGCAACAGTCGAATAATCAGGTGCAAAACTACAATCAAACCGCGCGACAGATTAACCAGTCTATCCAGACTTATAATCAGATCTATGCAGCACGCGCCTTTGATAAAGGGCTTTTTAATGGACGCAGCATTAATATTTATGAATTTGAAAATCAGGATGATTTACGTTTGGTAATTGCACATGAATTAGGACACGCCTTAGGTTTGGCCCATACCGAAGCCAATTCACATGCCTTGATGTACCCTATATTAAAAGATCAAAATATGCATGAGTTTCAACTAACCACAGATGATCGCCTGTTATTACAACAAAATTCCTCTTGGAAAAAGTTTTTAAATAAATTCAACCTATAACTCCATGATGCAAGCCAATTTCATGCTATGGTTATGCGAAATACCTTAAATTCGATGGAGATCGGCGTGAGTTATTATCATATTATTGTTGAAGTGAATGATCACATCAGTACAATCGAAGAAACACGTGATATCGAAATCTTTAATATTGAAGAGCTTACCCCCTATCTACATGGGCTATTGCTTCCCTATTTCAATAAACAAATGATTGAATTTGAGGATGAAAATATTCCATTTAACGATATTCTGCATCTTGAAATTAAGCAGACCAAAATGCCGATTGAATACCTGATTGAAGAAGAACAAAAAGAATTACCAAGCGATACTGACGTGACGATTACCGCCCATGAAATTTTTAACGATCGCGAACTAAGTCAAGATGTGACCAAAGTGATTTTTGACGTTCTCGATGCGGTCAAAATTGACCGTGAGAGTTTTTAAGGAACATTGTTAAAAAAGGTCTGAGCATTCAGACCTTTTTTAATATTTATTCGTTTTAATTATTGCATCATTTTAAAAGCTTGTCGTTGGCGCAGTGCTTGCAGAATTTTTTGCCCTGCCCGCCCTGTGGCTGCAAAGCCCAAACGCTGTTGTTCCTGCTGAATCGCCTGACGGGTTTTATCCCCAATCAAACCATCTGCTTCACCAATATCATAACCCTTACTCAAAAGAATCTGCTGAATTTCACGGCGCTCTGCACGTGATGTGCCTGCATCATCGGTTGGCCAAGCCGTTTTAAATTCGCCCCGCCCTTGTAAACGATCCGATAAATGCGCAATTGCCAAGGCATAACTTTCCGCAGCGTTATAGCCATAAATTGCATCAAAATTTTTAAAGACTAAAAATACTGGACCATTTGCACCTGCTGGTGCCATTAAACCTGCAGATATTGTTTCTGTTAAATTACCTTGAATCAGCGCGGAACCATCTGCACGTACTAAACCTCGTGAAAGCCAATAACTCAGTGGTTTTTTATTGCGTCGACTTTCACCTGCAATCGACATCCCTGCTGGTAATTTGACTTCAAAGCCCCATGGCAAGCCCGTTTGCCAGCCTGCTTTTTTCAAGAAATTGGCTGTAGATGCCAAAGCATCAGGCACACTCGATACCAGATCACGGCGACCATCCCCATCAAAATCGACCGCTAAACGCTCATAGGTCAAAGGCATAAACTGGGTATGCCCAAAAGCCCCTGCCCATGAACCTTTTAACTGATCTAGGGTTAAATCGCCACGTTGCAAGATGCGCATGGCAGCAAAAAACTCACCACGAAAATAACTTTGACGGCGCCCTTCACAGCTTAAAGTTCCTAATGCCTGTAAGAGCGGATATTTCCCTGAAATATCCCCATAATTACTTTCCACACCCCACACTGCCACAATGGTTTCAACAGGCACACCATACACTTGTGAAGCACGATTAAGTACATCATGATACTGAGCAATTTTCTGCTGCCCTTGTTTGACACGTTCATCATCCACCAACCCAGACAAATAATCCCAAATCGGAGTTGAAAATTCTGGTTGGTAATTGAGTTTTTCTAATACGGAACGATCAGGTGTTAAGTGCTGGGTGTAGTGATTATAAGTTTCAGCACTCACGCCCGATGCTTGGGCTTGAGAACGCAAGTTTGCCAAGCATTGCTGAAATTGATCTTGCCCAAAAGTATCTGGTGGAGAATTACTGATGATTGTTGTGTTGTTACTCTTGCCTGTATCACTCATACCATTAATGATTAATTCTGCCTGAGTATGAGTTGTTGCTAGAAAAAGACTACCGACAAGAAAAGAAAAACGTCGCATATGATCTTGCTCGCCATTTTGAATTCAAATTATCGCCCTAACATACCACTATCCCCAAAAAATGACGATGCAATTTAAATTCAAATGTACAAATACTCGCAATTTAACTGTATTTCATTACTTTGAATTTAAATTCAAAGGTTTTAAATTCAAAAAATAAATTCATTTCTAAATCACAAAATGGGGATTAAATTCATAAAACGAGAATGTGGATATCTTTTAACTTATCCATAATAACATAATAAATATTTGTTTTTTTAAAGATAAAATTAATTTTATTTTGGAAATTTATTGTTTTACATATTGGGTTAGTTCAATGATGAATTTTTTGAATTCATTTTTTAAATTTAAATTCAAAACCACATTTTTTTAAATTCAAAAGTTTTAAATTCAAATTTAATTTTCCAGTGTATCAACTTATCCACAACCTCAATCATTTTGAATTTAAAACGGCGGCTATCTTGCCTGAGAAATTGCCAAAAAAAAAGCGCTTGTAGAGACAAACGCTTTTTTTAACAACAATCTAGCTTCAGATGTTCATATCTTGAGTCAATGCCAATGGTTCAGGCAGAATTTTCGCCAATTGGCGACATAAAGTCGTTAATTGTGCTACATCGACTGGCATTAACGTAATGTGTCCAAGCTTACGACCTTGACGTTCGGTTTTGTTATACAAGTGCAAATGCGCACCGTCTAATACCAACACATCTTCGGTTTTTGGATGTTGCCCAATGATGTTAATCATGACCGTTGGGCGCACGACATCGGTTGAACCGAGTGGCAAACCTGCAACTGCACGAATGTGGTTTTCAAACTGTGAGCAGACTGCACCCTCAATCGACCAGTGTCCTGAGTTATGCACACGTGGCGCCATTTCATTGGCATATAGACCTTGTTCTGTCACGAACAGTTCAAGTGTCAGCACACCGACATAATTCAAATGATTGAGCAAACGAGTAATGTAGTCCTGTGCCACAGGCTGCAAATCTGCACTATTTGGCGCAGGCACAATCGAATGTGACAAAATCCCATTGTGGTGATGGTTTTCTGCCAGTGCCCAAGTTCTTACTTCGCCATTTTGCCCACGTACTGCAATAATTGAGACTTCGCGCGAGAATTTCACAAAGCTTTCAGCGATCAGGCTTTTTGCAGGGCCGAGTTCTGCCCATGCCGTATCGATCTGATCTTCAGAGCGCAGGACAAACTGACCTTTACCATCATAACCGCCTGTGGCAGTTTTCAAGACAATTGGCAAACCCAGATCAGCAACTGCCTGTTTCAGGGTTTCAAGGCTATCCACTGCACGATAAGGTGCAACTGGAATATCCAACTGATCAAACAAGGCTTTTTCAAGCAAACGGTTTTGTGCAATTGCTAATGCCTGACGCGGTGGATGCAATTGCTTGCTTTGCGTCAAGACATCAACATCAGCTAATGGGGTATTTTCAAATTCCAGACTAAAAACATCTGCACTGTCAATAAATTGCTGCAAACCGTTTTCTGCCTGACTTGAAATTACCTGACCCAATACAGCAGATGGGCAATCGGTACTGGCTTCAAAGAAAGTACATTGGATATTTAGTGGTAACGCAGCTTGAGCCATCATACGACCCAATTGACCACCACCAAAAATTCCGATGGTTTTGTTCATGCTCAAATCTCGTTTATACCTGACCTGGAATGTTGTTGTTGGCAACTTTAGCAGTTTGTGCTTCACGGAAATCTGCGACATTTTTAGCGATGTCAGCACGTGTCAAACCTAAAATTTGTGCTGCCATAATCGCAGCATTGGTTGCACCTGCAGGACCAATCGCCAAAGTACCTACCGCAATGCCTGCTGGCATTTGTACAATTGAAAGTAGTGAATCAACACCATTTAAAATCGATGATTTTACAGGAACACCTAAAACGGGTAGGTCAGTTTTGGCCGCACACATACCTGGTAAATGCGCTGCGCCGCCAGCACCTGCAATAATCACTTGAATACCACGTTCGCGCGCGGTTTCAGCATATTCAAACAAACGGTCTGGAGTACGGTGTGCAGAAACCACTTCAGCTTCAAAAGGGACACCAAGCTGTTTCAGCATATTGGCAGTGTGTTCTAAGGTTGCCCAATCAGATTGAGAACCCATAATAATTCCGACTAAAGGTTGAGCGTCTGGAGCTGCGACCGTATTCATTGATATTTCCAAAGCGTAAGTAGATCAATGCGCTTAGCAAAGCCAAGAAGTGCATTGCATAAATATTAGGGCACTCTAGTATAGCGGTTTTTTTCATCCTCTCCAAAAATACTCATCGCTTCACTACGAATTTCCAGATTATTGACTACGAAACACAAAATACACACAGCCCAGCAGGCAACATCCAGCCCATAGATAATCCAGTTTGAAAGGTTGTTTAAATAAAAACAGCATGAAGGGCACAAACACCAATAAAGTCACCACTTCTTGGGTAATTTTCATTTCCCCCATGCTAAAGCCTTGCTGGGCAAATAAGCGCGTGGCAGGAACCATGAAACTGTATTCGAGGAAGGCAATACACCAACCAAATAAAATGGCTTTCCAAAGCGGAGCACCATGTAAAAACTTCAAATGCCCATACCATGCCAACGTCATAAAACAGTTGGAAATAATCAGCAAAATAAAAGGTAAGGGCGTAGCCAAAATGTCAATTCCACATAAACGGTTTTGGTTTATATTATAGCGTTACAAAAATCATGTCATGATTTCTCAGTGCATCAAGACATTTGAAGTACATTTAAAAATATTAAAATCAGCATGTTATATAAGAAAGATCTTTATAGGATTTTTGTTTAAAGCATCACACTGATAAATCCCTTAAAATGCACACAGAAAATTTATTGGGTCATTGCCGAAAAATGTTGAACCTGACACAGCTTAATTATGATTTATTTAAAATGATTTATATGACAGGACGTCATTCCGAATTTGCTTTAAGCGCGGCCTTATTTTTCTCGCATTATCTCACCACAATTTTAGCGGTCATTTTGCTGTTTAGTATGGCACTTAGAAAAAGCTATCCTATACTCTTTCTTAAAGCGCTCGTATTGACCCTTTGTGCCTCTCTTTTAAATTATATCTTTGATCATACTTTTGATTTTCCGCGCCCATTTACGCTTGGTTTAAGTCAAAACCACATCAAACATTCGAATAACAACTCATTTCCAAGTAGCCATATGCTGGTGATGAGCACGATTGCCTTTGCTTATTGTTTTTCATCCAAATTCTGGATTGGCTGTGGCTTGTTGCTGGCAGCACTCGCCGTTGGTTGGTCACGAATTTATCTAGGTGTGCATTTTCCCTTTGATATTTTGGGTGCATTGCTGATCGCACTGGGCTTAAATTTTGTAGCGTATCAGGCTCTCAAAAAATATCCTCGCTGGATTGGTTAAAGTCCAATCCTCATGGCAAACCCATACAAGTTCTCACGTTTTTTGACTATCTTTTCAAATACAGCCTTGCTATGGTTGCCAATAATTTCAAATAAACACACGATTCAGCATATCGGAAACAGTGGAGTAGGCGAGTTATGCATCTGCATATTTTGGGTATTTGCGGCACTTTTATGGGGTCATTGGCACTTTTAGCCCGGGATCTTGGGCATACCGTTACAGGGTCAGACCAAAATGTTTACCCGCCGATGTCAACTCAACTGGAAAATGCAGGCATTACTTTAATGCAAGGCTATGACCATAGTCATTTACAGCCACATCCTGACTTGGTGATCGTGGGCAATGCCATGAAACGCGGTATTGATGCCGTTGAATACATGCTCAATGCAGGCTTACCGTATATTTCAGGTCCACAGTTTCTAGCAGATCATGTATTGCAAGGCAAACATGTCCTCGGTGTTGCAGGGACTCATGGTAAAACCACCACCACGACCATGCTGGCGTGGGTGCTGGATCAGGCAGGTTTAAATCCAGGTTTCCTGATTGGTGGTGTGCCGTTAGGTTTTAGTCAAAGTGCGCGTCTGGGCGGTGGCAAATACTTCTGTGTCGAAGCCGATGAATACGATTCGGCATTTTTCGACAAGCGTTCCAAGTTCGTACATTACCACCCAAAAACTGCAATTTTGAATAACCTTGAATTTGACCATGCCGATATTTTTGATGATTTGGCCGCGATTCAAAAACAGTTCCATCACTTAGTCCGTACCATTCCAAGTGAAGGGCGTATCATTGCGCCAATCACTGAAACCAATATTGATACTGTACTGGACATGGGCTGCTGGACACCTGTGGTACGTACCAGCCTTGCAGCCAATGAGCAAGCCGAACTTTCTGCCGAACTGATTTCAGCCGATGGTAGTCATTTTAAAGTGCTGCAACATGGTGAATTGAAAGCTGAAGTACAATGGAACATGACAGGACAGCATAGTGTTGCCAATGCTTTAGCCACCATTGCTGCTGCGGAACATGTCGGTGTCTCGATTGAACAAGCCTGTGCAGCATTGTCTTGTTTTGGCGGGGTCAAGCGCCGTATGGAATTACTCGATACGGTACATGGCATCGAAGTTTATGATGACTTTGCTCATCACCCAACAGCGATTGAAACCACACTAGACGGCGCACGCAAGCGCTTAGGTGAACGTAAACTTTGGGCAATTATTGAACCGCGTTCTAATACCATGCGTATGGGCAGTCATAAAGATCAACTGGCTCAGTCGGCACGCTTAGCCGATGCAGTGATTTGGTATCAACCTGAAGGTCTGGACTGGGATTTACAGCCCGTAGTGGATGCTGCACCAAACCATGCTGTCGTTGCACGATCTTTAGAGCAAATCATTGCTACGATTTGTGAGCAAGCAGGTGAGGGCGATGCAGTGGTCATTATGTCAAATGGCGGTTTTGGTGGTTTACATCAAAAACTGATTGCGGCTTTAAAAGCCAAATAATCTACAATATTTTGAGTCAAAAGCAGGATCTCAAGATGCTGCTTTTGACTGATTAGCCATCAAATCTATACGTAGTGAATAATAATTAAAAATTACAAAACTGTAACTTTTCTATTTCTTTCTCTTAAGGTCATGTCTTTATCATAGCGCACTTTAATTCGAGGCCTGATATATGAGCATGTCTCTAGAAGCGCTCAATTTAGCGTGGTTCGCGAAAATCAATGCACCACAACATGCCAGCAATGCCATGATTGATCTGGCGATTTTTATTGCCAACGACACGTTTTATTTACTCATTTTATTTTTACTGTTTTTATGGTTTTTAGGTGATCAAGCGCTCAAAGAGCGTGCCTTTAAAGCTGTATTTTTTACGGCAATTGCACTCGGCACTGGCTTTATTATTTCCCAGATTTACTTCCATCCAAGACCCTTCATGATCGGCGTTGGGCATACTTTTATTCAGCATGCACCAGATGCGTCTTTTCCAAGTGATCACATGCTGATTTTTAGCACCATTGCATTATCCTACTGGTTTTCTGGGCGAAAGTTTGCGGGCAGTTTATTGTTAGTACTGGCCGCTTTAGTAGCATGGTCACGAGTGTATTTAGGTGTGCATTTTCCAATGGATATGCTCGGTGCATTTTGTATTGCACTCATGGTCAATATTTTTGGAATTTGGTTATGGAAAATTCTTGGAGAACGCATCCTACAGTTCATTACCCAACTCTACCAAATTGTCTGCAAACCATTGCTCACACGAGGCTGGGTGAAATAACCTGATGCATCCTTCAAGGTTTTCAAAATAAAAAAGCAAGGCACTGACTCTCCCAATCAGCGCCTTGCTTTTTTCTGGATTTTTTCTTTTTAATCTAAAATATCAAAATGACAAAATCATTTCAGTCGTATGACAGTTTATTGAAAGATTTCAATTTAAAACAATATAGGTATTTTCAAAATGATTCTCTTTGAAATTACCCTGTACCAAATGCACGGCATAGCCATCAATTAAATCTAAAGTCAGACATTCATCAATATCAATCACGGCATCAGTATGGGCTTTATGCCAGTGCTGTTCAATGTGTAATTTGCCTTGCTGTCGGGCATCGGCAGGGCTCATCCCCGCGACCACCACATAGCGATGAAATTCGCCAAATTCACCTGTCAGGTACGCGCCGAGATTGATGAGATACAGCTTTAACTGGCTACGCATCGGCTTAGAGTAAGGGACGATTTCAACCCGATAATTCACCCCTTGGTACTGCACCCCACGAATACACATCCATGCATCAATATGCAAACCCTGAGGTACACCAAACCAGCGTTGCTTCAACTGTGGATAACTTTTTTCAAGCTGGGGATAAATCACGGGGATAATATCATGGACTTCGACGCGTGCCTGTGAGTGCTTTCCACCCAGCAACACAATAAATAATTGTTGTTCTGTCATGATCTCACCCCTTACATTTCGATGCTGCGTACAAATTGCACATCGAGAAAAACTATGGCATGCTACTCAAACATTAGGATGAGTAAAACTCGATTCCTAATGCAAAATTAAGTTTGACAAGGGGAGTAGCCTCCTCCAAACGTAGCACTTGCATCATAGCAAAATGTTACGTGTCAGGTATCGTCAATACACTTTGCAAAAAGTCGGTATCTGAGCACCATGTTCTGCATGGTGTAGGCAAGACCTTGATCATGTTGACACAGATGTTTTTTCATCTGGCAGCAGGTCAAGGTTTTTTTATGTAAAAAAACGAGATGGTTGCCAGATATGAGGAGAATAACTCATGCAATCTATTGGCAGTCTCGGACTCTATCTGGCGTTCTTTGGCATTGTGGCCATCATGCTGATGATTGATTTTATCGGCTTTAAAAACAACAAATCTGACCATGTTCCTCTCAGGCAGGCAGCCTACTGGAGTATCGCATGGGTGTCGGTGGCCATGCTGTTTGCAGGCGGATTATGGCTGTACTTAGAACAGACCACTTCTGTCGCGATTGCCAATCAAAAAACTCTGGAATACCTTTCAGGTTACTTACTGGAAAAATCACTCGCGATTGACAACGTCTTTGTCTGGTTAATGATTTTCTCGGCATTTGCCATTCCACCGACACTGCAACGCAAAGTACTGCTCTACGGCGTACTGGGTGCGATTGTATTGCGTACTGTATTTATTTTTATTGGTGCGTGGCTGGTGCAAGAGTTTGCATGGATTCTCTATATCTTTGGTGCGCTCTTGGTCTATACAGGCTTTAAATTCCTCAAAGGGCAAGATGAAGATGCCAACATTGAAGACATACGCTTACTCAAGTGGCTACGCAAGCATGTCCCAATTACCTCAACGCTACGTGACAATCACTTTGTGGTTTATGAGCAAGGCAAACGCTGGATCACGCCATTATTTGTGGTACTGATTCTGGTTGAGTTTTCCGATGTGATTTTTGCAGTCGATTCCATTCCTGCAATTTTCGCCGTCACCAGCGATCCGTTTATTGTCCTGAGTGCTAACCTGATGGCAATTTTGGGTTTACGCGCCATGTTTTTCCTTTTGGCAGGTGCAGCAGAGAAAATGCATTATTTGCCCTACGGCTTGGGGATTATCCTGTTATTTATCGGGGGCAAAATGCTGCTACTCGATGTAATACACTTACCGATCTGGGTTTCACTGGGTTTTATCGTTTTAGTGCTCGCAATCACCGCATTACTATCACTACGTCATGAGAAACAGATCAAAGTAGACTCTTAATTTTAATCGGGCGATTAGGTGAATTTCATCTTATTGCCCCATAAATCTGTTTGAAATGGAACAATTTTTGCTTAAATAAAAAGTTTAAAAGCCAAATTTTCTGGGCAGTAACAATCCCCATTTTTGATGATACTATAATCAGGTTTTCAAGTTATTGTACAAATGCGTTACAATCACTCGAAAAAAGTAAAAAGCAGGTTTTCCATGTCAAATTGTTCTCCTATCAGCGTCATTCGTGGTCGTTTCTTAGATATCCAACAACTGGTTCAACACCCATCTGAAATTGCTGAACAAGTCCGTTATCTAGAAGATGCCGTGCTGATCAGCGAGCATGGAAAAATTAAATGGTTTGGCGCGTGGCAAGATGCCCAAGCATACTTACCTGAACAGGTCGAAATTCAGCATTATCCTGAGCAATTAATTGTGCCAGGCTTTATTGACACTCACATTCATTATCCACAAACCGAAATGGTCGGTGCATACGGCGAACAGCTTTTGAGCTGGCTCAATACCTATACATTCCCAACCGAACTACAGTTTAAAGATCGTAATTATGCTGAGCATATTGCGCATTTCTTTATTCAAGAATTACTTAAAAATGGAACAACCACAGCACTGGTTTTTTGTACCGTGCATCCCGAATCAGTCAATGCTTTGTTTGAGGCAGCTGCCAATTTTAATATGCGCCTGATTGCAGGCAAGGTGATGATGGATCGCCATGCACCTGAAGATCTGTGCGATACCGCAGATAGTAGTTATCAGGACTCCAAAGCCTTAATCGAGAAATGGCATGGGCAGGGGCGTGCGCTATATGCGATTACGCCACGCTTTGCACCAACGTCAACACCAGAACAACTGGAAAAAGCAGGGCAGTTAAAACAGGAATTCCCTGACGTCTATGTCCATACACATTTGAGTGAAAACAAAGATGAAATCGCATGGGTAAAATCGCTGTTCCCTGAACGTCTGGGGTATCTGGATGTTTATCATCATTATGGACTGACAGGTCAGCGTTCGGTGTTTGCGCATTGCGTACATCTGGAAGATGAAGAATGGGACTGCATGCACAAGACCAACTCTGCGATCGCCTTTTGTCCAACCTCGAACCTGTTCTTAGGCAGTGGCTTATTCCCACTCAACAAGACATGGGAAAAACAAGTTAAAGTCGGGCTAGGCACAGACATTGGTGCAGGGACATCGTTCAATCAGCTACAAACACTGAATGAAGCCTACAAAGTTCAGCAGCTACAAGGCAACAAGCTTTCAGCCTTTGAGTCACTCTATCATGCGACACTGGGCGGGGCAAAAGCACTGGATTTACACGATAAATTGGGCAATTTTAACGTCGGTAAAGAAGCTGATTTTGTGGTACTCGACTTAAATGCTACAGCGTTACAAAGCCTGCGCCAGTCACGTGCCAAATCGATTGAAGACAGCTTATTTGCGCTCTTTACCATGGGAGATGACCGCAATGTCTATGCAACTTACGTGTACGGGCAGCGTAAATTTAGCAAATAAAATTGGATTTTTTTCAGTAAAATTTTGAATAAAATCAGCTCAAAAAACCTGATTCGTACATTTTGTTGGGCAAGAACAGATGCAGGAAACATGAAATTGTTTTAAAATTTTAGTATTAACTCATGAATTCGAGGTGTTGCAGGTCAACACCTTTTTTCTTTTTACATACTGATGTTTTTAGGTAGCTGTCCATGACTGTGCAATTGAGCGTAATGATTTCTGAAGCGGCTATTCAAGCCAAAGTCAAAGAGCTAGGTGAACAGATCAATGCTCACTATGCCAATAGTGATAAAGAACTGGTATTGATTGGGCTACTGCGTGGTTCTGTCATTTTTATGGCAGATTTGTGCCGCCAAATTTCCAAAGCACATGAACTCGACTTTATGACGGTTTCTAGCTACGGCGGCGGAACAGTATCATCACGCGATGTGAAAATTCTCAAAGATCTTGACGGTGAAATTCGCGGGAAAGATGTGCTTGTGGTTGAAGACATTATTGACTCAGGCAACACCTTAAGCAAAGTGCTGGAAATGTTACAAACTCGCGCCCCGAACTCGATTCAACTCTGTACTTTAGTCAGTAAACCTTCACGCCGTGAAATTGAACTTGATGTAAAATTTTTGGGTTTTGAAGTAGAAGATAAATTTATTGTTGGTTATGGCTTAGACTACGACCAAAAATATCGCCACTTACCATTTATTGGTGAAATTGGTCTGTAAGATTAAAAATCAAAAAGTGGTGCAGGGCGCCACTTTTTTTATAACAAAATATAACGAGAATTCGCAAGAATCGGCTATTTCCCGTCACATTGATCTTGCACACTAATCTCATGACTTTTGACATGTTTTATCCAAGGAGCAACACAAATGTGGCATCTGATTGTTGTGATTATTATTGGTTTTATTGCAGGTTTGATTGCACGTGCCTTATATCCTGGCAATGACCAAGCTGGCTTTATTGTCACCACCTTGTTAGGAATCGCAGGTTCAGTTATCGCAACCTATGGTGGACGCATGCTCGGGCTTTATGGTGCACATTCATCGGCAGGGTTTATCGCCTCAGTGATTGGCGCGATTGTGATTTTAATCATTTATAATTTCATCCGTAAAAACACCTAAAAGCAAAAACTGACACAACATAGCGCCCGTGAGTGCTATGTTATTTTATTATGAGTTATAAGCCATTTTGCTGCCAAAATGACTGAATCTGCTCAGCAGACGTATAGCCCAGCGCCCGATAGCCATTGGCAAAAATAAGCCCTGGTGTTCCTTCAATTTTAAGTTTTTGACCGAGCTGTAAATTACGTTGAATCGGATTGGCACAGGTTGAGCTTGCTGCTGGTGTCAAACCACGTCCCATCAAATTATCCCAAGCATAGTTACGGTTTGGACTACACCAGACTTGCTTTGATGGCACAATCGACTGCGGGCGGATTGGATACAAGAAACGATAAATCGTCACATTATTGAGTTTATCGAGTTCTTTTTCCAGTTTTTTGCAATAGGGGCAATTGGGATCAACAAAAATTGCGAGTTGATGCTGACCATTGCCTTTGACCTGCTTTAATGCATCCTGTAATGGTAAATTTTTCCAGTCCACATGATTGTTTTGTATAACCAAATTCTGAGTCAGATTTTTCTGGTCTTTGAGGCGAATCATGCTACCTAACATGACATGCTGGCCAGCTTCATCTAAATATACAATTTGTTTATCTAGAGTAGCACTATAAATACCATGCACTTCAGTCGCTGCGATATTCTGAAAATTCAGATTAGGGTATTGGCGCTTGAGTTGGCTATTTAAACTGGCAACATCAGCAATAGCAAGACTTGAATAACACCAAGCCAACAGTAAAAGACTCAATTTTTTCATTCTAAATACACACCCTCAAGAAAAGCTGATTTTAACGGATCAGGTTTTCTTGAGTATGCTTGCTTCCACAACAAAGCGTTGTAAATTTGTCAGCAGGTTTCACGTGGAACATCGTTATATTTTAGAATTAATCTCAACTGAAATATGTACAATTTCTTCGTGGATTGATAAAGCTTCACGTACTTGATCTGCGGTTACGGATCGTTCTGTTTCCAAAGCTAAAATACAAGAAAATTTACCTTTACCCACTTTCCAGACATGTAAATCAGTCACCTGAAGATGTTCACCTAGCTGCT
Organism: Acinetobacter brisouioides; assembly: GCF_004331075.1. Classification (GTDB taxonomy): domain Bacteria; phylum Pseudomonadota; class Gammaproteobacteria; order Pseudomonadales; family Moraxellaceae; genus Acinetobacter. The sequence continues at coordinate 19,241 of NZ_SJNX01000011.1, read as the reverse complement.
CAATCACTTCATAAATTTCGGTAACTACAGGATGATCCATTTCTGCATCAAGTAAAGTTCTGCCTGTTTCTTTAAGCAATCCCCAAGACCATTTTGCAACTAGAACCGAACCGACAATACCCAGTAAAGCATCTAAAAAATTCCAGCCAAAATACTTGCCTGCAAGTAGCGCAAGAATGGCAAATACAGAAGTAATCGCATCCGCTACAACATGTATAAATGCTGCTTTCTGATTCAGGTCATGATGATGTTCATGACCATGTTCATCTTCATGGTGATGATGAGCATGATGATGGTGATGGTGGTGATTCGGGTCATCATGCAGTAACCAAGCACACAGCAGGTTGACCAGCAGCCCAATCACCGCGATTAAAATCGCTTCGTTATAATGAATCTGTACAGGCGAGAGTAGACGCTCAACCGATTGGAATGCCATCAGCAAAGCCACGACCATCAATAAAATCGCGCTGCTATACCCTGAAAGAATTTCAATTTTCCATGTCCCAAAACTAAAGCGCTGATCGCGAGAGTAATGTCGGGCAGCCCGATAGGCAATATAAGCCAACCCCAAAGCCAGCATGTGTGAACTCATATGCCAACCATCAGCTAAAAGCGCCATCGAATTAAAAATCCATCCTCCAGCGACTTCAAAAACCATCATGATTCCAGTTAAAATCGTTGCCCACAAAATACGTTTCTGAGCCAATGGGTTTCCTTCATCAAACTGGTGGTGATGGGATCGGTTTGAATCTATACGTTGCATTTCAGGATTACTCAAATATACTCCCCTATAGTATATTTCTTTTTATCGAGTTCGGATATGAGCCATCTTCACCAAGATAAGAAAATATTGAATCGCGTCAAACGTCTGAAAGGACAGATCCACAGTGTGGAACAGCATCTTGAAGCAGGGGACAGCCACTGTATTGAGGTGTTACAGCAGGTTGCAGCCATTAAAGGCGCAATCAATGGTTTGATGAATGAACTGATTGAAGAGCATCTACGTCACCATGTTTTGGCTGAAGCGACTGCAGTGAATGAAACTGAACTAGAAGAATTTTTAAAATTATTAAAACGCTACGGCTAGAGATTGCGATCTCAATATCCTAAAAATGCATGTTTTTTTATAACCAATGCTAAATGCACCCCAATTGTTCTATTTTTAAAACAATATGTACTTTTTTTAACATTTATTAATTTTTTTACACCCCATATGATCGCACAATATTTAAACAAAATACTGGAGTTGCATCATGACCTCACTACGCTATCTGGACTTTGGCTCAGCCAAATCGCTTGTTCTGCTGCTTGCTCGTGTTTTATTAATCACGCTATTTCTGATTTTTGGTTTCAGCAAATTAACAGGCTTTGAAGGTACGGTTCAATACATGAATATGCTTCATGCGCCATTACCAACACTCTCCGCGATTATTGCTGTTGTGGCTGAAGCCTTTTTAGGATTATTGATTCTGATTGGTTTCTATACACGCCCAATTGCTGTGCTTTTAGCGCTGTATACACTGGGAAGTGCCATGATTGGACATGCTTACTGGCATACCACTGGCGACATGATGCAAGATTTAAATACTAAAATTCATTTCTTTAAAAACATGAGTATTGTGGGTGGATTCTTATTGCTGGCGGTTGCTGGCCCTGGTGCAATTTCAGTTGATAAAAAATAAAAAATAATTCAAAAAAAGCTGCCAAATGGGCAGCTTTTTGCTTACTTTCCGATACAAAACGATCCGAAGATTTTCCCGAGCAAATCATCCGCACTAAACTCACCCGTGATTTCACTCAGTGCATTTTGCGCGAGGCGCAATGATTCAGCAACCAGTTCACCTGCATGAAAATCGACAAGCTGCACACGTGCCTCAGCCAAATACTGCTGTGTGCGCTTCATTGCGTCCAAATGGCGCGTTCGTGCAATGAAGGTATCTTCTTCAGGATGAAAGCCTGCATGCGCTGTAATCGCGTCTATGAGCGCCTGAACCCCCATTTCCTGTTTCGCTGACACCGTGATATGACGAAAGCCCTGATATTCACCAATTTCAGGTGCCGTTTCTGTCAGATCGCATTTATTGGCAATGAGCATGAGGCGACGTGGCTCTAAATGCTCGGCAAAATAATGCTGTGCCAGTTGTAATGGTTCTTCACCTTGACTCAAGTCATACACTAGCAACAACAAATCAGCCTGTTCAATTTCTTTGATGGCACGGCGAATCCCTTCTTTTTCCACAATATCGCCCGTTTCTCGTAAACCAGCGGTATCAGTCAGGGTAATTGGCAGACCATTGAGACTGAGTTTTTCATGCAAGACATCACGGGTTGTACCTGCAATATCGGTCACAATCGCGCGCTCAACACCAGCCAAAGCATTCAGCAAACTGGACTTGCCAGCGTTGGGTTTACCTGCAATCACCACCTGCAAACCTTCACGTAACAATTGCCCCTGACGTGCCGATTGCTGTACCGATTGTACCGAGCTTTGTACATTTTCGAGCAATCCCAAAATCTTGCCATCAGCAAGAAAATCAATTTCCTCTTCTGGAAAATCAATCGCAGCTTCCACATGCAAGCGCAAATGGATCAGCTTTTCCAAAACGGTATTCACCTTATTGGAAAAAGCCCCTTGTAATGAGCGTACCGCAGAGCGTGCAGCCGCTTGGGAAGTCGCATCAATCAGATCGGCAATCGCTTCTGCCTGCACCAAATCCAGCTTGCCATTTTCAAAGGCGCGCATGGAAAATTCACCTGCTTTGGCTGCGGTTGCTCCTAACTCCAGCAAACGCGCGAGCAGAGCATTTTGAATAACTGGACCGCCATGTCCCTGCAATTCCACCACATCTTCACCCGTAAAGGAATTTGGATTCGGGAAACACAGTACCAAACCTTCGTCCATGACTTCGCCTTGAGCATCATAAAACTGGCGAAAACCTGCCATACGGGCTTGGGGTAAAGCTTTTTGGCTAATGGCTTGTGCAATGGCATAAGCTTTAGGGCCTGACAGTCGAATTACACCGACACCACCACGACCTGGCGGCGTTGCGATTGCAGCAATGGTGGTTTGGTTTTGCATAGCACACACCTAAATTTATCAATATTCAGTCAAAGAAAAATCCGCCTAAGCGTAACATCTTAGGCGGATTTATTCAGCAGTTGCTTGCTTGGCTCAGGCGAGATTAAGTACCCGCTTGAGTTTCACGCTGTTTTTTCACACTTTGTGCAATAAACCACTGCTGTAAAATAGTAATACTGTTGTTCACAATCCAGTACAACACCAGACCGGCAGGGAAGAACAGCATAAATACCGTAAAGATAATCGGCATTAAGCGGAACACTTTGGCTTGCATTGGGTCAGCAGGTTGAGGGTTCAACATTTGCTGTGCAAACATGGTTCCACCCATGATTAACGGCAAGATAAACCATGGATCCATTGCAGATAAGTCAGTGATCCAACCTAACCACGGTGCATGACGCAACTCAACGCTTTCCATCAATACCCAGTACAATGCCAAGAAAATCGGCATTTGCATGAACAATGGCAAGCAGCCTGAAAGCGGGTTAACCCCTTCGCGTTTGTAAAGAGCCATCATTTCTTGAGAGAAACGCATACGGTCTTCGCCAAACTCTTCTTTCATGCGTTGCATTTCAGGTGCAATCACACGCATTTTTGCCATTGAGCGATAACTTTTTGCAGACAGCGGCCACAAAATCATCTTCACCACAACAGTCAATAGAATAATTGACCAGCCCCAGTTGCCTAAGAACTTATGGAAAGTTTCCAAACCAAGGAACAAGAGTTTTGCAATTGGCCACAACCAACCATAATCTACAGTTTGGTTTAAACCGACTGCCAAATCTTTCAGCTCAGACTGAACTTTTGGGCCTGAATAGAACGTTGCATTCACTTCCATTTTAGTCCCTGCTGGCACTGTAATGGCTGGTGAAGTAAACCCGATAATATTCATTGATTCGCCAGCTCTACGAGATTGTAGAGTTGCGGTATATGGCTGTCCGTTGGCTTGAGTCAACTTCAACGACCCAGGAATCCATGCACTCACAAAATAGTGCTGAACTACAGCAACCCAACCGCCTTTGGCTTGAACATTGAGCTTGTCATCATTGAAATTGGCAAATTTCAATTTATTGTAATGTTGATCTGGCGTACCCCAAGCACCCCCAAGATACGTTCCTAACTGGAAAATACCCTGACTTGACTTACCTGGATCGACAGAATCATCACGTTTAATCTGACCAAAGAATTGACCTTGCCAGTTTTGTTGACTGCGGTTCATGACCTGATAACCCACTTCAATTGGGTAATCACCCTGTTTGAAGGTAAAAGTCTTAACCATCTCGACACCATTGGCGGTTTTGTACACCATTGGTACGGTTAAAACCTTCACGGTTTTACCATTTTCAGTCACAGTTTTCGCATCATTTAAGGTATAGCTGTTTTTCTCTACCTCAAAAACAGGACGACCATTTGCACTGCTGTCTGGTCCATTGACACCAATTAAACCAGATTGTGCGACGTATGTGCGTTTATTATCGCTCTCTAGCATGACAAAAGGCTGGTTACTGCCTTTACTTTCATCATGTGCAAGCAGTTCAAGGCGCACAATATCACCACCTTTTGGTGTAATCCAAAGGCGATATAAATCTGTTTGTACAGTAATCAGATGCTGACTGGCTGGAGCAGCAGTCGTGTTTGCTGGTGCTGCAGCATTTGCCTGCGGCATATCTGTAGATGCTGTATTTTGACTATTTGGCAAATCGGCAGACACATCACGCGATACGACAGCAGTATTTTGCTGCTGCGGTGCGCTCGTTGTGTGTCCATAGTCTTTTTGCCAAGCCAAAATGAGCAAATAAGCGGTAACCAACATGGCACCGATAATCGCAAACCTGGCCCATTGTTGCATAGCTATGACCCCAAGTAGTTAGAGTGATTTTGGTTCAAGAAACGTTCACGAAAGGGTACAGTAACATGAAGCGTTTGAGAATCGATTTGCTGAAAGGAAATAAAACGGATCGCCTTTGCAGGTACAGGATCATATCCTGAACCTCCCCAAGGATGACAACGGCAGACACGGCAAGTTGCTAGCCATACTCCATGTACAGCGCCATGCGTTTGCAAAGCTTCTAACGCATATTGAGAACAGGTAGGAATATAGCGACAACGTGGTCCAAGTAAAGGACTAATCGCAATCTGATAAAGACGTACCAACCAATGCAGGATACGAACCATTGGCCATCTCTACTTTTGTGGGGAAATAGACGTATTATTCTGGCGCTTATGTACCAAGCGATTGAGTTTTTGCCAAGCAAATTTTAATTGCTGGTGCAATTCAGCATTTGAAATATCTTCTATGCCTATTTTAGGCATAACAACAATATCCAACGAAGCAATTGCCTGTTGGTTCAAGCGAAAACTTTCGCGAGCGATCCGTTTTATTCGATTTCTTTCGTGTGCACGACGCACTTTCTTTTTAGCAACAACAATCCCAAGGCGGCTCGTCTGTTCGCTTGGCTTTGCCAAAAAAAGAAAGTGGGGTTGATGCACTTTAAAAAGCGCACCATCGAACACATTTTTGTAATCTGCAGCACAGCGTATGCGAACGTCTGTGCTGAAACTATAAAGTGTCATACACCCAGGTCGATGAAGCGTTAACTTTAAATTATACAGTTAAGCTATGACGACCTTTTGCACGGCGGCGAGCTAAAACTTGACGACCAGCTTTAGTTGCCATACGAGCACGGAAACCATGAACGCGTTTACGCTTTAATTCAGATGGTTGGAATGTACGTTTCATACAGAAACTCCAAAAATTGATCTATCTATAAAGGTTCGCGATTTTATTGTGCATTTAGCGTACTGTCAATCAAAAAGCTGTTTTTTACGCGATTTCTTACATATTTCTCTATATGAGGCTATTAATTTCATCATATTTAAAAAAAAGTACTGTTTTTTTGCTTTCTGTAATTTGAATTTAAATTGAGATTTATCCATTTCATGGTTTTTAAAGTTATCAACAACACCTCTGATCAACGCTTTTTTAAATTTGAATTTAAATTCAGAAATTCTTACTTATCCACAAAATTCATCCACGTTATTAATTAAATTTAAAATTTAAAATTTAAATTTATTATTATTAGAGGGCGTATTTTCTGTGGATAATGGATTATTTTAAATAAAAAACAATATATTAACCTGTGGATATTATTGTTATTATCTTTTTTATAGAATGTGGATAACTTTTTGTGTTATTTTATCCACAGCTTGTGTATAAACTTATCCACAAGAGCTGTGGAAGGCTTTTTCCACATTGAAATGCTATTTTTTTACCCAAATCTGTGGATTTTTCTATGACAGATGTGGATAACTTAGTTAGAATAACCACCCCCTGCAAATAGAATAGAAGTGCAGGGTATCTTTTTCTTTGAGTCGGTACATAGGGGAATCACATGCTTTGGACGGACTGCTTAACTCGCTTGCGACAAGAGCTCTCTGATAATGTCTTTGCGATGTGGATTCGACCATTGATTGCTGAAGAGCATGAGCATACATTACGTTTATATGCGCCTAATCCATACTGGACACGTTATATTCAGGAACATCATCTTGAACTGATTTCAATTTTGGCAGAGCAGCTTTCTGAAGGTCGTATTCGCCATGTTGAGATTATGGTGGATTCTCGCCCTGGGGCAATCTTAAAAGCCAGTGAGCAACCTGCAACGACAGTGTCGGCACTAGAAACACCTGCACCTAGTATGGCAAAAAAGGAAAAAGAACCTGAAATTACCTCTATTGCACAACCTGTTGCCGCTAAACTCAGTAAAAAGCGTCAGTTAAACCCACTATTTACATTTTCTTTGTTTGTGGAAGGGCGTTCAAACCAAATGGCAGCTGAAACTTGCCGTAAAGTTCTGACACAATTGGGCGCGTCTCAGCACAATCCTTTATTTTTGTATGGCCCGACAGGTTTGGGTAAAACACATTTGATGCAAGCTGTTGGCAATGCTTTGCTACAAGCCAAGCCAAATGCCCGTGTCATGTATATGACCGCAGAAAGTTTTGTACAGGACTTTGTCAGTTCTTTACAAAAAGGCAAGGTTGAAGAATTTAAGAAAAATTGCCGTTCTTTGGACTTGTTATTGGTCGATGATATTCACTTGCTGGCAGGGAAAGAAGCCAGCTTGGTAGAGTTTTTTTATACTTTTAATGCACTTCTGGATGAATCCAAGCAAATTATTTTAACCTCAGATCGTTATCCGAAAGAACTGACTGAGCTTGATCCACGTTTGGTTTCACGCTTTTCTTGGGGATTATCTGTGGGGGTTGAGCCGCCAGATATTGAAACCCGTATCGAAATTTTACTCAAAAAAGCAGAAAGCACAGGTGTTGATTTACCTCGTAACTGCGCGTTATTTATTGCTCAGCAAGTGGTTGCTAATGTGCGTGAATTGGAAGGCGCATTAAATAAAGTGGTTGCTATCTCGCGTTTTAAAGGTTCTGCAATTGATCTGGATGTTGTACGAGAGTCTTTAAAAGATGTTTTGGCAATTCGTGCACGTACCATTAGCACCGAAAATATTCAGCGTGTGGTGAGTGAGTATTTTCGTATTCCACTCAAAGAATTAATTGGACCAAAGCGTACTCGTATTTATGCACGTCCTCGCCAGTTAGCGATGGGTTTAGCGCGTGAACTTACAGGGGACAGTTTCCCTGAAATCGGTATGGCATTTGGTGGGCGTGACCACAGCACAGTTATGCATGCCTGTGAAAAGGTGCAAAGCTTACGTGAAGAAGATCCAATTTTTGACGAAGATTATAAAAATTTAACCCGCTTGTTACAGAGTTAAAATCCCAAGTTTATTGAAGAGAAAAAGTCGAGTTGCAATGTGTCAACTTCTGCCGCATAGTACTCGACTCAAGCCCTATTTGTCTAAAAAGATACCTGTTAGAGGAATGCATTGTGCGTTTAAAAATCGCGAAAGAGAGTCTGTTAAATGTGCTATCTCATGTTGTGGGGGTGGTAGAGCGTCGACATACTTTAAACATTTTATCTAATGTCAAAATTCAAGCTTCTGCACAAGCATTGACCATTACAGGGTCGGATTTAGAAGTTGAATTGGTGGCAAGTATGCCGTTTGCAGAGGGGGCATGTTTACAAGCAGGTGAAACAACAGTTCCTGCACGTAAACTGATGGATATCTGCAAATCTCTACCAAGTGCAGCACTGATTGATTTACAAATTACCGAAGACCAGCGTTGTATTTTAAAGTCAGGCAATAGTCGTTTTGTTTTGGGTACATTACCCGCAGAAGATTATCCGTTATTGACCACTGAAAACACGCAGGGTACGCAAGTTCAGGTCACTCAGCGTGAACTGAAACGTCTGTTTGAAAAAACTTCTTTTGCAATGGCTGTACAGGATGTTCGTTTTTATTTGACAGGAACATTGCTTGAGATTGATCAAAACCAACTTCGTGCAGTCACAACCGATGGTCACCGTTTGGCACTTTGTGAAACCTCGGCTGCGTCAACTGCTGCTCAACCTCTACAGGCAATTGTTCCACGCAAAGCTGTAGGTGAATTACAACGCTTATTAACGATTGAAGATCAACCTTTAACTTTAGTGATTGGTCGTGAGTTATTGAACGTGACGATTCAGGTGCCAAACCGTGACAAAGAGCAGGGCAATGTCACTGTACGTTTCACGACAAAATTAATCGATGGAAAATTCCCTGACTATCGTCGTGTGATTCCGCGTGGTGGCGATAAGCATGTCGTGATTGCGCATGATGTGTTTAAACAGTCTTTGCAGCGTGTAGCAATTTTAAGTAATGAAAAATTACGCGGTGTATTTTTAAATTTTTATACTGACACCTTGCAACTACGTGCGAATAACCCAGAGCAAGATGAAGCAAGTGAAGACTTGGTGATTCAATATACTGATGAAGTGTTGGAAATGTCATTTAATGCGCAATATTTACTAGATGTGTTGGGGGTTTTGGATGGTGATGATGTCACCATGACCATGACTGAAGCCAACCAATCTGTTCTGGTTCAAGACACTACTCATGCTGACCAAACCTATGTGGTCATGCCAATGCGTGTCTAATCCCAAGCTTATGCATATTACGCGTTTAAGTATCGAACGTGTGCGTAACATTAAAATGGCTGCATTGCCTTGCTTGCAGCCATTTAATGTTTTTTATGGCAAGAATGGCTCAGGTAAAACCTCGGTTTTAGAAGCGATTCATTTGCTCGCGACAGGACGTTCCTTTCGGACACATCTTCCTAAAAACTATATTCAACATGAACAAAGCCATGCCTTGATTTTTGCCCAAGCAGGGCAAGATAAAATTGGCATTCAAAAAATGACTTCAGGTGAACAGGTGATTAAGGTCAATGGCGATAGCATTGCCACACAAGGTCAACTGGCAAAATTACTCCCATTACAACTCATAGAGCCTCAAAGTACCGATATTATTGATCATGGGGCAAAGCCTAGACGGCAGTTGTTGGACTGGCTGATGTTCCACGTGGAACCTGATTTTTATACAACATGGCAAGCATATACCCGAGCCTTAAAACAGCGAAATAGTTTGCTTAAATCACAGCGGCAATTGACGTTATCGGATATTGAACCGTGGAACAGGTTGCTTAGTGAATATGGGGAAATTCTGCATCATCAACGTGCCAGTATTGTGCAACGCTGGAATACTTTTTTTCAGCAGGATATCCAGTATCTATTGCCTGATGTCGAGATCCGTTTGGAATATAGTGCGGGCTTTCAGGAAAAAGAAGGGTTATTGCAGCAATTGGTCTTTGCACATGAAAAAGACAAAGAACGACGCTATACCGAATATGGGCCACACCGCGCAGATTTGCGCCTAAAAACAACTTTGGGTGATGCGGATACCGTACTGTCCCGTGGGCAGAAGAAATTGCTGATCATGGCGTTAAAGCTGTCACAGATTGCAATGCTGCATGCGAGCAATAAGGAAACTGTGGTATTATTAGATGATTTGACGGCAGAGCTCGATTATGCTGCCCAACGACGTTTACTTGAACGTTTAAGCCAACTGGGTAGTCAAGTTTTTTTGACAACTTTAGATCATGAGTTGGTACAAAAACATTTACATGATCTATCTATTTTTTATCAATTATTCAATGTAGACAACGGTGAGGTTCATCGCATTCACGCTAATCAACAGCATGCTGAATCAGCCGTTCACAATGACTAGGGAGAAAACATGAGTTCAGAGACTCAATCTGCTTCTCAAACAGAACAAACCAATGAAAAGGCTTATGATTCCTCTAGCATTAAGGTTTTACGAGGTTTAGACGCTGTACGTAAACGCCCTGGGATGTACATTGGGGATACTGATGATGGTACAGGTTTGCACCACATGGTATTTGAGGTGGTCGATAACGCGATTGATGAGGCTTTGGCTGGTCATTGTGACGAAATTATCGTTACCATTCATGAAGATGAATCGGTAAGTGTGTCTGACAATGGTCGTGGTATTCCAACGGATATTCACCCAGAAGAAGGTGTTTCTGCTGCAGAAGTTATTTTAACTATTTTGCATGCTGGCGGTAAATTTGACGACAATAGTTATAAAGTTTCAGGTGGTTTACATGGCGTAGGTGTTTCAGTTGTTAATGCTTTATCAAAAAAATTGCAACTGAAAATTTACCGTGCAGGTCAGGTTCACGAACAAGAATATCAACATGGTGATCCACAATACCCATTGCGTGTGATTGGTACAACAGACAAAACTGGTACGGTTGTGCGTTTCTGGCCGAGTGCAGAAACATTTAGCCAAACTATTTTTAATGTCGATATTTTAGCACGTCGTTTACGTGAGCTTTCTTTCTTGAATGCAGGCGTACGGATTGTTTTACGTGATGAACGAATTAACTTCGAGCATGTCTATGACTATGAAGGTGGTTTGTCTGAGTTTGTCAAATACATCAACCAAGGCAAAAACCATCTGAATGAAATTTTCCATTTCACTACAGAAACAGATAATGGTATTGCAGTTGAAGTGGCATTGCAGTGGAATGATTCTTATCAGGAAAATGTTCGCTGCTTTACCAACAACATTCCACAAAAGGATGGTGGTACGCATTTAGCCGGTTTCCGTGCAGCACTGACACGTGGTTTAAATAACTATCTTGAAAGTGAAAATATCCTCAAAAAAGAAAAAGTTGCTGTTACTGGTGATGATGCCCGCGAAGGCTTGACTGCGATTGTTTCAGTGAAAGTGCCTGATCCAAAATTTTCTTCACAGACCAAAGAAAAATTGGTGTCGAGTGAAGTGAAACCTGCGGTTGAGCAGGCAATGAATAAAGAGTTTTCAGCGTATTTGCTGGAAAACCCGCAAGCGGCAAAATCGATTGCAGGCAAAATCATTGATGCAGCACGTGCCCGTGATGCAGCGCGTAAAGCCCGTGAAATGACACGTCGTAAAAGTGCATTAGATATTGCTGGCTTACCAGGTAAACTTGCAGACTGTCAGGAAAAAGATCCTGCATTGTCTGAACTATATCTGGTCGAGGGTGATTCGGCAGGTGGTAGTGCCAAACAGGGGCGTAACCGTAAAATGCAGGCGATTTTGCCACTAAAAGGTAAAATCCTGAACGTAGAACGTGCCCGTTTTGACAAAATGATTTCGTCTGTAGAAGTGGGTACACTCATCACTGCATTAGGCTGTGGTATCGGGCGTGAAGAATATAACCCAGACAAACTGCGTTATCACAAAATTATCATCATGACCGATGCGGACGTCGATGGTTCACACATTCGCACCTTGTTGTTGACTTTCTTCTTCCGTCAAATGCCTGAGTTGGTTGAACGTGGCTATATTTATATTGCTCAGCCACCTTTGTATAAACTAAAAAAAGGTAAGCAAGAACAATATATTAAAGATAATGATGCATTGGAAACATATTTGATTTCCAATGCAATTGATGAGTTGTCTTTACATATTAGTGCCGAAGCTCCTGCAATTGCTGGTGAAGCTTTGGCAAAAGTAATTCAAGATTATCAGGTATCACAAAAGAGCTTGCATCGTTTAACTCAACGTTATCCAGCAAGTTTGCTCGATGGTTTATTGGCCGTTGAAGCCTTTAAATCTGAACGAAATGTCGAGCAAGATTATGTACAGACATGGGCTGAACATTTACAGGCAGAAATCACCAAGCTCCAACCAAGCCTTCGTCCAGAAGTTTCATTGGAAAGCTTTGAAGTAGAAAGTGCCGATGGAACCAAAGTAACGCATTATTGGCCACGCATTACGGTGTATGTGCATAATTTGCCGCATGCGTATTTGCTTGATTCTGGTTTATTGAACTCAGCCGAATATGCACGTTTGTTAAAGAACTCAAAAAGCTGGTTTAGCTTGCTTGAAGAGGGTGCTTATTTACAAAAAGGCGAGCGTCGTATTTTGGTCAGTACTTTCCATCAAGTGTGGCAACATATCTTACAAGACTCGCGCCGCGGCATGATGATTCAGCGCTATAAAGGTCTTGGCGAGATGAATGCTGAACAGCTTTGGGAAACCACGATGGATCCTGAAAATCGTCATATGTTGCAAGTGACCATTGATGATGCAATTGAAGCGGATCGGATGTTCTCTTGCCTAATGGGTGACGATGTTGAACCGCGTCGCGCTTTTATTGAAGAAAATGCGCTAAATGCAGATATTGATGCTTAATTGAATTGGTATTGAAACAAAGAGCATCCTTCGGGATGCTTTTTTATTCGGGTAACATCCATAAAAAGGTTGCTCCCCCCAAATAGCCCGTAGATAACAGTAAGCTGACCCAGAGTAAAGCACCTAAAAGATTGTAGATCATAAAAGGTGTATAGGGCATGCCACTTGAGCCAGCTGCGAATGGTGCAAATGAACGTACAAATGGAACGAACCGGGCCATCACAATAGTTTTGCCGCCATGGCGTCGAAAAAACAGATCTGTTTTGGTGAGATAATCTTGTTTTACATAACAAAAGCGGCAATTTAAAATACGTGAACTAAAATATAGCCCAGTATAATAATTGATGATATAACCCAATGTCGTAGAAAAAAACAGCACCAGAATCATATAAACGAGGTGTTCACTGCCCACCGTAGCACAAAGTGCGCCAATACTGATCAGTAGACTGTCTCCTGGCAAAAATGCCATAAAGATGCAGCCTGTTTCAAGAAAAATAATAAGAAAAATAATTACATAAAGCCATAGGCCATATTCTTGCAATAGTGCTGGTAGAGCTTGCTCAAGGCTGAATAGGAAATCAAAAAAGTGCATTATAAGCTGAGTCCAAGGTATTATGTTTATGGTTTATAAGCATAAATAAACTTATGATTTGGATATTGCACACAGTAAAATTAGAAATGGCCTAAATTTGACTGAGTAACCCGCTCTATGGATTATGGATAACTCAAGACTTATCCACAGTTATTTACGATTTCCCCTCAGTTATCAACAATGATAATTTACAATATAATATTTTATATTGACTAGAATTTAGACTGTATTTGATTGAAGATCAACGTATTAGAAGATATTTTTTAATTTCCCCATTATATATTCATTGAATATCGGTTTGTGAATACAATCAATAAATGCCATTAAATTACATTTTTATTGATGCGTAACTACTCAAATCAGCCAATAACTGGTGGTAATGCTCGCTGTTTCAATTAAACGATTGTGATCACAAAAAAGCAAGTTCACATATTGCTGCTGTTCATGTGGAGTATGCGATAGAAAAATCAAAGCTCAGCCCTAAGACCGAGCTTTGTATTCAATTAATCTTCAAATGAACTTTCGAGTTCTTCGAGTTCCATCATCAATTCAAGCATTTGCTCTTCAGCTTTTTCAAGCTGTTGCTTGAGATCAGTTTGTTCATTCATGAGTTTAAGCAAATCATCTTTACGCTCGGCATCGTACACAGTTGAATCTGCCAGTTGTTGTTCAACCAAGCCCAAACGTGGCTGTAATTTCTCGATTTTGGCTTCAGCATTTTCGATATTTTTGCGAATTGGACGAGTCATATCGCGGCGGCGAGCAGTTTCTTTACGCTGTGCTTCTTTATCCGTTTTTGAAATGGCTGGCTTTTCTTCCACTAGAGATTGAACTGGCGTACTGAGTTGCTGCCCATTTTTGATGATGTCCAACCGCGCTTGACGTAGCCAGTCAGCATACGCTGTTAGATCACCCTCAAATTCTTTGCTTTGACCTGCGTGAACCAGAATTAGCTCATCACAGACACTGGCTATGAGCTGGCGTTCATGTGACACCAGTACGACCGCGCCTTCAAAATCTTGCAGTGCCATTGTCAGTGCATGACGCATGTCTAAGTCAAGGTGGTTAGTTGGCTCATCGAGAATCAGCACATTCGGGCGCTTCCAGACGATGAGTGCCAAGGCTAGGCGTGCACGTTCCCCGCCAGAAAAGCTTGCAGAAGGGGTGTCCATCCGTTCACCACTAAAGCCGAAACTTCCCAAGAAAGCACGCAACGTCGCTTCACTGATTTTTGGATCAGCAATACGCGCGAGTTGTAACATTGGGCTAGCATTACCATCTAAAGCATCCATCTGATGTTGGGCAAAGTAACCAATATTCAGCAGTTCTGAAGCTTTACGATGACCACGAAGCAATGGCAAATCACCGACTAGAGATTTGATCAGGGTGGATTTACCAGCACCATTCATGCCCAATAAACCAATTCGACTGGTCGGTGTAATCTGCAAATTGACATTGGTCACAATGAGTTTGTCGCCATAGCCAATATCTGCATGTTCCAGTTCCAGTAATGGTGAACTCATTTTGGTGGGTTCACGAAATGAAAAGGTAAATGGGGTATCTACATGTGCAGCTGAAAGTTCCTGCATACGTTCGAGTTGTTTGATTCGGCTTTGTGCCTGTTTGGCTTTCGTCGCTTGTGCTTTAAAGCGGTCAATATATTTTTGCAAATGTGCACGAGTTTCGAGTTGTTTTTCGTAAGCCTGTTGTTGTTGGGCGAGGCGTTCGCTACGGGTACGCTCAAAGGTCGAATAGTTACCTGTGTATAAGGTCAGTTCCTGATTTTCGATATGCAGAATATGATCGGTAATGGCATCAAGGAAGTCGCGGTCATGCGAAATCAAAACCAGCGTTCCTTCATAGGCTTTGAGCCAGTCTTCCAGCCATAAAATGGCATCCAAGTCCAAATGGTTGGTCGGTTCATCCAGCAACAGTAAATCAGAACGGCTCATCAGAGTACGTGCGAGGTTCAAGCGCATCCGCCATCCGCCAGAAAAACTGGAAACACTGAGCTCAGATTGGTGTTCAAAAAATCCGAGACCTGCCATGAGTTGAGAGGCTTTAGATGGCGCAGAGTAACCGCTAATTTCGTCAAAACGACCATATAAATGTGCCAGCTCGTCATCACTGAGCTGTTCAGGATGATCGAGTTTATTTTGAATGTCCCAGTATTCCTCATCACCTGAAAGCACAAAATCAATCGCTTTCATGTCCAGCGCTTCAATTTCCTGAGCCATATGTGCCACAGTCCAGACACTTGGACGAGTTAAAGAACCACCATCTGATTCCATACCCCCGAGTAGGGCTGAAAATAGGGTAGATTTACCCGCACCATTGACTCCAGTTAAACCTATTTTCCAACCAGGATGCAGTTGCATCGAGGCTTTTTGAAATAACACGCGTCCACCGCGACGTAAGCTGAGTTGGTCAAGTTGAATCATAAAAGTTTTAACTGGGTAGCAATTTGCGCTTATTCTAATCAGTAATCCTGATAAAACCAAATTACCATGTTAAAATTGAGTAAATTGCTAGGGATTGAATTTTTCCAACAGCAGCCCTATTTTGAATATGCTATGATTGCGCAAATTGTCTTCAGACAAGACGAAATTGATGTGAGGAATGCCAACGATGAGTACTCAAGCTTTAGTGCTTACAGATAATGCAGCGAACAAAGTCCGCCAACTTCGTGATAGTGAAGGCAACCAAGAGTTGATGTTGCGTGTGTATGTGACAGGTGGTGGTTGTTCTGGTTTTTCTTACGGTTTTAACTTTGCTGAAAATGCCAATGAAGATGATGCTGCCTTTGAAAATGGCGATGTTAAAATGTTGGTCGATTCTTTGAGTTATCAATATTTAGTCGGCTCAGTGGTTGACTATGTGGAAGGTCTGGAAGGCTCGCGTTTTATTGTGCAAAACCCAAATGCAACAACAACCTGTGGTTGTGGTTCATCGTTCTCGATTTAATTCGCACATAAAAAAAGCCCTGCCGTAAGTGACGAGCAGGGCTTTTTTTATGTCTTTAAAATTAGACTTTTTTCTTTAATCCTTTGTATTTCTTTCTGTAGGAGAAATACAAAGAAAGAAGGCATAGATACTAATAAAACATATCTGTGTATTTTAAACAGCAGTCATGCTGCCTAAAATACGTAAACCTCGCGCCCCAGTGACCGCAGGCAAGTTACCACTGAGTTGCTTCACAAAACGCATGGCTAACCACGCAAAAGCAGTTGCTTCGACCCATGTCGGTGATAACCCGAGCACATCGGTGGTTTGTACTGCCCAATGATGCTTGCGTAAACGCCAACGTAACTGTTCTAAAACATGTGAATTATAGGCACCGCCACCGCAGACATAAACCTCACCATTTTCGAGTCCTGAACGGTAAATTGCTTTTTGAATAGCGCGTACAGTGAGTTTGGCTAAAGTCGCCTGAATATTTTCAGGGATATCTTCAAGTTCATTATACAAAATGTCGTTACGCCAGTCGCTGAGCTGTTCATCTAACCATTCTAAATTGAAGTCTTCGCGCCCTGTGCTTTTGGGTGGTTTTTTCGAGAAAAACTCATGGGCATACAATCGATCCATTAAAGAACGAATTGGCGTGCCGTAAGCTGCCCAGTCACCATTATCATCATAAGGATGCCCTGTGTAACGCTCACACCATGCATCCATTAAAATGTTGGCAGGGCCTGTATCAAAGCCATACACCTGTTCAGGTCGATTGGCAGGTAAAATACTGACGTTGGCAATGCCACCCAAATTTAAAATTACCCGATCAATCGCAGCATGTTGAAACAATGCCTGATGAAATGCTGGAACTAAAGGCGCACCTTGTCCGCCTGCTGCCATATCGCGGCGGCGAAAATCTGAAACTACAGGAATCTGGGTGAGTTCGGTAATAATATTGGGGTCGCCAATTTGTAAGGTAAAACCATGTTCGGGACGATGACGAATGGTTTGCCCATGTGAACCAATGGCTTTAATTTTTGTGCGGTCGATCTGATTTTTTTCAATCAGTTGGTTAATGCCGTGTCCAATCATGTTGGCAAGTGCAACATCTGCCTTACCCATCCGATCAATTTCATTGTCGCCAGGTAAAGTCAGTGCCATGAGCTGATCTTGTAAATCAGGATCAAAGGGCACAGTAAGTGTTGCATGAAGTTGTAATGGGTCAAATGAGGCGGCTACGATGTCGACACCGTCCATACTTGTTCCTGTCATCACTCCAATATAGATGTCTGACATGAGCAACAAAGCCTGCAATATGCTGAAAAAGTGTTAGTATATCGCACAAATTGAATAACTGATGTGTTTGGATTTTGTGATGTCAAATTTCTTACCTGCTGAAGAACAGCTTGCCCTGATCCAACGTGGCACGCATGAAATTATATCTGAAGAAGATTTGTTAAAGAAGCTTAAACAGAACCGCCCGCTTAAAATCAAAGCGGGTTTTGACCCAACTGCACCTGACTTGCACCTTGGGCATACAGTTCTGATCAATAAATTAAAAACATTCCAAGATTTAGGGCATGACGTTTATTTCTTGATTGGCGACTATACCGCCATGATCGGTGACCCAACTGGAAAAAGCGCAACACGTCCGCCATTGTCACGCGAACAAGTATTAGAAAACGCCAAAACCTATCAGGAACAGGTCTTTAAAATTCTTGATCCGAAAAAAACTAAAGTGGTGTTTAACTCAGAATGGTTCGCAACCAAGACTGCAGCTGATCTGATTCAGTTGGCTTCACAGCAAACTGTAGCGCGTATGCTGGAGCGTGACGACTTCACCAAACGTTACAACAACCAGCAACCGATTGCGATTCATGAATTCTTGTATCCATTGGTACAAGGCTATGACTCGGTTGCTTTACATGCAGATGTTGAGTTAGGTGGTACCGATCAAACCTTTAACTTGCTCATGGGACGTACTTTACAAGGTCGTTATGATCAAGAAGCACAAGTCTGTATTACTGTGCCAATTTTAGAAGGTCTAGATGGCGTCAATAAAATGTCGAAATCACTCGGCAACTATATTGGCGTATTTGATGCACCAGGTGCGATGTACCAAAAAGTGCTTTCAATGCCAGACTCTTTGATTGAGCGTTATTTTGACTTACTCAGCTTTAAGTCAGTTGAAGAAATCAAAACCTTACTAAAAGAAATTGAAGAAGGGCGTAACCCGCAAGAAGTCAAAAAAATCCTTGCGCTTGAGTTGGTCGAACGTTTCCATGGTGCTGAGGCTGCTGCCAATGCCCATAAAGGTGCAGGTAACATCATTACAGAAGGTGAATTGCCTGATGGTACCCCTGAAGTGACCATTTCACGTGGTGAATTTGGTGGTGAGCTGTTTATTGCTTCTATTGTCCGTGCTGCTGGCTTAACTAAAAATGCAGCTGCTGCAAAAGATGCTGTTGCACGTGGCGCCGTAAAAGTGGACTGGAATGTTGTTGATGCAGGTTATTCTGTGAAAGAAAATACGACTATTATTGTCCAATCAGGTAAAAAAGCCATTGCACGGGTCACTTTTACTGATTAAACCTCGAAATAAATAAAAAATTAAAAAGGCAATCTGCAAAAGATTGCCTTTTTTTATGCAAAAAAGCGTATAAAAGCAGCAAAAAGCCTTAAAAAGCTGAAAAAACGCACACCTGAGATAAAAAGTGCTAAAAAGTACTTGCAAGCGATAATGAATGGTCTATAATGCGTATCCATCGGCGGTGATGTTGATAAAAACTTGTTGAGAAACAAGGGCTTAGTTAAAGTAATTGAGTTCTTGGGTAGATTGGTGGGTTTTAAAATAAATTAACATTGCAGTTGACTTTCTTGAGAAAGAGAGTAACATAGCCGACCTAGCTTGATGATGACGAATCATTGAGAAGATCATTAAGAGAATTGGAAGAACAACTTG
>NZ_SJNX01000010.1 GCF_004331075.1 Acinetobacter brisouioides | reverse complement strand
TTGTACATGAATACAATGTTGATCCATCACGTTTGACAACCCAAGGTTTTGCATGGGATCAACCGATTGCTGACAACAACACGAAAGAAGGTCGTGCAATGAACCGTCGCGTGTTTGCTGCAATTACAGGTAGCCGTACTGTAATCGCTCAACCAGCAGCACAACAACCAGCTCAATAATCTGGATTGATGTGAAAAGAAAGCGGCTCCAAGTGAGCCGCTTTCTTTGTAATGGGTATTTAAAAAGATGAGCTATGATTAATGAGTTGAAAAGAAGAGAATAAATAATGATGTTATTAAGAGCTAAAATAAACTGAATATATTTTTAAATATAACGAAAAATTATACGTGTTTATATGATTATTATTGTTGAAAAATATTCTTATTTATAGGGTAAATTGTTTGATTTTTTTATGTAACTTATTATATTTATTATTATTTTTAAATAACTTTTTAGAGATTGGCAAATTTTTTTGTAACTGTATTAAATAAATTTCAA
The DNA here is from genome assembly GCF_004331075.1 of Acinetobacter brisouioides. GTDB lineage: Bacteria > Pseudomonadota > Gammaproteobacteria > Pseudomonadales > Moraxellaceae > Acinetobacter. The sequence goes on along the minus strand of NZ_SJNX01000010.1, from coordinate 41,299 downwards.
AGATTTAATTTGTAAATTGAATGCTAATCAGAATAGTAGTATTGAAGTAAAATGGCTTAATCTGAAAAAATATGACCATAGTCATGTTATTCAAGTTTAAATTTTCTGAATGAACTTGTATTATACAGACTCGAAACTTTAAAAGACTGAGATGTAAGAATATCTCAGAAAGTAAATAATTTAGGTCATACCTAAAATAATTGTTTTTCTCTGGAGGATATCCATGAAATTAAGTCGTATTGCTGTTGCTACATTGCTTGCAGCGTCTCCACTAGTTGCAGCAAATGCTGGTGTAACAGTTACTCCATTGTTACTTGGTTACACATTCCAAGGTACCGAACATAATAACGGAAATGATCACCTTCTTGATTCAAAAGCGGGTCAAGGTGAAGCACAAGACGATTTAGCCGTTGGTGCAGCGCTTGGTGTTGAATTAACACCATGGTTAAGCTTTGAAGCTGAATACCTTCAGGTGAAAGGCGATGTAAAAGGTGGTGCAGTTGCTGCTGGTGCTGAATACAAGCAAAAACAAATCAACGGTAACTTTATTGCGACCTCTGATCTGATCACTAAAAACTATGACAGCAAAATCAAGCCATACGTGTTGTTAGGTGCTGGTCACTATGATTATGATTTTAAAGGTGTAGATCGTGGTACACGTGGTAACTCAGAAGCAGGTACTTTGGGTAACGTTGGCGCGGGTGTATTCTGGCGTTTAAATGATGTATTGTCTCTACGTACAGAAGCACGTGCAACATATAACATTGATGAAGATTTCTGGAACTATACAGCGCTTGCTGGTTTGAACGTAGTGATCGGTGGTCACTTGAAACCTGCTGCACCTGTAACAGAAGTACAACCTGTGACTCCGCCGCCAGTGGTTCAACCACAACCGCAGCCACAAGAGTTGACAGAAGACTTGAACATGGAACTACGGGTGTTCTTTGATACGAACAAGTCAAACATCAAACCACAATACAAACCTGAAATTGCAAAAGTTGCAGAGAAACTTTCTGAGTATCCAAATGCAACAGCGCGTATTGAAGGCCACACCGACAACACAGGTCCACGTAAGTTAAACGAACGTTTATCTTTAGCACGTGCGAACTCTGTTAAATCTGCACTTGTACATGAATACAATGTTGATCCATCACGTTTGACAACCCAAGGTTTTGCATGGGATCAACCGATTGCTGACAACAACACGAAAGAAGGTCGTGCAATGAACCGTCGCGTGTTTGCTGCAATTACAGGTAGCCGTACTGTAATCGCTCAACCAGCAGCACAACAACCAGCTCAATAATCTGGATTGATGTGAAAAGAAAGCGGCTCCAAGTGAGCCGCTTTCTTTGTAATGGGTATTTGGATTTTAGTTCACTTTCATTGCCTTGTGATTATGGCGATGCTGTATTCTTATTTTTCACTTTCATTGACATCCATTGTATAAGATAAGTGATTTTTGCCATCGAGTGATCAAGCGCAGTAAACTTAAAATTAAATACAAGCTGACAATTACTCATCATCTGGCATTGGTTTCACATCCATTTCGTTGTAAGGGATGAGTTTGGTCTTGTAGATCCATTTATAACTTAACCATACAGCTAAAAACAGCGGGAGGGTAATATAGGTGGCAAGCAGACTTAACCAGTCAATTTTTGCTCCTAGAAACGCTTGATAATTTTGCCCTAAGATAATGATTGAACACAAAATAAAGGCAAACCATGGCGCAAATGGGAAGAATTTGGCACGATAAGCCAAGTCCTTAATTTTGTAGCCCTGAGCCACATAACCTTTACGGAAACGATAATGTGAAATTGCAATCCCTAGCCAGACAATAAAACCACACATCCCCGACATATTGAGCAACCAGTTATAGATTTCCTGTTTGCCTATAAAACTAGTGAGGAGTGATAATGCTGCAATCGCAGTGGTTGCATACAATGCACGCATTGGGACGCCACGTTTATCGAGCTTTGCGAACCAGCGTGGCGCACTCCCTTCTTCTGCCATATCCCACAACATACGGGTAGATGAATACATCCCCGAGTTACCTGCAGATAAAATGGCAGTTAGAATCACCGCATTCATCAGACCTGCAGCAAAAGCAAAACCTGCTTTTTCATAGAGTAGGGTAAATGGAGACAGGGCAATATTGTTGCTACTCGCTGCCTGAATCAGGCGTGGATCGTCATAACTTACCAATGTGCCGATAATAAAAATACAGACGATATAAAACAGCAGAATACGCCAGAAAATTTGTTTGATTGCCAGCGGAATGGTTTTATGTGGATCTTTAGATTCACCCGCAGCAACCCCAACCATTTCAGTACCCTGGAAGGAAAAACCTGCAATCATGGCAACCCCGACCATGGCTTGAAAACCACCAACAAATGGCGCGTCTTTATGTGTCCAGTTGGCGAAAGGCAGGGCATTCGGAGTCAGCATAATTTTTAAAATGGTCGCGAAACCAATAAAAATAAAAATAATGATCGCAATGACTTTGACCAGAGAAAATACAAACTCACTCTCACCAAAACTTCTGACCGACATGGCGTTAATCGCGAAAATCACAATTAAAAACAGCAAGCTCCACCAAAAACCTGGAATTTCAGGGAACCAGAATGCCATGATCCACTGTGCTGCAACCAGTTCAAATGCGACAGTAATCGCCCAGTTGTACCAGTAGTTCCAGCCGAGTGCAAAACCAAAACCTTCTTCAACATATTTGTTACCGTAGGTAAAAAATGCACCTGAAGTTGGATTGTGGGTTGCTAGTTCGCCAAGGCTGGTCATTAAGAAATAAATCATAATCCCGATCAGGACATAGGCAAGTAACGCGCCGCCTGGTCCTGCAGTACTGATGGTCGAACCTGAAGCTAAAAATAGCCCTGTTCCAATAGAACCACCAATTGCAATCATATTCAGATGGCGAGCACCTAACTTACGCTTTAGGTGCGCATGTTCATTCATTTCGCTCATCTAGTTTCCTTATCTGTTTGTTGCACAGGCATATAACACCTTAAAGCCTTGTTGATCAGTTTTCGTGTCGCAATGCCCGAAATACTGCTCAATTAAAATCGGATAATTTAAAAAACGGTTTGCCACAATCCATAATTCACCATGCTCTTGAAGATGACCTTCTGCCTGTTGGCATAAATCTTCACTCACTGCATAGGAGGTGTGAATACCCTGATGAAAAGGGGGATTGCTAATCAAGGCATCTAGCCCAGTCGGAGCATCTTGAATACCTGTGACGGCATGTAACTGGATTTGGCTGGCAGAAATGGCATTGTGTTGGCAAGTCAATTCTGTTGACTTCAAAGCAAAAGCGTCGACATCGAGCGCATGAATGACATTGTCAGGATGTAGCTTTGCCAAATAGCAACTAATAATGCCTGCACCACAGCCAAAGTCGGCGAGTTTACCCGATTTGACTTGGGTGAGATATGGTAAAAGTACCGCTGTTCCAACATCTAAATGGTCTTGGCTAAAGACACCTGGTAAAGCGCAAATTTTCAGTGTTTGATCTGCAACTTGAATCTCATAGGTTTTGAGCCAAGCTTCAAGCGGTTTTTCCTGCTCTTGTTGTTGTAGAATCAGTTGCCAAAACTGGCAGTGTCGAGCACTGTCGAGCTTGAGGGTTTTGCCATAGGCCTGTAACTGTTTGGCTGCACGTTCCACACCACCTTTTTTCTCACCCACCAAGAAAATAGATTGCCCAAGCTGCATATGGCTGGCAACCTGATGAATGATATAACTGAGCAACTCTTTTGATTTTGGAACAAAAATAATGACTTGATCGAAATTCTGCTCAGGAAATGTCACAGCAAAGTGGCTGTCCAAACCCAAAGTCAAATGCGCTTGATGATCAGCAAAATTCCATGTCCAGATACTACTTTGTACTGTGTCGCGCAGTTCAATCAGGAGCTGATCATTGGGCGCATGAATAAATAAAACGCGACCTTTGAGTTGATCTTGCTGGCGCAATACGACTTCACTTCGAGGATCCATGATGACACCCTACACAAAATAAAATGTCCAATCCGCATATCACTGGGATTGGACATTGTTTAAAAAAATTACTGTTCTGTTTGGTCAGGTAAAATCAAGTTGAGCAATAATGCTGCGATACCGCCAGTTGCTACGCCAGAACTGAAAATATTACGCATGAGTTCAGGCATATGCTTTAGAAAGTCAGGAACTTGTGAAATACCAAGACCGAGTGCTAAAGAAATAGCAATGATCAGTAACGCACGGCGGTCAAGCTTAATACCTGCCAGAATATTGATGCCTGATGCGGCAACTGCACCAAACATGACCATGACAGCACCACCTAGAACTGCTTCGGGTACAGCTTGTACCATTCCTGCAATTTTAGGAAATAAACCCAATAAGACCAACATGGCTGCAATCCAAATCCCAACATAACGGCTTGCGACACCTGTCAGTTGAATCACACCATTATTTTGTGCAAACACAGAGCTAGGAAATGTATTGAAAATCCCTGCAATCAAAGAGTTGAAGCCATTGACCAAAACTCCACCTTTGATGCGTTGCATCCAGATTTCACCTGTCACAGGCTGTTTTGAAATCTTACTGGTTGCAGTAATGTCGCCTATCGCTTCGAGTGAAGTGACCAAATAAATAAAGGCAAATGGTAAAAATAATGACCAGTTAAAACTGATGCCAAAATGCAATGGCGTTGGTAACTGGAAGGTCGGCGCTTGCTGGAACGCAGTAAAGTTCAGATGCCCCATAAAGCCTGCCAAGATATAACCGATCACCAAAGCCAGTAAAATTGCTGAGCTTTTGATCCAAACCACAGGAATGCGATTGAGCACAATAATAATGGCAAGAACTACACTGGACATGATCAGATTATCGCTATTGGCAAATGTGCCATTTGCCATGGCAGCATAACCACCGCCCATACTGACTAAACCTTCTTTGATCAAGGTGAGTCCAATCAGTAAAACTACAATCCCAGTCACCAGTGGCGTGATCAGTTTTTTGACCCACGGTAAAACCCGTGATACGCCCATTTCAATAAATGCACCTGCGATCACCACACCAAAAATGGCGGCCATCACCTGTTGATAGGGTGTGCCATTGGCAATCATCATGCTGCCAATCGCCATAATTGGGCCAATAAAGTTAAAACTGGTGCCTTGTACGATCAGTAAACCTGCACCCAGTGGGCCAACTTTTTTAGACTGTAGAAAAGTTGCAATGCCTGAAATGACTAAAGACATCGATAAAATCATGGTGGTTTCATGTGCGGGAACTTTGAGTGCCCCACAGATCAGTAAACCTGGCGTTAAAATCGGAACCAAGATTGCAAGCAAATGCTGCAAGGCGGCGAAGAACGCAATCCATGGTTTTGGTTTGTCATTAAGCCCTAAAAGCAGATCAGGTTGAGGATTGGAATGGGGAGATATATCTAAATCCGACATGGAATTGTAATAAATAGTAAGCAAGATATAGCTATTCTAATCGAGTTACATCCCTTTACAAACTAAAAAGCGGCTTGTCTGACGAAAAAAGTGTTGTTGTCAGGCAACTGTCACTACTCAATGCTAGTGTTTTTTTGTATAATTTGCCCTCAAATTTAAAGCGTATCGAATTTACATGTCTGATATTAAAACTCTCCGTAATATTGCCATCATCGCGCACGTCGACCATGGTAAAACTACTCTCGTAGATAAACTTTTACAACAATCAGGTGCACTCGGTGACCGCGCGGGTGAGATTGAGCGTGTTATGGATTCGAATGCGCTTGAATCAGAGCGTGGTATTACTATCTTGGCAAAAAATACGTCGATCACTTGGTTGGACAAGCGTACTGATACCACTTACCGTATCAATATCGTGGACACCCCGGGACATGCTGACTTCGGTGGTGAAGTAGAACGTGTATTATCGATGGTTGACTGCGTATTGCTTCTTGTGGATGCACAAGAAGGCCCAATGCCACAAACTCGCTTCGTAACACAAAAAGCATTTGCACGTGGTTTGAAACCAATCGTGATCATCAACAAGGTAGATAAACCAAGCGCACGTTGTGACTGGGTAATTGATCAAGTATTTGACTTGTTCGACAACTTGGGTGCAACTGATGAACAATTAGACTTCCCAATCGTTTATGCTTCAGGCTTACGCGGTGTTGCTGGTCCTTCTCCAGAAGAGTTGGCTGAAGACATGACTCCGCTATTTGAAACGATTGTTGACATCGTTGAACCACCAGCAGTTGATGTTGATGGTCCATTCCAAATGCAGATTTCATCACTTGACTATAACAGCTTCGTAGGTGTAATCGGTGTTGGTCGTATTCAACGTGGTTCAGTAAAAACCAATACGCCTGTGACTGTGATTGACAAAGAAGGCAACACACGTAACGGTCGTATTTTAAAAATCATGGGTTACCATGGTTTAGAGCGTATTGATGTTGATTCAGCATCAGCAGGCGACATCGTATGTATTACAGGTATTGATGCACTGAACATTTCAGACACCATTTGTGATCCGAAAACTGTTGAAGCATTACCGCCATTGTCTGTAGATGAACCTACAGTATCGATGACATTCCAAGTAAACAATTCACCATTTGCTGGTAAAGAAGGTAAATTCGTAACTTCACGTAATATTCGTGAACGTCTTGACCGTGAATTGATTCATAACGTAGCGCTTCGTGTTGAAGATACTGAAAGCCCAGACCGTTTCAAAGTTTCTGGTCGTGGTGAGCTTCACCTTTCTGTATTGATCGAAAACATGCGTCGTGAAGGCTTTGAAATGGGTGTATCTCGTCCACAAGTAATCATCAAAGAAGTTGATGGTGAAAAACAAGAGCCATACGAAAACGTAACGTTTGACGTTGAAGAACAGCATCAAGGTGCTGTAATGGAACAAATGGGTCATCGTAAAGGCGAAATGACCAATATGGAAGTTGACGGTAAAGGTCGTATCCGTATTGAAGCAACTGTTCCTTCACGTGGTTTGATCGGTTTCCGTTCTGAATTCTTGACCATGACTTCTGGTACAGGGATCATGACTTCAAGCTTCTCTCACTATGGTCCTGTTAAACAAGGTACTGTTGCGAAGCGTCAAAACGGTGTATTGATTTCTATGGTTCAAGGTACTTGCTTGGGCTATGCGTTATTTGGTTTACAAGATCGTGGTCGTTTATTTGCTAAACCACAGTTGGAAGTTTACGAAGGGATGATCGTGGGTATTAACTCTCGTTCAGACGATATGGTTGTAAACCCAACTAAAGCAAAACAGTTAACCAACGTTCGTGCGTCTGGTACAGATGATGCTTTAACTTTAGTCCCTGCAATTGAATATACACTTGAACAAGCGCTTGAATTCATTGAAGATGACGAATTAGTTGAAGTAACACCAAAATCAATTCGTATTCGTAAGCGTTATTTGACTGAAAACGAACGTAAGCGTAACCGCGACAAATAAGTTCTCTTAAGTCATAAAAAAACCGCTAATTTTAATTAGCGGTTTTTTTTGTATAAGATTTTCTACAAAGGGTTGGAAAATTTCCAAAACCAAGTAAATTAAATGGAAATACATATACAAATATATACCGCATTATATAACTCAGATGAAAAGAACTGGAGATTTAAATGAGCATTTTAAAAGAATTTCGTGAATTTGCGGTAAAAGGCAACATGATCGACCTTGCTGTGGGTGTCATCATTGGTGGTGCGTTCGGTAAAATAGTCGACTCTTTGGTCAAAGACATTATTATGCCGATTATCACCCTGATTACAGGTGGTGGGGTCGACTTTACTCAAAAATTCATCATACTGGGAAAAAACCCCAACAATCTGCAATCTTTGGCTGAGATGCAAAAGGCAGGAGTTAACGTACTGACTTATGGTAATTTCTTAACTATCCTGATTAACTTTATTATTTTGGCTTGGGTTGTGTTTATTATGGTGAAATTAATTAATAAAATGCGCCGTAAACAAGAAGCAGAAGCTGTGCCTGCACCCGTGGCAACACCTGAGGATATCCAGTTACTTCGTGAAATTCGTGATGAGTTAAAAAAGAAAGCATAGTTCTGTATAACTAAAAAAAAGCAGCTGCAACCAAGCTGCTTTTTTTATGTATGATGACTCAGTTTTTTGTAAAATGAATACGCGATAATATCAATATTTCTGCTGCATCAGGATGGGGAAAGATGAACCAATTGTTTACTTATGGCACATTGCGCCCAGGGCATGCCAATGCACATATTTTGGGAAATATGGAGGGTAAATGGCAAATAGGTTATGTTCGCGGTGTTGTGCATACTCTGGACTGGGGGCCTGATCAGGGTTTGCCTGCGTTAGTGCTTGACCCACAAGCAGAAAAAATCGAGGGTTTACTTTTCTCTACAGAAAAACTGGCAGATAATTGGGAAATGCTGGATGATTTTGAAGGGTTTCAATACCAGCGAGTCATGGTCGATGTTGAGCTTGAGTCAGGTGAGATGGTTCAGGCATGGACATATCAAATGCATTCCACAGCCAAATCTGCACACACCTAAAATTAAAATGATGCTTAAATCTTATCGGGTATTTAAACATCGTATTAATTTAAAAATTCATACGAAATTTGATTTCCAGTAAATGAAAACCAAACTGACTTTTTATAGGGCCGTGCAATACTCGTTCAGCCGCAGTAAATACCAGTTTATCAATCACAGGTACCAGTTGGCCTTTTTTGACTTCACCCAGTTCACCGCCACGTTTTGCTGAATTACAAGTCGAGTATTCTTTAGCAAGTTTGGAAAAGTCACCACCTGACTGAATTTTTTTCTTCAGCTGTTCGGCAAGCGTTTTATCCTTGACCAAGATATGACGTACAATTGCAGTTTGCATAGGTTTAGCCTCCTGACAGGTTATGATTTTGCTGTTTTTTTAAGTGGCTGGCATTGTGGACAAAACACACTGGCGCGTTGCCCCAGTTTGATATTTTCCAGTGTGGTTTCGCAGTTGACACACATTTCACCTGCACGCCCATAAGCCAATAAAGTTTGCTGAAAGTAACCATTTTCCCCCATGGCATTGGTATAGTCTCTTAGCGTTGAGCCGCCTAGATCAATCGCAGAATTTAGAATACGCTTAATCTCCACCACCAAGGCACTGATTTGCTGTTGGCTCAGGCTTGAAGCTGGTTGTGCTGGATGAATTCCCAAATTGAACAGACTTTCTGTTGCATAGATATTGCCTACACCCACCACAATATGATTATCCATCAGTGCAACTTTGATACCAACATGCTTGGATTTAAGTTTTTGAATCAAATAATCAGCATTGAAAGCATCAGTCAATGGTTCCGGGCCGAGAGGGTCAAGCAGTTTATGCTGGGATTCTTCGTTGAGCCACAAGATACAGCCAAAGCGACGTGGGTCATGATAACGTAACTGCTGCCCACCAAAATCTAGAATGAAATGATCGTGTTTACGCAGTTCATCCTGAGCATCGCAAATCCGAAAACTGCCTGACATACCCAAATGCCACAACATGCTATCTTGTTCGAATTTTGCCAAAATATATTTAGAGCGCCGTTGTAATCCCAACAGTTTTTGACCACGTAACTTGTCAACATCTTGTGGAATGACCCAGCGCAATTGGGGCTGGCGCACTTCTACACGTTGAACAGTTTGCAAAAGCAACGGCGCTAAGCTATTTTTGGTCGTTTCGACTTCGGGTAATTCAGGCATAGCAAGACAATAACAACAAGAAAAGGCATACTTTAGCATGCACGAAGAAACAGGTATATCCGCAACTTGTGTTCGGACAGTGGCATTACTACAATACGAGAATACAAGGAAGGTTCACCACTCAAAACATAAACTTGTCAGATCACTGACCTTGGTTGTTCACGAAGCATATTGTTTTGCTTGCAATTTTGAATGCCCTAATTGTTCCCCCTCAAAAGATTTAGGATGAAAATGATGCGTAATATGCATGCCAGTTTGACTGTGAAAAGTGCCATGTTGTTGATCACAGTATGCGTATGTCGAAGTTTATACGCTGAAGATGACGTTGCCATTCAAGAAGATTTGCCAATCATCAAAGTTGAAGCGACACATACCGACACCAGCTATGCCAAAACACCCGCTTCGGTTTTTCGGGTAAATGCACCAAAGCAGCAAGACAATATTGGGGTGAACCTCACGGAAGTGGTCAAGGGGATTCCAAGTTTACAACTGAATAACCGTGAGAATTACGCGCAAGATTTGCAGCTTTCCATGCGAGGTTTTGGGGCACGCTCGACTTTTGGGGTGCGTGGTATTCGTTTATATGTCGATGGCATTCCTGCCACCATGCCCGATGGTCAGGGGCAAACTTCGAACATTGACTTGAAAAGTCTGGATCATCTGGAAGTGCTGACTGGGCCATTTTCATCTCTATATGGCAACTCTTCGGGTGGGGCGATTCTGGCAACCACTAAAGAAGGTCAGGGACGTGATTCTGTGGCAATAGGCTATTCGGGTGGTAGCGACCAACGCAGTAACAGCTCGATTGTGTTACAAGGCGGCGCACATGCGGAAAATGAACCGAGCTATGTGATCAGTTCTTCGTATTTCGATACCGATGGTTACCGCGACCATAGTGCGGCAGATAAAGTTTTGAACAATGCCAAGCTGACCTGGAATTTGAGCGATGGCAGTAAAATCAACTGGGTGACCAACTACGTCAAAATCAATGCGGATGACCCGATGGGGTTGACCCGCCAGCTTTGGCAGCAAAACCCAAAACAGGCGGTGAGCAGTGCGGAGACCTACAACACCCGTAAGGAAATTGAGCAGACTCAAACAGGGGTAACATGGACAAAGCCGCTAGATGATCACAATGAGCTGTATGCCATGACCTATGTTGGTAATCGTCATGTCACGCAGTATCAGTCCATTCCAAAATCGACCCAAGCCAATGTCAATAATGCGGGTGGCGTGATTGATTTTGACCGTAATTATTATGGGGCGGATTTCCGCTGGACAGGTAAGGAGCTTTTGCCTAACACCAGTATCAGTGCAGGTGTAGCACTGGACGCCATGGATGAAGACCGAAAAGGTTATAATAACTACGATGCTGCGGGTCACTATGGGCTGAAAGGCAACTTGCGTCGTAACGAAGACAATACTTTATGGAATATTGACCCGTATCTACAAGCATCATGGCAGTTTTTACCCACTTGGCGCTTAGATACAGGCGTGCGTTATAGCAATGTCCATTACAAGTCAGATGACCATTATCTGAGTAATGGCAATGACAGTGGAAAAACCGAATATGCAAAAACCTTACCTTCAGCAGCGCTGAGCTGGCAGATTATTCCTGAGCTACTAGCGTATGTCAGTTATGCCAAAGGCTTTGAAACTCCGACTTTTACCGAAATGGCATATCGTACCGATGGCGCAGCAGGGTTTAACTTTAACCTGAAACCTTCAAGTAGCGATAATTATGAAGTTGGCTTAAAGTCAAAAAATCCTTGGGGATATTTCACATTTGCAGCCTTCCAAAGCAAAACTAAAAATGACATTGTGTCTTATGCAACGGTCAATGGTCGGGCAACTTATCAAAATGTGGATAAAACCCAGCGCCAAGGCGTAGAGTTTTCTTGGAATAAGAATCTTTGGAAAGACCTGAAAGTGCAGGCAAGCTACAGTTATTTGGATGCGACCTTTGATTCGGATCTCAGCTCATCATCGGGTACAGTCAAAAAAGGCACGTATATTCCTGGAATTGCAAAAAATCAGGCTTTTGCACGCTTGGCATGGCAGCCACAAACGGGCGCGTTTGCAGGCATCGAAGCGCATTATATGGATAAAATCTATATTAATGATGCTAACTCCGATGCAGCGCCAAGCTATACCGTTACTGCAATAGATGTTGGCTACAAATGGAAAATGCAGGATTGGGTAATCAATACCTATGCTCGGGTCGATAATCTGTTTGACCGCAATTATGTTGGTTCAGTCATTGTGAATGACGGCAATGGACGCTATTTTGAACCTGCGGAAGGACGCAACTGGAGCGCGGGTCTCAGTATTACCAAACAATTTTAATGAAACAGGGGGAATTTTGTAAATGTCAAAATTATTCGAAGCTATTCAGTTTGCTGATCTGAGCTTAACCAACCGAGTGATGATTGCACCGATGTGTCAATATTCTGCAACTGAAGCAGGGGAAGTCAGCTATTGGCATGAGCAGCAGTGGGCAAATTATGCTTTGTCTGGGGCCGGTTTATGTATTGTTGAAGCGACAGCAGTACAGGCTGAAGGACGGATCAGTTACGCTGATCTGGGCTTGTGGAATGATCAGCAGCGTGACCAAATTAAAGCGTTATTGGCTAAGGTCAAAAGCATTTCTCCGATGCCTTTTGGAGTGCAGCTGGCGCATGCAGGACGTAAAGCTTCTACAGACAAACCGTGGCATGGTCGTGGACAGTTCGCACCTGAGCATGCACATGGCTGGCAAACGGTTGCACCGAGTGCCGTGCCATTTTCTGAGCAGGATCTTGCACCGCATGCTTTAACACTTGACGAAATTCAGACTGTAAAACAGGACTTTGCTGCCGCAGCACAGCGTGCGGTAGATGCGGGATTTGAGCTGATAGAAGTTCATGCTGCACATGGTTATTTGATGCATCAATTCCTGTCGCCATTATCGAATCAGCGCCAAGACCAATATGGTGGCAGTCTGGAAAACCGCATGCGTCTAACACTGGAAGTTCTGGATGCTATTTTACAGGTCGTGCCGCAAGGTTTCCCTGTCGGAGTGCGTATTTCGGCAACCGACTGGATGGAGTCACAAGCAGAAGCGAGCTGGACGCTTGAGTCGAGCATTGAGTTGGCTCAGCAGCTTGAAAAAGCAGGCGCAGCGTATGTGCATGTGTCTAGTGGGGGCTTACATGAAAAACAACAGATTGATATTGAACCCAACTATCAAGTGCCTTTTGCGACCGAAATCAAGCAACATGTACAGATTCCTGTGATTGCAGTAGGTTTGATTACCGAGGCTCAGCAAGCGGAACTCATTGTGCGTCATCATCAAGCCGATGCAATTGCCTTGGCACGCGCGATTTTATATGACCCGCGTTGGGTGTGGCATGCTGCAGCTTCTTTGGGTGAGCCTGTTCAGATCGCACCCCAGTATTTGCGTTGTCAGCCGCATGGTTTTAAAAACCTGTTCCATGCGTTTGCTGAAAGTAACGCGTAAGGTTCAGGTAGAACCGATTGGTTTTTGAAATCTTGGTGCCCATGTCTCTGCTCATGGGTACGGGCTATGCCAGTGTTAAGTTAGGGTTGCTGACTACTGAGCAGATTAAGGGCTTGGGTGGTTATGTCATCAAGATTGCACTACCAGCACTCATTTTGCATTCCCTTGCCAGCAAAAATCTGCATGAAATCTGGTTGCTACCCTATTTGTTGGCGTATGCAGGCGGGTCACTGATTTTATATGCACTGGCATACTGGATTTATAAACGGCACTTTCACCATGCACTGACCCAGACCGCAGTCCTGTCAATGGGCGCATCAATGTCCAATACGGGATTAATTGGTAGTGCAATTTTACCGTTAGTGTTACCCAATCATGCCGTGATTTATCTGTCATTGACTTTAATGATTGAAAACCTGCTGATGATACCAATGGTGTTATTACTGGCAGAAGCAGGTCTACAGTCGCAGCATCATCCTTCAAGAATGTTATATCAGGCATTAAAAAATTTACTGAAAAATCCTTTGGTGATTTCGATCGTTTTGGCAATGCTTGCAGTTATCTTCGAGTTAAGGCCACCTGAAATACTCGATAATGTGCTGAATGTTCTAGGGAAAACAGCACCTTCTCTGGCGCTTCTGGTAATCGGCGGTAGTCTGGTTGGCATGAAATTACGAGCGCTCGACACGCAAACGATTATGTTGGTATTGCTGAAAGTCGTGTTGATGCCGAGTGTCATTTTCTGTCTATTTTTTCTTTTGCCTCATGCTTCTACAGAAATGCAACATGCCGCGACCTTGATTGCTGCTTTGCCGATGCCAATCGTATTTGGTATTTTAGGGCAAGTTTATGGACTAGAGCAGCGAGCTGTTGCTGCACTCATGCTCAGCACCCTTTTAGGTTTTATAGGGATTAGCTTGCTGATCACCTGTTGGTGGTAGATGGGTTGACCCATTAAATTGTCTGCGGTTACTATGCAGTAAGCGATTTTTCGTTCTATTTTTCAGCAACTTCAATCATGATAATGTGCTTTGCGATCAAAAAGCTGTTTTTAAGTATGTGAAAAGTCATTTGAAAATTCTCATGATCTAATCCAAGAGCGACAGAGACGAATTAACCAAAAGGAAGTGTAATGGCTCGACCACGTTTTTTACCCGATAATTTTAGTCTGATGATCATTGGTATGGTGGTCTTAGCCAGCTTTGCACCGATTCATGGTCATGCTGCCAGTATCTTTGGGCAACTCACCAATTTTGCGATTGCATTATTATTCTTTTTGCATGGTGCAAAACTGTCGCGTCAGGCGGTCATGGATGGTTTGACGCATTGGCGCCTGCATTTGTGCATTTTTACTGCCACTTTTGTCATGTTCCCAATTTTAGGCTTGTTGCTTAAACCTGTAATTGAGCCGTTGCTTGGGCATGAACTGTATTTGGGTATTTTGTACTTGGCACTGTTGCCGTCAACGGTACAGTCATCGATTGCCTTTACTTCAATTGCTAAAGGCAATGTACCTGCTGCATTGTGTAGTGCATCTGCATCCAATATTTTCGGGATGTTCATTACTCCGTTTTTGGTGAGTCTGTTCATTGGTCAGTCCTTGTCACATCATGACGCAGACTCATCCAATGCTGTGCTTAATATTGTGTCACTGCTATTGGTTCCCTTTGTATTGGGGCAAATTTGCCGCTCAAAACTGTTCCCGCTCATTAAGCAGCATGGTGCTGTAGTGAAATGCGTTGATCAAGGTTCGATTTTAATGGTGGTCTATGCCGCATTTAGTGAGGCGGTCATTGAAGGAATTTGGCATCAAGTCTCTATTGAAACGCTGGCGGGTCTATTTGTGGTGTGTGGTGTGTTGCTGGCAATAGCAATGTTGCTGATTCACTTTTCTAGCCGTGCATTGGGTTTTAATCAAAAAGATCAGATTGCGATTTTATTTTGTGGTTCTAAAAAGACTTTAGCCAGTGGTGTGCCGATGGCGAAGATTATTTTTGCAGGGCAGCCGATTGGTTTAATACTATTGCCGCTAATGTTGTTTCATCAAATTCAGTTGATTATTTGCGGTATTCTTGCCAGCCGTTTTGCGCAGCGTGATGAATCTTTGGATGACCAATAAAACCACCTCAGCCATGAGGACTGAGGTGGTTCTAATTACTGTACTGAATCCAGTAATTTATTAATATCATTGGCACTGCGTGCACCAGAAATACGCTGACCATCTTTTAGGAAGAAGGTTGGCGTGCCATCAATACGGAGTTTTTCACCCAATTCTAGGTTTTTCTGTATAGGTGCTGTGCAACTTGCTTTATCGCTTGGTTCTTTACGATCTAGAACGTAGTTTTCCCATGCCGAATATTTGTCTTTTGAGCACCAGATTTTCTGTGCCATAGCCCCTGCATTTGGGTGCAAGTTGGTCAATGGGTACAAGAACAAATAAACAGTCACGTTATCGACTTGTTTGAGTTCTTCTTCCAGTGCATGGCAGTATGGGCAATCAGGGTCGCTGAAAATATACAGTACGCGTTTGCCATTGCCTTTGACATGTTTAATTGCCTGATTGAGCGGTAAAGTTTTCACATCGATTTTGGTTAATTCTTGCTGGCGCTGTTCGGTCAGGCTGACTTGGTTTTTTAGATCAACTAGATTGCCAATAAAGAAATAACGTGCTTCATCATTGGTATAGACAATTTCACCATCCATATAGACTTCATAGATGTCTTTAATTGGTGTTGGTTGAATCGATTGTGGCGTAATGTCTGGATAATTTTTTTGCAGGTTGGCTTTAAGTGTCGCAATATCTGCATGTGCTATACCAATAGTCATAAGACTAAGCCCAAGTGCAGTAAGGAGTTTTTTCATAAAATAACTCTGATGGATGTTATGAGGAATACGTACGGAAGAAAACTAGTGCAATTTATACAATTTTTTAGTGCGTGACTTTGAGTAAAAGTTTTTTACCCAAAGCCTAGAGCATATTCTACTGTGGGCGAGCGACATCTGCATTGAGCTGTGCAGGCAGGTCAAGTACAGTCAGATTCAGTTCGGTCAGTGCAGCAGGTTTAGCAACCACGAGTGCTTGAAAACCTGTTGCGGTTGCAATGCTATTGACCACTTCAATATCGCGATGTACTTGGCTTGCCATCGCGGGAACATCTCCTGTTCCTGCGACTAAGTGTAGCCAGTGTTTAGGTTTGGCTTTAAACCATAAACGCGCCACGATTTCCTGACCTAAATAACAACCCTTGTCATAATCGACACCTTCACGCTGATGTAAACGTAGCTCTTGCGGTTGAAACTTATGTGCAGTGGCTTGGCAAATATAGGCTTGTCCCTGTGCAATCGCTTGTTGTTGCCATGCTGTGATATCTGTAGGTTGTGTAGTGAAACTTGTACTTGTTGCTGTGAGGGTAGGGAAAACCTCGCCTACAGTGCTTAACGTCATTTTAGAAAAAGCACCATATTTTTTAATATGTTTGGCAAATTCATCACTTTGATCTTCAGTGACAACAATTTCAAAATGCTCAGCGTCAAGTTTAGTGAGCCATAACCCAAACTGGATACGACCTTTTAAATCACAAATGGCTGTATAGCGAGGCGTTTGTTCTGGGAGACGTTCAACATGCAACGTGACTTGACCTTGCAGAAATTTTTGCGCATCTACGCCGTTGAGTTGATATTGAATAAAAGCTAAATCACTCATCTTGTTCTCAAAATTAGGTTTTGACTATGGAGCTATTGTGGCGGATTTTCTTGGAAAATTCAGCCGTAGATTGTTATGTTTCTGCGCAAAGCCGAAAAATAGACAAAATACATGCTCAGTCTTTTGAATGCAGTGATTGCTGTATCGAGAAATAAAGCAATTACTACATAAATCAGTAAAGCTTGTACAGCATCTAAATACGGAATCGGTTACATTAACGCACTTTCTTCAGTGGTAAAAAATAGGGCAAAGTTGCGGTGAAAAAACTCATTGTTACTCTTAGTGTTGTGGTTGTGTTATTTATTGCTGCATGGTTGGCATCGCCTTACTGGATGATGTATCAGCTCAGGCAAGCTTATGAACACAATCAGCCCGAACGCATTTCTGCATATATTGATTATGAGGCGGTAAAAGAAAGCCTGAAACCGCAAATGAATGCACGATGGTTTGCTGCAGATTTGAATCAAGGACAGCATCCATCTTGGATGCGTTTGGTGGAGCAATATCTAGGCGGGCCGATTACTAATGCTGTGCTTGATCAGGTCGTCACACCGAAAACCTTGATTTTATTGTTACAAGGCAAGCAGTTGGCACAATCTCTGGCCACTCATCATAAGACTGAAGATAACAGCTCAAATATCATAGAAGCGAATATGAGTCATACTGCATCTGATCCTGTATCGACAGCGAGCAGTAGCGAATTGCAATATCGAGCAGGCTATCGTGATTTAAACCATTTCGTGATTCATGTGGTGCATTTACAAGGTGCGGACACCCAGTTTATTTTTACCCGTGATGGCTGGCATTGGAAAATGACCGATATTGATCTGGACTTAGGTACACAGCAGGCATCTTAATGGGTTTTCATGATTTGTACCGTATGAGTTCACATGCGGTGATTACCAATCATCAGCAACAAGTTTTGTTACTTAAAGCGACATATGCCAATCAGGCATGGGGTTTACCTGGTGGTGGTTTAGATATTGGTGAAACCATTCATCAAGCGTTACTGCGTGAATGTCAGGAAGAACTGGGCTGTACAGTTGAAATTGTCTATTTGAGCGGCGTGTATTATCACAGTGCAGTCAATTCGCATGCCTTTATTTTTCGTTGCTATTTGCCTGAGCATGCGCAAATCAAGCTGAGTGATGAGCATTCAGCATATCAGTGGTTTAATCTGGATGAATTGACTGCTGTGCAACAAAAACGGGTGCGGGATTGTTTGAGTTTTCAGGGAATGGTGCAGAGCAGGAGTTTTTAGCTGAATCATAGCCAGCTGGCTGACTATGATTCATCATTTCAGAATTTATTCTTCTAGAAAAACAGTAAAATTCTCGACGGGTTCGCGCGGAGTAATAAAGGTGTTTACCGTGTCATCAGGGTCAGCGTAGCCAAGCGCAACTGTACAGACCAGTTCTTCATCTTCAGGCGCGCCCAGTTCTTCCAGTACAATCGGGTGAAAGTGGTTCCATGCTGCTTGTGGGCAAGTGTCCAAACCACGTGCTTTCGCTGCGACCATGACATTTTGAATCATCATGGCAATATCCATTTTTGAACCAATGCCCATCGCTTTGTTGACGGTAAAATATAGGCCTACAGGCGCATCGAACAATTTGAAGTTACGTAATTGCTGCGCAGCCATTTTTTCTTTTTCGCCACGCTGGATGTTGAGCAAACCATATAAACCCCAGCCATTGGCACGACGGCGGTCAATAAATGGTGAAATCCATTTTTCAGGATAATAAGCGAAAGTTTCTTTATATTTTTCGGCGAGTTCAGGGTGTTGATTCACTTCAATTTGAGCCTGACACACGCGCTCAACCATTGCATCACGTTTTTTACCTGTGACGACATATACTTTCCATGGTTGAGTATTGGTCCCTGAGGGTGCGCGGCTCGCAACAGCTAAAATATCTTGAATAAGCTGCGTTTCAACAGGGGTGTTTAGAAAAGCACGTACCGAATGGCGTGAAGTAATTGCATCATCGACGTAGCGAACTTGCTCCAAGTTCATAAGTACTCCTGTAATCTCATTGAGGTAATAGTTTGGTTTTTTTAGCACTATAAACGATAGCGTTAGGCAGTAGCTAGAGAAACTCGCAAGGAATTATGTTGATGATTGTAGAAAAAATATCACCTGCTTTTTTGGAATAAATGGTCAGGTTTAACTCACTGTTACTGCAAAGAAAAAATCTTGATAAGTTGAAGAAATATTGAAAATATGTTGTTTATTTATACTAAATAATCAGTTTGCTTGTATAAATAATAATAAGAAAAAGTTTAAAAGATAATCACCAAAACGGTGCAATAAATCAAAAATAAGTTGGTTTTAAGCTTCATATCGGTATAATTGCGTCTTTTTTTAGTGCAAGAGATTTTTTTGGTGCAATTTTGCAGAGTATGAAACTTTTCATACTGTTTGATTCTTAATCTTTTCTAAAGATTTTTATTGATTTTGACTTGTGCCAGTCAAAAATTTTTTGTTGATGGCTAAGCAATTTTATTGTGTAGCACGGCTTATTAGATGCGGCGCTTTATGATGAGCAAATGGCTCAATAATGCTGACCATCACTCAGACTTTGTGGGGGAAGTTCAGTAGATCTTTCATGGACATCGTATAATCGCAAACATATATCAGGAGATGATATATCGTCGATCTATGCAGAAAGAGTACTGAATTGTCCAAAGAGTGATGCCCGTATGATCTAGAAGGATGTCTGAATGAATTCGGAATTAAATGCATTCCTCATGCAGTGGGTTGCATATTTTAATGACCCATTATGGAATTTCTTGGTGATCTTGCTACTTGCGGTAGGCTTAATTTATACCGTTGTGACAGGTGGTGTACAGATTCGAATGTTTTTACAAAGTATTCGCGTCATGAAAGAAAGTCGCCAGCCTGGGCAAGATGAACATGGGATCACCCCATTTCAGGCTTTTGTTACAGGATTAGCCAGTCGTGTTGGTGTGGGTAACATCGGTGGGGTTGCTATGGCAATCGCAATTGGTGGTCCAGGTGCGGTATTTTGGATGTGGGTTACCGCATTGGTGGGTATGAGTTCAGCATTTGTTGAGTCCTCTTTGGCACAGTTGTTTAAAATCCGTGATGAACACAATGAGCAGTTCCGTGGAGGCCCTGCTTATTACATTACCAAAGGTTTAAAAAGCAAACCTTTCGGAATTGTTTTTGCTTTGGCGATGATTTTGGCATACGGTTTCGTCTTTAACTCGGTACAAGCCAATGCCATGATTGATGCATCATCACATGCTTGGGGTTGGGACAAAGCCAATATTGTTGTACCACTAGGTGGTTTGAACCTGACCATTTCTTGGGTGGGGTTGGCTTTGGTGGCGATTACTGCACTGGCAATTTTTGGTGGGATTAAGCGTATTGCGCATTTTGCCGAAATGTTTGTGCCATTAAAAGCAGGTCTGTATCTGGCGTTGGCTTTTTATATCTGTATTAGCAATTACGACCTGATTCCGCATATTTTTTATCTGATTTTTAGTAAAGCATTTCAGTTTGATGCTGCTGCGGGTGGTTTCTTCGGAAGCATGGTGTCTATGGCGATGATGCAGGGGATCAAACGTGGTTTGTTCTCAAATGAAGCGGGGATGGGGTCTGCACCAAATGCAGCAGCGGCATCGGATGTACAACATCCAGTTAACCAAGGTTTGGTACAAATGCTTGGTGTATTTGTGGATACCTTTGTGATTTGTACCAGTACCGCGCTGATCATTTTGATTTCAGGAGTTTATACCAGTACAGGGCTGCAAGGCGTCGAGCTGACTCAGCATGCATTGGAAACTCAAGTCGGACATTATGGCGGTGACTTCCTTGCGTTCATTTTATTCTTGTTTTGCTATTCAGCAATTTTAGGTAACT
Organism: Acinetobacter brisouioides; assembly: GCF_004331075.1. Lineage (GTDB taxonomy): Bacteria > Pseudomonadota > Gammaproteobacteria > Pseudomonadales > Moraxellaceae > Acinetobacter. The sequence continues at coordinate 20,493 of NZ_SJNX01000010.1, read as the reverse complement.
ATGCCTATGCGGAAAGTAATGTACAGTTTATTAATAATAGCCCAATGGTGATGTTTATTTTCCGCTTGATGGTGTTATTAATGGTGTACTTTGGTGCCATTACTAGTGTTCCTTTGGTGTGGTCGATGGCAGATTTGTCGATGGGAATCATGGCAACCATCAACCTGATTGCGATTTTACTTCTCATGCCATTCTTGCGTATGATGCTGAAAGATTATCGCGCACAGCTCAATCGGGGTGTGAAAGAGCCTGTATTTAAACTGGACAATCATCCAGAATATAAGAAAAAGATCGATACCGATATTTGGTAAGATTTAGTTGAAAAAGCCAGTGTTATCACTGGCTTTTTTTGTTTAGAGCATATTGCGGATTTCATGGGCACAGTGACGTAGTAATGGCAAAATACTTTTGATTAGATAGTTTTCATCAATCCGCTGTTGTTGCCCAATGCAGTTCAGTGCTGCAATGGCTCGTCCCTGAGCATCAAAAATAGGAACCGCAATTGCAATAATCCCCAGTTCGTGTTGCTCCTGTGAAATACAATAATCCTGTTGAGAAATCTTCTCTAATTCCTGCAAAAATTCACTTTCATTGGTGATGCTAAAAGGTGTTAAGCGCTTTAAACCATAGCGCTGTACCCACGCTTGGCGTTCGCTTGGGCTCAGTTGTGCCAAAAGTAACTTACCCGTTGAGGTGGCATGGGCAGGTAGGCGATGTCCCAAATGCATACCGTAAGGATTGAGGCGCAGGCTGTCAGGCTGTGGTAGAAAACTGCGAGCAATTGGTACGACTTCATGCTCATCCAGCACTACGACTGAAAAAGTTTGATTAGTCTGCACGCTCAGCAAGTTGAGCAAAGGCTGTGCGATTTTGGGCAAATGTGCAGAACTTAGATAGGCGCTTGAGAAACGTAGCACACGTGGCGTTAACCAGAAATAATGTTGATCACTATCTAAAAAACCTAAAAATTTTAAGGTCTTGGCATAGCGCCGTGCTGCCGTACGGCTAATGCCTGTACGCTGGGAAATTTGAGTGATATTCAAGCGCTGCCGTTCTATACCAAAGGCTTCAAGTACTATCAGACCTTTGGCCAAACTTGCAATATAGTCTTCCTGAGTAATCTGTTCTCCATTTGCTGCTTGGAGATATGCCTGTTGTTCCATGGCAAGTTTATCCTATTTGAAAACTGTCCGATATTCGGACAAAAGTATTGTATATCGGGCATTTTCCTATTCTAGGCATAGAGTGATTTGAAAAAACAGCTTAATTTACTTGCAGGATATTAATTTGATAGGGATATCATCATGAAAAAGCTCAACACTCAGGTTGTGATTATTGGTGCAGGGCCTGCGGGTTTGTTACTTGGGCAGTTGCTATATAAAGCTGGGATCGAACATGTTTTGCTAGAGCAGCGCAGTGCTGAATATGTGGCGGCGCGTATTCGTGCGGGTATTTTAGAACAGGTCTCTGTTGACCTGTTGCATTTGGCAGGTGTTGATCAGCATCTCAAACAGCAAGGTTTGCCGCATTCAGGTATTGAAATTCTGAGTCAGGGTACAAAGTATCGCATTGACCTGTCAGCACTGACGCAAGGCAAACAGGTGACGGTATATGGTCAAACAGAAGTTACTAAAGATCTGATGCAGGCGCGCCAACAGGAACAGCTCAGTTCATTTTATGAAGCGCAGAATGTACAAATTCATGATTTCGACAACGCACCGAAAGTCACTTTTGACTATCAGGGGGAGCAGTACCAGATTGATTGTGAGTTTATTGCAGGCTGTGATGGCTACCATGGTGTTTCTCGTGCCAGCATTCCACAAGAGCGTATTCAAACCTTTGAGAAAGTTTATCCTTTTGGCTGGTTAGGTTTACTGGCAGACGTGCCACCTGTTGCAGATGAGCTGATTTATGTACAGTCAGAACGTGGTTTTGCACTATGCAGTATGCGTTCAAACACTCGCAGCCGTTATTACTTGCAAGTACCTTTGACCGATAAAGTAGAAAACTGGTCAGATGAACAATTTTGGGAAGAGCTAAAACTTCGTTTAGACACTGAAAGTCGAGAAAAACTGGTGACAGGTGCTTCATTGGAAAAAAGTATTGCGCCGTTACGGAGTTTTGTCACCGAGCCAATGCGTTTTGGTAAGTTGTTTTTGGCAGGGGACGCTGCACATATTGTGCCGCCAACAGGAGCGAAAGGTTTAAATCTTGCGGCTTCAGATATTGCATATTTGGCCAGTGCCTTAATTGAATATTATCAGCATGGTTCTGAGCAAGGTATTGAGCAGTATTCTGAGAAATGTTTACAGCGCGTATGGAAAGCGGAACGTTTTTCTTGGTGGATGACGAATCTACTGCATGATTTTGAAGGTGATACTGCTTTTGAGAAAAAGCTTAAACAGGCTGAATTGAATTATGTTTTAGGCTCTGAAGCAGGGCAGGCAACACTAGCAGAAAACTATGTGGGTTTACCATGTGAAGTTGAGCATTTACGGCAGTTGCTTGCTGAGGGAAATTGCCAGAAAGCTTCATAAGGATTGCATTAAATTGGCGAACTTTTCAGAAGTTCTGCCTGTAGTCAATTAAATGGCAATATAACGATACCCTCATAATATGATATGCATCATAAGGTTTCTATAGTTTTGCTCAACCTTGAGTTGGGCAAAATACGTGATGAGTTAACGCGTTAATATATTCTATGTATTGGGCTGATAGTATTTATCGTTAGTCAGTATTCTCTATGAAAACTTATGTATTGAGTTGCTTTTTGAGTTGTAAACTACAGAAAAATAGTTAATTTATAGCCAAAATATTGAATTTTGCATATTTGCTGAACAGATGGTGTTGAAACTTGTTGACGTGATTTAAAGAACTGTAGATAATGCACGCACAGTTTACGGCTATGTAGCTCAGTTGGTTAGAGCACCGCACTCATAATGCGGGGGTCACAAGTTCAAGTCTCGTCATAGCCACCATTTTTATAAACCATGCATCACTGCATGGTTTCTTTTTTTGTGCCTGACGTATGCCTAAGATATAAAAAAGCCCGAACATAAATTCGGGCTTTTTGTATTTTTTTAATTAGATACCCGCTTTCCAGCCATTTACAATTGGGTAGCGGCGTTCACGGCTAAAGGCGCGTGAGCTAATACGTGGGCCAATTGCACCTTGACGACGCTTATATTCATTGCGATCGACCAAATGAATGACTTTTTCTACAGTTGCCTGATCAAAACCGCGAGCAATAATGTCCGCTTGGCTGCTGTCTTCTTCAATATAAGCATATAAAATGGCATCAAGCACATCGTATGCAGGTAATGAGTCTTGGTCTTTCTGATCTGGGCGAAGTTCTGCTGAAGGTGGGCGAGTAATGACACGCTCAGGAATCACTGGAGTTTCACTGATACTGTTACGGTATTTTGCCAATTCAAATACAATAGTTTTGTACACATCTTTAAGAACTGCAAAACCGCCGACCATATCGCCATACAGTGTGCAGTAACCTACAGCAAGCTCAGATTTATTGCCTGTAGACAGGACTAGATTACCAAACTTGTTTGACAAGCCCATGAGTAAAGTGCCGCGTGCGCGTGCCTGAAGATTTTCTTCGGTCGCATCTGCAGGGCGGTCACCAAAGAAAGGATACAGGGTTTGCATAAAGCTGTTCACAATTGGGTGAATTTCTGCAATACCAAATGTGATCCCTAAAGCTTTTGCTTGTTCCGCCGCATCTTCAACGCTAATTTGCGAGGTGTAAGTATATGGCATCATCACGGCTTGAACTTTATCTGCACCCAAAGCATCAACTGCAATTGCTAAGGTCAAAGCAGAGTCAATCCCGCCAGATAAACCTAAAATAACACCAGGGAAACCTGAACGTTGAACATAGTCACGGGTTGCCATGACGAGGCTTTGATAAATCTCTGCCATGGTGTCGAGTTCAGGAGCAAGTGTTTGCTTGGTGTAAGTAGCTTGTTCTGCATCGAAGTCTGCATAATAGAGTTCTTCTTTGAAGCTTGCAGCACGTAAAACGACATCACCATTGCGGTTAATTGCAAAACTTGAGCCATCAAAAATCAAATCATCCTGACCACCCACTTGGTTGCTATAAATCAGGTTGATATTAAGCTCATTAGCCACTTTAGCCATGGTGGTTAAACGGTGCTGTGGTTTACCCACTTCGTAAGGTGATGAGTTGAGTACAAGTACACTGTCGACATTGAGTTGGCTCAATTGCTGTACGGTGTTAAGACTCCAAATATCTTCACAAATCAGTACGCCAAATTTATGCCCCAAATACTCAAAAATCAGGTGTTGCTGACCTACGGCAAAGTAGCGTTTTTCATCAAAGACACTGTAGTTTGGCAAATTCTGTTTGTTATAAATCCCCAGAATTTCACCATCTTTCATCACGGCTGCTGAGTTAAAGCGTTGTCCATCTTCAGTATGATGAACAAAGCCAAAGACCATCACAATATCTTTGACCTTGCTAAGTTCAGCCAACGCAGCTTCAGTGCGTATTTTTAGACTAGGACGTAAAAATAAATCTTCGGCAGGGTAACCAATCATGCTGAGCTCAGGAAATAAAATAATGTCAGCATGCTGTTGTTTGGCTTGGTTTGCCTGTTCGATCATTTTTTGGGTGTTGTTTTCAATATTGCCAATATGTGGAGAGAATTGAGCAAGGGCAATTTTAAAATTTTTCATTCAAATAAAATCCTATTCCTATAGGGGCTTACATCAGGCTGATTTATAAATTTAATTGTTCAGCGTAATGTAAAGTATAACAGGGATATATAGTGGCGTTCAGGTAGTCATACTATATACGAAACACAGCTTAGATTGATCTTAAATCTTAAAAAATTCTGCTGGAAATACAGAAAAACCAACATTTTTACTCAGTTTTAATAAAAAATCGACCCCAGTGAATATAGAACGAATTCTCTTTATTAAAACTTTATCTTCAAAAAATACGGGCTTGCAAATTTTTAGCCAAAACAAAATAAATATAGTAGACTGCCTCGAGTTAAAAAGGCTGATTATTTTAACAGTCATATTGGGGTTGCTGAGCAGAGAAGGTTAAGTTTGCTAAGAACTGGATTTGTACTTGCACTGAGTGCAATGTTGCTGCAAATCGCCGTATTTTTACAGGCGCTGCTTCCGGAAAAATTTCAGATTTCTCCGGTATGTGCGACTATTTCCGATGCATTAACCCTCACGAATCATAGTCATACCACCCAAATGGATATGTCGATGGCTGACATGTCGCATATGCAAGACATGCATATGTCATCGCATGTATCTGTGCATGATAAGCATCAGCATGACCCAAATCATGAATGTCTTTATTGTAAAGTCTATGGGCATGTGGTTGCGTTTCTTGATTTGGAAATTAAAGAAGTCTTCGAGCGTCTACAAGTTCGCCTGATTGCTTTTCAAAAAACTTTTAAACATATCTATTTTGTTTTACAACGACTTTTTCTTATTCCACAAGGGCGAGCGCCCCCTCTTTTTGCTTAAACAAAATATTCAATACAAGGTATTTGTTCTTGAGGAAACCCTCAAGGATTTTGTTTATGACATAAAAAGAGAAAATTCATGTCACAGCCGAAATTTATTTTACGATCGCTTGCGGTTGCAGTCGCACTTGCTTCAAATTTTGTTCACGCGGAAGAAACCACAGATCAATCATCGATAACCATAGATGAAATTCAACTTGCTCCAATTGTGGTCACAGTAGTAAAAGGCAGGAAGGCTAATGGTTTGGTGGTGGTTGCTGATCCTAAACAGCCAATTCAACCTGTTCCAGCGACGGATGGTGCGGATTATCTCAAAAGTATCGTAGGGTTTAATGCCATTAGTAGTGGTGGAACCAATGGCGATGTCACATTTCGAGGAATGTTCGGTTCACGCATTAAAATGCTCACCAACGGGACTGAAAAACTCGGTGCATGCCCTGCACGTATGGATGCGCCAACCGCTTATATTTCGCCTGAAACCTACGATAAAATTACGGTGGTGAAGGGGCCGGAAACGGTACTGTATCCGACCCCAGGTTCAGCCGCAACCGTACTTTTTGAGCGCATTCCACCAAAATTGAGTAGTGAAAAACCGTATCAGGGAACAGCCAGTGTGTTAGTCGGTTCCTATGGTCGTTTAGATCAAAATTTTGATGGAACATTGGGTGATGAAACCAAATATTTACGCCTAACGACCAGTCGTTCAACCTCAAACAGTTATAAAGATGGTCATGGCAATAAAGTCCCATCGGCATGGGAGCGTTGGACAGCAGATATGGCGATGGGATGGACACCTGATGACGATACATGGCTGGAACTCAATGCTGGTACAGGAGATGGTTACTCTGAATATGCAGGGCGTTCCATGGATGGGGTGCAATTTAAGCGCCAAAGTTTAGGTTTCCATGCGGAAAAGAAAAATATCAGCGAACATATTAAAAAAATCGAAGCGCAAATCGACTATACCGACAACGACCATGTCATGGACAACTACAGTTACCGTACCAATGCGGGGGTACGAAGTTCAATGGAACTGGCTCGTCAAACACTCAATTCGCGTTTAGCGATGACCACCGAGTGGGGGAGATTGAATGTCGTGAGTGGTGTGGATTCGCAACATTGGAATCATGGTGGAGATATGAAAAGCACCATGATGATGATGAATAAGCCTTACCTGCGTAATATGAAATATCAATCCTACGGCGCATTTAGTGAACTGACGTATCATTTGAACGACAGTAATCAGTTAGTGACAGGTGCACGTCTGGATCACGTGGCAATGACCACATCAAAAACCAATATCATCACCAACCCAAGTGAACGCACTGAAACTGTACCCAGTGCTTTTATTCGCTTGGAAAATAGTTTGCCAAATTCTGGCATTAAAAATTATGTGGGTTTGGGTTATGTCGAACGAGTTCCTGATTTTTGGGAATTGTTTAGTACTAAACTCGCTTCAGGAGCTTACAGTATTAATAACATGGATGCTGTAAAAACAGAGAAAACTACACAGCTAGATATCGGTTCACAATGGCAGCAAGGAAAATGGAATGCGTGGACATCGGTCTATGCGGGTATTGTGAAAGATTTTATCCTAATCCAATATGCCAATCCGAGTAGTTCACAGTCTTATCCTGCTGTGCGTAATGTCGATGCAACGATTGCAGGGGCAGAAACTGGGCTGGGTTATCAATTTACCCCACATATTCAAACTGATTTGAGTGTCATGTATGCATGGGGTGAAAATACTTCCGATCATACGCCATTACCACAAATTGCTCCCTTGGAAGCTCGCCTGAATCTACGCTATGTACAAGACCGTTACACATTGGGTTTATTGGTACGTTCGGTTGCCAAGCAGAACCGTTATAGTTTGTATCAGGGGAATATTGTTGGTTATGACATGGGAGCAAGTAAAGCCTTTACCGCAATTGCGCTCAATGCAACCTATCATTTGAGTCAAGGTGTCGACCTGTCTTTAGGTGTCGATAATCTCTTGAATAAAGCCTATGCTGAACATTTAAATAAAGCAGGGGCGAGTGTTTTTGGTTATGCCGCAAATACGCAGTTTGACAGTATCGGTCGTAATTATTGGGTACGAATGAGTTTTAAATTCTAACGTAAAATTTTTTCAACTTGTAACAAGGTAAATTCTATGGAAAATTCACAAGGTAAAAGCACTCCAAAGGTTTGGCGCGGCGTCATTATTGCTGTGGTTTTAAGCATGACTTTTTTGGGCTTTTTATATTATAGCGTTGCCTCTGATAATAACGATATTAACCGCTACTCTAAGCAATGGCGCTCTACGGGTGATGAATCCTCGGCATCTGCACAACATGATATGTCCAATATGAAAGATATGGATATGTCAAAAATGAGTGAGCATGATATGGCAAATATGCAGCATGATGCGCCTGCAAGTTCAGCAAAACAACCTTAAATGAGAGGTGTAGAACCCTGTTTTTGTATAACGTATTTAGAGTTGCTTGTATGACTGTATCAAGTCAAATTGCAGCCTCTCAATCGATGTTACCGAAGTAATTTCAGGCTTTATTTACTTATATGTGTCATGCTCATGTGCATTGCAGAGTATTGACACATACAGTATTCATCTCAGCAAGATCTCACAGCAAACATACTGCTTGTACTGTTTCGTCGATGGTTATTTGCCTGTATGGGGGTTAAAGCAAGCTGTTGCTTAAGTTCGAGTACTGATGTTGCCGTGTAATGTCATTTGGTTGATTGGGCTGTTTTATACAGCGTATTTTACTGCGATCAGAGCAAGTTTCTTTCGTAATGTTGAGCTAACTTCGCACAGCTATGCGCTGTTTATCACATTATAAAAATTAGGTGAGGATAATGGACGTAAAAAATCAATCCATTCATCAAACACAAGATTTGCGATTGGCACAGCAAATTGTATTGGCACGTAAACGTATTCAAATTACTCAGTTACAACTGGCACAAATCTTGGGGGTTTCTGTGAGAACACTGGAAAGCTGGGAGCGTGGAACACGCAGACCATCAAGTGCCGCCCAAACGCTGTTGAAGCTTTTTATTCAAAATCCGAATTTTGTTGTCCGTTATTTGACATATTAATTCGGCAGTATAAAAAAGACCGCAAATGCGGTCTTTTTTGTCGTTTGCTGCTTTCCTTGAGGGGAAATTAGCGTTTGATGTCGCGTTGAGTCTCGCCAGTGTAAAGCTGACGTGGGCGACCAATTTTGTAAGGACCACTGTGCATTTCGATCCAGTGGCTGATCCAGCCTACTGTACGTGCAAGTGCGAAAATTACAGTAAACATTTCTGTCGGAATACCAATCGCTTTTAAGATGATACCTGAGTAGAAGTCTACGTTTGGATACAAGTTACGTTTAATGAAGTATTCGTCAGAAAGCGCAATACGTTCAAGTTCCATTGCAAGAGCAAGCTGTGGATCATTAATGCCAAGAGCAGCAAGAACTTCGTCGCAAGTTTCTTTCATCACTTTCGCGCGAGGATCGAAGTTTTTGTAAACGCGGTGGCCGAAGCCCATGAGTTTAACTTCTTTGGTTTTAACTTTTTCCATGAAGCCAGCAACATTTTCTACAGTGCCGATTTCATCAAGCATCTTAAGAACAGCTTCGTTTGCACCACCGTGAGCAGGTCCCCAAAGTGCAGAGATACCAGCAGCGATACATGCATATGGGTTTGCACCAGTTGAGCCTGCTAAACGTACTGTAGACGTAGATGCATTTTGCTCATGGTCAGCATGAAGCGTAAAAATACGATCCATTGCTTTAGCAAGAATAGGATTTACTTTGTAATCACGGTCTGCAGGAGTGGCAAACATCATGTACAAGAAGTTTTCCGCATAGCTCAAGTCGTTACGAGGGTACATAAATGGTTGACCCACTGTGTACTTGTAACTCCACGCTGCTAGTGTCGGGATTTTCGCGATTAGGCGAACTGCAGTAATTTCACGATGATTAACATCTTCGATGTTCAAATTATTGTGATAGAACGCAGACAATGCACCAACTACACCAACCATGATTGCCATAGGGTGAGCATCACGGCGGAAACCATTATAGAAACGACTTACTTGGTCATGCACCATAGTGTGGTTGCGAACTTTTGCATCAAATTCTGCTTTTTGTTCTGGCGTTGGTAATTCACCATTTAAAAGCAAGTAGCAAGTTTCTAAATAGTCAGCTTTAGTCGCTAATTGATCGATTGGGTAGCCACGGTGTAATAGAACACCTTTGTTACCATCGATGAATGTGATTTTAGATTCACAAGAAGCGGTAGCCATAAAACCAGGGTCGAAAGTGAAATGACCTGCGGCTAGTACGTCTTTAACGTCAATAACGTCTGGACCTAATGTACCGCTATAAATTGGTAATTCAATTTCTTTTCCATCAAGTTTTAAAACGGCTTTCTTGCCAGTTGCTTCAGACATTCAATAGATCTCCTGTCCTGGTGAATGTTGATCTGATACGTATTAATTGTATTTTAATGAACGTAATCAGGGGGATAAACACGGACAAAGCTTATGCCTTACTGCAAAATTGTCAATAATACTTTGGATTAACTTTTAACCTCTATGTTAATAGCCTCCATGCCGTATACATCCAAATTTGTAGCAGTCTTCTTTTGTCCGACATAAATGTACAGCAAGCAGTGGCGAAAAATACAGTACATATTGCAATTATCGTATAGAAAAAGAGGCAAAAAGGCTTAAAGATGTCTAAAAAATAGCCATTAAAATATCTAAAGTCTATAAAACACGGTTATTTGCTGTCGAAATATTTGGTAAAACATTTATTGGTAAAAAGTCATAATCACTTTTCACTAAGCTATGCACTAGATCACACATTTAACTCAATATAGATGAATCAGTGTACTCTCATGGAAAAAAACAATGATAAAAAGCGACAACTTAGTAAAGTTTATTCATGATCGGTATTTATTTAAAAAATGGTTATTCTTTTGGTGATTGACCTTTAAATTGGGTCAAAAACTTAAAAAATGGTGAAAAGGTATGCAAAAAGTTGGTTGTGTATCTACCCAAATAAATGTTCCTTATTATTTTTTATAATATTGGTCTTTGGTTGTAGGGTGAAATTTGGAAAAATTTCTTAGAAGTGATGTCGAGTTTCAAAATTCACTTATAAAAATAATAACATAGTAGATAAATAATGGAAAAATACGAGAAATTTGTGATGAACAAAACATGTAAACGATTCTTATTTATGGAATAAACTGAAATTCTACGCATTTAGGTTGTTTGAATTTTGTTAGTTTGCGTTCTATAATCAAGTGTCGTTTAAAAGTTTAGGCATTTGCTCGCCTAACGATGCCAGCTTTCCTTCGAATTAATCAAACAAACTCCGGATGGAGTTTCTACTTACAGGATGCCCGCTGTGAAAAGCAACAGACCTGTCAATTTGTCCATGGGGCAGGTGTTAGCGGTTAACTTACGCTCTCCCGTGGCTATTGCATCAATCTTGCACCGTTTATCTGGTGTCATCGTATTTTTGTTGGTTCCAGTACTTTTATGGATATTAGATAAGTCACTGTCTTCGCCAGAAGGCTTTACTTATGTGAAAGAACAAATATTTGGGAATTTCTTAGTACGATTCATTGTTTGGGTTTTTGTAGCAGGTTTAATTTACCATTTTATTGGTGGTATTAAGCATTTACTCGCAGACCTTGGTTTTAATGAAGAACTACAAAGTGGTCGAGTTGCAGCTACAATTTCATTGGTTCTATCTGTGGTAGCAATTATCGCAGCTTTTGTATGGATTGTATTCTAATGAAAAGTGCTACAGGTTTAACGGGTTCAGGTTCTCGCGATTGGTACCTCCAACGTGTGAGCGCAGTTATTCTGGCCGTTTACACAGTCGTGATTTTTGGATGGATTTTATTCCATGGCGGCTTTGGCTTTGAACAATGGTCTGGCTTTATGATGACTTTGCCAATGAAAATCCTTTCATTGTTGTCAATTTTATCATTGGTTGTACATGCTTGGATTGGTATGTGGCAAGTCTTTACTGACTATGTAACTACTCGTCAAATGGGTCCATCTGCTAAAGGTTTGCGCCTAGTATTAACGAGTGCAGTGATTATTGCTGTGTTTGTATATGCAATCTGGGGTATCCAGATTTTCTGGGCGAATTGATAGGAAAAAATCATGGGCGCGATAACCCCTAAAGAAGATTATTCAAATATCCAAAACCTAACTTTCGATACTGTTATTGTTGGTGGTGGTGGTTCTGGTATGCGTGCTGCTTATCAGCTAGCTCAAGCTGGTTTGAAAGTTGCAGTATTGACTAAAGTATTCCCAACACGTTCGCACACTGTTGCAGCGCAAGGTGGTATCGGTGCATCTCTTGGTAACATGCAAGAAGATAACTGGCACTACCACTTTTATGACACTGTAAAAGGTTCAGACTGGTTAGGTGACCAAGACGCAATCGAGTTCATGTGTCGTGAAGCGCCGAAAGTTGTTTATGAACTTGAACACATGGGTATGCCATTTGACCGTAACAAAGATGGTACGATCTATCAGCGTCCATTTGGTGGTCACTCTGCAAACTATGGTGAAAAACCAGTTCCACGTGCATGTGCAGCAGCTGACCGTACTGGTCACGCACTTTTGCATACGCTTTATCAAAGCAACGTGAAAATGGGTACTCAATTCTTTGTTGAATGGATTGCACTTGACTTAATCCGCAATGAAGAAGGTGATGTTCTTGGTGTAACAGCCATTGACCAAGAAACAGGTAACATTGCAGTATTCCAAGCGAAAGCAACCCTATTCGCTACTGGTGGTGCTGGTCGTGTGTATCGTGCATCAACAAATGCATATATCAATACTGGTGACGGTCTTGGTATGGCTGCACGTGCGGGTATTCCGTTGCAAGATATGGAATTCTGGCAATTCCATCCAACGGGTGTTGCGGGCGCAGGCGTACTTCTTACTGAAGGTTGCCGTGGTGAAGGTGCGATTCTTCGTAACAAAGATGGCGAACCATTCATGGAACGCTATGCACCAACTTTAAAAGACTTGGCGCCACGTGACTTCGTTTCACGTTCTATGGACCAAGAAATTAAAGAAGGTCGTGGTTGTGGTCCTAAAGGTGACTATATCTTGCTAGATATGACTCACTTGGGTGCAGATACCATCATGAAACGCTTACCATCTGTATTTGAGATTGGTAAGAAATTCGCGAACGTTGATATCACCAAAGAGCCAATTCCAGTTGTACCAACAATCCATTATCAAATGGGTGGTATTCCAACCAATATTCATGGTCAGGTTGTGCTTCCTGAAGCAGTAACTGCTGAAGAATTGGATGCTGGATACGACAAGGCTACTGAAACTTATCACGCCAACAACCAACGTAACTTTGTGAAGCCAGTAAAAGGTTTCTATGCGATTGGTGAGTGTTCTTGTGTGTCTGTACATGGTGCAAACCGTTTAGGTACAAACTCATTGCTTGACTTGGTTGTGTTTGGTAAAGCTGCTGGTGAACACATTATTGATTATGTGACCAAGCATCATGGTGATGAATACGCACCACTTCCAACAGACGTTCTTGTGAGCACTTTGGCTCGCGTCCGTAAATTGGATGAGTCAACTGGTGGTGAAAATGCTCAAGACGTTGCTGATGCAATTCGTGACATCGTTCAAGATCACGCAGGTGTATTCCGTACTCAAGCATTGCTTGATGAAGGTGTAAAACAAATCCTTGCGTTAGAACCACGTGTGCGTAACATTCATTTGAAAGACAAATCGAAAGTATTTAACACAGCACGTGTTGAAGCACTTGAAGTTGAAAACTTGTATGAAGTTGCAAAAGCTACATTGATTTCCGCTGCTGCACGTAAAGAATGTCGTGGTGCGCATACGGTTGTTGATTATGAGTTGCTACCAGATCACCCAGAGTATCCATATGGTCGCCGTGATGATCAGTGGATGAAACATACTTTGTGGTATTCATCTGACAACCATTTGGAATATAAGCCAGTGCGTTATAAGCCGCTGACTGTTGATGCGATTCCACCAAAACCACGTACATTCTAATCGGGAGTATAAAGATGAGTAGAGGTACTCGTACATTCGAAATCTACCGCTATGATCCTGATAAGGATAAAGCGCCGTACATGCAAACTTTTAAACTTGAGTTGACAGATAAGCACCGTATGTTGCTTGATGCTCTACTTGCTTTGAAAGTGCAAGATGAAACACTGACTTTCCGTCGTTCTTGTCGTGAAGGGATCTGTGGTTCGGATGGTGTGAATATCAACGGTAAAAATGGTTTGGCTTGCTTGCAAAACCTGAATGATCTTCCTGAGAAGATTGTGATCCGTCCTTTACCTGGTTTACCAGTAATTAAGGATTTGGTTGTTGATATGAATCAGTTTTATGATCAATACAACAAGATTCATCCATTCCTGATTAATAACCAACCAGCACCACCAAAAGAGCGTTTGCAATCTCCTGAAGAGCGTGAACACTTAAATGGTTTGTATGAATGTATTTTGTGTGCATGCTGTTCAACTTCATGCCCATCATTCTGGTGGAACCCAGATAAATTCTTGGGTCCTTCAGCGTTGTTGAATGCATACCGTTTCATTATTGATTCGCGTGATACAGCGACTCAAGATCGTTTGGCTCGTTTAGATGATCCATTCAGTCTGTTCCGTTGTAAAGGAATTATGAACTGTGTATCAGTTTGTCCTAAAGGTTTAAATCCAACAAAAGCAATCGGTCACATCCGTAGTATGTTGTTAGACCAAGCGGGCTAATTAGATGTACAAAAAAGCGCACATTGAATGATGTGCGCTTTTTTTTATTTGTAGTGGGAGTGTTAAGCTAAGTTGTCTTGTAATTGCATGTTTTTGATGGATCGATCAACATATATCTCTGTTTTGTATTTATATATTTTGATGCGTGATGAGAGGTATGTGGGAAAAAAATTAAATCAATTGGGATAACATGTTAGCATTTAGCAAGTCACTATATTAAAAAAAATAGTGAAAAAAAAGAGCTATTATTTTCATAATGTGAGAAAATAGCATTGTTAAAAAGTAACAGAAAAACGTTTTAGAAAAGCTAAATCGTGTATTTATCTTTATCTAAGACGATTTGCAAAAAATTGCTCGACTTTTGGTCGAGTATAAGATGAGTGATGATGCCAGGTATGGGCGTTATAATTCATTGTGCCTATAAAGTAGGTTATGCCTATTTTATAAGCACGAATATTCCTGATGATGAAAGTCATTGGGCATGGTGTCATGGTTACCAATCTGACATTATCGATCATGGATTGCTTCACTGAGTAATCTGTAATATTTTTGCAATAGGAAATGGGTCCAAAAATGCAAGAAGTTGCTGACGCATTGCGTCTTGATACTGAACTTTCCGCTGATAGTGCAGCGTATATCGAAGAACTATACGAGCAGTACCTAACTTCTCCATCATCTGTCAGTGAAGACTGGCGTCAATATTTCGATAAATTCCCAAAAGGCGACCAACCACACGGAACTGTGCGTGAACAATTTTTATTACTTGGTCGTAATTCAAATCGCGTACAGTCTGTTGTGCAAAGTACCGTAAGCACTGAGCATGAAAAGCGCCAAATTGGTGTTTTACAGCTTATTTCTGCTTATCGCAACCGCGGACACCAAAAAGCGAAGTTGGACCCTCTCGGTTTAGCAAAGCGTGAAGACGTTCCTGATTTAGAATTAAATGCACACGGGTTGACCAAATCTGATTTAGATACCGTATTTAACACGGGTAATCTTGCGATTGGTAAAGATGAAGCAACCCTCAGTGAAATGGTTGAAACCATGGAGGCGATTTACTGTCAATCTATTGGTGCAGAATACATGCACATTGTAGATACAGTGGAAAAACGCTGGATTCAACAGCGCCTTGAAGGTGCACGTGGTCAATTTAGCTTTACAGCTGAGCAAAAGAAACATTTCTTAGAGCGTTTGACTGCCGCTGAAGGTTTAGAGAAATACCTTGGTAATAAATTTGTAGGTGCAAAACGCTTTGGTTTGGAAGGTGGTGAAACCTTCATTCCAATGGTCAATGAAATTATTCAACGTGCAGGTACAGTGGGCTGTAAGGAAGTGGTCATTGGTATGCCACACCGCGGCCGCTTGAACTTGCTTGTGAATATTATGGGTAAAAACCCTGCTGACCTATTTGGTGAGTTTGAAGGTAAAGCACTCAACAAAAAAGGATCTGGCGACGTTAAATATCACCAAGGCTTCTCATCAAACGTGATGACACCAGGTGGTGAAGTGCACTTGGCGTTGGCATTTAACCCATCGCATTTGGAAATCGTCGGTCCTGTAGTTGAAGGTTCTGTTCGTGCACGTCAAGTTCGTCGTAAAGACATTGGCGGTGATGATGTATTACCTGTGATTGTTCACGGTGATGCTGCATTTGCCGGTCAAGGCGTGAACATGGAAACTTTCCAAATGTCACAAACCCGTGGTTATACGGTTGGTGGTACAGTTCATATTGTTGTAAATAACCAAGTTGGTTTCACAACATCTGACCCACGTGATGCACGTTCTACAGAATACTGTACTGATATCGCAAAAATGGTTCAGTCACCAATTTTCCATGTGAATGGTGATGACCCTGAAGCAGTTGTATTTATTGCTCAACTTGCACATGACTTCCGTCATACATTCCGTAAAGACGTTGTAATTGACTTGTTCTGTTACCGCCGTCGTGGCCACAATGAAGCAGATGAGCCATCAGGAACTCAACCTGTGATGTATCAGGCGATTAACAAGAAAGCGACTACACGTACGCTATATGCTGATCAGCTGGTACAACAAAAAATCTTGGATCGTGCTGAAGCTGACAATATGGTTGAAGACTACCGTGCTGACTTGGAAGCGGGTAAACACGTTGCCAACGCATTGGTACTTGAGCCAAATACGAAAATGTTTGTGGATTGGACACCTTACTTGGGTCATGATTACACAGACAACTGGGATACATCATTTGATATCGAACGCCTAAAAGCAATTGCTACAAAGATGCGTCAGCTTCCAGAAGGCTTTGAAATGCAACGTCAAGTTTCGAAAGTGATTGACGAACGCTTGAAAATGCAAACAGGTGAAATGCCTCTAAACTGGGGTGCTGCTGAAACTTTAGCTTATGCAACTTTGCTTGATGAAGGTTATTTGGTTCGCATCAGTGGTGAAGATGTGGGTCGTGGTACGTTCTCACATCGCCATGCGAAACTACATAACCAAAAAGATGGTTCGGTTTATATTCCGCTTTGTAATATCAAAGAAAACCAACCACGCTTTGCGCTTTGGGATTCATTACTTTCTGAAGAAGCTGTATTGGCATTTGAATATGGTTATGCAACGACATTGCCAAACAGTCTGATTGTTTGGGAAGCTCAGTTTGGTGACTTCGCTAACTGTGCACAGGTAGTGATTGACCAGTTCATCGCATCTGGTGAAACCAAGTGGGAACGTGTTTGTGGTTTAACCATGTTGTTACCACACGGCTTTGAAGGTCAAGGTCCTGAGCATTCATCTGCACGTCTAGAACGTTATTTACAGCTTTGTGCAGAAGACAACATGCAAGTGATCACACCGACAACTCCTGCACAGATTTATCATGTATTGCGTCGTCAGGCAGTTCGTCCAATCCGTAAACCATTGATTGTGATGTCACCTAAGTCGTTGCTTCGTCATAAACTTGCAGTATCTAACTTAGATGAATTGGCAAATGGTCAATTCCAAACTGTGATTGATGAAGTCGATCAGATCAACAAAGCAGACGTAACTCGTATCGTATTCTGTGGCGGTAAAGTGTATTACGACTTGCTTGAAAAACGTCGTGAAGCTGCGCTAGGCAATGTTGCGATTGTTCGTGTAGAACAGTTGTATCCATACCCAGAACAACGTATTGCTGAAGTTCTTAATGCTTATCCAAACGTAACAGAAGTTGTTTGGTGTCAAGAAGAACCGAAGAACCAAGGTGCATGGCACTTTATTGCCCCATTCTTATACGAAACAGTATCAAATGTTGGCAAACAAGCACGCATTAGCTTCGCAGGTCGTGATGCTTCTGCAGCCCCAGCATGTGGTTCACCATATTTACATGCAAAACAACAAGCTAAATTAATTCAAGACGCGCTTGCGATTGAAGCCTAATCATCAGGAGAGACTAAAGAATGGCAACCGAAATTAAGGCACCAGTATTTCCAGAGTCTGTAGCAGACGGAACAATTGCGACTTGGCACAAAAAAGTTGGTGAACCAGTATCACGTGACGAAGTGATCTGTGATATTGAAACTGATAAAGTTGTATTGGAAGTTGTTGCACCTGCTGATGGTAGCTTAATTGCAATTGTGAAAGGTGAAGGCGACACAGTTCTTTCTAATGAAGTGATTGCTCAATTTGAAGCGGGTGCAGTTTCTGGCGCGGCTGCGACTGAAGCAGTACAAAGCGAACAAAAAGTTGAACAAGCTGCTATAAACACTCAAGCAGGTGCTACTCCTGTAGTTGAGCGTTCTCAACCTGTTCAAGACCAAGCGCCTGCAGTGCGTAAAGCATTAAATGAAACAGGTATTGCTGCGACTGACGTACAAGGTACAGGTCGTGGTGGTCGCATCACCAAAGAAGATGTTACAAACCATCAAGCAAAACCAGCTGCTGCTAACGTAACACCGTTAAGCGTTGCTGTAGGTGAACGTATTGAAAAACGTGTTCCAATGACTCGCTTGCGTAAGCGTGTTGCAGAGCGTTTGCTTGCGGCAACTCAGCAAACTGCAATGTTGACAACGTTTAACGAAGTGAACATGAAGCCAGTGATGGAAATGCGTAAACAATACAAAGACATCTTTGAAAAACGTCATGGTGCACGTTTAGGCTTTATGTCTTTCTTTGTTAAAGCAGTTACTGAAGCGCTAAAACGTTATCCAGCAGTCAATGCGTCTATTGATGGTGATGATATTGTTTATCATGGTTACTATGACATTGGTGTTGCTGTATCTTCAGAGCGTGGTTTAGTTGTTCCTGTACTTCGTGATACTGATCGCATGAGCTATGCTGAAGTTGAAAATGGTATCCGTGATTATGCTTATAAAGCGCGTGACGGTAAACTAGGTATCGAAGACATGACTGGCGGTACGTTCACGATTACCAACGGTGGTACATTCGGTTCATTGCTTTCAACACCTATTTTGAACCAACCGCAAACAGGTATCTTGGGCATGCATAAAATCCAAGAACGTCCTATGGCGGTTAATGGTCAAGTTGAAATCTTGCCAATGATGTATTTAGCACTTTCTTATGACCACCGTATGATCGATGGTAAAGAAGCTGTAGGCTTCTTGGTAACAATCAAAGAATTGTTAGAAGAACCAGCTAAACTTATCCTAGACCTTTAATTTTTTACGAATAATACAAACCAAGGCAGAGAGATCCTTTGTCTTGGTGCATGGAGATAAACATGTCTCAGCAATTTGATCTTGTTGTTATTGGTGGTGGCCCAGGTGGTTATGAAGCGGCAATTCGTGCGGCTCAGTTGGGTTTTAAAGTTGCATGTATTGAAAAACGCATTCACAACGGTAAACCTTCTTTGGGTGGTACTTGCTTAAACGTAGGATGTATTCCTTCTAAAGCATTGCTCGATTCTTCACATCGTTATGAAGATACAGTGCATCATTTAGCTGATCACGGCATTACTACAGGTGAAGTAAATTTTGATCTTGCGAAACTTCTTGCTCGCAAAGACAAAATTGTTGACCAATTGACTGGCGGTATTGATCAATTGCTTAAAGGCAATGGTATTGAGTGGTTAAAAGGTACAGGTAAATTACTTGCTGGTAAAAAAGTTGAGTTCGTTTCTCATGAAGGTGAAACTCAAGTTTTAGAACCAAAATATGTCATTCTTGCGTCTGGTTCTGTGCCTGTAAATATTCCTGTAGCTCCTGTTGATCAAGATATTATTGTTGATTCAACTGGTGCACTGAACTTCCCAGAAGTACCTAAACGTTTAGGTGTTATTGGTGCAGGTGTAATTGGCTTAGAGCTTGGTTCTGTATGGCGTCGTTTGGGTGCTGAAGTTGTTGTATTTGAAGCAATGGATGCCTTTTTACCAATGGCCGACAAAGCTTTGGCAAAAGACTATCAAAAACTTTTAACTAAGCAAGGTCTTGATATTCGTGTTGGCGCTAAAGTTGCTGGTACAGAGATCAATGGTCGCGAAGTGACTGTTAAATACACCCAAGGCGGCGAAGACAAAACTCAAACTTTTGACAAGTTAATCGTTTGTGTGGGTCGTAAAGCTTATGCAGAAGGTCTATTGGCTGAAGATTCAGGCATCAAATTAACTGAGCGTGGCTTGGTTGAAGTGAATGACTGGTGTGCAACTTCTGTTGAAGGTGTATACGCGATTGGTGACTTGGTTCGCGGTCCAATGCTTGCACATAAAGCAATGGAAGAAGGTGTAATGGCGGTTGAGCGTATTCACGGCCATGCTGCACAAGTGAACTATGACACAATCATCTCAGTAATCTATACACATCCAGAAGCGGCATGGGTTGGTTTAACTGAAGAACAAGCGAAAGAAAAAGGTCATGAAGTGAAAACTGGTCAATTCGGTTTTGCTGTGAATGGTCGTGCTTTAGCTGCAGGTGAAGGTGCTGGTTTCGTTAAGTTCGTTGCTGATGCAAAAACTGACCGTTTATTGGGTATGCATGTCATTGGGCCTGCGGCATCTGATATCGTTCACCAAGGTATGATCGCACTTGAATTTGTATCTTCGGTTGAAGATCTTCAGTTGATGACTTTTGGTCACCCAACATTCTCTGAAGTTGTGCATGAAGCTGCGCTTGCTGTAGATGGTCGTGCAATTCACGCGATTCAACGTAAACGCAAATAATTAGCTTAATTACATAATCTAATTGAAAAATGGCGGTTAATATAAACC
>NZ_SJNX01000001.1 GCF_004331075.1 Acinetobacter brisouioides | reverse complement strand
CAGAAGTATACGTACTTTCTAAAGACGAAGGTGGCCGTCATACTCCATTCCTAAACGGTTACCGTCCACAGTTCTACTTCCGTACAACTGACGTAACTGGTGCGATCTCTCTTAAAGAGGGTGTTGAAATGGTTATGCCTGGTGACAACGTAGAAATGTCAGTAGAATTGATCCACCCGATTGCAATGGACCCAGGTCTACGTTTTGCGATCCGTGAAGGTGGTCGTACTGTAGGTGCTGGTGTTGTTGCGAAAGTAATTGCATAATCACTGAAAAGTAAAAAAAACGCTCCTCTGGAGCGTTTTTTTTGTGCCTGTTTGAAGCAGGTTCAGTATAATTCTGAAATATTACCCTTGATTAATGTCAATTAAAGATGATTCGTTTCATGCAGCCTGTAGATATTGCACAGGTTTACCAAATTGAAAAGCAAGTCCAAACCCATCCATGGTCAGAAAAGCAGTTTCAGGAAGCACTTGAAAACTATCAATCTACTGTGATTGAGCTGCAAGGTAAGGTTGTCGGTTTTTGTATTTTACAACCTGTACTGGATGAAGCAAATTTGTTATTGATGGCAATTGATCCGAAGATGCAAGGGCAGGGTTTAGGGTTCGAGTTATTGAGCTATTCAATTGAGCAATTGAACAATCACCCTGTACAAATTTTTCTTGAAGTGCGTGAAAGTAATGTTGCAGCAATCAAACTGTATGAAAAATCAGGTTTTCATCAGATTGATCTACGCAAAAATTATTATCCGCTTGCTGGTGGTGGGCGTGAACATGCGATCATCATGGTGAAAAGCTGCACTGATGATTTCGCAAAGTTATTTTCTATTTAATGATCCGATTCCATTCTGAAGATAGTGTCGTCATTAAGGATGTGCCTAAACTCTGAATCTCCTGATCGTTGAGCTGTCTATTTAAACGTCGCCATTGCCCATCAATCAGGACTTCAAAAGGAATGTACTGGGATTTGTAATTCATTTTTTTAGAGTGAGGAACCCAATAGCCTAAATAAACATAATCTAGCCCTAATACTTTGGCATATTCAATCTGTTTTAAAATCGCAAATACCCCAAGAGATCGGCGATGCTCTTCAGGTTCGAAAAATGTATAAACTGCTGATATGCCATCATCAAGCATATCGCATGTTGAAACGCACATCAGTTGCTGGTCTTGCCAAAGCTCCAAAAAAAAGCTATCAGTACAACTGTGCATCAAAAATTTATCGAATTGATCAATACTCGCTGGAAACATGTCGCCATCGTGGTGGCGTAAGTTAATGTAGCGCTCATACAGATCGTAATGAATGGATGTTGCATTTTCAGTGCGTACAATGCGTAAGTCTAAATCTTGATTGTGCTTCCATGACTTTTTTTGGGCACTATTCATGACAAAATCATTCACAGGAATGCGACAAGATAAACATTGCCGACATAAATGACATTCGGGACGATAGACAAAATCCCCGCTACGCCGAAAACCTGAACGTGATAGTTCTGACAGTGTTACTACATCAATACGCTGCGCCGGATCTAAAAATACCATGCGTGCCGATTTATGATCCAAATAACTACAGTCATGTGGCGGTGTAATATAATATTGCAGTTCATTTAAAGGTGACTTTGGATGGTACGAATTCATATCAGGCGTCCCTCCTGAACATAGCTATTTCTTTAATAATTGTTGATTTACAGCAACCTCTTTAGATGAAAATACACTGTCTTGATAACTTTTCCAATCGATATTCGACTGTTTTGTAACATGTTGTAATGAGTTTAGGTAGTCTCGGCGAGACAGTGTGCTCGCGCCCAAGCTGATCAAGTGATCATTGACCAATTGGCAGTCAATCCATGGCAGGTTTTGTTCGCGCCCGATTAGCATCAGCACAAAAAAAGCCATTTTTGAAACATCAGTCGCTTGGCTAAACATGGATTCACCAAAACAGCCATGCCCAATATGTACGCCATATAAACCGCCGACCAATTGTTGTTCAGCCGTCCATACTTCAATGCTATAGCCATAACCTGCATCAAACATTTCACAGTAACCCTGAATAATATCCTCACTAATCCATGTTTCATTGGCATATTGGCGAGGTAAGGAGCAACGTCGAATCACTTGTTCAAAGGCATGATTGATCGTGATCTTATAATCGTGCTTTTTCATATTACGCAATAAGGACTTACTCGGATGATAGTCTTCTGGTCGAATAATGCAGCGGGGTTCAGGACTCCACCAGCAAATTGGATCATTTTCATTAAACCAGGGAAATAATCCATGACTATAAGCTTCATATAGTGTTGATGGGCTTAGGTCAGCCCCAATACAAATCAAGCCATGACCATCGGGGTCTTGTTCGCAAGGGCTCGGGAAAATGTATTTTGAAGCTGGAAGTTGTTGTTGCATATTGTATTCGTGAATTTCAAAGGTGCTTAAAAACATTGACATAAAAAAAGCCGTATGACTACGGCTTTTTAATTGACAACTTAATGTTAAGCTAAGTTATCGAGATATTTTTCAGCATCCAGCGCTGCCATACAGCCTGAACCCGCTGAGGTAATCGCTTGGCGATAGACGCTATCGGCAACGTCACCCGCAGCAAATACGCCTTCAACTGAAGTTGCCGTTGCATTGCCTGCTGTACCGCTTTGTACTTGAATATAGCCGTTACGAAGCCGTAACTGACCTTCAAACATGGTGGTATTAGGTTTGTGACCAATTGCAATAAACAAACCTTGGATATCGATTTGCTGCGTTGAATCATCTTGGGTGGATTTTAAGCGCACGCCTGTGACGCCCGTTTTGTCACCCAAAACTTCATCAATTTGATGATTCCACACAATTGAAATTTTGCCTTCTTTTACTTTTTCAAAAAGATGATCTTGCAAGATTTTTTCTGAACGTACGCTGTCACGGCGGTGTACGAGCGTTACATGTGCTGCAATATTGGACAGGTAAAGTGCTTCTTCAACCGCTGTGTTACCGCCACCAACGACCATGACATGTTGATTTTTATAGAAAAAACCATCGCAAGTAGCACAAGCACTTACACCTTGACCCATAAATTTTTGTTCAGATTCAAGACCTAAATATTGTGCTGTTGCACCTGTTGCTAAAATTAAAGCATCACAGGTGT
Organism: Acinetobacter brisouioides; assembly: GCF_004331075.1. Taxonomy (GTDB): domain Bacteria; phylum Pseudomonadota; class Gammaproteobacteria; order Pseudomonadales; family Moraxellaceae; genus Acinetobacter. The sequence continues at coordinate 586,196 of NZ_SJNX01000001.1, read as the reverse complement.
ATTCTTCCATATCGCCTTTAAGGACAAATGGGCGAACATTTAAGTTCACTTCATTGATATGGTCATACACAATTTCCGTACCGAAACGCTCAGCATGTGCTTGCATCCGTTCCATCAATATAGGGCCTGTCAGACCTTCTGGGTCACCTGGCCAGTTATCAACTTCTGTGGTTGTCGTAAGTTGTCCACCAAGCTGTAAGCCTGCAATCAAGGTCGGTTTTAAGTTTGCGCGTGCTGCGTACACCGCAGCACTATAGCCAGCAGGGCCAGAACCTAAAATAATTAATCGCGAATGGCGAGCTGTCATTGCAGATTTCCTTTTATAATTAAAAACTGAAAAAATTATACGTTAAAGTACAGTTATTGTGTGTTCGATCAATGTCGATAATATTGATCATCTAAATCGATTTGAGCTATATAGAAGACTACAAACATGCTGTATTACGTTGCATCTTTTTTTGCTAAACAAGTGCATAATATAGATATTTATGAATTGAAAAAAAGTTTATTGCTGATTTTCAACTGGCTATGATTTTTCTGATACAGGACAGTATATGACCGCGGTGTCGAGTGCTTATGCACAGCGCTTACTCATTACATTATTTTTGGTCTCATTTGGGATTTATCTGTTTTTAGCGACAGTCACATACACACCATTTGATCCAGGCTGGATGCATATCTCAAGCGACACCCAACAAGTATCAAATGCCAGTGGGGTAGCAGGGGCGTGGATTGCTGATTTACTCTTTGGCTTTTTGGGCTGGGCAAGCTTATTGTTGCCTGTCTTCCTGTTTATGGAAGCCATACAGGTATGGTGGCCACATAGCTTTTTAAATCGCCCTTTTCGCTATGCCGCCCAGTTTTTCCTGATGCTGACCACAGCTAGTTTGCTGTATCTGTTTTGGCAAGTTCCAAGCGATGCACTGGATAATGCTTCGGGCGGAATTATTGGCTATGAACTAGGATCGAGCCTATCAGAATTGCTGACCCTTTATGGGGCCAGTGCTTTTCTCATTGTTCTATGCAGTATGCTGTTTACTTTTGCTTTTGGCGTTCGTTGGAATCGAACATGGGCGACATTGAAAGCAACACCGAAATATCTGGAAGACCTGTTTTATCGTAATGTACCTGAAAGTGAAGCAGATTATGATTTAACCACCAATCCGCCACAGCCAACGATTAAAAAAACCACAGTTGCACAGGCACCTTCGGCAGAGCAGAAAATAGAAGCACAGCCAATGATGACAGCCCAACATCTGACAGCAGATACTGTTGCAGAGCGTTTGTTAGATGATTTGGCAGGTAAAGATCAACAAGTAGAAAAATCAAATACCCCTGTGCTGAATGACAGTGAGTTTGAAAAAACATTGCAAAAGGCACATCAGTTGACCAAACAGCAAGATCGTATTGTTCCAACAGGTGAAGTTTGGCGTGCTCTGGAACTGGATAAGAATGAGCAACAGCAGCAAGAAATAGATGCGTTGCTGCAAGCTGCAGAAGAAACTCATGTTGATACACCGCAGCATGTTCAGCAGGAAATTTCACACGCTAGTAGGTCAGTTGACTTACATGAAAAAGTGGATTGGAAAGATGATCTGGCATTTGATGATCTCGTTAAAACCAGCAGTCTAGCCAATGATGTGGTAGAAACGCCTGCATCAGTTGATACCACAGTACAGCATTTACTTAAGCATGATGAGATTGCCGATATTGAAAAGCTTTTAGCAATGGATACAGATATCTCTGTACAACCACCACGTCGGGCAGAAAGCTACGCACAGTCATCGGCATTTGTAAAAGCTGAAATTAAAACTACACTTGAAACACAGCCTAGTTTATCAAAAGAACAGTTTATTGAGGCATGGAATGAAACAGCAGGCAAGCCTCAGCCTGAAGATGACTTTGATTTTGATGCACCTTTAACTGATGCAGCTGGTCGTCCATTATCGCGCGCCATGCAAGTGGCTCAAAAGCGCCGTGATTTATCGCCTTTACCAAGTGAAGACTTACTTGATCGGGTTGATCCAAATAAAAAAATTAATTTTACGGCTGAGCAACTGGAACGTTTGTCCGAACTTTTGGAAATTAAATTACAAGAGTTTAATGTTAAAGCTAAAGTGATCGAAGCACAGCCAGGCCCTGTAGTCACTCGATTCGAGCTAGATTTGGCACCTGGTGTCAAAGCCTCTAAAGTCACCAATATTTCACGGGATTTGGCACGTTCTATGTCAATGGCTTCGGTTCGTGTGGTTGAGGTGATTCCAGGTAAACCTTATATTGGGATCGAGGTTCCAAATAGCGCACGAGAAATGGTGCGTTTAATTGAGCTTTTGGAAACACCTGCTTATCGTGATCCAAATAACTTGATTAGTATGGCAATGGGTAAAGATATTTCAGGGAACCCTGTTTTGACCGACCTTGCCAAAGCACCGCATATGTTGGTTGCAGGTACAACAGGTTCAGGTAAATCAGTCGCGGTCAATTCAATGATTTTGTCGATGTTACTGAAATATAAACCTGAGCAGTTACGCTTTATATTGATCGACCCTAAGCAGTTAGAACTGGCGAATTATAATGATATTCCGCATTTATTGACGCCTGTAGTGACCGATATGAAAGATGCGGTCAGTGCCTTGAATTGGTGTGTCAACGAAATGGAACGTCGTTATAAACTGATGTCATTCCTTAAAATTCGTAAAATTACCGATTATAACCGTAAGGTTGAAGAGGCTTTGGAGCGCGGGGAAGACCTGATTGATCCAACTTGGAAACCAAGTGATTCAGCAACACAAGAGCGCGCACCACGTTTGCAGCCTTTGCCTATGATTGTGATTGTGGCAGATGAATTTGCAGACATGATTATGCAAGTGGGTAAAAAAGCGGAGGAAATGATTACTCGTCTGGCGCAAAAATCGCGTGCTGCGGGCATTCACTTATTATTGGCAACACAGCGCCCATCTGTAGATGTCATTACAGGTTTGATTAAGGCGAACATCCCAACCCGTGTTGCATTACGCGTGAACTCTAAAATTGACTCACGTACCATCTTAGATGCAGGCGGTGCAGAAGACTTGCTAGGTCACGGTGATATGCTGTTTCTTGGGCCAGGTAAAATTGAACCTGAACGTGTGCATGGTGCATTTATTAGCGATGATGAAGTTAACCGAATTTGTGACGCATGGCGTGAGCGTGCTTCACCCAATTATGTTGATGAAATCTTGACGCCATACGATGAAGAATCAACGAGTCGTGGTTTTGAAGAAGGCGATGCGAGTCCTGACCGTGATGTACTGTATGATCAGGCAGTAGCGTTTGTATTGGAAACGCGTAAGGCATCGACTTCATCTTTACAGCGTAAATTTAGTCTGGGCTATAATCGTGCGGCTAGACTGATTGATACCATGGAAGAAAATGGGATTGTCAGCTCAATGGGTGCAAATGGTAAACGAGATATTCTCGTTTAGATTCAAAAAAACCTAACCATCGTGGTTAGGTTTTTTTTCGATTATTCATCAGAAGCACTTAAAATGTGCTCTTGAAATTGAGGATTTGGAACAAGCACAATTTGTTCATCCACTTTACGGGTTAGTTTCTGATTTTTATCGGGATAATCCAGTTTAGATAAAAAGTAGCGAATACAATTTAAACGTGCGCGTTTTTTATCGTCAGATTTGATGATCGTCCATGGTGCATCGCCTGTATGTGTATGAAAAAACATATGGTTTTTGGCTTGAGTATAATCATTCCAACGATCTAAAGACTGGATGTCGATTGGAGAAAGTTTCCAGTGTTTCAGTGGATCATCGCGGCGTGAAATAAAGCGGCGTAACTGTTCTTCACGACTAACAGAAAACCAGAATTTAAACAGATGAATGCCACTGTTAACAAGCATACGTTCAAGTTCAGGCGTTTGGCGCATGAATTGTAAATACTCTTGTGGTTCACAAAAACCCATGACTCGTTCCACCCCTGCACGGTTGTACCAAGAGCGGTCAAAAAATACCATTTCACCTTTGCTCGGAAAATGCTCGATATAGCGTTGAAAATACCATTGACCACTTTCGGTTGGGGTCGGTTTCTCTAAGGCAACCACACGTGCTCCGCGTGGATTTAAATGTTCCATAAAGCGCTTGATAGTGCCGCCTTTGCCTGCGGCATCTCGACCTTCAAACAAACAAACAATACGTTGCCCTGTATCTTTGACCCAAGACTGAACTTTGAGTAGTTCAATCTGTAGCAATTTTTTCTCTGCTTCATAGGCTTTGCGGGAGAGTCGAGTTCGATATGGGTAACTTGTTGGCAACTCAGCTGAGCTGGAATCTTCAGCAGTTACCTTACCCTGATAGTCCAAAACTGTTTTAGAAAAAACAGGTAAATCTTTAATTAATTCCTGCTCAGTCGTGGAGACGTCTTCGCTTGGTTGTAGTTGATGGGGTGAACTCATATTTCTCTAAACTCAATTTTTGTTTGTTGTCGTAAAACACGATATTGTACTCAGTGTAGCATCAATGGCATTGGCACACACTGCATTTAAATATTACGCAACGCAGTGTAATATTCATGTTTTGCTTATTTAATGGATTGGAGATTTGCATGTTTTCTGCCTTTGCAATGCTGATATTTATTCACTTTTGTGCGTTGATTACACCTGGGCCAGATTTCTTTTTGGTATCACAAACAGCAATCAGTCGTTCTCATAAAGAAGCGATGGCTGTTGTTGCAGGTATTACGGTCGGTGTTATGTTCTGGTCGTTATTGGCATTAATGGGTTTAAACCTACTGTTTGAAAAAATGGCGTGGCTGAAGCACGTTTTGCTGGTTTGTGGCGGGCTATATCTATGTTGGTTGGGCGTGCAAATGTTACGTTCAGCATTTTCTAAACAACAGACAACGATCATTTCCCCAAGCGTGCAAGTATCTAAAAGCATGTTTAGCTGCTTTATGAAAGGCATGCTAACCAATTTGTCGAACCCGAAAGCAGTGATTTATTTTGGCAGTGTCTTTTCATTATTTTTGACTAACCCCGCATTAGAGCATTTACATGCTGTCCTGTTTTTGGTGATTAGTGTAGAAACTGCAATTTGGTTCTTGTTTGTCACCTTTGTATTTTCATTGCCAGCTTGCAAGGCAGCTTACCAGCGTTCGGTAAAATGGATTGATGGTATTTCGGGCGGTATTTTTACGCTATTTGGTGCTTTTCTGATAACCAATAAGTAATTCTTAGCCATCCTCAGTTTGCTGCCTGATCCATGTTGCAAGCTGTTGTAAGGCTGTCTGAATAGGGGCTGTCAAAGGATGACCTGCATTAATCCGAATGTAGTCATGATATTTATTGTCTTCCCCAAAAATACTACCAGGCACAATACTGATACTTTGGCTTAAGGCAAATTGATAGAGTGCAAAAGCGCTTAAATCTTTGGGAAGTTTCATCCAGAGAGCATAACCGCCTTGCGGCATATTTAGCGATAACATCTGTGGAGTAAAAAGTTGTTGTAAATATATTAGATACTGTTGTACCTGTTCCCATAGACATGGACGTAACTGATTAAGATGCCGACGATAACCGCCACTAAAAATAAAATCAGCTAAGCCAAGTTGTAGTGGTGTATTCACAATAATGTTGTGTGCTAGTAGCTTGGGCTTTAAATGTTGCAAGGTTTTGGGCAGGCATAACCAGCCAATCCGATATGCACTGGATAAAATTTTCGACACCGAACTCACCCAAATGACATAACCTGCTTGATCCCAATGTTTAATAGGCAACGGGCGCTGCAGATCATATCCGCATTCACCATAAATATCATCTTCAATGATGAAACACTGATATTTGGCAGCCAGTGCTGCAATCTGTGCTTTTTCCTGATGTGTCAGGCAGTAACCTAGAGGATTCTGATAATTGGCAGTCAATAGGCAGGCTTTGGCTTGACCCGTTTGTAAAACCTGCTCGAGGCGTTGTAAATCAATACCTTGAGTATGAGATGGAATTTCGATGACTTTGCGGTTTAAGCTCGCAAGTAACAGTAATTGCCCGTTAAATGTTGGCGTTGGCAAGATAATACTGTCACCAATCTCAGTTACTGACTGAATAATCAGCATTAAAGCAGCCATACAGCCATTGGTGATAAAAATATCATCGTAAGCCGCATGAATGGCATCTTCCGCCCAGTGTTGTAGCAGTGCTTTACGTAAACGTGAGTGTCCTTGCCGATCACAATATAAAAAATCTTCGGGATGACTGTGTTTGAGACTTCTTTGAATTGAACGTCGTAAGCCTTCAATTGGAATGAGTGGGCTACCTAGTTGAATTGCACCAAGGTGAATCATTTGTGCTTGACTAGATGCTTCCTGAATCTGGTTATGCAGATCAAAACTGGAAATTTCTCGGCTGACTGAAGGGAAGTCAATATAGTCATGTTGCTGGGTACTTACAGTTATTTTAGGTGCTTGTACAAAAAAACCAGACTTGGGTTTGACATAGACATGTCCCTGCGCTTCTAGTAGTTCATAGCAGGCTTGAGCAGTTGTCAGACTGATATTTTGTTGTTTGGCAAAGTTGCGTAGCGAGGGCAACTTGCAATGGGGGTTAAGTTCACCCGTCAGAATTTTATGTCGAAGCTGACTGGCAATATCCTGATAACGAAACTGCATATCTGTACTGCTTTTTTAGAAAAAAGTGTATCTGTATACCTTAACAGAATCTTCCTATGATTGAGCAATACTTGGTTGGTCATGGGGAAGAATTTATGAAAAATCTAATTGTAGCTTTGATATGTTTAAGCTTGTTTGGTTGTACTCAATTTAAGCAGGAAAATTTTGCGACCTGTCAAAGGTTGGCAGAGGGTTATCTGAATACTCAGGCTGTAGAAGCTTATCATCTAGTGACGACTCAGCAGGGAAAGCAGGGTATACGGTTATATTATCGATTGCAGCAAAGCTATAAGATTGCTCAGACGGAACCTAAAACCTTTGAATGTATTGAAAAACCACAAGGGACATGGCTGCAATTACTGCAAAATGGTGAGGCAAGTACATTGCTGGTTTTACCTCGTTCAATAAAATAGCCTGCACAAGGCAGGCTAGATTTTTCGTTTAGCAGTTAGGCAAATTTTGCCAAAACGCTAAGAAACTCAGTCGAATGACGAGGGAACTGGGCAATCACGTCGTGAATACGCTGACCTTGAGAGTTGGTTGCATTGATATTGCGACCATCAGCAGTAAATTGAGTCAGTAGACGCTCGAAATCATGTGGCCGCATGTGTTTATAGGCATTATAAAGTACATGAAAGTCTGCACTGTTTCCTTCAGGAGGTAAATGATTCAAGTAGGCAAACACACGCTCATCTGACCATTCTTCATTGAAAGTTGCTGGCTGTGATAATGCCATAGCTCACTCCTCGACATTGAAAATAAAAGGCAAAATATGGGACTGGACAAAAGCTTTAGTTTGCTTGTCCAGCCCCGTATTTTGCCTTGAATTATTATATTTAGCTAATCAGAATTGAAATTAATGATCTTCAGGTAAATTGATATTCATCTCAAGCATTTCAATGTTGGCTTCTGAACGTACTTGCATTTGGATATGCTGTTCATCGACACCACGAACATAGCGGCTAACCACTTGCATAATCTCTTTTTTCATCTGATCAATTTTGTCTTGGCTCAAACGACGACCTAAACCTTGTTCAGAAGCAACAATAACCTTTAAACGGTCTTTTGCCATCTGTGCACTTGGGGTTTTATCGTCACTACCAAATAATTTGCTCCAAAATCCTGCCATGATTATGCTCCAAACAAACGTGCCAGCCAGCCTTTAGGTTTTACCGTAATATGACGATACGGACGATCTTCTCCAAGAAAGCGGGCAACTAAATCATCATAAGCTTGCCCAGCATACGATTCTGTATACAAAATGACAGGTTTACCTTCGTTGGACGCTTGTAATACGCTTGGGCATTCAGGAATTACGCCTAGCGTTGGAATACGCAAAATATCTTTAGAAATATCATCAATCGTCAGCATTTCCTGACGATCAGCGCGTTCAGGGTTAAAGCGAGTAATACATAAGTGTTTACGGATACGACCTTCGTTGTGCTCAACTTTTTTAGTTTTGCTATCGAGCATGCCAATAATACGGTCAGAGTCGCGTACTGATGAAATTTCTGGGTTAGTGACAATAATGGCTTCATCGGCATGATACATTGCCAAAATCGCACCACGTTCAATACCTGCAGGGGAGTCACAGACAATATAGTCAAACTCCTGAGCAAGTTCATTCATCACGCGCTCAACGCCATCATCGGTAAGAGCATCTTTGTCACGAGTCTGTGATGCAGGTAAAATATAAAGGTTTTCAATGTCTTTATCGCGAATTAATGCTTGTTGTAGACGAGCTTCATGATTGATGACATTAACAAAGTCATAAACAACACGGCGTTCACAGCCCATAATAAGGTCTAAGTTACGTAAACCGACATCAAAATCGATGACTACAGTTTTGTGACCACGTAAGGCTAAGCCTGTTGCAAATGATGCGCTTGTTGTAGTTTTACCTACACCACCTTTGCCTGATGTTACGACAACAATTTTGGCCACCGAATCCACTCCTGTTATGGTCATTTGCAATTAAAATAAAATGTTCAATAATTAAGTAAGACGAATCATACCTTAGATTTCTAGCGCTTCGAACTCAAGTTCATGCTCATCATTTAAATAAATGTGTACCGCTTTTTTCGCAACATGTGCAGGAATGTCGTCTGCGACACAATAAGTTCCCGCAATAGAGACCAATTCGGCATTTAAGCACTGACAAAAAATACGTGCTGTTGAATCACCGCTGGCACCGGCAATGACGCGCCCTTGTGTTGTACCATAAATATAAATATTGCCAGAAGCAATCACTTCTGAACCACTATTCATACTGGCATTTAAGATCACATCGCCATGCTCTTGGATTAAGCACTGACCCGTACGCAACATTTCATTATGATATGAAGTCACATGGTTTACAGCGTTTGATTTTTGTTTACTGTCGTCGCTATTTTGATCTTTATCATCCTTTTGTTCAATCACTTGTTCGTGCGTTGGCTTGATTCTTTGTAAAGGACGATCTGCAGGAAGAACAGGGAACTGGATACTACGCGCTTCATCACCAAGTAACCCATCAATAACGGCCATTGGTTGTAAATCGAGGCTAATCAGTATTTGAATTAATTCGATTAGCTCTTGTTCGACTGTACTGTCTAAAATGACCGCTGCACCGTGAGAACCAGTGTCTTCGAGCATTTGGGTAAGTTGTTGGCGAATAGCATCATGATCATTTGTATCGAAGGTTAATCGGGTAAAATTAACCATTCTTCCGGTAATGCGTATATCAGCCATGATATTTCCTTAGAGGCTTTTGACCAAATAAGTAATAAGTCAAAGTATGTTGTAAATAGCTCAAATCCTAGATCAATTTGCTGTAATTCTCTAGCACCAGCAACAAAAAATCATGAATATTTGTCGGGAAAAATCTGGCATGTTCATATTTGTTATTTATTTTGATCGGCAGCGATCAAGATATTTTGCCATTGCTTGATTTTGACCTGTTTGCGAATTGCAGCCAAACTTTCATAAACAGCAGATTCAACCAATTGCTCAAGTTGTGCGTTATTTAGATCAATCTCACTAATTTTATCTGCAATTTGCTGATATGGGGTATTGGGCGTATGGCTTTGAGGTTGTGCCCAGGGTTCAATCAGCCCTTGGGTAATATTTTCACCCAAACGTTTGCCTATACTTTGAATCTGTTCTTCTAAACGACTACCAATGATCGGAAATAAGCGTAATAACTGGTGCAGTTCTGGTGTATCTATTACAGCTTTTTCAACAACTTTCCCAACATGCTGTGCTAAATCTTGTTGTTGGCGTTGCAGTTCTGTTGCAATATTTTCTCGCAGCAGATCAGCCACCGTTTTTGCAAACATTTCGCGGTGACTGTTCACCAGCTCATGAATAATTTTCTTGTGCGTAGAACTGGTGTCAAGTTCATAACGAATACCGTCAATCACCGTAATCACAACCCGATCCGACAATTCTTCCATAACCACTTGATAATAAAATTTTGCAGTCTTAAGCCATGCTTCAGGAATAACTTCATAGCCCAATTCATGCAAACGATAGGCGATAATCCCTACGCGAAACAAACGCAAAAAGCGTAACATGGGAATAATGGCAAGAACTTCATACCAATGAATAAATGGAAAGAAAAACCAGCGTTGATGATGCCGTTGCGTAATTGCCAGAACCCAGCGTATTGTGAATTCAGACACAAGAAAGCAAATAAACCAGCCTTCTGTTTTATTGACCCAAGGATGTAATGCACTTTTATAAAAATTCAGTAGATGAGTAATATGCAAATGTTCAGTGAACCAATTGGCAAAGTTACTCATCAAGATTGCATTTGTGCCAAGGCAAAATAAATTAAAGACGATAATAAACATCATGAAGATGTCATAACCCAAATAAATTTTCCACTGCAAAGAGTTGTGGTTAATCGCTTGGAAGCTCGGAACTTTTTTTGAATTTTGCATGATGCATCGTCTTTATTTAAGCGGAATACTTGGCTTTAATGTCACTAATTAACTGATCTTTTTCTTTCCAGATTTGTGCTAGCCACTTGTGGAATTTGGATCTATATTCGCGATCATCTTCATAGCTGCCAGCTAAAACCCATGCTGGAATCTCAATTTTACGTAAATGTATGGCAATACGAGGCACTTCACCAAGCCAAAAATCACTATAATCTGGAATACCATCAGGATAGACAATCGTCATATCCACCAAGGCATCAACCTGATTTCCCAAAATATTCAGCGCTAATGCTAGACCACCAGCTTTAGGCTTGAGTAAATTTTGATAAGGTGATTTTTGCTGAGCATGTTTTTCAGGCGTAAAACGTGTACCTTCGACATAATTGAGCAACGTGAAAGGTTGACTGAGCAGTTGTTCACAAGATTTACGCGCTTCTAAAATATCACGATGTTTTAGCTCTGGGTTTTTAGCAATTTCAGATTTGCTATGACGTTTCATCATAGGGAAACCCAAAATTTTAAATGCTTGTCCCACAAAAGGAATAAAAATCAGTTCCCATTTGGTGAAAAACCGCGTTAATGGCATACGGGTTAAACCGAAATACTGATTAACTGTCGTATCGACCCAACTTTGATGATTACAGAGCATCAGGTAACGCCCTTGTAAGTTCAAGTCGAGATCCTCATCGATATGAATATCCCACTCAGTATTTGGCAAAACATGATCAATCAGCCAGTTGTTTACACTTAGCCAGCTATTGGTGATCTGGATATTGGTCTCATCCACCTTGCGTGATTGTTTAAAGAGTTTGGTGAGCCCCAAGGCTAAAACAGGAGGTCCATGTAAAAATGTGCTGCCTGTAATCACAGAGCCGACAGTCATGCCGCGTGTAATTTTTTTGAATAAACTTTGTTTGGCTCGATGAGATGTCATAAAAATTCCTAGCCTAAATCTCGCTTAGTAAAGATAACGATCGACCTAGAGAGAGTCAAAATAAATCTTTCAAATTGTATCTAGTCTGTAGCAAATAAGGAGAGCTTATGCGTAAACTAGTTTGAATACTGTTGTTTTGTTAAAAAACCCTCGTTTTTTAACAAAAAATTAGTATTTTACGAAAGTATATTCTTTCATAATTTTTTACATGTAAATAAACACAACAAGGAGGCATGCGATGCGTGCATTGGTTATTTCTACAGTCATCGGGGCTTTGGCATTGTCAGGTTGTCAAAGTATGAACACTGGTACGAATTCTGGTGCTACTGGTAGTAGCGGTGGCTTCCGTGATTATCAAAAAACTGCGATTGGTGCAGGTTTAGGTGCAATTGCAGGTTATGGCTTATCACGAGCTGGTGCGAATTCAAGTGCACAAAATAACCGTGCTGCTGCGATTGGCGCCATTCTTGGTGCTGCAGGTGGTTTGTATCTTGATAAAAAAGAGCAAAAACTTCGCCAGCAAATGGCAGGTACAGGGGTTGAAGTAAACCGTAATCCAGATGGTTCTGTTGGTTTGGTGATGCCAGGTAACATCACTTTTGATACCAATTCATATAATATCAAACCAAACTTCTATTCAACTCTAAATAAAGTTTCACAAACTTTGACTGAAGATAACAAGAGTGCGATTTTAGTCACAGGTTATACTGACAACACTGGTAATGACTCAATTAATATTCCATTGTCTAAAAATCGTGCTAATGCGGTCGCTCAATATTTGATTAGTCAAGGCGTTCCATCAAGTCGTGTGAATTCAGAAGGACATGGTGCATCTAACCCGATCGCATCAAACAGTACAGCGGGTGGTCGTGAACAAAACCGTCGTGTTGAAATTAGTATTTACGAAGTAAAATAATTTAGTATTTTGCATGTCGTCAAAAAAAACCACCCTAGGGTGGTTTTTTTATATTGGATGATTTATTCATATAATGTGGCATCAGGCGTGATCAGCGCTTTACCTTGTAGCAGTTCGGAAATTGCCTGTGCATTTAGGTCAAGAATTAAGTTTAATTGCTCATGATCAATCTGATAAAACTCAATGAGTTTTTGATCGCCAGATAAAGTTTCGACTTTATATTCATTGGCGATATTGAGTATGCCTTCCAAATTGATACTGGTTGCTGCAGGATCATTCTGAAACAAATGGTGTAATTGATCAAAAGGGATTTTGAGCTGGGTGCTTGGATGAATCGGTAGGTGATTTTCAATAAAGCGTGCGAGTAATTGTGCAAATAGGAAGTAATTCGGTTTATGTGATATATCTAAGCTCATTGTTGAATCCTTGTAGTTGATTTAATTGATATTTCTGTGTATTTTTATTTGTATAGCATAGTTTTCTAAATTTGTGTTGTAACCGTAAGCTTTCTCATACAATTTTTGTAGAAAATGTCTAGAGCCTATTTTTAGAATGGTGCGTCATCATAAATTTTTTATAAATGTTGCGTGGTGCGTTAAGATTAAAACCTGTTGAATGATGATTTTTCCAGAGAAAATGTATAAAAACAATTTAAAGAATTTGTTGCAAGATATAACGAATTAAATGGTAAATCATGACTCTATAATAGAGAATTATTCTTGTTTTCTATAAAGTTTAGTAAAAAATTTGGAGTATTTTGCTAAAGAAAAAAGCTAATTTTTTGCAAAAAATGACATGAAAAATACAATAATTGAAAAAAAAGTGACTTTTTATAAAAGTAATAGTATTAATCGATAAGTATGGATTACCACAGTTTTAGCCGTTTTTTTGCGTAAAAACCATACAGAGTATTATGCCAAAGGCTAGAGATAACCAGCGAGATTAGCCTAGCAACGTAAATCATAAATCAGGTACAATTGAAGTGTTTAATTTTGTGTTTGGTGTATTTTTAGGCCAATACATACATCCTTTTTGTTAAAATTAGGCCTGCCAGGAGTTATCCCCGCATGAGTGCCATTACTCCATACGATTGGGCAACAATTGCCTTCGTGATCGGCGTTACATTCCTTTGCGTCTTTATGCTTACAGTTCCGTTGCTCCTAGGAGGTAAGTCATGGGGTCGTTCAAAACAAGAGCAGTTTGAGTCAGGTATTGTTGGTGCTGGTGGTGCCCGCATTCGCCTGTCTGCAAAATTTTATCTTGTCGCTATCTTCTTTGTCATTTTTGATATCGAAGCACTTTATCTTTATGCATGGTCTGGTGCTGTGCGTGAAGTAGGCTGGTTGGGTTTTTCAACGGCAACCATCTTTATTATCGATTTGTTGATTGGTCTGGTTTATGCGCTTTCTGTAGGTGCGTTGAACTGGTCGCCATTTGACCGTCGTAAAGCGGCAGGCATATTACCAAAAATTGGCTCTCCAAATATGGATATCGCAGAGATCACACGCTTTAATTCAATCGATGAGTTGGTTAAAGACCCTACGGGTCATGTTCCAGCTCAATCTCGAGTCAAAAAGACCACAGCAACTTCTGACAAGGAGTAATACGGGATGAAATATACCTTAACCCGTGCCAATCCACAGGCTGACCAGTATCCCCTTCAAGAGCGTCAAATTGTTACAGATCCTCTTCAGGAAGAAGTCAATAAAAACGTATTTATGACGCGTTTGGAAGACGTGATGCACAATGTGGTCAACTGGGGGCGTAAAAACTCTGTTTGGCCATTTAACTTTGGTACATCTTGCTGCTACGTTGAGTATGCGACCACCTTGACAGGTGTGCATGACTTGTCACGTTTCGGTGCCGAAGTTATTCGTGCTTCACCACGTCAGGCTGATTTGATGATTGTGGCTGGGACTTGCTTTGTGAAAATGGCGCCTGTTATTCAACGTTTGTATGAACAAATGCTTGAACCTAAATGGGTGATTTCTATGGGTGCCTGTGCCAATTCTGGCGGTATGTATGATATTTACTCGGTTGTGCAAGGCGTCGATAAAATCATCCCTGTAGATGTTTATATTCCAGGTTGCCCACCACGCCCAGAAGCATTAATCCAAGCATTAATGCTGTTGCAAGATCAAATTCAGCTAGAGCGCCGTCCGTTATCTGCGGTGATTGGTGATGATCTTAAGCCTGTATATAAGCCGAAGATGATGCCAGAACGTGATCGCAAAAACGCAGAACGTATTGCAGTGAAAAACTTACGCTCTATGGATGAGATTAAATAATTTTAGCGATGGACTGTTCGTCACCCACTTATGGGTGATTTGTCGTTAGGGTTAAAAAGAATTTGTATTAAAAAGGAAGCCAAGCCAATGGCTGAAACTGAAATTGCTATGCCAGAAGAATCGACTCAAATTGATTCGCGCCCAGCATTTGCAATTGTAGAAGAGCTGAAAACCAAATTCGGTGAAAACTTCTACGTGCAACCGACTTGTGAAGATTTTCCAACGGTCTGGGTTGAGCGTGCACGTGTGCAAGAAGTCTTAATGTTCTTGCGCACCGTATCACGCCCATACGTGATGCTTTTTGATCTATCTGCTGTTGATGAACGTTTGCGTCAACATCGTGAAGGGTTGCCAGCATCAGATTTCACAGTGTTCTATCATTTGCTATCGCTAGAGCGTAATGCCGATATTCGTGTAAAAGTCGCTTTAAACGAGAGTGATCTGAATATTCCAACCGCAACCAACATTTGGCCAAATGCCAACTGGTACGAACGTGAAGCTTATGACATGTTCGGCATCAAGTTTGACGGCCATCCAATGTTGCGTCGTATCTTGTTGCCAACCTATTGGGAAGGGCATCCGCTACGTAAAGAATATTCTGCACGTGCAACGGAATATACGCCTTATATGCAAAACAAGGCGAAACAAGATTTTGAACAAGAACACTTGCGTTTTGTTCCTGAAGATTGGGGACTGAAACGTGGTAACAAGGACGAGGACTTCATGTTCTTGAACTTGGGTCCTAACCATCCATCTGCGCATGGTGCATTCCGTGTGATCTTGCAGCTCGATGGCGAAGAAGTGAAAGACTGTGTTCCTGATATCGGTTATCACCACCGTGGTGTGGAAAAGATGGCTGAACGTCAAACATGGCACTCATTTATTCCCTACACTGACCGTGTAGACTATTTGGGTGGTTGTGCGCAAAACATGCCTTATGTCATGGGTGTGGAGCAGCTTGCAGGCATTAAAGTGCCT
Organism: Acinetobacter brisouioides; assembly: GCF_004331075.1. Lineage (GTDB taxonomy): Bacteria > Pseudomonadota > Gammaproteobacteria > Pseudomonadales > Moraxellaceae > Acinetobacter. The sequence goes on along the minus strand of NZ_SJNX01000001.1, from coordinate 570,509 downwards.
GATCGTGCACAATGTATCCGTGTAATGATGTCTGAACTATTCCGTATCAATAACCACTTGCTCTACATTGGTACAGCGATTCAGGATACGGGTGGTATGACACCAGTATTTTATATGTTTGCTGACCGTCAAAAAATTTATGATGCAATTGAGGCCATTACTGGTTTCCGTATGCACCCAGCTTGGTTCCGTATTGGCGGTACTGCGCATGACCTTCCAAACAACTGGCAACATCTGATTCGTGAAATTCTCGACTGGATGCCTAAGCGTTTGGATGAATACCATAAAGCAGCGTTAAAGAACTCTGTCTTTATTGGTCGTACCCGCAATGTTGCTCAGTACGATGCGAAATCTGCATTGGCTTGGGGCGTGACAGGTACAGGTTTGCGTGCAACAGGGATCGACTTTGACGTTCGTAAATACCGCCCATATAGCGGTTATGAAAATTACGACTTTGAAGTACCAGTTGAGTACGAAGGCGATGCTTATGCACGTGTGATGGTTCACTTCCATGAAATTCGTGAATCATTGAAAATTGTGAAGCAATGTCTAGACAATATGCCATCTGGTCCATACAAAGCGGATCATCCACTGGCTGTTCCACCACCGAAAGACAAGACATTACAAGATATTGAAACCTTGATTACGCACTTCTTGAGCGTATCTTGGGGTCCTGTGATGCCAGCAGGTGAAGCATCTGTGATGGCTGAAGTGGTGAAAGGCGCAAGTAACTACTACTTGACCTCTGACAAAGCCACCATGAGTTATCGTACGCGTATTCGTACACCAACATTTACTCATCTACAGCAAATGCCTTCGGTGATTAATGGCAGCTTGGTGTCTGACTTGATCATTTACTTGGCAACCATTGATGTGGTTATGGCTGATGTGGATCGCTAAGGGGTAACGCATTATGATGATTTTGACTGATAAAAAGCCACGTGTGAATGTTGAAGGGATTTTGACTGCGGACGAAATCCATGAGATTGAACATCACATTGACCATTATCCATACCCACGTGCAGCATCACTTGATGCTTTGAAGTGTGTACAACGCCGTAATGGTTGGGTAGATGATGCTCAATTAAATGCGATTGCGCAGCTACTCACCATCAGTGTTGCTGATTTAGAAGGCGTAGCAACATTTTATAACCGTATCTATCGTCAACCTGTAGGTCGCCACGTCATTTTGTTGTGTGATTCAATCGCATGTTTCTTGATGGGCGCTGAAACCTTAGCTGAAGCATTTCAGCGTGAATTAGGTATTCAGTTTGGACAAACTACGGCAGATAACCGTTTCACTTTATTGCCGATTTGCTGTTTGGGCAACTGCGATAAAGGTCCAACCTTGATGATTGATGAAGATACTCATGGATTGGTTGAAGTGACTTCAATCAAACAGTTATTGGAGAAGTATGTATGAATACTGAACCAAAACCAATTTATGGCGACGGTAATCCAGAAACCCATCCATTGACTTGGCGCTTAAGCAAACAAGAACATGTGCGTAATGCAGATGATTATGAAGCGCTAGAAGGTTATGCTGGCTTTAAAAAAGCGATTTTAATGCCACCAAAGGATGTGCTTGAAGTCATTAAGGCAGCAACTGTAAAAGGTCGTGGTGGTGCAGGTTTCCCAGCAGGGATCAAATGGTCATTGATGGCGCCAAATGATGGCGGCCCTCGTTACCTAATCTGTAATGCTGATGAGATGGAACCTGGTACGTTCAAAGACCGCCTGTTGATGGAGAGACTTCCTCATCAGTTGATCGAAGGGATGTTGATTGCAGCTTATACTTTAGAAGCGACTCAAGGTTATATCTTTATTCGTGGTGAATATATTGAAGCCGCGCAATATCTCAATGAAGCTTTAGAGCAAGTTCGTGCCAAAGGCTATTTGGGTGACAACATTCTAGATACAGGCTGGAACTTCGAGCTGTATGTGCACACAGGTGCAGGACGTTATATCTGCGGTGAAGAAACTGCATTGATTAACTCACTCGAAGGTCGCCGTGCCAACCCTCGTACTAAACCGCCATTCCCGCAAGTTGCAGGTGCTTGGGGTCGTCCAACGATTGTAAATAACGTTGAGACCTACAACAACTTACCAGCAATTTTGCTACGTGGTCCAGAATGGTACATCGGTTTGTCAGCAGGTAAATCGAAAGATCCTGGTACGAAAATCTATGGAGCATCAGGTAAGGTAACCTTCCCTGGTCTTTGGGAATTGCCATTTGGTACAACTGCGCGTGAAGTGATTGAAGATCATGCTGGTGGTATGCGTGATGGTCTTAAACTCAAAGCATGGTTGCCAGGCGGCGCATCGACTGACTTCTTGGCGGCTGAGCACATTGATCTTCCAATGGATGCTGAAAGCATCATGAAAGCAGGTTCACGTTTAGGGACTTGTTTGCTGATGGTGGTCGATGAAACTCAATGTATGGTTTCTGCGACACGTAATCTAGAAGAATTCTTTGCACGTGAATCATGTGGCTGGTGTACACCTTGCCGCGATGGCTTACCTTGGGCAGTGAAAGCGCTTAAAGCACTTGAAAACGGTGAAGGGAAGATGGAAGACATTCAACATCTTCAGGAACTGACCCGTAAGTTGTGGATTGGCAAAACTTTCTGTGCTCACGCACCTGGTGCGATGGAGCCATTAATGGGCGCACTCAAACATTTCCGTAGCGAGTTTGAAGCAAAAGTGACAGATCGTCCTGCAGCTCAAACCAGCAACGTAGCACAAGCTTAAGGAATTCGACTATGGCTACAATTCATGTCGATGGGAAACAGTACGAAGTTAATGGGTCTGAGAACTTGCTGCAAGCATGTTTGTCTCTAGGTATTGATATCCCATATTTTTGCTGGCACCCATCCTTAGGTTCTGTTGGTTCTTGCCGTCAATGTGCTGTCACTCAGTATGCAAATCCTGAAGATACACGCGGACGTCTTGTGATGTCTTGTATGACGCCTGCTTCCGACAATACCTATATTTCAATCGAAGACAAAGAAGCGGTGAGCTTTCGTGAGTCCGTGGTTGAATTCTTAATGACAAACCACCCACATGACTGTCCAGTCTGTGAAGAAGGTGGTCATTGTCATTTACAAGATATGACTGTAATGACAGGTCATGACCGTCGTCGTTACCGTTTCACCAAGCGTACACACCACAACCAAGAACTGGGTTCATTTATTGCACATGAAATGAACCGTTGTATCGCGTGTTATCGTTGTGTTCGTTACTATAAAGACTACGCAGGTGGTACGGACTTTGGCGTATATGCCAATGCATCACGTGTGTACTTCGGTCGTCCAGAATCAGGTGTTTTAGAGTCTGAGTTCTCTGGTAACTTGACTGAAGTCTGTCCAACAGGTGTATTTACCGATAAAACTCACTCAGAGCGTTATAACCGTAAGTGGGACATGCAGTATGCGCCAAGCGTATGCCAAGGCTGTTCTTCAGGCTGTAACATTTCTCCAGGCGAGCGTTATGGTGAATTACGTCGTATAGAAAACCGTTTCAACGGTGACGTGAACCAATACTTCTTGTGTGACAAAGGTCGTTTCGGCACAGGGTATGTCAACCGTGCAGACCGTCCACGTCAGCCACAATTGCGCAACCAAGCTGAAGTGACAACTGTTTCAGTTGATCAGGCACTTGATGCTGTGATTGCTAAATTACAAGGCAAAAAAGTCTTGGGTATCGGTTCTCCACGTGCCAGCCTTGAATCTAACTATGCGCTACGTGAATTGGTGGGTTCAGACAACTATTCAACAGGGATGACGCAAAAAGAGCAGTCATTGGTTGAACTTGCTGCATCAATCATGCAAACCGAAGGCATTTATAACCCAACTTTACGTGAAGTTGAAAGTTATGATGCGGTACTCATTTTGGGTGAAGATCTAACTCAAACTGCACCACGTATGGCATTGTCTGTTCGCCAAGCTGCGAAAAACAAAGCTAAACAAATGGCAGCAGATCGTCGTACACCAGACTGGTTAGCTGAACCTGTTGCACGTATTGGTCAAGATGAAAAATCTCCGATTTATATCTTGGCAGCGACACAAACGCGTTTAGCTGATGTAGCGACAGGTGAAGTAGTTGCTTCTCCAAATGACATCGCACGTTTAGGCTTCGCAGTTGCAGCAGCAGTCAAAGGTGAAAATGTTCTGGGTCTAGATGATGATACCAAAGCATTTGCGCAAACGATTGCAGATACGTTGAAAGCTGCGAAAAAACCATTGGTGATTGCAGGTACAAGCCTACAAGATCCAGCGATTATGGAAGCAGCGGCTCAGTTGACTCAAAACTTGGGTGCAACAGCAGGTTTAACTTTGGTTGTTCCTGAAGTGAACTCAATGGGTCTGGCACTGTTTGGTGGGTTAAGCCTAGAACAAGCCTTTGCACAAGACTATGATGCTGTTGTGATCGTTGAAAATGATCTGTTCCGTCGCTTACCTGTAACTCAAGTTCAGGCAGCTTTGGCAAAAGTGCAAGATGTTATTGTGCTAGATCATAGTGAAACTGAAACTGTGAAAGTAGCCAACATTGTATTGTCAGCAGCAAGCTTTGCTGAAGGCGATGGTACAGTGGTCAGCCAAGAAGGTCGTGCGCAACGTTTCTATCAAGTTTACGATCCAAGCTACTACAAACCAGAATACGCGATTAAAGAATCATGGCGCTGGTTGCATGCGATTGAAACGGGTCTACGCGGTAAAGCGATTGACTGGACATTACTTGATGACGTGATTGAATCTGTCGTGAAAAATGTACCAGTACTTGAAGCAATTCAAGATGTTGCACCAGATGCAGGCTATCGTGTTCATGGTTTGAAAATTGCGCGCGAACCACGCCGTTATTCAGGTCGTACAGCATTACGTGCGCAAATCTCTGTGCATGAACCAAAACAACCTGTTGACGTTGACTCAGCATTAACTTTCTCAATGGAAGGTTATGTAGGGTCACAAAAAGCGGCATCGTTGGTACCATTTGCATGGGCACCAGGTTGGAACTCTCCACAGTCTTGGAACAAATACCAAGATGAAGTGGGTGGACATTTGAAAGGTGGTGACGCAGGTATTCGTCTATTTGACCGTTTACCAAAACGTCCAGCGCGTAGCTATGTTACTCCTTCTGCAGTTCTGACCAACCCAGATAGCTTCCGTTTGGTTCCAATGCATCATATTTTTGCTTCAGGTGAATTTACCATCAAGACACCTGCAATGCAGTCACGCATTCCAGAAGCAGTTTTTGCTGTTGGTGAACAAGATGCATCTCGTTTAAATCTTCAAGATGGTCAAAAAATTACCGTAAAAGCAGGGGAAACCAGCATTAGCTTACCTGTGCAAGTGATTGAATACTTGCCAACGGGCTATATTGGTTATCCGATTGGTTTAGCGCCAACTGTTTCTTTGGCTGAACCTGTTGCTGTGTCGGTAGGAGTGTAATCATGCACGAAAATTTACGCGCTCTACCTGTATGGGCAACAGACTGGCCAATCGCCTATATGGTTGTGCAAGCGATTCTAATTTTATTGGTGGTCGTCGTTTTTGCGGCACTGATGTCTTTTGTTGAACGTCGTCTTTTAGGCTTATGGCAAGACCGCTACGGTCCAAACCGTGTTGGTCCATTTGGTTCACTTCAAATCGTAGCCGACATGCTTAAAATCATGTTCAAAGAAGACTGGACACCAAAATTTGCGGATAAATTAACTTTCCGTCTAGCACCTGCTGTCGCAATGGCGACGGCTGTGCTGTCTTACATGGTCATTCCTGTGAGCCCATTTATGGGTGTAGCAGACATGAGTATCGGTCTATTGTTCTTTATGGCAATGGCAGGTATTGCTGTGTATGCAGTATTGTTTGGGGGGTGGTCTTCTAACAACAAATATGCATTACTCGGTGCTTTACGTTCTTCTGCACAAACCATTTCTTATGAAGTGTTCTTGGGGATTTCCCTGATGGGTGTGGTGGCAATTGCAGGGTCATTCAACATGCGTGAAATTGTTGAATCACAACGCGATATGTGGAACATCATTCCTCAGTTTGTTGGTTTCTTGGTGTTTGTGGTTGCAGGTGTTGCGGTGACTCACCGTCACCCATTTGACCAACCTGAAGCAGAACAAGAATTGTCAGAAGGTTACCATGTTGAATACGGTGGTATGAAATGGGGGATGTTCTTCGTTGCGGAATACGTGAACATCATTTTAATTTCATCTTTAATCGTAACGTTATTCTTCGGTGGATGGCTTGCACCATTTAATTTGGATATTCCATTTATTCCAGCAGGTTTCTGGTTCATTATCAAAACTGCTTTCTTTGTCATGATGTTCATCTTGGCACGTGGTGCTTTAATTCGTCCACGTTATGACCAAGTCATGAACTTCGGATGGAAAATCTGCTTGCCATTGGCGTTGGTTAACTTATTGGTAACTGGTGCTGTTATTCTATTGAAGCATGCGGCCTAAGACAGCAGGGAGAACATTATGTTTAAAATTCTAGCTGGTGTAGGGTCTGTCGTTCGCTCGTTGTGGATGGTATTTAGCCACGCAACGCGCAAACGTGACACCATTTTATATCCAGAAGTACCAGCCGAGCAGATCGTACCACCACGTTATCGTGGTCGTATCGTTCTGACACGTGATCCAGATGGCGAAGAGCGCTGTGTTGCGTGTAACTTGTGTGCGGTTGCTTGCCCTGTAGGCTGTATTTCATTACAAAAAGCAGAAAAAGAAGATGGTCGTTGGTATCCAGAATTTTTCCGTATCAACTTCTCACGTTGTATCTTCTGCGGTATGTGTGAAGAAGCATGTCCGACCACGGCAATTCAGCTAACTCCTGACTTCGAGTTAGCAGAATATGTACGTCAAGACCTTGTTTACGAAAAAGAAAATCTACTGATTTCTGGTCCAGGTAAATACCCTGATTACAACTTCTATCGTGTAACAGGTATGGCGATTAACGGTAAAGAAAAAGGACAAGCGCAAAAAGAAAGCGCACCTGTCGATGTACGGAGCTTATTACCATGATGTGGCCATTTTATTTAATGGCTCTTGTGGCCATTGTTTCTACAGTTCGCGTTGTGACTAACACGAACCCTGTACATGCACTTTTAAATCTTATTATTTCTTTGCTTGCTGTTGCGGGTATTTTCATGATTGTGGGTGCGCCGTTTGCAGGCGCACTTGAGGTGATTGTGTATGCTGGCGCAATTATGGTCTTGTTCGTTTTCGTGGTCATGATGCTGAACTTGGGGCAGCACACGGTCGAGCAGGAGCGTAAATGGTTAACGTCCGATGCTTGGGCTGTACCTGCATTGTTGAGCTTCTTATTGGGCTTGACCTTGGTGTGGATGATCAGTAGTGATTACACACCAGCAGGTGCATTGCTGGGTAAAACAGTGATTGGACCAAAAGCAGTGGGTCAAGCGTTATTTACCCAATATTTATTGTTGGTTGAAATTGCCGCAATGCTATTGCTCGCAGCACTTGTTGCAGCATTCCATTTAGGTAAACGTGAACCAAGTGAAGAGGAACAAGACTGATGGGTAACATCCCTTTGGAACACGGTTTGATTGTTGCAACCGTTCTTTTTGCACTTGGGTTCTACGGTGTAATGGTGCGTCGCAACTTTCTATTTATATTGATGAGTCTTGAGATCATGATGAACGCTGCTGCATTGGCCTTTGTGCTGGCAGGCAGTGTTTGGGGACAAGCTGACGGTCAAATTATGTTTATCTTAATTTTGACATTGGCAGCTGCCGAGGCTTGTATTGGTCTAGCGATCGTCCTTCAGTTTTATCATCGCTTCCATCATTTGGATGTGGATGCTGCGAGTGAGATGCGCGGATGAGTTATTTATATTTAACAATCTTATTTCCGCTAATCGGCTTTATTTTATTAGCGGCGGGTCGCGATAAACTTTCTGAAAATATTGCTGCGATTATTGGCGTAGGTTCAGTGGGGCTGTCTGCATTATTTGCATTGATTGCGGGGCTGGAGTTTGTCAACAGCGGTTCAACAGCTGTAGTACAACATCTATGGACATGGTTCAGTGTTGGTACATTGGCGCCAGAAGTGAGTCTACATCTTGATGGCTTATCATTATTAATGATGGGCATGATCACAGGTGTAGGTTTCCTGATTCACATCTTTGCATCATGGTATATGCGTGGTGAAGATGACTATGCACGTTTCTTCTCTTACTTCAACTTGTTCGTTGCGAGCATGTTGGTGTTGGTTCTTGGCGATAACCTTGCGTTATTGTTCCTTGGCTGGGAAGGTGTGGGGCTTTGCTCATACTTATTGATTGGTTTTTATTATTCAAATCCAGACAATGGTTGGGCTGCGATCAAAGCATTTACCGTTACACGTGTGGGTGACGTTTTCTTATTAATCGCGTTATTCTTACTTTATCAAGAATTTGGTACTTTGCATATTGCAACGATTGTGGCAAATGCACACCTTGTTCTTGCAGGAAATCACTCACTAGCGATCTGGACAGCACTGATGTTGTTCTTGGGTGCTGCGGGTAAATCTGCACAGATTCCACTACAAACTTGGTTAGCCGATGCGATGGCAGGTCCGACACCTGTTTCTGCATTGATCCATGCTGCAACTATGGTTACCGCAGGTGTGTACTTAACTTGCCGTGCGCATACTGTGTTTGAAATGGCACCTGAAGTGATGCAGTTTATTTCTGTAACAGGTGCAATTACTTTGTTGGTGGCTGGTTTTGCGGCATTGGTACAAACCGATATCAAACGTATCTTGGCTTACTCAACCATGAGTCAGTTGGGTTATATGTTTATGGCGGTGGGTGCTGAAGCATATCAAGCAGGTTTATTCCACATGTTGGCTCACGCATTCTTTAAGGCATTATTATTCTTGTCTTCTGGTGCAGTGATCTTGGCATGTCATCACGAACAAAACATCTTCAAGATGGGCGGTCTTTGGAAAAAGATTCCATTTGTATTTGCATGTTTCGTTGTGGGTGGTGGCGCGTTAGCCGCAATTCCATTTGTAACAGTGGGCTTCTTCTCTAAAGATGCGATCTTGGGTGAAGTCTATGCACACGGTATGTTGGCAAACCTTCCACTCTATAACTGCTTGTACTGGGCAGGTGTCGCAGGTGCATTCTTAACTTCAATTTATACATTCCGCTTAATTTGGGTTGTATTCTTTGGTGAAGAAAAAACCCATGCGCATGAGATCAAGGGCGTTACTTACTGGGGACCATTATCAATTCTATTGGTACTGTCTACAGGTGTAGGTGCATTACTTAAAGCGCCTGTTCAAAAATTACTGACTTCAGCACGTATTCCAGCATTTGAAATTCCTGAAAATGTTGAAGTGCTGGTTAAAGGTGCAGAGCATACCGCTGTTGGTATTGCCTTGGTGGGTCTAGTGATTGGTGTGGTGCTATTTGCCTTTGCTTATGGTGCGGTTAAAGCTTTTGCTCAAACCTCATTGGGTGCAGGTATTGCTCACATCTGGCGTAATGCGTTCGGTTTCGATGCTTTATATAACCTCGTTTTCGTACAACCTTATTTACTGATCGCGAAGATTTTAGGTCGTGACCCGATTGATGGCTTGTGGCTTGTATTACCTGCTTTAGTCAAAGGTGGTAACAGTTTTACAAGTTCACGTCAAACTGGATCATTGCGTGAATACGCATCAAGTATGTCACTAGGTATTGTGGTGTTACTGATGATCCTGATCGTTGTTCAGGTAGTGGGGAAATAAAATGGAAAACAATTTAATTTTACCCGCGCTGATTCTGGTTCCGTTCATTGCTGGTTTTATATGCTGGTTGGTCGATAAACTCGACCAGCACCTTCCACGTTGGATCGCCCTGATTGGGATGGTGATTACCCTAGGCTTAACTGTAATCCTATGGAGTCATGGTAATTATCACTATGAGTTGGGTGCTCAAGCCCCAACTTTTGCAGCACAATTTTACTTGCCTTGGATTAGTTCTCTGGGGATTAGTATTCACCTTGCCGTAGACGGTTTGTCATTGCTCATGGTCGGCTTGACCGCACTTTTGGGTATTTTGGCAGTCGGCTGTTCTTGGGGTGAAATTCAGAAGAATGTCGGTTTCTTCCATTTAAACTTGCTTTGGAGTTTAGGTGGGGTAATTGGTGTATTCCTTGCGATTGATATGTTCCTGTTCTTCTTCTTCTGGGAGATGATGCTGGTACCAATCTATTTCTTGATTGCACTTTGGGGGCATACAGGTTCGAACGGTCGTTCACGTGTTTATGCTGCAACCAAATTCTTCATCTATACGCAAGTTTCTGGTTTGATCATGTTGATTGGTATTCTCGGACTGGTGGTCTGGGGTTATATCATGACCAATGGTGTGATTAACTTTGACTACAACTTCTTGTTGGCAGTTGCAAATCATTTACCACCAAGCTTTGCATATGGTTTCATGATCTGCATGTTCATTGGTTTTGCAGTGAAACTTCCTGTATTTCCATTGCACGGTTGGTTACCAGATGCTCATGCTCAAGCACCTACAGCAGGTTCTGTAGACTTGGCAGGTATTTTGATCAAAACTGCAGCTTACGGTCTATTACGTTTCGTTATTCCATTCTTCCCAGCAGCATCAGCACAATTTGCTGATATTGCGATTGTGTTAGGTTTGATTGGTGTCTTCTACGGTGCATGGTGTGCTTATCAGCAAACCGATATGAAACGTTTGTTGGCGTATAGTTCGATTTCGCACATGGGCTTTGTTCTACTGGCAATTTATGCAGGCAACATCATTACTTATCAAGGTCTGATGATCATGATGTTGGCACATGGTTTATCTTCTGCTGCACTGTTTATTATGTGTGGTCAGATTTACGAGCGCCTACATACACGTGATATGCGTTTGATGGGTGGTATGCGCGGTCAGTTCCGTTACTTGCCATTCTTCCTGATGTTCTTTGTTGCTGCGTTGGTCGGTATTCCTGGTCTAGGTAACTTTATTGGTGAATTCCTGATTTTGATGGGTTCATTTGGTAAATACCCAACATTTACTATTATTGCTGCGATCAGTTTGGTATTGGCTGGTCTTTACGGCTTGATTTTGATTCATCGTTCATTGTTTGGTACTCCAAATCCTGAACAAAAACAGCATTATGCAAACCCACTGAAAGATTTGTCAGCACGTGAGATTGCAATTTTAATGATCTGTGTGATTGGTCTAGTGTGGCTTGGTATCTACCCACAAACCTTCCTTGATGTGTCTCACTCAAGTATGCAGTGGTTAGCGAACAGCTATATTCCTGTTCATAATGGTGTAGATTTGATGCAACAAGCAGTCAGCCAACTTGATAATGTGGAGATCCAATAAGTCATGAACTTCACAATCCAATTTTCAGATCTTATGCCACTTGCTCCAGTCATGATTGTCTCTTTGACAATCGTGCTGGTCATGATCTTAACGGCAATCAAGCGTAATCATAATCTGATTGCGACAGCATCCGTTATTGGCTTGAACTTGGCAGCATTCAATATCATTTTGCAAATGATGAATGGGCACTTCAGACCTGCTAATGTGATGAACATGTTTATGGTTGATCCATTTACCATGCTTTATCAATTGCTGATTCTGGTTTCTGCCTTGGCATGCTGTACTTTGTCGCATGCGTATATTGAAAGCTATAAAGGCAACCGTGAAGAGTTGTACTTGCTGTTATTGTCTTCTGTTGCTGGGGCAATGTTGATGGTAGCAAGCTCTCACTATGCATCATTCTTCATTAGCTTGGAGTTGATGTCAGTTCCTGTATATGGTCTGTTGGCATATACGCATGAACGTGAGAAGTCTTTAGAAGCAGGAATGAAATATCTGGTGTTGTCAGCAACTGCTTCTGCGATGTTGTTGATGGGTATGGCATATATTTATGCGTACACAGGTACATTGTCGTTCTACACAGGTTTTGCATCTTTGTTGCAAATGGTGAAAATGGGCAACCCAATGGTGATTTTGGGTCTTGGCCTAATCATTTTCGCAATTGCGTTCAAACTATCGTTAGCACCATTTCACAAATGGACGCCAGATGTTTACCAAGGTGCACCAGCGCCATTGGCAACCTTTTTGGCGACTGCTGCGAAAGTTGCAACCATTGGTTTGTTTGTCCGTTATTTACTTGCTGCAGGCGCGTTGATTCCATCAATCAGCTTGATCATCAGCATTATTGCGGTACTTTCAATTATTGTGGGTAACTTGCTTGCAGTACGTCAGGTTAACCTCAAACGTGTTCTTGCATATTCATCAATTGCACACTTTGGTTACTTGCTTGTGGCTTTAGTCAGCAAAAACTACTTCAGCCTTGATAGTGTAAATATGTATGTGATTGCTTACGTATTAACAACCATTGGTGCGTTTGGTGTCGTGACTCTAATGTCTAGCCCATACAACAATACCGATGAAGCTGAAAGTGTTGCGGACTATCGTGGTCTGTTCTGGCGTCGTCCTGTTTTGACTGGGACTTTGACAATTATGTTATTGTCGTTGGCAGGGATTCCGTTGACTGCAGGCTTTATCGGTAAGTTCATGGTGATTAAAGCTGCGGTTGATGCAGGTCACTGGTTCTTGGCTGCCATGATTATTGTGGGTAGTGGTATCGGTTTATACTATTACTTACGTGTTATGGTTGTGATGTACCTGACACCACCAGAAACTCCACGTATTGACGCTGAAAAACATTGGGGTCAAAAAGTCGGTGGAATCATGGTGCTTGGTGCAGCAGCATTGGTACTGTTGATCGGTGTTTACCCTGATCCTGTACTTAAAATTTCTGCAATGTCACAAGTTTTAGCGCCAATTCAACAAATATTGTTCAACCACTAATTTTAGCGGTCTAAAAAAGCCCTCATCAATGAGGGCTTTTTTATTTCTGATCGAAAAGCGATATACTAGGCGCAACTTAAATCTGTCAGGTGTTCTCCCCGTGCCTATTCAAGAAATTCGTCATCCATTGATTCGCCATAAACTAGGCTTATTGCGTCGTGCCGATATTAGTACCAAAAACTTTCGTGAACTTGCGCAAGAAGTAACTATGTTGCTGACTTATGAAGCAACTAAAGATTTACCTGTGGTTGATCAGGAAATTCAAGGTTGGGCAGGTGAGGTGACTACACAGCGCATTGCGGGTAAAAAAATCACCATCGTTCCGATTTTACGAGCAGGAATTGGTATGTTAGATGGCGTACTCAATTTGATTCCAAGTGCTAAAGTCAGTGTTTTGGGCCTTGAGCGTGATGAAGAAACTTTACAAGCTCGAACTTACTATAAAAAATTGGTTCCAGATGTAGCCAATCGTATTGCCATGATTATTGATCCGATGTTGGCAACGGGTAGCTCGTTAATCGCAGCAATTGATGTACTCAAAAGCAGTGGCTGTAAAGATATTCGCGTAATGGTACTGGTTGCAGCACCAGAAGGCATTGCCAAAGTTGAAGCCTTACATCCTGACGTTCGCATTTTTACCGCATCAATTGATGATGGATTGAATGACCATGGTTACATTGTTCCAGGTCTGGGTGATGCGGGTGATAAAATCTTCGGCAGTGTACAAAAAGACTAATGTTAATTTGAAAAAATACCTGTTAAATATCTAAATAACAGGTATTTTTTTATGAGACAAGAATGATGAAGAGAGCAGGCATGTTTTTATTTGTCGTTGTTGTATTGGTTGGTATCGGGATTTATATCACTTACTCAAGGCTGCAACAACATGAGCGAAAACGTGTGCAATATACGCAACAATTGATTCAAGAACAAAAACAGCTCATTGATGAACAACGGAAAAAACTAGGGAATCTCCCAGATCAATTGCCTGAACAAAAAACACAAGTAAAAGTTGCACCATCTATTATTAGTCGACCGATGCCAGCACAAAAGCCGATGCCAAGTCCGTTGGGATATTTTAAATGTGATGGTCGGCAATACTGCTCACAAATGCATTCGCTTGCCGAAGCACGTTGGTTTATACAAAATTGCCCAAACACCAAAATGGATGGCAATCGTGACGGAGAACCTTGTGAAAGTGATTCCCGTCGTAACACTGATCCAAATTGGCAATAAAGATTAGCCTGGCTGTTCGTCACAAAACCGCATAAAGGCTTTAAGCCCAGGCCCTTGATATTTCTGGCGATGTACAAGCATATAGAGTGGACGTCTGAGTTCCCAAAATGGCGTATCTAAAATAACCAGTTGTCCAGAATTGAGCATTGGTAGCAATGCAAGTTTAGAAATACATGAAATACCTAAACCACCTGAAATAATTTTTAAAATCGCTTCATTATGTCCGAGTGTCAGGCGGATATTGGCATCTTCTAAATCATTTAAAATAGCTGTATCAAAAACCTCACGTGTGCCTGAGCCTTCTTCACGCAAAATCCATTCTACATCAGCAAAATCTTGAGGTGTTAAAGGACGGTTTAGTTGCGCTAAAGAATGGCTTGGAGCACAACATACGGCCAATTCATCATCTCGCCAATGGATACTTTGTAATTGTGGAATATGGCAGGAACCTTCAATCAGTGCTAGATCAAGCTGGAATTGATTGACAGCTTCAATCATCTGGCGAGTATTACCGACTTGCAATTGTAAGTGGGCTTGAGGCTGTAATTGTAGGAAACCTGCCATCAAATCTGGCATTAAATAATCACTAATTGTTAATGTTGCACCAAGGCGTAAATCAATACTTTGTAATTCACCTTTGGCGACTTGTTCAAATGCTTCACAGCGCCCTAAAATTTCGAGTGCCTGTGGTAGCAAAAAACGTCCGAGGTCATTGAGCTGGAGGCGTTTTCCTAAGCGATCAAATAATGGCGCACCTAATCCATCCTCTAAATCAGCCAATGCCATACTGGCTGCACTTTGAGTTAGCTTGACAGCATCACTGGCTTTGGTCACAGTCCCTTCTTGGGCTACGGCTACAAAAACAGCCAATTGGCGTAAGGTCATGCGCATAGTTGAAGCCTTAAATGAGTAAAAATATCAATATTTGCCTCGCCATGCTAACATGAGCCGACGAATTCTTGCACCTTGAAATCATGACATCTGAAAAATTTACTGTAGAAAAAGTCTTATCTATTCAACGTTGGGCAAATAATTTGTTCAGCTTTAGCATGACACGACCTGCTCACTTTAAATTCACAGCAGGTCAGTTTGCGCGCATTGGTTTACAAGTTGATGGCGAACTCATTGTGCGAGCATATTCAATTGTTTCATCGCCTTACGATGAAACTTTAGAATTTTTTTCGATTGTTGTGCCTGATGGTGCTTTTACTTCACGCCTAAAAGACTTACAGGTGGGCGATGATTTGTATCTGGAAAAAATTCCCTATGGATTTTTGACTTTGGCACGCTATCAGCAACCTTTACCACACGATTTATGGCTACTGGCAACAGGTACGGGGTTGGCACCATTTTTGTCCATGTTGCAAGATTTTGAGACGTGGCAGAATTATCAAAAAATCAATCTGGTTTATAGTGTGCGGACACAAGCAGAACTGGCATATGTCGAGCGTATTCAGGAGATTGCTGCAACTTTTGGTGAAGGGCATACCGGATTTCAGTTTGTCCCAATTATTACGCGTGACCCACAGGCAATATTGCACCAGCGCTTGCCGGTTTTAATTAAAAATGGACAATTAGAAGCTGTGATCGGGCAGCAATTTAACTCGGAAACTAGTCATATTATGCTCTGTGGTAACCCGCAAATGGTTGAAGATACCAAAGAAGCCTTAAAACAACGTGGCTTGAGTATGAATCGCCGTGGTGAAGGTAATATTGCTGTTGAGAATTACTGGTAAAAATGAGTTTGGATATGTTTGCCACAGCTTAATGCACAAACATATCCATAAATGTACGGATTTCACTAATTGCGGTTTCAACATCGGAACTGAGCCAAGTCGGTTCAAAAAAACCTGCATAATATTCGAGTCGATCTTGTGGTACGACCAAGCGAATTGGACATTCTTCATCGACTAAACGCCAGGGAATAATGAGAATATCCTGATCGAGAAATGCTTCGATATTGCGTAAATCAATCACTATGGCACTGATAAAGTCGGGAAATGGCATGACAGAAAATTCTTCTGTACGGCGACGAAAATATTCCAAATCACCCCACTTGAGCACATAGCTTGGCTTGCTAAACTCAATCACGCCGATCAGATGCTGATCTCGCGTATAATGTAAATAACATTGATGCGTCACATCAGTGTCGAGTTCAAGGGAAGTGGATTGCAGGCTATACGACATAATCGTGGTGCATTGAAAAAGTGGCAAATAGTATAGCCTATTTTTAGGCTACAGCAGATAAACAATGTATACGTGATGATAATGCTTCTTCACACAACACAACACAAACTTGATGTAGTATAAAAAATAGTCGGATTGACGTGATAGAAAGGAGGAGATGACTATGTTACGCCATCTAAGTCGGTCACTTCATGAGATGTATGTAAAAGAAAATAAACGTCTCGTGCGTTTCATGTTTGCCATGATTGTCTTATTTTATATAGCAGTTGTGGCCTACATGTTCAGTTACAGCAACCCAAGTGCCAAAGATGCTTATACAGGGCATCCTCAAGCGACTAAAATCGTGAAAAATTAAACATATATACTGCTGAAGGAATGACGTTCCTTCGGCAGTTACACATATTCTGCTGCTGCAACGGCAGATGACCACGCCCACTGAAAATTGTATCCGCCTAAGTGTCCTGTTACGTCCAGTACTTCACCTAAAAAGAATAAACCTTTCTGCTTTTTACTTTCCATGGTTTTAGATGAAACCTCATCCGTATCAACCCCACCTAAAGTCACTTCTGCGGTACGGTAGCCTTCAGTACCCGATGGCTTGACCTGAAAGTTTTGTAGTTGAGTCGCAATATTTTCCAGTTTTTGATCGCTGAATTGACCAATTGCGGTTTCACTATCTACTTGCCAAATCAATTGTTGTAGTTCAATGATCACAGACTTCGCTGCAAGTTCACTGAGTAATGTGCGTAATAAGCTTTTCGGCTGGCTAAGTTTTTTCTGTTTTAGCCATTCACAAAGATCATGAGTTGGGAAAAAATTGATATGAAAACTTTCACCAACCTGCCAATAGTTAGATAGTTGTAATGAACTTGGACCACTCAAACCGCGATGAGTAAAGAGTAATGCTTCGGTAAAAGCAGTATCCGCATTGCTTAAAGTTGCTTCTAAAGCATTGCCACTTAAACGACTTGTGACTTCTTTAAATTGATCGGAAAAAGTAAAAGGAACAAGACCTGCACGAGTTGGATAAACCCGATGCCCGAATTGTTGTGCCAGTTTATAACCAAAATCTGAACCGCCGAGTGTTGGAATAGACAAACCGCCTGTTGCGACCACAACCGATTCAGCCTGATAGCTTTGAGTGGATATTTTAACACTAAACTGATGCTCTGCAAGCACTTGGACTTGAGTAACTTCTGCTGAAGCTTGAATGTCAACCAAATCTGTTTTGTTACATTCGGCAAGCAACATATTTAAAATATCTTTGGCGCCGTTGAGGGTAAATAGTTGCCCATGTTTCCGTTCTTCATAGGCAATCCCATATTCACAGACCAGACCAATAAAATCCCACTGGTTATAACGTGAAAGTGCCGATTTGACAAAATGGGGGTTATGACAAAGATAATTTTCAGGCTCGACATCAAGATTAGTAAAGTTACATTTACCACCACCTGACATCAGGATTTTTTTGCCGACTTTATTGGCTTTTTCTAGTACCAATACGGAGCGTCCGCGTTTGGCTGCACATGCTGCCAACATCAAGCCTGATGCGCCTGCGCCTAATACGATGACATCATAGTGTAGAGCAGACATGTGAGTTCTCCGAATACTAAAAACCGCGCATTATACTGAAATTTTCGGCATACCGCCTAACTCTTGACAACGTCCTTGCAAACCACCTGTATGAATAGCGAGAATTCGTGAGCCTTGTTGAAAAAATCCCTGCTGAATCAGGTCAAAAATCCCCATCAGCATTTTGCCTGTATATACCTGTTCAAGAGGAATCTGATATTGCTGTTCAAACGTTTGAATAAATTGGATCAGTTCAGGTGACGTTTTGGCATAACCACCACAACAGTAAGTATCCAAAATTTTCCAGTTACTTTTGCAGGTAAGCTGTGCAACTTCTCGGGCGAGAAATTCACCTTTAAGCGCAGAAAAACCCAGTAATTGGTGTCGTGCATCACTGGCTTGAATTAAGCCTGCCAATGTACCACCTGTACCGACTGCACAGCAAAATACATCATAATGATTTAAATCTTCCGAAGTTAGAATTTCCTGACAGCCTTGAATCGCAAGGGCATTGGTGCCTCCTTCAGGAATCAGATAGCAGTCGGGGAATTGCGATTGTAACTGCTGTAAAAAGTCTGGTTCATGACGTTGTTGATAGGCTTGCCGTGAAATAAATTCAAGCTGCATCCCCATCTCGCGTGCAGTTTGCAAGGTCGGGTTGAGTGGGCGCTGTGCCAGTTCTTCTCCCCGAATGATACCAATGCTTTGTAGACCAAGCATTTGAGCAGCGTATGCCGTTGCTGCAATATGATTGGAATATGCCCCCCCGAAAGTGAGCACAGCCGTTTTGCCTTGTTGCTGTGCCTGTTGCAGGTTGTATTTGAGTTTATAAAATTTGTTGCCTGAAATTTGTGGATGAACCAAATCCAGCCGTTTCAGATCAAGCTGAATATCATTGCGTTGCATCAAGGTTTCTATAGGGATTTTAGGCAACTGGGCTTGAATCTGCATTAACGTGTGCCTGTTCCTTGAGTGGACGTATCAACTGAGCTAATGACCGACATGCCTGGTCTGAGGCGAGCCAATTCGGGTTGATTTGAGTCAATTGCAATTTTCACGGAAATCCGCTGCACGACTTTGGTAAAGTTGCCCGTCGCATTATCAGTTTTTAAAACGCTGAACTCTGAGCCTGCGGCAGGAGAAATTTCCTCAACCCGTCCTGTAAATTTTTTGTGATTCAACGCATCGACGGTAAACGAGGCTTTTTGCCCAATCTGCATATTGGCAATTTGGGTTTCCTTAAAGTTGGCAACCACCCAAGTGGTTTGAGGAATGAGATACAGTAATTGTGAGCCTGCCGCAACATATTGTCCTACGCGTGGAGAAACATCACCCAGTTGCCCATCCATAGGGGCGGTGATGATGCTGTAATCTTTGGTGGTATTGGCTTGATCAAGTTGTGCTGCAGCATTTTTAACCTGTGCCTGTAAACCTGTTGTGGCAATTTGTGCCGTTTTTAAAGCTTCTTCAGCGACTTTGACGTTGGCTTTGGCTTCATTGAGTAAGGCAAGGTTATTCGCGAGATTGGCTCGACTTTGATCCAGATCTGTTTTGGAAACCGCACCAGTATCCCCTAAAGCTTGATAGCGTTGCAGTTGTTGCAATGAGAGTTGATATTGTGACGAGACCTGAGCGACTTTGGCTTGTGCTGCAGCAATATCGGCTTGGCGCTGGGCAATGGTTTGCTTCTGATTGTTAAAGTTATTTGCAGCTTGCTCGACACTGGATTGGGCTTGTGACACTTTTTGATTATAAGTTGTTGGGTCAATCCGAATCAGAATTTGTCCTTTTTTGACATGATCAAAGTCACTGACCAGCACATCCTGAATATAGCCATTGATTTGAGAGGATAAAATCGTGGTTTTACCTTTGATATAACTGTTGTCTGTCTGCTGGATTGGAGTATTGAATGGGCCAATCTGCCATGCCCACATAATCACGCTCATTCCAACCAATAGCACAAAGAACATCAGGATCAAGGTTGATTTTTTGGTTTCAATCAGTTTGCTGACTCGAGGCACTGCCTTTAAATGTGGCTGTTGCTGTGCTGTCGATGTGGCTTCCTGTTCAGCTGGGCGATCATCGGTTTTTGGCTGTTCACTCATAGCATTTCTCTAAAATTAAGAGGATTGAGGTTGGCGGCGGGCATTGTAGTGTGTAGATGCAATATTGCTGAAGCCCCAAACCAGTAAAATTACGGCAAAAATGCCATTTAAATAAATCACATCGTTATAGGCTCGTACCTGTGCTTCACGTGTAGTAACTTGTGACAGGCTGGCTTTTGCCTGTACTAGGGCTTTGCTGTTATCGGTAATATAAGAAGCGTACTTGCTTTGATACTGGCTGAGGCGCTGCGTCACGTTAGGATCGGTAGCTTCCAGGGCATTGTTAATGGTGAGTTGATAAACTTGAGTGCGTTCTTTTTGGTAAGTGGAAAAAAATGAAGACCCGACCAAGCCACCAAAACTCTGGGTTGCCGAAAACAGCACTAGATAAGTCACAACATGACCTGCACCTTGTTGCAAGGCACGACCAAAACCCACCAGTACCAGTGGGCCAATAAACAGACCGCCTGCAAATGCCACTAAAAACTGACTATGATAAAAATTGGCGGGTCGCACATCACTGGTCAAATGAAAGTCTAGACCGCAGGCGATGAATACCAAAAATTCGGCAAAGACCAATTGCAAGACAATACGTTCGCGGGCAAAGGTCAGCGCACTGAAAATAGCACCTGCAAGCATGCCAAAAAAAATCACGGTATAGAGACTCACGAATTGGTCAGGACCCATACCGACTGTTTTTAAAAAATTTACTGCAGCATAGGTTTGTTCTGACATAAGCAAGCGCAACATAAAGGCTGCAATAATAAAGCGCAAGGTTGGCCAAGTACCTAACCAACGCGTCATAATCAGTGGGTTAGTACGCTGATGTTCGTAAAAGAATCCCAAGACCAGCAGACCAAAACTACACATCAGCATATAGGCAATCCAAGGCGAGTCAAACCACCAACGCAGTGGCCCTTGTACTAAAACTGCACATAAACAAGCAAAGCCTGGGGCAAGTAAGGCAAAGGTGATGAAATCACCTTTTTCAAATACTGCAATACGTAAACTACGTGGCAGTTTGAGTGAAACCACCATGGCAAAACAGCAAATGCTCAGACCAAGCTCAAAGGTGTAGAGCACAGTCCAGTTGTTGACGTTTACTAGAAGCGGAGAAATAATCCATGCCAGCGGTACACCCAATTGCCCAATCCCAATCCCTAGATACAATCCTTTAATGCGATGTTCTTTGCTAAAACCCTGCATGATGTAATACATGCCCAGCGAACTGAGGGGAGCAGCTGCCAAGCCACTAATAAAACGGGCAAACAGTGCAGATTGATAGTTATGCACCAAAATATGCATGATCATGACGGCAATAAAAGCCAGTAAACCAATTTCACTAAATAACCGCAGTCCATACTGTTGCCGAGCTTTGAACAAAATCAAATTAGAGCTGACATTTGCCATGACATAGGCAGCGGGTAACCATGCGCCTTCAGTTGGAGTCAAGCCGTATTCACCTTGTAGCTGAGGCAGATTAGCGGTAATAAAACCGTTACTCAGCCCTGCGGAAAGCGCAATAAATATGCCGATAAAAAAATATAAATAACTTTTGCTCCGCGAGTGCTCAATTGAAGGGGGCGAGCCAGGCAAAATTGGGCGTTCATCGGCAGTCCAGTCGGGCGGTGTTTCCAGATAACGTGGCTGTTTATCCATAACGTGCCTCGTGTGATACTTGAATTCCTGTCAGTAATAGTTCAATGGCACGTTTTGCGAGGCGTATTTGTTCTTGTTCGGTATGCCCACGAAACGATGCAGTTAAAATCGAAATAATGGTACGGTAATCTTCAAAAGTCAGGTCTGGGCGACAAACCTTTGCAGTAATTGCCTGATCAATCAGCGGTTGAATAATCTGCTGATGTTGCTGGATGAGTTCTTGTAGCTGTGCCTCATTGGTATCGAGGACGCGCCAGTATTCTTTGAGTGCAGATAAGTGTGGCAGATTGTTAATATGACTGTAAATTAATAAAAACAAGCCATCTTCAAACTGCCCATAATATTTGGCACGTGTTTCCAAATTTTCAATGGATTGTTGCAACAAGGCATAAATCAAGTGCTTACGGTCAGCAAAATTACGATAAAACGTGGCACGTCCAACCCCTGCATAATCAATAATCATCTGTAAAGGCACATGAATGCCATGGGCTTTAATCATTTCTGCCGCGGCATTTAAAAGCTCTTCACGGTTTTGTGCCGCGCGTTGTAAATGTTTACTCATGCTTGCCAAGTCATTTAAAATCTTTTGATATTTTACGGACAAATTTGTCCGTTTGTGTCGGGAGAGATGTTTATAGTTTTGTAAACTTAATTAATTTATAGCTTTATTTTATAAATATACCTATAAATCATCATTATTTATTTCATCAGATCTTCTTTATGCTGTGTTTTATATCAATCAGAAGGAAGAAAAAATGAATACACAACATCAAGTGAATCAACATCAATATCAAAATAAATCAAATGCTTATTTAACAAGTAATGTTCATGCTCAAGGTGCAGAATTTGTAAAAATGCAGCAATGTGTGCAGCAGCACCAGTTCAAACGCATATTGGACTTGGGCTGTGGGGCGGGGCATGTCAGTTATCAGGTTGCACCGTATACTGAGCAGGTTATTGCTTATGATGTCACCCCGGAAATGGTGGAATTGGTTTGCCAGCAAGCAAAAGAGAAGGGTCTAACCCAAATTCAGGGGCAACAGGGTGCAGCCGAGCAATTGCCTTTTGCGGATCAATCCTTTGACTGCATTATTAGCCGCTATTCAGCACATCACTGGCAGCATGTCGGGCAAGCCATGCAGGAAATTTATCGTGTTTTGCAACCATACGGCAAAGTGATTTTTGTGGATATTTTGGGAAATGGTCAGCCTGTTTTAGACACCTTTTTGCAAATGATTGAAATGATTCGTGATCCAAGTCATGTGCGAAATTACAACTTGCAAGAATGGATGCAATTTGCTGAATATGCGGGTTTTCAGGTTGAGAAAGTAGAAAAACAAGTATTGCATTTGGATTTTCAGAGTTGGGTTAGCCGCATGCAAACTCCAGCAAGTGGCGTTGAAACGATTCAGAGCTTGCAAGGCAAAGTTTCTGATGCCGTCAAGCAACATTTCCAGATTCAGGCAGATGGTTCATTTCAAAGTGATGTGATGTATTTAGTATTGGGAAAAACAGCTTAAATTCTGCTAAAATAGCCGCCTTTGTTGGTCAGTAAATGGGTGCTGTCGTGAATAGTTTGTGGTCGCTTTTTCCGATTGCAGTCGCATTAATGTTAGGTGCGATTAGCCCAGGTCCAACCTTTATTTATGTGGCAAAAAACTCCATTGCAATTTCACGGAAGCATGGCTTATTTACGGCTTTGGGCACTGGAACAGGTGCAGCACTATTTGGTTTACTTGCGGTCATGGGCTTGCAAGCCATTTTATTGGCTGTGCCATCGGCATATTTGATTTTAAAAGTGTGTGGTGGTCTGTATTTGCTATGGATCGCATTTAAAATTATTCGACATGCGAAAGAGCCAATGCAGACTGAGCAGGATACAGCCCAGAAAATGAGCTATGCTCAAGCCTATCGTTTAGGGCTGATCACACAACTCAGCAATCCTAAAATTGCGATTGTCCTTGCCAGTATTTTTACTGCCTTGTTACCCAAAGAAATTCCAACGTATTACTATGTGGTTTTGCCTGTATTGTGCTTTTTTATTGATGCAGGTTGGTATTCACTGGTCGCTATGGTGCTTTCAGCTGAAGCACCGCGTAAAGTGTATTTAAAATCCAAAGCTATTTTTGACCGCGTTGCGGGTGGGGTGATGACTTTGCTTGGGCTAAAACTGATTTTTGGTATGAAGTAATCTCAAGAATTTAAAAAAAGCTTATTGTTTATCAATAGGCTTTTTTTATGCCTAAAATCAGCTGACATCATCAGGGGTGGGCAATAAATAAATTTGCTTTAGGGAGTAAGATGAATGTATCCATCATCTGAAGATAAGATGAAAGGCTTTATGATGAATATAAGCTCTTCTTAAAGATATTTAATATTAAAAATAAGCTGATCTTTTTATTGCTGATTTTAAGTATCTTAGAATAAGTTTCTTCACAAATTGAAATATATTTTTTAAAACATTTTGCAAATAAAGTGCTAATTTAGAATAAAACAACAAAGAGGATATGCTCATGAAGACAATATCCATACTCTGTGTAGCGATGAGTTTATTTGTGCTTACAGGATGTGAGCTAAAACAGCCTATCAAAACTCAGCCCAATTACTATGCACGAAGCATTGCAGGTATTCCTGTGTATCAACAAGACTATCAGTTAAGTGCAGTCAACAAACCGTAACTTTATTTGTCCAGTCCTGAAATAAGTATCTACCTATTTCAGGACTAAGAGATTTGTCTTAATCTTTAAAATGTACGGGAATCCACTGATAACTTTTTCCATCAGCAGAATAAATATGCCCAATTCCTGGGAAAGGTAAATGTGGAGCGGCAATGGTTTGCCCATTTTTAGCATACTCGGCAAATTGCTTTAACCGCGTTGCCACAGCTTGTTTAGGATCAACATCATAGCCAATCGCTGTTGCAGGATGATCGAACTGTATGGTGTGTGAATGCACAATATCACCAATAAAAACAATAGTTTCATTTGAGGTTTTGAGTTCATAACTAAAATGCCCTGGCGTATGCCCAGGAGTACTAATCACTTTAAAATCCTGAATCTGATCACCCAGTTTGTAGGTTTTAAAGCGTTGTTTGGCTTGATAAGGGGTAATCGCCTGTTTGATTTTTTCAACGGTGGCTAAATAGCCTGCCTGTTGTGTTTGCGGAAGTTTTTTGATCTGTTCAGGATTAAGCCAGTAATTGGCTTCGGTATTTGAGACATAGACGGTTGCATTTGGGAAATTGGCGATGCCATTTTTACTAATCCCACAGACATGGTCAGGGTGGAGATGGGTTAGCAAAATGGTATTGATCTGTTCAGGTTTGTAGCCCGATGCTTTTAAGTTGCTTAAAACCGAACCTAAATGTGACCCAAAACAACTGGCAGCACCACTATCGACTAACACCAGAGAATGATCTGTATTGACCAGAAAGGCATTGATGGAAGTTTGTATGCCTTTGGCTTGGTCTGCATAATATTTCTTTAGGCTTTCATGGATTTGTTGCTCTGAAAGCCCTTTAAATAAGCTGGGTGAAATATAGTTTGTACCATCAAGTAGTGCTGTAATTTGGGTTTGACCTGACTGATATTGGTAGTAGCCTGCCACTTGTTTGTGTTGCTCGATTGGAGCAGTGGGGGAAGTGGCGAAGGTAGAAAGGCTGATGAAACTTGAGCAGAGTAGAGCTGAGGCGAGTAGTTTTTTCATTTGGGTGTATTTTTTGATTTATTTATGGTGTTTATTTTTTAGCACGTGGGAAAATATTTTTCATCTTTTTTAGTTTGTGTAAATGAAGCGAAAATGCGTATGAATCTAAAAACGCAGTATTTCTTATCTTATAAAAGGGGGAGTGATTATTTTAAGTAGAAGTTCCTTCCCCCTTACTTTTGACTGGGCAAAAGTAACAAAACCCTGTTGTTCGTTAGAGGGCACGTCCGTATGCCCCTAACGAACGGGTGACATCCATGTCACGGGTCATGTGATCGGATTAATATTAAATTTTAAGATTTAGAGCGGCGTTCGAGTCTTCTTCTATTGGCTTCATTTATTTGTTCCGTTAATGTATAAATTTCAGTTAATAGAGCTTCTGTAAAATCTAAACAATCTAAAGCTTCATGTTCGCCTGTTGTTCCATCATGCGCTGAATCGTTTCCATCTAATCGAATACAATGGGCAAGCTCTTTAAGTCTTTTGGGAATAACATTTTCTGAAATTAAAAAGTTAATCCGATTATATAATTTTTCTTTTTGGTCTTTATTTGGCTGATTTACATTTGATGAATTCTCACATATCCATTTTTCTAATAAATTTTTACTGGCGAGATCGAGACAGAGCCGAAACATTGCACCACTTGCGACATAACAATTAACTGATAGACATTTTGTAGCTTCATCGAAAATATTTTGGATATTTTCAGGAACATATTTAGGACATTCCACCTGCTTTGTATTCGGGGGAATAATAATTTTAAAAATTTTGAAATGGTCACTGATATTGGTTTTATCCAAGATGCATAAATTCGGGTAAGATTCAATATGAGTTATTCTATTTAAAATATGAAAATTAGGTCCTCCATGAATAGCTAGAACGCAGCCCTTTTTACAATGACTACATTGGCAAAAAGCTTGCCAATAAGTGGCACTAGAATCATATGGTGATTGATGCATTGTAGTAGTAAGAACATCAAAACGGATGTTTTTTGCACCACAGAAATTACAGTTATGAACTAAGAAATGCTTCATTGTTATCTAGTTATTAAATAATTTGATTTATTTCAATAATACACTTTGTGGTTAATTAATCTATAAACAAACTTAATTTTGCTTGTACAAAAGTAACTTAAAACCTATCCAAAACTCCTGCTTCTTTAGGGAGCGGTGGAGTGAGAAAATAAAAAGCCCCTACATCAGTAGAGGCTTTTCTTTTAAGAACTTAATCTTAAGACACTTTATCACCTGGTTTCGCGCCAGATTCAGGTGAAATCACCCAAACCCCTTCGCCATTACCCGCTGCTAGAACCATACCGTTAGAAATACCAAAACGCATTTTGCGTGGTGTAAGGTTGGCAACCAATACAACCAGCTTATCTTTCAGGTCTTCAGGTGCATAAAACTCACGAATACCACTAAATACGTTACGTGGTTCAGCTTCGCCAGCATCTAAAGTCAGTTGAAGAAGTTTGTCCGAACCTTCAACGGTTGCAGCTTCCAAAACTTTTGCTACACGAAGGTCGATCTTGATAAAA
Organism: Acinetobacter brisouioides; assembly: GCF_004331075.1. Classification (GTDB taxonomy): domain Bacteria; phylum Pseudomonadota; class Gammaproteobacteria; order Pseudomonadales; family Moraxellaceae; genus Acinetobacter. Next base: position 543,663 of record NZ_SJNX01000001.1, on the reverse strand, counting down.
TCTTCAATGCCGATGATGTCTGCTTCACCAATTTTCGGTTCAGCTTTTTTCTCTTTAGCTTTTTCTTTTTTCTTTTCAGCTTTTGCTGGTTCAGCTGCAGGCGCACCTAAAGATTCTTTAGATGCATCCACCATCGCTGCAACTGCTTTTGGATCAACACGTTGCATGAGTGGTTGGAAATCTGCAATTTCATGCCCAACTAAAATTGTTTTACGTGATTCAAAGTTAAAGCTGTCGAGTTTTAAGAACGCTTGCACTTGATTCGCCAATTCAGGCAAGACTGGTGCAAGGTAAACTGCCAATTGACGGAACAAGTTAATCCCGACAGAGCAGACATCATGCACTTGTTGTTCTTGACCTTCTTGCTTCGCCAAAGCCCACGGTTTTTTCTCATCGATATATTGGTTAGCACGGTCAGCCAATGCCATGATTTCACGAATCGCGGCTGAAAACTCGCGTGCTTCATAAGCCTTGGCAATTGAGTCACCTGCATCAATAAAGCTTTGTACTAAATCAGATTCGGCGCATTCATTAGATAAGGTATTGTCAAATTTGGTGTTAATAAACTTCGCACAACGGCTGGCAATATTCACCACTTTACCCACAAGGTCAGAGTTCACTTTTTGAATGAAGTCATCCAAGTTCAAATCTGAATCTTCAACTTTATCGGAAAGTTTTGATGCAAAGTAGTAACGTAAATATTCAGGGTTTAAATGCTGTAAATAGGTCTCAGCTTTAATGAATGTGCCACGTGATTTCGACATTTTCTGACCATTGACAGTCAAGAAACCATTCACGAATAAACCTGTTGGTGTGCGGTAGTTGGCGCCTTTCAGCATTGCAGGCCAGAACAACGCATGGAAGTAAACAATGTCTTTGCCAATGAAGTGATAAACTTCATTTTCACTGTCTTTTTTCCAGTAGTCATTGAAGTTTAAGTCTGGGCGTTTGGTTTTAATGTAGTTTTCAAAACTCGACATATAACCAATTGGTGCATCCACCCAGACATAGAAGTATTTGTTCGGCGCATCTGGAATTTCAAAACCGAAATACGGCGCATCACGCGAAATATCCCAATCGGCTAAACCTGCTTCGAACCATTCATCCAGTTTGTTGGCAATTGAAACAGGCAAACGACCTTGGTCACGTGTCCATTGCTGCAAATATTCTGAGAAATTTGGCAGCTTAAAGAAATAATGGTCAGATGACTTTTCAACAGGCGTTGCTCCACTTAGCGTAGAACGTGGGTTGAGCAGTTCAGTTGCGTTATAAGTTGTACCGCAGACTTCACATGAGTCGCCATACTGGTCTTCCGCTTTACATTTTGGGCATGTGCCTTTAATAAATCGGTCAGACAGGAACATTTGTTTTTCTGGGTCAAATAACTGGCTGACAGGGCGAATCGCGATGTTGCCTGCTTCACGGTTTTTGACATAAATTTCTTGAGAGCGTGCTTTGTTGGTGTCGCTATGGGTTGAGTCATAGTGGTCAAAGCTAATGCCAAAACCTGCAAAATCACGTTCATGTTCTTTTTGTACATTGGCAATTTGTTGTTCTGGGGTAATGCCATTGGCCTCGGCACGTAGCATGATGGCAGTACCATGAGCATCATCCGCACAGACATAAGTCACTTCATGACCTAATGCACGCATGGCACGAACCCATATATCTGCTTGGATATAACCGAGTAAGTGACCCATATGAATTGGACCATTGGCATAAGGAAGGGCATTTGTGACTAAAATTTTACGCACGGAAGTTGTTCTCTCATTCGTATTTACAAGCAAAAGATTGTACCTGAGCGCGGGAAAACAAAGCAACGCTTTGTCTGCGCATTTGGTGAGGACTGTGCGTGAGTATATAGAACTTTATTGATCTAGGCGGTGAATTCTTTTCAAATTAAAGATTAAGCGAAATCATCACCTTAAAACCTGAAATAAAATCTTCGACTTTTTACCAGTCATATTGATCATGGCTATCAATAAAGTTGACTTAAACTTATCTGCAATTACAGTTAAACTAAACCCATTATCTTTCCTGTTGGAGTCAAACATGTCTTGGTTTTCTTCGTTAAAAGCAAAATTTGCCCCGTCACAAGAGGTCAAAGAAGAAGAGATCCAGAAAGTCCTCCAAAATTACTGTTTGCCAAATTCTGAAAATTTACTCAAAGATCGGATTAGTCAGGTCAATTTACAAGGCCAGATTTTACAACTCACCATCAACACACACCCGAGCGAAGCTGAACAATTACAGCAAATTCATGATGAACTGGCAGATGCCCTCGAAAAATGTGGCATTCAGGAACTGAATTTACATGTGATTCAGCAAAAAACAGGGCAAGCTGCAAGTGGTTGTGGCAGTCAGCAGCATGGTGAATCAGAGCATAGCTGTTCATCACAACCCAAAACTGAAGCGGGCAATTTACCCCCTGTAGTCGATGCCTCGGCAAAACCTGAGCCAGTAGAAGCAGACCCAAATAATCCTCCGATTCAAAAAGCTGCACCACAACAGCGCGATGTACCGAAGCATCCACGTATTCAACATGTGATTTTGGTGTCTTCTGGTAAAGGTGGTGTAGGAAAATCGACGACAACCGTCAATCTGGCGTTGGGGTTGCAAAAACTCGGCTTAAAGGTGGGTGTACTGGATGCCGATATTTATGGGCCAAGTATTCCAACAATGCTGGGCAATGCTGGGCAAACTCCACTGATTGAAAATGAACAGTTTGTACCTTTAGATGCTTATGGAATGCCAGTGTTGTCGATTGGGCATTTAACAGGGGACAATAATACGCCAGTCGCTTGGCGTGGGCCAAAAGCAACGGGTGCTTTAATGCAACTGTTTAACCAAACCTTGTGGCCTGAACTCGATGTATTGATGATTGATATGCCACCAGGAACAGGTGATATTCAACTCACTTTAGCACAGCGCATTCCAGTCTCTGGCGCAGTAATTGTGACAACTCCGCAAAATGTTGCGCTACTCGATGCGACCAAAGGAATTGAGTTATTCAACCGTATGCAGATTCCTGTATTGGGCGTGGTTGAAAACATGTCAACGCATATCTGTTCAAACTGTGGTTTTGAAGAGCGGATTTTTGGGGTTGGTGGTGGTGATAAAATTTCTGAGCAATATCATATTCCACTCTTGGGGCGTTTGCCTTTAAATGCGCAAATTCGTGAAAATGCCGATAAAGGTGAACCAAGTGTAGTGGCGATGGATGATGCCCATGACAGTTATATGGCGATTGCCGAGCAACTTTTAAAATGCATTGAAAAATTACCAAAAACTGATAAAGATCAAAATCGTATTTTTTAATCGCTTGAAGCCTGATGTTTGCATCGGGCTTTTTTAATGGAGGGATTGCGATGCGATATCCACTGATTATTCAAGGTGCGCTTCCAGTCGAATGTGAACACCTTGCCAGTCAATTGACCCATGTTGAAATGGAAACTGTCGGTGGTTGGGTGTTTTGGAAGGGGCATTATCAAGGCTTGCCAGTGATTATTTCCAAAACCCGTATGGGGATGACCAATTCTGCTGCAGCAACGGCAATTGCGATTTTGAAATATCAGCCCTGTGCCATTATTAATCAGGGAACATCGGGTGGGCATGATCCTGCATTAAATGTATTTGATCTCGTGCTTGGGCGAGCTGTTTGTAATATTGGTGCATTTAAAACACCCAAAAAAGCACTTGGTGAAGGTGCTGATGCTTTAGCGTGGCGAGAAGCCTTTGATGTTTTAGCAGAAGATGAAACAGATCCTGAACCGATTGCGATTCGACATTTTTATGCAGACCCTGCATTACTTGCTGCGGCACAGAACGTTCGGCAACACTATACGGCTGGGCAAGTGGTAGAAGGTATCATTGGTTCGGCAGATGTCTGGAATAATGAACTAGATCGAATTGCTTTTTTTCGAGAGGCTTATGGCACAGTCACTGAAGAAATGGAAGGTGCTTCTGTGGCACAAGTTGCTGCCCAGTTTCAGGTGCCTTTTTTGGCGATACGAGTCATCTCCAATAATTTAACCAATCAGCAAGCTTATAATGCAGAAACAGGACAGGCATGTCAGGACTTTGTATTTAAAGTTGTGCAGCATTATTTAGCGGAATTGTAGAAAAATTAAAGTTGGGATTTATTGTGGCGTTTATGCCAAGTGCGAATCACGCTCCAACGCCAAAGTACGAGCGTTACGATATAGAGAACGATAGCGACCAGTAATGCTTCAACAATCAAACCTGTCAGAAGGATTTTGGCTAAACTAAAATCAATATGCCCATGTCCAAAATGCTCAATCCAGTTCACAAGCTGGTGCATGACGCCCATCAACATGGCTTTGTCGATCATGTGTACCTGATAGATTCTAGCCCCGAACCAAAATCCAGTATATAAAATGGGAACTAGTGTAAATGGGTTGCTCAACCATGCCAAAGCTAAGCTGACGGGCAAATTAATTTCGAGGAGCAATACAGCAAGAACAATGAATATGCTATGAAAAGGAATAGGAAGTAAGCCGAAGAATGAACCAATAAAAATCGCTTTACAGATCGATTTGCGGTTGACATACCACAGCACAGGGTTGGCCGTATGCTTACCAAACAATTTCATCATTTTCATAGAGGAAACTCGTTCGGGCGAAGGCAACCAAGATTGCAATAGTTGTTTAACCATACATGCTCAAATTTAATCGATTCAACATCACTCAATAATTTATATTGGGTCATTTCCACTTTATGCAAGCAAACTTAGCTAGAGCTTAATTATTGTCTGCATTTTTACATTGCGCTGCCAAAACGATATGCAATATACATTATAAAATAGCATAGAATCCGTCTGTATTGGCTATTTTGATCATTTCGGTTGATCTGTATAGGCGCCCATGGTCTAATTTGATTTATTTAAGTTATTGATAATATAAAATATATTTTATTTATTTAAAAATGGTTACAATTACTTTTTTGCCTTGATTGGCAAAATGCCATACTTTGGCGACGATCAACTTTGGAGGTCAGTGGATGATATCTTGGTTATTTCTCGGTTCTGTAATTACAATTTTGTTTACACCTGGTCCAACCAACACTTTATTGGCTTCTTCGGGTATTCGGGCAGGACTAAAAACATCATTAAAACTTATTCCAGCAGAAACATTGGGTTATCTGATTGCGATTACGTTGTGGGGCATTCTGATTAGTTTTGTCGAGCAGCGCTTACCATTATTACCGAAATTGCTACAGCTTTTGAGTGCGAGTTATATGTTGTATTTGGCAGTTAAGCTATGGAAAACTGCCAACCATGATTTAGATCTACAACAGTCAATTATTCAGCCTAGAGAATTATTTGTTGCAACCTTATTTAATCCCAAAGGTTTGGTGTTTGCATCGGTAATTTTTCCTAAAGTAGTCTGGCATAGTACAGTGCTTTACCTATTACATATTGGGGTGTTTTTATTACTCATTGTCCCGATCGCTTTTTGTTGGATTTTGCTAGGCACTTATCTCACCAAAAATAAAATTTCTTGGCTAAACCCTTGTAATTTGCAGCGTACTGCTTCTTTAATTCTGATGTCTTTTTCTGTTCCTCTGAGTTATTCAGCTCTGATTCGTTTATATTGAGTTTTGATCATGGTCAAAATCGTTAAATTCAGTTAAAGTACAGCCCAATATTGATAGATTGATTTATGATTTTGGAATAGCTACATGGCCATTAAGTCTGATCGTTGGATTCGCGAAATGAGTGAGCAACACGGTATGATCGAACCGTTTGCACCCAATCAGGTTCGCTATAATGAACAAGGTGAGAAGTTAATTTCTTACGGTGTATCTAGTTACGGTTATGATGTTCGCTGTGCGCGCGAATTTAAAGTCTTTACCAATGTACATTCTGCAATTGTCGACCCTAAGAACTTTGATGATAAAAGCTTTATCGACATTGAATCTGATGTATGTATTATCCCGCCAAATTCGTTTGCTCTAGCCCGTACCGTTGAATATTTTCGCATTCCGCGTAGTGTCCTGACCGTATGCTTAGGTAAGTCAACGTATGCGCGTTGCGGTATTATTGTGAATGTCACGCCACTTGAACCTGAGTGGGAAGGGCATGTGACTTTGGAATTTTCCAATACCACAAACTTGCCTGCACGTATTTATGCGGGTGAAGGCGTTGCACAGATGTTGTTCTTCGAATCTGATGAAGTGTGCGAAACTTCTTATAAAGACCGTGGTGGTAAGTACCAAGGTCAGCAAGGTGTGACATTGCCAAAAGCTTAATTCAGTGAGCTGATGGCAAGACATAAAAAAATCCCGCAGCTTGGCGGGATTTTTTATGGGGCCGAATTAGCCACTCAATTTTGCAAGTAACTCATCTTTTGTGATATTGACTGATTCAGCATCACGGCGGCCTTTGTATTCAAAAGTACCTGCGTCTAAGCCTTTTTCACCAATTACAATACGATGTGGAATACCCACTAGCTCAAGATCTGAGAATTTTACACCTGGGCGCTCATTACGATCATCCAATAAAACATCAAAACTTTGTGCTTGTAATTCTGCATATAAGGCTTCGGCTGCTTCTAGCGTGCGTGGTGATTTGTGTGCATTCATTGGTACAATTGCCACTTCAAATGGTGCAATTGCAGAAGGCCAAATAATCCCTTTGTCATCGTAGTTTTGCTCGATTGCAGAAGCCACCACACGGGTAACCCCAATACCGTAACAGCCCATAGTAACGGTGAGAGGTTTGCCATCTTCACCTAGAACCTTACAGCCTAACGCTTCAGAGTATTTTTGACCCAACTGGAAGATATGACCGACTTCAATACCACGTTTAATTTGTAAAACGCCTTTACCATCTGGAGATGGGTCACCTTCTACAACATTACGCAGGTCGTAAACTTCACTGATTTGAGCATCACGTTCCCAGTTCACCCCAGTGGCATGTTGATCAACCTGATTTGCACCTGCAACAAAGTCAGACAATACTGACGCAGCGCGATCTACAATTACAGTTAAACCTTTTTCAACTAAACCTTGTGGACCTGTGAAACCAGCAGTTAAACCATATTGTTGCAATTGAGCTTCAGTGGCAAAAGTCAGTGGAGCAGTAATTTGCGGGTGTTTTTCAGCTTTGATTTCATTCAGCTCATGATCGCCACGCAGGAATAGTGCCACGACAGGAACATTTCCATCTTCTTGTGCAATACCTTGAACCAAAAGCGCTTTCACGGATTGTTTTGGATCTGATTTTAAGAAAGCACACACATCTGCAATGGTTTTGGTATTTGGAGTATCAACCACTTGCAGTTCTTGAGCAGGTGCTTTACGTTCACCCACCAATATCGCTTCGGCTTTTTCAACATTGGCTGCATAGTCAGATTCAGTTGAAAATACGATATCGTCTTCACCACTTTCTGCAAGTACATGGAATTCATGTGAACCTGAACCGCCAATTGAGCCTGTATCTGCTTGTACTGGGCGGAAATTTAAGCCTAAGCGCGTGAAGATACGGCAATAAGTGTCATACATCACATCATAAGTTTCTTGTAAAGAAGCTTGATCGATATGGAACGAATAAGCATCTTTCATCACAAATTCGCGTGAACGCATTACACCAAAGCGGGGACGTATTTCATCACGAAACTTGGTTTGAATCTGATAGAAATTGATCGGCAGTTGTTTGTAGCTTTTTAATTCATTACGAGCCAAGTCGGTAATGACTTCTTCGTGCGTTGGGCCAAGTACAAACGGATTGCCATGACGATCTTTAAAACGGAGTAATTCAGGACCATATTGCACATAGCGGCCAGATTCTTCCCAAAGGCTAGCAGGCTGAGTCACCGGCATAAACACTTCTAAAGCATGAGAACGATTCATTTCTTCGCGCACAATTGCTTCAACTTTATTTAGCACACGTTTACCCATTGGAAGCCAAGTGTATAAACCTGATGCCAATTTACGAATCATGCCAGCACGAAGCATTAACTGGTGCGAAATAACTTCCGCATCGTTTGGGGTTTCTCTTAACGTTGCAAATAAAAAGCGACTCGCGCGCATGGAGGTTGTCCTGATACTTTAAGGTGAAAAAATTATACGATAAAAACAGCTCAAAATGAGCGAAGCATTTGAAGTGAAAAATTATGACATGAATCTTACAGGATTATTCCACTAATTTTAAACGAGAGATAATCTTGTCATATTTGAGCTGAGTATCCCGATAATTATTTTGCAAATCTAGAATTGTATTTTTGCTGTGGTTTATCGCCTGATCATTTTGTTGAATGCGATTTTTGAGTGCAGCAGGTACAGGCTTGCCTTGACGTATATATTGCAGTTCTTCACGACGTAGTGACACTTGCTCTTGGTAGGTATCTTTGGTGTGGTTTTGTTGAATATTGATTTGGATTTTAATCGCTTTTAATGCTTCTTGTTTTTTTAACTCAGCCGTTCGGCTAGAACTATATGCCTGTTTGAGCCGAAGATCGGCCTCATGCTGTTGGGACTTTACGCCATAGGACTGAGCATTTTGCTGTGACCGTTCAGCACTAAAAGCAGGAACATGGCGAATGATTTGCATTCTACGATCAAGAACATCATAGCCCTGTTGAATATGAGCAGAAGAAACGGAAGAACTAATCGTGGCAACGCCGTGACGATCATAGTAACGATACCAGGCAGGCGTGGGAGAGTTATCGGCAAGTGTGAGAGAAGAAATTGAACATAGTATAAAAATATAGATGATTATTTTTAGCAATTTTAGTTGGTTAAATGTCATGATGTTCCCGAAAATTGAAAAAGATAATCAAATTTTTATTCATAGCGGTCATATTATCTGCTAAGGGTTTTACCTGACTCAAGACTAAATTTAAGTTTTTAATGAAAAAAAGGTAGACTAATCAGCTAAAAGTTAATAATTTGTTGGCTGCATCACCAAAAGCTGGCAAAGTAGCAGAAAAGCTTCGTTGAAAAAGCAATAAAATAGATGTTTAATATCTGTAAATAACTGTGAAAACCCATCTATATACTGCTGATTTTCATTGTTTCAATGGGAAGGGATCATTAAATGCAAGAAGATAACCCAAAAAATTTAAAAGTTATGGTAATTGATGATTCAAAAACCATTCGCCGTACAGCTGAAACGCTTTTACAACGTGAAGGATATGAGGTTGTGACTGCAGTAGATGGATTTGAAGCATTGTCAAAAATTGCTGAAACAAATCCAGACATTGTGTTCGTTGATATTATGATGCCTCGTTTAGATGGTTACCAAACCTGCGCTTTAATCAAAAATTCACAACAATATCAAAATATTCCAATTATCATGTTGTCGAGTAAAGATAGCTTGTTTGATCAGGCAAAAGGCCGTATTGTGGGTTCGGATCAATATCTGACTAAACCTTTTAGTAAAGATGAACTGATTGATGCAATTCGTACACACGTTGCATAAGAAAGAGTTTTGGGGAAATTAAAGAATGGCACGTATTTTAATCGTAGATGACTCTCCTACAGAAACCTTCCGTTTTAAAGAGATTTTGACTAAGCATGGCTATGAAGTACTCGATGCAAGCAATGGCGCCGATGGCGTTACCTTGGCTGAGTCTGCGCTTCCAGATTTAATTCTTATGGATGTGGTTATGCCCGGTGTTAATGGTTTCCAGGCGACCCGTCAAATTACGCGTGCTGAGAAAACTAAACATATTCCGATTATTATTGTGAGTACCAAAGATCAGGCAACTGACCGTGTTTGGGGTAAACGTCAGGGCGCACGTGATTATTTAACAAAACCTGTGGAAGAAGAAGCATTAATCGAAGTAATAAAACAATATCTTAATGCGGGATAAGCTATGGCTGCAAATGGTTTTATCGAATTACTTCGCTTAGCAAAACGGGGAAATAAAAACTATACCTCAAGCGAAAATGAAGTAAATCGATGGTCAGGTATTGCGTTTGAAATGTTGGGGCAATTCTTCGTTGCCCCACTCGGTGAAGTATCAGAAGTTATTTACTATCCACATTATACCTTTATTCCCAATAGCCATTCATGGCTAAAGGGATTGGCAAATATTCGTGGTCGACTTCTTTCAATTACCGATTTGCCTGAATACTTTTCAGGTGAGCCGAGTCAAAACCCAAGCCAACAAAAAGTATTATGTATTAGTCATCAAGACCAATATCTAGGCTTGGCTGTAGATAGAGTGCTTGGTATTCAACATTTCAATAAAAGAAGTTTCTTTTCAAGTAATAGATCTTTAGATCAACGGCTCCAAAAATACTGTCAAGGCTATTTTAGCCAACACCAACGAGACTGGAATATTTTCTTATTCAGCCGAATGCTGAAAGATACTGAATATATGAATGCCGCGATAAAGTAATAAATGATTACATCGCTTAAATATTGCGATTCTGGGGAGAAGCTGGATGGGCTTTTTTGATAAATTAAAAGGTACAACAACAGACCAAATCTTAAATAATGATGAGGGCTTTGTTCGTAAGATAAAAGACACGCTTGATGCGACTTCGGACACATTTGGTGACCGTGAGCGTGCAAAACCATTTATTCAAATGGGTTTGGTGTGTGCAGCCGTTTCTTTTGTACTTTTATTGGTTCTGGCATATAGTGTACCGCGTAACAAAACCTTGACTGAAAGTTTAGGTAATTTACGCTTGTTATCTCAGATGATTTCCCGTCAAGCAACCGATGCAACGGCATCGGGTTCTGAGGACTCGGTTAAAAAACTTAAAAACTTACAACAACAATTTAATGCAAGTTTGGCAAGTTTAAAAACAGTCCATAGCCGTGTCGACAATTTAAAGAAAGTTGAAGATCAATGGGCGCAAACTTCAAAAAATATTGATACCATCGTTCAAAATGAAAAAATTCTGAACAAATTGTACGATACCAATGTTGCAATTGGTCAGGTCGTTCCTGGTATGCAGGCGCAATATAATGCTGTGGTCGACCAAATGGTACACAGTAATATGCCTAGTAGTCAGGTGGTGATTGCAAAAAACCAAGTGTTGATTGCTGAGCGTATTTTACGTTCAATTGATGCAATTTTATCAGTATCAGACACCTCAAAAGAATCAGCAGATGACTTTAAAACAGATGCCGATACTTTTGGTAAGTATCTCAATGCACAATTAAATGGTAGTGTGGAGTTAGGTGTAGCACGTATTGATGATCCAGATTTACGCGATCAGCTCACTGAAATTCAGACTGAGTATAATCAAGTAATCAAAACGGGTGCGACAGTACTTTTCAACAACTCTGCTAAAGTTGCAGCTGTACAGAAATCAACAGCACAAATCTTTAACCAGTCTGGTGATTTGCTTGCATCATTAAATAAATTATCAAATGCCGCATCTGCAACAATTTACTTCTCATTCCTGTTAATTATCAGCTTTGTTGGATTCTTATACTGCGCATATCGCCTTTTAAGCCTACGTGGTGAAGCAGATAAAGTCCGTATGGAAAGCTTGCAAGAAGAATATGACCGTAACCAGAATGCGATTTTACGTTTACTTGACGAAATCGCCGATTTGGCAGATGGTGACTTGCGTAGTTATGCAACAGTATCGGAAGACTTTACGGGTGCGATTGCCGACTCTATTAACTTTGCGATTGACCAGTTACGTGATTTGGTATCGCGAATTAATGATACATCTCAAGAAGTTGCGCGTTATTCTCAAGGTACACAGCACATTACCAACCAGCTTGCTGAAGCCGCAGAACATCAGGCACAAGAGATTGCTGGTGCTTCTGCTGCGATGAATGAAATGGCATTGTCTATTGATCAGGTATCTACCAACGCAACAGAATCTGCTGAGGTTGCGCAGCGTTCGGTTGTCATCGCTGCGAATGGCGCAGATGTTGTAAACCGTTCGATTGAAGGTATGGATAATATTCGTGAGCAGATTCAAGAAACCTCAAAACGTATTAAACGTTTGGGTGAATCTTCTCAAGAGATTGGGAACATCGTCTCTCTGATTAACGATATTGCCGACCAAACGAACATCTTGGCTTTGAATGCAGCGATTCAAGCATCCATGGCAGGTGAAGCAGGTCGTGGTTTTGCCGTGGTTGCCGATGAAGTCCAGCGTCTTGCAGAACGTTCAGCATCTGCAACGAAACAGATTGAAAACCTTGTAAAAACCATTCAGGCCGATACCAACGAAGCCGTTATCTCCATGGAACATACGACTGCCGAGGTTGTACGTGGTGCGAACTTGGCGAAGGATGCAGGGGTTGCCTTGGATGAGATTCAAAACGTATCGAAAGCATTGGCACAGTTGATTGACAACATTTCAAATGCTGCACAATTGCAGTCTGCATCTGCAAGTCACATTGCCAATACGATGAACGTTGTACAAGACATTACATCACAAACAACGACTTCAAGCTTTGATACAGCGCGATCTGTTTCTGAGTTGGCACATATGGCGGAGTCACTCCGTGAATCTGTAACAGACTTTAAGTTACCTGAATAAATAACTTTTGTCTGTTGAAAGGGTTTCTTGTTTACGAATGAGAAACCCTTGGAGCAACCGCAGTAGCTAGATGTCTCTAGCTTGCGCTCAACAATATCAAGCTAAACAGAAGAAGTTTGAGCGATGAAAGAAATACTAAAAAATTTGGTAACAACGATCTCGTTGCCTGAAGACGGCTATTTAGAACAAGATGCTGAGATTTTAGAGATCTTTGTTGAAGAACTTCAGGAAATCTTGGCTGAATTTGAGCATCTATTTCCATTGTGGTTAACAGATGCTAATAATGAAGAGTATTTAAAAGACATTCGCCGTCATTTCCATACTTTAAAAGGGTCTGGGCGAATGGTTGGGGCTTATCAAGCAGGTGAACTGGCGTGGACAAGTGAAGATCTACTCAATCGAGTCATGGCAAAAAGTGTAGATTTCTCTGCTCAGATTCAGCAATTTACTTTGGCATGCTTTCGGGTTTTTCAATATAAACTTTATCCGTTATTGCAGCAGCAGCAAGCCTTAGCTTTGGACTTGCGCCCATTAGTATTGCTTGGGCAACAGTTACAGCAACAGCAAACTCCAGATGCTGCCTTGCAAGATCTTTTGACTGTCACAGCAAATTTACACAGCGAAGCCGATGTTACAGGGCTTGAGCTGGTTGATGCTAAGCAACCTGAAACTAAAGACATTGTGGTTGATATTGCCTTGCCTGTTGAGGAGTTGGTTGCTGTTGACCTGATTGAACGACCAGTTTCTGTACATGCTAAAGAGGAAATCGTATTTTCTGAAACCTTAACAATTTATTTGGAAGAGGCATTAGAACATTTAGATACGATTAATCAATTTTTGCAACAGCTTGATCCATCTGAAAAACAGATTGATGCGTTAATTCGTGCTTTACATACCTTAAAAGGTAGTTCAGGCATGGCACATATTGAGCCAATTTTTCAAGCGAGTGCCAATGTTGAACATGCGTTAAAGGCACATTTACAAAAAGAGAAATCTTTAACAGATGCTGAAACAGATCTACTAGTGAACTTCTCTAAGTTTATCACGACGTATTTGACCGATCTGAAACAGGAAACGATTGAACAGGGCATCCGTGCAGCTGAAGAATTTGAATGCATTTGGCATGACTACCAAGAAAATCAGCAGCATACTAAAGAAGCATTAAATATTAGTGGTTTAATCAATGACATCATGGCATTGAATATTGATCATTTGCTAGATGCTGAACATGACTTTGAAAAATCTATTCAAGATGACCCTACACACTATCTTGCAGCTCTAATCCAAGAAGCCACTATTCTTAGCGAGTATACTGATAAATTTTCAACACTCGCGTTACCTCAGTTAGCAGATAAGTTGAAATCTTGCTATCAGGTTGTTTTAGATAAACCATGGTTGTTGGATTCTGACTATACTTTTGAGCTATTTGATGATGCTCATCAAGAGTTGATTCATTACTTTGACTTGCTTGCAACGGGACAAACGGTTTATTTGTCAAACCAGACAGAACATGTCTTGAATGATTTGCTGGATTGGTTACAACAGCAACCAGAGCAAGTAACACCAAGTGAAACAAGCTTTGATTTATCAAGCTATGTACAGCGATTGGCAAAAGATCAACAGGCTTTGGCTCGCGGTGCAGTAGCAGTTCTTGATGATCAAGAGCTTCTAGATGTATTCCTAGATGAAGCTGATGACCTGTTAGCACAGATTGATCATTCATTTAATGTGTATCAGCAGGAACCTGAACACATTAAAGCATTGAACCATTTGATGCGTTATTTGCATACATTGAAAGGCAGTGCCAATATGGTACAAGCCAAAAATATTGGTTTGATTGCGCATGAGCTGGAAACAATTTTTGAACGTCTGATTAATAAGCAATTACAAACATCGCCGAAACTGGTGACAGTATTGCGTTTGGTGCTTGATGCTATTGCGGATCGCATTGACTTAGTGCGTCAATCACAAAGTGATTATTCTGCGACAGCAACAGTGCAAGTCTTGCATGAGTTATTAAAATCAAGTCTCAGTCAAGCCAGCAGCGCACTTGTTGAGCCGATTGTGGTTGAAACTCCTGCACCAGCCTTAGCTGAACCAGCGATTAATGTAAATGATCCAATTAACCGTGTTGCACAGCGTATCTTTAGTGATCATCTTGCAGTTGAAAGCGCGCAAGTAAATAGCCTGCCAGATACTGACCTGAATCTGATTTTCTTAGATGAAGCGGAAGATTTACTGGTACAACTTGATCATGACTTTAATGCATATTTGCATGAAAATTATAAACCTGAATATCTGAATGTCTTGATGCGTCATTTGCATACCCTTAAAGGTGGTGCAAATATGATTCAGGCGACTCAGATCGGTTTAATTGCCCATGAGCTAGAAACTGTTTATGAAAAACTGATTTATCAGCAATTACAGCCAACCGAGTATTTGCTTGCAGTCTTACGTCTAGCACAAGATCAGATTGCTGAACGTGTTGAAGTGATTCAGCAAAAAGGAATTGATTACCCAGCAACAGCGACGCTACAGGTTTTACACGAGCTTGCTACAGTTGAAGCGAAAGCGACTTCAGAACCAGTTATTGTTGAGTCTATTGCTGATGAGCCTGAAAATGTAGATCAGGCTGTTGAATTGCAAGCATTGATTCAACAAAGCTTTTTTGAAGAAACTCAAGAGCTTATTCAAAAAATTCAGACGCGGTTGCAGCGTTGGTTTGATGAGCGTACCAACCGTAGTTTACTGCTTGAATTGCAACGTGATACACACACTATTAAGGGTGCTGCACGTATGGCAGGGGTTCAACCTGTCATTGATATTACAACGGCATTGGAAAATACATTTGAACAATTTGCATTACGCCAGTTTAGTTCAAATGTGTACGATGGCTTATTGCTAAAAATTGTTGCATGGTTACAGCAGGCGATTCAATCCAATCAATATGATGGTCTAGAGACTCTGAAACAGCAGTTGACCTCTATTGAGTTTATTGATGTCTCTGTACAATTACCGCAGCAAGTTTCGAGCCATCTTGATTTCGCGAATAATCCATTTGCTGGCTTTATTGAAGGCGATGGTACAGAACCTCCTTCAATGCTGGGTGAATGGGATACTGAAGATACTACAGATCAAGCTAATGAGATGATTCGTATTTCTGCAGGTCTGGTTGAGACAATGATCAACTTGACAGGTGAAAATGCGATTAACCGTTCACGTATTGAAATGGGTATCAGTCAGTTCACCATCACGCTCAATGAAATGGAGCTGGCAATTCAGCGTTTGTCTGATCAGCTGCGCCGAATGGAAGGTGAACTTGAAACCCAGATTATTGCCAAGCATGGGATGGAAAATTCCCGTTATGCTGATTTCGACCCCTTGGAGATGGACCAATATTCATCTTTGAATCAATTGTCTAAATCATTGGCGGAATCTGCATCGGATTTGATCGACTTTAAAGTGACATTAGCTGATAAAGTTCGTGATGCAGAAGCGTTACTGTTGCAACAGTCCCGTATTCAGGCAGAAATGCAAGATGGCTTGATGCGTGTACGTCTCGTACCATTCTCGCGTATTTTAAGTCGTTTACAACGTCTTGTCCGTCAAACGTCATCAACTTTGAATCGTGCAGTAAACTTAAATATTGTCAATCAAGATGTTGAACTTGACCGAAGCATTTTGGAGCGATTGGTTACGCCGTTAGAACATATGATGCGTAACGCGATTGACCATGGTATTGAATCGGCGGAAGAACGTTTAGCACAGCATAAGTCTGAAGCAGGACGTATTGAGATCGAAATCAGCCGTCAGGGTTCTGATATTGTGGTTGAGGTGCGCGACGATGGACGAGGAATTAATCCGAGTAAGATCGAACATAAAGCCCGTCAGCTAGGTTTGATTAGTGCTGATCATAATCTAAGTCAGCAGGAAATTTTGCAATACATTTTCCATTCTGGTTTTACAACGGCAAAAGAAGTCACACAGATTTCTGGTCGTGGTGTTGGATTGGATGTGGTGCAAAGTGAAATTAAAACCCTCGGTGGGCACGTTTCGATTCAATCTGAGCAAGGTCGCGGAACTACATTTATTATCCGTGTTCCAACAACTGTAGCAGTAAGTGATGCCTTAATGGTGAAAGTTGCTGATCAGCAGTTTGCAATTCCATTGACTCAGATTGAGCGTATTGTACGAATTTCTCCACAAGCTCTAGCAGATTACTTTGAAGGTAATGAAGAAGCCTTCGGCATTGATGGGCAAAAGTATAAGTTGCGTTATGTCTCTGAGTTTGTTGGGCATCAACCACTGCCTCGTTTAAGTGGTGTGGGACATTCGTTACCTGTACTGTTAATTAAAGGTCATAACAACCAGACGGTTGCCTTGTTGGTTGACCAATTGATCGGTTCTCGTGCACAGATTGTGGTGAAACCATTGGGTCAGCAATTGGCAAAAATTGATGTGATTGGTGGTGCAACGATTTTGGGTGATGGTCAAGTTTGTCTGATTCTTGATGGTCATAATATTGCGCGCCGTATCCAAAGCTCTCAGCGTACAGCTGCTTTAACTGAACAGCGTCGTGATATTGCCAAAGTGACTCGTGCTCGTCAGTTAGTGATGATTGTCGATGACTCGGTGACAGTACGTAAAGTAACGTCGCGTCTATTAGAACGTCATGGTTATGATGTAGTGACTGCAAAAGATGGTGTGGATGCAATTGAACAAATTGAACATATCAAGCCAGATGTGATGTTGCTCGATATCGAAATGCCTCGTATGGATGGTTTCGAAGTCACCAATACATTGCGTCACCATGCAGTTTATCGTGATTTACCAATTATCATGATTACATCGCGTACAGGTGAAAAACACCGTGAGCGTGCATTTAGCCTAGGTGTAACTCACTATATGGGTAAACCATTCCAAGAAGCAGATTTGCTGCACCATATTGAGCAAATTTTGGCAGAGGCTTGAGGGAATAGCAGATGAATACCGAACGTGTACATAATATTGACCAGCAAGAGCTGCAACATTTAATTTCAGTATCTACAGGCTTTATTGATGCTTATATCATTGAATGTTATAACCAAGTGCCCATGCTGATCCCTCAAAATATTGTATTGTCAGCACAAAATGCAGAGACGCAAGCCAATGTACTCACTTGGCATGATGTTAATTTGCCAATTTATGCAATTCATCATCCTGATATGAAAGAGGGCATTGCCTTAGTCATTGAAGGGGACGAGGCTGCTCAGCGATTTGCTTTGTTATGCAATGAAATGCCACGAGGTATTCGCTTACGTATCTCTGAGGTTGTTGATGATGATCGACTGATTGATGACCCTAAAGTTTTCCAATATGTTGTGTCTGAGGGCAAGCAGTATCAGATTCCTAATTTGGTAGAAATTCAACGTGAACTGGGAATTTCTGTTTAAGTTGAATTGAAAAAATAAAAAAGCCTTCAGTTACGAAGGCTTTTTTATTTGGGGTAAGTTAGGCAAGAAGTTGTACCAGAATTTCTTCATAAATACGGGCTAAAGGCTCAAGTTCATCAACATTGACATGTTCATTGACCTGATGAATCGTTGCATTGAGTACACCTAATTCAAGGACTTGCGCGCCTGTTGGTGCGATGAAGCGACCATCTGAAGTACCTCCACTGGTCGACAATTCGGTTTCAATTCCACAAACCTCACGAATCGCATGCTGGGTTGCTTTAACGAGTTCACCTACTGGAGTAAGGAATGGTAAACCAGAGAGTGTCCATTGAATTTCAAAGTTGAGTTTGTACTTGTTGAGAATTTTAATCACACGTGCTTGTAATTGTTCAGCAGTGACTTCCGTGCAGTAACGGAAATTGAAAGTTACGCTGAGTGTTCCAGGAATGACATTGGTTGCGCCCGTACCTGCATGAATGTTAGAAATTTGGAATGAAGTCGCTGGAAAATATTCATTGCCATGATCCCAGACAGTATTGCAAAGTTCATTTAGTGCAGCAGAAGCCTGGTGAATCGGGTTGTTGGCAAGGTGAGGGTAGGCAACATGACCTTGTTTGCCCTGAATAGTTAAAACGGCATTGAGAGATCCACGGCGTCCATTTTTAACAATATCACCAAGGCGATCAGTGCTCGATGGTTCGCCTACAAGACACCAAGTCAGTTTTTCCTGACGTGCTTCTAAAGTTTCAATCACTTTTACTGTGCCATTAATTGCAGGGCCTTCCTCATCGGAAGTAATCAAATAAGCAATAGAACCTTTATGATGGGGATGTTTTTCAACAAAACGTTCGGTTGCAACCACCATGGCAGCGAGGGCTGTTTTCATGTCAGCACTGCCACGACCGTACAATTTTCCATCTTTAATTTCTGGTTGGAATGGCTGGGTTTTCCAGTCCTCTAGATTACCTGTTGGTACTACATCAGTGTGACCTGCAAAGCAGAAAACAGGTTCGGCTGTACCACGACGCGCCCAAAGGTTATCAACTTCTCCAAAACGCATTGGCTCAATATGAAAGCCAGCTTTTGCCAAGCGCTCTGCCATTATGGTTTGGCAGTTATGATCAACAGGTGTCACAGAGGGCTGACGTAAAAGTTCTAGACTAAGATCAAGAGTTTCGGAGGTAGACATAAGCAGCAAAAATCTAGCAGGATAAAATTTGTTGATTATGATAGGGGAAAGTCAGCAATAAAAAAACCTTATCAGAAAGATAAGGTTTTTTGACATCATTGTATTATTACATTTTATCTTGGGTTTTTGTTGCGGTATCTGATACAGCACTCCCCGCTTTGGATACATCTTGACCCATGCCGCGTATGGTATTACAACCTGTAAGAACAACTGCTAATGAGATTGAGACAAATAAAATTTTTTTCATTAAGACGCTCCAGTATGTCATTTTTTGTTACTGTAGGATCAAGCATAAACAAGCCGTATTTAAAAAAGTATTGATGTTTGACATTTAAAATGTAATTGCTTTGTAGCATTTGTATACAGAATCAATCAAGGCTGGTTGGCGATACATATAAGTAAGTCGCGTGTTCGCGTCATAATATAAGCCGTTAGACCACCATTGAGCAGGAGTTGAGGTTGATTGAAAATTAGGACAAATCCATTCATGGCGTGTTAAATGCTGCATGGATTGTTTGGGAATGGATGTCCCCCAGAGCCCTAAGCGACGTTGTGTTGAGATCCATGATGGAGTTGCAAATAATTGACATTCAGGAAGAAAAAGTTGCCCTTTGACTACTGCAAATTTTTGCTGAATATGGCGCTCAAAAATCTCATTGAACTGAAATTGGTGGTCGGTAAAATGGCGCAGTTTTTTTAAGAATGTATCATCACGGTTTAAGCCATACCAAAAAGGTAAGCTGTAATCACGTTCTGCCAAGTAATACTTTAATGCTACTTCCCAATGTTCAACTTGTTGGCTTTGATGATTAAATACCACAAAATCAAGTTCACCCAAGGTTCTTGCGCCATCAATCTGTTGCAGGCTATGCCCTAATAGCTCATAGGGGTGATAACGCTGTTCAGGATTGTCTTGTAACCAGAACCACAACAACATTTCAAAGCGTAGTCCTAAGCGCGTACTTTTGAGTTGTGCGAGAAATTGCTGTAATGGAGCAGGGTCGTGATCCAGTTGCTTTAGACGAGGCTGATACTGAAGATAATATTGTTGCCATGTGGCAGCACTATGTAGCTGAAAACGGTGTCGAATCTCCAGTTCCAAAGGCAAATTACACAGTAAATTTGGGCTGGCAATTGCAAAAGCCAGTTGTCGCACACAAGGTTGTTTGAAATTTAGCCAAGGCTCAAAATAATCGTTCTGGTGTAAAGGCAGTATGGGGTGAGTCATTAAAATTACACCAATCACAATGAAGACTTTATACTAGCATTGTTCATCTGAGCAGGTTGTTGAATGAAAACATTGTTTTGGCGCATTCTGGTCATTATTTTTGTCGTATTGGCAATGATTGGTGCCATTTTACCTGGAATGCCAACCACCATTTTTTTGATTTTAGCTGCGTGGGCTGCATCGAAAGGCTGGCCACAGATGGATGCATGGTTACTCAATCATCCCAAATATGGTGCAACATTGCGTAATTGGCGTGAACATGGCACCGTACCACGTAAAGCCAAATATTGGGCATTGGGGATGATGTTTGTCAGCGCGATAATCATGTTGTTTACCCGAGCGCCACTCCTTGTTAAGCTATTTACCGATATCACGATGTTAATGGTTGCTATTTGGCTGTGGCAACGACCTGAACCGACTGCCCACGATTTGAGAAAATAATAATGCTTCCGACTTTCTTGCAAGATACTGATATTTTAATAGATCTTGAGACTCAAACTCTGATATTGCCTAAACTGAAGAAGAAATATCTGATTTCCTCTGGAAAAAATGGAATCGGTGAAGCTGAAAATAGTGGGAAAACACCAAGAGGCTGGCATCGAATTGCAGAAAAATTTGGTGAAGATTTACCCGTCAATAGTGTTTTTATAGCCCGCCAAGCCACAGGTGAAATTTATTCGGCAGATTATGCTGCACAGTTTCCTGAACGTGACTGGATACTATCTCGTATTTTATGGTTACAAGGTTTAGAGCAGGGCTTTAACCTTGGTGAGGGTTGTGACACCTATCGCCGTTACATTTATATTCATGGTACGCCAGATAATCAACCAATGGGCATAGCAGCTTCGCATGGTTGTATCCGCATGCGGAATCAGGATGTTATCGAGCTATTTGAATCTATTGCTACGGATGCTTTGGTGTATTTGTCTGAATGTAAAATTGATCAACAAATTTATGATTCACTTGAGGTTTAAGCTAAAATAACGCCTCATTTTACTGAGATTTACAGCATTTGATGAAAAATGACTTATTTTTTAATCATTCAGATACAAAAATAACGAAATGCCTCGAAAAGCGTTTGACAGTAGATCAAGATTCTCTATAATGCACCTCACAAACGATAAAGACGTTAAGGGCGCTTAGCTCAGTTGGTAGAGCGTCTGCCTTACAAGCAGAATGTCGGCGGTTCGATCCCGTCAGCGCCCACCAAGCCTTTACGTTAAACTCTCAGTGCAGCGGTAGTTCAGTTGGTTAGAATACCGGCCTGTCACGCCGGGGGTCGCGGGTTCGAGCCCCGTCCGCTGCGCCACTTGTAGAGTTTAATCATTGTTTGTACCACAAATGCGATATTGTGTAAGTGCAGCGGTAGTTCAGTTGGTTAGAATACCGGCCTGTCACGCCGGGGGTCGCGGGTTCGAGCCCCGTCCGCTGCGCCATTTACATAAACGCTTTTGGGGCGCTTAGCTCAGTTGGTAGAGCGTCTGCCTTACAAGCAGAATGTCGGCGGTTCGATCCCGTCMGCGCCCACCATATTTGCCTAAAAGTTTTAGCGACTTAACTTTTAGGTTTACCGTGCAGCGGTAGTTCAGTTGGTTAGAATACCGGCCTGTCACGCCGGGGGTCGCGGGTTCGAGCCCCGTCCGCTGCGCCATTTTAAAGTCCAAACCTTATGAGGGCGCTTAGCTCAGTTGGTAGAGCGTCTGCCTTACAAGCAGAATGTCGGCGGTTCGATCCCGTCAGCGCCCACCATATTCAACTTAAAAGT
This sequence comes from Acinetobacter brisouioides, assembly GCF_004331075.1. Classification (GTDB taxonomy): domain Bacteria; phylum Pseudomonadota; class Gammaproteobacteria; order Pseudomonadales; family Moraxellaceae; genus Acinetobacter. The sequence goes on along the minus strand of NZ_SJNX01000001.1, from coordinate 521,563 downwards.
TTTAGCGACTTAACTTTTAGGTTTACCATGCAGCGGTAGTTCAGTTGGTTAGAATACCGGCCTGTCACGCCGGGGGTCGCGGGTTCGAGCCCCGTCCGCTGCGCCATTTCTTAAGTCCATTCCCTATATAGGGCGCTTAGCTCAGTTGGTAGAGCGTCTGCCTTACAAGCAGAATGTCGGCGGTTCGATCCCGTCAGCGCCCACCATATTTTTAAAATCTTCTTTTTTGTTACTTATATTTTTTATATCTCATACTTTGCTTTAAGCTCTGATTGCTGATTGCTGATTGCTGATTGCTGATTGCTGATTGCTGATTGCTGATTGCTGATTGCTGATTGCTGATTGCTGATTGCTGATTGCTGATTGCTGATTGCTGATTGCTGATTGCTGATTGCTGATTGCTGATTGCTGATTGCTGATTGCTGATTGCTGAGCAATAAAAAAACCTCCTATAGGAGGTTTTTTTATATTTTTATGCTTTAGATTTGTTTAGGTTCGCCGACACTTTCTTTTAAGTGTTTGCGAATGGTTTCAAAAGGGAAGTTTCTCGAATCCATGCGTTTTGGCAAGATATATGCACCTTGCTGATCTTTGACTTTAAAGTTGATGAGTAGGAATTCAGGCGTGTTGTACCATTCGTACATATCTTTCCAGCCTACAGTTCCCACACCTTCTTGTGCACCCATTTGTTGGCGCATGACTAGACCATGAGGTTGTACACCTAAACGAATTCCTTTAATTTCTTGAGTTGGAAATTCGTTCATTTTGCGTTTCACATACCATTCTAAACCAAATTTGCGAATGAGTAGATAAACGATGACACAGACAATCGCAACCCAACAAAAAATCGTGGAATAGTTCTTGATCAGGGCAATCCCCAAAAGAGCCAGTACCACCACAGCGCCCATAATTGCCCAAGCTTTAAGGCTGATTTTGTTGGTACTACGCCAAATCATCAACTGCGCATTACGCTGTTCGGCTTCAGAAACTTCATAATTTACGGGTTGCAAAGTATATGCATATAAGGTTTTAGCGGTCATAGCGAATAATTACAAATAGATACTCAAAAAGTTTAGCATTAAACATTGGCGAAACGTCAACATATTACACCAAAATCGCAGTATTTAAAGTGATGCCAATTCACTGGCATCAGTATTATGTTCATTACTCAGGTTTTGTTTTAGCGTCATCAATTGTTCAAGTACACCAAACATCAGTGAGAGCTGTTGTAAAATGATCAGTGCTTTCTGATCATTTTCATTGTTTTGTGATAAGCGCTGACGAATGCTTTGTAGCATATTTTTGGAATTCAAATCTGGGTGTTCATCACGCAATAATACACCTTGAATATCATCCAGTGCTGTATCAAGCAAGGTCAAAATTTCCTGATCGTGTAATTGTTCTCGATGTGCGCCGAGAGCCGCAATATAACTTAAAAAAGTATGGCTCAGGCAAAGTATATCAAACGCTGCGGTTTTTTGGCTTGGGTCAAAATCGGGTTCGGTTGCGAGTGTAGAAATCAAAGAGGCGAGTTCAGCATCGCGATTGTGCGCGGTACGGCGTTTAACCCGATAATCTAGCCCGTTGTTGCGCCCTTGACGGTACTGTTGTACGACTTCAGCTAAATAATCGCATTGAGCGTTGAGTGCACGGCGAATACTATGCGGCAGGCGGCGGAATTTCCAGTCAGGGAAAATAAATGTGACACCAAACCATGCAAAGCCACAGCCAATAATCGTGTCAATCATGCGCGGTAGAGCGGCTGTCGAGCCTAAACCGTCAAGGTTGAAGTTAATCAGTGCCAAAATGGTGATAAATGCAGTTGCCTGAGCATATTGCTTACTGCGTAGTTCAAAGAACAAAATCCCGCTGAGAATCAGTACAATCAGTTGCCCTTCAGTCGATGGAATAAATTTTAAAATGACAAGACCGATCAGAATACCCAGTAAAGTCCCCCAGATTCTTAAGCGTAAACGTCGCTTGGTGGCGTTGAAGTTGGGCTGGCTGACAAATAAAGCGGTTAGTAAAATCCAGTAGCCATATTGAATATGATTGTGCGTGAGCTGCACAAAAACATAGGCAAAGAACAACACGATAGATAAACGGATTGCGTGACGAAATAAAACAGATTCTGGGGTCAGGTTTTGCCAGATACGGATTTTGATATCTGCCCAGCCTTTTAAGTCATCATCTTTGAGTTGTTGGTCTTGTTGCTTGCTGGTATCTAGGCTAATCGCACGTTCGGCTTCCAAATTGCGTAATTGCCCATCAATAGATTTTAGGTTTTGATACAGAGAGGTCAGGGCGTTGACCCATATAGGATCATCTGGATATTGCTCAGGTAATTTTTTCAGTGATAAACGTAAGTTTTCAAAACTGTATTTAAAGCGTTTACTGTGCTGATAGGGTGTCTGTTTAATAATGTTATCACTTAAGTCCTTACAGGCTTTGCCTTGTAGAGACAAAATACGCTGAAAGCGAAATAACACATCGCTGTGTTTAAAGTTGTCTGCCAGTTGTTGATAGTCAATATGTGCAGAATCGGCGCGCTCATGAATATCTTGCGCCACAAAATAATATTGTAGACTACGGCGAGTATCTTTTTGCCCACGGTCACCTTTGAGGCGAGTCAACAATGCAGTTTTCATATCGTTAAAGAGTGCAATTAATTTGCCATTTTCCATCGACAGGTCAATCATGCTTTGCCGATAGCTCTCTGGTGTCATATCAACATCAAACAAGTTGGATTTGGCAAATAGAAAATCACCAAGACAGGCATAACTTTGTGCCAGTTTGACTTGGACAGGGCGAATCGGAAACAGCAAAAAACTGATTGTTGATAAAATACCGTACCAGATTGCACCTATTACAAGCAGCAACGGCTGCATGTACCATTCATCGAACAAATGCACGCCAAGCATGGCATATACAGACACCACCAGACAGCCATAAGAAATGGTGGAATAACGCCGACCCAGTGAGCCCAGTAAAATCAGTACAATACAAGCGACAATCAGGCTGAGTGCAAAAAACACAGGATGGGGAAAGAGTAACTGTACTGAACTCGCGGCGACAAAAAAACCAAAGTAGGTATAAAACTGGTTTAAAATCCGTACGGTAAAGCGGTCATCAATGTCACTTAAACCTGCTGCAACCACGCCTAAAGTCAGAGGAATGGTCGCCAGTTGAAAATGCAGAAAATAAGGCACAAAAGCTGTTCCGATAAAAGCAATAGCCATACGGAAGTTATACATCAGCGATGCATTGTAAGTGACTCGGCGAATGCGATGTAGCCCAAGATTCAAGTTGTATTTTCCCTAGTCAAAAAGTGCTTTGTGATAAAAAATGTACAGTTTGCACGAATATTTTACCTAGATAAAATTATACGTTGCAGATGATGAACTTGTCTTTACTGTTCCGAATTAAAATTAGCTCACTGTTATTTTTACAGTATTTTTAGGAAACTTTAATATATTCACCATCGGCTGTGACATTGTGCCCAAAGCCACAACTGCTGTCAGGTGAACCATTGGTTTTTGTGGTGACATGAAGTTGATTGCCCTGAAATTTGAGTTGAATGCGACAAAATTCCTGTTCAAGCGGATCTGGATAAGTCCATGTGGATTGCTGTTGTTGAATCTTGCTTTGATATTCATATTCTCCCAAATTTGGACCATACAGCAGACCATTTAAACCAAAATATAAACCTTCAAAATGAATGTAATATTGCTGGTTTGTTTGAGCCTTGACGGTATAAGTTTGCCAAGCACCTAAACCTGCGTACATCCAGTATTCACCTGCAAGACTCTTTGTTATAATTTGTTGTGGAATCAGTGTTAAATTAAATGCGGTTTTTGCCGATTTTGGGGCAAGACTTAGCCATGCTTTGGCTTTGCCATAGTCATGTGTTTTGATATAGGTCAGGGCAATGCTGTTGTATAAGGTATCTAGGCTGTTTTGGCTCAAATAGGCTGAATTTTTCGCGGTAAATATCTGTTTGGCTAAGTCACTCGGATCTTCCTTTAAGCGTAAACAGCTTTCCAGATAGCCCACTTGTTCAGTCCAAATTTTACGTGCCTGTAGATATTGCGCTTTTTGATAGTGCTGCTGTGCTTGGCTGTTTTTTGTTGCGAGTGTGGTACAGAATTTAAGTTGCTGGGTTTCATTTTCTGACCAATCCGCATGTGCGATAGAGTTTATGGCAAGGCATAGGCTGCCTGAAATGAAGCTTGTTTTTAAAATGGGCAACATGATTTATTCTCAGCTAATTTGCAATTTTGTTACAGCATAAAAGTAATCGTTTTCTGCATAATCAGCTTTTTTGTATCTGATAAAAATAGTGAAAATGAAAAAAAGTATAGCTGTTGGTATTTTGCTGAGTAGTGGTATGAGCGTCTTTTCCCATGCCGATGATCGGTCATTTCAGTATAAAGACTGGGAAATGGTCTGTGATAACACCCGAACCTGTCGTGTTGCGGGTTATTCAGCTGATGAAGCCCAATCAAGGGTATCTGTGTTGCTGACCCGTAAAGCAGGGGTAAATCAGCCAGTCACTACACAAGTTCAACTTGCCGATGTCGGGGATGCAGAAGATGCACCAATTCCTAAAGCGGTCGATTTCTGGGTTGGTCAGCAAAAATTAGGCAGAATTCCCCTTAAAGATGCAGGTGGTGATTTAAATGCAATGCAAACACGTGCATTGTTAAATGCGTTAAAAGGCAGTCAACGCATTTATTTTGCTGCAGGTAAATCGCGCTGGGAATTGTCAAGTGCAGGGGCAAATGCAGTCTTACTGAAAGTTGATGAACAGCAAGGTCGGTTAAATACGCCATCTGCATTGATTCGTGTGGGCAATCACTCTGAACAGTCGGTTTTGCCTGCCTTGCCGATGCCGATTATTCATCAACAGAAAATTCCAGTCGCCAATTTAAAGCTTTGGCAAAAACAAGTGGATTGGAGTCTTCTGACCCAAAACTTGAAAGTGCAGCAAGCAAAAAACAAATCCGATGATCAGGAATGTTCCAGCCTGACTGAAAATAATGAATACACCAAGTTTGAGCCACAAGTTGAAGCAGTCTTACCCAATAAACGTTTTCTGGTCAGTGGTTTATGCTGGCGCGGAGCGTATAACGAAGGCTATGGCTACTGGATTGTTCAGCAGCAAAAACCGTATAAACCGCAACTGATTACTGTGAGTGCTTCAGGCTATGAAAATGGTGTAATTGATGCGGCACAAAAAGGTCGCGGTTTGGGAGATTGCTGGTGGCATGCTCAGTGGGTCTGGAATGGTCAAAACTTTATGAAAAGCTCAGATGAGACTACAGGCATGTGTCGTATGATTCAATTGGGCGGGGCATGGGATTTACCGAGTTATGTCAGTCAGGTGAAATAAGTGTGAGGGATGTGAAGCAAAGCATCCCTCAATTGGTTAAGCCTACGGATAGGCATAGCGCTGAAAAACCTCAGTCTGTTCCATCTGTTGCTGTAGTTGGGTGATGTGTGGATAGTTCACTTCAGCAATCAGCCCTGTGAGTTTTTTCTGGATAAATGTCCAAACAATTGCAAGGCTGATACAGACCTGATCTGTTAGGCTAAATGGATAGCCTTGAATTTGCTGTTCAATGGCTTGGCAAGCTTTTTCAGCTTGGAGTAAGACCCGTTGTTTCCATACAGGATTTTGTAGTTTTTCTTCACGCAACTGAGTTTCATAGACATATTGCACGGCTTTTTCTGCCAAAGCTAAAATCAGGCCCAAAAGTTGATAACCTTGAGCTGATAATGCAAAGAAGCTAAGCTTTTGCTGATGTTCAAGATATTGCAGAATGAGAGTCGAATCCATCAGATACGTGCCATCTTCCAACAGCAGGGTCGGTGCTTTGACTACAGGGTTGATTTGGGAAAATTCGTTAAAAGTGGAAAAGACCGATAATTGAATCAGCTCAAAATTGACCTGTTGGCTCGCTAGGCTAATCGCAACACGCCGTACAAAAGGTGAATCAAGTATTCCATAAAGTTTCATGGTGAATCTCTGTGTTTCATAAGGTTTTTATTAGTTTACACAGATAATTTGCTGGTGATTTTCGTATTTCTAACACAGGCTGTAAGGAAGACTTACATGGCACAATTGCCATCATTACAGATGCTGAAAAGCTTTGAAGCAGTTAGTCGATTGGGGAGTTTTACTCAAGCCGCAGCAGAACTGCATGTTTCACATTCGGCCATTAGTCAGCAGATCAAGGCACTGGAAGCTTATTTGGGGCGACAGTTATTACAGCGCCAAGCCAAGAAAATTATGGTTTCAGAAGATGGACGTTTATATGCGATTCAAATTCGTGATGCATTGAAATCACTGGAAGATGCGACCTTTCAGCTCAAAAGTAATCCTCGTCAGGCTGAACTGGTGATTGCAACTTTACCGTCCTTTGCCGCACATTGGCTTGCGCCTCGGCTGCTAGATTTTCGCCAACAGTACCCACAGATTCGACTAAAATTGCAGGTTAATTTAACAGTTAGTGATCTGACTGAACAACATGCAGATATCGCGATTCGTATGGGTAATGGCGACTGGCGGGCGGCAGCGCAGAAAGATCTCTTGTTCTATGATGAATTATGGGTGGTCGCAGCTACCGATTTCCAACAGGGACGACTGTATTTTTCTGATCAGCAGATTATTGAAACCCCTATAATTTCATCAATGGAAGCATGGAATTTGTGGTGTGAACAAACTCAATTGACTTTGCCTGAGCAGACCTTATTGCAAGTCAATGACTCCAATGTGGTGATTGAAATGTTGCGCCGTGGTTTAGGCATTGCTTTGGAGCGTAAGAGTGTGGTGTTTGATTTGGTGCAGCAAGGTGTGCTCAAGAAAATTTCGAAGACTGTAGCAGCATATCCGTGGGCGTATTGGAGTGTGATTCCCGAAGGGCAGACCGTACAACCTGAAACCCATCTATTTTTAGACTGGCTTAAACAACAAGTTGCAGTTTATGAACAAAGTTCAGCCTTGAGTGCTGCGCTGTAGTTGCTGAATCACATCTTCAAGGATTTTTATACGTTTGACTTCATCCCAAAGTTGTTTGGCTTCAGGGTAGGCTTTGCTCATCATGCCCAGCCATTGTTTGTAACGTCCGACCATGCCAATTTCGGTTTTACTTGGGCCGTTTAAAAAGCGAATTTGCAGTTCAACCAAATCTTGCCAAGACAAGAGTGCATGATCGGATTTTTGCCGAATACACTGGGTTAAATCAGGGGTAGTCACTGCACCGCGTCCAAGCATTAAATCTTCACAGCCAGACTGGGCTTGGCATGCCTGTGCATGCTGATAATTCCAGATCTCGCCATTAGCAATTACGTTGATTTTTAGTGCTTCGCGAATAGGTCGAATTTTTTCCCAGTAGGCAGGTGGGGTATAACCATCAGCTTTGGTGCGAGCATGTACCGTGAGCCAGCTTGCACCCGCATCTTCAATCGCATGTGCGTTGTCCATGGTGTGGTTTTCATCGAGATAACCCAAGCGCATTTTGGCAGACACTGGAATATGTGCAGGCACCGCATCACGAACGGCTTTCACCAGTAGATGCACTACATCGGGTTCATCGAGTAATACCGAACCGCCACGGTGACGATTCACTGTTTTGGCAGGACAGCCAAAATTCAGGTCAATCGCAGGTGCGCCGAGTTCAACTGCACGGACGGCATTGGCTGCGAGCATGTCGGGATTATTTCCTAAAAATTGCACATGTACGGGCGTACCAGCAGCAGTTTTACCACCATTTTTTAGTTCAGGGCAGTAGCTATCATAAATATGCTCAGGCAACAGACTATCGGTGACTCGAATAAATTCTGTAACACACCAGTCAAAACTGCCTACATGCGTTAGCACATCACGCATAATCGGATCGGTTAAGCCTTCCATGGGTGCAAGAATTAGTTTCAATGGCATTGCCCTAAAATAAAAACAGCGTTATACGCAAATTGTACAACGCTGTCTAGGGTGATTGGGCAGGATTAACGACCTAAAATCATTTCCAGAATAAATTTACTACCAATAAAACCGACTGCCAGTAGCGCAAAACCGATCAGGGTAAAGCGAATGGCTTTTTGCCCACGCCAGCCAAATTTAAAATGTCCAACCAACAGCACCCCATAAACAAACCATGAAATAATACTAAACAGTGTTTTGTGTGCCAGATGTTGTCCCAAAAAGCTGTCTACGGTGAAGAACCCAAAGCCTAAAGCAATGGTTAAGACCACAAAGCCTGTCATGAGCATGTCAAATAACAGCGACTCCATGACTTGAAAAGGCGGTAACAAGTTGACCCACAGGCGTTTTTGTTTTTTCTTGAGTTCGCGGTCTTGGAACCACATCAGTACTGCTTGAATGGTGGCCATGAGCAATACAGCATAAGCTGACAGCGACAAAATGATGTGAACATCCAACCCAAGAGAGTGTTCTTCAGTAAACTGATCGGGATGGCTAAATGCAAAACCAAAAATAAGCCCTGTCGCAGCGACAGGAATGCCCAGTAAATTCAGGGCAATCACGGGACGATAGGTGCTGTATACTGCGCTTAATAGCAGCATTAAACCAGAAGTAAACGACATTAAGTTGAAAACGTCGTAATTGACCCCATGTGTTGTTAACATGTCATGTTCTAAAATATAGCCATGTAACAACAGACCTATGCTCAGAATGATGCCAATAAACCAACGGTTTGGCTCACGCTTCGCCAATAAGTGCATAAAGGAGTACCAAAAACCAGTGGTATAAGCGATTAAAGCCAGTATCGTGTACACCAAGGGGAGACTGATCATGTCAAACCTTTGTTGGAATAATGAATATTCATGCTATGCGATATAATTTCGATGTGAACTCAAGTATCCTATAGCATTTCATGCATAAATTTTCTATTTTTGAGAAAGATTTTTTTGCAACAGACCATTTTAAGCGGAATTTGCAATGTTTGACACCTTAACAGAACGACTCTCACAGAGTTTAAGAAATGTTACCGGTACAGGACAACTGACCGAAGACAATATTAAAGACACCCTGCGAGAAGTGCGTATGGCACTTCTAGAGGCAGATGTTGCCTTACCTGTAACCCGTGAGTTTATCGCGAAAGTTAAGGAACAGGCACTTGGACAAGAAGTCATGAGCCAACTGTCTCCAGGACAGGCTTTTGTCAAAATTGTTCATGACGAACTGACCAAAATGATGGGTGAGGAAAACCAAAGCCTGGATTTGGCAGCAAAACCTCCAGTGGTAGTGTTATTGGCTGGTTTGCAGGGTGCGGGTAAAACCACTACTGCAGCAAAATTGGCGCGCTTCTTAAAAGAACGTCAAAAGAAAAAAGTCATGACCGTTTCTGCCGACGTCTATCGCCCTGCGGCGATTAAACAGTTGGAAACAGTTTCTGCTGAAGTTGGTGCAGAATTTATTCCATCAAGTGCAGATGAAAAACCGATTGATATTGTCAATCGTGCGATTGAACAGGCGAAAATTAAATTTGCTGATGTGTTGATTGTCGATACTGCAGGTCGTTTGCACATCGATGAAAACATGATGGGCGAAATTAAAGAATTACACGCGGCCGTTAAACCGACTGAAACTCTGTTTGTGGTCGATGCCATGACAGGTCAGGATGCGGCAAATACAGCAAAAGCCTTTAATGATGCTTTGCCACTGACGGGTGTAATTCTCACTAAAACTGATGGTGATGCACGCGGTGGTGCAGCGCTTTCAGTGCGTGCCATTACTGGCAAGCCGATCAAGTTCTTGGGGATGGGTGAAAAACTTGATGCCCTAGAACCATTCCACCCAGAACGTATTGCCCAGCGTATTTTGGGTATGGGCGATGTATTGTCTTTGGTTGAGGAAGTTGAACGCAAACTCGACAAAGAAAAAGCCGAAAAAATGGCGAAAAAATTGCAAAAAGGCGGCAGCTTCAACTTTGAAGATATGCTGACGCAATTTGAGCAAATGAGTAAAATGGGCGGTATGATGGGCTTCTTGGATAAGTTGCCTGGCATGAGCGGTGCAGGTTTACAGCAAGCTATTCAGCAAGCCAATCCTGAAAAGCAAGTTAAAAAGATGGAAGCCATCATTTTGTCGATGACGCTCAAAGAGCGCCGTAACCCAGACTTAATGAACCCAAGCCGTAAAAAACGTATTGCAGCAGGCTGTGGTATGGATGTCGCCGAAGTCAATAAATTGATCAAGCAACATGCACAAATGGCGAAAATGATGAAGAAATTTGCCAATCCGTCAGGTTTGGGCAAAATGATGCGTTCACTCAGCGGTATGCAAAAGCAGTTCGGTGGCGGTGGCGGTGGTATGGGGCCATTATTTGGTGGCAACGACCAGAAAAAATAAAATTTTCTGTATAAAAAGAGGCGCACATTGCGCCTCTTTTTTATGGCTCTTCAATAAGTGTTTGGTTACGATCATTCAGCAAGTTCATGATCAAATAACAGGTATCTAGTTGATTTTTAGGTTCTAGCGTTTTTTCAGCAAAACATTCGTTGGCCGCAATAGCTTTACCTTCAGTGTCCCAACCTTGCGCCTGTAAAATTTTTCCATTTGAATCAAATTTTACTTTTAAAGCAGGTACATTTGGGTGATACCAGTAATCGCTTTGCGTTGAACCATCTGCATATATCGTCTCTTGTGAAAGCAGTTGACCTTGACGATTCAACAGTTGGCTAGGCCCAATGAGTTGCTGCTGTTGATTGTATTGAGTCGTAAAAAATACTTCCCCCGTTACATAATATAGTTTCAGCTCACCTGTGACCGAAGTGGGATCAAAACTATGCAAATCTTCAGGCTTGCTCAACCAGAAAGGAGCAGACTGCGGGGTTCGAGTTTGGGTATAAAAATCCTGTACCAGATACTGACCTTGTGCATTTTTGTCTAAAAAAACACGATAATAACCTTTAGTTAAGGCCTTGGCCGAATATTCATTGCCCCAAGTAATTGGGGAAAAGTAAGCAATAATCTGGTTTTTTTGAACCGAGTTTGATGTTGGTAATATGTTGTTAATGGTTTTTGCCGACACAGTCATGGGAATGACCAAATGACACGCCAATAGGGCAGTTAAAAGTATTTTTTTCATTGTTGTTCATCATTCAAATAGCATAAAAAATGCCCAAGCCAAATCTGACTTGGGCAAGAACAGCTTTAATCTGCCATGGTGGCACTCGTTTGATAAAGCTGTATCAGCAACTGATAGCATTGATCTTGCTGATTTTTTGGATTTAAGGTTTTTTCAGCAAAGCACTGATTGCTAGGGATCGCATGCTGTTGTTGGTCCCAACCTTTTGCCATAGTCACCTGATTTTTGGTATTCATCTCCAAGCTAAGCGCCTGATGCAGAGTTTCTGCATACCAAAAACGCCCCGAATACGAACCATCAGCACGGTTTTCTTCCTGTACGATCAGCTTGCCTTGAGGATTATAAGTGGTTGCCTGACCCATTGGTCGATGCTGGGCATTATACGTTGCACGTTGATAGACCTGTCCATTACGGTAATACAGAGTTAAATCACCGACAACCGATGTCGGGGAAATCTTGTTTAAATCTGCGGGGTTGGTCAGCAAGACTGGGCTAGACTGTGGGTGGTGTGATGCCTGATAAAAGTCCTGTACCCAATAACCGCGCTCGTCATGTTTGATTAACACCCGATATACATCGGCAGAGCGACTATTGAGCAACAAAATGCCGCCTGTCTGCATCGAAGAAAAGTAGGCAATCACCGATTGCTCGGAGGCTGCACTACTACCTAAACTGGTTGGAGCAGGTGCAGAGGGTACAGTCGTGCTTTGGCAAGCGGATAATGCGAGACCACAGGCCAGTATAGACAAAATTTTATAATTGCTTTTCATCATGATCCCTCTGTTGATTCGTTGTTCTTGTGGTGTGAAATATAATGTTGTAGCCCTTTTAATAACAAGTCTGTTTCTACAGCAGGTTGATACTCTTGTAAAAAACGGGCGAATAATGCAGCATCGCCACCTGTTAAAATCAGCTTACGCGGCGATTGTTCCAGAATTTTCTGAATGGTGCTAATGAGCCCAAACAAAATACCATGATGTACACAATCCACGGTCGTTCGTCCGGGTTCCAAATGCTCAAATGCCGAATCAGGAATTTTAATGCCTTTGGTATTTTGAATCAGTGAATTACGTTGTAAATATAGATTAGGTAAAATATAGCCACCCAAATGCTGCATGCCTTGGGTCAGGTCAATCGTCAATGCCGTCCCACAACCAATCACGCACAGATCCTGTTCGGGTGCAGCAACTGCCAGAAGCTGTAGCCAACGGTCAATCCCGAGTTGCTGAATATCATCATAACCACAGTGTAAGCCTGCGTATTCATGCTGTACTTTGGCTATCGCCAATGGTGCGTTGAGGCGTTTTAAAATACGACTAATCCGATCATTGTTTTTTTTATCCAGAACTGAGGAAATTCCGATTCGGCTAATCTGCATCGCTTTAAAGTGATGAACTAAACCCAGCAGCAAGTCGGCAGGCGATTGCAAATGCAGTTCTGCGCCGTGTTCAATGACCTCTTGACCTTGGGTAATCCAGTATTTTAGGCGTGTGTTACCAATATCGAGCCATAAATTTTGCATAATACTCTCGGATTACTGTGCTGAAGGAAATGGGCGCAAACGTCCCTGATAGTACGCAGTCTGACCTTGTGCCGTATCGAGTACAATCCCGCCATCATTTTGAATCCCGAGGAATATCCCTTCAGCAACACCCTGTTGATGCTCAAAACTGACCGATTGTCCTTTAAACATTGCTACATGGTTAAAGCGTTCTGCCAAGTTGTAGCAGCCATGATTGAACCATGTACTTGCCTGCTGAATCGCGACATAGATGTCGTGAATCAGTTCAATACGACTACGATTGTGCAAACCCAATTCACTTAATGAAGTCACGGCTTGATCAAGGTTTTGCAGATCAGGCGGCGTAATAATATTGATGCCAACCCCGACAATCGCCTGATGAGCAGAAATCGGCTCAACTAAAATGCCACCCCATTTACCTTGATGACTATATAGATCATTGGGCCATTTGATTTGTAAATTAAAGTCTTTCAGTATAGGCATGTGAAGCAGGTTCAGTGCAACTTCAAGTGCCAAACGCCCATCAATCGCTGTTTCGGTGTTAATGAGTGTGCTTAAATAGATGTTGCCTTGGGGCGACAGCCACTGTCTTTGATGTTGCCCACGACCTTGGGTTTGTATTTCACTGCAAACAAGGGCAGTATGCATGCCTTGCTGGGCAAGTGCGCGCACATCGTCATTGGTCGATGTCGTGCTGTGTTTGAGCAATACAATATCAGGGGTACAGTTCGACTGTTCTAACAGTTGCTGTAATTGGCGAGTATCCGCATCCATAATCAACAATTCATGGGAAAACATAAGATGGAGTTAATCATATATTTACTGATTGGTGCAATTGCAGGTTTTGCCGCAGGACTGTTCGGGGTAGGTGGCGGTCTGATTATTGTGCCAATTTTATATATGGTGTTTACCCAGCAGCATTATGATCCCAATGTCATTATGCACATGGCACTCGGTACATCGCTTGCGACCATTATGGTTACCTCTTTAAGTTCGATTATGGCGCATCATCAAAAAGGCGCGGTGATGTGGTCGGTGGTGCGTAATATTGCTCCAGGTTTGGTGATTGGTTCATTTTTAGGGGCAGGCGTTGCCGATGTTTTATCAGGACATAGTTTGCAACTCATTATTGGGGTGTTTGCGCTTTGGGTGTCACAGCGCATGTTCTTTGGTGCAAAACAACAGGTTGATACTTCGAAGAATTTACCAACAGCTTGGCAACAGGCACTTGCGGGTTCAGGTATTGGGGTAGCTTCTGCGATTTTTGGGATTGGTGGCGGTTCACTGACTGTACCGTACTTAAACAAACACGGTGTAGTGATCCAAAAGGCGGTGGCTACATCGGCTGCTTGTGGTTTTCCGATTGCAGTTGCAGGTGCAATTGGCTTTATGTGGTTCGGGGCAAAACAGACTATACACATTCCACATGCAATTGGTTATGTCCATATTTATGCTTTTATTGGCATTAGTATCATGAGCTTTGTTACAGCTAAATTTGGTGCCAAAGTGGCACATGCCTTGTCACCCGCTACACTGAAAAGATGTTTCAGCGGCTTACTTTTTACCGTGGGGAGTTATTTTATTTATCAGGGTGTGATACAACTTTTACAGACCACGCATTAAAACAAAATCAAAAATGAAACAGGTGAATCATGCTGCAGCAACCCGCACAATGTCTTGCCGAACAGATTGCCGATCAAATTGCACAGCAAATTATTTCAGGTGAGTTGCTTGAAGGGGAACGTATTCCTGAACTGCGGATTGCTAAAGATATGCAAGTCAGTCGCGGTTCGGTACGTGAAGCATTGTTGTTACTACAACGCACACATTTAATTGAAATTTATCCGCGTCGTGGTGCCATTGTGACCGAAATGAGCACAGAGCAGGTCAACCAATTGTTTGAAAGCTGTGACATGCTGCTGAGCCAACTGATTCAATGTTTTATTTACCATGATCTATCTAGTGAAAAACAAAAAATTCAGCAGCTTGAGCAGCAGTTAGTATTGTATGTCAAACAGATGCAGTCTGAACAATTTTATGATTTATGGTTTTATTTCCTGTTGAATCATGCAGGGCAGTTTCATAATTTATATTTTACTCAATTTTTTCAGGACTTATTTCCTGCACTGCGCCGTTGCTATTTTTTAATCCTAAATACCTCACGACGTGATTTGGAGGAAACCTTTAATCGCATAAAATGGATGATTGATGCTATTTTGACCCAAAATTTGCAACAAGCCACTTTATTTATGCATGATTTTTGCCGACACTTGCGAGGGCTTGTGTTGGACTCCCTGACACGAATGAAACAGATTGAGTTGGCATGGGCACGTCGCTCACGTCATTAAATTAGGACAGTATGCGTTTAAGCAGTTTAAAACTCTCAGGCTTCAAATCGTTTGCCGACAGTACCACATTACATTTTAAAGCAAACCGTAGTGCGATTGTGGGGCCAAATGGTTGTGGTAAATCCAATGTCATTGACGCGATTCGCTGGGTCATGGGCGAATCAAGTGCCCGCCAGTTGCGTGGTGGTAGCATGCAGGACGTGATTTTTACGGGAACCGTCAAACGTAAGCCTGTCGGGGTGGCGAGCGTCGAGTTACGCTTTGAAAATACCTATGGCAAACTCGGTGGCATGTACAATGCCTACAATGAACTGGCGGTGCGCCGTCAGGTGACACGAGAGGGAAAATCTGAATATTTTCTCAATGGTACGCGTTGCCGCCGCCGTGATATTACCGATATTTTCTTGGGAACAGGCTTAGGGCCACGTTCTTATGCGATTATTGAACAGGGCATGATTAACCGTTTGGTGGATGCCAAACCTGAAGAAATGCGCGTATTTGTGGAAGAAGCCGCAGGGGTGTCCCGTTATCAGGCACGTCGCCGTGAAACTTTGCAGCATCTGGAACATACCACGCAAAACTTAGAGCGTCTGGACGATATTGCCCACGAACTGAAAGCGCAGCTGAAAACCCTGAAACGTCAGTCCGAGGCCGCAGTTCAGTACAAACAATTAGAACAGCAAATCCGTACTTTAAAAATTGAAATTCTCTCGTTTCAATGTCAGCAAAGCCAGCGTTTGCAGCAAGAATATACTGCGCAAATGACTGAGTCTGGTGAGCAGTTTAAACTGGTACGTTCAGAACTTAGCACCGTTGAACATGACCTGACCGAAACCAGTGGTTTGTTTCAACGCCTGATTCAGCAATCCACACCGTTACAACAAGCATGGCAAACCGCCGAGAAAAAACTGTCTGAAATTCAACTGAATGTTGAACAAAAACAAGCGTTACAGCAGCAAAATAGTCAACAAATCTCTCAGCTCGAGCAACAAAAAACGCAGTTGAAAGAGCAGTTGCAACTGACCGAAATGCAACTGGATACCTTACATGAACAGTGTGAGCAATTGGCAGAAAGCGTACAACAGGCTGAGCAGAATGATCAGCAGCAACAGCAGCAAAATTCAGACTTATCTGCACAGTATCAAACTGCGTTGCAACAATATCAGCAGGTCAAAAGCCAAGTTGAGCAGCAACAGCAAAAACATGCGCAAATGCAGTCACAACTGGAACAGCTCAATAAAAACCTTCTACGTTTAGAGCATCAAAAAGAAACGCTGTCACAGCAATATCAGCAAGTCAAAGCACAGGTTGCACAACCTGAACTGGAAGATTTTACCGAGCAACAGCACAGTGTCGCCGAACAAGTGCAGCAAACTGAACAACAGTTACAGAGGCTTGAACAGCAAAAACAACAGCAGCAACAAGCCTTTCAACAGCAGCAGCAACAGCTTTCTGCTCAACAGTCACAACTCAAGATTTTGCAGGCAGAACAAACTAATCTGCAAAAACTCATGACTAAGCAGCAACCGAAACAGCAGTCAACCGCACAGCAGTTGATGCAAATTTTGCAATTGCAAGATGTCGCCAAAGCACATGCGGGGCTAGTGGAAAAATATCTGGCGCAGTGGTTATCTGCTCATGTGCGACCTGAAGCAGAGCAATTTTACCCAGAACAGGCACGACAACTGCAAATTTCTGAAGTGATGCAGCAAACTGAACTGTTAGGTTTGCCGACGCTGGCAAGCTGGATTGCCTATCCGCAAAATTCTCTGTGGCAACAGGTTGCTATTGCAGCTGATTTTACTCAGGCGCTGGCTTTGCAGAAACAATTACAGACAGGGCAGACCTTGCTGAGTCTGGATGGTTATTTGCTTGGGCAGGATTGGGTGATCGGGCTACTCTATGATGAACAAAGTCAGGCTGCACAAGGCGCGTTGAGCCATCGCATTCGCTTGCAGGAAATTGAGCAAGAACTGGCAGAGGTTCAGCAGCAATTACAGCAACTGCAACAGCATAGTACTTTGGCAGAACAGACGTTAAAAGCAACCCAACAGCAGATTCAAGAGCAGCAGCAGTACAGCAAAAATCTACGCCAGCAACAACAACAGCTTGATGTTCAGTTGGCAAAATTGCATAGTGCACAACAGGCTTTTGCCTTGCAACAACAACAATTGCAGGCGCAGTTACAGCAGCTAGACCTGCAAATTGAAGAAGATGCCATGCAAAAGGACGATCTGGAGATTGATCTGCATGCGCTGGCAATCAAGCTGGAACAGGTATTACCAAACTATAAAACCTTACAGTTGCAGGTGGATGAACTGGCTGAGCAATGTGAACAGCAGCAGCGCCAGCGCCAGCAAGTGCAAAGTCAGTTACAAGACAGCAAACAGCAGTTGCAACAGCGACAGCAAAAGATTGAACTGCTTGAAAAAGATTTAAGTTTTATCAAAAGCCAATATGCACAGTGTGTGCAGCAACTTCAGCAAGCGCAAAGTGTGTTACAACCTATACAGCTTGAATTACCCAGTTTGCAAGCGCAACTCGAAGAGCAGCAACAGCAAACAGCGGTGCTGGAAAAACAGTGGAAAGAATGGCAGCTTGAACTGAATACAGTTCAAGAAAGGCAGCAGCATTTAACCCAGCAGCGTCATCAGCTACAGCAGCAGGATGAACAAGTACGTGAATTGCTTGAGCAAAAACGACTGGCATGGCAAGCTGCAAAATCTGACCTGACACATTATACCGAGCAGTTAGAACAGTTAAATGCTGAACCACTGAAAAGCGTTGAAATTGAACTGGTGGCGCATCAGGCACAACTACAAAAAGCCCAACAGCAGTTTGATAAAATCGGGGCGGTGAATCTGGCAGCATCGCAGGAATATGAAGAAGTTGCTGGGCGTTATGATGAACTCACTCACCAAATGCAGGATTTGCAAAATACTGTGGATCAGTTGCAGCAGGCCATGAAAAGTATTGATCAGGAAACGCGTAAGTTATTTATGCAAACCTTTGAACAGATCAATCATGAGTTGCAGGATTTATTTCCAAAAGTGTTTAATGGTGGGGAAGCCAGTTTAAGTCTGGAAGATGACTGGCAATCAGGTGTAAAACTGATGGCTCGACCGCCAGGGAAACGTAACAGTTCTCTGGCATTATTGTCGGGTGGAGAAAAAGCCCTGACAGCGTTGGCATTGGTATTTGCTATTTTTCGTCTCAATCCCGCACCGTTTTGTGTGCTGGATGAAGTCGATGCACCATTAGATGATGCTAACGTGCAGCGTTTTTGTAATTTGGTCAAAGAATTGTCCGAACAGGTACAATTTGTTTACATCACACATAATAAACTGGCAATGACCATGGCGACGGATTTATTGGGTGTTACAATGCCTGAGCCAGGAACATCAAAATTGGTCACTGTGAATTTAGAAGAAGCGAAAGAATACGGGTTAGTTGCGGAGTCATAGTATGGAAATCACCACAATCGTAGGTATTGTGATCGCGGTTGCGATTATTTTATTGGGGTTGTTTTTGCTGTTACGAAAGCCGAAAGAATATGTGCCTTCGCTCGAATCGGAATTACACATTAACCCTGAAACTCATCAGCCTGTGATTCCTCGTTTTGTGCGTGATCAGCTTTCGGCTGCACAGGAATTAGAGCAACGTATTGAGCCACATTTAGATGCCGATGATTCAGAGGAAACTAGCACTGCTCATGAGGCTGAATCGGCAAAAAAAGCAGAGCCTGAGCCAAGTCAACTTGTTCTGGAAAAAACTGAGAAGCCTGCACAAGAGCAAGAACAAAAGCAATCTGAAACTGTAGAACAAACTGAGCCAGCCGTTACCAATAATGATGAGAAAAAAGCTGAGCCTGCCGCCACACTTAGCCTTAATCCAGACATTGAAACCGTTGCGATTGCAGAGTTTGAAGAAGAAAGCTCGATTTTGGACATGCATTTGCATGAACAGCAGCGCTATGATGATGAAAGCGCCTTGTCCAATGCCGAATATATTTTTGCCTTAAATGTTTATCCGAACCCACGCCGTGTATTGTCGGGTGATCGTGCTTTGAAAGTTTTACTCAAATACGGTCTGCGTTTTGGTGAGTTATCTTGCTTCCATCGCTATGAAAATACCGAAGAAGAAAGTCCACTGATGTTCTCCGTATTGCGTGTTACTGATGAAGGCCCAGCTGGTTTTGACTTGGAAACTTTATCTGCTGAGCAAGTACAGGGCTTTGCCTTTTTCTTGACGTTGCCAAACCCACACTCACAAGCCGGTTTTGATATGATGGTCAGTATCGCTAATCTGATTGCTCGTGATATCGATGGGAAAGTATTTGATGAAAACAGTTGTGAACTGACTCAGCAACTCAAAGAACACTGGCGTCATCAAATCATTGATTACAAACCGCAAGCGACACAGAGCAACTAAAAAGCGCTGATTTTAGATTCAGGGTGGACTATGTCCGCCCTTTTATATGGTGAATTTTTTATGGTGGATACAACCGCAGTCATTGCGCAGATGCGACAACTGATTCAAATTCTGGCAAAACATAATCATGCTTATTATGTGATGGATCAACCCAGCATTTCAGACAGTGAATACGATCAACTCTTCCATCAACTCAAGGCATTAGAACAGCAATATCCTGAACTGACTCAGCAAGATACTCCAACCCAGAAAGTAGGTGGGCAGGCACTGAGCAAATTTGAAAGTGTGACTCATGCTGTCCCCATGTTGTCGCTTGGCAATGTATTTAACCAAGAAGATTTATTCGCTTTTGCACGTCGTGTTGAAGAACGTTTGCCAAATCAAGACGTTTTGTATGATGTGGAGCTAAAACTGGATGGTCTTGCGATTTCTTTGTGGTATGAACATGGGATTTTAGTCCGTGGTGTAACTCGTGGTGATGGCGAAACAGGTGAGGATATTACCCAAAATGTCAAAACCATTCGTAATCTACCTAAATTTTTATACAGCACAGACATTGAAATTCCAGAGTTGCTCGAAGTCCGTGGCGAAGTATTAATGCCAAAATCGGGTTTTGAAAAACTTAATGCTGATCAGCAAGCACATGGTGAAAAAACTTTTGCCAATCCACGTAATGCTGCGGCAGGCAGCTTGCGTCAGCTTGACCCCGAAATTGCTTCATCTCGTCCTTTGGCATTTTATGCCTATGGAATTGCGCAGTGCGAGCCACAGCATGGCTTGGCATCGATGCATGAAAGTTTGGCATGGCTGACCAAAATAGGCTTTGAAATCGCTGAACGTCAATTTTTATGTCAGTCGATTCAGGAAGTTCAAGAAAAATATCAGCAGATTCAGCAGGAACGCCCCGATTTATCTGTCGAAATTGATGGTATGGTCATTAAAGTCGACAGCCTGAAACAGCAACAGCAATTAGGTTTTTTAAGTCGTGAACCACGCTGGGCAACTGCCTATAAATTTCCTGCGGTTGCTGCACTAACGACAGTTGATCAAATCGACTGGCAAGTTGGGCGTACAGGGACATTAACGCCTGTGGCACGCTTAAATCCTGTGTTTGTTGGTGGAGTGACGGTCTCGAATGTGACTTTGCATAATATCGGCGAAATTCACCGCTTGGATGTTCGTGTAGGCGATACCGTGAGTGTCTATCGTACAGGGGACGTTATTCCAAAAGTTGAAAAAGTCTGGCCTGAATTTCGCCCAAATGACGCGGTAGAAATTGCGCTGCCAAGCCAGTGTCCAGTCTGTGATTCGCCTGTAGTCATGCCAGAAGGTGAGGCTTTGGCGCGTTGTTCAGGTGGTTTGTACTGTGCGGCACAGCGTATTGAAGCCATTCGTCACTTTGTTTCGCGTAAGGCACTGGATATTGAAGGCTTGGGTGATCGTTGGGTTGAGTCTTTACTTCATCTGAATTTGCTCAATGACGTGTCTGATATTTACCAGTTGCATCAACACCGCGAGACGATGCTTGGCATTGAAAAAATGGGTGAGAAATCAGTCCAAAATCTGTTTGATGCGATTGATGCCAGCAAGAAAACCACACTGGCGCGTTTTATTTATGCACTAGGAATTCGTGGTGTGGGGGAAACAACTGCACGGATGCTTGCCAATACCTTTCAGACTTTTGATGCTTTGCGTCAAGCCGATATTGAAACGCTAAAGAAAACCCCAGATGTTGGTGATATTACTGCAGAATGGATCGTGGATTTCTTTCAGGCACAGCATAATATTGAAGTAGTGGAGCGCCTGCTGGATGCTGGTTTGACATGGGATGCACCTACTGCGCCGACACGCCAACCCTTAAATGGTGAAAGCTGGGTGCTGACAGGAACATTGCAGCAATTTACGCGTGATCAAGCCACTCAAATGCTACAGGCACTCGGTGCGCGTGTGAGTGGTAGTGTGTCAAGTAAAACAAAATGTGTAGTTGCAGGTGAAAAAGCGGGCTCCAAACTGGAAAAAGCTGAAAAACTTGGCATACAGGTCATGAGCGAATCTGAATTTCTAACCTTAATGGCTGAATATGGCCAGCAGATCATTCCTGAATAAAAAGCAGATTGGTTTTTGATGACAGAATGTTGAAATTTGTAACTTCAGCTGCTGTGCAAATAAGCCCTTAAAAATACTTAAGGGCTTATTTTTAGATTAGAAAATAAGCCAAGTTAAAATATAAATGCGTATGTTTCTCATTTTAATGTTATGAAAAATCATATACTTATAAATCTTAATTTTTGCTTTTTTACTATAAACCTTGCATACTAAAGTTTATCTTCACAGGAGAAATTCACCATGCGTGGCAATCCAGAAGTCATAGACTATTTAAATATGTTGATCGGTGGCGAACTGGCTGCTCGTGATCAATACCTGATCCATTCACGTATGTACGATGATTGGGGTTTAAGCAAAATCTACGAACGCATTGATCATGAAATGCATGAAGAAGCATCGCATGCGGATGCCATTATTCGTCGTGTGCTATTTTTAGGTGGCACACCCAATATGCAGCGAGACGAGGTTGATGTTGGAACCGATGTGGTGAGCTGCCTAAGAGCTGATCTTGCACTCGAATATCATGTGCGTGAAAAATTGGTTCAAGGTATTAAACTTTGCGAAGAGAAAGGCGATTATATTAGCCGTGACATGTTGCGTCAGCAGTTGTCAGATACCGAAGAAGACCATACTTACTGGCTGGAAAAACAAATGCGCCTGATCGAACTGATCGGGCTACAAAATTATATTCAATCGCAGATTTAAACGATTCAACGATAAAAAAGCAGCCTCGATGGCTGCTTTTTTTTTATGGGTTAAATTTTTGTATGTCTTGCAAAACCTGCGCGGCATGAGTTTGCGTATCGACACTGGTATAATGATAAACAATTGTACCTTTCGGGTCGATCAGGAAGCTTTCGCGCTTGGCAATCTGCATAAAACCTAAATTCCGAATAATGCCGAACTGTTTGGCAAGAGTTTGTTGATGGTCTGCCAAAATAGGAAAAGGCAAATTCAGTTTTTCAGAAAATTTTTGATGTGATTTAACATCATCTAGACTAACACCCAAAACTACGGCATTGCTTTTAATAAACTGCGGGTAAAGGGCTTTAAATTGGTTGGCTTCTTGAGTGCAACCTGGTGAGTTGTCTTTCGGGTAAAAATACAGGACGACCCATTGACCTTGATACTGAGATAATTGATGCCACTGACCTTGTTGATCTTGTAATTTGAAGGCTGGTGCTTTTTGTCCGACCCATTGTTTTTGAATTGCGGTGAGTAAATTGTCACTTTCTTTGGCAAGAACGAAAGGACTCAATGTTATTAAACCTGCAACAGTACAGCTGGCAAAGAGTGTATGCAAGACGGTCATAATCTCACTCTAAATGACATGATGTCATCCATTCTAGAGGATATGCGATAGCTTGCAACGCCTAATTTTTGTTACAAGCTATCTTGACTTAAGTTAAAGGTAATCTAAGCCAATATCCAAATAACGTGCGCTATGGGTGACATAGCCAAGTGCCAAGAAATCGACGCCTGTTTCCGCAATACTTGGTGCAGTTTCTGGGGTAATTCCGCCGGAGGCTTCAGTTTGCGCTTTGCCTTGACACATTGCCACGGCTGTACGTAATTGCTCAAGGCTCATATTATCTAGCAAAACTAAAGATACGCCTTCTTGCAAGACTTGTTCGAGCTGTTCAAGCGTATCCACTTCAACCTCAACAGGAATTAAATGTCCTGCATAAGCTTTGGCACGCTGAATAGTTTGAATAATGTCACCACCTGCCAGCGCAATGTGGTTGTCTTTAATCAAAATCGCATCATCAAGTCCCATACGGTGGTTGCGTCCGCCGCCGACACGCACTGCATATTTTTGAACATCACGCAAACCAGGAATGGTTTTACGGGTACAGGTAATTTTTGCAGCCGTATGTGAAATACTGCTTTGCAGTTCATGTGTGGTGGTGGCAATGCCACTTAAATGGGTCAGAAAATTTAAAGCAGTACGTTCAGCACTCAAAATTGCTCGTGCATTACCTCGAATACTGGCAATGATGCTGCCTTTGTTCAAGACATCTCCATCTTGCAGTTGTGCTGTAAACTCAATTGCTGGGTTCATAAGTGCAAAGGCAAGGCGGGCCAGTTGAACACCACAAACAATTCCAGATTCACGGGCAATAATATGTAATTCAGTACTTTGCTGTGAGTCGATTGTTGCTTCGGAAGTAATATCTCCGCGTCGTCCCAAGTCTTCCCTTAATGCGGATTGAACCAGTGGTTGAATTAACACATCTGGCAATGCATAACGCATGACGAATCTCTCCAATATATGCTCAAACGGAGTATATATTGTTCACTATCTAACACGCAAATATTAATTTTTTGGCTTAAAAAACGGCATAATTTTGATTTTTGTAAAAAATATTAATTTTTTTTGAATAATTGATAAAATTTAAAGTGTAGTGTTTTGAGAATTTTTAATTTATTTCAATGCTTTATCTATTTTTGATTGGGTTGGATTTTTTGAAGTTTGGGATTTATGCTAATTTTGAGTTAAATAGCAAATTTTCTTGGTTTGCTATTTAACTAGTGATCAAAATTAGAAGCTTAGTTGTTCATAATGGGAAGTTTATAGCCTGAAAGTAAACTTTCTTGTAAGACATTTTCTTTAAAACGGTAAAGTTGTGCAGGGCGACCACGCTCTGGAATAGCTTCTTTGCCTGTAGGTTCAACTAAGTTTTGGTTGTGTATCAGGCGACGGAAATTCTGTTTATGTAATTCCACACCGCTGAGCGCTTGAATACTTTGTTGTAATTGATACAAAGTAAACTCGGGTGGCATTAACTCAAAAATCACTGGGCGGTATTGTAATTTAGAGCGCAAACGTGACATGGCTGTGGCTAAAACACGACGGTGATGGTTATGCATGGCTTTACCTGTAATCGATTCAGGCAGGCGACCATCATAGTATGGCGATTCGGCAATTAGCCCGACTTCATACATGAGCTCGTAGCGGAGTAAGGTGTTTTCTTCCAGCCAATCGTAATTGGAGAGTCCCCAGCATAAATTCATGCGTTGTTGCCGTGCTTGGCGCAGGTATACAGAGGCGGCAGAGTCTACCCAGTTTTGAATTTTAGGCAAAATTTTCTGACAAACTTGTTCCGCATCTTTACTACGACGATCTTCCCATGGGAAGTACTCGTACCAGTCATGCCATTTTGCTGCGAGTTTTAGGTTTTGTTCATCGACTTCTTTTACCAGTCCTAAGTAACTAATGTATACCACAGGATGCCCAGAGTCTTGCGAGCGTTTGATGTCGACAAAGGTATACAGTTGTTCCATATACCCCAAAGGTTGCTCGGTTTGTTGTTGAACCCAAGCACGTGCACCTGCTTGTAATGAATGGTGAATTGGGGTCAGTGGCCCAAAAGGTAAAAGTGTACCATCTTGAATAGTGAGTACCCGTGCGGAAAAGTTGGTCACCGCAATTAAAACGGCAACCAGTTCAGTCGCGGTTTCCTGGGACGTAGAAAGTTCTAAATGGACATGTGACTGCATCTTTGGTCTTATCTTTGTTGCTATCGGGTTCATTGTATGAGAAATATTGGATGAAACAAAATCCTTACGTATATTCTCTAAGCAGTTTTGTTATATAAAAAATAAATATATAAACAACAATCATTTATGGGTGATTATACTCTTTTTGAGCAAAAAGAGTTTGAATTTATATACTCATTGTGAGCATAATTGTGCGCATATTGATTGTTGGAATGCCGTTATGAAGGAACATTTGGCTAGCTATCCTTATGAAAAGCCAAGCTTGGATTATATGCAGACACATATTGAGTTTGCAGCTGAGGCGCAGCAAAGCAATGCCTGTACCTTGCATGAAGCATGGGCAAAAGTGCCCGCAGCATTAAATGCGACAGAAATTCAACAATACCAAGAACAAATTCGCGAACTTTTAAAACAGCATAACGCTGTGATGGTAGCGCATTACTATGTTGAACCTGAGTTGCAAGATTTAGCCTTGGCAACAGGTGGCATGGTCGGCGACTCACTAGAAATGGCAAAGTTCTGTAAAAATCACCCTGCCGATACTTTATTGGTGGTGGGCGTGCGTTTTATGGGAGAAACTGCCAAAATCCTCAGCCCGCAAAAAACGGTACTCATGCCTGATTTAGAAGCGACTTGTTCTCTAGATTTGGGTTGTCCAGCCGATGAATTTAAACAGTTTTGTGATGCGCATCCAGACCGTACAGTAGTGGTCTATGCCAACACCAGTGCGGAAGTCAAAGCACATGCGGATTGGGTGGTAACGTCATCTATTGCGATTGAAATTGTTGAGTATTTGCACAGTCAGGGCAAGAAAATCATTTGGGGGCCTGACCGTCACCTTGGCCAATATATCCAAAATAAAACAGGCGCAGACATGCTGCTCTGGCAAGGTTCATGTATCGTCCATAACGAGTTTAAGGGCATTGAACTGACGCATCTAAAACAGCAGCATCCTGAAGCGATTGTACTGGTGCATCCAGAATCACCTGCTGAAGTTGTGGCTCAAGCCGATGTGGTGGGTTCAACCAGTAAATTACTCAATGCTGCGGTACAGCGCCCAGAGCATGAGTTTATTGTGGCAACCGATCAGGGTATTTTGCACGAAATGCAAAAACAAGCTCCACATAAAACCTTTATTGCTGCACCCACAGCAGGCAATGGTGCAACTTGTAAATCTTGTGCATTTTGCCCGTGGATGGCCATGAATGGTTTGGCAGCTTGTGCAGAAGTTTTACGCAATCAAAGTCAGCAAGTTCAACTTGATGCCGCGCTGATTGAAGAAGCACGAGCACCAATCCAACGGATGCTAGATTTCTCTGAAGCCTACAAAAACTACCATCAACAGCAACAATTGGGTGCGGGTTTAGCCCAATTTCAACAATGGCTGGCAACGCAACATGAAGCAAAATATTCAGCATTATGATGTTTTAATTGTTGGGGCAGGTCTAGCGGGTTTAACCGTTGCCCTGTCCTTGCCTGAACAGTTCAAAATTGCCTTACTCGCAAAACAGGATTTAAACACCTGTTCCAGCAATATGGCACAAGGTGGTATCGCTGCGGTACTCGATCCGCAAGACACCGTTGCTGAACATGTTCAAGATACATTAGTCGCAGGTGCGGGACTCTGTCATGTGGAGAATACCACCCACATTTTATCCAATGCTGCCGCTGCAATCGACTGGTTATGCCAGTTTGGCGTGCCATTTACTTCGCACAATCAAAATTTACATTTAACCCGTGAGGGTGGGCATGGGCAGCGTCGGATTGTGCATGCTGCTGATCATACAGGTTGGTCAGTCACGCAAACGCTGCAACAGCAACTGGCTGCAAAAAGTAATGTAACCTGTTTGACTGAACATCGCTTACAGCAACTGTATGTTGAAGATCAGCGTTGCTATGGTGCCGAGTTACAGGATGCAGAGCAGCAATCTGTACAAGTTTTTGCCAAATATGTGATTTTAGCCACTGGTGGTGCTGGGCAATTATTTGAACTGACCACCAATCCAGCAACGTCAACAGGCGATGGCGTGGCACTGGCATGGCAAGCAGGTTGCCGTGTGGCAAATCTGGAATTTATCCAGTTTCATCCAACTGCATTGGCACTCAAAGGCAGTGAAACCTTTCTGATTTCTGAAGCGTTGCGTGGCGAAGGTGGTATTTTACGTAATCAGCAAGGCGAGCGTTTTATGCCTGCCTATGATGAACGCCTAGAACTTGCACCTCGTGATATTGTGGCACGTGCGATTGCCGATCAAATCCAGAAACAGCAGCAACAGCCAGTTTTGTTGGATATGACTCACTTGGAAAAAGCTTTTATTACCGAGCATTTTCCATCGATCTATCAGCATTGTCTTGAGCAAGGTTTAGATATTAGTCAGCAGCCAATTCCTGTTGCACCTGCCGCGCATTATGCTTGTGGTGGTGTGTTAACCGATGCGATTGGGCATACCGATATTGAAAACCTGTTTGCGATCGGCGAAGTGGCATGTACAGGTTTACATGGCGCGAACCGTTTAGCCAGTAACTCATTGCTTGAATGTATGGTGATGGGGCGTGATGTTGCACACGCGATTGTTCAGCAAGATGAGTGGCAAGTCCCGAAAGCTGAAGCGGAACTGGTGCAACCAGATTTCACAGTTGTTTCTGCACAGTTTGAACTGGAAGATGATTTTGATGTTGCAACATTGCAGCAAAAAATGACCCAGTATTTTGGTATTCAGCGTGACTTTGCAGGTATGCAGTATTTGTATGCACAGCTCAATCACTGGTGGCTCATCACCGAGCAGCAATATCCAATGCTTTTGACTGCAATGCTGATGGTGCATAGTGCCTTACAACGTCAGGAAAGTCGCGGAACACATTTTAATCGTGACTGTCCGCAGACCTTGGCTGAAGCAAAAATGAGTATGATCGCTGCTCCTGCTCAGCAAGCCGTACCACAGCCAGAGGCAACCTCTTTAGTGTGCTAGTCACGCTAAAAATGGTAGATCTTGCACATCGATCATAAAAGCTTTGTCTTATACTGCTACGCATATTGTTGTAGATGAGAACAGAGCGATGCCAAAGGAAATCTTGCTGATTACAGGTTGGGGTGTAGGAACTGCACCCCTGATGCCATTGCAACAGGCATTACAGCAAGTTGGGCATCGGGTGGAACTGGCGGATATTTTTGACTGGTTTGACCCTACTCAAAAACACCAGATGCTTGCCCGTGTTGCTGAAGTGGATGTCGTCATCGGCTGGTCACTAGGCGGACAATTGGCACTGTTACTGGTCGATGCCTATCAACAACTCACAGGACAGCAAAAAATACTCATTAGCTTGGCGAGTAATCCGTGTTTTGTGGTACAAGAAAACTGGTCTTGTGCCATGCCTGAAACTGAATTTACTCAGTTTTTCCAAGCCTTTCAGCAAAATCCTCAAGCGACTCTCAAGCGTTTTTATCTGAACATTTGTCGTGGTGATGCACAGGCGAAACAGCACTGGCTCACTTTGCAAAATACTGCCAATCCCCCAGAAAATGAGTTGTTATTGCAAGGCTTGATCCTGTTGCAGGATTTAAACTTGGTCGATAAATGGTTGCAATATGCCAATTCGGCTTGTTTTATCTTTACCGAACAGGATGCAGTTGTTCCTTACCAGATTTTACAAAAAGTCCCTGATTTTTCTGCTAAAGCAGCACATATCACGATGTTGCCAGAACTAAGTCATGCCTTTCCTGTGACCCATCCAGTGCTTGCCGCTGAACAAATTTGTCAATTTCTGACTGAAGCGTCGTTTGCCTGAATTTGACTGATCTGGCAATGGCATCCATGCCAGAAACGGATTAACATCAGTGCCATTGATGTTAAAAAAGGTGGTTTTGGATGACAGATTTATTTGATGCACAACACTTATGGCATCCATATACATCAATGATTAATCCATTACCCACATTTAAGGTTAAGCAAGCTTTTGCATCGACCATTGAACTGGATGATGGTCGTCAACTTATCGATGGTATGTCGTCTTGGTGGTGTGCGATTCATGGTTACAATCATCCTGTGCTGAATCAGGCAGTCACCGATCAGTTACAACGCATGTCACATATCATGTTTGGTGGATTTACCCACGACCCTGCGATTGAGCTGGGTAAGGCACTGCTTGAAATTGTGCCGCCATCGCTAGATAAAATCTTCTATGCAGACTCGGGTTCGGTGTCAGTTGAAGTTGCACTGAAAATGGCAGTGCAGTACTGGACAGCGCAAGGGCAGCAGCAAAAAACCAATTTTATTACCACGCGTTCGGGCTATCACGGCGATACATGGAATGCCATGTCGGTCTGTGACCCTGTTACGGGTATGCATCAGATTTTCGGTTCATGTTTGCCGATTCGTTATTTTGTTCCAGCGCCGCAAAGCCGTTTTGATGGTGAATGGGATGCTCAGGATATTGCTGAACTGGCGCAAACCTTGGAGCAGCAGCATCAAAATATTGCGGCACTGATTATTGAGCCGATTGTACAAGGTGCAGGCGGGATGCGTTTTTATCATCCTGAATATTTGCGCCAAGCCAAACTGCTTTGCCAGAAATATAATATCTTGCTGATTTTTGATGAAATCGCCACAGGTTTTGGGCGCACAGGTAAACTCTTTGCATGGGAACATGCGGGGGTCGAGCCTGACATTATGTGTATTGGGAAAGGTCTAACGGGCGGTTATATGACACTGGCTGCAACCTTGACCACGCGACATGTAGCAGAAACCCTTTCCAAAGGCGAGGCAGGCGTGTTTATGCACGGCCCGACCTTTATGGCAAACCCATTGGCATGTGCGGTGGCAGTGGCGAGTACTAGATTGTTGCTTTCCCAAGACTGGCAAGCCAATATTCAGCGTATTGAACAACATTTAAAACAAGGCTTGGCACCACTTGCGGACTTGGAACATGTTGCTGATGTCCGTGTGCTTGGCGCAATTGGTGTGGTAGAACTCACTGAAGCGGTCAATATGGCAAGTTTGCAACAGCAATTTGTCGCGCGCGGGATTTGGGTGCGTCCATTTGGCAAACTGGTGTATCTGATGCCGCCTTATGTGATTCGCCCCGAAGAATTAGAATTTTTATTACGTGAACTCAAAGCGGTGGTCGCAGAAATAACCTCAGGAGAAGCGAATGTCCCTGCTTGAACACTATGCAGTACAGCTTGACCAGTTAAAACAACAAGGCAAC
The DNA here is from genome assembly GCF_004331075.1 of Acinetobacter brisouioides. Classification (GTDB taxonomy): domain Bacteria; phylum Pseudomonadota; class Gammaproteobacteria; order Pseudomonadales; family Moraxellaceae; genus Acinetobacter. The sequence goes on along the minus strand of NZ_SJNX01000001.1, from coordinate 491,339 downwards.
TATCGCCAATTTACCGAAAACCGTCAGCACGGGCAGTACATCGAAATTGCAGGGCAGCAGATGCTGAACCTGTCATCCAATGACTATTTGGGACTTGCCGCAGAAGTAAATTTACGCGAGCAGTTTTTTGCCCAGTATCCAGTAGCAGAGTGCTATTTAAGCAGCTCGTCATCGCGTCTGCTGACAGGAAACTTTCCCGAATATGCCGACTTGGAGCAAAGTCTTTCTCAGGCTTTTTCTGGGCGTGCGGCGCTACTGTTCAATAGTGGCTATCATATGAATGTCGGGATTTTACCTGCGGTTGCAGACAGTAAAACCCTGATTTTGGCAGACAAACTGGTACATGCTAGTATGATTGATGGCATTCGTTTGAGTGCTGCCAAATATGTACGTTATCGTCATAATGATTTGCAACATTTACACAGCCTGCTTGAAAAATATCACGATGATGCCGAGATTGAGCGGATTATTGTGGTGACTGAAAGTATTTTCAGTATGGATGGGGATGAAACCGATCTAACGGCATTGGTGGCGATTAAACGCCAATTTGCCAAAGTCATGCTGTATGTCGATGAAGCCCATGCGATTGGCGTGCGTGGTGCACGTGGCTTGGGTTGTGCAGAGCAGCATCACTGTATCGAAGAGGTTGATTTCTTGGTCGGTACATTTGGTAAAGCCATTGCTTCAGTCGGTGGCTATTTGCTGTGTGATCCGATCATTAAAGCCTATTTGATTAATAGCATGCGCCCGCTGATTTTTAGTACCGCTTTGCCGCCTGTGAATATTGCATGGACGAAATTTATTTTTGAACACATGCAAGGTTTAACTGCTGAGCGTCAACATTTGGCACAGACCAGTCATTATTTACAGCAGCAAGTCTTGGCACGTGGTTATGACAGCCCATCGACCACGCATATTGTGCCGATTGTGATTGGTGCGAGTGATCAAGCCGTTGCGAAAGCTAAAGAGTTACAGCAGCATGGTTTTTATGTCATGCCTGTACGCCCGCCAACAGTTCCGAAAAATGCTGCGCGGTTACGGGTGTCGCTAACGGCACAAACCCAGCAGGACGCGCTTGAAGCCTTGGTACAATGGTTGTGAATCAGATGACTTCACTCGATAAAAGCGTGATCCAGCAGCGTTTTGCCAAAGCCCGTGAAACCTATACGCTACAAGCTGTGGCACAGCAGCAGATCTGTGAACATCTGGCGCAGTTAATGCAACAGTTTTGCCCTGAGCAGTTGCCGCGAATTTTCGAAATCGGTTGTGGCTCAGGGACACTGACTCGCTTGTTACAGCAACAGTTTGCTGTACAGCATTATGTCGTCAATGACCTGTATGCTGAGGTAATAGAATTTTTCCCTGAACAGCAGGTTGAGTTCTGTATCGGTGATGCTGAAAAACTTACCTTTCCAAATGCACTTGCGGCGGTGGTGTCGAGTTCTGCATTGCAATGGATGCAGGATTTATCGGCTGTTTTTGCGAAAATTCATGCTGCTTTAAACCCGCAAGGCTGGTTGTGTTTTTCAACTTTTGGTTCAAAGAACCTATGGCAAATCAAGCAATTGATTGGTCAGGGCTTAGATTACTATTCATTAGAACAGTTACAAACTTTGCTTGAACAGCAAGGTTTTGAAGTGATGCATGCTGAACAGGAACTGATTGAACTTGAGTTTGCGCAGCCACGTGATGTGCTGAAACATCTGAAAGCTACAGGCGTCACCGCAACCAATCGTGACTTTGCATGGACAAAGCAGCGTTTGCAGCAGTTCTATGCAGATTATGCACAGCTCAAATCAATACAGTCACAACAGCAGTATCCACTGACTTATCATCCTATTTATATCATTGCTCGGAGGTTGACATGAGCGCCCAAATTTATTTTATCAGCGGTATTGATACAGGAATTGGGAAGACCTTCGCCACGGGATTTTTGGCGAAAACCTTGGCAGAGCAACAGCAAAAAGTCATTACCCAGAAATTGATTCAGACGGGCAATGTTGATGTGTCTGAAGATCTGGAAAAGCACCGTGAAATCATGGCGACAGGCTGGTTGCCAGAAGATCATGAAAAGCTGACCATGCCTGAAATTTTTACTTATCCTGCATCGCCGCATTTGGCCAGTGAACTGGATGGACGTGAAATTGATTTTGCCAAAATCAATGCCGCGACTGAAACTTTGGCACAGCGCTATGACGTCGTGTTACTGGAAGGTGCAGGTGGTTTAATGGTGCCTTTAACTCGCCGTTTGCTGACCATCGATTTTGTGAAACAGCAAGGTTATCCTGTCGTATTGGTGTCTTCAGGACGTTTGGGCAGCATCAATCATACATTACTGAGTCTTGAAGCCTTAAAAGCGCGTCAGATTCCATTGTATGCATTGGCTTATAATCTCAATGATGACTCACAAGATGAGATCATTGCCAAAGATACGCGGCAGTTGCTCAAAGCCTATTTGGCAGAACATTTTCCTGATACCGTGTGGATTGATGTACCTGTTCTAGTAGCGTGATTGCAAGTCAAAAAGATGAGTCATATGGCTCATCTTTTTTTGTGGCTGTTTTTAATTTTAGTGGTTCATTTGTTTGAGTGCTTCGATCTGTTGTTGTGCCATTTTTAAATCATGCTGCACTTCGGTCAAATTTTGCTGTAAGGCCACTTGTTTAAGATTATATCGATATCAGGATATTGGATAGGATACTAGAATATAACCGAACCAGAGTTTGGGGGATTTAACTCTCGTGAACGAGAAACCATAAATAAGTGATGAAATTTTAATTTTATTCTAAAAATATGTGATGTGGGGGAAGAACCTTTATGCCTCAAATCAAGGCATAAAGGTGAGTAATCACATTATTTTTTGAAGTTTTTGCCTTGACCAGCTGGCTTACGTTGTCCACCATTACTGCTAGAAGGATTCGCTTGCTGTTGTGGTTGCTGTGGGGCATCGCTATCACGGCGCTGTTGGCGGAGGAAACCACCACGACGTGCTGCCATTGGTTTTTCAGTCATACGCTCGGCACGACGTTTTGCCATACCATATAAACCTGTACCTTGGCGTGGTTTCAATTCAACCTGTTTGACCAAATTGTCAATATCTTGCTTATCGAGTTCCATCCAACGTCCTGTGCGTAATTCACGCGGTAACATGACTGAGCCATAGCGGGTACGCAACAAACGGCTCACTTTTAAGCCTTGAGATTCAAATAGACGACGTACTTCACGGTTACGTCCTTCTTTCACTACAACTTGATACCAGCGGTTAATCCCTTCACCACCCAAGTCAGAAAATGATTCAAATTTTGCAGGGCCATCATCAAGGGTGACACCTTTAAGCAAATTGTTGCGCATTTCTTTGGTGACTTCACCCATGACACGCACCGCATATTCACGTTCAATTTCATTTGAAGGGTGCATTAAACGGTTCGCGAGTTCACCATCGTTTGTGAACAACAGCAGACCTGTACTGTTAATGTCCAAACGACCGACCATAACCCAACGGTCGTTGCTAATTTGTGGCAAATTTTCGAACACGGTCGGGCGATTTTCTGGGTCGTTACGTGAGCAGATTTCGCCTTCTGGTTTGTAATAAATCAACACGCGGCGGCGAATTTCATCTTCAATTTGGAATTGAACTTTACGACCATCAATACGCAGTTCATCGGTTGGTTCGATGCGTTCACCCACTTGGGCAATTTTACCATTCACGCTTACACGACCAGCGGCAATGACTTCTTCCATATAACGGCGAGAACCCAAACCAATACGCGCTAAAACCTTCTGTAGTTTTTCACTCATGACAGCATAACCTTAGAATTAATCAATCAACAGTCCACCTATTCACGACTTTGCTGCTTGGGCATCAAGTGTCATGAAAGCTTCCTTGGCATCCTGCAGGGGAGGCAATTGGCTTAGCGAAGCTAAACCAAAAGCATTCAAAAATTGGGGCGTTGTAATCAACAGCGCCGGTCGTCCAGGGAGTTCGCGAAAACCTGATTCTTTAATCCAGTTAAAGTCAAATAATGTACGCAAAATTTGACTGTTGTTGCTCACTCCACGAATTTGTTCAATATCTGCACGGGTTACTGGCTGATGATAAGCGACCACAGCCAGAGTTTCGAGTAGAGAAGGTGATAACCGCGTTGGTCGTTCTGGCCAAGTCTGGGTAATCACCTGTCGATATTTGGCGCGGACTTGAAAACGGAAGCCCTGTGCGGTTTCAATCAGCTCAATAGAGCGGCCATGCTGTAACACAGCCAGTTGCTGCAAATATTGATGTAATTGTTGTTTGGTATATTGATTTTGAAAAGCTTCTTTTAAACGAGCAATCGACACAGGGGCATCGCTGGCAAAAATAATAGCTTCTAATTGCATTAAAACTTCATGATGCAATTCATCAATCGACATGGTCATGCTATTCACACTCATGCAGCGACTCCCTGAATTGCAAGCGGTGCTTCAATACCTGTGGCAACAATCTGAACTTTTTGCTGGCGGGTAAGCTCTAAAATTGCCATGAAGGTCACGACCATACCCATTTTACCTTGACTTGGTTTGAGTAAGGCAGAAAAGTTTAAAACTTTCCCAGATTCAAGCATCAGTTCAATATAAGCAATCCGTTCTTCAAGTAAAACGGGCTCTTGTTGAACTTGATGAACAACGGGTTCAGGGCGGTTAAAGACACAAAACAGTGCATCTTTGAGTAAATCGACACTGTAACCTTCATAAACAGCAGTGCTTTGCCCTAAACTGACATTGATATTAAAGGTATCGCGTTCAAGAATAGGAAATTGCCCAAGACGTTCGGCTGCCTTTTTAATACGTAAATAAGTTTCTAAACGGTCAATTAGTTGCTGTTTTGGGTCTTTTTCTAATTCGATATTTTTGGGTTTTGGCAATAACAGACGCGATTTTAGATCTGCCAATAATGCTGCCATGACCATATAGTCTGCGGTTAACTCGATATTGAGTGACTTCATTGCATCCATATATTGTAAATATTGGTTGGCAATCGGTGCAATATCGAGCTGGAGCAAGTCAAAACCATTTTTTTGAATCAGGTAAATTAAAAAGTCGAGTGGTCCCTCGAAGTGCTCGAGTAAAATTTCAAAGGCGGCAGGAGGGATATATAAATCTTCAGGAATGGTTTCTTGCCATTCATCCAGAACACGAATGTGTGGAGCAGATTCCATCGTGGAGTGAAGCACTTGATTCATTGCAATATTAGGCCACGCGAATTTTCAAAGGCATGAGGAGTCTACAGCGTAAAATGACGGGGAAGAAAATAAAATAATTTTCAACACCCCATAAAGTTTACCATTTTATGACATTCGCACCTCGAATGAAACGAAAATACACAATATTTCCGATAAAAATCATAAAAGGTTAAAATTGTCGCTATTCAAACATGCTGACATCACCGACACCATGACGAATCACAACAGGCGAATCACCTGATAAATCGACAACACTGGTTGTGGTCAGTGTACCCAAACCACCATCAATAAACACATCAATGCGTTTACCGAGTTGCATTTCAATGTCATAAGGATCATCGAGCGGGTCACTTTGACCAGGAAGAATGAGTGTACTGGTCAATAAAGGTTCACCAAGCTCTTTAAGTAACATCTGGCAGATCGGATTGCTTGGCACACGTAAACCAATGGTTTTTTTCTTTGGGTGCATCAATCGGCGTGGAACTTCGCTGGTTGACTGTAAAATATAAGTGGTCACTGCTGGAGTATTCGCTTTAAGTAAACGATAGGTGGCATTATCGACTTTAGCAAAGGTCGCAATGTCAGACAAATCGCTACAGATAATCGCGTATTGGTGTTTGTCACCCAGATTCCGAATTTGAGCAATCCGCTCCATCGCGCTTTTATTTCCGATTTGGCAACCGATTGCATATGCAGCATCAGTGGGATAAACAACAACATCCCCAGCACGAATACGCTCAACCGCCTGTTGAATGAGTCGGGGTTGTGGATTTTCAGGATGAATTCGTAAATGCAACATTGTTGTTCTCCTAAGCGCTGTGCATGGCTATATTATGAAACGGTTCCGTAAAAGGGTGCAATGTTGTTTATTATCAAACAATTTTTAATCTAACATTTCGCGACAAAACTCATCTGCATGTAAACTTTTGCCATTGCGCGTGCATAAACAGATACACGCAATAAAATGTGCTGCATCACAAGGCAGGCGTGCTTCGCCAGAGAAGTAATGCTGAACTTGTGCATATACATTGTCTTTAAAACGAATTCCATCTCCGCCGTCACCAGTGAGATTATCTAAAGACACACGAAATTTCCGACCAAAGGCAACTGCAAATAACCACTCAATCGCTTGTGGTTTAATTTCAACTTGTTCAAATAAATTTTGCTGTTCTTGTGTACGCCCATCGGGTGCATACCAATAACCAAGGTCTGCGAGCAGGCGGCGTTTTGCTCCCGCAATTGTCCAGTGGCTGATTTCATGTAATGCACTATTGAAAAAACCATGCGCAAACTGGATTTTTGCAGGTTCGTGGTCTGTTGCAGGAAAATATTCGGGTTCGTTCTCGCCCTTGAATAAAATCACATTGTGATGGGAAAACCACTGATTAAAGTGTAATATAAGCCAATCTACTTGCGATGCCTCACTCTGACATGTTGACCATGCCAAGCGTTGTACTTGGTCTAAAGACAAAGTGAAATCCAAGTTAGGCAGGGTGTGAACAAGTGATGACGTGTTAACTTTAGGTTGCGGCTGCAACAAATGCATAACTTAATTTACCCGATAGTTCTGTTTCAAAGTGCAAAATTGTATCTTAAACTTTGACAGAGTTCAGATGAATTTGTAGAATTGTCGCCTTAATTATGTCAGCAAATACCTTTCCGGCAAAAATTGAGCCGTTTAAATGGGCTGAACAAGGCTATACATGGTCAGGAAAACTGCCCCTGTCAAGCTTTGTTCGAATCGCTCGTGAATCCACTGGATCGATTGAAAATCAATGGGTTCAAGTAGACTGTAAACTATCAATGGATGCATATCACCGAATAGTTTGGTTGAGTGCACACGTTGAGACCCAACTTCCAATGGAATGCCAGCGTTGTTTGGATACTGTTGGGGTTGATTTAGTTTTAGACGTTCATTTAGCACTAATCGATGATGAGTCACTGATAGAGCGCTTGGATGAGGATGCTGATTTCATCGTTTTGGGTGAAAGTGAGTCGTCAACAAAAGGGTCGATTGATCAACCTGCTACTGTTGATTTACTTTCTTTACTTGAAGATGAATTGTTATTGTTGGTGCCATTGTCTCCTAAACATACAGTTTGTGAGCATAAGCACCGACCGACCGTGCAGGACGTTGTTGAAGAAAAACGGGACAACCCGTTTGACGTATTAGCAAGTTTGAAGGGTAAACTTAACTGATAAAGTATGTTATACTTTCCAGTCAAGGCAACTGAATTTGTTCTGATCCATTTTTTCGATTTCTGTAAGGAGCCATCATGGCTGTTCAGCAAAACCGTAAAAGTCGCTCTCGCCGTGACATGCGCCGTTCACATGACGCTTTAACCGAGAATGCATTAACTGTAGACCAAGCTACTGGTGAAACTCATCGTCGTCACCACGTAACTAAAGACGGTTTATACCGTGGTCGCCAATTATTCGCTAAAGTATCTGCTGAATAATCGGTTTGCATTAAGCCTTGGCTTAGTGACAAAAAGGGGAGCGCAAGCTCCCTTTTTTTATTGAATGAAATGTTGTATTTGGCAATTAAAAATCGTGAAATTTAATGTTAAATTGCATTACCGAACTTCAAGAGAAGACAAAAAAGGATTCTTATATGTCTGCTAAACGACTCGATCAAGTAGTTCAAGCAACTAAAACTGCATTTGTGTTTCCTGGTCAAGGCTCACAAAAAGTCGGCATGCTCGCCGAAATTGCAGAGCAGTTTAGTGGTGTTCAGAACACTTTTGCAGAAGCTTCTGAAGCATTAGGTTTTGATTTGTGGCAGATTGCCCAAACAGGCGAAGGGTTAGATCAAACAGAAAATACTCAACCTGTATTGTTAACTGCAAGTGTTGCGTTATGGCGTACTTGGTTGGATTTGGGTGGTGTTGCGCCTAAATATTTGGCAGGTCACTCGCTAGGCGAATATAGTGCCTTGGTTGCGGCTGAAGCGATGAGCTTGGCAGATGCAGTGAAATTGGTCAATTTACGCGGTAAATTGATGCAAACAGCAGTGCCTCAAGGTCAGGGTGCCATGGCTGCGATCTTGGGTTTGGCTGATGACCAAGTCGTTGCACTTTGCCAACAAGTTAGTGCTAATGCTGAGGGGTCAGTTGAAGCGGCTAACTATAATTCACAGGGTCAGGTCGTAATTGCAGGCACAACAGCGCTTGTACAAACAGTTATGGCAGAAGCGAAAGCCCAAAATGGCAAGGCAATTGCATTACCTGTGTCTGTGCCATCGCATTGTTCATTGATGAAACCGGCTGCTGAGCAATTTGCACAGGCTTTGGAACAAACTGCCATTGAGCTACCACGTATTCCTGTAATACAAAATGTAAATGCTCAGGCAGCGACTGATGTTGCTCAGCTACGTCAAGCTTTAACTGCACAATTGTACCAGTCTGTACAATGGACGAAGACCATGCAATATCTACAAGATCAAGGTATTGGTTATATTGTTGAATGTGGTCCAGGTACAGTATTGAGCAATTTGGCAAAACGTTTACCAAACATTGAAAAAACATTTGCGATTGATAGTAAGAGTCGCATTGAAGATGCCCTAAATGCTGTTTTAGTGGCTGAAGGAAAAATTGCATGACACAAGAACGAAAAGTCGCATTAGTTACAGGCGCGAGCCGTGGTATTGGTGCTGCGATTGCTCAACAACTCATCCAAGATGGTTTTTTTGTGGTAGGTACAGCGACTTCTGAAGCTGGCGCAGAAAAATTAACTCAGCAATTTGCCGAAAATGGTGCAGGTGCTGTGCTTGATGTGCGCAATGCTGAAGCAATTGACCAATTGGTTTCAGATATTGAACAAAAATATGGTTCAGTGCTTGTATTGGTCAATAATGCTGGCATTACTCGTGATAACTTATTATTGCGTATGTCAGAAGATGACTGGGATGATATTTTAAACATCCATCTGAAAGCTGTTTATCGTTTATCTAAACGTGTATTGAAGGGAATGACCCGTGCACGTTTTGGTCGCATTATCAATATTAGTTCAGTGGTTGCACATTTTGCAAACCCTGGTCAAGCCAACTACTCTGCTGCTAAAGCAGGGATTGAGGCATTCAGTCGTAGCCTAGCTAAAGAAATGGGTAGCCGTCAAATTACGGTGAACTGTGTTGCGCCAGGCTTTATTGCAACTGAAATGACTGACCAGTTGAGTGAAGAAATTCGTAAGAAAATGAGTGAGCAAGTTGCACTTGGTCGTCTAGGCGAACCTCAAGACATCGCAAATGCGGTCAGCTTCCTTGCGGGTGAAAAATCCAGTTACATTACAGGTACTGTGTTACATGTAAATGGTGGGTTATACATGGCTTAATCCTAAGCTATTAAACTTTTAAAATTTTTTATATTCAATTAAACTAACGGCATTAAAAAACGCCATACGCAATGAAATGAGGAGAATTCCTGTGAGCGATATCGAACAACGTGTAAAGCAAGCAGTCGCTGAACAATTAGGTTTACGTGCTGAAGAAATCAAAAACGAAGCATCTTTCACAGATGATTTGGGTGCGGATTCTTTAGATCTCGTTGAACTTGTTATGTCTTTCGAAAATGACTTCGACATCACTATTCCTGATGAAGATTCAAACGAAATCACAACTGTTCAATCTGCAATTGACTATGTTACTAAAAAACTTGGTTAATAAGTTGTAGATATAAAAAAGCCGCTCTTAAGCGGCTTTTTTATTATAAATAAAACAGGATACTTACAATTAGAAAGAAACCATCTTGCCAGGGTTCATCATGGCACCTAAACCATAAGCACCTTTTGCTACAGGAATCACCAATGGTGCTAATGCTCGGCCAAAGGTAATGTCTTTATGTTGAATTTGAGTGAGCATTTCAAAATCTTGAGCTTGTCCAACAAAATCATCGGCAATGGCTTTACCAATTCGAACTGTTTGTGCAACACCATGACCACTCCAGCCGTGTACTGCATAAATTGGGAATTTATTGCCAAATTTACGACAGTCGGTTGCTCCATTTACAGTTAAGTCAGTTGTACCACTCCAGACAAAGTCGAGTTCAACCTGTTTAAGCTGCGGAAAAACGCTGTTAATGCGTCCTAGCAAGTATTGGTAGGTTTTTTCTGGGCTCCAGCAACTTCCTGTACCTTGCCCTCCAAAGAGCAGACGGTTTTTGCTGACTCCGCGATAGTAGTCAATTTGGAACTGGGTGTCATACACAGGATGATCACTTGGTAATAGTTCACTTAAATCAATTTCGAGCGGTGCGGTGGTGCAGACATAGGTATAAAAAGGAATCGTGGTTTGATTATGCTGCGGTAATAATTTGAAAGATGCATGATGCACCCCAATCACGACACTTTTACGTGCCTTGATCGTACCATGAGCTGTATGCACATAAATGCCGTCATCACGTTCTTCAATTTCAGTCACTTCGGTACATTCGTAGATGGTGCCACCATTTTGCAAGAAGCCGTAAGCAATTCCTCGATTGAGCGCTAACGGATGAATGTGCCCACCTAAACGGTCAATTAGCCCACCAAAATAACTGTCTGATTTGATATGGTCGAATAGCTCGTGTTTTCCGACAACATGAGTGTGATTTTCACCTAAATATTTGCGTGCATCTGAGCCTTGCGTTAAGGCAACCAAATGCCCTTCATGCACAGCTGCGGTAATATGGCCGCGTTTGCGCTGTAAATTTAGCTGGTATTTGGCAGCAATATTGTCAATCAATTGCATGGCTTCAACAGAAGTGAAGTTCCAGAGGCGCTTGGCATCTTCATGGCTAAAGTGTTCAATCATTTCCTCTGCTTCCCAGCGTGCAAGCCCAGGAGTGAGCTGCCCGCCATTGCGCCCAGAAGCAGCACTGCCAATACGGTCTTTATCGAGCAGAATAGTTTCAACACCTTGTTCCGCCAGATGCAGTGCAGTCGATGAGCCCAAAAGCCCAGCACCAATCACGACAACATCACATTCTGTATTGCTATTGAGTGCATCGAAGGTCTGCCATTCAGCCAAAGAGCTTTCGTAGTAGTTGGCTGGACTCTCAATTTGCACCTTATTAGGGTTAACCCAGTTCCAGTCCTTGTCGTTCAACTGGTTGATACTGACTTTAAATTCAACATCTTCCAGCAAGTTAGGTTTCTTAACCAGTTTTTGCATTTTGATACTCACTTGATTGAATTAATAAGCATTGCTAATCGCAATTGATTGTTTTTTTGCTTTTTTATAGATAAAGAACATAATGCCAACCCCAAGCCATATGCCACCAAAACTCAGTGCAGATTTTTCAAGGTTCATCCATAAGCACACAATGGCGGCAACAGAAATGAGTGGGAGTATGGCATTAAAAAATTTATTTTTTAGTCCTTGGCGCTGCTTGTTACGCACATAGAATTGCATAAAGACTGAAAAATTAACTGCAGTAAAGGCAACCAAAGCCCCAAAACTAATCAGGTTTACCACTTGAGCAAGATCAAGGAAAATTGCACTTAAAGATACAAGCCCAATAAACAAGGTCGCATAAAGCGGTGTTCCAAAGCGTGGGTGAATACTGCCGAAGGTTTTTTTATGGAAAATACCATCACGACCCATAATGTAAATTAGGCGTGAAGCGCTGGCATGACTGGCTAAGCCAGAAGCAACAGTATTCATGATTTGCCCGGTTAGGAACACAGATTGAAATAGTGCACCACCCACATACAGTACAATTTCAGGGAGTGCTTCATCAGGGTGTTTAAATTGTGCATTGGTTGGGAAATACAGTTGGATAAACCACGCTGCGGTAAAGAAAATCACACCGCCAATCAGTGTTGTTAATATTACGGCACGTGGAATATTGCGTTTAGGATCTTTGGTTTCATGGGACAGTGTTGTAACGGCATCAAACCCCAAGAATGAAAAACACAAAATGGATGCCCCAGCAACAAGAGGCAGTAGATGAGTATTTCCATGAAACAGTGGCGCAAGGGTTAAAACATGTTCAGAGCCTTGAGTGCTACTCACGCCATGAATGACCAAGTAAACAAAGAACACCATTAACAGTACAGGTGCGAGTACAAAGATTAAGCTTAAGTTAGCTAACAAGTTGACTTTAAAAAGGTTAATAAAAGTAACCACACTAGCGGCAATCAGCACCCATGCCCAGTAAGGGACACCTGGTAAAATTGCTTCCAGATAAATACCACAGAGTAAAGCATTGATCAGTGGTAACAAAATGTAGTCTAAAAGAGCACACCATCCGACAAAAAAACCTAGAGATGAACCACAGCTTTCCGCTGTGTAGGTATAAGCTGAGCCTGGCTTTTCAGATACACGGCTAAAGCGAGCATAGCTAAAAGCGGTGAGTAGCATGGCAACCAATGCAAACAAATAGGCTAGAGGTACATGTCCTTCGGTTGTTCCAGAAACAATGCCGAAAGTATCAAACACGGTCATTGGTGTCATATAAGCAACCCCGACCACAATCACTTGCCATAGCGATAACTTTTTTAAATGAATATCATCTTGCAGCATAATCTAATCCTTGTAACAATAATAATCCCTGTAGGGAAATATATAAACATATTTTTATTTGTGCATAAAGTGTGCCATTAATATTTTTTTTGAGAGAGTTAATATGCCGAAATATTCAATTGAAATCAGAAAAGCTGCCTTGGATGCTTATAAGAAAACTGATTATAAAGTAGCTGTATGTAAACAGTTTAATATCTCTAGAGTCACTCTGGATGCATGGATCAAGCTTGAGGAAGAGACAGGAAGCCTGCAACCTAAACCAAGTAAAAAACGGGGAGCACCCGCACATATTCAAGACTGGGAAGCTTTCCAAAACTTTATAAAAAATAATAAATTTCAAAATATTAGTGATTTAATTCCACAGTTTGAAAAAGAGTTTGGCTATAGCGTTTCGTATGCTGTTTTAGTGCGGGCAATTCATGTTTTAGGCTTGCGTCGTCGTCGTGGTCGGTTTTATGCATGAATATAAATTGTGATGAAATAGGATATTTAAAAAACTAAAAACGTTTATTATTTTTAATAAAAAAGTAAGTTTTAAATTATAAAAAAGTAAGTTTTAAATTATAAAAAAGTAAATTTAAATGATTTAAAAAGTAAAGTTATTAATATAGAAAAGTAAATTTAAATGATTTAAAAAGTAAATGTATTAATGTAAAAAAGTAAGTTTTAAATTATAAAAAAGTAAACTTATTTTTATTAAAAAGTACATTATTTAGAATAAAAAAGTAAATTTATAAAAATAAACCTGTCTATAAGTAAGCAAAAAATGCCTGTTGCGAGTGCAACAGGGATGTTTTGGGGAGTTGATTGTGAAGATATGGCTAAATTTGCAGGGTTCTATCTAGACCCACGGAGTCAAAAATAGTGTGGGATGGATCGAATAGCCAGATATCAATGTACTTAAAGTACATTGCGGAGTTCCCGTGCGGTTTCTTGCAACAACGGTAAAATATGCTGAATCAGATACTCGCGTGTTGTACGCATGGTCGGTGACACAATATTGAGTGCGGCAACGGCTTTGGAGTTGCCATTATAAATGGGAACAGCCAAGGCATGTACGCCCAACTCATGTTCTTCACAGGAGTAGCACCAGTCCTGTTCTTTTAACTCTCTTAGTAATTGCAAAAATTCAGCATTATCGACACATGTATATTTGGTTAAACGCTTGAGGGGATATTTTTCTAGCCACTCAAGTTGCTGCTCTGGTTCCAAATGTGCCAGTAAGATTTTACCTGCAGAGGTTGCATGGGCGGGCAAGCGATTTCCCAAATGTAAGCCATACGGATTGACTCGGTCAGTTTGCTGGTGTGCCGCACTACGGGCAACGGTAATCGCTTCGTAACCATCGAGTACCATGACTGAAAAGATTAAAGAAGTTTGGTTGGTCAGCAGATTAAGCAATGGCTGTGAAATTTTTGGTAATGGTGCGCCACTTAAATAAGCGCCTGAAAATTTTAAAATTTTTGGAGCCAAATAAAAATAATGACCATCATATTCTAAATAGCCCAAATACTCTAAGGTCAGTAAATGCCGACGTGCAGCAGCGCGAGTCAAACCTGTACGTTCTGCTGCCATAGAGATATTTAAACGATGCCGATCATTCCCGAAACTTTCTAAAATTGCCAGTCCTTTGCCCATGCCTGCAATAAAATCTTCATGGCGAATTATTTTTTTATTTTCTGGGTTTTGCAGCGTTTTGGTTGGTTTTTGCTCTATTTCTTCCATCTAATCCACCATGTAAAGTGCTTGACCAAGCATTATTTTCTAGGATGTTCAAAATAATAACTATTGTTCGATAGTCGAACAATATGGATGTTCATCGAACAATTACGCGTTTTACTGCTAGATGTTTAGGCGAAAATTATAAAAAATGAGCAGACAAAGGAAATCTAATTAAATTACTCGGGATTGGGTAACAAAGTTGAAAGCGACTTACTTCATCCTGCCCAATTTTTAGTTCCAATCAATTAATCATTTTATGATGCACAGTGGAGTTATCCAATGATAAATAAAAGTGCGACCTCATTTCGCGAGGTTCTGTCACAAATTAAAGATGGTTCGACCATCATGATTGGTGGCTTTGGCACGGCAGGACAACCTGCTGAACTCATTGATGGCTTACTGGATTTGGGCATCAAAGACCTGACCATTGTCAGCAACAATGCGGGCAATGGCGACTACGGTCTGGCGAAATTGCTCAAAGCAGGTGCTGTGAAAAAAGTCATCTGTTCTTTCCCGCGCCAGTCTGACTCTTGGGTGTTCGACGAACTGTACCGTGCAGGCAAAATCGAGCTGGAACTGGTGCCACAAGGCAACCTCGCTTGTCGTATCCAGGCTGCAGGTATGGGCTTAGGCGCGGTATTTACCCCGACAGGCTATGGCACTTTACTGGCTGAAGGTAAAGAAACCCGCCATATCGATGGTAAAGACTATGTGCTGGAATATCCAATCCATGCTGATTTTGCCTTGATCAAGGCACAGCAGGGCGACCGCTGGGGCAATCTGGTTTACCGTAAATCCGCACGTAACTTTGGCCCAATCATGGCCATGGCAGCGAAAGTCACCATCGCACAAGTCTCTGAAGTGGTTGAACTGGGTGCACTTGATCCTGAACACATCATTACCCCAGGCATCTTTGTGCAGCATGTGGTTCAGGTTGAACCCACTTCACCACTGACAAGCGCATAAGGAGACTGACATGAGCTATAAAAAACTAACCCGTGACCAAATTGCTGAACGTGTCGCTCAAGACATTCCTGATGGCGCTTATGTCAACCTTGGCATTGGCTTACCGACCAAGATCGCCAGCTACCTGCCTGCAGACAAAGACGTGTTTTTGCATTCTGAAAATGGCTTGTTGGCATTTGGCCCACCACCAGCAGAAGGTGAAGAAGACCCTGAACTGATCAATGCCGGTAAAGAATTCGTGACCATGCTCAAAGGCGGCGCGTTTTTCCATCATGGCGATTCGTTTGCCATGATGCGTGGTGGTCACCTTGATATCGCAGTCCTCGGTGCCTTCCAGATTGCAGCCAATGGTGATTTGGCTAACTGGCATACCGGTGCACCGAATGCCATCCCAGCCGTGGGTGGCGCGATGGATCTGGCTGTGGGTGCGAAAAAAGTCTTTATCACCACTGATCATGTCACCAAACAGGGTGAACCCAAGATTGTGGCAGAACTGACTTATCCTGCAACAGGTCTGAAATGTGTAGACCGGATCTATACCGACCTGTGTGTAATTGATGTCACACCTGAAGGGCTAAAAGTACTGGAGAAAGTCGAAGGCTTAAGCTTTGACGAGCTACAGGCAATGACGGGTGCAACACTAATCGACGCGACTCAAGGATAAATAATCCTTCCCAGCCTCCCTTTTAAAAAGGGAGGAGTATCCCCCTTGAGTCAAGGGGGATAAAGGGGGATTTAAAAGACAGGATTAAAAAATGAAAAATGCTTATATTGTCGATGCCATCCGTACTCCGTTTGGTCGTTATGCCGGTGGTCTAGCCACAGTTCGTGCCGATGACCTCGGTGCTTTACCAATCAAAGCCCTGATGCAGCGTAACCCAAGCGTGGACTGGCAACAGGTCGATGACGTGATCTATGGCTGTGCCAACCAAGCCGGTGAAGACAACCGTAATGTCGGGCGCATGTCATCTCTACTTGCAGGCTTACCGTACCAAGTGCCAGCCACCACGATTAACCGTTTATGTGGTTCATCTTTAGATGCCATTGCCATGGCAGCACGTACCATTAAAGCGGGTGAAGCCGATCTGATCATCGCGGGTGGTGTGGAAAGCATGAGCCGTGCCCCATTTGTGATGGGCAAATCGGAAACCGCTTACGGACGTACCCAAAAGATTGAAGATACCACCATGGGCTGGCGTTTTATCAATCCGAAACTCAAAGAAATGTATGGCGTGGACACCATGCCACAAACTGCAGAGAACGTGGCGGCACAGTTCCACATTAGCCGTGAAGATCAGGACAAGTTTGCTTTAACCAGCCAGCAACGTACTGCTGCAGCACAAGCCAAAGGTTACTTTGCCAACGAAATCGTGCCTGTGACGATTCCACAGCGCAAAGGTGATGCCATCGTGATTGATACCGATGAACATCCACGCGCTTCAACCACGTTGGAAACCTTGACCAAACTCAAACCTGTGGTCAACGCCGAAGGTACAGTGACTGCTGGCAATGCTTCAGGCATTAACGATGGTGCAGCCGCATTGCTGATTGCGTCAGATGAAGCCATCACAAAATACGAACTGAAAGCCCGTGCCAAAATTATTGCGGCAACCACCGTGGGTGTTGAACCACGCATCATGGGTTTTGCCCCAGCGCCTGCGATCAAGAAATTACTGAAACAGGCCAACCTGACTTTGGCACAGATGGATGTGATTGAACTGAACGAAGCCTTTGCTGCACAGGCTTTGGCGTGTACCCGTGATTTGGGGCTGGCGGATGATGATGCACGGGTCAATCCAAACGGGGGTGCGATTGCACTGGGTCATCCACTCGGTGCTTCAGGTGCGCGTCTGGTGACTACAGCACTGAACCAGCTTGAGCAGACAGGCGGCAAGTACGCGTTATGTTCAATGTGTATCGGTGTTGGTCAGGGTATTGCTTTGATTATTGAGCGAGTTTAACTATGAGCCAGTTATATGCCAGCTTATTTTATCAGGATGATGTGACTGAAGTTTTCAGTGATCAGTCTTTGATTTCTTACATGATTCAAGCTGAAGTGGCACTGGCAAAAGCTCAAGCGCAGGTTGGGGTAATCCCTCAATCTGCGGCAGATTCGATTGAAGCGATTGCACAAAAAACAGCATTGGAACAGATCGATTTTGATGCGTTAGCAACCGCGACAGGACTTGCAGGCAATATCGCAATTCCTTTTGTAAAACAGTTGACTGCAATTGTGAAACAGCAAGATGAAGCTGCCTCACGTTTTGTGCACTGGGGGGCAACCAGTCAGGATATTTTAGATACCGCCTGTATTTTACAGTGCCGTGATGCGTTGCAGCATGTTGAACACAGCGTGCAGCAAAACTACCAAGCGGCATTGACGCAGGCACAAGTTTATCGTGATCAGGTGATGATTGGGCGGACATGGCTACAACAAGCTTTGCCAATTACGCTGGGTCACAAGTTTGCTCGTTGGGCAAGTGCATTTAAACGTGATTTGGATCGGATTCAGGCAATGAAAGCCCGCGTACTGGCTGTTCAGCTCGGCGGTGCAGCGGGTTCATTGGCATCACTGCTTGATCAGGGTTCCGCAGTTGTCGAAGCATTTGCCCAACAGCTCCATTTGGCGACACCAATCTGTACTTGGCATGGTGAGCGTGACCGTATCGTGGAGATTGCCAGTGTCCTTGGCATGATTGTCGGCAACACAGGCAAAATGGCACGTGACTGGTCTTTAATGATGCAGACAGAAATTGCTGAAGTGTTTGAACCAACTGCAACAGGTCGCGGCGGCTCATCGACCATGCCGCATAAACGCAATCCTGTTGCAGCGGCATCGGTACTTGCAGCCGCAAACCGTGTACCTGCATTAATGTCCAGCATTTATCAAAGCATGGTACAGGAACACGAGCGCAGTCTTGGCGCATGGCATGCCGAATGGTTGGTGTTACCTGAGATTTTTCAGCTTTGCGCAGGTGCACTGTCTCGTACCTTGGACGTTTTACAAGGGATGGAAGTTAACCCGAGCAACATGCAGCGCAATCTGGACTGTACCCAAGGTTTGATTATGGCTGAAGCAGTCATGATGGCATTGGCACCGAAAATGGGACGCCTCAATGCACATCATCTGGTGGAAGCAGCATGCAAAACTGCGGTGGCTGAGCAAAAACACTTAAAAGAGGTCATCGCTGAACTTGATGACGTCAAAAATAATTTTTCTACAGCAGAAATTTCGACGATTTTTAAACCTGAATCTTATTTAGGCAATATTCAGGCACAAATTGATGCAGTTTTGCAGGAAGCACAGACAGGAGTGGCAAAGTGATGATCACGATTACCAATCGTCAAGGCAAGCATTTATCGGTTTATGTGGAAGGTCCTGAGAATGCACCTGCCATTATTTTTTCCAATTCGTTGGGAACCGATCATGCTATGTGGCAGCCACAGGTTGCTGAACTGAAAAAGCAGTTCAAAGTGATTACTTATGATACTCGTGGACATGGTCAAAGCGATGTCATCGCAGAGACAACTGTGCAAAACCTTGCAGAAGATGTGATCGATATTCTTGATGGCTTGAAGGTTGAGAAAGCGCATTTTTGCGGAATTTCCATGGGTGGTTTAACTGCACTGTATTTGGGAATTTATCTTCCAGCACGTTTTTACAGCATTACAGTTGCCAACTCCGCAGCAAAAATTGGAACAGCAGAAGCGTGGTTATCACGTGCTGAAGCGGTTGAGAAAAATGGTTTGGCAGATTTGGTTGCATCGACGCATAGCCGTTGGTTTAGCAGTGAATTTGACTATCAGGAAGACGCCTTGGCGCAGCAAACGATTCAAAGTTTAGCCAATACACCAGCACAAGGTTATGCCAATGCCTGCCGAGCTTTGGCACATGAAGATTTGCGTGAACAGATTGCCGATATTCAGATTCCAGCCTTACTGATTGCAGGTAAATTTGACCCGATTACTACGGTTGCTGATGCTGAGTTTATGCAGCAACGCATTGCCCGTAGTCAGCTCAGTATTTTGCCCGCATCACATTTATCAAATATTGAACAACCCGAAGGATTTACTCAGGCTCTTCAGCGCTTTATTGAAGTGATTTCATAAAGCCCACTGTTTTAAAAGGATTTTCGCCTAAGGAGGCAACTATGGCGTCTCAGGATACCTCTCGCCCGAATGTGAGCATGGATGCACAAGCACTAATTAATGATTCACCATTAAGTGCTTATCAGTGGATGATTGCTGCAATTTGTTTTTTCATTGTTTTTCTAGATGGTATCGACACTGCTGCCATGGGCTTTATTGCCCCTGCATTGGCACAGGACTGGGGGCTTGACCGTTCTCAGTTGGGTCCTGTGATGAGTGCTGCACTTGGCGGCATGATCATCGGTGCATTGGTCTCAGGGCCAACAGCTGACCGTTTTGGTCGTAAGGCGGTACTGTCATTTTCCATGCTGATTTTTGGTGGTTTTACCATCGGCTGTGCTTATGCCAACAATCTCGATACTTTGGTTGTTTTGCGTTTCTTGACCGGAATCGGGTTGGGGGCAGCTATGCCAAACGCCACCACACTGTTTTCTGAATATTGTCCAACGCGCATTCGTTCATTACTCGTGACCTGTATGTTCTGTGGTTACAACTTGGGTATGGCGATTGGCGGCTTTTTAAGTAGCTGGATGATTCCACACTTTGGCTGGCACAGCTTATTCCTGTTTGGTGGCTGGAGCCCAATGATTCTGACCTTCTTCGTGGTTGGTTTCTTGCCAGAGTCTTATCGCTTCTTGATTGTTCGTGGTGGCAATAGCGAAAAAGTTCGCAAAATTTTGAGCCGTATTGCACCAACTCAAGTTCAGAACGTGACTGAGTTTCATGTGCCTGAAGAAAAAAGTGCAGGGCAGCAAAAGCAAAACGTGTTTTCGATGCTCTTTTCGCCAACATACATCAAAGGCACGTTATTGCTTTGGCTCACCTATTTCATGGGTTTGGTGATGATTTACCTGCTCACCAGCTGGTTGCCAACCTTGATGCGTGAAACTGGCGCGAGTATGGAACGTGCAGCCTTTATTGGTGGTCTGTTCCAGTTCGGTGGTGTGCTTAGTGCGTTGTTTATTGGCTGGGCTATGGATCGCTTTAACCCGAACCGCATTATTGCAGGGTTTTATTTGGCGGCTGGTGTCTTTGCATTCACCGTGGGTCAAAGCCTGAGTAGCCCGATATTGCTTGCAGTCTTGGTGCTTTGCGCAGGTGTTGCAATCAATGGTGCACAGTCTTCTATGCCAGCACTCAGTGCGCGTTTTTACCCAACCCAATGCCGTGCAACAGGTGTGGCGTGGATGTCAGGGATCGGGCGTTTCGGTGCGGTGTTTGGAGCATGGATTGGCGCAGTGCTTTTAGGTCAACACTGGTCATTTACTGCAATTCTGAGCATGTTGCTGATTCCGGCGACCGCTGCCGCAGTGTCTATTTTTGTCAAATCACTGGTTGCACATACTGATGCAACCTAATGAGGGTTTTCTTATGAATGATGATGAACGCTACAAACAAGGTATTCAAGTTCGCACGGAAGTTTTAGGCGAAAAGCACGTCAACCGTTCGATTGAAAACCTGAATGACTTCAATAGCGACTTTCAAAATTTTATTAGCCGTTTTGCTTGGGGTGAAGTGTGGTCTCGCCCTGGCATGCCACGCCATACCCGTAGTCTGGTGACTATGGCGGTGTTGTTGGCACTTGGTCGTGAAGCGGAGTTACGTATGCATATTCGTGCCTGCTTTAACAATGGTGTCACTCAAGATGACCTCAAAGAATTATTTCTTCACTGTTCATTGTATGCAGGTTTGCCAGCAGCAAATGCCGCGATGCATATGGCAGAAGAGGTATTTAAAGAGCTAGGAATTTCACCTAGCCAGCAAACGTAATGGATGCAATTTTTTTAAAATTTAAAGGAGAAATATGATGTCTCAGATTATTTGGGGTGCCTACGCACAGCGTAATACAGATCATCATCCGCCAGCACATACACCAGGCTATAAAACCAGTGTGTTACGTTCGCCAAGCAATGCCTTGATTTCAATTGCGGAAACGCTTACTGAAGTGACAGCACCACATTTTAGTCCAAATCAGTTTGGCCCTAAAGATAACGACTTAATCTTAAATTATGCAAAAGATGGTTTGCCAGTTGGTGAACGAGTCATTGTGCATGGTTATGTGCGCGATCAGTTTGGTCGCCCTGTAAAAAATGCATTACTTGAAGTTTGGCAAGCCAACGCTTCAGGTCGTTATCGCCATCCAAATGATCAGTTTATTGGTGCGATTGACCCTAACTTTGGTGGTTGTGGTCGTATGTTGACCGATGAAAACGGTTACTTTGTTTTCCGTACCATCAAGCCAGGCCCATATCCGTGGCGTAACCGTATCAATGAATGGCGTCCTGCGCATATTCACTTCTCTTTAATTGCAGATGGTTGGGCACAGCGCCTGATTTCACAGCTTTATTTTGAAGGCGATACATTAATTGATTCTTGTCCAATTATTAAAACGATTCCTTTAGAAGAACAACGTCGTGCCCTGATTGCTTTAGAAGATAAGAGCAATTTTATTGAAGCAGATAGCCGTTGCTACCGTTTCGACATCACCTTGCGTGGGCGCCGTGCAACGTACTTCGAAAATGATTTAACTTAATGGATGGAGTAGAAAAAATGAATGGCTGGAATTTTCAAGAATTAGCAGAAACCCCATCTCAAACAGGTGGCCCTTACGTACATATTGGTCTGTTGCCAAAACAAGCCAACATTGAAGTGTTTGACAACAATTTCAATAACAATCTTTTGCAAGAACACACTCAGGGCGAACGTATTCGCCTTGAAGGTCAGGTTTTTGACGGTCTAGGTTTGCCGCTTCGTGATGTGTTGGTTGAAATCTGGCAAGCCGATGCCAATGGCGTTTACCCAAGCCAAGCCGACATTCAGGGCAAAACTGCTGACCCACATTTTCAAGGTTGGGGGCGTGCAGGTGCTGATTTCCAGACTGGCGTATGGCACTTTGACACCATTAAACCAGGTGCAGTTCCAGGGCGCAAAGGTACACAGCAAGCACCGCATATTGCTTTAATCATTTTTGCACGTGGTATCAACTTAGGTCTCAATACCCGTGTGTATTTTGAAGATGAAGCTGAAGCGAATGCCAAAGACCCAATCTTGACAGGTATTGAGTGGGCGCCACGTCGCAACACTTTGGTGGCTAAACGTGAAGAGCGTGATGGTCAGGTGGTTTATCGCTTTGATATTCGTATCCAAGGCGAAAACGAAACCGTATTTTTTGATATCTAAGCTGTACGCTGTGTGGTTATGCCACACAGCGACATTACACAAGGAATGGTAATGATGAACATCAAACACAAAGTACTTCAGATGGCACTAGCATGCAGCATGTTGGGGGCAGCATCCGTTGCGTTGGCACAACCATTGACGGCAGATCATTATGTCGTGAAAAATGTTGATATTGGTGTGATGCCAGTGAAGACCATTGTGCCGATTACAGCACAAACTGCTGATGAGGCGATTGCGCAGGCAAAAGTGATTGCCAGCAACCCGAATGCAGATATTGCTGAATTCCGTATTGATTTGTTGAACTTTGCAACTGATACCAAACAGGTGATTGCATTAGGACAGCAGCTCAATCAAATCTTAAAAGACAAACCACTCCTTGCAACAATTCGTACTGCCAACGAAGGCGGTAAACTTAAAGTCAGTGATGAAGAATACGGCAAAATCTATAGCACGTATTTGAAAAAACCGTTTATGCAATTGCTTGATATTGAAATGTTCCGTGATGCGAAAGTCGTGCGTAAAGTGACGGATTTGGCACATGAAAAACATGTTTTGGTGGTGATGTCGAATCATGATTTTGCCAAAACACCAAGCGAGCAGGAAATTGTTGATCGTCTGCTAAAACAAGACCAAATGGGCGCAGATATTTTAAAAATTGCAGTCATGCCACAGTCTAAAGCCGATGTGTTTACCTTGATGAACGCAACATTAAAAGTGAGTCAACAAAGCAAAAAACCATTGTTAACCATGTCAATGGGACGCTTGGGCACGATTTCCAGAATTGCAACAGCAAGTTCAGGAGGGAGCTTAAGTTTCGGCATGATTGGTCAGGCTTCAGCACCAGGTCAAATTGATGTGACCCAGCTTCGCCAGTTCTTACAAACTGTACAACCCACACCATAATAAAAACTGAATTAAAGGAATATCTGGAATGAAAGCAATTTCTTTACGAGTGACCGCACTAAGTTTAGGACTATTGGCTTCAGGTTGGGCGGCTGCTTCAACCTACGTGGTTGATCGCTATCAGGATGACCAGAATCAGGGATCATTGCGCTGGGCAATTGAACAGTCCAATGCCAATCCATCAGATGACAATCAAATCTTGATTCAGGCAGTGGGTAAAGCACCTTATAGCATTAAGGTAAATTCACCACTTCCTGAAATTAAAGGCCCTGTAAAAATCATTGGAACACAATGGGACAAAACGGGCGAGTTTATTGCCATTGATGGTTCTAACTATATTCAGGGCGAAGGGGCAAAAGCCTGTCCAGGTGCTATGCCTGGGCAATATGGTACTAACGTACGCACGATGACTTTGCCGGGTCTGGTACTACGTGATACACATCATGTTGTCCTGAAAGGTCTGGATATTCATCGTTTCTGTATTGGTATTTTGGTCAACCGTTCGAGCAATAACCTGATTCAGCATAACCGTATTAGCAATAACTACGGTGGCGCTGGGGTGATGTTTACGGGAGATGATGGCAAGGGTAATCCAACCTCAACCACGACCAACAATAATAAATTCTTGGACAATATCCTTCAGGATAATGGTGATGGTTTAGAGCTGACTCGTGGCGCAGCGTTTAACCTGATTGCCAATAATTTGTTTACCAACACCAAAGCCAACCCAGAGCCATCACAAGGCATTGAAATCTTGTGGGGCAATGACAACGCAGTTGTCGGCAACAAATTTGAAAACTATTCAGATGGTTTGCAAATTAACTGGGGCAAGCGCAACTACGTGGCCTATAACGAATTGACTGCCAATTCAACAGGTTTCAACCTAACTGGCGATGGCAACATCTTTGACGGCAACAAAGTGCATGGTAACCGTATTGGTATCGCACTGCGTTCAGAAAAAGATGCCAATGCACACATTACATTGACCAAAAACCAGATTTGGGACAACGGTAAAGACATCAAACGCTGTGAAGCGGGTGGTTCTTGTGTGCCGAATCAGCGTCTGGGTGCGATCGTGTTTGGTGTGCCAGCACTTGAACACGAAGGTTTTGTTGGTTCGCGCGGTGGCGGTGTGGTGATTGATCCGAAGAATCTGCAAAAAACCTGTACTGAGCCAACTCAGCAAGGTTGTAATGCTCAGCCAAACCAATGGATTCAAGCACCTAAACTGACTGCACATCAGGGGCAGCTTATGGTGAGTTTCAAAGGTCAGGCGAACCAGCGTTACCGCGTGGAGTTCTTTGGTAACCGCAACGCACAGTCTAAAGAAGCAGAACAATTTGTAGGTGCAGCAACAGTTGCAACCAACGCACAAGGTCAAGCCACTTTGACTTGGAAACCAACCGAGAAATTTGCCAATTACACCGCAAATATCACAGATCATCTCGGTGCAAGTTCAGAACTCAGCCAACCAGTAAAACTAAAATGATGAAATATAGGCACTTTGACATCAGGTTAGAGTGCCTAACCCGATTAGGCTAAGGATAAGCAAATATGAAAAAAGTTAATTTAATTAAAATGAGTGCAGTTTCACTCGCAATTTTATGTAGCCATGCCGCTTTGGCAAATGAGCCATGGTCACAAGATCGTCAATGGTTATTGGGGGATTGGAATGGTAACCGTCAACAACTAGAAGATAAAGGCTACAAGTTTACCGCATCTATCATGAGTCAAGCTGCGACCAATATTGATGGCGGCTACAATGATAGCAATACGGCTACTGTTGCATCACAGCTGACCCTTGGGGCAAATTTCGATTTAAATAAAATCGCAGGTTGGAATGATACAACAGCAGGCATCATGATTACCAAACGTGATGGTAATGCGCTAACCAATGAACGGATTAAAGACCCTCGTTCTACCACGCTAGGTAATTCACAAGAGATTTATGGACGTGGAAAAATATGGCGTTTGACCCAAGCATGGGTGAAAAAAGGCTTTGATGACAACAAGGTTCAAATCAAAGCAGGTCGTATGGGTATGTCAGATGACTTTAACAGCTCACAATGTGAGTTCCAGAACTTGCTGCTTTGTGGTGGTCAGCTGGGCAAGTCGATTGGTTCAATCTGGTATAACTGGCCAGTCAGTGTATGGGCAGCCAATGTCAAATACCAATTCGCACCTGAGTGGTCGCTGGGTGTCGGGGTTTATGAAGTTAATCCAGATAACATTAAAACCCAGTCCGCCAGCGATGGTTTTAATCTTGGTATGAACAATGTTCAGGGTGCAACGATTCCTGTTGAGTTGGCATGGAAACCAAAGCTCAATGGCTTACCTGGTGAATATAAAATCGGTGCATTGTACTCAACGGCTGAAGCCAAAGACATCAAAACCGCAGGTAAAGTCCATGATGGCAAACACAGTTTCTGGTTGAACTCACAGCAACAGTTGACCCAACGCGGTGATGACTCGAAACGTGGTTTGTATGTCGGTTTCAATGCCGTATTCAATGACAAAGCCACCACATTTGTCCAAAGCACCCAACAGTTAGCATTTTGGTACAAGGGTATGTTTGATAGCCGTCCAGCCGACACTATTGCACTCGGTTTCGCGCGCTATGATGTCAATAACCGTGCCCGTGACAAAGAAATTGCAACCGACATTAGCCGTGGTTACTTCTCTTATAATCCGACCGCAAGCAACTATGTTCCAATACAACGCAGCGAGTTGAATGTGGAATTAAACTATACCTATCAATGGTCACCTGCGGTCATGATCCGTCCAAACTTGCAATATATCTACCAACCAGCAGGGGTGAAAGAAGTTGATGATGCTTGGGTTGCAGGTTTAAGTGTTCGTGTAAATTTCTAATCTGGACTTAGGGCTTGCTGGGCTTTCAGAGGTCAATGCCCAGCAAGATCTCACCATAGTTTCGACGATCGCGCATTCTTTTTCGGTTTTGGATTGTGTATAGATTCAAAACGACTGTTTTTAAACTGCGCTACTTTTTGTGCTGATGAAATTTTTACTAAAAAATCTTATCAGTCTCATCAAGATGAAAGGAATCATCGTGGCTATAACGAAGGAGTGAAGCCGTTTTTATGCCAAGTGGTGTAAAGGCGATTTTTTGGTTTTTGTTTTGGCGCATTGTGCAAATCGGTTGCAGCATCACAAGATGCTGTTCTGTATCAGATGGAAAACTGATTTGACATCAAAACTGGAGATAGTTGTATGTCTGATTCATATACTCAGCCACACCCCATATTTAAGATATGGTGTGCGATCTTAGGATTGGCATTGCTGGCTACAGGTTTATTTTATGTGATTGGTGGTGGCAAGCTGATCGGTCTCGGTGGCTCTTGGTACTTCTTACTCGCAGGGATTTTTATTACCCTTGCGGCTATTCTCATGTTGAGAAGAAAAGCACTCAGTGGGTTTATTTATGCGGGTGTATTTGTTGTAACGCTGATTTGGTCTTTGTTCGACAAAGGTTGGGATTTCTGGGGCTTGTTCTCTAACCTCATGTTCCCATCTGGGTTATTTGTTGCCATCATGTTGACGCTGCCGAGCTTACGCTGTTATGAGCAAAAAGCACGGTGTACAGCACCTGCATATGGTTCAGGTTTGGTCGTTCTTGTGGGGATGTTGGTGGCATTGTATCAAATGTTCCAACCGCATCCGACCGTTGCAGCATCAGGTCAGGCATTGCCTTTAGTTCCTGTAGATGCAACAAAACAGCAAAAAAACTGGGATCACTATGGTAGTGATGCAGGTGGTAGTCGTTTTGCCGCATTAGATCAGATTAACCGCAATAACGTCAAAGACCTGAAAGTAGCATGGACTTACCGTACAGGTGACATGACCACAGGTACGGGGAATGGCGCAGAAGATCAGGAAACACCATTACAAGTCGGCAATAAAGTGTTCTTGTGTACCCCACATAACAACGTGATTGCGGTTGATGCAGACACGGGTAAACAGTTGTGGAAAGCGGGAGTGAATTCAAAAGCCGATGCATGGGAACGCTGTCGTGGTGTTGCTTATTTTGATTCAACGCAAGCCATCGAACAACCAAAATTGGCAGGTGCAACACCTGTAACCGCAGTTGCCAACAATACAGCTTGTCCTCGTCGTGTTTATACAAATACACCAGATGGACGTTTAATTGCGATTAATGCCGACAATGGTCAACGCTGTGAAGACTTTGGTGATCATGGTACTGTGAATTTGCTAGAAGGCATGGGAGGTGGTACGAAAGCCCCTCGCTTTGAAGTCACTTCTGCTCCGACACTGGCAGGTACAACACTGGTTGTGGGGAGTCGAGTTGCCGATAACGTTGCCGCAGATATGCCGGGGGGTGTAATCCGTGGTTATGACGTGATCACAGGTAAATTACGCTGGGCATTTGATGCACGTAACCCAAATCCAAACTATGTGTTAAAACCAGGCGAAACTTACAAACGTAGTTCCGCAAACTCTTGGGCGCCAATGTCTTATGACCCGAAAATGAATACTGTATTCTTGCCAATGGGCAGTTCATCGGTAGATGTTTGGGGTGGGAACCGTAATGCACTAGATCACAAATATAATACTTCTGTGTTGGCGCTTGATGCGACAACAGGGAAAGAAAAATGGGTTTACCAAACTGTACATAATGACCTTTGGGACTTTGACTTACCAATGCAACCAAGCTTGGTCGATTTCCCAATGAAAGATGGCACAACTAAACCTGCTGTCGTGATTGGTACGAAATCTGGTCAGTTCTTTGTCCTTGACCGTGTTACAGGTAAACCACTGACCAAAGTGGTTGAGCAACCTGTAAAAGTTGCAGACATTCCAGACGAACAATATTCAAAAAACCAACCGCGTTCAGTTGAAATGCCACAACTTGGCAATCAGACTTTAAAAGAGTCTGACATGTGGGGCGCAACACCATTTGACCAGTTGATGTGTCGTATTAACTTTAAATCTATGCGTTACGATGGTTTGTTCACTGCACCAGGTACTGATGTTTCTCTCAGCTTCCCGGGTTCTTTGGGTGGCATGAACTGGGGTAGCATCTCGTTTGACCCAACACATCGTTATATGTTTGTGAACGACATGCGTTTAGGTTTATGGATTCAGTTGATTAAACAAACGCCTGAAGACATTAAAATCCAAGCGAGTGGTGGCGAGAAAGTCAACACAGGTATGGGTGCTGTACCAATGAAAGGTACACCGTACAAAGTCAACAAAAACCGCTTCATGTCAGCATTGGGTATCCCATGTCAAAAACCGCCATTTGGTACCATGACTGCGATTGACATGAAAACTCGTCAAATCGCGTGGCAAGTACCATTGGGTACAGTCGAAGACACTGGACCTCTAGGTTTCAAAATGGGCTTGAAAGCACCGATTGGTATGCCAACCATTGGTGGTTCAATGGCAACTCAAGGTGGCTTGGTGTTCTTCGCTGCAACACAAGACTATTACTTACGTGCTTTTGATTCATCAACAGGGAAAGAGTTGTGGAAAACACGCTTGCCTGTCGGTAGCCAAGGTACGCCAATGAGCTACATTTCACCAAAAACAGGAAAACAATACATCGTGATTTCTGCAGGCGGTGCGCGTCAATCACCAGATCATGGTGACTACGTAGTGGCTTATGCGTTGCCTGACAAAAAATAAGTGAGGCGCTGTGTCTAGTTGCTTGCAGCTAGACCAGAGACTCAACAAAAATGGGCTGATCTTGGTGATCAGCCCATTTTTTATGGATATGAATAGAATCTAACGCGGCACAGAAAAACTTATAAATCTAAAAATAATCATGATTTCAACAGAACAACTAAAACACAGTACAAAAGTGCAGATTTGTGAGGACGTTATTTGTTGCAGACATGCTATAGATACATATTATCCATCCAGATGGAGAACATGGCATGAGTATTAAGAAAAGACCCTTGTTATGAGATAAAAGACCGCGGAATAGAGAAGTTTAATTCAGGATCAAATCCATAATTAAAATTAAAAGATTTGGGTATGCGACGTGTCATACCCAAAAGCTCAAGCTGAAGCATTATGCTTTCAGAACAGGTGGGAAACCATCTTCTGTTAAAGCTTCAGTGAGTTGTTCAACACTGGCACTGGTTTGGACGTCGACCAGTTTGCTTGCAACATCAATATTGACCTGTGCATTGGGGTCAAGATCTTTAATAGTTGCTGTAACGCTACGGGCACAGCCGCCACAAGTCATATTGGCAATTTCAAATTTCATGATTGCTGCCTGATTTGAAGAAGAGAATTGTATTGTAAAGCTTACCCTCATGGTAAGGTCAAGTGGCTTTAAATCAGAATATTTTAAATCTGTATCTTGACCTTGCCATTATGTCAAGGTTTAAGCTAAAACCTGTATTTTTAAGATCAATACAATCCCTGTTTACAGCATGAGGAAACAGTATGAGTCAGTCACAACATCAATATCATCAGTCGCTTGAGATCGAAGGCATGACCTGCGCCTCGTGTGTAGGGCGGGTGGAAAAAGCTTTAAAAAAAGTGGAAGGTGTCGCTGATGTTGCGGTGAACTTAGCGACTGAAAAGGCCATGATCCATAGCGATGTGCTTGTATCGCGTGAAGCTTTAGTGCATGCGGTAGAACGTGCAGGCTATGAGGTTCGTAGTCAACCCGAACAGGTTTTTGAGTTAAATATTCAGGGCATGACTTGTGCTTCATGTGTTGGACGAGTTGAAAAAGCCTTAAAAAAAGTTGAAGGTGTTAGTGATGCGACAGTGAACCTTGCGACAGAAAAAGCCACGGTACATGCACATTTAACCGATGCGAGTGCTTTACTCACCGCCGTACATAAAGCAGGTTATGAGGCACAGTTACAGCCGCAGCATACAACGCAGCCGAGCAATGAACTGGGCGAACGCCGTGAACAGGAAGCCAACCAGTTAAAACGTGACTTATTGATTTCAGCATGTTTAAGCTTGCCTGTGTTTATTCTGGAAATGGGTGGGCATTTAATTCCAGCCTTTCATCATTGGGTGATGCAGCACATCGGCATGCAAAACAGTTGGTGGCTACAATTTGTCTTGACCACGCTGGTGTTGATTTTCCCAGGACGACGTTTTTATCAAAAGGGCATTCCTGCCTTATTGCGCTTTGCCCCCGATATGAATTCACTGGTTGCGGTAGGCACGCTGGCTGCCTATGGCTTTTCTTGCGTAGCGACCTTCGCACCGACTTGGCTCCCTGAGAACAATGTAAATGTATACTTTGAATCGGCAGCGGTGATTGTGACCCTGATTCTGCTTGGTCGTTATTTGGAAGCCAAAGCCAAAGGACGCACTTCGCAAGCGATTCAGCATTTACTCGGTTTACAGCCAAAAACTGCGCGGGTTATTCAAGATGGACAAGTGCAAGAAGTTGAAATTTCACAAGTACAACTGGGGATGCAACTACTGATTCAACCAGGGGAGAAAATTCCTGTTGATGCAACAGTGATCGAAGGACAAAGTTTTGTCGATGAATCCATGATCACGGGCGAACCGATTCCTGTGGCGAAAAATGTAGGTATGACCGTGGTGGCAGGTACGATTAACCAACAAGGTTCGCTGACCATTCAAGCCACTGCCGTTGGTGCGAATACTGTTTTGTCACAAATTATTCGTTTGGTGGAGCAGGCACAAGGTTCCAAGTTACCGATTCAGGCTTTGGTGGATCGAGTGACCATGTGGTTTGTGCCTGTGGTGATGGGCTTGGCACTCCTGACTTTTGTCGTGTGGTTTTTCATCGGGCCTGAGCCTGCCTTAAGCCTGAGTTTGGTCAATGCGGTTGCGGTGCTGATTATTGCTTGCCCATGTGCAATGGGTTTGGCAACACCAACTTCAATTATGGTCAGTACAGGGCGTGGTGCGGAACTAGGAGTTTTATTTAAACAGGGTGAAGCCTTACAGCAATTGCAGGAAACTCAAATTGTTGCAGTAGATAAAACAGGAACCGTCACTGAAGGTAAACCAACACTGACCGATTTTATAGCGCTTGATCCAAATCAAACTCAACACATTTTACAGGTTGTAGCAGCAGTAGAAGCCAAATCAGAACACCCAATTGCAGTGGCGATTGTGCAACATGCACAGCGGCAAGGACTAGAGTTGTTAGCTGTTGAACAGTTTCAGGCATTGACGGGTTATGGCGTTGAAGCAACCGTCAATCAGCAGCAGATTCATTTGGGTGCAGCCCGTTTAATGCAGCAATTGGGTTTAAATGTCGAAGTCTTTTCTGAACAGGTACAGCAGTTGGCGGAGCAAGGTAAAACCCCGATTTATGCCGCGATTGATCGAGAGTTAGTGGCGATGCTGGTGGTATCTGACCCGATTAAGCCAAGCAGCTACAGTGCAATTCAAAATCTACATAAACTGGGTTTAAAAGTTGCCATGATTACTGGTGATCATCATGTTACGGCACAGGCGATAGCCAAGCAGTTGGGCATAGATGAAGTGATTGCTGAAGTGTTGCCAGAAGGTAAGGTCAACGCCGTACAGCAGTTGCAGCAGAAATATGGCAAATTGGCTTTTGTCGGAGACGGTATTAATGATGCACCCGCTTTGGCAGCAGCCGATATCGGTATTGCCGTGGGAACAGGAACGGATGTTGCGATTGAATCTGCCGATGTGGTGCTGATGTCTGGCAACCTGCAAGGAGTGAGCAATGCGATTGCACTGAGCCAAGCCACCATTCGCAATATTCGCCAAAACCTGTTTTGGGCATTTATATATAACGCAGCGCTGATTCCTGTGGCAGCAGGGGTATTGTATCCAGCCTATGGCATTTTACTGTCACCGATGTTTGCGGCATTTGCCATGGGTATGTCATCGGTGTTTGTGTTGGGCAATGCCTTGCGCTTAAAACGCTTTCGGGGAGTTTTTGCATGAATATCGGGCAAGTTGCCAAACAGACAGGGTTGTCGAGCAAGATGATTCGTTACTATGAAGAAGTCGGATTGTTGCCCAATATTCAACGCACCAGTGCAGGTTATCGAGTTTATAACACCCAAGATCTTCAAGCCCTGCGTTTTATTCGTCATGCGCGAACACTGGATTTTTCAGTGGAGCAAATCAAGGAATTACTCAGTTTATGGCGCAATCAGTCGCGACAGAGTGCTGAAGTCAAACAGTTGGCACTGGCACATATCCAGCAGTTACAGCAGCGTATCGCAGCATTGCAAAACATGGTGGAAATTTTGCAGCACACCGCAGATTGCTGCGCGGGGAATGAAACCGCAGATTGTCCGATTCTTGAACAGATCGAACATGGACAAAAGGATTGAATAGTTGGCTAAAAAATCAGCGTCAAAATGGTGCGATCTGTGTTTATAATGCTAAGGCAACCATCAGGATAGATAGTCTATGTTTCAGCATGTTGAGCCTTATGCAGGCGACCCGATTTTAACTTTAATGGAAAAATTCCAAAAAGACGAACGCAACAATAAAGTCAATTTAAGTATTGGTTTGTATTACACCGAAGAAGGGATTGTGCCGCAGTTAAATGCTGTGAAACAAGCTGCACTGCGCACCAATCAAGACGTGGATAAAGCCAAGCTGTATTTGCCAATGTCAGGCTTAAAATCTTACTGCGATATTACCCAAGAATTGTTATTGGGTGCAGACAGCCAAGCGCGTGCAGAACAACGTGCAGTGACCATTCAGACTTTGGGTGGTTCAGGTGCGCTGAAAGTCGGTGCAGACTTCCTGCATAAATATTTCCCAAACTCTAAAGTGTGGGTCAGCCGTCCAACATGGGAAAACCACATTGCGATTTTCCAAGGTTCAGGCTTTGAAGTAGCGGAGTATCCATACTTTGATGCCAACACCAATGGCGTTGCATTTGACGAGATGTTGGCGTGCTTAAAACAAATTCCAGAGCAAGATGTTGTGTTGTTACACCCTTGCTGTCATAACCCGACAGGTGCAGATTTGACTCCTGAGCAATGGGATCAAGTGATCGCCGTATTACTTGAACGCAACCTCATTCCATTTCTGGATATTGCATATCAAGGCTTTGCAGAAGATCTCGATAAAGATGCCTATGCAATTCGTGCGCTAGACCGTGCAGGTGCAAAATTCTTGCTCAGCAACTCATTCTCAAAAATCTTCTCGTTGTATGGCGAGCGTATTGGTGGGTTGACTGCAATTTGTGAATCGACTGAGTCAGCTGAACATGTCTTGGGGCAGTTCAAAGCCA
Source organism: Acinetobacter brisouioides (assembly GCF_004331075.1). Lineage (GTDB taxonomy): Bacteria > Pseudomonadota > Gammaproteobacteria > Pseudomonadales > Moraxellaceae > Acinetobacter. Next base: position 457,480 of record NZ_SJNX01000001.1, on the reverse strand, counting down.
CTGTCCGTAAAATTTATTCAAGTCCGCCAACGACAGGTGCTGTTTTAGTCGATACCGTATTGCGTGATGATGCACTACGTCTGGACTGGCAAGAAGAGTTGCAAGAGATGTGTGACCGCATTACCAAAATGCGTACCATCTTGCGTGATGAGTTAACTCAACGTGTACCAGGTCGTGACTTTAGCTACTTGGTGAAACAACGTGGTATGTTCAGTTACACAGGCTTAACAGGCGAGCAAGCTGACATTTTACGTGAAGAATTCGCCATTTATTTGCTTCGCAGTGGTCGTATCTGTGTTGCAGGTTTGAACCAGAAAAACGTGTATTATGTGGCTGAATCAATTGCCAAAGTTTTGACACGTTAATCGGTGTAAAAACCAAAATGACCATATTAGGTTGATACAAATCAGTTAAGGGGTTTTTATAAACCCCTTAACTTTAGTTCGTGTACTATCACAAACCCTTTGTGAAGTTACGTTTCGGGATTTTTCCTGTTCTTTTGTTTCGCCAAATGAGAAGCGAAGCTTCGCAAGGAAAACCTTTTTGGGAGTAGTGTTTTCTTCCGCAAAACTCGGGGAATGCTTACATCTAATAAATAAGTCGCAGAAACATTATTTTTTAAAAAGACATCTTACCTCGGACAATTACGGATGACATTTCCGCGTATCATATAAAATCGTTAATTTAAAAATAACAGAGCTTCGTTCTAAAAAATTAAACAGTCATTTTTTTCGGGGTACGCCATGTCCAGAACAGTCCCCAAATAAAAGCCAATAAACCCACTGCAAAACTTTGTTGCAATGAACCACCATGTTCAATCCAGAGTTTTGCTAACCATGGGCCAAATAACTGCGCACCTGCATAAATGGTAATCATGGCTGCGGAAAGTTTCGGCCCTTGATGTGGCTGGAAAAAACGCGCCAAACGCTGGGTACACATGACTGAGCCAAGAAATCCAGCACCGACAAAGACCGCACAGCCTAAAACACCCCAAATATTCGGCATAAGCAAAATCAGTAACACGCCGAGCGCTTGTATCCAGTATGAACCAAGCAAAGCCTGACGATCTCCCCAACGCGTACCCAAACTGTTCCAGATGGGAATAAACAGTGAACAGGACAGCGAGGTAATTAACCAAACATTTTTCACTAAAACTGTATGCTCACCACCAACCTGATGTGCTAAAGCAGGCAAAAAGGTCATCGGTAAAATATAACCCAGACCTGCGCCAATATAAGAAATAAACAGTGGTGTACTGTTGGTATCAAACAGTTTTTGGCTTGCATATGCTGTTTTAACTTTCGGATGAATCTGGATTTTTGAGATTTGATATAGGCTAAATACCAGCAGCGGAATACAAGCGATGGCAATCGGCAGCCAGCGCCATTGCCCCGTAAAAAACGGAGCTGTCCAGTCCACCAAAATACCGCTGACGATTAATCCCAAACCTACACCAAAGTACACGAGACCACTTAAACGCGTCAGTTGATGTTCACTGAGCCATTCCAAAATCAGGGCAGGCGCAAGCACAAACACCAAGCCATTACTCATGCCATTGGCAAGGCGTAGCAATAACAGTGGTATATAAGCAGCGCTCAAACATTGCAGTATGGTTAGTGCGGCATTGATCACTAAACCAAAGCAGACATAACGTTTCAGTCGATCAGGTCGGTTTAAATAGACCGCCATTAATGCCCCAATCAAATAACCTAAATAATTACTGGTTGCGAGGTCTGCACCTTGGTTAATACTGATGAGATGATCTTGGATGAAATAGGGTAATAGCGGGGTAAAGGCAAAACGCCCAATGGCATGTACGAGCATTAAACTGCTAATCCCTGCAGCAATATAACCATAAGCCTGATAACGCAGTGAATGATCTACAGATGCCATTGCTTATCCCTCAGCATTTATATGTGATTTTTCCTATTTTTTATAGCATACGGTAAATAACTCGGGAAAAGAACCAGTATAAAAAATGGACAGGATCAACATTACATAAAGATATACAGGCAAAAATCCATTTTTCAGTGCAGTATGCTATTGTCTAAAAAATCATCCAAAAACAACACGGAGAATAATATGAGCAAGCAGCTACTCATGCTCGTTGGCGATTATGCAGAAGATTATGAAACTATGGTGCCTTTTCAGTTTTTGACAGGATTGGGCTATGTGGTGCATGCCGTTTGCCCAGATAAAAAATCAGGAGATCATATCGCGACCGCGATTCATGATTTTGAAGGTGAGCAGACTTATAGTGAAAAACGTGGGCATAATTTTGCCATTAACTACAACTTCGATGCAGTCAATCCTGAAAACTATGTTGGTTTAGTCATTCCGGGTGGACGTGCGCCTGAATACTTACGCATGAACGCACGTGTGGTAGAAATTGTACAAGCATTTGATGCTGCGCAAAAACCGATTGCAGCGGTCTGTCATGGAGCACAGTTATTGGCTGCTGCGAATGTATTGCAAGGAAAAACCTGTTCTGCGTATCCAGCCTGCGCTGTAGAAGTTAAACTCGCAGGTGGAACCTATGCCGATATTGCAGTGACAGACGCCGTAACCGATGGGCACTTGGTGACTGCACCTGCATGGCCTGCACATCCTGCTTGGTTGGCGCAATTTGTGAAGTTGCTTGGTGCTGAAATTCGGATTTAAAAGCGATCTTGAAAAAGATCAGATTGGAAAAACAGGCTGCAATGCAGCCTGTTTTTTGTCGTAACACATTGTCATTCTATTTTAAGTTAAGGTTGTTGTTTTTTTAGCTCACGAATCAATTGGGCTTCATAATCATCTAGAACCTGATTGATGTTGGCAATCCATTTGCTGCCATTGGCAATTTGGCCAGAATTGGTCACTTTGCTATAAATATGAATGGGTTGAGGAGAAGTTTTATTGTTGATCACATCACTGTCAATTTCAGAGTGAATTTTAATCGAGGTAAAACCAGGTTGAAACCAAGACCAAAACTTATTAATTTTTACAGTAAGAACCAAGTTTGCAGTGGCTTTATTGGCATCGGTATTTGGGACGACCTGATAACCTGATTGGGTTAAGGCACGTTCTACGCGCTGTTGTATAACCTGAGTCACACTCCCATCTTGCAATAAAATATCGCCTAAAGCATGCCCGTAACCATTGCGCTTGCGTGCGACTGCACGGGCTTTTTCATCTTGGGTTGCTTGTGCCAGACCACCTTTTAATGACGGAATATCTGGGGTTTTCGGCGCTTCCTGAAAAATACGGTCATCTTCAACCAGTGCAATCACGGCTGTATGTTGATTGCTTTGTTGTGGCGTTGTGACTGGAAGGGGTGTCGTTGCTGGCAGTTGAATTAGTCCTCGTGACGTAGCACAGCCAGTGAGCGTTACAGATAAGAGTAAGGTCAAATTTAAAAATATTTTTTGCATAATCATTTTCCATTGTTATTAAAATTGTATATTAATTCATCATAATATATTTAAAGTGATCTATGAAACACGATTGATGTGTTATTTTTCTAAAAAAGGATATAAAAAACCGCATCTTTCAATGCGGTTAAAATTTTTGTATTTTAAATACTTACAATAAACTTGGTAATAAAATGACACCAATAATCACTAAAAACAAAATCCATTTGATTAAATAATACATACGACGGTTTTTAGCTTTTAGCTCGCGGCCTTTGGCATGAATCGCATAAAAATATTTAAAAATACGGTTAATAAAGCCCGTCTGGTCTTGTGCATCGTTGGGTGACGCGGATGCCGACATGACATTGCGACCAAACCAGTGATTGAAGTTTTGTGCCCATTGCCATTTCATTGGACGTTCAATATCGCAAAACAAAATAATACGGGTTTGCTCTGCCTTGTTTTGTGCCCAGTGGACATAGGTTTCATCAAATACAGTCGCTTCACCATCGCGCCAGCTATAGCGCTCCTGATCAACTTCAATAAAACACTCATCACTATTGGGTGTGCTTAACCCCAAGTGATAACGTACTGAACCTGCATAGGGGTCACGGTGCTTACCCAAGTAGCTGCCTGAAGGTAATTCGGCAAACATGGCGGCTTTGACGGATGGAATTTTCTCTAAGATTGCGACAGTTTTTGGGCAAAGTTGTTGAGCTGAAGGGTGGCTGTCCTGATACCATTTTAGGTAAAAACGCTTCCAGCCACGCTTAAAGAAAGTATTAAAACCTGCGTCATTGTTACTTGAGGCCGCTTTAATTTGGCTTTGTAATGCAATGGCTTCGTCACGAATGATCTGCCAGTTATCCTGTAGTGGTTTCAGCTCAGGGAAGTCTTCAACTGGGTAAAACGGTTGAGCAGGCAAACGGGAAAAGCCCGTCATAAATATATTGACTGGACCTAAAAAGGTTGAATGATCAAATAGTTGGCGTGACAGCTTTAAGCGCTCTTTCCCCCGAAAATAGGTATAGAGCAAGCTAATCACAAAAATCGTTACAATAATAATCGCGTACATAAAAAAGAATCACCACCATAATCACAATCAATGCAGATTGTATTTTAGTTCATTCTAGCAGAATCAGGTTGTTGGCGGATTTTAAACTGAATTTGTCAGAATCATCATCAGTAAATTGTAAAAAATAATGGATTTTTCGATTAAATACAGCAATAAACTTGCAAAACAATGTCCTAAAAATGACACGGAATTTGTAACGATGCAAAGATGTGACGCGATAAAGTGACAAGCAATAGGCAGAATTACAAAAATGAATTTCCTTTTTTAGGCTTATTTTTGATAGGCTACGCCAATCTGATATCACATCTGCATTTGATTGCCCATGTAGACAATGGAGTGAATCCGATAGTATTCAGAATCTAAAAATAAAACAGACTTCTTTGATTAAGCCATTTTATGGCTCTTGTACTTTATTGAAATAGATTTGTATTGCTCAGGGAAAAAACAAAGAGACTGTATGTAAATCCTGATGAAAAAAACCGAATGTGTTTTAAATTGCTCATGAATAAAGATGAACATATTTGTACTTTTTTGATTGAGGTTTACAAAAAATAAAAACATCATGCCTAAGCGTTACTTACACTGTTTTTGCAACAGGTCCTCAGCTTAAACAGTTATAATCGGCTCAGGCAGAATTTCAAAATTAGATGGAATATCCCCACAGCATGTTTAAATCGTTTTTTCCTGCACCACGTGCATTTTTTCTTTCAGTTGTCGCATGGCTGTCGTTTAACCTGATCTTGTGGTATGCAGGTGGAAAGGCGTGGGGCACTTTACTGGGTTGGGCACAAGGTTATGCAGAAGCACCGTCGGCGGTCGGCGTGAGTCGCTTTTGGTCGCCTGCATTTTTATGGTTCTATATCTGGTTCTTGGTTGCAACCGCCATTTTTGCAGGTTTTTGGCATTTTTTCTCAGACAACAAATGGCAACGTTGGTCAGTCTGGGGATCCGCCCTTATTTTGTTTAATATTTGGTTTGGTGTGCAAGTCAGTGTCGCGGTCAATGCATGGTATGGTCCATTTTGGGACATGATCCAGAAAATGCTGGGAAGTGGCGGTGGCGACATCAAAGAGCTGTATATGGGGACATTAACGTTCTTATACATTGCCATGGTTGCGGTAACATTTGCAGTTTTGAACTCATTTTTGGTGAGTCATTATATTTTCCGTTGGCGTACTGCCATGAATGAATATTACAGCGAGCATTGGTTAAAATTACGCAATATAGAAGGCGCATCACAGCGGGTACAAGAAGATACCATGCGTTTTGCAACCACGATGGAAGATTTAGGTGTCCGCTTTGTCAAAGCGATTATGATCCTAATCGCCTTTTTACCGATTTTATTTCAGCTTTCGGCACATGTTCCTGCATTGCCAATCATTGGTGAAATTAAACATTCTTTAGTGTACGCAGCAGTGGTATGGGCGGCTTTTGGTACATTCCTGTTAATGTTTGTCGGTATTAAATTACCTGGTTTAGAATTTAATAATCAAAGGGTTGAAGCCGCTTACCGTAAAGAACTGGTGTATGGTGAAGACTGTATTGAACGTGCAGAGCCTGCGACACTTAGAGAGTTGTTCGGTCATGTCCGTAAAAACTATTTCCGTCTGTATTTTCACTATACTTACTTTAACTTGGTGAGTACGTGGTACATGCAGCTCGATGTCTTGTATAGCCTTGTGGTGCTGTTCCCATCCATCGCCGCAGGCAAAATGACTTTGGGTTTACTCAACCAGATTGGTAACGTGTTCGATAAAGTTCGTGAGTCATTTCAGTATTTGATTAGCTCATGGAAAACCATTATTGAACTGCTTTCGATTTATAAGCGTCTAAAAGCGTTTGAGTCGATTTTGCATAAATAATTAAAAAGTTATCGTGAAAAAAAGCCAGTCAATCAAAATATTGACTGGCTTTTTTTGTGCAGTAATCAAAAAAAGGCTTAATCAAAAATTTTTGCTAATCCATGAGCAATAACGCGTACAGCACCCATCAATAAATTATGTAAAAATTCGATGCATACTTCGCATACATCTATCCAATTATTTTTCCAAAAAGAAGATTCATTTTCGTTATTTTGAGATTCTGATATCGGATCTTGCATAAGCCACCTGAATATAAAAATGTACAGAACAGCAATTTGATCATGTTCATCAGTGTGACATAAATTTATAAGAAACACACGCCCAACACTGCACCCAGCAACATAATCCAAAGTGGATGCACTGTTTTAAATAAACCCAGTACTGCTGTTGCCAAAATAATGACAGCCAATAAAAGATTTTGTGCTGATGCCGAACCAATCAGCCATGCACTGACCAAGACCAGTCCAACGGTCACAGGTTTTAGGGCTTTTTCAAAGCGTGAACGTAAAGGATGATCTTTGACTTGTCGCCAGAACTTGAGTGCATAAACCGTAATCACCGAAGATGGCGCAAACTTGGCAATTGAAGTCACCAGTAAACCTGCTGTCCCTGCAACATGCCAGCCAATCAGAGGAACAATCATCATGTTTGGGCCAGGTGCTGCTTGTGCCATTGCGAACAGGGCATTAAATTCTTCAGCAGTCAGCCAATGGTGGACATAAACCACCTGATACTGCATTTCAGGCAAAATCGCATTGCCGCCGCCAAATGCCAGTAAGGATAACTCTGCAAATACCAATGCCAGTGACCATAACACCCAAATCATGCGCGTTTTGCTCCCAAACTTAAAACCCACATATTTAGACCCAGCAAAATCATCAGGGTAAATAACAATGGTATTTTCACCACGACCATGAGCATAAAGGTCAGCACAATACTACTGGCTGTCAAATAACTTTTGGCAATCGGTTTAAGCATTTTTAAACCTGTGGAAAATAACAGGCCTGCTGCCGCTGCAGCCAAACCTTGAATCGCATGCTGTACTGCAGGTAAATTTTGAAACTGGCTATAAATCTGATAAATCAGCAATACGATAATGGTCGGCGCACAGATTAAGCCTAAAATGGCACAGAGCGCACCTTTGACGCCATGAAACTCCATGCCAATCGCCACGGACATATTAATAATATTTCCACCTGGTAAAATCTGGCAGACCCCAAGCAGGTCGGTAAATTGAGCTGTACTTAACCAACGGTTTTCTTCCACAATCATACGATGCGCAAGTGGCAGAACACCGCCAAAACCCATCAATCCCAATTTTAAGAAACCTAAAAACAATGCTTTGCATGTTGGTATGTTGAGTACTTGTTCGCTCACCAGATCACCTTAACCTGTCCCAAGATGTGTATAGCATGCAGGGGCTATGCTATATTGACAAATGCTATTTTTACCTTAAACCATGCCTAAAAAGTATAGCAATGATTGAGATTCATAAACTTAATGCCTTTGTTGCCGTGGTTGAAGAAAGTATATTTCTAAAGCGGCAAATCGCTTGCTCGATTTAGAGCCGTATGAGTTCATCTTATATCGGCGACTGGCAGGACAGGATTTATTCGATAATATTTTAGCGCATTGTTATCAGACAGGTTTTAGCCCCAATATTGTCCAAGAAGCGCCACGTTTAACCTCGAGCCTAAATCTGATTGCCGCAGGCATTGGCGTGTCGATTGTGCCTGCTTCAATTCAGGGTTTTTGGAATAAACAAATTGTATATAAGACGCTCAAAGCCGAGTCGCCGTGTATTGCCCCGATTTATGCGGTGTATCGGGTAGATGCAAATGTTCGGGTACAGCACGTACTGGAATTGCTGGCTGCACCTGCCAGATCGATACAGAGTCATAACACCTAAGCATCATGTCGTATGCTAAAAAGAAGCCAATCACCGAATGGAGTTTAAGAATGTCCACACAACGTAAACATGTATCTTTGAGTCGAGTACTTTTGATGGCAGCCGCAGTTTTTGGCACAACTCAAGTCACGATGGCCAGTCCAACCGTTGATCGGCTCAGTGATTGCTTGATGAAATCGACCACTGCAACTGATAAAACTGCAGTGTTGCAGTGGACGTTTGTGTCGTTATCGAACCATCCCGATTTAAAACAGTTTAGTCATGTGACAGACGAGCAAAAAACTGCACTGGATAAAAACGTGGCGCAGGTGTTGCAACGAATTTTGGTCGATCAATGTTCGACTCAGACCAAAGCGGTGATACAGGCGGAAGGCGTGCAAGCGGTCGGAGAGAGCTTCCAGCAGTTGGGACAGATTACGGGTGAGGAAATTATTAAAAATCCTGAGGTGAAGCAGCAGCTCAATGGTTTGTTGCGTTACGTGGATATGAATAAGTTGGTGGTGACGTTTTTGACACCTGATATTTGGAATCAGTTGGGTGTGATAAGAGGGAAGTAGTTTTAATCCTCTCCCTAGCCCTCTCTTTTAAAAAAGGAGAGGGAATGTCACGGATCAAATTAATCATATGACAAAGTCTCCCTTTTTAAAGGTGAGAAGTGAAGCTTCGCAAAGAGAGGGATTCAGAAATCATGCATAAAAAAGGACTTTGGAATTTGAATTCATCTTAAATATTAGAATTAATGATTAAAAATTTTGAGATGTATTTCTAAATATTAAATTTAATTTAAAGTTAAAATAATGAGGACATACTCTTGGATTTTAAAAAAGTGAAGAAAAATATTGAGAAAATTTCAATAGATAATTGGAATAAGTCTTTTGGCGGTACTTCTAGTTCAGAGATTGCTCAAAAAATTGGAGTTGATAATCTTATTGTTATGAAGGAAATTGAAAGTTTAGTAGCTAGTGGGCGTGGTTCAATGAATCCAAATGTAGAGCTTTGTGAAATATCTATAGATGGAGATAAGTCTAGTTTTGATTTTACGCCTATTACTGTACATATATATTTCCCATCAAGTGCTATCTTAGAGGATTTCTTTTATTCGACTGACTTAGTAAGAAAAAATATTCCTGAGTATAAGAAAAGATTACATATTGGAGCACATCAGTTAGGGCAAGTGTGTTTTGATGAGTCTGTTTTATCAAGATATTTTGATTATCCAGAATATTATGAAGTTGATGATTCTAGATCAGGTGGACATATTTATATTGCATCTGATGAAACTCCTGATGAGAGATATATTCATGTTCGTCATGGTAGAAAAATGTTGGCTAATAATAAATCTGTGGTTGTTGCTATATATAAAGATTTAGCGAACATGAGTGATTTTGAACAAAGACATTGGCATTCTCATGAATTAAATAGTAATGAATTAGATTTTCATATTAATGATGAAGCTTATGAGAGATTTTTTAATAGAAATTATGAAGGTGCTTGGGTTGAATACGAGGATGATTTATTAGATTTAACTAAAAATATAGAATTATTAAATTCATTTTTCGAAGGTAATATCTTAAATAAAACAGATAATATTTATTGTCGACCTCCTGTAGAAAATACATTCAAAGCTTATTTTGATAGTTGTAGTGAATTATTTAAGTTAGTGGGGCCAGATAATATTAATCAGAAAACATTAAAGGCATATCTTAAAAATAATCAAGCTTGTTTAGATCAAGATTTTCAGCATCAAGAATCAGGCAGACCTCTAAGTTCTATGCAGTTAATGCAATTATTTGAAGTGAAAATTGGTGTTACAAACGAGTTTACTGAGAGTATACGTCTATTGCAAAAAAATAGAACGGAAGCTGATCATAAGATCATTGAATCAAAAATTGCTGGAGATAATTTGGTTGAAAAGTTTTTTAGTCATATAAGAGAACTCAATCGTAATATATTAGCTATTATTGAAATACTAAAAAACCCGCTCTAAAGCGGGTTTTTCTTATTTAGAAAAGATCAGCTTAACCAATCAATTTTTTCATTAATTCATTCACTTGAGCTGGGTTGGCTTTGCCTTTTGCAGCTTTCATCACTTGACCAACAAGACCGTTAAAGGCTTTCTCTTTACCAGACTTGTACTCTTCAACCATTTTTTCATTGGCTGCAAGTACATCTTTAATAATCGCTTCAATCGCGCCTGTGTCAGTTTCCTGCTTCAAGCCTTTTTCAGCAATAATGGTATCGGCAGTTTTGCCTTCTTCCCACATAAAGCCAAACACTTGCTTAGCGATTTTGCCGTTAATGGTGTTGTCCACAATACGTGCAATCATGCCACCAAGTTGCCCAGCAGATACAGGAGAAGCCGCCAAGTCCAAGCCTGCTTTGTTTAAAGCACCTGAGAATTCACCCATGACCCAGTTTGCAGACACTTTACCTTGAGCCTCACCACCTGCTGCTGCAACCACTGCCTCAAAAAAGTCAGACATTTCACGAGAAAGCGTAAGGACATGCGCATCGTACTCAGTCACGCCAAAGTCAGCGACAAAACGTTCACGACGTGCCGCAGGTAACTCAGGCAATGCTGCGCGAGCTGCTTCGATTTGCTCATCTGCAATAATCACAGGCAACAAGTCAGGGTCAGGGAAGTAGCGGTAATCGTTCGCTTCTTCTTTAGAACGCATTGAACGCGTTTCCATTTTCACAGGGTCGAACAAACGGGTTTCTTGATCGATCGTGCCATCCCATTCCAAAATTTCCATTTGGCGTTCAATTTCAACATTGATCGCTTGTTCAATGAAACGGAATGAGTTGAGGTTTTTCAATTCACAACGTGTACCAAACGGTTGACCTGGACGACGCAAAGATACGTTACAGTCACAGCGGAATGAACCTTCTGCCATGTTACCGTCAGAAATACCGAGCCAACGTACAAGTGTGTGAATCGCTTTAATGTATGCAACCGCTTCTTCCACCGAACGCATGTCAGGTTCAGACACGATTTCAAGTAAAGGTGTTCCTGCACGGTTTAAGTCAATGCCTGACATGCCTTCAAACTGGTCATGTACCGATTTACCTGCATCTTCCTCAAGGTGCGCACGAGTTACGCCAATGCGTTTCACTGTGCCATCTTCAAGTTGAATGTCGATATGACCCAAGCCCACAATCGGGTTGTCCATCTGGCTAATTTGGTAACCTTTGGGAGAGTCAGGGTAAAAATAGTTTTTACGGGCAAACACAGAAGCTTGGTCGATGTACGCATCAATCCCCAAACCAAAGCGAATTGCAAGATCAACCACTTCAGCATTGAGCACAGGCAAAACACCAGGCATCGCCAAGTCTACAAGGCTGGCTTGGGTGTTTGGGTCTTGACCGAATTCAGTCGATGAGCCTGAGAAGATTTTAGATTTGGTTGCAAGTTGGGTATGAATCTCAATCCCGATCACCACTTCCCAACCATCAATCAGGTTTGATTTAGGCTTTTTTTGAGCTTGTGCCATTATGCATTCTCCTCAGCAATTGCCGCACGTTGGGTGTGGAAGTCGGTGTTTTGTTGGTATTGATGCACAATCGACAACAATTGTGATTCAGACCAGTAGTTACCAATCAACTGCAAGCCGACAGGCAAGTTGTGATCATCTAAACCTACAGGTGCGTTAATCGCTGGCAGACCTGCCAAGTTCACAGCAAGGGTGTACACGTCACCCAAATACATTTCTGTTGGGCTGAGGTTAGCACCGATCTTATAGGCGGTGGTTGGTGCAGAAGGTGCAGCAATCACATCGACCTGTTCAAAGGCTTTCAGGAAGTCTTGCTGAATCAGACGACGAACTTTTTGTGCTTTGACATAGTAAGCATCGTAATAGCCTGCAGAAAGCGCATAAGTCCCAATCAAGATACGACGCTTCACTTCTTCACCGAAGCCTTCTGAACGAGAACGTTTGTACAAGTCCATCAAGTCCACAGGGTTTTCACAGCGGTAGCCATAACGCACGCCGTCATAACGTGACAAGTTTGAAGAAGCTTCAGCAGGTGCGATTAGGTAATAGGTTGGCACATAAGCTTCAACCATATTTAGGTCAACTTCGACTAAGATTGCGCCCATGTCTTCAAGTTTCTTCAAAGACTCTTCAACACGTGCTTTAACGTCAGCGGCTAAACCTGCAACATTGAAGTACTGTTTAGGAATACCAATGCGTAAACCTTTCACCGAAGTTGCATTCAGGTTGGCAACATAGTCATCAACCTCTTTATCTACAGAAGTTGAGTCTTTTGCATCGTGACCTGCAATGACATTCATCAGGTAAGCACAGTCTTCAGCCGAACGTGCCATTGGGCCTGCTTGATCTAAAGATGACGCGAACGCAATGATCCCGAAACGAGAGATGCGGCCATAAGTCGGTTTTAAACCCGTCAAACCACAAAATGATGCAGGTTGACGAATTGAGCCGCCTGTATCTGTTCCTGTTGCAAACGGTGCAAGGTCTGCTGCAACTACCGCTGCAGAACCACCAGAAGAACCACCAGGCACGTAATCCAAGTTCCAAGGGTTTTTGGTTGCGCCGTAGTATGAGCTTTCAGAGGTTGAACCCATCGCAAACTCGTCCATGTTCACTTTACCCAAAGTGACCAGACCTGCTGCTTTGGCTTTGGTCACGACAGTGGCATCGTAAGGTGAAATAAAGTTGTCGAGCATTTTTGAGCCCGCAGAGGTGCGCACACCTTGGGTACAAAAAATGTCTTTATGGGCGAGAGGAATCCCTGCGAGTGCAGTTGCATTGCCTGCTTTGATCGCGGCATCGGCAGCATTGGCTTGGCTAAGTGCAAGCTCAGGCGTTACGGTGACATAACTTTTTACCTGAGCGTCAATTTTTTCAATACGCTTTAAATAATGTTGTGTCAGTTCACGAGAGGAAAATTTGCCTTGTTGCAAACCTTCTGACAATTCGCGAATAGAGAGACGATGTAAATTAGTCATAATTTAAAATCTGGTCTAAAAAGTAGCACGATTTGGTTATTCCGTCGGAAAGTACGACAAAAGTGCTAGTATTTACAAAATGAAACAAAAGATTATTCGATCACACGTGGTACGAGATACAAGCCATCCTGAGTTGCAGGTGCAACAGCTTGATATTCTTCACGGTGGTTTGTTTCAGTTACCACATCAGGGCGTAAAGGCTGTGGGTGGTCAAATGGGCTTTTTAATGGCTCAATACTAGTAGTATCAATGCCTTTTAAGGTTTCCATCATGCCTAAAATTTTATTTAGACTTTGTGCGTACTCTGCAGATTGCGTATCATTGAACGATAAACGTGCAAGATTGGCAATTTGCGATACGGTTTGAGCATTTAGATCTGAATGCTGAGCATCCGATGTAGACATAACATCACCTTGTCAGTATCAAAAAATTTCAAAATATCGTGCTATATGATAAGCGATTGACTTGTTCAAATCATCACATTTAGTTAAAGTTGCGACCTTGCGTCCACATTTGTAAAAACTGAGTACGACCCGTGATTTTAAAACGACTAATTGGCTTGTTTTCGCCAGATCTTGCGATTGATTTAGGTACAGCTAACACACTCATTTATGCACCAGGACGGGGCATTATCTTGAATGAGCCGACGGTGGTGGCAATTCGCCACAGTGGTTCACAAAAAATTGTTGCAGCCGTTGGTCTAGATGCGAAACAAATGCTAGGTCGTACCCCTGCCAATATTTCTGCAATTCGACCAATGAAGGATGGTGTGATCGCAGACTTTGAAGTCACCGAAACCATGTTAAACCAATTTATTGGCAAAGTGCACGAAAAACGCTTATTCCCACCCGCGCCGCGTGTTGTGGTCTGTGTGCCATGCAAATCAACGCTGGTTGAACGCCGTGCCATTCGTGAAGCAGTCTACAATGCTGGTGCCCGTGATGTTCGTCTGATTGAAGAACCTATGGCTGCTGCAATTGGTGCTGGTTTACCTGTTGAACAGGCATGTGGCTCTATGGTGGTCGATGTTGGTGGTGGTACGACAGAAATTGCCATCATTTCTTTACAAGGTTGTGTATACGCAGATTCTTTACGTATTGGTGGCGATGTCTTTGATGAACAGATTATTAACTATGTTCGTAAAGCACATGGCTGCGTGATTGGTGAAACGACTGCCGAACTCATTAAGAAAGAAGTGGGTATGGCTGTTGAAGATGAACACACCAAGAAACTTGAAATTGAAGTGCGTGGCCGTAATCTGGCAGAAGGCGTACCTCGCTCAATTACAGTGACTTCTGAAGAAGTGATGCAAGCGATTGCAGATCCTCTACAAAGCATTGTGAGTGCGGTAAAATCTGCACTTGAGCAAACACCTCCTGAGCTTTCTTCAGACATTGCCGAACGTGGTATCGTCTTGACAGGTGGTGGTGCATTACTACGTAACTTGGATAAATTATTGGCACAAGAAACTGGTTTGCCAGTGGTTGTGGCTGAAGATCCTTTAACTTGCGTGACACGCGGTGGTGGAAAAGTCCTTGAGTTCTTTGATAACCCAAACCATGACATGCTTTTTGTAGGATAAAATAGGACAGGGCGGTGCAACCGAATATTTTTTCAAGACAACCGCCATCTTTTCGCTCATTCATTATTGCAGTCGTTACGTGTTTGCTCGTGCTTTTCTTTGATTGGCGCATGCCTCATGTAGTGAAACCTGCAAGGGATGTCTTGTACGCGGCATATAATCCCATTTATGCCCTTGCAAGCTATCCAGTCATGTCGCGAGAGTGGCTGAATCAACAAACCAAGTCTGAAGAACAACTGCGTCGTGAAAATACTGCAATGCATGCTGAGTTGTTACAAGCGCAAGTACGCCTGCAAAAACTTTCTGAACTTTCAGCCGAAAATGCCCGTTTACGTGGTCTGCTCGACACGCCTTTAATTATTGATGGTCGTATGGCAATTGCTGAAGTCATTGGGACTGATGTCGATCCATTACGACATATTATTGTGATTAACCGAGGTAAAGCTGACCGTCTTTATCAGGGGCAAACAGTGTTAGATGATCACGGGATTATGGGGCAGATTATTAACGTCTACTCGCATAGTGCTCGTGTGCTCTTATTGTCTGATAAAGAAAGCTCGCTATCCATTCGGATTGAGCGCACAGGTATGCGTGCAATTGTGTCAGGTACAGGTGATTCTGGAATTTTGCAAATGCAATATGTTCCAACCAGTGCAGATCTCGTTGTTGGGGATCGTGTCTATAGTTCAGGTTTGGGCGAGCATTTTCCTGCAGGGTATCTGGTCGGTACAGTATCGAAAATTCAGCGACATAATTCGGGTGAATTTGCCCAGATTGATGTCACACCAGCAGGACAACTTGCGGGCGGACATTATGTTGTCGTGCTGTTTTCTGACTCACTAGCAAAGGAGCAACCTTATGCTAGTCGCTAATTATCGCCCTCAGAAACCTAGAGATCCATTTATCTGGATTGTGATTTCGACGTTGTTGGCATCTGTACTGGTGGTATATCCATTGGCCTATGATGCCTCAGCATGGCGACCATGCATCATACTGCTAGTCATGTTGTTTTGGGTACTGTGTCAGCCAGCATGGTGCGGCGTGTGGTTTGCTTTTGGTCTAGGAATTTTTACTGACCTGTTGCTTGACGCACCGCTTGGGCAAAATGCGCTGATTTATGTGGTTATCACTTTTTCAGCACGTTACTTTATTCGGGAACGTCGAGTTCTAACCTTTCTGAATTTATGGATTATTGCGATTCTTGCGATTCTGACTTATGTCATTTTTGTTTGGGTGACACAGGTGATGGCGGGTATTAACTATCCTGTCATGCGCCGTTGGCCACCATTAATCAGCAGTGTTTTTGCTTGGCCTATGTTATATTATTGCTTGAAAAGATGGCGCGCTTGATTTTGGCTTCAAGCTCACCACGTCGCCGTGAGTTGCTTTTACAGCTTGGCTTACAATTTGAGGTATTTAGCCCTGAAATTGACGAAAGCATATTTGAGGGTGAGTTAGCCTCTGAGTATGTTGCGCGGCTCGCACAAGCCAAGGCTCAAGCAGTATTACGCAGGTTTTCAGATGCAACAGTGATTGCTGCTGATACCAGTTTGTCTGTCGATCATGAAATTATCGGGAAACCTGAATCAAAAGCACATGCGTTTAGCATTTGGCAAAAACTGTCAGGACGTTGTCATGATGTATTGACTGGTGTTTGTGTTGCAAATGCTCAACAGATTTTATATCAAGTGGTGCAGACTCAAGTCGAGTTTCAACCACTTACGCCGAATGATATGGAAAATTATTGGGCAACAGGTGAGCCTGTGGGAAAAGCAGGTGCTTACGCCATACAAGGGCAGGCAGCGCAGTATATTCCCCGTATTGTAGGCAGTTATACCAATGTGGTTGGATTGCCACTGCATGAAACAATCGAGCTATTAAAAGTGATTAATGAATCAAACTGATCGCTTTACAAGAATTCTTATAATGTTTTGAGTTTATTATGTCAGATGAATTGCTGATTAATGTCACGCCGATGGAATGCCGCGTTGCATTAATTGAAAATGGAACAGTAAATGAGCTTTTTGTCGAACGTACGGTAAAACGTGGTTTGGTTGGCAATATCTATAAAGGCAAAGTCGTGCGTGTACTTCCTGGTATGCAGGCTGCTTTTGTCGATATTGGTTTATCGAGAACTGCATTTTTACATATTAACGATATGGTTTGGTCACGTAACCAGCCAACGCCAAATGTTTTTGACCTCCTTCAGCCTGGGCAAATCCTGACCGTTCAGGTCATGAAAGATATGCTGGGAACCAAAGGCGCACGCCTAAGTACCGATCTTTCAATTCCCTCGCGTTATTTGGTCTTAATGCCGTTTGGTAACCATATTGGAGTTTCTCAGCGTATCGAATCAGAACAAGAGCGTGATCGCTTGCGTACACTGATTGAAAAAATCCAGAAAGAGCATCAGTTACCGGGTAGTGTGATTGTGAGAACGGCTGCTGAAGGAATTGATGAGGCCTCAATTGCACAGGATATGAATTATCTGGCAAAACTCTGGGAATATATCCAGCGCAAACAAAAAACTATTGCGGTGCCTTCCCTGATTTTTGAAGAATTACCATTACATCAGCGTATCGTACGTGATTTGGCATCTGAATCGACTAGCAAGATTTGTATTGATTCACGAGAAATTCACGCAAAACTCAAAGATTTTATTGATGAGTTTATGCCAGAAATGCAAAGCCGCCTGATTCATTATCCAGGTGAGCGTCCGCTATTTGATCTTTACAATGTCGAAGAAGATATTCAAAAAGCCTTGCAAACCCGTGTGGCATTGAAGTCTGGTGGCTACCTGATGATTGATCAGACTGAAGCCATGACCACCATTGATGTAAATACGGGGTCTTATGTAGGTGGACGTAGCCTTGAAGACACTGTATTTAAAACCAATATGGAAGCGACACAGGTGATTGCTCGCCAGTTACGGTTACGTAATTTGGGTGGCATTATTATTATTGACTTTATTGATATGCAAGAAGCAACGCATCGTGATGAAGTCATGAAGCAGTTTGAGCGTATGCTTGAGCGTGATCATGCTAAAACTAAAATTACACAGGTTTCCGAGCTTGGTCTTGTAGAAATGACGCGTAAGCGTACCCGTGAATCACTTGAACACTTGCTGTGTGAGTCATGTCCAACCTGTCAGGGGCGTGGTTTTGTAAAAACAGCAGAAACAGTATGCTATGAAATTTTCCGTGAAATTTTACGCTATGCACGTGCTTATCAATCTCAGGCAGGATTTATGGTGGTTGCCAATCCATTAGTGATTGACAGATTGTTAACTGCCGAAGCGCCAGCAGTGGCAGATTTAGAACACTTTATTAACCGAGTAATCAAATTTCAGGTTGAAAACCTCTATACACAAGAGCAATACGATATCATTCTCAGTTGATTTTGTAACAGAATTTCGCATAAGCCTTGTTACAACTCGCTGTTTACTTTCATTGAGCATTTCTCAATACTATAAACTTAAGTGAGTAGCCAAAGGCCTTTAGTCTTAGCCAGATGGGGAGTTGAAATATGCATATGCGAGAAGATAACAATTTGACAAATCATACTCAAACGAACAAAGAGCATCGTCCTGTTAAAAACGATTGTTATATGGTCGATGAACACGGTAAAGAAGTCCAGATCACCACGTCAATGGTGCAAGATATTTGTATTAAATTGCTTGAGCAATGTCGTACAGTAAAAAGTTAAAATAAAAGGGCGAATTATACGCCCTTTTATTTGTGTAAAAAAAATTGAAAAGTTGGATTTAACCAACGTGTTTTAAATGTGCTTTCTGCTCTTCAGAGCGTGATTCCATGCCAAGGTGGCGTTCATAATTTTGAATTTCTTGTTCAAGCAGCGTGAGTAAACTTTGTACTTTCGGTAAAGTATTGCGACACGCCACAATTCCCACTTCAAGTTTATCTAAATAACTCGTCAGCGTAATATTCAATGCCTGACCATCAAAGACGACTGATGCAGGATATAAAGCTTCTAGTTTTGCGCCATTCCAGTATAAAGGTTCACGTGGGCCAGGGACGTTGGAAATCACCAAGTTAAATGCCTGATGCTTAGGCATCATCCCAGAAATAATATTCAAGCCAGCAGCAGCATATACAAATGCGCTATAGCCCAAAATTTGATCTTGGGTCATGCGCTTAAAGCGGGTTTTGGCGTTACTGACACTACGTGAAATAATTTTCGCACGTTCAATCGGGTCGCTGATATGTGTTGCCAGATTGGCAAGAATCATGGTGATACGGTTACTGGTATCTGAGTCATTATCTGAACGGATTGAGGTGGGCACCATTGCAATGAGTGGTTTGGCAGGCAGGCTGTTCAAGCTCATCAAGTATTCACGTAATGCGCCTGAGCAGACTGAAAGAATCACATCATTTAAGGTAATCTGTAGGGCTTTGGCAATATGACGGAAGCGTTGCAGATTAAAAGATTGTGCTGCGAAACGTCGGGATGCACTAATACGCTGATTTAAAATACAGACAGGTGCTTGGAAACTTGAAACATAGTCAGGGTCGTGGCGGCGGTCATGTAGAGCTTGAGTCAGTTCATGATACACGCCAGGCACAATATTCATTTGTTGTTTTAAGTGGCTTAGCTTGCTGCCCAAGCGGCGAACGGGATTCTTGTTTTCTTGTTGTGAGCGGCGCTTTTCAATGCACCATGGCGGTACGATACTATGAATATTCGGATCTTTGGCAAAGGATTTTTCCATCAGACGCATACTGGCAACACCATCGACCATGGCATGATGAATTTTGAAGTACATCGCAAAACGGTTACCTTCAATTCCTTCAATAATGGTACATGTCCATAGCGGTTTGGCGCGGTCAATTAAAGTGCCATGTTCCTGTGAAATATAAATCAATAACTCACGAATACGCCCAGGGTGAGGCAGAGCAATATGTCGAAAGTGATGGTCAAGATCAAATTCGTCATCTTTATCCCAAAATAGACCATTTAGGGTGTTGTTGAAAGGTGCAACGGGTTTACATTTTGAGTTACGAATATCGGCAACCAAATCCTGAATAAAGGTCGAAGGCGAATTCTTTGGAATTTGAAATAGAAACAACCCCCCTACATGCATAGGCTGCTGTCTTTTTTCTAAAGATAAAAAAATAAAGTCGATTGGATGTAATGGTCGCATTACGATGTGCCTCACTGCCTATGCCTATTTATCCAGTATATTACTGATTGTCATTCTATTTTTGCTTACTTTTGTTATAAGTATATACTGAAAAATCAGTCATACATCCAAACTATCAGTATAAATAAAAAACCACTGCAAAGCAGTGGCGATCTGTAAAAGTCTATAACAAATCATTTTTTCAGGTTGCCAGCATGCAAACCACATTCTTTATGTGTAGCTTCTTCCCACCACCAGCGACCTTCACGTTCGTGCTGGTTCGGTAAAACAGCGCGTGTACAAGGTTCACAGCCGATAGATATAAAACCACGCTCATGCAGTGAGTTATACGGAATTTCCATCATGCGAATATAATTCCAGACATCGGCACTCGACCAGTTCGCAAGCGGGTTGTATTTGATGAGTTGCTTACCTGGACCTGAAAATCCAACATCGGCCTGAATCACTGGAATTTCATGACGTGTACCTGGGCTTTGGTCTTTGCGCTGACCTGTGATCCAGCCATCGAGCGTTGCCAGTTTTTTACGAAGTGGTTGCACTTTACGTACACCACAACATTCCTGATGCCCATCTGCAAAAAAGCTAAACATACCTTTTTCAGTCACCAGTTTTTGTACTGCTTCAGATTCTGGGAAGCAGATTTCAATATCGATTTTATAAAATTCGCGAACAGCTTCTAAAAATTGATAAGTTTCTGGATGTAAGCGCCCAGTATCTAGGCTAAACACGCGAAATGGTTTGCGCAGACGATAGGCCATATCAATCAGCACGACGTCTTCTGCACCTGAGAAGGAAATGGCAACTTCGCCCTTTTGGTTTAAAGCAAGCTCAAGAATTTCACTTGGTGATTTGTCTGCATATTCGGCAGCAAGTGCATCAATCAGATCAATAGAGGGAATGGTGTCGGTCATGGTTATTCCTGGCTGTCAGCTTGGATGCTTATTAATAAGACAGAGATAAAGTCAAAATGAAATAAAGTAAAGCATAAAATCAAGAGATAAATAAAAGGTAAATACTTATAAGTAAAATCGATTTAAGTAATAACATCAAATTCGTCAGGTCTGGCGTTATGATCCTCAAATTTTGAACAACGAACAATATGAGAAAAGATCGATAGAAATCATTTGCCTTGACCTGAATAGCGATATTATTTACCTAACATTTTGATCATTTTGCTTAGAAATAGCATTTAAGCGATTAGAAGCATGAAACTTACGATATTCCAGAGCATGACATGTGGATGATGCAGCACTTAAAGAGTTTAAAACAACATGATTGCTTGTTGAGTGTTCCAATAGTGTGATTTCTTAATTTCTTGTTATTTATAGAGATGAAAAGTTAAGGCAGGTCATGTATTGGAGAAAAATGCGAAGGTGCAGAGCATCTGTGTCTTGTTCGTATTTTGCAAAAATCCAACTAAAATCATCAAATTTTTATTGAAATGACGCATAGCATTTTTTATTGAACAGTATAATTGTGGAGTTGTTTTTCTTTCTCTCCCAAATTCTAAGATGGTTATGTCTATATCTACTCAACCAGCGCAGCAAGGAAGCTGGATTAGTGTGATTGCACTCGCTTTAGCCGCTTTTATTTTTAATACCACGGAATTTGTACCTGTTGCATTGCTCAGTGATATTGCACAAAGTTTTCATATGCGGGCTATAGAAGTCGGCATTATGCTGACGATTTATGCATGGGTGGTGGCACTGACTTCATTACCGATGATGCTGATGACCCGCAATATGGAACGCAAGGCATTATTATTGTCGATCTTTTTATTGTTTATGATGAGCCATTTGCTGTCGAGTATTGCCAGTAATTTTATGATTCTCTTGATCAGCCGTATAGGGATTGCTTTTGCACATGCTATTTTCTGGTCAATTACCGCATCATTAGCTGTGCGTGTTGCCCCCGCAGGAAAAGGGGTGCAGGCACTTGGATTACTCTCTACAGGAACGGTACTGGCACTGGTGCTGGGAATTCCGTTTGGGCGTGTTGTTGGCGAGCTGTTTGGCTGGCGTAATACCTTTGCACTGATTGCAGGCTTGGCGCTGTTGACCATGCTTATTCTTTGGACAACGCTACCAAAATTACCAAGTCAAAACTCGGGTTCATTGAGTAGTTTACCTGTCTTGCTCAAACGCCCTGCATTGCTCTTATTGTATTTGGCAACGATTGTGGTAATTACTGCGCAATTTACGGGCTATAGTTATATTGAACCCTTTACCTTGCATATTGCACATTTTCAATCGGCACAAACCACATCACTGTTGTTGATTTATGGCGGTTCAGGAATTTTGGCGTCAGTTTTGTTTAGCCGATTTAGCCGTAAATTACCAAAAACTTTTGTGATTGCATCTAGTCTGGGAATCAGTATCTCAATGTTGCTGTTGTTGCCATTGGCAACTCATGTGATGGGTTTAATGACACTCACCGTATTTTGGGGGTTGGCAATTATGAGTTTTGGTCTGGCATTGCAGTCCAAAGTTTTGCAATTAGCTCCTGATGCCACAGATGTTGCCATGTCATTATTTTCGGGGCTATATAATGTCGGAATTGGCGGCGGCGCGTTGCTTGGCAGCATTGTCAGTTTGCATTATGGCTTACAGTTGATTGGAATGGTTGGTGGTGTTTTGGGTTTAATCGGTTGTGTGATCTGTTTCCTAATGATCAAACGACCTGATTTTATGCCAAAAAAAGCACTACATTAATTAATAAGCAACTGTACGGGTAAATAGTAACGGTTCAGTTCCTAGATTGGCATAGCTGTAGGGAACTGAGCTGGCATAGACAAAAGATGAACCCGCACTGAGCTGATGTTGCACACCATCTAGCGTCAGGGTCAATGAACCTTGCACAATATACAGCAGTTCGCTCCAGCCTTCGGGATCAGCTTCTGCCTGATAAACATCACCACTGGCAAGTAACCATGTCCATAATTCAACCTGTTGCTGGGCAGGGGCAGAACAGTGTAGTTCGGCAAAGCTATTGCCATTTACACTTTGCCAGGTTTTAACACGATGAATATGTGGGTTTTTTGCAGTAGGTGAGCTGACTAACTCGGCAAAAGAAACCTGTAAAACACTGGCAATCGCAGCCAGCTTGGTCAGGCTGATATTCATTTCGCCTGATTCCAAGCCTGCAATTGTACGCCGACTGACCCCAGACTGATCTGCCAATTGTTGCTGGCTAAGTTGGTGTTGTTCGCGTAAGCGTTTCAGGTTGTCACTGACATATTCTAAAATTCCCTGTTGACTCATGCATGAACACCATAAAGCTGCGAATTAATCGTGGGGAAGATTAGCATATTTGTGCAATATATTGCGCACAAAACTTAATGATTATATGATGTGCAGTATATTGCACAATTCGCTCAAAATCATGCCTAAAACTTTTTTGCATACTTATGCGCCGCAGCTTTCCTTAATCTTGATCACCTTGATTTGGGGCAGTACATTTCTCATCGTCCAGCATACATTGAGTGCCAGTTCGCCGATGTTTTTTGTGGGTTGCCGTTTTGCAGCAGCGGCGGGCATTATGACTGTATTGTCTTGGAAAGTGTTGGCTAGCATATCGCGCTATGATGTTATCGCAGGAGTATGCATTGGGATCATGATTGCGATTGGCTATGGTGCGCAAACCATTGGTCTACAAACGATTTCGAGTAGTGAGTCTGCCTTTTTAACCGCGCTTTATGTCCCGATGGTACCCATTTTACAGTTGTTGATCTTTAAAAAAGTACCCAAACCGATGATGTGGTGTGCAGCAGCTTTTGCATTTATTGGCTTAATTTTATTGACTGGGAATAATAATTTTTCACACATTCAGCTGAATGCGGGGCAAATGATTACTTTATTTGGTGCGATTGCGATTGCCATGGAAATCATTCTGATCGGTTACTTTGCAGGACGGGTCAATACGCAATGCGTCACGGTTATTCAGTTATTGATTGCTTCACTTTGTGCATTTGTCAGTATGCCAATGGTTGGGGAAATGAGCATTCCACATTTTAGCTGGACTTTATTCTTCACGGTCACTGGATTAGGGTTTGCGAGTGCACTGATTCAGTTAACCATGAACTGGGCACAACGTTCTGTTGACCCTTCACAAGCTGCGATTATTTATGCAGGTGAACCTGTTTGGGCGGGTGTTTTTGGGCGCTTGGCAGGTGAGCGTCTGGGGGCAATGGCATTACTGGGTGGATTGTGTGTGGTTTTTGGAGTGATTTTAAGTGAAATGAAGTGGAGTCGGAAAAAGAAGCCTTCTAAAGTTGCTTATGAAGATCATAGTTAATATCGCGGATCATTGAATTCAGTATCACACGAAAAACCTTATGAAATATTTTATGAAAATACTGTTGCACCACGATATTTAAAATTGAGTGATCGCATTTTAAACCATCTATGTGATGGCAAACTGGATTGTTGTTTTATATTGCGATAGCTCGACAAATTACGCTGTTTCAGAACTCGGCATTTCCAAGACTATGTAGCATGTTTTAGATTGTTTGATTGAGCCAAAATGATTCCGTTATTTAAACCAACGGCTTCGTTCATCATTTTTACTCGCCGCGGTTCTCTCTGAGTAACATTGAAATTTATTTCAATGAAGTGCAACAGAAATCAAATGAATGTATGAGAGAAAATCTATGGAACATTCATGGCAATCTGTATTTTTTATTTAAGAGCAGATTGAATCAGTGGATAGACATTGTTCAGCAATATACCCTGTGCTTTAGCATTAGGGTGAACCAGATCTTTTTGCATGAGTTGATTATTGCCTGCAATGCCTTGCATGAAAAATGGCAATAGTTGAACTTTGTATTGTTGACTCACCGTACGATAACTTTGTTCAAAGGCTTTACTGTATGCTGTGCCATAGTTGGGTGGAATCTTCATACCCAGCACAATCACTTCGGCATGAGTTTGCTGGCTCAGTTGAATCATTTTTGCCAAATTCTGCTGCAACATTTGTGGCGGTTGTCCACGTAAACCATCATTGCCACCCAGCTCCAAAACCACAACATCGGGATGATGAGTTTTTAAGGCTAAAGGAAAACGTGCCAACCCGCCTGAAGTGGTTTCACCACTGACACTGGCATTGACCACGTTGTGTTTTTTCGGATACTGTTGTTCAAGACGTTTTTGTAATAAATGAACCCAGCCCTGTTCGGGATTCAAACCATAACCAGCACTAATACTATCACCATAGACCATCACAGTTTTTGCTGTTGCTGTATGTATACCCAATATGCCCATGCCAATGAATGCAAGCATAGAAACATAGACCGCGTGTTTATGGTTTTGCATTTGGCTTGTCCTATGATTTTTTATGGATGTTTCGCATCATGCCACAACCGATTCTTCGCGCCCAGCATTTAAGCCAGCAAATTCAATTTCAAAACAAAACCCTGCAAATCTTACAAGATATTCAGCTTGAAATTTTTGCAGGAGAGCAGGTCGCGATTACGGGGCGTTCGGGTTCAGGCAAATCAACTTTATTGGGTTTGTTGGCAACGCTGGATCAAGCCAGTTCGGGGCAACTTTGGTTATGTGAGCAACCTGTACATGAGCTAAATGAAGAACAGCGGGCAAAATTGCGTTTGCAATATACAGGATTTGTTTTTCAGTCTTTTCAGTTACTAAGCCATTTGTCAGCACTGGAAAATGTGCTGTTACCCTTACGGTTACAACCCAATTTTCATTATGCCAGTGCGGTTGCTAAAGCTAAAAAACTGCTGCAACAGGTGGGTTTGCAACGTCAGATTGATCAAACGCCGCAAGTGCTGTCGGGTGGGGAGCAGCAGCGAGTTGCAATTGCACGGGCACTGGTGGCAGAACCGAAAATTATCTTTGCCGATGAACCGACTGGAAACTTAGATGAACAAACAGCACAAGAAGTAGAGCAGCTGTTATTTCGCCTCAATCAGGACATGGGGGTCACGCTGGTATTGGTGACGCATGACATGAATTTGGCATCGCAATGTCAGCGGCATTTTATTTTGCACGATGGGCAGCTTTGTGAACAACAGGGGTAACGATGAATCATTTGATTAAACCCTTATTGCAGCAGAGTTTTCGTAGTCAGGGCGTGTGGCTGTTGATTGTAGCGCTCAGTCTGGCGATTTGTGCCACAACTGCCTTGAAGTTCAGTAACGGACAAATTCAGCAAGCAATTTTATTGCAGGCAGCGCAATTGCTGGGTGGGGATATGGCGATCACGGATACCAAGCCGATTGCTGCCGAATATGCCCAGCAGGCAAGACAACAGCAGTTGCAACAAGCGCAGGTGACGGTCTTTAGCAGTATGGCACATACACAAGATCAGTTTGTGATGGTCACGGTCAAGGCAATTGATCAAGCATTTCCGTTGCGAGGCAATTTAAAAATTCGCCCTGCTACGCGACAAATTCAGGCGGGAGAGGTCTGGTTGAGTCAGCGTGCCCAAGACTTGTTGCACGTCAAACTGGGCGATGCGGTGTTTATTGCCGATGCTGAATTTAAATTTACAGGATTGATTGAGCAAGATAGCAATCAGGAAACAGGCTTTTCGGGTTTCTCTCCAACAGTAATGATCAATCAGCAAGATGTGGCACGCACGCATGCCATTCAGGCGGGCAGCCGGATTGAATACCGCTTGTTGCTGGCAGGTCAGCCTCAGGCAGTACAGGATTATCAGCACTGGTTTAACTTAAAAAATCCGCATGCCAGTGACTCACAGCGTGATCCTGCCAATGCCGATAATAATCTGCAATTACGCACGGCAAAACAAGGTAATACCCGTTTACTCAAGCCGCTAGAAAATTTGGATACTTTCCTACAACTCACCAATTTGCTGACGATTTTACTGTGTGGCGTGGCGATTGCCTTGTCGAGTCGCCGTTATGTGCAACAAACGCAGGATCAGATTGCATTACTGCGTTGCCTAGGTGCAAGCCAGCGCCAGATTATCGGTGCGATCATGATTTTGCTGTTGATCGTCATGCTGATTGCTTCAGGCATCGGGGGGATTTTAGGCGGATTATTGGGGATCGGGTTGTTACAATTGATGCTGCAATTTGTGCCGAGTCTTCAGATGAAAATTGAAGTGCTCAGCAGTATTTTACAACCTTTGCCGATTGGTTTCCTGACCAGTGCCATCGTCTTACTTGGGTTTATTTTCCCCAATATTTATCAGCTCTTGCGGACACCGCCAATTCGAGTGATTCGCCAAGTTCCGGCTTTTGGGCGAGTTTATGTCTGGACATTTTTTACAGGTCTAACCAGCCTTATTTTATTTAGTGTGTTGTTGACACATGCGATTCAACTGACCTTGCTCGTACTGCTCAGTGTTTGTGGCGTAGGGTTGTTGATGTATGGCATGTTATGGCTGGTTTTGCGTGCGATTAAACGCAGTCAGAGCAACTGGGCGATGTATGTGCGTGTGCCATCGCAAACAGCGTTGCAAATGACAGCGTTGGCACTAGGGGTAAGTCTGATTTCGGTGTTGATGGTACTGCGTACAGACTTGTTATCGCGTTGGCAGCAGCAGCTTCCCGCAAATACGCCAAACCAGTTTATTTATGGTTTGCCACCCATGGACAAGCCGAGTTTTGAACAACAACTGCAACGCTATGGCTGGGGCAATACTCCATTGTATCCCAATGTGCGTGGTCGCTTGATTGCCCATAATGATCAGGCATTTACCCCACAGCAAATTGAACAAAATAACAGTTTACGCCGTGAGCTTAATCTGACGCAGTCTGCAAGCTATCCTGCCGATAATGTTATTACGCAAGGCACAGTGCAATTGCAAAAAGCTGGTGAAGTTTCCGTAGAAGAAAAGACAGCAGAAAGTTTGGGCATTCGGGTCGGTGATCGCTTAACTTTTGCATTGCCCGAAGGTGAACTGCATGCCAAAGTGGTGAATTTACGTCAGGTTGACTGGCAAAGTTTCAGTCCGAATTTTTTCTTTATTTTTGTACCGAAAACTTTGGATGAAAATGCAGGCAGCTACCTTGCCAGTTTTTATGTGCCAGATCGAGACAAAGCCAAGTTATTACAGTTAATTCAGCAGCATAGTACGACAGTCTTTATTGATGTCGGCATGATTCTGGAGCAAATCAAACATTTGCTCAATGTCATGGTGCAAATTGTTACGCTACTGGCGATTTTGGTGGCGGTTTCTGGGATTTTGGTGTTGCTGGCGTGTCTGAATTTACTTATGGATGAACGCAAGAAAGAAGTTGCACTAATGCGCGCTTTTGGTAGTTCTCAGGCACAAATCAAAAATATGCTGACGCGTGAATTTGCCATGATGGGGCTACTATCGGGTCTGGTTGCCTGTTTGTTTGCCGAGGTCATCAGTGCCATTGCCAGTTCTAAGTTGCAGTTAAGTCTGCAACTTCACATTGGTTTATGGCTGAGTTTACCTGTCGGTATGGCGATCTTGTGTGCATTGGTTGGGCGTTACCGCCTAATTTATTTGACGCTGATTAGCCCGTTAAAAAGCCTGCGCGAGCAAAGCTAGGCAGGCATATCAAACCGTTTCAGGATTAGGTGCCATAAGGGCAGCAAGCCTGCTTGGACAAGATGCTGACAATAGAGATAACTGGCAATTAGCAGCATCACCCCGACACTCAGTCCGAGCAAACTGCCAAGGGTATTGCGCCCGTGAACCGTACAGCGATACCAGATCAGGCTTTGCACGACGCCCATGATTGCACCGCCTAAATGTGCGGCATTGTTAATGTTGGGAATCAGCATACCCAAGGTTAGGTTAATGCCCATAATGAGCAATAAACTACGTTTCACCAGTACAAAAGGCACATTGGGCAGGTTAGGAAATAATGACAAGACAGTCAGGGCACTGCCCAAGCCCATAATTGCGCCCGATGCACCTGCATTGACGCTTGGTAGCAAGGCAGTATTGGCGGTTTCTAAGTACAAGTAACTATGGTGAATATTTAGCCAACTACTCAGCAAGCTACCTGCTAAACCACAGCAGATATACATACCTAGAAAATAAAAACGTCCGAAAATCTGCTCGGCAAGGCTGCCAAAAATATACAGCGCCCACATGTTGAGTGCCAAATGCAGAAAACCAAAATGAAAAAACATGCTGGTAAATAATCGCGCTGGCTCAGACAAAAAGGTCAATGGTGCAAAGTCTGCTCCCCAAGCCAATGCAGCATCAATGCCCGGCTGACTTGGATTGACACCGACTGCAATTTGCCATAAATACAACCCAACGTTGATACTGATTAAGGCGGCTGTCACCCACCAAAGTTGAACATCAAGGTTGCTGCGATAAAACGGAGGTTGTTGCATCTCAGACATGGTATGCTGTGTCGATTTTTTAAAAACTCAGCTTAACATATCGGGTGAGATTGGGAGTAGTTGCACATCATGAAAACATTGTTCATGCGTATTTTTTTGATTTTAATGACTTTGTTTATGGTGGTTCAACTCTGGATCTTTGCCAGTTTATTGTGGTGGCGAACGCATCCTGTAGACCGCAGCATGTTTATGCGTATTGATGCATTTCAGTATCCTGATGAAACGCTACAACATAAGTGGCGCGATTATGATGAAATCAGTAATCAGTTTAAACACGCCGTGGTGGCCGCGGAAGATGGCAAGTTTTTGCACCATCATGGTTTTGACTTTGAAGGCATGCAGGTTGCCTTACAACGTAACGAAAAAGCAGATGGAATTGTGGCGGGCGGCTCAACTATTTCACAGCAGTTAGCAAAAAATCTGTTTTTATTTAATCAGCGTTCTTTCGTCCGCAAAGGGCAAGAAGCGATTGCAACATGGATGATGGAACGCATGTGGTCAAAACAACGGATCCTTGAAGTCTATATGAACTCGGTAGAACTGGGTGCTAACATTTATGGTGTCGAAGCGGCATCACGTCATTATTTTCATAAAAGCAGCAAAAATCTGACGCGTGAACAGGCGATCTTCTTGGCGGCTTTATTGCCGAACCCACGTTATTATCAGCAACATCCTGAAGATGAAAAATTTAGATTCCGTAAGCGTTTTATTGCCAAATACATTCGATATAGCCAAATTCCAACATAGACATATTCATTTGCATAGTTTATGTTCAAACTTTATGAAATTGTCATAAATATGCAGCATACTGCTTAAATAACATGAAAAATACGTATGGAACGACATATGAATACCGAAGTATCTCCTGCGCCGACGCCAGCACCTGTTGCCAAAAATGTGACTGCCGCAGATTATGCTTATAACGACCGTTATATTAATCGTGAACTCTCGATTTTAGATTTCCATTTACGGGTGCTTGAACAAGCTGTAGATCCATTACACCCATTACTTGAACGCTTAAATTTTTTACTCATTTTTTCACGCAATCTCGATGAATTTTTTGAGATTCGTGTCGCGGGTGTCATGGAACAACTGACTTTGGGTAATGAAAGCCATAGTCCAGATGGTTTGACTCCCAAGCAAGTTTTAGAGCAGATTTCAAAAACTGCGCATATCGCGATTGAACGTCAGTACCGTATTTTAAATCAGGAAATCCTAGCGCGCTTACGTGAAGAGGATATTTGCTTCTTGCGCCGTGGGGAGTTAACTCCTGCGCAAACGGCATGGGTGAAAAAATATTTTCAAGAACAGGTTGCGCCTGTACTCACGCCAATTAGTTTAGATCCAGCACACCCATTTCCGCGTTTGGTCAATAAAAGCTTAAACTTTATTGTCACTTTAGAAGGTAAAGACGCCTTTGGTCGTCAAATTGATCTGGCGGTTGTCCCTGCGCCACGTTCATTGCCGCGAGTAGTTCGCTTGCCTGATGAATTGACCGATGGTAAAGAACACCATGTCATGTTGTCAGCGATTATTCATGAACACGTTTCTGATTTATTCCCTGGTATGACTGCAACGGGATGTTATCAGTTCCGTGTCACGCGAAATGCTGATCTGGCTTTAAATGAAGATGTTGATGATTTAGCAAAAGCGCTCAAAGGTGAACTCAGCTCACGCCGTTTTGGTCGTGCGGTACGTCTGGAAGTGACAGAAAACTGCCCGAAACAAATTTATGAGTACTTACTGAACGAATTTGAGCTGGATGAAGATCAGCTTTACAAAGTGGATGGCCCTGTTAATCTGGCACGCTTGTTGTCGAATTTCAAACGCCCGCATTTAAAATATGATGCGTTTACGCCAGTGATTCCAAAAGTGCTGACCAAGTCTGAAAATATCTTTGCGGCAATGCGTAAGCAAGATATTTTACTGCACCATCCGTTTGAATCTTTTGCGCCAGTGATTTCATTTCTGCGTGAAGCTGCGCGTGACCCACAGGTCTTGGCGATCAAGCAAACTTTGTACCGTAGTGGAGCAAATTCAGAGATTGTACAGGTGTTGGCAGAAGCCGCTCGTAATGGCAAGGAAGTTACTGCGGTAATTGAGTTGCGTGCCCGCTTTGATGAAGAGTCCAATATCGAAGTTGCTAATGTGTTGCAAGAAGCAGGCGCGGTCGTAGTGTACGGTATTGTGGGTTATAAAACCCACGCCAAAATGATTTTGGTCGTACGCCGTGAAAACAATAAATTGGTACGTTATGCGCATTTGGGTACAGGTAACTATCATGCGGGTAATGCACGAATTTATACCGACTATGGCTTGCTGACGACAGAGAAAGAACTTTGCGAAGATGTGCATCGCATTTTCCAAGAATTGACAGGTATGGGGAAAATGGCAAAGCTGAAAAAGCTGTTACATGCGCCATTTACCTTACATAGCCATCTTGTCAGTTGTATTGATGATGAAATTGCATCCGCAAAAGCGGGTAAAGAAGCAAGAATCATCATTAAAGTGAATGCTTTGACTGAAGTTCAGCTCATTAACAAACTGTATGAAGCTTCACAAGCAGGTGTACAGATTGACTTGATTATTCGTTCAATTTGTTGCTTACGCCCAGGACTACCTGGTTTGTCAGAAAATATTCGGGTTCGTTCAATTGTTGGACGTTTCCTTGAACATACGCGAGTTTACTATTTTGCCAATCAGGGTAATGCACGAATTTACTGTTCAAGTGCTGACTGGATGAACCGCAACCTGTTTAATCGTGTGGAAGCTTGTTTCCCAATCGAAGATTCTGCACTGCGTAAACGCATTTATCAGTTTGGTTTGCTCAATTATTTACAAGATAATCAGCAGGCATGGTTGTTGCAAGGTGACGGGGTTTGGGTGCGTGTACAGCCAAAACAAGGCGAGCCATTGTACAATGCTCAGCAAACCTTGCTTGAATCTTTCCGCTAAATACAAAGAGCTTGTGGGGATTATTTATTTTCCCCAAAATACTCAAATGAAAAGCCTCGATTGAGGCTTTTCTTATATTTTTCAGATACTGCATTTAGTGCTGTTGAATGTTTAAAGTTTTATTTCGATAGGCTCAGTATGCTCGCGGACTTTGTGTAGAGTTTTATGCAGTTTGGTAGAAACGAAAATGCACTGCATAAAGTTATTTTGAGATAAGTTGTTCACGAGATATTTTAAAAGTCATATGAATGAGATGGATGGTTGATGAACAGTATTGAATAAATTTACGCAGTTAGGCAGACTTCATATTCAAGTTATATCTTAAACTTGATAGCGATAAGAATTCTTTAATTTGAGCATGCTGATGCAACAAGACACGATGACTCTCCCGAATGTAGATATGAATTTGCTTGAACAACCAACTTTGGAAAAGGTTCAAGCGAAAGAATTGGATCACCCACCGCGTATTTTACTGTTGTATGGCTCAAATCGTGAACGATCATACAGTCGTTTAGCAGTACTTGAGGCAGGTCGAATTTTGGAACACTTTGGTGCTGAAGTAAAAATATTTCACCCTAAAGGACTCCCTTTACCTGAAGATACAGATGCTGAACATCCAAAAGTAAAAGAGTTACATACGTTATTGGCATGGTCTGAAGGCATGGTGTGGTGTTCACCAGAACGCCATGGCGCGATGAGTTCGATCTTTAAATCACAGATTGACTGGATTCCACTTGCAGGTGGCGCGATTCGAGCAACCCAAGGAAAAACGCTGGCGCTGATGCAGGTGAGTGGTGGTTCACAATCATTTAATAGCGTAAATCAAATGCGAATTCTTGGTCGCTGGATGCGGATGATTACAATTCCAAACCAGTCCTCAATTCCTAAAGCATTTTTAGAGTTTGAAGAGGATGGAAGGATGAAGCCATCGTCCTACTATGACCGTATCGTTGATGTGATGGAAGAGTTGTTTAAGTTCACTTTACTGACTCGTGGACAAGTGAACTACTTCACCGACCGTTACTCAGAACGTAAAGAATCTGCAGAAGAACTTTCAAAGCGGGTAAATCAGCGGAGTTTGTAAACTCTAGAAATGTAAAGGCGATTAAATCTCTGAAAAGCTTCTTTTGTTGTAGATGCAGAGAGCAAGCTTAATAATTCAGGTTGTTAAGCTTGATTTTTAGTGGTGGGTTAGATTGTTTAGAAGCTATCCTGAATATGATTGCACCGTTGAATTTTTAATTATAAAACGAATAATTCAATAGAGGAGAAAGGCGTTGACTCAACTACAGGCTGAGGTTGGTGTGGTCATTATTGGGGGTGGGCAAGCTGCTCTTTCTACGGCTTACTTTTTAAAGCGTAAAAAAATTTCATTCGTTATTCTAGATGATCAAAATCAGGCTGGTGGGGCATGGCAGCGTACTTGGCAATCATTGCGCCTTTTTTCTCCCAATACATGGAGTTCGCTGTCTGGTTGGCTAATGCCAAAAACCGCAGAGATCTATCCTACACGTGATGAAGTCATACAATATTTGGCTGCGTATGAACAACGTTATCAATTCCCAATTATTCGTCCAGTGCATGTGGATCATGTTGAATCGAATGGCGCATATTTAGATGTTTATGCGGGAGAAAAATATTGGAGAGCTCGATCTGTAGTCAGCGCAACGGGGACATGGAGTCAACCGTATATTCCTGATTATGCTGGTCATGAAAAATTTCAAGGCATTCAGTTGCATTCAGCTCATTACATCAATGCAGATTCATTTAAAAATAAAAAAGTCATTGTGGTTGGTGGTGGAAATTCAGGTGCACAAATTCTTGCTGAAGTCTCTAAAGTTGCAAAAACAATTTGGGTCACACCCAATCCACCACAATTTTTACCTGACGATGTCGATGGTCGTGTACTCTTTTTAAGAGCAACTGAACGGCTCAAAGCACAACAGGAAGGTCGAGTCATCGATCAGCCGATTGGTGGATTGGGTAACATCGTGATGATTGACAGTGTTAAAGAGGCAAGGGATAGGGGTATTTTGAAGAGTCGGGCTCCTTTTGTATCTTTTACAACAAATGCAGTGATTTGGCCGGATGGTACAAGCGAAGAAGTTGATGCTGTGATTTGGTGTACTGGATTTAAAGCATCTCTCAATCATTTAAAAAGCCTGAACGTCGTCGAACCAGATAACACAGTTAAAGTCATAGGTACACATTCTTTAAAAGTGAATAACTTATGGTTGGTTGGCTATGGTGAATGGGTAGGAACAGCTTCAGCAACATTAATTGGTGTGTCGAGAACAGCAAGAGCAACAGTTGATGAAATAGCGGCTTATTTGGCTGATCTGTAAATGATCCTAAGCAATATTACGGGTAGTCGCTCCCTATAAATTCTTAAAAAATTCCTTTTTTGCTGTAAGGACATGAATAATCAAACCGCCAAGTTTTTTCACCAGTTTTGGAAATAATGAGGAATAGACCATGACCATCAGCTAATTTCTGAATTTTTTCAGGATCAGCTTTGATAGTCTTAATCTTTGTATCTGTAAGTGGAATAGTGATTTTTGGCATTTTTATAGTCAGTAGTCTTACCGTAAAAAATACCGCGAAAAAATCTAAATTCTAATAGGGTATTTACACTTGAGATAGATAGTGATTATTTTATTTAAGTTTTTGATTTTATATTTAAAATAAGTCTTGGGTAGACTGAAAAAGTTAAAAATAAACCATAAAATGGTGCGGTCTGCGGGACTCGAACCCACGTCGGTCGCTTAGGAGGCAACTGCTCTATCCAGTTAAGCTAAGACCGCAGCTTAGGCGTTACTCTACCTCAAACATTCATAAAAAAAAAGTTATTGCGGGGCAATAACTTTTTAAAAATACTCAGAAAATCAGATTTTCATTAGATAAAATGATATCTAACCCATTCTCCTCAAGATTTTTTAGCAGCAAGCATTTTAAAGAGCATAAACATCAGTGCAATCCAAATAGGGATCATGATCACAGACTCTTTAAAGCCTTGCATCCACATGATGTAAAGCACAACTACAATAAAAGCTAAAACAATATAGTTGGTGATAGGGTATAGCAATGAAGGATATTTAGTTTTAATTCCTTCGGTAATCATTGCCTTTTTAAAGTTCAAATGGGTCAGTGCAATCATTGCCCAGTTAAGAACCAAAGCCCCAACTACAATATACATCAGATGACCTAAAGCACCTTCAGGAACAAAGTAGTTCAACAATACGCAGGCAAAAATCAGTAGCGCTGAAAATAACACAGCAGGAATTGGCGTACCTTGTTTATTGACTTTCAGGAACACTTTTGGCGCATTGCCTTGTTCTGCCAAGCCAAATAACATACGGCTGTTGGCATACATTCCACTGTTATATACAGAGAGTGCCGCTGTTAAAATAATGAAGTTCAGAATACTCGCAGCCCAGCCAATTCCTAACTGACTGAAAATCATCACGAATGGACTTTTATCTAAACCACCGAGTTGTAGCTTATCCCAAGGTACAAGCGATAATAAAATCGTGAGTGAGCCGACATAGAAAATCAGAACACGGAAAACTACCTGATTAATCGCTTTCGGAATGGTTTTTTCTGGTTCCTCAGCTTCTGCCGCTGCCATACCGATCAGTTCAATCCCACCGAAGGCAAACATAATAAAGGCAAGCATGTAAAATAGACCATCAAAGCCTTTCGGGAAGAAACCACCATGTGTCCATAGATTGGTAATGGTTGAGCCTGAGTTTGGATCAGCTGTAACCAATAATACAATCCCAAAAATAATCATGGCAATCACGGCTGTAACTTTAATAATGGCAAGCCAAAACTCGGATTCACCATAAAATTTGACATTGCCTAAGTTGACTAAGGTAATGACAATAAAAAAGAACAATACCGACACCCACGCAGGGATAAAGGGCCACCAGTAGTTAATATACTTTGCAACGGCAGTCAATTCTGACATTGCCACTAAAATATATAAAATCCAGTAATTCCAGCCTGTTAAAAAACCTGGAAAATTTCCCCAATACTTATACGCAAAATGACTGAAAGAACCTGTAGTCGGTTCATGAACAATCATTTCCCCAAGTTGGCGCATAATTAAAAATGCAATTAAACCACCAATTGCATAGCCTAAAATAATCGATGGCCCAGCAGATTGGATGACTTGTGCGGAACCTAGAAACAGACCCGTACCAATTGCACCACCCATTGCAATCAGTTGGATATGTCTGTTTTTTAAGCCACGCTGTAATTTCGATGACTCGTTACTCAAAATGGTATGCTCAGTAATCCACAAGATTGTGTATTGTAATAGATTGCTATAATTTAGCCTAGCGTTATGAATGACTGGTTTATGTGCGACTTTTGTAGTATAACTTTTTGAAAAATATAAATATTTTTTGACTAAAAACTACTCGATTTTTACTCTGAGTTGAGTATTTTGCTATGATTGCTCAGATATTTTTGAAAAAAAACAACAATCAGGCGATAATGCTTTTTATTTTGAGATCATTAATATGACAATTCCTGCTTGCCCAAAGTGTCAATCCGAATACACCTATGCTGATGGTGAATTGTTCATTTGCCCAGAATGTTCTTATGAATGGAAAGAAGGTGAGGCAGCCGCTGAGCAAGCTGAGCAGATCGTCGATGCGCATGGTCAAGTACTGCAAGATGGTGACAGTGTCACCGTGATTAAAGATCTAAAAGTCAAAGGTTCATCATTGGTAGTCAAAGTTGGTACCAAAGTGAAAGGCATCCGTTTGCTTGCTGATGCGAGTGATGGTCACAATATCGACTGTAAAATCAATGGTATTGGAGCAATGAAGCTTAAATCAGAATTTGTTAAAAAAGCGTAATTTCAATATGTCCGAGGCAGATGTGTCAACAATCGCATCAATATCTGCAGACGTTTTAAAATCTGCACAGCAACAAATTCAACAGGATCTAACACTAGCATTGGATGCTTTTGCACTTCCTGAGCCTTTAAAAGGGGCGGTGTATCATGCCGTGATGTTAGGCGGTAAGCGTGTGCGTCCTGCGCTGTGCTATGCAACTGCGGCTTTACAACCGCATATGCATTCGGCTGCGGTACGCCGTGCGGCGGTTGCAGTTGAATTGATCCATTGCTATTCGCTAGCACATGATGATTTGCCATGTATGGACAATGACTCTTTGCGCCGCGGACAACCCACCTGTCATGTAGCATTTGGAGAAGATGCTGCTTTACTGGCGGGTGACGTGTTGCAGTCGATGGCATATGAAGTACTTGGTAGCCGTCTGTTTGATACGGGTGCAGCCATTGAGTCTGGTATTGTGTTAAAGCAAATGCAGATTTTAGCAACAGCTAGCTCGAAAATGGTATGTGGGCAAGTGCTTGATTTACAAGCTGAAGGAAAGCAGATTGATCAGGCTGCACTGGAAAATATTCACCGTAATAAAACAGGTGCATTAATTCAGGCCGCAATCATGATGGCAGCTGTGACCATTTTTAAAGGCACAGATGTTGCGATTCCACAGTTACGCCAGTTTGGGCAGGCAATTGGTCTGGCTTTTCAAGTACAGGATGATATTTTAGATATCACAGCTGAAACTGAAGTCTTGGGCAAAACTGCGGGTAAAGATTTGGAAGTTGAGAAATCGACTTATCCTGCACTTTTGGGTTTGGATGCTGCACAAGCGTATGCACAACAATTGCATGATCAAGCGCTCCATGCCTTGAGTCATTTTGGGGAAGAAGCACAGCAATTGCATGCGATTACCCAGTTTTTACTGGCGCGGCAACATTAAAAAAAGCGGCTTAGCCGCTTTTTTTATTTTTAAATCAATTATTTTAAATTACGTCCCATAATGCCACGAATGGTATTGAGCACATCGGCAGGGAGCACCACAGTTTTGGCATTGTTGGATTTTGCCATATCTTGCATGGCTTTAATGTATTGTTCGCCAAGCAAGTAGGATACAGGGATTTCCTGTTCGCCAATTGCTGAACTTACCATCGCAATGGCTTTTTGAGAAGATTCTGCCAATACCACTTGTGCTTCGGCATCACGGCGTGATGCTTCGAGACGACCATCTGCTTCCAAAATGGCAGCTTGTTTTTCACCATCGGCTTTAGTCACTGTGGCACGACGTTGACGTTCTGCTGCGGCTTGCGCTTCCATAGCAGCCTGCATCGTTGTAGAGGGTTGAATATCCTGAATTTCTACTGTTTTTAAGGTGATTCCCCAATCAGCAATATCATCAGAAATTGCAGCTTTGAGTTTGGCTTTAATATGGTCGCGTGACGACAAGGCGTCATCTAGATCCATTTCACCGACAATCGAACGTAGTGATGTTTGTACCAGATTTTGGATTGCAATATTAAAATTTTCAATACCGTAGACTGCTTTTTCAGGGGTGGTCAGGTTAATGTATGCCACGGCATTCATCAGTAAAACAGCATTATCACGGGTAATTACTTCTTGAGACGGGATGTTGAGAACAATATCTTTGGTTGTGACTTTATACGCAATATCATCAATATACGGAATAATGATACTTAAACCTGGCCCAAGAGTCATATGGTATTTGCCTAAACGTTGCACGATCCATTTGTTGCCTTGAGGGACAATACGCACACCTTTAAAAATAGTGACTGCAACAAAAGCAAGAAGTGCTAAAACAATAATACTTGCGCTCATTATTATTTTCCTTGTTATGAAGATGAAGAATTTGAAGAATAGGGTTTTACCAGTAGGTCATTACCTAAAATATCGGTCACAATGACACGGTCACCAACTTGTACACTAGAGGTCGTGCGACATAGCCATTCA
Organism: Acinetobacter brisouioides; assembly: GCF_004331075.1. Taxonomy (GTDB): domain Bacteria; phylum Pseudomonadota; class Gammaproteobacteria; order Pseudomonadales; family Moraxellaceae; genus Acinetobacter. The sequence goes on along the minus strand of NZ_SJNX01000001.1, from coordinate 418,428 downwards.
TCTGCACCGAGTATAGGCAAAGAAAATCGGACTTTGATTTGCTCATGATTAAGCCCAGTCTGAATCACCATGCCAATTTGTCCGATAGTAGCTTCACGGGGTAAGCCTGCTTTGGTTTTATCGATGGATAAAGGTTTAATAAATTTAAACCAAAGTATGGTGCATAAGATTGATAAAACAGTCCATGTCACGATTTGGGTGGCAAAACCCATCCACGGAAAAATCCAATATAAAATACTGACTATAATGGCAGCGAGGCCAAACCAGATCGCTGCAAAAGTGGGGATAGCCAGTTCAATTAGCATCAAGCCAATACCTAAAACAAACCAGTGCCAAGGTTCCAACACAATCTGCATAAGTTGTCTCTATTTATTGGTTTTATGTACAAAAATTACATCATTTACTACACTAATGTAGCAGATGATGTTGCTAAAAAATATGTTTATTGAATGTTTTTAGAAATGTGGGCGGGGCGCAGGTCGTAGAGCCGCAGGCGATTTTTTAAAGTTGGCAATCGCTGTTTCTATGGCTGGAATTTTACTTTGTGCTGCTTGTTCACCTTCCAAAATGGCATTTTGGCTGGAACTCAAATCAAGTACACCTAAGTTCCCCACTTTAGGTTGGATCACGATCGTGGCTTGTTGTAATTCTTGCTGAATGCTTTGCTGACCCATAATATTAAGCGTTTGATCGAGTAAACCAAACATGTTGCCTGCACCAGTTTTGCTTGGGCGTGCAGAAATATCAACTGCAATCACAATATCTGCGCCCATACTTTTTGCGGTACTCACAGGGATTGGGCTGACTAGACCACCATCAACATATTTGACCCCTGCAATAGTTGCTGGCACAAATACATTTGGAATACTACAAGACGCGCGAACTGCCTGCCCAACATTACCGCGAATAAACTCAGTTTTTTTACCATTGTCCAAGCGTGTTGCCACCGCTGCAAAGCGAATTGGGAACTGCTGGATCAGTTTATTACCAACATTGGTGTTGACGTAGTCTTGTAGCTTTTGTCCCAGTACCACGCCTTGACGGTTAAAGGTCAGATCACGTAAATCTGACTCTTTGAGCTGAAAGGCGAGTTGTTGTAATTGATATGGAGTTTTCCCACTGGCATATAAACTACCCACAAAACTGCCAGCACTCGTGCCAGTGACAATTTTAGGTTTAATTCCGTGAGATTCGAGAACTTTAATCACGCCAATATGTGAAAAACCTTTAGCGCCACCACCACCGAGAGCAAGTGCAATGACGGGTTCGCGTGGTTTAGTCATCAGTGTTGCTGATGTTTTTTTAGAACCTGTTGTATCACATCCCAATAACCCTACGCCTAATAGGGTAATGCAGGACCAGCGTGTTATTTTAAATATCATATAATCAGTATTATGTGCATGAAAAAATGGGAGTGCTTATATCAACAAAAAATCCCAAGATTGACCAGTATTTTTACAAAAGTTTGCGTAAGGGTTCGGATAGCCATTCGAGATGTTTTGGGTAAAATTGCCCACAATAACAGTTTAAAATTTTGGCTAAATCCTGTTCATAGTGACCACTTGGTTGAACATAGCCTAAACAGCGTAAAGTTTTTTGTTGGTAGTTCAGCGTAAACATCACAATCGGCACATTTGCACCTACGGCGATTCGGTAAAATCCAGTTTTAAGGTCTTGCGCGCGTTTGCGTGTACCTTCGGGCGCTAGACCAATCCAGATTTTTCTCGGGATTGCATAATCTGAATGGCTTGTTCTGTAAAGCCGCTTTTGCTGTTGCGTTGGACAGGAATCACATCAACCTGTTCAAGTAATGGTCTGAGCGGTGTTTTAAATAATGAGGCTTTACCTAAAACCGAAATTTTAACCCCTAAACCCAAAATCCCGATCAGCGCATACCATGCATCATAATTGGAGGTATGGGGCATTAAAATCGCAACGCCTTTGGGTAGGTCAGGAATTTCTCCTTCAAAACTCCAGCCTTGTAGAAAGAACAATTGGCGAAACCAAGCACGGCTGTGTGCTGTACCACGTGCAGGTAACTGAGAGGGCAGATGCGGAAAATTTTTGGCTTGCATATTGATCAATCAAGGCCATTTTGACAAGAAGGCATTGTAGACTGATGGGCAAATCATGGTTTTACAAATCGTAAATTTTGCGCTTAACTCAACCGAATATACAATGTTGTATGTGTATTTTTGATTGGGTAGAAAATGACCGTTTACTCACTCGTTTTAATGATAGAAACTCCCAAAAGAATGTCATTTTATTTATTTTAATGATGGTTTTGCTCAGTTATAGTCGATGTTGCTACTTTTGAGACTGTGTTTTGATAAAATATGCAGAATTTTATAGATGATAGTGTTATTGTTTTTTTGAATGTATTTTTTATTAATAAATGGGAAATAAGATTTAAATTTAAAGTAAGTGTTTATAAAATGTACAAAAAATAAAAAATTACACTTTTCTTTTAATAGAAGTCTTGGAAAAAAATGTATTTAAAGTTATTTTTTGTGTAATTCTACGACTTAAGCTGTATAGAAATATATCGAATAAGCAAGGAAGATTAAATTTATTAAGGGATTGTCATAATTTTGTTACTTTAGTTTGGAATAGTAGCGATACTTTCAAAACAACAAGCTTTTTTATTGGATGGAGAATACTGTGATTAAGGTAAAAACATTAGCACTTTCAGTAAGCGCGGCTTTAGCGTGGGGCGCAATCGGTTCTGCTCAAGCAGCAACAACAACTCAACAAGTTGCTGACTTAAAAGCACAAGTTTCTGAACTTCAACAAATGGTTCAAAGCCTTTCTAGCCAACAACAGCAACAAGCAGTTCAATTGCAACAACAAGCAGAAATTGCTGCAGCTAAACCAGCACCAGTTGCACCAACAGCATCAAGCACTAAACCAGGTTGGATCACACTTGCAGATGGTCAAACCCAGCTTAAAGTTTATGGTAGCGTTCGTGCAGACAGCACTTATGACACTAAAGGTGGAAACTCTGATACTACAAGTATTACCAACAATACCAATAAAGTACCTTTGAATTCTGCACATGGTACTCGAAATAACCTGAATGTGACTGCGGCAACTTCACGTCTTGGTGTCGATGTTGTTCGTCCAACACAATATGGCGACTTAACTGGTAAACTCGAAGCTGACTTCATGGGTAGCAGTAGCACAAATGGTGATGGTTCATTCCGTGTGCGTCATGCTTACTTGTCTTTGGGTAAATGGTTAGTTGGTCAAACTACATCTCCATTTGTCAATGTTGATACTATGCCTGAAACTGTTGACTACAATGGTGCAATGGGTGGTGGTACAAAACGTAACGTTCAAGTACGTTATACTCAACCAATCACTGCTAACCAAAAAGTGTTAGTCGCGTTGGAAGGTGGTGATGCTGATAAGTTAAGTACTACATCTGGAACAATTGGCGCTGCTACTGCGTCTTCAGGTGGTAACCGTTTACCTGCATTAACTGCACGTTATGATATTGCGACTGCTGATAAAAAAGGTTTGTTGCAAGTTCATGGTATGTTGCATGAAAACCGTATTTCTGCTGCAACAGCAACTGATAATACCGGTACTAACATTGACAAAACCAAGTTGGGTTGGGGTGTCGGTGTAGGTGGTAAATATAGCTTTACACCAAACGATACTGTGTTTGCGAACTACTATCACGTTAAAGGTGATAACCGCTATATGTTCTTCCAAAACGATGCATATGTTGCTTCTCGCGTTGGTACAGATCTCCATATTGGTGAATCTGAGTTCGATTCTGGTTTGCTTGGTTACTCGCATAAATGGTCACCAAAATTCCGTTCAACTGTAGCAGCTGGCGCAATCTGGTATAAGAATGATAGTACTTTTGCTAAGCTTGCACCAACTCAGAACAAGAACTTGTATAACATCATTGTTAACAGCTTCTACACACCTGTTAAAGACGTAGATTTGGGTGTTGAATACACTTATGGTCAACGTGAAACTTTTGCAAGTTCAACAGCAACTACAGACAACAAGGGTGATTACTCTCGTGTAGGCTTGATGGCTCGTTATAACTTCTAATTTAACGAACACGATGTAACGCTAAAACCGTAGCCGAAAGGCTGCGGTTTTTTATTCTTTTTAGCGTCAAATCTTTTGGTTTAGTCTGAAGGTGAGGATATAAGCGACTAGTATCAGTTTGAATGATGTATTTTTTGTTGAAGAAGATAGTCAGCAATTAGAACATGAAATGATGGTTTCTTTATTTCCAAATTGGATTGGACAATAGCAACAACGAATTGTCTCTTTAGACGGTGATACTTTAAAGCTTGGGTCAGGCATCTCCGATTCTATCTAAAGAAACAGGTGATGAGTCAGCTGATTTGGAAGTGAGCAGGGATCAATTAAAAACTGATGAAGTATTGTTGGTATTTTAGTCGAGATAGAAATCTTGAAACAGGGTTTTCACCATTCTCAAGATCTAGCCATCGACGTAGAGCAGAAAATGGTGACAGATCTTGATCTAATGAAGATTGTTCACAGCTACAGGGATAGTTTTTATGAAAGTGGATTGTTTTGGGTATTGGTTTTTAACTGATTTGCACGTCTATCAGGATAATCGAGTATAAATCGCACATGTAACTCAACGCCTGTTTTTAGTGTGGCATCATCGACAATAAAATTCGGGCTATGATTAGGTGCAGCTTTACTCATATCTTGGTTTGCTGGAGTTGCCCCAATAAACACAAATAAAGAGGGCATCAATTGACCATAATAAGCAAAGTCTTCACTGGCACTTGCATTATTTTTTAAATAATGCGTTTTTTCATCTCCAACAACTTCTTTAAATGTGGGGATCATTAACTCTGTCAGAGCCTTATTATTTGTAGTCACAGGTGCATAAGCTGATATTTTGACATCTGCGTTGACATGATTGGCTAATGCAGTATATTTGATCATCTCAGGGAGTTGTTGAATAATATTTTGTCTAATATTTTCATTATTAGAGCGAATCGTTCCTAGCATATCAACTTTTTCAGGAATAATATTTCCAGCATTTCCAGATTGGATACTACCGATACTAATGACACCCATTCCTTCGGTTAAATTTGTACGGCGACTGATCATCGTCTGTAAGTTGTTGATAATTTGAGCGGAGCTTACAATTGGGTCATTACTCAGCCAAGGCATGGAGCCATGTGCCTGTCTTCCTTTAACTTGAATACTTAAATTATCTGCACTATTCAGGATGGCTCCATCTTTATAATAAATATGCCCACTTTGCAGACCTGATATTACATGCATTCCAAAAATAACCTCTGGTTTAGGATTGGACAGTGCTCCATCTGAGATCATTTTTCTTGAACCAATTTGATCTCCTTGGCTAAAATTATCAATATCTGCACCGCCTTCCTCAGCAGGTTGAAAAACAAAAACAACGGTTCCTTTAATTTTATCTTTATTCTTCGCTAATATTTTGGCTGCGCCGAGTAGCATAGCTGTGTGTGCATCATGACCACATGCATGCATGACGGATACTTCTTTTCCTTGATAGATTCCCTTTTGTTTGCTGGCAAATGGCAACCCTGTTTTTTCTTCAATCGGTAACGCATCCATATCTGCTCTTAATGCCATTACAGGCCCCGCTTGAGCACCTTTTAAAATTCCAATGATTCCCGTTTTAGCAAAGCCTGTTTTAACTTCAATTCCATAAGATTTGAGTTCTTTTTGTACAAGCGCAGAGGTTTGAAATTCCATATTTCCCAATTCAGGATGCGCATGAATGTGGTGTCTTAATTGGATTGTTTCTGCTTCATTCTTTAAAGATGCATCTTTCACCCAGTCAGCAAATGTATTTGAACTGAGTAAAAGCAGTGGTGTCATGAAACAAATTAATTTTGATTTTAATAGCATTTTTTCCCTTTGGTACTTTTGACCTTCCTTTATACGAAATTATATTATGTCAGCTAAATAGTAAGATAAAACAACCTTATAGGTTGTGTGTGGATACTCAAAAGATATAAGGGTGACAAGAATGTGAGGCTGGATAATGATTGTTTTTAGTACGAATATGATCGTCTATTTTTGTAGATATTTATAGATATACGCTAGATAAAGATTGAACTTTGATCAATGAAATCTGATCTGTTGATTGGTGGTGTGGGGGCATCGTTGGAAACCGACAGCCTGAGCCTGCCTGAAAAATTAACACCAGGGTTGGTGTTGGAATAAGCCACGGAAATTGGAGAAGAAAATGTTAGGTTACGAAGTCAATTTTTATTGTTAGTGCTTAGGTTTTTATTGCTATCATTTCTAATGACTGATTGGACTATCGGTAAATACAGTCTAAATGACTAAGTTTATTCATATCACATAATTAGATTGATATGTTTGATTTTTATAAAATAATAGTACTCCGAAGATGCCGCTGCATGTCGTCACCCTTGAACCCTAAAGTTCAAGGTGGACACGACGCATACTTGCTGGGTTTCCTGCTCTAGGGCAGGCATACACTCTAAATATGCAGAACGTAATCCTAAAAAAAAGATATCGGCTCAGGGGAATTCGACGCGCTGGCAAACATCTCAGAGACTATAAACAGTATAACCAATAACAAGAAGGATGCAAATTCCTGATACCAGTTCATTGTTAAGTTGTTTTTCAAGTGTTGAGGATTTGTGCGGTTATTCCACCATTTCTTCAACTTCAGTTAATAACGAGTTTAGAATCCGTTCGCAATGACTATATTCTTGTAGAGATTTATTCAATGCAAGAACTTCCTGCATGAGCTCTAAAGCAACCATAATCACCAGTTTGTTGTGTTCAACACGAGGAGCATTACGGCGAAATTCCTGAAATTTCTCATTGAGTAATTCAGCCGCTTTTTCGAGATCAGCTTTTTTCTCAACAGTGGTTGCGAGACGAAAAACCTGTTCAATAATACGTAATTCGACAGTCACGGCTTCACTCATGGCGAAGTTTCCTCATTTTGCTCCGCAGGATTTGCGAGTTGTTGAATTTCTTGCGTGTATTGATCCTGTTCAGTGCCCAGAACAGACAAACGATGAATGATGGCTTCAACTTTCGATTTCGCCTGTTCGTTCTTTTGAATCAGACGTTCCTGTTCCTGCTTTAAGGATGTAATTTCCTGTTGGGCATGTTTATAGTCATTTTGCAGTTTTTCTTTGACGACACGTAGCTCATTTCGTTCGTTAAGAATTTCCTGAAAACGATTTTTGAGATCAGTACAGCTTTTTTCCAAACGGTTATAGCGATCGGCTAGAGTGGTTGCATCTTGATTGAGCTGTTTATATTGAGACTGCAAGGTGCCTAAATGATCCTGCAAACTGTCAATCTCATCCTGCTTTTGCGTGATGATGGTATTTTTTTGCGTCAAATGTGCATGATATTGTTCATCGCTTTGCTGTTTTGAGGCAAGCAAAGACGTATTTTCACGCTCAAAATGTGCTAAACGGTTTTTCACTACCGCAATGTGTGCCTGAAGGCGCTTTAATTCTTCTAACATAACGTGGTCGCACAGTGCTGCAAACAAAGGTAATATATACGAAGTATAGAGATTGGATAAACGAATGCAAGACGATATTTCTGGTTGGTCGGAGTGGGAACGTAATTTTTCTTCTGTTGAGGAAGTTTCAAGCCCAAGTGAGTTACATGGGCTATTGACCGGTATAGTTTGTGTGACACAACCACCAAGCCGTGATGAATGGTTACAAATTTTAGCAACACTCAATATATCCGCACCGAATGAAGAGGCGTTGGTGCTTCTTGGTGATGAAGCAGAAGATGTTGCTCATGCATTGTCTGAAGATGAACTCGACTATTTACCATTACTGCCAGATGATGAACATGTCTTGCAAGAACGCGTACAAGCCCTTGCTGACTGGTGTGCAGGTGTGGTGCTAGGTTTTGGGTTGGCTTCTGGACATTTGCGTAAAGATGAAATGGAATTGATCGAGCATTTACAAGAAGTTGCAGCAGTTGAGTTTGAAGATTCAGATAACGATGAAGAAGGTGAAATCAGCTATCAGGAATTGTACGAATTTGTACGCCTGATTCCTGTGAGTCTTTCTATTGGACGTAAGAAAGTTGATATCTCAGAAACTCCTCTGCTTCAACAAAAACAGCAAAAAGCAAGTCCTGTTGTTGAAATGTTTACCCCACATCGTCCAAGTTAATTGGATGATGTGTAGCATCTGATTATATTGATAAAGAAGAACATCATGAAATTGACTCAAATTGATTTTCAACAGCGTCGCGCCCAACTTGCCAAAAAAATGGGAGCGAACAGTATTACGATTATTGCGACCAGCCCTGTGGCATACCGTAATCGTGACGCAGACTATAAGTTTCGTGCAGATAGCAGTTTCTTTTATCTGACGGGTTTTCCTGAACCTGAAGCTGTAGCCGTGATTGAAACATTTGAGTCGGGTGATGAATATAGCTATAGCCTGTTTTGTCGTGAACGCAATCGCGAGCTTGAAATCTGGAATGGTTATCGGGCAGGGATTGATGGTGCGATTGAAGATTATGATGCTGATGAAGCCTATGCAATTGATCTGCTAGATGAAGAAATTATTGAAAAACTGCTGGACAAAGAGCACCTGTATTATCGCATCGGACATCAGGCAGACTTCGATGCACGTGTTAGCCAATGGTTAAAAAAAGCCGATGCACAGCAGCGTCAGGGGCATGGTTCACCTGCACAGGTGATCCAGCTGGATCGTATTGTTGATGAAATGCGTTTGATCAAGTCAATGCAGGAAATCGAACTGATGCAGATTGCATCAAAAATCAGTGCAAAAGCGCATACGCGTGCCATGCAAAAAGTTCGCCCTGGCATGATGGAATATGCACTTGAGTCAGAACTGAATTATATTTTTGGGCAATATGGCTGTGTACCCTCTTATAACAGTATTGTTGGTGGTGGCGCCAATGGCTGTATTTTACACTATGTGGAAAATAATCAGCCACTTAAAGATGGTGACTTGGTTCTGATTGATGCTGCTTGCGAATATGAATGTTATGCCTCAGACATTACCCGAACTTTCCCTGTCAACGGTAAATTTTCAGCAGAGCAAAAAGCGTTGTATGAAGTGGTGTTGGCTTCACAATATGCGGCAATTGATGCTGTAAAAATTGGTCACGCCTACCGTGAACCACATAGTATCGCCACTAAAATTCTCACTGAAGGCTTGCTGGATTTGGGTTTGCTCAAAGGTGAGCTGAACGAGCTGCTTGAAACCGAAGCGTATCGTCAGTTTTACATGCATGGGACAGGTCACTGGTTGGGTATGGATGTGCATGATGTGGGTACATACAAAACAGCAGGTGAATGGCGCGCTTATGAAGCGGGCATGGTGGTGACGGTTGAGCCAGGGCTTTATATTGCTCCAGATGATGAAACAGTCGATGAAAAATGGCGCGGGATTGGTATTCGGATTGAAGATGATGTCGTGGCGACTCAGCAAGGACCACGTGTACTGACTTCAGATGTGGTCAAAGATATTGATGATATTGAACATTTAATGGCCGAAGCACGTTAGGGCTAAGAGGAACTCAAAAATGCAACAACAAGTCATTATTGTTGGTGGTGGAATGGTGGGTTTGAGTCTGGCATTGATGTTGGCAAAAACCAATATTGCAGTCAAACTGCTCGAAGCGATTCAATATCCTCAGTTTATTGAAGGACAAGATCTTCCATATCACTCCAGTTTTGACGCGCGAAATAGTGCCTTGTCACGTCGTAGCGTACAGATTTATCAGCAGTTGGGTTTGTGGGAGGCTCTGCAACAACATGCCACGCCGATTTTGCAGGTGCATATTACCGAGCAAGGCAGTTTTGGTAAGGCACGTTTGGTGGCTGAACAGGAAAACGTCGAAAGCTTCGGGCAGGTCATTGAAAATGCATGGCTTGGGCGAGTGCTATTGACACAAGTTCGCCAACAACCATTGATTGAACTGATTGATGGGGTGCAAGTGACGGCATTAACTCAAGATGCAGAGCAAGTGACTATTCAGGCACAGCGTGGTACTGAGCAACTAGAATTTACCACTAAACTGCTCATCGCTGCGGATGGTCGAGATTCTTTGTGTCGTCAGGCGCTCGGGGTGGGTGTCGATGAACATGATTATGATCAGGTTGCGATTGTCACTACAGTACAGACTTCAAAACCGCATCAGCATGTTGGATTTGAACGCTTTAGTCCTTTAGGTCCTTTAGCATTGTTACCCTTACCAGGCGAATATCGCCGTTCTGTGGTTTGGCCTGTAAAAAAAGGCACAGAACACGAATGGCTTGGCGAAGAAAATGATCAACATTTTCTGGATGCTTTGCAGCAAACATATGGTGATCGCGCGGGACGTTTTGAAAGAACAGGCAAACGTTTTTGTTATCCGTTGTCGCAAGTGTTAGCACATCAGCAAGCTGTTGGACGTGTGGTCATTATGGGCAATGCTGCACATACGTTGCATCCTGTGGCAGGGCAAGGTTTTAACCTGTGTCTGCGTGATGCTGATGTATTGCTACGTTTTATTCGTCATCAATTGGCGGTATCCGATGATATTGGTGATGCAGATATGCTCAAGGCCTATGAGCAATCACGTTTAAAGGATCAGCAACGTGTCATTAAGTTCTGTGACAGCGTTGTACGTGGCTTTAGCAACAATAACCCTGTACTTAAAGTATTGCGTAATGCAGGGCTGATTGCCTTTGATGTGATTCCTGGCGTTAAACCATTGATTGCCAGTTATGCTATGGGGTTAAAAGCATGAGCCAACATGATGTCGTGATTATTGGTGGTGGGTTGGTCGGTGGATTAACGGCATTGTTGCTGGCACAAGGCGGGGTACAAGCAATCGTGCTAGATGCAGCGCCAATTCTGGATGCAGAAAAAGTGCTGGCTGAGCCTAATCCACGAGTGTTGGCATTGAGTCATGCCACCATGCATTTACTGGAACATGTTGGTGTGTGGGAGTTGCTGGCACGGCATATGCCTTATACAGGCATGCAGGTCTGGAACCAAAATGGCTATGGCGAAATTACTTTTGGGCAAACCAGTTCAAGTTTTCCAATTGCTGAGCAATGGCTTGGTTCAATGGTTGAGCCGAGTGTATTGAATCTGGCGATTCAGCAGAAAATGCAGCAAGCGATTCAGGATTATCGTACACAGGTCAAAGTGGCACGTCTGGAACAGTTACCGCAAGGCTGGCTGATTACCTTACAAGATGGCAGTACGCTACAAGCCAAACTGGTCATTGGTGCTGATGGTGCAAACTCATTTGTCCGCGACCAAGCCATGATCGGGCTGGATATTTTAGATTACCGTCAAGCTGCGATTAGCTGTGCCATTAAAACCACGCAGCCACATAATTATGTTGCACGTCAGATTTTCTTGCCGACAGGCCCTTTAGCCTATTTACCAATGTGCAGTTTGAAGCCTGAAGAGCAGGGTTACTGGCAATCCATTGTCTGGACATTGCCTGACGACTACGCAGAAGAATATGCCAAACTCGATGATGCTGCATTTATGCAATTGCTGAATCAGGCAAGTTTGCACATGCTAGGTGAGGTCGTGGATGTGACTGCTCGAGCACATTTTCCCTTGAAAGCCCGTTCAGCCGAACATTATGTGAAGGCCGGTCTGGCACTGGTGGGCGATGCAGCACATGTGATTCATCCATTGGCTGGGCAAGGTGTGAATATCGGCTGTCTGGATGCGGCGGTACTGTGTGATGTGCTGTTGCATGATCTGTCACGTGGAGTTTGGGCACATGAGCAAACCTTGCGCCGCTATGCACATTTGCGCAAAGGACAAAATGAAGCCATGATGCACAGCATGTCAGCAATTGGCTGGTTGGAAAGTTCTGAGTTAAGTTTATTGATTTGGGCGAGAAGTTTAGGTCTGAAACAAGTACAAAACTATCCATTTGCCAAAGATCTATTTATGCAGCAGGCTAGTGGTGTGAGTACGTTAAAATCAACCCATTATGCAGTTGTGTGACTACTCGGTGGTTTTTTGTCTAAAAAACTGAGAATTTTTTAATTTACCCTCTTTGCGATTGAGGAATAGATTGATACATTTCTCCCTAATCGTTGAATGCTGAAAATAGTTCACACAATGCATAATTTGGGGAGTTACTCATGACGGATGAAATGAATAATTACGACGATGCAGATGATGCAGTTGTCGATGATGATGAAGCAAAAGCTGCTGAAAAAGGTGCGAGTACTGCTGAAGATAATGTCAGTGATATAGATCTCGCAGAAGCAGAAAGTCTGACGGTTACGGCCAAACTAAAACAGCGCCAAGCTTTGGAAGATGAAGTTGCTGCATTTCTAGCACGTGGTGGGCGAATCACTGAAGTCCCACCAGATGATGGTACACACGACTAAAAATAAAAAAGCACTAGCGTATCTAGTGCTTTTTTATTACCCAACTTTTGTCAGAATACTTCATAATGGGTGTGACATTATAAAAATAACTTGGACACGCCATGAATTTGCCTTTGCATACATTATATGAAACTGTTGAATTCAAAGATCTGATCGCTGTACTGGCTGCTGCGTTGGGCTGTGGTTTACTGATTGGTTTAGAGCGTGAACGACATCAATTCCAAGAACAAAAACAAGAATTCGCTGGTTTACGCTCTTTTTGTCTGAGTGCATTGCTTGGTGTATTGTGCTTTGCATTTGGTATCGAAATCGGTGCAATTGGTGCGGTACTGGTGGGCAGTTTGGCATTGTATACGGTTTGGGTGCAAAAAGAAGACCATGGTGTGACCACTGAACTAGCATTTTGCATGAGCTATTTTATTGGGGCACTCTGCTGGTGGAATATTGCGATTGCGGCGAGCGTTTCGGTGACTGTAACCATTATTTTATGGGCAAAAGAAGATTTGCATGGCATTGCCAGTCAGTGGATTACTGAAACAGAACTCCGTGATGGCTTATTACTCTTGGCTTTGGCACTCATTGCATTGCCGCTTATGCCGAATCAGCCTTTATGGGGGCCTGTACTCAACCCTTATCTGATTGTGAAGTTGCTGGTGCTTATTTTGGCAGTACAGGCATTGGCACATCTTGCGCAGCGCTTATTTTCCAATCAGCAGGCATTGCTTTTATCGGCATTGGCATCGGGCTTTGTGTCGAGTACAGCAACCATTGCCAGTCTTGGGGTTCAGGTACGCGCTGGGCAGGCGAATCCTATCCGTCATGCAGCTGCGGCATTGGTTTCGTGCGTATCCACACTGATTGAACTTTTACTAATCGTTGCAAGTTGTAGCTGGGTCTGGTTCAAGCTGATTTTGTTGCCGAGCTTGATTGCGGGAGCTATTTTAGTTTTAGCAGCACTTTGGTTGTTGCGATGGGGAGGGCAAAGCCAAGAACATGATGTTGACGAAAATCCTGTCAATTCACGGATGTTTAGCCTCAAGCAAGCCTGCTTTATTGCAGTGGTACTGACGCTCATTCAGGTGGGAGTCTATGGGTTGGGTTTGTTATTAGGGCATGCAGGACTTATCGCTGGAACAGTCTTGGCTTCATTTTTTGAGATTCACGCAGCAATCGCTGCATTGGTGTTGCAAGGTACGCCAGATTCGGCACAAGGTGGTGTTTTATTATTTGCATTGATGGCAGGTTTGTTGATGCATGCCCTTGCCAAAAGCCTAAATGCGGGATTATCTGGCGGCTTTAAATATATGCTGGCTTTTGCACCTGTACAAATCTTACATATGTTGGTTTTGGTATTATTACTCTGGATGAGCATTCACTTGTTTTAGTTTTCATGAGTGAATGCTCATAAGATGCTTAATCTTGAGGTTGAGTCAGTTCTAATGCACGCTGATAGGCAATTTTTTTCTTTATGCCAGTGAGGTCAGCAACCATTTGTGCTGCGACTTTAACAGAGACATCTTGCAACAAGCGTTGTAGCCATTCGTCCAGTTTGGCTTGGCTGAGATCTTTTTCAGAGGATGCTCCACCAACAACCAGTACAATTTCACCTTTTTGCTGATTGTGGTCTTGCTCAATAAATTTAACCAATTCACCCAGCGTCATTTTCTTAATGGTTTCAAAAGTCTTGGTAATTTCTCGGGCAAAGCCTACTGCACGATCTGCACCAAATACAGCTTGCATGTCTTTGACACACTCTAAAATACGATGTGGCGCTTCATAGAAAATCAGTGTTTGAGTTTCATCTTTGAGTTTTTCGAGCTGGCTGAGGCGTTGCGAAGACTTTGACGGTAGAAAACCTTCAAAGCTAAAGCGGTCACTTGGCAAACCCACTGCACTCAGTGCTGCAATTGCCGCACATGCCCCTGGAATAGGTGTGACCCGAATACCGTGTTCTTGTACAGCACGTACCAATTTAAAACCTGGGTCGCTAATCAGCGGTGTGCCTGCATCACTAATCAGGGCAAGATTTTCCCCGTTTTTTAATTTTTCAATGAGTTGATGGATTTTATTGGCTTCGTTATGATCGTGGCAGGCAGTGAGCGGTGTCTCAATATTAAAATGTTTGAGTAACTGTGCGGATTGGCGGGTGTCTTCGGCAGCAATTAGGCTCACAGACTTCAGAACCTCGATTGCACGAAAGGTCATGTCGTCTAAGTGCCCAATGGGGGTTGCAACAACAAATAACTGAGCACTCATATATTCTCCGACACGATAACTAAAAAGCCTAGTTTACCTGATTTTTCAGTGTATCTGAGTCCTTCGTATAATTAGAGTTAATCATTTGATATGAAAAATAGTAATGCTTTTGGAATTTGGGCGGAACAGTTGGCACAGCACTATTTGCAACAACAAGGGTTTACTCTACTGGTACAAGGTTACTGTTGCCGTTATGGTGAAATTGATTTGATTATGGTGAATGCTGAGCAGTTGATTTTTGTAGAGGTCAAAGCACGCGCATCAACGGTTTTTGGTGCGGCGAATGAAAGTATTGCTTTGACTAAGCAACGCAAGATTATTCGAACAGCTGAACATTTTTTGCAGTGCCATCTGGATTATCAAAATTTTGCCTGTCGTTTTGATGTGATTTGTATCCAAGTGCAGCAACAAATTGCAAAAATGCTACAGCAAGACTTTTCTCAGCTCACTTATGATTTGGACTGGATTGAAGCTGCATTTACTTTGGATTGAGAGTTCTTTAAGCTGTATCGAGATTGCGAAGCAGATTATTGAAAGATAGAAGAAAATAGTGACAAAGGAGTTTTTCTGAGTGTCTAAGCGTATTGTATTGGCATTATTATGTGCTGCAAGTTTATCGGGTTGTGCGAGTTTTGTTGCAGGAGGAACGGGAACAACCCCTGTGGGGACACAAAGCGGTTCGCGTTCGCTTGGGCAAATCGTGATTGATAAATCAATTGAACGTACTGCATTGATTAATTTATATAAAATAGATGCGCGTTTTAAGCAGTCGCGTGTGAATATCAAAAGTTTTCATAGCAGTGTTTTGCTGACTGGACAAGTCCCTGACGAGCATTTAAAACAACTGGCTGAAGATAATGTCAAAGCCATGAGTGATGTGAAATCGGTACATAATTATATTACGGTGGGTAACCAGATTAGTTATTCAACGATTTTGCAAGATGCTACTGTAACTGCAAATGCACGTGCATTGATTGCAAAAGCCCCTGTAGTTTCAGACAGTAAAGTCTTGGTGCATACGGAAAATGGTGTGCTGTATGTGATGGGGCGTTTGAATAATGGTGAAATTGCAGACTTAAACAGTGTATTATCCCAAGTTGGGGATGTGACCAAAATTGTAACCTTGATTGATAATATTGATCCATCCAATGTTCAACCAAGTGTGCAAACTCCTGTTGCGGTTGACTCCAATAACATGTCCCCGACAACAGCGACAGCAACGCCTTATAATGACCAATAAATCTGAGTTATGTTGATTTCATCCCGAACGCGTCAAAGCCTATTGCGTACCGTCAGCCAGACTAAACAAAAGCTGGCTGATTTTCGTTTCTATGATTTGGCAAGTCAAACCTTGAATCGTTGTACATCACGCCGCAGTTTTGAGTTACAACACAATCTGGCGTATGGCTTAAAGGCACGGCAGCGCCTAGATCTGTATCGCGCCCGACAACCACGTTTAAGCCGACCATTATTGGTTTTTGTGCATGGCGGTTCTTGGGCACATGGCAATAAAGCCGATTATGTGTTTTTAGCGGAAAGTTTTACTCGGGAAGGTTTTGATGTTGTGATCATCAATTATCATCTTGCACCACAGCATGTTTTCCCCAGTTATATTGATGATTTGGTGCTGGCGCTGAATTATCTGCATCAACAACAAGCCCAGTTTCAGATTTCAACTGAAAATTTGGTGTTGATGGGGCATTCAGCAGGCAGTTTTAATGTCATGTCTGCGTTGTATCATCCGCAAAGTTATGATCTGGCTTGTCGGGGTGGGATTAAGGCCGTTGTGGGAGTGGCAGGCCCTTATCATTTTGATTATAAAGGCGATCAGTATGCAGAGCCTGCATTTGATATTCATGTGCCTTATCAAGAAGTCATGCCGTATTATTTTGTAGAATCCAATCAGATTCGGCATATTTTGCTGCTTGCTGCAGCAGATAATCTAGTCGGTGATTACAATACCTTTGACATGCATCGTCGTTTAACTGAGGTGGGTAATCACAGTGAAATCTTCACGATTCCACGAACAGGGCATATTAGTATTATTGCAACGGTGTCGAGCTGGTTTAGCCGCTACTTTAAAACCAAACAGGTAATTTTGGAGCAGCTCAACCAGATTTTTCCGCCACATTCAGATTAAAGCGCTTGCCCTTGGGTAATATGCATAATCATGCGATAAGCAATACTGCCTTCATGTGGAATTTCAGGAAGTTGTTCAAAATGGAAAAATTGAGCATCCTGAATTTCCTCTTCCTGTAACTGTATCTCACCGCTCTCATATTCAGCATGAAATGCCAGCATCAGGTTGCTTGGAAATGGCCAAGGCTGGCTCGATAAGTAGCGTACATTTTTAACCTGAACACCGACTTCTTCAAGCGTTTCACGTGCTACCGCCTGTTCAAGTGTTTCACCCACTTCAACAAAACCTGCAATTAAGCCATACATGGTTTTTTGACGAACTGACTTTGCCAGTAGAAGCTGGTCGCTACCTTTGGTGATGATGGTAATAACGCAAGGCTGGATACGTGGATACTGATGATAGCCACAGTCTGGGCATACCATGCAGTATTCGGTCGCATGAGCATCAGTTTTTTGCCCACAGTGGCTACAGAAACGGTGGTTTCTGCGCCATTCGAGGAGTTGTAAAGCACGGCTAGCCTGTTCGAATTCTTGTATTGACCATTGGGTAATCAACTGACGAATCGGGATAAGCTGAAAGCCTTCAGGAATGACTTCATCTTCTTTTAAGTCTCGGGCAATCACTTGATCTCCCGAGTTAAAAAGTAAATCACTTGCCAATTTCTCAACTTTTGGAAGTTGTAGATTTTGGTCGACTAACAACTGTTGGTTTTGAAAAATATAAGCAATTGATAATTCAGACATTTAGGCTACACTTTTTAATTGTTGGCTACTGTTAAATGCGACATCAAACATACGGTACATGATTGGGTGATGATGATGAAGCATTTCAATCAACATATCAGCACTTGCACAAACATCTAATAGATGTCTGATTTGTTCTGGCTCAAGGGCTTTTTCTGCGGCAACTTGCTTTTCAATGAATACAGCACAATTTAGGAATGCGTGATACAAGTTTTCGTAGTGCAACAAGAACAAGGCAGCACCTGCAATCTCTTTAAAATGGCTGGCAAGATTTTCAATTAAGATGCTGTCATACGATTGTGCATAGCTCACTATGCTTTGGCTAGATAGATCAACCAAGGCTTTCAATTCATACACCAACGTTTTGTAGGCGTTGTCTAGACGGTCAAGTGCAATATTGGTGTTATTGACTGGATATTGCAGTAAGTTTGAACGGTACTGGCGAACCAATAAGCCTAAGTCATTCAGCGTAGTCAGTAAGCTATTCATGAGCGCTTGAGTAAACTGCTCATTTTGGAAATCTTGTGCAGAATGTAACTGCTTAAGCGGCTCGGCAAGCTGTTGACTAGTGCTCGGCAAGTTTAAAACATTTAATGTGCGACATACCTTTTGCAGTTGCTGCTTGATTTCTGATGCACGTTCGTCATTAAAATTCGTGTAATTAAACTCGATATCTTTATGTAAAACCGTAATTTCATCGTTAAGCAAGTTACACACAGTATGTATGGTTTGTTGATCTGGCCCAAACAGTTGTTTTCGGTACAAATACAGTTCGGAATCAGACAAAATTTCATCGCCGATCTTGAGCTGTTGGCGTAAAGAGTCTGAGTGCTGGTTATCTTGCGTAATACACAAGGTTAGAATATCTGATACATCTTCTACAGAAATGCTAAAACCGAGTGGTTGCTTTAAAAATTGAGCAATTTGAGTTTCAAGATTGATCAGGATGCGTAAACGTGGCTCGGTCAAAAGCGTATCATTCAAGTGAGTCAGTACAATCCGTACAAGATTCCAGTACTGTTCACTTTGGGTTTGCTGGGCAATCCCCGAAATATACTGTCCGACCAGTTTAAAGCCTTCAAAATCTAACTTTTGCGTTTTTCTTGTGAGCAACTTTAACAAGCAGTTTTTGTATAAGCGGTGAATGTGTTCGCTTTTTTCAAGAGCAGCTTGCACTGGAAGATCAAGCTCAGGAGTCATACCACCAAGTTGCTGTTCAATCTGATAACCTTCGCGAGTGAGTGGTTTGTTCAGTGAAAGTTCGAGCTGATTGAGGCTTTGCAATAGAAATTGTGGAATGGTGACCTGTTTGACACAACTAAATTCGATATAGCATTTTAAAGTGGCAACACTTTCACTTAAATGCTTGATATCGTTGGTTATGATGTGCTGTGGATTGCTCATGATCTTGCGCATAAGTTCGGCGCTATATTGAGCAATTTTTGCAATGTCGGGAAGGTCAATTAATAATAAGATTTGAGAACATTGCTCAAGTTGAAGAAGCGCGTCATCAATTCCAAAAGGAAGTTGCTGTTCTTCAACTAATGTTGCGACCGCAGACTCAACCAGTTTAATTGAATTGTCGACCTCATTTTTTATAATTAATAAAGCGGTTGAATCAAAATGAATTGAGGTTTGGTAAGACATAAATCTGCACCTGTCCTTTAATTATGCTGTGTCTTGTCGCAGTGAGAGTTAAGCCACTGATGCTATTTACAATAATATAACTTAAAATAGTGGCAGTGAAAGAGCTTACCTTCATGAAAACTGTATTTTATTTAGCAAATAAGCAAGGTTCCCCATGTTTCTCCTGATATTGCTGAACCCAGTTTTCATGAGCCTGATTTTCTTCTTCAGAAGGTAGAATCACAGGCAGGGTAACATTAAGTTGTACTCGGCGAATAGAGGTATCTGTTTGTTGGTCATTATGCGACAGGGCATCCATATCAAAAGACACCTGTCCACCTGTCATTGCAAGGTAAACGTCAGACAGGATTTCCGCATCGAGTAACGCGCCGTGAAAAGTACGGTCGCGTGCTGGAATTTCGTAACGTCTGACCAATGCATCGAGAGAGTTTTTCTGCCCAGGGTGTTTGCTTTTTGCTAAAGCAAGGGTATCAACGACCCCGCACACTTCAGACAATGCAGGCAAACCAACTCGCTGAAACTCCATGTTAAGAAAGTTCATATCAAAGTTGGCATTATGTGCAATAATTTCGGCCCCCTGAAGATATTCAAACAGGGTATGGGCAATTTCGGCATACTTGGGTTTATCAACTAAAAACTCATCGCTAATACCGTGGACTTGTACCGAGTCACCTACAGGTTTTTCAGGGTTGATATAAATGTGAATTGAGCCGCCAGTGAGTTTACGGTTGATCATCTCAACCGCGCCCACTTCAATGATCCGATCACCATCCTGATAGTAAAAACCAGTCGTTTCGGTATCGAGAATGAGTTGGCGTGGCCCATGCTGTTCGAGTGTTGCTGTGGTGATTTTGATCTGTGGATGCAGACTGGTGTCTTTTGCTGTATCCATTTGTGGCTCTACCAAACTTGCTTGTAACTGTTCAGAAAGTATTTCATCTTCTTTAGCCAGTTCATCTTCTATAAAGTCTAAGCCAAAGGGATCATTAAGAAGCCAATCGGTTTCAGGCTTTTTTTTATCTTGAGCGGGTTGTTTGAGCAGGGCTAATGTCTGGTCAGCTCCGAGGTTGGCAAGCTGATCGGCTTTTTCATTGCCTGCATGGCCCGCGTGACCTTTAATCCAGTTCCATTCAATCTCACGCCCTTGACAAACAGCATCAAGCTGTTGCCATAAGTCAGGGTTTTTAACGTCTTTCCAGTTCTTTTTTTTCCAGCCATGAATCCATTCTGTAATGCCTTGTTGGACATATTTTGAATCTGTCCAAATAATCAGTTTGGCATCTGCGGCACAAAATTTAATGCCTTCAATGGCAGCCGTGAGCTCCATGCGGTTATTGGTTGTTTCGGCTTCACCGCCACAAAGTTCATGTTGTATGTCATCAATTAAAATATATGCGCCCCAACCACCTAAACCGGGATTGCCGCGGCAAGCGCCGTCTACGTAAAGCGTGATTGTCTGTGACATGATACAAAACCCAAACTCAATAAATTACAAAACTACATTATTCTAACGCGCAAAATAGCTGGATTCAGTAACTGCTGAACATTTTTTAATTTCTTGTAACATTTATATGAATATCTGCGTAGCATAAGCCTTGTGTGATCGACATGCTTAAATACAATGGCTATGTGAATATTGCAAGTCTCACGATTTTGTTTGGAATCATTTATGTTTAAAACTACCACAACATTGTGGCAACTTTCTGCACCGCAATTTTTTAAAATTTCTTTTTTAAGCTCAACTGTCGCCGCTATTGTTTTAAGCACAGGCTGTAGCTCTACAACAACGACAAAGCAACCAAGCAAATCCAAACAAGTTGGTGCTGATTATCTAGATTCAGATTCACTCGACTCATTAGAAGACTTATTGTCTGCAACCGATATGAGTGCTGTAGAAGGCGATCGCTTACAAATTTTAAAACATGGCGATGTCTGGAAACGAATGACTGTTGGCTTCAAGATGGATGAAACGCATTGGGATCCGCGTATTGAAGCACAGCGTAACTGGTTTGTATCGCGCCAGCCATATTTGGATCGGATGAGTGCGCGTGCCAGCCGTTATTTATATCATACCGTCAAAGAAGCCGAACGCCGTGGTATGCCGACCGAACTGGCATTGTTACCTGTGATTGAAAGTTCGTATGACCCAGCTGCGACCAGCTCTGCATCGGCGGCAGGTTTATGGCAGTTTATTCCAAGTACTGGGCGTATTTATGGTTTACAGCAAAGCGGAACGTATGATGCGCGCCGTGATGTGGTCGAGTCGACCCGTGCGGCTTATGAGTTTTTAGGCAGTTTATATAACCAGTTCGGTTCTTGGGAACTGGCTCTGGCTGCCTATAACGCAGGTCCTGGACGCATTCAGCAAGCGATTAACCGCAATCAGGCACAGGGTTTGCCAACGGATTACTGGTCATTGAAATTGCCACAGGAAACCATGAACTATGTGCCACGGTTTCTGGCAGTTGCCCAAATTGTTAAAAACCCAAGAGAATATGGGGTAACTTTACCGTCAATCGCGAACCGTCCGCACTTTCGTGAAGTTAAAGTGACACCTGGCGTATCATTAACAGATATTGCTGCAACAGTGGGTTTAAGCCGTACCGAATTGTATGCACTTAACCCAGGTTATCGGGGTGATGCTGTTGACCCAGTAAGCCCAGGACGTATTTTGATTCCATCAGATATTAGCCCTGTGGTGGATAAACGCCTGTTGGCATTAAGACCAAGTTCAGGTGGGTTTTGGGCAAGTAACAACACGGTTTCACGCCCAGCGGATCAGGTGCTTAGACCAACGCATATAGCACCTCCTGAAATTAAAACGAACAATAAAACTGCCGTTGTGATGAATCAGCCGAGCAGCAATGCTGCCGTGAGTGTGACAACCCGTACTCCAGCGACAGTAAAAACCGTCACCAACATGCCGCAGACGACAGCTAGCAAAACCAGTCGAATTACCACGCCACAAGATGCAGATGCTTTAGCTGCATTTGCTAATAATGCTGATGTTCCAAGTGCGCCACGTATTCCTGTTGCAGTGACGACAGCAAGTAATGTTAAAAACCCAATTTCAATTGAGCCGCCAATTTCAGATCAGGAAAAAACACAGATCCAGACCGAAATTAAGCAGCAAGATAATAAAGCGCAAACACTGGCACAAGTGCTACAACCGCAAGCGACAACCACCGAAAAACAGCAGGTTGTTGATGAAATTAAAGCGATTGCACCTGCAGGCACAGAAATTGTTGACCCGTATGATGGCAAGATCAAGTTAACCGCAATTCAGACCAGTTTGTCAGTCGCAGAAAAACAGGGTAAAGAAGTCAGTAAAAGTTTTGCCTATCCAAAAGAACTGGCAGAATCAGTTTCTCCTGATTCAGATGAAGCCAAGCGTAATCAAGGTAAGAATGTTGTAAAAACTGCTACTGATGTGGTTGTGGTTGCACCGCAAGGTAAGAAAAGTAATTATAGAGTTGTTGCTGGTGATACTTTAGCCATTATTGCCATGAAAAATGGCGTGTCTTGGCGTGATATTGCCAAATGGAACCAGATTGATCCGAATGCACCGTTATTTGTTGGTACAGTTTTGTATTTATATGATGCCAAACCACAACAGCCAAGTACGACAAACAGTGGCAAGACAGCCCATCCAAATAGCTATACTGTAAAACCAAATGACAGTTTGACTGGAATTGCAGATCAGTTTGACCTTAGCCTGAAAGATTTAGCTGAATGGAATAACTTGTCCGTGACCAGTAATGTCATGGTTGGACAGAAGCTAGTACTGAAACAGCCAATTGATAAATCAGCAGAGTCTTCAACTGTTGCAGCACGGAATAAAAACAAGACTGCAAAAATTAAAACCAAGGTCTATAGCGTTAAGCATGGCGAATACTTAAAAGTAATTGCAGACCGATATGCCTTATCCGTACAAGAGTTAGCAGATCTAACTCCAGGGTTGAGCGTTGGCAGTAATTTGTTGGTTGGGCAAAAAATTAATGTACCGTTACATACGGTCAATCGTAGTGAGTTGGATCAAGCGACGACGCAAGACACCAGTACAAGTAAAACCATTAAAACTGAGACTTATAAGGTTCAAAGTGGTGAATCGTTAGGGATTATTGCCAATAAGGCGAATATGTCAGTGGCTGATCTGGCAAAACTCAATGATCTAAAACTAGACGCTCCAATTTTTGTGGGGCAAGCGTTGAAAGTCCCAGTAGGTTCACTCAAGGCAAATCCAGTAACATCGAGCCAAGCGAGTAAAATACCTGAATATCATGTTGTGAAACGTGGTGAATCGATTGCTTCAATTTCAGGTAAATATGATATTGCGCAGGAGATGCTGGTTGAGTTAAATCATTTGGGTAAATCTCCAAATATTCATCCTGGTCAGCGTTTGAAGCTTATTGGTGAGATGCCTAAAGTCGTTGAGAGTGATGGCGTGGATACACCCGATACTTACACGGTTAAACGTGGTGAATCATTGTCAGGTATTGCCAAACTATATCATCTGCAAGTGAGTTATTTGGCACAGATCAATAACCTTTCTACGGCAAGTAAAGTACATGCAGGGCAACAGTTGAGACTGACTGAAGAATTGCCGAAAAAATCAGAAAATAATGTCAGCCTGCCAGACAGTTATACAGTGAAAAAAGGCGACACCTTAGCCAGTATTGCAAAGAAATTTCATCTGCAAACCAGTTATCTGGCAGAGTTAAATGATTTGTCGAGTACAGGTAAGGTGCATGTAGGCCAGCAGCTTCAGCTTGTTGGAGAGGCTGCGAAAAAAATCAGTGCTAAGCCATCAACTACAGTAAGTGTCAAGACAAAATCCAGCAATACTGCCAATACAGAAAGTTATGCAGTGAAGTCGGGCGAGTCACTCAATGCGATTGCCAGCCGTTATAGATTAACTGCCAAAGAATTGGCAGATATTAATGACATGAATGCCAAAGCGGGCTTACGCCGTGGACAAACCATTTTGATTCCAAAGCAAACGATGACTTATAAAGTCAAGTCAGGCGATTCGCTGATTCGTATTGCCAATAAATACAATATGGATGTCAAAGAACTGGCGCAAATGAATGATCTGGAACCAAATGCTCAATTGCGTCTAGGAAGTACGCTGAAAGTGCCAAATTCTTAAGTCAGCGATATAAAATCCCTCAACTGAGGGATTTTTGCTATAACAATAACGTGCAGTGACTTTACTGCAGATTCATCAAGGTTGAAATTGCGTGAAATTTGCTTATTGGGGAAGTGCACTGCTGCTGAGTCAGAGTGTATCTGCTCAGGTTCAGACCACAGCTTATATTGCGATTCATACGCGCCCTTTATATAACAATGCATTCAGTATGCCGTATGCGAATCCAAATGCACCCAAAGGCGGCTATTTGATTCGCCCTAGTAATGGCACGTTCGATAACCTGAACAGCATGAATGGCAAAGGTACCGAAACCGATGGCGTCAATTATCTATTTGATAGCTTGATGTCTAGTTCATTCGATGAGCCTGCCGTAATGTATCCCTTGCTGGCCGAGAAAGTAACGTTTGATCCTGAAAAAACGCATTTTGTGATTTTTCATTTGAACCCGAAAGCACGCTTTAGCAATGGCCAGCCTGTTACGGCACAGGATGTAAAGTTCAGCTTTGATACGTTTCAACACAAGTCTAATCCTGGGCTGCAAATGTATTTGGCCGATTTGGCTAAAACAGAAGTCTTGTCCAGATATCAGGTGAAATGCACTTTTAAATCACCGAATAATCCTGAAATGCCCTCGATATTGGCAAGTTTACCGATCTATTCACAGGCAGACTGGCAGCATAAGGATTTCACCCGTGTGACGATGCTGCCGATTTTAGGCTCGGGGCCTTATCGCATTGCGCAGATCGATCCAGGGCGCAGTATTACATATAAACGTAATCCCAATTACTGGGCAAAAGATTTGCCTGTGAATCGTGGGCGCTATAACTTTGACCAGCTCAAATATATTTACTACCGTAATCTGGATATTGCTTTTGAAGGATTTAAGTCAGGGCAATATACCTTGCACGAAGAATTTACGGCGCGTAAATGGGTCACTCAATATAATTTTCCCGCCTTTCAGTCGGGTATGGTCGTGAAATATCGTTTTCAGCACCATAACCCGATTACCGCGCAAAGTTTTATGTTTAACACTCGCCGTACACCACTCAATGACATTCGCTTTCGGCAGGCACTGACTTATGCCTATGATTTTGAATGGCAGAATAAAGCTTTGTTTTACGGGCAATATCAGCGTTTACAGAGTTACTTTGCCAACAGCGAACTGGAAGCAACAGGGAAACCGACTGCTGCCGAGCTTGCAAGTTTAAAACCGTGGTTGCCAAAATTTGATCCTATTATGCGACAAGGTGTTCTCGCTAACTGGAAGTATTCGGTGTCAGATGCCAGTGGCTTTAACCGTAATAACTTATTGATTGCACGACAACTCTTGCTTGAGGCAGGCTATCGGGTTAAAAATCAGCAATTGCTAGACTTGAAAGGTCAACCGATTCATCTGGAATTTCTGATTCATCAGGATGGTTTACAACGTACCTTAATGCCATTTGTACGTAACCTGAAGAAATTGGGGATTACGGTCAGCATTCGCCAAGTGGATGTTCCTCAGTATCTGGAACGGATGCGCCGTTATGACTATGACCTGACCACAGGCGGAATTCCGCAAGGTCTTACACCTGGCAATGAGCAGTCTCAAATGTGGGGTAGTGCGGCGGCAGACCAGATTGGCAATTACAATTATTCAGGGATTAAAAATCCTGCAATTGATGCTGCAATTCGACATTTGGTGCAAGCGCCCAATCGCCAGCAACTGGTTTTGTATACACATGTGCTCGATCGGCTGTTGCGTGCAGGCTATTATCAGATTTTGACTTATGGTAAAGGTGAAAACTGGTATGCCTACTGGAATATGTATCGTCAACCAGCAGTGAAACCGAAACTCTCATCGGGAATTGATTACTGGTGGACGGATGCCAAACAAGCACAAAAAGTCACGGCTTATCTACGTCAGCATTAAGAATAAGGAGATCGGATGGGCACGTATATTTTGAAACGGCTATTGCTGATTATTCCTACGTTGTTTTGTATTTTGCTGATTAATTTTGTGGTGATTCAGATTGCCCCAGGCGGCCCTGTAGAGCAGGCGATTCAACAAGCTGAAAGTTTTCAGGGAGTGAATAAAACGGTCGCTGGTACTGAAACCCTTGCCAGTGCCGATACACACTATCAGGGCGCACGTGGTTTAAGCCCTGAAATGGTCGAGCAAATCAAGATGCAATATGGTTTTGACCAACCTGCATATGTCCGTTTTCTGAAAATGCTCAAGGGTTATTTGCGCTTTGATTTTGGTACTAGTTTCTTTAAAGACAAGCCAGTTACACAGTTGCTATGGGAACGTATGCCAGTCACCGTTTCGCTGGGGCTTTGGAGTACCTTGTTAATTTATCTGATCTCGATTCCCTTGGGAATTCAAAAAGCCAAACGTCATGGCATGCTGTTCGATAAAACCACATCGTTGTTGCTGGCAGTCGGCTATGCTGTACCCACATTTGTCTTTGCGATTTTGTTGATTGTCTTTTTTGCAGGGGGAAGTTATTGGCAATGGTTTCCGCTACAGGGTTTGGTATCGGATGATTTTACTCAATTGAGTCTGCTGGGCAAAATTCAGGATTATTTTTGGCACATGGCGCTGCCGTTGCTGACAATGGTACTGGGCGGTTTTGCTAGCCTGACTTATCTCACCAAGTACTCATTTATGGAAGAAATGGGCAAACAATATGTCTTGGCGGCACAAGCCAAAGGTTTGAGTGAAAATCGGGTGTTGTATGGGCATATTTTTCGGAATGCCATGTTGATTGTGATTGCGAGCCTGCCTGAAGCCTTGGTAGGCATGTTCTTTGTCGGTAACTTTTTTATTGAAATTATTTTTAACCTCGATGGGATTGGTTTGTTGGGGTTCGAGGCGATTAGTCAGCGGGATTATCCTGTGATCTTTGGAACACTGTTTTTATTTACCTTACTGGGACTGGTGCTGCGTTTGGTGAGTGATGTGCTGTATCAGGTGATTGACCCACGGATTAATTTTGATGCGCGGGGGATGTAAGTATGTCATCACCCCTGTTGCAGCAAGGTCTTCAGCGTTTTCGCCAAAATCGGCTTGGTTTTTTTTGCCTGATCATTTTTTTAATTGTTTTTGTGCTGTCGAGCATGGCGGAACTGATCGCCAATGACAAACCTTTACTGGTGCATTATCAGCAGCATTTCTACTTTCCTGTTGTGAAAAGTTATCCCGAAACGACCTTTGGTGGTGTATTCGAAACTGAAGCTGATTATCGTGATCCAGCAGTACAGCAGATGATCAATACTCATGGCTGGCAAATCTGGCCAATTGTGTATTATTCCTATCAAACTCCTAATTTAGAGCTAGCTGTCCCTGTACCTTCGCCACCAACCTCGGAAAACTGGCTGGGTACTGATGATCAGGGGCGAGATGTATTTGCCCGACTGCTCTATGGATTGCGCATGTCTTTGCTGTTTGGTTTTGCCCTGACCTTGTTTTCGGCAATACTGGGTATTTTGGTGGGGGCGATTCAGGGCTACTATGGTGGCTGGGTCGACCTGCTGGGGCAGCGTATTCTTGAAGTCTGGGGTGGTTTGCCCATGCTGTTTATGGTCATGATTCTGGTCAGTATGTTTACCCCAAATGTGTACTGGTTATTTTTAATTATGTTGATTTTTGGTTGGACAACACTGGTGGGTTTGGTGCGCGCTGAATTTTTACGTGCTCGGCATCTGGATTATGTGCGGGCAGCGCGGTCACTGGGCGTACGGGATGGTCGGATTATTTTGCGGCATATTTTACCCAATGCTCTCAGTTCAAGTTTATCGCAGTTACCGTTTATGCTGACAGCCAATATTACAGCACTGACAGCACTGGACTTTTTGGGTTATGGCTTGCCTCCCGATGCAGCCTCTCTTGGAGAGTTATTGTTGCAAGGAAAAAATAATCTGAATGCGCCGTGGCTGGCTTTGTCAGGCTTTTTTAGTCTGGCATTGGTCTTATCGTTATTGATTTATATCGGGGAGGCCGCGCGTGATGCATTTGACCCAAGACGCAACTAAATCTCCGATTCTGACCATTGAGCATTTATCTATTGGCAATGCCGAGCAGCCATTATTACAAGATTTTCATTTAAGTTTGCATGCTGGGCAAACGGTGGCATTGGTGGGGGAAAGTGGCTCAGGCAAGTCGATCAGTAGCTTGGCAATCTTAGGTCTGTTGCCGCATCATTTGCAGGTTACGGGGTCGATTCAGTTGCATGGACATGAAGTGCTCAGTATGTCCCAAGCCCAGTTGCAAGCCATGCGTGGGCATAAGGTCGCCATCATTTTTCAAGAGCCAATGACTGCACTCAATCCGCTACATCGAGTTGAAAAACTGATTGGGGAAAGTTTGTTGTTACAAGGTTTGAGTAAGAAACAAGTCCAGCAGCGCGTGATTCAGTTGCTTGAAGATGTGGGCATGCCCGAACCAGAACAAAAGCTCAAACGCTATCCGCATGAACTCTCTGGTGGGCAACGGCAACGGGTCATGATTGCGATGGCACTGGCATTAGAACCTGAAATTTTGATTGCTGATGAACCGACAACAGCACTGGATGTGATGTTGCAGGCACAGGTATTGCAATTGCTGAAACAGCTCCAGCAACAGCGCAATATGGCCATGATTCTGATTAGTCACGATCTGGCTTTGGTGCGCCGTTATGCTGACGATATTGTGGTGCTAAATCGTGGCAAAATTGAAGAAACAGGTTCAGTTCAGCAAATTTTTGAATCGCCTAAAACAGCTTATACCCAACAGTTACTCGACCATGATTTTGGTCATGCTTTAGCGGTGCAATCGAATCAGACACTATTGGAGTTAAAACAGCTTGGTGTCCGTTTTCCAATAAAACAAGGTTTCTTGAATCGGGTGAAAGATTATGTCGTCGCAGTTGAACCCCTGGATTTATGTTTGGCTGAAGGTGAATCTATTGGCATTGTGGGAGAAAGTGGTTCAGGTAAAACCTCATTGGCACTTGCAATTGCACGTTTGGTTGATAGCGATGGGCAAATCGTTCTGTTGGGTCAAGACCTGAATCATTGTAATGAAAAGCAGTTACGCCCTTTGCGTCGCAATTTTCAAATGGTGTTTCAAGACCCATACAGCAGTTTGAACCCGCGTATGACAGTCGAACAACTCATTGCAGAAGGTGTGAGCTTGCTGAGCTTATCTCAAACTGAAATGCAGCAGCGTATAGAGCAGGCGTTGGAACAGGTTGAATTGCCAATAGCGTTCAAGTCGCGTTACCCACATCAGTTATCTGGTGGGCAGCGTCAGCGCGTGGCACTGGC
Source organism: Acinetobacter brisouioides (assembly GCF_004331075.1). Taxonomy (GTDB): domain Bacteria; phylum Pseudomonadota; class Gammaproteobacteria; order Pseudomonadales; family Moraxellaceae; genus Acinetobacter. The sequence goes on along the minus strand of NZ_SJNX01000001.1, from coordinate 388,804 downwards.
CCGCGCACTTATTTTACGGCCAAAACTGATTATTTTGGATGAACCAACTTCAGCACTGGATCGAACCACGCAAAAAGCCATTGTGCATTTGTTACGTCAATTACAGCAACAGCTTGAATTAAGTTACTTGTTTATTAGTCATGATTTACAAATTGTTCGGGCACTATGTCAGCAAGTCATGGTATTGCATCATGCTAAAGTGGTGGAGCGACAGGCAACGGAACAATTATTTTTACAACCACAGACTGAATATACACGCCAGTTAATTGCAGCCAGTCAGTATTGAAAATACTCTACAGATGTAGGTTGAGTAAAGGCTTTGAATATTTGATATAGGACAAGTGTTGGTTTGAGAGATTCAATGCTGTTTTTAACATCGTATAATCATTTTAGCTTGATGCCAGATACAGATAAATTTTAACTTGGTTGGATTAGACCAAGTTTTACACTTAATTTAAAATCGCGTAAAAATAAAGGAAAAACAAGATGATGATGTTTTTTGGAATAATTATTGTAATGGCTTTGCTTTGGTTGGTTTTAGGTTCATTAAAAAAGCAAAATAATCAACGAGAACGCAATCCGATTAAAGGCAAACGCATTTTAACGATGAACGAGCAGCCTACATTTTTAAGATTAAAAGAAGCATTGCCTGAAAACATTGTTTTGGCACAAGTCGCATTCAGTGCATTCATGACTGCAAAAGGATATGCAACGCGCAACTTGTTTAATCGAAAAATTGCTGATTTTGTAGTTTTAGATCAACATTTTAACATTGTTGCGGTCGTTGAATTGGATGATTCTAGTCATCAAGGCAATGAAGCCAAAGATGAAAATCGAGATGCACTCATTGCAGAAGCAGGCTATGAAGTCATTCGATATAAGCGTACGCCTGATATTCAACAGATCAAAGCAGACTTCTCAAGGCTTGCAAATCAATAATTTATACAGAATTTCCTATATAGGAAATAGATATGTCGTATAAAAGAAAAAGCCCAGTAAATAAATACTGGGCTTTTTCGAATTTGGCGTCCCTACGGGGATTCGAACCCCGGTTACCGCCGTGAAAGGGCGATGTCCTAGGCCTCTAGACGATAGGGACTTCTAGAGTCTTCTGATATTAAGTGGCGTCCCTACGGGGATTCGAACCCCGGTTACCGCCGTGAAAGGGCGATGTCCTAGGCCTCTAGACGATAGGGACACATCAGAAGGTGCGCGTATAATAGGGGGAATTAAAAAGTATGTCAAACCTTTTTTCTGAAAAAATATGAAAAATAGTTATGAATGAATAACAAATCATCTATAAATGCTATTTTTATGATTTTAGAGCATTTTTTGGCCTAAAAATGAAAAAATGGCAGCATGTCAAGGTGCGGCATGCGCCTGAAATTGTGGCATGTCATACAGCAATTCTAAAATACGCCGAATCACCAGAGGGTGCTGCAAATAACCCGTAATTTCATGAGGTTTATCGACACATGTTGTAATTAGCTTATTGTCGATTTGTGGGTGAAGATCAAACATTGGTGGGAGCATGGGAAACGTGGTCAGGTAGTCATCTTGAGAATAAAAATTGTGCCAGTCACCACTGAGTGCCTTTGGTCGATGCACAGGATGAGTTAAATGCTTCTGAATAACATTAAATGGTAAAGGTGATGCCAACGTAATAAAACGCTTGATTTCATAGTGAGCAGACAGTTCATGCAATAAATTGTAAGCGATCACTGTCCCGAGCGAATGGGCAATCACAATATGCCGTTGGTTGGCTTCAAAACAGGACAAAATGCGTTCATGTACTTGTTGTTTGAATTCGGGGTTATACCAATATAAATAGACCTCACACAAAAAACGCTGAATTAATGATTCATGCAGATCTGGAAAATGATTGAGTAACATCACCATTTCTTTGAGCATGCGGTCTTTGGCAAGTTGTGACAGCACAAAAAAACGATTTTTGAGTGAGTAGGGGGCATCATAATGTGGCAAAAGAGGAATATCTTCGAATATCTGTTTAAGTGCATCGCTCCGTTGTTGGCGAATACGAGGCAGTCTGGCAAAAAAAGACCAGTTCGGGCGTAGAGTTTCCAGATTAATGGCTTTGCGATGGTTAAAAACATCTAAAATATCGCCATAAAATGGGAAGGCGAGATCAAGCTGATCGACATTAACCTCAGGCTCAATTTTATTCATGCCTGTATTGAACACGTTGAGCCAGTACTCTTGAAATGAGCGTGCATCAAAATTTTGCTGTTTAATGCCATGAATAAAAATTATTTTCATTGAATTCAGCTTATTTTTTTAATAAATCGTTGTATTTGATTATAAAAACAATATAAAAAAAGTGTAGCAGAGCTACACTTTTACAATAAAACACAGTTGTCCGTTAATTAGTCTTTGTCTCGGTACAAGAAGTAGTGACTTACATAACACAAAGTAATAAAAATCAGGCAACTATAGAAACCAGGTAGCATGGAACTGTCTTGCGTCATACTGATGCAGGTAATCACGCAAAATACAAAACCTAAAATAGGCGTGAGTGGAAACCACGGTGCAGCAAAGCGCAAATCGGCAATAGTGTGCCCAGTTTTATACCATTGGCGACGAAAATTGAACTGGCAGACACAGATGGCTGTCCAAACAATGACCATGGTAAATGCAGCAACACCCAGCAGATTTTTGAAAATGGTTTCGGGTGCGAACTGTTCCGATAATAACCCTGGAATTGCTCCAAACATGGTGACAATAATGGCAACGATTGGCGTGCCGTGCTTGGTCAGTTTGGAAAATATGGCAGGGAGTTGGCGTTTGATCGATAATGCCCACATCATGCGTGATGCGGCGTATAAGCCTGAGTTTGCAGCAGATAACAATGCGGTAATAATCACAAAGCGAATAATATCTTCAGCGTATGGAATGCCCATGTAGCTAAAGACTGTGACGAACGGGCTGTTACTTACATGAGCTGCATTTAACCCTGCCTGCTGGTACGGAAGTAATGCACAGATCACCACAATTGTACCCACAAAGAAAATGAGCAAACGCCAGATTGCAGCATTAATCGCTTTTGGAACATTATGTGCAGGATCAGCCGTTTCACCTGCTGCAACCCCGATGAGTTCTGTTCCTGAGAAGGCAAAGTTGACAATCAGCATCGTGGCAAAAATTGGCATTAAACCTTTTGGAAACCAGCCTTGTGCCAGCAAATTACTAAACAACGGTGCTTGCGTTTCACCATGATAGGAAACGACCCCGAAAATTGCCAATAAACCCAGTAAAATAAAGCTTACTACCGTTACGACTTTCACCAAAGCCAGCCAAAATTCAGATTCGGCAAACATTCGAGTGGAGCTAATATTTAAAATAAAGATGAGTGCAGCGAAAATTGCCGTCCAAATCCACATGGAAACATGCGGAAACCATTCCTGCATTAACAGTGCTGCGGCGGTAAATTCTGTACCAAGTGTGGCAGTCCAGGTGAGCCAATACAGCCACGTAATCATATAACCTGTGGCAGGCCCAATATATTTGTTGGCATATTCGCCAAAAGAACCTGAGACAGGCATATGTACAGCCAGTTCACCTAGGCACAGCATGACCATATACGCGATTATGCCGCCAAGGAAATAAGAAATAATGGCACCTACAGGCCCCGTTTGTGCAATGACTTCACCCGACCCTAAAAATAGACCTGTGCCGATAGCACCGCCTAATGACAACATAACAAGGTGTCGAGTACTCATAGCGCGTTTAAGTGGCGCAGAATTGCCCTGATGCGACGCATCATTCGGAGAGTGAGATGACTGCATGGGAAATGAGAAATACAAAAAATGAAGCGAGTTATTGTAGAGAAAACCGTTAAATGTGCAATAGTCCCCCAGTTTTTGTTAAATCTGAGTCATTAGCGAAGAATTACAGTAACCCGAGTCCGATATAAAATGTGTAGAAAGAAGAGGATAGACCGAAACGTTAGCTGCATGTTTAAGGTCAGAACTACATTTTTAAGATATTGTATTTTCAATACATTAAAGATGATGATATCTAGCTGAGTTTGCAATAAGCATCCTCAAAATACATTTTGAGTGCGCCAGATGGTTGGCCTTACGTGCTGATCCACTCATCCCGAAAGCCTTGCGAAACAGTACTTCTCAGATTGAACTGAAGGTTAATCCTGACATATGGGTCAAAACTGCAAGGCTTCGTCACCATGATTCATTTATTTTCAATATGTTGAGTAAAAGCTTTCACCAAATTGGGTTTTTAGTAGTATTAATTTTTAAAGATAAAAATAATTTAAGATTATACATTGCTCTTGGGAAATTTTAGATTCTCACCATTTGATGAGTTCTGTTTTCCCAATCTGGATGGCATTCATCTTTGGCAGGCTGACTGAAAAGTATTGACTGATCCAAAAATACTGGCAGTTTCATCGTATTGGCTATTGGGTTTAATAATGATTGATGCTGATTGGTTATCAATTTACTGAGGTGTTGTTTTAATTCAATGTTGGCTAGAAAGTACGATGAGAAATCTTTACTTACACTAGTATTTGATCTATCGGAGTTTTTACGCTGGCGCAGTTTACCAAGAGCTCTAATAGGGTAGGTGGTGCGCAACAGCGATAGATTTAACCTTGCCATTTATTAAGCAGAACTGTCAAAGCAGTGATATGCAGTTGGCAATTTTTAATAGATTTATCTTAACGCTGATGACACCGTTTTTGATGGTACTATTTGCGTCTTTGTAATGATTGAATCATTAAATAGATGGCGTCCCTACGGGGATTCGAACCCCGGTTACCGCCGTGAAAGGGCGATGTCCTAGGCCTCTAGACGATAGGGACGTTGAGGATGGCGGTATCTTATTGATCCGCCAGAAAACTGTCAAGCAGGTGCGGTGACAGTTTGTTTAAAATATAGCAAAACAGTTCAGCAGTTTTCTGTGTATCGTATAAAGCAGAGTGAGCTTCTTTACCATCGAATTCAATGCCTGCCTGAATACACGACTTTGCCAATACCGTTTGCCCGAACATCACAGCACTCAGTGTCACGGTATCGAACACGGAAAAACTGTGGAACGGATTTTGGTTTTTAGTTCCTGTACGGGCAACTGCTGCTTGTAAAAAGCCCAAGTCAAAATGTGCATTGTGACCGACGAGTACAGCATGCGTGCATTGCTGAGCACGACGTACTTCGGTTAATGCTTTGAAAATTCGCTTGAGCGCTGATTTTTCATCTTCTGCCATTGCCACACGAAGTGGGCTAAATGGATCAATCCCAATAAAGTCCAGCGAGCGACGATCCAGATGCGCACCTTCAAACGGATTAATATGTGCGTGCAATGCTTTACCTGGTACAAACTCACCTTGTTCATTGTAAACAATCGGAATACAGGCAATTTCGAGCAAAGCATCAGTTTTGGCATTAAAGCCTGCAGTTTCAACATCAACAACTACAGGTAAAAAACCACGAAAGCGCTGACCCATTAAGGGTGCAGTAGAGTCGGTCACACTTTTCTCCAATGAATGGTTTTTCCAGCGTGAAGCGGGATAATTTTTTGATTCTCTAGATAGTCGAAGCTTTCAGGTATCACTTGGTCTTCTTTTATTAGAGTAATGGTACTGGTGTTACGTGGCAACCCATAAAAATCTGCACCAAAGAAGCTGGCAAAGCCTTCTAGACGCTCAATTTTTCCAACTTGGTCAAAAGCTTGAGCATAGAGTTCGATTGCGGTTGGAGCACTATAGCAACCTGCACAGCCACACGCATTTTCTTTGGCATTTTGGGCATGTGGTGCACTGTCAGTACCTAGGAAGAATTTTGGGTTGCCGCTGGTTGCGACTTCAAGCAAAGTTTTTTGGTGGCTTTGACGTTTTAAAATTGGCAAACAATAGAAATGTGGCTTGATACCACCGACGAGCATGTCATTACGGTTAAACAATAAATGCTGTGGCGTAATCGTTGCTGCAATATTGCGGTCTTGTTCAAGTACAAACTGAGCAGCATCACTGGTGGTAATATGTTCAAGTACGACTTTAAGCTCAGGAAATTGCTTTAAGATCGGAGAAAGAACTTCATCTAAAAAGCGTTTTTCACGATCAAAAATATCGACATGAGACTGGGTCACTTCACCATGCAGTAGTAGCGGAACCTGATGCTTTTCAAGTTGCTCAAGTACAGCATAAACCTTACGGATGTCGCTCACGCCATTGTCAGAGTTGGTGGTTGCACCAGCAGGATACAGCTTGATGGCATTGACGTGTGCAGATTGTTTAATCTTAAGCACTTCACCTGGTGGGGTATGATCCGTAAAATACAATACCATACGTGGGTCGAAGTGAACGCCTTCTGGCACATGTTGTAAAATACGTTCGCGGTAGGCTTCAGCTTCTTCCACTGTTTTTACAGGGGGGACAAGATTCGGCATACAAATTGCGCGTGCAAATTGCTTGGCTAAATCTGGAACTGTGCGTTTTAGAGCTAAGCCATCACGCAGATGGGCATGCCAATCGTCTGGCTGGACAAGGGTTATCGTTTTCAAGGGATATTCAAGCTAAAAAATAAAACAAATGATAATGCAATTTACCGCAGAATGGTAATTTTCAAGATAGAGAAATCTACCAAGAAAAGCATTGTCTTAATAAAAAGTATGCTAACTTTAAAGCTAAACTAAGTCGGTTTTCATTTCATTATGCTCAATCATCAAAACATAGTGACATTAAAATTACAAAAGCAATGTATTGAAACTGTTTTAGCCATGCATGAACAGCGGGCAGGTGCTTGCCTACCTGAACCATATGAAACCGAATTTTGGGTGTATCATCAGAAAAGAGCTGTAGATAGTTTTCTAAAATTTTGCAAACTTGGTGGCATGATCTATTTGTGCCTTGCCATATTTATTACTTTTCGTAATTATTCCATTATCCAACTGACTGATCTACAACATGATTTTTGGCGTAGCGCAGTGAGTACTCTCAATGGTGGAATATGTTTGCTGGTTTTGGTGTTGGCGGCTCGTCATCCCAAAGCACAGACGTATTTTCGTTATTTTGCATTGCTGGTTGTGGGCTGGGCAATTTTTCTGACGGCTGTTTTAACTTTATCTCAATATACATCGTCACTTAGACAGCAATTCGTTTTTATTATTTTTATTTTTATTTTTGGTTACATCATGACTGGGGTTAAACCTCGGCATATGTTTGTTGTAGGACTGATTGCCAGTGCTGCTATTTTTGCGATGCTTTTTTATTTGCATATTTCATTTGATTCGGTAGTTTTGTTACGGGTATTTTTTGGTAGTAACCTGATTGGTTTTGCCATTACCAAGGTAATTAATCACCAAGAGAAAGGTAGTTTTTTAAAGACTAAGTTAATTGAAGTCAATCAGGAAATTTTAAAAAATTATAACAATCAGTTGTTAAAGTTGAGTCAGTATGATGGCTTGACTAGTATTGCGAATCGTCGAAGCCTCGATGATGCACTAGAACGTTATTATGCATTGGCGCAGGCTGAACATTGCCCATTGGCAGTTGTATTTATCGATATTGATTATTTTAAGGCATATAACGATCATTATGGGCATTTGCAAGGCGATCAGGTTTTAAAGTGCATTGCACAGGTGATTCAGCGCACGATTCGGCATCAAGATTTTGTTGCGCGTTATGGGGGCGAGGAATTTGTAGTGCTGCTGCCGAATACCGATGTAGATCAGGCATATCTTGCAGCATCGAGAATTTCCAGAGCGGTAGATGAATTACAGATCCATCATGAAAAATCAGAGATTGGTCAGTACATAACGATTAGTTTAGGGCTTGCAGTTTATACAGTTGAATATCCTATTTCGGCAAATCAGTTACTCTCTTTTGCCGATCAGGCACTATATCGGGCGAAAGCTTGTGGTCGTCACCAAATTTGTCAGCATGTGATTTCAGATGAAGATCATGATATTGAGCCAAAACAAAAAGCCACCTAAATATCGGTGGCTTTTTGTTTAAAATAAAATCAATTATTTGCTTTTATTTTCAAGTTGTGGCACAGCAGAACCTTGTCCAAGAGACAACAAGCCAGTTTCAGTATAAATACCCAATTTGGCACGTGTATCGGTAATGTCAAGGTTACGCATGGTTAACTGACCAATACGATCCATTGGCGTAAACATTGAATCGCCTTTCTCCATCGTCAAACGCTCAGCTTCATAAGTGAGGTTAGGCGATTCTGTGTTCATAATTGTGTAATCATTACCACGGCGAAGTTCTAAAGTCACAGTACCTGTAATGGCTTTTGCAATCCAGCGTTGTGCAGTTTCACGTAGCATAAGTGCTTGAGAATCGAACCAACGACCTTGGTACAACAAACGACCCAAACGTAAACCGTTAATGCGGTATTGTTCGATGGTATCTTCGTTATGAATACCAGTCACTAAACGCTCATATGCAATGTGAAGAAGTGCCATACCTGGTGCTTCATAGATGCCACGAGATTTTGCTTCAATGATGCGGTTTTCGATTTGGTCAGACATACCTAAACCATGACGACCACCAATACGGTTAGCTTCAAGAATCAATTCAACAGGATTTTCAAAGCGCTGACCGTTTAATGCAACAGGCATGCCTTCTTCGAAAGTGACAGAAACTTCTTCTGGTTTGATTTGAACTTCTTCTTTCCAGAACGCAACACCCATAATCGGATCTACGATTTTGATGCCCGCATTGAGGTATTCAAGATCTTTGGCTTCGTGCGTTGCGCCCAACATGTTTGAGTCAGTTGAATACGCTTTTTCTTTTGACATTTTGTAGTCAAAGCCGTTGTCGATCAGGAATTGAGACATTTCAGCACGACCGCCCAATTCATCAATGAATTGTTGATCTAACCACGGTTTGTAAATTTTTAAGCTAGGATTGGTCAACAAACCATAACGATAGAAACGTTCAATGTCGTTGCCTTTATAAGTTGAACCGTCACCCCAAATGTTGACGTCATCTTCTTTCATGGCAGTCACTAGCATGGTTCCTGTTACAGCACGACCAAGTGGTGTCGTGTTGAAGTAAGGCACACCACCTGTACTGATATGGAACGCACCACACTGAATGGCAGCAATACCTTCAAGTGCCAACTGTAAGCGGCAGTCGATTAGGCGAGCTTTAACTGCACCATAAGCTTCCGCTTTTTTCGGGATGGCATCGTAGTCATCTTCATCAGGCTGACCCAAGTTTGCAGTATAAGCATAAGGTTCAGCGCCTTTTTGTTTCATCCACAATAAAGCTGCTGAAGTGTCTAAACCACCAGAAAAGGCAATACCAACTTTTTTGCCTACTGGTACATGCTGCAAGATTGTTGCATTATCAGTCATTGCTAGTCCTAACTTATGAATAGGTGCCGCGAATTGGGCTACCCTGAAAATTTGTAAACATTTTATTGTAGCACTTTTCACCACAGATGTTTTTGCTAAAAATACTGCTGAACGCAGATTTCATACAGGAGTTTTTGCTAAAAACAGGGGGGAAGAATCACTCGAATTAAGTTTGCCGAAAATTTATGAGCTTGAAAAGCAAAAATCCGTGACAGGTCACCAATCTGGATGTAAACAATGCCGAGAGAAGCTGATTAAACAGTATAGCGTTTGCTTAATCCCCAATCTGCCAAAATACGTCTATAGGTTGTCGATGAACGATCGGCTTCAAAGTGAGCTTCCATGCTTAAATCGAGCGGTAATTCTTCAGGCTTTTGCGATTCAATTATGTCCTGATCTTCAGCAAAAATCTGGGCATTAAAATCATACACCGCTTGTAAGTCGCCCGTAGTGTCAAAGTTGCGGGTCAGTGGTACAAATAAGCGGGTTTTGTTGTGAGATACAGGACAGCAGGCATTAAGGATTTTTAATACACCTTCGTTTGGAAAATCAATGGTTAAGATAGCTGAAAATGGCGGATACACGTCAAAAGTGCGCTTCCATAAAAAGTCATCAGGGGCGAGATGCTGTAAACCATGTGGATAATTGCTGACATTGCTAATGTATTCGGTATGTAGGCCATAATCCGTTTTTATCGTTGAATATTTGGGCACAACATGGTTGTCACGATTGGCAAAGGCGTTGTGGTGTACCCAAGCAAAATGTGCCACGTCAATAAAACCTTCTAGTTGCCGACCACTGGAACCTGCAATGTCAACAAATGGTGGCAAAATCGCTTGATGTTCAGGATGATCCCATGTGTCCAGTACAGGGAAATTGGCTTCAGCTTCATCGCGGCTAAGCAGGCTCGTCCAAATCAGTCCGTATTTTTCTACTACAGGAAAACTGGTTAGTGAAAAGCGATCTGAAATTTTAGTCAAATCAGGCTGTGCAGGAATGAGTGTACATTTACCTTCGCTGTTATAGCGTAAACCATGATACGGGCAAATAATTTCTTCGCCTTCTACCCAGCCTTTGGTGAGTGGCACACCACGATGCGGGCAAATGTCGCGAACTAAACAAATCTGCCCAGTTTCGGTTTTATACAATGCCAATTTGACATCAAACAGCATGACTTGTTGGGGCGTGGTGCTGATATCTTCAACCCGAGCAACAGGATACCAGTGCTGTGCCAAAATATCCCAATCGTTGCTGTCAAATTGGCTGTAACATGGTTTGTTGAGCAATTGCGTGACTGGAATGGCGTTCATAGCTCCCCCTAATTTGTTGAATGTTGTTGGTTATAAATCAAGTTCAATCATTTGGCTTTTGGCTCGCGAACAACACAGAGCAATGTATTGTTCACTGGAGTTTTTCTCACTGTCGCTTTGTACGCTATCTCGGTGGTCGACTTCCCCCGCCACTACACGGGTCAGGCAAGCACCACACATGCCCATTTCGCAGGATAAGGGAATATCGACCCGATTTTTAAGCAAAACATGAGCGATACTTTGGTGCTCAGGTACATGAAAAATTTGCCCTGAACGTTGTAGTTTAATTTTGAAGCCTGTATTGGTGGCTGTATCGAATAGTGATGTTGGCACTTGTACTGGATGAAAGGCTTCCAGATGAATCTGTTCAGGTTGCCAGCCCAATTCTAGGGCATAGGATTGATAATCCTGCATAAAGCTATGTGGGCCACAAAAATATAGACGTGTGTTCGGTTGGGGCTGTTGCAAGCTTGGAGGATGCTGCTCGCGTAGGCTTTCACCGAGCGAACTGTATAACACGTGAATCTTGCCAAACTTAAAGCCTTGTCGCCAACGGTTTATAAATGCGAGGTGTAGCGGTGTTTTGACGCAGTAATACAGCTCAAAAAGCTTACCTTGAGCTTCGAGTTGTTCCGCCATGGCTAAAATCGGGGTAATCCCAATCCCTGCTGCAATCAGCAAATATTGTTCCGCGGCTTTTAGCGAAAATTGATTACAAGGCGGCGAAATTTCAATATATTGCCCAACGCGTAAATCTTCATGAATATATTGCGAGCCACCGCGAGAAATCTGTTCTTTTTTAACACAAATCACATAGTGCTCTCGCTGGGTAGGACTCCCAGTCAGAGAGTATTGCCGAGTCAGGTGATTGGGTAAATAGATATTAATATGCGCACCTGCTTGCCATTCAGGTAGGTTTAAAGGCTGAACAGGCATCAATGTGATGGCCAGATTGCCTTCCCCTTGGCGAGAAATACTGTCGACGACGACTTTTAATTTTTCCATGGGCTTTTCCTTTTTATTGTACCTACCTAGAAGCTAGCAAGATTTAAACCAAAAAGAACTCGCCAAAACCGACTTTTTTTAAACAGCGCCGAAACATCACTAACCAGTCGACTTCAGTAAAGCTACAATGCGCAGGTAGGTTGAGTTGTTGTGATCTAATTGGTGAGTTCATAGAACCTGCCTATAAGAATTATTTTTGAGCCATTTTCACTATGATTCCAAAATCCATTCTCGTCTATTACAATGATTTTGATTCTTTGTTCTAATTTTTAGAATGCCTATGCACAACACAATGCCGTTTTCACGCTTTACAGAATATTTTATGGCAGTAGCCAAAACGGGCAGTCTGCGTAAAGCTACAGAACAACAGGTTATTTCGGTATCTGCCGTACATCGGCAAATTGTGCTGGCTGAAGAGCAGTTTGGTGTGCCATTGTTTCAGCGCTTACCAAGTGGTTTAAAGCTGACTTTGGCAGGCGAACTGTTATATAACGATTTACTCCGTTGGCAAAAAGACTTTCAACAAACCTGTATCCGTTTGGATGAAATTTAGGGTTTAAACCGTGGTTCGATTCAGTTTGGTTTAATTGCGGCGCTGAGTGATGGTTTTATGATTGACACCATCGCAGAATTACAACAGCAGCATCCATGGTTGAATTTTGAAATCCAGATTCAGGACAGTCAGAAGATTGCTCAGCAGATTATGCAGGCTGAACTAGACTTTGGCATGATTCTCGATCCCGTACAGCATGCACATTTAGATGTACTATCTTTTGTTGAACTGCCACTGGGTTTTGTGATGTCGCCTGAACATCCGCTGGCACAGCAAACGAAATTAAGTTTGTCGCAAACTCATGCAGATCGACATATTATCGCGCAAGCACCTTTAGTCATTCATGACCGTGTCGATGCGATTTATAAACGCCAGCAAATGTCACCACAGCAAAAAATTGAATCGAATGATATTCGTATCATACTGTCTTTGCTCAAGAAAAATGTCGGGATTGCCATAATGAGTTGGCTCGATGTGTATACCCATGTACAACGTGGTGAATTGTACTTTATTCCGTATCGGGATGCAGCCATTCAACCTGTTACGCTGGCGCTGTGTGTTGCGCCAAAACGTCAATTGTCGCGCGCTGCGCAATTATTTATGCAGCAACTCATGAAAAACATGCAACAGGTAAATTTTGACTCTATTTAAGCCATATGGCTGTTTAAAATAGCTTGCTGATGCGTTTAAACCACATCATGATGATGTGGTTTTTTATCTCAAAACAGATGAAACTGCTGCTGATAATTCATACAAATTACTTTTAAAATAAAAGAGATAGCCTGAATGAGAATGCTTTTGATGAAATAATATGCGTTTGATTGAGCTGGATGAATATTTTTCTTGAAATCAAAGATGAGTCTTTGTATTCTTACGCACATGGAAGCGTGGCAGAGCGGTTTAATGCACCGGTCTTGAAAACCGACGAGGGTGTGAGTCCTCCGTGAGTTCGAATCTCACCGCTTCCGCCAAATTCTAAAAGCCCTTGCAGAGATGCAGGGGCTTTTTTTATATAAAATTAGTTTGACTTAATACCATTTAAAAATTTGAATTTATTTAGATAAAAATTGATAAATTGGCAGGATTTTAGTTTTCATAATGAAAATTTATTTAGGCTTAATACAGCGTCAGAAAATAATATCTGCAGTAGTTTAAATAGTTATAAATGCTCATTTTGCAATGAGCGCTTATAAAAAAAATTTAAATTAGAATTTAAATTTTTGTAGATCTTTTGATATTAGGACATCACCTTTAAAATCTTTTTTAACTCTATCTGCATATCGTTCAAAGTTATCATGATCATTTACTGTAGGGGTGAAGTGCGTCAAAATAATTGTTTTTACACCGGCTTTAGTCGCCATTATGCCAATCTGTTCAGGTGTTAAGTGTTCTTCTTGAAAGTGTTTAATCATACCTTCTTGTTCAGATGTGGTTTTCTTTTGCCAAATCCCACTTTTTTTAAATGCATCAATAGTATCTGGAATCGAAATCACTTCGGAAACCAATACATCTGAACCTTTCATCAACTTTTCCATGTTTGCGGATGGGCCAGTGTCACCTGTAAAAAAAATGGATTTGGTTGGTGTCACAAACTTATAAGAATATGATTTATATTTGCCATAGGGTGGGGTATTCGGAGAAAAATGAAAATGGTTATTTTCTACTGCATAAACAGTAACATTTTGATCTTTATAGATTGATCCTTCTCCAACCTCGTGAAACTTGGCTAAGTCTTTTAGAGATGATTTTTTTCCTTCAGCCCAACGAATTTCTTCATTGGCTTTTGCAAATTCAAAAATACCTTTGGAAATTTGATTTAATCCAGAAGGTCCATAGATATCAACGAGTTCCCGTCTTTGATATTCCCATTGAGAAATTAATAAAGTTGCTAAACCTAAAGTATGATCGCTATGTGGGTGTGTGATAAAAATCGGACTAATCTTTTTAAAATCATAATCTGCCTGAACAATTCTTCGCGTAACATTATCGCCAGCATCAATCAAATAAGGCTTATTGTTTATGACAAGCAAGTCAGATACTTGAGTTGACTCTTTGCGTGGCAGTGGCCCACCAGCTACGCCTAAAGTAATCAACTCTATTTTTGCATTTTCGTTTGCTGTTTGAATATGGTTGCCTGCATAACTAGAGCATGAAAAGATGCTGAACATTATCAAATAACTAGCTGATTTTAAATTCCATTTTATCATTTTGCGTTCCTGTCTATGAAAAGATTAGTTCTCTGTATTTTTAATCAAAATACAATTTCACCTTAGCAAGAGCTATTTTTTTAATCTATTCGTCAAGGAAAATACACTGTATTGATAATATAAATACAGAGAATTGGAATTTGTGGACTTTACCAAGTTTATGTGATTTTCATTTATGCGTAACCACAATGGTTGATTTTAAAAGCTAACCCGAATTATCTTGCATATTCTGAGCTATTCTTAGCTTCTAGTATGGTTAATTAAAATTTCTATACTACTTTGATGATTGTCTAACACAAAAAATTTAGCATTATAGATTAATGATGTATGAATCTTTGCTGATTAGGATTGAAAGAACTCATCTATAGCCTAACGCCCACAGGAACGCTATCATGAAGCCATCTTAAATTGTGGTGATCATGCATGAACATTGTTGCAGATGAGAATCTGGCATTTACAGACTATTTCTTTGCCGATTTGGCAGATATTCAGCATCATGCAGGGCGAACCCTGACACAGCAAAATCTTATAAAAACTCAAGCACTGCTTGTACGTTCCGTAACTCAAGTCAACGCTGCATTACTTCAGGGCACACCCGTAGAATTTGTAGCGAGTGCCACCATTGGTACAGACCATCTCGATATTCCTTATCTGGAACAACAAGGTATTACTTGGGCAAATGCTGCAGGCTGCAATGCACAGGCTGTCGCTGAATACGTAATTACGGCACTGTTAAAACTCAAACCCGAACTGATTGATGCCGCAGACAGTTTTTGTTTAGGAATTGTTGGATTGGGCAATGTCGGCACACGTTTGGCAGCCATGGCAAAATTGCTGGGCTGGAAAGTCTTGGGCTGCGACCCTCTAGTACAGTGTGAGCAGATTGAACAGGTCGATTTAAGTACATTGCTACAACATGCCAATGCTGTTTCTTTGCATGTACCAATGGTGAAAACAGGGCAGTATGCAACTTATCATTTAATCAATGCTCAGCGCTTGGCACAACTGTCACCTGACACGATTTTAATCAACAGCTCTCGCGGTGCTGTGATTGCCGAACAAGATCTCATGGCAGACATTCGCCAAACACAGCGTAAAGTGGTGCTAGATGTGTTTGAGCATGAGCCGATGATTTCACAAGAGCTCCTCGACTTGGTGACTTTGGTCACGCCGCATATCGCAGGCTATAGTCTTGAAGGTAAGGCACGTGGCACACAAATGATTTACGAGGCATTTTGTAAAAAATATCAGCTGACAATCAACAAAGATTTTCGTAGTCAGTTACCTGTTTGTGAACAATTTTTTCAGGGGCAGGACTTAAAACAAGCCTTGGTGCAGCATCTCTCAAAAATTTATGATATTGCACAAGATGATGCCAATTTACGTGCCTGTGTGGTCGATGGTTGGGTGCATCAACCTGCGTTTGATACTTTACGTAAAAATTATCCATTGCGCCGTGAATGGGCAGCACATGGAGGGCCACAGGCATGAGTCAAAATTTTCAACCGACTTGTGATGTTCAAGCCCTCAAAGCCCGCGCCAAAATGTATCAACGCATTCGTCAGTTTTTTGCTGAGCGAGATGTATTGGAAGTTGAAACGCCTGTGTTGTCACAAGCGGCTGTGACCGATGTGCATTTGGCTTCAGTGCCTGCATTACGCCATGTCAATGGCCAGCAGCAAACCCATTATTTACAAACTTCACCCGAATTTGCCATGAAGCGGTTGCTAGCAAGCGGTAGCGGTGCAATTTTTCAGATCTGCAAAGTCTTTCGTGATGATGAACATGGGCGCAAGCACAACAGTGAATTTACCATGCTGGAATGGTATCGCCCTGCATTTAGTCTAACTGATTTAATGCATGAAACTTCTGTGTTGTTGAATGTGTGTCTGGCAGAGCGTTTTTCTGACTTACGCCCGATGGTGCTGAGCTACAAGCATGCCTTTCAGGATCGCCTAGATATCAATCCATTACAAGCCACATTACAGCAGCTAAAAGATACTGCACGTCGTGTCGGGCTAAATCTGGATTTGGGTGATGACCGACTTGCCTATATGGACTTACTGTTTTCCCATGTGGTCGAGCCAAGTTTAGGTTTTGATACGCCCGTTTTTTTAACTGACTTTCCGCCTGAAATGGCATCGTTGGCAAAAGTCAAAACCGATGAAGATGGCGAACAGGTTGCCGCACGTTTTGAGGTGTATATTGAAGGTTTGGAACTGGCAAATGCCTATGATGAACTGGTTGATGCCGAGGTGTTGCGTCAGCGTTTTGTGGCAGACAATGCTGAACGTGCAGCGCAGGGCTTAACGGTAATGCCGATTGATGAACATCTGTTAGCTGCTTTACCGCACATGCCCGAATGTTCAGGTATTGCTTTGGGCATTGACCGTTTGTTGATGATTGCTCAATATAAATTGAAGCTTGAGCAGGTGATTACATTTCCTGCGGATATTGCTTAATTAATTATTTTATAAAATATTTTTAGAAATTGGATACATAGCATCTGCAACTTTTCGAGCCAAATCAGTATTTGTAATATTCTGTTTTTGCAATTTCTTTAATAAAAGATGGTATTGAGCGAGTTTTGCAGATGATGATGGTTTTGCCTACTTTTCCCGAAAGCCTTGCGAAGCAGTGCTTCTCAGGTCGAACCGAAGGTTAATGTTGGCGTATGAGTCAAAATTGTAAGACTCTGTAATTATGATTATTTTCTTAAATATTTGAAGTGAGAGCTTTTTTTAAGCTCACACGAAGTAAACAACAGCCATCAAAATGATGGCTGTTGTTGGTTCATGTGTTCATGTTTTAACTGTGCCAACGCATCAATACGCCGTTGAATCAGCATTTCACCAATATCTGCACCTGTAATGTGAGCAGGTAAATCTTGCGCTTTAATATTACGTACACATTCAATCGCTGCATGTAGGTAGTCTGCTTGTGGGTAAGGACGCAGTTCTAAGCCTAAACGTCCACGTGCATCACATTCACATGCTTGTATAAATGCCTCAACGCGCTCAGGGCGACGTAAAACATCAAGCCGTTGTAGTAAACGCCATAGTGTTCCTGGTTTTAAGGTAAATGCCTGATGGCATTTTAAGTGTTCTTTACAAACCACAATTGCCAATTGCTTAGTACTGGCTGGCACTTTGAGTCGGTCACACAGTTCGGTGACAGGCTCAACTCCGCGCTGTTCATGCAAGATATGCCGCGGTAAAACATCTTCTGGCGTTAATGCTTTACCCAAATCATGTATCAGTACTGCAAAACGAACATCTAGGCTATAGTTGGCTTGGCAGGCTTGTTGCAAAGACATCAGGGTATGAATACCACAGTCAATTTCTGGATGGTATTCAGCACGTTGTGGAACGCCAAACAAGGCATCAATTTCAGGGAACAGAATTTTTAATGCACCACAATCCCGTAAGACCTGAAAATATACATCGGCATGTTTTTCCATTAACGCACGTGAGGTTTCTTTCCAGACACGTTCTTCGGTTAAACAACTTAACTCGCCAGATTTGGCTAAATGCGTCATAAGTGCCAAAGTTTCATCGGCAATTTTAAAGTCATATTCAGCATAACGTGCTGCAAAACGCGCGACGCGAAGCACGCGCAGCGGGTCTTCGCTAAAAGCATCAGAAACATGACGCAGTACTTTATTTTCAAGATCTTGCTGACCACCATACGGGTCATAGATGTTACCTTGAATATCCTGTGCAATGGCATTGATAGTCAGGTCACGTCGAATTAAATCATCTTCGAGGTTAATCTCTGGTGAAGTGAAAAATTCAAATCCATGATAACCATGTCCTTGTTTGCGCTCAGTACGGGCAAGCGCATATTCATCTTTGGTGTCAGGATGCAAGAAAACAGGGAAGTCCTTCCCAACAGGTTGGAAGCCTTGTGCGATGAGTTGTTCGGGTGTCGCACCCACCACTACATAATCTTTCTCGTGATAGGGGTGTCCAAGTAACTGATCTCGGACAGCACCACCTACTAAATAAATTTGCATGAAAAAACCTCTATTCTAGAAGCAATCATGCAACAGAATAGAGGTTTGTACAAGTCTAAGCTGTGGGCTTAAAATTGTATTTAAGCTTGTTGATCTTGCTGAATTTCAGCGACTGTTAACGCAGTCATGTTCACCAAACGACGAGTCGTTGTTGTTGGTGTTAAAATATGAACTGGTTTTGCAGCGCCAAGCAAGATTGGACCAATTGTTACATTGTTACCTGAAGTAGATTTCAACAGGTTAAATGAAATATTGGCTGCATCTAGGTTTGGCATAATCAGCAAGTTTGCAGAGCCTTTGAAGCTTGAGTTCGGGAATGCAAAATGACGAATATTTTCATCAAGTGCTGCATCACCATGCATTTCACCTTCAACTGCAAGCTCTGGTGCTTGTTCAGCAAGTAAGCGATACACTTCACGCATTTTCTGCGCGCTTGGATCGTCCTGATTGCTACCAAAACTTGAGTGTGAAAGTAACGCAATACGCGGTTCAATACCGAAACGACGAACTTCAGCAGCTGCTAAAATTGTCATGTCAGCCAATTGCTCAGCTGTTGGATTGGTATTGACATAGGTATCGGCAATAAACAGGTTACGGTCTTCTAGCATTAAAGCATTAAGCGTAAAGAAGTTGTTCATGCCTTCTTTTAAACCAATCACATTGCGCACGAAGTCCAAGTGAATATCATAGCTACTATACGTACCACAAAGCATGCCATCTGCTTGACCAAATTTCACCAGCATTGCTGCGATAAGTGTTGAGCGGCGACGTGCTTCACGTTGAGCATACTCAATCGTTACGCCTTTACGTTGCATGGCATTGTAGTAGTCTTTCCAGAACTCTTCGTATGATGGGTTTTGTTCTTGGTCAACGATTTCGATGTTTTCACCGTTTTCTAGACGCAAGCCCAACTGTTGAATGTTCGCTTCAATGACTTTAGTTCGACCAACCAAAATTGGGAATGCCAAACCTTCATCGACGACCACTTGTACTGCACGCAATACGCGAAGATCTTCACCTTCAGCATAAGCGATACGTTTCGGTGCACTTTTTGCTTGTGCAAAAATTGGTTTCATTACAAATGCCGAGTTGTAAACAAACTCAGACAAGTGTTGACGGTAAGTTGCGAAGTTTTCGATTGGACGAGTCGCAACACCAGAATCCATAGCTGCTTGTGCAACCGCAGGTGCAATTTCCAAAATTAGACGTTGATCGAGTGGACGAGGAATCAGGTAGTCACGACCAAAAGCTGCCGATTTTTCACCATAAGTTGAGGCATCAGCTTCAACGTGTGCCATACGGGCAATCGCATGTACACAGGCAATTTTCATTTCTTCATTAATGGTTGTTGCACCAACATCTAGTGCGCCACGGAAGATATATGGGAAACACAGTGCGTTATTGACTTGGTTTGGATAGTCAGAACGGCCTGTTGCCATAATGACATCTGGACGTGCCTCATGAGCATGTTCAGGTAAGATTTCTGGATCTGGGTTTGCCAGAGCGAAAATAATCGGGTTTGCCGCCATTTTCTTCACCATGTCTTTGGTGAGAATACCTGCCGCAGAAAGACCCAGGAACATGTCTGCACCTTCCATGACTTCATGTAACTGAGTCTGTGGAATATCTTGTACATAATGTTTTTTAGAGTCGTCTAGACCTTCGCGTGACGTGGTTAATAGACCACGAGAGTCGGCAACAGTAATGTTTTCTTTACGTGCGCCTAATGCACAAAGTAAATTTAAACAAGAAAGTGCGGCTGCACCTGCACCTGAAGCAATAATTTTTATTTCTTCAATTTTCTTGCCTGTTAATTTCAATGCATTGAGTAATGCTGAACCAACAATAATACTGGTACCGTGCTGATCGTCATGGAACACAGGAATGTTCATGCGTTCACGCAATTTTTTCTCAATGTAGAAACATTCTGGTGCTTTGATGTCTTCGAGGTTAATCCCGCCGAATGTTGGTTCAAGTGCTGCTACGATATCGACAATTTTGTCTGGATCGTTTTCAGCAATTTCAATGTCAAAGACATCTACACCAGCAAACTTTTTAAACAGGACACCTTTACCTTCCATCACAGGTTTTGAAGCCAGTGGGCCAATATTACCTAGACCAAGAACGGCAGTACCGTTACTAACCACGGCAACGAGGTTACCACGTGCTGTATATTTAGCTGCTGTTGAAGGATCACGCGCGATTTCTAAACATGGCGCCGCAACGCCAGGTGAGTAAGCAAGGGCTAAGTCGCGTTGGTTAACCAGTTGTTTGCTTGGCGTAACACTGATTTTACCTGGGCGTGGAAATTCATGATAATTTAAAGCTTGCTGTTTTAGTGTTTGGTCGTCCATTTGCATCTCATTTACAACAGTTAATCCAGTAACTTAACGGTCCTGGCACAAAAAAAAATCTAATTGACTATATCATTTGTTTTTGTTTTCGCACAGTTACAAGCAGCGAAAAATTCCTATGTTAATGATGTTCACTATAAATTTTAGTTATGATGGTGTGAATTTGCTTGGAAAAGTCTGCAAATACTGGCTAGCATCAGCTTTGTTGAGTGGTTTTGCATAGTAAAAGCCTTGCGCAATGTCACATTGTTTTTCACGCAAGAAATCAAGCTGTTCTTGAGTTTCAATTCCTTCAGCCACAATTTTTAGATCCATGGCTTTACCCATAGCAATAATGGCATTGATAATCGCATTGTGACGCTTCATGTGCATATTCTGCACAAAGCTTTTATCAATTTTTAAGACATCAAATGGAAACTCGGTTAAGTATGCCATTGATGAGTAACCTGTCCCAAAATCGTCTAAAGACAGTTGAATATGACGCTGCTTGAGTTGATGTAACAGATTATGAATATATTCGCTATTTTCAATCAATGAAGCTTCAGTAATTTCAAACTCAACATATTTACCTGCTACTTGGTAACGGTTCAGTGCCGTATCAAGATGTTCTACGAGTTGTCCGCGATACAACTGTTGGGCATCAATATTGATCGAGAGAAAAACCTCTGGTAATCCTTGATCTTGCCATTCACGCAGTTGAGCAATTGCAGTAAATAAAACATATTCGCCAATATCGGAAATTAAGCTGGTTTGCTGCGCTGCAGGTAAAAATTGGGTCGGATGCAGTAAGCCTTTTTCTGGGTGATTCCAACGAATCAGCGTTTCAAAGCCTATGATTTGATCATTCTGAATATGGATTTTGGGTTGAAAATAAACTTCGAGCTCTTTATTTCGTAGTGCCTGACGTAATTCATTTTCTAGATTTACATCTTTGTCATATAGGCTGTCATGTGACTTGGTGTAATACTGAATCGTATTTCCGCCTAAGCGACGCGCATGATTCAGTGCTTGTTGTGCACAGTTATTGAGTTGTTCAAACTGACTGGCATGTTCGGGATAAATTGCCACGCCAATTGATAACGTAATAATCAGTTCTTGTTCTGCAATTTTAACTGCCTGATGAAAATACTGACGAATCTGCTCACAGATGGTTTGGATGCTCGGTTGAACATGATTGAGCTCATACACGATGACAAAATCATCGCGGTTCAAATAGGCGACCATTAACGCATTTGGATTGCATAGGCGTAGGCGTTGAGCCACGAGCTTGAGTAATTCGGATGTATTTTGATTGCCTAGAAATTCATAGAGTGCAGTAAAACGATCAATAGACAAACGAATAATGGCAAGTTGATGAATGGTGTCACTATTGGTAATTAAAAATTGATAGATTTTATAGTTGTAATAAAAACGGTTGGGTAAATTCGTGACAATGTCGTAATTTTCCAGATAGGAAACGCGTCGCTCTTGTTGTTTTATCTTGGTTAGGTCAGAAAAAATACCGACATAGTTGACAATCCGTTGCTTATTATCTCGAATCGCATTTAGGCGTAAACGTAGACTTAACTCTTTGCCTGAAATAAATTTTTCTTCAAACTCAGCATCAAATTCAGCATTTTTTAGTAATTGTTCAGTAATTGAATAATGAAAGCTACGTTGTCGTGGACGATAGTTATCTGTAATTTCAAACAGTTGTTTTCCAAGAACTTGTTCGGGCGTTAAATTGGACAGGGTAAAGAAATAAGGATTGGCTTCTACATAACGTAATTGCTCGTCCAGCATCACAATTCCTGTTTCCACATGCGTTATGATGTTGGCCGCTTGCTGAATTCGATCATGATCTTTTTTCTGGCGATCAATATTTTGGAAAATCCCGATCATGATCATAGGTTTTGATGTTGAAGGATTGTATTGAATAACTTTACCTCGGTTAATCACCCACACCCATTTATCATTTTCATCTCTAACGCGATATTCACACTCAAAAATTTCAGTTTCATGATTAAAGTGCTGATGTAATTTTTCTATACATAATGGAATATCTTCAGGATGCAAGGCTTGGGTGAGATCTTTTTCGAGTGAAAGGAATTCTAGTTTTTTAACATGGGCATTATTGATTTCAAATGTACCCTTAATTATGTTCCATTCCCATGTATGCACTGAGGCAATCGAATTGGCCATTTCAATCGTTTGTTTTTGTTTTTCTAACGTGTGTGTACGCTCATGAATGGTTTGCTGAAGGCTTTGGGAATATTCCTGCAGTTGGGTTTCAATATTTTTTGAGTGCTGCATTTCTTGTTGTAATTCATTGCAAACACGCTGTGAATATTGCACTTGTTGCTCGGCATTGTGAATCAATTGCTCATTACGTATAAATAGTTTTGCCAGTTTTCGATGCATGCGGTTGAGTGCGAAAGCACTAATACAAATCACCACCAAAATAAAATCAAAAGCAAAATAAAATAACTGGTTAAAAATCTGCTGGTTGATCGGTTGTAGTAGTAAAATCGGCGCAATTGCGGGGACAAATACTAAGAAAAAATAAGATAAACGTTGGGTTAGATAAATTAGGCAGAAAATCAAGCAATTCAGGATTAAGCTTAAAGATAGATATAACGTGTCATAAAATAGAATCGAGGAATAATTGCCAGGTAGGTAAATGTGTAGTAAATAGACCCCAGCGCCAATGGAACAACCTGTCCCTATGCTAATGAATTTATTGCTTAAATCTATGATGGTTATACGAAGGGTTTTTTTTCTCACAAATTTGTGTAAGAACACAAAGCAAGGAATAAAGAACAAACTACTACATAGGGCCCAGATGCCGATGTAATAAGCTTCATCTGGGTATCTCAAATAAAAATTTAAAAAAATAAAATTACAGACAACAAATGTACTTACCAGCAAATAACGTAAATAGTGTGCTGATTTTTTAATCTGACTCGATACGATTTCTTTAGAAAAATCATCGTTTTGCATAAATGGCATTCGAAGTCCGTTTTCATCAACGAAATAGCAAGTAATCGTATTAACATAGTATTGTTTAAGACAAATGTATATGTCTGAATACGATAGAAATGTGATTTTTTTATGTGCTACAAAATATAATTTAAGATGGCTAAAGCGACAACGGGCGCGGTTTCGGTACGTAATACACGTTCGCCAATACACCAGTTTTTAAAACCTGCAACATTTGCTTGAGCAATCTCATCCTGACTGAGGCCACCTTCAGGGCCAATCAATAACGCAAGATCAGGCGTAGCCTCTTTAGCGATATCAAAAGCGTTCGTATCGGGTGCAAGTACGAGCTTGGTGGCAGGCAGGGAATGGCTAAACCATTCTTCTAGTGAAATGGGTGCAAGCACTTCTGGCACTATATTTAGACCACACTGTTCACAGGCGGCAATCGCAACAGCTTGCCAGTGATCGATTTTTTTCTGATCGCGGTCATATTTTAGGCGCATTTCACAGCGTTCGCTGGTTAGAAGTTGAATTTGGTGTACACCGAGTTCAGTGGCTTTTTGAATCGCATAATCCATGCGGTCACCTTTACTCATCACTTGTCCGAGTACAACCTGAAAGTGAGGCGTACGGTTGGCTGGTTCAAAAGATAGAACCTGAATAACAGCATTCTTTTTATTAATTTCTGTGAGTTCAACCAAATACTCGCCACCTTGCCCATTAAACAAGATGGCTTGATCGTTTAATTTTGCACGTAGAACGCGAACCCAATGATGAAACACCACTTCAGTCAACTCAATAGACTGACCCACTGTTAATGATGCTTCAATAAAAAAACGATTACTCATAGGGCTCGTGACCTGTTACAAATTAAGCGAGTCCAAGATCCGTCACAAGCTGACGATTTGGCTGGATATGATTCATGGTATAAAAATGCAGGCTTGGTGCGCCACCAGCAATCAGACGTTCACAAAGCTTGACCACAACTTCATGACCAAATGCCTGAATACTCTTACTGTCATCGCCATACGCCTGAAGCTGTTTGCGAATCCAGCGTGGAATTTCTGCACCTGTTCCATCAGCAAAGCGAATCAAGTTGCTGGCATTGGTAATTGGCATGATGCCTGGTGCAACTGGAATATGCACACCCAGTTTGGCAATACGTTCGATAAAATAGAAGTATGCATCTGGGTTAAAGAAAAATTGAGTAATGGCTGCATTGGCGCCTGCATGCACTTTTTCCGCAAAGCGTTGAATGTCTAGGTCAAAACTTTCAGCTTGTGGATGCATTTCAGGATATGCTGCCACTTCAATTTTAAAGTGATCGCCTGAATGTTCACGAATAAAGCGAACCAAGTCTTGTGCATAAGGCAGTTCGCCTAAACCCACCTGACCTGATGGTAAGTCACCACGCAATGCCACAATACGGTCAATACCTTGAGATTTATATAAATCTAAAAGTTCAGCGATACGGGCTTTGTCATCACCAATACATGACAAGTGTGGTGCTACAGGTGTGCCTTTGCCATTAAAGTCACTGATAGCAGCAAGAGTACGTTCGCGAGTCGAACCACCTGCACCATAAGTGATGGAGAAGAATTCTGGATTCAGTTGCTGTAAATCTTGATGTACAGCACGAAGTTTTTCCGCACCAGCATCGGTTTTTGGTGGGAAAAATTCAAAGGAAATCGGTACGCGTTTGGTCATTTCAAATCCTTTTTATAAATACTGTTCTTGAATATTGATCCTCATCCTAACCATCTCCCTGTACAAACAATTAAGCTTGGCTTTTATTGTTTGCGCAGGAGAAGACCCACTTCAATCAAGAAAGTTCCTCTCCTAAATGGAGAGGTTAGGAGAGGTCTAAAACTTAGTATTTGTAAGTGTCAGATTTGAATGGACCTTCAACAGGTACACCTAGATAATCTGCTTGTACTTGAGTCAATTGAGTCAATACACCGCCAAAACCTGCAACCATCGCTGCTGCAACTTCTTCATCCAGTTTTTTCGGAAGAAGTTCAACACGGATGTGCGCTTGTTTTTCTGCTGCAGGAAGATCAGCAAATTTTTCAGCAAATAAATGCATTTGAGCCAAAACTTGGTTGGCAAAAGAACCATCCATCACACGTGATGGGTGACCTGTTGCATTACCAAGGTTTACAAGGCGACCTTCAGACAACAAGATCAGGTAATCATTTTCATTTTCTGAACGATATACTTGGTGTACTTGAGGTTTTACTTCAACCCACTTGTAACCACGTAAGTAGTTGGTGTCGATTTCAGTGTCAAAGTGACCGATGTTACACACCACAGCGCCTGCTTTTAAGGTATCCAGCATTGCTGAATCACAAACGTGGTAGTTACCTGTTGTTGTGACGATCAAGTCGGTGTTTTCAAGCAAATCAAGGTTGATGTCTTCTTTTTTGCCAGTTTGTGCGCCATTTTTGTATGGAGAAACGACTTCATAGCCATCCATGCAAGCTTGCATTGCACAAATTGGGTCAACTTCAGTCACACGAACGATCATGCCTTCTTGACGTAAAGATTGTGCAGAACCTTTACCCACATCACCATAACCAATCACCAATGCACGGCGACCAGAAAGCAACATGTCTGTACCACGTTTGATGGCATCGTTGAGTGAGTGACGGCAACCGTATTTGTTGTCGTTTTTAGACTTGGTGACTGAGTCATTTACGTTGATTGCAGGAACTTTCAACGTGCCATCGCGTAACATTTCGTGAAGACGTTGTACACCAGTAGTCGTTTCTTCAGTCACGCCATGAATTTTAGCAATTAATTCAGGGTATTTTTCGTGAACAACAGCAGTTAAGTCACCACCATCGTCCAAGATCATGTTGGCATCCCAAGGTGTGCCATTCACATTGATTTGTTGCTCCAAGCACCAGTTGTATTCTTCTTCAGTTTCGCCTTTCCAAGCAAAAACAGGAATACCGCGTGCCGCAATTGCAGCAGCAGCGTGGTCTTGAGTTGAGAAAATGTTACATGATGTCCAGCGAACTTCTGCACCCAATTCAACTAGAGTTTCAATTAAAACTGCAGTTTGAATGGTCATGTGGATACAGCCAAGAATTTTGGCACCTGCGAGTGGTTTTGCAGCAGCATAGCGCTTACGCAAGCCCATCAAGGCTGGCATTTCAGCTTCAGCAAGTTTGATTTCTTTACGGCCGTATTCAGCAAGATTGATATCGGCAACTTTATAATCTGTAAATGAAGCATTAACCGCGTTCATCACGATCTCCTTTTTAATAAAACAATTGTTGATCATTCAGTTCGCGGATGCCGTTGTTGGCTAAATTGAACATTTAACCGATCGTCGAGCCTGGCGCTTTTACATTTTGTACCTGTAAAACGTCGCAGCATCCCTCGACTAGCGGAGTATTGTACTTGGAAATGCAGCGAGTTCCAACGTGAAATTGGTTAATATCTGATAGGTAAATCTTAAAAACACTTCAAAATCGCAATCTGTTTGTTAGCATGCTTAAATTTTGAAAATGCATGTACTACAGGATATAACGCGATAAGAAAAATCAGCATGATCAACCACAATGATCCATTCCGAATATTGCCCTTGATCGCTTCCTAAAATTTATAGTGCAATTGCATACAATGATTTGAGCCAAGCAGATTGTTTAATCTTGCTCAGAACCAATAAAATCAAGTTTCTGAAACCTGTACTGCATAACTATAGTGTCTAAACGCAATTGGAAAAGATTAGCTCAATCCAGTTTAAAGCCACTGAGCAACACGTTGTTCCTCAGCAGTGCAGTGATCTGGTATTTATTTGCAAGTGCAGTGATTCGGTTTTTTCAATAGTCCATTTTGTCTCTCCTTATGAAGTGGGAGAAATAAAACAGGATAATCGATTATGAAAGAATTTATGGTTGAGTTGCCTGATATTCCTGAATGACTTCTAGCGCAGCACGAAAAGCTTCTTGGGTAGCGGGCGCACCGCAGTATGGTAAGCTGTGTAATAGGGTTTCCTGAATTTCTTCAATACTACAACCATTATTCAGCGCACCACGCACATGACCTTTCAGTTCGGTTGGAGATTTTTGTGCAACCAACATGGCGATGGTAATTAAAGAGCGGTATTTGCGCGGTAAAACTCCTTCACGTTGCCATGTTGAACCCCAAGCGTGTTCATTAATCCAGTCCTGTAAAGGTTGGGTAAATGCAACCGTATTGTCTTGAGCGCGTTTGACAAATACTTCACCCATCACTTCAGTACGAACTTTTAAGCCATTTTCATAATCTTGCTGTGCCATGTTACTTAACCTATAAAGTGAGTAAAATCTCACCATACACCGAAAATTAACATCAATATATTAGGCTTGAGTCCATTAAAAAAAGCACTCTCCATATTCGGCCAGTGGCCCAACTTTTCGAGTGCAGTTCAACAAGAGATTTTGTTATTGTGATTAGATTAACTTGGCATCTTTCATTTCAAGTTTGATATAAGCATAGAGAATCGGTGCTGCAATCAGTCCACCAAAACCAAAAATTGCTTCAAAAATCAACATGGCAAGCAGCACTTCCCAAGCATGCGCATTAATTTTACTTCCTACAATTTTGGCATTAATAAAATATTCAAGCTTATGAATCAGGATTAAATACATTAAAGCTGCAGCAGCGACAGGTAATGAAATGGTTAATCCTGAAATGATAATGAGGCTGTTGGAAATTAAATTGCCTGCAATCGGAATCAGCCCAAAAATAAAGGTCAAAATAGTTAAGGTTTTAGCAAAAGGCAGGTGTACACCGCATAATGGCAATGCAATAAAGACAAAAATAATAAACAGTGCAGTGTTGATTAGAGAGATCTGAATTTGTGCAAAAACCACGTTTCTAAACGACAATGCCAGTTTTTCAATACGTAGCATCAGCGCCGTTTTAAATATTGGTTGTGCATCTTTATAGTTAAAAGAATGAATAGAAACTAAGATTCCGATAATTAAGCCAATCACCATGGTGGCAAAATTATGCAAAATATCTGAACCTGTATGCCTTAAAACCGACACATTATCTTTAAGTAAAATAAAAATATGATTTTTTAAATCGGTCACGCTGTTTGGAATATAAATAGATATGTATTTTGAGACTTCCTGTTGTAATAAAATCAGAGTTTGATCAACTTTTTCACTAAACGCAGCCAGTCCTGGTCCTTGCAAATCATAAATCACGAAACTGACCAAACTGGTAATGAGGAAACTGAGTAAAGAAACAATCACAATACTCAGCACAATACTGATAATTAATTTTGCGCGATGACTGTCAATATAACGATCAATCACCTTGCTTAAACTATGAATAATTTCATAGATCAGGAAGCCTGCAAAAAAACTTGGCAGGAGATGTAAAGGAATAATCGCCAAAAGAGATAATATAATAAGAATATAGCTTGCCAGAATGCTTTGTCTGTCGCTCAAGATATTCATGCTGGTTTGACCCGATATTTAGCAAAAGAAGCGCCATAGGAAATGCAATAAGACTGCACAGAATTTTGTATTAATCCTAGACAAAGGTCATTCTAACTGCTTCGGAAATACTTAGAAATAAAAAAATACGCTTTATCTGAATGAAAAATATTTAGCCAATTTTAGCTTCGTTTAGGCGGCGCGCACCTTCAAGAATCATCCGAATCATGATCATGGTTTGCTGTGCCACCGCATTACGTTCATTTACAGGTAAATCGATGACTTTTGCACCCATATTAAATACCAGCTGGGTAATGGCTTTTGCCGCTAAATCTGGGTGAAACAGGCGGTTTTGGTTCAAACGCTCTAAACGAATCAGGTCTTCTTGCAATTCTTGCTGAAAAAAGCTCAGTTGTTGCTCTACCGCACGTTTATAGGAAATTGAACCCGTATAGCCTTCGCGTAACAGTAAACTTAGATTACCGTCATCGGTGTCGAGTTGCTGTAAAAAGACTTCAACCGAAGTGCGAATAATGCTTTCTTGTTTAGATGCTTTAAGGCGTGCTTCACGAATAATTTTACGTAAAACGACCCCAGCACGATTAATTAGTTCAATTGCAAGTTCATCTATATCTTTAAAATGCCGATAAAAACTGTTGGGTGCAATGCCAGCTTCACGTGCGACTTCACGTAAACTCAAAGAAGAAATACTTTTTTCTGGCCCGATTAAATTTAAGGTTGCCTGAAATAATTCTTCTTTAGTAATCGTGGCTTTACGACCAGCACTACGCAGAGGTGTTTTGGCTTGAGCTGTAAGGGAGTGATCAGTTGGCATAGCAGTTATCGATAAAGGGGGCATGTAAACTCATGTGGCAAGCTCGGATTTATTTGAAGATTATAGCCTTAGAACTGAACGATAAGAAATAGTGCAAAGAATTGTTTCTTGCTTGCATAAATACTATACATATATATATACATGTGTATAATAATTAGAAAGTCATATAATAGAGATGACCACAATGCATGTCATACAACGTAAAAAACAGCTTTTAGATTTTCTGTCTGGCAGTGTCTATGACAGTAACACAGTGAATTTTTGGCTTCAAAAAGTCAATCCATTGTGGTCAACTCATGAAACACTTGGGCGAATTGTCAAAAAACAAACCATCGCCAATGATGTCGTGAGTTTAACCATTCATTGTAACCAACGTATGCAATATGGCGTTGCAGGGCAGCATCATCCCGTACACGTAGAAATTCATGGTCGCCGCTATGAACGTACCTATAGTTTGACTCGGCTGGATGCCCATCATGTAAAACTGACCTTGAAGAAAATTGAAGGCGGTGTGGTGAGTACATGGTTATGTGAACAAGCTCAAGTGGGTGATATCCTTGAATTTGGCCAGCCGTACGGGGATATGCTGGTTAGCGAACAGCCACAAAAACAGTTGTTGTTACTGGCAGCAGGCAGTGGGATTACCCCAATGTATAGCATGTTGGCAGGATTGCATCAGTCTGGGCACCTTCAGGACTATGACATTCATTTAATGTACTGGGCACAACATGCCACAGGTCTTGCTTTCAAATCAGAATTTGAAGAATGGCAACAAACCTATCCGAATTTTAAGTTTACCGCGCTATGTACGCGTGATGAACCTGCTGCTGAACGTATTAATCAGAAACATACAGCATTAGCTGCAGACTTTGCTGAACGTACTGTCTTTGCTTGCGGCCCATCGGGGTTTGTCAATGCTGCAGAAAGTGTCTTTGCTGGCGCAAAACTGTTCAAAAGTGAAGCTTTTAGCCTGACACATATAGAAACCAATGATGTTGGCTTTGTAAATATTACTTTAAGCAAATCCAATAAAACTATTGCTGTTGCTAAAGGCCAGCCAATTTTGGTTGGTCTGGAACAGGCTCAGATCAAACCAACCCACGGTTGCCGTATGGGTATTTGCAATAAATGTGCATGTAATAAAGTATCGGGTGCAACCAAAAACTTAAATAATCAGTCGGAAAATACTGAACCAAATAGCCTACTACGCTTATGTGTCAACTCCGCACAAACTGACCTTGTGTTAGATCTTTAAGAGAGGCATCTGCTATGAATATGCAAGTAAAAACACAATATTTTAAAAATCCAAAAAACCGCGAACTCAGTGAAGCCGATTTAGAGGCGCTTGCTCAAGAGCTAGATGCCATCAAACAAGAAGTTGTGGATGACTTGGGCGAGCAAGATGCTCAGTACATTCGCCGTGTGTACTCTGTTGTACGTTATAGCAGTCTAGCAGGTCGTGCTTTATTGTTCGCAGGCTGGTTTCCACCAGCGTGGGTACTGGGTACAGGCTTGTTAGGCTTGTCTAAAATTTTGGAAAATATGGAAGTCGGACACAATGTCATGCACGGTCAATATGACTGGATGAATGATCCGAAATTCATGGGACAAACCTACGAATGGGATAATGTCGGTACAAGTGATAATTGGCGTCAAACTCATAACTATAAACATCATACCTATACCAACATTAAAGGGATGGATGATGATATTGGTTATGGTTTAGTCCGTTTATTTCCAGAACAGCGTTGGAAAAAAAGCTATTTATTGCAACCGTTGTACAGTATTCCATTTTGTTTGCTGTTCCAGTGGGGTGTCGCGATCCAAAACTTGGAAGTCGGCAAACTGATGATGGGGCGTAAGACCAAAGCCAAATTTATACAAGAAATGCGTCCGGTACAACGTAAAGTCGCGAAACAATTGTTCAAGGATTATGTGTTTTTCCCACTTGTTGCAGGACCAAGTGCAGTACCTGTATTGCTTGGAAACCTCGCAGCAAATGGTATTCGTAATGCTTGGACATTCAGTATCATTTTCTGTGGTCACTTCACCAAAGATGTAGAAGTGTTTCCAAAAAGCGTCTTGGAAAATGAAAGTCGCGGACACTGGTATATGCGCCAAATTCGCGGTTCATCGAACTTAACAGGTTCTGAAGCCTTTCATATTTTGACTGGACATTTGAGCCATCAAATTGAGCATCACTTGTACCCAGAAATTCCTGCACGCCGCTACCGCAAAATGGGGCCAAAAGTAGAGGCTGTATGTAAAAAATATGGTTTAAACTACAACAATGCCAGCTTGTTTAAACAATATGGACAAGTTTTGGGACGTATTTTGAAATACTCTCTACCATTTAAAAAATAATCATGCAGTCATAAAAAAGCGCAGTCTAAACTGCGCTTTTTTATTAATTAAATTTTAACTGTACGCTTGAGCCTGCAAACATACGTTTTATAGCGCGGGGCAAATCTTCATTTTGATCTGCCAGTTCAATATGAATTGAAGTGTACTCTAACTCTTCCGCAACTTTATCTGCTGCGAGTTGAATGACTATTTGTGTATCAAAAAAACGAATAGATTCAATTACGTCCTGAAACTCAAACTCAGTTTCGTTGACCAAAAGCCCAATTTGTTGATTTACTGCCATATCAGGCTCATCAATACGGCTTAAGATGACAAAATCAATCGGGTCAAGTTCATCATCTGCCAAACCAATCGTGAAAACATCATCATCTTGGCTACAGGAAATGTGGTTGGCATAGAAAGATTTCATCGGGTTATTTCACTTAGACTAATTCAAAGCCTTATTTTAGTTGAATTGTTCCATTTGCGCTGACACTAATTTTAGATTCTCCCGCATTCATGTCTTGTGCGATTGGTGCGGCAGCAACTTCAGCAAACTTGGCAGTTCTTGCACTCATCATGATTGGGCGATAACTACTGTTGGTGTTTACATTGAGGTTAACCAGATTGTAGCCAGTTTTGTGCCAAGACTGGGTCAGTAGCTGAGCACGTTGCTGGAAGTTTTTAGATGCTTCAAGCATAAGTTCATTTTCAACTTTGCTGCGCTGTTCATCAGAAATGCTAAAACCAATCGAGTCAGTCTGGAAGTTCTGTTGTAGTTCACTAATCAGTTGACTGGCGGCCTTAAAGTCGTGGCTTTCGATTTGTAGTTCAGCACGTCCGCGCCATTCTTTGAGTTTTTTGTTATCAGTGTCGTAAACAGGGTAGGTACTTTGTGCGCCAGTTTTGACTTTCACTTGCGGATATTTTTTGGCAGTTACCAATGCCTGGTTCATCAGTACATTAATTTGATTGGCCAGTTCGGCAGGCTGTTTATTGTTCTTTTCAATATAAAGAACAGCTTGAATTTGGTCATTGGAAACCTCGCGGGAAGCAACAGCCTGAATGCTGATGACATTGTAGTTTAATGCCTCAGTGGTTGCGGCAAAAACAGGGCTACTGACGCTAGCAATAAGTAAGCTAGATACGAGCAAATTTCTCATAAATTTTCCTTGAATTTGGAGTGTTTGTTGTCTGACTCATGTTAATTGGATAAAACGGATTATCTAAAGTGAAATTGTCGCTTCTTTGTAATACTTTTTAAGTTTTTGTATCTCATTTTTATAAATAAAGTCTTTTAAATTCAGTAGATTAATTGTTGAATATTTAATTGATTCTTTTGTTGGTCTAAAGATAAAAAAATATTTCTGATGAGAAGGATTTTCTTATTATTGTCATGGAGTATCATAATAATGAAGCTAATTCATTAGATAAATGCTTTTTTCAATGAATTAGGCCAAATAAAGAGCTAAAAGGTCTTTATTTTTATAGAAAAAAGGGTATTATCGCCCTCCTAGTTATAAGTTCTAAATTTTGTCTAACTAGAATTCTACAAGCACCGAGTCAAAGGACCACAAGTCACCAGACTTATTTCTTTCAACCCATATCAGAGATGGTAATTCGATATGAGCGTTACTTCTGTAAATCCTGCCACCAATTCCACCAACGAATATTACTTGACTCGCCAAAGTCAGATGGAATCGAATGTTCGTAGTTATCCACGTAAATTACCGTTAGCGATAGCGAAAGCACAAGGTTGTTGGGTTACTGATGTTGAAGGTACTGAGTACCTTGATTGTTTAGCTGGTGCAGGGACATTGGCATTAGGTCATAACCACCCTGCGGTTATTCAAAGTATCCAAGACACACTTGCAAGTGGTTTGCCTTTGCATACTTTAGACCTAACGACACCTTTAAAAGATGCTTTTACTGAAGCTTTATTGGCTTATTTGCCTGGCGGTAAAGAAGAATATTGCTTACAGTTCTGTGGTCCATCTGGTGCAGATGCAACAGAAGCAGCGATTAAACTTGCAAAAACTTATACTGGTCGTGGTTCAGTGATTAGCTTCTCTGGTGGCTATCACGGCATGACGCATGGCTCATTGGCTATGACGGGTAACTTGAGTGCAAAAAATGCAGTCAATAACCTTATGCCTGGTGTTCAGTTTATGCCATACCCGCATGAATACCGTTGCCCATTGGGTCTTGGTGGTGAAGCAGGTGTTGATGCATTAACTTATTACTTTGAACAGTTTATTGAAGATGTTGAAAGCGGTGTGACTAAACCTGCTGCTGTCATTCTTGAAGCGATTCAGGGTGAAGGCGGTGTTGTAATTGCACCTACAAAATGGCTTCGTAAAATCCGTGAAGTAACTGAAAAACACAACATTGTGTTGATTCTTGATGAAGTACAAGCGGGCTTTGCACGTTCAGGCAAAATGTTTGCCTTTGAACATGCGGGTATTGAGCCAGATGTTGTTGTTATGTCTAAAGCAGTCGGTGGTAGCTTGCCACTTGCAGTATTGGGCATTAAACGTAAATTTGATGCTTGGCAACCAGCGGGTCACACGGGTACTTTCCGTGGTAACCAATTGGCAATGGGTACAGGTTTAGCTTCTTTACAAGTCATTAAAGAACAAAACCTAGCTCAAAATGCGCAAGAACGTGGTGATTTCTTACAAGCTGAAATGAAAAAATTGGCACAAGAATTCCCATGTATTGGTAACGTACGTGGTCGTGGCTTAATGTTAGGTATTGAAATTGTTGATGAGCGTAAAGCTGCTGATCACATGGGTTCATTACCTGCAGATGCGCAATTGGCTGCTGCGATTCAAACAGCATGCTTTAACAACAAATTGTTGTTAGAAAAAGGTGGTCGTAACGGTACAGTGATTCGTTTACTTTGCCCATTGATCATTACTCAAGATGAGTGTGTAGAAGTTATTGCACGCTTCAAGAAAGCAATTGCTGAGGCGCTTGTTGCCGTTCGAGGTGCTTAATGGTTGATTTTGCACAACATCGCAAAGCTTTACTTTGTAATGATGCTCAATCCATTGCTGACTATCAGTCAGCAATGGGTGAAGCGGTCAAAGCCGTTTCAGCATGGTTACAAAATGATAAAATGTACACAGGCGGCAGCATCAAAGATTTGCGCGCAGCAATTTCTTTTAAACCATCTAAAGATGGTTTAGGTGTACAGCAGTCTTTACAACGTATGGTTGAGCTTTTTCTCAATAAAAGTTTAAAAGTACATCATCCACATTCATTGGCACATTTACACTGCCCGACGATGGTGATGAGCCAGATTGCGGAAGTGTTAATCAATGCGACCAACCAATCAATGGATTCATGGGATCAAAGCCCTGCAGGTTCGTTGATGGAAGTTCAATTGATTGACTGGTTACGTCAAAAAGTGGGCTATGGCACAGGTCAGGCAGGGGTATTTACCTCTGGTGGTACGCAATCTAACCTTATGGGTGTATTGCTTGCGCGCGACTGGTGTATTGCGAAAAACTGGAAAGGCGAAAACGGTCAGGAATGGTCTGTACAGCGTGATGGCTTACCTGCTGATGCATTGAAAAATGTCAAAGTCATTTGTTCTGAAAATGCACACTTCTCTGTGCAAAAGAACATGGCAATGATGGGCATGGGCTTTCAGTCAGTTGTGACTGTTCCTGTGAACGAAAATGCTCAGATGGATGTTGATGCGCTGGAAAAAACCATGGCGCATTTGAAAGCTGAGGGTAAAATCGTAGCCTGTGTTGTTGCAACAGCTGGGACGACTGACGCTGGTGCAATTGACCCACTCAAGAAAATTCGTGACATCACTAACCAGTATGGTGCGTGGATGCATGTCGATGCAGCTTGGGGCGGCGCACTGATTTTATCGAATGAATTCCGTTCAATGCTAGATGGTATTGAATTGTCAGATTCGGTGACGCTAGACTTCCATAAACACTATTTCCAAAGCATTAGTTGTGGTGCTTTCTTGTTGAAAGACGAAGCCAACTATCGCTTTATGCATTATGAAGCAGAATATCTGAACTCTGCTTATGATGAAGAGCATGGTGTACCAAACCTTGTTTCTAAGTCATTACAAACGACTCGTCGTTTTGATGCATTGAAATTGTGGATGACTGTTGAAGCATTGGGTGAAGAACTTTATGGTTCAATGATTGATCATGGTGTCAAGTTGACTCGTGAAGTTGCCGATTATATTAAAGCAACTGCTGGTCTTGAATTGTTGGTTGAACCACAATTCGCATCAGTTTTGTTCCGTGTTGTGCCTGAAGGCTATCCTGCTGAGTTTCTTGATAGCCTCAATCAAAACGTTGCAGATGAATTGTTTGCACGTGGTGAGGCAAATATTGGTGTAACAAAAGTAGGTGATGTTCAATCATTGAAAATGACTACTTTAAGCCCAGTAGCAACGCTTGAGAATGTACAAAACTTACTTGGATTGGTTTTAGCTGAAGCTAATCGTATTAAAGATGCAATTGCAGCAGGAACTTATGTTCCAGCGATTGACTAACTAAAATAAGTTGCCATCAAGTTGTAGAAAAAGGTCACTGATGTGACCTTTTTTTATTAAATTAATCGTATTTAAAGTAGATTCATGTTGGTGAAATCAAGCCTTGGATGATAGCAAGCGTCATGATTAAGTTGATCTAATTTATATTTATTATTGATTTTTAATGAAAATTATAAAAACTAAATCTAATCTAGATTATTACAAATTAGTCTTTAATTTGTAACATAAATGTCATATAAAAAACTCAAAATGCAAAAGATTCAGCATAAATTTACCAAAAAAAGCAGCAGTTTTCTTGGTATAAATTAAATTGAGAGATGGGAATGAATTTTAGCAAAAAATATTTTGCCTTAGCATTTGCTTGTTCAGTAACAATATTCGCAACAGGCGCGCGTGCAGCGCGCGAAACTATTCAAATCTCAGGTTCTTCTACGGTATTGCCTTATGCAAGTATTGTGGCAGAAGACTTCGGACATACTTTCCCCCAGTTTAAAGTGCCAGTTGTTGGTTCTGGTGGTTCATCTGCTGGTTTGAAGCAATTTTGTCAGGGTGTAGGTGATAATACTATCGATATTGCCAATGCATCACGTAAAATTAAAGACACTGAAATTGCAGCATGTAAAAAAGCAGGCGTGAATAAAATCCAAGAAATAAAAATCGGTTATGATGGTATCGCATTTGCATCAAACAGTTCAAAACCAGCCTATAAATTAAAACCGTATCATGTATTTGCAGCGTTGGCTGAGAAACTTCCTTCAAAAGGCAAGTTAGTTCCAAACCCATATACACGCTGGAATCAGATCGACTCAAGCTTACCCAATGAACCTATTACTTTAGTGATTCCTGCATCTAACCACGGTACGCGTGAAGTGTTTCAAGAAAAAATGGTGGATGCTGGCTGTGAAGCATATGATTACTTTAAAAAGTTAGATAAAGAAGCACAAAAAAAAGCATGTTCTAGCTTTCGTAAAGATGGTCGCGTGATAGAAATTTCAGGAGACTACACAGAAACATTGGCACGTTTAAAAACTTCCCCAAGTGCAGTGGGGGTATTTGGTCTTGGTTTCTATAATCAAAACCGTGACCGATTACGCGTCGCAACAGTCAATAATGTTGTTCCAAGTGAAAAAACGATCTTGAATGGTAAATATCCTGTATCTCGTCCATTATTCTTCTATGTAAAAGGAGAACATGTGAAACTTGTGAAAGGTTTACCACAGTACGTTGAATATTTCTTAAATAAACACGTTTCTGGTAAAGGCTCAAAACTTGAACGTGCTGGATTGATTGCAATGTCTGATGCAGAGCGTGCAAAAATTTTGGCAGATTTTCAAACAGGTCGAACTGTTAACTAATTGGATTTGCTCAAAATTAGGTCAATCTAGGGTTTTGAGTTGACCGATTGGGCTTTGTATCAAAGTAAAAACGAGCGGAGATAAGATGAATCTGCTTCTTTTGGGTGTACTGCTGGCATTGATTGCAGTTGCATACCAGTTAGGCTTAAAAAAGAGCCGTCAGTTGGCAGGGCAAGGCAATAGCTCCGTTAGTTTGCACTCCCGTCCTGGGTATTACGGTGCCCTTGTTGCAATGTGGTGTGGTATTCCTG
The DNA here is from genome assembly GCF_004331075.1 of Acinetobacter brisouioides. Classification (GTDB taxonomy): domain Bacteria; phylum Pseudomonadota; class Gammaproteobacteria; order Pseudomonadales; family Moraxellaceae; genus Acinetobacter. The sequence goes on along the minus strand of NZ_SJNX01000001.1, from coordinate 350,304 downwards.
CTTTCCTCATCTTGGCGATTTGGAATCTGTTGGAACCCACTTTACTGCATGAGGCGGTATTTAATCGGGTGCCTACATCGGTGCTTTCAAATCTAGATGATGCAAGTAAAAGGGTTTTACTCGATCGTGTTCGAGCCATTGCTACAGGATTTGGTGTTACTGATCAGATCATGCCATATGAACTAAAAGCCGCAGAACAATATGCTCAGCTTGCAAAAATTGGTGAATATGCCAAGTTTGCAGTCGTGATCTGTGTGGCAATGATTGGTCTTATTTTTGCTCAAAAATGCATCAGTCAAAGATATCGTGCCCGTAACGGTGTAGAAAAAGTCATTCGTATGAGTTTGGCGCTATGTTCAGGTGTTGCGATTCTGACCACGATTGGTATTGTTTTGTCGATGTTGAGTGAAGCATTGCATTTTTTTCATTTTGTTAGCCCAAGTACATTTTTCTTTGGTACCGAATGGAACCCAGGCTTTAGCACAACAGGGAGTGCAGAAGGCAGTTATGGTTTATTGCCATTGCTATGGGGGACGCTCATGGTCAGTGTAATTGCCTTACTGGTATCCATTCCTGTTGGATTAATGATTGCAATTTATCTTGCTGAATATGCTTCTCCAAGACTACGTGCATGGGCAAAACCAAGCATTGAAATTTTGGCAGGTATTCCAACGATTGTGTATGGGGTTTTTGCTTTAATGGTGGTTGGGCCATTCTTTAAGCATTTAGGCGCTAGTATTGGTGTAGATATTAATGCAACAAGTGCTTTAACGGCTGGTTTTGTCATGGGAATTATGATCATTCCATTTGTGTCATCTTTGTCTGATGACATTATTACCCAAGTACCACGTACTTTGCGTGATGGTTCTTTGGGTTTGGGGGCAACGCATTCGGAAACTATTCGTCAGGTGGTTTTACCAGCAGCATTACCTGGGATTATTGGTGCATTTTTGCTGGCGACATCACGGGCAATTGGTGAAACCATGATTGTGGTACTTGCAGCAGGCAACAGCCCATTGTTGCAGATTAATCCACTAGAAGCTGTTTCTACCGTGACCGTGACCATTGTGAACCAGTTAACTGGCGATACCGACTTTGCAAGCCCTCAGGCACTGGTTGCCTTTGCATTAGGTTTAACGCTGTTTGTGATTACCCTTGGTCTTAATATTGTTGCACTGTACATTGTGCGCAAGTATCGTGAGCAATACGAATGAGTATGACTTCAATGCGGCAACCTGCGGTTGATCCGAAGATTGCTGCAGAGTTACGCGAAAAACGTAAAAGAATCATTACCCAGTCTTTGGCAAAGCGCCATCGTAAAGAAAAAATCTTCCGATTGTTGGGATTGTCAGCAGTTGTGACAGGTTTATTCTTTGTGGCGGTATTGTTCGGTAGTATTTTGTATAAAGGTTTACCGTCATTTTGGCAAACCAGTATGACGGTTCCTGTGTATTTTGATCCAAAGATGATTGACGTGGGTGCAAAACCCGTCCAGCGAGCAGGTGAATCTCCAGCCAAATACCAAGAGCGTTATGTCGATTGGCAAACGAAAATGAGTATGGTCGACTGGGATAGCATGATCGTTAAGGGCATGATTGCAAAAGATCCAAGTCTTGCTGGGCAAGAAGATAATTTACGTAGTATTTATGCAAGTGCTGAAGCTTTTCGTATCCGCGATATGGTCTTTAAAGACACGAACCTGATTGGTAAAAAAGAGGAATTAAAGTTCCTTGCTGAGGCTAATGTGGATGTGTGGCTAGCTGGCAAGATTGATCGTAGTTTACCCGATGATCAACAACAGCTGAGTCCTGAAGTACGTAAGCTGGTCGATCAATTAGCAAAGAAAAATATGCTTGAGCGTACTTTTAACGTCAAGATCTTTACCAATGGTGATTCACGCAGCTCACCTGCAACCAGTGGTTTGGCGGGTGCCTTTATGGGCTCGTTGTTCATGATGCTGATCGTGATCTTTGTTGCGATTCCAATTGGCGTGGCAAGTGCGATTTATCTGGAAGAGTTTGCTAAGAAAAATATCCTGACCGATATTATTGAAGTCAATATCAATAACTTGGCAGCAGTTCCTTCAATTGTATTTGGTCTGTTGGGAGCTGCAATTTTTGTGGGTTGGATGCATTTGCCATTATCAGCACCAATGGTCGGTGGTTTGGTTTTGAGTTTAATGACGCTGCCAACTGTCATTATTACTACACGTGCAGCACTCAAAGCGGTACCTCCTTCGATTCGCCAAGCAGCCCAAGGCTTGGGAGCATCTAATATACAAACTGTTTTGCATCATGTCTTACCACTCGCATTGCCTGGTATTTTAACGGGTGCGATTATTGGGGTGGCGCAGGCTTTGGGTGAAACTGCACCGTTACTCTTAATTGGTATGAGTGCTTTCGTTGCGAGTGTCCCAGCTACGCCATTGGATCAATCGACTGCATTACCTGTACAGATTTTTCTGTGGCAGGGCAATGAACTCCGTAACTTCTTTGAAGGTCGTACCGAAGCAGCCATTATTGTATTGTTAGTCATGATGATCGGGTTGAACAGCCTTGCAATCTGGTTACGTAAGAAATTTGAAGTTCGTTGGTAATCAGGGCAAAATAAAGTGAATATAGCAAATACGACTTCATTACAAACACAGGATATACAGGTGGTTCCAGAATCTCATACGTCATACGAAGGTACTGAACATCGTCCAGTGAGTGTTCATATCGGTTACTTTGACCAACACGAAAACAGCAAGAAAAAAGCAGCGCAAGAAGTGAAAATCAGCACTGAAAATGTGCATGTTTACTATGGTGAAACTGAAGCCATTAAAGGTATTGATTTAAACATTTATCAAAATGAAGTGATTGCTTTTATTGGGCCATCAGGTTGTGGTAAATCAACGTTTTTACGTACTTTAAATCGCATGAATGACACGATTTATAGCTGTCGTGTGACAGGTAAGGTGACACTGGATGAACAGGATATTTATGATCCGAGCCTAGATGTCGTATTGTTACGTGCACAGGTCGGAATGGTATTTCAAAAACCAAATCCGTTTCCAAAATCCATTTTTGATAACGTGTCTTATGGCCCGAAGCTTCATGGCTTGGCACGTGATAAATACGATTTGGAAGAAATTGTAGAAAATAGCTTGCGTAAAGCTGGTTTGTGGGAAGAAGTCAAAGACCGTTTAAACCACCCAGGGACGAGCCTGTCAGGTGGTCAGCAACAGCGATTATGCATTGCACGTACCATTGCGGTCAGCCCAGAAGTCATTTTGATGGATGAGCCTTGTTCAGCACTCGACCCAATTGCAACTGCAAAAATTGAGGAATTGATTTCTGATTTGTCGACGCAATATACCATTGCGATTGTGACGCATTCAATGCAGCAAGCAGCACGTGTGTCTGACCGTACTGCATATTTTCACTTGGGGGATTTGATTGAAGTTAATTCAACAGAAAAAGTCTTTACCCAGCCAGACCATCAATTAACAGAAGCTTATATTACAGGTCGCTTTGGTTGATTTTTGATTTTAATTTAATATTTTTAATTATATCCTCATGTTTACATGGGGATTTTTATTGAATTGTAGTGATTCATGTTTGTCTATTGATTTTTACTACTGAAACCCTCATCTTGAAGTCATGACTTTATGTATTAGGCTAAGATATGCTATTTCAATTGCCCAAAATTCCTGCTGAAATTCACGTGACCCATCTCAATGCACGTGTTAATGAACAAAGAAAGAAAATTATTCAAAGTACAGCATCAAAATTTGAATTGTTACAATTTAATAAACAGTTAGCCAAAGAGGCAAAGCAGCGCAAAAAGAACAATCAAAAAGTTTATATTGTTGACTTTAATGGTGATGTACAGGCATCTGCTGTTTCAGCTTTACGTGAAGAAATTACCTTGATTTTGTCAACTGCAAAGGCAGGGCAAGACCGAGTCGTGATTCGTCTTGAAAGCCCAGGCGGTATGGTACATGGTTATGGTCTAGCTGCGGCCCAATTGGTACGTTTACGCGAAGCAGGTTTTCATGTCACGATTGTCGTCGATAAAGTCGCAGCTAGCGGTGGTTATATGATGGCATGTATCGCTAATGAAATTATTGCAGCACCATTTGCGATTGTTGGATCTATTGGTGTGGTGGCTCAAGTTCCAAACTTTAACCGCTTGCTGCGTGAACATCACGTTGATTTTGAACTGTATACTGCTGGGCAATATAAACGTACCGTGACGATGTTTGGGGAAAATACTCAGGAAGGGAAAGACAAGTTCGAGCAGGAACTTCAACAGACCCATACACTGTTTAAGCACTTTGTTGAAAAATATCGTCCAAAACTGAATGTGGAAAAAGTGGCAACAGGTGAGCACTGGTATGGTCAGGATGCGCTAGAGTTGAATTTGATTGATGAATTACAAACTTCAGATGAAGTCATCTTGAAGCTTTTGCCGCAGTATGATGTGTATCTGATTAGTACGCGTCGTAAACCAACTTTAGGTGAAAAGTTAGGTTTACAGGCAGCTCAAATTGCAGATCAGCTTATCCCCGCAATGATGAATAAACTGACTGATGTATTGACTAAAGCAAACCAGTCACAGGTACAGTTACGAGATCCAAAACTGTAATTGTTAATGCTCATTAGCCAGCTATATGCTGGCTTTTTTATGTCGTGTTAAAAAGTTTCGAATTAGTTGAGTGACTTCGGAAGCATGTATTTTTGCAAAATCATGTTGTCCTTGAGCAATGATATTCAAATCGGATTGTCTAAGTTGTTGTTGTAAATATTGCCCTATAGCAATCGGGCTGATGGGATCAGATTCTCCCCAAAGTAAAAGGGTTGGGCAGTGAATCTGGTGTAATTGATCTTGATAGTTGCTTTGTGCCGTAATAAACCAGTCAGGCACGTTTAAATATTCCTGACGGTAGGTTTCTCGCCAGTCAGCCACCTTAAAAACAGTAAGATCAATCCCGCCAGATGTTGCAAGAAGAACCAGACCACGAATTAATTTAGGTTTACGTAGGGCTGCGGCTATTGCAAATATGCCACCCATAGACTGAGCAACCAAATAGCATGGCTGTTGAATCTGATTGAGTACATACTCTGTAAGTTTTTGGAAATTCAGAATATCTGGATTGGCTGGAGTTTGACCAAACCCAGGATAGCCAATGATGTCGGTTTGATAATCTTTGGCAAGATCTTTTTGTACAGGCTGCCAGAACTGGGTACTTACAGATGCACCAGGCAGAAAAAGAATTTTCGTGTCCATAAGTATTTTTCTTGTTGATTGTTTTTGATAAAAAATAAGCCCAGAAATTCTGAGCTTATTTAAGGATTGCTATAAAAATTATTCAATAAATTTTACAGTCACGCCAGCTTTTACTTTGCTTGCTAAATCATTGGCATCCCAGTTGGTTAAACGAATACAACCATGTGATGCTGTTTTAGAAATTGCAGATGGATTTGGTGTACCATGAATACCAAATGAACGCTTACTCAAACCAATCCAAACATTACCCACAGGAGCATTTGGGCCAGGTGGTAGAGTCAAAGGTTTTAAGTTTTTGCCTTGTACAAAGTTACTCGGAGAGTAGCTGTAGTAAGGGTTCTTGGTGGCACCAACAACTTTATATGTTCCTGTTGGAGATGGTGTATCACTACTACCAATCGTTGCAGGAAATGAACCGATCATTTGGTTACGGTCATTGAACAAATACAATTGTTTTGCACCTTTATGAGCCACAATCAAATGAATATTTTCAGGTAAATTATTGCGGATGTTGGTCACAATAATTTTTTCACCGACTTTATTAAAAGTTGCTTTTGGATTGAGCTGTTTTAAAAATGCCTCATCCATATGGAACTTTTCACCTAGCATTTCGGTGACGCGAGTGTAATACAAACCTGGCATTTTCGCTTGTAATGCATAGTCTGAAGGAATGCTTTTCGCATATGGGCCTTTCAGGTCAGCTTCAGTAATGCTGTATTCTATAAATGCAGGTTTGTTCTGAGTCGCAATTAAAGCATTCCAAGTCGCTTGATCAAGCTCACCTGTAGTCGGTAGGCCTTGCATTTGCTGGAAAGAAGCTAAGGCTTTGAGCGTATTTTTGCCACTGCTACCATCAATTGCACCAGGCGAAGCATGATTATTGTTCAACATGACTTGTGCGCGTGCATAGACAGGGAATTGCCCTTTACCAATGTTTGGATACCATTGGATATTGTTTAAATTATCAAGTGTCCATGCGTGTTTTGCAGCGTTATTTTTTGTTGATGTCGCTGTGGTTTTCTCTGGACTTTGATCAATCGTTTTAACCGTTTTGGTAACTTGGTTAAGATTGTTCTGCTCTTGTTGGGTGATTTGTACTTCAGATGCCGCCGTCACCGACGCAACCTCAGAGGCTGCAGGACTACGACCTTCCATAACTTCAGACGCCGCTTTGGTATCAAGCGCAAGAGGATTGATTGGGTCTTGAATGGTAATAGTCGTTGAGGCTACTTTTTTAGGATTTAATGGTTGCTCTGCATTAGAAGCTGCAAAAGCAGTATTTAGCATGAGGTAGCTTAGACTCATAGCGAGTAATGAGCGAACGAACATCTAATTCAACCTTAAGAATTATGTATGTATGATGAAAAAACGCGGTCAGTATTACAGAAATAATAAACCGATGCATTAATTATTTCGTATCTATATTGCGTCTATAAAAATAAGAAGCGGGTTGATTATTCAAAATACGGGCTTTTTGTTATGATAGGTGAATTTTTGATGATTCATGGAAAGGATATGACGACTTTAAAAAATGATCGTTTCCTACGTGCTCTATTACGTGAACCTGTTGATACGACACCTGTCTGGATGATGCGTCAGGCAGGGCGGTATCTACCAGAGTATCGCGCGACACGTGCCCAAGCAGGCGATTTCCTTTCTTTATGTAAAAATACCGATTTTGCATGTGAAGTGACATTGCAACCTTTGCGTCGTTATGCGTTGGACGCTGCTATTTTATTTTCTGATATTTTAACTGTACCCGATGCTTTGGGTTTGGGTTTGTACTTTGAAGCTGGCGAAGGCCCAAAATTTCATAAAACAGTCAGAACCGAACAAGATATTGCACAGCTCCCTAAACTCAATGCTAAAACAGACTTGGGTTATGTCATGGATGCGGTTTCGACCATTCGTTCGGCATTGGCAGGGCAAGTGCCATTAATTGGTTTTTCGGGGAGTCCGTGGACACTGGCAACTTATATGGTTGAGGGTGGATCAAGTAAGGAATTCCGTTTTACCAAACAGATGATGTATGCCCAACCTGAGCTATTGCATGCTTTACTCGATCATCTGGCCGAGTCGGTGATTGATTATTTAAATGCACAAATTGATGCAGGTGCTCAAGCGATTCAGATTTTTGACAGTTGGGGCGGCTCACTGGCGCATCGAGAGTATCAGGAATTTTCATTGCAATATATGCAGAAAATTATTGCAGGTTTGCAACGCGAAAAAGATGGGCAGCGCATTCCTGTGATTCTCTTTACCAAGGGCGGCGGGCAATGGCTGATTCCGATGTTGGCAACGGGTGCTGATGCTTTGGGGCTAGATTGGACAACGTCACTGAAAACGGCTCGTGAACTGGTACATGGGCAAGTGGCTCTACAAGGGAATTTAGATCCTGCGATTTTATATGGTTCGCCAAAGTCGATAGAAAGAGCAGTGCATGCCATGTTAGATGATGCTTATGCGCATGGTGAAAAAACAGGCTATATTGCTAATCTTGGACATGGAATTACCCAGTGGGTCAACCCAGATCATGCCAAAGTGTTTGTGGATACGGTTCATGAATATAGTGCCAAGTATCTAGGCTAAATTTGCGTGAACCTCACCGTTCGTTTTATTTATACTGTAGTGCAGCGTGCAATGTCCGCTGCACTTTTTGGTATTTTATTACTCATCATTTTTGCCTTGAGTTTTAAAATGGGGCATCACCCGTATTTGGGTTTTTACCGTTACGATTATTTATTTTTCTGTGCAGTGTTGATTCAAGGATTGATGCTGTATTTTCGGATGGAATCATGGCAAGAAGCCAAAGTGATTGCCTTGTTTCATGTTATGGCAATGATCATGGAACTGGTTCTGACTGCACCCAAAATTGGTTCATGGCAGTACCCCGAACCTGCGATCTTGAAAATTTTAACTGTCCCGCTCTTTGCCGGGTTTATGTATTCGGCAATTGGTAGTTTTTTTGCTCGCTCGATTCGGCTGTTTTATATTTCATTTGAAAAGTTACCCAGCCTGATCAACATGCTGGCATTGGCACTCTGTGCTTATATCAACTTTATCAGTAAGTTTTTTATTCAGGATATTCGCAGTATTTTATTTGTCTGGAGTGTGCTGATTTTTTGGAAAACCAAAGTTAATTTCCAAGTCTTAAAAAGCTCATGGCATTTGCCGATGTTACCTGTGCTGCTGTTTTTGGCATTTTTGATCTGGATTGCGGAAAATATTAGTACTTTTTATGATATTTGGGTCTATCCAAGTCAGATTGATGGCTGGCATATTGTCTGGTGGGGTAAAATTGGTTCGTGGTATTTATTGTTATTGTTGAGCTTAGTGTTGGTCATGAAAATTTTGGGTAAACGCGATGCTCAAGGCAATTGGCGGATTTATGATGTTCATCTCTCAGATAAAAAAGGCAAGTAAATACTTGCCTTGGGTCATCGAGCTTAATAGCTTTCAGGAACAACGCGTAAAAATTCGCGGCGTACTTCTTCGTCAGTTTTAAATTGACCAACGAAAGAAACTGTACGTGTGGTTGAGCTTTGTTTACCAACACCACGCATCATCATACACATATGTGCAGAATCAATCACAACGGCAACGCCACGTGCATGAGTCACACTTGCTACTGCTTCAGCGATTTGCTGCGTTAAATTTTCCTGAATTTGCAAACGACGTGCAAACATTTCAGTAATCCGAGCAAATTTAGAAAGACCCAACACTTGTCCTTCAGGCAAATAGGCAATATGCACACGACCATAGAATGGTAAAAGGTGATGTTCACAGAGCGAATAAAATTCGATATTTTTCACCAACACCATTTCGCGGTTTTCTGATGGGAAAACAGCATTGTTTGTAACTTCTTCAAGCGTTTGATTATAACCTGAAGTCAAATACGAAAAAGCGCGCGCCGCACGAACAGGCGTATCTTTAAGGCCTGGACGTTGAAGATCTTCACCAACTGCGGTGAGAATTTTTTCGTAGGATTGCTGCATAGACATAACAGGTGTTCACTTACACTGGTTGAGCAAGCTCGGCATTTTAACAGAAAACTTGCGAAAGACCGATACTAATTATTAAAACAGCTTACTGTTTATACTTTGGATTTTTTTCAGCACGTTTCAGTAAAACCAAAACCGCACCTGTTCCACCCTGATTTTCAGGGGCGCTGACAAAAGCCAATACATCACGATGCTGACGTAGCCAACCATTTACATAAGTTTTTAAAATCGCTTCTGGACCTTTGCCATGTACGATTTTAATGACATTCTGGTTTTCATCTTTTGCCATTTGAATCAATTGCAAAATCGCAGAGCGTGCTTGTTCTACGGTACAACCATGCAGGTCAACTGCTTCAAACCAGCGCAGTTTACCTGTTTTTAAATCTTCAAACACACGGTGCTGCAATGTTGCAACCCGATAGTTTAAGGTTTGCTGACTGCCTACGGGATTTAATGCAGCCTGAGTATCTGACAGTTCTGCATTTTCACTTTCGGTCGCACCTTCTGCTGCTACACGTTTTGCCAGTGTTTGGGCATCAAGTTTTTTTTGCTTGCTACGATTTAGGTTAGCAATATTGGTGTTGTCTAACTTTTGCACACCTTGTGTGGCTTTTTTAAATAAATCCCAGTCATCCTCAGGTTCTTCAACTTTGGTTTTGGCAGCAGCTTGTTGTTGTGCCAATTGAGTTGTATGTGGATGAGTGATTTGTTTTTTAAACTGCTTGAGCAGGGACTGTTGCTCTTTTGACAGCGCAGAATCTTTATTACTCATGATAATAAAACATAAAAAAGTGAAATTTTGCTAAGTATAGTACGAAATGGCGTGGGGTGAGAAATGAAAAGCCACAGACATATTTTTTAATCTAAATCGCTTTCAAGTAGGGTTGAGGATGCTTTGAAATATTTTAGATGGTTTTGACGAATGATAAATATAAAAAGCCGAATCTAGACTGATCTACATTCGGCTAGTATCAAGATGCTTTTATAACTGTTTTGGTGTGCCAAATAGTGCTTGGAATGCTTGCGCAGGATCAGGCTGTTTCATAAAGCTTTCGCCGACCAAGAAGCTGTGAATGTCATGTTCTTGCATGATCTTGACATCTTCAGTGGTCGCAATGCCACTTTCTGTAACGAGTAAACGCTGAGGGTCGAGCAATTTTTTCAAACATAATGAAGTATTTAAATCGACTTCAAAAGTTTTTAAGTTGCGGTTATTTACACCAAGAAGACAGCGTTCATCCAGTTGCAGGGCACGCTCAAGCTCAGCTTCATCATGCACTTCAACCAATACATCAAGGTTGTGCTCAAATGCAGTTTGAGACATTTCCTGTAACTGTTGATCGGACAAACACGCCACGATCAGCAAAATACAATCGGCATGCAAAGCACGGGCTTCAACCACATTGTAAGGGTCGATCAAGAAGTCTTTACGTAATGCAGGCAGAGTGCAGTGGGTACGGGCAATTTGAATATTTTCATCTGCGCCTTGGAAGAAGTCGACATCGGTAAGTACCGACAAACATGCTGCACCCGCACGTTCGTATTGCTGTGCGATTTCAGCAGGGTTGAAGTTGGCGCGAATCACACCTTTGGATGGCGATGCTTTTTTAATTTCAGCAATTACGCCTGGGCGTTTAGAACGTAGTGCTTGAGCAAAGCCACGTACAGGTGTGGCTTGGGCGGCCAGTTGTTCAAGGTCTTGCAGGCTATGTTTTTGACGGCGCGCGGCGAGTTCCTCAACTTTACGATCAACAATTTTACCTAAAATTGTGTTTGCAATATCTACCATCACCGTTCCTTATGCGCTTTCAATCTGTTTCAGGGTTTTTGTAAATTCGGCAAAAACGCTCATTTTTTCTAGCGCCTGACCACCGTCGATAATATCTTGGGCAAAGGCAACACCTTGTTTGTAGTTTTTTGCCAAACCTGCGACATAAATACCTGCACCCGCATTGAGTGCAATCATATCGGCAGCTTTTTGCCCAATTTCTGATTTGTTCCGTCCAAGCGCATCTTTAATCAGTTTTAAGCTGGCTTCAGGGCCGTCAATAATTAAGCCATGTAAACTTTGCGATTCAATTCCAACATCTTCAGGTGTAATGATCCAAGACTGAATTTCACCATTTTTTAGCTCAGCAACTGTAGTGGTTGCTGCAAGACTAATTTCATCCAGACCATCTTTGGAATGCACCACCATGACATGTTCAGCGCCAAGCTGTTTCATAACCTCTGCGATTGGATAGCACAGTTCGTCAGAAAATACGCCAATCACGAGGCGTTTTACCCCAGCAGGGTTGGTGAGTGGACCAAGCAAATTAAAAATGGTGCGAATACCCAGTTCTTTACGTGGGCCAATCGCATGTTTCATGGCGGTATGATGATTGGGTGCAAACAGGAAACCTATGCCCATTTCACGGATACAGCGCTCTGTTTGAGCAATGTTGAGATTGAGCTGAATGCCTGCTTGTTCAAGAAGATCTGATGAACCTGATTTGCTTGATACACCGCGGTTACCGTGTTTGGCAATACTTGCACCTGCGGCAGCAATCACAAAACTAGATGCTGTAGAGACATTAAATAAGTTTTGTCCGTCACCGCCTGTACCGACAATATCCACCAAATGCGGAACATCACTCACATCAATTTTAATGGCCAGTTCACGCATTACTTGTGCGGCAGCCGTAATTTCGTCAATGCTTTCACCTTTAAGGCGAAGTCCCATCAACAATGCGCCAATTTGGGCATCTGTGGCTTCACCTTGCATGATGCTACGCATCACATCTTGCATCTGGCTTTGGGTCAGGTGAATGTTTTTTGTAATATGGTTTAAAGCTTGTTGAATATTCATGGCAATCGCTATTTATAAATATCAAGGAAGTTTTGGAAAATTTTGTGTCCGTGCTGGCTCAGAATCGACTCTGGATGGAACTGCACGCCTTCAACAGGCAATGTCTTGTGTTTCACACCCATAATTTCTTCCATTGAACCATCTGCTTCTTTCGTCCAGCAGGTGACTTCCAGACACTCAGGCAATGTTGCTTGGTCAATCACCAAAGAGTGATAACGTGTTGCAGTAAATGGTGATGGTAAATCGCTAAAAATCCCAGTATTGCTGTGGTACATTTCAGATAAACGACCATGCATGACATGTTTGGCACGTACAATTTTACCGCCAAAAGCCTGTCCAATACTTTGATGCCCCAAACACACGCCGAGCAAAGGAATTTTACCTGCAAAATGCTGAATGGCAGGAATTGAAATACCTGCTTCAGTTGGCGAGCAAGGGCCAGGACCAATCACCAGATACTTTGGTTGCCATCGTTCAATATCCTCTAATGAGACTTGATCATTGCGAACTACTTTTACTTCCTGATTTAATTCGCCAAAGTACTGGACGATGTTGTAAGTAAAGGAGTCGTAATTGTCTATCATTAGAAGCATGATATTTAACCTATTGAAGTGCATGCACGTTAAATGTGCTTAGTCCAAAATTACTGATATAGAACATAAAAAACCTTTATTGTCAGAGGAAAAATAAAGGCAATTTCTATAGCGAAAATCATCATAGCAAAAAATAACCATTTTTTGCTGAACTATTTCATGCTGAATTGTTGCATTCTCAACCAAGTGTCGTCTGTGAATTTAATCAAAGTAGATTAGAGTTTCTATGCCTGACGTAAATAAGGTGGGAGTGGAGAGGGCCATTTTAGTGAAATTTTCAATGCACTAAACCTGCACAATATAGGGAAGTGGCTGTGTTGTTGAGATTTACATTATGGTTTTTTGCCTACGAATTTGGTGTTTTTAAACCCAAATCGCAGGTCAATTTGCTAAAAGTAGAGATGTTAATTGTTGTAATTGACATTAAACGTTCAAAAAAATAGGCTACTGTATAAAAAAATAGCAATTAAATAGGCGTGATGAGCTTATAAACGCACTGCATTAAATCAAAAAAGAATAATTGCACTTTTTTGGTTCGTTTTGTATGGTTTTTTAGGTAAAGCATAAGAAAATGTTTGAATATGGTGCATTTCATTTTGCACACAGTATAATGATGATGAAATAATTGGCTAAGATCTATTTTGATTATATATTTATCAATAGTTTAGCTAAGGTTAAAAAAGTTGGCACGGGAGTTGCTTTATTACGTCCAACTTCTAACATGCACCTCATACGTGCAATAAAAATACTTGATTGGAGCATAGAGCATGGCGAACAAAGTCCTTGAACTCATCAAAGAAAGTGGCGCTAAATGGGTCGATTTTCGCTTTACAGATACAATTGGTAAAGAGCAACACGTAACTTACCCTGCTGATTCAATTGATGAAGATACTTTTGAAGACGGTAAAATGTTTGATGGTTCTTCAATTGCAGGTTGGAAGGGCATTGAAGCATCTGACATGATCTTGCGTCCAGACGCAGCAACTGGTTTTATCGACCCGTTCTTCGCTGAACCAACTGTTGTAGTGACTTGTGACGTTATCGAGCCATCTACTGGTCAAGGTTATGAGCGTGACCCACGTTCAATCGCTCGTCGTGCAGAAGAATACTTAAAATCTACAGGTATTGGCGATACTGCATTCTTTGGCCCAGAACCAGAATTCTTTGTATTTGACGAAGTAAAATGGGACATCGACATGTCTGGCGCTCGTCATACATTGATCGCTGAAGAAGCTGCTTGGTCAACTGGTAAAGACTATGAGTCAGGTAACTCAGGTCACCGTCCACGTGTTAAAGGTGGTTACTTCCCAGTTCCACCTGTAGACTCTCACCACGATATGCGTGCTGAGATGTGTAACAAAATTGAAGACATCATGGGCGCTGGTCGTGTAGAAGTTCACCACCACGAAGTTGCATCTTGCCAGTTAGAAATCGGTGTAAGTTTCAACACTATGGTTCTTAAAGCTGACGAAGTACAACAGTTCAAATATGTTGTTCACAACGTTGCGCACCAATATGCAAAAACTGCAACCTTTATGCCTAAACCAATGGTGGGTGATAACGGTTCTGGTATGCACGTTCATGTATCTATCTCTAAAGATGGCAAGAACTTGTTTGCTGGTGATGAATACGCAGGTTTGTCAGAAATGGCACTTTACTTCATCGGCGGTGTGATCAAGCATGCTCGTGCATTGAACGCAATTACTAACCCTTCTACAAACTCGTACAAGCGTTTAGTTCCGCATTTTGAAGCACCAATTATGCTTGCTTACTCAGCACGTAACCGTTCTGCTTCTATCCGTATCCCATACGTTTCTAGCCCTAAAGGCAAACGTATTGAAGCACGTTTCCCTGATCCAATGATGAACCCGTACTTAGGTTTCGCGGCATTGTTGATGGCGGGTATTGACGGTATCCAAAACAAGATTCACCCAGGTGAAGCTGCTGACAAAAACTTGTATGACCTTCCTCCTGAAGAGGAAGCAAAAATCCCTACAGTTGCTCACAGCCTAGAAATGGCGCTAGAAGCACTTCAAGCGGATCACGAATTCTTGTTGAAAGGTGGTGTGTTCACTAAAGAAATGTTGGAAGCTTATATCGACCTTAAAATGGGAGATGTACGTCGTCTTAACACAACAACTCACCCTGTTGAATTTGATATGTACTACAGCTTGTAATTTCAAGACTGTATTCATACTGAAAAAAGCTCGCCTTGTGCGGGCTTTTTTATTGCTGATCTTGGCTATAATAAGAAAAATAACTGTTGTGTAATGAGGAGAGGCTTTTGAGTGACGAGCGATTATTAAAACTAGATAACCAGCTTTGTTTTGCTGTGTATTCTACCAACTTGGCATTTAACCAAAAATATCGTCAGTTACTTGCACCTCTAGGCATTACCTATCCTCAGTATTTAGTGATGCTGGTGCTTTGGGAGCAAGATCAGTTGACTGTTTCTGAAATTGGTAAGCGTCTTTATCTGGAATCTTCAACATTGACCCCAATGCTAAAAAAATTAGAAAATTCAGGGTTGATTACTCGTCGGCGCTCTGAGCAAGATGAGCGACAAGTCTTGATTGGTCTGACTCAGCAGGGTACGGCATTAAAACAACAAGCACAGGCAATTCCCGAACTGATTCAGCAAACCAGTCAGTGTGATTTACAAACTTTAATTGAGCTGAAACATCAGCTTGAACAATTGCGTGCTAAATTGATCAAATAATTTACAGTTTAGTTGCTGTGAGTTATTGACTGAGTATTTATATCGTGTACGATATATTTGTGTGATACTTAATTTAAAGGAAGAAATCATGTCATTAGAACAGGTCGTATATACTGCAAAAGCCAAAGCAACAGGTGGGCGCGATGGCCGCGCTGTTTCAAGTGATGGTGTTTTAGATGTGCAGTTGGGTGTGCCTAAAGAAATGGGAGGTGCAGGCGGTGCATTTACCAATCCTGAACAGTTGTTTGCTGCAGGTTATTCGGCATGCTTTTTGGGTGCTTTAAAATTTGTTGCAGCACGTGACAAATTTGATATGCCTAAAGATGCATTTATTGAAGGGGAAGTGGGTATTGGTCCAATTCCAACAGGCTTTAGCATTGAAGTGACATTGAATATTCACTTGCCAGCGATGCCGCGTGATGAAGCTGAAAAACTTGTCAATGCAGCACATATCGTTTGCCCGTATTCAAATGCAACCCGTGGCAATATTGACGTGACTTTAAAGATTGTTGAATAAAATCTAATCTGGTGCGAAAAAGGCTTATCTTTCGATAAGCCTTTTTTATTAGTGTTGATCAGCAGTTTTTGCTTCAGGATCTTGTTTGAGTTTATCAAATTGTTGTTGAGAACTCATTGCTGCAGATGCATTGCTGTCTTGTTGTTGATATTTTTCAGCATATCCAGCACGTTCCTGATCATACTGGGCTTTGGTCTTGGCGTCTTGAGAGGCTGCAATAAACAGTAACAACACTAACGCAATAGGAATAAGTAGCGCGATAGCAAAAATTGTCCAGCGCTTACGATCGCGAGCTCGGATTTCTTGTGGTGTTAACATGGGAAATATCCTAAATGGGGCGAAAAGAAACTGACTGACACAGTGCTTAGGTCGTTAGTTTAGAGGATCACTTCACTGAGTTAAAACAAATTCTGCTAGGAATTGGTAACCGCATTAAAAAAGCCCATAAGTAGACTTATGGGCTTTAGAATCTGGCTCTCCAACCTGGGCTCGAACCAGGGACCTGCGGATTAACAGTCCGTCGCTCTACCGACTGAGCTATTGGAGAATCTGGGTAAGGATTTTATGGATTACTTGGTTGGAGGTCAAGCCTCTATATGCGATTTTTTGATTTTTTGAGTTTAACTGTTTTAAAAATAATCATTTATGCCAGTAATATCACTTAAGAGTTAAATCAAATTGCAATATAAATCCACTAATTTAGAGCAAGTGGCAAAACAATACAGATAACAGGAGCCTCATTGTGAACTTAAAACCACTTTTACTCAGCAGTTGCGTGGCAATCGCAGTCAGTGCATGTAGTAGCCTGCCGCAGACCACAGCATCTCAAAGCAGTTTAATTGCTCCGCATGCTAAGGGACAATTGGATCAGTTTTCAGGTGCAACCCGTCTAACTGCAGAGCGTAGTGAGGCGCTCAAGGCTTCGATTAGCTCTCGTCATGTCAAGCATGTGATTTTATTTATTGGGGATGGTACCAGTGACTCGGAAATTACCATCGCCCGTAATTACGTTGAGGGGGCAGGTGGTTATTTTAAGGGGATTGATGTCTTGCCATTTACAGGCAGCTATACCACCTATTCGGTCAATAAAGACAAAACCATTGATTATGTAACAGATTCGGCAGCATCGGCTTCTGCATGGGCAATGGGTATAAAAACCTATAATGGTGCAATTGGGGTCGATGTGCAGGCAAAAGCGCATGAATCAATTCTAGCATTGGCAAAACGTGCAGGTTATGCAACGGGTAATGTCACCACAACCGAGTTACAGGATGCGACGCCTGCAGCGCTGATTGCACATGTCACCCACCGTAAATGTTATTCACCATCTTCAACAGCAAAACTCTGCCCAACGAATGCTTTGGAAAATGGTGGATTGGGTTCAATTAGTGAACAACTTCTCGATGCTCGTGCCGACGTAACTTTGGGTGGTGGCGCAACCTCATTTAATGAAATGGCAACGGCAGGGCAGTATAAAGGTCAGACTTTATTGGCGCAGGCTCAGGCACGTGGTTATAAAGTGGTTTCCAATGCTGATCAGTTAAGTCAACTCAGCACAGCCAATCAACAGCAACCTGTTTTAGGCTTATTTGCGCAAGGCAATTTACCTGTAAGCTGGATTGGCCCTAAAGCTGTGTTGAATGGCAATAAACAAGCTGCACAGCGTTGCCAAATCAATCCAGCCCGTGGGGCAGAGGTGCCAAGTTTACGTATGATGACTGCAAAAGCGATTCAGCTTCTTGAGAAAAACCCAAAAGGTTTCTTCTTGCAAGTGGAAAGTGGTTCGATTGATAAGCAAAACCATGCTGCCGATCCGTGTGGACAGATTGGTGAAACTGTGGCTTTAGATGAAGCAGTCCAAGAGGCACTGGCATTTGCTAAAACACATCGTGATACTTTAATTATTGTTACAGGTGATCATGCACATACCAGTCAGATTATTCCTGTGGATGCCGATAGTCCAGGGAAAACCGCAAACTTGCTGACCAAAGACCAGTCGCCAATGGCAGTCAATTATGCTACTTCAACGGGGAATAGTCAGGAGCATACAGGCGCACAAGTACGTATTGCAGCCTATGGTCCACGTGCAGCGAATGTTTCTGGTTTAATTGATCAGACGGATTTGTTTTTTATTATGCGAGATGCTTTGAATATTTACTAGGCTTTTTCATCGTGGTATCTGTTCTTATTTTTCTCTCTGGGTAAAGCTTAAATATATGCCAGTCAAGAGTAGGAAAAATAAAATGAGTTTGTGAAACAAGCTTACTAGTAGAATTGGTTGTTGAAAAAATGCACAGCTTATCTGTGCATTTTTTTATTGTGTGTGATCTGTAGGCTTATTTTAGAATAGAACGGATTATTTGTTTTTTCTGATAAAAAACGTTATAGAGCGGTGTGAATCAAAATAAGACTTTTTCATGTATCACAAAAAGTGGTCATTCATGATTGGCTATTTTTATATAAAGAAAAAGCCTAGCACTTATCATGCTAGGCTTTCTCGAATCTTGGCTCTTCCACCTGGGCTCGAACCAGGGACCTGCGGATTAACAGTCCGTCGCTCTACCGACTGAGCTATGGAAGAATAGTGGCTCTCCAACCTGGGCTCGAACCAGGGACCTGCGGATTAACAGTCCGTCGCTCTACCGACTGAGCTATTGGAGAATCTGAAGCGAATTCTATGGATTACTGGCAGTTAGGTCAAGTTAAAAATCAAAAATAAATTTATTTGTTGGATTTATAATCACTTGTCTATAAAAACACTCAATTTAGGTCGTTTTTGTTATTAAAAAAGGCGTCAAATGACGCCTTTTTTAAAGTTTTCAAAGAAAACTTATTTTTCTACACCAGCAGCTTGACCAGCAAGTTTTGCATTTGCATAGTCCCAGTTTACTAGGCTTTCTAAGAAAGTAGAGATGTATTTAGGACGTGCATTGCGGTAGTCGATGTAGTAAGCGTGTTCCCAAACGTCAATGGTTAATACTGCAACTTGACCATGTGCAAGTGGAGTGTCTGCATTTGAAGTTTTTACGATAGACAAGTTACCGTTTACTTTGTCTGCAACCAACCAAGCCCAACCTGAACCAAACTGAGTTGTAGCAGCATTGGCGAATTGTTCAGCAAATTTTTCGTAAGAACCAAAAGCTTCATCAATTTTTGCAGCAATTGCGCCAGTAGGTTTGCCGCCACCGTTTGGTGCAATAGAATTCCAGTAGAATGTGTGGTTCCAAACTTGAGCAGCATTGTTAAAAATACCAGCTTTAGATGCATCGCCAGCACTTGCAACGATGATTTCTTCTAAAGATTTACCTTCAAGGTCAGTACCTTTAATCAGGTTATTCAAGTTAGTTACATAAGTTTGGTGATGCTTGTCATGATGGAATTCTAAAGTCTCTTTAGAGATGTGTGGTTCAAGCGCATCATAACCATATGGAAGAGCAGGTAGGGTAATCGTTGTCATCTTTCGTTCCTTGCATGAGCTGGGTTTGAAAATTTTGTGGTGAATAGTTTAATGTATTTTTCAACAAAAAACGTGGTTGATAAACAATGAAATACAATATACGTGCTGTTTTATACAATGACAATTCTTTCAATCTGATTTAGATATTATTTAGATGGGATTGTCTTGTTCATAATAAATTGCTTCTACATCAAATTGCTTGCTAAGCGCTTCAGCTAGTCGTTGTACGCCATAACGCTCAGTTGCATGATGCCCGCAAGCAAAGTAGTGTACGTTTAGCTCACGTGCTTCATAAAACGTTCGTTCACTCACTTCACCTGAAATATAGGCATCGCAACCTTGTTCTGCTGCTTGAGTAATAAAGTCTTGTGCTGCACCTGTACAAAAACCAATTTTCTGAATTTTTTCAGTAGATGCGGGCAAATGGATAATCTCGCGAGAAAAAACCTCGGCAAGCTTTTGCTTAAATGCCGTGGCAGAAACGGCTTGTTTTAAATAGCCAATATTGCCAATCGGATGGCGATCACCAGGGTTGAGCGCCTGAATATTTTCAAACTGTAAAAGTTCTGCAATGGCAGCATTGTTGCCTAAACTTGGGTGCGCATCTAAAGGCAGATGATAACCGACAAGTGAGATATCATGTTGAATCAGCTTTTTAATACGTGCGCCACGCATGCCTGTAATCGGCGCAGGTTCACCTTTCCAGAAATAACCATGATGCACCAGTAATAGGTCAGCTTGTGCCTCAATTGCAGCATCAATGGCATCTAACGAAGCAGTTACTGCACAAACAATTTTTTTAACGTCTGCTTTGCCTTCGATTTGCAAACCATTTGGCGCATAATCTTTAAACTCAGCACTAAGTAAAGTCTGATCACACCACTGTAAAATATCCTGTAATTGCGCCATAAAATTCCTCATTCAGTTCAATCGGGTAGCCCTAAAATCGCTGTTGTTGTGAAGTTGATTAAGCTTATTGTAACTAAAGCTAGACAAAACCTTGCCAAGTTTTTAGCTTTTCATGAATATTTCATTTTACAATATTGACCCAAAAACTTTTTTGTTAATGAAGACGATACCCGATAGAGGATAATAACGTGCGCAAAACCGTGACATGGTTGCCATGGATTTTACTAATTTTTGTGATTTTAGGTTTTACTGCATGGCAAAAGGTGCAAAAGTCCAAAGTAGTGGTTGCATCCGATGGTGTAGCCATGCCAATCGAGAAGCAGCAAGTATTGGTAGAGCATAATCAGGAGGGAGGGGTACAGTCTTATCGTAATGCTGTCAAAGTTGCCGCGCCTGCGGTTGTGAATATTTTTACCACACAAAAAGTCAATCGTAGTGATAATGCCTTACTCAATGACCCTGTATTTCGTGAATTTTTTGGCAATCGCACGCCAGAAGAACTCAATAAAAATGAAAATAGTTTAGGCTCAGGTGTCATTGTGCGTGCTGATGGCTATATCTTAACCAATAATCATGTTATTGCTCAGGCCGATCAAATTGTTGTGGGGCTAAAAGATGGTCGTCGTGCGGAAGCTAAAGTCATTGGCACAGACCCAGATACTGATTTGGCTGTGATTAAAATAGATCTGCAAAATCTGCCTGTTGTACCTTTTAAACTCAGTGGCAATGAAGTTGGGGATGTAGTACTGGCCATTGGAAATCCATTTGGTGTGGGACAAACCGTGACACAAGGAATTATCTCGGCAACAGGGCGCTCAGATTTAGGGATTAACACCTATGAGGATTTTATTCAGACGGATGCTGCAATTAACCCAGGTAATTCAGGTGGCGCATTAATTGATGTTTCGGGCAATTTGGTTGGTATCAATACCGCCATTTTCTCGCAATCAGGGGGGTCACTCGGAATTGGTTTTGCGATTCCTGCCAAAATTTGCCAGCAAGTGTTTGATGCTATTTTAAAAGATGGTCGAGTCATTCGTGGTTGGCTAGGAATTAGTCTAATGCCGCCAAAACAGGATGCTCAATGGCAGTCATCTGCTGGCAATAGCACAGGTGTTACGGTTGCTGGTGTACTGGCAAATGGCCCAGCAGCAGATGCAGGTGTGCATATTGGGGACAAGATTCTTAAAGTAAATCAGTACGATATTACTTCTGCATCGCATTTAATTAATTACGTTGCCTTACAGGCACCGAACAGCACCATTCATTTGGCAATTGACCGTAAAGGTACGGCGCTAGACTTGGCAGTGAAAGTTGGGGAGCGCAAGTTAAAAAACAGCACTGCGCAGTATATTCCACTACCAAAACGCTAAATTTAGATGTAAAAAAATCAGTTGCAAGCAACTGATTTTTTTAACTTGGAAAATTAGTTTTCGACTTGAATACCCGCAACAAGCCAGTCTTGCTGTGAACCTACAGGTTTTACAAAGTGCCAAACTTCAGTGAATGGCTGCGGTAAGCTGTTGAGGTCTTCAGATACTGTACCTGTGAAGCGCACGCTAACAATGTATTGACCATTTTCATTCGCAGAACCTGCCACCATTGCATTCAGGTTATTAAACTCGGCAACGTCCTGTTCACGGTTTGCCATAATATCCTGATACATGGAGTTATACAGTTCAGGTGTTAAGTAACGGCGAATTTCTTCTACATTACTTGAACTGTTCATCGACTGAATATGGTTGAAACGCTGACGTGCAATACGCAAGAATGCAGCAGGCTCAGTGCCGTCCGGTAATTGGCCACCGTTGCTGGTGTATGCTCCACCAACGTTTTGATTATTGCTGTTGCCATTCACGTTTTGACCAAAAATATTGGTGCTGTCGTTTGTTGAGCTTGGCTGCCCTGTAAATGGTGCAGAACCTTGATTAGATACATACGGATTTGCAGCTGCAGATTTTTTAGCACTCATTTTACGGTAAATAAAGAAGCCAATTCCTCCGAGTAAAATCAGCCAGATCCAGCCTGGAATACCCGATTTCTTTTCAGCTTGGACATTTTGCTGTGCTGCGGATGTTGCAGTGCCATTATGGTCATTATTGGCTAAAGCGTGGGTCGCTAATGCACCAACGGCTGCACCGGCTGCACCGGCTGCGACCATTTTACCCAAATTTGAACCAGATTTTTGTGGTTGCGGTGCTGGAGCTGGTGGTGCTTGGTAAGAGGAAGTTGGTTGTTGTTGGTGTGGCTGACTTGGTGTCACGGAGCGTGTCATGCCGTGGCTACGACCACCACCTGCACGTTTTGCTTCAGCCAATGGTGAAATCACCAATGTTGCCATTAAAATACCAGCAACTAAGCCACGTTGGCGTGTGTTCATTGATTGTGTTCCTAATAAATACAGATTTTCTATTGCATTTATGCGGCTATTTGAGCCGAATTTCAATAGTAAACGAGTAACTTTTATGCTGTTGAGTTTAAGTGTAATTTGGGAAGCATGTTTTATGGGATTTATAGCTATAAACTCTTAATGGTTTACCTTTTGGTAAATTACTCGCTGAGTTGCATGGCTTCATTCAGCGCCTCATGTAAGCGCGCAACCGCAATAACCTGTACACCTGAGATGGGTTTTTGTGGTGCATTGCCACGCGGTAAAATCACATATTTAAAACCATGTTTCACTGCTTCTTTTAGTCGTTCTTGTCCATTGGGAACGGGGCGAATTTCACCCGATAATCCAACTTCACCAAAAACTGCAAGTTGTTGTGGGAAGGCTTTGCCACGTAAACTAGAGGCGCACGCCAACAATACTGCAAGGTCTGAGCCTGTTTCAGTAATTTTTAAACCACCGACAATATTGACATAAACATCTTGCCCCGTGGTTTGTACACCACCATGACGGTGCATGACTGCAAGTAACATGTTTAAGCGGTTTTGTTCTAGACCGAGTGCCACACGACGAGGTTGTCCTTGAGCATCATCCACCAGCGCTTGGACTTCAACGAGTAATGGGCGAGTGCCTTCGCGACTGATCATGACCACTGAGCCAGGAATGGCTTCATCATAACGGCTTAAAAAAATCGCAGAAGGGTTGGCAACTTCACGTAACCCTTTGTCGGTCATACCAAAAACCCCAAGCTCATTTACTGCGCCAAAGCGGTTTTTTACCGCACGAATCATACGATAACGCGAGTCGGATTGACCTTCAAAATACAACACACAGTCAACCATATGTTCGAGAACACGTGGACCTGCTAAAGCGCCTTCTTTGGTGACATGCCCAACAAGAAATAAAGCTGTACCACTATTTTTGGCAAAACGGGTGAGTAAAGCTGCCGATTCACGGATTTGTGAGACACCACCAGGTGCAGATTGCAGGGTTTCGGTATAGAGGGTTTGAATGGAATCAAGGATGGCGACAGCAGGGCGCTGTTGAGCCAACACTTCACAAATCCGTTCGACACAGGTTTCGGCCATGACCTTGAGCTGATCGGTGGGTAGTTCGAGGCGTTGGGCGCGTAATGCCACCTGAGAAAGCGATTCTTCACCCGTAACATACAGCGCTGAATTTTTATGGCTTGCCATATGTGTGGCAGTTTGTAATAAAATCGTCGATTTACCAATCCCTGGGTCACCGCCAATTAGAACCACTGAACCTGTAACCAGACCACCACCTAAAACACGGTCAAATTCACCAATCCCTGTCGCAAGTCGTGTTTCATGTGAAATGGAAATTTGGTTGAGTGTGGTAATTTGCGCTAACTGTCCTGCATAGCCACCTGAAAATGATCCCGGTTTTGCTCGATGAGTAATGCTCGGTTCTATACGAATTTCAACTAGACTATTCCATTCACCACATTCAGAACATTGTCCCGCCCATTTGGAGTGATCTGCTCCGCATTGTTCACAGCGATAGACCGTTTTAACTTTACTCATGATTTAGTGCTTTTTTATATAAAAAAATTAAAAAATGGGCTTAACATTAACATGTTCATCTGATAAAAACACTAGAGATCATGGAATCGATCTTGTATGGCTCATACTTTATAAGCGTTGTCTTTGGGACGTCTGTGCCGTATGTCTTTTTTTTAGGCATCTAATTTTAGAATTGGAATGCTAATTGCTATTTGTTAGCAGCAACTCTGTTATGGATAATTATCAATGAGTTTTAACGAGCTAAATGATATTAACGCACCTGACGATTCGATTCATGAATTACAACGTAATTTACACAATCGTCATTTGCAGTTAATCGCTATTGGGGGTGCCATTGGCACTGGCTTGTTTATGGGGTCGGGTAAAACCATCTCATTGGCAGGCCCATCTATTTTATTAATTTATTTTATTATTGGAATTATGGTTTTTTTCCTAATGCGTGCATTAGGTGAACTTCTCCTGTCTAACCTGAACTATAAATCTTTTGTGGACATGTCTTATGACTTGATTGGTCCAAAAGCAGGTTTTTATGTGGGTTGGACGTATTGGGTTGGCTGGGTACTTACGGGTATGGCTGACCTGACTGCTGTAATTAACTACCTCACTTTCTGGCTCCCACCAGATATGCAGTTTACACCTGCGGGGCAAGCGTTAATTAGTGCGGGTTGTGTACTTTTCTTAATGTTCCTGAACCTGTTGACAGTACGTTTATTTGGGGAAACTGAATTCTGGTTCGCAATCATTAAGATTGTAGCAATTATTGCTTTAATCTGTGCGGGCGCATTTATGGTGTTTACAGGCTATCATTCATCAAATGGTGATGTGGCAGCTTTAAGCAACATTTGGTCGCATGGGGGTATTTTCCCGAAAGGGGTTGAAGGTTTCTTGGCAGGCTTCCAGATTGCGATTTTCGCATTTGTTGGGGTGGAACTTGTCGGAACTTCGGCTGCTGAAACCAAAGATCCGCACATCAACTTGCCAAAAGCAGTCAATGCAATTCCTGTACGTGTGATTTTATTCTACGTATTGTCATTGACTGTCGTGATGTCTGTGATTCCTTGGAATCATGTGATTCCAAACAAGAGCCCATTTGTTGAATTGTTCCTGATGGCAGGTATTCCAACTGCTGCGGTGATCATGAACTTGGTGGTCTTGTCATCGGTTATGTCATCAATGAACAGCGGGATCTTCTCAACCAGCCGTATGTTGTACGGTTTGGCAAAAGATGGTCAGGCACCGAAAAAATTGGGTAAATTGTCAAAAAGCGCTGTACCTGCAAATGGTTTGATGTTCTCTTGCGCATGTATTATGGGTGGTGCAGTACTTCAGTTCTTTGTACCAGACACCATTACCGCATTTACTTTGGCAACAACTTTGTCTGTAATTCTGTTCGTATCGGTATGGATCCTGATTATGGTGAACTATATTCGTTACCGCAAATTACGCCCTGAGCTGCATGAAAAATCGATATTTAAGATGCCTGGCGGTGTATTGATGTCGTATGTTGTGATTGCATTCTTTATTTTCACCATTGGTATTTTGGTACTTGAACCAGATACTCGCCAGTCACTATTGATCAGCCCATTGTGGTTGCTGATTTTAGCTATTGGCTATATGTTTAAGAAAAAGAAAGCTTAACTCGTCATGAAGTGAACTTAAACTCTCCATCTTGGGGAGTTTAAGTTTTTATAAGAAATATAAATTACAAAACCTTATTCGCACTACTTTGGTTCAATATGATCAAAAATGGGGTCTTGCTTTGTTATAATACAGTGCGATTTTAATTTGTAAGTCTTTTTATTACATACATATTTATAAAGTTGCTCTAACTTGGTTCTTTTTTAGAAAAATCAAAATCATCTTATGACAGATTCCTGCAATAGAGTCTTATAAGGGGCTATTGTCTTTTTGACTGTATTGCATCAAAGGGGGAGTGAACACAAATGAAAGGTAATATGACATGAAACAACAGTCAGTCGAACACAATGAGCTAAGTAAAAGCCTGTCCAACCGCCATTTGCAGTTGATCGCAATTGGCGGTGCAATTGGAACAGGTTTGTTTATGGGTTCAGGTAAAACCATCAGTTTGGCGGGGCCATCGATTGTATTTATTTATATGATTATTGGTTTGATGGTGTTTTTTGTCATGCGAGCCTTGGGTGAACTCTTGCTCTCCAATTTAAATTATAAGTCATTTATAGACTTTTCTACGGACTTAATTGGTCCTTGGGCAGGCTATTTTGTGGGGTGGACATACTGGTTGTGCTGGATCACCATCGGGATTGCTGACCTATCTGCGATTATTAACTATTTGCAATTTTTTAATGGTGGACATCCATTTAGCCCTGGAGACAGTGCTCTGATTTGTGTCGCCTCGATTTTCTTTATTATGGGTTTGAATCTGGTCACCGTGAAACTGTTTGGTGAGATGGAATTCTGGTTTGCTTTGGTCAAGATTATTGCGATTGTTGTACTCATCGCTGTTGGTTTATGGATGATCTTTACAGGATTTACTTCACCTACAGGTGAGGTTGCTTCATTTACTCATTTGTGGGCAAATGGTGGTTTCTTTCCAACAGGTTCGACGGGCTTTTTAGCAGGCTTTCAGATTGCCATTTTTGCTTTTGTCGGTGTGGAGTTGGTTGGTACAACCGCAGCAGAAACCCGCGATCCAGAACGTAACTTGCCTAAAGCGGTCAACTCGATTCCTGTGCGGATTATTATTTTCTATGTTTTTGCATTGGTGATTGTGATGTCAGTCACGCCGTGGGACAAGATTAATCCAACTGTCAGTCCATTCGTAAATTTGTTTAGTCATGCGGGTATTGCGGCGGCAGCTATTATTATGAATTTGGTGGTGCTGTCTTCAGTCATGTCTTCTATGAACAGTGGTGTGTTTTCGACCAGCCGTATGCTTTTTGGTTTGTCGCGTGAAGGGCAAGGGCCAAAACTGTTTGGTAAATTAAGTCCGCGTTTAGTGCCTGCCAATGCTTTATATTTCTCGGCATTTTGTTTACTTGGTGGCGCGGCACTTCAGTATTTTGTACCCAATACGATTGAAGCCTTTACGCTCGCAACCACCCTGTCAACGATACTGTTTATTTGTGTGTGGCTGATTATTATTTGGAGTTACATCAACTACTATAAAACGCGTCCAGAGTTACACCAACAGTCCAAGTTTAAATTGCCTGGTGGTTTGGTAACGTGTTGGGTGGTGATCATTTTCTTCATCTGTATGATTTATGTCTTGTCTTTGGAGCCAGATACTTTAAAAGCTCTAAAGGTGAGCCCAATTTGGTTCTTGATTTTGCTGATCGGGTATTTCTTTTTTAGGCCCAAAAAAATCACTAAAGACTAAAGCAAAACGCCAGTTTAAAACTGGCGTTTTTTATTTTAGAAATACTTTGGTCAGAACAGGGTTCAAGGTATACTGCTTTTCAGTTTACATACAGGTGATGTCTATGATGCGTCAAATGATTGCTGTGATTAGCTTGCTGGCGACAGGTCTAAGCTTGGTGGGTTGTGGGCAGGCTGGAGATTTACAGTTACCAAACGATCCAAATTTGGATACTCGTCCAAAGTATCTGCTTTACCATCATCATGAACAGCCAGATGCTGCATCTGAAGTCAATACCTCGGCACCTACACCATCTTCTAAAGTTCAGTAATTTTAAGGATTTATCATGAGTTTTACCCGCATTCAAGGGGTTTTGCATGCTGAACAATGTTCTTTGGAACAGCTTGCACAGCAATTTTCTACGCCGCTTTATGTGTATTCAAAAGCCAGCTTTGAAAAGCATTATTTAGATATGGATCAGGCATTTAGCTTTATTGATCATCAAATCTGCTTTGCGGTGAAGTCAAACTCAAATTTAGCTGTGTTAAATGTCTTGGCAAAATTGGGTGCGGGATTTGATATTGTCACAGGTGGTGAACTTGCACGTGTTTTGGCGGCAGGTGGTGATCCAAGTAAAGTGGTATTTTCAGGTTTAGGTAAATCTGAAGCAGATATTGAAAAAGCCTTGAATGTTGGAATTGCATGTTTCAATGTGGAATCACATGCTGAGCTAGATCGTATTGAAAAAGTGGCAGCACGTTTAGGTAAAAAAGCCCCGATTTCTTTACGTGTAAATCCCGATGTGGATGCTAAAACTCATCCTTATATTTCGACAGGCTTAAAAGAAAACAAATTTGGTATTCCAAGTGATAGCGTGTTCGAAACGTATCAATATGCGCACAGTCTGGAACATTTAGATGTTGTTGGCATTGACTGTCATATTGGTTCACAGCTGACAGAAACTCAGCCGTTTGTCGATGCGCTGGATCGCGTTATGCTGATGATCGAACAGCTTAAAACGCTGGGTATTCAGTTAAAGCATGTCGATATCGGTGGTGGTCTGGGTGTCACTTATAAAGATGAAGTGCCGCCAAGCGTTGTTGAATATGCCAATGCATTGCGCCCTGCTTTAGAAAAATTGGGCTTAAAAGTCTATATGGAACCAGGTCGAAGCATTAGTGCCAATGCTGGCGTACTACTGACCAAAGTTGATTTGTTGAAACCAACCAATCATCGCAACTTTGCAATTGTCGATGCTGCTATGAACGACCTGATTCGTCCGTCGTTGTATGAAGCGTGGATGGATATCCAGTCTGTAACACCACATCAAGACACAGAAGTTAAAGTATGGGATGTCGTTGGTGCAATTTGTGAAACGGGTGACTTTTTAGGTAAAGACCGCGAGTTGGCTCTACAGGAAAATGATACCTTGGCTGTGTTGGGTGCAGGGGCGTATGGTTTTGTCATGAGCTCGAATTACAATAGTCGTGGTCGTGCCGCTGAAGTGATGGTCGATGGTGATCGGGCATATGTCATTCGTGAACGTGAAAGCATAGAATCTTTATGGGAAAAAGAGCGTTTATTGCCTCAGGAGTAATAGTTGATGTTGTTAGAATTTACCAAAATGCATGGTTTGGGCAATGACTTTGTGGTGATTGATCTGATTCGCCAGCGTGCCTATTTAGATGCTTTAACCATTCAGCGTATGGCACATCGCCATTTTGGTATTGGGTTTGATCAACTTTTGATTGTTGAGCCACCTGATTTTCCAAACGTCGACTTTAAGTATCGTATTTTCAATGCAGATGGTTCTGAGGTTGAGCAATGTGGTAATGGTGTGCGTTGTTTTGCACGCTTTGTACACGAACGTCAATTGACACATAAGACTAAAATGAAGGTACAGACCAAGGCAGGTATCGTTGAGCCTGAATTGGGGCCAAATGGTTGGGTGCGGGTGAATATGGGTTATCCAAAATTCTTACCGCAAGAAATTCCATTTGTTGCCGATGAGCAAGAAGAACTTTATCGTCTTGATCTGGCAAATGGTCAGAACCTGTTGATTGATGTTGTGAATATGGGCAACCCACATGCAGTCACCATTGTGCCTGATGTTTTGACAGCAGATGTTGCAAACCTTGGACCACAAATTGAATCACATGTGCGTTTCCCTGAGCGTGTTAATGCTGGTTTTATGCAGATTGTGGATGAAAAACATGCGCGTTTACGTGTGTTTGAGCGTGGAGTCGGTGAAACATTAGCGTGTGGTACGGGGGCATGTGCGGCAGCAGTCAGCGCTATGCGCCGTGGCTTACTTGCAAATGAAGTCGAAATCCAGCTTGCAGGCGGTTCATTACATATTGCGTGGCGTGATGGTGAAGTGGTCTGGATGACAGGCCCAACAGCCAATGTTTATGACGGACGTTTTGATTTACGTTATTTCCAAAGCTAAATTGTTATCCCCAAACCAGATGATGGTCTGGTTTGGGGTTGTTTAAAATTTCACCTTATTTTTATAAACGTCGCAGATTTCGTATTTTATTTTTTTTGTTCAAATTTTATCAATCATCTTATGCGTAAGTGCTTTAAACATCATTCGTGCTATCGAGTCGATCTTTTGACCTTGAAGCTGCTTGATTATGTAGTGGAAGTTTTTCATACTATGAATATTAAAAAAATCATACTGCCTAGAGTAAAATTATGCCAAATCAAACGCAGGAACAGCAACTTGAGCAATTATTAGAAAAAGCAGCCAAAGAACCTGCATACCGCCCAGAATTCTTACAACAATTATTAATTGGGCATATTTACTGCTTAGGTGTCACAGATCGAACGACTCAGCCGATGCAAACCGAGCAAATTCACCTACAACAAGGTGATGAACTGCATTTACAAAAATGGAAAAAAGCGGATGGTACTGAAGCATTACCATTTTTCTTGTCCCTAGAAACCTTGCAGCAGTCCATTCAAGAAGAACATTCGTATTTATATCTTCCGACACAGCAGTTTTTTGAAATGACGCTTGGAGACACACTGGTACTGAACCCGATGTCGCCTTATGGTAAAGAATTTAGCCCAAGTGAAATTCGTCAGCTCTTACAGATTGATATGGGGCAAGTTGAAAGTTATGAAGTCCAGCAAGACACTGAGGTTTTACTCGGACAGCCGACAGAATACCCTTATAAAATGGTGTCACAACTGCAAAAATTCTTGCAAACCAAACCTCAGGTACAAACAGCGTATTTGGCACTGATGCATAACCCACAGCGCGATGCTGAACCGACTTTAATGATTGGCTTGCAACTGGATATGCAGCAACCATTGCAATTGGATCAGTTGATTCAGCAGGTTGGCCAAGTTGCCTTTGAAAGTCTAGATCAACCAAGCCTTGTAGATTTGACGATTATTGATGATCAAAAAAGTGATGGTCTGAGTCGTTATATGCGTGAAGAAACCACACCATTTTATCAGCGTGAACAACCTGAAAAACGCCGTGGTATGCTAACTCGATTTTTTTCTTAATAAATAGGCCGATCTCATGGATATGTTCGAATTGCTTCATATATGGCTGAATTCTCGTAAAATTCAGCAGCAGTCCGAGCATACATTGTCAGCTTATGAGCGTGATGTTCGGGATTTTCTCAATTTTTGCCAGCGCAAGAAATTAGACCTTAATAATATTGCCTCGGCAGACCTACGTGAATACTTGGCAGAAAAAGTAGAACGGCAACAACTGGCGACCAGTAGTTTACAGCGTGCTTTAAGTGCAATTCGCCAGTTTATGCAGTGGGTGGAACAGCAACAGCAAATTGCACAAAACCCAACCAAAGATTTCCGTTTAAAGCGGCAACCACGGGCGCTGCCAGGTATGCTGGATATTGAAACCATTTTACAAATTTTGGAACAGCCTGCACCTGAAAAGCCTTTAGAGCAACAGCTCTGGCTTAGAGATAAAGCCATGTTGGAACTACTTTATTCCAGTGGCCTGCGCTTGGCAGAATTACAAAGCTTGAATCTGCAAGATCTTGATTTTGAGCGACAACAAGTGCGTGTAACGGGTAAAGGTGATAAAACCCGTATTGTACCTTTTGGACAAAAAGCTAAGCAGAGCTTACATCGCTGGCTGCAAATGGCAGCAATTTGGATGGGACAGACTTTACAACCAAGCAGCGCAATTTTTATTTCTCAACGCGGTACGCGCCTAACACCGCGCCAGATTGAAAATCGTGTCAAAGCCCAAGCATTACGAGCAGGGGTCAGTGTTGATTTACACCCACATTTGCTTAGACATTGTTTTGCTAGTCATTTACTTTCTGCAAGTGGTGACCTGCGTAGCATTCAGGAAATGCTCGGGCATAGCAACTTGAACACCACACAAATCTATACCCATATTGATTTTGATCATTTGGCGAAAATTTATGATCAAGCACATCCCCGTGCGCAGAAGTAGGGTCTAGTACTCATCTAAAGGTAATTGATAGCTTTGTTTAATAAATTGACTTGGTAAATCAGTTTTCACACTGGTAATCCCATTTTTTTTTGGTCAAATGGCTAGACTGAAACTTACGATAACTTTCCAA
The DNA here is from genome assembly GCF_004331075.1 of Acinetobacter brisouioides. Classification (GTDB taxonomy): domain Bacteria; phylum Pseudomonadota; class Gammaproteobacteria; order Pseudomonadales; family Moraxellaceae; genus Acinetobacter. The sequence goes on along the minus strand of NZ_SJNX01000001.1, from coordinate 318,139 downwards.
GTCGGGAACTACAACTTTGAGCATGGCATCACATTCTCCTAATATGATGTAGCACTCCATGACCTGTGGTAACTCTTTCATGGCTTCAATAAAACAGTCAATGGTTTCGGCATCCTGTCCAATCAGCCAAATCCGAGAAAATAAAATTAAAGAAAGCCCCACCTTTTGTGGATCAACGAGCGTGGTATAACCTCGAATCACGCCAGCTTCCTCAAGTAGTTTTACTCGCCGTAAACACGATGAAGGGGACAATCCTACTTGTTTTGCAAGATCATTATTTTGAATACGCCCATTCTGTTGCAAATGTAGAATAATATTTTTGTCGATACGATCGAGTTTTATTGATATAGAATTATTAATTTGTTTCATAAATTAGAATTAAATTTGAAAAATTGTTTTGATTATAGAATATTTGCAACCCTATTTGATTGGTTTTTTTGGACAATATAGAGACTTTATTTTGTTGTTTTAAAGGCAAAAGCGATGTCTGACTTTACATTATTTACACTCACCATCATTTCGCTGGTATTAACGCCAGGGCCCGATATGTTATTTGTGCTTTCACAGGCGATGGGTAAAGATTTTAAGTCAGGCATGATGGCAACTTTTGGCGTGTGTTCTGGCTATTTGGTACATTCGGTACTGGTTGCACTGGGAATTTCTGCGATTATAGTGTCCTATCCGATGCTATTTAATGCGATTCGATTTTTTGGGGTTGCATATTTGGTGTACCTCTCAATTCAGTTATTTCGTTCAGCATTTCAGAGTAAAGGTATTCGGTTATCTGCGGCACATACCCATAACCCCATTCGCAAAGGTTTTGTCACTTCACTACTCAATCCAAAAGTCATGCTGATTTATTTTGCAATCTTGCCGCAATTTATGCATAGCAAAGGCAATCCTGTGGTTGAAGGCTTACTCTTGTCTTTAATTTTTATAAGTTCATGTATTATCGTATATTTAGTGCTGTCATTTATTGTGGTCAAAGTGACAGAAAAAGCAGGTTTTGATCAGCGTAAACAAAAATGGATCGATGCTTGCTCAGCGAGCATGATTATGTTGGCAGCAACGTGGCTCATCGCACATTAATTTTGATTTTTCCATGCCAGCTTTTTGCTGGCTTTTTTATGCGTGTGCATATTGTATTTATGACGTGATCACAGGATTTGCTTACAGTCTCTATTATCAATAGATGTAGGTATTTCTGATGTTGATCATGAGTAAAATTGATGATTTTTATAAAAATGACCTGCAAGTTTAATTTTTTAAATCATTGTTTTTTATCTTAAAAACTAACAAAAACTCAGGTAGAATATGCCACGTAACGCTTTTCTTTGAACTGGTCAATTCACGTTTTTAGTGCAATTTCAGTATTTGTCAAGAAATTGTGACTTGACCGAAATGCCAAACGCATTGCAAGATAGGCAACGAAACGAATTTTTGAAAAGTATCGCACTTTTCTTCTAGATCATTGGATACTACAGCCGAGGAATACATGAAGGCTCTTGTTGCTGTCAAACGTGTGGTCGATGCTAACGTTAAAGTTCGCGTAAAGCCGGACAATAGTGGTGTTGATTTAACCAACGTAAAAATGTCAATTAACCCATTTTGTGAAATCGCAGTGGAAGAAGCGGTTCGCTTAAAAGAAAAAGGCATTGTTTCTGAAATCGTGGTGGTTTCAGTAGGTGCAAAAGAAGCTCAGGAACAAATTCGTTCTTCTATGGCACTTGGTGCTGACCGTGGCATTTTGGTTGAAACAGCCGATGAGTTAGGTGCTTTAGAAGTTGCGAAAATCCTGAAAGGCGTTGTGGCACAAGAACAACCACAATTAATTCTTTTGGGTAAACAAGCTATTGATGATGACTCTAACCAAGTTGGTCAAATGTTGGCAGCACTTTTGGGTGTAGGTCAGGCTACATTTGCATCTGAAGTGAAAGTTGAAGGTGAAAAAGTTCAAGTTACCCGTGAAATTGACGGTGGTTTACAAACAATTGAACTGAACTTGCCTGCAATCATTACCACTGACTTACGTTTGAATGAACCACGTTACGCAGCTTTACCGAACATTATGAAAGCTCGTAAAAAACCGTTGGATACAAAATCTCCTGCGGACTATGGCGTAGCTACAGGTAGCAAGCTGAAAACTTTAAAAGTTGAAGCACCAGCAGAACGTCAAGCGGGCGTACAAGTGAAATCTGTAGATGAGCTTGTTGATAAACTTAAAAATGAAGCGAAAGTGATCTAAAAGGCAGGGATAACATCATGAGTATTTTAGTCATCGCTGAGCACGACAACCAAACTTTAAATGGCGCAACCTTAAACGTTGTTGCAGCAGCGCAAAAAATTGGTGGCGACATCACTGTTCTTGTAGCGGGTTCAGGTGCACAAGCTGTTGCCGATGCAGCAGCAAAAGTTGCAGGCGTTAGCAAAGTTCTACTTGCTGACAATGCAGTCTACGCCAACCAACTAGCAGAAAACGTTGCTGGATTAATTGCTGATTTGGGTAAAGGCTATAGCCACGTTTTGGCAGCAGCAACCACGACAGGTAAAAACATTTTGCCACGTGTTGCAGCCTTGCTGGATGTGAGCATGGTGAGTGATGTAATTGCAGTTGAAGCAGCCAACACTTTCAAACGTCCAATTTATGCAGGCAATGCAATTGCCACTGTACAATCAGAAGAAGCAATCATTGTTGCGACTGTACGTACCACTGCTTTTGATGCGGTTGCAGCAGAAGGCGGCGCAGCAGCTGTTGAAGCAGTGAGCGAAGCTAACGATGCAGGCGTATCGAAATTCGTTTCAGAAGAAATCGTGAAAACTGAACGTCCAGAGCTTTCGGCAGCACGTATTGTAGTGTCTGGTGGTCGTGGTGTGGGTTCAGGTGAAAACTACCACAAAGTCCTAGATCCATTGGCAGACAAACTGGGTGCAGCACAAGGTGCATCACGTGCGGCAGTTGATGCAGGTTTTGTTCCAAATGACATGCAAGTCGGTCAAACTGGTAAAATCGTTGCACCTGATTTGTATATTGCGGTTGGTATTTCTGGTGCGATTCAGCACTTGGCAGGTATGAAAGAGTCTAAAGTGATCGTTGCGATCAACAAGGATGAAGAAGCGCCAATCAATGCAGTTGCAGATTACTGGTTAGTGGGTGATTTGAACGAAGTTGTACCTGAACTGGTATCTAAGCTTTAATTCGATAATCCTTAAAAAAAACTCTGCTTCGAGCAGGGTTTTTTTTATGTCTGAAATTTGTGTTCAGAGGGCTTATGTTGAGCTTGAAGTTGACTAATGCAAGAATAACAAAATGCCGATTTTAGCCAGAAAAATCATTCCAAATTAGAGGAATTTGACAAAAAAATCATCATCAAAAAAATGCGAAAAAGTATGTGTAAAAAAGCAACGATTTTATAAGGGAAATACGATTCTATTTGCTCTGAACACAACAAAGCGTGGGTGAATATGCTAAAATATCGCGTTATGTTTTTCAGTTTTAGTGATAAATTTTTCACTAATTTTTTCTGAATTTTTTTCAAGTTTTTTGGCTGTTTATCGGTGATAAATGGTCAATATAATAAGGAGTATGCATGAGCGTATCGGAAATCCGACCGATTGCCATTGAGGATGAACTCAAGCACTCGTATCTTGATTATGCGATGAGCGTGATTGTCTCTCGCGCATTGCCAGATGTGAGAGATGGTCTGAAACCTGTTCATCGTCGTGTGCTATATGCGATGCATGAGTTGGGCAATGATTATAACAAGGCCTACAAAAAATCTGCCCGTGTCGTCGGTGATGTGATCGGTAAATATCACCCACATGGTGACTCTGCGGTATATGAAACCATCGTCCGTATGGCGCAAGACTTTAGTCTGCGTTATCAGTTGGTCGATGGTCAGGGTAACTTTGGTTCCATCGATGGCGATAGTGCTGCGGCAATGCGTTATACCGAAGTGCGTATGACTAAGCTTGCTCATGAACTCTTGGCAGATCTTGAGAAAGATACAGTCGATTGGGAAGATAACTACGATGGTTCTGAGCGTATTCCTCAAGTTTTACCAACACGTGTTCCAAATTTACTGATCAATGGTGCTGCGGGTATTGCCGTAGGTATGGCGACCAATATGGCGCCACACAACATGACTGAAGTGATTCATGCCTGCCTTGCTTATGCCGATAACCCAAATATATCCATTGAAGGTTTGATGGATTATATTTCTGGTCCAGATTTCCCGACAGGTGGCATTATTTACGGTAAATCAGGCATTGTCGATGCTTACCGTACAGGTAAAGGCCGTTTGCATATTCGTGGTAAGTATCATTTTGAAGAAGATGAGAAAACAGGACGTATCACGATTGTATTTACTGAAATTCCGTATCAGGTCAACAAAGCGAGAGTCATTGAGCGTATTGCTGAACTGGTCAAAGAAAAGAAACTTGAAGGTATTTCAGAGCTGCGCGATGAGTCTGATAAAGACGGTATGCGTATTGCCATAGATTTAAAGCGTGGTGAAAACGCTGAAGTTGTGGTCAATAATCTGTTCTTGAATACACAGCTTGAAAACTCGTTCAGCATTAACATGGTTTGTCTCGACAATGGTCAACCAAAGTTAATGAATCTGAAAGATATCATTGCTGCGTTTATTCGCCACCGTCAGGAAGTAGTGACACGTCGTACCATGTTCGAATTGCGTAAAGCACGTGAACGTGGGCACATCTTAGAAGGCTTGACGGTTGCATTGGCGAATATCGATGCCATCATTGAAGCCATTAAAACTTCAGCCAACCCAGCAGAAGCACGTGAACGTTTACAAGCAGGTGAGTGGGCTGCGGGTGGTGTAGTGAGCTTGCTAGAAAAAGCAGGTGCTATTTCAGTTCGTCCAGATGAAATTGAGGGTGAAGATCTAAATCGTCCATTTGGTTTGATTGATCAACGTTATCGTTTGTCACCGACTCAAGTCAACGCAATTTTAGAGTTGCGCTTGCATCGTTTAACAGGTCTGGAACAAGATAAACTTCATGCAGAATACAGTGAGATTTTATCTCAGATTGCTGAATTTACAGCTATTTTGAATGATTTTAACTTGTTGATGAATGTTATTCGTGAAGAATTAGCACTGATTTTGCAACAATATGGTGATGGTCGTCGTACCGAAATTGTGGAATCTCGCGTTGATTTCTGCCGTGAAGATCTTATTCCAGAAGAGCAAGTCGTACTGACTGTTTCGAAAACGGGTTATGCAAAAACTCAGCCACTCTCTGACTATGCGGCTCAACGTCGTGGTGGTCGTGGTAAATCTGCAACCAGCATGAAAGAAGATGATTATATTCAGCATCTGATTGTAGCGTCTAACCATGCGACTGTGTTGTGCTTTACCAATGTTGGCAAAGTTTATCGTCTGAGAGTATTTGAAGTTCCACAAGCTTCGCGTGGGGCGAAAGGTCGTCCAATGGTTAACTTGTTGCCACTTGACGCCAATGAGACGATTACCGCGATTCTACCGTTGACCGAGTTCCCAGAAAATCACTACGTGTTTATGGCAACAGCGTCAGGTACAGTAAAACGTGTGGAATTGGCACAATTTGCAAACATTCGTGCCAATGGTTTGCGTGCCATTGAGCTCAATGAAGAAGATACCTTAATTGGTGTTGCGATTACTGATGGTAATCAGCAAATTATGCTGTTCTCAAATGAAGGTAAAGCTATTCGTTTTGCTGAAACTGATGTGCGAGCAATGGGACGTACTGCAAAAGGTGTGCGTGGTATGCGTGTCGCTCTTGCGGCAACTGTACTTGAGGTGGATGAAACTGAAACCGAAAATGATGATACGGATGATGTTGAAGACAGTGCGGATTTGAATGTTATCAGCCGTATTGTATCGTTAGTCGTTGTCCCTGAAACAGGCGAAGTGCTGTGTGCGAGTGCAAACGGTTATGGTAAGCGTACACCAGTCGATGACTTCCCAACCAAAAAACGTGGTGGTAAAGGTGTCATTGCCATTAAAACTTCCGAGCGTAATGGTGAGTTGGTTGGTGTAGTTGCAATTGATGAAACCAAAGAGCTCATGTTGATTTCTGATGGTGGTACTTTAGTGCGTACCCGTGCTTCTGAAGTGGCAACCACAGGACGAAATGCACAAGGTGTTCGTTTGATTCGTTTAGGTGAAAATGAAACACTTGTTGGTGTTGAAGCTATTGATGCAGTTGAAGAAGAAATTGAACTCGACATCAGCGAAGTGAATGAATCTGTTGAAACTGAAGAAGTAGATAGCACAGAAGAATAAATTCAGATCTGTCCCGTTCTGAAATAGGTTGACACTTATTTCAGAATGAAACATACAGATCAAAATAAAAAGAGGAAGCCTAGGCTTCCTCTTTTTCATTATTGATTAAATATAAACACGTCATAATTACGTTGATGCAATACTTTAACCTGAGGGTCAGGCGATTTAAACTCACCTGGGCGACTAATCACAATCAAAGGCTGTTTGTTTTTTAAAGCCTGCTCAAAGGTCGCATCGTTCCATAAATTGCGTTTTAACTCGGGTTCAAATAATAAGCCATCTTTAATTTCTACAGCCGAATTATCTCCCCCAACAGCATCCCAGTTATTTACCAAATATATAGGTGATTTCCAATCCAGTAAAAATGGCACATCATAAAAGTAGTAGCGATAGAACACTAACTGCGTCTTGCCATGTAAATATTGCTGAAATTGTAACTGGTCAGAATTGGTTTTCGTATCGAACAATCGAACTGCAAAAGGAACGCTTGAACATAGCACCAGTAGACTAAGTACCGTCGCTTGTAAAAAAGAGATCTTTTTGGTTTTATAACATGCCAGAAACACCCATGGGCTAGCTGTTAAAATTGTGCCGAGTAAATAAATACTGCCAATATGTTGCAAGTAAAATTCATGATTTCCTTTCATGACATGTGGTGCAATCAATATAGTGAGTCCCATTAAGGATACAAAAATTGAAACACCAAAAATCTGTAATTTATTTTTAGGTAGGGTTAGGTTCTGCTGAACCCATGCTGTGATGAGAATCGTCAGTGGGGCAACGACAGGTAAAATATAACCTGCTAATTTTGATGGCGGAATTGAAAAAAAGATTGTGACAGAAACGAACCACCAGAGCAGTAAAGCAAGAATTGGCGATGGAACGACAGTACGAATATGTTGTTTCGCACCTTTAAAGCCTGTCACGAGTAACCAAGGTAAGAAACTGATCAATAAGATAACCAGATAAAAAAACCAAGGTTGTTTATTGTTGAATCCTGATGAGCTAAAGCGGCTAAATTGTTGGTCAATAAAGAAATAGTTTAAAAAATTTGGATAATGGTGTTGAGCAAAATACAGCCATGGGCCGACTAGGCAAATAAAGAGCAAAATACCCAGTGGGTTAAGTAAATATGGGATTTTTCTCCATTCTTTACAATAAATTACCCACGGCAAAATCACCATACCTGGAACCAGTACACCAATCAGCCCTTTACTCAAAAAGCCGCAAGCACAGGCAACATAGCCTAGAAATAAAATTGATTTTTTCCCAGACAAAGTAAAATCGGCAAAACAGAAAACGGTCAGTGTCATCCACGTTGCAACCAGTAAATCGTGGTTAACATACTGACTGCTGCCAAAAAACAGTAGGCTGGTTGCTAAAACCAATGCACTGAGTTGGGCAACACGTTCATTGATATATTTGCGGACAAAGAAAAATAAACTGACCAGCATCAGAGTGCCAGCGAGTACAGGAACTAAACGTAATACCCATAAATGCACACCAAAAATTTCCATCAAACCTGAACTGAGCCAGTGTAAGAGAGGAGGTTTATGCATAAATGGAAAGCCGTTGATACGTGGGGTGAGCCAGTCACCAGTTTCAAACATGGCACGACTGATATCACCATAACGCCCTTCATCTGGTATAGACATTGGTCGGATGATTGAAGTGATGAAGAGCCAGATCGGTAGCAGAATCAGTAATAATTTAGATGATCTAAGTAAAGGTTGCATAACATAGCCTCAATGCTGGAATGCAAAAAATCGGTTCAGTAAAAAGGTGAAAATTGCAGTGAGAAAAATTGCAATAATGACCAAAATGGATAGTGAAATATTTAGATAGTGATGTGAAATAAGCAATAAACTTTCATTAAACACAAAACCTAAAGTTGCAACAATAAAAAATTTAGGTAAGGTTTGCCGATGTGAAAGTTCTTGGGCTTGAAATGTAAAATGTCGATGCCCGAAGTAGCTCACCCAAAAAGCAAGACAAAAAGCAATCAGATTGGCATATGCTAAAGCAATATGCCCTCGCTCGAACAGTAGGATCACAATAGCGTAATGCGTTAATGCCGCAAGCACACCAATGATACCAAAACGAGCAAATGTAAGAACATGAGCAAGCATTAGGGGGTCTTATTATCAGATGTGGATGATGAATTTTTGGCTTTAGAGTACTCTGCTGCAACAATATATTTAGGGCGGTTTTTGACTTCAGTATAAATACGTCCGATATATTCCCCAAGAATACCAATAAATAGCAACTGGATTCCACCGAGTAATGTCATGCCTGCAACTAGCGTTGCCCAACCTGGAACACTACTGCCTTCGATGAGTGTTTCAAGAATAATCCAGATACCATATGCCATCGCCATAAATGCGAGCAATGCGCCCAGATAAGTACTGACTCTTAGCGGTAAATCTGAAAAGCCTGTTAATCCAGAGATGGCAAGGTTAAACAAGGACTTGAAGTTGAAACTCGATGTACCATGCTGACGTTCTTGTTCAGAAAATTGTAGTCCAATACTTTTAAAACCTACCCATGCATACAAACCTTTCATATAACGGTTTTTTTCAGGTAGATTTTGGATGGCAGTGACTACCTTGGCGTCAATCAGACGAAAATCCCCTGCATTTTCAGGGATTTCAACTGAAGTGCTAAAACTCATTAATTTATAATAAGCATGGGTGAAAAGGCGTTTGAGCCAAGATTCGGTATTACGGCTGCGAATACCATACACCATGTCATAGCCATTACGCCATAAATTGAGCATGGTCGGAATTTCGTCAATCGGGTGCTGAAAATCGGCATCAATCAATAATGCAATATCTCCTGTAACATGATCTAAACCTGCACTGAGTGCAGCTTCTTTACCAAAATTACGAGAGAGTTCCAGTACACGTAGAGGATAATTCTCAACCAGACTATACAAAACAGCTAAGGTATTATCTTTACTACCGTCATCAATCACAATGATTTCATAACCAGCAAGGTCTAGCTGGTCCAATTTAGCAGCCAAAGCTGGAATAAACTGGGGTAAATTTCCCGCTTCGTTATAAGCAGGAATCACACAAGATAGAACTGGATTTGTTCTCATGCGCTTACTCCGATACGTGAGAGAGTAATTTGATAAGTCTGACAGTCAATTGCAAATTGTTCAGATGTTAAATACTGATATTCTTGTAGCCGTGCTATTGTAATTGGATCAGTATTTTTTATTAAATACTGGGCAGGATGACACATAATTAAAAGATTGTCTTGCGCTTGGCTTAACCATTTTTGGTTCAGATGAGCATAATCAATCTGCTGAAAATCATAAATTCCAGCAAAAAATTGATTTTGTTTAATTTTATTTTGCATACATAAGTGATTAAGAGTTACTGAACCTAATTGCATGAGCATATATGTTTTAAACTGATATGGCGAAACCACAAGCGTATGTCGAAGATTTCTCACCCAGCCTTTAAAATTCTGTTCTTTTAAAAACTCTATCAGTACTTCGCGAATCACTGGAAACTGATGAACATGTTGATGTCCATCAATAAAGTCAGGTGCTTGCCCTAGTGCTTCGATAAAAGCGTTCCATTGTTGGGCGATGCTATCGCGAATCTGTTGGCGGTCAAGTAACCGTAACCATGCCTTCACCATCAGGGTATTTAAAGGAAAAGCCATAGTATGGTCATCAAAAGCATGAGTAAAATTGAGGTGTAACCCTAAATCAGCTTGAGCAGCATAAGGTTTTAATTGCTGTGCCGCTTGTGACCAGTCAGATGATTGGGTCATGCAAGATGTCGCGTGCAGCCGCTGTTGTGCAATCAACTCAATGATTGCTGTAGAAATACTTGGATGTAAAGCAAAATCATCGGCGCAGTAGCAGACATGTGTCATTTTAGACACTCGCTTGCATTATTATAAATCATATCAAATATCTACAAAATAAAAGATGTGTCTAATATGCTCAGTATCCCTTAAGAACAACTTAAGTGTAAACTAGAGAAAATGTTGAGTAATGTTGCTACAGAGCGAAAAAAGTGATTTAAGTGATGAACTTAGATGACCTAAACAGATTGGAAATCCGAACTGTATAGTCCCATTCTAAAGTCATGTAACCTTAGAATGGGGAATATGAATTATTGAGACAGTACGATTTTCTTTAAAACATCAACCAAAACATTAAATTCATTGTGTAATGGTGTGCTTTTACGGGTAACTAATGCGATGGTACGCACTGGTGCTGCCTCAATATGTTTGACTTGCAAATCCGCATGGCATTGTAACATCGGACGTTGCAAGGCAATTTCAGGCAATAAGGTATAACCTAGGTTCGACGATACCATTTCAACTAAAGTTGGCAGGGAACTGGCTTTTAATCGGTGGTCATTTTTACGTTCACCAATTGGGCAAGCACTCAAGACATGATCGCGTAAGCAATGACCTTCCTCAAGCAACATCAAACGAGAGAGGTCAAGATCATCAAGGTTACTTGCGCGGATACATTGCTGATCTGCTTTATGATGTACCAAGACCAGATTTTCTTTGGCAATCTCGGCAACTTTTAGCCCGCGTGTATCAAATGGCAGTGCCAAGACAATCATGTCTAAGTTACCATGTTCCAGTTTTTCAACAATCTTTTCACTTTGTGCTTCATGCAGATGTAACTGGATTTTGGGTAAATAATGATGCACTTCATCAAGCAACTGCGTCAAAATAAAGGGAGCAATGGTTGGAATAATCCCTAAATGTAAATCACCAGTGAGTGGTTCACTCATTTCTCGGCTAAGCCGCATGAGATCTTGAGCATCGGCAAGTAAAACACGGGCCCGCGCAACCACTTGTTCCCCTAAAGGTGTTAAACGTACATTTTGGCGATCGCGTTCAACCAAAACACCACCAAGTAAACGTTCTAACTCCATAATGCCGCCAGATAAAGTCGACTGGGTTACAAAAGAGCGACGTGCTGCCTCGGTAAAATGCAATGTTTCAGACAGTGTTACTAAATAAGAAAGCTGTCTTAAAGAGGGTAATGCAGCCATAGTGTCCTGATACTTTTAAGGTTTAAAGTGATGTGCGAATAAACCACTCAATTGAGGGATAAAATGTGGTGGAATATCATGCCCCATTCCAGCAATTAATTCAAATTTTGCTGATTTAATTGCTTTTGCAACAGTTCGACCATGTTTAGGGGGGAGCAAATGATCACTTGCACCATGTATGACTAACGTAGGTTGTTGAATTTGTTGATCCCATTTGAGTAATGACCCTGTGCATAATATTGCCAGTAATTGATGCAATACACCATTTGGGTAGTAACTGCGAAAATAAGATTTGCGTGCAAATAGTCGGATTTCTTCGACATTAATATAATTTGGTGACCCAATAATCTTGTAAAGCTGTACATTCTGCCGAATGATTTCATCTTCTTGCGTTGGGCGCTTACTGATCATCATTTTAAGCTGTCTGATCCCTGGCGCAGGTAAAAGTGGTTGATTGTTACTGGTAAACAGTAACCCTAGCTTGCTAATTTTTTCTGGATATTTGGCTGCCACAATCTGGGCAATCATGCCACCCATCGAAGCTCCAATCAGGTGGCATTGAGTAATCTCCAGTTTATCAAGTAATAAACCAACATCATCGGCCATGTCTTCCAAAGTATATGGCGCACCATGATTTTTAAGTCCGACACTAAAACGTGCCATCATGCTGAGTAAATGATGGGAGTTTTGCGGCTCTGTGGTAATTTTGCTAGATAAACCAATATCTCGGTTATCAAAGCGAATGACACAGAAACCTTGATCAATCAGTGATTTGCAAAAAAAATCTGGCCAAAGAATCAGTTGTCCACCTAAACCCATAATCAGCAAAATACATGGATGCTCGGGGTTGCCACCCATTTCAATGTGCAATTGTATGCAATTGCCGAGATCAACTTGCGCTTCACGCATATATTTACTATATGGTGATGGGCTAAACACAATATTCTGATTCATTGTGAGCATCCATAAAGTCTGATTATGCTTGTGGTGGAATTAAATCAGGTACCAGTTTGGTCAACGCTAAACGCTGTTTGGCTGCGGTTGCACCAAGCAGTACAAAGCCACGAATGGTTCCTTCACTATCGACAGCTTTAGATAACATGCCATCTTCAAAATGTTCAGTTTCCCAGTTCACGTCGACATTGTGCGGGACTGGCAATACAGTGAGTGGTGCGGCAGGCGTTTTAACTGCAACTGGCATAGCAGGGTAGTGAACATGAGTATGCTGACCCACCAAAGTTTTTGCCAAGGCACGTGCTTGTTGCATAATTGGCATAACATATGGCAATAAAAGTCCGTTCACTTCGGCACAGTCACCGACAGCATAAATATCGGGCTGATTGGTTTCCATTAGACTATTGGTCAGAATTCCGCGACTGGTTTCAATCTTGGCATGCTTGGCAATATCAATATTGGGTTGTAAGCCCACCGCACACAACACGAGATCTGCTGCAAGGCTATGACCATTTTCTAGTGTGACGACGTAATGTTGCTTAACTTTGCTGATTTTCTCAACGGTTGTACCAAGAATAAACTTAATACCACTCTCATGTAATTTCTTTTGGAATTCTTCAGCAACATATTGTGGCAATAGGCGACCAAGCGGTTGTGGCGCCAAATCAATGACAGTCGTTTGATAGCCTGCATGCTGTAAATCATTGGCAAATTCACAGCCAATCAGCCCAGCACCTAAAATGGCAATCCGTTTATCTTGTTTTTGGTCAAGTTGCTCGCGAAATGTGCGGTAATCGGTGAGGGAATTCACCACATGAATATCATCACTACCATCGCCAGCAATTGCTAAACGAATTGGATTTGCCCCCACAGCTAAAATCAATTTGCTGTAATTGAGTTCAACCGTCTGCTGATTTTGTACATAGCTTAATTGATGCTGTTCAGCATCAATATGATTCACCCAAGCATGGGTTTCAATACGCATGTTCAGTTGCTCAGCCATTTTGGTTGCATCTGCAAGTGCGATTTGAGCGGGCTGTTTATTGCCTGCCAAGGCATTTGACAATGTTGGCTTGGCATAACTTGCTGCATCATCAGCACAGATCATGATCAGTTCTTGTTCTTTGTTTAATTTTCGGTATTCACGTGCAAGGGTATAACCCGCCATACCCGAACCCACAATGACAATAGGCTGCATAATATTCTCCAAAATGTTTTTCTTAAGTAAAAAGACCATGTTCAAACATGGTCTTGAGCGGCTTTATACTTCGATCATTTCAAAATCTGCTTTGGATACTCCACAGTCTGGGCAAGTCCAGTCATTGGGTACATCTTCCCACTTTGTTCCAGGAGCGATGCCATCGTCTGGCCAGCCTGTTGCCTCGTCGTAAATCCATCCACAAACGATGCATTGATATTTTTTCATGAGTATCTCCAAAATGCTGATGGGTAACCAAAAAATGCCTGTCAGCGGTACTGTTATAAGGGGAAGCCTGATCATTATAGTTTACAGGTTCTTATCCTGAAATTTTTACCTTGTTATACTGTAAAGTAAAGAAATTCTTGGAAGATTGCATTTTAAAAAATGGGTGATACAACAGGATGAAACGTCTATTTTTAGGTTATAGACTAAGGTTGTAATGCAAAAAAAATAAAAATACATAAAATATTATCGGGATTTTATTTATATAAAAATAAATTTAAATATAAATCAATAACTTATTTTGTGTTTATTGCTTAAAAAAGTTTATTGGATAAAAAATAATAGTTTTTTTGGATTTAATTGGTTAAAATTAGCTCAAATAGATAGCTTAAAATTCTCCTGCCATGAACTTCGCTCAAACTTTTTGGTCTCATATTCGTACCATTCCAGATTTCCCAAAAACTGGGATTTGTTTTTATGATTTGACACCGTTGTTGGTGAATCAAATTGCTGCATTGTCTGATGCTTTGGTTGCAAGTATCCCAGCAGACAAAATTGAAGCTGTGGACAGCTTTGTTGCTGTAGAAGCTCGTGGTTTCGTGTTGGCAAGTTTCTTGGCGCAACGTTTAAACAAAGGTTTAATTTTAGTGCGTAAGGCAGGAAAATTACCGCCGCCAGTTGTGGGTGTGGGCTATAGCCTAGAATACGGTTTAGATAAACTTGAAATGTCTGCCGATGTTCAGCCGAACCAAAATGTGATTTTGGTTGATGATATTCTGGCAACAGGTGGCACATTAAAAGCAGTGCAGACTTTGGCAAAAAAATGTCAGCTCAATGTTTTGGGTGCAACCATTTTATTGGATTTGGACAGCGAACATAAAGAAATAGGTCTGGATGTTTGGTCTGTGGTGCGTGAAAGTGAAAAACCTGAGCAACAAGAAGAAGCGGTTGCTTAGGAAGTCAGACTTTAAATGTCAAGAAATGCCGATTTGAGATCGGCATTTTTTATTTGTGGGGTAAGTAAAAACTTTGCTCAAACTGTTGAATGAGCATATTGATATTTTCTGGGCATTCAAGGCGATGATAACCACCTGCATAGGTGTGTACGATCATGAAACGCTCTAGAATTTGCTGTGTTTGGTACATATCTAGCATTTCATCGCCCAGTTCTAAATAGGCGAGCTGTGGAATGTCATGGTCGAGATCTTTTTCTTCAAGCGCAGGGTAATCATCGCGAAATTTTGGTGCAAGACTTGGGTTAGCCACAATTGCTGGTAGATGAAACTGATAAGACATTCTCAGTGCCCAATATCCTCCCACGCCATGTCCAACCAACAAATCAGGTTTAATTTTTTCAATAATGTTTCGATAGAGCATTTCAACCGTTTGAAAACTTAAATTACGATAATCTACGTCTATACAAAATTTTTGTTTTGCTTGAATTGCATGGAATTTATTGGATTCCTTAGATGAATCTAATCCGTGCAGGAATAGAATTTTGGCATTATTCATCTTCATCGAGTTGGTTTCATCACAGGATAATGTAGAAAAGTCAGCTAGAAACATGCATTTGGTCTTAAAATGTTCGCGGTTTCTGCCATATTTTACGTTGCTTGAGGAGTTCTGTGAGCTAGCGAAAGGTCTAAAAAGATTTTGTTTTAGACTAAAGTTGCATAACTGGGCTGATTTTTTGAACTGATTTTTAAGAATTCTTTCGAAAAAAGCGTGAATTCTGCTATGCTATGGGACTTCATTTTTCAACTACTTTTTCGAGGCAGAGATGACGCAACACAACGCTCAATCGACTTCTGAACCCATTATTTCCGAAAACGATTTAATTGCACAGCGTCATGCCAAGTTAAAGCAAATCAAGGAAAGTGCTAAAGAGGCGGGTACAAGCCCTTGGCCAAATACCTTTAAGCGTGAGCATTATGCAGGCGACTTACAAGAGCAGTTTAAAGATTTAGATAAAGCTGCGATTGAAGCGGGTGAACACGTTTATGTGAAAGTTGCAGGTCGTGTGATGTTGAACCGTGGTTCATTCATTGTATTGCAGGACATGACTGGTCGTATTCAGCTTTATGTAGACCGTAAAGGTTTGCCAGCAGACACTTTAAGTACCATTAAATCTTTGGATTTGGGTGATATTGTTGCGGCAAGTGGTTACATTGGCCGTTCGGGTAAAGGCGATTTGTATGTTCACTTGGAAGAATTTGAACTATTAACCAAATCTTTACGCCCACTTCCAGATAAATTTCATGGTTTAAGTGATACTGAAGCGAAATATCGTAAGCGTTATCTTGACCTGATCGTCAATGACGAAACACGTAAAACGTTTGAGATTCGTGCGCAAGTTGTGGCGGGTATTCGTAATTTCTTGGCAGCTCAGCGTTTCATGGAAGTTGAAACACCAATGATGCATGTGATTCCAGGTGGCGCTTCAGCTCGTCCATTTGTTACTCATCACAATGCGTTGGATATGGATTTATATTTGCGTGTTGCGCCTGAGCTGTATTTGAAACGCCTTGTTGTGGGTGGTTTTGAGCGTGTATTTGAGATTAACCGTAACTTCCGTAACGAAGGGGTATCTACTCGCCATAACCCAGAATTCACCATGATTGAATTCTATCAGGCGTATGCAGATTATAAAGATTTGATGCAGTTAACTGAAAATATGCTAGAAAAACTAGCAGTTGATATTTTAGGTTCAACTGATGTGCCGTATGGTGATGAAGTTTATAGCTTCAAAGGCCCATTCAAGAAAATCTCAATGTTTGATGCGATTCTTGAGCACAATCCAACATTTACACCAGACAATGTCAATGATCGTGAATTCTTGGCAAACTTTGTGCGTGAAGAGTTGAAAGAACAAGTGAAACCAGGTTTTGGTTTGGGTAAATTGCAAACCATCGTGTTTGAAGAAACTGTCGAAACACAATTGCGTCAACCGACTTTCATTACTGAATATCCTGCGGAAACTTCTCCGTTGGCACGCCGTAATGACCATAACCCACATATTACTGACCGTTTTGAGTTCTTTATTGGTGGTCGTGAGCTGGCAAATGGCTTTAGCGAGTTAAATGACCCGATTGACCAAGCTGAGCGTTTCCAAGCGCAGGTGGCTGAAAAAGATGCAGGTGATGATGAAGCAATGCATTACGATGCTGACTTCATTGAAGCATTAGAATATGGTTTGCCACCAACAGCAGGTGAAGGGATTGGTATTGACCGTTTGGTGATGCTATTCGCCAATGCTGCAAGTATCCGTGATGTATTGTTGTTCCCGCACATGCGCCGTAAAGATGCTTAATTTTAGCTAATTCGCTCGTCAAAATCCTCCTGCATATCAGGGGGATTTTTTATGGATGCTCAGCATGTTTTTTGAATAAACAGACAGGATTTTTCTTTAGTAGCGACATGATGTTATGTATAAAAATATTTTGCTAGCGTACATGGAATTTTAAATGATTTTTATTTAATTTCATGGGTTTGGATTAATAGAATCAAATTGGCTTTTGATTGTAGATTGGTGGATTTTTTACAGGTACGTGCTTGTTTATAGTAGAAAAGGAACGAGAATTTAAAAATACATGATGCTTGTCAGCCCGATGCGACGTATAATTTATGGCTTATTTTTTGGAAAGATAAAATGAGCCTTCAGCAACAACTGATCTCCTTGAAACAGGTCGATTTGGCAAAATCAGCCAATCAAGTCTTACAGCGTAGCAATAAAGCACAACGTCAGGAAAGTTACAAACAGGCTCTGCTTGAATTAAATCAGGCATTTGAAGATCACCTATTACAAGCGGTGATGTTGGCATTTGATTTGAATTCTGGGCAAGCAAAAAAAGTACGCTATAAAAAAGACCGCGTGCGTGTATTCAAACAGCATGATATTGATTATACAGCGATAGATGGAGCTGAAACGGCACAAATTTTATCTTGGATTGCACAAAGTATTGTATATGAAGATGCGATTGTAACTCATGATTTGGACAACGTTTTTCCATTTTGGAAAGAGGGTTTCCCAATGGTTCAATTTGATAATACCTATACAATTTTGCTAGAAGATATTCAGCTACATTATGAGATGGTTTTGGATGCTCTAATTGCACTGCATGCCTGAAAAAAACCGCCTACAATGAGGCGGTTTTTCTTTTAAGATTCTTCGGATTCGATCAGTGATTCAGATTTTTCTATAATTCGAGTCACTAAAAGCTGGTCAATCTTGAAGTGGTCAACATCGACAACTTCGAACTTATAGCCTCCAAATTCCACGCTGTCAGCAGGTCGAGGAATTTTTCGGAGCTGATACATCATAAAACCTGCGAGTGTTTCATAATGTTCTTCGTCAGGCATGTCATCGATACCCAGCGCATGTTTCATATCTTCAATCGGAGTGCCACCATCAATTAACCACGAATTATTATCGCGCTTAATAATTTGCTGCTCTTCCTCAATGGTGGTAACCCAGTCTCCCATAACCGTAATCATGATGTCTGACAGGGTAATGACCCCAACCACAAATGCATATTCGTTAATCACCACTGCAAATTTCTCTTTGCTGGCACGAAAACGGTCTAGTACTTCTGAGAGGGTCAACGAATCGGGGAGAGTAGGAACAGTACGGATGGTAGATTCATTGAGCTGGTTGATGGATTGATTGTTGAGGATTCGAACCAGAATATCCTTGGCATCGACATAACCAATCACTTGATCAATGGTTTCATTACAGACTAAAAACTTGGAAAATGGATATTTTGCCAGTTTTTGTCGAATACTGTTTTCTGACTCATTTAAGGTAAAGAACACAACATTTTCACGAGTTGTCATGCTCGAATGTACATTACGCTCTTCAAGCTCAAAAACATTTTCAATAAAGTGATGTTCCTGTTTTTGCAAGACACCTGCTTGTGCGCCTGCATCCATTACGGCAGAAATATCATCAAAAGTAATGTTGTCTTCGCGCGTGGTGTTGACCTTAAAGAGGCGAAACAACAAATTGGCAATCGCATTAATCACCCATGCCAATGGTTTGCAGACTTTAATAAACACCTGAATCGGATTAATTAGAGCAATCGAGATTTTTTCGGGTGCAATCATTGCCAGGCGTTTTGGCATAAGATCGGCAAATAAAATAAATAGTGAAGTAACTAATGTAAAGGATAGAGCGAAACTAATGGTTTCTGCCCATTGCCCTGTATAAAAATGGGTTACCAGATTAACGAAATAGGGACGAAAAGCGCCTTCACCTAAAATACCACCTAAAATTGCAACGGCATTTAAACCGATTTGAGAAGCGGCAAAAAAATCGGCGGAATTTTCTTGTAAATCCAAAACTTGTTGTGCGCGTTCATCACCAGCTTCAGCCAAAATTTTCAGTTTAACTTTACGTGCGGCCGCGAGAGCAATTTCGGTTAGAGCAAGGAAACCTGCACCAGCAATTAATAGGATGATGATGATGATGTTCTGAAACAGACTCACATTGCACCTGTCATTATAGATTATTCATTATCAAATATTTTTTAACACAAAAATAGAAGAGGTGATACTGGAATATCACCTGATCATAATAAATCGTTGAATAAGATGATAAACAGCGATTAATACTGTGAAAATTGTGAATTGTTCATAAGAAATTCACGATTTTCTTCTTCAATCATTTGGCGAGCAACATAAAGAATCAGTTGGCGTAACCAGCGATGAGCAGGGTGATGATGCAATAAAGGACACCATGCCATTTTTAATTCAATTTCTGGAATATAAAATGGAGGGTCTTTAATCACCAGTTCCTGGCTTTTTGCTTGTAAACGTGCAATGCGGCTTGGTAGTGTTGCAATTAAGTCAACATTTTTAGCGAGCAAAGCAGGCATTTGATAATGACGGGTAAAGACGGAAATTTTACGTTTTTGACCAATACGTTCTAAAGCCTGATCAATCCAGCCCAAACCTGCCTGTTTGTCAGGGTTAACACCAAAACCAATGCCCATACCTGTCTTAGAAACCCAAATATGATGTGCATCAAGATAGTTTTTTAAGTTGAGGTTGTTGGCATTCGGGTGTTTGGGATTGACTAAACAAGAAAAGCTATCGCGCCAAACCAAGACTTGATGGAAGCTTTGAGGGATTTCGTTGAAGCGATTAATTGCCAGATCGACCTTGCCTTGTTCCATATCGCGGTAAGACACATCGCTTGGAGTAAGAAAGTCAAGAACGACATTGGGTGCTTCAGAACGTAAGGCTTTGACTAAACGGGGGACTAAAGTCGCTTCAGCATAGTCAGACGTCATAATACGAAAGACGCGATTGCTCGTATATGGTCGAAATTCAGTACGTGGCTCTAAAATCATGGAAAGATCAGAAAGCACATCTCGAATACGAGGTTGCAGCTCCAAAGCGCGCTCTGTGGGGGTCATACCTTCAGATGAGCGAATGAGCAACGGATCATTAAATAGAGTTCTTAATCTGCGTAAAATATTACTCATAGCGGGCTGGGTAACACCAAGTTGCTCAGCAGCACGAGTTACATTTTTCTCACGTAAGAGTACGTCAAGATAGATTAATAGATTAAGGTCAACCCGCTCCAAATTCATAGAACAAATACCGAATATAACCGTATGAAATTAGTTGTAAATTATGCCATAAGCAAAAGCTTTTGTGTGAAAATATCCAAAAAAACGCTGAATCTTTATGATTGTGAAAGGATTTAGTTTAGTTTTATTTTTAATCTTCTTAATAAGGCATATAAAGATATTTTTACTGAAAAAAACAGCAACAAAAAGCTTTTAAATACAGGTTGAATCTATCTATCAAAGCTACCATACTTTAGTCGAATGATTAAAAAGATTAAAAAATCATCATTTTTTATAAAAAGTGTTTTTTATTAACTCTTTTTATTTCAATAACTTGATAATAATCATTACGATTATAATACGACTTTGATCTATGTATTTTTTTAATAAATAGTGGGGATCAGTCAAGGATATTGGATTTAATTTTTTTTACGTTCTAATCTGTGTTCATCAGGCGGAAATGATCAAAAACCAAACAATCCAGTAAGACGGAATTTGATCATGATGCGTTATGAAAATCCTAAAATTAAAAGGAACCAATCATGACTACATACCAAACAGCGATTGATGCAATTCGTGAATTGAAGGCAAAATTCGGTAATACTTGGGCAGATATCAGCCCAGAAGATGCAGCACGCATGCAACTGCAAAACCGTTTCAAAACAGGTTTGGATATTGCTAAATATACAGCTGCAATTATGCGTCGTGATATGGCTGAATACGATGCCGATTCTAGCAAATACACTCAATCATTAGGTTGCTGGCATGGTTTTATTGCACAACAAAAAATGATTGCTAACAAAAAATACTTCGGTACAACTAGCAAACGTTATATCTACCTTTCTGGTTGGATGGTTGCAGCACTTCGCTCAGAGTTTGGTCCACTTCCTGACCAATCTATGCACGAAAAAACTTCAGTTCCAGCGCTTATTGAAGAAATCTACACTTTCTTACGTCAAGCTGACGCGAAAGAATTAAATGATTTGTTCCGTGCTTTGAACAAAGCAAAAGAAGCTGGTGATGCTGCTAAAGTTGCAGAAATTACTGCTCAAATTGATGGCTTCCAAACTCACGTTGTGCCAATTATTGCTGACATCGATGCTGGTTTCGGTAACGAAGAAGCAACTTACTTGCTTGCTAAGAAAATGATCGAAGCTGGTGCTTGTGCGCTTCAAATTGAAAACCAAGTATCTGATGCGAAACAATGTGGTCACCAAGCTGGTAAAGTAACTGTTCCACACGAAGACTTTATCTCTAAGATCCACGCACTTCGTTATGCATTCTTAGAAATGGGTGTTGATGAAGGTATTATCGTTGCGCGTACTGACTCTGAAGGCGCTGACTTGACTCAAAAAATCCCAGTGGTTAAAGAGCCAGGTGATATTGCTTCTCAGTACATCAGCTACTTAGATACAACTGAAATTGATATTTCTGAAGCAACTGATGATGAAATCCTGATCAAACGTGATGGTAAATTACACCGTCCTAAACGTTTAGCTTCTGGTTTGTATCAGTTCCGTGAAGGGACTCAAATTGATCGTGTAGTACTTGACTGTATTACTAGCTTGCAAAACGGTGCAGACTTACTTTGGATCGAAACTGCAACTCCAAACGTTGATGAAATCGCTCACATGGTGAACCGTGTGAAAGAAGTGGTTCCAAATGCGAAGCTTGTTTATAACAATAGCCCATCATTCAACTGGACTTTAAACTTCCGTCAACAGTCTTATGACCGTTGGGTTGCTGAAGGTAAAGATGTATCTGCTTACGACCGTGCTAAATTAATGAGCGCTGAGTACGATGCAACTGAATTAGCTGCTGATGCTGATGCGAAAATCCGT
Organism: Acinetobacter brisouioides; assembly: GCF_004331075.1. Classification (GTDB taxonomy): domain Bacteria; phylum Pseudomonadota; class Gammaproteobacteria; order Pseudomonadales; family Moraxellaceae; genus Acinetobacter. The sequence continues at coordinate 296,029 of NZ_SJNX01000001.1, read as the reverse complement.
ACGTTCCAAGCTGATGCTTCTCGTGAAGCAGGTGTGTTCCATCACTTGATCACACTTCCGACTTACCACACTGCTGCTCTTTCTACTCATGAATTAGCGCAAGGTTACTTCGGTAGCGAAGGTATGTTAGCTTATGTTGCTGGCGTACAACGTAAAGAAATCCGTGGCACTATCGCTTGTGTAAAACACCAAGCAATGGCTGGTTCGGACATCGGTGATGACCATAAAGAAATCTTCGCTGGTGAAAACGCGCTTAAAGCTGGTGATGATTCTAAAAACACAATGAACCAATTCTCAGCTCACTAAGTGCTGACAATAAAAAACCCTGCAAATGCAGGGTTTTTTATTTTGGTTTGAATCATTTGAGGATTTTGATTTTATATTAAGCTTTTCATAAACTCGTTTGATTTATCCCTGAGCTTATGGGAGAAATGCAAAGAGAATGTACACAATAATGCAAGAGGTCTTATATTCTAAAAACTGAATTAATTAATTTCAGTTTATTGGTGTTTTATAAGACGCCACCGATAGATTGACATGCTTCTTTATATAATTTGTATTGCTGATTGATGACATCATCTAAAGGAATATTAAATAGCTTGTCACCATCTTTATAATGCTGAATATAATCGGTCGCTTTCTGTTTGGTTGTGGTTAATGTCTGTTCATGAAAGCTATTAATTGGACTAATACTGTTTGCATAATTATGACAACTGAAATGCGAGAGCAGGAGCTCGGAGCGCTTGACTTCATTGGTGTTGGTAAATAAACAGGCAGATAGGCACAAAGAAATTAGCGGTATTAATAAAAGTTTCATGATGAAGGGGTTATTTTAAGGCTGCAATATTCTAAGCATATCTAGATAACGTAATTATATGACATATTTCTTAAATCACCTGTTTTTTGTTTAAATAAAGTAACAAAAAGTAATTTAAAACATAATACTGTTAATAAGTAATAAATTTATTTTAAAAACGAGACTTTGTTCCTGTTTTTATAAAATTTGATATTATCGGATTTTATTTAGATAAAGAGCACAAGAGAATCGACATCTTTTGTGCTCATTTTAAAATTACGCTTGGTTAAAACGCGATAAATTTTCTTCAGGGCGGGCAGTTAAAATTTCTACACCTGTTGGTGTGACCAAAATTGTATGTTCATATTGAGCAGATAATTTATGATCTTTAGTGACGACAGTCCATTTGTCACCTAAAGTTTTGGTTTGCCAAACACCTGCATTCACCATAGGCTCAATTGTAAATGTCATACCAGCTTCTAAGCGCATGCCTGTATTTTTTGTACCGTAGTGCAATACTTGTGGTTCGTCATGAAATACTGTACCAATGCCATGTCCACAATATTCACGTACAACACTAAAACGTTCAGATTCAACATATTTTTGAATTGCCGCGCCAACATCACCAATATAGGCACCAGGTTTTACTGCTTCAATACCGCGATACATCGCTTCTTGTGCAACATGACATAAACGGTTGGCTAAAATAGATGTTTCACCACCCACGATATACATCATATTGGTGTCGCCATGATAACCATCTTTAATGACAGTCACGTCAATATTGAGAATATCGCCTTTCTTTAGAATTTTATCTGTTGATGGAATACCGTGACACACCACATGATTCACAGAAGTACAGATGGTGTGTTGGAAAGCGGGACGACCAGGTGCTGCGCCGTATCCTAAACATGCTGGAATCGCATTTTGAACATTTACAATATAATCATGACAAATCGTATCTAATTCTAGAGTGCTTACTCCAGGTTGGATATGCGGTTTGATCATATCCAAAACTTCAGCCGCCAGTCGTCCCGCCACACGCATTTTTTCAATTTCGTCAGGTGTTTTAATCAGGCGGCGTGGAGCTTCGTAAGTACTGTTCATGATCTCTAAAAACTTTTGGAAATTTATGTGTGACTATGGTATAAATAGCCGCCCATTTTATCAAATGCTTTTTCGTGAATAAATTTCACGGGCTTTGTTGGATGGGGCAACAAAATCCGCACATATATCGACACATTTCTCTGGGTGCCTTTCGAGGTGGAGAATGCGGATATATGGAGGCTTAACCCAAACTTTAAGGTAAAGAAAATGGCAGATTACAACGTAAGCATGCGCGACCTTCTACAAGCTGGCGCGCACTTTGGTCACCAAACTCGTTTCTGGAATCCAAAGATGCGTCAATACATCTTTGGTGCGCGTAACAAAATTCATATCATCAACCTTGAGCATACAGTTCCTGCGTTAAATGATGCGTTGAACTTTGTTAACAATCTTGCTAGCAAAAAGAACAAAGTATTGTTCGTTGGTACTAAACGTGCTGCATCTAACATCATCCGTGAACAAGCGCAACGTGCTGGTCAGCCGTATGTTGATCACCGTTGGTTAGGTGGTATGTTGACGAACTGGAAAACTCTTCGTCAATCAATTAACCGTTTGAAAGACCTTCAAACTCAATCTCAAGACGGTACTTTCCTTAAGCTTACTAAACGTGAAGCTTTAGAGCGTACTCGCGAGATGGAAAAACTTGAACGTGCTTTAGGCGGCGTTAAAAACATGGGTGGTTTACCTGACGCATTATTCGTAATTGACGTTGACCACGAATCAATCGCGATTAAAGAAGCTAAAAATCTTGGTATTCCTGTAATTGGTATCGTTGATACAAACTCTAACCCAGACAACGTAGATTACGTTATTCCTGGTAATGACGATGCAATTCGTGCGGTTACACTTTACGCGGCTTCTATGGCTGATGCGATCATTGCTGGTAAAGAGTACGCTCAATCACAAGCAAATGCTCAAGCTAAAGTTGAAGAAGCTGCTAAAGAAGCTCCAGAGGCTTAATGCGTTTTGACGCAGGCTTGTCATTTTTGCGACATGTAATCGTGGCAAATTAAGCGTCAAGAAAGCAAAACGGTCCAGAGAACACTTTGGGCCGTTTTTGTTAAAAAAAGATTTATTATTTTCTACCTTATTTAGGAGATTAACATGACTGCAATTACTGCAAGCATGGTTAAAGAATTACGTGACCGTACTGGTCTTGCGATGATGGAATGTAAAAAAGCTTTGACTGAAGCGGATGGTGATATCGAGTTAGCGATTGATAACCTACGTAAATCTGGTCAAGCAAAAGCTGCTAAAAAAGCAGGTAACATTGCAGCTGATGGTGCGATCACAATTGCTCAAGAAGGCAATAAAGCAATTCTTTTAGAAGTAAACTGTCAAACTGACTTTGTTGCTAAAGATGAAAACTTTGCAAACTTCTCTAAAAGTGTTGCTGTTGCTGCTCTTGCTGCTGGCGAAACTGATGCTGCGAAAATTGCAGAACTTAAACTTGAAGATGGCGCAACTGTTGAAGAAGCACGTATTGCACTTGTTCAAAAAATTGGCGAAAATATTCAGGTTCGTCGTGCTGCAATTGTTGAAGGTGAAAACCTTGCAGTTTACAGACACGGTTTAAAAATCGGTGTTGTTGTATCTTACACTGGTGAAGCTGAAACTGGTAAAGGCGTTGCAATGCACGTTGCTGCGTTCAACCCAGTTGCAGTAACTGCTGAAGCTGTTCCTGCTGAGCTTGTTGCTAAAGAGAAAGAAATTGCTGAAGCAAAAGCAATCGAATCTGGCAAACCAGCAAACATCGTTGAGAAAATGGTAACTGGTTCAGTTGAAAAATACTTGAACGAAGTTGTACTTGAGCGTCAAATGTATGTTATCGACAACGACAAAAAAGTTGCTGAAGTCTTGAAAGCGACTGGTACTGTTATTGCTCAATTCACTCGCTTTGAAGTGGGTGAAGGTATTGAGAAAAAAGCTGAACTTTCTTTCGCTGAAGAAGTTGCTGCTGCTCAAGCTGCTGCTAAATAATTTTAGCGCCGCAAAAAAGCCCCTTTTGGGGCTTTTTTTTATGCCTGCATTAAGCAATAAAAATGCGTGTTAAAGCATAATTTCTAGGTGATGTGATATAAATTTCAGAAATTCAAATATGGAAAAACCAATCAAAAAAATACAATTAAAAGGCATAAAAAATCAATGCTATTTATTTGCGCTTAAAATCGCATATTTCGATGATTTAAAAAATTAAGCTAGGATTGTAGGCAATAGAAGCTTTTTGCTGTAAAAAACGCAAAATAAGGCGAAATAAGAGATAAGTAAGTGAGGGGTTGGACATAAATAGTCCGATAGCTGCAAAATAGCCCGATTTTGCCGATAAAAAAAGCCACATGATTGTGGCTTTGAATGTCAAAAACAGTGAGGAGATATTTTTTAAGAATTTGGACCGTCTACACGCTCAATGCTAACTCGTGCTGTACCAGAATTTGTAACACCAATTTGTTTTGCTGCAGCATAAGATAAATCAAGAACTCGGTTGCCGTGGAAAGGGCCACGATCGTTAACTTTAACCACAACACTACGACCATTATCTTTGTTGGTCACACGGATATAGCAGTTCAGTGGTAGGCTGCGGTGAGCAGCAGTCATTGCATTCATATCGAAAGTATCACCATTGGCAGTTTTACGACCATGGAATTGGCGACCATACCAAGAGGCAATACCTGTTTGAGTGAATTTACGTACGGTGTTTGAAGCAACATTGTTTAAACGATCAATCACAGAAGGTTCATCTTCTGGTACTTCAACTTTTGCTGCCAGAGTTTGGCGGCGGATTTTATCGCCAGAACGTTCAGTAATTGAAAGACCGTTTAAGTTAGGGTGATAAATTGCTTTTGTAGAATCTTTATTGATGACGCGGGCTGCGAGGCTAGAGCTGTCATTGTCATTATTTAAAGACGATGACTGTACCATGTCAGCATGCGTTTGCGTCAGCGATACGCAAAATGTAATAGCGAGCAGTGATTTCACTGGAAAGCGCATAAATATTATCTCCTTAAGTTAAGGCATTGTTATCTTCAAGTAATTACTTGAAAATCAATACAACCTGCCTAAAACTTGATGTGTTCAACTGTATTCGACGCTAGGGATAATATTCATGTGACCAGTAAGGTGTCTAGTGTTGGGTGGCGAAAAATTACAAAAACAGTGGAAATGCTACATTATGCGGTTAAAAAATAAACAGAATTGTAACATTTGATTAATATTAGCCAAATTTAAGGCATTTTTATCAAAAAAATACTTGACTATTTTAATTTGCAATATTTTGTTGCTATCTATTCATGATTTCTGTACCCAATTGCCACACCGCTGTTGCATACATTCGGCTTTTGTTATAGGTCGTAATGACCTGAAAATTGGGATAGGTAATATAGTAGATTGCAGCATTATAATCTTGCAATTGAATGACATTAACGAGCTCTAAATCATCAATTTTTATGAGCGGATTCAATGGCGCGATATTTTGTTGTTTTAATGCACCGTAAGGGGTAGGGTGAGTTAAATCTTTGGCAATCACTACATCTGGTGTGCTGCCTGTATAGCGTGCTTGAAAACCAATCGGCTGGTCACGTTGCCAACCTTGCTGAGCAAGATAATTGGCGATTGAGCCAATGGCATCAGAAGGCGAGTTACGTAGGTCAATATGCCCGTTACCATCGTAATCGACGCCATACTTACCAATGTTACTTGGCATAAATTGCGGATAGCCAATTGCACCTGCATATGAGCCTGTAATGCTGGTAATTGAATAGCCTTCTTTATATGTCCATGCAATCAGGGAACCTAGTTCATTCGTAAAGTAATCGGCACGACGTGGATAACCAAAGGCAAGGGTAGCTAAAGCGTCACGTGTGATGATTGTACCTTTGTTATTGCCAAAACCTGTTTCCACGCCCAAAATTCCCAAAATAACGGTTTTTGGTACACCAAATTGTTGTTCAGCGCGGTTGAGAACATCTGAATATTGATCGCGAAAGCGTACCCCACGTTGAATAGTGCCTTCAGTCATGAACATTTCGCGGTAGGCATACCATGGTTTGCTCTCGCCAGGACTCTCCATGATTTTTAAGATATTCGGGCGATTTTGTGCACCTAACATGGCACGATCGATTTGTTCGGCACTTAAACCGTATTGCTGCATGGTTTTAAGTTTGAAGTTTTCATAATTGGTATTGTTAATAAAATCATTTGCCTGACAAAATGAAGTAGAAAATACTGCTGTAGTTGCAATTGCAAGAAACTGACAAATTTTATGTAATTTTTGTTGCCACATAATGTGAATCCGAGTTAACGATGAGTATGAATCGACATGACAATGCCAAAAGCTGTCATTAAAGTAATAATTGCGGTGCCGCCATAACTCATAAATGGTAAAGGCACGCCCACTACAGGTAAAATACCACTGACCATGCCTGCATTTACAAAGACATATATAAAAAACGACAATCCGTAAGCACCTGCAAGTAAGCGACCATAATTGTGGAAGCACTGCATCCCAATTTGGAATGTGCGGCAGATAATCGCAAAATACAATAAAACCAAAATGATCACGCCAATTAAGCCAAATTCTTCTGAATATGCGGCAATAATAAAGTCGGTATGACCTTCAGGTAAAAAGTGCAAATGTGATTGCGTGCCTTGCAGAAAACCTTTACCCGAAAAACCACCCGAACCAATCGCAGTTTTCGACTGAATAATGTTCCAGCCTGTGCCGAGCGCATCAGCTTCTGGGTTGAGCAAGGTCAGTACCCGTTGACGTTGGTAGTCATGCAATAAGAACTCCCACGCAACAGGAATAAATATCCCAGCTCCTACAAATGCGGCAGCAATAATTTTCCAGGATAAACCACTGAGGAATAAAACAAAAACACCACTACCTAGAACTAAGAGTGAGGTACCTAAGTCGGGCTGTTCAGCAATCAGTACAAAAGGAATGACAATCAATACTAAGGTGATAATGACCGTTTTAATATTAGGAGGTAATGCTTGACGAGTCAGAAACCATGCAGCCATCATCGGCATACCCAGTTTCATAAATTCACTTGGCTGCACACTGCCAATTCCTGGAATATCAATCCAGCGCTGGGCACCCATACGCACTTCACCGACGACCTTCACCGCAGCCAAGCAAAGCACACCAAATAAGTAAAAATAGGGGGAAAAAGATTGAAACACTTTGGGTGGAATCTGTGCTATGCCGAGCATTACCAGAAAACCTAAACCAAAACTCAATGCTTGCTTGCTAACCATACCGATATCTTGGGCAGAAGCACTATATAAAACAGTGAGTCCAAGCAGGGCATTAAGAATTAGAAATGAGCATAGCCAAGGGTCGATATGTAACCTTTGCCAGCGTGAAGGCTGCATGGCTGTACTTAAGCCATCACGGGGTGCTTGACGTAAAAATTTGTACTGTGGACTTGGTGCCATAATGGATTAAAAACGAGTAATAAGCAGCAAGTGCGAATGCTAACATATTGGCCTTTTTAGGCAATCTCTTTGCACATTTAGCAATAAAAAAACCTAGCCTAAGCTAGGTTTTCGATAGCTGAACAGTCAGCTTAGTGGAAAAATAAACCATTATGATATTCAGCGAGTGCTTTGAGCTCATGTTTATTTAAATGTGGGATAATTTTATCAATTGCAATATGAACAGCTTTAATGACAGCAGCACAGCCCAAATCTGAGGCTTTGCGTTTAATCATGCCTAAATCGAGGGTGTGATTAAAGTCATGCATATAATGTCGTACAGTCGCTTCGGCAAACATTTTGTAGCTTTCTGCGAATGCATGCAAATTAATTTTTTCACCTGCCTGAATTTGTGCAAACTGATGCTTTAGTGTGGTCACCAAGCTATCATCAAGTGCTTCACCTAAACGCCATTGTCCTTGCGGGTCTTTAAACAAGCTCTGCTCTGAAAAAGCAATAGATTGACGAACAACATCATTTGGTGCTTTGTTAAGCAACTGTTTTGACAATAAAAAGTGCACACTGGATTTGACAAAATGTGCCAGTTTTTCAGTTGTTTCACGTTTATCTGTTTCAGGGAAATGGTGAATTAGATTTGTAACAATCGCATCAATAATTTCATCATTGACCTGTAAGGCAATTTCATCACGCAACGGATATAGCGGCTCTTTAGAATCTTTTTGTGCAATTGCCGTTTGAATTTTGTTCAATAAACTTTCAGATGGAATAAAACCAAAAAAAGCCATGGTTAAACCTCGAAACTCAAATAACTGTCTATCTATTGTCTAGCAAGACGGACTGGTGCTTGTGGTAACCATGCTTCAGTAGAAACACGGCACGGGTTGATATCTAGTCCACCACGACGAGTATAGGCAGCGTAGACCATGAGTTGTCCTGGTTTGAGTGTTTTCCAGATATCAGCATAAATTTGCTCGACACATTGTTCATGAAAACCATTGTGTTGGCGATAAGAAAGAATATACGCAAGTAAACTCTTTGGACAGATTTGTTCACCGCGATAACGAATAAAAATAGTGCCCCAGTCAGGTTGACCTGTCACAGGGCAGTTGCTGCGCAGCAAATTGGAATAATACTGTTCTTCAATCATTAGGCCAGAACCTGTATGTTCCAATAAACTGGCATCAGGTTGTCCAGATAAACGCTCAGGTACAAGCTGATCCAAACATTGACCTTCAGGTTGTGACACTGCCAAGTGATTTGCATCAATCAATGTGAGTTGCACAGGTGCTTCAGCCGCTTTTGACAAGTCTTGCTGTACCGTTGTAATGAGCTGTTCTTTCGATGAAAAACGCATAAAGTTGAGACTGTTAAAATACAACTTCAGCGATTTTGATTCAATTAAGTTTGGTGATGTCGCAGGCAGGCGTAATCGTCCAATTGCAACTTGAGGAATGTCTTGTGCATTTAGCCAAGACAGTTCAAATACATGCCACCAGTCGCAGCCTTGCTGAATGCCTGCGACATTTGCATAGCTCTCGCGAGAGAGACTTCGAGAAATTGGAAATAAAATCTCAGGTTGATATGTGGTTGGGTAAAGGGTGTCTTTACCCAATAAAGATTTTTCTACACTCATTCACGAATTCCTGAACCGCGGGCTAATAAATAATAGGCAATTGCATAAAAAGCTAGACAGAATCCACTAATTGCTGCAAGCGAAATACTGACACTGACATCACTATGCCCCAAAATGCCATAACGGAAAGCATTGACCATATAGACAATGGGGTTAATCAATGAAAGCGTTTGCCAAAATGGGCTTAATGCGCTAATCGCATAGAATACACCACCTAAATAAGTCAGTGGAGTCAGCACAAAGGTTGGAACAATCGAAATATCATCAAATGAACGGGCATAAATTGCATTAATGAAGCCTGCGATCGAAAACAGCAAGCTGGTCACCACAACGGTGTAAATCGTAATAAATAAGTTATGAATGTGTAAGTCTGTAAAAAACAGGCTGACCACAGTGACAATTAAGCCCACCAAAACGCCACGGCACACACCACCAATTACATAACCCCATAGGACTAAATAAAGTGGTACAGGGCTCATGATTAACTCTTCAATACTTTTTTGGAATTTGGCACTAAAGAAGCTTGAGCAGACATTGGCATAGCTGTTGGTAATCACTGCCATCATGATTAGGCCAGGCACAATAAACTGCATGTAGGTGAAACCACCCATGTGTCCGATACGAGAGCCGACCAAATTACCAAAAATCACAAAATACAGACTCATGGTAATGGCAGGTGGAAGTAGGGTTTGCGCCCAAATGCGCATAAAGCGGCGAATTTCTTTACGAACCAGTGTCCATAAGGCAACTTGCAGTTGAGTGAAGTTCATTCAGATGCCTCCTGTAAGTTTTTCTCGACCATTTTGACAAATAACTCTTCAAGGCGGTTCGTTTTGTTACGCATGCTGCGTACCTGAACGCCCAAATTTTCAAATAACTGAAAAATTTCATTTAAAGCATGTGATTTGTCCATCGTGACTTCTAAAGTCAGACTATCAACTAGATGGAAGCGGATGCCAATAAAGTCGAGTTTAATCGGTTCAATTGGCGCTGCCAGATCAAAAATGAAGGTTTCTTCATTGAGCTGGCTTAAGAACGCTTTCATGCTGGTATCTTCTTTAATGACACCATGATCAATAATCGCAATGCGACGACACAGCATTTCAGCTTCTTCTAAATAATGTGTGGTCAGAATAATGGATGTGCCTTGTTCATTCATTTCAGTGAGAAAATCCCACATTGAACGGCGCAGTTCAATATCGACCCCTGCGGTTGGTTCATCTAAAATCAGGAGTTTGGGTTCATGCATCATGGCGCGGGCGATCATTAAACGGCGTTTCATACCACCAGACAGCATGCGGCCTTGCAAATTTCGTTTTTCCCAAAGCCCGAGTTTTTCTAAATAAAGCTCAGCACGTTCTTCGGCGATTTTCTTGGGAATACCGTAATAACCTGCCTGAGTGACTAAAATATCAAAGGTTTTCTCGAATTGACCGAAGTTAAATTCTTGTGGAACGACACCTAGACACTGCTTGGCTTTAGAGGCATCCGTATCGAGGTTATGTCCGAAAATTTCGACTTGTCCCGATGTTTTACGGGTTAGCGAGCTAATAATGCTAATAGTTGTCGACTTTCCTGCACCATTTGGTCCGAGCAGCGCATAAAATTCGCCCTCAGGGACAACTAAATTGATGCCTTTTAAGGCCTGGAAGCCATTTTTATAGGTTTTCGATAACTCTTTCAGCATTAATGCATCAGTCATGAATTTCTCACATATTAATAGACGAGTATATTGTGAGCGATCTAGTTGGATAAACCAAGTAATCTAAATGCAATTCTTCGTTGCATAGATAAAACTGTTTAAAGGATAAGCAGTAAATAAACCAGACGACCATTCTTTGCTTTACCTTATGATTTTTTTTGTTATGATGGGCGACTTAAAAGCGCTCATAGCTCAACTGGATAGAGTACAGGTCTCCGAAGCCTGTGGCGTGGGTTCGAGTCCCGCTGAGCGCACCATCTTCTTGTTTATCTCTTTCTACTTTTTTATTTCCTTTTCTTGTTTTTACGCTGATTATTTTCTATCTGAACACAGTATTTGCATTTATTTTTCATAAAAACCATTTTTTGATAATAAATTTTTCATAAATTGTGTAATAAATCAGTAAATTTTGATAAAAATTTTTCTCATGACTCGTGTATAAATATCAATATCATCCAAATTGCCCACAAACTGGGAATTCTAAGGATCTGTTGAGTTTTTTAGTTTTAGCCATCATTCCGCGCAAGACTCAATGACAGGGCATTTTTGCCGTAACTTGGTGATATTCTGTTCATTTAGAAAAACTGAGCTCTGCAAAACATACTTTGTATCAGCTTAAAACACCACAGTTGCAAGTATCTGTGAAATATCAACAGACCCTAGTATGATATATCGGTAGCTTTACTGATCAAGTACTCTATAGGTGAGTATTCTTTCGCCAGAATGAATCCTGAGATGATTCATTTCAAGCACAATTTCATTGGAAACAATAACATGCCTGACTATCGTTCAAAAACATCGACACATGGAAGAAATATGGCTGGCGCACGCGGTTTATGGCGTGCAACAGGAATGAAAGATGAAGATTTTGGAAAACCTATTATTGCCGTGGTCAACTCTTTCACCCAATTCGTGCCAGGTCATGTACATCTGAAAGACCTTGGTCAACTGGTTGCTGAACAAATTCAGGCATCAGGTGGCGTGGCTAAAGAGTTTAACACCATTGCGGTCGATGACGGGATTGCGATGGGACATGATGGAATGTTGTATTCATTGCCATCACGTGACCTGATTGCTGACTCAGTGGAATACATGGTCAATGCGCACTGTGCCGATGCGATGGTTTGTATTTCAAACTGCGACAAAATTACCCCAGGAATGTTGATGGCATCAATGCGTTTGAACATTCCAGTTGTATTTGTGTCTGGTGGGCCAATGGAAGCGGGTAAAGTCAAATTCCGTGGTAATGAAAAAGCCATTGACCTTGTCGATGCCATGATTGTTGCCGCTGACGATAGTTATACCGATGAGGAAGTACAAGCATTTGAACGTTCAGCATGTCCAACATGTGGTTCATGTTCAGGTATGTTTACCGCCAACTCAATGAACTGTTTGACTGAGGCTTTAGGTTTGTCTTTACCTGGTAATGGTTCAATTGTTGCAACACATGCAAACCGTAAAAAACTGTTTGAACGCGCAGGAAAATTGATTGTTGAATTGGCAAAACGCCACTATGAACAAGATGACTACAGCATTTTACCTCGCTCAATTGCAACCAAGGCAGCATTTGAAAATGCCATGACTTTAGATATTGCTATGGGTGGTTCAACCAATACAGTATTGCACTTATTGGCTGCTGCAAATGAAGCAGAAGTTGATTTCACCATGGATGATATTGACCGTCTGTCTCGTAAAGTGCCTGTACTTTGTAAAGTTGCGCCAGCGAAACAGGATGTTCACATGGAAGATGTGCACCGTGCGGGTGGCATTATGGCAATTTTAGGTGAGCTTGATCGTGCGGGTTTGTTAACGACATCGGTAAGTACTGTACATGAACCAACGTTAAAAGATGCGCTGGACAAGTGGGACATTATCCGCACTGAAAACCCAGAAGTTTACGAATTCTATCGTTCATCACCAGGTGGCGTACCAACTCAGGTGGCATTCTCACAAAACCGTTATTATGCAACTTTAGATGGCAACCGTGAAACAGGTGTGATTCGTAATCTGGAACATGCGTTCTCTAAAGATGGCGGCTTGGCAGTTCTTTACGGCAACATCGCATTGGATGGCTGTATCGTCAAAACTGCAGGTGTAGATGAGTCGATCTTGAAATTCACAGGTACGGCACGCGTATTTGAAAGCCAAGATGCTGCGGTTGAGGCAATTTTGGGTGGTAATATCAAAGCGGGTGATGTGGTTGTGATTCGCTACGAAGGCCCGCGTGGTGGTCCAGGTATGCAAGAAATGTTGTATCCAACCAGTTACTTAAAATCGAAAGGCTTGGGTAAAGACTGTGCCTTGATTACCGATGGTCGTTTCTCTGGTGGTTCTTCAGGTTTATCGATTGGTCATGTTTCACCAGAAGCTGCTGAAGGTGGTGCGATTGGTTTGGTTGAAGATGGTGATACTATTCAGATCGATATTCCAAATCGTACGATTCATTTGAATGTAGATGACGCAACTTTGGCACATCGTCATACTGCGCAAGAAGCAAAAGGCTGGCATCCAAAAGAAGAGCGTAAACGTAAAGTGTCTAAAGCACTTAAAGTCTATGCTCAGCATACAACCAGTGCTGCAAAAGGCGCAGTTCGCGTTCTATAACTTATGTAAGTAAAAAAACTTCTTGATGAAGTCATGCCAGTCAGTCAATGGATTGACTGGCATTTTTTTATTTAAGATGAATGTATGGTGGCGTGAAACGTCACTTGTCATTGGTTGAAGAGAAATACTGTGAAAAAGCGCTGTTTTGATAATTTAAATTGAGTGTAGTGAAAGTTTTGACTCATATTTAAAACACTTTCACTAATCAATATTATTTTATGAAAGATTTTTTAATGGTCTGTTGCTCATTTTGAGATTTTTGATACAAGAAAATACCATTTCTTCCTGAATTTTTGACTTTATATAAAGCTTGATCTGCTTTACGTAACCAGTCAGTGGTTGAATACGCATCTTTAACTGAAGCAATCCCGATGCTGATGCTGACACGACATAAGTCATGATTGGTGAGTCGCAAAGCTGTGATTTTTTCTAAAATTTGTTGAGCTAATTCGAGTACATCATCTTCTCTATAATTGATCGAAATGATTGCAAGTTCATCTCCTCCAAAACGAGCAGGGGTGTCCGATGTTTGTAAGGTTTGCCGTAATATATTGGAAATTTCAAGTAAAATATAATCGCCAATTTCATGCCCGTAGTTGTCATTAATTTGTTTAAAATGATCAACATCCAGTAGCATTAAATAGGCGGAAGATTGTTCACGCTGGGTTTGAACAAAAGTACTGGCAAGACGTTGTTCAAACAGTCGTCGATTGGGGATATACAAGCGAGGGTCCATCATGGCGATACGTTCAAATTCACGATTGCGTTGGCTTAAACGTACCGATAAATGCCTGGAGATGACACTTAGACTCACCATATAAATAGTTGCCAACGGTAGACTGAGCCATACTGTTCGTTGGCTAAACTCAAAATGTATGCGATAACCGAGTAAAGCCCAAATCACAAAAAAAGCAAGAAAGAGGGCGATTAAAGCCGATTTTAAAAGTTTCCAACCACCAGCAGCATAACGGTCAGCAATCAGTACCGAAAAAATCAGCAAAGAGGGAAGTGGGCTAATTCCCATAATCGCAATCCAGACACCTCCAAGGGCGCTGTCAATAATTAAACAATTGCTTTCTGCTTTGACGGGATCATACGCTTGCATGCTAAACAGACAAGCAACTGTTGGCCAGACAAAAGCATTGATTGTCAGCAAAGCGAAATAAAACAGATGGTAATGCATGTCCCACATCACAGAAGCAATCGCCATAAAGCACAGGCTTGTACCGAGTTGGCGCATCATAAAAATTCGCCAGACAAATCTTTGACTGCGAGCTTTTAATGCTGCTTCATCAGGAATGATATAAGACATAATCAATGCCTAGGAATGATTATTATTGGATTAATATAGCAAATTTTAATCGGTTATAGCGAAAGAAAAGTAAATTTATAAAAATAAAATCCTATAATTGTTTGAGCTTCTATGCGTTTGTAAAGCTTATGACTTTTCCCAGTCAATGTGTGATGAGTATATGCGAGATCAGAGTATTGATATCTATAAAGGATTGCTGATTTTTTTGGTGGTCTTTGGGCACTTTCTGGAACGGTTGTTAGGCTGGCAAGATACCCTGACGAAAATCTTTTTACAAAACATTTATGTATTACACATGCCTGCCTTTGTATTTATTTCGGGTTATTTGTTTAAAGATCAGAAAATTTCCCAAAAATTGCAATATTTCTTGTCATTACTAATTCCATTTCAGTTTCTTTATGTGCTTGCCGATGGATATTATTCGGGGCAAATCAGCAGCAAATGGCTATGGCAGCCATATTGGTTGTTGTGGTATCTCTGGGCAATGCTGGTTTGGGTGCTACTGACACGTTGGCTCAAGGCAACAGGTTATCCTGTGTTATGCAGTCTGATTTTGGCATTACTGGTCGGTTTATCTCCAATCAATAACTATCTATTTTCAATTGGTCGGATCTTTAATTTTTTGCCTTTTTTTATGTTGGGACATATTTATGGTAAAGCGTGGCTAGATATTTTACGCCGCTTACCATTTACTTACGGGATTGCGGTAATCACCATTGTGGGATTACTAGGTTTAACGCAATTGCATCCGCTTAAATCTTACTGGTTATATGGCAGTCTAAGTTACGCACAAATGCATATTGCGCCGTTACAGGGAATGCTGATACGCAGTCAATATTTAATCATGTCATGCTGTGCAGTGTTTGCTTGGGCAATGCTCGTGCGAAAATTTCCCCAATTTTTATCTCAGCTTGGGCAGGCATCATTACCTATTTATTTGTGGCATGGGTTGATTGTGCTGTGGTTGAGTCATATATGGCATGTTGCCGTGACGCCGTCTATTCAACTACTCGTTGCATTTTGCGCTAGTATTTTGACTTGTTGGGTTTGTATGCTGCCCATTTTTCAGCGCAGCATACAGATGTTATCGAATGCTTTTTTATGGTTATTTACCAAGATTATTCCGAAAAAAACGGAAATTTAAAAACCTGATTTTTCAAGCGCAGTTCGCAAATAAGGGTCAAGTTCATCTTGTTTGAGTAGCCAGTTGGCATAGTCTGAAGGTAAATCTTTGATTGCCGTGCCTTTATGCTTGCCAAAATTAATCATTTTAGGAATACGGGCATCTTCAGAAGCGAGATAGAGTTCTTCAACAGTTTGTATGCCAAGACTGGCAATAATATGCATCAAAATATTGGCAGTCAAAATAATATCTGCATCGGCACGGTGCGCGCCTTTAAGCAGTTCACGGGCTTTTTCACTACCACGACTGATTTGGTAAATGAGTGCAGAAATGTTGTGTGCTTCCGCATCTGCCCAGACTTGGCGTGCCAGTGCTAGTGTGCAAATCGGTTTTAAATGCGATACATCGATGCCACAACGGGCGATGGCTTGTACGTCATAATCGATATTATGCCCAATAATATAAGTTGTTTCGCTTGGCAACTGAAAAGTCGTGTAGATTGGCTGATCGGCAATATCCGATTCTAAAATATGATGTACCGCCATAGCCGCATAAGAAATGGGTTCGCCAACCGAATACAATTGATCGAAAATCTTGCTTTTATCTAAGCTGAGTTTACCTTGCTGGATTTCAATCGGTGCATAAGCAATTTCAATCGGTAAGCCGTTGAGCGTATGGGTTTCAGTATCAAGAATAATAGTATGCATAGCCATCACAGGAGTTTTTTGTGCAATGTAACATTGCTTGAGAGTAACTACAAATTAGTGTGATGGTCGTTGCTGTAACAGCATTTCTAGGTCTTGCTGTAAAGCTTCACTTGAGATCAGGGCTTTATAGGTATACACGGGAATACCATCTTCATAATCCATGGCTTTAAAGCTTTGTGTACCATCTCGGTATTCAAAAATGGCAAGTGGCATTTTGTCCTGATCCAAAATAAAAAAGCGCTGCTGTTTAATTGAAACTTCATAATTGAAAAAAGTCTGTTTCAATAAACGTAAAAAAGCTGCCTGATGCGTTGAGAGCTGATTGAGATCACGAATGCGGTCACTGTCAGAGCGATGCTGACTTTTAGAATATAGGCGCTGTACGTGACTGCGCTGAGGTGATTGGTTTTGAATGGCTGGTTGTTGTGGTGTAGATTGTTTTTGTCCACGAATATAATAGCCTAAGCAAAAACCTATAATAAAACAAATCAATATCAACATTTTAAAATTATTTTAAAAATCTAAAGTTTGTTATGTTCTAAAATTCTACAACCGAATTCAAGCGATTTAAAATCAAGGCTTAAATTGAGCGATTTTTATTGCAAGCTGAGTAAACTTCATGCCGAAAAACATGAAACTTCGTGCTAGAATAGGCTTCGATTTTAGCACGGCTTAAAAGCCCTAATTGATAGGACCCTCGCTAATGTTTGCCAACATCTCTATTTCTGAATTTGATCCAGATTTAGCAAAAGCAATTGCTTCTGAAGGTGAGCGCCAAGAAGCTCACATTGAGTTGATTGCCTCTGAAAACTACTGTTCTCCAGCGGTTATGGAAGCTCAAGGAAGTAAGTTAACCAATAAATATGCAGAAGGCTATCCAGGCAAACGCTACTACGGCGGTTGTGAATATGTTGATGTCATTGAGCAAATGGCGATTGACCGTGCTAAAGAATTATTTGGTGCTGACTACGCAAACGTACAGCCACATGCTGGTTCTCAAGCAAACTCTGCAGTTTATTTAGCATTACTTAACCCAGGCGATACAGTTTTGGGTATGAGCTTGGCTCACGGTGGTCACTTGACTCACGGTGCAAAAGTTAGCTTCTCTGGTAAAACTTATAACGCAGTTCAGTATGGTTTAAATACTGAAACTGGCGAAATTGACTATGAAGAAGTTGAACGTCTAGCTGTAGAACATAAACCACGTATGATCGTTGCAGGTTTCTCTGCATACAGCCGTATCGTAGATTGGCAGCGTTTCCGTGACATCGCAGACAAAGTAGGTGCTTACCTATTTGTTGACATGGCACACGTTGCAGGTCTAGTTGCTGCTGGTGTTTATCCAAGCCCAGTACAAATCGCGGATGTAACCACTACAACGACTCACAAAACACTTCGTGGTCCACGTTCTGGTTTGATTCTTGCGAAAGCAAACGAAGAAATCGAGAAAAAACTACAATCAGCTGTATTCCCTGGTAACCAAGGTGGTCCATTGATGCATGCTGTTGCAGCAAAAGCAATCTGCTTCAAAGAAGCAATGTCTGACGAGTTTAAAGCTTATCAGCAACAGGTTGTGATTAATGCTCAAGCAATGGCTGAAGTACTGATTGCTCGCGGTTATGATATCGTTTCTGGCGGCACAAACAACCACTTGTTCTTATTGTCACTGATTAAACAAGACGTGACTGGTAAAGAAGCTGATGCATGGTTAGGTGCAGCGCACATCACTGTGAACAAAAACTCTGTGCCAAACGATCCACGTTCTCCGTTTGTAACTTCAGGTATCCGTATTGGTACACCTGCGGTAACAACACGTGGTTTCGGTGAAGCTGAAGTACGTGATCTTGCAAACTGGATCGCAGACATCTTGGACAGCAAAGGTGACGAAAGTGTGATCGCTGCTGTTAAAGACAAAGTTGCAGAAGTTTGTGCAAAATTCCCAGTTTACGCAAAATAATCCTTTTGTATAACTGAAAAAAAGCCTCCTGAATTATTGGGAGGCTTTTTTATTTTAAGAAAGCTTAAAACGATAAAAATTGAATTAAATACAATATGTATTTATAAATAAGTTTTCTTTTCTTGATTGCTGTGGTGTTGCCGTATCATTTTAATACTCTCTATCAATTGCAGGGGATATCTGATGAGGCTTTCAGATCTTGGGTAAAATTTTTAGTATCTTACTCGTCCGCAATCGCAATTATGGTGTGACTCTCTGTTTATTACTATTTTCGGTGACAATGCTAGTGAGTTTGAGTTTTTATGTAAATCTGTCGATTGTTCAATATGGCTATATGAACTACGACTATCGTTACTTTATCTGATTGCAAATTGTATGTTGGAAAAGTTGACTGAGACTTATGATTCAAAGCAATTGAGTGATTGAGTGCAGAACAAGTTTTTAATTATTTAATCTATAAAAACGATCGTATGAATAAAAATATACTATTTTGCCAATTAATAAACTTGAGTTACTATAACTCCAAGTTAAAAAATTCGCTCTATTTGGAGAAATACGATGTTAGATCAAAATATTAAAGCACAATTGAAAGCATACTTAGAACGCTTGGAAAGTCCGATTGAATTGGTTGCTGCACTTGATGACTCAGAAAAAGCTGAACAAGTAAAAGAACTGGTGACTGAAATTGCAGAATTGTCTGATCAAGTCACTGCACGTTTTGATGGTGAAAATGCGCGCCGTCCAAGTTTTGGTATTGCCAAAGCAGGTGAACAACCTCGCGTATTTTTTGCAGGTTTACCAATGGGGCATGAGTTTACGTCATTGATCTTGGCATTGTTACAAGTTTCAGGTTATGCACCAAAAATTTCAGATGAGTTATTGGCGCAAATTAAAGGCTTAAATTTAAAAGCAAATTTTGACGTATTTGTTTCTCTAAGCTGCCATAACTGCCCAGATGTCGTTCAAGCACTGAATCTGATTGCGATTTATAATCCAAATGCCACAACCACCATGATTGATGGCGGTTTTTTCCAAGATGAAGTGGAACAACGTAAAATCATGGCTGTACCGATGGTGTTCCAAGATGAGCAACATATTGGTCAAGGTCGCATGACGCTTGAAGAAATTGTGGCACAACTTGATCAAAACTCGGCAGAAAAGGATGCCGCAGCGATCAATGCCAAAGATGCTTTTGATGTCTTGGTGATTGGTGGTGGACCTGCAGGGGCAACCTCTGCGATTTATGCTGCGCGTAAAGGCATTAAAACTGGGATTGTCGCAGAGCGTTTTGGTGGACAGGTGATGGACACTATGGACATTGAAAACTTTACCTCAGTACAAAAAACCCAAGGACCAAAATTCGCAGCCGATATGGAAGCACATGTGCGTGAGTACAATGTCGACATCATGAATTTACAGCGTGTGAAACACATTACAGGTGCAGATCAAACGAGTAATGGTTTAGTCGCAGTTGAACTGGAAAATGGCGCGAAACTTGAGTCTAAAACTGTAATTCTATCTACAGGTGCACGCTGGAGAGAAATGAATGTTCCAGGTGAAGCTGAATACCGTACCCGTGGCGTTGCGTACTGTCCGCACTGTGATGGCCCTTTGTTTAAAGGTAAACGTGTTGCGGTGATTGGTGGAGGGAACTCAGGTGTTGAAGCTGCGATTGACTTGGCAGGGATTGTTGAGCATGTGACTTTGATTGAGTTTGGTGACACTTTACGTGCAGACCAAGTCTTGCAAAACAAATTGAACAGCTTAAATAATACGGTTGTGATTAAAAGTGCGCAAACCACTGAAGTATTGGGTGATGGTTCTCAAGTCACTGGTTTGAAATATCAAGACCGCTCTACAGGTGAAGAACATGTGGTGGAACTTGCAGGGATCTTTGTACAAATTGGCTTATTGCCAAATACCGACTTCTTAAAAGAAAGTGCAGTTGAGTTGTCGAACCGTGGGGAAATTGTGGTGAATGATCGCAATGAAACCAACGTCAAAGGGGTATTTGCAGCAGGCGACTGTACTACAGTGCCATACAAACAGATCATCATTGCCACAGGTGAAGGCGCGAAAGCATCACTCTCAGCATTTGACTATATTATCCGTTCAGGACAATAAGTTGGATTGAAAACTAAGGTTGATCTAGCGAGGCTTCTTTCATAAGTTACTTTTATTTCTCTTGCGCTGCATTGAAATATATTTCAATTTTGCTCAGGGAGGAAAATAAAGAAAGTGTATGTAATGATGAAAGCAGCCTGTTAATTAGGTCAAAAAAAGAGTGACAAGATTGTCGCTCTTTTTTGGTTGTTTTACACAATATTGAGTGTTTTAAACTTCTGCATCAATTGTGCTTGATCTTCAACATGGGCAGGGTCAGGCTCAATACAATTGATTGGGCAAACTGCCATACAAGTCGGAGCTTCATAAAAACCGACACATTCCGTACAACGCTGTGGGTCAATTTCATAAACCTTCTTGCCTTCAAAAATTGCGGTATTTGGGCATTCGGGCAAGCACATATCACAGTTAATACATTCGTTGGTAATCAACAATGCCATAGTTTAACCTGCTGAATAGGCTAGAGAAGCTGCCTGAATATTGCCTGTGGCATCTGGCAAGTTGCGAACCAGCAAGGCAAATTCAACATCAATGCTGGCATCAAATGGAATTTCCACCACATGCCCCGAACCTTTGGCATTATCAATGGCATTGCCTTTTAGGTCACGCATTTCAGTTAGTGTAAAAGTGATATTGCCTTTCGGTGTCATAAGCTCAAGTGAATCACCGACAAGGAAACGATTTTTCACTTCAATACGAATATAGTCACCATTGCGTTCAAGCACTTCGCCACAGAACTGTTGATAATCAAAGTGTGATGAACCATCTTCATAGTTTTGGTATTCGCTATGCACATGACGGCGCAAGAAACCTTCTGTATAACCACGATTTGCTAAGCCTTCGAGTTGTGTCATCAGGCTTGGGTCAAATGGGCGACCCGCCAAAGCATCATCAATGGCTTTACGGTAAATTTGAGCAGTTCGTGCACAGTAAAAATAAGACTTGGTACGACCTTCAATTTTTAATGAAGCAATGCCCATGTGTGTCAAACGATCAACATGCTGCACGGCGCGTAAATCTTTTGAGTTCATGAAGTAAGTGCCATGCTCATCTTCTTCTGCAGCAAACATGTCTTCATCATTACGCTGAATCAGCACAGGTTCAGCAAATTGATGTTGATCATTTTCACTCGAACAGCAGGCTTTTTTCTCTTCAACTTGAGTGACAGGAATCACGTCGCCAGTGGCATCTTCTTGTGTTTCGTGGATTTTATATTCCCAACGACAAGCATTGGTGCATGCGCCTTGATTGGCATCACGTTTATTCATATAGCCAGACAGCAAACAACGCCCTGAGTAGGCCATACACAATGCACCATGTACGAAAACTTCCAGTTCGATTTCTGGAACATGCTGTTGAATTTCTTCAATTTCGTCAACTGATAGTTCGCGCGATAAAATCACTCGGGTCAAACCATAGTCTTTCCAGAATTTAACGGTTGCCCAGTTAATGGCATTGGCCTGTACAGACAAATGTATCGGCATATGTGGAAAATGCTCACGGACCATCATGATTAGACCTGGGTCAGACATGATCAGGGCATCGGGTTGCATCGCTACTACAGGCTCAAGATCGCGAATAAAGTTTTTCAGTTTGCTGTTGTGTGGCTGAATATTCACGACCACATAGAATTTTTTACCCAATGCATGAGCTTCATTAATGCCGATTTGTAAGTTGTCATGATCAAAGGCATTGTTACGTACACGTAAGCTATAACGCGGTTGACCGGCATAAACTGCATCTGCACCATAGGCAAATGCATAGCGCATGTTTTTGAGCGAACCAGCAGGTGAGAGAAGTTCTGTTTTCATGGTAAACACAGTAAAAGCTTAGAAAAAATAGGGGAATAGTTTAGTGATTCTCTGAGTAGCGCTCAACCCAGTATTTTAGTCGGAATTATGAAGCAATCAGACATAAAAAAACCACATCAAAAGATGTGGTTTTTTGCAATCTGCAGATGAATTAGTCGTGTTTTGGCGCTGGTTTTTTGTTGTCGTGGTGAGTGACTTTATGTACGACGTTTTTAGTACCATGCCCAACTTTATGCACAACGTGTTTGGTGCCATGACCTATTTTGCGCGCGACGTTTTTAGTTCCATGTCCAACTTCACGGGCAACATGTTTGGTTTCATGCCCAACGGTATGTGCTGCATGTTCAGTTTTTTGTACAACTTTATGTGTTGTTGATTCAGATTTTTGAGGGTGCTGTTGCACAGGTTCAGCCATTGCAGTACCTGTAAATGCAGTTGCAGCGAAGCCAAAGATTAAAGCAGCAGTTAAATTTTTCATTTCGGGATCAACCTTGTTTTTTCATTAGGTGGTGGATTTCACACTGACATTATCTCTAAGAGTTGTGGATATTGTATGGAGCTAAGTTGCTATGATGTATGGAGAAATATGATATATGGCAGGAAAATGGTTAATTCTTTTATCATTAAAGCAAATTTTAAGAAATGCTGTCACATTTTCTTCATCAAGCCATAATATTGCAACGATAAAAATTGTAAAGCTTACAGCGTTGCATGAACTTATGACAGTGTCCTATTTTCTTTATTGTTTATGTTTCAGGCAAATCGTAAAGTGGCATCATAATATTGTGTTATTCGAATTTAGGTAATTCACATGTCTACAACAATTCAAACTCGGCAGCCTGTATTTTTTGTTTCTCATGGCGGTGGGCCTTGGCCGTGGATGCCAGATCATCTGGAAACTATTTATGCCAATCTCGCGCAGTCATTAGGCGCGTTACTGTCGAGCCTGCCGCAAAAGCCCAAAGCCATTTTAATGGTTTCGGCACATTGGGAAGAGCGAGACTTTACCGTACAGGCAACGCCTGAGCCAGGCATGATTTATGACTATGGTGGGTTTCCTGAGCATACTTATCATATTCACTATCGTTCTGCAGGTTGCCCTGAACTGGCACAGCGTGTCAGTGAGTTGCTGGTACAAGCGGATATTCCTGTACAGCAAACCACAACTCGCGGCTATGATCATGGTATGTTTTCACCAATGCAAGTGATTAATCCCGCCGCAGATATTCCCGTGGTGCAGTTATCCTTGAAAAAGGGGCTAGACCCTGCAACACATATTCAAATGGGGCAGGCGTTAGCACCGTTACGTGATGAAAATGTGCTGATTATTGGCAGTGGCTTGAGCTACCATAACTTGCGTATGTTTAATGTACACGCAAGTGAGCCTTCAAAAGCTTTTGATCAATGGTTATATTCAACTGTTGTTGAGCATACAGGAACAGAGCGTAATCAGTTGTTGACCCAGTGGGAACAAGCTCCTGCAGCACGTATTGCCCATCCACGAGAAGAACATTTATTGCCGTTAATGGTCAGTGTCGGTGCAGCACAGCAAGAGAGTGCCGTTCGAACCTATCATGAAACCCAGTTTGTGGGTGGGCTGTGGGTGTCGAATTTTGCCTTTGGCGAGTTAAAGCATTCATAAGTTTACGATGGCTAAAGACCGAGGTTATGCGCCTCGGTTTTTTATGTGCTCATGAGTTTTTAGTCTTAGTCGAAACGGTAAATATCCATTCCCAAAGCACCCATTGAAAAACTACTATGCACAATGGTAAAGCGATGCCCCAAACCCATGGCAAAAAATAGTGGTGCAAGATGTTCAAGGCTTGGGTGGTTTTGCTGGATATAAGGAATAGTTTGCCAATCTAGAACTGCTTCATAGTTTTGATGGCTGAGCTTTTGCACGACATAGTTGCGAAATTCTGATGCCCATACAGGAATTTCTGCCTGTGTATTATGCCAAGACAATTCCGCCAAGTTATGAGTAATGCTGCCTGAGCCGATCAGTAAAATTTGTTGCTGACGCAGTTCTTTTAAAGTTTGCCCAATCTTAAAAATCTCTTCGACGCTATAACCCATCGGTAAAGAAATTTCGATTACAGGAATATCTGCTTCAGGATATAAATGCAATAACGGCATCCAAACTCCATGATCACGAGGGCGGGTACTATTGGCATGGGCGTGTAAATCTGCTTCTGCCAATAAATGCAGAATTTGTTCGGCAAGTTCTGGTTGTCCGGGCGCAGGATAACGAATCTGATATAAGGCTTGAGGAAAGCCACGAAAGTCATGCCATGTTTCAGGGCGCACAGCACTACTGACTTCAAGTGCCTGACTTTCCCAGTGTGCGGACATCACCACAATCGCTTTGGGGCGAGGCAGATTTAGACCTAAACGCTGTAATGCTGGGCCAACCTGTTCAGGATCGAGTGCCAGCAGGGGAGAACCATGAGAAATAAATAACCCAGGTAAAGTTTGAAGATGCATAAGGTTCACCTGAATTTGAACTGTTGCATCATGCTTTAAGCACGATGATACGGATGATTATGGTTAATGCTCATAGCACGGTAAAGTTGCTCAATCAACATGACCCGAACCAGAGGATGCGGCAGTGTCAGTTTAGACAAAGACCAGTGCCACTTGGCTACCTGACGCACAGCATCACTTAAACCATCTGGCCCACCAATGGCTAAAGCAATATCCTGACCCTCTAGCATCCATTGCTGCATAGTCTCTGCCAGCTTCTCGGTACTCAGTTCCCGACCACCGACTTCCAGTGCAATCAAGGTTTCATTGGGTTTGAGCGCATTTAAAATACTTTCACCTTCAGTTTGGCAGTATTTCAAGATATCGGCATCTGAGTCATTTTTCCCACGTTTTGCCATTGGTAATTCAACAAATTGGGTTTGGACAAACGGCTGAATCCGCTTTAAATAGTCATCTACACCAGTCAATACCCAAGCAGGCATTTTCTGTCCAATGGTTAAAATGCGAATCTTCATCGTGACAATCTTTGAGAAAAAAACAATTATAACCTGAGCGAAGATAAACAAAGCAAGGCTTTGTCTGAGTGCAAGGCGAAAGCTGTGCTTGAGTGGTAAGAAGATAAACAAAGCAAGGCTTTGTCTTGAGAAGCGATTAAAGCTTCGCAAGAAGGCGAAAGCTATGCTTGAGTGGTAAACAAAGTAAAGTTTTGCCTTGCAACAAACATTGAAACAGTTGAAATATTCTAAAAGCGATATTCAGGCTATGTGTGCTTTATGGAATAGGAGGGGGCAGTTTCAATCGACCAAAATCACAGTGTCTCTGTTCAAAATCATCCTGCAAATTACAGAAGTCACACAATAAAGTGAATCTTTTAAAAAAATAGATTAATCTGAAATAGAATATGTAAAACTTATTACATAAAAAAATGACTTCCTACATCATCAAACTATATTTACGGGCTAACTTATTTCTTAAGCAGGATGCATCTTCTTCAAAGTCTTATGATAAAATTGAGTCGGTGTAAATCCTTAATATCTTCGGTCAGGTCTTGGCTTGATGATGAAAAAAGAGGTAAATAGCGATGTTGAAGAAAATTATAACCACTATGTTAGTGGTTTCGACAGTAGCCACCAGTAGCTTAGCAATGGCAGAACCTTGGCATGATCGTGATGGAGATCGTCATGGTTATGATCATCGAGGGGATTATCGAGATCACCGAGATTACCGTGGCGGACCAGGTTGGGAGCATCATCATGAAGATTGGGATGATCACCGAGGTCGCTGGTCACGTGGAGACCGCTTACCCCCTCGTTACCGTGGCGATTATGTAGACTGGCGTGAGCATCACTTGCCATATCCACCACGTGGGCATCGTTGGGTACGTGTGAATGGCGATTACTTATTGATTGCAATTGCCACAGGTGTCATAGCTCAGGCGATTTTCTCACGTTAATAACCTTTCTGTATTTGACTCAAAACTGCTTCCTTCGAAGCAGTTTTTTTATGCGGATTTACCGAAAATTACGCATAAAATCAAAAAATTAAAATTTGCTTAAATCGCTAAAATTGTAGTAATTAAGCATGGAAAATCAGACAAAGCATTGCACAAAGCTGCACAGACCTACACGGTTTCTCTTAAATATTGACGTACAGTAGCGAAAAGCGTAACGCCGTACATCAGTTTAAATGTATGCGTGAAAGTATCAATATTTTGCTCTAGTGGTATCTGGATGCAAAATGACAGGAGAAAGAAATGCGTAAGTCAAAATGGATTGCGGTCGTCTTGGCATTCAGCACCAGTCTTGCATCGGGTCTAACTTTGGCGGATCCGTGGGATCATGATGATCGACCGTCAGAATATTATGGGCATGATCATTATCGTCATTGGGATGATCGACCATCAGAATATTACGAGCATCATCATTATCATCATTGGGATGAGCCACAACCACGTTATTGGCATGAAGGGCAATATATTCCACGTGATTATATGGATGGCCGCTATTATGTAGACTGGCATGAGCGGCGTTTGCCACCGCCTCCATATGGTCATCGTTGGATGCAGATTGATGGAGATTTTGTGTTGGTTGCTGTGGCATCGAGTGTGATTACTCAAATTTTACTCGGGTCACATTTTCATTAAAACATTCAATCCATTGATGAAAAATTGAATATTTTAGACAATAAAAAACCACTTCCGAAGAAGTGGTTTTTTATGGCTTTCTGATTGGATTAGTGGCGAGCAGTCTGGTTTTCAGTCACTGTTGCGACAAGTGGCGTTTTAGGTAAAGGCGTTGGTTGTTGAGTCAATGCCAATGGCAAAATCTCGTCAATGCTTTTTACGGCTTTGATTTCTAGACCTTCTTTTACATTGTCTGGAATTTCCGCCAAATCACGCACGTTGTCCTGTGGAATGAAAACCAATTTGACACCACCACGATGGGCTGCCAATAGTTTTTCTTTCAAACCACCAATTCGCAGTGCACGACCAGCAAGCGTAGTTTCGCCTGTCATCGCGATATCTGCACGGATTGGAATACCTGTAAAGGCAGATACCAATGCCGTAGTTAGTGCCAAACCTGCTGATGGACCATCTTTCGGTGTTGCACCTTCAGGTAAATGCACGTGAATATCAGTTTCATCAAAGCGAGATGCTTCGATGCCGAGTTCATCAGCACGAGTACGAACCACAGTCATTGCTGTCGTGATCGACTCTTTCATGACATCACCGAGTGAACCTGTGGTAATGAATTTACCTTTACCTTTCACCGCAGCAACTTCAATCGTGAGTAATTCACCACCCACAGATGTCCACGCTAGGCCATTGACACGACCAACTTGTGCTTCAGACTCAGCCATGCCGTAATCGAATTTATGCACACCTAAGTAATCTGGCAAGTTCTGCTCAGTCACATTAATATGCAAGCTTTTCGCTTTCTTGCTTACCGCTTCTTTCACGACTTTACGAGCAATTTTAGAAATTTCTCGTTCAAGGCTACGAACACCTGCTTCACGGGTATAACGGCGCACAATGTCACGAATTGCTTCTTCATGAACGGTGAGTTCTTTGTTGCGTAAGCCGTTGTCTTTAATTGCTTTTGGCACTAAATAGCGTGAAGCAATATTGACTTTTTCATCTTCGGTATAACCCGGTAGACGAATGACTTCCATACGGTCAAGCAATGCTTCAGGAATATTCATACTGTTGGCTGTACAGATAAACATGACTTCAGATAGGTCAAGATCCAAATCTAAATAGTGGTCGTTAAACTTACTATTTTGTGATGGGTCAAGAACTTCAAGCAATGCTGATGCAGGGTCGCCACGGTAGTCCTGAGCCATTTTGTCGATTTCATCGAGTAAAAATAGCGGGTTTTTCACGCCGACTTTAGTTAATGACTGCACGATTTTACCTGGCATCGCACCAATATAGGTACGACGGTGACCACGAATTTCAGCTTCATCACGCACACCACCCAAAGCCATGCGCACAAACTCACGCCCAGTTGCTTTGGCAATTGATTCGCCGAGAGAAGTTTTACCTACCCCAGGAGGACCAACTAAGCATAGGATTGGACCACGCAGTTTTTTCACACGAGATTGAACCGCCAAATACTCGACAATGCGGGCTTTAACTTCGTCCAAACCATAGTGGTCTGCATCCAAAATTTCCTGTGCTTTTGGCAAGTTAATGCTAACTTTGCTGGCTTTATTCCATGGTGTATCTAAGATGACATCTAGATAGTTACGTACAACAGCTGCTTCGCTTGACGCAGGTTGCATGGCTTTAAGTTTGCGAAATTCTGCTTCTGCTTTTTTGCGGACATGCTCAGGCAAATCTGCTTCAGCAAGACGGTTTTCAAGTTCGGCAACGTCATCTTCAGCGCCGCCATTCATGTCAGAAAGTTCGCGCTGAATGACTTTCATTTTTTCATTGAGAAAGTATTCGCGTTGGTTCTTTTCCATTTGGCGTTTGACACTGTCATGTAATGTCTGCTCAATTTGCTGCTCTTCAGATTGTTGCAACAAATAAGTCATTAACTCTTTTAAGTGTGCTTCGAATTCATCATGTTCCAAGAAATTCTGTTTCACTTCAATATTCAGAGGAACACGTGTTGCGACGAAGAATAACAATTGTTGCAAATCATCAATTTTATTTGCAGCAGTAATTAACTCGCGTGCATTGCGCAATTTTGCTTCAGCATATTGGGCAAACAATGCTTTCAATTCTTGTAAGCGCTCATCCTGAGTGTCTTGGTCTAATGCTACACTCATCGGGCTTAGTGTATGTTCAGCTGTGAAATACTCAGTTTGATCAATGATCTGTTCTAGTTTTGCACGATGTAAACCTTCAATCAGTACTTTGATGCAGTTTTCATCGTTTTCGTGGTTCACAACTTGCACGATTTTCGCCACAGTTCCGTATTGGTACAGATTGTCCTGATCAATATCTTCAGTGAGAGAATCTTTTTGTGCAACCACAAAGACTAAATTGTCACTGTTACGCGCCACATCAACAGCTTTTATTGATTTTTCACGACCAACAAAAAGCGCGATTTGCATGTGCGGATAAACCACTACATCACGTAACGCTAATAATGGTAATATGTTTGGAATTGTCAGTTCTTGCGAACTTTCAAGATTCAAAATTTGTTCAGTCATGAGCACTCCTAATGAGTGACAACAGTGTTGCCATGATTTTTATAGTGATGTGTTTTTTTTAAATTACAAGGGGAAGTCTTGTGAAAAAAATAAAAAACCATGATTTTGCTTAAATTTACAACAGTCTATTATCGGTTAAAATGCCGATAAGATTGTGGTGTACAAAGTGCATGTAGCGGCTGATCCCAAGGCTGATGGGGAAGCACAATATCAAGGCGTTGAAAGTCGTGCGCTAACCCTAAACGAAAGGGATGATGTTGAGCCTGAGACAATGTACGATCATAAAAACCACCTCCCATGCCCAAACGCATACCTTTTATATCACAAGCCAGTAAAGGCATACACAATAGATCTAAATGCTGCACGGCAATCCCGCGTTGCTGGGGTTCCAGCATACCCAAACGGTGTGGTGCAAAACGCCGTGTATAAAATTGTTGTCTAGAAATTTTGACCCAACGTAAATGTTGGTTCATATTGCAGATTTTGGGTAAATAAACTTCCTTATTGAGTTTAAAGCAATATTCAATCAGCCCTTTTGTCACAATCTCACCAAAAGCATCTAAATATAATCCGATTTTTTTTGCCTTTTGAATCGCGGGGGCGCGTCGAAAATGACTTAATACAGCCTGAGCAGCTTGACGTTGCTGAAAACAGGTGAGTCGACGACGCTTACGGCGTAGCTCTCGACGTAACTGTTGGAGGTCTAAAGCATTATTCATGATCTGATCATTTGGGTTCGGCTTATGATTAAAGTATTACCATAAAAATCAAACGAGTAAAGTCCCGCCTATGATGCACTGGTCATTTTACTGATTTTTGCTTGGGCATAATGGGTTAACTCGATAATTTCTTGCTGATTCTGTTCAAGCTTTTTTTGCAATGGTAGGATTTTGGAAGTATTTGGACGTTGGGCTGCGCCTTGTTGTGCAAGTTCAAGGCTAAGTTGATTGTTATGCATCATTTTTTGACGAATTACATCAACTTCAGCACTACTTAATAACAAGTCTCGTAATTCCTGATTAAATTTTCCTACATGTTGCTGCATGCTTTGAATAATTTGTTCAATCTGGGCAGTATTACCAGAACGAATGACATGTAAGGCTTCTTGCTGAAAAACAGAACTTTCCTGATTTTGGCGTTGCGCTAAATTTTGTAGTATTCCAAGGTCTGTTTTAATATCAATGGTTTGATTATGGCTGAAACTGATGTGTTGTGAGTTTACATGATTGGGTTTACAGGCAAATAGTGTGCATGAAGAAAGGCATAAACAGACAATCAACATTGGTTTCATAACATGCCCCGAATTTGCTGTGAATAAAATAAATATAATGCATTTATAGAAGGAGTCTAATCATGCAGGGGAAAGTATAAAGTCTAGGTATGAACTATGCTGTAAAAACACATGAAAATTGAAAATTTTGTTACATCTTTGTAATTACATAGGAAGTGCAGAAAATCTATAGACGTAAAAAAACCAGCTTTCGCTGGGTTTTGTTGGCACCATTTTAACAGTTTTAATAAAATGGTGCCCGGGGCCGGACTCGAACCGGCACGCTTTGTGGGCGGGGGATTTTAAATCCCCTGTGTCTACCTATTTCACCACCCGGGCATGGCCGCAATCATAAAACAAGTTATTTTTGTTGGCAACACTATCTTGTGGTATTTGCTTTAAAATTACTCAAATAACTGTTTTTTTGCATAAAAATAAGAAAATATAAAAATATGGACGTTGATGGTTTGAAAGAGGCATGGTTTCCGTCCATAAAATTTGTTTTATGAGGCTAAAATATTTCTGGACTGTAACACAATATGACGAGTAAAAATAAAATTATGCAAATTTAATTACTTATATATATGATTTATATTGTAAAAAATAGAAAATATACTCTTAGTAAAGAATAAAAACTGATTGCTTGTTTAAAATATAAACAATATACTTTTCTTATAAAAATGTGATGTGGTTATCAAAAAACTAATATCAAAAACTTAAAAAAAGGATGCCAAAATTGTCTATATTTAATTATCGTAGTGCAATGAGTTGCATTACCTCTCTATTGATCCTACCGATATCGGTAGCTCATGCTGCTGAGGAGTCAGTAGAGTTAAAATCATCTCGTGAGAAAGCGGTTGTTCTTGTCAGACAGGGTCAGATTCAACAAGGTATGTCTTTATTTCATTCATTAATATCTCAATACCCCGATGACCAAATTGTACTCGCGGATTATTTCACTCTACATTTTCAAACACAAAAATTTAATCAGGATGATATTTCTTTACTCCAGCGAATTCAGCCGAAGCAATTTCCAGAATATGCTCAGATTCCCGTCATTCAGGGGGTAAGAGATCTACAGCAATTTAGTCTCGCTTTAGAGTGGCTAAAAAAATTTGAACCATACAATAAAAATATTCAATTACAAGTGATGAAAGCAGTACTGTATGCTGAATTAAATCAGCCACAGGATGCAGTTGCCACTTTAAAAGGTATTCCTTTGAATGCTTTAAATGCAGATCAACTTGTACAAGTTTCTTATGCATATCGCATGTCTGGGAAGCCGATTGAAAGTTTGAATGCAGCGAGCCTTGCTTATGAAAAAGCACCGAAGGTTGAGAGTGTACAAGAAGAGTATTTTTATGCACTGATTGACTCAGGAAGCCTTTCAGAAGCAGAGCTGTTTCTACAGAACCATAGCGGCTTAAATGACAAAAAATCAGCTTTATCTTTGAGCCTGCAACTTTTGCAATTTAGTCAAGATATTAAAAATGCGATAGCGCATTATAAGTATTTATCGAATCATGGCGAAGGAGATAAAGCCAGCTATGCAGATTTGGATAAATGCTTAGCCAAAGCAACAGATTTGCAGAAACAAGTATCAAGAGAAAAACCTGGATATTTTAATTTCTATTACAATTATATTTATGCTCTCAGCTTTCGCGGTAGATCTAACGAAGCCATTGAGTATGCACAGCAGTTAAATCGCCCTTATGCAGATATGCCTGCGTATGTCAGACATGCACTGGCAAATGCTTACCTCCGAATCAAACAACCTCAACAAGCTGAAACTTTATATCTCAGTTTATTACAAGAGAAAAACTATCCAGATATGGAAGTTTATTCTGGTCTTTACTATTCCTATATTGAGCAAGAAAAGTTCCAACAAGCCGATCAGTTAATCAAGGATGTCGATCACCTCATTCCAACGTATCATTATGGCAATGCCAAGGGTGAGGATAAAACGACTGCCGATGATCGTTATGAGTATATTAGCTTAAAAGGTTTAAATTTCGCGTATCGGAATGAATTAAACACATCGGAAAAATACTATCAAGATATCGTTGCTAAAACACCGAATAATCCACTTTATCTCAATAATTTGGCAATGATACAGCGCTGGAGGGAACAGCCTCTTCATTCGCAGAAAACTCTAGCAAGATTAACAGGTAGAGAGCCTGATAAAAACACATTAATTAATCAGATGAAGAATGAACAAGACTTGGGCAATATCCAAACTTGGAAAAAGGATTTGTCTCATCTACTCGAATTGTATCCAGATGATAGTGGTGTGATGGAAAGCCGTAAGGAAATGGCTGATCGGGATCACTTTAGCATTACTCATGAAACCAATTGGGGGCATAGCAATTCGGATCAAGTGAATCAAAGCTTAAGAGGAACCCGAGATCTAGATAGTTATACATGGTTGAATTCACCATGGATGCATGACAATTATCGTGTTTTTGCCTTTTCTCAAAATCGTAGTGGTCATTTTGATGTCGGTAATATTGGAGATGATCGCTATGGTCTAGGGTTGGAGTGGGCATCTAATCGTAAAGACTTAACTTTGGCGTTATCGCAAAACTCGCATCAAGAAAAAACAGGTGTCGATATCAACTGGTCGCAATGGCTCAATGATAATTGGCAGTACCGTCTGCAATATAACAGTCAGGTGCCGATTCCGTTACAAGCACTACGTAATAAGCAAGATGGAAAACTATATTCAACAAGCATTCTCTGGCGTCAGAATGAATCACGTTCAGCTGGATTGACTTATGCCTATACAGATATTTCTGATGGCAATAAACAACAAGACTGGACTTTTGATTTTACTCAGCGATTACAAGCATCTCCACATCATATTACCGATATGCTTGTGAGTGCAGGCTATGGCACCAATAGTAAACAAGAGACTCTTTATTTTAGTCCTGACCAATACTATGCAATGAATATCACTCTCCAGCATGATTGGGTAACATGGAGAAAATATAACCAAAGCTTTACGCAACATTTTGAACTAGGAACAGGGTTCTACAATCAAAAAAATTATGGAACCAAAGTCACTTGGAATGCGCAATATTTGCATCGCTGGTCATTGTCTCGCACATGGCAGCTTGAGTATGGAATTGGCATTACAAGACACCCTTATGATGGAAAACAAGAAGATCGCACTTATGGTCTAGTAGGATTTAGGGGTATTTTTTAATGATAAAGTTTAGTCAAACAATATTGCCATATGCTTTTGTGCTATCAAGTCTTTTGTCAGTGCAAACATATGCTGCAGCACCTGACAGCATATTAGGACAAAACCAAGCAATTGCATTGAATTTTCACAATGTAAGAGAAGACGTTCTGAAAAAAGATGATGCGGATCTATATGCGGTTAATTCTCGAAGTCTCGCTGAATTTTTTGACTGGTTAAGCCATTCAAAATGGCATCCTGTTTCACTGCAACAAATCATTGATGCTCGTGAAGGGAAAAAACCACTTCCTCCAAATGCAATTGTCTTAAGTTTTGATGATGGATTAGTTAGCGGCTATACACAAGTTTTTCCATTGTTGAAAGAGTATAAGTTTCCTGTTGTCTTTGGGATTATGACGGGTTGGACAAACAAAACGACCAAATTTGATGATGAAATCACTTACAAGAATCCTGAAAATTTTATGACTTGGGATGAAATGAGGGAGATGCAAAAGTCAGGATTGGTTGATTTTGTCAGTCATACAGACAGTTTACATGTTGGGATTTTGGCAAATCCACAAGGAAATGAAGAGCCTGCTGCAATTACTCGGCAATATTTGAAAAACCAACAACGCTATGAAACCGATCAAGAATACCAACAGCGAGTTTATAATGATTTATTGAAGTCAAAACAGATCTTGGGAAAACAGCTAGGAATTCAAGTCAAAGCAGTAATTTGGCCTTATGGTGCTGTAACGCCAGAAACCGAGGATATTGCCAAAAAAGCGGGTTTGCCGATTTCATTTAGTTTAGGTCGATCTGGAATTAATCAAATTAATGATCGAATCTACAAAAGAATCTTGATGCTGGGCAATCCTAATTCAGAAGGTTTGCAGCAAGAATTATTAAATGTTGTGAATTATCATGAAGATTCGAAAATAAACATACGGCATAGTCTGAGTATTAAACTTGATGATTTAATTGGGCAATCGGGTCAATATGATGATAATCGCCTTGGTTTAATGCTGGATCGCCTACAGGCTTTAGCTGTAAATAAAGTCTTCGTAGATGTTTTTGACCAAAGTAATGAAAAAGTATTTTTTCCAAATACTATTTTTCCGATGTCACAAGATGCAATGAATCGTTTTACCTGGCAGGTTCAATCACGTGTATCTGCTGATGTTTATGCAAATATCCCATTGAGTTCTTTTAAAAATCAACCACAAAAATTAAATCCGTTTGTTATGGATTTAATGAAAAATAACACCAGTTTATCTGGAATATTTTTAGAGTTTGATGGTGACTTAGCGGCGATTACAACGCCAGAAAAAATGAAATGGTTTGATAAAGTTAAACAAACAGCAGAATATTATTCAAATGTCAGTAAAACATTTCGATTTGGGCTTCGAGTGCCACTTACTCCAGATCTTGAAAGTTCCATGGATAATGTTTTGCCTAATCTGATGAATCATTTTGGATTTGTTAATTTTATCTTAGATAAACCAGCAGATAAACAACAAACTAAAATGTTGAAAAAGGTATTTGGTAGCTTGCCATTATCTACAAAAAGCCGAATATCTTTCAGTATTGATACAAAAAATTTAAAATCTGAGTCTGACTGGAAAGCAGCTCAAAAAACATTAATCGATTTACAGGGATTAGGTATTCAAAATATTGGTGCAAATCAATATAACCTAGAAAATGGGATGTTTTTTCACAAGTACCTTTATACACCACTCAGCCAAAATGACAGTCCATTGAATTATAAAAATCCATTTAAAAATGATATGAATTTGGAGAAAGTCCCATGAGCTGGCTAAAATATTTATTTGATTTTGCTTTTTTATACCCTCTATTTATGGCATGGATTTGGATTGTCGGTGGTATATGGTTTTTCTTTAAACGTGAATATCCAAAGCGTCATGTTCCAAAACCTACAGATGAAGGGTGCAGTATTATTATCCCCTGTTTTAATGAGGAGGAGCATGTACGAGATACCATTCGTTATGCAGCACAGACACAATATCCAAAATTTGAGATCATTGCGGTTAATGACGGAAGTACAGATCGCACAGGGCAAATTTTAGATGAATTGCAGGGTCAATATGCAAACCTCAGAGTAGTACATTTGGCAAAAAATCAGGGAAAAGCATTTGCTTTACGCTCAGGTGTTTTGGTGAGCCAGTATGAATACTTGGTTTGTATTGATGGTGATGCATTGCTTCATCCTCATGCGGTGCTATGGATGCTAGATCCAATGGTTAACTTACCACGCGTTGGCGCGGTAACAGGGAATCCTCGTATTATTAACCGTTCGAGTATCTTGGGGAAATTGCAAGTCGGCGAATTTTCTTCAATTATCGGCTTAATTAAACGCGCTCAACGAACCTATGGTCGTCTTTTTACGGTTTCTGGTGTAATCGCTGGTTTTCGTAAAACTGCGCTTAAGCAAGTCGGGTTTTGGTCTGATGATAAATTAACAGAAGATATTGATATTTCATGGAAGCTACAATTTAATCAATGGGATATACAGTATATTCCGCAAGCACTTTGTTATATCTATATGCCTGAAACTTTTGTTGGTTTATTCAAACAACGCTTGCGTTGGGCGCAGGGTGGGATGGAAGTCTTACGTGACCACATCAAACACATTTTTAAATGGCGACTACGCCGTATGTGGATTATTGTTTTAGAAACAATTATGAGCGTCACATGGTCTTATATCATGCTGCTTATTTTTATCCTGTATTTTCTTGGCGTATTTTTCCATATTCCAAATGAATTGTTTATTAAAACGCTCTTACCTGAATGGTATGGAACGATACTCGGCTTTACTTGCTTGATTCAATTTACAATAAGCTTATGGATCGATAAACGCTATGATGGCAGCAATCGCTTTTTTCGAAATTATTTTTGGGTAATCTGGTATCCACTTTTCTTTTGGTTAATTACAACATTAACAACAGTTGTTGCAGTACCTAGAGCATTATTTTTACCTAAAAAACGTGCACGATGGGTCAGTCCAGATCGTGGTTTTAAAGGAGATAAATTATGAGCAATCCAGTCATCGATTATCAAATTATAGAGGATGAATCAAAGCTTGATTTACCTGAATATATTGATAATCCCCACTATGTTAAAAATAAAACAGCAGGCTATCTTTTACAGTTGATAGGTTGGGTGTTATTTATTCTGATTATCTTTCCATTAATCACGCTATTCTTGTGGTATTTTGAGTTTAAGCTAGTCAAAAAATATATTTTTAATGATGCAATGTATGCTCAATTAACGAGTTTAATGCACATAGGAATTGGGATTTTAATTTTTAGCTTATTATTAATTTTATGGGCATCCTATAATTGGGTTAGATTTAATAATAAAGAGCGAAGAAAAAAATCTCAAAATACGCCAATTGATGAATTTGCTAAAGATTTCTTACTGACTGGAAATGATTTGGTTAAATTGCGACAAGGATCTAATATTGTTTTGCACTATGATGAAGATGGGCTACTAGAATATTACGATGTTGTGAAATAGATGAATGGCTTTAAATAATGGGTTTTCAATCAGTTGTTTGCTTTTGAAAGTATGAATGAAATAATAAAGTGATTGGCTTTTAAATATTTCTCGGAGTATAAAAAGATAGTTAATCACTTTTTTATCATTAATCTTTTATTAATTTAAATATAAAATGGTTGATCCATAGTGTTATTCTAGATTAAATCTAATTTTAGCGAAATCTATTAGTTGGCTTCTTTTCTAATGATCTGCATCAACTTTATTTTTTACTCATAACATAAGAAGTAAAAACGGAGTTATGAATGCACTATAATAATGTTTTTAACATTTTATCCAAGAACATACATACTGTACTGTCAGCATTTATTGAAATAAAGAAACCTATATGCAACCTCTCCAATTTTCTCTTAAAGCCAACCAAATTGAGATTCTGTGGAATTCGCAGCAGTTTATCCTTCCTCAAGGATTAGATGCTATTCAACAACAGAGTTTAGTGCAAGGCGTATGGTCTGAGTTTGCCATTGAGAAAATGATTTATTTGATTGAAGAATTGCTAGAGTCAGAACCACAGCTAAGACATGTACAGGGTAGAGCAATCACCTCTGATCCAATGATGAAGCTATTGAATCAATTATTTTTTAAGACATCAGGCTCAATTGATCGAGTCCAGCTTGAGCATGCCTTTAATGATTTTATTGAGCATATCGGCTATTACTTGCGACAAGTTGCAGAGGATCAGCAACAGGCTTTTGTTTATTTTGTGATGATTCGTGAAATGATGCATCACCTTAATATTCAAGAAATTTTGATAAAATAATATGAATGATTATGAAAGAAGGGAAAACGACTTAAATAATTAAGTATCCAAGGTTTCTCTTGTTGTTATAAAACTAAATTCAGTGGGCGGTTTTATTTCATGTGATCATTACAGAGCTTGAAACATCACAATCCCAATTTGATGTTGGTCTGAAAAATTTCTACACGGGCATTTAAAATTGGTTATGCTAGGCGCGGATTTTTTAGGTAATTTGTAGCACATGGCACTTAAAGCAACGATTTATAAAGCAGACCTCAATATTGCGGATATGGATCATCACAATTATGGTGATTATCAATTGACGATGGCATTACATCCATCAGAAACCATCGAGCGTTTAATGGTGCGTGTTTTGGCTTTTGCTCGTTATGCCGATGAGCAACTTGAATTTACCAAAGATTTATTTGAAGTGAATGAGCCTGCATTGTGGCAGAAAGATTTAACAGGTCTACTCGAAAAATGGATTGAAGTGGGTTGCCCTGATGAAGATAAAGTAAAAAAAGCCAGTGCGCGTTGTCAACAAGTGGCTGTTATTGCCTATGGTAGCTCGGTGACAGAATGGTATAAGCGTAGCAGTAAATTAAAAACTTTAAAAAATGTTGAAGTTTGGCAACTGAGTGAAGAAACCACCACAGCAATCCAAGCGTTATGTGAGCGTACCATGCAGTTGCAGCTCAACATTATGGATGGTGAATGGACGCTGATGAGTGATGCTGGTCAAGCTGTAGTTGAGTGGATTAAGTTGCAGTAATCTCTGAGTCGCTTAATTTGAAAAGAAGCTCCTATTAAGGGGCTTTTTTATTTATAAAAAAAGAATTAAAACAAGCAACTTAGTACTGTTTTTATCTGGCAGATATTATGCGAAGATGTCTAAAAGAACAGATAAAAACCAAGAGTGTGTCAATGCAGTCATATAACAAAAATTTAAAACTTCCATCACGCGATTTGCGTAGCAACATGACTGATGCAGAGCAATTGCTATGGCAAAGATTACGTCGTAAGCAAATTTTAGGATTACAGTTTTACCGTCAAAAGCCCATTCTCAATTTTATCGTGGATTTTTACTGTGCCGCAGTGAATTTGGTCATTGAGTGTGATGGTGGACAACATTACACTGAAGATGGACTTCTAGCAGATCAAGTCAGAGATCAGGCTTTAAGCGAGTTGGGGCTTATGGTTTTGAGGTTCAGTAATCGACAGGTTTTGACTGAAACTGATAGGGTGGTAGAGCAGATTTATGGTATTGCGAAACATAGACTGGAATCCCCCTCTTGCGAAACTTA
The DNA here is from genome assembly GCF_004331075.1 of Acinetobacter brisouioides. Taxonomy (GTDB): domain Bacteria; phylum Pseudomonadota; class Gammaproteobacteria; order Pseudomonadales; family Moraxellaceae; genus Acinetobacter. The sequence goes on along the minus strand of NZ_SJNX01000001.1, from coordinate 256,501 downwards.
GTTTCTCATCTTTGGTAAAGGAGGACTTTACGTGAATTTGATGATGGTAATGGATTTGCGTAGCTCCCTCCTTTTTAAAGGAGGGTTGGGGATTAAACACTTCCTTCATATATCTTTTTAGCTTCAATGGCGTTATCTAATTTTCTATGGATAAGTGAAATCATTGATAAAATGTCTAAAGCATCTTGTTTATTAATTTTCCAAGTGATTTTAGGTGCATGAGCTGTTGTATTTCTAAACGTTCCAAATATTCCTTTCAATAAATTCATAAAGCCTTTTTGTTCACTTTGATAACTTTCTGTAGTTAGATTATTTAAAGCTAAAAAGGGAACTTTCCCTTTGTATGAAAATGCTTGATTGACTAATTCAGAACCATCACTAGTTAAATTAGTTTTGACTCTGATCTTTTCAGCAATGCTTTTAGTTGCTTCAAAAACTGCGTGGAAATAATTGTCGACTAATAATTCAGCTTTACAAAATGAGAGCACATCAGGGTGTATATTTCTGTCTATAAGAATCTTTTTAAGTTGGGATGCACGTTCTTCTGCTTCTGAAAATGTTTTTACTGTACTTACATATTTAATAGAACCGCTTTCAGTAATTTCATAACCTTCAAATGAAAGAACGTAATTTAATTTTGTCCTTATGTGCTCAAACCAGTTTTGATTATCTACATGGCGAGACGGTCTAATCACGTGCTGAATAAAAGCAACAATATTATTTGCACATTGATCTTCTTTTTGTTTAAGGGTTAATGAATCATATAAACGTTTCCACTTAGTTGAATTTATTTGAGGGTCTTTAATATTACATTCTGATAGATATTTACTAATTTCTGTTCCAGTAAGTCCATCAGTAGTCTCACCTAAAATTTTACAAATAGATTCTAAACTTGCTAAGTCAAATTTTTTAATTATTGCCATTTGATAGTTTTCTAAAATATTTAATTGATAAATTATATATTTTTTATTTAAAGATCAATTCAATCCCTCCCAACCTCCCTTTAAAAAAGGGAGGGGCTGTCAAGTAATCCATTTATTCACATGACATCCCATCTTTTTAAGGGGAGTTAGGGTAAGGTTGGATTGAAATAAAATCCTCCCCCTTTATCAAAGGGGGATCGAGGGGGATTTAAGCAATCGAATCATCTAAATTCGGTGCTAACCAACGCTTGGCTTCATCTAGCGTCCAACCTTTACGTTTAGCATAATCTTCTAACTGATCTTGCGAAATCTTGCCGACATTAAAGTATTCACTTTGTGGCAAGCTATAGTAGAAACCACTCACAGATGAAGGTGGCCACATCGCAAAACTGCTGGTGAGCTGTGTGCCGATTTTCTCGGTTGAACCAAGCCAGTTAAACAAGGTTGCTTTTTCTGAGTGTTCAGGACAGGCAGGGTAGCCAGGTGCAGGACGAATCCCGACATATTTTTCTTTAATCAATTCTTCATTGCTTAAAGTTTCATTGGCTTGATAACCCCAGAACTCTTTGCGGATACGCTCATGCAAGTGCTCAGCAAATGCTTCAGCAAAACGGTCTGCCAAAGACTGAATTAAGATCGCTGAGTAATCATCACCTTTGGCTTTATAGTCATTGGCAATTTCTTCTGCGCCAAAAATCGAAACCGTAAAGCCACCCAAATAGTCCTGATGGTCATCGGTTGGTGCAATAAAGTCAGCCAAGGACAGGTTCGGCTTGCCTGTGACTTTATCAGACTGCTGACGAATATGTTCAAAGTGATGGGTGGCATTGCCAGACTCATCATAAGCAGTCACGGTATCTGCACCTGTACGCTTGGCAGGATATAAACTAAACACCGCACGGGCGTCAAAGCGTTTATTTTCAATAATATCTTTGAGCATGGCTTGTGCTTGGTTGTACAGATCGGTTGCTGCTTCACCAACCACTTCATCTTCTAAAATTTTCGGGAATTTACCTGCTAAACTCCAAGAAATAAAGAATGGTGTCCAGTCAAAGTATTCTACCAGTACATCGAGAGGGTAGTTCTTGATGACCTGTGTCCCAATAAAGTTTGGTACAGGTGGTACATAACTTTTCCAGTCAAGTTTTAGGCCGTTTTTAACTGATTCTGTATAGCTAAGTTTCGCAGCCTTGGGTTGTTTATTGGCTAAACGTTCACGGATTTTGTCATATTCCGCACGTTGATCGGCAATAAATGCACCACGCATATCTTGAGATAAAAGTGTCGTGGCAACACCCACAGCACGCGAAGCATCGGCGACATAAATCACTGCATCATTTTGGTATTGGGGTTCAATTTTGACGGCTGTATGTGCTTTAGATGTGGTTGCACCACCAATCATCAATGGAATATTAAAACCTTTGCGCTGCATTTCTTTGGCAACAAACACCATTTCATCCAGACTAGGGGTAATCAAACCTGATAAACCGATGATGTCACATTTCTCATCAATGGCGGTTTGTAAAATTTTCTCAGCAGGAACCATCACGCCAAGGTCAACAATATCGTAACCATTACAACCCAAGACCACGCCTACAATATTTTTACCAATATCATGTACGTCACCTTTTACGGTTGCCATCAGGATTTTACCTTTAGATTGGCTGCCTGTTTTTTCTGCTTCGATGTACGGGTTAAGCCAAGCCACAGCTTGTTTCATGACGCGGGCTGATTTGACGACTTGTGGCAAGAACATTTTACCTGAACCGAACAAGTCACCAACCACGTTCATACCATCCATCAATGCGCCTTCAATCACATCAAGAGGGCGTTTCGCTTTTAAGCGGGCTTCTTCGGTATCTTGGTCAATATAAGTGGTGATCCCTTTGACTAAAGCATATTCAAGACGTTTTTCAACTGATTGATTACGCCATTCAAGATTTTCAGCTTCACGCTGTGCACCGCTATGACCACGATATTTCTCAGCTATTTCAAGTAGTCTTTCTGTTGCATTTTGACCAGATTCGCCTTGATTCTGATTCAGAACAACATCTTCAACAGCATCTTTGAGTTCTTTAGGAATATCGTCATAAATCGCCATTTGACCGGCGTTGACAATCCCCATGGTCATGCCTTGCTTGATAGCATAGTATAAAAACACCGAGTGAATCGCTTCACGTACAGGTTCATTACCACGGAATGAGAACGAAACGTTAGAGACACCACCTGAAATCATGGCATTTGGTAAGTTCTTCTTAATCCAACCCGTCGCTTCAATAAAGTCCACAGCGTAGTTGTTATGTTCTTCAATCCCTGTTGCCACGGCAAACACGTTCGGGTCGAAGATAATATCTTCAGATGGGTAGCCGAGTTCATTGACTAAAATGTCATAAGAGCGTTTACAGATTTCACGTTTACGTGCTGCGGTATCTGCTTGCCCATCTTCGTCAAATGCCATGACAATAATGGCAGCACCATATTGACGGCACAGACGTGCTTTATGCACGAACTCGTCATAACCTTCTTTTAAGGAGATGGAGTTAACGACAGATTTACCTTGTACACATTTTAAGCCTGCTTCAATGATTTCCCATTTAGAGGAGTCAATCATGATTGGCACACGTGAAATATCAGGTTCAGACGCGACCAGATTCAAGAAGTGCACCATGGCATTTTCTGAATCAAGCATTCCCTCGTCCATGTTGATGTCGATGATCTGCGCGCCAGCTTCAACTTGTTGCTGAGCAACTTCTAAAGCTTCGGCAAATTTTTCTTCACGAATGAGGCGCAGGAATTTTTTTGAACCTGTCACGTTGGTACGTTCACCAACGTTGACAAATAACGAGTCGTTATAAATGTTAAACGGTTCTAAGCCACTTAAACGGCAAGCTGGAATGGTTTCAGGGACTTGGCGTGGTGGTAATTCTTTAACGGCTTCGTAAATGGCACGAATATGTGCAGGTGTTGTACCACAGCAACCACCTGCAATGTTGATAATGCCACTTTCTGCAAACTCGCGAATAAAGGCTGCGGTTTGATCAGCAGTTTCATCATAAGAACCAAAAGCATTTGGCAAGCCAGCGTTTGGATGCGCAGAAATATACACATCAGCAACATCACTAATGGTTTTAACGTGTGGACGCATGGCATCTGCACCCAGCGCACAGTTAAAACCTACCGACAAGACGTTGGCGTGACGAACCGAGTTCCAGAATGCCTCAGCAGTTTGACCTGTTAAAGTACGACCAGAAGCATCGGTAATCGTACCCGAAATCATAATCGGTAAGCTACGACCTAACTGCTGGAAAGCTTCTTCCACCGCAAAAATGGCCGCTTTACAGTTCAGTGTATCAAATACGGTTTCAATCAGGATAATGTCTGCACCACCTTCAATTAAGGCAAGTGTAGATTCAATATAGTTGTCTTTAAGCGCATCGAAAGTAATGTTACGAAAAGCAGGGTTGTTCACATCAGGAGAGATTGAACAGGTACGCGATGTTGGTCCAAGCACACCTGCCACAAAACGCGGCTTATCTGGAGTAGAGTATTTTTCACATGCAGCTTTAGCCAGACGTGCTGCTTCACGGTTAATTTCAGGAACCAGATCTTCCATGTGATAATCTGACATTGAAACCCGTGTTCCGTTGAAACTGTTGGTTTCAATAATATCAGCGCCAGCTTCGAGGTAGGCTTCATGAATACCCTGAATAATGTCAGGTTGGGTCAAGACCAGTAAGTCATTGTTACCCTTTAAGTCATGTGCCCAGTCGGCAAAGCGCTCACCTCGATAATCTTGTTCCTGTAATTGATGTTGCTGGATCATGGTACCCATTGCACCATCGAGCATCATAATACGTTGAGAAAGGATTTGTTTTAAAGTGTTGAGTGTCGACATACACAGCCTTATATAGCCAAGGGCAACAGCGAGAAAATGCGCTTATTATACTCGTGATTGATGTTTTTTGAGCAAAAATAGCGATTTTAATCATGCTGGTTTCTTATAAGCTTTATTGATTACGCTTTTATACTCTGCAAAAAGCGTTAACTGAGTTGCTCATTGCTCATTTTTTTCCAAAAAAACTTCATACAAACTAAAAGTTTCATTAATTTGCAATATTTGTATGGCAATTTAGTCAGCAGTGAAGTGATGTGTTCGTGCAAAGTTAAGGTGTAATTGAATCAAAATAGATCAGATTTTTACCAACTCGTTCAAAATATGCTAAAAAATAAAAAATTCATTTTTCTGTGAAAGGGAATGTCATATAATTGTCATAATTTAAATGAAGAATAAGGGGACTTTTTGATCCTCTTTACATGACTGCATGAATTCGAATATTCCCTCTGCGCCAAAGTCAGTGCAATTTGATTCAACGAAATCAAAAAATGTACATGCACCAACTCCTAAGTTTTTTGTGCCTGTATTTTTAACGGTCATTATTGCGACCTTAATTTACATTGGTTTTCAAGTCAGTGCTGATCTGGCACATGTTCCGCCATTAAATTTATATTCAGTAATTTTACTTTCAACCGCTTTGCTCATTGCATTGGGGTTTGAATTTGTCAATGGTTTCCACGATACCGCCAATGCTGTCGCGACAGTCATCTATACCAATGCATTGCCTGCACCTGTTGCAGTGATGTGGTCAGGATTCTGTAATTTCCTTGGTGTGATGTTAGCAAGTGGTGCAGTTGCCTACGGTATTATTGCATTGCTGCCAGTTGAGTTGATTGTCAATGTCAACAGTGGCGCAGGTTTTGCCATGGTATTTGCTTTGCTCATCGCTGCGATTATCTGGAACTTGGGTACGTGGTTTTTGGGGGTTCCTGCTTCAAGTTCACATTCCCTGATTGGCTCCATTCTCGGTGTGGGGTTAATGAATCATTTGTTGAATGCCTCTACAGGAACCAGCGGCATTGACATGACACAACTTCTCAAAGTCGGGAAGGCATTGCTATTTTCACCATTGATCGGTTTTGCATTTGCAGCGATTGTTTTTGTCTTGGTGAAGTTTGTTTTTAAACGCCAGCTCAGTCTGTTTGATGCGCCAAATGGTCATACACCACCGCCACCGATTGTCCGTGCTTTATTGATTTTCACCTGTACGGGTGTCAGTTTTGCGCATGGCTCAAACGATGGTCAAAAAGGCATGGGCTTGATTATGCTGATTTTGGTTGGATTAGTGCCATTAGCATATTCACTCAACAAAAATCTGGACACTAATCAGGTTAGTCAGTTTATTACGTTATCGCAGCAAACAGCGCCTGCGATTTCGACAGATTATGCCCATATTGAAGATGATAAAGCCCGCGTTATTTTGACTCAGTACATTCAAAATAAAAAGGTTACGCCTGATGTACTGCCAGCTTTGGCAAGTACAACGCATCATTTAGGTCATGAATTGTCACAATACGCATCATTAAAAGATATTCCTGAACAGCAAGTCAGCCAAATTCGCAATGAAATGTATTTAAGTAGCAGTGCTTTGAAAACTTTGGACAAAGCAGAAGCTTTACCAAAGTGGGATGCTACGCAGCAAAAAACCGTGAAAGCTTATCAAAAGAGTTTGGATGGTTTCTTACAATACATTCCAACATGGGTGAAAGTGGCAGTTGCTCTAGCGTTAGGCTTGGGAACTATGGTTGGCTGGAAACGTATTGTGGTTACAGTGGGCGAGCGTATTGGTAAAAACCATATGACTTATGCTCAAGGTATGTCGGCTGAACTGGTTGCGATGAGTACGATTGCTGCGGCAGATAGTTTTGGGTTACCTGTGTCAACCACACATGTTTTAAATAGTGCGGTTGCTGGAACCATGGTTGCCAATAAGTCTGGTTTACAGTGGATCACTATCCGTAATATTATTTCGGCTTGGGTACTGACTTTACCCGCAACGATCTGTTTATCTGGTGGTTTATACTGGCTGTTTTTACGCTTTGTTTAAGAAAGTTCCAAAGACAGATTCAAATAAAAAAAGCTTTGCCTCGGCAAAGCTTTTTTTATGTCTTGTTATTTAATGATTCTGTTGAGTAGCTTAAAGACAACGGCTTATTTTTTATTTAATGGGAATTTATCGGCCACTAACCCATAAATTGCAGCAAATGGTAATGCACTTCGAACCAAATAAGCTGCGTTCCACATACCGCCATGATTGGCACCATCCATGAGCAATTCCAGTGGATGATCCAGCTGATTATTCGGATTGGCAAGCGCTTTAGGGTTGCGTAGGTCATGAATCCACATCGCTGCCATGAGCGCATTAGTAGTTTCTGGTTGAAAGGCTTCTACATTAAACAAATGTGCACCATTAAATGCAGCTTTAAGTAGTGGGTTTTTAGTCACAGAGTGTGTGGTGGTCGATGGTGCGATATTGATACAGACATGCTGACCTTGTTCTCGTGCCATAATGGCTCGCCACTGCTGAATTCGCTTAGCAAGAGCATAGTTAGGGCCTTGTTCAATAACCAGACAATCCGCAATCGCATAATCTTTACCATTGTTCGAATGATAGAGCTCGCGAGAATGTGGTTTTAGGAAATGACGAATACTAAGATTTGAAACGCCTTTGGCGAGCAATTTTTCAATGGTAGAGCGTTCTCTGGATTTTTGCTTGCAATGCTCAACCACATGTTTAGGAACCGCGTAGACGTCGGTAGGAGTACACATAAACATCAGGCTGGAGTCAGGTTTCTGTTCGCTGACATACTGCATGATTGCATCCATTGCCATCGCAACGCGGACATGTTTTTCGCCATCCAGATAAGCAATGGCTGCCATATGCAGGCGCTGAGGCATTTGAGCGAGCCAACCTGCAATTTCAGGCGTTTGGGTCAGCAAATTTGCACCCAGTTTATGACTTAACTCACTGATCGAAGAGTCATTTGCAAGAGGTTCCTGACTAGGTGCGATCAGTGTTGCATTGCCTTGTTCTATCGTATTTAAAATACGTGACCAAACTTTTTCATTAGGCAGATCAATCGCGACAATGTTGGCTTTCCATTTGCAAAGCCAAGTCAGAGGGCCTGCTTCTGAACCTGCGCCAAACAGCACCATGTGGTAATTTGACAAATCGAGCCATTCTGGATGTGCCTGAACCTCACGTAAGGCATCCACATGGCTAGGTTCAATAATACCTTGCTCTTCCCAAGCTACAATCTGATCAAGTAGGGCTTGTCCTCTAAGTTCCTGGCCGTGGTAGGGAATATACCACTCTGGTATGTGCTGACCTTTCCCTTTGATTGTGATGCTATGTAAATTCTGAATATGTGGTACTCGCATAAAATCTTTAAGCGAGTGGTGCTGATTATCGCGGTAAAATTCAAATAATTGATGCGCCTTATGTAAACCCTGACTGGCAATCTTGAAAGGGTTATCCTGATATAAAATACCGTGATGCACCATTGCCTTAAAATAATGCGGATAACGCTTGCGCCAGTTCTTTTCCTTCAGCACTTGTTGCGACAATTTGTTGTCAACCAAAGCCAGTGCTTCAGAAATAATCTGTTTGCCTGTACGTGAGGTGCTGGCACGATGGGTTTGCGGGTCAATTGGAAATTGTAATCCTTCAGGAGCAGACATTGATCTATCCTTATTTTCATTTACTGCGATCATGATTCATTATGTATCCCAATACAGGAAAAGGCTTAACATAAATGATCAAATTTGCTAAAAAATGTAGCTTTTATTAGAAGAATGGCACATGTTGAATTTGATTAAAGAAGTAACCAATAACGGCAGGGTTGACTACAATCGTGACAACGACACCATAGACTGCTCCCCAGAGATGCGCACTGTGATTAATATGGCCACCTTGACGTTTACTTGACCAAATACTGTAGCCTACATATAAAATTGCAAAAACAATGGCAGGCATGGGAATGAAAAAGACCAGAATTAGACTCCAGGGTTTAAACAAAATATAAGAAAATAGTACGGCAGAAACCGCACCTGAAGCCCCTAAACTTGCCCACTGATAATCATTTTTATGTTTTAGATAACTTGGCAAGATACTAAAAATTAATGCACCAAAATAAAACAGCACAAAACCCATATTGTCTAAGTATTGGCGATAAAACTGTTCAATCACGCTACCAAAGAAAAATAGGGTAATCATGTTAAACAATAAATGAGTGCCATCGGCATGAACAAAGCCATGCGCAAAGAAACGGTCATATTGACCTTGTTGAACGGCAGGTGGCCAAAAAATTAGTCGGTTCATGACTTGCTGCTTGGAAAACGCCAGCAACGAGATTGCAACAGTGATAATAATTAAGGTAATGGTGTGGTTAAAAGGTAAATGTAACATAAGATTTTCGCTTAATTCCGATCAGGTTTTATAGAGGCGAGATGCAGGCGATAAAAGAATTCCGACAATTTTAGTTGATTTTTCTCAATTCCCCCATATCTTCAGTTAAAATACAATCTTCATATTGAGGAAAAACGTTATGTCGACTGAGAACATCAGCACTAAAGTGACAGACGCAGAGGAAATTCCAAATTTATTGATTACTCCCTCTGCACAAGAGTATTTAAGTGATTTATTGGAAAAACAAAATACTTCAGGCATTGGTGTTCGTGTTTTTGTAGAAAACGCAGGAACGCCGCGTGCTGAATGCTGCATGGCCTATAGTGCGCCAGATGAAGTAATTCCAACAGACTATAAGCAAGATTACCCAGATTTTCCTGCCTTTGTTGATCGCCCATCAATTCCGTATTTGCGTGATGCTGTAATCGACTATAACAAAGATCGCTTTGGTGGTCAGCTGACTTTCCGTGCGCCAAACTCGAAAGTGCCGCGTGTTGGTCCAGATGCTTCGATTGAAGAACGCATCATCTATGTGTTACAAGCTGAAATTAATCCAGGTCTTGCAGGACATGGCGGTAGTTGTTCGTTGGTTGAAGTCCAAGATGACGCTGAGAATGGTTTAACCGCAGTACTAAAATTTGGTGGTGGTTGTCAGGGCTGTTCAGCAATCGATGTGACCTTGAAGCAGGGTGTTGAAACGACTTTGCGTGAACATATTCCTGAGCTGCAACGTGTGGTTGATCAAACCGACCATAGTCAGGCTGAAGGCGCTTATTTTAAATAATAAAAAGCTTTTGAAGTAAAGCCAAAACCTCCATAAATGATGGAGGTTTTTTTATGATCTGAAAAAATCTAGCTTATACACGATAGCCAAAAGATTGAGTAAAGTTTTGACTGTATTTATTTGGCTAGGTGATTCCTTTTTCTACCGCTTGATGTATCGCTGATCAATGATGAGATAACCAGTTGCCACGCCCAACAAGGGGATGGCACTGGAGAGTTACTTGGCTAAACAATCTGGGTCTAAATGAAATAGATCTCAGATGTAATCAAACCTATGATTTGCTGTTGTCGAATGCCAAAATTTGCCGTGTTGTTTCAGCATAATAAAAACGTTCTAAAAAAATACGTGCGCGTTGTCTTAAATAACCTGAGTCAGTTACTTGTTGCATAACAGCTGTAAATAATGGCTGTAACTGCTGCATGAGTAAGCCTTCATCTATATTTAAATCACGCAGTAACTGTTGGAAGTTACGTTCCTGATTGCGTACATACCACGTATATAAACCATCATGTAGCTGCTGTTTTAAATAGTCCGTTTGACGCAGATGATTCCAAACCTCATGTGCAAGCTCAACGGTATATGGCAAGTCTTCTAGGACGATATAATTTTTAAACACGCTGAGTGGCGAGGCTTTGATTTTGTGCCAAAGATTCGCCTGAAAATAATAGAGCTTTTCATTGTCAAAATGCTGATTCAGCACTTGTTCGCTCAGTTGACTCAATTTTACGATATTTTTTTGTAGATAATGTGCCACTGTCTGTTCAAAGCGAGAGTCTGTGACACTTTCAAACACCGATTTTCCCATTTTCATAAAACGCCCAACAGTTGGGACGCGTTTTCCCATGCTATGTTCGAAATAATCTTCTAAGGATTGTTGAATCAGTTGGGAAATCATGGCAGAAAAAGCTGGATGATTCACAACCCGATGAATTAATTTGTGACGATGTTCAGTTTTGCTCGCAACATATTGAGCAATTTTGTCAATGGTCATGACATCGAAGATATCTGCAATTTTTGTATGATCATTGAGGTCATGTACCAAAGCAAAACGGATATGCTCAACACATTGTTCAATAAAAAATGCGCTTAACTGGTTTTTTAAGACTTGTTGTTCCAACAAATTAAACAGACTTTGAAAGTCCCACAAATCCTGCAAGTTTTGTGTTGTAAACCAATGAAAAAACGCCTGAACTTCATCCTGTAAATTTTTAGGTTGAGAAAATTCCTGCTCTAAAAAATCGAGATGAGCTTCAATTAATTGCTCTATACGAGGATGTGCAGCAGTGGCAGTCATAGACAATCAAAATCAACATGGAAAACTTTCAGTATACCTTGTCTAAAAAAACAGATGCTAGAGATAGATTTTATGCAGATTAAAAAAACTTGGGAAAAAGCGGATTGAATTGTGAAATGCAGACCAATAAGTTCTACAAAGAGGATGTTTTAGTCAGTGACAAGCGTGCTATGCAGTTTTAGAATGTTGTTGATTTTTCAATTTAAAGCGAATGGGAAATAACATGTTAACGGCACAAGAAGCCCTAGAGCGTTTAAAACAAGGTAACGAGCGTTTTGTAAATGGGAAATCCTCAATTCCTGACCTCGTTTCACAAGAACACCGTGAACTACTCACGACAGACCAAAATCCGTTTGCAATTATTTTGGGTTGTTCGGATTCTCGAGTTCCTGCTGAAATTGTATTTGATCAGGGCTTGGGTGATTTGTTTGTAATTCGTGTTGCAGGTAATATTGTTGCGCCTTCTCAAGTGGGAAGTGTGGAATTTGCAGCAGAACGCTATGATTGTGCTGTTGTGGTTGTTTTAGGTCATAGTCACTGTGGCGCGATTCAGGCAACTATCGATACTTTAATGAATCCTGAAAGCCCACCATCAAGCAACTTGATGTCAATTGTCAATCGTGTGCGTCCATCGGTTGAGATTTTGATGCAGACTGAACTCAAACACGATCTTTGCAAACTTTCAGAACATGCAGTACGTTCAAACGTCTTTGCATCAGTCAATCAGTTACGTCATGGCTCAGCAGTATTAGAAAGTCTGATTGCTAAAGGTAAAATGATTGTTGTCGGAGCTGAATACTCACTCCAAACGGGTAAAGTCGACTTTTTTGATTTCTAAGCATTAAAAAACAGTTTTATTCTGAAATAGAATGATATTTTGTTTTAAACAAACGCCTGATGAATTTTCATTGGGCGTTTTGTATTTTTAAAGATAAATCTCGTTGGTGTTGGAACTGTACTGCCTGATTACCGAACAATCTTGACGAATCACTGTTACTGACTACATATGAGCGTAAATCTGCTTACACCCAACCCAACACATAAAAAAACCGAGCTAATGACTTAACTCGGTTTTGAATCAAATACATCCTGGGCTTCTTTCCCTAATCCGTTGCATTTTTCCCTATGCAATAAATGCAACGAAAGGGTAAACTATGACGATACAGATTAGTTGCGCAAGAAGTCTTTAATCAGCGGCACAAGACGTTGAATCAGGTCATCAGCCTGTTCTTGAGTCATGTTTAGTGCTGGCAATAAACGTACAACATTACCCGCAGTCACATTAATGATTAATTGCTTTTGTTCACGAGCAATATTGACCAATGCACCACAGGCTTTCGGTAATTCAATCCCGATCATCATACCAAAACCACGCACAGTGACATTCAATTCACCCAGTTGGCTACGTAACTGATCAACAATGTATTGACCAATTTTTCCAGCATTCTCAACAATATTTTCTTTTTGAAGTATATCAAGCACGGTATATACCACACGCGAACCCAAAGCTGTACCACCATAAGTTGAACCATGGTTACCTGCTTGTAACACGCCTACAGCACGACCTTGAGTCATTACAGCGCCAATCGGGAAGCCATTTCCTAAACCTTTCGCCGTGGTTAATACATCAGGAATAATATTGGTGTGTTGGTAAGCAAAGAATTTACCTGTACGACCATTACCTGTCTGTACTTCATCAAGCATCATCAGCCATTGGTGCTGGTTACAGATTTGGCGAATTTCTTCTAAATAACTAAACCCTTGAGGTGCAGTATTGACGCCACCTTCACCTTGAATTGGCTCAACCAGTATTGCCACAATATCAGGATGGGCTAAAGCAAGCTCTTGGATTGCTTCAATATCGCCAAATGGAACACGTAGAAAACCTTCAACTAAAGGCGCAAAACCTTCTTGAACTTTAGTGTTACCTGTTGCCGAAAGTGTTGCCAAAGTACGCCCATGGAAAGAATGTTCAGCGACAATAATTTTTGGCAATTGGATGCCTTGCTGATGGCCATATTTACGTGCAATTTTGATTGCACCTTCATTGGATTCTGCACCACTGTTAGAAAAGAAGATTTCTTCCATACCAGACACTTCTGCCAGTTTTTGTGCCGCAGCAGTTTGCCAAGGAATCTCAAACAGGTTGCTGGTATGAACAAGGGTTTGTGCCTGTTCTGCAATGGCTTGTGCGATAACAGGATGTGCATGCCCCAAACCACAAACTGCGATCCCTGTTAGTGCATCGAGGTAAGCTGTGCCATCTTCAGTATATAAATATGAACCTTGTCCTCGTACAAAACTGATCGGTTGGCGACCATAAGTTGCCATTAAATGAGAAGGCTGATCAGTTTGTACCGGAGCAAGGGTAATATTACTCATGTTAATCTCGTATTGGTTTTAGATTAAAAAAGGTTTATATAAACAAAATCTGCCACAGATGGAAAGTCATAATAAGAGAAAAACAGAAAAATTCTCGACATACCCACCTTATTCTTAAGTTTTAGGTATAATACCGCCTAGAATAGTTGAGGATTTATCTATGACTGAACAAGCACGCGATACTGAAGCGTTAATTCGTGATCAAATTGCTAAACATGCTGTACTTCTATATATGAAAGGCACACCACAATTCCCACAATGTGGTTTTTCTGCACGTGCAGTAGAAGCACTCAGTCAGATTGGTCGTCCGTTCGCGTATGTGAATATTCTGGAAAACCCTGATATTCGTGCAACTTTACCAAAAATTGCAAACTGGCCAACATTTCCACAGCTTTGGATTAATGGCGAGCTAATTGGCGGTAGCGACATCATGTTAGACATGTTCCAAAAAGGTGAATTACAGCCTTTAGTTGAACAATACAGCCCAGTACCAGAAGCATAATCTGTTGCCGATCTGAAAAGCGCCATATCTGGCGCTTTTTTATTGTGGCGAGTTCGAGAAAATCATCATGAAAATTAGTTTTATTGGTTCTGGGCGTGTAGCTACCCATTTGGCAATCGCCTTACAACAATCGGGACATCAGATTCAGCAGGTCTATAGCCCGAATTTGACTCATGCTCAGCAGCTTGCGATACTGGTTCATGCTGGTGCAGTGGATCAGTTACAGCAATTAGATCATCAGATTGATCTGTTAATTATCGCAGTGAAGGATCAGGCGATTGCTCAGGTGGTTCAGCAATTACCGGAACATTTATCTCATACATTACTGCTGCATACTTCAGGTAGTACCGACCTTCAAGTTTTACAACAGCAACATGAGCGCTGTGGCGTGTTATATCCATTACAAACTTTTAGTTTTGAAAAATCAGTGGATTGGCAGCAAGTGCCACTACTACTGGAAACCAGTCAACCACAAGATTTGACCTTATTACAAGATTTAGCACAGCAGTTAAGCTCGCGGGTGTATGTATATTCATCCGTGCAGCGTTTGAGTTTGCATTTGGCTGCGGTGTTTGCCTGTAACTTTAGCAATTATTGTTACGATATGGCAAAACAGGTAGTAGATGGTGCCGCAGTTGATTTTAGCTTGCTCTATCCTTTAATTTTAGAAACTGCGCAAAAAGCCACAGAGTTTAATCCGAAAGATGTGCAAACGGGCCCCGCGGTACGTCAAGATCAACAGATTTTGAAGATGCATCAAGATATCTTGCAGCATCAACAACGAGCTGATTTAGCTGAGATTTATCAACAATTGAGTCATGCAATCCAGTGCAGACACATAGAAAAATAAAGCAATAGCAGTTATTCCTATTCCATGATGAATTACCAATACGCTAGAGCCATCTGGGGGATTGCTTTAGTATTGAAAATGAGAATTTATATTCATAATCGAAAATAACAAAATCAAGAGGATAGAATGGCAAAGAATTTTCATGATCCACAAGTGGTTGCCAATTATGATCAGCATATCACCAAGCTCATACCTGGTTATGAGCTGATCCATCAGCAGATCGCGGCAATTTTACAGCACTATTTACCAGAGTCTGCACGAGTTTTGGTGGTGGGCTGCGGCACAGGTTATGAGTTGGCTTATTTGAGTCAACAGCATCCTGACTGGCAATTGACAGGATTAGACTTGTCTGCCGCCATGCTGGAAACTGCACAACAGCGTTTGGCTGGGGTGAATCAAATTGAGTGGATTGAAGGGGATTTGAACTGTCTGGATTCAACGATGCAGTATGATGCTGTCTTAAGCATACTGGTTGCTCATTTTATTGAACCCTCAGAAAAACTCGGTTTTTTCCAGTCGATTTGTCGGCATTTAAAACCCACTGGCTTACTGTTGAGTGTAGATTTGACTCAACCTGAGCAGGAGAGTGATCTTGCCATTTTGCAACAGGTGTGTGAGCAAACTGGTTTAACACCTGAGCAAAGCCAGAAAATGCGTCAGCGGTTACAGCAAGATTTTCATTTATTCAGTCGTGAACAGAATATTCAACTCTTGCATCGTGCAGGGTTTGCTCGAGTCACAAGTTTTTGGCAAATGCTGCAATATCATGGCGTGATGGCATTTCCTGTTTAAGCAGACTTATTATTAACCGACTTGGCATTTTATATATGAAAATAAATTATTCTACTGTGAGGCTGTCCAGTGGCATGATTTTGATTAAGCATTGGTGTATATAATTAATTGAATTATTAAAGTTTTATTGTTGGTTTTCTTGGGGAAAGCATAATGCCAAGTCACCTTGGCATTACGCTAAAAATCAATTATTTGATTTTCTTAAAAATAAAATCATTAATCTTGTGACCTGACTCTAAACCACGACGTTCAAATTTGGTCAGAGGGCGCCATTCTGGGCGAGGGTAGCTGTTGCCTTTGCCTGCCAGATTTTCTAGGTTTTCCCGATTGTCTAAAACATCAAGCATCCATTCTGCGTATGGTTCCCAGTCGGTTGCGGCATGGAATGTACCGCCAAGTTCCAGTTTTTGTTCCACCAGAGCCATGCGTTCATCGATCACAAAACGGCGTTTGAAATGACGTTTTTTCTGCCACGGGTCTGGGAAGTACAATTGTACACAGTTAATACTGGCATCTGGCATTTCACGCAAAACCTGAATCGCATCGGCATCTAGCACTTTCAGATTGTCTACATCTACTTTGCCTGCTTCATAAACACATTGGGCAATACCAGGAATATGTACTTCAATCCCGACATAGTTACGTTCAGGATTGGCTTGTGCCATGAGTACGAGTGAACGTCCCATTCCAAAACCAATTTCAACAGTGAGTGGACGCTCAGGATGTGAAAAATGCTGACGTAAATCACCGACTGGATATTCCAAAATAAAGTGACGATGTTGTTCCAGCGCGGTACGTTGTGAAGTATTTAGCGGAGCTGAGCGACGCATAAATGTCACAATTTCACGGTGCTCGTGCAAATTGTCTAACTCAACAATTTGTGGTTCAAGTTGCTCGTTACTCATAAGAATGGAATTCAATGATTTAAAAACCGATATTTTAAGTCGCGATTTAAGCAAGTCAAATAAAAAATCTCTCATCCATGCGATGGCGCTATAGCTTTAGGCAGCAGGAAATGAGTTTTATTGTTTTTTTGCAAGTAATGTACTTTTTTGCAATTTTCGTGATTCAGTGCTTGCAACTTGTATTGCGGCGTTTTAAAACACTTAAGTCAGAGTAAAAAACATAGAAAAAGGACGAGAGACGAGCTATGAAGCTGTATTATTCGCCAGGGGCTTGCTCACTTGCAGCCCATATTATATTAAATGAAATTAATGTTGATTTTGACTTGGAAAAAGTCAACTTAAAAACCCATACCACAGAAAAAGGGAGTGATTATTATCAAATTAATCCAAAAGGCTATGTGCCTGCTTTAGAGATTAACCCAGGCTTGATTTTAACTGAAATGGTTGCGATTTTACCTTTCTTGGCACAGCATGACCCACATCAGGACTTGATTCCACCCTCAGGTCTGGGGCGTGCTAAAGTGTTGGAATGGTTGGGTTACTTAAACTCGGAACTGCATGATGCATATGCCGTATTTTTTGGTAAACCACTGACAGATGACGAAAAATCTAGAGCCTATCAGGAGATTGATCGGTTGCTAGATTATATTGATCAGGCAATTGCCAATTCGGATACCGAATACTTGGTTGGTGATAATTTTGGTCCCGCTGACGCTTATCTGTTTGTGCTGACCAACTGGTCACCGTTAATTAAGCATGAGCTTAACCCATATAAGCACATTATTGCATTACGTAACAAAGTAGCTGTGCGCCAGTCTGTACAGATAGCAATGCGTGATGAAGGTTTAATTAGTTAATTATTGGTTTTTATCGAGCTATTTTAAAATTAAATAAGAAAAAAGGAGCAATTGCTCCTTTTTTTATGCTAGTGCAGCTTTAATTTTTTCTGCGAAACCTTTGATTTTATCCTGATTCCCCATTTCTGCGGCATGGCGGCGTAGCTCGTGAATCGAGCTTGGAATCAGGTGGAAATGCACATGCGGTACAGTTTGTCCTGCGGCTTCACCTGAAAGTTGCATAAGTACAATGCCTGATGCATTCAGTGCAGTTTCAATGGCACGTGCTACTTTTTGCACAATTTGAATGGTATAAGCAGCATCTTCTGCGGGTAAATCCAGTAAAGTCTCGGCTTGCGCTTTTGGAATCACCAAAGTATGACCATCGGCTTGAGGCATAATGTCCATAAATGCAAGTACGCGGTCATCTTCATAGACTTTAATTGCTGGAATTTCGCCACGTAAAATTTTTGCAAAAATATTTTGGTCATTATATGCCATAACGTATTTCCTTAAATTGCTGAATTATTTACAGCTTAATTCTTTCTGACGAGCCTTGATTTGGTCAAGCTTTTGTTGCTCTTTATCAGAAAATTTAGGTTTGGTGGTGTGGCAGTTATCATTGCCGTATTTGGCTTTGGCTTCAGGATCGCTAAAACAATAGCCTTTTGATGCATAAATCAGATTATAGTCGTCTTTGAGTTTTTGGCATTCTTGCTCAGAGGCTGCAAGCGCATTGATGCTGAACAATCCTGTCAACATCGCAATAAGCGCAACTGAAAAGTTCTTCATGAGCTGTTCCTTTATTTGTAACGATATGTGTTTATACACAAGGTTTAATATGGATACAGTTGCACCAAATTGCAATGTTTAAAGATTACTCAATTGTAATCTTACTCCATGATTCGTACATTTTTGCCACAGTAGAGAAATCGCTGTTTTCTTCAGCTAAAGCATTTGAAGCTTGAATCAGGCTTTGTGACAAACCAATCACAGGTGCAGCAAGCTTGGCTTCACGTACCAGATCAACCGCAATGCCTGTATCTTTTGCCAGAAGTGGCAAAGCAAAAGTCAGTGGGAAACTACGGTTAAAAATACGGTTGGGTAGAATATTACTGGTCACGGTGCTTTGCCCACTTGACGCATTAATACATTCAAATGCTTCTATCAGGTTTACGCCGTGTGCTTTTAGTGTTGTTGCACCTTCACAAGCTGCACATAAATGCACTGCCATGAGCATGTTATTCACCGCCTTTACCGCAAAACCTGCACCAGACTCCCCAACATGTTTTATCAGTCTGCCAACTGCTTGCATGGCAGGTAAAGCGCGTTCAAAGGCTGCTGCATCGCCACCGACCATAACGGTTAAAGTGGCATTTTCAGCTCCAACAGTTTGTCCACTCACAGGTGCATCAAGATAATCAACACCTTGCTGTTTGAGTTGCGCTGCAAGTTGTTGTGCACTCGCAGGGACACCACTGGTACAGTCGACCCAGATTGCGCCTGATTTGATTTTGACACTGTTAATCAGGTTTTCAACATCTTGGCTGGTCGGTAAGCAAGAAAAAATGATATCGGCTTGTACGGCTTGTTCTAAAGAAACTGCTTGTGTTGCATACGTTTGAGCATGTTGTTTAGCTTTTTCTTCTGTGCGATTCCAAACGAAAACTTGCTCAAAGTGTTTAGGTAAATGTGCTGCCATATGGTAGCCCATAGCACCTAAACCGAGGAATGCAACAGATGAGATGGTCATGGTAAGTCCTTGATAATATGGATTGGGAGCTTTAAAGCAATCACTATGCCAAAATCACTGCATACTGAAATGGCAATCTTCAGCTATTGATATAACCAATTTTGATAAGATCGGCAATGTAAAATGGCGTTATAAATTTAAATGGTTGCTGGAAATTTATTCAAATGGGAAATTTGAGTAGTGAAACTTTGTCGTGAAAAACAGTTATAGCTCAAAAAATGCATACCTACATCGTAATCATGAAATATTTTACCTTGACCGATTGGCTATAAGGCGCTCAAAATGTTGGCAGTTTTGATTCTATGCATAGCGTTATATAAAGAGTAGAGCTCATGAGCCAGCACGACGATTCCCAATATCAACTAGATACTTTAGCCATCCGTACAGGGCACACTCGCAGTTTTGAGGGTGAACATAGTGAACCGATTTTTCTGACTTCGTCTTTTGTCTATGCTAACGCTGCCGAAGCCGCAGCAAAATTCTCAGGCAAAGAGCCAGGCAACATTTATTCACGTTTTACCAACCCAACCGTTGCCATGTTCGAAAAACGCCTCGCAGCCTTAGATGGTGCAGAGCGTGCAGTGGCAACAGGTTCGGGTATGGGTGCGATCTTGGCGATTGCGATGGCGTACTTAAAAGCGGGCGATCATGTGATTTGTTCACGTGCTGTCTTTGGTTCAACGGTCAGCCTGTTTGAAAAATATATTGGTAAATTTGGCGTTGCAGTTGATTTTGTAGATTTGACCAACTTGCAAGCTTGGCAAGATGCGATTCGCCCAGAAACTAAACTGTTCTTTGTCGAATCACCATCGAACCCATTGGCAGAAATTGCAGATATTCAAGCATTGTCTGATTTAGCGCATGCTCATGGTGCATTATTGGCAATCGATAACAGCTTCTGTACGCCAGCTTTACAACAGCCTGTCAAGTTTGGTGCTGACCTTGTGATTTATTCAGCAACCAAATATATCGATGGTCAGGGGCGTGCTTTAGGCGGCGCTGTAGTTGGTAAACATCAATTACTTGAAGAAGTTTTTGGTGTGGTACGTACCCTTGGTCCATCAATGAGCCCATTTAATGCATGGGTATTTTTAAAGGGCTTGGAAACTTTGCGTTTGCGTATGAACGCACACTGTGAAGGTGCACAAAAACTGGCTGAATGGCTCAATCAACACGATAAAGTTGAAAAAGTTTACTATGCGGGTTTACCTGAGCATGTAGGGCACGAACTTGCAGCGAAACAGCAATCTGGTTTTGGCGGCATTGTATCGTTCGAAGTCAAAGGTGGTCGTGAAGCAGCTTGGAAAGTGATTGATCATACCCAGTTCATTTCAATTACGGGTAACTTGGGCGATGTAAAATCAACCATTACTCACCCAGCAACCACGACACATGGTAAATTATCCGATGCGGCTAAAGCTGCGGCGGGCATTCGCGAAGGTTTGATTCGCGTATCGGTTGGTTTGGAAGATATTCATGATATTATTGCCGACCTTTCTCGTGGTCTCGATCTGATTTAATTTTGGAGTCAATCTGATGAATATTAATATGCTGATGCAGCAAGCCCAGCGCATGCAAAAAGATATGGAAGTTAATCTGAAAAAAGCCAAAGAAGAGCTTGCACAAACAGAAGTGCATGCGGAAGCTGGCGGTGGTCTGGTAAAAGTCACTATGACTTGCCGTCATGTGGTAAAACGTATTGAAATTAGCCCAGATTTGCTACAAGACGAAGCAGACATGATTGAAGACTTGATTGCAGCAGCAATGAACGATGCAGCACGTCAAGCTGAAGTAATTTCAGAAGAAAAAATGAAAGCTGCAAATGCTGGTACAGGCTTACCACCTGGTTTATCTGGTTTGTTCTAAGGTAGCTACTAGGTGTTTAGTCCTCGTTTTGAACAGCTTGTTCAAGCATTGCGCACCTTGCCAAGCGTTGGGCCGAAGTCGGCTCAGCGTATGGCATTACATTTGATCATGAAAAATCGTGAAGGTGCTTTTCAGCTTGCACATGCTTTGCATGAAGCGGCAACATATATTCAAAGCTGCCATGTTTGTCATTCACTAAGTGAAGATGAAATTTGCGAGATTTGTGCGTCACTACGCCGAGACGATACGGCGCTGTGTGTCGTTGAATCACCTGCCGATGTCATGGCAATTGAGCAAAGTGCTGGGTTTTATGGGAAATACTATGTATTGGGTGGGCATTTATCACCCTTAGATGGTATTGGACCTGAAGAAATTGGTATTCCTGCATTAATTCAACGTTTAAAGCAGGGGCAGGTTCAGGAAGTCATTTTGGCAACCAACGCTACGATTGAAGGTCAGGCAACAGCGCATTATATTTTAGAAGCGTGTAAGGCTTTACCCGTAACAATGACGCGAATCGCTCAAGGTGTACCACAAGGTGGTGAACTTGAGTATGTAGATAGTCATACTTTAAGCCAAGCTCTGCATCATCGTATGCAATTAAAATAATTCAATTCGCCATTCAAAAATCTATCATTTGAGTGGTTTTTTAGCTTTAAATTAAATTTTCTTATCTTAAAAGCATGAAATCTACAAAAAACAATAAAATTGCCTTTATTGCTTGATCAAAAATATAACAATATGAGTGATTTTTTTTAAATTGTTGACAATTATCGCAATCGACAGGTTTCTGCTTCATCGGTTAATATATCAAAAGCTTTAGCGTTATTTTTCTCACCTTTGAGGTAATGCATCACGCATTTTTCAATAACATGTATCATTTTATTCAGCATCAACCCGAACTCGATATGGTCTTAGCTGCCATGGACCAAAGTGCCATTTACGCACTCGATAGTGAATTTATCAAGGTTGATACGCTGTGGCCAAAATTAGGCGTATTCCAGATCAATGTCTCTGAGCAAACCTATTTGTTGGATGGTGTGAATTTAGACTTGACTGAGTTCTGGAAAAAATTGGCAACAGCTCGGCAAAATATTTTTCATGCCTGTGGTGAAGATATTGATCTTATCTATCACTATGCCCAAGTACGTCAGTTGAATAATGTATTTGATACGCAAGTTGCGATGTCATTTTTAGGGCATGGTTTACAGGTTAGTTATCAAAATGCCTTAAAACAGATGATCGACATTGATATTGAAAAAGATCAAACTCGTTCAGATTGGTTGGCTCGCCCATTGTCAGATAAACAGCTCTGTTATGCTGCCAATGATGTTATTTATCTGAATCATTTGGCGCAGCGATTAAAATCGCAACTGCAAGAGAAAGGTTTGCTTGAGTTTGTGTTAGAAGATTGTCAACACTTGACTCAAGAAATTGCACAGCAAACGCCAATGGAGTTGTTATATACAGATATTGGGAATTATCGCCACTCACGTCGTCAGCTCATGCAATTACAGCAGTTGAGTATCTGGCGAGAGCAATTTGCAAAAAGCTTAAATATCCCGCGGAGCTTTTTGTTAAAAAATTCGACCATGATTGACTTGGTTGAAAAAAATCCGCGCAATCATTTCCAGCTCTCTCACATTAAGCATATTCGTCAAAATGTCATTCGCGAGTACGGTAAGCTTATTCTGGACTTATTAAAATATTTACCAGAGAAAGAGTTCTGGCCTGCCAGCATTCCACGTCCAGTCAAGCATATTTCTAAGCCAGTGGCAGAACAGATAGATAGCATGATTGATGGGGTGGTTGAGCAGACCAGTATTCCTCATGCAGTACTTATGCGTAAGAAGTGGCTCAATGAGCTCTATCAATATATTGTCATGCCGCAAAAAACACAAAAATTGTCCAGTTATCTCATGGGTTGGCGTTATGAATTGCTGACCCAGCCATTGCTTGAAATCTTGCAGCAAGATCAGGAAAATCTGGCAGAGCAGATGAAAGTTCGCCAATAACTCAAAAAATCCTATAGAATATTCCTGACTCTAGCGTCAATGATGATGCTAGATTTAGTCATGTTCTATATCGTTATTTCTGTATTATAAGAGTGCTGTGGTTATGGTTGTGCATTGTGATATTTATCGCTCTAGCAAAAAAGATGAAATGTATTTGTATGTTGCACGGCAAAATGCAGAGCAAGCGCATGAAGATCCATTTGCGAATGTTCCTGAAATGTTAAGTGGTGCTTTTGGGCGAGCAACATTTGTCATGCATCTTGAATTAACCGAAACGCGTAAGTTGGCGCGTGTCAATGTATTGCATGTGATTGATTCTTTGCAAACCAAGGGTTTCTTTATTCAAGTTCCGCCAGAAGGTTTAATCAATGCGAATGCGGTAGAACCTGAAGGATTGCGAGGCGCTTAATTATGAATACAAGCATCTTGCATCAAACGACGACATTTTTCACTGTGGTTCCTGAAAATATTATTGCAGTGGGTGTGTATGTTGCGGGTGCAATTCTTGTGTTGCTGCTGTGGTATTTAATGACTAAGCCGTATCCAAAATTTTGTGCAATGTCGACGTGGATTGTGTTTGCATTTATGGTGACACCGAGCATTTCAGATGGAAGTAATGCTGCAATTGCTCCCGCTGTATTTGGACTCATGTTTGGTATCTTTACACATGATCATAATTTGATGTGGGTAAATCTGGGTACAATTTTATTTGTGATTGGTTTAGGTTGTGTGGTGGGTTTCTTCTGGTTAAAATTTTTACAATATAAATCTCAACAAGCGAAGAATACTGCTCCACTTTAGCAAAAGGAAGAGTTATGGTTGCCAAAGCGACAGCGCAGTTTCAAGGGACATCGCAGTATATTGCAGCAGATGGACTCAAACTCGCAGTGAATGCTGCCTGTACTTTGGAAAAACCATTATTGGTTAAAGGTGAGCCAGGAACAGGGAAAACTTTACTTGCCGAGCAAGTCGCTGCAAGTTTGGATTTGAAACTGATTACATGGCATATCAAGTCGACCACTAAAGCTCAGCAAGGGTTATATGAGTATGATGCGGTGTCGCGCTTACGTGATAGCCAGCTCGGTGACAGTCGCGTTTATGATATTCAGCATTATATTAAGCCTGGCAAGTTATGGGAGGCTTTTACCAGTACTGAACGCTGTGTATTGCTGATCGATGAAATTGATAAAGCAGATATTGAGTTTCCAAATGATCTGCTACATGAATTAGACAAAATGTCATTTTATGTCTATGAAACTAACCAAACCATTCATGCCAAGCAACGCCCCATCGTGATTATTACCTCTAATAATGAAAAAGAATTGCCGACTGCTTTCTTACGTCGTTGCTTTTTTCATTATATTGAATTTCCAGATGAAGCCATGATGCGGAAAATTGTTGCAGTACATTTTCCTCAGATCTCGCAAAGTTTGCTCAGTCAGGCTTTACAAATTTTTTATAAGCTAAGAGATATTCCAAACTTAAAAAAAGCACCATCAACCTCTGAACTGATTGACTGGTTAGCGCTCATTTTAGCGGATGATCTGTCTGAGAAGATTTTACAACAACAATCAGCCTTGCCGCCTCTGTATGGTGCACTGATAAAAAATGAGCAAGATTTACAATTGCTTGAACGCCTTGCCCAGATGTCTCGGCGTTAACGGACAACACTCATGTTTATACGTCTATTTTACATTTTAAGAAAATATGGCGTTCCTGTTACGACCCAAGAACTATTAGACCTAAATCAGGCGATTGAAAAAAATTTGGTATTTGCTGATATTGAGCAGTTTTATTGGCTTGTGCGTATGCTCATGGTAAAAGACGAGCGCTATTTCGATAAATTTGATCGTGCATTTAAAGCGTATATGGATGGGGTTGAACATCTCACCCAAGAAGAAATTTTAAATCAACTACAACACTTACCCAAAGCATGGTTTGATCTAGAACTTATTGAAAAAAGCCTGACTGAACAGCAGCGAGCAGAACTGCAAAACGCCAATTCTTTAGCCGAGTTATTGCAACAGCTTGAACAGCGATTACACGAGCAGCAGAAGAAGCATCAGGGTGGTAATAAAATGATTGGCACAGGCGGAACATCACCGTTTGGTGCTTATGGTGATCATCCTGAAGGGATCCGAATTGGTGGGCCGAGCCGAAAACGTTCGGCAGTCAAGGTCTGGGAGCAGCGTCAATATAAAAACTTAGATGATGAACAAGTGCTGAGTTCGCGCCAGATGCAACTGGCACTGCGTTATTTACGCCGTTTTGCCCGTCAGGGCGTGGCACAAGAACTCGATATTCACGCCACCATTCAGGCAACTGCCAAGCAAGGCATTTTGGATGTGCAGCTTGTACCTGAACGCCGTAATGGCGTCAAAGTCCTGATGTTGTTTGATGTCGGTGGATCTATGGATGGTTATGTCCAGCAGTGTGAAGCCTTATTTAGTGCGGCAAAAAATGAGTTTAAACATCTAGATTATTTTTATTTTCATAACTGTCTGTATGACTATGTCTGGAAAGACAATACTCGTCGTAATACAACTCGATTATCCACTTGGGATTTACTGCATACATATAGCTCAGACTATCGGGTAATTTTCGTTGGTGATGCCAGTATGGCACCCTATGAGTTACAGAGTGTCGGTGGTTCAGTTGAATACATGAACGATGAGTCAGGGCAAATCTGGTTACAATGCATCCGACAGCATTTTCAGAAAACGGCATGGTTGAACCCAGAAGACCAGCGTTATTGGACATATACCAAAACCATTGGTCTGATTCAGCAGATTTTTGAACAGCAGATGTACCCAATGACCTTAAAAGGCATTGAGGAAATGACGAAGTATTTATCACGTTAACAATAAATGAAGTGGGATAATATAATGCAGCAATTACAAGGTTTTGCTCTACCAACTCAAGATGGTTTTTTTGGGGAATATGGCGGTCAGTTTATTCAACCGCACTTAAAAGCGGCGATGGATGAAATCAATACTGCATACGAACAGATTCGCCATACAGCCGAATTCCAGCAAGAACTGAGTGATTTATTTCAGCATTATGTTGGTCGCCCAAGTCCATTGTTTTATGCAAAACGGTTATCTGAACAACTCGGTGGCGCACAAATTTATTTAAAACGTGAAGATTTAAATCACACTGGTGCGCACAAGATCAATCACTGTTTAGGTGAAGCCTTACTTGCAAAATACATGGGTAAAACCAAAGTGATTGCGGAAACAGGAGCGGGGCAGCATGGCGTTGCACTGGCAACAGCCTGTGCTTTGGTAGGCATTCCGTGTGAGATTCATATGGGGCAGGTGGATATTGAAAAAGAACATCCTAATGTCGTAAAAATGAAAATTTTAGGGGCAACGCTAATTTCGGTGACTCGCGGAACAGCGACTCTAAAAGATGCTGTTGATAGTGCCTTTGAAGAATATTTGAAAGACCCTGAAAACTACATCTATGCGATTGGTTCAGTGGTTGGGCCTCATCCATTTCCAAAAATGGTGCGTGACTTTCAAGCAATTATTGGCGATGAAATTAAACAACAAAGCCAGGCACAATTTCAGAAATTCCCAGATTATATTGTTGCTTGTGTCGGTGGCGGGTCGAATGCCATTGGTGCGTTTACTGCATTTTTAAATGAAGATGAGGTTAAGTTAGTGGGGGTTGAGCCTGCAGGTCATGGTCTTGATACGATGCAGCATTCTGCGACCCTAACATTAGGCAAACCGAGTCAGATTCATGGTATGGCATGTTATGTTTTGGAAGATGAGCAGGGGCAACCTTTGCCTGTCCATTCCATTGCATCAGGTCTGGATTATCCTGGGGTAGGCCCACAGCACAGTTTCTTAAAAGATTTGGGTCGGGTGGAATATACGACTGCAACCGATCAGGAGTGTCTGGATGCATTTATGACATTGTCTCGTGTGGAAGGGATCGTTCCTGCACTAGAAAGCTCACATGCAGTTGCATGGGCACTGCGTGAAGCACCTCACTTGCCAAAAGAAACTAAAATTGTCGTGAACCTGTCTGGTCGTGGCGATAAAGATGCTGATTATGTTGCGACAAAGCTAGGTTTATAAGCCTATATAAATATAAAAAGAGCTACCTTATAGGTAGCTCTTTTTGCTTAAAGACGAAAAGCTATTGTTGATCATAAGATTGTAATTGTTGAATTAACTTTTGCTGATCTTGGATGGTGGCATCAGCCAAGTCCCCAAAATTCTCAATATAATTCTCCAACTGCTGAATCAGGTCGTGCTGATCTTCAATAATCGCTTTGACTAAATCTCCTACAGCAACCATTCCCACGAGACGCTCCTGTTCGATAACGGGCAAGTGTCGCAGATGGTGGTCTGTCATTAATTTTAAGCTATCTTTTACATTATGCTCGAGTGAAATGGTAATCACTTTTGCAGTCATGAGCTCATGGACTTGAGTTTCTTCGGTAAGAAACTGGCGTTTGAGCATCTTACGAGTACAATCCCGCTCCGATAAAATTCCAACCACACGCTGTTCTTGAGTGACAATCAAAGCCCCTATATCTTTGTTGGTCATTAAAGAAATTGCTTCATGAATGGAAGCATCTGGTGAAATTGTATGAACAGAAGGATCAACTTTATTTTGTATCACATATTGAATATTAGTCATGATTTTCCTAGATTTTTCGTTGTTCTAGTCTGACTAAAATGAAATAAATCGAGCGTTTTATCAACAATTAAATCCATATAAAATGTAAGGAATAATTACATTTAAAATTTATTTAGTGCGAAATATAGTGCTGTAACTGTTGAATCAAATCATGTTGATCTTCAATGGTTGCCTTGACTAAATCACCAATTGCCACAAGACCAACCAGTGAGTCATTTTCCAAGACGGGTAAGTGCCGTAAATGTCGATCAGTCATTAACTTTAAGCATTCTTCAACGGTATTATTTAAACGTACACTAATGACGGCTGAGGTCATGAGTTCACAAACTTGTGTACTATCTGCGGATAAATCACGCATGATAATTTTTCGGGCACAGTCACGCTCCGATAAAATACCAACGACTTGATTACCTTCGGTGACAACCAGTGCACCAATATCTTTGTTTGCCATTAACGTGACTGCTTCAGTAATTGAGGCATCTGGAGCAATAGTATAAATCGATGAATTCTGTTTTTTTTGAATTACGTGGGCTACATTCGTCATATTATGGTTGTCCTGCACAGTTTTTTTAGTTGTAACTTAAGATGAAATAAATTATGAGGTTTTGCAAGAGTATAAAAATGAATAAATGTATATAAAAATGTATAAGTTATAAATAGCAGGCATAAAAAAACGCCACCTAAGTGACGTCTTTTTATGCTTTCATGGTTGCCAGTTTTTGCCAGTACAAGGCTTTTAAACTGTCTCGCTCTACGCGGAATCCTTGAGTGTAAAGTTCTGCCAAGAATAATGCAGCTTTGCCATGACCTGCATGTGCGACATTTTCTAAATCTTTCACAGCATCACAAAAATTCATTTGTGATTGAATTGTGTTGACCGCATTTGCGTACACATGCTCTAGGTCTTGTTGAGAGAATTGTTTAATCATATACAGCTCCTTATTTTAATTATGATTACAATCGACTTATTTACTGAAGTCTGATTTAAATTAACATATCTAGATTTAACTAATATTACAGTTTATATATTAAGTCAATCTCGATATAAGGGCAATTCCTATTCTTTCAAGGTTACATGATTAAACATTAAACAGAAATATTTTTTATTAATATAGAAATATAAAAGTATAACAAGGAGAGTAAATGATGACCCTAACAACAATAGATGGTTTAGACTTTGATGTGCCTTTAGACCATACGCGAATTAAAGCACTTGCTCAACTACATCATGACCAGCTAGGCGAGGCTATTTATCACAAAGATCAGCATATTGGTGAGTTGGGAATTGCGCATCGTGTCAAAATAGCGGACTTTACTCATCAATTGCCCGTTGAACAACGCCTTGAATTTTATAAAATATATAATCATGAATTGCGTCGTTTGGCGGTTGATGACCCATTACATCCTCCACACGCTGAAGAAGGGGTTAATGTATTTTTATTAATTGTGATTATGTTGATGATTGCAGTGATTTTATATTTTGCTTTTGTGCGCCATGTAACAGGATAATACGTAGTCCGTTTAGCCTTTAATATAAACTAAACGATTAGGCTTCTTTCATCATGATTTATATCCCTTTATATTTTTTCCGTAGAGATAAAGAAAATGGATTAATGAAAGAAGTCTATTGTACTCTGAGTATGATCAACTTAAACTAACAATCCATAGAGGTTGGTCATGCTTAAATCTATAGACACTATCGCAATATTATTTAGAACCAGAGTTAAAGTATCTGTTCAATATTTTTCGCATTTTTTGCTCGGTTGCATCGCACTGTTGGTGATTGTTTTTGTATATTTCCTTTCAATTTGCCCAATTCAGAGTCATCAGTATGATGTAGTTGAAAAATTGGCTCGGTCAGCACAGTATCCCAAAACTCAGCATTTTGCGATTCATTTGTTGCAACAGCCCCATTTAACTCAATGGCAGTACTTTCAGGCAATACGTGCTTATCAATATGAGAAAACCATGACAACGCGTTATCCTGCACTCAATACAAATGATACTCTGCCGAGATTTTAAGCGGGCTTGAGCGGCAGAATAGTAATAACTTATGTTAAACTTGCTCTTTTTAATGCAATGTTTTTCAAGGGATCAGCATGCAAGAACAAACACATGGGCAAAACAAATTTTTGATTGATGCAGAGATTGGTGATGATGATGTCACTTTGCCAAGTTTACCTGCTGTTGAAGTCCCAATTGTAGAAAAAAAAGCAGAGCAAGTTATAGATTTAACAGAAAGTTCAACAGTAGATACGATTGAAACCGATACACAAGAGAAGCCTAAAACAGGTGGTTTCTTTAGTCGTATGAAAGAAGGTTTAACCAAAACTCGGAAAAATTTTACCGATGGTATGGTGAATATTCTGATTGGTGGAAAAGAAATTGATGATGAACTTTTAGAAGAAGTTGAAGAGCAATTGTTGATTGCGGATATTGGCGTTGAAGCAACCAAAACCATTATTACGAATTTAACTGAACGTACTGCACGTGGTGACCTTATTTATTCTCATGCTTTATATAAAGCACTTCAGGAAGAATTGGTTGCACTTTTAGCACCGCGTGTAAAACCCTTGCATATTGATACAAATAAATGCCCATACGTGATTTTAATGGTCGGCGTAAATGGTGTAGGTAAAACCACCACGATTGGTAAATTAGCCAAACGTTTACAAGGTGAAGGTAAAAAAGTTATGTTGGCTGCGGGCGATACATTCCGTGCTGCCGCAACTGAACAATTGCAAATTTGGGGTGAGCGTAACAATATCCCTGTAGTTGCTCAAGGGCATGGTGCAGATAGTGCATCGGTTATTTTTGATGCTTTTGAAAGTGCGCGTGCTAAAGGCATTGATGTGTTGATCGCAGATACAGCAGGGCGCTTACACAATAAAAGCAACCTGATGGAAGAGTTGAAAAAAGTCAAACGTGTCATGCAAAAAATTGATGCCACTGCACCTCATGAAATTATGCTAGTTGTCGATGCGGGTACTGGACAAAATGCCATTAATCAAGTGCAAGAATTTGATCAAGCAGTTGGGTTAACAGGTATTACCATTACAAAGCTTGATGGTACAGCCAAAGGTGGGGTGCTATTTAATATTGCAAGCCGTACTCATGTTCCAATTCGATTTATTGGTGTTGGCGAAAAGATTGATGATTTACGTCCATTTTCAGCTAAATCGTTTGTTGCCGCACTCTTTGAAACAGAAAAATAAAATCTAGATGGATAGGCGGGTCTGTTGATACTTCATCTATGACCTGTGCTACTAGCGAAAACAAGACATGAAACTCGATAATGGCGAACCCATTATCGAGTTTCATAACAAAGTTTCAGTAAGTTTAGCCATAATCTTTTTGAACTCGGCTATTCTTATATTTCTTCGTGAACAAAGATGTATTTAAAATCACTCAATATCTTGTATTGTCTTGAATAACTTAAAAAATCTTGTGTCGTACAATATACGACTCAGGTTGCATCTATCTATGAAATATTAATAAATACTAATATCTTGAAATATTATCCATTTTATTCTAAAAATAGGACACAGTGTTTAGATAAGCCTGCTTTTTCCGTGGATATAAAACATTAAAATTACAGTCATTACATTTTACTAGAATTGTGACAATCAGGAGTTGCAACATGTCTTTTATCGATCAAATTGAAAAACGCCGTACAATTTATGCAATTGGTAACCAAGTTGCTTTATCAAATACTGAACTTGAAGCATTAATTAAAAAAGCGATTCGTCTTAGCCCATCTGCATTTAATTCTCAAACATCTCGTGCAGTAATTTTGTTTGATGCATCACATGTTAAATTCTGGGAAATTGTGCGCGAAACTCTACGTAAAATGGTGCCTGAAGCAGCATTTGAAGCAACAAACAATAAAATCAATAGCTTTGCAGCAGGTAAAGGTACGGTTTTGTTTTATGAAGATCAGGATGTGGTGAAAGGCCTACAAGAACAGTTTGCTGCTTATGCAGATAACTTCCCAGTTTGGTCTGAACATTCTTCTGGTATTGCACAATTTGCAGTATGGACTGCATTGGCTGAACAAGGTGTTGGTGCATCACTACAGCATTACAACCCAATTATTGATGCTGAAACAGCAGAAACTTTTGCTGTACCAGCAAACTGGAAACTCCGTGCTCAGTTGGTATTTGGCTCAATTGAAGCACCTGCTGGTGACAAAACCTTTATGGATGATACAGTGCGTTTTAAAGCTTTTAACTAAGTTTTAATCTAGCCAATAAAAAAACCAGCATTTGCTGGTTTTTTTATTGGTGCAGATTTTTTTAACCAAGCCAGAGGTAATAGCCAACAGCCATAAGTGGCCATGAGACTACAGGGTTAAATAACCATTTCCATAACCACCAACGCGGTATAAAACCCACACCATAAATAAATCCACCTGAAATGCCTAACATGACTAACATAAGTACACTGTGATTATAGTGCCCATTTTCATCAAGCATTAAAGAGGGGTAGACCAGTAAGATTGCAGCCAAAGGCAATGCCAGCATAAAAGAAACAATCATCATGAAAATCTGTGCTGCACTTTTCTTCGGTACTGTCATTGCTTCAGCCATTGTCTTATTCCTCGTCCATATTTTGATGATGTTCGGTATATAGTGCACTGAGTACACTTGCAAAACATGCCATTAAAATTCCGAGAATCCAAGCAAAATACCACATATTCTATTCTCCTATTAGTACAGACTATGTGAATGAGTTTCAATGTGTTTATTGGTAATCACGCCCCACATTTTGTAATAACACCATGTGGTATAAATCAGAATGATCGGGACGAAAATACACGCTGCAACGGTCATTACACCTAGTGTTTTATGACTTGAAACTGCATCCCACATAGTTAGGCTTGAAGTTGGGTCAATACTAGATGGAAGCAAGAATGGGAACAAGGCAAAACCTGCAGTTAAGATTGCACCGACAATGCTTAAACTTGTACCTGTAAAGCTTAGGCCTGCTTTATTTGAACCACCACCAACTATTGTTAATAGACCACCCAAAATTGCAAGAACTGGCGCAACCATAGTGATTGGATAAGTTGAATAGTTATTCATCCAGCCAGGATTCGTATTGGTTACAACATGTTTGGTTAGAGGGTTAATTGCAGCATTGGTGTTAAGTGGAGTTGCTAAGCTATAACCAGGCATGTGACCGAAATACAACCAAGCACCTGCAGCCAAGAAGCATACCAAGAATACGATACCCATGATTTGAGTTGCTTTTGCAGAGCGTTGACGTAATACGCCATCGGTACGAAGCATTAGCCATGCACCACCATGCGCTGAAAGCATTGACAGGCTGACAATACCACACACTAACGCAAATGGGTTGAGTAGGGCAAAGAAGCTACCTGTGTATTCAGAGCGAAGTGTGTCATCGAAGTGAAATGGTACGCCTTGGAATAAGTTACCAAATGCAACGCCAAACACCAATGCAGGAACAGCACCACCGATACATAGACCCCAGTCCCATGAAGTACGCCATTTGGTATTGTCTAACTTAGAGCGATAGTCAAAGCCAACAGGGCGAAGGAAGAGGGCAAATAGAACCAGTAATAGCGCCCAGTACATTCCAGAGAAGGCAACGGCATACACCATTGGCCATGCTGCAAATAGAGCACCACCTGCAGTGATAAACCAAACTTGGTTACCGTCCCAGTGCGGTGCAATCGTATTGATTGCAGCGCGGCGTTCGTTATCGGTTTTACCAACAAAAGGCATGATTGCCATGGAACCCATGTCAAAACCGTCGGTTAAAGCAAAGCCAATCAGCAATACACCAACGAGAACCCACCAAATGATTTTGAGTAATTCATATTCAATCATGATTGAGTCTCCCCAACAGTTTTTTGGTTATGTGCTACTGATTTTTCAAAATGGTATTTGCCTGTATGTAAAGAACTTGGACCAAGGCGAGCGAATTTGATCATCAGGTACATTTCTATAATTAATAGAACAGTATAGAAAGCAACCAATGCAAAGATAGAACCTGCTAGATCTCCTGTACTTAAACTAGAAGCAGACAAGTGTGTTGGTAGGACTTCACCAATTGTCCATGGTTGACGACCACCTTCAGCAACATACCAGCCAGTTTGAGTAGCAACCCAAGGTAATGGCAATGAATATAAAGCGAATTTAAGTAACCATGATTTTTGTTCAAAGTTGCGTTGTGCTACAGACCATGCTGAAAGAAGGAATAACAGTAGCATTAATGCGCCTGATACAACCATGGCACGGAAAGTAAAGAATAAAGCTTTTACATTTGGAATACTGTCTTTAACTGCTGACTTGATTTGGTCATCAGTCGCATTAGTAACATTTGGTGTATATTTTTTAAGAAGTAAGCCATAGCCCAAATCTTTTTGGCTGTCTTTAAATGCGCTAAGTAACGCAGGTGTACGATCACCAGCACGAAGTTTTTCAAGCTGACCGTATGCGACCATACCATTACGAATACGAGCTTCATGTTCAGTCATGAGATCTTTAATCCCTGTGACCTGTCCTGTCGTAGAACGTGTTGCAATCAGACCCAATACATATGGGATTTTGATGGCATAGTCGGTACGCATTTCTTGCTGATTTGGAATACCAAACAGAGTGAAACTTGCTGGAGCAGGTTCTGTGTTCCATTCTGCTTCGATTGCAGCTAATTTAGTTTTCTGTACATCACCAATTTCATAACCTGATTCATCACCAAGCAAGATAACGCAAAATGATGATGCTAAACCAAAGATTGCAGCGATTGCGAAAGAGCGACGTGCAAAAGGTAGGTCACGTTTATTCAACAAGTAGTAGCTTGAAATGGCAAGTACAAAAATAGAACCAGTCACATAACCAGAAGATACTGTATGTACAAATTTAACTTGAGCGACAGGATTGAAAAGTAATGCACCAAAATCAGTCAATTCCATACGCATGGTTTCAAAGTTAAATGCTGCACCAACAGGGTGCTGCATCCAGCCATTGGCGATCAGAATCCAAAGTGCTGACATGTTTGAACCAATAGCCACAAGCCACGTTACACCAAGGTGCTGAACTCGTGAAAGTCGTTCCCATCCGAAGAAGAATAAACCAATAAATGTTGATTCAAGAAAGAACGCCATTAAGCCTTCGATTGCGAGTGGTGCACCAAAAATGTCACCTACATAGTGCGAGTAATACGCCCAGTTTGTACCAAACTGGAACTCCATGGTCAAACCTGTGGTTACGCCCAATGCAAAGTTAATACCGAAGAGTTTGCCCCAGAACTTGGTCATGTCTTTATAAACTTCTTTACCAGAAACAACATAAGTCGTTTCCATAATGGCAAGAATAAAGGCCATACCTAGAGTCAATGGAACAAATAAAAAGTGATATAACGCGGTCATTGCAAATTGTAACCGCGAAAGATCGACCACGCTTTCAGAAATCATCAACGTGTCTCCTTAATTGGGGGTGGACTGCCAGCAATACGCTCGGCAACTTGATTGTCAAAGTTTTTGGGAATAGTTGGGGAATCAAACCAAATATTTTTGATTAGCATAAGAAGAGCAAATTTAATCACCAAAATAATGATGATTTCTTTTACTAGTCGTTTATCGAATTTATTCGTTTCTAAGCTCATGTTAATAAGCCTATTAAAATATCTATATTGATTATTATTGAATAAAAAAAATAAAAAATAAACAATAAAAAACAAATATTGATTTGTTTTTATTTAATTGTTTAAAATCATAAACTTAAAATGTTGTTATGGTATAAATCAGTTTATTTTTTAAACTAATAAAATCTGACTAAATCGCTCGTAATTTTACAACTCAAATATGAGTAAAATAGTCGGAAATAAAGTGTAAATCTGATTGTTTTAATTGGAATTGAGGTTTTTAAAATTAATTTCTGTGTATTTATATGCATAAAACTTGCCAAATTTATTAATTTTAAGATAACTCGATATTAATCTAACTTAATAATATGCTCATTATTTGTTGGCATAAAAAATTCACTACACTACATAGTAGTGGTTATTTTAAAGTTTTATTTAAATAATAGGCTTCTTTTATCAGTTTATTGTATTTCTTTTACGTTACATTGAGATTACTTCAATGTTGAATTTCTCTGTATATATGAGAAATTCAACAAAGATATAAATAATGATAAAAAGAAGCCTAACCTGAATCGCGATAAATTTTCCTAGACCGTGTGGTATCGATAGCTTCAAAAATTGAATTACTGTTTAGGTCGAGGTGGGGTGAAAGCTAGCGCACATTTTCCTTTCATTTCGTGGCCATTGATTGTCACCATTTTGGTATGTGGATCACTTTGACAAGCGTCATACAGCTCATTTTCATTGCCCTGAATCATCTTGCTGTGCATGGGAATAAATTGGGTCTCACAAGTCCCATTCCATAAAATTCCTCTTGCTGCAAATGAAACAGCATCACCTGCATGTTTACCTTTACAGACGTGTTGTATGGTTTGTGTGTTATAGATTTTTTGAACTTTGTCATTGGCTTGAGCGAGAGGCATATAACCAAATGACAAACCTAAACATACTGCGGTTGCGAAGACGTTTTTATTCATATGTTGATCTTCCTTGGATAATTGATATTGTTTTAAAGCTGACTATTAGTATAAAAAATAATCAATTTTTGTCTTTGTTTGTTTCGTAACAAGACGCATAAGTTTGTGAACATTTCTGATAAATGTACAAGCATTACAATCCTTGTGTATGCCTATTGCTATATAG
Organism: Acinetobacter brisouioides; assembly: GCF_004331075.1. Classification (GTDB taxonomy): domain Bacteria; phylum Pseudomonadota; class Gammaproteobacteria; order Pseudomonadales; family Moraxellaceae; genus Acinetobacter. The sequence goes on along the minus strand of NZ_SJNX01000001.1, from coordinate 219,886 downwards.
CATTGTGATCGTGGGTGAAAGCATAAGTTTTTGGTATTTTTTTCCTGTTTTTTGCTATAATGTTCTGTCTTTTTTTTAGTTCTGACACAAAGATTATGCATTATCCTAAAGTTTACGATGTCATCGTTATTGGTGGTGGTCATGCTGGTACAGAGGCGGCACTTGCTGCTGCGCGTATGGGGAGACAGACATTACTATTAACTCATAATATTGAGACTTTAGGGCAGATGAGCTGTAATCCTGCAATTGGTGGGATCGGTAAGTCGCATTTAGTGCGCGAAATTGATGCACTTGGTGGTGCAATGGCACTGGCTGCCGATAAAGGCGGTATTCAATTTCGTATCTTGAATTCACGTAAAGGGGCTGCTGTTCGTGCTACCCGTGCGCAAGCTGACCGTGTTCGTTATAAAGCTGCGATTCGTGAAACTTTGGAAAATCAAGCCAATTTAGATATTTTTCAACAAGCTGCCGATGACCTGATTGTAGAAGGTGATACGGTTAAAGGCGTTGTGACCCAAATGGGTATTCGCTTTGATGCAAAAACCGTTGTATTAACTACAGGTACATTCTTGGGTGGTGTGATTCACGTTGGGTTAGAAAAATCGAGTGGTGGTCGTGCAGGTGATCCACCATCTATTGCATTGGCACATCGTTTACGTGAATTAAAATTACCTGTTGGACGTTTAAAAACGGGCACACCGCCTCGTATTGATGCGCGCAGTGTCGATTTCTCTGTGATGACGCCACAGCCAGGCGATTTTCCATCGCCAGTGATGTCATTTATGGGTGATGCTTCTATGCACCCAGAGCAAGTGAATTGTTATATCACGCATACCAATGAAAAAACCCATGACATTATTCGGGGTGGTCTAGACCGTTCACCTATGTATACAGGTGTGATTGAAGGCGTAGGTCCACGTTATTGCCCATCTATTGAAGATAAGATTCATCGCTTTGCCGATAAAGATTCGCATCAGGTCTTTTTAGAGCCTGAAGGCTTGGATACCCATGAGCTGTATCCAAACGGAATTTCGACTTCTCTACCATTTGATGTGCAGTTTGCTTTAGTACGTTCTATTCGTGGTATGGAAAATGCGCACATTTTGCGCCCTGGTTATGCGATTGAATATGATTACTTCAATCCGCAAGGTTTGAAATTTACCCTTGAAACCAAAGCAATCAATGGTTTGTATTTCGCAGGGCAAATTAACGGCACAACGGGTTATGAAGAAGCAGGTGCTCAAGGTTTACTTGCAGGTTTAAATGCTGCTCGCCGTGCATGGGAACAGGAAGAATGGACACCAAAACGAGATCAAGCGTATATGGGCGTATTGGTTGACGATTTAATTACGTTAGGAACTAAAGAACCTTACCGTATGTTTACTTCTCGTGCCGAATATCGCTTGATGTTACGTGAAGACAATGCCGACCAGCGTTTAACAGTAGTTGGCCGTGAGCTTGGCTTGGTGGATGACACACGTTGGGCCGCTTACTGTGAAAAAATGGAAGCGGTTGAGCAAGAAACCTCACGGTTACAACATTTGTGGGCTGCGCCAAACAACCCGATGGGTAAAAAATTCGTGGAAATGACGGGTGCAGATTTAAGCAAAGAATGTAGTGCGATTGACCTGTTAAAACGCCCGAATATTAACTTTGAGCAAATTGCTGAATTGACAGGTTCTGAAGTTTCAGCTCAAGTCGGTGAGCAAATCGAGATTGCAGTGAAATATGAGGGTTATATTAACCGTCAGCATGAAGATGTTGCTCAGTTAAAGCGTTTGGAAGAAACCAAAATTCCAGCTGATTTTGACTATGACGTAGTGTCTGGTTTGTCGCGCGAAATTACCCAAAAACTGAAAACTGTTCGCCCAGATACTTTGGCACAAGCGACTCGTATTCCAGGTGTTACACCTGCTGCTGTTCAGTTAATTATGATTACCATCCGTAAAAATAATGCGATGCGTAAATCAGCTTAACCGAACAAAAATCTAAAGCCCAATAGTCATCAAAAGCTATTGGGCTTTTTTATGTCGAATAAAAAGCTTAGCGTAAAAAGAATTAAGCATTTTCTCTTAGAAGCTCATGCAATCTATTTATTTCTCATATTGTATAAATCTTCTTATAGTGAGTACATGAAGTTAACAATGAGAGTAAGCCATGACCTTCAAACATATCCGATACAACCGTGGTGAATTAGCATGCTTAAGTTTATGTAGTGAGTGTTGTCCTTCCTAAATCAAAATAAAAATAAAGAAAAATAACAATAAGATACAACAGATCAGACGAGCCTATTCTTAGAAATGAGAAATAGGCTTATTTTTTTGAATTTATTTTAAATAACCCATTTATTTTTTATGGTATTGAGCGTTTTTTTAAGTCAGATCCAATATTTGATGCCTATTTCGATTGAGCAAACAGGTATTTTTAGATGATGTAGCAAGATTCCAATTGTTGTCTGATCCCTATATTGTGTAACATATTAGACTTATTTTCATCGGCCCATTTTTTCTGCTAGGCTTCATTGAAATATATTTCAATTTTGCTCAGGGATATAAAGAAGGTGTACATGATGATGAAAGCAGCCTATTTTATTGATAATTCAGTTATTATCATGAGACAAAAATAGTGATCTTTTCAAAAATAAAGTATGCTCAATATATTAATTTATAAAATTTTTAAGGTGATTTTATGGGAATGAATATTGCAGGATGTATTGTAAAAAAAGTGATTACTTCTCAAGATGATTTAGAAGAATTATTTGGAACTGAACTGGAATTTCAGGGGGATATTAGTTTTACTGAAGCTTGTGATTTAGAACGTGATCAAAACACGATAGACGTTTATTGTAATGCCGTGGGCTGCCTGATTATTTATCATGCAGGTCAGTCTTATGATGTTTCAGATGTGAAAGAAGATATTATTCAGTTTGTTTTATTTTCTCTGGCAAATAGCTATTTTTTTGAGCAATATCATGAAGGAAAATTGCAGCGCCGTTATATGACTGTAAATGGTGAAGTACATGAAGACGAAGGCACAGGTATTTTGCAAGAAGGCGATGATGTTGAAGTTATTGTGAAACAACGACTTGATGATTTTTTACAAGCACCGATTGCCAAACAGTTAACTCAACTAGAGTTTCAGCGCTATGCATTTATAGAACAAGATGATGATATTGATGTAACAGCTAAATTACCTCATTGACATAAGCTGAAACTTGAGCAGGTTCAATATGCCGAATTTTTTGCCCAAAGCTGCGTAACCACCAGATGAGTTGTGAAGTTAATGGAACGGTTGCCTGAATCAAGACCAGTTGATGATCTAAATGCTGAATGCTCTGATCTTTACTGAGTTGTGATTCATAGAATGTTTTGGCATCGGTTTCATGCATGGTGAGCTGCAATTGCACCAACTCGGTTGGTTTATTTAGATCAATCCGGAATCCCAAAGCGCCAGATTCAATATATTGATCAATATTAAAATCGACAGGATGCATTGCACGGTGGTTCGATAAGCTGGCTGACTTAAAACGGTGCAAAGCAAAGGTCTGTATATCCTGTCGGTCATGTCGAGTACAAATCAGATAAATAATCGCACCTTTTTGTACCAGACCTAATGGATTGAGCAAATAGCTTTTTTCCTCGCGTTCACGTCCCTGATATACACATTCAATTTGTTTGTCTTGCAATAAGCCTTCATAAATAACCTGCTGGGCTTGCTGATCAATCAAAGGTGGAATCAGTGGTTGGCTTGCAGGCACAATCCGCACCCGATTAATCCACTGTCGGACATTATTTTGACTGGATAGACTCCGCCGAGCCAGATCAAACCATGGCATCATTTCATTGATTAAACTGGGTGGGAGAAGATGCTTTAAGTGCTCTTCAACCATCATAAATGTCACAGCTTGTGAGCTGGTCATGTGTGGCAAGCTTTGAATCGGCGCATCGGAACGCCAGCGCCAGCCTTGAGGCACTTCTTTATTACTTTCGATAGGAAAGCGTTGTGCTAACTGGTTGAGGTCGCGTTGAATGGTACGCAAACTAATGTCAATCCCTTCACGCTGCAAAATTTCTTGTAGTTGACGTGTACCCGTCCATTTCCCTGTGGTCAGGCACGATAAAATTTGCCATTGTCGATGCAGGCTATTTGAAGTTTCTTTTTCTTGTGCGGACATGGATGATTTAAACTGAATGATTAAATGAATGAGGTGGTTTTAAGTTGTAAATAATTTAAAAAACAACTCGAAACGAAAACTTACTATACACTAGCTTTTTGTCGGTGAGATATCAATAATAAATCTTAAACGATACAAAAAATTGAAGTAAAAAGCCGTTATGTTGATATGGCACTAATTTTGCTAGTTTAAATATAAGCCTTATAAAGATGAGAGGTTGATATGCTAAAAGATAATAAAGAGCCTTTAAATATGATAGAAAATGTTGTTACAGGTGTAGGCTATAGTCACTTAGAACCACAGCATGTTCAGCCAAGAAGCCAGCAGGGTAAAAATTTGTTTCAGCAGCTTCATTCGAAGTTCTTTAATGAAATGCTTGATGACCGTCACATGTCAGCAGAAGCCTGTCAGAATATTGAAAAATGGTTGTTTGAACGTAGCCTTGCGGATTTGAAAATTTTAAATCAGGAAGCAAAAGAATTTTTTCTTTATCATGGGATTACTTTTACCGTATATGGTGAGGCAGAAGGGACTGAGCGTACAATTCCCTACGATTTGATTCCGCGAGTAATTGCAAAAAAACAATGGGACAAAATTTCTACAGGCTGCTTGCAGCGCGTTAATGCTTTAAATCATTTTCTTGATGATATTTACAACCGTCAGGAAATTCTAAAAAATGGCATTATTCCTGAGACTCAGATCTTGAGTCATGAAGCATTTCAGCCACAAATGATGAATTTTAAACTCAAAGGGAAGATCTATTCACAAATTAGTGGGATCGATATTATTCGGGATCGTTCGGGCGAATTTTTTGTTTTAGAAGATAATTTACGTACACCATCGGGTGTGTCTTACATGCTAGAAAGTCGCAAAATCAGTAAAGAACTTATGCCTGATTTGTGCCAGAAAAGTAAATTGTATGAAATTGAGCAATACCCACAGCTTTTGCGCGCTATTTTAGAAGAAAATGCTTTAGTTGATCGACCAACCGTCGTGGTTCTTACACCAGGACGTTTTAATAGTGCTTATTATGAGCATGCATTTTTGGCTCGTGAAATGGATGTGCCATTGGTCACTGGGCAAGATTTGTTTGTTGAAAATGATATGGTCTATGCCAAAACCATTCGTGGAAAGCAACGAGTTGATGTGATTTATCGCCGTCTGGATGATGCTTTTTTAGATCCCTTGAGTTTCCGCCCAGACAGTTGTTTAGGTGTTGCAGGGTTGATGTCAGCATATTTAAAACAGAATGTGATTATTGCCAATGCACCAGGTACAGGCGTTGCTGATGACAAATCAATTTATCCGTATGTTGATAAAATGATTGAATATTATTTAAATGAACAACCTATCTTAAAAAATGTACCAACTTATCAATGCCGTGATCGTCATGATTTGGACTATGTGATTGAAAATATGCATAACCTTGTAGTGAAAGAAGCGCAAGGCTCGGGTGGTTATGGCATGTTGATTGGCCCACAGGCAACAGAAAAGCAAATTGCTGAGTTTAAACAAAAAGTGATTGCATATCCGCATTTGTATATTGCTCAACCGACTCTAGATTTATCAGTTGCGCCAACATTAACTGACAGTGGTATTGCTGAGCGTCATATTGACTTGCGCCCGTTCATTTTGAGTTCACCACAGCGCACTGAAATTGTGCCAGGAGGCTTAACCCGTGTTGCTATGAAAGAGGGCTCACTGGTGGTGAATTCTTCACAAGGTGGCGGTATTAAAGATACTTGGGTTATTGAAACATTGCATGCATAAGGAGAGACATATGTTATTGCTGACTTCAAATGCATACAATATTTTTTGGCTAGGTCGTTATCTGACGCGGATTCATTTTCTGTGTCAGCATTTGCCTTTACAAGATGATGAACATGCCAAACAGTTAATTTCTGCTTTGTACTTACCCGCCTATGATGCTGCATCATTAACAGCATTGTTATTTGATTCTGAACAGACTTATTCATTTAGCCAGCAGTTCAGTATTGCCTATGACAATGTGCAGGCACTGAGAGGTATTTTATCAGTGCAAAGCTACGCTGAACTCAATGCGATGTTTAAATCTGCTAAGAGTAATGCAGTTGCAATTTGTCAGGTTATCAGTGATGTTGAGGCAGTTCTGGAAGCTGAATCTCAAGATATTTTCTTGTTTTTTAGCCTAGGCAAATATATTGAGAAACTCGATCAGGCGTTGCGTACACAGCAGGAGAGTAATGACACCCTCGAAAAGCTGGATATTCTTGCAAATGCCTTGAGTAATTATGACTGGGAAGACTATGTTCAAGTCTGGCAGAAATTTAAATTTCAGCCTGATTTGAGTACATTTAATCGATTAAATGCGCACTTACAGCAGATGTTTGGAGTTGTCACATGAGATTAATGGTGAATCATCAAACGCATTATCAGTATTCAGAGGCAGTAAGTAATAGTATTCAATATATTAAAATGATGCCACAAAGCGGCGTACATCAGCAGGTACATTCATGGGATGTAAGCATTCCTGGGCAATATAGTACTCAAAAGGATGCTTTTAGTAATCTGTGGGTGACGAGTACTCAGCGTTATGCTTACCAGCAACTCATCATTATGGCGCAGGGCATTGTAGAAATTGATTCTAAATGTGAAGTTGCAGCACAAAACTGCGCCATTCATCCGAGTATTTTTTTGCAGTCAACCAGTATGACCGAGTGCAATCGTGAAATGCTGGCATTTGCTCATGAGTATATAAAATACAAAACGCGTGAGGAATTGCAGTTGTTGGCAGCTGCAATTTTGCAGCACATTCCATATTGTTCTCAGGTAACAGAAGTCCATACGCCTGCAACAGAGGTTTTTAACGCACATCAGCAAGGTGGCGTTTGTCAGGATCATAGCCATGTATTTATTGCCATGTGTCGCGCTTTAGGTATACCTGCGCGCTATGTTTCGGGTTATTTATATGCGCCAGATATGATGCACTTGGCAAGTCATGCTTGGGCTGAGGTTTATTTAGATCAAACATGGTATTGTTTTGATATCAGTAATCAAATTTTTACCCCACATTCGCATATTTATGTTGCAATTGGTCGAGATTATTATGATGTTGCTCCTATACGAGGGGTGCGTGAGCGTGGCGGCGTAGAAACAATGCGTTCGATCGTACAGGTTTTGTCATGCTAGTTTAAAACGAAGGGAAGTGTTAATGACCTATTGTTGTGCTTTACGTTTAAAGGATGGGTTAGTATTTATTAGTGATACTCGTACCAATGCTGGCGTTGATCAGATTTCAGTGTTCCGTAAGTTATATACGTTTGGCGTGCAGCAAGAGCGTTTTATTGCAATCCAAACAGCAGGTAATCTTGCGACTACTCAGGCTGTCATTGGATATTTACGCAACCAGATTGCTTTAAAACAAGAGCCCAATTTATATACCCTTAATACGATGTTTGAAGTTGCGCAGTTGGTTGGGCGTACCTTACGTAAAGTCATTCAGGATGTGACTGAAGACACACAAGAGCAAAGTAATTATTACTGTAGTTTACTCGTGGGAGGGCAAATAGGGGATGATGAACTGCAACTTTACAATATTTACCCTCAAGGTAATTTTATTTGCGCCACCAAAGATACGCCGTTTTTTCAAATTGGTGAAAGTAAATATGGTAAGCCGATTTTAGATCGGGCATTGACTTATGACATGCCACTGGATGAAGCCATACGTTGTAGTCTAATTTCTTTTGATTCAACCTTACGTTCCAATGTTTCGGTTGGCATGCCGCTCGATTTATTGGTCTATCAGGTGGATAGCCTGAAAATCCCGCAGGGTAAACGCATTACTAGCGAAGATGCTTATTTTCACCAAATTAGCACACAATGGTCGGAAACCTTACGTCGCGGCTTGCATGAGATACCAAAACCAAGTGACGATTATTTACTTTAGTATTTATTTATCTGAATAATAAGCTGGTTTTTGAGATCTGACGTCACACTAATTGGTTCTGTGTGGGAAGTGTTGAAGAATTTAAGTGATGAATGGATAGGAATGCTGTGCCAGTAATTTAAATGCGCTGAGTATGATTGATACTAAAACCAATACAAAAAATAGAAAGCCAAGTTGGACTTGGCTTTCTATTTTTTGATTAAATCACTTGACGTGTAGGACGTTTGCTTAAACGGCAAAGTAATTCATAACCAATCGTTCCATTTGCTTTGGCAACATCATCGACTAGGCGTTGTGTACCCCAAAGTTCAACAGGAGTATCAATTGTGGCATTTAAACCCGTCACATCAATTGCCATCATGTCCATGCTGACACGACCAACTAAAGGAACAGTCTGACCATTTACAACTACATAATTTTGCTCAATGTATGCACGTGGATAACCATCACCATAACCAATTGATACAATGGCAATTTCCATATCTTTTTGTGCAACAAAAGTTGAGCCGTACCCTACTTTTTCGCCTGCATGAATTTTATTTAAAGCCATAATGCCTGAACTAAAAGTCATGACAGGCTGAAGATCAAGTTCCGCGACAGGGCGGTGATCAAATGGGGTTGCACCGTATAACATGATGCCTGGACGGACATAATCAAAGTGCAGCTCTGGCCATTTCATGATGGCAGCTGAGTTACAGCAAGAACTTAAGACAGGCGCACAGGCTTCACGCACTTGCAAGAATTGTTGTTTTTGCTGTTCGTTCATTGGGTGGTCATCGGCATCGGCATTAGCGAAGTGCATTGCCAAAACGCATTCAAAACCTTCAGCTTTCAATGTATTGATAATGTCAATAATTTCAGGAACTTTAAAGCCTAAACGGTTCATACCGCTATTGAGTTTGACCCAAACTTTTAAGCCTTTGGCTTGATATTGATTTTTATATTTACGAATCCAGTCGAGTTGTTGCTGATGGTGCAGCATACATTCAAATTTATTATCGATGGAAATTTGCATTTCATCTTCGCTAAAGACACCTTCAATTAAGGTAACTAACTGGTTAAAGCCCAATTGGCGAATTTCAATGGCTTCATCTAAGCAAGCAACCCCAAAAGCATCTGACTGTGTAAGTGCAGACAAACAGTTTTCTAATCCATGACCATAGGCATTGGCTTTGACCATACTGACGACCTTGGAATTTGGCGCGAGCTGTTTCACTTGGTTCAAGTTATGCTGTAGTGCTTCGCGGTTGATAGTAACTGTAGCTTGACGCACTTTTGGACTCCTTAAGAGATTATTCTTCGTCATCAAATTGGTTATAGTACTCGGGAGAGAGATTACTAAAACGAGTGTATTGTCCTTCAAAAGCCAGTCGTACTGTTCCAATTGGACCATTACGTTGCTTACCGATAATAATTTCGGCCGTTCCAGCTTCTTTAGATTCTTTGTTGTAAACTTCATCACGATAAATAAACATGATTAAGTCGGCATCTTGTTCAATTGCACCAGATTCACGCAAGTCTGACATCACAGGGCGTTTATTTGGTCGGTTTTCCAAACTTCGGTTAAGCTGTGATAGTGCAATAACAGGGCAGTTCATTTCTTTTGCTAAAGCTTTTAGGCTTCGGGAAATCTCACCAATCTCACCCACACGGTTATCACCCATACCTGGCACTTTCATCAATTGTAAATAGTCGACCATGATACAACCGAGTTTGCCCCCATGTTGCTTGGCAACACGACGAGCACGGGCGCGTAATTCTGTGGGTGGAAGTGCAGAGGAATCATCAATATAAAGATGCTTTTCTTGAAGTTGTAAAATTGTGCCTGTAACTTTAGACCATTCGTCGCTATCAAGTTTGCCTGAACGTAAATGCCCTTGATGGACTTTACCAAACGATGAAATTAGACGCATTGCAATCGAATCAGCGGGCATTTCCATTGAAAAAACTAGAGCAGGAAGATCACAGTTAAACAGCACACTTTCTACCAGATTCATGGCAAAAGTTGTTTTCCCCATTGATGGACGTGCTGCAACAATAATCATGTCACCGCCCTGCATCCCTGAGGTCTTATTGTCTAATTCAACAAATCCTGTCGTCAAACCTGTGATATTACCCTCGAGTTGCGATAATTCACTAAGTTTATTGAATACGTTAGAGACCACAGCCGTAATCGGTTGAGGGCCTGCATTTTTCTTATTGTTATTGTGTTGTTCAGCAATCGAAAAAATATTTGTTTCTGCCAAATCAAGAATTTCAGAGACACTGCGCCCGTTGGTGTTATACGCATTCAGCAAAATTTCATTGCTGGCTTTAATCATATTGCGCAGAGTAGCAAATTCACGAATTTTAATGGCATAGGTTTCTAGATTATAGAAACTTGCAGGCGAATCTGACATGAGTTGCATCAGGTAGTCTTCGCCACCAATTGCATCAATCAGATTTTGTTTCAATAACCAGTCATTGACTAAAACAGCATCGTAAGGTGAGTTTTCCTGTGCCAGTTTTTCAATGGCACGAAAAATATACTTATGCCGAGTTGCATAAAAATCATTTTCATTGAGTACATCGCTGACTTGTTCGAAAGATTCGGCAACTGTCATTAATGCGGCTAAAACAGCCTGTTCAATCGCCAAGTTATGTGGAGGTGTACGAAATTCTTTGAGTTGACCTGACGACTCCGTATTTTTATTTTCAGAAGAAACAGAGTGTTGTGCAACTGTGGCATTCGCCTGAGACATAGATAACCTTAAATTGAATAAAGCAGGGGAAAAACAAAAAGATTAGCGAATCTATCTTAAAACAAAAGTGACAAACTACATAATCTTAATAACAATATAAATGAACAGATGAATCAGAAAAAACTATGATGAAAAAAAAGAGCATGCAGAAGCATGCTCTTTTTTTTGGGAATGGTACTGAAATTACTCAGAAACAATAGTAACAAGTACTTCAGCAGCAACATCATGATGCAATTGGATTGCGATGTTGAATTCACCAGTATGACGAAGCGCACCATTTGGTAAGCGAACTTCAGCACGATCCACTACAAGACCTGCATTTGTTAATGCGTCTGCAATGTCACGAGTACCGATTGAACCGAATAGTTTACCTTCATCGCCTGCTTTCGCAGTGATAACGATATTTACTTCGTTCAATTGGTCAGCACGTGCTTGAGCTGCGCCTAGTACTTCAGCTTCTTGTTTTTCAAGTTCAGCACGACGAGCTTCAAAAGCAGTTGTGTTTGCTTCAGTCGCAGCAACTGCTTTACCTTGAGGGATAAGGAAGTTACGGCCGTAACCAGCTTTCACAGAAACTTTATCGCCTAATTTACCAAGGTTTTTAATGCGTTGTAATAAGATAACGTCCACAGATCACCTCACTTATGGTTGTCAGTGTACGGAATCAAAGACAAATAGCGAGCTTGTTTAATTGCTAGCGCTAACTGACGTTGATAACGAGCTTTAGTACCAGTGATACGGCTAGGAACAATCTTGCCGTTTTCAGTGATGTACTGTTTCAAAGTGTCGATATCTTTGTAATCGATGTACACAACATTCTCAGCTGTAAAGCGGCAGAACTTGCGACGACGGTAAAAACGTGCCATTGATGTTCTCCTTATTCAGCAGCTTCTTGAGAAACTTGCTGTGCTTCTTCACGTTGAGCTTTACGCGCACGTTTTTCTTCAGCACTTTTAGCAAGCAAAGACTCTTCAGTAATTGCGTGTTCACGACGGATGATCAAGTTACGAATGATTGCATCGTTATAACGGAACAATTCTTCTAATTCATCAAGAGTCGTTTGACCACATTCAACATTCATTAAAATGTAGTGTGCTTTGTGAATTTTGTTAATCGGGTAAGCCAATTGACGGCGGCCCCAATCTTCTAAGCGGTGAATTTGACCTTCAGCATCTTTGATGTGAGAGATATAGCGTTCTACCATACCAACCACTTGATCGCTTTGATCAGGGTGTACTAAAAGTACGATTTCGTAATGACGCATTGTCAGCTCCTTACGGTTTAGACAGCCCCTAAATAAATTTTTAGAAGCAAGGAGTCTCAACTTCAAAAGTTGAGTCGCAAATTGCGAAGGGTGAATTTTATAAGATCAGCCCATTGAACTCAAGAAAAAACGTCATTATTTATCAAACTTTTTCGGTAATAGAAAACACATAACTGGGAAAATTAGAGATTTGTGTTTAATTTAGCGCTATCAGGTCCATAGGGGGAATTTGAATATTGCCCCATAACCAATGTTGTCTACCATGTTGTATTTGAACATTGTGTTGTCATGGTTGTTGGCTGTTTATAAGCAAGTGGAACTGCTTGAGTTTCGTGAAATTTTAGATGTTTTTCGTTGTTCGTGATTGCCTTGATTTAAGCAAAAAAATTTTCAATGAGCATATCAGATATATTGATTCTATTTTTATTGGCGGGTTTTAATGTAAGTTGGTTGTTAAAATATTGGAATGGGTTCAGATGGTTGGTGTGGTTTGTATTACTGTATTAGGTTGGGTGCTGAAGGACTAAATTGATACTTAAACTGAATAATGTAAAAGACAAAGTACTCATACAACTCCATATTTGAGTCATTATGCGAATGTTGGGGTATAGAAGTTCTGATGAAACCAATTATGTTAATGTGGATTGATAGGGGATAGAGTGGAAACCCACTCTAACTCATATCAAAAAAGTGGCAAATGTGGAGCAGGAGATTGGTAGCTAAAACTAAAGCTAATGCTGAGTGCGGTAATTAAAATCACCGAATACAGGAAATAACGTTTTGCCCAAACTTGATCATTTTCAGCTTTAAAACCAATAATCGATAAGTACAACCAATAGGCACATAACGCATTAAAGGTGATGAGGAAAAAGATATTGGTATAGCCAAAACAATATAAGCCATTGAGTACCGCTGCAAATAAAACCACATAAATCAAAGATTCAACTTTGGTTCTGAAAACTGAGCGGGCAACAGGCAAAATTGGAATTCCTGCACGTTTATAGTCATCAAAGCGATAAATTGCAATTCCCCAAGAATGAGGCATTTGCCAAATTGCATACGCTAAGAACACCAGTAAAGCGGCAACATCAAACTCGTGTGCAACTGCTGTGTAACCAATCACTGGAGGGCAGGCACCCGAAATACTGCCAATCACAGTCTGGTGAATGGAAGCTCGTTTTGACCATAAACTGTATAAACACACATAAACGATAAAGCCAAGAACTGCAAAGCCCGTTGCATACGCATTGACAAAAAACCATAAAAGACTCAAACCAGAAATGCCTAAAATTGTTGCAAAAATTAGAGCTGCTTGTGGTTCGATAGTTTTTTTGACTAGAGCACGGTTTTGTGTGCGCTCCATTTTGTCATCGATATCTTGGTCAATGAAGTTATTGACAACACAACCTGAGGCAACAACCAGCGTTGTACCTAAAAGTGTGAGGAGAAGTAATAGGATATCTACAGAGCCTTGGGCGGCTAAGAAAAAGCCGCCCAAGGTAGTAACGAAGTTACCGAAGAGTATCCCTGGCTTGGTCAGGAATATATATTTTTTCAGCATGACAACCAGTTTAGATCATCATGTTGAAATGTAGATAGTTCATTACCCAAACAGAACCGATCAACAAGATTGCGATGGTTAGGATGGTATAAATAAAAGCAATCACGTTCCAGCGTTGTTCTTCAGATGAGTTCATATGCAAGAAGAACATCAACTGTACAAGAACCTGAACAATCGCAGTAATGCCAACAACTGCAAGCAACAAGCCACGACCAAAGCCACCAGTCATCACCATCCCGAATGGGATGATGGTGAGAATGATAGACAAAATAAAGCCAATGGTATATTGCTTCATGTTGCCATGAGACGCATCGGATGAATGATGATCATGACTCATGAGATAACTCCCATCAAGTAAACAACACTAAATACACAGATCCAAACGATATCAAGGAAGTGCCAGAACAAGCTTAGGCAAGCAAGGCGACGTGTATTCGGTAAAGTTAAACCATTCTTTTTGATTTGGAACATCAAAACGATCATCCAAACCAGACCAGAAGTCACGTGGATACCGTGTGTACCAACCAAAGTAAAGAATGCAGATAAGAATGCACTGTGACTTGGACCGTGACCTTCAACTACAAGGTGATGGAATTCATTGATTTCCATACCGATGAAGGTTGCACCAAATAACCATGTGATAATTAACCAGGTAATTACCCCATTCACGTTATTTTTGTAACGTGCAAGTACAGCAAAACCGAAAGTTACTGAAGAAATCAAAAGCGCAAAGGTTTCAATTAAAACGTAACCTAAAGATTCACTGAATAATTCTTTTGGACTTGGCGTGCCAGCAGGAACATGGGTATGTAAAACTGCATAGGCAATGAAGAGTGTCCCGAATAGAACCAAGTCACTCATCAAGTAAGTCCAGAAGCCAAAGGTTGTCAGATCAGTGTCATCGTGGTGATGATGATCGTCATGCCCGTGGCTATCGTGAAGTACGTCAGCCATTGTCTTAGTCCTTCTTCAAGTGTTTTTCAAGAATCGCAAAGCGTTCGTTTTCAATACGCTCAACTTCAGCTGCTGGTACGTAGTAGTCCACTTTTTCAGTGTTCGAACTTTTGATGAAGGTAATGATGATCGAAACGAAAGAAACAACGACCAACCACCAGATATGCCAGATTAACCCAAATGCCATAACTGTGATAAGGATTGCCAAAGCAAAACCAGCAACACGGTCTGTTGGCATATGGATATCTTCATACTTAGTCGGTTTAACGTACGCAACACCATTTTCTTTGTCTAACCAGAAGCGGTCGATATGCTCGCCTTGTGGTAAATAAGCAAAGTTATAAAATGGAGCAGGTGAAGATGTCGCCCATTCAAATGTGCGGCCATCCCATACATCGCCTGTGTAGTCGATAGTTTTGTTGCGCTGTAAGAAACCAACAACAACTTGCATAACGAAACAGAAGATGCCGATTGCAACCAATACCGCACCAATCATTGCGACAGATAGGTAAGGTGTCCATTCTGGGTTGTCATATGTATTCAAACGACGAGTCATACCCATGAAACCAAGGACATAAAGTGGCATGAATGCAAAATAGAAACCAATGAACCAGAACCAGAAAGATGCTTTACCCCATGCTTCATTTAACTTCCAGCCAAACATTTTTGGCCACCAGAAGGTAATTGCAGCAAACATCGCAAAGACAACACCACCAATAATTACGTTATGGAAGTGGGCGATAAGGAATAAAGAGTTGTGCACAAGGAAGTCCGCAGGTGGAACCGCCATAAGTACACCAGTCAAACCACCAATACCGAAAGTCACAAGGAAACCTAGTGTCCAAAGCATTGGAGATGTGAAAGTAATACGACCCTTATACATTGTGAATAACCAAGAGAAGATTTTCACACCTGTTGGGATCGCGATAATCATGGTCATAATACCAAAGAACGCGTTAACGTTCGCTCCTGCGCCCATGGCGAAGAAGTGGTGTAACCAAACGATAAGAGAAAGAACAGCAATTGCGCCAGTTGCGTATACCATGGTTTTGTAACCAAATAGTGCTTTACGAGAAAACACAGGTACAACTTCTGAGTACACACCAAATGCAGGCAATACCAAAATATAAACTTCAGGGTGACCCCAAGTCCAAATTAAGTTCACATAAAGCATTGGACTACCGCCAAGCTCATTGGTGAAGAAGTGGAAATCGAAGTAACGGTCAAGTGTCAACATGGCAATAGTTGCAGTTAACACAGGGAAAGTCGCAATAATCAGAACACAAGTAAAAAATGCAGTCCAAGTGAAAATCGGCATGTCCATAAGTTTCATGCCAGGTGCACGCATTTTAATGATGGTAACAAAGAAGTTAACACCTGTTAAAAGTGTACCTAAACCAGAAACCTGTAGCGCCCAAATCCAGTAGTCTACACCAACACCTGGCGAGTATTGAATGCCTGAAAGAGGAGGATATGCCATCCATCCAGTTGCGGCAAATTCACCTAGAACAAGTGAAGCCATAACTAGACCAGCAGCACCAGCAAATGCCCAGAAACTGAACTGGTTAAGCAAAGGGAATGCAACGTCACGTGCACCAATTTGTAGTGGTACAACGATGTTGAATAAACCAACAACTAGACCCATCGCTACAAAGAAGATCATGATCACGCCGTGGGCAGTGAAGATCTGGTCATAGTGGTCAGGGTGCAAGTAACCTTCACCACCACCACTCGCAAGGAATAGTTGAAGACGCATCATGAATGCATCTGCGAAACCACGTACTAGCATGATCACAGATACCAAGATATACATGATACCGATTTTTTTATGGTCTACAGACATAGCCCATTCTTTCCAGAGGTAGCCCCACTTCTTAAAGTAAGTAATACCTGCTAGAACAGCGATTGCGCCAAGTGCCATAATGATCGAAGTCACAATAACAATTGGTTCTTTTGGGATGGCGCCCCATCCAAGTTTACCTAATAGCATATCCATGTTTATTCCCCTGCAGCAGCGTGAGAAGCGTCAGCATGAGCTTGTTCTGCACCATGGTAATTGCTCATATATTTCGCAATAACTTTCTTAAATAGTTGAGGCTCAACTGAAGAATAATAAGTTACTGGATGAGGGTGGTGCGGATAAGTCCCTTGCTTTTCAAGTGCTTCAGCAGCAGCTTTCTGTTCAGGTGTTTGAGCGTCCGCTAGCATACCTTCAATCTGGTGTTTAGAGCGTTCACCATCACGTAGTGCTTGTAAGCTTGCAAAGTCCAAAGATTGTTTTTGAACAGCTGCATAGCGAGTACCATTACCTGCTTTTACATCAGCAACCCATTTATCAAAGTCTGCTTGGCTTACGCTGTGCGCTTTGAAATGCATTTGGGAGAAACCATAACCGCTATAGTTTGCAGAGAAACCACGATATACGCCTGCTTCATTTGCTAAAACATGTAGGTGGGTTTGCATGCCTGCCATTGCATAAATTTGACCTGCTAACTGTGGAATGAAGAATGAGTTCATTGTGAAGTCAGAGGTAATATGGAAGTGTACAGGTGTTTGCTCTGGGAAACGCAGTTCATTAACAGTTGCAATTTGTTGCTCTGGGTAAACAAATACCCATTTATATGGCTCTGCAATAACTTGAATATCAACAGGCTTTTTAGTTGATTCTGCGTCAAGAGGGCGATATGGATCGTATTGGTGAGAACCCCACCAAGCGATATACGCTAAAATTGCAATAATAATGATTGGGATGCCCCAAACTGCGATTTCGATTGCAGTTGAATGCGCCCATGTAGGTTTATAGTCTGCATCTTTATTCGACGCGCGATATTTCCAACCAAACCACAATGCCATAATGATAGATGGAATTACTACCAATAGCATAAGATAGATCGCAGTCATCATGAGTCCGCTAAGACCATGAGCGACAGGACCTTTTGAGTTTAGAAGTACTAAATCACCACCACACCCAGTCAAGAGTGCAGAAATCGTAGATAAAGACAATACAGCTAATATCGTTTGTCTCATTTTACAACCTCGGTGAAGAGTCCCATTTACATACTTGGAATATGGGATAGCGATTATAGTGTCGGATGTTTTAGAAAGAAATTTCTCTCAAAAACATAGGGCACCGCTACTTTGTAGGGCATTATGCCCTATATTGATTAACTAAGCTATATTTACAATCAGCAAAAATAAGTTATTTAAATCCAACAAATTAAGTTGGATTTAAGAAGAAAAAATAAAAAAAATACCTAAAATCATAATGTTAATAACATGAAAATATTTTCAGTTATTCCACTTTATTTGTGATTTTTATTCTATTTATAACTTTAGTTTTAGCAATACGATCATGCAAAGTCTGCTTTTTTTCACTAAAAATGAAAGCAAAATCTAGTATTGTGATAAAAGGCATAAAAAGTAAATTCAAAATGATGAAGACCATACTACGTAATAAAAATACTCGTGTTAAGCCTACAGCGCTTTCGTTTTCTGCATCCACGATTTGAATCTTGGCAATATACTTGCCGATACTTTGTCCTGATTTGGCGAGTAAAAATGCTTGAATGATCAGCATAATAACAATATAAATCAGCATGCTATGCCAAGCATCTGTGGGAACAAGATTAAAGATCTCAGCTTGAGAGTTAGCGTTGATTCCTTGCTCTTGCAACTTAACCATTTGCGTTCTTGTTGCATCATCCATATAGAAAGATGGAAGTGCAAATGCAGGTAACCAAAGCAGCAGATCTATCAGTTTTGCTAATACTCGCTTTTCAATTGAGGCAAGGCTGACTGCTGGCTGCTGTGTTTTTTTAGATAGATTAATCGATGAAAACTGGGGCTGAGGTTGTTCTGAATAATTTTGAGGACGATAGAAAAGTTGGCCATGGGTGAGTTCCCCTAATGGCTTCCATTCGGTCATACCTTGGTGCCAAGCAAGATCAGTGAGTAAGACTTGCTGATTCACAAGCATTTGATTGAGTTGTTCTAAGGTATAAGGTCCTGCTTGTTGATTATTTCGCGCTAAATATATTTGCATAAAACCATTATCTCAATATTCAATAAAAAAGACCCATCAAGGGGTCTTTTTTATCATGTTTTTACGATGACTTAAAGTTGTTTAATTTTTTCTTCAGCCAAGAAGAACCATGTATCAAGTACCGAGTCTGGGTTTAATGACACAGATTCAATGCCTTGCTCCATGAGCCATTTTGCAAGGTCAGGATGGTCTGAAGGTCCTTGACCACAAATACCTACATATTTGCCTGCTTTACGGCATGCATGGATTGCCATAGAAAGGAGCGCTTTCACAGCTGGGTCACGTTCGTCAAACAAATGCGATACGATGCCAGAGTCACGGTCTAAACCAAGTGTTAACTGAGTCAAGTCATTTGAACCAATTGAGAAGCCGTCAAAATGCTCTAGGAATTGTTCAGCCAATAAAGCATTGGTTGGTAATTCACACATCATGATGACTTTAAGTCCGTTTTCGCCACGTTTTAAGCCATTTTGTGCAAGCAGTTCAATGACACGTTTCGCCTCAGCAACTGTACGCACAAATGGAATCATGATTTGGATGTTGGTTAGACCCATTTCATCACGTGCTTTTTTCAAGGCACGGCATTCGAGCTCGAAGCAGTCACGGAAGTTTTCAGATACGTAACGGCTTGCACCACGGAAGCCAAGCATTGGGTTTTCTTCTTCAGGTTCGTACAGCTTACCGCCAATCAAGTTTGCGTATTCGTTTGATTTGAAGTCAGACATACGCACAATCACTGGTTTGTCTGCAAATGCAGCAGCAAGTGTTGTAATACCTTCAACCAGTTTCTCAACATAGAACTCAACAGGAGATGCATAACCTGCGGTACGTGTCATTACTGCTGCACGTGTTTCACGTGGTAGGCTATCAATATTTAACAAAGCTTTTGGATGCACACCGATCATACGGTTAATGATGAACTCAAGGCGTGCTAAGCCAATGCCTTCATTTGGAATTTGGGCAAAGTCAAATGCACGGTCAGGGTTACCCACGTTCATCATGATTTTGAACGGAAGTTTTGGCATAGACTCGATTGAGTTACGTTGTACTTCAAAATCCAACGCACCTTCGTAAATGAAACCTGTATCACCTTCAGCACAAGAAACAGTAACATCTTGTCCGTCAGTTAATACTTCAGTTGCATTGCCACAACCTACGATAGCAGGAACACCTAGCTCACGAGCAATAATTGCTGCGTGACAAGTACGACCACCACGGTTTGTGATAATTGCAGCAGCGCGCTTCATTACTGGTTCCCAATCTGGATCAGTCATGTCTGAAACAAGCACATCACCATCTTGAACTTTGTCCATTTCTTTGATTGAAGTCACGATACGGACTTTACCAGAACCGATACGTTGACCAATTGAACGACCTTCAGCGAGAACAGTGCCTTTTTGTTTGAGTAGGTAACGTTCCATTGTGCCGACATTTTGGCGACTTTTCACTGTTTCGGGACGTGCTTGAACAATGTAGATCTGTTCGTCATCACCATCTTTTGCCCATTCGATGTCCATTGGAGCACCGTAATGTTGTTCAATGATAAGCGCTTGTTTAGCAAGTTCATGCAATTCATGGTCATTGAGTGCAAATTGTTGGCGATCTTGTTTTTCAACATCAACAACAACGACAGATTTACCTGCAGCGCCTTCTTCACCGTAAATCATTTTTTGGTGTTTAGCACCAAGGTTGCGGCGAATTACAGCATGTTTACCATTGTTTAATAATGGTTTAGACAAGTAAAATTCATCAGGGTTTACAGCCCCTTGTACGACCATTTCACCTAAGCCATAAGATGCAGTAATAAACACAACATCACGGAAGCCAGACTCGGTGTCAAGCGTGAACATAACGCCCGCAGCACCAGTTTCTGAACGAACCATACGTTGGATACCAGCAGAAAGTGCAACCAATTTGTGGTCAAAACCTTGGTGTACGCGGTAAGCAATTGCACGGTCATTAAATAAAGAAGCAAATACTTCTTTAATCGCGATGAGGACATTCTCAATCCCGCGAATGTTTAAGAAAGTTTCTTGTTGACCCGCAAAAGATGCATCTGGAAGGTCTTCTGCTGTTGCAGAAGAACGAACGGCAACCGCGATGTCAGGATTGCCGTTTGAAAGTTCTGCGAATGCTTCACGAACTTCTTTTTCTAATTCTTTGGTCAGTGGTGTTTCAACAATCCATTGGCGAATTTTTGCGCCTGTGATTGCTAAAGCATTGACATCATCAACATTAAGTTGCTCAAGTTCAGATTGAATTTTTGCATTAAGACCACTTTGCTCAAGAAATTCACGGTAAGCGGCGGCTGTTGTTGCAAAACCACCAGGAACGGAGACTCCTGCATTAGAAAGATGGCTGATCATTTCTCCTAAAGATGAGTTTTTCCCACCAACAAGTTCAACGTCATGTTTCCCTAATTTTTCTAGACCTATTACGCGCGCTTCCAAAGTAGTTTCTCCACTTTTGCAAAATGTGATTTATTCGATCATGTCAAAAACACAAACACCTAGTTTTTTTGATGTTAACTAAGCGACAGTTCTGTAAGATGGGATTACTATAAAGAATATACGCCACTAAGACAAACATTTGAGGAGATTTTTAATGCCTGAAGGTAAACAAATTAAAAGAACGGTATTTTTCATTTCTGATGGAACTGCTATTACTGCTGAAACCTTAGGGCATTCTTTATTGGCGCAGTTTCCGAACGTCAATTTTGATATTCATATCATCCCATATATCACGACAGAAGAAGCTGCCGTGAAGGTGGTTGAGGAAATCAATAACTGCAAGCATGATGAGGGTAAATTACCTTTAGTGTTTGATACTTTAGTCGATCGAAATGTGCGTGATATTATTAATACTGCCAATGCGGTCAATCTAGATGTGTTTGAAGGTTTGATTAGCAAGCTGGAGCAGGAGTTGGGAACCCCACCAACCACATTAATTGGTCAAACCCATGCGGTCACTGATACTGAATACTATAAAGCGCGTATTGATGCGGTACATTTCGCACTGGACAATGACGATGGCGCACGTACCCGTCATTATGACAAAGCGGATATTATTTTGATTGGTGTTTCTCGTTCAGGAAAAACACCAACATCAATTTATCTCTCTTTGCAATTTGGTATTCGGGTAGCAAACTATCCACTGACCGAAGAAGACTTAGATGACAACCGTTTGCCAGCAGTATTGAAGCATCACAAAAATAAACTGTTTGGGCTAATGATTGATGCTGAGCGTCTTGTTGCGATTCGTACAGAACGTAAGGCAGGTAGTCGCTATGCTAGCTTTAATCAATGCCAGATGGAGCTACGCGCTGTTGAAGGTATTTATATTTCTGAGGGAATTCCATATTTAGATGTTTCAGAAATGTCGATTGAAGAAATCTCAACCCGTATTTTACAAATGACAGGTCTTAAACGTCGTATTGGATAAAAATTTTAAATTAAAAAAAGAGCTGACCGAGGTCAGCTCTTTTAGTTGGGAGAGAGCAGGAAACTTAATGTCCGTAACGGCTAATTGCCAAACCTTCTGTACTAATTTCTGTTTTATTATTAAAAATAATGTCGCTGAGTAATTTTCCTGAACCACAAGACATGGTCCAGCCTAACGTACCGTGACCTGTATTCAAGAATAGGTTTTTATATTTGGTTGCTCCAATGATTGGTGTACTGTCTGGTGTCATCGGGCGTAAGCCTGTCCAGAAAGTTGCTTGGGAAACATCGCCACCTGGGAACAAGTCATTTACCACCATTTCCAAAGTCGCACGACGATTTGGGTTTAGGCGTAAATCGAAACCACCAAGTTCTGCCATACCACCAACACGGATACGGTTGTCAAAACGTGTGACCGCAATTTTGTAGGTTTCATCAAGGACTGTTGATTGTGGTGCTAAAGATTCATCTACAATCGGTACAGTGATTGAATAACCTTTTACAGGGTAAACAGGAACGTCTAGACCTAGTGGTGCAATAAAATCACGGCTATAACTACCAAATGCTAAGACGAACTGGTCAGCTTTTAGGATTTCATTACCAACTTTAACGCCTGTAATTTTATCGCCTTCCCAGACTAGAGATTCCACATTTTGGTTAAAGCGGAATTCAACACCTAAATCTTCAGCAATTTTGGCAAGACGGTTGGTAAACAAGTAACAGTCACCTGTTTCATCATTCGGTAAACGTAAACCACCAGTCAAATGGTCTTTAGCATGTGCTAAAGCAGGTTCGACACTCGGCAATTGTTCTGCTGTTAGAAGTTGATGAGGTACACCACATTCTTCAAGGACTTTAATGTCGCGTTGTACCGCTTCAATTTGTGCTTCATTACGGAACAATTGTAATGTGCCACCTGAACGGTTTTCATAGTTAATGCCTGTGTCTTTACGGAGTTCACGTAAACAGTCACGACTATATTCAGCCACACGTGTCATGCGTTCTTTGTTGATGGCATAACGCTCGGCATTACAGTTTGCGAGCATTTGTGACATCCATTTAAGTTGCCACAAAGTACCATCTAAACGAATTGCCAATGGTGCATGACGCTGGAACATCCATTTAATGGCTTTTAATGGAATACCAGGGGCTGCCCATGGTGTTGAATATCCAGGAGAAATTTGTCCCGCGTTGCCGAAACTTGTTTCTTCAGCAGGGTTTGGCTGGCGGTCAAGCACCGTCACTTTTGCCCCTTGTTTTGCGAGATAATAAGCACTGGTTACTCCAATTACGCCACTGCCTAGAATGATGACATGCATCACAAACCCTCTGTGTAAATCCTTAGTTGATTTTGCTAGTATAGAGTTAGATAATCAGTTTTTTTCACTATTTTAAAGGCTAAAATATAGTGAATTTTATGAGTTTTTACTGAAAAATAGCGACTAAGGAAGGAAAAAATCTATGCGTGCATTAGACCGTACAGATCGTCTCATTTTGGATATTTTGCAAAGAGATGGGCGTATTGCCATCAGTGAGCTTGCAACACGGGTAAATTTATCAACAACGCCTTGTTCTGAGCGAGTCAAACGTCTCGAACGCGATGGTATTATTACAGGATATTATGCGCGCGTTAATCCAGCATTAGTAGACAAAAATTTGCTGGTTTTTCTTGAGATTAAACTCTCGGCAAAGTCGGGAGATGTGTTTGATCGTGTTGCGAATGACTTGGCACAAATTCCAGAAGTGTTGGAATGTCATCTCATATCAGGTGAGTTCGATTATTTGGTGAAAGCTCGCCTGAAAGAGATGAGTGCATACCGTCGTTTGCTTGGTGATTTACTGAAAAAATTGCCTGCTTCAGCGTCATCGCATAGCTATGTGGTGATGGAAGAAGTCAAGGAAACCTTATATCTGGATGTGAGTTAGCCTAGAGATTGGAATGCTGATCACTAATAGCAGTGTGGATTGCATGAATATCTAACTTGGGTATGTGATTGACAATCACCGTAACTTGGCGACCTTTGCGGTTATTTAAAATATGGTTTGGTTATTTAGCTTCGCCTGCACCTAAAAATCCTGAGAGTGTAGAAACAGGAAGTTTTTTTTAGAATTAGCATGTTGCAGTATCTTTTCAGTGGAAAGAAAGTATTGATATTGTTTTATATATACACAAGTGCTTAACATTAATTTACTCAAATTCAATGTGATAATAGCGCTTTATCTTCTATTTTGTTGTGTGGTTATGGCATGCTTGCCAAATCAATAAAACTTACCCAATATTTTATAGGGACGTGATGATGAAAAAATTTGTAGTCGCTGGTGTTTTAGCAGTTTCGAGTATGTTAGCAAGCCAGTGGGGAATGGCAGCAACCTTAGAAGATGACATGCGTACTTTGGCAATTGGTTATAAAACATTTGCAGGTAGCGATAATGCCCAACAAGCAACTGCTGCTTTAACTAAAATGCGCGCTGCTGCGCTTGATTCAAAAAAACTGGCTCCTGCTAAAGTACAAAAAGACCCAAAGCAGTTAAAAGCTTATCATGCAGGGGTTGATCAGTTGGTTGGTGAAATTGATAAAACCAATGCATTAGTAAAAGCTGGACAGTTGGCACAAGCAAAGCAAGAAGGTAAAAAATTACTGGATATTCGTGATACCAATCATAAGAAATTTCGTTAATTCAGCACCTAGCTGGACATAAAAATATCCGTCAATTTGGCGGATATTTTTATGGGGAATTTTAAGAAATAATTTCGCCACATAGGGAGCTGTGCCACGTATGATCGGGCCCCCATGTTCTGAAACCTTGTGTATCTATATGAATTTGCCCTGTATTGTAAATACCTAGTCCCATACGCCAATTTTGACCTTGTTGCTGCCAAAATTTACAGAGTTTTAGTTTACTTGCCTGAATCTCAAGTTGTTCTTGCTCCGATGGTTGAGGAGAACCAATTCGAAAATCAATTGCTGAGTTAAGCAAATGGCTCGATGATTTCGCGCCCCCAGCACAGCGATTTAAGTAGGGAGAACGATAACTTGATGTCACCTCAATATTGCTGACAATTCCTTCATCATGTAAATGTTTGAGTAGCCGTAAAGTTGCTGCAGCATTTCCCCATACGGATGGATCTGGCACATCGTATTCATCATAATGACATTGTTGCCAATCACGGGCAGAACGAAACATTTGAAAGTCTGGTACAACAAATTCAACACGTTGCTGTGTGAGAAAATTTTTATATGCTTGTACTTTAAATTGATGATCGCTTTGCAAAAGCCATGCTTGATAAGATGCAGGTGGTAGTAAGTTACTTTGAGGAGAGAATGTCGTTGGTTGGATAGGACGTGTAGATGTTGTTTTTGAAATCGGAGGTGTCTGGGTGCAACCAGTAAAACCACAAGAAATTGTTAGAATTACACCAATCCGTTTCAACAACATGACCAACAACTCAAAAGAACTAATTTGTTATATTATAACATAATAGTAAGGCCACGATGTATTGCTACTTTAACAAAAACATGGTGACCTGTTGAGTTAGTTTATTTTATCTGCATGAGGTACTGAAAATTATCTAGGCGTTTTTGCATATCGTAAATGTCACAGGTGAAAATGAATTCGTCTACAGCCAGTCGTTCAGCTAACTGTTGTAGCCCGTGTTGTACGGTTTTTACTGAGCCAATTTGGGCAAGGCCATAGAAATTTTTTACAGCCTCTAGTTCACTCGCAGACCATAAATTTTGCATGGATGATACAGGTGGCTTGAGTTTTAAGCTTTGTCCGCGCAAGAGAGCCAAAATACGTTGATAGGCAGTTGTAGCTAAAAACTGTGCTTCTTCATCGGTTTCTGCCACGACTGTAGGAACGCCAATCGAGATGTAAGGTTTATCTAGATATTCTGAAGGTTGAAAATTTTCCCGATAAATTTTTATAGCTTCTTCTAAAAAACGTGGCGCGAAATGTGAAGCGAAAGCGTAAGGTAAACCGAGCTGAGCTGCTAACTGAGCACTAAATAAACTTGAACCTAATAGTAAAACAGGTACATGGGTATTTTGCCCAGGCGTAGCAATAATCTGTTGATTGGGACGTGGTTGTTTAAAATATTGCAGAATTTCTAAAACATCTTGTGGAAACTGATCTTCAGATGCTTGATTGCCGCGGCGTAACGCCCGCATGGTGATTGGGTCTGTACCAGGTGCGCGTCCTAAGCCCAACACAACACGCTCAGGAAACAGTGTGGCTAGAGTCCCAAACTGTTCTGCAACAACTAAAGGAGCATGGTTGGGTAACATCACGCCACCTGAACCTAAAATCAGATGTTTGGTGTTGGCAAGTAAATAGGTCAGTAAAACTGAAGTTGCAGAACTGGCAATCCCACTCATATTGTGATGCTCTGCTAACAGCATACGATGATAGCCAAGTTGTTCGGCATATTGGGCCAGCTGCAGAGTATGCGCCAAGGTCGCTTGAACGCTTTGACCTTCACGTATTGAAGCCAGTTCTATAATCGAAAAGTGAATATCGCTGAGATTTGCCATAGTTAAAATGGAGTTATTATAATAGTCAAAACTTAATATACTCCATTTTAGAATGATTAAAATATCAATTAACGATAGTAGTCATGATGATGGCGTTTGTGGTGATGGCGCTGTTGACCATAGTAATAGTTACGATCAGCACGTCTTTCTTTGGCAATATTGTTACCTACTACTGAGCCGCCTGCTGCACCAAGACCTGCACCAACCAGACCGCCTCTAGAACCACCCACATCTTTACCCACGGAGTAACCTGCTGCACCACCTACTGCACCACCGATGGCAGCAGAAGTACGGTTATGACGGTTACTTGAAACCGCAGCACCTGCACCACCACCAATCGCTGAACCAACTAAAGCACCACCGTTACCACCAATATGACGACCAACTGAAGTACCGACTACACTACCAAGCGCACTAGTAATTGCGACATTGGCTGTGTCGCCTGCATGTGCAATACCTGACATAGCGGATGTTGCCAACGTGGCACTCATTAAGATCATTGCAAATTTTTTCATTGTTTCATTGCTCCATGTCATCAGACATTCTTGACTGCTGACAAAGGTAACAAGAGACTACAGAGTAATCATGAAGAATTTCCTCAACCTTGCAATGCTTTAGTTAATGTTTGTATGCTTTATATTAAAATAATTCATTAAATGATCAATCGTTCGGTTTGAATATCTCTCAGGCAGTTTTGTTACCATGTTGTGGAATTGCTGAATATTTATTGCGGAGGAGTGATCGAATTTCTGTATTAAAATGCTGAGGTTTATTTCTGAGAAGAATACGTTAAACTATGCGCAGTTCAAATTCTGCTAGTTTTAGCACTGTTATTATTGAGATATTTTTACAATGAAAGAATCGTTGCGTTTACGATTAGACCAGCTCTCTGACCGCCATGAAGAGTTAACCGCATTATTGGCGGATGCAGAAGTGATTTCTGATAATAAGCGATTTCGCAAATTATCCCGTGAACATAGCGATTTGTCTGAAATTACTGAAGTTTGGCAAAAGTATCGTCAGGCAGAAGAAGATATTGAAACTGCTGAAGCCATGCTCAGTGATCCTGATTTTAAGGATATGGCACAAGAAGAAATCAAAGACAATAAAGCTTTAATCGAACAGCTTGAAGCTGATTTGAATATTTTAATGATTCCAAAAGACCCAAATGATGCCAACTCAGCTTATTTGGAGATTCGCGCAGGAACAGGTGGTGACGAAGCTGCGATTTTCTCAGGTGATTTGTTTCGTATGTATAGTAAATACGCTGAAACAAAAGGTTGGCGTATTGAGATTTTGTCAGAAAATGAAGGCGAACACGGTGGCTATAAAGAGGTCATTTGCTTGGTCAATGGCGATGGCGTTTATGGTCGTTTAAAATTTGAAAGTGGCGCGCATCGTGTACAACGTGTACCAGCAACCGAATCACAAGGTCGCGTACACACCTCAGCGTGTACCGTAGCGATTTTACCTGAAGTTGATGTTGACACCACTGTTGAAATTAACTCTGCCGATTTACGGATTGATACTTACCGTGCATCAGGTGCAGGTGGTCAGCATATTAACAAAACAGACTCAGCGGTGCGGATTACCCACATTCCAACAGGCGTCGTGGTAGAGTGTCAGGACGAGCGTTCACAGCATAAAAACAAAGCCAAAGCCATGGCGTTGTTGGTTTCTCGTCTGGAAAATGCCAAACGTGCAGCTCAAGAGTCAGCAACTTCTGAAATGCGCCGTGACTTGGTAGGTTCAGGTGATCGTTCAGAACGTATCCGTACGTATAACTATCCGCAAGGACGCATGACAGACCATCGTATTAACCTGACTTTATATAAGCTAGATGCGATTATGGAAGGTGATTTGACTGAGTTGCTTGATAGCTTGCACCGTGAGTATCAGGCAGATCAGTTGGCATCTCTTGCACAGGAAAATGGCGGCTAATGAAGATTGCCGAAGCGCTGAATTTACGAGGAGATCCTGACAGTTACGAACGTCAGGAAGCCATGTGGCTGCTTGAACATATTGTGCAAGTTGGAGCGCTAGAGCTCAAATTTCGTTTAGAGCAAAGTTTGACTGAAGCACAAACTCAGCAATATCTGGCAGGGTTGCAACGTCTGGAACAGGGAGAACCTTTGGCTTATGTCACAGGTTCACAACCTTTTTGGACGCTTGATCTGAAAGTCACTTCCGATACGCTTGTGCCGCGCCCCGACACCGAAATTTTGGTGGACACTGTACTGAATCTGGAATTACCTGAGCAATGTTCGATGGTGGATTTAGGCACGGGTACGGGAGCGATTGCACTGTCACTCGCGAGTGAGCGCCCTCATTGGCAAGTGTTGGCAACCGATATCTATTTGCCGACCTTACAGGTGGCACAAGAAAATGCCCAGCGCCATCAGTTACAACAAGTACAGTTTATATGTGGCCCATGGTTTGATGCGATTCCAGCCCAGAAATTTGATCTGATTGTGTCAAATCCACCATATATTGACCCAGAAGATGTACATTTACAGCAGCTTAGTGCTGAACCTGAGCGGGCTTTGATTGCTCAGCAGAAAGGCCTGGCGGACTTGAAAATTATTATTAATCAGGCTGTGAGCTGGTTAAACCCACAAGGTTGGGTGGTGCTTGAACATGGTTATGATCAGGGTGCTGCAGTTCGGGATTTATTTGTACAAGCAGGATTTAGTCAGATTCGCACAGTACAGGATTATGGAAAAAATGATCGTGTAACCTTGGCACAATGGGGTAATAAAAAGAACTGACAATATCATCACAAAATATAACATTTTACTGACTTATGTTATACTAAAGCATAGTTTTTTGGCTGAACACTGACTGATTGCCAAAAATTAAAATGAGCTGCATCGGAAATGCGGCTTTTTTAATTTCATTTCGCAATGGTTAAAGTGACTTACATGCATATATGGGTTGTCCATAAGCTTTGGTATAGACTCAATATATGTTGTTTTACGCATTTTCGTGAATGCTGATGCGCAGCGGTGTGCAATCAGCATTTTTTTCAAGGGCTGTATATGGCGACTCCTCAATCTTCATCAGGTGTACTTGAGCGTTTATTTAAGTTAAGTGAAAACAAGACAACGTTTAGAACCGAAGTGCTTGCTGGTGTAACTACATTTATCACCATGTGTTACATCATTATTGTCAACCCGATGATTCTTTCCACGACAGGAATGGATCATGGCGCTGTATTTGTAGCAACCTGTTTGGCTGCGGCAATTGGCTGTTTGGTGATGGGGCTGATTGCCAATTATCCAATTGCACTTGCACCAGGCATGGGTCTGAATGCGTACTTTACTTATTCTGTATGTTTGGGGATGCATGTGCATTGGCAAACTGCACTGGCTGCGGTGTTTATTTCAGGCTGTGTATTTGTTCTGATTAGCTTTTTGAAAATTCGTGAAGCAATTGTCAATGCTATTCCAATGTCACTCAAATTTGCAATCGGTGGCGGGATTGGTCTGTTTCTGGCACTGATCGCGTTAAAAAATGCAGGCATTATTATTCATAATGACGCCACTTTAGTGGGCTTGGGTGACATTAAGCAGCCGACAGTTTTGTTGACCTTACTTGGCTTTTTGATGATTGTCGTGCTGCATCACTTCCGTGTACGCGGTGCAATTATTATTAGTATTTTGGCAATTACAGCGATCTCGACCGTAATGGGCTTAAACAAGTTCCAAGGTGTTGTGGGCGAAGTGCCATCACTAGCACCAACCTTCTTGCAGATGGACTTTAAAGGTTTGTTTACTGCGAGTATGGTCGGGGTGATTTTTGTATTTTTCTTAGTCGATTTGTTTGACTCAACGGGTACATTGGTTGGGGTTGCACATCGTGCAGGGCTATTAAAAGAAGGTAAATTACCGCGCTTGAAAAAAGCTTTGTTTGCTGACTCAAGCGCAATTATTGCAGGTGCTGCACTTGGGACATCTTCAACGACGCCTTATATTGAATCTGCATCGGGTGTTGCTGCAGGTGGACGTACAGGTTTAACAGCCGTTGTGGTTGCAATTCTGTTTTTGGGATGCTTGTTCTTCGCACCACTGGCTCAATCAGTTCCTGGTTTTGCAACAGCACCAGCCTTGCTCTTTATTGGCGTGTTGATGATTCAGGGTATCACTCATATTGAATGGGATGATATTACTGAAGCTGTTCCTGCATTCCTAACCTTGGTGTTTATGCCATTTTCCTACTCAATTGCTGATGGTATTGCCATGGGCTTTATTAGCTATGCCTTGATTAAACTGTTTACAGGTAAAGCAAGCAGCGTGCCTTATATGGTATGGATTGTGGCAGTGCTTTGGGTGATTAAGTTTATTGCCTTTGGTGGTTAGTTTTTTATTGAAAGTTGGGGTGTAAACTTGGTTTGCACCCTTTTTGTTTTTAGGAGATAACATGAGTCAACTTGATCTCATTCGTGCTTTGCCAAAAGCAGAGCTGCATGTACATATTGAAGGTACATTTGAGCCTGAGCTCATGTTTGCGATTGCAAAACGCAACCAAGTTATTATTCCTTATGAAACGATTGAGGACGTCAAGCAAGCCTATAATTTCCATAATCTGCAATCTTTTTTAGATATTTACTATGCAGGTGCCAATGTTCTGATTCATGAGCAAGATTTTTATGATCTGGCTTGGGCATACTTTGAAAAATGCCAACAGGACAATGTGGTACATACCGAAATGTTCTTTGACCCACAAACGCATACAGTACGTGGGATTGCCTTTGCAACGGTACTGAATGGTTTGCTGCGCGCTTGTGAAGATGCAAAAAGTAAGCTCGGCATTAGCTCGGAGCTGATTATGTGCTTCTTGCGTCATTTAAGCGAAGCAGATGCGATTGAAACGCTTGAGCAAGCTTTGCCATTTAAAGACAAAATTATTGGCGTGGGGCTTGATTCAAGTGAAGTCGGGCATCCACCAGAAAAATTTGAACGCGTTTTTGCCAAGGCGCGTGAAGCAGGGTTCCTGATTGTTGCACATGCAGGTGAAGAAGGCCCAGCAGAATACATCTGGGAAGCACTAGATTTACTAAAAGTGAATCGTATCGACCATGGTGTGCGCTCAGAAGAAGACCCTGTACTCATGCAGCGTTTAGCACAAGAACGCATGCCATTGACCGTTTGCCCGTTAAGTAATTTAAAGCTCTGTGTTGTAAAAGATATGCGTGAGCACAATATTCAACGCTTACTTGAACAAGGTTTATGTGTGACTGTGAATTCAGATGACCCCGCTTATTTTGGCGGTTATATGAATGACAATTTTATTGCAGTTGCAGAAGCTTTGGATTTGAGTGAAGATGAATTGAAGAAATTGGCGATTAATTCATTTGAAGCCTCTTTCTTGGAAGATGCTGAAAAAGAGAAATGGATTAATCAAATTCACGTGCTATAGCTGAAATAAAAGGAACGCAATTGCGTTCCTTTTATTTATGGTTTAGGTTGGCGTGTCATGCTAAGCAAGACTGTATCTTTATCAACAAAATGATGTTTTAGTGCTGCCAGAATATGACCAACTAACAATAAGCCCACTGTCCAAGATAGATAAATATGGATGGGTTTTACAATTGCCATAATTTCAGGATTGGTATCGAGTAATCGTGGGATATTAAACAAATACAGTACAGGTGCAGGATGTCCAGCAGTCCAGCTGAATAAACAGCCTGTGATCGGCAGTGCCAGTAACATAAAATATAGCGCCAAATGCCCGAAGTGAGCCAAGGTTTTCATGCCTGCTGACATGCTATCAGGAAGTTGTGGGGCAGGATGGGTATAGCGCCAGAAAATGCGAATCACCACTAAAAATAAAATCGTTGTTGCAATGTTTTTATGCAGGGTAATGACATCACCTTTAAATGCACCATCGGTTTCATAGCTGAGGAAGTTGCCACTATAAAAACCGATGATCCATGCGCTAATAAAAATGATTGCCATCAGCCAGTGTAAAAACTGAGCAGTACGTGTGTAATAAGCAGATTTTGTATTCATAAAGCTTTTTGATCAGAAGCAGTTTAATGATTTTGTATTATAAAAATCGAGTATCTTGGCTTAAAATGCAATCTGCGTAACAGTGCTGTGTGAAATATAGAACAATCCTATGATTGTGCTGTAATTTTATACAAATAGCAGGTGGGCACTAGAAAAAGATCATGGTGTTCTGGTTATTTTGGGCAAACTATTTTGATTAACTGTAAGGTAAGTAGCAAATGAAAAAAACTTTTGGGGCACTTTGTGCAATCGCAATCTTATCTAGTGGATGTGCAACAGATGGAACTCTAGCAACAGGTGCAAATCAAACAACAGCACAACAGCTAGGTATGACTGCCATCAAAATTGCGATTAACGCTAAATGTACAACAGAGCTCGATAACCAACCAGCATGGAAAATGATGAGCCGTGCCATGACCACAGAGCAGCAACAAACTGTACAAACCAATATTTGTGGTTGTGTAAGTGACAAAGCCCCTGAAAATATTACAGCAGTTGATTTGGCAACCGCTGCTATTGACCCAGCTGCACGAACTACTATTGTTAGTAATGCGGTTACACGTACCTTGAACCAGTGTGTTGCCGAAGCCTTAAAACCTTAAATAAGGGTAGCAGCATGAAAATTGCAGGTGTAGATGAAGCAGGTCGTGGACCTTTAGTCGGTTCGGTAGTGGCTGCTGCGGTGATTTTGGATCCAAACAACCCAATTGATGGGTTAAATGATTCCAAGAAACTGACTGAAAAGAAACGTGAAAAACTGTTTGTGGAAATTCAGGAAAAAGCCTTGGCATGGTCAATTGCCGAAGCAACGCATGAAGAAATTGATCAATTGAATATTTTGCAAGCGACTTTTTTGGCAATGCGTCGAGCAGTTGCTGGATTATCTATACAACCTGATAAAGTTTTGGTTGATGGTAACCAAATCCCGAAAGGCTTAACTATCGCTTGTGAAGCAATAGTTGGAGGCGATGCAACTCACGCTGAAATTAGTGCCGCCAGTATTTTGGCAAAGGTGGCGCGTGATCGGCAAATGTTCCTGCTGGATCAGCAATATCCACAATATGCATTTGCTAAGCATAAAGGGTATCCAACGAAAGCACATTTTGATGCAATTGCTGAATTTGGTGTTATTGAGCAGCATCGTCGCAGCTATAAGCCCGTGAGAAAGGCTTTGGGCTTAGAATAAGCACTTAAAATATTAAAAGCGATCTGTTTGATCGCTTTTAATATTTTTACAGACCATATAACGATATACCATCTGTCATTAGCGGTTAAATTTATTTTGATTAAATTCATCATCGTAAAATGATGGTTGATAATCTTGATCAATGTTTTGAAGGTGCTCGTGCATAGCGCGTTCATGTTGAATGCGTTGATAAATTTCTTCACGATGCACTGATACTTCTTTGGGAGCATTTACACCAATGCGAACTTGGTTGCCTTTAACACCAAGTACCGTCACACTGACTTGATCCCCAATCATTAAAGTTTCTCCGACACGACGAGTCAGAATCAGCATGTTTGTCTCCTTGCTAATCGCTAAACCTGCATTGCTGTTATGCAAAAATTAAACCACAACCTCAGAAAAAATATTTTAACAGCATGCGGTAACTACTAATAAGAAGCAGTATGATACCGTGATTGTTAAATATTTTCTAAATATTCTTTGCTAATATAACAGAGCCGCCCTAGTTTCCATAGAGCGGCTCTGCTTTTTTCTCACTCATCTTCCTAAAAACTGAAGATAGTGAATAAGCTTTAAGCACGTGCGCTGCTTTCACCGTGTTCACGGTCTAAACCAAACGCTGTGTGCAGACTGCGAACAGCAAGCTCTAAATAGTTTTCTTCAATTAATACTGAAATTTTGATTTCTGAAGTTGAAATCATCAAAATGTTGATGTTTTCTTCTGCAAGTGCAGTAAACATTTTACTTGCAACACCTGCATGAGAGCGCATACCAACACCCACGATAGAGACTTTCACAATATCATCACGTGCAGTGACTTCACGTGCTTTAATTTCTTTTGCAATGTTGTCCAAAATTGCTTTGGCTTTAGCAAAGTCAGTACGGTTTACAGTGAAGGTAAAGTCGGTTGTTCCATCTTCTTCAATATTTTGTACGATCATATCGACTTCGATGTTGGCAGCACCGATAGGCGATAGGATTTTTGAAGCGATACCTGGTTCATCAGGCACACCTAAAATAGTCAATTTAGCTTCATCGCGGTTGAATGCGATGCCAGAGATAATAGGCTGTTCCATAGTGTCTTCCGCTTCAGTTGTAATGAGTGTACCTACGTTTTGTTTGAATTCATCATTAAATACGCCGTCATTGTCATTGTCAAAACTTGACAATACACGCAGTGGCACTTGATATTTTCCTGCGAATTCAACTGAACGAATTTGTAAAACTTTTGAGCCTAAAGATGCCATTTCAAGCATTTCTTCAAAAGAGATACGATCAATTTTCTTGGCTTTTGGCGCAACACGTGGATCGGTTGTATATACACCATCGACATCTGTATAGATTTGGCATTCATCTGCACGGAGTGCAGCAGCAAGTGCAACACCTGTCGTATCTGAACCACCACGACCAAGTGTTGTTGTATTGCCAAACGCATCTACACCTTGGAAGCCAGCAACCACAATGACACGATCAGCATCTAAATCGGCAGTCATGACATCAGTGTCAATTGCCTCAATACGAGCTTTGGTAAAGGCGCTGTCGGTCTTAATACCCACTTGACGACCTGTGTAAGATTTAGCTTCGACACCAATAGAATTGAGTGCCATCGCTAACATGGAAATAGTAACCTGTTCACCCGTAGATACCATTTGGTCAAGTTCACGAGGATCAGGTGTCTCGGTAATGGCTTTCGCGAGAGACAATAAGCGGTTGGTTTCACCACTCATTGCAGACACCACCACAACCACTTTGTGACCATGATCATGCCAGCGCTTCACGCGACGAGCTACATTTAAAATGCGCTCGGGTGTTCCCATTGAGGTACCACCATATTTTTGTACGATTAATGCCATAATTTTTCCATACAAGCCATGACCCTGTTTGAAACAGGGTCAGTTACACAAAAAGTGAGATTATTTTTGCTCAAGCCAAGCAGGGAGTGCTGCCATAACCTGATCAAACTTGTCATTGAGTGGTGCCCCGCCTTGTGCTAGATCTGGTTTCCCACCGCCTTTGCCACCAAGCTCTTGGCTTAAGTGCTTGATGATATCGCCCGCTTTCAATGTTGCTGTGAATTTCTGTGCAACCGATGCAAGTAAGCTCACTTTATCAGCTTCTACACCAGCCAACACAATCACGGCATCATTGAATTTAGATTTGATACTGTCGTGTAAATGACGCAATGCTTTTGCGTCAACATTTTGAACTGTACTGATCAAAGTTTTTCGACCAGCAATCGTTTGCATTTGGTTGACCAATTCACTTGCTTGGAAATTTGCAAGTTTTTGATTCAACTGTTCAATCTGTTTTTGCAAGCTTGATGCATGCTCAGCAGTTGCTTGAACTTTTTCTAGAGTTTGATCTTTTTGAGCTTTTAACAGGCTATTGATCTGTTGAATAGTTGTATCAAGTTTTTGTACGGTTTCAATAGCTTTAGTGCCAGTCACAGCTTCAATACGACGAACGCCTGCTGCGACGCCACCTTCAGAAGTGATTTTAAACAGACCAATGTCGCCTGTGCGTTTAACGTGAATACCACCACAAAGCTCGATCGAGAAGTTTTTCTCATCAATGATAGAACCCATTGATAATACACGAACTTCATCGCCATATTTTTCACCAAATAGCATCATTGCGCCTTTGGCTTTGGCAGATTCTATATCAAGCACTTCGGTGGTTACAGCCGTGTTGGCAATAACTTCACGATTCACTAGACGCTCAACTTGCTGTAATTGCTCGAAGCTGACAGGTTGGTCATTGGCAAAGTCAAAACGTAAAATATCAGACGCAACCAAAGAACCTTTTTGCTGAACGTGAGAGCCTAAAACTTGACGTAGTGCAGCATGCAACAAGTGCGTTGCAGAGTGGTTACGTGCAGTGGCTTCACGTAGGTCAGCTTTTACAGTTGCTTCCACGTTTTGAGCAGCTTTTAAGCTACCCATAGTCACGATACCTTGATGAACAAATGCCGCACCTGATTTTTTGGTGTCTTGGACTTCAAAAATACCAGTTTCGTTTTTGAAGATACCTGTATCACCAATCTGACCACCGCTTTCTGCATAGAAAGGCGTTTGGTTGAGTACGATTAGTGCTTCATCACCTTCAACGACTTCGTCAACTTGTTCGCCATCTTTATAGATCGCAACAATCTGACCTTGACCTTGAGTTGCTGTGTAGCCCTCGAACTGAGTTTCGCTGTCAACTTTTACAATGCTGTTATAGTCAACATTGAATTTGCCTGCATCACGTGCGCGTTGGCGCTGCGCAGCCATTTCAGTTTCAAAACCAGCTTCGTCAATCGTCAGTTCACGTTCACGAGCGATATCGGCAGTTAAGTCAGCAGGGAAGCCATAAGTGTCATACAGTTTGAATACCACTTCGCCCAGAATAACATTACCTTTTAACTGGCTCAATTCACTTTCAAGGACTTTTAAACCTTGTTCAAGGGTTTTGGCAAACTGTTCTTCTTCTTTGATTAGCGCCGCTTCGATACGATCACGGTTTTCAATGAGCTGAGGATAAGCTTCGCTCATGACATCAATCAAAGGTTGCAACATTTTGTAGAAGAATGTGCCTGTTGCACCGAGTTTATTGCCGTGACGAATTGCGCGGCGAATAATACGACGTAACACATAACCACGACCTTCATTGGATGGATTTACGCCATCAGCAATCAGGAAGCAGCAAGAACGCGCATGGTCAGCAACCACGCGTAAAGAAGGTTGTCCCTGGTCTTCAGTGCCAACAATCTCAGCCGCAGCTTTAATTAAATGTTGGAACAAGTCGATGTCGTAGTTTGAATTGACATGTTGTAAAACAGCAGAAATACGCTCTAAGCCCATACCTGTATCAACAGAAGGCGCAGGCAGTGCATGTAACACGCCATCCGCAGTACGGTTGAACTGCATGAAGACGTTGTTCCAGATTTCGATATAGCGGTCGCCATCTTCTTTGGCAGAGCCTGGTAAACCACCCCAGATATGATCGCCGTGATCATAGAAAATTTCAGAACAAGGACCACAAGGACCTGTGTCACCCATTGCCCAGAAGTTGTCAGATGCGTATTTTTCGCCTTTATTATCGCCAATGCGGATAATACGTTCCGCTGCTAGACCAACTTCTTTGTTCCAGATGTTATAGGCTTCATCGTCGGTATGGTAAACGGTGACATAAAGATTATCTTTATTTAAACCGAGCCATTCCTCTGAAGTTAAAAATTCCCATGCGTAGGTAATCGCATCGCGTTTGAAATAATCACCAAAAGAGAAGTTGCCCAACATTTCAAAAAAGGTATGGTGACGTGCGGTATAGCCGACATTATCAAGGTCGTTATGCTTACCACCAGCACGTACACATTTTTGTGAAGTTGTCGCACGGACATAATCACGTTTTTCTAAACCTAGGAAGCAGTCCTTGAACTGGTTCATACCCGCATTGGTAAAAAGTAAAGTCGGGTCATTCGCGGGAACGAGAGAACTCGATGCAACACGTGTATGACCTTTAGTTTCAAAGAAATGTAAAAAGGCTTCACGAATTTCAGCGGACGTCATAAAACGTGTACTCACAACAAGTCACTCCATCTAATCATTTTGGCTAAACGCATTAAATCAAATCTTTTAAAATAGTAAAACCGATTAATACGAGGCTGATAATTTAAAAACGCCAAATTATAACGAAAAATCAGGGTATGACCAATGATTTTAGGCCTAAATCACGACAAATCTATGAAATAAGTCTATGTTTGATATATGCTTTCAGGAGATGAAATGTGGGGGTTTTCTTTAAATTTCAGCAATATAGCCAATAACCTTAAGAAACTGTGTAAGAGATGCTAAGAGGTGGGCTTATTTTTTAATTAAGATTTTGATTTTAAAAATATTTAATAAATTTATTGTTGTGGTGCAAAAATATAAAAAGTGAATTGTTTATATGATCATTTTGAATTTTAGAATGTTGAGCAGAAAATTGAGGATCTATTATTGTGATACTCATTAAATTTCAAATTTACACATGGATTTCTTTCAATTCATAATATTTCTTTCTAAGCTAAAAATAGAGCGGTGTTATAGATCGTGATAAAAAAAGTCTAATATTTGATCTGTATTTTTTATGATTTCAGATACTTTAATCGCACAGTGTCTTTACTTAAAATATTGCTTAGAATTTAGCATTATTGGCTTAAAAATATATTGTAGAGATGATGATTGGGTTGAAATAATCCCTCTATTGAGAATAGCTTGATTGGCGATGATTTAAGTTGAACGGGTACTTGGTCAAAACAAAAAATATTCTTGATTATATTTTAATGAACGTGCAGATAATTGTTTTTAAAATATATTTGAAATATGAGCAATTCAACTATCATCACTATCTTGAATGTTTTAAGATAACTCACTCAATTTTTCGTTATTAGGAAATGATGATCATGCAGCGAATCGCAATTAATGGGTTTGGGCGGATTGGACGCAATGTAATTCGTGCATGGTTTGAAAATCCAAAACAGTTTCATTTCGATATTGTGGCTATTAATGATATTGCTGATGTCGAAACTTTGTTACACCTATTTAAGTATGATTCTACGCACGGTCGTTTTAAAGGTCAGGCACAGATTGTCACTGAGCAGGGCGATACATTTTTGTCGGTTCAAAGTGCAGGGCAATCCCTCAAAATTCAGGTATTCCGTGGTTCACAGCCAGAACAGTTACCGTGGGATCAACTCAATATTGATGTTGTGCTTGAATGTACAGGGTTGTTTCGCTCGCGTGGGGCAGCAACACGGCATTTAATCGCAGGGGCAAAGCGCGTGATTATTGGTGCTGCGCCGTTTGACAGTGTCGATATTGCGGTGGTGTATGGGGTTAATCATTTAGATGTTAAAGCCAGTGATCAGATTATTTCCAGTGTGTCGTGTACTACACAAGCCTTAGTGCCATTGGTGAAAATTTTAGATGATCATTTTGGTATTGAAACTGCATTGATGACTGAAATTCATGCGGTGACTGCCGATCAGTCAGTGCTTGATCATGCACATCGTGACTTACGTCGTGCACGTGCAGCAGGACACAATATTATTCCAACAACATCGAGCGCTTTGGGGGCATTAAAACGGGTCATGCCGAAAATGGCAGATCGAATTGATGGGTATTCGATTCGTGTGCCAACGATTAATGTTGCTGCGATTGATTTAAGTTTTGTTGCACAAAAAACGCTGAGTATTGAGGCATTACATACAGTCTTAAAACAAGCTGCCGATACTTATTATGCCGAAATTATGTCGGTGACAGATGAAGTGCTCGTGTCGAGTGATTTTAACCATTCACCTGAGTCTTTAATTGTTGATTTTACACAAACTATGTTGGTGGGGCGCCAGGCAAAAGTATTTGCATGGTATGATAATGAATGGGGCTATGCAAATCGCTTACTGGATTTGTGTGAATCTTTTACTTAAAAATGAATAAAATAGGGTAACTAAATGATGCTGATTTGGCTTTGGGGATTAACCAGTCTACTCATTGTAGTCGTTATGGTCGTGGTATGGATGCAGGTTAAAAATCAGCGCCAAGATTTAAGTGATTTATCTGAAAATCATCAATTGAAACAGCAGGTTGCACATCTAGAAGATCATCTTAAAAAGACTTTGGAAATTATGCAGGATCTTGCTAAGAAAATGCATATACAACAAGAAGTATTAGATAGGACATCGGGTAAATTACAACAGCTTGAAAAACAACAGCTTGAAATGCTGCATGTGCTAGCGAAACTGGTACAGCCCACCGATAAGTAAATGGGCTGTCGTTTGAGTTTGAGTTAATGTAGCCAGATTAAGCGTAGAGCAGCTGCGGAAAGCATGCTCAGTACAACAGTGGGTAATAAAGAAAAACGTGATGCTGCCAATAAAGTAATTGCCATCGCAATAAAGTCTGCTGGATTGTCCCGTACAAAATACGGGGCGATTACAGAGATAAGCACGCAACCTGGTACAACTTCAAGAATACGTTTTTGTCGTACAGACAAGATTCTATTTTTGAGTAAAAGATAGCCCAATACCCGTGTAGCGTAGGTGGTTAGTGCGATACAAATAATGGCAATTAAAGTCATGGAATGAATCATGCTTCATCTCCAGTTAAAAAGAATGCTGAAGCAATTCCGCAAATTGCACCTACAGGCACATACCAGCCTTGAGGCAAATACAGGTATGCCAATATCGCAGCAATTAAACTGACTAACCAAGGGCGTGCTGCGGAAAAACCTTGCCACATGCCACGTAATAACACTAAAAATACCGCAGGAAATGCCATATCAAAGCCCCAGCGGGTGACATCGCCAAGTATTGGGCCAATTGCACCACCGAGCGCCGTAAAGACCACCCACATGCTGTATAAGGCAAAACATACACCTGAATAAAAAGCCATGTTGAACTGTTGGCTCAATTTGTAATGTGAGTTTTGCTGTGCATTGGCAAGTCCCATTGCCCAGCTTTCGTCACACATAAAGAATAGTGCGGGCAAAACTTTCTTGTTGGGTAAATGCTTTAAATAGGGCACAAGGCTCGCACCCATGAGCAAGTGTCGACTATTAACTAAAAAGGTAATAAACATCAAGACAAAAATTTGGGGCGGATTTGTCCAAACTTCTAAAATGGCAAATTCTGAACCACCTGCAAAATTTAAACCTGTCAATAACGGAATTTCTAGCAGGCTAAAACCTTTTTGAGTGGCTTGTGTACCCAGAACTAGCGCAAAAGGAATAATCCCCAGCAGCATAGGAATAGACATTTTTAATCCACGTTTGAATTCAACAAAATCACTCGAATCATTCAGGCTTTGCGCCGTATTTTTAAGCGTCAACATGTCTATAAACCTAACTGGAGTATAACAAAAACAAAAAATAGTTTATGGCAATTGTTAAAGCATTTGGCGCTAAATTTAGCTTTAAACTTTGTTATTTTGATATTTTATGCTAATAAAATACTAAATATTGGTATTTAAGTGCTTGTGGTG
Source organism: Acinetobacter brisouioides (assembly GCF_004331075.1). Classification (GTDB taxonomy): domain Bacteria; phylum Pseudomonadota; class Gammaproteobacteria; order Pseudomonadales; family Moraxellaceae; genus Acinetobacter. Next base: position 178,053 of record NZ_SJNX01000001.1, on the reverse strand, counting down.
AATTATGGATCAGATTGATAGGCGTATTTTGCAAGCGTTACAGCATGATGGAAAATTGCAAAACAATGAGTTGGCTCAGTGGGTTGGCTTATCTGCTTCTCCATGCTTGCGTAGGGTGAAACAGCTTGAAGATGAAGGCGTGATTGAAAAGTATGTTGCATTGGTTGACCCTGCCAAAGTCAATTTGGGGCTGACCGTTTTTGCTCGTATCTGGCTCAAGGAGCAAGATGCCAAAACGGTAAATCAGTTTGTTGAGGCAATTACTGATTTACCAGAAGTGGTTGAGTGTCAGCTCATGGCGGGAGATTGTGATTTTTTCTTAAGAATTGTGGTGTCTGACTTGGAGGCTTACCGACAATTTCAAATTCAGCGGTTGAATAAAATTACGGGTATTCAAAATGTCAAAACTGAAATTCCATTGCAAAAAATTAAGCAAACTACAGAGTTGCCGCTGTATTAGTTTATTTTTCTATGGAGTTGACCACACTGTCGAAGGTATATCGTCCACAGCCAGACAATTGTTGAGTGTTTCATCGTTATAGTTGCGGAATCAAATGGCGAAAACTTGGTGTCAAATAGCTGATGATGACGCATGTGTGTTTATGCAATCCATGCGTGTAGCTGCCGAATATGACGACCTGATAGTAGCCGCTGCTATTACAACACTATTTTGGGCGTGTTGTTACGATTCAAGATATATAAATGGCATGCATAATTGATCGATTTTTCAAATTTTTGTAAAAATTGAAAGCATAGAGAACTATCTGAATGATGCGATATGATGCAAACACTTCTTTCATAATTCCATTTCATTTCTCTTGCACTACATTGAAATATATTTCAATTTTGCTCAGGGGAAAAAATAAAGAGGGTATAAACTCTCATGAAAGGGGTCTAATAAAATATGAAAATCTCAGTGCATGTCCTAATCTTACGTGCTAAACTATGAGAAATCGGGTGTGTTCCCGATTTTTTTATGCGGATTACTTCCGCGCAGGCAAAAATTTAGGTTTACAACATGCCCATTTCAGAGACATGGTTATTACCTGATGGTGTAGCTGATGTATTACCGGAACAAGCGCAAGTCGTAGAAACATTGCGCCGCAAAGCGTTAGATTTCCTTGCATCGCGAGGTTATCAGTTGGTGTACACGCCATTTATCGAATACATCGAATCTTTATCTTCTCTTTCCGAATCGAATCAAGATTTAGACCTAGCCACGTTTAAAGTAATTGACCAACTTTCAGGTCGATTACTCGGTGTTCGTGCCGATATGACACCGCAAGTGGCACGTATCGATGCGCATGTACGTCCTGTTCAAGGCATAGCACGTTATTGTTATGCGGGTACGGTATTACATACGAAACCACAAGGGTTTAATACCTCACGTGCACCATTGCAGATTGGTGCGGAATTATTTGGACATGACAGTATCGATGCTGATGTAGAAATGGTCGATGTCATGTTGAATCTATTGGCAACAGCAGATCTGATTGACGGTGTCCATCTAGATTTAGGGCATGTCGGATTATTCCGTAGTCTCGTCAAGCTGGCAGGTTTAAATAAAGAAACAGAACACCAGCTTTCTGATCTTTATCAGCGCAAAGCCTTGCCTGAACTGGCTGAGTTTACCCAGTCAATAAATTTAGGTTCAGATTTCTATGCACTTGGACGTTATTCAAGTGATTTAGATGCTCTGCAAGCCAATCTAAGCCCTGCAGTTTTGACGGATGCAGCATTTAGACAAGCTTTAGAAGCTGTTATTACCACGCATGCACAAATTCGTGCACGTTGGAAAAATTTAGATATTGGTATAGATGTCGTTGAATTACGCTCTTATCACTATCACACAGGTTTGATGTATGCAGTTTATGCGCCAAACCGTGCAGCACCACTGGCACAAGGTGGGCGTTATGATGGTATTGGTGAGCATTTCGGGCGCGCCCGTCCTGCAACAGGCTTTAGCTGTGACTTATATGCACTATGTGCGGGTCAGTTCAAACAAGTCAGCACTGTGGTTGCACCTAAAGGGATTGATGCAGATCTGATGAAAGCAATTGAACAGGCACGAGCGCAAGGTTTAAGTGTAATTCAATTGTTGGGTAATGATGATTTAAACTCTGTGCCATACGCAACACATCAGTTGGTGCAAGTTGCAGGCGAGTGGACAATCGAGAAAATTTAAGCGCTGAATCAGGTGTTCATGTCACTTGATTAAGTTTTCAATTTTAACAGCATGATGTAATGAGGCTATTATGGGCAAGAATGTTGTGGTACTCGGTACCCAATGGGGCGACGAAGGTAAAGGTAAAATCGTTGACCTGCTCACAGATCAAGCGGCTGCGGTCGTTCGTTATCAAGGCGGACACAATGCAGGGCATACACTTGTCGTTGGTGGTAAAAAAACAGTATTGCACCTCATTCCATCAGGTATTTTACGTGACAACGTACTGTGCTTAATTGGCAATGGTGTTGTACTTTCTCCTGCTGCACTGATTGAAGAAATGAATATTTTGGAAAAAGAAGGCGTGCCTGTAAAAGAGCGTCTACGTATTTCTCCAAACTGCCCATTGATTCTTCCAAACCATATTGCATTAGACCAAGCGCGTGAGAAAAAGCGTGGTAATGCCAAAATTGGTACTACAGGTCGTGGTATTGGCCCTGCATACGAAGACAAAGTGGCACGCCGAGCAATTCGCGTTGCTGACTTGGTTCGTGGCGGCGAGCATCTTAAAGCACAGTTAACAGAGTTGCTTGAATACCATAATTTCCAGTTAACTCAATTCTACGGTGTAGAAGCGGTGAAACTGGAAGATGTGCTTGCACTTTGTGATCAATGGCGTGAAGTGGTTGCTCCATTAGTGATTGATGTAACAACTGAGTTGCATAACTACCGTAAAGAAGGTCAAAACATTATGTTTGAAGGGGCACAAGGCTCTCTTCTTGATGTTGACCACGGTACATATCCGTATGTTACGTCTTCAAACACAACTGCGGGCGGCGTAAGCTCAGGTTCAGGTCTTGGTCCATTACACCTTGACTATGTATTGGGGATTACCAAAGCGTATACAACACGTGTAGGTGCAGGACCATTCCCAACAGAGCTTGTGTATGATGCAGCGGCTGACCAAGGTGATGCTATCGGTAAACACTTGGGTACTGTAGGTCATGAGTTTGGTGCGTCAACTGGTCGTCAACGCCGTTGTGGTTGGTTTGATGCAGAAATTTTGCGTCGTTCAGTGGATGTAAACTCACTTTCAGGTATTTGCTTAACCAAACTTGATGTTTTAGATGGTTTGGAAGAAGTAAAAATCTGTGTAGGTTATGAGTCAACAGATTCGGGTTGTGTTGGTTCTTCTGATGCGCTTGCATACGAAACTTTAAAACCAATCTATGAAACACTTCCTGGTTGGTCTGAGTCAACTGTTGGTGCAACCAGCATGGAACAACTTCCTGACAATGCTATTGCTTACATCAAACGTATTGAGCAGTTGATTGAATGTCCAATTGACATCATTTCTACTGGTCCAGACCGTGCGGAAACTATTGTATTACGTCATCCGTTTTCTGCGTAATAAGATGTTATAAATTTAAAAAACCGCGATTTTGTATCGCGGTTTTTTATACGGTGCATCTTTGGTTCGACTAAAGTTCACTTTATTGTTTAAATATTTATGATTACAACTCCAATAAAATGATATTAATTGGATAGGGAAGCCAATGCAGTTACAGCCCAATATTTCAAAAGTAATTTTCTATTCTTTTCTCTTTGCCTTAGGTGGTGCGCCAACGCTTGCCATGCTGGTCGCATCTCAACAAACTCAAGATCCGCATGTGTTAATGTCTGCATTTGTTGGGCTGAGCGTGGTACTGGTCTGTGTCTTTGTGCCTATTGTGCTGATTCAAAACACATTTCTATTAATTAAGCGGCATAGTCTAGAGCTTGAAGAAAAGATCAAACCTGTATCAAATATTTATTTTGCTTTAAATGTAGGCTGTCTTATTTTCTGGTTATTGTTCATGTTTAAATAATATCAGCATTACATAAATATAATATTTTATTGTTTAAATTCAGCGTTTGATTCTAATTTTATATTTTATAATAAAAAATATTCAATTAACCTCTTTCATCACTCCATTTTATTCCTCTTGCGCTGTATTGAAATATATTTCAATTTTGCCGATTGAGAAAAATAAACAGGCTTAAAGTATTAGAAAGAGGTTTAATTATTTGAATATACATTTAAATTTGGAGTTTCTGAAATAATGAACAAAAAACTCATTTTGAGCTTAGGATTGGCCACTGCTGTCAGTATGACAGGATGTACAACAATTGCAGATATGGCTGGTGCGGACTCCGCAACTTTAAATGCCAGTGCAGCAAGCAGCTTTACAAAGATGAAGCAAGATGCACAGCAAAAAGGACAGCTTGATACATCATCGAGTACCTACAGACGTATTAATGCCGTGCTGTCACGGATGCAGCCTTATGCGGATCAGGCAAACCAGACTGGGCAAGCATTCCAATGGCAACTTGCAGTTTTAAAATCAGATGAAGTCAATGCTTATGTTGCCCCAGGTGGCAAAGTGGTATTTTATACAGGAATTGTCAACAAGCTTAATTTAACTGATGCTGAAATTGCTGCGGTGATGGGGCATGAAATGACGCATGCCTTGGAAGAACATTCAAAAAACAAATTAGGTGCACAAGCATTGACCAATTTGGCGGTCAGTGTAGGCAAGTCTTATGTTGGTGATGCGGCAGGTGGCTTAGGCTCAGCAGCTTTAGACTTGGGTAGTCAGGTTGGTGTCGGTTTGCCATACTCGCGTAGTCTGGAAAGTCGTGCTGACTATGGTGGTTTAATGTTAATGGCAAAAGCGGGTTATAATCCGCAAGCGGCACTTAGCCTGTGGGAAAAAATGAATAAACTTGAAGGTGCGGGCGGCCCAGCATTTTTGTCAACACACCCTTCAAATTCACAGCGTATTGATGCAATGCGTAGGAACTTGCCAGCAGCCATGGCAATATATAATAGCCGTAAATAAACGTCAGTCCTGACATTAAAAAAGGATGCTGTTGCATCCTTTTTTGTTTATGGGGCAGGGTTGGGTTGCTGTTTATGTATGGCTTCGATTTCTTGTAAAATTTCTTCATTCAATTCAATATCAAATGCAGCAATATTTTCTTTGAGCTGTGACATTGAAGTTGCACCTATAATGGTACTGGTCACAAAAAATTGCTGTTTTATAAAGGCAAGAGCAAGTTGCGTTAGTGTTAAACTATGTTTTTCAGCAAGCTGTGCATATTGTTCTGTTGCCCATTCACATTCAGGGTTGGTGTAACGGCTAAACCGTGAAAATAAGGTAATTCGTCCGTTGGCAGGTTGTGAGCCATGACGATACTTACCTGTCAGCATACCAAACGCGAGAGGGGAATACGCCAGTAAACCAATACCTTCATATTTAGCAATTTCAGACATACCGACTTCATAGCTACGGTTTAATAAACTGTAAGGGTTTTGCACAGTCACAAATTTGCTCAGGTTCATTTTTTCTGCCAGATGCAAAAACTTCATAGTTCCCCAAGGCGTTTCATTGGATAGACCAATAAAACGGATCCGACCTTTTTGAATTTCCTGGTGCAGAGCATCCAGCGTTTCTTCCAAAGCGGTTAGGTCATGCTCATGTTTGGCAGCGAGCTGATTGCCAAAGCCTAAGTGGCCAAAGAAATTGGTATGACGTTCTGGCCAGTGTAGCTGATATAAATCAATATAATCGGTTTGCAGGCGTTGAAGTGAACCATCAAGTGCTTGTTGAATATGCTGATGATTAAAACGAGTTAAGCCTTGGCGGATTGCACTACCACCAAAACTTGGTCCAGCAATTTTAGATGCAAGAAATAGTTGATTACGCTGTCCATGTTGTTGAATCCAGTTGCCAATAATTTGCTCAGTTGCACCCTGTGTTTCTGCTTTGGGAGGGACCGGATACATTTCTGCAGTGTCCCAAAAATACAACCCCTGATCCAGCGCATAGTTAAGCTGGTCAAAAGCTTCTGCCTGTGTATTTTGTTCACCAAAGGTCATTGTACCTAAACAAATTTCAGGCAGCTGGATACCTGTATGGGCAAGCGGATTGAATTTCATGAAAGCACCTCTAGTTGTGATTATTTGGCTCAATAAAAAAGCAAATCCGAAGATTTGCTTTGACTGATCAATTCTTTATACAGAATGGTTGGAATCTTCAGAGTTTTCTAGTGCACTATCGTAAATGAGGATTGCCTTGCCTTCTGTTTCAATCATACCTTGATCTTCAAGCGATTTAAGGACGCGCCCAACCATTTCGCGTGAGCAACCCACAATACGCCCGATTTCCTGGCGGGTAATGCGAATCTGGCGACCATTTGGTAACAGCATAGCTTCTGGCTGATTAGCAAGTTCGATCAAACAGCGTGCAATACGGCCTGTCACATCAATAAATGCAAGGTCAGTCATTTTGCGGGTGGTGTTTTTGAGGCGGCGTGCCAACTGGGCAAAAATGGTATAGTTTAAGTCAGGATATTGCTTGCTGAGTTCAATAAAGTTTTCATAAGAGATTTCTGCAATTTCACATACTTCGCGAGTACGGACTTCAGCTGTGCGTAGCGGCTCAGCTTCAAATAGTCCCATTTCACCAAAAAAATCACCTGCATTTAAATAAGCCACGACAATTTCGCGGTCATCTTCGCGGTCATCATCTTCTTTGAGTAAAATAGAAACAGAACCTTTTAGTATTAAATATAGAGATTTTGATTCGCTACCCACTTCGATGATACTTGTGCGTTTAGGATAGCGATTAATATATGCGCGTTTTAATAAAGCCTTGACCGATTCTGGTAAATGGTTGGGAGATAATGCATCGTTCGCGAATGGAAAGAGATTAGCCGACATGTTTTCTTGTTCCACAAAATGAAGTAAAAAGATAGCTTTGGGGTTTCTGTTAATATATGCGGTTAAATTCCTTCTTGAAATAAATTGTGTTAGTGTACTAGCACACAGTAATCTATATTTTTTTTTAGGTAGTTGCAATGCGATCAACGGTTCAATGGCTCGAGAATGTTGCATTTGAAGCAAAGTCTGAGAGTGGTCATAGTGTGATAATGGATGGATCACCTGCATATGGCGGTGAAAACCGAGGCCCACGCCCTATGGAATTGATTCTGATGGGACTTGGTGGCTGCGCATCATTTGATATTGTAACCATTTTAAAAAAAGCCCGTCAGGAAATTAGTAACGTCGAATGTCAGTTACAAGCAGAGCGCGCTGACGAAGTTCCTGCAGTCTTTACCAAAATTCATTTACACTTTGTAGTCACGGGTACTGCATTGAAAGAAAAGCAGGTCGCAAAAGCGGTTGAATTATCAGCAGAAAAATACTGTTCTGCAAGTAAGATGCTTTCTAGTGGTGGAGTAGAAATTACCCATGACTTTGAAATTGTCGAAGTAGCATAAAATATGCCTTGTAAAGAAAAGCCAGTTTATATGAACTGGCTTTTTTGTTTTTGTTCAGAAATTTTTATTTTTTGACTTGAAAAAAATCAAAATGAACCACATATTATTACTGAATTATAAATAATGATTTTTTATAAATATTTGAAAAATCATAGAAAAATATTTGAAATTTAAATAAGTGTTCCCATGTATTAGTTAAGTAGCAAATTGATGATGAGGTATAACAATAATGCAATTTGAAAAATTCACCAATCGATTGCAACAGACTTTATCCGATGCACAGTCTTTAGCAATGGGAAAAGATCACACTGCAATTGATAACATTCATATTCTGGTCGCGCTGTTAAAAGAAGCTTCGAATCTTAGCTTGTTGCAGCAGGCAGGAGCACGAATACCAGAGTTAAAGCAAAAGTTGGAGCAGGCATTAAGTGATGCTGCAACTTTAACCAATCCAACAGGAGAAATTAATCTTAATCCCGATGCGGTCAAAATGCTGAACTTGGCAGATCGCTATGCGCAAAAAGCAGGGGATGAGTTTTTATCAACAGATTGGGTGCTGTTGGCGTTAGCAGAAGTTGGCGCAACAAAAAACATATTAAATAATACGGGCGTAACCGTTGAAGGATTGCGCAAAGTAATCGAATCAATTCGAGGCAATGAAAAAGTCATGAGCAATACTCACGAAGATCAGCGTGACTCTTTAAATAAATATACCATTGACCTGACAGAGCGTGCCGCATCAGGCAAGCTGGACCCTGTGATTGGGCGTGATGATGAGATTCGTCGTACTATTCAGGTCTTGTCACGCCGTACTAAAAATAACCCAGTGCTGATTGGTGAACCAGGTGTAGGTAAAACCGCGATTGTTGAAGGTTTGGCACAGCGAATTATTAATGGTGAAGTTCCTGAAAGCCTTAAAGATAAAAGAGTTTTATCTTTGGATTTAGGTTCGTTACTGGCAGGGGCCAAATACCGTGGTGAATTTGAGGAGCGTCTCAAAGCTGTTCTGAACGATTTGGCAAAACAAGAAGGTCGGGTCATCTTATTTATTGATGAATTACATACCTTGGTTGGTGCAGGTAAAACCGATGGTGCAATGGATGCAGGCAATATGCTCAAACCTGCATTGGCGCGTGGTGAGTTACGCTGTGTGGGTGCAACTACACTGGATGAGTACCGCCAATACATTGAAAAAGATGCTGCTTTAGAGCGTCGTTTCCAAAAAGTCTTGGTGGATGAGCCAAGTGTGGAAGATACGATTGCTATTTTACGCGGTTTAAAAGAGCGTTATGAAGTGCATCATGGTGTGAAAATTCTTGACTCTGCAATTATTGCGGCAGCGAAAATGTCACATCGTTATATTACGGATCGCCAGTTACCTGATAAAGCCATTGATTTGATTGATGAAGCGGCATCTCGTATAAAAATGGAACTGGATTCTAAGCCTGAAGCATTAGATAAATTAGAGCGTCGCCTGATTCAGTTGAAAATGCAGCTTGAAGCCGTAAAAAAAGATCAAGATGTGGGCAGTAAAGCGGAAGTTGCACATTTAGAGAAACAGATTATTGAAGCCCAGAAAGAGTACAATGATCTGGAAGAAGTCTGGAAAGCTGAAAAAACCTTGGCAGAAGGTGATAAAAAAGCACAGGTTGAGCTGGATAAGGCTCGCGTTGCTTTGGAAAAAGCCATTCGTGATGGTGATTTGGCTGAAGCCAGTCGCTTGCAATATGGCGTGATTCCTGAGTTACAAAAACAGTTGGCGCAAGATGAAGTGGTTGAGGAATCGGAAGAGCCAAAACTGTTGCGTAACAAAGTCACTGAAAATGAAATTGCGGAAGTTGTCAGCGCTGCAACAGGGATTCCTGTCTCGAAAATGCTGCAAGGTGAACGTGAAAAACTGTTAAATATGGAAGATTTTTTACATAACCGCGTGGTTGGACAAGATGAAGCTGTCGTTGCAGTTTCTAATGCAGTGCGCCGTTCGCGTGCCGGGTTGTCTGATCCGAATCGTCCAAATGGTTCATTCTTGTTCTTGGGGCCAACAGGTGTCGGTAAAACCGAGTTGACCAAAGCTTTGGCCAATTTCCTGTTTGACAGTGATGACGCCATGATTCGAATTGATATGAGTGAATTCATGGAGAAACATTCGGTGAGTCGTTTGGTCGGTGCTCCTCCGGGTTATGTTGGTTATGAAGAAGGCGGTGTATTAACCGAAGCAGTACGTCGCAAACCTTATAGTGTAGTGCTGTTTGATGAGGTTGAAAAAGCCCATCCTGATGTCTTTAACATCTTGTTGCAGGTATTGGATGATGGACGTTTGACTGATTCACAAGGTCGAGTGGTGGATTTTAAAAACACCGTAATTGTCATGACTTCTAACTTAGGTTCACAAGATGTTCGTGAACTTGGTGAACATGTTCAAGACGATGAGATTCGAGCTGTCGTGATGAATGCAGTAAGTCAGCACTTCCGCCCAGAGTTCATTAACCGTATTGATGAGTTGGTGATTTTCCATTCACTCAAAAAAGTGCAAATTCGTGGTATTGCAGATATTCAGTTGAGTCGTTTGCGTAGCCGCTTGGCAGAGAGAGACTTGAGTTTGACTGTTGAAGACAGTGCTTTTGATTCATTGATTGACGCTGGTTTTGACCCAATTTATGGTGCTCGTCCATTGAAACGTGCGATTCAGCAACAAGTTGAAAATAATCTGGCACAAAAAATTCTATCTGGAGAATTTTTGCCAGGCGATAACATTGTGATTAGTGCTGAAAATGGGCAATTGCAGTTTGCTAAAATGAAACTCAGTTAATATTTGCATCTATTGATCTGATATAAAATTACCTCATACTCAAAATTTGGGTATGAGGTTTTTTATGGTTTTTAATAAAATATGAATGAAATAAGCATTTTAATGATAATAATTGTATTTTTATAAAAATATCGTATGCTGTGCACACAAACATAATCAAATAAAACTTAAACTCATTTTAGAGAAATTATTTTATGCAAAAGAAAATTATTGCTGTCGCTGTCGGCGGCATTTTTGCGAGTAGCGTTGTCGGTGCAAATTTTTATGCGGATCATCGTTTAAATGACTACTATAACCAGAAACAGGTTGCAGAACATCTACTCATTCAAAAGCAGGATTCCCAAGTAAAAATGGGTTTATGGTCAGGTGATGCGAACTGGTCTTATAAAATTGTTCCAGACCCATGTAAGCCTGAAGATTTTGTCGTGATTAAAGGTGTTGACCATATTAAGCGCTCTTGGAATGGCTACCATATCCAGTCGGATGTCAACTTTGACTTAAAAGGAAAAGATGCTGCGACATATCAGTGGTTACTTAAAAATCAATCTTTTATGAAGCTGGATTCTCATCTGAATTGGTTTGGTACAGTCAATGTGAAAGTGACGAGTCCATCAGTTGATCAGCAAAAAGAAGATTTCCAGATTGTTTGGAATGGCATCAATGGAACACTGAAACTCAAAAAAGAAAATGGAAAATATCGTCTAACGCAAGCCGATTTAAAAATGCCTGGTTTTACTATGCGAAATGGCAATAATTATATGAGTTTGCAAAGCATGCGATTCAAGGCAGATCAGGGTTTTCTGGGGCAGGAGTTGAATTCTGGAAAAACTGAATTTTCCATCCAGAAAATGATTTTATTGGATCAGACCTCACGACTTAAAAAGAATGTTGAATTGGACAAATTGCAATTGACGACAGAGGCAGATGTTCAAGAAAAAGAAACCTCAGTTAAAGCGAACTGGTCAATTGAGCAGATGCAAATAGATGATAAAAAACTGAAGAATATTAAACTGAATTTTAATCTGGCAGGGCTTGATACGCTGGCATTACAGGAATTTATTCGGTTAGCTAACAGCAACAATAAAGCCTGTAGTTTTGAAGCACGCCAAGCTCAACAGCAACAGTTAAATCATCAGATGCTCAAAATTGCTGCACATGGTTTTAGTTATGAGTCCAAAGCTAACCAAATTGAGTTGGGTCAGTCAAAACTCACGGCGGATTTACAAGGTAAACTGATAGCCAACCAGTATGCAGATATGCAAGAGTTTCGTACCAAAGCACCTCTGTCTACACAGTTCCAAGCCAATGCCAGTATGGATAAACAATTCTTACGCAATATGATGAACTTGTCAGGGAAAATGCCTTCAGGAGTGTCAGATCAAGATTATGATCGCGCTTTACCGCAAATGGTACAAATGGCGCATGGCAAGATCAATGGTGGTAAAATTGATTTTGCTGTGAAATATGAAAATGGTCAGGTCAGTTACCCTTAACTCAAACGCATCTAAATATAAATAAAAAATGCCAAGCAATTGCTTGGCATTTTTGCTGAAAAAAAGGCTTAGTTTGGAAGATACTGAATTTTCCAAGCGCGGTGAATTTTCTGATTGCGCTTAAAGTCAGGCCCAATTGTATCTTGAGTAATTTCTTCTACAGCAAACATGGCTTCGATTTCTTCATCAAATTCAAAACCACGGAAGTTGTTTGAGAAATACAAAGTTCCTTCAGTGCTTAAGCGGTTCATGGCGCGTTTGATTAAAGACACATGGTCACGTTGTACATCAAATGTGCCATAAAACTTTTTCGAGTTGGAGAAGGTTGGTGGGTCAATGAAAATCATGTCATATTGCTCATGACCTTCTTTGAGCCACTCGAAACAGTCGCTGGTGTAGAACATATGTTGTTCATCTGCATGGTCAACAGTTAAACCATTTAATACGAAGTTTTCTTTTGACCAGTTAATGTACGTATTGGACAAATCGACACTGGTGGTGCTAGCTGCACCGCCAAGTGCTGCATGCAAACTCGCTGTAGAGGTATAGCTGTACAGATTTAAGAAGTGCTTGCCTTTGGCTTCTCGGGCAATACGTAAACGCATTTGACGGTGATCGAGAAACAAGCCCGTATCTAGATAATCCGTCAGGTTGACCAAAATTTTGGCTTTACCTTCTTGCACAATAAAACGTTTTGATGCGGTGCTTTGTTTGGAGTACTGGGTTTTACCTTCCTGACGCGCACGAGTTTTAATGAAAATCGCATCGCGGCTTAAACCTGTTACAGCACGAATGGCAGCAAGGGCAAGGTTAAAGCGTTTTTTGGCTTTTTCAGGATCAATTTTTTTCGGTGGTGCATATTCCTGCACATGCAGGCGATCACCATAAACATCAATCGCCACATTAAAATCAGGCAAGTCGGCATCGTAAAGACGTAAGCAATAGATATTTTCGCTAGTTGCCCATTTTTTCAATGCTTGCATATTTTTTTGCAAACGATTGGCAAAATCCTGCGCGCCTTCAATTTCTTCAAATGGTTGTGGCTGCCAAGTGGCAAGAAACGGCTGTGTATGGACTTGCGGTTTAATTTGTCCCAAACGAATGTAAATTGGTAATTTACCATTCATTAAACGCAATGTTTCAGGTTCACTGAATGCCAATACATCGGCTTGTTCGATTTGAGAGGCAATAACAGCTGCGAACTGATTTGGGAAGTTTTCCTGTAATTTTGCCGATAAACCGAGATATAAAGCACGGTTAGAAGCTTTCTCACCTAAACGCTCACCGTATGGTGGGTTGGTGACAATAAAAGCAGACTTTGTGCGGTCAAACTCTGGCCAATCAGCAAGAGTACGTTCTTCAATTTGAATGGCATCCAGTAGTTTTTCAAAACCTGCTGCCATGATGTTTTGACGAGTCGCTTTAACCGCTTCCCAGTCTGCATCGAAAGCATAAAACATCGGTAATGGGTGCTCTAATGCGGTTTCATGGCGTTGTGCTGCTTCTGCTTTAATGCCCATCCACAATTCACTATCATGTCCATGCCACCCGTTGAAGCCAAAACGACGCACTAAGCCAGGGGCGCGGTCGGTCAAAATCATCAGCGCTTCAATAATGAACGTACCTGAACCACACATTGGGTCAAGGAAAATTTCAGGGCGGCGCTGCGCTAACTTCGCTTTATTTAAGATCGCTGCTGCCAAGTTTTCTTTAATTGGCGCGTCAGTCATATGGTGGCGGTAGCCACGTTTATGCAGTGAGTCACCAGATAAGTCGAGGCAGTAAGTATGCTCAGTTTTACCTGCCAAAATGTAAAGGGTAATTTCAGGTTGCTTAGTATCAATACTTGGGCGGCGGCCCACAGCTTCCATAAAGCTGTCAACAACGCCATCTTTGGCGCGCAACGTGGCAAACTGAGTATTAACCTTAATTTCACGTTCAGCATGCAAACGGATGGCAAAGGTGCTTTGTGGTGCAAAAATCAGAGACCAGTCAAAACTGATGGCACCTTCATAGAGTTCTTCGGCAACATCACGCGCATCGTGGCTGTGTTCAAGTTCGTAAGTATGAATCGGCATGAGTACACGTGAAGCCAGGCGTGACCACATGCAAATACGGTAGGCGTGTTCTAGTGTGCCTTTGAAAATTAAGCGTCCAGCCAGACGCTCAATGTGCTGAACCCCTAACTCTTGTAATTCTTCTTGGAGTAAGGTTTCAAGTCCATCTGCACAGGTAACCCAATATGTAGAAAGACGAGGTGTCGAAGTCATGTAAATTTCCAAAAGCAGTAAAGCAAACGACTATTTTAGCGTATTTTTTACAGGAAAACTTGTGGATTAAAATGCAAGCTCAGATTTTTTAAAATGCAGTATCTAAATTGGCTATATGACAGGATTTATTTATTCCAGACGCATTTTTTCTGGTAGAGAAAAATTCCAATTGCTGAAAACTTCAACTGCGAGATTAATAAAATTATCTGTATAATGCGTTAACTTAATGTACAAGGAATCTCTCATGCATTTGGCTGCATTGCATACTCCGAGTCAGATTCAACTCAATGAACATGGCAATCTTAAGCATTTCTTGACCATCGAAGGTCTTTCCAAACAGACCCTCACCAAAATTCTTGATACAGCGCAAACCTTTATCAACGAAAATAATCAACTGATTACCTCGCCACTCCTTGAAGGGCGCACGGTAATGAATCTTTTTTTCGAGAATTCGACTCGTACCCGTACCACTTTTGAAGCGGCGGCAAAACGTCTTTCTGCGAATGTACTGAATATTGATATTGCACGTTCAAGTACCTCAAAAGGTGAAACCCTGCGAGATACATTGTGGAATCTTGAAGCAATGGCGGCTGATATTTTTGTCGTGCGCCATTCTTCTTCAGGTGCAGCGCATTTTATTGCTAAAGATGTTTGTCCAAATGTCGCCATTATTAATGCTGGTGATGGTCGTCATGCGCATCCGACACAAGCGATGCTGGATATGTTGACCATCCGCCGCGAAACCAAAAAGCCTTTTGAAGCATTAAGCGTGGCGATTATTGGCGATATTAAACATTCACGTGTAGCGCGTTCCGATGTTGCGGCTTTACAGACATTGGGTTGTAAAGATATCCGTGTAATTGGGCCAAATACCTTATTACCAATTGGTTTTGAAGAATACGGCAGTGAAGTTCGTTTGTTTAACAATATGGATGAAGGCGTCAAAGACTGTGACGTGATTATTACTTTGCGTATTCAGAATGAACGGATTGATTCGCCTGCACTGGCATCGCAATCTGAATTTCACAAAATGTACGGCCTGAATGAAACACGTCTGGCGTTAGCCAAGCCTGATTGCATCGTGATGCACCCAGGACCAATGAACCGTGGTGTTGAAATTGCATCAAGCATTGCCGATGGTTCACAGTCGGTGATTTTGCATCAGGTGACCAACGGAATTGCCGTGCGTATGGCGGTGTTGGCACTGGCAATGCAAGGTCAGTTGCAAGACAAGGGTTTAATTGAAGCAATTTCGGCATAAGGGCGAGACACATGAGTCGTGTAAAAATTGAAAATGTACGTGTGTTAGATCCAGTTCAACAAATAGACCGCATCGAAACCATTTATTTAGATCAGGGCAAACGCGTTGCAGAATTGACAGAAGTTGATCAAGTGATTAACGGTCAGGGCAAATGGCTCATGCCAAGTATGGTGGATTTGTGTGCGCGAGTTCGTGAACCAGGTCAGCAACAACATGGCACTCTAAAATCTGAAGGTAAAGCAGCACGTGAAAACGGTATTCTGCATGTGATTACTCCACCAGATTCAAAGCCAATTGTGCAGGACAATGGTGCCTTGATACAGGGCTTGGTCGAAAAAGCTTGGCAAGATGGCAAAATCCATTTGCATATTATTGGCGCACAAACGCAAGGTTTAAATGGTAAACAACCTGCCAATATGGCTGGCTTGAAAAAGGGTGGTTGTAGTGCAGTCACCAACGCCAATGCCGCATTTCAAGATGATGATGTGGTGATTCGCACTTTAGAATACGCCGCAGGTTTGGGCTTAACTGTGGTGTTTTACCCAGAAGAGCATCAGTTGGCGAAAGATGGCTGTGTGCATGAAGGTTTTGTGGCATCGCGTCAAGGCTTGCCAATGATTCCAACCATTGCAGAAACTGTTGCGATTGCCAAATATTTGTTAATGATTGAAGTTACGGGTGTTCGCGCTCACTTCAGCTTACTGTCAAGTGGAGCTTCAGTAGCGTTGATTGCTGCAGCTAAAGCCAAAGGGTTACCTGTCACGGCTGACGTTGCGATGCATCAGCTTCATTTAACCGATACGTTGATTGATGGCTTTAACTCGCTTGCTCACGTGCGTCCACCATTACGTGCAGAACAAGATAAACAGCAACTTCGTGAAGCGGTAAAATCTGGCGTGATTGATGCAATCTGTACGCATCATGAGCCTCTGAGCAGCTCAGCGAAAATGTTACCATTTGCTGAAACTGAGCCAGGCATCAGTGCTTTCGATACCTATGTGGCTTTGGGAACACAACTGGTTCGTGAGGGCTTGTTCACTCCGCTTGAATGGGTTGAGAAAGTCACAGTTACACCTGCTCGTGTCGCAAAAATACTTGAACGCTGGCAGACAGAAGCGGGTTGGGTGCTGGTCGATCCTGAGCTAGAATGGCAAGTGTCTAAAGACAGCATTGTTTCTCAAGGTAAAAATACGCCATTAATCGGGCAGACTTTACAAGGCAAAGTGATTGAAACTTTCTATGTGAAGTAATCCAGTCGGATCTGAAAAATATAAAGCCAGTCAAATGACTGGCTTTATGGTATTCGCTTTAAAGACTATTTGTTTTTTAAAGCCATTTCGACTTCCTGAGTTTCCTCAACGGTAGTTTCTACATCGGCCG
The DNA here is from genome assembly GCF_004331075.1 of Acinetobacter brisouioides. GTDB lineage: Bacteria > Pseudomonadota > Gammaproteobacteria > Pseudomonadales > Moraxellaceae > Acinetobacter. The sequence goes on along the minus strand of NZ_SJNX01000001.1, from coordinate 161,351 downwards.
ATTTGACTTTTTTCTCGTCTTTTTTAGGTTTCTTTTTTTTCTTTTTCTTGGCTTTTTCTTCCTCTTCCTCAATCGTGCCATCTTCGATGGCTTGCCAGTACTCAAGCTGTTCCATCACTGCTGCATAAATTGAATGTTTGCTGTAATTGCCTTTTTTATCCAATTTGCCAACAGGGCGCGCCATGAGAATTTCTAAGGCTTGATCAATAGTGTCAATTGCATGAATATGGAATTGACCTTCATGTACGGCATCAATCACATCTTGACGCAACATTAAATGCTGCATGTTTTGACGTGGAATAATCACACCTTGTTTGCCTGTCAAGCCTTGCAATTTACACGCATCATAGAAGCCTTCAATTTTGGCATTTACGCCGCCAATCGGCTGTACTTGACCTAACTGGTTCATAGAACCCGTAATTGCCCAAGATTGATCAATCGGTAACTGGCTAATCGCAGAAATAAGGGCAGACAGCTCTGCAACCGTAGCACTGTCACCATCAACCTGCCCATAACTTTGTTCAAATGCCAGCGCAGCTGAGAAATGCAGAATCTGTTCACGACCAAAGTGTGCTTTTAAGAAACTCGACATCAACAGCACGCCTTTAGCATGCAAAGAACCACCGAGTTCGACACTGCGTTCAATATCGAGAATGTCACCACCGCCTTGATAAACTGAAGCAGTCAAGCGAGAAGGTAAGCCAAATTCAACATCGGCATAATGAATCACCGAAAGTGCATTAATTTGTCCTAAGCGATAACTCTGGGTTTCAATCAGTTGTGTGCCACGAGAAAGGTCTTGCCAATATAATTCTCTTAAATAGCCTAAGCGATACTGGCGATGTTGCAAAGCTGTATTGATATGCTTATCTGTCACCATTTTATCACCCGCTTGAAAAGCGTGATGATGAGATTCTCGAATTAAATCTCCCAAAGTCGAAGCATGCAAAGACAATGAGCTTTGATCTTCAGCTTGGCGACTTGAATCTGTCAAAAGTGCTGCAAGCGCACTACGGTCAAACGGTAACAGTTTATCTGCCTGAACATAGTCTGCAATCAGGTGCATATAGGCTTGTTCATTGCTTTCATTGCGCTGTAGTGTGTCGGTAAAGTCAGCGCGAATCTTAAACACACTTCCAAGCTCTGGCTCGAGTTCTAAAATTTCATAATAAATTTCAGGTTCAGCCAGTAAGACGACTTTCAGCTGTAGTGGAATAGATGCAGGTTCAATCGAAATGCTACCTGTTAAAGTCAGCATGTGCTCCAAAGATGACAGTTTAAGTTGCCCCGATTTCAAGGCACGTTTCAGACCTTGCCATGCATACGGTTGCTCAAGCAGTTGCTCCGCTTCAAGCATTAAAAAGCCGCCATTGGCACGGTGCAATGCACCTGCACGGATTAAAGTAAAATCGGTGGTAATGGTGCCATTTTGGGTGAGTTGTTCTACATGACCCAACAGGTTGTAGTGGGTTGGAAAATCTTCAAAAATGACGGGTGCGCCACTGTTTGGCGTGTTGCTCACAAGCACATTGGCTTGGTAACGTGCAGGAATACGACTAAACAGAGCAGGAGAGAAGTCTTCCTCATCCTGATCCAGAATCATTTCAACATTATTAATAATATCGTTAGCGTATGATTTAAGGAATTGCTCTAAACCTTGAATATTTTGGAATTTATTCAAAATCAAATCAATGCGAGGCATGACCACTTGTTTGGCAATATCACGGTTTAGGTCAGATACTTGATCGCGAGCATCATCTTCCAGATCACCCAAGTGTAGCCCTAAACGCTCCAGTTTTTTGTTCATGTAGCGCATGTTGGTTGCAATTTCAGCGCGTTCTTTGCTACTTAATGCATCAAGATCATCTGGTGACATTTCTTGCAATACATCATCTTTTAGATGGACAGGAACAAAAGTGTGCTGTTCGTTGCGAGAAATGAGTTTTAGGTCGAAATCTTGAGCTTCTTTGGTCAATTCGACCAGTGCAAGTTGCTGTTCTTCCCCAGTTTCCTGACGAATCTGTTCAATACGGTTGTGGTAGGTTTCTGCACTAAAACGTCGTTCAAGTTGCTTTAAAATGGTTTGCCATGCTTGATGCAACGCATTTTGAAATTTATTACCTTGTCCAGCAGGAAAACATAAAGCAATTGGTTGACGTGGGGTTTGAAAATTATTGACATAGACCCAGTCATTTGGTGTGGGCATGGTTTTAGCGTGTTGTTTGAGTAAACGCTTGATCATAGTGCGTTTACCTAAACCTGCCGTACCCACCGCAAAAATATTATAGCCAGCGTAAGGTAAAGCAATTCCTGCTTCAACAGAAGCGCGGGCACGGTCTTGCCCTAAAAAGTTATTGAGCGGTTTGATACGTTTGGTCGATGCGGGAATTTTTTCCCAGTCGGGAATGTGGGTCAGTTGTTCTGGTTTTAACTCGGTTTGTTTTAGTGTTTGTTGTATTTCGGGTTGATCAAATGCAGAGATGGGAGCGTCCTTGTGGAGTTGTTTGCTTCTAGTGAGTTGATTTGCAGAAAGTACAGAATTCATTTGATCGAGTCTTTGGGTCACGGTTTTTAAATCCACAACAAATGTTGATTGGCAATTTAAAGGTATACAGGTTTGCCTATAAAGATCAAGCAGCATAGATAAATTAACATGAAAAAAGCAATATTCTCATGCTTTCAGGTTGCAACATTTGACCGAAAGGTTTCAAATAGCAGTTTTAAATCTTATGGAAAACCGCAGCGCAATGACCTCACAAAGCCAAGACTGGACACACGCCTTTCGTGCTTTTTTAGATCGCCGTGCCTTGATTATGCTGTTTCTGGGATTTTCTGCGGGAATTCCGATTTTACTTATTTTTTCTAGCTTATCTTTATGGTTGGGTGAGGCTGGTATTGATAAAAGTGCCGTGACATTTTTTAGCTGGGCAGCATTAGGCTACTCCTTTAAATTTGTTTGGGCACCACTCATTGATGAGTTACCTGTGCCTGTATTAACCAAAGCCTTGGGGCATCGCCGAGGCTGGTTGCTGGTTGCTCAATGTCTGATTATCTGTGCGATTAGCATTATGGCATTTTCTGATCCATCTCTGGGTCAAAGCTATTTAATTCAGATGGCAGTTGGAGCGGTTCTTCTCGGCTTTTCTGCTGCAACACAAGATATTGTCATAGATGCGTATCGAATTGAACTGGCTGACACTGAAATGCAAACCGTTTTGGCTGCAACTTACAATGCAGGTTATCGCATTGGGATGATTGTTGCAGGGGCTGGTGCCTTGTTTTTAGCAGCGTCGTTAGGTACATCGAAAGGTAATTATATTTATACAGCATGGAAATATACTTATTTGGCAATGGCAGCCGTCATGTTGGTCGGTATTATCACGACATTGATGATTCGTGAGCCGAAAGTAAAGCGAGTCTCCAAAAATTATCAGCGTCAGGATTATTTTCGTCTGGTTTGTGTTTTCTTTTTGGCTGTGATCAGTTTTGTTGTGAGCTATGTTTTTTCAAATGATCTGATTGTGGCACTTGAGAAAAGCTGGAAAATTCAAGACAGCTTTTTGTTATTTTGCTTTGAAGCCGTTCGCTTTTTAGGCTCAGGTGCTATCGCTTTATTGATTGGTACGGTGCTTGTCAAAGCTGGTGTAGTCAACCGCCAGATGGCAATGGATACTTGGGTCAGCCCGATTCAGGACTTTTTTCAGCGCTACGGGGTGAAATTAGCCTTATTTTTATTGCTGTTGATTGGTTTTTACCGTATTTCAGACATTATTGCTGGCGTAATTTCTAATGTGTTTTATCAAGATCTGAACTTTAGTAAGCAGCAAATTGCCGAAGCTGTGAAAGTTTATGGCGTAATTTTCTCTTTATTTGGCGGTTTCTGTGGTGGTTTGCTGGCACAGCGCATGAATATTATGAAACTGATGTTTGTGGGCGCCGTATTTGCGAGTACCACAAACCTTATTTTCATCGGCTTGGTCAAATCAGGGCAACCACTTGGGCAGGTTGAACTCACCGTGGGGCAGCAGCATTACCGTGTTCAGCCTGATGATGTCGGGTACTGGTCGGTTAAAGTACCAAATCAGGTTCTTATGCAGGCTCAACATATTCAGGTACAAGCACAATATACCGATCAGGCAAATTCTAAAGCTAAATTTAGTTTGCCGTATTTAAAAACAAAGGCACAGCCACAAATCCAGTTTTTACCAGTAACCAGTGACAATCAAATTTCTACGCAAGAGCAACAGCAAAGTATTGCAGTCAAAGGGCAACTTGCTGGTGTGAAAAAAGATCAATTACAAGCTGATGCGCCTGTCACGATTCAGCTTGATGGACAGAGTTACCCTGCCAAACTTGATGATACTGGCGTATTTAGCACAGCGATTGATGGTGCTGTACTAGCAAAATCGACCTCTAAACAATTGACAGCGCAGCTTAATTTTATTCATGCTCCAGCACAAACTGTACAGGCACAGCAGCGCTATACACTGGGTGGCTCTATTGCTGCACAACAGTTGGATGTTGATTTGCAGCCGTTGAATGCGGTGCAGCAAGATCAAACAGTGACAGAAATTAAAGGTAAGGTGATTAAACCTTATAGTAAATTATGGTTATATTTTGCGATTGTGGTCGATAATTTGGCTTCAGGTTTGGCAGGAGCTGCGTTTATCGCATTTTTATCGAGCCTGACCAGTGTATCTTTTACTGCCGTACAATATGCGATTTTCAGTTCACTGATGACTTTAACGCCTAAAATTATGGGTGGATATTCGGGAACTATTGTGACCCATATCGGTTATCCGAAATTTTTCCTCATGACCACCTTAATTGGTATTCCAATTTTATTCTTGGTGGTTTGGGTCGCAAAATTATTAAAAGATCATCAATCCGTAAAAACTTCGCAAGAGGACTAATTTTATGCGCATGTTACATACCATGTTACGTGTAGGCAATTTAGAACGCTCATTGGCATTCTATACTGAAGTGCTGGGTATGACCTTGCTCCGTCGCCGTGATTATGAAGAAGGTCGTTTTACGTTGGCTTTCGTTGGCTATGGTGATGAAGAGCATCATACTGTATTGGAACTCACCCATAACTGGGATACTGAAAGTTACGAGTTAGGCAATGCTTATGGACATATTGCGATTGCCGTTGATGATGCGTATCAAGCCTGTGAAGAGATCAAAGCACGTGGCGGCAAGGTCGTACGTGAAGCTGGACCAATGAAAGGCGGTGTTACCGTAATTGCATTTGTTGAAGATCCAGATGGCTATAAAATCGAGTTGATTCAGCAAGATCAAAACGCACGCAATAATTAAAGCTTGTTGATATTTCACAAATGCTTGCGATGTGAGTCGAGTTCCGAAGACTTATGGTTAACTTCCTTAAATTTTGTTATGAAATTCGACAAGGGAGCGGCTACGGTCTTCGCTTTATGCTTTGTTTAAGTTATTTCATAGATAAGGCAGGTCATAGATAAAATGTCAACAGACCCTAGTAGATACGAATAAAGCATTCGTATCTGTTAGTTTTTTCCTGTATAATATGCCGACTTGTTGAGCTTAGCCCTAACCTAGAGTTTCGGTGAGCCAAAAGAATGGTCTGTAATGGTGTTGACCTGCTTTTTGCATTCCTCATAGTTGTTATGAGAGTGGTCAATTGCGATGACAGCATAACCTTTCTTAACTTAGGAGAATCGACCATGCGCGCCGATATTCACCCAAAATACGAAAAATTAGTTGCAACTTGCTCTTGCGGTAACGTAATCGAAACACGTTCAGCTGTTGGTAAAGAAACTCTTTATCTTGACGTATGTTCAGCTTGCCACCCATTCTACACTGGTAAACAAAAGAATGTAGACACTGGTGGTCGTATCGACAAATTCAAACAACGTTTTGCTGGTATGTCTCGTTCTATCAAACGCGACTAATCCGACAGGATGTAAAAAACGGGCGATTCGCCCGTTTTTTTGTGCCTTTTATTCTTAAAAAGACAAGACCTTAGTGGTCTTGTCCATCAATTAAGTGATCAAGTTTCTTCTGGAAATAATCACCTTGCAGGTAGCGCACATCAATATTCCACGCATTTGCAAAGCTATTCATATTGTTGAGCATAGGTAGAATCATATCGGCTTCAGCAATTTCTTTGTATTTTTGAACCTGCAATTGCAACTCTGTCAGTTCTTTATCATCATTTAAACTATCGGTTAGTTTTGAATCTAAACGATATAGGTCGATGTCATCGCGTGATAGCAGGCTTGTGCTGGTATTATCTACACCAAAGTGACGTACAGAAATCAATGCACCTTGAATACGAAGCTGTTGCAATACAGGTGTAACTCGCTCTGCATGCTGGATAATATCTAGGGCTGAAAATTGTAGGATTAACGGGTGGTTTCGCGTGTTACGAATAATTGAGAACAGTTTTTCAATCAAATTAACAATCTGTTGATCATGCAACAATACATGAATGTTCAAGTTGATGATCAGCTTGCTATTTGGGTATTGTGTAATGAAATTATAGAGTTGTTTGGACGCTTCAACCAAAATCCAGCGATCTAGTTTTACCGCAAGTTCTACATCGCTATTTAATTCAGTTAAATCTTCAAGAGCTAACCATTGTTTGTCAAAAATCACACCACTGGTGACTTCATAAATATAAGGTTCAGTATCTTGTTTGTCATAAAGCTGCTGATATTTAAGATGTATGGTATTTTGCTCAATTGCGCGGTGTAATTCGGTCAGCAACATATGCTCACGATCCAACTGAGCACCTAACATCAACGTAGCTGGTGCTTCTTCACTGTCAAAACCAGAGAACTTAATTTCATGAGCTTTGGCTTTTTCATGCTGTAATGGGTGTGATAAGCCTTGAGTAATGAGAAAATCAAATTGCTCCTGACTTTGTATTGCACCTTCAATCTCACTATAGCCAACCGTAAACTGTACCGAATAATTTTCTGAATCGAATTCGAGCAATTGCGGTTTTAAAAGTGGAGTTAAACCTTGAAGTTTTGAGTGAAGCAGATCTTCGCTAGCTGCCTGACATAAACCGATAAAGAGAGCAGGGGTCACTTTAATGACAGTATTATGGGCATGTTCCTGAATAAATCCTTGTACTGCTTTAAGATATTCGCCTGTTTGTACTTGGTTCAGTTTCGCAATTTGCTCATGAAAGTCAGTCAATAAAAATATAACAACTGCATTTTTATTGGCAGGTTCATTGAGCATTTTTCTGTTGAACTGATCATAAAGGCGAACAGGGTTACTACCTGTTTCAATACTTGTTTTACTAGAATTTGTTTGAGGGCTGTCCGTTTCAATTGAAATTTGTACAGCATCCTGTGAGTTATCTGGTAAAAACTCAACTCGAAGTGCATTGTCTTTTGATTGTGCATTCGGATTGAGAGATTTAATTTCAAAACGTGCCTGATCGAAATTACGCTGCGTAATGCGTTTAAAACGCTGTTTAAATTCTTGGAGTTGTTCGGGTTGTAGCACATCAAGCAGAGGTAATCCGAAAATTTCTTCTTCTTTTTTAAAGCCAAACAAAGTGAGGTACTCAGGATTGGCTTTAATGTGAATTCCTTCTTGAATCACAGCAACAGCTTTATGGGTATCGTGAGCGTGTGTTTGAATATGAGTTTCAGCAATTTCTAGTTCTTTGAGTAAATGTTGCTGCGCTTGTAAAGAGCGACTATAAGACAAAGTACGAACAAGACCAATATAAAAACGATCTGGATAATCGAGGTTAAATAAGTCGTATACGCCTTTGTTAATATAGTTTAAGTATTGTGAGGGCTGATAATCTTCAGGGTTTAACAGCAATAAGGGAAGTTGTGGCTGATTAGAAGCGTGAATCAGCGCCAAAGCCTGTTCAAACTTTAAGTCATAAGCACGTCCAAACAAAACAACATCCCAATGCGTGTGTAACTGCTTCTCAAAACTTTTAATATCATCGAGTAAAAAAGCATCGACCTGATGACCTTTAGATGTCAAGAGATCAACAATTTGATTATAACGGATTTGGTTGTCATCGATAATGAGTAAACGAGTCTTAGTTTGTTTAAGCTTGTTGGATAAAAAAGCATTTCTCATTTTAGACTTTCCCACACGTCTTGTTTTTTAATGGTTTCAGCATGCTGCTGTATATGTTGTTCAAGTATAACCTGTTCATTGTCATTTAATAACTCAAAATCAAATTGTGAAAAGCTTTGGCTAATCAATTTTATCTCATTGAGATAAATTTTAAGCTGTTTATTGCCTAATCGGAGGTTAATCCCTTGTTGCGATTTAAAGGTTTGATGCCCAGGTACAACAAGTGAAAGATGAGTTTTGTTGAGTACTTGATTACTGAGTAAAATAGCGGGGTGGTAAAGTACAGTGTTGCGGTCAGCACTCAGCTGTACTGCACAGGGAGTTAAGTCTTGAGACAGAATCTCTATACCAAATTCGAGGTGTTTGGGAGATGCTTGTTTTAACCAGCGAATGACCCCACCACGCCAAGGAGTTTGAGCATTTTCCTGTACTAGAATAAATTCACCTGCACGGAGCTGTTTTGGAACATCGCCTGTCCAACGAATGCGATATCCATTAATGCTGATATCCATAATAGTACAGGTATGAATTTGCTTCGCTTCTGGATCAAGTACTGCATACAATGATTTGTTGTTCGATGTTACAGGTTCATCGTTCCAGCCCGATAGGAATTTAGAGTTGTTTTGCTGTAGATGAACTTTGCTGACTAACTGTAAAGTATTCTCAAAATGAGTTGCATGTGACAAATAATAATGAGCACTTTGTAAACCAAAAGCCAGCTGAATGGTTGCAACATAATCATAGCGCTCATAACGACGTTCAGGGATGTTGTTCAGGACATTTTGAACGTGGAAGATAAGTGATGCGCTTAAATAATGCTTCTCTGTGGGTGAAATATGTTTATTTTGCGGTAAATTGGCAAGATTAATATGCTCAAGTAATGCTTGCGTTTCAATAAAGTAGCAGTCATTCCCTTTTTTTAACTGTGTATTATTCAACACGGGAGGGAAGTCTTTATTGGGGTCAATAATATAGCGAGAGGTTGGGGATTCTTTATCCGTAATTTGAATTAGTTGTACCCATTGATACGAACATTGAAATAAGGCTTGAATTTCTATTGGACGAATCTGATGAGTATTTAAAATATCCAGTAAATTGATCTGATTATAGAGTTGGTAAATATTACTGAGTTGATGAATAGAACCATGCAGATAATTAATATCTTCAAGGTGAAAATCATGATATTCAGCCAGTATAAAAAGCTGATGTCCGATTCGCCATTGACCCACTAAACTGCTTTTATAAAGAACTTGTTGTTGAAATTTTAGTAGGCTTAATTGTTGTAAAGCATAATAGGTGCTCAGACTACGAACATCTTGTAATTGTTTTTTTTGTCGAAAGGCAAATAAAGAAAACTGCTTGGAAGTGAGTTCGGTGTGAGATTGAAAGGCAATATGAATATAAGTACGCGCAATATAACAGCGGAATTGTTGAGCAAGCTCTACAATCGATTCATTGTGATTCATAACCGATGAAACATCGCTGAGAAAATATTTCTCTAATGTTCCAAGAACTTGCTCTAAAGACAAATGTAGGCTTTGAATTAAATCAAAACGCAAAGATTCTTCACATTTAAGCTCTAAAATTTCAATGACAGCATTCAACAGAGATTTTGATGAATCACCTAAATGCACGGATGGCAAATGCAAAAGCCATTCTTGGATGCCTTTTACACTCGCTGCACAAAAACTTAATTCAGTCCGATATTGTTCAATCGGCGCTGTAAAAAAGTCACTTTGATTGATTGTTGTCATACGTCACCACTAAAAAATAGGCGTTCCATATAAAGGCGTTTTATTGTTTTCTCCCGCAATTTCCCTAACCAATTTGGGGACTAGATATCCAGGTAGTCTCGCGAGTAGTTCTGTATAAATTTGAGTAATCGAGTCAGTTGCCAAATCAAAATGATGAGCACCTTTTACTTTATCTAAAACATGTAAGTAATAAGGCATAACTCGAGCATCTAATAGGCGATAGCTTAATGCTGCAAGTTGTTCGGCAGAATCATTAACTCCTTTTAATAATACCGCTTGATTGAGAACTGTGACTTGTTTTTCAGTTAATCTATGTAACTGCCGCGCTGTATAATCATCAATTTCTGACTCATGGTTAGAGTGTACCACCAGTATAGTATGTAGCCTACTGTTTTTTAATAAGGAAACTAGCTCTTCATCTATCCGGCTTGGAATGACAATCGGTACTCGTGAGTGAATTCGTAGAATTTTTAATTGAGGTAAACTTTCGAGGCGTTCTACCCATGATGCCAGTTTTTGATTGGTCAGTGTCAGTGGGTCTCCACCACTTAAAATGACTTCATTAATATCGGGATGGTCAAGCAGATATTGCCGAATGTTGATCCAGTCTTCATTCTTAGGTAAGTTTTCCTGATAAGGAAAGTGGCGGCGGAAACAGTAACGACAGTGAACTGCACACGCACCTGTTAAAGTCAGTAAGAACCGTGACTGATATTTATGTAAAACACCAGGGAGTTGGTTGGCTTGTTCTTCTCCAAGTGGGTCGGTAACAAAGCCTTCATGTTCTTCTAATTCTAAGTGATGAGGTAAAACTTGTAGTAAAAGTGGATCAAAAGGGTCGGCAACGTTCATTTTTTCAACGAACGCACGAGGAACACGCAATTTAAACTGTTCAGAAGCGAGGATTGCCCCTGATAATAATTGATCTGTTGAGAGCTGTAGCTGCTGAAGTAACTCTTTTGGGTCAGTAATTAGATCACTGAGTTGAGTTTTCCAGTTTTGCTCTTGGTACAAATAGTTTATCATGCCACACGTTAAAAATAATGCTAGTCTAGCATTAATTGATTTAAGTTAGTAAGTTTGGAGTGAGCCAGTCATGGCCAATTATTCTACAAATGAGTTTAAGCAAGGCTTAAAAGTCATGCTTGATAGCAATCCATGTTCGATCATGGAAAATGAATACGTAAAACCAGGTAAGGGTCAAGCCTTTAACCGTGTGAAATTACGTAACCTTAGAACAGGCAAAGTATTAGAAAAAACCTTTAAATCAGGTGACTCTCTAGAAGCGGCTGATATTGTAGAAGTAGAAATGGACTACCTTTACAATGATGGCGAGCTTTGGAACTTTATGGATCCTGTAACATTTGAGCAAATCGCTGCAGATAAAACTGCAATGGGTGATGCTGCAAAATGGTTAAAAGACGATTCAAATGAAAAATGTACGATTATGTTATTTAATGGCGTTCCATTAAACGTAAGTGCACCAAACTTTGTGGTCTTGAAAATCGTTGAAACCGATCCAGGTGTCCGTGGTGATACTTCTGGCGGTGGTGGTAAGCCTGCAAAACTTGAAACTGGCGCAGTTGTTCGTGTACCACTGTTTGTTCAGCAAGAAGAAAGCGTTCGTGTAGACACCCGTACAGGTGAATATTTAGAACGTGCATAATGGCGAATAAATCCGCTATTATTAAAGGGGTGAAAATGTTCACCCCTTTTTTTATGCCAAAGTATTAGATCAAAATAATAATGTGGGGTGTACATTCACAAGGAATTGTAACAATTTACAATAAAGACAAGCACTGTTTTTAAGCAGGCGAGGAAAAGCATGGACAGTTATCAACATCAAAGTAAAAGTTCTTTTACTTCAAAAATCATGTGGATACTGGTGGCGATCATCGGCGCTGTATCTTTTGGAATGTTAGCTCTTCACCGTGGTGAACATATCAATGCTGTATGGCTGGTTTTGGCAGCCCTGTGTGTGTATAGCATTGCTTATCGTTTTTATAGCCTTTATATCGCAAAGAATATTTTTGAACTTGATCCTAAGCGGGTAACACCTGCTTATCGTCTTTCTGACGGTCTGGATTATGTTCCAACCAATAAGTATGTATTGTACGGGCATCATTTTGCTGCTATTGCAGGTGCGGGTCCTTTGGTCGGGCCAATTCTAGCTGCACAAATGGGCTATTTGCCAGGCACAATCTGGTTGTTGGCTGGTGTTGTGTTTGCAGGCGGTGTTCAGGATTTTCTTGTATTGTTTATTTCAGTGCGCCGTGATGGAAAATCACTTGGTGAGATGGCAAAACAAGAGCTTGGCTCATTTGCGGGTATCGTTGTGATGTTGGGTACATTGGGTGTCATGATTATCATTTTGGCAGTCTTGGCACTGGTTGTTGTAAAAGCCTTAACCAATAGTCCGTGGGGGCTGTTCAGTATTGCCATGACCATCCCGATTGCCTTGTTCATGGGCATTTATATGCGTTTTATACGTCCTGGGAAAATTGCCGAAGTATCTGTCATCGGTTTTGTTTTGATGATGATGGCAATTGTCTATGGCGGTGATGTTGCTCAGCATCCATATTGGGGACCAGTTTTTACCTTGACTGGAACACAATTGACTTGGTGTTTGATCACTTATGGTTTTATTGCTTCAGTTTTACCTGTTTGGTTGTTGCTCGCGCCACGTGATTATTTATCCACATTTTTGAAAATTGGGGTGATCGCAGGTTTGGCTGTGGGTATTGTGATTGCAATGCCTGATTTAAAAATGCCAGCAATTACCCATTTTATTGATGGTACAGGTCCAGTCTTTGCAGGTAGTTTGTTTCCATTTCTATTTATTACCATTGCCTGTGGTGCAATTTCTGGGTTTCATGCTTTAGTTGCAAGTGGTACAACTCCGAAACTGATCGAAAATGAAAGTCATATTCGCATGATCGGTTATGGCGGTATGTTGACAGAGTCTTTCGTTGGGATTATGGCACTGATTTGTGCAACGGTAATTGATCCTGGCGTATATTTTGCCATTAACTCGCCAGCGGCTTTGTTAGGGATTGATGTACAAAGTGCCTCAGAAGCAGTTCGTCATCTAGGTTTTGTGGTGACTCCAGAGTCTTTAACCTTGCTGGCACATGAAGTTGGAGAGAAATCAGTTCTATCTCGTGCAGGTGGAGCGCCAACTTTTGCAATTGGTATGGCACATATCTTGTCTGATATTTTTAATAACCGTTCAATGATGGCATTTTGGTATCACTTTGCCATTTTGTTTGAAGCTCTGTTTATTTTAACTGCTGTAGATGCTGGAACGCGCGCTTGTCGCTTCATGGTTCAAGATACAGTAGGGATTGTCATTCCTTCAGTCAAAGCATCACACTCGTTTTTTGGTAATATGATTGGAACCTCTATTGCGGTGGCAGGCTGGGGATACTTTGTCTATCAAGGTGTTGTTGACCCTTTAGGTGGGGTGAATTCACTCTGGCCATTGTTCGGGATTGGTAACCAAATGCTAGCAGCAATGGCATTAACCCTTGGTACCGTGATCCTCTTTAAAATGAAAAAAGAGAAATACGTCTGGGTGACCATTTTGCCGACAGTTTTCTTGGTGGTGACTTCCATGATCGCGGGTTGGCAAAAGATTTTTCACACCAATCCAAAAATCGGCTTTTTGGCACAGGCCAATAAATTTTCTGATGCCATTGCTCGTGGTGAAATCTTAAAACCTGCGAAATCTTTGGCTGAAATGCAGACAATTGTGTTATCCAATCAAATCAATGCGGCATTGTGTGCGTTCTTTATGATTGTGCTTGTGGTCATGATTTTTGCTTCAATTGGAGTTGTGCGCCGTGCGCTAGCAAGTAACAAACCAACTGTGCATGAAGCGCCAGCAGAATATGCTGATGAGGTACCTGCAGCAGCAACTGCCAGAGCTTCGGGAGAATGATGATGAACTTGAAATTTGCTAAACAGGGAACAACGGTTGTGGCAAAAATCATCAAGATGACGATTTTGTCGCAAAAGCATCTGCTACTGTCACCTAAAAACTGGTCTAAAATTGCGATACTTTGGCAGCGGTTACAGCAAAGCTTTCGCCTGATGGTGGGTGTGCCCGATTATGCAACCTATTTGGAGCATATGCGTCAGCATCATCCTGACTTAACGCCAATGGATGTGAAAACGTTTTATCGGTATTGTGTGGATATGCGTTATCCATCGGCTAAATCAGGCATGAAAAAATGTCCATGTTAATCGGTTCAGTTTAATTCTTTGAATGGCTAAACCAAACGGTGTATGTTAAAACATGCACCGTTTTCTATTTTTAGGCAGTATTTATGTGGGAAGTTTATAAAAAACAACAAATTGTAAATGGAACAGATTTTGAACGTCAGCTCGCAGTATTTTTCCCAAAAATTAAACAGTTTTTACTCGAAATTAATCAAATTATTTTAGATAAGTCACAACAAACCGAATTGGCATTAACTGCCTTATTGGCTGGAGGGCATGTTTTGTTTGAGGATTTGCCTGGTTTGGGAAAAACAACCTTGTCCCATGCCTTGGCAAAATTGACAGGTCTAAGTTTTAATCGAATCCAATTTACCAATGATATGCTGGCAAGTGACGTGATTGGGATTAATTTATTTAATCAGAAAATTCAGCAATTTGAGTTTAAGCAAGGCCCGATTTTTACCCAGATTTTACTGGCAGATGAGATTAACCGCAGTAGCCCGAAAACTCAGAGTGCTTTGCTTGAAGCCATGGAAGAGGGAAGTGTGACTTTGGATGCAGTGCATTACCGCTTGCCTCAGCCATTTTGGGTGGTGGCGACTCAAAACCCGTTATTTCAAAGTGGGACGTATGCGTTGCCAGAATCCCAATTAGACCGCTTTTTAATGCGCTTGTCACTAGGCTATCCATCACGGTCTGCTGAACGTGCATTATTGACCGATCCAAGTCGACAGAGTTTATTGTCAGAATTGCCCGAAATTTTTTCTGTACAGGATGTGCTGACATTGCAGCAGTTACGTCAACAGGTTGAAGTCAGTGATGCGGTTTTGGACTATATTTTAGATTTAGCTGAAAAAACCCGCACAGGTCTACAGGGTTTATCCACTCGTGGTGTGATTGCCTTGAAAAATGCAGCACAAGCCTATGCGATGGTGCAGCTAAGAACGTTTACAACTACGGATGATGTTCAGGCAGTTTTTGTGGCTGTAGTCGCACATCGTATTGGTTTAAGCGAGCTAGAAGCACAACAATTGATGCAGCGAGTACCCGTGAGTTATTAATTTTGACTGAGAATGAGATAGCGCATGCGTCAGAAAATTTTAGCGTGGATGAGTCAGCGCTTTCAAATGCAGGCAGAAAAACAACTTAAACAGCGTGATATTTTGGTGTTTTTGCATCGGGATGGCATTTTATATGGTGTGTTGATTGTTTTAACTTTTATTGCAGGCATTAACTATGCCAATAACCTTATACTGAGTTTGTGTTTTTTAGTCAGCGCACTTTTAGCCATGAGTTTTTATTTGGCATTTAAACAACTACATGGTTTAAAAATCGAACTGCTCAGCGATGATGATGTCGGGCAGGTTAATCAACCGTTTATTTTAAGATTACGTTTGCATCAGGCAAAAGCCAGCCCTCGATTCTTGCGTATCGAAATTGAGGAACAAACCTTATATATTCTGATGAAAGACGTCACTCAGGATATTCAGATTAGTTTGCATCCTGAAGAACGTGGGCGTTATATTTTGCCACGTTGTCGTATGATGGCGACGTATCCATTTGGTCTGGTTCGGGCATGGACTTATTTGTATTTTCAACAACAGGTCTGGATTGCACCGCAAGCTGTGCAGATACAGCGTGAGAGTAAATTGAGCCATCAGCATCAACAACAAAATTTGGATGAATTTCATGATCTGCGTAATTATGTCGATGGTGATACTTTACAACGTGTGTCATGGAAACATGTGGCGCGTGATCAAGGCTGGTTTGTGAAACGTTTTGAACAAGAACCCAATGCTCAAATTCAGATGATTGAATATGCCAAAATGCCTAGTGCGATGCATGAAGTCCGCCTTTCGATGATGATGGCACTGGTCGAGCAATGTGAACAAGAAAAACGCCCTTATAGCATGTTGTTGCCTAAAGCAGAGCTAATGGTTGGTTCTGGGATTCGCCAATATCAGCAAGCCAAAAAAATTTTAGCGCAGGCATAAAGCATGAATAAACAAATCCAGTTTTTGCTATTGGGTATGCTGTTAATGATTCTGCTTGCTCAGATTGCGTTTGCTCCTGTCAGTTTGCTAGTTGCATATGCTGTTGTGTGGTTTGTTACATTGCACATGTTTTTGCGTAAACAATCTCTTGTATTGCCTGTGGTATTTCGTAGTGGTTTTATTGTTGTTGGGCTGGCATGTATTTATTTGCAATACCGGACATTTTTGGGTGTTGAAGCTGGCGTTGCTTTCTTGAGTTTGTGTTTGTATGGCAAGGCGTTAGAAAGTAAAAACAAGCGTGATGCTTTGATCAGTTTCAACTTCGCACTTTTTGTATTTGCCAGTTTGTTTTTATATACCCAAGCCTTTTATATGGCAATTCTGGTTTTTCTAGGTGTGGTTGTGTCATTGCTGGGGCTGTATGCCATACAAAAAGCTGACTTCACCGAATATGCTTTACCCAATAAAAAAGAACTTTGGACAGATACCCTACATATTTTTAAGGCAATTTTATTTGCGGTTCCGTTTTTTATCATTTTATTTTTGTTTTTCCCGCGCCTGCCACCACTTTGGTATATTCCGCTACCTGATCAAAATAAAGCAGTTACAGGTGTGAGTGATACTTTATCACTTGGAGATATTGCTGAACTTTCTCAATCGAATGCTTTGGCATTTCGTATAGTCTTGCCTGTTGCAAGTTTGCCACCACGTTCTGAGTTGTATTGGCGAGCGATGGTGCTCGATCATTTT
The DNA here is from genome assembly GCF_004331075.1 of Acinetobacter brisouioides. Lineage (GTDB taxonomy): Bacteria > Pseudomonadota > Gammaproteobacteria > Pseudomonadales > Moraxellaceae > Acinetobacter. Next base: position 144,535 of record NZ_SJNX01000001.1, on the reverse strand, counting down.
GATGGACAAAAATGGCAGAGTAGTGAAATTAATCAACAATGGCAAGTGGCTGAACAGCAGCAATTGACTCAAATAAAACATCTGAATTACACCTATTTGCAGGCAGATCCTGAACAGCGTTGGGTGATGGGGTTGGAGCATTCGGTTCCAGCAACTCAGCGTTATGTCCTGCGTCAAGATGGCAGTATTGTGTCACGCCGACCTGTGCAATCTACCCAGCCGATTGCATTGACTTGGGTTTCTGCATCGTTGCCTGACACGCCGTTGCCAGAATATGTACGTCAAATTAATCTACAATTACCTGAAACAGATCCTCGCAGTAAGGCATTGGCACAGCAGTTGTATCAGGAAAGTGAGCAGCAACCTGAACGTTATATACAGAATGTACTGAACTGGTATCGTCAGAATAAATTTAGTTATAGCTTAAGCCCAGGAACATTGCAGGGTAATCGGGTCGATCAATTTTTGTTTCAGACGCGAGTCGGGTTTTGTGAACATTTCGCATCAAGTTTTGTGGTACTCATGCGCGCCGCAGGTATTCCTGCACGCGTAGTGGTGGGTTATCAGGGGGGACAGCCAGCACCAGATGATCAGAGTTGGGAAGTTCGTCAACTTGATGCTCATGCATGGACAGAAGTCTGGATGAATCAGCATTGGCAACGTATTGACCCGACTGCGTTAATCGCTCCACAGCGGATTCGTGATGGGATGCAAAATTATCTGACTGAAGGCCGCCAGCAAAATACCTCAGCCTTGCTGAGCACACAGCGTATTTCATGGATGAATCAGTTACGTGTATGGAATGACTATGCGAGTTATCAATGGCAAAGCAAAGTTGTAGGTTATGATGTCGAGCAGCAACGCAGTTGGTTAAAGTCATGGGGAGTTAATTCACAGACGAAATCATTGTGGGTACTGATTGCAACCACCTTAAGTATTTTATTGCTGTATATTGCAGTGATCGTATGGAGAAATCGTCCATATCGAACCCAATATGAAAAGTTAATTTATAAATTTAATCAGAAGCTTGATAAAGATTTACAGAAAATGCCAGAGGAAACTTTTCAAAAATGGATGTTACGGTTGAGTTTACTAACTTTACCTGAACAGCAGCAGATTTTTAGCCAATTAATTAATCTGCAACATCGGCTAATTTTTCAAGAAAAACAGCAGCATAAAGCTGAAATTTGGAAAGAATTTGCTGATTTGCTTAAAGAGTGTTCGATTGTTTTAAAGAAGCGTAGAAAAATCTTGTCAAGTGAATAAAATCTGAATATGATACAGGCACTTTAGGCGTATAGCTCAGTTGGTTAGAGCGCTACGTTGACATCGTAGAGGTCTCCAGTTCGAGTCTGGATATGCCTACCAAAATTAGTTGAGAAATCAACATATTAAAGCCCACCTTAAACAGTGGGCTTTTTTATTAGGGGTATTTTCGGGGACTTTTCGGGGAATTATATAGAGTCCTCATGTGGAAAACTGCCGTATTTAAATTTAAAAACAATCATTAACGGTAGCTGATTTTCTCAGGTTTTGGCGCTTCATGACCTTCCAGATAATGATCTGTCATTTTCACTGTGGCGTGTCCAGCCAGTGCTTGCGCGTACTTTTTGCCATACTTCTGTGTAATGTTATAAATCCCTAAAGCACGTAAATCATGCAGCGATGGACGCTGATTCGGTTCAAGATGATCGTATGCACCCGACAGGTCACGGTACTTTTTAAACTGTTTTGTCAGGTGGTCTTCGGTGACGGCAAAGGCATGTAGTTTGACGTTTCGATTATGTTCGGTAATGCGCTCGGGTCGGGTGGCAATCAGAAACGGGCAGCGCAGCTTCATGGCATGTTCGATACATTCTAAAACCACATCCCGCAGTTCAGGGTGCATGTCCACTTCAATAAACACAGGCTTGTCGTAATTGAGCGATTTATGCTGCAACACGGTCATGGTGTTGTCTTTGATGTTAATGCTTGAGCGTTCCATCACCACCAGATCGGCGCGCCGTTGAATCGAATGCATTGCCAAATCAATCGCGAGTTTTAACCACGGAGGGCAGATTGCTTTAATGGCTTCGACAGATTCGTTGGAATGTCGGGTACGGTTTTTTTCTGGGCGAATCGGTTTTAAAGTTTTCTCGGCAATATTGTCTGCAGCCCAGCCATTTGCCACAAAATACTTCCAGATGTCGATAAGCTGAGAACGGTGTTTTTCTGCCTGAAAGTCGGTTTGTCGTTTTAAAAATTCAGACACCATGAGCAGGGTAATGTCACTGCAGTAGTGCTGATCCCACAGGTCATGATATTTGCCAATATTCGCCGTGATAATTTCCAGTGTGTTTTTGGCGTATTTCTTTTTGGGGAGGTGAATATTTTCGTATTCGGTAAGTGCCTGACCAAAGGTTGGCATGGTGGATTGTTTTTGTGCTTTTTCCACGGATGACAAGATTTTAGACACGATGTCTGGGTTACGCTCCAGTACGGCGTTTAGTGCCTGTGCTGCCTGACTGGCTTCGGCTTTGTCTTTGCCTAAAGATTTACGTTGTCCGTTTGGCAGTAGGTAGCGGTAATACACCGTTCCATTTGCTTTTTTATCAATTTCAACGTGGGGCGGTAAGTCCTGATACCCCACGCCACGACCACGAGGTGTCATGTTAAATCTCCGCTAAAATTCGGTCTGCAATGCTGTTGCCTGTTTTGGGTGGGGATTTTAGTTCGATTTTTGGCACTTCGGTTGAGTAAAACAGCGGCGCGCCCCAAGAGGTACACTCGACATACCACTGAGTCCCGATTTTCTTGCCGCTTAACCAGCCACGTTTTATATGGCTGATGAGGGTGTCACGGCAGGGGCGGGATTCTTCGTCTTGCCAGTAGCGCTGTGCAAATACGGTGAGTTTGAGGCGTTGAATGTTGGAGCTCATACCGCACCTCCAAGCATATACACCACTCCTGTAATGACTGCATAGCACAGCGTACCGATACTGGCAAACAGTGCAAGGTCTTTGGTGTTGGCCAGTACCACTTTTAGGCGGTTTGGGCGTTGTTCTTGTGCGGTGGGGTGTTGGTAGAGTCGTGCGGAGGTTGCGGGCATTTGACTCGGAATGTATTTTTGTTTCATACTTATCTCGCTATATGCAAAGCCCCGTCTCCGTCCAAAGTGAAGGGGCTTTTTTATTGGTAGTGAGATAAATATCGCATTTCCGATATAATAGGTCAATAGAAAACCTGATTTAAATATAGAAAAACCGATATTATTATTTTAGCTATGCTTTAATAGATGAAATAAAACCCGACACTGGGTCGGGTTGTTTGGGGTTTGTTAAATGAAAATAGCTTTAGGAATATCTTTTATATTTCAATTGATAGCCATTATTTCATATATTTTCATTTTTGATGTAGTAACCTATATTTCTGTGTTTTCTCTTTGGGTTGCATCTATTCTATTTGGTGTTGCTGTTAAGGAAATTCAGCAGGCCAAAAAATTAATGTAGAGTTGTTATTTTAGTATCGCAACTATACTAGCTGCGGCGGCAACAAACCCAAATAAAACAGCCATACAGGTTAGATAAAACATAGGATTAGTAGTCCAATGAGGCTTTGATGCTTCTTTTATTTGTCTAATTAACAGTTCATTGCTAATAAGATGAATGGTAGATTCCCTTATAGCGCCTTTGTGCCCTTCGCCACTTAACAACTTAAGTAGATCATCGCTACTCATTTCTTGAATTTGCGAAATACTTAATTCTAAAAAATTAAAGTCGATAGTCCCTATAGCTTTCTTTTTTACAGGTTCAGCTAATACATATGGTGAAATTTTTTGTCTGGGTTCTATTGAATCATTAAGTTTCTCTGAATCTGTTCCTGCTTTTGTTTTATCAGTTTTATTTTCATCTTCTTGAATTTTAAGTTTTTGAACTAAGTCCAGTGTTAAACGCCCAAGGTTATTAACTTCTTTGGGATTGTTTTTCTCATTACTCATTTATATTTTCCTATATAAACCAACAACTTTACCAACAAAACGACAACCTTCGGCTAGCTTAATAATTTTATCTGACTAATGTTGGCTTAAAGCATTAAACCTTTTTAGATCTTCTTTTTGCTTTGTAAATATATCTAATGCAATCAACAACCTGCCCAACAAAACTACATTGCTCATCAATTGGAATAATATTAGGTTTGAACTCAGGATTAAGTGCTTGTAAGTATTTAGTACCATCGGTTTCAATGACTAATTTCTTGAATGTAGCATCTTCGCCACGCCGTACAACAATCATGTCACCAGATAACATATCGTTATAGTAAACATCAGGGTCTACAAGAATATAGTCACCTTCCAGAAATTCAGGTTGATTGCTAATACCTTGGACTTTTAAGTAAAAACAATTTGTGCACTCTTCAGGAAGTGGTAGCCATTCTTCTACTTGCGATATGTCAACTGAGGCAACATTGGTGAATGTTCCAGCTTGCACCCAAGAAAGAACAGGAGCCATATGTGCTTTAATAGAAATCACATTTGATGATTCATTCTCATCAAAAATACCTTTCTTTAATTCTTCAGCAGTAATACCTAAAGCATTAGCTAGCTCTAAAATTGAGCCAGTCGACTTGGCATTGCCTGTCTCTAAATCTGAAATAACAGATTGTTTAACTCCAGACTTTTGAGCTAATTCCTTCTGAGTCATTTTTTTAGCTTTACGAATTTTCTTTAAATTCTCACCCAAAGTCGTCATGAGTTTTCCCTTCATTACTTCTATCGGAATTGTGATACATAATCCAATCGGTTTGGCTATTGTTTAAATATCGGAAAACCTATATATTTAGTTAAAAATATCGGAGATCCAAATGACCAAGTGGCAAACCATAATTTTGCAATTGAGAGCAAAAGGTATGACTCAAACGCAAATTGCTAGTGAAATTGGCTGTTCTCAAAACTACATCAGTAATTTGGAAAACGGTTTATGCGGTAAACGTCTTTCTCATGATTTTGGACAAAAACTCGAAGCACTACAGAAAAAGCATTCCGATTCTAAAGTTGCCTAATTCATGTCGATCTAATGCAACTCATAAGTAAACACCATAATTTCAGGATTCACATATGAGAGAAATAAAGCAAATCCGATCTACTAAAAATAGTAGTTCAACAGGTGTCTAAAAAACACGTTCAAAGGACACCACCATGAACATCCTAGATGCCGCATACGCAACCGTACACGACCACCACGGCGGCGCATCTGCCTTAGCTCCACGCCTAGGCATCAAAAGCCCCGCCGTACTCAACAGCAAGGTCAACCCAAATACGGAAACCCACCACCTGACATTGCTCGAGGCTTCAAAACTCATGGCACTGACAGGGGACTACCGCATATTGCAAACCCTTTGTGCCGAACACGGCAAAGCCGCCATAGATCTGCCCGACATTCCCGAAAGTCAGCGTGACCATAGCCTCATGGACACCTTTGTACGCATCGCCATCCAAAAGGGCAATGTCGCACAAACCTTCCACGACATGATGGCAGACGGACGCATCACCCACGGCGAAGCCCTCGACATGAGCAAAGTTATCCATGAACTCCATGTGCTACTCGGCACACTCGCTACACAGGTGCAGGCATGTATAGAGAAAAACTAAACCCACACAGCCTGACCGCGCAAAAACAACGTCAGGCCATCCAGACATGGTACGAACCCGCATTGCGCGTGTTGAACGAATTACTGGCAGAAGCACAACAGAACCTACGCCAACGGTGCTACAACGAAGCCAATGCCGCCGTACCACGCCAAAAATTTAAAGAACAACTCCAGCGCCGTTTTCGCATTCAGTGGGCGCTGATTAATGACATCGAAAAAAGCCTGCTCAATGCAGACAAAATCGAAATGATGGGCAGTTACATCAAGCCCAAGGCAGGTGAGCAATGAGTCTAGATGCAACCAACTGGGCATGGCGGATCAAATTTCCCGACCGTAAAGGCGGCAGCCTCAAACCCCTGAAAAAACTGGTACTGCTTTCACTGGCAGATCGGGCAGGTGAAGACCATACTTGCTACCCAAGCATGCAACGACTGGAACAGGACACAGGGCTAGACCGCAAAACCATTTTGAAAATTATTTCGGAGCTACTGGCGGATAACCTGATACAGGATACAGGCGAACGTAAAGGCGTGACCAAACGCGTTAAAGTCTACAAATTGCTTGGCGTTACAGGTCGGGAAACAGTACCAACAACGGAACCATTTAACAGCAAAAAACCGCCTGAAACAGTCCCATCAATGGAACAGTCCCAACAACGGAATGATTCCAACAATGGGATGTTGAATAGTCCCAACAGTGGTACTTTGAATAGTCCCAACAATGGGACACAGAATCTACCAAAGAATCTATCAGTAGAATCTAAAAATAAAAAAACGTGGTTGAGTTTGAAAAAACTTGGAGAAGAACTTGGTTTGATCACCGATGCAGAAACCATCGAGCAGATCAAAACCGCCAAGTGGTTCAAACGAGAGCAAAATGCATTTGAGCGCTACAATAGCGACAAGAACCTGTGTGATGACCTGATGCATTATCACTTTGCTGACTGGTTGCTGAATGCTCGTTTAAAATACCAAAGCAGAGGGCAACAACCTGCAGCACAAAACCAAACAGCGCAGACAGCAAAACCGAAAAAGCTCTCTGACAAACAAATCAACCTGTTCGCCCAAAAACTTGCACACCATCCCGAAGTATCGAGCAAGTTTGCCGAAGCAGGGGAAAGCTACGAGCAGCTTACGGCGCGCATCGCTGTAAAACTGAATCATCCTGAACAACGCAAAAAACTTGCGCCGTATCTGGCACAGGTGGGATTTGAGGGGGTAGTGGTATGAAGGCAAATACGTTTGTAAAAAAATACGGCTGGAGTGAAGCACAGGAGGTTGTGAAAAATGCACACTGGGACAACGCCTATAGCGATGGATCCTACTACTCGCATGTAGATTCGGAACACGATGTCTTGCTGAGTGATTTAAAACGCCTGGTTCAGTCGCATGAGATCATCGAAAAAGGTCAGGGTTTGGATGCTTGCAAAGACGTATTTTTATCGGTGGACAGTGACGAATCTGAATACATAAACCGATTAGGGGTTGAATACAAAAAATCATCTGGAGACCCTGACGATAAGGCTTTGATGCTTTGTGACGATGGGGCGTGGATTGATAGCTCGTATTTAAATTACCAACTGGACAGCGCTTACGGTTTTATCAATCTGAAACAACTCAAACAAGCCATCGCTGATGAGGAGTCCTGCTTATGACTCCGCGTGATTTTCTGATTTGTATGATTATTCTGATCATTTTTTGTTTGATTACAGGGGCATCAAGTTACAGCACAAATCATGCGTTGGGGTTTTTATGAGTCAGTTTGAATACTTAAGAGCATATACCCAAGCTGAACTAGATCAACAGGCTGTATGGGCAGAAGAGTTTGACCACTGGTGGGAGGATGAAGGGCAATATCATCGTGCTGGCGGTGGGCAATATGAAAGAACATTCGCTTGGTGGGCTTGGTTGAGTCGAGAGCAACAACATAAAGCCAAGATTGATGCAGCTCTACGAGAGTTAGGTGGAGCAATTCGTTTTGTTGAGGAAGACACCACTGATGATATTGATTTTATCAAAGGTGCAGTTTTGCATAGCTATAGAAGAATAGAGCAAGCACTTAAATGTGATGAGCCTAAAGAAGAACCTCAAGCCTGTGACCACATCATGGTTGAAAAAACACAATTTGGTGATTTAGAGCGTTCTTTCGAGTGCATTTTCTGCGATCACAAAACGACTGAAGAATGGGTGACAACGCATGAATAAACCGAACTGGGGCAATTATCGCCGTGCATTCGACAAACCGCAAACTGATAAAAAAACAATCAACAAAGACCCAGTACCAAAACTGCCATCGTATTTGGTCAAAGGCAAAACCTATGAATGCAGTGCAGGGGAATTGCTGAATTGCAGCATTGAGATTATACCGCCGTCGATCAACAACTATTGGCTAGACTCGGGTAAGGCATGTAAACGACTCAGCAAACGTGCCATTCATTTTGTGGAAGTGGTCAAACGCTTTGTGCAGCCAGTGAACTATGGCGGACATGTTCGGGTTGAGATCAACTACCACATGCCAGACAACAAGATCCGTGACATCGACAACATTCTAAAACCTTGCCTCGATGCCTTAACCAAATGCGGTTTGATTGCAGATGATTCGCAGGTGAAAAGTTTAACAGTGAATGCCCGTCCAGTTGTGAAAGGCGGGTTACTTGATATTTGTGTGATGAAGATTTGAGAGGGTGATGAATGAGTAAAATTACAAATATAGAATGGCTCAGCCAACACTTACATGGTGCAAAGTCAGTAAATTATGAACAGCAGAATTTTGGTGGTGGCGAGAAAGAGATCCCTGCATGGGAGTTGCGTTGCGCTTGCTTTGCCAAAATAGAAACAAAACTGGCCAAAGCTCTAGCATGTATATTGGTTTGGGGACATAAGGAAAAAGAGGCTTATTTATTTGTTCAGAGCTATTTGGCAAATATTATGATTCGGCAAGCTAATAAAATTGGATTAGAACCAAAGTATATTGAACTTGAACGCTTTGCTTATTTGGTTGCGCGTCTTGTGATTGATTTTGAGCTAGAGCCACAGCTTGGCGAGTTTTATACGAGTAAAGGGCGACTTTATTATGCGGGTATTTCTGCACATCAAATGACATACGATGCTTACCGAAAAACATGGCGTGATTTTGAAAGGCTTATGGAAGTGGCAATTACAAATGCACGATGGGAAGTTGAAAGCGCCGTGGCTCAATATCGTAAGGATCTGAAAGAGGTCGCTTGAAATCTGCTATTCCATTATTTTGGGAATACAGCTATAGTATTTATAAGATGGTCGTATTTTGGTTGTTAAGGCAATTAAAACACGACCATTTTTTTACAAATTATTTGCAGAACTTCGTCGTGACGTAATCAGTCAATTTAGCCATGGAGCGTTTAACAAACTCATCCTCTGTTTCGTTTGGTTTTGGTTCGCCAATAAGATTACTAATCTCACCTAAAGTTTGAGGTGATGTTAGATCACTGTTAACACTATCTTTAAATTCTTTAATTTCTTTTGGTCTACCTTTGAATCCCTCTAATTCCACTAATTGTTTTTCTGCTTCTGCACTTATCGGTACTAATGCAGTTGATGAATTACTTTGATTCATAAAGTCGAGGAAAGTAAATTTGTTAGACATAGTTTTAAGCCTTATTTTGTTTAGTTTGTTGATCTGGATTTTGATTTTTTTGATGTGCTTGATAATATGCTCTAACTATCTTTTCATAAGCTTCCATAATCATTTGAATAATGACTTGTTTTGTTTCATCAGGAAGTTTTTCCCAAAACTGAAATAATTTATTCATCAAGTTAATAAAAATGTTTTTTAATCCCATCGAGTAGCCTCATAGTGGAGAGTTATTGTTCTGTTAAATCTTAGTATGGTTACGTAGGCAAAGCTATATTGTAATTAACGATCTCCTTATTTAGTTTTTTTATTCTCATTCGCTGAACGGATTACGGCACTTAAGACCGCGCTGCTTGAGAGAGTTGGTGCGGTTTTTCTTTTTTATCTCACTATTTTTGGAAAGCGTCTGATATGGATTTTTAAGTATTTTTTAACAAAAATGTGATACAGTTGGCAAAATAGTAAACATTAAAGTTTATTGGTTAATAATAAAAATTGTAGAAAAATGTATGTTGAAAATAGAAAAACTAATCTTCAAACATGAAGAAGATGAAATTGAAATCACTATAGAAGAGCGTGAAAATCAAAACTTAGATATATGTGCTGAGGTTGATTGGTATTCGCTTAAATCTACTGTTCAATTGAATGCAGTTTTGGGGGAAGTTCAACGAATTCATAATAATTTAAAGCACCATTTCAATAATTTAGGCCCATTAATTGAAATTGAATGTGAGGGTGCAGAAGAAGTTATAAAAATAGCAGATATGCAAACAGCCTTTCCAAATACTCCAGTAAAACGAATTTAAATGTTTTAACCACCTTCGGGTGGTTTTTTAATTCTCCTTAGCCGAACGGATTACGGCACATAAGACCGCACTTAACTTGAAAAAGTTAGTGCGGTTTTTCTTTTTTATTCTGAGGTGTTTATGTCCTGCAAAGGCTGTGACGAACGCCGTCAAAAACTAAAGGCAATGTATGAGTACAGCAAACAATGACTGCAACTTGCAATCGATTGTCTTGCAACTGTTACAGCAGAACAACCTGTTGACGGAACAGACTAATCAACTGATTCAGCAGAACAACCAACTCATTCAAATCAATAGTGATCAAACTGCACAGCTTCGCATGCTGCTCGATGAGATCACTGGTGATGATGATGAACCACAGTGCCGTAACTTGGATGATGACTAGGGTTTTAGCTAATGAAGTTACAAACACTGAATCCAAGACTACAGCCGCGCCGTATGCAGAGTGAGCCTAAAAAGAATTGGGGCAAAGGTCGAGGTGGCAGACCATGGCGCAGACTCAAAGAAAGCATTCATGCGCGTGATGGTTATGCCTGTCAAATCTGTGGTCGAGTCACACATGAGTTGGAATGTGACCACAAGGTCAACACGGCGCAAGGTGGGACAGATGACCCAAGTAATCTTTGGTCACTGTGTATTGAATGTCATAAGCAGAAGACATTCAAGGAAAGTAGGCTGTAAATGACGGTAAATCAATGAAAGAAGATGCTTATCGCCGTCGATGGTGGGGGGAGGAGAAATTTAAAAATTTAAAATCCATCGGACACCGCACCCTATCCCATTCATAAAAAAATTTCCCATTTCAGCGGAGTTAACTTTTTGCAGTTAACTCGTTGGAGTTAAAAAGTTAAAAACAGTTAATTTAGTTAAAGGTCGAGCAATGGCTATCAATGAGAAAATGAAAAAATTTGCTCATGCCATTGTTGATGGTGCGAGTAATAAAGACGCTGCAATTTCAGCAGGTTACCCAGAAAAAACAGCAGCGCAACAAGGTTCAAAATTAAAAAAACATCACGAAATTATTGTCCTGATTGAAAAGTTAAAGGCTGATAAAGAAGGTCGCTCTTTAACTAAAACTGAAGTTAAAAAAGTTAAAGAAGTTAACTCGAGTAATACGGAACAGGATTTGGATGCCCCACCTGATGATCCGTATTCGCAGGATGACCCTTTGGAGTTTTTGATTGATGTTATGAACAACGCTGGCAATGATATGTTTTTGCGTTTCAATGCTGCAAAAGCAGCACTTCCATACATCCATGGCAAGGTTGCAGAAAAAGGCAAGAAACAAACCAAAGAAGAGGAAGCCAAGAAAGCCAGTAATTCTGGGAAATTTGGCACTTTGAATAGTCAGCTACCGAGTTAAACCATGTCTTCAATGTCACCAGTCTGGACGACGGCTTGCCCAGATTGGGCGACACGTATCGTCAATAAAGAATCTTTAATGCCATGTGAGCCACTCTTTCCTCAGGTGGCAGACGTTGCAGAGCGGATTTTTAAAGAACTGATTCTTGTGGATGTTATGGATAGCCCAAAAATGGGCGATGTCACATTGCCATGGGTAATTGAGTTTGTACGGGCGATCTTTGGAGCATATAACCCGAGCACAAAACGCCGTTTGATTCGTGAGTTTTTTCTTTTAATTTCTAAGAAAAATACCAAATCCACGATTGCTGCTGGTGTGATGCTGGTTGCCCTGCTTTTGAATGATAGACTTTCAGCGGAGCTGATCATCCTCGCACCGACGAAGGAAGTTGCAGACAACAGTTTTAATCCGATTCGTGACTTTATTCGTGCTGATGAAGAACTCAGCGCGATGATTAATATTTCTGAACATACCAAGACAGTGACTCACCTCGGTACTGGTGCAACGCTTAAGGTGATTGCTGCGGAAAGTAATGCAGCTGCAGGTAAGAAAGCATCCATCATCTTGATTGATGAGGTTTGGCTGTTTGGTAAACGTGCCAATGCTGAATCTATGTTTCGTGAAGCCAAAGGTGGTTTGGCCAGCCGCCCAGAAGGCTGTGTAATTTATCTGTCTACCATGTCAGATGAAATGCCATGTGGGGTATTCAAGCAGCTTGTGGACTATGCCCGTGATGTTCAGGATGGCATTAAAGAAGACAAGGCATTTCTTCCGCTGATCTATGAATTTCCAAAACAGCTCATTGAAGACGGTGAACATTTAAAGCCTGAAAATTTCTATATTACTAATCCAAACTTAGGCGCATCGGTTGATCTTGAATATCTGATTTCAGAGTTCAACAAGGTCAAAGATGCAGGTGAGGAATCATTACGAGATTTTCTGGCCAAACACTTGAACATCGAAATTGGCTTGAATCTACGTGCCAATCGCTGGGCAGGTGCAGAGTTTTGGTTGCAACAAGCACGAAAGATCACACTGGATGACATCATTGAACAATCAGACGTGCTTGAAATTGGCGGTGATGGTGGTGGTTTGGATGACTTACTTGGTTTTGCTGTTCTAGGTCGGCATAAAACGACACGGGAATGGTTGCTCTACAATCGTGCCTGGTGTCACCAAATCGTGCTTGAGCGTCGTAAATCAGAAGCTCCCAAGCTACTAGACTTTGTTAAAGAAGGTAGTTTGACAATTTATGAAAATGTTGGGGATGACATTACTGAGCTATCCGTAATTGCCAAGAAAGTTTATGACAGTGGAAAGCTAGATAAAGTCGGGCTAGATCCGTTGATGCTTGGCGGGTTACTGGATGGGTTGCTCGATGTGGGGATTCCACAGGAGCAAATCATTGGCATCCCTCAAGGTTATAAGCTCGCGGGGTATTTACAGACCTTAGAACGTAAATTGGCTGGTCGTGAACTCTGGCACCAAGGTTTGGCATTGATGACATGGGTTGCTGGCAATGCCCGAATCGTGATGAAAGGCAATGGAATTATGGTCAGCAAACAGGAAAGTGGTGTTGCCAAGATTGACCCATTGATTGCTTCACTGAATGCCACAGCATTAATGAGCATGAACCCTGAGCCTGCCAAGAAAGACTACAACATTTATTTTTTCTAAATTTATTTCATTTTACAGCTCGCTTTATGCGGGCTTTTTTATTTTTGGAGGAGCGATGACTGCTCTATATAAAGCCTTTGACTTTGAAATGAAGAATTTCGATGAAGCCAAGCGCACATTTAGTGGAATTGCCAGCACCCCAAATCAGGACCGTGTAAAGGACATTATGGTCTCAACAGGTGCGTCATTTTCCTTGCCGATGCCATTACTTTTTCATCATGACCCCACCAAATCGATTGGGCATGTCACCAGTGCCAAAGTCACTGATGCAGGGATTGAAGTAGAAATTCATATTCCAGAGATTCAGGAAGATGGTGACTTAAAACGAGAAGTCGACAAAGCCTTTCAATCACTGAAATACAAACTGGTTAAAGGGTTATCGGTCGGTTTTATCCCGAATTGGGATGAAGCCGAGATGATTAAAGGCGGTGGCGTGCAGTTTAACCGTTGGGAATGGTACGAACTGAGTCTTGTCACTATTCCTTGTAACCGTGAATCCGAAGCAGACTTCTCCAAAGCATTTGAGGAACACCAAGCCGCGTTGGGCAAAAAACCTCAGACCGTTCCAGATGGCGATGCATCTGAACAAAAACATGTTGTTGTCAAATTAGGAAGCCCAACGAAGGGCGGAGTGAAACTATGAAAGAATATTTAGCGAAGTTGCTCAAAGCATTGTCAGAAAAGAACCAAGCAATGCAAGCAGCGCTATCCAAATCGGCAGAAGCAGGCACAACCCCTGATGAAGCAACCGAAGCAGAAATCAAACAGCTTGAAGCTGAAATTGATGCCATTCAAAAGAACATTGCTCGTGTACAAACGCAAATTGTTGAAATTGAAAAAGCAGCCAAAACAGCCACGCCTGCTGCAGGTGAAAATCCTCAGCAGGCAAAAAAATCTGCTGAAGGCGATCCAAATCCTGCTGCACCTGCCACTGTGATTGAAACATTGCCTAAAGGGATCGGATTTGCTCAGTTTGTGCGTGCAAAAATGCTGGCTGCCCATGAAGCTAAAAAAGGCAATATGGTTACTCCTGTGCAAGCTGCTAAAAACTTGGGTTATGGGGAAAGTGTGATTCAGTTTGTGGAAAAGGCAACACTGGGTACTACAACAGATGCAGGCTTTGGTGCACCATTGGTTGAAACCAGTACTTATACAGGGGACTTTATCGAACTGCTGCGTAATGCCACAGTGTTTGACAAGTTAAAAGGCTATCGCTCAGTACCATTTAACGTAAAAATCAAAGGTCAGGCAACAGGTGGCACGGCTGCATGGGTGGGTGAGTCTCAGCCTAAACCGTTAACCAATCCGACATTTGAAAGTGTTGAAATCAAAGAGCATAAACTTGCTGCGATTACGGTCTATACACAAGAGCTATTGCGCCGTGCAGACCCTGCAATTGATAAATTGGTTTTGGATGATTTGATCGCAGCATCGGCTGAACTGGTCGATAACACATTCTTGGGTGCAGGTGCGGGTACGGATGTTGTTCCAGCAGGCATTTTAAATGGTGTAACTGCTGTGCCAAGCTCTGGAACAACGGCAGCAGACTATGAAAAGGACTTAATGAGCCTGATCACAATTTTTGTGGAAGCTAATCTATCGACAGACAACGCATATTTCCTCATGTCTGAAACTCGTGCCATGCAATTGGCTTTACTTCGTGATGCTTTGGGCAACACCTACTTCACAGGGATGTCATTTGCAGGTGCAGCACGTAGCTTGTTGGGTATTCCTGTAATTACCTCTCAAGCAGTCGGTTCCAAAATTGAATTGGTGAAAATGAGCGAAATCTTGGTTGCTCAAGATGGTGGGGTTGATGTGTCATATAGCGACCAAGCCACCTTGGTAGATGGCACAACCACATACAACTTATGGCAGAACAATGAGTTTGCCATCCGTGTTGAAAAGTTCATTACATGGGCAAAACGCCGTGCGATTGCCAGTGCTTATATTCAGTACTAAGCCACGTAAGTAGATCAAAACAGCTCCTTAATTGGGGCTGTTTTCATATCTGAGCAATGAAAATTGATTGTTGAGCTATGGGAGCAATGATGAAAATTGAATACTTAAAAGTGATGCATGATGCCAATGTGGGTGATGTCAAAGATGTTGAGGATTTTGCTGCCAATGTTTTGATTAAAACAGGGGTTGCAAAGCCATGTGATGAACCTAAAAAAGCATCTTCTAAAGCCAAAAAAGAAGAGAACCCAAGTAAATAAAGGCGGTAAAAATGGGCATTTTTGATCAGTTATTCAAACGAAAAAGCTACCAAACTGCCCGAAATGCAGGAACTTGGAATAGTTTTTTTGTGCAAGAGCCATTTTCAGGGGCTTGGCAGCAAAATAAAGAAATTACCCGTGAGGATATGACC
Organism: Acinetobacter brisouioides; assembly: GCF_004331075.1. Lineage (GTDB taxonomy): Bacteria > Pseudomonadota > Gammaproteobacteria > Pseudomonadales > Moraxellaceae > Acinetobacter. Next base: position 129,081 of record NZ_SJNX01000001.1, on the reverse strand, counting down.
GCATTTTATGCAGTATTTGCCTGTGTTGGTCTAATTTCTAAAGATATTGGCAAGATGCCGATTATGCTGAAGAAGAAACAGCAGGGTGTTTTGGTGGATGCATTGACCCCAAAACAACTGATTCGGGTCTTTAAAAAGCCAAACCATTACCAGAACTGGCAGCAATTCAATGAGCAATGGACACAAAGCCTGCTGTTACGGGGTAATACTTATGTGTTCAAGGTGAAGGATGCTTTTGGTGAAATCTATCGACTTGTGATTCTAAATCCTGATTTGGTCACAACTTTGGTAGACGATAACGGCAATGTGTTTTACCAGTTGAGTAATGATCGGCTGACTCAAACTGAAAATGTGATTATCCCAGCGTCTGAAATTATCCATGACCGTATTAATGCCCTTTATCATCCACTAGTGGGCTTAACCCCAATCATGGCATGTGCTTTGGCTTCGGAGCAGGGCATTTCGATTTTACGAAATTCCAAAAATTTCTTTGCGAATGGATCGAGACCAGGCGGTGTTATTGAAGTACCTGGTGCAGTAGATGCGGATAAAGCAAAGGATATTAAAACCAAATGGGATGCCAATTATGGTGGGGCGAATGTTGGTAAGACAGGCTTATTATCGGATGGGGCGAAATATACCAGCATTGGGATGAAAGCTACCGACAGCCAGCTGGTTGAGCAGTTAAACACGGCGCGTATCGTCTGTACGGCTTTTAATGTTCCACCATTTAAAATTGGGATTACTGAAGTTCAGGGAGCAACTAAGGTTTCCGATCTGAACGAAATCTATTATTCAGATTGTTTGCAGTCTTACATCGAAGCCCGTGAAAACCTGCTAGATGATGGATTGGGTTTGGTTGATTTAGGCGTGGAAGCTTTTCTTGATCTTGATGTACTGATTCGCATGGATTCATCGAGCAAGATTGCCTATTACAAAGAAGGGATTGGCGCAGGGATCTTCTCACCCAATGAAGCACGTCAGAAACTGGGTTATTTGCCTGTCAAAGGTGGGGATTCTCCACTAATTCAGCAGCAAAACTACTCACTGGAAGCTTTGGCCAAACGTGATGCGAAAGATGATCCTTTTAGTACAAGTTCATCCAATATACCAGCACCACAAACTGATGCAAATAAGTCCTTTGAAACCTTATATCAAGGCGTATTTTCGGATGAGGAAAGCTATAAAAAAGGCATATTTGTGACCTTTAAAGGCTCACTTTGGCACTGTGAAAAGGACCATCAGGGAGAATTTAGTCATGAATCATTCAAGTTGTGTGTAAAAGGGGCGAAATAATGGCAATTACAACCTTAGAACTGGTTAAACAGCATTTACGTTATGACTCGGATGATCAAGATGAACTTTTAGATGTCTACCGACAAGCCGCAGAATCTGCGGTTTTTTCTTATGTTACAGATACATTTTCCGCAGATGCAAACACGGGGATGATGACATACCCAGCGCAATTCACACAGGCAGTCTTGTTATTGTGTGGTTATTACGACAATTACCGCAATATTGAGGGGGAAATGCCTAGTGATGGTAACTACTTGCCGCCACCTGTGAGGGCTTTGCTCTATCCATTTCGTAGTCCGACTGTGGTGTGAGGTGATTGATGAAAGCATCGAACTTAAAACACCGCATCACCATCCAATATGAAGAAGTGGCAGGGCAAGACCCTAGAACAGGCAAGCAAATCAGTCAGTGGAAAGACCTTGCAACGCTTTGGGCAGAGGTCACCGATCTTTCTACCAAAGATCAGATTGCAGCCAAGGCAGCTCAAAGTACGATTCAGGCGCGGGCAAAGATTCGTTATAGCCAAACCGCCAAGAAAATTACCTCCTCGATGCGGGTGAAGTTTGAGGGCTATTACTATCGTATTGATGGTAACCCGATGGCAGACTCTGATAGTCGCCGTGAATATTTGACCTTGAACCTTGCAACAGGGGAAAAAGTGTGGAATCCGTGAGGTGCTTATGGCACGTATCCAAGGTTTAGAGCAGTTACAGCAGAAACTTCGTGCCATTGGCAAGAAAAGTACCATTAAACGGATTACGCGAAAGGCGGCACGGCAAGCCATGAACATTGCCCGTGATGCTGCACGTGCCAATGCCAAGGCGCTGGATGACCCGATTACCAAAGAGAAAATCTGGAAGAACATTGTCACTCAGACAGGTAAAACCGGTAATTCCAATGAAATCCGTATGCGAGTCGGTGTACGTGGTGGGGCTGCACAGAATAAATATACGGATAAAACTGCTTTATCAGGTTTACCAGGTGGCATTACCACGTATTGGCGTTATATCGAGTTTGGGACCAGTGAAATTGCAGCGCAACCCTTTATGCGTCCTGCATTGTCTAAAAATGTGGGGCAGATTACCGACAAGTTTGTTTCTGTATTCTCTGCAGAAATTAATATCATTTTAGGAGGCTTATCATGATTGATTTGCCTATTTTTTCGGTACTCAAAGCCAATACTGCCGTAGTTTCCTTGCTTGAGAGTAATGGAATTTTGCGTGCATACAGTTTCGGACTTGCCCCTGACAATCCGCAACCGCCGTATGTGACATGGCAAATTGTGGGTGGTGATTCATACAATGAGCTTGATGATGTCCCAAGTTGTGACCGTGTGGATGTGCAGATTGATGTGTATGCCACAGATGATGATGTGGTGAGTGGCGTTGCCAAGGCGGTGCGAAATGCGATTGAGACAGAGTGTTATGTCACTCGCTATGGCAACCAAGATAAAGACCCTGTGACGGGCATGCCGCATTACAGTTTTGATGTCAGTTGGCATGTGAATCGGTAAGTTTAGAAGAAAGACAGACCTCGCAATGGCGAGGTTTTTTTATATCAAAAGCAAAAAGCCAAGAATTGCAGTTCTTGGCTTTTTTGTGTTCACCACTTAGCACAATTAAGAGGAAAACCATAAGTGAATTTTAACATTGGAGAATGGATAGTGAAAGCACTCGAACTTCTGCAAGTCCATAAATCTGTAAGGGTATTTTGCTACTGGGTTTTATTTGTTGTGGCGTTGTTTGCCTTAGCTCCGATTATCGCTTCAGTTGCAAAGTTGGTTGAAGTGATTCGGTAGGGTGGTCAAATGAAACTTTGATATGTGAATTGGTAATTTAAATATGCTATAAATTTGATTTTAGCTCCAAGTGTATAATTTATATGAAATTGAAAGAGATGTTTAATGAACTTATAGAAGAATTAGAAAAAGATAACTCAAATGAGGGTTTTGACTTTCAAAATAATTTTATGGGTATGACTAGTTCAGATAATGGTCATCATCTTGTTTATGGTAAAAGAGCATCTCAGCTTTTTACTGATTTTTCATCAATCATCTATAAAAATTGTGATAAAAAAGATAAAGTTGAATCAAGCGTGTTTAGACAGATTGTTATTAACAAAATAGTAAATATTATAACTGACAAAGATTTTTCAAATGAAAATCCTAAAGTAAATATTAGGCTCATTAAGTCAGAAGTTGAGGCACATTTCAATCAACTACAAAATAGAATTTATCATTTCCCTGCATCTACACTAGATTTTAATACAAAAAAACCAATTAATTTAGGTGATGTCAAAATATCTAGTATTACAGATTGGTTGAATACAGTAGATTTTTCCCCTGAAATTAAGAAGATGTATTCATCTTCAAGAAATAATGAAAATTGGAAGACTGATGTTGTTGAGTGTTTACAGAAAAAATTACCTGAAAATGAAATTGATGGTCTTGCTGAAGCTGTGTACCGCACAGTTAAAAACTCAAATTCAATGATTTCAATTGAGATAATTGGTTATGAAGAAAGGCTTTCTGAAAAATTAGCAAAACAAATATGCAAAACGGCACTTGATATGATTTCTCTACTTTTGGGAGGTCAGCGTTTTTTTTATAACAATGTACTTCAATTGGAAAGATTGCCATCTTTAAAATATGGTGATTTTACCGTAACAAATGGTTATTTAAATTTACCATCATCTGGTTTGAGTAAAGTATTTCTGCCACCGTTAGATGAAGTGCAATATGAAGATATTGATCAAAAAATATTACGAATGCAGTTTCCATATTCCTTTGTAATAAGGGGGTTAGTTGATCCAGCATATGTGAGTTGCCCAAATTTAGTTAGTAGATGGTGCTTTGCTCTTAATTGGTATGCGGAAGGAATGAGAGAATCAAATGACGCAATTGCTGTAGCAAAGCTTGCTAGTTGTTTAGATACATTAAGTTCTAGTGGTAAATCTGTGGGTATCAAAGAATTACTTTGTAATATCTATAATTGTAAAGATGAATATATCCTTTTTGATAAAGATGGGCTTGAACCAGTAACTGTACATTCTTTTGTTAAGCGATTTTATGAAGAAGGGCGGTCTAGAATATTACATGGCACATTAAAGAATATGTTGGAATCCTTTGAATTTGGGGTTGATAGAAATAGATTGGCAGAAGTTGCAAGATGGGTTCTTTTGGAATTAGTAAATAGACTATGTAGATATAAAGGCAAAGATGATGATATAGCATTTAGAGATATGCAATATGGTGATGAATAAAGCATCTTAGGGTGCTTTTTTATAAACAGATATAAATATTTACCAATAAAAATTATAGTTTTATCTATAATTTGCTTATAAATTTAGCATTTGCTAAATAAAATTATCATTTTGCTTATAAAATTATCGCAGACGCGATAATTTTATAAATGTATTTATATTTGGAACTTTGGTCTGTATGCCTGAACTACACGACACTCAACGTATGACACCTGAACAGTTACGTTTAGCAGGGACTTTGCTATTTGGGCAAAGTTGGCAAACTGACTTTGCTCGAGCTGTTGATGTTGACCCTAGACGTGTTAGACAGTGGTTGTCAGGTGATAGACCAATTCCAGTTGGGCTGTGGTTAGAAATTATTGAGCTATTGAAACAGAATAGTCGAGATACAGCGAATTACGCTCAACGATTGCAAGAGAATTATGATTCAATCAAAGATCAAATTTCAGAGTAAACGCCTAAATATTGACATGTACCTAAAAAAAGGTACATTATTGCAATAGGTAAGCATGCCCATAAGGGGCGGCTCATATCCTTTAGGTGATTTATGAATACCGTTGCAAATATTAATAACCAAGAAATATCCATTGTTAATTTTAACTCTATTCCAGTTGTTACGACTGAGATGTTAGCTAACTTCTATAAAGTTGATGTTAAAAACATTCAAAATAATTTTTTACGGAATGCTGACCGTTTTATTGAGGGAAAACATTTCTTCAAAATAGTTGGTCAGGAGCTACGTGAGTTCAAAAAATCACTAACCATCTTAAAGATGGTTAGTCAAAATGCTAAACATCTAGTGCTTTGGACTGAACGTGGTGCAGCCCGCCACGCCAAAATGCTCGACACCGACCAAGCATGGGAAGTATTTGAAAAACTCGAAGACTGCTACTTCACCGTACAAACAGCAAGACAAGGCAACTCCAAAGCAGAACGTGTGGCACTCAATGACGCCGTGAATATGTTGGTCGCCAAAACCAAACACCTCAACTTTAGCGAAGCCTATAAACTGATTCACCAACGCTTTGCAGTAAACGGCATAGATGAAATTCCCTATGACATGCTGCCAATCGCCGTGGCGTATGTGCATCAACTGATTGCGCTGTTTAGCCAAGAAAAACAAACACAACCTGACCAATATGCCGATGCAACCGCCCGCCACATGCTTTGGCTGAATCATTGGTGGTCTGAATTTGGCAGCACCATCATTAAACTGAGTCCATCAATGGGACATGGCATCCACGATCATTTTAAATTTGGCGCTGAAAGTGCAAGACAGGTCGTTGGGCGAGAAGTGTATATGCCGATTTTTGAACTGGCAAAACAACATAACTGGCATGGTGGCGGTATGGGCTATAAACAGTTAAAGGAATGCAACATTATATTAAAAAATTGATTATGTTTTTTATATGTGAATTTTTGGAAAAATTCACGATTACAGCTTTATAAGCAATAGATAATATTAAACCACCTTTCGAGGTGGTTTTTTTATGCCTGAAAAACGATGAAAAATTGTGGAAGCATTTCCAGTAACTTTAAAACACATAGGTCGGTAAAGTACCTCAAAAGCAAAAACCCCAGTGCTTGGAACACTGAGGTTTTTAAATCAACTCAACCGTGACAGTTAAGGAGAAATATCTCTGTGCCCAATATAACAGAAATTTTAGAGAAGGTAGAGAAGCTCATGGAGAAATATGGGTTCTGGAAAGTAACAGGGTTTGTCATTGCAGCAATACTGGCTTGGCAATTACCACAAATCATTACCGCCCTACGATGATAGCAAATCCTTAAATAATATCGCGCCTCCTTCGGGAGGCTTTTTTATGCCTGAAATTAGGAGTAATACTCATGGCAAAATTACGTGTACAAGGTTCTCGTTGGTGGGCATTTGATGGCACAACTTTAGTTCGTCTCGTTTGCTTAAAAACATTTGATCCTGGTTCAGATTCAGCAGGAAAAATTGAAATAACCTGTCTAGATGAAGAAGAAACCAAATCCTATATTCCTGGTCTATCTGATCCTGGTGACGGTTCAATGGGGTTTGATATTGACACAGCAAATACAAGCCACTTGCAGATTGTTCAGTGGGCAACTGATAAAAAGGAATTAACTATTATTCAGGGTGGTACTGATTCACAATCTATTCCAACTGTTACAGGTGGTGTATTGGATGATCTTCCAGCAGACCGTACATGGTGGAAATTTGAAGCATCATTGACCACTCCAGTATGGAAATTTGATGCCGATACCTTGGTCAACTGTACAGTGACCATGCAACGTAAAAGTGCAACAAAATGGATTCCTAAAACCTAACATCAAATCTTCATAGCCCCTTAATCGGGGCTTTCTTTTTAGGATAGAACAATGAAAAAGCTTGATATTACAGAAATTAACGCAGGTGTATTGATTGCTAAGCCACAAGCAGTCACAGTTCAAATTAAATACAATGGTGAAGATGCTGAGTTTGATACTTTTATCAAACCGTACTCTTATGATACCGCCGTGGCAAAGCTACGTGCTTTTGGTGAAAATAAAGAGGCATTGGCAGGTATTTTAGCCGCTTCTATTTGTGATGCAGAAGGTAATCTTCAGTTTACAGAAGCCCAAGTTCGTCAGAATTTCAGCCAAGATTTAACGGATGCGCTTTGGTTTAAAATTGTAGAAGTAAACTCGTTGGGAAAGACACAGAACTTGAACCCGAAACGGAACTCATCTGTGAAATCGCAGTCGCGACGGGTAAAAGCATCGAAGAAGTCCAAAACCTTACATACACAGAAATTAAAATCTGGGCAGCCTACGTCAGAAAATACGGAAGCCTCAACATCGGCCGAAGAATAGAGCAAGAGCTGGCACGATTGCATCACTCATTTTTGGCATCGAAGGGCGTTAAAAATGTTGAGCTTGTTGACCTCATGCTACATGAGGGAACTGAAAAACGAGCTGCAAATGACGAGTCAGAATTTGATGATGATGCTTTAACTGCATATCTGATGCAAACGACTTAATCGTGAGTTTGCATCACTTTAAGTAAATTGAGTATATTCTAGTCTCTTGTCAGTAAGAGATTAAAAATGAAAAAAATAATTCTATTTATTATGGGTTCAATCACTTTAGGTTTAACTGCATGTACCTCAATTCAGGTTAAAAACAAAAATGGTTTTGAACCTAAAAATATGAAACAGGTTTGTGTTATTGATAACCCCAAAGTGACTATTAATGGATTTAATGATTCTATTGTCAGAAGTTTTGCCCGACATAATATTAAGGCATCGGTATATCCAAGTACCTCAATCCCAATGTTTTGCGAAACTACAATGAAATATACAGCGCTGCGCTCATGGGATATCACAACTTATATGTCATATGCCAAATTTACACTTGAGAAAGATGGGAAAATAGCCTCTGAAGCTGAGTTTAGATTAAAAGGAAAAGGTGGTCTGGCATTAAATAAGTGGAGAAGCGTTGATACCAAAATTGATGAGTTAGTTGACGAATTGCTGAATACCAAACATTGATAAATAACCAATAAACCAACCCCGCCTAGCGGGGTTTTTTATTATCTAGAGGAAAGTAAATATGGCTGCATCTCTCGGTCGTTTAACCCTTGATCTTGTGACCCGTATCAGCTCATTTACCGAGCCTCTAGAACGGGCTGAACGTCAGGCAGAAGGTTCGACTAAAAAAATTGCCAAATCATTTGATGTTGCATCTTTGGCTGTCAAAGCGTTAGGTGCAGTTGCGGCTGGCTTGTCTGTTGCCAGCGTTATGGCATATGCAGAAAAATTTGTAGATGCTGGCAACGATATTCAGAAATTTGCCAAGCTATCCAATGCCTCGATTCAGCAATTCCAATATTACGCAGTCGGTGCAGATACTGCAGGCATTTCAATGGAATCCTTTGCTGACAAAATGAAAGATATGCAAGACCGTATCGGTGATTTTCAGCGTACTGGAGGTGGGCCATTAGCCGATTTTTTTAATGACATTGCCCCGCGTGTGGGTGTGACTATTGAACAGTTCCAAAAACTATCAGGCCCACAAGCATTACAGCTTTTCTATGATTCATTGCAAAAAGCAGGCGCTTCAACCAATGACATGAAGTTCTATATGGAATCAATCATTTCAGATTCTTCGTTATTGATTCCATTGCTTGAAAATGGCGGTAAAGGCTTTAAAAAATGGGGGGATGCTGCTCAGCAAGCAGGTTCAATCATGTCAGATGACATGGTTAAAGAGTTGGCACTGGCCAAAGAAAACCTGCAACTTTTAGATTTGCAATGGCAAGGGTTTGAGGCAGAGCTGGTCAATGTTGCTGTACCTGCATTGAAAGAAGTCATGACCCACATGGACGAGGTCAAAGCCGTTGCGACAGTGCTTGGAGCATATCTGGTTGGTGCTGCTGTGCCTGCGACCGCAAAATATGTTGCAGGAGTTTATGAAAAGATCTCGGCTTTAGTGGCTGAACGTCAGCAAATCTTACTGAATACTGAGATTGAAGCAGTGCGGGCTGCACGTACTGCACAGCTGACTGGCATTGAGTTGGCAAATGCTGAAGCACAATTGATTCGTTTATCTGGCATGCAACGCTTAGCTTTTGTTGAACAAACCTTGATTCCGCTACAAGCTGCTCATGCTGCTGCATTGCAGGCAGATACAGTTGCCCAGGAAGCGAATAATGCAGCCAAACTCACTGCTGCTAATGTTGGGCGAGGGTTACTTGGCGTTTTAGGTGGGCCAGTTGGTTTGGGTCTGACCGTTGCCGCAGTTGCTGCATCTTATCTATTGCTCAAAGACAATACCAAAGATACGGCTCAAGTTTTGGATACTCAGGGTAAATCTGTCGATGAATTGGTTCAAAAATGGCAGCAATTAAATGCAGTTCAAAAAGATACGGCAATTAGCCAGTTGACCAAGCAAGTTGAAGAGTTGCGGGTTAAATATGTCACCGCATCATCGGATCTGAGCGCATATATCGGGTATATGGAAGATTCTGGGCGAGTTTCTGGAAGTATTGCTAAGCAAATTCAAGATTTATATGGGCAATACTTACAGGGTGAAAAATCTGCTGACCAGTTCTATAGCGCAGTAAAATCGATTAACGGTGTCAGTGATGAACAAATCACCAAGATTCGTGATTTGGTTTCTGCCAATGATGGGGCTAAATCTGCTTATCAGCAGCAAAAAGACGTTTTAAATCAGCTCAATCAAAAAACCGATGAAGCAGCGAAAAAACAACAGCAGCATGCTAACGCAACAAATAATGCAGCAGCGGCTTATGCGCTTCTCACTCAGAAACAGATGGAGTATGTACGAGGTGTTGAGAAGAGTTTACTGCGTCAACAATATATTCAGGATTTAGTAGGAAAACATGGATTTAGTCGCGATAAGGCGGAAGCTTATGCGGATACACAAGAACGCATAAATGGTGATAATGCTTATAAAAAGCCAGTCGGCGATCAAGCGGTAGCTGCAACAGTTAAAGATTTTTATAGCAAAAAATATGAGCTGGATGGTAGTGATCGTAAAAAAATTGCTGGGGCTGTCGCATTAGTTGCTAAAAATAGCCTTGAAGATATTGCTAAAAATAAAGGGCTTCCATCTGGGTTATTAACAGGTCTTATTGCAACTGAGTCTGGCGGTACCAATGCGACAAGCCCAACAGGTGCAAAAGGTTTCTTACAGACAACGGAGGGATTTAGAAAAACCTATCATTTAACAGTTGCAGATAATACTAAAAATCCTGAAAAAGTTGCAGCGGCAGCTGCTGAGGATTTAGCCAAGAACTACAAGAAATATGGTAATTGGCTTGATGCGATTATGGCGTATAACGGTGGTACTGGTGGAGTCGATGCACTTAAAGCAGGTCGAATTTCAGATCAAGTTACTGCAGCGGGTGGCTATCAGAAAATCAATGGTCTTGGTTATGTATCACCAGCGAAAGCTAAAGAGATGCGGGATCATGCAAACCGAGTCTTAAAGTATCAGGCTGGTGCGAATGGTAAATCGAGCATTGATCAATCCATTTTAATGCCGAGCCAAGATGATTTGCTAGCTCAACAAGCAGCTGTTGCAGAAGCAACCAAAGCTCAGCAAGATAAAGAGCTTGAGATTCGTAGTAAATACTATACAAAAGAGCAGCAGCTTGCTAAAGACAATGCCGATGCTATCAAAGCGATTAATTCAACCCTGACAGGTTCAGCTCAAACTGATGCTTTGGCAAAACAGGCTGAATTATATAAAAGTCAGCTTCAAACCTTGCATGCCCAGGAGAAGGAGGAATATAACCAGCTACATGCATTTGAAACAGATCGGATTACTCAGTTAAAAAATGAGTATGATGTTAAAAAACAACTTGTTGAAGCTGACTTAACAAAGAGCAAAACTGAGCGTGAAGATGCCAAGTCTGCACTTGATCGTCAGATGCAAGCTGAAATTGATGCAGTCAAACGTCAAGAGGCCCAGCAGATACTATCTGCTAGACAGGGATATGATGACACAATTGAAATCATGAAAGAGCGTTATGCGCTTGAACGTGATGAAATTGCTAAAAATACCCAAATGACTAAAGCTGCTCGTGATGCCTGGTTGCAAGCAATTGATCTGAGCTATCAGCATGAAATTAAAAATGCTGAATTAGAGAAAGAGTCTCGATTACTTACAGCTCAAGAAGGTTTATTGACTGAATCTGCAATGGTCGTTGCCCGTTATCAGCTTGAACATGAGCAGCTTAAAAACATTACAGGAGTCAGTAAGGAGGAGATTGATGCACGGTTAGCATATCAAGAGTTAGCACAGCAGAAATCTCTCAAAAAATTGGTCGAGGATAATCAAAAAGCATATCGAGAAGCCTACAACTCGGCATTGGGATTACCAACCAATCAGTTTGATGTGAATCATCAAACCATTAAAGACTTGCAAAATGGCAGTAATGAGTTACGTGATTCACAGTTGGGTGAAAGTCAAAATGCTCAAGATAATCTGACCACTGGTTTAGCTGATCAATATAGTCAAGGTCTGATTTCTGAACAGGAATACCAGACTCAACTCAGTGATATTGTTCGGCAGGGTGAAGATGAACGCGCTCAGATCCGTGAAGATGCTGCTCAACGTGAGCAGGATATTCAGAATGTATCTAAGCAGCTACAACTTCAAACGGAGCTCAGTTACGGAGAGCAAATTTCTGGTTCTATGGCTGAAACCATGAAAGGAGCATTTGGTGAGCAAAGTGCAGCCTATAAAGCTGCATTTGCCGTTCAAAAAGCATTTGCGATTGCTCAGTCTATGGTTGCAATTCAGACGGGTATTGCACTTGCTGCGGGGCAGCCATTTCCAGAAAACTTAGCTGCAATGGCTTCTGTTGCTGCTGCAACAGCCAGCATTATTTCAAATATCAGTTCAGTCGCTGCTGGTTTTGCGACAGGTGGTTATACGGGATCAGGTGGCAAGTATGATGTTGCGGGTATCGTGCATAAAGGTGAAGTGGTTTGGTCACAAGAAGATGTTGCTCGATCCGGTGGTGTTGGTGCTGTAGAACGTGCACGTCGTGGCGGTATCAGTGGTTATGCCGATGGTGGTGTAGTTGGTAGTCTGGTTGGATTTGATGCTTCTACATCTCAAAGCAAAATCGCATCTGCATTGACAGATTCATCCAGTGCAAATCAAGGTGCAAACATTACCATCAACAACAACTCAGGTGCACAGGTCAATGCCCAGCAGAACAGTGATGGTTCAATTACGATTGATGTTGTGGATCAGATGATCAAGCGTTCCTGGCAGCAATTGGGCAATGCCAATTCACGCGAAAGCAAGTCACTGGCACGCAATACCACGGCAAGGAGAAACCGATAATGAATCGTCTTGATCTTTGCCCGTTACAAGCCAGTTATAGCGTGCAGTTTGGTTGCTCGGTGCAGCGAGATCATTTACCAGGAGGATTTTCCCGTTATAGCACCGTGACCGAGTCTAAAAAGCATCTGGTCAGTATCGCTTACAAAGTCACAGAGACGGACTATTTGTACTTTCGGGCATTTTATTTGAACTGGCAGCGTCACCCGCTGCCTTTTTTTATGAAGGTGTTTATTGAAGATAGCAAGTACAAGGATTACATCTGCCAGTTTGTGCCCGACAGCTTTAACTTTGCTGAACTGAATGGGCGGATCTTCAATGTCAGTGCTCAGGTTCTTGTCGTGATCAGTCCTGTCATTGCGCTGACTTCGCGGATGTATCCGTTTCAGTTTGTGGAAAGTATGGCGACAGATTTTGCGCTGAAAAATGGGGTACAGCGTCAGGTGATGAATCTCACGGATGCTGATGTTGAAGCTGTTCAGACGGCATTTGCACTGTCACAAGCCACAATACGTTCATCTATTGCACTTTATCCAGATCCTGGTAATAGCAGTGGCTCAGGTGCAACAGGTGGTGGCGATCAGGCAGTACTTGAGGGGGTAGGTACATCATTTGCACTTATAGGCGCAACAGTTGAAGTTTACAACCCATATCACAGTACAACCACATCGCCTGAAAGTGTTAATACGGCATTCGCATTAATGTCTGCATCACAAAGAAATGCGCTAATCATAAATACGATGCAACCTGAAAATGTATCAACATCATTTGCACTCGTTGGTGCACAGATTACAAATTAATTAGAGGTTAATATGCAATTACAGGCACATAGTAAAGTTGGTGCTAGATTTAAATTGATTGTGCGTAAAGCCAGTGATGACAGTATCGCAAGAGAGACTGATTGGTTTCACAATCTTGTTTTAGATACTGGTTTAAACCGTATGTCAGTCGGAACATGGATAGACCGTTGTTGCGTTGGTACAGGTAATAGCACACCTGTGGCTACCCAGACAGCACTTAATGCATTTCTAGCCAGTACAACAACAAGGCAAGCAACAACAACAGGAACTCAAACAACAACATCACCCTATTATCGTTGGGCGAAGGTGACCTGGCGTTTTGGTCAGGGTGTTGCTGCTGGAAATGTCAGTGAAGTCGGTTTGGGTTGGGGCAATGCGAATTTATGGAATCGGGCATTGATCAAAGATGCCAACGGCAATCCAACAACGATTACTGTACTTTCAGATGAGTATCTGGATGTTGTTTCTGAAATTCGTAATTATCCAACCCAAAGCCTATCAGGAGCATTTAATTTACTTGATAAAAATAGTGCAGTTATTGGTAGTTACACATATAACGGAATCCCTTGGTTTAGTGGAACTTATGCAGATTTTTCAAAAATAGCTCCATATCAGCTTTCTGTATACTCTGGAGTAAAAGGTACAAGTGTAACAACTGCTCCATCTACACAATTAGGTTCTATTACTACTCCTGCAATATCTGCTACTTATCCAACACCTACATCCATGCAAGTTGTCGGAACTTTTAATTTAAATGATGTAAACGGAACACATCAATCCTTCCTTCTGCAAACAGTTGGTTTAATGACTTATGGAAATGGTTCAAATCCAGAATCTTATCAATTCCAAATCTCACCAACGATTACCAAAACTTCATCTCAAATCATGACATATGCGTTCACGATGAGTTGGGGCCGCTATATAGGATAATCCTCATGCTACCAGATCATACTTTATCTTCAGCCAGCATCTTCGCTGGCTTTTTAGTGCCTGATCGGGTCAATGACTTGATCGATTATGAGTGGGGTGGTACGGATATTCAGGACGCATCCAGTGGCCTGCAAGTCAAAATCTGGATGTGTTTTTATCAGGATGGCTGGATCTGTATAACCGACAATGCAGGAATCACACATCAATTGCTTGAAGTGGCCCATCTCACCCAACTGAGCTTTGCCTTTAGTTTTTCCATGCGTCCCTATGTGACTTATGTTGCCGATGGCATTGCCTATTTGTGGTGGTATGACACCACTATCAGCGCTTATGTCACAACAACCTATGATGTTGAGCACCTGACTCCGCAACTGGCACTGGATGACCATCGTGCAGAGCAGTCCGTCAATGCTGATGTGATCTTGGCCTATATTCGCAATGACACCTTGTATTACCGCCAACAGCGAGGCCGCTTTCAGACCGAGTACGAGTTAGGCACAGCCTCAGCCCTAGTGCAAATCGGCATGACCCGTAACTACCGCTTTGCCTTTGCCCTGAAAGCCGTGGTGAACCGTTTCAATATCTACTATGACCAGGCCATCATTGAACCGCGCAATATTGCAGGGGCACGCTTTAATCATCTGGATCTCTGCCCGTTGCAAGCTTCCTATGCCATGACATTGGGCAATAGTGTGATTCAGGCAGAAGGCTTAACCGACAACCATTATCGGGCTACTTTTGAGCAGTTAGAAAATGTGGTCACGACCAACTTTAACTTAAGTGCTGATGATTACAGTTACTTCACCGCGTTCTATCGGGTTTGGCAGCATCTGCGTAAGCCATTCACCATTGATACCGTGATTGATACACGGGTATTACAACGCTACAAGGCACACTTTGTGCCCAACAGCATTGGCATGACTAAAAACGGACGCATATTTCAGGTCACGGCTCAAATGCATATTTTAAACAATGCGCTCGATCACGTGGCCATTCAAACACTCGCGGAGTCACGCAATGAGCAATCAGCTTGAAGAATACCTGTTTGCCACTCAACCTGCCTACCTGATCGAATGTATCGAGATCAAGCACAGCCTGTGGGAAAACCCGCTGCGCTATGTCACCAACATGGCGGATGGGGTTAGTGTCGGACATGACAGCAGTTACTTTAACTATGAATACGTTCCGCTTCAGATCGACAAGGGCAGCAGCTCGGATGATCTGGATCAAAGTCTGAGTATTACCATTGGAGACTTGGGCGATATTGTTCCTGACCTGATTGATCAGATTCTGGATGCGGGTTCAACCGAACGCCCACAAGTCACTTATCGGGCCTATTCAAGTCTGGATCTGTCTACGCCAATCCTGGTGATTGATAACCTCGAAGTCACAGACCAAAGCTCGGATTATCAGTGCACAACCTTTAATGCCGAAGCACCGAAACTCAATGCAGTGGGGACAGGTTTGCTGTTTACCAAAGCCAACTTTCCAACGCTGATCGGCTTTTATTGAGGCTGATTGGAGCTTAAAAAATGGATCTCACACTCTTTGAAAAGCATTATGACGTTTTACGTTATCACTGCGTACATTTTGTGATTGATGCGGCACAGTCACTCTTCGGTCAAGACTATTCCAGCAGCTTTATTGGCTTAACAGGCGCACTGAATCAGGCGATCACCACATCACGGCAAACCGTGATCAAAAACAAACGACTCAAGCAGCCACAGCACGGCTGTATTGTGCTGATGACCAGCCTCACAGGGGATAACCATGTGGGGCTTTTTTATGATGGCAAAGTCCTGCATCTCAGTGATAGCGGAGTGCAGTACGTCAGTTTAAGAGCGTTAAACATTCACTATCTCAGGTTTCGATATTATGAGCATGTTCAGAATCTTTGAAAATCCACTGGATGCATCCAAAGTCACCATCGAGCATACGGACAACGTTCTGCGTGCCTTCCTGATGATCAAAGCTCAGTATCCACAGGCCCGAATCTATAAGGGCAATCCTTGTGCTGAAAATGATGTCACCCCGCACGATAAAGCCACCGCTGTAGCTTTACTGAATGCTGATCCTGATGATCAGTTTGATGTGGTCTGTCATGCGGGGGCGGCAATTCTACCGTATGTGTATTATGCGGTGGTTGCGATCATGGCAGCCTATTCGCTGTACACCGCCTTAACCATGAAAACCCCATCAGCAGCAGAACAAGGCTCAAGTAATAATGATCTGTCTAACCGTAGCAATAAACAACGGTTGGGAGCACGGGTTGCTGATATTTTTGGTACAGTGAAAGCCATTCCAGATCTCATTTCACCACCTTATTCTATTTACAATAGTGATGGTATTGAAATTGAAGAATGCCTGATGTGTCTGGGGCGTGGTTATTATAAAATCACTGATGTACAGGATGGTGATACTGCTGTGGCGAGTATTGCGGGAGCATCTGCCAGTTTTTATGATCCATATACGTCAATTATAGGGACGCCTGCTTATCAGATTGGGGATACTTTTTTAGAATATCCTAAGTACGTAAAAAAATCGGCATCAATTAATGGCCAGACCATAGAGCAACCCAATACCGCAGTTTTAGAAAGTAGTGATATCTGGTTTGAAAGCCCTAATCTTATCAAATCTGCAAATGTTGATTTTACCCAATACTTTGTTGCATCAGATCGAATCTCATTAAGTGGCGCAGATTATCAGGATGGTCAAGGAGCGCTGATCGCACTGGATGATACATATACCATTACTAGTTTAAATACCAATACGATTGCGCTGACTAACCCAGCAGCTATTAATGAGGACTGGGAGAAAATTGAAGCATTACCCAATCATAGTACACAAGGGCAATCACCAGAAATTCGATTTGATATTGTAAGTTCCAAGTATGTGGGATGGTTTAACTTTGATATGCCTAATGCAAGGCAGGCTGTTTTTAACTTCTTTTTTCCAAATGGATTGTACTATCAGGATTCCAAAGGTGGCGTCTGGGATGAAGGAATGACGGTAACTATTGAAGTTCAGTCCATCAATAGTTCAGGAGATCCAATTGGATCTGTAACATCAATTCATCAATATATTCAAGCAAAAAGCAAATCCCAGTTTGGAAGAACAGTTTATGTGGATTTACCCGTTGCTGGATCTTTTCGCTTTCGCCTAAGTCGGACTACAGCAACACAGGCAGGTAAGACACAAGATGCCTGTAAGATTAAATCAGTCTATGGAATGTGTGATTCTGAAATTGATCATTTTGGAAATGTGACGATTGTACGCACCCGAACAGTTGCAACAGATGGTGCTTTATCTGTAAAAGACCGTCAGATCAATTGTATCGCCACCCGTAAGCTCTACAGCTATGCGACAGGCGAGCGATCTGCAACACGTGTAGCAAGTCACAACTTTGCAGATATGATATGTGAATTAACAACAGATCCTCAGATTGGTAGACGTTCAATAGACATGTTAGATGTTGCCAGTCTCTATGCCACGGCTGCTGAAATAAAGCAGTATTTTGGCACAGCCATCGAGTTTAACTACACCTTTGACGATGCCAAGATGTCCTATGAAGAAACACTGGCTGTAATGGCATCGGTACTGTTCTGTGATGCGCGTCGTGAATCTAACATCGTGTACTTTGCCTTTGAACGACCGCAAGCGATTCCAACTTTACTGTTTAACCATCGCAACAAAGTTCCGCAGTCAGAAAAGCGCACCAGTAGTTTTGGAGTAAATAAAGACTATGATGGCATTCAATTGACGTGGATTGATCCAGATGACAGTTGGTCTGAAAGCGAGATCAAACTGCCCAATGATGATGTGATTAACCCTCAAAAAATTGATGTCAAAGGCGTGACCAACCGACAGCAAGCCTACTTGCTGGCACATCGCGCCTATAACAAATTGCTGTATCAGCGGCGGGCAGTGGAGTTTCAGACCTACCACGAAGCTGATCTGGTCACCCGCAACGATCTGCTACTGGTGGCCGATGACACCAAACAGCAGGTGATCAGCTCAGGGGCGGTACTGGATCAGGACGGTTTATATCTTCAGCTCTCGCAAAGTTGTGAACTAGAGGCAGGGCACAACTATGTCATTCACCTGCAACTGCCCAATAAATCCGTGGATGTAATCGCAGTCACGCAGGGCGATGATCAGCATGAAGTGTTGCTGACACGCGCACCCACGGCCAACCTGATTTTGGAATATGACGGCAATCTAAGTTGTACCCAGTACATCATCACCCGTGATACGGGAGCAAAGCGGGATTTGTTCCTAGTCACTGAAAAATCCAGTGAGGGCACAATCACTGCGATTAATTATACCGATCTGTATTACAACAACGATCAAGACTTTATGAATCCATAACACAGGACTAAATGATGAAATACAAAGTGATTACCCACCGCATTTACCGTATTGAACGAGAAATTGAAGCCAATTCACAAGAGGAAGCCATGAAATATGGCGAAGAATTACAGCAGGCTGATCTGCCCGATGATGCCATTCGCAGTGATGATTTAGGCGTTCAGGAAATCACAGAAAGCTAAAAGCATATTGAATTGGATTGCACCGAATAGGGTGCTTTTTTATTGCCAAAAATTGGGGGAACTATGGCAGATCAAACATTCGATAACACCGCTTCAACGTTACTCGCCAGTAAAACTGCGATGTATGGCGGAAGTATTGGCGCATTGTCATCGTGGTTGGCATCACTGGATTTGGGTTTCTGGATCAGTGTGTTGATTGGTGCAGGGGGCTTGGTGATGAATTGGCACTTTGCCCGCAAGAAAGACAAACGTGATGCGATTGAACACAAAGCCTATCTCGAATCTTTAAAAAAGGAAAAATGTGATGTCGAACAAGACTAAATACTACGTCATTGGAACTTTAGCCGCCGCAATTGGCGGCTTTTTTATTGATGGGATTAGTGATCCTGGCGTAGCGTACACGGGATCGAAAGAGGGCTTTCGTTCAGTACCGTATAAAGACATCGGTGGCGTGCCGACCATTGCTTTTGGCAACACCATCCACCCTGACGGTCGCAAGGTCAAAATGACCGATCCGCCTGTATCTAAAAAGCAGGGGCTTGAATACCTCAAGGCACACTACGCCAAAGACGCACCGGTGTTCAATAAGTCATTAAATGGCATCAAGCTGTCGCAAGATGAGTATGACCTGTATGCCGACTTCTCATATCAGTTCGGGCAAAGTACCTGGTCTAAGTCATCCATGCTGAAGAACCTAAAAGCGAGGCAATACACACAGGCATGTCAGTCCTTACTGAAATACAAGTATGCCGCAGGGCATGACTGCTCTATTCGTAGCAATAACTGCTATGGCGTGTATCTGCGACAAGTGGAACGCTATGACAAGTGTATGGGAGCAAACCTATGATGACAGCCCTTGCAATCCTCCGCGCCTTATGGCGTTTTTTTTGTGCCTGTTTTCAGTGGGTACTGGCACATAAACGGTGGTCATTGATCATTGTCCTTGTGCTTTATGGCTTATTCCAGACTTGGCAAGCTAACAGTCTGGCAAATGATCTGAACAAAGCTGATGCTCAATGCACGGCAAAAGTAAACAAAGTACAAGCTGACTTTGATGAGTACAAAGCCAGACAAAAAGAAGCCAATGAAAAAGCCAAAACCGCTGCAATCACCCAAGAAAAAACATGGGCTGAACAACTTTTAAAGGTAGAACAAGATGCGGGTAAAAAAATACAAGATGCGGTTGCTGCCGCTAGTGCTGCTCAGTTGGCTAATCGCGGGCTGTCAGAGCAGATCAGTCGTGCCAACCAACATCTGTCCACAGCTTCCAAGCAAACCATCATTGATTACACCATTGCCAACGGAGAGTTACTCGAAGTATGCACAGCAGAATATCGAACAATGGCAGAAAAAGCTGACGGACACGCAATTGATGCGGAGCGATTAAGTCAGGCGTGGGATGTAGTAGAAAGTGGGGTGAAGCCATCTACATGATGGTTTTTTTATTTGTTAACAGATAACAGTGTACATATTAATTCAAAAAATAAATTGATTAAAAATTAAACATTTTATATATTTTTTAAGTATGAAGAATATAGTCATAAATTTTACTTAAACACAATAAATCTAATATACCCTGAATTTGGAGAAATACTTATGAATACTCATCATAAGGGGTTTAGTTTAATTGAATTACTTACAGTTGTAGCGATAATAGGTGTTTTAGCTGCTATAGCATTTTTAGCATATCAAACTTATATAGTGAGAACACAGGTAACCGAAGCTATAGTTCTAGCAGGTGGTTTGAAACCCCAAGTTGTAACAGATATAGCACAGAATAGTTGTAATAATGATTCATCTACGGGAACATATGGTGTGGCCGTAGTTGCTGGTACAGCACAGAATTGCACTATTACTTATACATTTAACAATACAAATGCTACAGCTATTCTAAAGTCAAAGGTAATAGGTTTTGATGTTGGCTCTAGTGGAACTCTTGCGTTAAATTCAGATACCACTGTAGACAACATATACCTACCCAATTCAATAAAATGATTTGTTGATAGATCCTATGGGAGTGATTGAGTCAGGCATGTGGAATCATCGCATGCCTTTTTTGATTCTTTTAGTTATATATCTAATTTTTCTTGAATGGTTTACTGTAAATTTAGAACACTAATTTTAAAAATAATAAAAAGTAATTTACAGTCTCAATCATAATTTTGATGAAAAATTAGAATACATTAATCATCATTGTCTAAGTAAACCCAGAAGTGCTGCACTTCATTAATGAGTAATTGATAGCGATAATATTTTTCTAAAGGTAATGAAGAGTTATGTTTGTTTATAAGAAAAACATCAACTTCAGCAACCCCAGTCTCTTCATTGAGTGTCATGAAGATATCTCCAATTAAAGAATAGCCATCTTCGATGAAGTGAGAAATTCTTTTATGCACTTCTGCTTTTAGAGATGAGTACAAATCTTCATCCATATATCTTCTCTCCTATTTTTTATTATTACTAAGTCAAATCCATTGACTCTCTCAAAACACTCTTCTGAATCTGTGACAAAACCCGACGTCGAATAAGGCCACTGACTGGGCGGATCAGATACCAGTATAGTCTAAATTTTGATAATGCCTTTTTATCTACACAATATACCCGTGTTTCAGTTGTAACGCGGGTATGTGTCTCATCGAGCTGTTCAACCGAGAAATATAAGGCAAGTTTCGCGCACTCAGGCTGATCAAATGCCAAAAATGATGCCCTGTCTACAATAGGAGCTTGTCCATAGTCCAGTTTCCAAAACTGACCTGCTAAGCCAAAAATAACTTCCTGATCGCCGTTTTGTTCAAGTAAGGTGAAGTTGTCCAGACTGAAATAGTCTTTAGGTTGCTGTGATTTATGTAGTAAGCGGTTAGGCAGTTCTCTAAGGGCAATTGCGCAACGGAAAAATGGGTCATCTTGTGTACGGTAGTTTAAAATTGCGTGCATAGCTTGTGCAGGGGATGCCACAACATCTAGGCTGTGCTTTTCTTGGTAGTGATATTTTGGTAAGTATTTTATATTTAAAGTCATCGTTTTTAGTCTAATAATTCTATACTAAAAGCATAGTTGGATATGCTGATAAGTCAATCAGATTTATAAATGTAAGGTGGTGAAGAGTGGGGAATGTACCACCTTAAATTTTTAACATACGCTGTAGTTTTTCGTTTTATAGCCATGTGAACCTTCACATGGCTTTTTTTATGTTTAAAGTGTTGGTCAGCCATCGTTTGGAGTAAAGTCCTCTAGTCAAGATCATTTTATTTACATATATTCTTTATTGTGAAAAAATACCAAAAGATAAAATATAAAAACTTTTAATTTTAGGGGGATACATGGCATTTAAACCAAGAAAAAACCAAAATAATAACTCTGGAGCAGCGGCCATTATTGGTATAGTTGTTACAGTTGTTTTAGCTTATAACATTTCGGGATATATAAAAAATAGACATAGTAATAACTCAGGATCAAATATTTCTGGGCAAACTAACCCTGAAACCAATAATGATTTATCTAAAATACAAAGTCTCGATCAACAAAGGCAATTGCAAGAAAAAAATAATGCTGTGCCCTTTGAAAAAAAAGTGATGTATTTTTTTAGCAACCAAGAGCCTGCGGTTGGAAAAATTACATTTGAAGCTGAAAATTATGATGTGGTTTTTACAGTTAGAGATAAAGCTACCAACAAAATTGCTGCGGTGATTCAGTTGTCACAAGACAGGACAGCGGAGCTGAATGTTCCTTTAGGCGATTATTCAGTGAATTATGCGCTTCCAAATGGTGGAACATGGCAGGGTTTAGAGAACCTTTGGGGGACTTTCACTAGCTACCATTATTCAAATCAAGAATTTTTGATTTCGAGAGAAAATACTGCGAATGGATACGTCATTCATAATCGTGGTATTAAATGTTGTCATCAAACTGTTGTAGCCAGCAATAGACATATTAGTAAATCTGAGTTTCTTGGTGGATCATAAAGGTTTGTTGGGTGAGTGTTGGGCAAAGTTAAAGAGCATCTGATGATGCTTTTTCTTCCTCAATTCACGCCGTAAAAAAGACATTTGGTTGACAAAGTTAAAATTCAGCAATAAAAACTGGTTGACAGATGTTGGAATTAGCAATAATTAGAAAACATACCATAATCCTTGAAAATTAAAGTTCGGAAAACTATGTGGGAATTTATTCATAAAATACTTGTACTGTTTTTAGAAAGAAAAAGTAAATTTAAACAAGCAGAAGAAAGATTGACTCGTAGAGAGGAATTTTTTGATGGCATAAAGAAAATTGATAACTTGGATATTGAAGAATATCAAAAACATGCAAGAAGAAATGGGCTAGCACAAGCATTGGTCGGTAGCCGTTTGGTTTCTTACAGATTAGTTGATTTTGTATCAAGAAATAAAAATATTGTTAATTTTGAAACTGTATCTAAGGATTTAGCTTTTTGGGATACAAGTTTAAATATTGAACGAGATAATGATCGAAATATTATAGGTATTACATTAAATAAAAAAGAGTACTTTAAAGAAAAATGCATGATGTTAATTACTTTCATTTTTAATGCTAGCATTTTTATTTATTCATTATTTATATATAAAACAAACTTATTATGGTTGGGAAATTATTTGTTAATTCCAGATTATATTGCAAAAATTGTCCTATTAATTCTAAGTATTTTTTTACTGATAACATCTTTTTTATTATTTATTTCTACTATGATTTTATTTGATCTTAAAAGAATGGTTGATTTACTTAATAGATAGATTTTTAAAGAATATATTTAGTATATATTGTTGATTTAAAATATTATTTATGTAGAGAGAAAATGACTAAATCTAGTGCTGCTGACTTAGGATGGATTAACTCACTAACATGGTATATGTCTGCAAGAAAGACTGCGTTACGTGCAGCTCTCACATTTCGCACACCTATCTCTGTTCTTGATCAGATAGATATGAGAGTTCACTATTCTGGCTATTTTCTAAATCTTATGGCAGCAATAGATATTTTTGATGAAATAACTTTGTTGAAATCCAGTAATTTTAAAGAACAATTATATTCGAGTTTTGCGTTTAATGGATTTCCTAATGGAAAAGCTAATTATAGCTACATTCGTGAACTTCGTAATGCTGTAGTTCATCGTGGGTTAGATTTAACATCTGCTGCGCACATAACTGACGATAATTTTCCAATGCTATTAGCAGAACGACAAGTTCAAAATTTGAATAAGTCAAAGACATTCTTTGCTTTTGGAACATATCTATTAGACATCATCCAAAAGTGTGAGTCTATTATTGGTCCAGTGATGCTTGATTGTTTGAAAGATTTAGCTATTTTTGAAACGAATATAGATATAGAGGCTGCCATCAATAATTATTATCAATCTATTGAACAATCACAAGCTATACCAGAACCTTTTAAAGCAATGGCAAGGGGAATTGAATTTCAGCCTGAATGGGTAGAAATGGTACATGCTTCTGAAATGAAAGCGTTATGTGAAGCATTGACGGCATTTAATATAACTAATGAGTTAGAACTAAATCAAAATAAATATAATTTGAAAAATAAATGAAGAGTACGCACGCGCGTACTCATTAAATTAATCCCTAAAACTTTCACCTCTAGGGATAGAATACCAATAACGAATCTTCTTCCCATCATTAATGGTTTCAATATTGATGAGCTGATACTCAGGATGATCATAAAAGATTCTTGAGATCATTGCGGTAGCTTGCTCTTGTTGTTCTCGAAGAGACATTTCTTTCAAATCTTCAACACAATTTAGATCATTAAAATAGAGTGACCGACCTGAATTATTATTTTTACTTTGCTGTAAACGGTAAACAACCTCACCATTTATTGTTCGATGATTTAACTTTGCTTCACTCTCTAAGAATTCTTTCAACTCTTGTGGAACTCTAAGTTTTAGCTGAGCATCTTCGGTCATATCTTTATTTCCTTACGTTGGTATAAGAAAAATAGCACATTGACTTATAAACCACAATGGTGTAATTTTAAATTAATTTACACCATTGTTGGTGTGAATTCATTAAAAAAGCCCCTACAACTTGGCGGAAGAGGGGCTTTTTATCTAATCTCGACCAGGAGAAAAGACATGAATAGTCTAACATTTAATGCAATACAATTTCATCCAGTACAACAAAACGATGACCAAATTTGGATTACATCATCAGAGTTGGCTTATGCACTAGGCTATAAGCAGGCAGATGCTGTAACAAAAGTATTTAACCGAAATAGTGATGAGTTTACTCAAGATATGACACAGATGATTGAAAATCCTCAGACGCCCAATTTGGGCGTACGGGTATTTAACTTACGTGGTTGTCATCTCATCACATTCTTTGCCCGCACTCCAGTTGCTAAAGAATTCCGCAAATGGGCGCTTGATATACTCGAAAAAGAAGTACAGCCCAAAGCTAAAACCATCATTGACGACCGTATCCCACTTGCCGAAGCAGTCGGGCTACTGGTCAGCAAGTCGAGCCTAAACACAGTAGAAGTCTACAAAATGCTGCACCAACGCTTTGACGTAGAACATGTTGAAGACATTCCACTGGAAAGCTTGCCTTACGCCGTAGAGTACGTGCATAACCTTACGGCTGTGGTGTCTCAAAGTCACCAACTACAACGCCAAGACCAAAAGCAGATCCAGCAACTCGTTGAGGCAGTCATTAACCAAAACTTTAAAATGATGCACGTCTGGAACGCGCTCAGATTTTTAAACATGCAGGACTATCTCAAGTACTCAAGCCTGATCGTCCGAGCAAATGAACTCGCGTTAGACGTGAGCAAACGCTACAACATGCGTGGCTCAAACAGTCAGCCACTCATCAGCAAAGACTTCCGCATCGTCAACATGTCCAACGGGGAAATCATGGATACCAACCCAAACTGGTTTAATGCGCCTGCGTAAATGTTAGCTTGTTGACAAATGTCAACAACAGCATATAATTTAACAATAGTAAAAGGATTAAAGATGAAAAAACATCCTAATAAGCATATTCGAGAAGCCATCGAATACGCGATAGATAACGGTTGGGATGTTGCAGATACAGGCAAATCAGGGCATGCATTCTGTCGCTTAAAATGCGTGCTCGGGCATGCCGAACATCAAATGAGTGTCTGGAGCACACCAAAAGACCCAGAAACTCATGCAAAACAAATCCTTCGTAAAGTTAAACAATGCAACGGAGATGAACTATGAATACATATCACTTCACCGTAGTGGTACGTGATGCACGTTCAGACCTAGCAAATCTCGAAGACCAGTTTTTTGAAGCAGGCTGTGACGATGCATTGCTCTGTAGCTATAACGACACCATCTACCTAGAGTTTGATCGTGAAGCACCAAGCGCAGCACAAGCGATTACATCGGCTTTAGACAATATCCGTTCACTTGGCTTTTCAGATTTGATCGTAGAAGAACAAGGCTTTTCTACACTCTCTGAAATGGCAGAACGGGCAGGCATGAGCCGACAGGCACTTTCGCTATATGCTCAAAACAAACGTGGTGATGGAAACTTTCCAAGACCGATGTATGGACTGGCATCGAAGTCGGCTATGTACTCTTGGCCAGAGGTCGCAACCTGGTTATTTAAACAAGGCAAATTAGACAAAACACATTATGAAGTGGCGAGCACAGCCTCTTAATTTCGTGCTATTTCAGATGTAAAAAAGACTCTTTCGGGAGTCTTTTTTTATAAAAAAATTGAAAAATAACTGGAAAAATCTCTTTGGGGATAGAAGGTATTAGTTGGCTCTAAAAGTGATATTTCTTTAATTTTTTGATTTTAATTCATTAATTAACTTATCAATCACTTCATGTTCAAAATAGTGTATTTGAGGTGTAATTTTATCTAAAGAACTTTTAATTCCTGAGATAATATGTTTAGAGTCATTTTTTTCTAAATGATCCAGATTAAGGTTTAAGAATAAGTCATAGATTTTTTCTTCTTGCCCCTTATACCAGTCTTCTTTACTGCTATAAACCGAATATTTTCTTAAAGACTCTCTGAAATTTGATAAATTAAATTTCATTGATTTGGTTTCTATTAACAGAATCAGAGCTTCTCTATCTAAATTTTTGAGCTCTTCACTAAAACTCTGTGGGTTCTCAATTTTTTTTTCAAGATCATCTAATGATTTTAAAAAGTTCATAAAAGAAATATCAAATAAATCAAAGCTATCAATAACTTTCCATGCGAATTTATTAGAAATAGACTTATCGTGCTGTTCTCTCCAATCTGTAAAAAAAAGAACTGCTGTACAAGCTGCAGTAAAAGTCGCAAAGGCAAGAAATAGGTTGGTAAGTACAGAAATCTGATCTGAATCTAACTTAAATACATAACTTGCGATCATATAAATAGCGGCAAGAACTAAAAAAATAATCAAACAAATCCAGCCAAGCTTATTAAATAATTTTTCTTTCATTTTATCAGCCGCCATGCCAAACCCATTCAACTACTACTTTAGCAACTATTCAGTCCGCATGTCTTTTAAATCGCCAAACTTTTACATATGAAGTTCAATAGTAGTAATGGTTTTTTTTAATACAATTTTTCTATAACAAATTTGGAAAATAACTGAAAAAATCTTTCGGGGAATGGATTTCTAACTGACTGTTTTTATTGAGATTAGATTCTCGAATTTTACAGTGTTTATACACGAAAAAATGACCATAAATTTGTTGTTTAACATGGTATTAGCGGACTTTCGACGTAATATTGACATCGTAGAGGTCTTCAGTTCGAATCTGGATATTCATACCAAAATTAGCTGAGAAATCAACATATTAAAGCCCACCTTAAACAGTGGGCTTTTTATTATGCCGCAGACTTTGACACAATCGTATAATTTACAGTCAATTTTCCTTTTTTTAACTGAAGTTTTTGAATCTGAATATGTTCAATTTCAGCTAAATTTTCAACATGCGTTCCTCCACAAGGAAATGCAGAAAACTCACCAAAACTTACTTCACGATAACCATCAGCATTTTGTTTTACGGTAGTGATAAGACCTGCTGTCACATATTGATTACACCAATTTTCCAACTCAGGCAGTTCAATAGTTTGCGCTTGTTCTTGAGGGACAAACTGGACTTTGGCATCCTCGACCCAGTGTTGAGCCTTGATCGGCTGCCAACCTGCCTGTTGCAATACATGCCCAATCAGATGTCCAGCCGAATGCAGTCGACTGTAGAGCTGCCGTTTTTCTACATCTACAATTGCCTGTGCCTGACCTAATGCAATAGCTTCCGTACAGATATGCACAATTTCGCCATCTTGCAGAGCAACATGGGTTACAGCAACATCATCAATGAAACCCACATCACTCGGCTGCCCACCGCCTTGAGGATGAAAAGGCGTAGCAGACAGACGTACTTGATAAGTGCCATTGGCATCGGGTTCACAACTTAAGACTTCAACGCGACCCTGAGTTGCTCCAGATAAGTACAATGCTTCAGTCATCTTCATCTCCAAGAAAAATCGAACTGGCATTGTATTATGGAGGATGAATGTTGATAATTCGCTTTAAAACCAAATGACTTTTGCCTCATGAGCACAAATCAAAATCTGTATTTACTGCAAGAAATGGCGATCTTTGTCAAAGTTGTGGAAACGGGAAGTTTCTCAGAAACTGCACGTCAGCTTGGCACGACACCTTCGGCAATTAGTCGAGCAATTTCGCGCCTAGAAAAAGCCTTGGCAACGCGGCTGTTACAACGTACAACACGTAAACTGCGTTTGAGTGAAAGTGGCCAGCAAATTTATAGCCATTGCCAAGAAATGCTGAATGCTGCTCAAGCTGTAATGCAAAGCTCAGGGCAGTTTCATGCCGAACCTCAAGGTACAGTGAGAATCAGCGTACCCAAAGCCGTTGGGCATTTCTTGCTGCATCCCTGTATGCCTGAATTTTTGCAGCGTTATCCTAAAGTCAATATTGAAATGCTGCTCGAAGATCGCTACGTCGATTTGATTGATGAAGATATTGATTTAGCCATTCGAATTACTGATCAACCACCGTTGGGCTTAATGGGGCGTAAACTAATTGAAATTGATCATTTAATTTGTGCTACGCCTGAATATTTGCAGCAATATGGAACGCCTGAGCATCCTCGGGATTTAAAGCAGCATCAATGTATTTATTTGGGTGAGCAGCCAAGCGATTCCAAATGGAAGTTTCAGCGTGAGCAACAGATAGTGACCGTTGTGGTACAGGGGCGTTATGCCGCCAATCATACAGGCATTCGTTTAGATGCTGCTTTACAGCATTTGGGAATTGCCAGTTTGCCATATTTTGTAGCGCGGCAGGCTTTGGATCGTGGGGAGTTGCGGCAGATTTTACCTGAATGGCAATTTAAAACTTATTATAGTGGGGCAGCATGGTTATTGTATTCCACCACGCGTTATGTGCCGCCCAAACTCAGTGTGTTGATTCAATATTTGGCAGAAAAAATGGCGCAGCAACCGACTTTGTACTGTAAGTAAGTTTTATTAAGAGTTAAAAATGCATAATTCTTAAAGAAAGCACCATAAAATTTCTCACGTCATACTAGAATCGATTTCTTTGCTTTTGAGTATTATAAATCTGAATGTGTATTTTATTGATAAAGCTTTATCAATTTATTGCATGGTGGAGAACTGGCAACTTTTAGCTGTTTATTGCTTGGAATTAAGATTGGTATACTTCTAATCTATTTATTTTTAAGATATAAAAAATATTTTATTGGGGAAATAGTGAATGCAGAAATTATGCGCTGCTGTCTTATTGTGTGTATCCAGCTCAGCTTTTGCAATTGAGGGAACTGATTCTTTTTATGCACCATCGGGTGCGATTGTTCGTATTGGTGATACACAAAACGAATTTTTAAATAAAATGCAGCGCCCGTTGGCAAATCCTACGCAGAGTACTTTTAGAGATCGGCGTGGGCGTATACATCATGCACTTGTGTATACGTTTAGACTGGAAATGATGATTTATCAGGTGTTTATCTCTGAAGGTCGCATTATTGAAATACAATCGAACTATGTTTGATTAAAATGGTACGAGCTTGGGTCAATAATTAGGGTATTTCCTGAAATTAGACTTGCAGCCAGTCTTGCAGCTTGTGATGTTCCCACACCATGTCACCTAACCTCTAAAAACGTGTATTTGCGCTAAACCGTTGAATTCACCGCTGTGACTGCCGGTTTTTATGACAAATACTCTGACATCCTTTTATATTAACAATATTTTTTAAAATATTGTTAATTTTCAAATACATTGTGAGGTTGTAATATAGGTGGAACATTTGGGAAAGCATATCGTCCGCGAGGATGATTTTTGGCTTGATCTTGCAGGGAAAGAGGAGGGGAAGTATCTGCCAAATCGTTTCAGCAGATACCTGTATTGGAAGAATTATTGAATAAAACTAAGTTGCTTACAGATTCTGTCCAGAATTGGCTGTTTCTTGGCTTGGAATACAGTTTTATTGTTTTGAATCAAGTTATTGCCATGTGTATCAATCGAAATGATCAGTGGACCAAAGACTTTGACTCGGTTAATCCACAATGTTTCTGGCATACCCAAATCTTGCCATTCAGCTCCTTCAATTTCTTCCACTAACGTGGCAGCTAGTACGGCACAGCCCCCTGGGAAAATCGCATGCACGGCTTTATGTTCCTGACAGCCTGCAGCAGTTTCAGGCCCCATGCCGCCTTTGCCCACAATTAGTTTCACCCCAGTTTTGGCAATAAATTCGCGTTCGAATTTTTCCATACGCATACTGGTTGTAGGGCCAATCGACACCATTTCAAAATTACCATCGGTTTTTTTACGTACGATTGGGCCTGCATGGAAGATTGCTCCACCTTCCAAATTCACAGGTAGCTCGCGCCCTTGTTCAATCAGGCGGCGATGCGCAACGTCACGGCAGGTCACCAAACGACCTGTTAAATACACTACATCACCAACTTTTAGGTCTGCTAAGTCTTCATCACGAATTGGCGTAGTTAGGATTTTTTTCATAGAACAACTCCTTCGTGCGACAGGATTTCATAAGACATGTCAGGTTGAATGCGGATTTTGCCACGACGATGTGCCCAACAGCCTGTATTGACCGCAACCCCAATTGTAGATGGATGGCGAGCAGAGGATTCAATATTGACTCCCATGACACTGTTGTTGCCTGTTAAGCCTTGTGGTCCAATGCCAATTTCATTGAGACCTTGTTCCAATAAGTCTTCCATCAATGCGGCGCGTGGATTGTCACTTTTTGAATCGACTGGGCGCATAATTGCCAGTTTAGATAAACGTGCTGCGGTTTCCACCGAAGTCGATACGCCAACACCAACCAAGAGTGGTGGACAGGCATTTACACCGCGTTCGGTAATCACATCCATCACAAATTCTGCAACACCTTCATAGCCTTGTCCTGGCATGAGGACTTTAGCTGCACCTGGAAGAGTACAACCGCCTCCTGCCATGTAGACATCAATGGTACAGGTGTCGGCTTCTGGCACAATACGCCAGTCCAGCCACGGAATTTGTGTGCCTGTGTTGGTGCCTGTATTTTTTTCGTCGAAGGTTTCGACTGCATTGTGACGTAAAGGACCTTTGCGAGTCGCTTCCGCCGTGGCTTCTTGTAAAATTTCCTGTAATTCACCGAGAAGAGGGAAGTGTGCACCTGCTTCAATAAAATACTGAATTACACCTGTATCTTGGCAGCTTGGACGATCAAGCTTGTCTGCGGCTTGCTGGTTGGTATCCATCGAATCATAAATAGATTTGGCGAGTGGATTGGTTTCCAGTGTGCGTAGCTCAATCAGTTTTTTGTTGACATCTTTTGGTAAGCGTTTACCAATATAGGCAGTGAATTTCGCCATGGTGTCCGTAAGGGACTGAATGGCAAGTTGTTTGTCCATGTGATACTCCTTTGACAAATCTGAAAAATAGGTTGCTAGGCTTTGTTTGAAGCCTTGCTGTCATTGACCTTAGTTTTTTGGGTTACACTTAAAATCAGCGTGAGTACGGTAGAGAGCACTAGTAATCCTGCAATAAAGTACAATCCACCATTGAAACTGCCTGTCTGGTCTTTAATCCAGCCAATCATGGCGGGGCCTGCAAAGCCACCGAGGTTACCAATCGAGTTGATAGCGGCGATGCCTGTTGCTGCAGCTGTACCTGACAGGAACATGGTTGGCATACTCCAAAGCGGTGGTTTTGAGCAGCTAATACCGATATTGACAACACTCAGTGCAGCAATGAGTCCAAGCACGTTGTGGGTTTGTGTGGCAATTACCAACCCTGCAACCGCAATTAGGCAGGCAAGGGCAACATGCCATATACGCTCACCTGTACGGTCAGAGTGACGTGACCATAAAATCATGGCAATAACAGAAAGAATCGGGGGAATGGCATTTAGAAAACCGACAGTCATTGCCGATACGCCCAATTCCTTAATAATTTGCGGTGCCCAAATCCCGAGGGTGTATAACCCTGCTGAAGTTCCAAAATACACACAGGCAAGTGCAAGCACTTTGGGGTTGGTTAAGCCACGAATCATGCTGTGGTGTTCGTTAGTTTGTTTTTTCTGATGTTCTTGCTGCATGGTTTGAATCAGCCAGTCTTTTTCATCAGCAGCTAACCATGTGGCTTTTTCTGGGCGATCGGTCATGTAGAAAAACACCACTACACCTAGAATCAGCGCAGGGACAGCTTCAATTAAGAACATCCATTGCCAGCCAGCCAAATTCATAAAACCGTGCATTTCGAGTAATGCTGCGGAAATCGGCGAGCCAATCGCGGTTGCAATCGGGGCTGCTGCCATAAATAAGGCAATAACACCAGCGCGGTAGCGCACAGGAAACCAGTAGCTTAAATACAAAATAATGCCTGGGAAAAACCCGGCTTCAGCCACGCCGAGCAAGAAGCGCATGACATAAAAACTGGTCGAGCTATGTACAAACGCCATACCGCCTGCAATCAGCCCCCATGTCAACATCACGCGGGCAATCCAGAGACGAGCGCCAACTTTATGCAAAATAATGTTGGAAGGGACTTCAAACAAGAAATAACCCACGAAAAAAATACCTGCACCAAAACCCAACACTGAGGCACTAAAGCCGAGGTCTTGTTTCATGGTGAGTGCAGCAAAACCAATATTGACGCGGTCAATATAGGCAATCAGATATAACAGCATGATAAACGGCACAATTCGCCACGTAATTTTGCGTAGCACCCGTTTCTCTAAATCCATGTCCATGAGGGGCATTCTCCATTTTTCCTAACGATTACCAATCGATACACATTGATCGAATCTGGCTAATGGTTTCTTTGCACAAAGTCACATTCCTTATGTGACCGTTATTGTTGTGATACGTACAAAGAGGTAACCTGAAGCCATAGTAGCGGCTTTGAAAAATAGAAAAATCGCGCTAAAGTTAAATCACTATTGCAAAAAACTGAATAATCATGAGTACGGATACTGAATTAGGTTTTTTTTGTTTACTAATAAGACAAGGCAGTCTCGTTGCTACCGCGCGTGAGCTGAATCTGACCCCGCCTGCGGTTTCACGGCGTTTGACTCAGCTTGAACAACGTTTGGGCGTGCGTTTGCTGAATCGTACAACACGCCGTATTAGCCTGACCCACGAGGGTGAAATTTATTATGAAAATGCACTGCGGATTCTGAATGAGATTGATGATATGGAACGGCTGGTTGCCAGTAGTCGTATTGCACCCAAAGGTTTGCTACGAATTAATGCGCCTTTAGGGTTTGGTCGATCCTATATTGCACCTGCCATTAGCCAGTTTGCCAAAATTTATCAAGATGTTGAAGTTCAGCTACATTTGAGTGATCGTCCAGTTACTTTGCCTGATGATGCAGTTGATGTGGTGATTCGATTTGGTGAATTGCCAGACTCGCGGATCATTGCCAAGAAACTGATTGCACATCGGCGCTTACTTTGTGCTTCACCGATTTATTTAAAGAAAAATGGTGTACCGCAAGTTCCGCATGATTTAACCCAACATCAGTGTATTGTGCTGCGGCAAAATGATACGGCATATGGGAATTGGCGTTTTAATCGAGCAGAGCAGCTTGAAACCATTAAAGTACATGGCAAGTTGAGCACGAATGATGGTGCAGTGGCGCTCAATTGGGCGCTTGAGGGGCATGGGATTTTAATGCGTGCAGAATGGGAAGTTGCTAAATACTTGAAAAGTGGTCGCTTGGTGCAGATTTTAACAGAATATAATACCGCTCCCGCAGATGTGTATGCTGTGTACTTGGATCGGCTACAACATTCTCCAAGGGTGGCGTACTTTATTGATTATTTACAGGGATATTTAGAAAAATGTATTGATCAATTACTGTTTGAGAATGTAAGAACGGACAATCATTCGATTTAAAATAAAGACTGATCTATATTAATCTGAGTTCGATATAAAAAATGAATAGAAAAATAATTGCTATCGAGACATGATTTGGTAGAAACAGTGAATGATCAAGTAAAAAATCTACATTAATTGAGCATTTACGTTCTCGTTTTATGAAGTACTTTATGGCAGTTGTCGTGGCTTATTAGCCAATATTCAAAAAATGAACTGATGAAATAAGCCTAATTTAAGTTGATTTTTCAAATAATTTCAATGTTTTAGTGCATGGTTATCCAATGCTATTTTTATGTCCTGAATTCTTCTTTTAACGGGTGATTTATAAGTTTATAAAAAATCTTATCAGAGAATTTTATTCCATTTTTTAATCAAAATAAGAGGTTAATTTTTTTGAATAATTTAGAATAAAAGAAGGGGTTGAGATAATTAAAGAGAATTGCTGCACAGCCATTTAGGTAAATCAACATGCCGACAGTTACAGCGATACACTATCTCTTAAAATTTAAATAAACATCTTTATGTTTGTTTTATTATGTTTTATCAATTGCTTATTGATTAATGATCAGCGCTTTGTCAATATGAAACATCATACAATTCGTTCTGGTATAGAATCTGTATAGCAAGTTGATATACGAATTCTATTGAAAATAAAGTTTTATTTTGATGTTTGTCTAAATTGTTGCTTATTCAAGGAATGTCATATTCTTTCTATATGCACCTCCAAAAAAAGAAAATGCCAGTCAATTTCTTAATTGACTGGCATTGAGTACATCTAGAATTAAGGGTTAATTGCTTTCAGCTGAGGAAAGACCCACATTTAAACTGTTTTGACGACGACGTTTGGTCACAATCAGACCTGAAATCACCACCAAAATACTTAATATTGCCGTTGAAGTAATTTCATGCACATGGTTTGGATCGAAAGCCATAATACCAAGCGCTGCAATAATAAACACAATTACGGCCCAAGTCAGGTATGGGAAACACCACATTTTCATGCTGAGAGGTTTACCCTCGGCAATTAATCTTTTACGCATTCTGAGTTGAGAGCAAGCAATCACCAAGTACACCAACAGTGCAATTGCACCAGAGCTGTCCAGCAGGAAGCTAAAGACCGCTTTTGGTGCAGCATAGTTAGCGAAAGTACAAATGAAAGCAATCGCCGTTGACATCAATACTGCATACACGGGTGTGTGGCTTTTGTTGACTTGACGGGTAATTGCTGGTGCATCACCACGTTTGCCTAAAGAATACAACATACGAGATGCCGTATATAAAGCAGAGTTTAGGCAGCTTGTCACCGCAGTTAACACCACAATATCAACAATCAGTTTGGCATGAGGAATATGCAAAACTTGTAATACAGTTTGATATGACCCCATTTCTGCCAAGCGAGGATCATTCCAAGAAACCAAGCTCACGACAATGAAAATAGATACCAGATAGAATAGACCAATACGCCAAATCACAGAGTTGGTTGCTTTGGTAATTTGACGCTCAGGATCTTTTGATTCACTGGCTGCAATGGTGACAATTTCAGAACCCATGAAAGAGAACATGGTGGTTAATAAGGCCGCGATTACTGTGCCAAAACCATTTGGCATAAACCCGCCTTGATCCCATAAGTGTTTGACACCATTCACTTCAGGTGCTGGCGAGAAACCAAAAATTGCTGCACAGCCAAGCACAATAAAGACAATGATTGAGCCAACTTTGATTGTTGCAAGCCAGAACTCAAATTCACCGTAATTTTTTACACTAAACAGGTTGGTAACAGTCAGCGCTGCGGTGATCAGGAAGGAGAGTAACCAAACTGGCGCACCTGGAATCCAAGAGTTAATAATGGCAGCTGCGGCATTGGCTTCAAATGGAATGACCAATACCCAAAACCACCAGTACAACCAGCCAATAGTAAATCCAGCCCATTTACCAATCGAACGGTCAGCATAAGTAGAAAATGAACCACTGTCAGGTTGTGATACCGCCATTTCAGCAAGCATACGCATCACTAAAACGACCAGTGTTCCAGCCATAAAATAGGAGAGAATAACGGCTGGACCTGCCGAAGCAATGGCATGTCCAGAACCAACAAATAAACCAGCTCCAATAGCACCTGCAATAGATAGCATGGTGACATGGCGGTTTTTTAATCCTTGAGAGAGATTGGCTTGATTGTTATGTGCCATGAATAAAAACCTACGCAAAACGAAAATATAAAAGCCCCATTGTAGATAAGCATAAAGCATACCAACTTGGGCGTATTCACATGCAAGAGTTTGGTTTTTGATCTAGAAAGAGAAAAGACAATTCCATCTGTTGGGAGAGAGGGCAAACATTATTCCATAATAACCAAATCGGATAGATTTGGGCTTGCCTGTCAAAAGAATCCCTGATAAAGAATACTTTCTGATTTAAATCAACACCAGTCCTTGGCGTTTGCTGATACAGGGGGTGACCCTATAATCAAGCAGCATTTAATAAAACATAATTGATCAGAGAACTCAATATCCTAAATTCACATCACTGATAAAAAATACACCATATTTCGGTAGAAATTCATATTGAGCAGCTAGGAAGTATCAACCATCCTACAGAATATTGTTGTAAATCAAAAATTATTCTACATTCTTGGTTCATATTTCTAGTGCATAGTCACACCCTGTAAATAATTGTTATATATGTTTTTGAATCACTCAAATGAGATATGATCCTCATTCAGGTTTGTTGAAGCTTCCTTGAAGCAGACCGTATATATTGCTTAAGCCAAGAAGCTTTATATGTCCCAATTCAAATCTATGAAAATCGTACAACCTGATTCAATTTTTTGTGTCACTAATTTTTAAATTTCAAGCTGAGTGTCATATGCAACGCAAAAAACTCTTGATATTGGTCTGCCTGTTGATATTGGTGATTGGTGCAGTCGCCTATTTTTTTGTAAAAAATAAAAATAACCAAAAAAGAAACGGTCCACCAAAAAATACCACGTCAGTGCAAGTATCTACAGCAAGCCAAAGCGATGTTCCTGTGATTTTAGCGGCACTTGGTACAGTGACTGCAAGCCAAACGGTTTCTGTGACCAGTCTGATACAGGGTCATTTGCAGGAAGTATATTTTAAAGAAGGTCAGTATGTACAAAAAGGTCAGTTACTGGCAAAAGTCGATACCCGTTCTTATGAAGCGACCTTGCAGCAGTATCAAGGTCAGCTCGCAGAAAATCAGGCACAGTTGAACAATGCCAAACTGACGTTGGCACGTTATCAGCGTTTGTATGCACAAGACTCGATTGCCAAGCAGGATTTAGACACTCAAATTGCAACTGCAGCGCAATATGAAGGGGCAATTAAAGCTGATTTGGGGCAAATTGCATCGGCCAAACTTAATATCGAGTATGGGCGGATCGTTGCGCCAATTTCAGGCTATATCGGCATTCGTAATATTGATGTGGGTAACTTGGTCAGTACAGATGCAACTACTGCAATTGCAACCATTACTCAAACCAAGCCAATTGCGGTGGTGTTTAGCATTCCGCAAACCAAACTCTATGACGTGGTTCAACCGATTCGTAATGGTGGAAAGCTCATGGTGAAAGCCTATGACCAGCAAGGCAAAACGATGCTGGCAGAAGGCGAAGTGCGAGTCATTAGTAACGAAATCGACTCGACTACAGGGACAGTCAAACTCAAAGCTACTTTTAATAATGATGATAACAAACTGTTTCCGAACCAGTTTGTGAATGTCACATTGCAAACAGGCGAGTTGAATAACGCGATTGTTGTGCCAAGTGCAGCGATACAAACCAGTACAGCAGGGCAATATGTCTTTGTGATTGACCAAAAATCGGTTGCACATAAAGTGATGGTGAAAGTTGGCCCACAAACCGAAGATGGTAAAACTGCGATTCTCACTGGGGTCAAAACAGGTCAGAAAGTTGTAACGACGGGTGTGGATTCGCTAGGCAATGGCTCTAAAGTGAATATCGTGACGGCTCAGAAAGTCGATACCAGCATTTTAGATTCCGCACCAAACAAAGGCAGACATTCCCCTAGATAAATTATGAATCCATCTCGCATATTTATTGAAAGACCCATCGCCACAATGCTTATGATGATTGCGGTGATCTTAAGTGGTCTATTGGCTTATCGAAGCCTTTCTATTTCGGCATTGCCTGAAGTTGATTATCCCGTCATTCAGGTGACGACACAGTTTCCTGGTGCAGGGCCTGAAGTCATGACCAGTGGGGTAACCGCCCCACTGGAACGGCAACTTGGGCAAATGGCAGGCTTGAACCAGATGTATTCCACCAGTTCAGGTGGTGCATCGGTGATTACCCTGAAATTTAACCTCGATACTTCGCTCGATGTTGCCGAGCAGGAAGTGCAGGCTGCCATTAATACGGCTGACTCACTCTTGCCATCGGATCTGCCGAACAAACCAACCTATAAAAAGGTTAACCCAGCGGATACACCAATTTTGACTTTGGCGGCAACCTCAGACACCTTGCCGCTGACCAAAGTCCAAGACCTGATTAATACGCGGGTTGCGCTTAAATTGTCACAAATTTCGGGTGTGGGCTTGGTGAGTCTGGCAGGTGGTCAGCAACAGGCGGTACGAATTCGTGCTAACCCTACGGTTTTAGCTAGCCATGGACTCACTCTGGCTGATGTAAATACCGTCATTAATGCTGCCAATGTCAATGGCTCTAAAGGCGGATTTGACGGCCCTGAGCGTTCAGTCACGATTGATGCCAACGACCAGTTACAAACGGCTGATGAATATAGCAACCTGATTTTAAAATATGAAAATGGTCAGGCACTGTATTTGCACGATGTTGCAACCATTGAACAAGCGCCGCAGGACGAATATCAACAAGCGTGGGCAAATGGTCAGCCCGCGATTATTATTAATATCCAGCGTCAACCTGGCACCAATGTGGTCTCTATTGCCGATACCATTAAAGCCAAGCTGCCTGAGCTTCAAGCGGGTTTGCCTGCTTCTATAAAAATCAGCACCTTGTCCGACCGTACCGATACCATCCGTGCTTCAATTTCTGATGTGCAGTTTGAGTTGATCTTGGCGATTGCCTTGGTGGTCATGGTGTCATTTTTGTTCTTACGGACTTTTGCAACCACGCTGATTCCAAGTTTGGCAGTGCCGTTGTCGATTGTGGGAACTTTTGGCGTGATGTACCTGTCAGGTTTCTCGATCAATAACTTGACATTGATGGCGCTGACGATTGCCACGGGCTTCGTCATTGATGATGCGATTGTGGTGGTGGAGAACATTCAGCGGCATATTGAGAATGGCGAAAAACCGCTGATTGCTGCGCTGAAAGGCTCACAGGAAATTGGTTTTACCATCATTTCCCTGACCATTTCGCTGATTGCCGTGCTGATTCCGTTGTTGTTTATGGGGGATGTGATTGGGCGCTTGTTTCGCGAGTTTTCGATTACGCTTGCAGTGTCGATTTTGGTGTCGATGTTTGTATCTTTGACCCTGACACCAATGCTGAGTGCATATTTGCTGAAACATATTCCTGAAGAAAAGCACAATAAACTGGCACAAGGTTTTGGGCGTGGTTTTGACAAACTGCTCAAGGTTTATGAAAAATGCCTGCTTTGGGTACTGGATCATCAACCGTTGACGTTATGCGTTGCCATTTTATCGCTTGTGGTGACAGCAGCCTTATATCTATGGATTCCTAAAGGCTTTTTCCCCGCACAGGATACAGGTAAGATTCAGGGGATTACCCTTGCTTCGCAAGATGTCTCGTATTCTGAAATGGTGAAACGTCAACAGGCGATGGCAACAGAGTTGCAAAAAGACCCTGCGGTGGATTCAATTGCGTCAATTGTTGGTGTAGATGCTGCCAATAACACCTCACTGAATATGGGACGCTTGCAGATTAGCCTGAAAGACTTTGGTGAGCGCGATAAAGCCGATGTGGTGATTGCGCGCTTAAAAGAACGTGCTGCTAAAATTGCAGGGATTCAGCTTTATGCGATTAAAAGCCAAGACTTAAATGTTGATGATCAGGTGACGCCGAGCCAGTATCAGTTGACTCTGGATACTTCGATCCAGAGTGATTTGGAAAACTGGGCGCCGCAGTTTGTGGAAGCACTTAAAGATCGCCCCGAATTTAAAGATATAAATAGCAATCTGCAAAATCGGGCAAAAGTGGCGTATGTGCAGATTAACCGCGATGAAGCCAGTCGTTATGGGCTAACCGCCAGTGATATTGATACAGCACTGTACAATGCTTTTGGTCAGCATTTGATTTCAACAATTTATACCCAAGCCAATCAGTACCGTGTGGTGCTTGAAGTTCCACCTGAATATAAACAAGACCTATCAGCCTTTTCACATATTTATTTGAAGGCATCGACCAGTTCGAGCAGTTCAACATCTACAACCACAAGTACCACGACATCGACGACAAGTAGCACGAGTTCAACGACTACAAGTAGTACGGCAAGCAGCACAATGGTGCCGCTGAGTAACCTGATTAACGTAACTGAAAAAGACGGTTATTTAAGTTATGCACGCCGTGACCAAACGCCTGCGGCAACCATATCCTTTAATCTTGCTGAAGGTTACTCGATTGAACAAGCACGTCAGGCCATTGACGATGTGAAGCAAAAAATCCAGATGCCAGATACGATCAATCTGCAATATCAGGGATCGCTCGAAGCCTTCAGTTCATCGAGTCAAAATACCTTATGGCTGATTTTGGCAGCAGTCATTACCATGTATATCGTACTGGGGATTTTGTATGAAAGCTGGATTCATCCAATTACGGTATTGTCGACCTTACCTTCAGCGGCAATTGGTGCATTACTGGCACTGAAACTAACTGGCACCGAATTTAGCCTGATTGCACTGATCGGGATTATTTTGCTGATCGGGATTGTGAAGAAAAATGCCATCATGTTGATTGACTTTGCGCTCGATGAGAAGCGGCAAGGGAAAAGCGCGCATGATGCGATTTATCAGGCGTGTTTACTGCGTTTCCGTCCAATTTTGATGACGACCTGTGCTGCGCTACTCGGTGCAGTGCCGTTGATGCTGGCATCGGGTTCGGGAGCAGAGCTGCGTCAACCTCTTGGTTTAGTAATTGTCGGTGGTCTGATCTTTAGTCAATTCCTTACCTTATTTACTACACCTGTGATTTATCTAGCGTTTGAAAAATTAACGCAACGGAAAAAATCAGGGGCAGTGTCATGAACTTGTCTAAAGTCTTTATTTTAAGACCGATTGCGACCATTTTGGTTAGCCTGGCACTGACCTTGCTGGGTATTTTGGCATTTCGTTTGTTGCCTGTTGCCCCGTTACCGCAAATAGATACACCAACGATTATGGTGCAAGCCAGCCTAGCAGGAGCAAGCCCTGAAACTATGGCCGCGACTGTTGCTACTCCGCTTGAACGTGCCATGGGGCAGATTGCGGGAATTACTGAACTGACCTCGACCAGTGGTCAGGGTTCAACCAATGTCGTTGTGCAGTTCGACTTAAACCGTGATATTGATGGCGCTGCGCGAGATGTGCAGGCGGCAATCAACGCAGCACGCAGCTTGTTGCCAAGCAGTATGAAAACTCTGCCGACGTATCGTAAGGCAAACCCTTCTGATGCACCGATTTTAATGTTGGCACTGACCTCGGATACGTTAAACCGTGGGCAGTTATATGACTTGGCTTCAAGTCAGTTACAGCAGAAAATTGCACAGGTGCAGGGTGTCGGGCAGGTGTCAATTCGTGGTGGTGCTTTGCCTGCGGTGCGGATTAACCTAGATCCCAAACAGCTCACCAGTTATGGCATTAGTTTAGATACAGTACGTGCAGCAGTAGATAATGCCACTACAAACTCACCTCGTGGTTTAATTAGTGGGAGTCACTATACATGGTGGATTGATGCCAATGGGCAGCTCACCAAAGCCAAAGATTATCAAAATCTGATTGTGACCTATCGTAATGGTGCGGCTGTACGTTTGCACGATGTGGCATCGGTGACGGATTCGATTCAGGATATTTATTCGGCAGGTTATTTTAACAACCAGCCATCGGTTTCGATTGCGGTGACGCGTCAGGCTGGTGCGAATATGCTGGAAACAATTGACTCGATTAAAGCTTTGATTCCTGTGCTGAATGAAATGCTGCCCAAAGGCACACAAATTACTTTAGCAATTGACCGTTCACTGAATATTCGTAGTGCTTTGCATGAAACTGAACGAACGCTGATTATTGCCATCTTATTGGTGATTTCAGTGGTATTTGTTTTCCTGCGCAAAGGCCATGCCTTGCTGATTCCCGCGATTACCTTGCCGATTTCAATTGTCAGTACTTTTGCTGCCATGTACGCTTTGGGTTATAGCCTTGATGCATTGTCGATGATGGCGTTGATTGTCGCAACGGGCTTTGTGGTCGATGATGCGATTGTGGTGCTGGAAAATATTAGTCGCCATATTGAAGATGGCATGAATCCGATGGAGGCTGCACTAAAAGGTAGCAAGGAAGTTGGATTTACCGTTTTGTCGATGACGGCATCATTGATTGCGGTGTTTATTCCATTACTGTTGATGAGTGGCGTACTGGGACGTTTGTTTCGTGAATTTGCCGTTACCTTGTCGGTGGCGTTGCTTATTTCCATGTTTGTCTCTTTAACGCTGACGCCGATGTTGTGTTCGCGTTTGTTAAAGAAAGAAACAGGCGAGGAAAAAGAAAACCGTGTCATGGCATGGATTGGCAAAGGTTTAGACAAATTACATGTGAGTTATGTCAGCAGTCTTGCTGTCGTTATGAAGCATAAGCGTCTGACCATGTTCACGTTATTGCTGACTGTGATTGGTAATGTCTATCTGTATAAAGCTGTAGAAAAAGGCTTATTTCCTGATCAGGATAATGGCATGCTGATGGGACAATTACGTGCCGATCAAGCCACCAGTTTCCAGTCGCTTGAACCGCGGCTGAAAGCGATAAGCCGTATGCTGCAAAAAGACAAAGACATTCAATATGTGATTGCTTCAACGGGTGGTGGTGGTTTTGGCGCTCGTAATACGGCAAATTTCTTTATTCGTCTCAAAGATGAAAATCAACGCACACAAACAGCGATGCAAATTGCCAATCGTATCAGTATGAAAACTCGCCATATGGCAGGGGCATCATTATTTTTAATGCCAGCTCAGGATTTGCGGGTTGGCGGGCGCAGTGCCAATGCCACTTATCAGTACAGTTTACAAAGTGATAATTTGCAAACGTTGCGCGAGTGGAGTCCGAAAGCTTATGCGACCTTGAAACAGTTACCTGAGCTGACCAGTGTCGATAGTGATGCACAGTCAGGCGGTTTGGACGTCAAAGTCGTGATTGATCGTGCTGTAGCGCAGCGTTATGGTTTAAATGTCAATGAAATTGATACCTTTGTAAATAACGCATTTAGTCAGCGTCAAATTGCAACTCAATATCAAATGCTGAACCAGTATTACAGCATTATTGGTTTAAATAACAATTACATTCAAAATCCTGAAGTCTTAAAGCAATTGTATGTACTGACCAGTAATAATCAGTCGATTCCGATTTCAGCTTTTGCGCATCTGGAATATACCACTGCACCATTATCGGTTGCCCATCAAAATCAGATGGCAACGACCACGATTGCCTTTAACTTGGCAAATGGGGTGTCTTTACAGCAAGCCAAAGCCGCGATTGAACAAGCGATGGTGAAAATCGGAATGCCTGATTCGATTCATGGTAGCTTGCAAGGGACAGCACAGGTGTTTGAAACTTTAGTTAAACAAATGCCGTGGCTGATTTTGGCAGCTTTGGCAACCATTTATATTTTGCTGGGTATGCTGTATGAGAGCTGGATTCATCCTGTGACAATCTTATCGACCTTACCATCGGCAGGAGTCGGTGCACTGGTTCTGATGATGCTTACAGGCACGCAGCTCACAGTGATTGCATTGATCGGAATTTTGCTGCTGATTGGGATTGTGAAGAAAAACGCCATCTTGATGATTGATTTTGCTTTAACCGCAGAAAAACAGCAGCAGCTTTCGCCCGAGCAAGCCATTATCAAAGCCTGTGATAAGCGTTTCCGTCCTATCTTGATGACTACGCTGGCTGCATTTTTTGGTGCATTGCCGCTGATTTTGCAGACAGGTTCAAATTCATCACTGCATCGCCCATTGGGAATTGCCATTTGTGGTGGTTTGGTATTTAGCCAGTTATTAACCTTGTATACAACGCCTGTGGTGTATGTGTATTTAGATCGTTTTGGTTCATGGGTGAAATCGTTCTGGAAACGTCCGAATTCATCGCAAGTGCCCCTGAATGATGAGCATTGATATGTTAAAAAATAAATTATGCCTCGCTTTATGTTGTGTGTTGCCAATTTTCTCAGGTTGTACGGTAGGCCCAAATTACACCAAGCCTGAGATTTCAATGCCTGTGACTTATAAGGAAGTGCAAGGCTGGAAAGTCGCTCAGCCACAAGATCAGCAAACTCGTGGCGCGTGGTGGGAAATTTATCAAGACGCAACTTTAAATCGCTTACAG
Organism: Acinetobacter brisouioides; assembly: GCF_004331075.1. Lineage (GTDB taxonomy): Bacteria > Pseudomonadota > Gammaproteobacteria > Pseudomonadales > Moraxellaceae > Acinetobacter. The sequence continues at coordinate 84,473 of NZ_SJNX01000001.1, read as the reverse complement.
CAGCAAGTGGTACTGTCAAACCAGAATATTGCCCAGTACGTTGCCAAGTATGAACAGGCTGCGGCGTTGGTATCACAGGCGAAAGCTGATCAGTATCCGAGTATAGGCGCGACAGGCGGTGCTACGCGTAGCGAACAAAGTCAGGCGAAGCCGAGTAACAGTTATAGTGCCAAGGCGAGTTTGAGCTGGGAGCTGGATGTCTGGGGTAAACTGAAACGCACCGTGCGTGAAAATCAAGCCTCGGCACAAGCCAGTGCAGCAGACCTTGCCAATGCTACTTTAAGCGCACAAACCACGTTAGCGAAGGATTATTTTGCGCTGCGGGTTCTGGACAAACGTATTGCCCTGTATGACAAAACGATTGACACCTATACGCGTTATCGTAAGGTTTTGGCGGCCAAATATAAAGAAGGCGTGATTGCCAAGTCCGATCTGACTCAGGCTGAGCAGTCGCTGTATAGTGCCAAGTCAGCACGTGAAGATTTGGTTTGGCAACGTGCCCAGTATGAACATGCCATTGCCATACTCATCGGGAAAATGCCTGCCGAATTTGATCTTCCAGTCAGTCAGGTGGCATTGCCTAAACCTCCAAGCATACCACTGACTTTACCAAGCCGCTTACTCGAACGCCGTCCCGATATTGCATCTGCTGAGCGCAGTGTAGCTGCGGCAAATGAAGCCATCGGTATTGCGATTACGGGATATTTTCCTGACATTACGCTATCAGGTTCAAGCGGTTATTCAGCAAGTAGTTTGTCCAATTTAATCAGCGCGCAAAACTTGCTCTGGTCATTGGGAGCTTCTGCGACACAAACCGTGTTTGATTTTGGCGCAAACAAAGCCAAAGTGAAACAAGCACGAGCTGCTTATGATGCATCAGTGGCGAACTATAAGCAGACGGTACTTGAAGCCATGCAAAATATTGAAGACTCTTTGGCAGAAGGCACAAGTCTAAGCAAAGAAGTGCAACATACCAGCCAGTCTTTGGCAGCGGCCACTGAAACCGCGCGGATTATACGTAACCAGTACAATGCAGGCGTGATTGACTATACAAATGTTGCTTCGACTGAAGCCACACGTTTATCAAGCGAACAAAGCTTATTACAGCTCCAGTCGACCCAATTGCAAAACAGCGTAGCACTCATTACGGCACTTGGTGGTGGCTGGCAAAGTTCTGATTTGCCAAAATAGTTGTGATTTATAAAAAAGACCTTGTTGAACAAGGTCTTTTTTATATCTCTTTTAAGCAAGATGATGAGATTTCATCGGTTGAATTTGTCGAACTAATATGCCGCCAATCACGCTATATAAGATCATCACACTGCTGACTGACATTTCTAGCTTTAGAGGCAGAAGATACAAAATTGCACCTGAAACCAGCCCAAAGGTAAATTGTAATGCGCCGAGTAGGGCACTGGCTTGACCTGCGCGTTGCCCTTGTTTGGACAATGCCAAAACAGTTGCATTTGGGCCAATAAAACCGACACATGCCACAATCATAAACAGACCCAGCATGATGCTCCAAAGGGTAATATGCTGGCTAAACACAAAAGCACTCAGAACAATTGCACCTAAAAACTGTATGCTTGAGCCGAACTTTAACAGTTCGAGTGAATCATAGCGTTTGATTAGAAAACGATTAAGGTTGGAAACTGCAATAATCCCGCAGGCATTCACGCCAAATAACAGGGCAAATGTGCCTGAACTGACGCCTAAATGATCAATAAAAATTTCTGAAGCACTGTTGATATAGGTAAACAGCATGCCCATTAAAATACCACTGGCGACAGCAGGCACAATAAAGCTGCGGTCTTGGCATAAATAGATATAACTTTTCAGCGCAGAACCAACAGTATGTTTTTTGCGACGTTCAGGGGGTAATGTTTCAGGAAATCTAAAATATGAAATGATCATACTGATAATGCCTAAAATCAACAGCACCACAAAAATAGAGCGCCAGTTAAACGCCCAGAGCATTAGGCTACCGATAAGAGGGGCAACAATTGGCGCAACTCCTTGAACAATCATCAATAGTGAAAAGGCATGTGCAGCATCTGTCCCATTAAGTCGGTCACGAATTGCAGAGCGGGCCACGACTACACCAACACAGCCACCTAGCGCTTGGGCAATACGCGCAATCAGCAATACTTCAAGGTGCATAGCAAAAACGCACACTGCACTTGCCAAAACATAGAGCGTCAAACCAAAAAATAACGGTTTACGCCGCCCAAAATGGTCGCTCACAGGACCATAGACGAGTTGTCCAAACGCCAGCCCTATAAAGTACGCGGGTAAAGTATTGGCAATTTGTGCAGTACTTACCGATAAATCCTTTGCTATTGTTGGTAGTGCAGACAGGTACATATCAATAGAGAATGGCCCCAATGCCGTGAGTACGGCAAGCACTGCAATCCACAACAGGGAGAAAGGCTTTTGTTGCATGAGAAATACCAAAAATAAAAGGTGGCTGTGGTGCTACTGATGTTGGATTCGTTCATCACATATCAGCAACTCTGTATTTTGAGAGTCTGGAATCAAGTTATTGAAACTTATTCGTCATCAATGACGGTATGTGCGCTGGATGTACCGTGTTGCCAGTAACCTACCGCTTTAATCGCATCTTTTGCCACCTGATACTTTTCTACCAGTATTTTACGCAACTGGCGTGCGACCTGAGTTTCTGCGGCCAGCCAGATAAAATAATCCTGCTGTGGCAAAGACAGGTTTTCTAAAACTTGCTGAAATAAAGCCACCTGACCACTGGCTTGACCTTCACGGTGCAACCAAGTGACCTGAAGTTTAGCCGCCGAATCCAGAACAATTTCATCGGCTGTCGAGTTGACTTCGATAATCACGCTTGCCTGAGCCGATGCAGGGAGTTCCTCTAAACGCCGTGCAATTGCAGGTAAGGCAGTGTCATCGCCGATCAAGACATAATGTTGATATACCATTGGGATCACCATTGAGCCGCGAGGGCCACCGATGGCAATTTGATCGCCAATGTTTGCATGTTGTGCCCATTTGGTTGCAGGGCCTGCATCATGAATCACAAAATCAATCGCCAGTGTTTTTGCGTCAAGATCAAACAGGCGCGGGGTGTAGTCACGTACAATCGGTTTAATGTCATCGGCAAATTTTAAGCCTTGTTCTGTCATTTCAGGCTTGACCAAACGTCCTGTTGTAGCATCGGGGAAGAACAGTTTGACGTGGTCATCAAAACTGTCACTTTTAAAGTCGGCGAGATCTTCACCTTGAAATACAATACGAATCAGGCTTGGGCTAATATTGATAATATCTTGAACTGTCACAATGCGAAATTTGAGGTGATGGCGTACACGGTAAGGTTTTTTATCGAGTGTTGCAGTACTGGTTATCACTGTTGAGTCCTGTTTTAGTTGTTGTAATGCCGTTGTAGCGGTTTTCAGTGCATTTACAAAAAATTCTGCTTCTTCGGCGTTCAGTGGGCGACCTGCCAATACTTCACGCACCTCTTTTTTAAACATATGCAAAGTATCGATAACCAATGTTGGTTGCTGTGCACGAATGTTGATTCGGTTCAAAATTTCCTGAATATGCTCTTTATACGCATCGATCACCTGATGACCAAGTTCAGTCATCTGATAACTTTGTTTCCGCGCATCTTCCGCGCAGACTTGCATGCGAATCAGTTGTTTGCCCTGTAATTCAGTCAGTAAGGGGTAGACCATACCTGCACTGGGGCTGTAGTTGCCGTTGGTCATTTCTTGGATGGCTTTGATCAGTTCATAGCCATGTCTAGGTTTTTGAGCAATCAGATGTAAAACCACCCAACGTAAACCGCCATGCCCAAAACCTTTGTGATTGGATTTACCACGCATAGGAAGATGAGAAATAAAAATAGATATATCTATTTTACACAATAAAAAAGATATATCTATTTTTATTTTTTGAATCTGAACACGAGTCTGGCTTTAAAAGGTGAAAAGATCTAGCCAAATATATTGTTAGATCTTTTGGAGGAGCCGGGCTGTCACATTGCTCATGTGCAATAAAACTAACAACTAAAATGAACAGAAATATTCAAAAATACAGGGTATGTTATTTACCACTGATCTTTGTATATCTATTTATTGTGGAGAAATTGGTCTTTTGAGGAGAGAAATATCGGCTGATATCAGAGCGAAATGAATAGCTCTCATCTCACTGGTAGGTTGCTTGAGCTGTCAGCTATAAGCAATTTTTTATTATCTTTCTAAATGAGAATGTAAATCCATATTATTTACACAGATATTCGGTATAATTTATTTCAATTTTAATGAACCTATTCAATAAATAATATGCTGAAAAAAACACTGTTCCAGATTCACTGGTTTTTTGGTATCACCGCAGGTCTGATTTTGTCACTCATGGGTGCCAGTGGTGCTATTTTTTCCTATCAGCCACAAATAACCAAACTAATTAATCCCGAAAGCTATAACGTGACAGAACAGCCACGCGCCAAACTGACACCTGCTGAATTATTTTCTCATTTTAAACAGCAGCAACCCAAGATAGAGATCAATAGTATCAGTGTGACCAAGTCACCGACAGAATCTTCGGTGGTCAATATCCAAAAACAAGGTGAGCGTCGTGGTTATGACCTGATGGTGAACCCATATACGGCTGAAGTGCTCCCTGAAATTAAGGGGCAGGCATTTTTCCGCTTTATTGAGCAGTTTCACCGTACTTTGACCGCTGGCGAATTTGGTAAGCAGTTGACGAGTGCGAGTACGCTGATTTTGATTTTCTTTGTGCTGAGTGGCTTGTATCTACGCTTTCCAAAAAAGCATTCTTTTAAACAATGGCTGGCCATTAAGCCGCAGTTGAAAGGACGTAATTTCCTGTGGGATTTGCATGCGGTGGTTGGCACATGGGTCATGGTGTTTTATCTGACGTTTGCATGTACAGGACTGTTTTGGTCGTATGACTGGTGGCGTGTAGGCATGTTTAAAGTCATGGGTGTGGAAAATACCCGTATGGGAGGAAAGGAGAAGCCTGAAGGGCGTCCAGCAAAAGGTATGCAGCAACGAGGTCCAGACGCTCAGCGACCACAACGTGTACCAGAGGCTGAACAGCAAGGTTCAACATTGTCCAATGTATTGGTTCAGCAACAATTAAATCAAGCATGGGCAGGTTTTAATGCTCAGATTGCTCGCGATTATTCGAGTGTGACTTTGACTGTGCCGCAGCAGGCAGATGGGCGAGTAAAAATTTCATTTGTTGATGCGATTCCACAAAATGAACGCGCACGTAACAGCGCCGTGTTTAATACTAAAAATAATCAACTGGAAAAAGTTGATTTGTATGCCAATAAAAAGCTCAATGAGAAAATCATGTCGAGCATGTTGCCTGTACATCGTGGCAGTTTCTTTGGCCCTGTATATCAATTCTTTGCCATGCTGGCAGCACTGGCGATGCCTTTATTCTTCGTTACAGGCTGGATGTTGTACTTAAAACGCCGAAAACAAAAACGTCTGACTCAGGCAGCACGTGGTGATTTGGGATCAGAACAAGCAGTATGGACTGAGCAGACATGGCTGATTAGCTATGCAACCCAAACCGGCACGGCTGAGCAATTGGCTTTGGCAACAGCCAAGTCTTTGCAACAAGCGGGTTATGCCGTTGTGGTCAAATCGGTACAGCAGCTAACAGCCCAAGATTTGCAACAAGCCCAGCAGGCACTGTTTATTGTCAGTACTTATGGTACAGGTTCAGCACCAGACTTAGCGGTTGGTTTTAGTAAGCAGTTGATGCAGCATCGTGCCGATTTGGCTCAGTTAAATTATGCTGTGCTAGCTTTGGGCTCGAAAGAATATCCTGAAAGTTTCTGCCAGTTTGGTCATGCAGTGGATACATGGTTGGCTCGACAAGGTGCGAATCCATTATTTGAGTTGATAGAAGTCAATAATGCCAACCCAAAAGAGATTCAGCGCTGGTATGCAGCTTTAGCTGAAGTCACTACAAGTGATGTTCAGCAAGTTGAAATTAAAAAGCAATTTGAAACATGGACACTCAGCAAGCGTGAATTGCTGAACCCAAACAGTTTGGGTGCACCAGCCTTTCATCTGGAATTGCAAACCACAGCCGATGTGACATGGCAGGCGGGAGATATCGCTGAAACCCAATCACAAAACAGTGCCGAACGTATCCAGCAATTTTTACAGCAGCAATCTATTTCAGCAGAAACCCTGACCAGTCAAGGTAAGACGATTTTTGAAGTGTTACGTAGCAAAGATTTAACCCAGCCCATTTGTGCTTATGCCACGCTGGATGAACTGCTCGAACAATTACCTGATTTGCCACGACGTGAGTATTCAATCGCCAGTATTCCTGAGCAGCAGTGTCTACAATTGGTGGTACGTCAACAGTCAGATGCTCAAGGTCAACTTGGTTTAGGTTCGGGCTGGTTGACTCAGCATAGTGTTATTGGTCAAGAGATGGCGATTGCGATTCGCTGCAATGAGTCTTTTCATTTGATTGAAGATGATCGACCTATTATTTGTATTGGTAATGGGACAGGCATTGCAGGTCTATTAAGTTTATTGAAGCAGCGCATCCAGCAAAATCGTGGACGTAACTGGCTGATTTTTGGTGAACGTCAGCGTGAGCATGATTATTTTTATCAACAACAGCTAGATGTTTGGCAAGCTGAAGGTATGTTGCAACACTTGGATCTGGCATTTTCCAGAGATCAGGCTGAAAAACAATATGTTCATCACCGCTTACGTGAACAAGCTGAATTATTAAAAAACTGGGTTGCTGACGGTGCGGTACTGTATGTCTGCGGCAGTATTCAGGGTATGGCAACAGATGTTGATCATGCTTTAGAAGACATTTTAGGTACAGAGTTATTGCAGCAGTTACGTGATGCAGGGCGTTACCGCCGTGATGTTTACTAAGATTTAAAATGTAAATTGCCAGAAAGCGGATGTTTTCTGGCGATCTCATTTAACTCAATAACAGATAGATACATCGACTCGTCGTTATTGATTGTCTTTATTTTAAATTCATGTTTTTGCGTTGCTCACTTTTCTTCAGATAAATCATCTATTTCATATCATTGCTGCTTTTGATGAGCAGCGTGCTTAGACGTCAATAAAGTAGTGCTAAAAACTGTATTTATTCATTAGTTTTAAATGCTTTACTTAAAAGTAGATATTTTATTGAAAACAATTAGCTCAACCAAGCAGAGGTTTTAACTCATTTGTTGAGATAATTTCGCTTTACGGTGTGGCAGGCAATGAGTTTTTGCTAAAATGCGCCACTTAGATTGGTCAGTAAGCCAAATTTTTACGCATTTTAATTTTGAAATTTTAAAGGCATGAATTGATATGACAGACAGTAAAATCATGGCTGATCTTTCCTCCCATACCCCAATGATGCAGCAATACCTAAAAGTCAAAATGGCGCATCCACATGCTTTGGTGTTTTACCGCATGGGGGATTTCTACGAATTATTTTTTAACGATGCCCGTAAAGCCGCAAAATTACTCGGGATTACCCTAACTCACCGTGGCAAAACCAATGGTGAACCAATTCCAATGGCGGGTGTGCCATACCATGCAGCGGAGGGCTATCTGGCGCGTTTGGTCAAGGCAGGTGAAACGGTTGCGATCTGTGAACAGGTCGGTGAGGTGACAGGCAAAGGGCCTGTAGAACGTAAAGTGGTACGTATTTTAACGCCAGGGACATTGACCGATGATGCTTTGCTTGGGAGTTATCAATCGTCGAACTTGGTGGCACTGTGTATCCAGCAAAACCAGATCGGGATCGCCTTACTGGATTTAAGTGCCAGTATTTTTAAAGTCCAACAACAGACTTACACGGCTGAACAATTACCGATTGATTTGGCACGTCTGATGCCAAGCGAGATCGTGATTGATGAAGATCTGGTTGATCAAAACATTTTAGAAGTCATTAAAAAACAACTGGACTGCCCAATTACCAAACGTCCAAACGTTGATTTTAATTTAAATAATGCCCAAAAAACCCTATGTGACCAGTTTGCAGTGGCAACATTGTCGGGTTTTGGTATTGACCATTTGCCGCTTGCCAAAGCCGCCGCCGCAGCGCTGATTCACTACGCCAAAGAAACTCAAAAAACCGCATTGCCACATATCCGTTCGATTCAACTGGAACAGTCAAGTGACTTTATTGCGCTTGACCCTGTGACACGTCGTAACTTGGAAATTATTGAGCCGTTATTTGAACATGGTACTTCATTATTTCAACTGATTAATCATTGCCAAACGGCAATGGGTGGACGTTTGCTCAGCCGTACCTTAATGCAGCCCATTCGTGATACCGCATTGCTTGATCAGCGTCTCGATGCGATTGAACAATTGTTACAAGGCTATCATGAAACACCTGTACGTCTGGTGTTGAAAGAGATTGGTGATATTGAACGGGTTTTGAGTCGTGTGGCACTTGGTAGCGCACGCCCGCGTGATCTGGTGCAGTTACGTCATGCCTGTGCGCAGATTCCATTGTTACGTCACGCCTTGCAACCTGTGATTCAATCTAAAAAATCAATACTTTTAAATGATTTAGATCAGCAACTTGGCGATTTTAAAGCACTGCATCAACAGCTCATGGCTGCAATCGTTGAACATCCACCTGTATTACTACGTGATGGCAATGTAATTGCAGAAGGCTACGATACTGAACTCGATGAACTTCGCCAAATTCGTGATCATGCTGGACAATTTTTGATTGATCTGGAAATTAAAGAGCGTGAACGTACAGGTATTAACACTTTAAAAATTGGCTATAACCGTGTCAGTGGGTATTACATTGAGCTGACGCGTGCCCAAGCCGAGCAAGCACCTACCGATTATATTCGCCGTCAGACCCTAAAAAATGCCGAGCGTTATATCACCCCAGAGTTAAAAGGCTTTGAAGATAAAGTCCTGTCAAGTGAGTCACGCGCTTTGGCACGTGAAAAAATGTTGTTTGAAGCTTTGCTTGAAACCTTACGTCAAAATATTGCCAATTTACAAATGATGAGTGCAGCGATTGCCCAAGTCGATGTCTTGAGTAACTTCGCTGAGCAAGCACGTTTATATCGCTGGGCACGTCCGAGCTTTAGCCCTGAAATTGGTATTAAAATTACCGCAGGTCGTCACCCTGTGGTGGAAGCACTCAATAAAGCCCCATACACACCAAACGATACTTTCTTGGATGTGCAGCACCGCATGGCGATCGTGACGGGGCCGAACATGGGGGGGAAATCGACTTTTATGCGTCAAACTGCATTGATTAGCCTGTTGGCATATTGCGGTAGTTTTGTGCCTGCACAGGCGGCGCAGCTTGGGCCGATTGACCGTATTTTTACCCGTATTGGCTCAGCCGATGACCTGTCTACAGGCAAATCGACCTTTATGGTGGAAATGACGGAAACCTCACAAATTCTGCATCATGCCACCCATCAGTCATTGGTACTTATGGATGAAGTTGGGCGGGGAACCAGTACTTATGATGGCTTATCATTGGCGTGGGCATGTGTTCTTGATCTAACGAAGCGGGTAAAATGTCTATGTTTGTTTGCTACGCATTATTTTGAGCTGACTGAACTGGCACAAGAAGCAGGCATTGACAATTATCATGTCACCGCAAAAGAACTCAATGGTCAGTTAATTTTGCTACATAAAGTCCAACAAGGCCCAGCGAGTCAAAGTCATGGTTTGCAAGTGGCAAAACTGGCGGGAATTCCTGCGAGTGTCATTAAGGATGCTCAAAAACGCCTCAAGATTTTGGAAAAACAGCAACAACAGCACTTACAGACATCAGTACAAAGTGATTTGTTTATGCAAGTTGAACCTGAAATAGAAATTGTTGAAAAAACGGTTGAAATTGAGGTTTCTTCACCTGCTTTAGATTATTTACAACAGCTTGATGTTGATAATCTGACGCCGCGTCAGGCACTTGAACAACTGTATGAATTAAAAGCTTTAGTCAGAAAATCTGTTGAATGATTTGACTTGGTTAAGATAAAACTGGTTGTGAATGAGAATCAATCAGTTTTAATTTAAATTAACAGCCTTTTATATAATTAATATCAATAAAAGGAATTGTTTGTTCAGGGGTTTTTTGCCTACAATAGCGCAATTGATCGAAACCATATTTTTTAGGTAGCTGTCGCCATGACCTTTGTTGTCACTGAAAACTGTATTAAATGTAAATATCAAGACTGCGTTGAAGTATGTCCGGTAGACTGCTTCTACGAAGGCCCAAATTTCCTTGTGATTAATCCCGATGAGTGTATTGACTGCGCACTGTGCGAACCAGAATGCCCAGCCAATGCAATTTTCTCCGAAGATGAATTGCCAGAAGGTCAGGAAGTATTTATTGAACTGAATACTGAACTTTCACAGAAGTGGCCAAATATCACTCAAATTGGTGATCAGCCAGCAGACCGTGAAGAGTGGAACGGTAAAGCAGATAAATTACAATATTTAGAAAAATAATTGCAAAAGATCAGCAAATGCTGATCTTTTTTTATACAAAAAAATCACATTTAGTTTAAAAAAATTCAATTTTGCTGCGACTGATTGCATTACAATAGTCGCAATTGTGCTCCTTCGTTATTTTCAATGATTAAATCTGTATCAAAGCATCTGTTCACCACAGGTGTGGTTTCGTTATTTCTGGTGAGCTGTACCACTACAACGCAACAGACAGGCTACAATTATTCACAAACGGGTAAACGCATTCATATTCCCGAGGAACAAGTAACCAATGAACGGCTAGTTCCACTTAAAGTTGTACCTGAATCTTATAATTTGTGGTTAGCACAAGGCAATAATCGCCAGCGTGCTTATGAATATGAACAATTCTTAGATCAGCAGCATGTGGGCAATATTATCCCAGCCTTTGAATTATTGCGAAGTGCGCGTGACTGGCAGAAATGTAGCAGTTCCGAGTATGCAGTACCAAATCGTGGATTATGGGAAAATCAGGTTGCCACGTTACGAGTGTTTAAGTATTTGGTTGCAACCAAAGTGCTGACCGATTTTGAAGTGACATCCGTATATCGTGACATGCCAACCAATCGTTGCGCAGGTGGAGCCAATTCTTCACGTCATTTATTTAATTCAGCAATTGATTTTAGAATTGGTGAGAAGTATCCAAAGCCTCAGGACTTTACATTTATTCAAAATACCAAGTTTAAATTGTGCCAATTTTGGACACAGTATGGGCAAAATCTCAACATGGGCTTGGGGTTGTATGCATCGGGACAAATTCATATTGACACGCAAGGTTATCGGACTTGGGGGCCTAACTTAAGTCGTGGTTCTTCGATGTGTAGCATTTAAATCCTGAACAGATCTTGCTAAAAAGAGATCATTTTGATCTCTTTTTTTTCTGAAAAATTGAACTCATAGCATAAATGTATACAATGACCTGATCGTAAATAAGGTGTGCCAATCATGCAAGAAATGTGGACAGCGTTAGATGAATACATCGAGTCACATTTAATTTCTGAAGATCCAAAACTGCAACAAATTATTCAAAATACAACTGAACATGGTCTTTCCAACCATTTAGCGGTTGCCCCGAATCAGGGTATGTTATTGCAAATGCTGATTCAGATGAATCACTGCAAACGTGTTTTAGAATTAGGTACTTTTGCTGCGTATAGTACCGCATGGTTGGCGCGAGCGTTGCCTGAAGATGGTTATTTGTTGACGATAGAAGGGCGAGATACCCACGCTGCAATGGCTCAGTACAATATTGATCAAGCCAAATATCCCGTAAAAGTTGAACTTAAAGTTGGACGTGCTGCGGATGTCCTGCGCGCTTTACCTACGGAAACTCAGCCGTTTGATTTTATTTTTATTGATGCCGACAAGCAAAGCTATCCAGAATATTTAGAACTAAGCTTACAGTTTTCACACTCTGGCACGGTGATTGTACTCGACAATGTGATTCGGGCAGGTGATATTATTAATCCTGACAATCATAAACCGAGTATTGAAGGAATTCGTGAAACTTTTAGTGCATTAAAAGATCACCCACGCTTGTTATCGTGTACCGCCTTACAGACGGTAGGCAGCAAAGGACATGATGGTTTTGCAATTGCAATTGTCAAATAACAGCGAATGTAACAAAAAATCACCAATTGATTTTTTTATATAAAAATAAACAACTTAAGTATTCTGTCCATAAGGTTATCCACAGATTATGCGGATAACTATGGACAACTTTTCAGGAAAGTTATTTGGCAACAATGAGAGGCACATTTAAATTTCTAAAAATTGTAGTGGTAATGCTACCCAAGAAAAATTGATGGATTTTACTGTGACTAAACGCACCAAGTAAGACTAACTGGATACCATGTTGCCGCTGATATTCCATGATACTTTCCGCAACATCGCCATAACGTGCTTCAACTACGACATCTAAACCTTGTGTTTTGAGGAACTGTTCAGGTTCTTTGAGCACTTCGGGATGATCACCCACATAAAGCAAGTGACATTGTAGCTGGCGTAGTAAATCGCTCTCGGCAATGCGATGCATCATTTTTAAACAGGTTGGTGAATATTCATAAGCAAAGATGAATCTGGTCGGTGCCTTAAAATGATCGCCAATGGTCATGACGGTACATTTTGCCCCACGAATAAAGTTCTCAACATTACTTCCAATCGCTTTATTTTTTTCTGCAGCGCGTTCGCCAACTCGGCCAATAATTGCAATATCATCTTCTTTTAAAATATTGAAGCTTTGCTCAAGAAAGTCACCTTTCTCCTGAATGATACTGACATCAATTTCATGTTTTTCTTTAATCATGTTAGAGATATGAGTCAAGAGATTATTGCTGTAGTTGATGGCAAGCTCACTTTGTTTTTGTTCCAGTTCAGCAAGTTCTTTGAGCAACATGGCATTGCTTTCAAACCCGATGACACCACTGATTTCCCCTAAATGATAACTGGCTGGATAGTAGTCCAAAATTTGTAATAGTACTAATTCTCGATGTGTCTGCTTCGCGACCCATGCCGCAGCATCTGCAATGGCATTGATACAGGGTGAAGAATCTATACAAGCAATCACACGTTTCATTATAGCCTCTCTTTGAGTTGACACTCTTAGGTCTAATTCTTGGTTTTACTGTAGCACAAGTTGTTCATGCTGCAAGTTACAGATATCGCAATTTAGCTCACCTGCATAAAATTATAGAAAATATTCTTATTATTTCGTAACAATAATTTAGCTCTTATCATATTTAAACAATAAGGAAATTTGAGAGTATGCCAAAAGCCAATGCCTGACACTTTGCCAAGCCTGACTTAAGTTTGATGATGTATGCTGAATCAATAGAAACACAATGGAGAGGAGCTATTTATGTTCTCCAATTGGTTATTTTTGGCAATTTTATCTGCAAGTTTTGCTGCATTAACCGCAATTTTTGCCAAAGTCGGGCTGCAAGGCGTAGATTCGGATTTTGCGACCCTAATTCGTACGGTTTTGATTGTCTTGATTCTACTGGTCTGGGTGAGTTTTTTAGGAAAATGGCAGAATCCATTGTGGCTGAGTGGTAAAACGTGGTTGTTTCTAAGCCTCTCTGCTGTGGCGACAGGTGCATCTTGGCTATGCTATTTTCGTGCTTTGCAAATGGGGCAGGCATCTCAAGTTGCGCCAGTCGATAAACTGAGTGTAGTGTGTTGGTTGCGATTTTTGCCGTGATATTTTGGGGGGAACGCCCAAGTGGGCAAGAGTATGCAGGCATTGCATTGATTACAATGTAAAATAACGATAGAGTTTGGCATTACTTCATTCACAATTCATTTAGGTTTTTGATGACCTAAATAGACAAATGTTTGTTACTGACACATAAATTGTGCTTTGAATACAAGATGATAATTCATTTTCTGTAGGGCTGTTTTACCAGTTTACTAATATAGATGGCTTCTTTATATTTTGATCTAAAGTGAAGATAAAATGATAAAAAAGCATATTTTTTACTCTTAATCTTCAACATACCTTATACGCTCAGCTATATTTTTTATTATTTTTCGGCATGCTTTCTTGCCATAAAGTTGAACGGTTTCGACCATTTCGTTTTGAAAAATATAAAGCACTATCTGCGCGTTCCAGGCTGTTTTCAATTGAGTTTTCAGGCTGTTTAATCATGTAAATACCTAAACTTACTGTAAACTTAATCATGCCAAGATTGACAACAGTGGCAGGGTTAGAAATAATCATTTCCCTGAAAAATTCTGCACGTTCAAAGGCTTTTGTTGCATTTGTATTTGAGAGTAAAATCACGAATTCCTCACCGCCCAAGCGCCCAAGCAAATCATTTTTTCCCAGTTGTTTTGACAGAACATTGACCAAATGCTTGAGAACTAAGTCACCAATCACATGCCCATACGTATCATTAACGGCTTTAAAGTAATCGATATCAATCATGATGAGTGCCGAGGATGCTGTAAGACCTTTTGAAATGTCCTCAAGTTCAATCGCTAAACGGTTGACAAATGCGCGGCGGTTGCTGATGCCTGTTAGTGCATCGGTTGAAGCCAATGTTTCAAGTTGAAACTCTCGCTCTTTTTGTGGGGTGATATCATGGAAAATCCAGCACTGTCCTAGGAAATGGCATGAATTGATTAAAGATAGATTTTCGATTTGCAGGTAACGGCCATCAGCTAGCATAATGGTTTTTTTGAAATTCTCATCTCGATCATTGTGTGTGAGATTCAGGTGATATCCAGTCACATGGTAGAGCGTTTTTTCAAGTTCATGTGTAGGTAGCTCGATGAGTTCATTTAATGACAAATCAAGTTGTAAAGTCGAAATCAGCATCTGATTCGCTGCAACAGTATGGTGTCGTTCTCCAATACTGGTATCAACAACCAGAATTCCTGAAGGAAAACGTTCAACCAGTGCTTCAAGGCGTTGTTGAGTTTTCGCTAAATCAGATTCTGCACGATGGCGAGCATCGACATCGTTGAGTGTCCATATTGCATTACCTGAATGATCGTCAGGGTTGAGTAAAGCACCTTGAATATCAAACCAGTTTAGCGTGCTGTTATACATATACAGAGGCCATTCGTCACGAACGTAACCTGTTTGCTGCACGGTATTGAATAATTCAGTTAATTTCTCATTGGTATTGTCATTTTTATGCAGCTTGCTAAAGCTAATTTGCGTTTTTTGTTCACCATAAGGTAAATGAAAAATTTTGGCTGCTCGTTCATTGGCATACAAAATTTCATGTTTGGCGCTCGTGACAATAATCAGTGAGTTACTACGGTCAAGTACAGCTTTGACCAAGTGTGAATGTTCAACTCGCTTTTGAATATCTGTGTATGTTCCTAACATTTTAGTGGGTGAAGATGATGCATCTCGTTGTGTAACTTTTCCTCGGAGTTCTACCCATAACCATGTACCATCTGCTGTTTTTAAACGAGCTTCAATACGAAATTCATGTCCATGCTTTAAATGCTCAGAAAGCTGTTGCATAAAGATTTCGCGATCTTGTGGATGTAAAAAAAGATTGAGAAAATCTTCAAAAGACAGTTTGAACGCGTTATGTGCATATCCCAGCATTTCATAACAGCGTTTATCCCATGTCAGTTCATCGGTAATATAATTCCATTGCCATAAACCGTCTTGTACTGCCATAAAAGTCAGGCGTAAATGTTCTTCTTTTTGTCGTAATGTTTCCTGCAACATCTCATCTTGAGTAATATCGAGAATATAACCATGCCATAAAATACTGCGATCTTCTTCGATTTGTGCTTTGGCATGGTTGCGCAGCCAGCGCATAGAACCATCTGGGCAAATTACTCGATATTTGACATCCCACTTTTTTTGGTTCTGTAAACTGTCGCCAATCACAGCGCGCAAATGGGTTATATCTTCGGGGTGAATGCATTCGGTCAAGTAATGCAATTTAAAATTTTGCTCTGAAAAGGGTTGAATACCATGTAATTCAAAGAAGCTTGGATTGGTAAAAGGTAATGATAAAGAACCATCAGGATGAATGCATACTTGAAAGAGTCCACCTGGAACTTCATTTGCCAAATACATAAAATGACGTCTTTGTTGTACCAGCATGGCAAGGTTACGCTGTCGCTGTAAGGCAAGCCACGCGCTAATCAATACAATCACTAATAATAAGCCTGTACCAATTAGGTTATAGGTTAGATTACGCTGGTAAGCATTGTCTAAAGCAGCAAAGGTATGCTGTCTCTCAATTCCTGAACTGATAATCAGAGGAAAACCATCAACTCGCTTCCATGCATACATGCGTTGTAATTGGTCAGGGCCTGTTTTTGCTTCATAAGACCCATTTTGTGCATTGTTTTGAAATAGCTTTAGTCGCTCTTTAGGGAGCATTTTACCGAGAACTTTATCTTGGTACTGTGAGCGAGCTAAATAAGTTCCATCTTCACGTGCCAGCAAAATTACATCGATAGGATTATCAAAAATATTTTGGAAGTATTGTGAGATGTAGTTTGGAGATAACGATAGAATCATCACGCCAATAAATTTATGATTACGATACAATGGCTTGGTTAACTGGATTGTCCACTGATTGGAAAGCTGTTCTCTTATTGGCGAGCTAATATATAAATCAATTTTTTGATGTAAATGAACCTGAAAATATTCACGATCTGTAATATACATCGCATTTTTATCATTTTTAATTTGTTTTATATTGGAATAAATCAGTTTACCTTGGGCATCGGCAACCGAAATTTGAGTGATAGAGCCTTGCGGATAGCTATGGCTAACATTGTAAATTGCACGTTGAAATGCCGTATTATTATGTAATTCATAATTATTTTTCATATCAATCATGCTGTAGTTCAAACCTGTAAACAAAGTTTGGACTTGAACAGAAACAGCATTGGAGATTTGACGTACCCGAACCCAAGCTTGCTGCTCAGTCTGCTGATAAAGCGTGCGTTGCGTGTTAAAAAAAATGATCCAGTAAATGACAATTGCAAGAATCACAAAACCAGCACTCGCCAAAATAATAAATGAGGCAGGAGTCAGGTTTTCACGCCATAAGCTTTTGGGAGGAGAAGGCATACATTCACTACATTTAAAATATCTATTTGAGAGATTCTCAAAGCATTTTATTTACCTAAATTCTAAATAATCAAGAGAGGATTCGAAATAGCGTATCTTCATGACTATGAACAACTGTAACATTTAATCGATCGCAAGATAATTTATAGACGTCTTTCGTCAGTCAATTTCATTTCTCTTGTACTTCCTTGGAATATATTCCAATTTTGCTCGTGGTGAAAAATAAAGCGTGTATAAACGATGATGAAACAAGCCTAATGAGAATCTATCTTTTGGTTAGAAAAATCCCATCCGTCTAACCAAGTTTTGAAGGCAGAGGCGGACAGTGGACGAGAAAATAAATAACCTTGAGCAACTGAATATCCTTGTTGGTATAAAATCCGATGTTGTTCTGGTGTTTCAATGCCTTCAGCGATAATTGTTAATTTTAGGGTTTTTGCAATACTTAAAATAGCCTGACTTAAAGCCTGAGCAACTTCATCATATTCGAGGTCTGCGACGAAGCTACGATCAAGTTTAAATTCTGAAATAGGTAAACGACGTAAATAACTTAAGCTTGAGTAGCCTGTACCAAAATCGTCCATAGACAGATGTACGCCTAAGTGATGAATGTCATGGATGATTTTTGTCGTACATGGATGATTATCTAATAAAACATTTTCTGTAAGTTCTATGGTTAAATCCTGTGGTTGTAAACCATGTAGCCGTAAAATTTCTGCAAGGGTATTTGGAAGTTTTATGCAGTGAAAGCTGGTTGGCGACAGGTTCACCGAAACAGATGGAACATTCATACCTTCCATACGCCATTCTGCCAGTTGGCGACAAGCTTCTTGAATAACCCAGTAACCAAATTCGGTAATTAAACCACTTTCTTCTGCAATTGAAATAAAACGTCCTGGTGAGATTTCACCAAGTTCAGGATGCGTCCAGCGAGCCAATGCTTCAAGGCCGTATAGCTCACCTGTTACCAAATCAATTTGTGGTTGATAATGTAAATTTAAATCATGATTAAAGAGGGCATGACGAAGGTCTCTTTCCAGTTTAAGATGACCTTGTAATAATTCATTCATTTCATGGCTAAAAAAACAGAACTGATTCCGCCCACTATTTTTTGCCTGATCCATTGCAATATCTGCACGATGTAGTAGATCTTCAATGTTATGACCATCATCTGGAAACATCGCAATTCCGATACTGGCACTGATAGTCAGCGTAATAGAATGATGAATCTTCATGGGTTTAGTTAAATGAAGTTGTAACTCCTCAACGGCAATTTGTGCTTGTTGATGATTACTTTCAGGCAAAATAATGACAAATTCATCACTCGATATGCGTCCAATAATATCGTTGCTGTCGAAATTTCTTTTTAAGAGTTCAGCAACCTGACACAATAATTCATCCCCAACAAAATGCCCGTATGAATCATTGATCATTTTGAAACGATCAAGGTCAATATATAAAATAGCTATAGGCGTGTTATTACGAATGCTGGAAGTAATGAGCTGATCAGCCTTGGTGAGCAATAAGCTGCGATTGGGTAACCCTGTCAATTCATCGTAAAATGCCAATTGTTGAATGCGCTGTTTAGTCTGTTCGCGTTCAAATGCCAATGAACAAAGGTTGCTACAAGCATTGATAATCTGTTGGTGAAAATTTTCCAGCTCTAGATTTCGTGGCTGTTTAAAATAGAAAGCGAAAGTACCAATCACCTGATGCTGATTGTTAAAAACTGGCGTTGACCAACATGCAATATGCTCTAGAGGGTGCATAGCATCACGATAATGATCCCATAAAGGGTCTGTTGCAATATCATCTACAATCACGGGTTTGCCACGCCAAGCGGCTGTACCACATGAACCAGCACTAGGGCCAATGTGCAAATTATTAATGATTTGACCATAATGCTTTGGTAGATTGGGTGCAGAGACGGGATGTAACAATCCTTGTGCATCGACTTCTACAATTGATGCTGTAATTTCTGGTGCAAGCAATTCAACTTCATTACAAATAATATCAAGAACATTGGTCAGCGAAGATTCTTTAGACATTGCTTCTAAAACTTTGTGTTGCAATGTTTCACGTAACTTGGTGATGGAAATATCCGAAAAGGTGATAATTGTATATTTCCGATGCTTATCTGGATCAAGGATTGGTTTTCTTATAATTTTTGCCCAGTAACGTCGATTTTTTGCAACAACCAGCTGTTCATCTATCAGCGTATCATTTTCATTTAACGCACTTGTCTGCGATGGGTGCGTAAATAAAGAGAATGGGCTTTTATCCAAAATCTCATGTTTTTCCCAGCCAAACATACGGTTAAAGCCTTTATTACAGTATACAATTCGAGAAGAACTATCTGTAATGAGAACCGCGGTATCATTAATATCTGCTGCGAGTGAGAGATGATCCAAATACAATTGCTGCTCTCGCTCATGCTGCAAGCGAGCACTGATATCGGTTGCAATTTTTAAAATTTGAATCACTGTTCCATTTTGATCTAATACAGGGGTATAGGTCGCTTCAAGCCAACAACTGCTATTGTCTTCTCGAATCCGTTCAACAAAACCTGAATAGGGAATAGCTTGGCATAAGGATAACCAAAAAGTATCGTAATCTTCTGTTTCTACAAAAGAAGCAGGGCAAAAACTACGATGAATACGTCCAATTGCCTGACTTTCAGTCATACGAAATAAAGATAGATAGTTTTTATTCGCCCATTGCAAAACCCCATCTGGAGAAAACTCAGCAATAGCGATTGTTTTTTCTAATGCTGTGAGTTGTAAAGACGGTGTTGCTGTTCGCTTGACTGAAGGAAGGTTAACTTTATCTTTCATTATACTTTTTCCAAAGCATAGAAATTAATATTAGGTATTGATTATCAACAGTTTAATTATTTTTTTATAAGTTAAGAAACTCCAAATGTTATGCGAATCGTCAGCGGATGAGACTTCTTTCATGATTGTTTTAGCTTCTTTTAGTTTTTCTCGCTGAGCAAAATTGAAATATATTTCAATGAAGTGCAAGAGAAATAAAATGGCCTTATAAAAGAAATCAATGAATTCGTGTTTATGGCTAAAATGTGAGTAAAGCCATGACTCTTCTTTATATTATACAAGATGCTAAAATTTGCAAAAAAATTCCATGACTCATTATCATTTTTTATTAAATTAGATTTTTATCTAAGCCTGAAAAATCAAGTGATAGATTGAGATGTAATGGGTTTGATATAGGTATAACAATAGGCTAGCACTCAATCAAAAAAAACGCTTTATATTGAGATTGTATTTTTATTTGGATCAAGTTCAGCTATTTAACAGAAGGTTAAATTGAGCAGGTCTAAAAACAATAAATGCTAAATCAAATAATGATTATGTTTTTGAATTCAAAATTAAAAAAAGTTGGGGTACTGAGGTGTCGTATAAGTTATTTTAAAGCCCATGATTGTGAGATTGATGAACATTTGTAGTTTGTAAGATTAGTGCTTGGTAACTATTGGCATGATAAATACCTCTTCATCAGGAGTGGTGTAAATTTCTATAGCATATATAAAACCTTGTATTGTTATCTAAACTTATTTTTGACAAAAGTTCTTGCACGCACATTCTCTTGTTCATTAAAAACGCATTTCACCATAATGTAATAAAAAATGTGTATTTTTTATCGGTTTTGCGATTGGAATCATTTTGATTGAATTGAGATATTTTTTTAATTATTTTAAATAAGATTAACATAAGTTATTTATTTTTAAAGAATTTAATAAAATTATTTTTTCGGGGATTATTTGTTTAAGGAAAACCATGTTGAAAATATGGGTATAAAATGTACAGTTGAAAATAAAAATCTGATCTAACACGGGTGAATTGTTAAAAGATGAAATGTTTTTTTACTAAATGGTTTAGATATTTTTAATAAAAAACATGTATATATCTGATATTTTTTAATATATTTTGAATTGTTTTTAAAATGTAGCTTTTTTGTATATAATAATCAAAAACGTGAACCAAGTAACACTTTATGAAAAAAATATTTATTTCTATGCTTGCTATGGTTTTTTCTGCAAACGGTTTTGCAGCAGCAAACGTAGAAAAAGAAAATATGTACTGTTTCTCCTTACCGCAAAAACAAGGTGTTTATGTGTGTAAACCATGGTCAGAATGGGCAACAGCTCAGACTGACAGTAAAGTGCAAATTGAAAAAGTTCAAGATTTAAACACTGCTTTAGATGCAGCCACAGCCCCTGTGCTTGCTAAAAATAAGCGATTAACCAGTGTTGAAGCTCGTAATCTACTCGAACATGGTGATAAAACATGGATGATTCAGATTGCGCTGGCTGCCAATGAAGCCAATGCTGACAGCATCGTATCGAAATTAAAAGCTAAAGGTTACCCTACTAAGAAAAGCATGACATCGAAAGGTGTTCGAGTGATGGTCGGGCCAAATGATTACCAGACGGCCAGCGAATTAAAAAAGAAAATTCAGGGTGATAATAGCTTAGGTGCAAAATCTGCATGGTTATTTAATTGGGGAACATCTTTGCAATAATTGCCATTTATTTTAGACGTATTTTTGCTCGGTTAACTTCAAGGCTTTTTTATACTTTATGTGTATTTTGATGGGTGAAAATTCGTTGATGGATATCGAGCAGACTACGATGAATAAAGTGCAACTTCTTCAATACAATTCCAGAAAGCGTAAAAGGGTAAGCATCTTCTTGTCCGATGCTGCGATTTAAGCCATTTAAAATATAAGTTAATGCAAACCAGTTGCTTAAAGTATGTTCAAAGTCCTGAGACAATAATGGTGGTTCTTTGAAATGGATATCGGGGTCAATCGCATGTTGTCCCTGCATTTTCAGACCTGCATGGTAGGCTGTATCGAGTGTGTCCATCATATGTAAATAATGTGCCCATGTTTCTGCCCAATCTTCCCAAGGGTGCGCACAAGCATATCGACTGACATAAAAATCTGACCAGTTTTTGGCTGGGCCATATTCATAATATTGCTCAAGCGCTTGAGCATAATCCTGACGTTCATCACCGAAGTGTTGACGAAACCCTTCGAGCCACTCTGGGAAAAAATGCTGCATTAAGTCAAAATAATAATGCCCACTTTCATGACGAAAATGCCCAACTAAAGTTCGATAATTCTCTGCCAGATCCAGCCTAGTTTTCACTCGAATCACAGTATCGGCTTCGCTGGCATCTAGTGTAATCACACCATGAGCATGACCTGTCATGACGGGTTGCCCATCGTAAGGCATTAAGAAATTAAACTGCAAACCAAGGTGATCATCAGGATGTTTTTTGTGCTTAGGAAATATACCCAGTTGTTTGGTGAGATATAAAAAATAGCGTTTGGCGGATTCAATATGGCGCCAGTAGTGTAAATTCTTTTCGACAGATAAGTCAGGAATGATATGTGTTAGCTGACAGGATTCACAGTACAGTTGATCGTATTCGGCAGGAATGACCCAGTTACACGCCTGATAGGTCGAATAGTTATAACAAGGACGATAATAAAGATGATGATCTTCTGGGTTCAGGCTTCGCCATGTTTGCGCATCGATTTTAGCGAAAGATCCCATGCTGTTCGTTTCGACTTGAAAGCCTAAAACTGTCGAACAGTATTGGCATACTGTATTGTGGAAAAACACCTGATGTTTGCAATTCTCACAATAAAATACGTTCATACCGAGATATTTCCATCAGATTTAGATTTTTTGTCGAACCAAACTTAAAAGCATGGCAGCAACTCCATACATGGAAGCAAAAAAACGATTTACGATTTTTAACTTTTTATAAGATTGAAACACGCTTGAAGCCTTAGATGCTAAACCTGTATAACCTAACATCACGATCACATCAATTGGAATCATGGTTAGTGCCATAATCATATATTGTTTGAACTGAGGTGCTTTAGGGTCAATAAACTGCGGAAAAATTGCCAAAAAGAATACAATGGCTTTGGGATTGCTAATGTTGATCAGAAATCCTTTAAATATTGCCATTGACCCTGAAAACTGCTGCTGATCTTTGTGAATAGCAATGCGGTTAACAGGTGCTTTCCACTGTATATATGCCAAGTAAATTAGATATAAAACCCCAAGCCATTTCACTGCAAGAAAAATCACAGGAAAGGTGTTAAGCAACATACCCAAACCTGTTGCGACAATCAAAATCTGCAGCAGTAGTGCCAGTTGCAAACCCAGAATATTCCAAAGTCCGCGTAAAAAGCCGTGACTTAAACCATTGCTCATAGATGCAATTGCACCCGCGCCAGGAAATAAACTAATCACCCAGCATGCAGCAAAGAAAGATAACCAGAGATGAAACGACATAACCACTGAAATCCAATGACTTAAATTGCTGTTTTACACTGTTTCTTGCATGAATAAAAGTAAAACATACACAGGGAAATTACGGTATAGAGGTTTATTTTGATGGGAAAATTACATTAACTGCTTGGTTTTTTTGAGAGAGGTAGGTGAGTTTTGGGGGTTAAACAGGCTAAACTTAGCCCTCAGTTTTCAGCAAGATAAATTGGGTCATTTCTAATGATGGATCAGCAAACCGAAATCTGGCAACAGCTCAGTGACGATGAAATGCATTTTTATAGCCGACAAATCTTACTAGACGGTTGGGATATTGATGCTCAGGAAAAACTCAAACTTGCCAATGTGTTACTGATCGGGGCTGGCGGGCTGGGCTGTTTGACTGCAGAACTGCTTGCACGGGCAGGAGTGGGTAAGCTGACAATTCTGGATGCTGATCAGATTGAAACCAGTAATTTACAGCGCCAAGTGGCATTTCAACCTCAAGATATTGGTTTTTATAAAGCAGAAACACTGGCAAAGCGTTTAAAACAAATTAATCCACATATTCAGGTTGAAGCTCACAATATCCGCCTCACCGAAAATAACGCAGTAGATTTTATTGCATCGCAAGATTTGGTGCTCGATGGTTGTGATCAATTTGCCACGCGTTATTTGGTGAATCAGGTTTGTACTCAGTTGGCTGTGTCATTCATTAGCGCATCGGCGATTGCCTATGAAGGGCAACTGTTTATGGTCACAGCAGATTCAGCTTGCTACGAATGTATTTTCCCTAAAGCAGAGAGTCAGGACGAAAGTCTACGCTGTGCTAGCTCGGGAGTGTTGGC
Source organism: Acinetobacter brisouioides (assembly GCF_004331075.1). Lineage (GTDB taxonomy): Bacteria > Pseudomonadota > Gammaproteobacteria > Pseudomonadales > Moraxellaceae > Acinetobacter. The sequence continues at coordinate 60,257 of NZ_SJNX01000001.1, read as the reverse complement.
AACTACGCCGAATGTGATGGCGAGCTTGCAAGCGCATCATGCTTTGTTATATTTGGGTTTGAATTTAACTCCACTGAAACAAAAACTACTCCTTTGGAACGGTTTAACGATGCAGCAACGTATTGTTAAATTTGAAAAAGATATAAATTGCCCAAACTGTCAGGCAAGAACTGCATGACAGAAAGTTTTTTTTGCTACACTAGCCCTAGATTTGAATTGGCATGAACTGCTTATGAAAAAAAATATTTTGGTTGATAGTTTACGTTCTGTCGCGCGTATGGGGGAAACCGCAGTTGTGGCGGCAAAAGCGGGCTATAAGTATGCCACCGCAAAACCAAGCAATGCCAAGCTGATGCGGGAAACCTTTGAAGAGCTGGGTTCGACTTATATTAAACTCGGACAGTTTATTGCCAGTACGCCTTCATTGTTTCCACGTGAATTTGTAGAAGAGTTTCAGGGCTGTTTGGATCAGACGTCAAAACTTCCCTTTAGTTATATTGAAGATGTTTTGCAACAAGAATTTGCAGATCGAAATCTGCATGATATTTTTGCTTCAATTGAAGAAATTCCACTGGCTTCTGCATCTATTGCCCAAGTCCATGCTGCCAAACTGGTCAGCGGTGAAGATGTGGTCATTAAGGTACAGAAGCCAGGTGTCGAAACCATTTTGTATACAGATTTAAATGTCTTGCACTGGGCAACAAAAGTCTTGGAAAAAGTGGTTCCCAAAGTCAAATTCGCGTCTTTAGCCGATATTGTTGAAGAAATTAAAATGCGGATGGTGCGAGAAGTTGATTTTATTGAAGAAGCGCAAAATATTGATGATTTTGTTGAATATTTAAATGTAACACAGAATCGGGCAGCAACTGCACCTAAAGTTTATCATCAGTATTCAACGCGTCGTGTGCTGACCATGCAACGCTTGTATGGTGTGCCACTGACTGATTTTGATGTGGTCAAACATTATGCCAAAGATCCATCACAAGTATTGATTACTGCCATGAATACATGGTTTGGTAGCCTCATGATGTGTAAGAGTTTTCATGCTGACTTACATGCGGGTAACTTGATGTTGCTCGAAGATGGTCGTGTGGGCTTTATTGATTTTGGAATCGTTGGTCAGTTGAATCCTGAAGTCTGGACAGCCTGCATGGCATTTATGGATGCCTTGCAGCATACCAATTATCATGCCATGGCAGAAAGTATGCTAAAAATGGGGATGACCAAAACTTCGGTCGATACTGCCGTACTTGCCAAAGATATTGAGCGTTTGTTTAGTGGTGTGATTTTGACTGATCCACAAAAAATCCTTTCAAGTAGCCCAGCCGACTTAAATGATATTATGCTCGATATAGTTGCAATTGGTGAACGCCACGGCATTCATTTCCCACGAGATTTTGCTTTATTGTTTAAGCAAATGCTATATTTTGATCGGTTTATGCGTGTACTTGCACCATATGTCGATATTTATGCCGATCAGCGCCTGAAAATGGTTCAAGAAGCTGATGTGCCATTGCTAAAACATTAATGCTGGGAAAGATGTATGGATGCCATCATTATTGAAGGGCTAAAAGTGGATACCGTAGTCGGTTGCTTTGCTTGGGAAAGACAAATTCATCAGCCATTGATGCTGGATTTAATCATTCAACATGATTTGTCACAAGCAGCGCAGTCTGATGAACTGAATGACACGATTAATTATGCGAAAATTTGTGAACTGAGTGCTGAAGTGATTCAGGCTGCTCAGCCAAAATTGATTGAACATGCAGCGCAGTTGGTGATGCAGCGCCTATTTCATGAGTTTGAAGGTATTCAAACGATTACACTCACTATTCGTAAGCCTGCGATTATCGCGCAAGCTAATTCAGTAGGAATTCGTCTTGAACGCCAACGACACGATTTTTGCTCTCGCTCTAGCGAGTAATTTTCAGCCCAAGCAACATTTAACCTGGGCAATTCAACAATTGGCTTGTTTGGGGTCACTTGAATTGTCACATGTCTACCAAATTCCATGTCGAGATGGAGTTGGAGAAGACTACTTAAATTGTGCCTGTGTACTACGTTGCCATTTATCGAGTCAGGATCTGCAGGATTTGCTAAAGGACTTGGAACAGCATGCAGGGCGAGTGCGACCTTCGCATAAAATCTCATTGGATATTGATTTGATCGCATGGGGCAAGCAACTTTCTGAATTACAGCTCAATCAGAACAAAATGCCATTTGCGCCCGATGTGAAAATTCCAATGTATGAGCTGATTGCTAGTGATGATTTTAGCTATACTGAAACGGTGAATTATCCGAAAATCAGGTTGCCACTGGAGTTTATCGACTGTGCAGTTGCTGCATCTTAAAGCTAAAAAAGCCAAGTAACAACTTGGCTTTTTATTGACTATAAACTACAGTTTTTATATTAAATGTAATAACTGGTTTTGGTCATGAGCTTAGAAATTGCAGTCATGGTAATGCGTACAGGAAGTGGCAAATCAACGCCGCCTGCATGTAACGCAGTATCGCGATGATGCAGTTCATCTTCATTCATTTGTTCTAAAATTTTACGTGAACGCTCATCTTGCTGTGGTAACTGATTGAGATGATCTGTTAAATGCAGGCTGACTTGACGTTCAGTTTCAGCCACAAAACCAAGGCTGTATTTGTCACCTGCAACACCTGCTGCTGCACCCATCGCAAATGACAGTCCATACCACACAGGATTTAAAATACTAGGAACACTATCCAATTCTTTTAGGCGGTCTTCACACCATGCCAAATGGTCTTGTTCTTCAATCGCGGCCTGTTCCATTTCGCGACGCACATTGGGTAATTTTGCAGTTAGAGCTTGCCCATGATACAGCGCTTGAGCACAGACTTCACCACTATGATTGACACGCATTAAGCCCGCGACATGGCGCGCTTCACTCACTGAAAGTGGCGCTGGGTTTGTTTGTGCTGGATTGTTGCGGTGAGCAGCGGTTGCTCCAGGGACTAAACTGCGTAAACCCTGATCAAAGGACTGAATAAGACGATCAATACCTGAATAATGGCGCATAACTTAATCCTCTAAAGCATTGTTTATACCATTTAATAATGGTTTTAATTTCAATAGTAAGCCAGTGCAGAAGATAGCACTAAATACAGCAGTCATGCAGAATAAAATTTGCATGTCGAGTTGGAATACACTCAAAATTAAAATTGAAAAAATGGCTGAAGCGACCATAAAAATTGCATTAAAAATATTGTTAGCAGCCACTACACGAGCGCGGTGTGATACAGGTGAATAGACTTGCATCATGGCATAGAGGGGCACAATATAAAAACCGCCACTAATTCCAAGTAAAATAATCGCCAGCATGACATGATAATAGGCTAAGCCGTGCGAAAAAATGTCCTGAATATTGAATAGCGTGTGATGCACTGGCAATTGATACATTGCCCATGCCAAATAAAAAGCAAAAACAGTCAGCCCAATGGCTCCTACAGGCACCATTTTAATATTGACTTCTGCACCGCCGATTTTACGGCACAGCAACGAGCCAACGCCAATTCCTACCGAAAAGAATGTCAGTAATAAGCTCACGACGTTTTCTGAGGCATATAAATACTTGTGGGTCAGTTCAGGAATTTGAGTCAGGTAAGATGCACCATAAAACCAGTACCATGAATTTCCCATTAAAATGAGAAATATAATTTTAATATCTTTGGCATATTGAATCGTTTGCCAACTGGTACGAAAAAAATTCCAATCAATTTTTAATTCGGAAGCACTGACGCGCTGGGTCAAAATAAAGCGGCTAGAGATATAACCCAAAATAGCAATAATCAATATAGTTAAGCATACCCAAATCAATGTTTCATGAGAAATGGAAATGACTGCACCACCTAAGATCATGCCAAATAAAATGGCAAGAGATGTTCCTGTCTGGAACAAGGCATTGCCTGACATCAGTTCATTGGCATGCAGAATTTCGGGTAAAATTGCGTATTTGATTGGGCCAAAAAAAGTCGAATGTACTCCCATCAAAAACAGTGCCAGCAACAATAGCCAGATTTGACCGAGCATAAAGCCAGCACTGCCAATCGACATAATAATGATTTCTAATATTTTAATACCACGAACCAGTTGAGCTCGTTCAAATTTGTCTGCAATTTGTCCAGCTGTTGCTGAAAATACAAAATAGGGAGAAATAAATAGTAAAGCAGCCAGATTATTTAAGGTGCTGATATTGCCTGAGCTATGTTGAATCAAACCATAGGTAATAACCAATAAGAGCGATTGCTTGTAAACATTGTCATTTAATGCTCCAAAGAACTGGGTGAGAAACATCGGTAGAAAACGACGTGAAGCAAGCAGGTTTTGTGTTTTTTCCATGCATTCTGCACTCTAATTTAATGGAGAATTGTTAGTAGAGAGTATCTCATAAATAAAATCATGTATGATACAACAGAGCTCGGCAGTAAAACTGCTTAAGTAAAAATTGATCTTTATAAAGTCACAGTGGTTGTTGTTTTTATGCATGTTCGCACACGATTTCAAAAAACAATCTTGGTCGAAAACTTACAAACAATTTTAAAAATAAATCAGATTCATAAAGTTGTGTGTGTGAGTTTACTGTATGGTTTTTGCCAGCATTATGCTTGGGCCGAAGAAATCACGACCAATACAAGTAATGCAAATACTATAACGAACAGTAGTAATATTAGCACAACAACCAGTGATGCCACAGAAGACAGCATGCAGATGCTGCAACAGCAGCAACAAAATCAGAATTTAACTGATTTTAAGCCCATCAGTTTTGATGATCTAGATCAAATGCCTGTAAGTAGTGTTGATACTTCTATGGCAAATGAAATTGAACGTGAAGCGGAACAAGCCAAGAAAGAAGCACAAGCCACTCGTTCGACTTCGTCAACTCCTGTAATCTCAAGCCAGCCGATTGCACAAACTGCGCAGCAAGTGAATGAACTACAACAGTCACCTATAAATGTTGATGCACTGATGCATCAGATTCAGACTGATCAAAACACGACAGTGGCTGCTGAAACTACCAATAAAAATGCTGAGAATGAGAGTGCTTTTGAACTGACTCATGCGACTGAACAGCAAAAACCAAAAGGTTTTTTGCAAAAAGTGATTGCTAAAATCAAACCAAAGAAAGATGTAAATGCGGTCACTACTCCCAAGATTTCAGTCACTGTAACCGATGCACCTAAGGCTTTGCAGGATAATATAAAAAATAAACTGGCAACTTTTACCACAGAAGCTTATGCAGATTACAACTCGGCATTGCCCCAACTTCGAGCGATGGCAAATCAAGCAGCTCAGGCAGTGGGATATTACAATGCCAAGTTTAAATTCAGCAAAACAGGCACGGATCATCTAACCGTTCAGGTTACGCCAAATGAACCTGTAAAAGTTGAAACGCAGAATATTGAATTTTCTGGAGCAGGGCAAAATAACCCACAATTTCAGGTCATTCGTTTAATTCCAGATCTGGATGTTGGCAGTATTTTCAACCATGGTTTATATGAACAGACCAAAAACCGTATTAATGATGCTGCCAGTGAAAATGGTTTCTTTGATGCCTACTGGCGTTTGCATGATGTGAAGGTGCAATTGCCAGACAATAAAGCAGATATTAATTTGCGTTATGAAACTGGTGAGCGTTATAAGGTCGCGAATGTCGAGTTTCGCATGAGTGATCCATCGAAACCATTACCACTCAAACTCAAAGTATTACAGAGTATGGTGCCGTGGAAAGAAGGGGATGATTATGCCTTTTGGCGTGTTAATACTCTTGCGAATAATTTAACCAATTCCCGTTATTTTAACTGGAGTCTGGTTGACACCATTAAACCTAATCCGATTGTGAAACAGCTAGAGTTGGCACCTGATATTCAGAAGCTGGTTGATGAACAAAAACTGCAAGAAGTGGAAGCAGTTCAACAGTCTCAAGATAGCACGATAAAACGTGCCAAATATTCCAATAAAGAAGTCACACAAAACGTCGTAGATGAAAACCAGTTCGCGGGTACAGGTCAAAACGCATCAGATGAAGTTTTGCAAAGCCAGTCTCAGCAAGTTCAGCAAAAATCTGAAAAAGAGCAGTTGCAGGATCAGGCGCGTGCAGAGAAAAAAGTACCTGTGATTGTGACTTTAAATACAGATAAACTGAATAGTGCTGAGCTAGGGGCTGGTTGGGGAACCGATACAGGCCCACGTATCCGTGCTCAATATCGCCGTGGGATTGTGAACAGTTCAGGGCACTCTTTTGATGCCAATATGGAAGTGTCACAAATCCGTCAGGCAATCGATACCCGTTACAGTATTCCCAATAAAGACCCGTTAAATGACTATTTTAGTTTAGTGGGTGGCTATGAGCGTGAGAAGTTTAATGGTGTGGGACCAGGCATGAGCCTGACTACAGAATCTGCCGTGATGGGTGCAGAGCATCTCATTAAAAACCCGCTTGGGAACTGGCAGCAAATCTACGGTTTCCGCTACCGTCTCGATCAGATTCATCAGATTGGGCAAGTGAACAGCGCTAATGTCCCGGATGCTTTCTTGCAGCCAGGGTCGAATGCGCAGCAACAGGCTTTATTGTTTGGTTATCAAATTTCTCGTACTGACAGTAATAATCCTGTGAATCCAAGTAAAGGTTTTAAGCAAACCTATAAAATTCAGTTAGGTTCAAAGTCAGTTGTTTCCGATGCCAATATGGCAATTGCCAATGCAGACTGGAATTTTATTTATTCTATAGGGCAAAATTATGATCACCAGTTCGTAGGTGGTTTGCATTTAGGCTACATTTTTACTGATGATTTTGCTAATGTGCCTTATAACCTACGTTTCTTTGCTGGTGGGGATCAAAGCGTTCGTGGTTTTGACTACAAAAGTCTCTCTCCAACTAAAAATGGTTACAAGATCGGGGGGCAGGCACTGGCTGTAGGATCTTTAGAGTATAACTATCAATTTAAAGACGGCTGGCGTGCTGCGATTTTCTCTGATGTGGGGAATGCCTATGACAAGAGTTTTTCAAATTCAGCCGCATATAGTGTGGGTCTTGGAATTCGCTGGCAATCGCCGATTGGCCCAATTCGTCTAGATGTGGCTTCTGGACTTTCTGATCCAAATCATCCAATTCGGTTACATTTCTTTATTGGTCCACAATTACAATAAGGCTTTTCAATTCACATGACTGAACAACAACAGCAACCAGAAATTTTAGCTGCCCAACCTAAACGTCATATTTTGCGCACTGTTGCCCTAAGTTTTTTGGGAATTCTATTGCTCTTGGTTGTGGTATTGGCAGTCATGTTTTCCACCGATCGCGGTAGCCAGTTTTTACTGGATCGGGTTTTGCAAAGTCAGAAAATGATTCGCTACGAATACGAAGGGGGGAACTTTCTCAAAGGTTTAACCCTGCGTAAAATGGACATTAATATTAATGGGATTGAGGTTAAGGTTAAACGTGCCAAAGTGGTCATTGGCTGGCGGGCAATTGTAGAAAAAGAGCTGCATTTTAGTCATGCTGAAGTTGAATCATTAGAAATTATTGATCAAAGACCACCAGGCAATCAACCTTTCAAGTTCAACCAAATCAAGTTGCCATTTACCTTGCGTTTAGATGCAGCAACACTTGATCATTTACAGATTCGGGTTAGAAAGACCGTTGTCAATTTTTATGATATTCAACTACATAAAGCATTGTGGTCTGGCACTGAACTGAAGTTTAAAGATTCTAGTTTCAATATGGGTTATTTGTCTGTGAAACAAGCTTCGGGGCAAATGAAGTTTGAACAGAAATACCCGTTGCAAGCAACAGGTAAACTCAATATTCCAGCATTACGTGCTTTAAACATTCATGACATTACCGTGCATGCAGGTGGTACGCTGGATACCATTACAGCGGGGGCAGCAACACATACCCCAGATCTACTGTCAGCACGTATGATTATTCAGCCTTTACATGCATACGTGCCGATGTGGGGACAGTTGAATTTAAAAAATTACGACTGGCCGATTTTGACAGGGGAAAAACTTTGGTCAAAAGCAGGGGTTGCCAAAGTTGATGGTAATGTCTCTGGAATGAATATTCATGTCAAGACTGACTTGCGTGGTAAAGATCTTCCTGAAGGTAATTACCAAGTTGAAATGTTTACTGATTATTTGCATCAGTTAAATATTAGTAAGTTCAATGGTCAGGTGATGCAGGGTAATGTTCATGCTACAGGGCTGGTGAGCTGGCAGCATGTCGTGCGTTGGGAGGCACAAGGGCGTATGCAGGGCATGCAGCCAAAAGATAAATTGTTGCCTACGAATATTCGCAATTTTCTACCGCCAAATCTGGATGGAAATCTTGCATCTGCTGGAACATTGGAAAAAGGTCTGCATACGACAGCATCGGTCAGTTTTGACAAATATGAAACATGGAAATTAAAACTCGATCAGGCACCGTCAAAAGACAAAAAAGCCCAACCGATGTTGATCAATCTAGCTTGGCAAAACATTAATCGTGGTATGCCCTATATAGGCTGGTTGAATAGCCCGTCAGGTCAGGTTGATGTAACTGTACAAAAAGGGCAAGAAAATATTCAGGTGGCAACGCAAGTCACCAAACACGAACAAGGCTTGCTGCCTACGGGGAAATATCAGGCCAAACTGAACTTTAAAAATCAGGACTTGAATATTCCTGAATTTAAATATGTGACCCCAGAAGGCGGTTTGACTGGGCATGCTGTATTGCAGCTTCCTACGTCCAAACGTCAGTTCAAATGGAATGCAGTTGTGGCTGCCAAAAACTTTAACCCACAAAGTGTTGTTGCTGTTGCACCTGTGAATTTGTTAAATGGTCAGTTAAATGCCAATGGTTATGCTAATAAAAATCAGCAAATTATTGAATTTAAAGGTGTTGACCTAATTGGGCAGTTAGCAGATCAGGTACATGATACGGTTCATCTGACAGGAACTTCAACAGTTGCAGTCATCCTCAATGATGAAAAAGCAGGTGGCGGTTTAAAAGGTTATGCAGTTCGTTACAATGGTGCGTTACAGTCAAGCCGTGTGCCAAATAGTGCAGGAATTTTACAATTAGATCTGTCGGGAACATCTGATTTTATTAAAATTTCTCGTCTAAGTCATGATGGTGCTGCAGGTAAAATTTTAGCGGATGGTCTAGTCAGCCTGAAAAATGGTATTGCATGGAAAATTAATGCCGCACTGGTACATTTTAAACCGCAGTATTTTGTTAGTAGCCTGAATGGTGAAATTTCTGGTGTGGTTAAAACAGAAGGCTTGTGGTCGGATGCTTTAAAACGTATCAGTATTCAACAATTAAACTTGGCAGGGATGATTAACCGTCAAGTTGTACGTGGTAAAGGAAATTTGGCGGTTGTAATCAATAGCAACCAGAAAGGATTGGTGCCACAGCAGTTTGAAGCCAACAACTTATTTTTAGCTTATGCGGGCAACCAAGTGCAGGCAACGGGTAATGCTCAAAACTTGCATCTTCAAGTGAATGCACCTGCCTTATATGCGATTTATTCAGGCTTGCGTGGTCGGGCGTATGGTTATTTGGACATGCAGACTCGTCCACATTTGAAAGCAACCGCAAATCTTGCCGTAGACAACTTCGCCTTTAAAGATTTGCTGAGTGTTCAAAAGCTACGGGTGCGAGGTGAGCTGCCTACTTCAGAAACGACACCAAGCATGCTTAAAGCTGAAATGACCAATTTACGCCGTGGCAACCGTCAGATTCAATATGGTGCTGTGACCCTTGCAGGAACGCGAAAGGCACATGTACTGCAAGTGCAAGGCTGGAATAATTATTCTAAATTTTATGTGCAATTGGCGGGTGGCTTTAACCCCAATAATGACTGGACAGGACAGATTCAAAGAGGGGTATTTGACTCAGTTCGCGCAATACTGACCCAACAACAAAATGCCAATGTCATTTATCGCAGTGCCACTCAGCAACTATATATTGGGCAGCATTGTTGGTCGAGTAAGCAAAGCCAGTTGTGTTTTGATCAGCCTATTCAAGTGACTCCAAATTCAGGTAATGTCTCTTTTGTCGCAAGCAATTTGAACTTAAATGATTTTTCTGCGTTTATGCCAGATGGTTTAGCGATGACAGGGCAACTAAATGGATATGCCAAAGCCGCTTGGGCACAAGGCAAGCATCCCAATATTGATGCAAAACTCATCACAAAAAATGGTCAAATTGGCGTCACTGCAGATGATCCTGATGATCCTGCAACAACAACCAGTTATCAGCAACTGAGTTTGATTGCCAAAAGTGTGACACAAGGTTTATTGCTACGCTTAGATGTTAAAACTGAAAATATTGGTACAGGCTATGCCAATGTCGTAATTAATCCTTACAACGATGCATTGCCGATGCAAGGCGAAATTGCATTTGACCGTGTCGACCTGAAGTTTTTAAAGCCATTTGTACAGGATATTCGTTCGATTAGTGGTACGCTGGCATTTGCAGGAAAAGTCAGTGGAACCTTGACTAAGCCATTGTTGGCAGGAGATCTTCGCCTAAAAGATGGTGCGCTTAGTTTGGTTTCTATCCCTGTTAATATTCACAATCTGCAACTTTACTCGGCAATTCAACAAAACCATGCCTCTATTCAAGGTGGATTTAATAGTGGTAAGGGTGTTGGGAAAATTGATGGGCAGGTGGACTGGGCAGGTGAGCCAAGAGTACATTTGAACTTACAAGGTAATAACCTGTTGGTTCGTCAAGCGCCGTTGGTTACAGCTGTGATTAATACCAACATGGCTGTCGATATGTTACCGCTTCAGAAAAACTTGAATGTTAAAGGTAATATCGAAATTCCACGTGCTTTGGTGAACATGCCAGAATCGAGTGCCAACGTGGTCAATGTTTCTTCTGATGTCCGTGTTCTCAAAGCTGGGCAAGATGCGCTACAGGTGTTACGCCAGTCCAAACCTTGGAAGATTCAGGCAGATGTCGATTTGCAGTTGGGAAGTAAAGTGATTTTCCAAGGTTTTAATAGTCGTATTCCATTGGCGGGGCGTTTATACCTTACCCAACGCGGTCTGGAAACAGCGATGAGTGCCAATGGGGCAATCGGCGTTAGCCAAAAAGTCAAGATTGAACCGTATGGGCAAACGCTTGATTTAAACCGTGCCATTGTTCGTTTCAATGGCCCTGTAGGTAACCCAACATTAGATATTGACACGACCAAAAATATTTCGGGTACAACGGTGGGGGTGCATATTACAGGAACTGCATCTTCACCAAATATTCAAGTGTATAATGATGGCGGTTTGTCTGAGCAAGAAGCACTTAATGCGTTGCTTTCGGGACGAATCAATGAAGGTAGTACCAGCTTAAACCAGACAACGACTTTTAAATCGGATGTCAACAATACACTTGCCGCAGCAGGGATTAGTTTGGGCTTAGGTGGGACACGAGCATTTACTAACCAGATTGGGCGAACTTTTGGTTTAAGTGGTTTGGCTCTAGATGCCGAAGGTACAGGCAATGACACTCAAGTGAGTGTTACAGGTTATCTGACCCCAGATCTGTATTTGCGTTATGGTGTTGGTGTATTTACCAACGTCAACAAGTTAACTTTGCGTTATCAAATGAATAAACGCTTATACTTGGAAGCGAGCCAGTCATTAGAACGCGCAATCGATGTATTTTACAACTGGCGCTTTTAACTTTAAATTTTGGAGCATTGAATGAAGAAGATTTTGCTATTGGCGATGTTAGCAATGGTGTTGGTGGGTTGCAGTAAACCTAAACAATTGCCTCCTCAAGAAGCATGGCAAAAATTTTGTTCAGTCATTCCAAGTGCGGCGGCTAACATCATGACTGATCGTCAGCAAGGGGTGAAAGAAGCTGATGCATTAGAACACGCGAAAAAAATCCCTGATCAACATGCTCAACAATATCTTGAGTCTTTAATCAAAGAGGCGTACAAACTACCTGTTTACTCGAACAGTGATCAGCGCCAAAAAGCACTAGACGCGTTTAGTCAGGGGCGTGAGCAGGAATGTTTAAAGCAAGTCGCTCAAAATAAATAGCACAAAAAGTTTGAGGAAAAGTGATGGTAATGATCATCATTTTTCTATTGAATAGTGAATTTAAACAGGATAATGATAATTTTTATCATTAAGTTGTTTATTTCATTCAGAAAAATTCGTAAATTTGTCATCTATTTCCACTAAGGTGGAATAGGTATCAAAGAAAGAGTCTGCCAATATCTTGATGTTTTTTGGTGATTTAGCAAGGATGACATGATCGAGGTTGCCAAAGAAATAAAGCGTTAAGCAGAAAATCTATATTTAGGTAATTAATTGTCTATATATTTCGTCAGGAAATAATGACCATTAAAAACTAATAGGTTGTCTGCATTAACTTTTAACAGGAAGTTTAGTAGAATTTTGCTGTCCATATTACTTATGAAGCTTTTGGAAAAGCAGGAACTCATAAGTGATTTTTTAAAAAAGAGGAATAACACTGTGCTAGAAGCTTACCGCCAACACGTTGAAGAACGTGCCGCACTCGGAGTCCCACCGAAGCCACTTGATGACGCTCAAACTGCTGCATTAGTCGAATTATTAAAAACCCCACCAGCAGGCGAAGAAGCATTCCTTGTCGATTTACTAGAAAATCGCGTTCCAGCAGGTGTAGACCAAGCCGCTTATGTTAAAGCTGCTTTCTTGGCAGCGGTTGCAAAAGGTGAAGCGACTTCTCCACTGGTATCTAAAGAACGTGCAGTTTACTTGCTAGGCACTATGCTTGGTGGTTACAACGTAGCGCCTTTAGTTGAACTTTTGGAAGATGCTGAATTATCAAGCTTAGCTGCTGAAGCATTGAAAAAAACTCTTCTTGTATTTGATGCATTCCATGACGTTGCTGACAAAGCGAAAGCGGGTAACGAAAATGCGAAAGCAGTTCTTCAATCTTGGGCTGATGCTGAATGGTTCACATCACGTCCAGATGTTCCAGAAGAAATCAAAATCACTGTATTTAAAGTGACTGGCGAAACCAACACAGATGACTTGTCACCTGCGCAAGATGCTTGGAGCCGTCCAGACATTCCATTGCATGCAAATGCAATGCTTAAAAACGAACGTGATGGTATCAACCCTGAGAAACAAGGTGAAGTTGGTCCATTAAGCCAAATCAAAGAACTTATCGCGAAAGGCAACCAAGTTGCTTACGTGGGTGATGTTGTTGGTACAGGTTCTTCTCGTAAGTCTGCGACTAACTCAGTACTTTGGTTCTTCGGTGACGAAATCGCGCACATTCCAAACAAAAAAGATGGTGGTTACTGCTTAGGTGGTAAAATTGCTCCGATCTTCTTTAACACAATGGAAGATGCAGGCGCATTGCCAGTAGAGATCGATGTTTCTAACATGAACATGGGTGACGAAGTTACTCTTAAAATCGATCATGCTGCTGCTAAAGTAACTGCGTTCAAAAACGGCGAACAAATCGCTGAATCTGAACTTAAAACTCCAGTGCTTCTAGACGAAGTACGTGCAGGCGGTCGTATCAACTTAATCGTTGGTCGTGGTTTGACTACTAAAGCGCGTGAAGCTTTAGGTCTTGCACCATCTACATTGTTCCGTACTCCAGTACAACCTGCTGCAACTGGCAAAGGCTTTACTTTAGCTCAGAAGATGGTTGGTCGTGCTTGTGGTCTTCCAGAAGGTCAAGGTGTAATTCCTGGTACTTACTGTGAACCGAAAATGACAACTGTGGGTTCTCAAGATACCACTGGCCCTATGACTCGTGACGAGTTAAAAGACTTGGCTTGCTTGGGCTTCTCTGCTGACCTAGTAATGCAGTCTTTCTGTCACACTGCTGCATATCCAAAACCAGTTGACGTACAAATGCAACACTCGCTTCCTGATTTCATCATGAACCGTGGTGGTGTTTCTTTACGCCCAGGCGACGGTATTATTCACTCTTGGTTAAACCGTATGCTTCTTCCAGATACCGTAGGTACTGGTGGTGACTCACATACTCGTTTCCCAATTGGTATTTCATTCCCAGCGGGTTCTGGTCTTGTAGCGTTTGCTGCTGCAACTGGTGTTATGCCACTTGACATGCCAGAGTCTATTCTTGTGAAATTCAAAGGTAAAATGCAACCTGGTATCACTTTACGTGACCTTGTGCATGCAATTCCTTACCGCGCGATTCAAGAAGGCGACTTAACTGTAGAGAAGAAAGGTAAGAAAAACATCTTCTCTGGTCGTATCTTAGAAATCGACTTAACAGAAATGGAAACTCAACTGACTGTTGAGCAAGCATTTGAACTTTCAGATGCTTCTGCTGAACGCTCTGCTGCAGGCTGTGCAATCACTCTTTCTGAAGAGAAAGTTGCTGAATACCTACGCTCAAACATCACAATGCTTAAGTGGATGATTTCACAAGGCTATGGCGATGCGCGTACAATTGCACGCCGTGTTGAGAACATGGAAAAATGGTTGGCTAACCCATCACTTCTTAAAGCTGATGCTGACGCTGAATACACTAAAGTGTACGAAATCGACCTTTCTACAATTACTGAACCAGTTCTTTGCTGCCCGAACGACCCAGATGATGCGAAACTTCTTTCTGACGTTCAAGGTGCGAAAATTGATGAAGTGTTCATTGGTTCTTGTATGACAAACATTGGTCACTTCCGTGCAGCTGGTCAGTTGCTTGACAAAGTACCAAGCGGTTCATTGTCTACTCGCCTATGGTTGGCTCCACCAACACGTATGGACGAGCACCAATTGATGGAAGAAGGTTTCTACAACATTTATGGTAAAGCTGGCGCACGTACAGAAATGCCAGGCTGCTCACTATGTATGGGTAACCAAGCACGCGTAGCACCAAACACAACTGTAGTGTCTACATCTACTCGTAACTTCCCGAACCGTTTGGGTCAAGGTGCGAACGTGTACTTAGCTTCTGCTGAACTTGCTTCTGTTGCTGCGGTTCTTGGTAAATTACCAACTCCAGCAGAGTACCAAGAATATGCTGCTCAAATTGACAGCATGTCTGCTAACATCTATAAATATTTAAGCTTCGACAAAATCGAAGATTATACAGATGCTGCTGGTAAAGTAGATACCAAGAAAATTGCTGCTGCTCAGTTGACCTAATTTATTGAAAAATAGATTTAATTGAGTGAAGATAAGGGCTGATTAATTCAGCCCTTATTTTTTTAGAATTAAAATGTTAGATGTCAACTTGCGTAAAATAGAAAAAATTCTTAGTTTGGTTCTTTTAAAAGTTAAAAATAATACAATCTCTTGTTTTACAAATAATGCAAAAATGTTGGAGTTTTTAATTTTGGAAATTTTTAATAATGCCTAAACAATCCAGATTTTTCTGTATAGGTGGTTTTCTTAATGGTTCAAGTGTAAAAGACCAAGGTGAAAGCTTTGTTTGTATCGAAAATAACAAACAAGTCACTTACCGAAAAATGGAAATTTTCCATCAAGATTCGTGGGATCATGATTACTATGTCTGTGAAACCACGACAGACCAACAAGCACGAAACTGGGTTTACGATATCGAACCAAATTAAATGCCCGATATTTTTATTCAGAGCATAGAGTTTAAAAGACAGGCAATAAAAAGCCCCATGGTTAGGGGCTAGTCGTATATGAATCAAGTCATATACTGTATGAGGCTCATCTCAAACTGCGCGTATTAAAGCATAAATTACGCTATATTCATACTTAAATATCCCATTTCTTCCGATAACGCCACAGCGTAGTGCGGCTAATATTCAACTCATCTGCAACCTTTTGTAAGTCCTTGTTATATTGCTCAAGCAAATGCGCTAGTAATTCTTTTGTAATGCTCTTATTCGACAACGGTTCAGCGATTTGGGTATCGCCATGTTGAACATTAGAAATTTCATACGGCAAATCATTTACATCAATATAAGTTCGACCTTGTGACATTGCTAAAGCATAAAGTAGGGTATTTTTTAGTTCGCGGATATTTCCTGGCCAGTCATATTGCAGCATGATTTGCATGGCACGATGAGTCAGCATCGGTGCAGCTTGGTCTTGCGGTAGGCTGTTTTCCTGCAAGATTTTTTTAATGATTAAAGGGATATCTGCTTTACGTTCCCGTAGCGGTGGTACAAAAATCGGAATGACTCGTAACCGATACAGCAAATCCTGACGGAAACGCCCTAAACGCGCTTCTTCACGCAAGGCACGATGGGTTGCGGCAATAATTCGAACATCACTTTTTAAAGTCTTTTCACCACCAAGCTGTGTATATTCGCCTGTTTCGAGGACACGTAGTAATTTGGCTTGTAACTCCAGTGGAATTTCTGCCACTTCATCTAAAAACAGCGTTCCGCCCGCAGCGCGTTCAAACACGCCTTTATGGTCACGAATTGCTCCTGTAAAAGCACCTTTGACATGTCCAAACAGTTCACTTTCTAAAATATTGGCATTTAAACTGGCACAGTTAACTGCGATGAAAGGGCGGTTATGCCGTTCGCTATAGTCATGAATGGCTTGGGCGACCAGTTCTTTACCACTACCAGATTCACCACGGACTAACACTGGGAACTGCGTTGAAGCCACGCGTTGAATAATCGAAAACATAGCAAACATTTGTGGGGTTTGGCTGTTAAAGCGTTCAGCAAGCTGGAGTTCTGCTTGAGAAGGTTGTAACTGCGTGGTGGCTTCAGGTGTACAAATACTTGGGCAAGGCTGAAATAAATGTAGGCTATAGATTTGAGTTGCAATCTCAACAGGATGCTTAATATAAAAACTATTAAACTGATCGACATAGCTTTCCTGAGAGGTATCTTCACTTGGATGCAAGTGTAAATATTGCAATAGTGCTTGCTGATGCAAGTCATGTTTATTTGGAGTTTGCCAGATGACTTGTTTTTCATCTAAAACAAAGACAGTCGCGTGATGAAATAAACTTTGTAACTGCTGTAAAAAAGCCTGAGCAGATGCTAACGAGTCAAAAAACAAACGATTCATAAGTTTTGATGTTTCAAATAATGTTTCAAATAATCTTAATAAATTTCAGATGTAACATCAATATTTTTAGTTTAAAATATTATTTTAAATAAGATATTGAAATATAATATTATTATTTTTACTTAAAAGTTGGCATTAATTTTGCTAAATTCAATATAAGCACAATGAAATGGAACATGACCATGCTTTTCAAACAATTATTCGAACCTGAAAGCTCTACTTATACTTATTTATTGGCTTGCGAGGATACCAAACAAGCCATTCTGATTGACCCTGTCGCATCAGAAATCGAGACGTATTTAGACTTGCTTGAACAGCACGGGTTGAGCTTGGTATATAGCTTAGATACACATGTACATGCCGATCATGTGACTGGAGCGAAGCTATTAAAGGAACGTGCAGGTTCTAAAGCGGTGTTACATCGTAATTCAGGTGTACCATGTGGTGATATTTTAGTCACGGATGGCTGTTTATTACGCATCGGTTCAATTGAAGTTGAAGCACGCTATACACCAGGGCATACCAATGCTTGTACCAGTTATGTTGTTGATAACATGGTCTTTACAGGTGATGCACTCTTGATTGATGGATGTGGACGGACTGACTTTCAGGAAGGTGATGCAGGAACCTTATACGACAGCATTCACAACCAGTTGTTTAGTTTGCCTGATGATACCGTGGTTTATCCAGGGCATGATTATAAAGGTCGCACCCACTCAAGCATTGGCCATGAACGCGAATTCAATGCGCGCTTAGGTCATAAGCAAACTCGCGAAGATTTTATTGAACTGATGAAACATTTGGATTTGCCATATCCTGCAAAAATTGATGTGGCACTCCCTGCAAATAAAGCCTGTGGAAATGTAGATGCAGACTGTAAGAAATAAGGAACAAACTATGCAACCACTTCAACAATCGAATACTACACATGTTCTTAAACATGACGTTGTGATCGTCGGCGGTGGTTCGGCAGGGATTGCCGTGGCATCAAGTTTATTGGCACGTTCACCTTACCTAAATTTGGTGATTATTGATCCTGCTGAAACGCACTACTATCAGCCAGGCTGGACCATGGTGGGTGGTGGTATTTTCAAGGTGGAATCGACAGGTCGTGCAATGTCGGATGTGATTCCAGTCGGTGCCAATTGGGTCAAGCAGGCAGTTGCAGCGTTTGAACCTGAGAAAAATCAGTTGATATTGCAAAATGGTCAGCAGATTGAGTATCAATCTCTGATTGTTTGTCCTGGGTTGGTACTGAACTGGAATGCGATTGAAGGTTTGAGTGAAACTCTGGGTAAAAATGGTGTGACTTCCAATTACCGTCAGGATTTAGCACCGTATACGTGGCAACTGGTACAGCAGCTAAAACAGGGTAAAGCGATTTTTACTCAACCACCAATGCCAATCAAATGTGCGGGTGCACCGCAAAAAGCGTTGTATTTATCTTCAGATTATTGGTTGAAAAATAATGTGCTGAATAATATTGAAGTGAATTTTTATAACGCAGGTGCAGTGCTGTTCGGTGTTAAAGAATATGTGCCTGCCTTGATGGAATATATGCAGCGCTATAAAGCACATTTACATTTTGAACATAAATTGGTCAAAGTGGATGGTGCGAGTAAAACTGCATGGTTTGAAGTGAAAAAAGACGGAGAAACGACTCAGGTTTCGACTCAATTTGACATGTTACATGTTGTTCCACCTCAGCATGCACCCGATTTTATTCGTCACAGTGCATTTGCCGATGCTGCTGGCTGGTTTGAGGTTAATCCTGAAACATTGCAACATCCACGTTATGCCAATGTTTTTGGCTTGGGGGATGTGATCAGTGCCAGCAATGCTAAAACGGCTGCGGCTGCGCGAAAGCAAGCCCCGATTGTGGCAGTTAATGTTTTAACTTACCTAAATGGTCGCGATGATTTTTGTCATTACGATGGTTACGGTTCCTGTCCACTAACAGTTGAGCGCGGCAAAATCGTACTGGCAGAATTTGGCTATGGTGGAAAATTGTTGCCTTCATTCCCACGCTGGTTATGTGATGGGCAAAAACCTACCCAGCTAGCTTGGTTTTTAAAAGCGCGTATGCTGCCAGAAATTTACTGGAAAGGCATGCTTAAAGGGCGTGAATGGCTCGTTAAACCAAAACGTCATGCGGCTTAATTTGGCGTTATGAGAGAAAATCGTCATGTGGATACTGGTTGTTGAAGGTCTTGCCATTGGTTGTCTATTGGGCTTGACAGGGGCAGGTGGTGGTATATTGGCTGTGCCTGCACTAATGGCATCTCAGGGGTGGACGGTAGCGCAAGCTGCACCAGTGGGGTTGTTAGCTGTAACTTTTTCGACGTTTATTGGCACGCTGCAAGGCTTGTTCAAGAAAATTGTTCGCTATCGTGCAGCATTGTGGATCGCACTCGTTGGTATTCCCGCATCACATTTGGGAATTTGGGCGAGTCAGCATACTTCACCGATGTGGTTGAGCTTACTGTTTGCCTTGGTGATGTTTGTGGTGGCATATCGGCTATTTAGCCATCCGCATGAAGATTTTCATAACCCACCTTGTCGAATAAATCCGTATACAGGCAAGTTGCAGTGGGACATTCCAACCGCCCTGATTTTGGGGGGGATTGGTATAATCGCAGGATTTCTGACGGGGTTGCTTGGTGTGGGTGGTGGCTTTGTGATTGTTCCAGCACTAAAGAAAACCACGAATCTGGATTTGCATAGTATTGTCGCAACATCCCTGATGATTATCTTTTTGGTGGGTGGTTTAAGCATCGGCCTACATGTTGTAGAAGGCTTTGTTTACCCAACTACGGTAACGGTAGTATTTGCTGGTGCATGTTTGGTTGGGTTATTGCTGGGTCGACAAGTTGCAACACGTATTTCAATTCATTATGTGCAGCGAATTTTTGCAATTACGGTCATACTAGTGGCTGTACTGATGCTGTTTAAATCACTTAAAGCTATTTTTGCCTTATAGGAGTCTTACAATATGCATGAATATGCTTTGGCATTCTGTGGCGGTGTACTGCTTGGAATAGCAACCATTAGTTACTTGTATAGTATTGGGAAAATCGCTGGAGTCAGCGGATTGATTGCCCAGATGCTGACACCTAAAAGCTGGTTTAGTACGCCTGCATTTTGGTTTTTACTTGGACTAATCGGCATGCCATTTATTTATCATCAATTTTTAGACTTGCCTGTACAGGTTAAAGCATCGCCTTGGGTGCTGATGCTGAGTGGATTGCTGGTGGGTGTGGGAACACGTCTAGGCTCGGGTTGTACCAGCGGACATGGGATTTGTGGGTTAAGTCGTTTGTCGACACGTTCTTTTGTTGCAGTGGGCTGCTTTATGGCATGTGCGTTTTTAACTGTATTGGTTACGCGTTATCTTTTTGGTGGCTAACATGAAAAATCTGATTGCATTTATTTGTGGTGGTGTATTTGCACTGGGGCTGATGCTCTCAGGCATGTCAAACCCTGCGGTGGTACAGGCATTCTTCGATGTGTTTGGTGCATGGAGTCCACGCCTGATGTTTGTGATGGGTGGAGCAGTGTTGATCTCATTCTATCCATTTCAGCGTGCAATGCGTCAAGAGCACCCAAAGACCATTTTTAATGAACCGATTGATTTGCCAACAAGCAAGATGATTGACTCACGATTAATTATGGGCTCAATCCTGTTTGGTATTGGTTGGGGCTTGTCTGGTATTTGTCCTGCACCAGGTTTAACCTTGCTTGGACTGGGGCATTGGGAAGCGTTCTATTTTATTATTCCGATGTTGCTTGGTATGTTTTTATACAAACTGAGCCAAAAAGCTTAAAACTTCAATCACCATTTCTAAAGCAAGGACGCTTATATGAAATGGGTTTGTATTGTGCAAAAACTGCACAATATTAATGCAATAAAAATTCCTGAAAGGAATATTTAAAATATTTTAATATAAAAATGATATAAAATAATGGTTTAATATTTTGGCATATCCTTTGCATTTTAAATAAGACAACCCGCAAAGGAGAACACGCCATGACTGAACAGAGTATGTTTAAAATAAAAAATATTCGCCTGACCGATCCGCGTACTTGTGAGCTGTATATGCAACATAATGATACGGCTTCAGTGAAAGGCTGGGTGATTCAGTGTAATACTGCTTTATCGAACCAGTTTCATGAGCATTTGAATCAGTTGTGCCAATCTGAAAATCCATTTATTGCGTTATTGCAGTTGAAACAGTTCCATAAAGTCGAAGTGTTATGCTAAACCCTGATCTGACTTAAACGACAGCAAAACTGGTCTTTGCTGTCGTTTTTGTTTCTACAATTTTCATTGCAATTAAAGTCATTTATGTATGACTATTTTTACCCCGCAACAATACTAATCATGATATCGGTGCAACCTGCACACACTTGACGATAGGTAATGTATCTACGGTAGCAGGGAGGTTTTCGTATTGCCAAAGAAGCGATTACGGAGTTTGAAGCAAAATAACAGACATAAAAAAGCCCGCTTTAATGCTGCGGGCTTTTTTGAATTTTGGCTCTCCAACCTGGGCTCGAACCAGGGACCTGCGGATTAACAGTCCGTCGCTCTACCGACTGAGCTATTGGAGAATCTGCCAGCGATTATAATGTGATTTTAATAAGGGTCAAGTGAAAATCTGGCTATGGTTTTTGGATGTTGTATATTTAAACAAATGTTCAAGCGATATCTAAAAAAGTTACTTTTTTTGCATTTTTTTTGCTAAATTAAAAAAATAAATAGGTCGTTTAAAGTTGTTTTAAATTTTAAACAGTGTGGATTTAACCCAACTTGCCAGCACACAAATGGCTAAATCGGAGGCAATATGCCAGTTCTTCGCATCCAAGATATTTTCGCTAATTTTCAGTTTTATAAAGAAAACTATCTTTCAATTTTAAAAAATCCGCAAAGTTATTATCAACCTGTTGCCGATGCTTGTATTCATTTTGCTATTCTGAGTGAGCAAAAAGTTTATCTGGGTGACTTGCTGCAACTGTGGTTTGGTGACAAATGGACAGAGCATCAGGCGAAGCAATTGCAACAAGGTGAAAGTAATTACTGGCAGCCTGTGCAGCAAGACTATGCCAGTAGTGATATTTTTGTGTTTGCAATCCAAGGGCAAGGCATTGGAAAACATGCTAAAGCGTTGGCTTGGTCACAGCATGATGCACAAATCCGTGAAATTTATTTAGATCGTGTCTTACCCTATTATTTTAATTTCATTGCGTTAGAACGCCCAAAACATAGTGCAGTTTAACTTGACCTTTTTATTATTTACACTTTTCTTTAGATGATAAAAAAACCCATCAGTTTACTGATGGGTTTTTTGTTTTAGCGTAATGAATTACGCTTTTTTCTCAGCTTCGATTGAAGCAATTGCAGCATCTACGCCGTCAATTGATTCAGCAGCTTTTTTGATACGTGCAAGTGCATCAACAAGTACTTCGTCAGCAGTCGCGTAAGAAATACGCATGTAACCGCCTAAACCAAATGCATCGCCAGGAACAACTGCAACACCAGTTTCTTCAAGTAACCATGCAGAGAATTCTGTGCAAGATTTTAAGCCTTTCGCACGAATTAACGGGCGGATATTTGCATACGCATAGAATGCGCCGTCAGCAGGTAGGCAAGAAATCCCTTTAATGTCATTCAAACCGTTTACAACCAAGTCATGGCGACGTTTGAACGCTTCGATCATTGGTTTAAGTACGTCTTGAGGACCATTCAATGCAGCTTCAGCAGCAACTTGTGAAATCGAAGTTGGGTTTGAAGTTGATTGAGACTGGATTTTTTTCATCGCACCGATCAGCTTTGCAGGGCCCGCTGCGTAGCCAATACGCCAGCCAGTCATTGCATATGCTTTAGATACACCGTTCAATACGATAACGCGATCGTAAAGGTCTGGTGCAACAGTTGCGATGTTATAGAATTCGTTATCCCAACGGATTGGTTCGTACATGTCGTCAGATGCAACAAATACTTGTGGGTGGCGACGCAATACTTCAGCCAAAGCTTCTAGCTCAGCTTTGGTATAGATCATGCCTGTTGGGTTAGAAGGGCTGTTCAATACCACTAAACGAGTATTTTCAGTGATCGCAGCTTCTAATTGTTCAGGGGTAATTTTGAAACGTTGTTCTTCACCACATTTCACAATCACAGGTGTACCTTCAGCGATAATCACCATGTCTGGATAGCTTACCCAGAACGGTGCAGGAATAATCACTTCATCACCTTTGTTTAACAAAGCAAGCGCCAAGTTAAAGAATGATTGTTTACCACCACAAGAAACCAAAATCTGGTTCGCTTGGTAGTCAAGGTTATTGTCGCGTTTCAGCTTAGCAATGATTGCTTTTTTTAAGCTTGGCGTACCATCAACAGCAGTGTATTTTGTAAAGCCATTGTTAATCGCTTGAATAGCTGCATCTTTGATGTGTTGCGGGGTATCGAAATCAGGTTCACCTGCACCCAAACCAATCACATTCTTACCAGCAGCTTTGAGTTCAGCAGCTTTATTTGTTACGGCAAGCGTAGGAGACGGTTTGATAGCGTTTACACGATCTGACAGACGTACGTCCACTGCGATATTCCTTCTTTAGTGGGATTAAAAAATAAAAGCATCTTATCTTAACGTAAAAAACCCAACATGCTAGGTACAAATCGCCCAAAATGAGAAAAATTCATAGGAATTTTAAATTATGCAACTTACAGAGATCTATTTGATCATCGAGACTCGTCAAGGTGCTCGAAAAAGCTTAAAATAAGCAAAATTTCGAGTTTTGTTTGTTGTATGAGTCAAGATAAACCGCAAGTCCAGTTGCCTTTTCCGCTGCCAACGCAGCAGGATCAAGAAGATAGTACGGCACATAACCATGTTCGTCCAAAACCAAAGCGTTATGCTGATCGGACTTGGGCACCACCACGTGGCACACGTCGCTCTATGGGTAAACGTTAATTTACCCTTGAAATACCAGTAAAAAGCACGTCAGATGACGTGCTTTTTTGCTTTTTATTTAAAAATTTTATGCGGGTTTAAAATCAGATTGGGGTCAAACAGTTGTTTGAGTTGTCGCATCATGTTCAGGGTATTTTCATCGACTGAATAATGCAAATAGTCCCGTTTAAGGAGTCCAATACCGTGTTCTGCCGAAATACAGCCTTTAAATTCGCGTACCACACCATAGACAACTTCATCAATTCCTGTCATCACTGACTCAAGCTGATCTTCTGGTAGATGTTTTAAATCCAAAATAATATGCATATTGCTGTCGCCGATATGCCCAAAGAACAGGCTGACCAAATCTGGAAAATGCTGGTCTAAGCGCGCTTGGCAGACTTCTTTAAATTCGCCTAATTCGCCAATCGGTAAGCTGACATCGAAGCATAATGGTCGTCCCGTACTAGAAATTTCAGCAGGCACAGTTTCACGAATCAACCAGAGTTGCTGCGCTTGTACCTGATTTTGTGCAATCACGGCATCTAAAATTTCGCCTGTTTCAAACATTTCCGCCAGCAGATTTTCCAAGCTTTCAGCAGGGGCTTCAACATCAAATACCGCATAGACAGGATAGGACTGAGTCAGTGGGTTGCTGCTGTTTTGCATCCATGACAAGCTGAGCTGATAGTATTCATCCCACATGACTTCAAAAGCATTCGGTGTGGTCAGGTTCTTTTGCAAACGGCGTAATAGATGCACCGCCGATAAAAAATCAGGAAAAGCACATAAACAGGTACTGAGTTCACTTGGTGGTGCCGAGAGTTTCAAAACTGCACGAGTCACAATGCCAAGTGTGCCTTCAGAGCCAATAAAATTCTGTTTTAAGTCATAGCCAGCATTGTTCTTGATCATTTTATTCATCAAATTTAACACACGCCCATCGGCAAGCACTACTTCTATGCCCAGTACATGTTCACGCATCATGCCATAACGAATCACCGATAATCCGCCAGCATTTGTGGCAATATTTCCACCAATCTGACAAGATCCGCGCCCACCTACATCGACAGGGAAAAACAAACCTGCCTGACGTGCGGCATTTTGTACTTCTTCAAGCGTCACACCCGCTTGTACAGTCATGGTTGAAGCATATTGATCAATTTCTTCGATTTTATGCATTTTATCTAGTGCAATCACAATTTCATCTGCATTGGCGATACCTGCACCTGCAACGCCTGTCATGCCGCCTTGAGGCACAACAGCCTGTTTGAGTTCATTACAGATTGAAAGAATTTGTGAGACTTGTTCGGTATTTTTAGGAAAGAGCACAGCATAGGGTTGAATGCGTTTGTAATTACTCCAATCGGTATAGTGACGAATATTGATGGCATCGCCCATGGCAATTTGCTGTTCAGTCAAAAATACTCGACAACGCTCAACCACTTGTAGTTGGGTGCTCATGTCCTTTCCTTTTTTGTGATGATGGATGCAATGCCCATAGTGTAATCCCATGCCACTCGGCATGAGCAGGTTTTTCCCTGTACCACTAAGAAAAAAGCCAGTTTAAAAAGAACTGGCTTGGGGTGTTTTGTTTTAAGCACTTGCATTTTGGTTAGAGTAAAAACTTTTCTTTCTTAAATACATGTCTTGGTCTGCTCGTCGGAGCAATGCTTCTATGCTTTCATTGGGTGCGGTGGTGGCATGTCCAATTGAAATGCTAATTGGCTGGCTAGAATAATACTGATTGTCGATATTAAACAGTTCATGAATGGTTTGTAATGTGGATAATGTTGCCACTTCATCCGCAGATGGCATTAAAATCACAAACTCATCGCCACCGATACGTGAGGCGGAATAGGGTGTATTTAAAATAACCTGATTCAAGACGGCACCAACACGCCGTAATAAACCATCTCCGACATCATGCCCTAATTCATCATTAATCTGTTTTAAGCCATTCATGTCTAGATAAATACAAGACACAGGGCGAGCAAAACTACGCTCTAGGCGGTTAATTTCTTCTGTATAAAATGAGCGGTTATACAGCTTGGTCAGCACATCATGTTTGCCTAAATATTCCAAATAATTTTCGGCTTTTTTACGTGCAGTAATATCTGTCAGTGCAACTTGTACCAGTCCCCAGTCATGCTCATATCCTGGAAATACGGTAAATTGCAGCAGAACGTTACGAATCGTGCCGTCGAGGGCATAGTTGACCGCTTCACGTTGATGATGAATGTTACCTTTCCATAACTCGATGAGTTGTTCACGAAACGTATTTTGCATTTCCTGTGTAAACACTTTGTGCAGGTTTTTAAACAATGTCGGCTTGTCGGGCGCTTTAAATAGCGTCAGGGTAGCTTGGTTGACATCGAGCAAAATAATGTCTTCAGTACATTGCTGAATAAAATCGGGATGAACATCGAGGAACGTTCGAAAATCTTCGATGCCGAGCTGACGAATCTGGTCAATGCGGCGTTTGATGCGACTGAAATCTTCAACCCACAAAGAAGCAGGCGAGTAAGTAAACATCGACTCTGCCAAAATACGGTTTTTGGCTTCAAGACGCTGTGCATCCTGATAAGCGGTAATATCTTCGGTGGTAAATAGCACACGTGACAAATCATGTTCAAAGCCTGGTAAAATTGAGGCGCGAAGCTGAACATCCAGACGCTTGCCTGAAAGGGTGTAGTTGACCCCTGTGCTGGAAAATTCGGTTTCGCCATTCCAGAGAGCAGCTAGTTCATAAACATGTGTGTCGAGCATATCTGCTTTAAAAATTTTCGAGAGATTGCTACACAGATACTCTTGATTGTCCGCTTCAAAAACTTCAAGCGTTTTTTGATTGACTTTGATTACTTTAATTTTTTGTGTTGACTCAACCACTCGCTGTAAGTCTTCTTGTAGAAAACTGACAATATCTTCAACACCTTGCGCTCGCCACGCATCAAATTGCTGTTTGACTTCACTAAAATCTTCAAGCCACATTGGAATGGGAGCTAAATCAAAAATTGAAGAATCAAAATGTTGCATGGCTTAACTCGATCCTGAAATGCAGTTTAAAAGTTATAAAATATATGAATTAGTGATGGCGTTTAATTGGGTGTTTAATTTCAATTTCAGCGTTCCAGACGCGAATAAAATCTTGTTCATTGAAATCATAAAGCTCCATTAATGCGAGGATTACACCACCATAGATATAACTCTCGTCGGAGTGATTCGGCAAATTAAAAATCTTGTGATTGATCTGTTTTAAAATGTCTTCAATTTCATAATTGCGACTGCGTCCGTACTGGTCTTCTGGATACATTTTTTGTTCCAGTACTTTGAGTGCAATTTGTTTTTGTTCTTTACTTAACGTGGTGTGCTTGAGGGCTTCAGCATAATCTTCTGCCAAAATCACTTCAGGGCTAAAAAGGCTATGTAGTAATTTACTGGTTAGATTGGGAAATAAACGGCTCGCATTTTTTTCCACATAAGGGCGAAAAGATTCGGGCAGAATGACATTATTAGAAATGCCCTGAAACAGAGGAGCAATTTCAGACACCTGATAGCCCGCAATACCACAGCCTAGTGCGGTAATAAAATATTGTGTAGTGAGATGGTTTTCTGTATAGATTTTAAAATCTTCAATATAATGCGCAATTTGTGAAATCGGCATTTGCTGCAAATGTTCATTTAGTGTTGGAATGGCAAAGCTTTGACCTGACCAGCCGCGTCCTATGCCTGCCATTGCACCAAAAAACAGTTGTGCGATACGAGCAGCGCCATCATTGTGTTGACCCGCAAGGTTGCTGCCAAAAACAAAAACCGTGTCTTCAGGTAAACTTTTAATTATGCTTTCATCATGATACTGGTAAGTCATCGTCGTTGTGTTTTTTGCTATGCTCTTGTTTGCCATGTTGCAATTGATTGGTAAGGCGGTCAAGTAAAAAATACTTGAATAATCTGTGTTCAGTCCAATTTATTTTTATAAATGAATAATGAGAGAAGCGAGTGAGTAGTCAGCCTTTTGATTTGGTCACCCAATATGCCCCTGCAGGCGATCAGCCTCAAGCGATTGAAAAGTTGGTCACTGGGGTTCAGCAAGGGCTGAAGAATCAGCTTTTACTGGGTGTGACGGGGTCAGGCAAAACCTACACCATGGCAAATGTGATTGCCCAGTTACAACGCCCAACCATTGTGATGGCACATAACAAAACACTGGCTGCACAGTTATATGGTGAGTTTAAGGCATTTTTCCCCAACAATGCGGTTGAGTATTTCGTCAGTTATTATGACTACTATCAGCCTGAAGCCTATGTTCCATCGTCAGATACTTTTATTGAAAAAGATGCAGCGATCAATGACCACATTGATCAGATGCGTCTTTCTGCAACACGTTCATTACTAGAACGTCGTGATGCGATTATTGTGGCATCGGTCTCGGCGATTTATGGTTTGGGTGACCCAAATGCCTATATGCAAATGTTACTGCATGTGGTTGAAGGTGATGTTATTCGTCGTGATGAAATCATTCGCCGTCTGGTTGAAATGCAGTACAGTCGTAATGAACTGGAGTTTGTACGAGGCACATACCGTATTCGCGGTGAAATTATTGATATTTTCCCAGCTGAATCTGATCAGCAAGCCATACGTATCGAACTGTTTGATGACGAGGTCGACTCGATTCGCTGGTTTGATCCACTGACTGGAAAAATGCTGCGTAAAGTGCCACGCGTCACTATTTATCCGAAAAGTCACTATGTGACACCGCAAGACCACTTGCAACGTGCGATTGGTACAATTAAAACTGAACTCAAACAGCAAATTGAGTTCTTTAAAACCAATGAAAAACTGTTAGAAGCTCAGAGGATTGAGCAGCGCACACGCTATGATTTGGAAATGATGCAACAACTGGGTTATACCAACGGCATTGAAAATTATTCGCGACATTTGTCAGGGCGGCAAGCTGGCGAAGCACCGCCGACATTGTTTGATTATATTCCTGAAGATGCTTTGCTGCTGATCGATGAATCACATGTGACTGTGCCGCAAATTGGCGCGATGTATAAAGGTGACCGTTCACGTAAAGAAAACTTGGTGAATTATGGTTTTCGTTTGCCAAGTGCACTCGACAATCGCCCGATGAAATTTGAAGAATGGGAACGGATTGTTCCTGCGACTATTTTTGTTACTGCAACACCTGCCCATTACGAACTGGAAAAATCACAGCAAGTGGTCGAACAGGTCGTGCGTCCAACGGGATTGATTGACCCTGAAATAGAAATTCGCCCTGTGTTAACCCAAGTCGATGATGTTTTGTCAGAGATTAATATTCGTAAGCAACTCAATGAACGGGTACTGGTTACTACCCTGACTAAACGTATGGCAGAAGACCTGACCTCTTATTTAAAAGAATACGGTATCAAGGTTGCGTATTTGCATTCGGATATTGATACGGTCGAGCGGGTCAAAATTATTCATGAGCTGCGTACAGGTGTGCATGATGTTTTAGTCGGGATTAACTTGCTGCGTGAAGGTTTGGATATGCCAGAAGTATCGTTGGTTGCCATTTTAGATGCAGACAAAGAAGGTTTCTTACGTTCCGAGCGTTCGTTGATTCAAACCATTGGGCGTGCTGCACGACATTTAAAAGGTAAAGCCATTTTATATGCTGACCGTGTCACTGATTCGATGCAAAAGGCCATTGATGAAACTGACCGCCGTCGTAATAAGCAAATTGAATTTAACCAAATACACGGAATTACGCCACGTAGTGCGATACGGCAGATTATTAAGGAAATTGATACAGGTGAAATCATTGCCGATGAACCTGCAGAGCAACAATATCAACAACTGCAAAGTTTAAGTGCTGACGAGCAACACTTGATTGCTGATCCAAAATTATTGACCAAGCATTTGGCAAAACTGGAAAAAGAAATGCTTAAAGCGTCCAAAGAGTTACAATTTGAGCAGGCAGCTCGGTTGCGAGATGAAATTGTGCGGTTAAAAAACCATTTAATCATGTGATGGGTTTTACAGAATCATAACAGTGTGGTTGCTAAATTATAGTTATGTTTTAAAAAGTAAAAATCCTTTTTGAGGATCGATGAGGATGGTCAAAAGTGAATAAAAAACTGAAAACAAAATCATGGTTCAAAAAAATGATGGTAGCGACCATTCTGCTCGGAGTGGGGGCATCGGTGATGACACATGCACAAAAGCCGATGCCGACCATTGCGCAGGTTGATTTGGCAAAATACTTGGGTGTTTGGTATGAAATTGCCCGAAAGCCAATGTATTACCAAAAACAATGCGCGCGTAATGTTCAGGCAGTTTATACGCTCAATGTGAATGGCAATATCAGTGTTGAAAATAGTTGTATTAATACCGATGGGCACTTAGAGCAGGCACAGGGTGAGGCTTATGTGGTCAATGCACCACATAACAGCAAATTGCGTGTGAGCTTTTTGCCAGAATCGCTACGTTGGTTACCTGTAGGGCGAGGAGATTACTGGATTTTAAAACTTGATGCGAATTATCATACCGTGCTTGTAGGTGAGCCAAAGAAAAAGTACCTTTGGATTTTATCTCGTGAACCACATTTGTCGGAGGATGTGGTGCAGGAATATATCAAGTATGCACAAAGCCTAGGTTATAACACCACTGATCTGATTCGCACGTTACAAACGGAAAAAAATAATTAAAAAAACCACAGAAAACAAGCAAATCTCGATATAATCTGTCGGTGATTTTTTGAGTAAACGGTATAAAATTTTTAAAATTCAAACCGTATTTTCTCGTCTTACTTTTCGCTTTCAAATTATTTGGTTGTTGTATGTTTTCTTGTGATATTCCTCTCGGAGGTGTAGGTGGTTAAAGGCATAATTTTTTCTGTTTTAGCCTCTACAGTTTTCGGGATTTTGTATTTTTACAGTCAATTCCTTAAAATTTTTGATGGTTCGCAAACCTTTGGCTGGAGAATGATTGCATTATTGCCATTTTTAACCCTGTTTATGTGGTTGAGTGGTGATCTTCATCTGATTCGTCAGGTATATGAACGCGTCAAACAAAAGCCGACATTTTTATTATTACTGCTGTTGACCGCGATGTTGGCTGCTGTGCAGCTTTGGTTGTTTCTTTGGGCACCGATGCATGGGCGCGGCATGCAGGTATCTTTGGGCTATTTTTTATTGCCTTTGGTGTTGGTGCTGGTTGGAAGCGTTTTTTACAAAGAAAAGCTGTCATGGTTTCAAAAAATTGCTGTTTTATGCGCTGTATTGGGTGTGGCTCATGAATTTTGGCGCATAGGTAGTATTGCGTGGGAAACCTTGTTGGTTGCTTTGGGCTATTCAGCTTATTTCTTTCTACGCAAAGTCATTAAAACTGACCATCTGGGTGGTTTTTGGTGGGACAACATGCTGATGTTGCCTATCGCAATTTATTTTGTACAGACATGGACTTTGCCTTGGAGTATATTTCTTACCCAGCCCCACTTAATTGCTGCAATTATTGGTTTGGGAATCTTGAGTGCCATAGGTCTTGGAAGCTATATTTTGGCAAGCCGTTATTTGCCTATGGTACTGTTTGGTTTATTAAGCTATCTTGAACCTGTGCTTTTAGCTATTTCTGCTGTAATTTTAGGGGAGAAGATTCATGCAGAAGAATGGTTTACTTATATTCCAATTTGGTGTGCTGTTAGTATTCTAGTTTTAGAAGGAATGTGGCATATTTATCTGCAACAGCGTAAGCGCCATGCACTGATTACTAATATTGAAAAATTCTCTGAACGTGCTAATAGTAATCGAGAAAAATAATTAAATTCAACTAATTGGATGAGTTTTATATTCATTTTTTTTGTAAATACATAATATTTTTTTATGAATATGACGATAGTATAATCTTTTTGTGATAATACTATCGTTATTTTAATTTAAACTTGCTCCGTTTTCCTTTAAAATTATTCGCGATAAACACTTCTATAATTTGAGGACGTACTTGTGAGCAAAGAAACGATTGTCGCTCTACATGCAGAACATCAGGGTCGCTGGAAGAACCGCGAAGAAATCGCAGAGCAAATGATTGTTTTGATCGGTCAATTATACCGTCAAAAAAACATCGTCACTTCTGTTTACGGTCGCGCTTTAGTTAACCGTTCAGTGATTCAGATCTTAAAAGCACATCGTCGCACTCGTATTGTAGATGTTGAATTGTCTGTTGTTAATACTTTCCCGATTTTAGAAGCATTAGCAAAAATCGACAATATTGGTTCTGCTGAAGTTGACCTTGGTAAACTTGCTGTAGAATACAAAGAAAAAGGTGGCGATGTAGACGCCTTTGTTGCAAATGCTGTACAAGCAATTCAAAACCGCGCTACTGAAGTTGAACCTAAAGATGTTGTTCTTTATGGTTTTGGTCGCATCGGTCGTATCTTGGCACGCTTAATCATCGAACAAACAGGTATTGGTCGTGGTTTAAGCATAAAAGCTATTGTTGTACGTAAAACTTCAGATGGTGATTTAGCAAAACGTGCATCTTTGTTACGTCGCGATTCAATTCATGGTTCTTTTGCTGGCACAATTTCAATTGATGAAGAAAACGAAGCAATCATTGCTAACGGTAACTTCATTAAAGTAATTTATGCATCTAATCCATCAGAAGTTGATTACACACAATACGGCATTGAAAATGCATTGTTGATTGACAATACAGGTAAATGGCGTGATGCAGAAGGCCTTGCTCAACACTTGAAATGTCCAGGTGTTGCACGTGTTGTATTGACTGCACCAAGTAAAGGCGAGATGAAAAACGTGGTGTTTGGTGTAAACCAGGCAGACATCTTGGATGAAGATAAAATCATCTCTGCTGCAAGCTGTACGACGAATGCGATCACACCATTGTTGAAAGTATTAGACGACAAATATAAAGTTCTTAATGGTCACGTTGAAACTGTTCACTCATTTACCAATGACCAAAACTTGATTGATAACTATCATAAAGCAGATCGCCGTGGTCGTGCTGCGACACTGAACATGGTTATTACTGAAACAGGTGCAGCAAAAGCAGTTGCGAAAGCATTGCCTGCATTGAAAGGTAAATTGACTGGTAACTCAGTACGCGTTCCAACACCAAACGTATCTTTAGCAATCTTGAACTTGACGTTAGATAAAGAAATTGATCGTGACGAAGTGAACGAATATGTTCGCCAAATTTCAATCAATTCAAACCTACAAGGTCAAATTGGTTATACCAACTCGACTGAAGTGGTTTCAAGCGACTTTATCGGTTCACGCAGCGCAGGTATTTTTGATGCGCAAGCAACAATCGTTTCTGGCAACCGTTTAACTGCTTATGTATGGTATGACAACGAAGTAGGTTATAGCTGCCAAGTGTTACGTATTGCTGAACAAATGAGTGGCATCAGCTACCCTAAAGTTCCGAGTACAACTCAAGCTTAATTGCTGTTGTTTCTCTAGAAAAAACCCAGTCAAAAGACTGGGTTTTTTCATTTTCGGTTTTAGGTGATCAGTTGTTCGATTTGGGATTTAATATCAGTGTTTGCATGACCTATCAGGTGTTCTAGGTCTTTTGATTCACTATACATTGCACCTTTCGCTGCTTGTATATCGGCATCGACAATCACATCCACTAAACCTTCGGGTAGTCCAGCCGCAAGCAAGGCTTCAGTATATTCTTGAGTGCCCAGATTTTGGTAGCGTACTGTTTTCCCTGCGATTTGAGTTATAGTGTGTGCTAGATCTGAAAGGGTAAAACTACTTGAACCCGCCAGCTCATAAACTTTCTGTTCATGCCCTGAACTGCTAAGCACTTTAGCTGCGGCTTCGGCATAATCTTGACGTGAGGCTGAGCTAATTTTACCTTCACCCGCTGCTCCATATAAAACACCTTGCTCAATAATTTGTGGCAAAGTCGCTAAATAATTTTCACTGTACCAATTGTTACGCAAGAAGGTGTAATTTAAACCACTTT
Source organism: Acinetobacter brisouioides (assembly GCF_004331075.1). GTDB lineage: Bacteria > Pseudomonadota > Gammaproteobacteria > Pseudomonadales > Moraxellaceae > Acinetobacter. The sequence continues at coordinate 26,333 of NZ_SJNX01000001.1, read as the reverse complement.
GTTTGATTAAAGCTTCAGTTTCTTGATGTTCTTTTGCTAAAGACAATAGCGAATGTTCGGCGTTCAATAAACTGGTATAGACGATATGCTTCACTTGAACGTGTTTGGCTGCTTCAATCACAGCTTGATGTTGTGGTGTGCGACGGCCGACTTCATTGGCTGAAATTAAAAGTAATTTGTCGATGCCTTGAAGTGCAGGCGTTAAAGAGGCAGGTTCATCATAATTAAAATAACGAACGTCAATTCCTTGTTGTGTGAAGTGTAGAGCTTTATCTTGATTGCGCACCAAAGCCACAATATTTTCTGGGGCTTGGCTGTGTAATAAAAACTGAATGACACATTCTCCAAGCTGACCTGTTGCACCTGTAATTGCAATTTTCATAGTGAACTCCTGACGTTGAGTATTCTGTAATCTATTTTGTGATATGATCTTAATTCCAAAACTTACTAAAAGTAAGTACACACCTAAAAGTAAGTTAGTGATGTCGAGGTAAGATTTTTGCTATGAAACAGACAGATCAAAATCTAATGGGTTATGTTTTATCCAGTCAGTGTCCATCACGAGAAATTTTGGAACATCTCACCAGCAAATGGGCTGTATTGGTGCTGCGTTGTTTAAGCGAAGGGGTGCAGCGCTTTAGTCAGCTTAGAAAGAGAATTGATGGTGTTAGTGAAAAAATGCTGACCCAAACGCTCAAAATTTTGGAAAAAGATGGTTTTGTCAGTCGAACAGCCTATCCCGAAGTTCCGCCAAGGGTGGAGTATCAGCTAACAGAACTTGGAGAACTGGCCGCACAGCAAATTATCCAACTAGTCGAGTGGATTGAGCAAAATCTTGAATTTATTCTTCAACATAAGAAAATTTGAGTTGTAATAACGATAAAAACCAATTGTGTCATTTTTCTATTCGAGAAATTTATTAAAATATGGCAGAATAGACGGTTTTAGAGATTTAGAGGATTGGCCAATGCGCTTTGTTGATGAAGCAGTCATTACCGTAGATGCTGGCGACGGTGGCAATGGCGTAGCCAGTTTTCGCCGTGAAAAATTTGTCCCATTTGGTGGTCCAGATGGTGGGGATGGTGGTCGTGGTGGCAGCGTGTATATTCAGGCTGATACTGACACTAGTACCTTGGTCGATTATCGATATACCCGTAAATTCCGCGCTGAACGTGGAAAAAATGGTTCTGGTGCAAACTGTGCTGGTCGTGGTGCGCCCGATGTCATTTTAAAAGTTCCTGTTGGGACAACCATTGTAGATACAGAATCTGGCGACATTATTGGTGACCTTATTGAAAATGGTCAACGTGTGCTTGTTGCACAAGGTGGTGATGGTGGTTTAGGGAATACCCATTTTAAATCATCAACCAACCGTTCCCCACGTAAATTTACTACAGGGATTAAAGGCGAATTCCGTGAAATTCGTTTGGAACTCAAGGTTCTTGCTGACGTTGGCTTGTTAGGTATGCCAAACGCAGGGAAATCAACCTTTATTCGTGCAGTATCTGCGGCAAAACCAAAAGTTGCTGATTATCCATTTACCACGATGGTGCCAAACTTGGGCGTGGTCGATGCTGACCGTCATCGTTCTTTTGTTATGGCGGATATTCCAGGACTAATCGAAGGTGCAGCAGAAGGTGCAGGTTTAGGAATTCGCTTCCTGAAACATTTGGCACGTACTCGTATCTTGTTACATATTGTTGATGTACAGCCGATTGATGGTTCTGACCCTGCACATAATGCCAAAGCCATTGTGAGTGAGTTGAAGAAATTCTCTCCAACACTGGCTAAATTGCCTGTTGTTTTGGTTTTGAACAAACTTGATCAGATTGATGAAGAAAACCGTGAAGAATGGTGTCAGCATATTTTAACTGAGCTGGACTGGCATGGGCCTGTGTTTAGAACATCTGGCTTGCTTGAAGAAGGCACCAAAGAAGTTGTCTATTATTTGATGGATCAGATTGAACAGCAGCGTGAGCGTGAGCTTGAAGATCCTGAATATGCAGCAGAAATGAAAGCCTTCCGTGATCAGCTTGAAGCTGAAACACGTGAGCAGACATTGGCTGCCAAAGAAGCGTATCGTGCGATGCGCAGAGCACAACGTCAAGGTGATGATGACTTTGATGATGACGATGAAGATGATGGTGACGTGGAAGTAATATACGTACGTTAAGTACGACTGAGGACATAATGATTGAAGTGGTGAATGGGCAACGTCAGCTAAACGGCTGTAAACGTATCGTTGTGAAAATCGGCTCTTCTTTACTTACAGCAAACGGTCAGGGCTTAGACCTCGATGCAATTTCTCATTGGGCAAGTCAAATTGCCGATTTGCATCGTTCTGGGCATGAAATCATTCTGGTTTCATCTGGCGCTGTAGCAGAAGGCATGGTACGTATGAAACTTGCCGCACGACCCACAGATTTGCCAAGTCTACAGGCCTGTGCTGCGATTGGGCAGATGGGCTTGATTCAGACTTGGTCAAGTGTTCTCGAAAAACATCAGATTCAGACCGCACAGGTTCTTTTAACTCACGATGACTTGGCCGATCGCCGGCGTTACTTAAACTCATGTGATGCGTTGCAACACTTGATTGAATGGCATGTCATTCCCGTGATCAATGAAAATGACACGGTATCGACGGACGAAATTCGTTTTGGTGATAACGATACTTTGGCTGCAATGGTTGCAGGTCAGGTACATGCTGACTTGTTAATTATTCTGACCGATCAGCAAGGGATGTTTGATGCTGATCCACGTTCCAATCCAAATGCCAAATTGTTGTCGAGCGTGCGTGCGTTAGATGAAACATTGTTTGAAATGGCAGGTGGTGGTGGTCTGCTTGGGCGTGGTGGTATGGTCACTAAAGTTCGAGCAGCACGTCTGGCAGCAAAATCAGGTTGTCCAACTCTGATTGCGAGTGGCGATAGTGATTTGGTGTTGTCGCGTTTAATGTCAGGTGAAATGCTCGGAACATTGTTTGTGACAGACAATGATCGCATGACGGCTCATCAACAATGGCTTGCTGCACATTTGCAAACAGCTGGCCGTCTGGTTATCGATGATGGGGCAGTTGAAGCGATTAAAAAGAAACATCGTAGCCTATTGCCTGTGGGTGTGAAAGTTGTGGAAGGGCATTTTGATCGCGGCGACGTGGTTGAATGTGTCGATACGAATGGACAGCGTGTTGCTGTAGGGCGTGTGAATTTTAGCTCTCGTTCCGCGGATATTGTCAAAGGGTTGGCATCGGATAAGGTTTTCCAAGTCTTAGGTGAAGCACGCTCTTTGGAAATGATTCATCGCAATCACATGGCGATTTATTAGTCTATTATTGCTAAAGAAATTCACTTTGGTGAATACTAATCAGTTAAGGAGATTCTAGATGATCTCCTTAATTTTTTGGTGAGATTGAATATAAGTTTCTAATATAAATCATATTTTTGCAATAAAACTATCTTGGGCTTTTCCCCATAACAAAAGAAACCATGCAAGAAAAATATATTGTAGGGTGGCATCATCCTTCGCCGCAAAACTCGGTAATTTTCTTCATTTATATCATTGAAAGCCTCTTTATTTAAAAGATAACTTGTAGATGAAGCTTGTATGAATTGCATAACACCATAAATTAAAAAAGAAAATGGTATTCTATTTCTTGACTGATAGGCATTATCACTTTGATGGAATTTTTATGGAGAAAATACAAGCAATAAAATGATTAAAAGAGTTTAATTATGCTGTTATCTATAATATTTTTTCTATGAAAATAATTTATATGTTTCTTTCATAATTGATTGAAATTTTTTTGTTTTTGCTCGTGGAGCACAAGAAAAATATATTTCAATCAAGCACAAGAGAAATAAACTGGATTGATGAAAGAGGTTTTAGATACATAGTTGGATATTTTTTATCACTAATAGTTTGATTTGATATTGTCATGATATGTTGCTGATTCAGTAAGAAAAATAATGTTTTTTGTTACAAAGATGAAAAGAATACTGGTGACTAATAATTTATTTTTATTTGATTAATTTAATGCTTTATAAACAATACCTTATTTTTAATATGATTGTTTGTAAATCATTAAAAAGATATGTTTGGATATTCATTGTTTTAATTTTATTATTTAGTTGTATTGTTTTTATAAAAAACCCATGCTACTTTTATGTATACCGATATTTTGTTAAAAATATATTTAAAATTAAAGTGTTAATATAATTTAAGATGTATATGAAATGCATGTTTAAGATTATACCAGTTTTCCAACGCCATCTTTACTGATGGTGTTTTTTTATGTGCAATAATTAAAAAAATGAGATTAATTTCTTGTGAGAATCATCAGCTAAAATAGGCTGTAGTTGTAGGGTGAAAGAGAAAAATGATGAAAGATTTTCAGGCAGAAACATATATTGTCGATGAAAATATTGCGGATACAATGCTGTGGTTGTTGCAGCATCAGGATTGTTTTGATGAATTACATTTTGATGTTCAACAGCAAGAACTGACCGTGACGCATGCAGCAGGTGTTGATCAGATTCGTCTAGGAATGTATTTAACAGCAAAGTATGGAATTTTAGTGACTTCCTGAAACATGAAAAAAAGAGGCGATTTATATGTATAAACCGCCTCTTGAAATTAGCTTTTAATTTTAAGCTGATTCAGTCATTGCATCTACAGAAAGTTCTGCCGCGCTCAGTTTTGGTTTTTCAGCAACTAAACCAAGTTTATTAAACAGTACCTTGTCGCGACCTTCACCTGCGTTTGGTGTGGTCAGTAGTTTCTCACCAGAAAATAGCGAGTTTGCACCTGCCATAAATGCCATTGCTTGGTCAGTGTCTGATAATGACTCACGACCTGCCGATAGACGAATATAGCTTTTTGGCATAATAATACGTGCAACAGCAATGGTACGAATCCACTCAGTCACTTCAAGTTTTTCCACTTCTTCAAGTGGTGTGCCTTCAATTGGGACAAGCATGTTGATTGGCACAGATTCAGGGTGAATTGGCAGTGTTGCTAATTCATGCAGCAAACCAATACGGTCTTGTTTTTGTTCGCCTAGACCAACGATACCACCACTACATACTTTTAAGCCTGCGTTACGCACATGGTCTAACGTGTTGAGGCGGTCATCAAAGGTACGTGTACTGATGATGTTGCTATAGTATTCGCGAGATGTGTCCAGGTTGTGGTTATAGTAGTCTAAACCTGCATCTCGTAAGCGTTCAGCTTGTGACTGGTTGAGCATACCCAAAGTCATACATGTTTCCATGCCAAGCGCTTTCACTTCTTTAACCATTTCTAACACATAAGGCATGTCACGTTCATGCGGGTTACGCCATGCTGCGCCCATACAAAAACGTGAAGAACCTGATTCTTTAGCTTCTTTAGCTTCAGCAATCACTTTATCAACAGTAATACGTTTTTCGGCTTCTAATTTAGAGTCATAATGTGCAGACTGAGAGCAGTATTTACAGTCTTCAGGGCATTTCCCTGTTTTAATTGAAAGTAACGTGCTGACTTGAATAGTATTGGCAGAAAAATTCTCGCGGTGAACACGCTGAGCTTCAAACACCAAGTCTAGAAAAGGTTGTTCATATAGCTTTTGGATTTCTTCACGAGTCCAATCGTTTCTCACGTGCATAATCGCCCTGTTGTGCATCAAGTTAATAGCATGATATTAACTCGTTCATATAAAAACAACAGGGCAAAACTTTCCAAAATTTGTTAAAAAATTTGATTGCTTATCTTTTGTGAATTTAAAGCGATTGATTGCAAGATCATTGCAAAAACCTCGAATTTACCTGTTGGATTTTTTATTTTGGTGAAAAATAATTCAATCTGGAATGAGGGAGTTTATTCATCTTATATTTTGTTATTTAAAAAAATGCGTTGAAGTAGCTTTTTTAAGTTGTTGCTGAATCGCCCAGTCGATATGTAAATTGACAATTTCATCATGCAGGTTTTTGCCTTGTTCTAAAGCTTTAATAATTTCAGAATGATAAGGAGCGTTACCTAAACCAATCGCCACATTACGTTTAAAACTTTGGAATCCTGTCCGCCGAATAGGGCTACCTTCTGTGCATTGTAAAAATGTGGTTTCATTCCATGTCCAGAGGTCGAGTAAAGAAGCGTGATCTAATCCGTGACGTGGATGAAAGTCTTCAATCGGGGTGACTTTCGCAAAGCTATTCCACGGGCAAATGAGTTGACAGTCATCGCAACCAAAAATACGGTTACCAATGCCTTCACGAAATTCTTCAGGAATAATCCCTTTATACTCAATGGTTAAATAAGCAATACAACGGCGCGCATCGAGCATATAAGGTTCAACAATGGCTTGTGTTGGGCAAATATCTATACACGCTGAGCATGAACCACAGTGCGCAGTTGTCGGTGAATCGGCAGGTAAGTCGAGCGAAGTGAATAACTCGCCCAAAACAAAAAAAGACCCTGATTTTTTTTGAATGAGGAGTGTATGTTTGCCCGTCCAGCCCATACCCGCACTTTCATGAATAGCTTTTTCAAAAATAGGGGCCGAGTCGGCAAAAGGCCGGGCTTCAAAGTCACCAACACGCTCACGGATTTTTTGTGCCAAAGTCTTGAGTCGTCCACGCATGACTTTATGGTAATCGCGCCCACGGGCGTAACGGGCGATGATTGCATTGTTTGGTGCAAATGGCACATAGCGAGGTTTTGGGGTTTCAACCAAATAATTCATGCGTACACAAATAATGCTTTGCGTACCAGGTACCAATAAGGTCGGGTCGGCGCGTTTATCTAAATTGTCGTTTAAATAGTGCATATCCGCATGATAACCACGCTCCAGATACTCTAAAAACCGTGGCATTTCTTTGTCTTGGTGAGCGGGTTTTGCAACAACACAATCAGCAAAGCCAAGTGCTAAAGCTTCAGCTTTAATCCATGCTTTTAATTCTTGTGGATCAAATTGTTGAAGTGGTATGGTGGACGGCATAACAACAAGGGGAATAAACATGCAGCAGCAAGTGTACCATAGCCGTGAAATTCAAGCATGGGAGCAACGCTGGTTTGCTCAGAATAATAGCGCATTGGGCTTGATGAAACAGGTTGCATGGCAGAGTCATGTGTACTTGCTGGGCTATTTTGTACAGCAGTCTAAGATGATAAAACGTATCGCAGTCTGGTGTGGTACAGGCAATAATGCAGGAGATGGTTATTTTATTGCTGCTTACTTGGCAGAGCAAGGATATGAGGTTGATATTTATGCGGCTGAACGTGGTGACTCTCCAGCATTGCAACAGGCATTTTTGTATGCACAAGATAAAGTTGAAAACCTATATACACATTTTAATGTAGCAGATCACTACGATGCTCATATCGATGCCTTGTTTGGTATTGGATTAAACCGTGAGTTGCATCAGGACTGGCAGCAGATCATTCAGCAGTTTAATGGTTGTACTGGGCTAAAAGTCAGTGTGGATATTCCAAGTGGTTTGCATGCCAATACAGGTCAGCCTTTACCTTGTGCCATTAAAGCCGATCTGACCTTGACTGCTTTAGGTTATAAAATTGGATTGTTGACAGGGCAAGGCAAAGAATTTTCAGGGCAGGTAGAATTACTCTCCCTGATTCCACCCGATTCACAGTTAAATGCTTTAGCGCAGTTATCACCGACCACCATTGATTTACCTCCGCGACAGGCTTTTGGGCATAAAGGCAGTTATGGGCATGCGTTGGTGATTGGTGGGCATGCTGATATGGGCGGCGCAGTGATTATGGCAGCTGAAGCCGCTTTTGCAGTAGGTGCAGGCAAGGTGAGTGTGATTTGTCATCGGCGACATCATGCAGCCATACTGGCACGTGCTCCAAATGTAATGGTGCGAGATATTGAAGCTTTTACTGCCGAGCAGATTGATGAAACTTTACACGCTGTTGATGCCGTCTGTTTGGGTATGGGGCTTGGGCGTGATGCTTGGTCAAGGCAGGTGTTTCAGGCATGGTTTAAGCTTTTGCGACAACATACGCATTTAGAAGTAGTTTTGGATGCAGATGCTTTATGGTTCTTGGCCGAACAGCCGATGCAACTGTCTGAACAGATGTATCTAACGCCGCATTCTGGTGAGGCTGCGCGTTTGTTGGGTTGTAGCAGTGCAGAGGTCGAACAAGATCGGGTGGCTGCAATTCAAGCATTGGCTGCCAAATTTTCAGGGCAATGGCTGCTCAAAGGTTCAGGAAGTTTAGTGTTGGAAAAACAGCAGCTTTGGGTGTGTACTGCGGGCAATGCAGGTATGGGTACAGGCGGGATGGGTGATACGTTAGCAGGCATGATAGCAGGGTTAAAAGTACAGTTGCATGAGCAGGTTGCTTTACATCAAGTGGTGACATTGCATGCGCAGGCAGGAGATTTACTTGCGAAACAGGGCATGCGAGGGATTCAGGCATCTCACATGCCACAAGCCGTATATCAAGTTGTTAATGCTGCCCAATAAGCTTAACGGCGGCGAGAGCTATAACGACTACGTCCACGAGCCATACCGCCTAAAGCATTCAGTACTGCAAGTTTGCTCATGCTACCTGAAGCATGGGCATGGCAAATCGCCGCAGCAAGTGCATCGGCAGCATCGGCTTGAGGTTTAATTTCGAGTTTTAAAAGCTTCATGACCATCATTTGCACTTGCTCTTTGTCCGCAGCACCATAACCGACCACAGACTGCTTGATTTGGCGGGCAGTATATTCGGCAACTTGCAAATCAAGATTGACGAGAGCAGCAATCGCTGCGCCACGCGCTTGTCCAAGTTTCAGTGCCGAGTCAGGGTTTTGTGCCATAAATACTTGTTCAACAGCGGCTTCAGTTGGACCATGAAATTTTACAATACGTTCAACCCCTGCAAAAATTCTTTTTAGGCGTTCGGGCATCTCTTGAGTTTCTGTGCGAATCGTTCCCGCATCGACAAATTTTAGCTGGCTACCCTGATGCTCAATAATCCCATAACCAGTCAGGCGAGAACCAGGATCGATACCAATAATTAATGACATTCTATTCACTGTGTTATACAAACATTTTTCATTATAGGGTTTCATGATTATTTATGCAGTTGAATCTGCTGGAAACCGCAGGAATTTGTAGTTCTGCAAGATTCAACTTTCAGATAAGTAACAAAATAATACTGATTATTATGAATAAATGTTACATCATACAGAAATAAAATATCAAAAGGCTGTTAAGTAAATGAAACAAATACTTTTAGGTTTAGGCGTGATATTCACTTTGTCTTTATCTGCCTGTGCTGTATATACCCCAGCGGGAAGTGTTGTGGTCGACCCTGGTCATGCTTCCTACGGCGGTTATGGTGATGACGGAGATAGAGGTAATTTTTGCCCACCAGGACAAGCGAAGAAAGGACGTTGCTAGGTTGTAAAACAAGCTTTTACTTGAATTTCCCCTCATGGGGTAATGAGTATGAGAACAAGAATAGAGGGCAATTTATGGGTTTTGATTGGATTGTCCTTTATTCTGTAAAAGTTAAAAAAAGACTGTATTTTTGTAAAAATCAATAATTCTAAATCTCTAGGGCTTTAAAAATAAAAGAATGCCCATATTGTTAAAAGATAGCTTGAAAAAAGCAGTATATCTGATTTATTTTGAAAGGATTAACTTAAATTTCATGAACTTAATACTAGCTGTGCTGATTGGCGCAATACTTGAAATTGCGGTATGGATTGGTGTAGCACATTTCATTAGTGGATGGTATGTGTTTTTCTGGTTCATCATTGCATTCGTCATCGGTTTTAAGTTGTTGCGCTCAAGTGCAGCTACCATTATGCCGCAGTTACAGCAATTACAAATGACAGGGCAGCTTGCGACAGACCCCATTGTGACACGTAAAATTGCCGTTGCGGTTGCAGGCATCTTGTTGATGATTCCTGGATTAATCACTGATGTGATCGCTGTTTTAGTATTATTACCTCCTGTGCAAAAACTGTTGGTCAATGCTCTAATGTCAGCAATGGCAAAACGTCAACAAGCCATGATGAATAAGATGATGGGCGGTGAACAGAACGCTCAAAATCCTTTTGCAGATTTAATGCGTCAAATGCAAGGCATACAAAATCACCAAGGTAATAGGCATGATTCAAGTGTTATTGATGGTGAAGCGCGTGAAGTGAATCCAGACCGTCAAAAAATTGAAATGAAAGATGTAAAGAAAAACTAAATTTTAAATTGAATGTATAAAAACCGAATCTTTAGATTCGGTTTTTTATTGTTCAGATTTTGTCTCTGATTCCGTCGTTTGAGTCTTGCTGGGTGTGGCAGGTGCTTGATCAGTTGTTGTATAGCGATGTGGCTGTAGAGTTGTTTGCTGATTTTCCGAGTTTTGGTATTTGCGCTGGCGATTGGCACGTTCACGAAAACCGCCTTTAACAATAAGTTTTTCCATAAGCTAGAGATGTTTGGATTGCGATAAAGATGCTATTTTAAACTGAGAATACATCGAACTCTATAGATAATATCTTTGAATAATTTACTCGACTAAATTCATAAAAATATCTTGAAGCAATTTTATTCTGTGACTATGATCAAAAAATGGCTTGGACATAATCGCTTCATCTAAATTAAAGGGGGGAGGTAATGTATCAGTATCGCTGTGGCTGTTGTAATCAGGTTGTTCGTGCAACGGATAACACCTGTCCAAATTGTGGCTCTCACAATATTCGTAGTCCTTTTGGCTTCTGGTTCTTTTGTTGTGTTGCTGGAGTGGTGATTGCTTTGGGAGTTACTCTAGGCAAACTTTATTTTAATAATCATCAAGTTGAGCCTGAGTCAAAGACGATTACAGATTTGTTAAATTCAGAGAAAAAACAATAAATTAAAACGGGCATAAAAATAGCCCGCTGAGAGCGAGCTATTTTTGAGTTGAACTGTATCTACATTTACGCTTACAGACCAGCAGCTTGACGAAGTGCTTCGGCCTTGTCAGTTTTTTCCCATGTAAATGCAGTGTCAGAGCCTTGGCGACCAAAGTGACCGTATGCTGCTGTTTGCTTGTACATTGGCTGGATCAAGTTCAACATGCGAGTAATACCGTACGGACGTAAGTCGAAGTGTTCACGAACCAAAGCAACAATCACTTCGTCATCCACTTTTGCGGTATTAAATGTGTTGATTGAAATCGAAGTTGGTTCTGCAACACCAATTGCATAACTCACTTGAATTTCACATTTGTCAGCAAGACCTGCTGCAACAATATTTTTTGCAACATAACGACCTGCATAAGCAGCAGAACGGTCAACTTTAGATGGATCTTTACCAGAGAAAGCTCCACCGCCGTGACGCGCCATACCGCCGTAGGTATCTACAATAATTTTACGTCCTGTCAAACCACAGTCACCTACAGGACCACCAATCACAAACATACCTGTTGGGTTGATGTGGAATTGAGTGCCTGCATGGAACATTTCAGCAGGAATGATTTTTTTCACGATTTCTTCAATTACGGCTTCTTTTAAGTTCGCTTGTGAAATCTCAGGATCGTGTTGTGTTGACAGTACCACTGCATCTAGGCGAACAGGTTTGCCATTTTCATAAGCAAAAGTCACTTGGCTTTTTGCATCTGGGCGCAACCAAGGCAATGTACCAGAGCGGCGTAATTCAGCCTGACGTTCCATGAGACGGTGCGCATAAGAAATTGGCGCAGGCATGAGTACATCAGTCTCACGGCTTGCGTAACCAAACATTAAACCTTGATCGCCTGCACCTTGATCTTCAGGTTTTTGGCGGTCAACACCTTGTGCAATTTCAGGAGACTGCTTACCAATCATGTTAATAACAGCACATGTTGAGCCATCAAAACCAAGATCTGAATGATGGTAACCGATACCATTCACTGTTTTACGCACAATCGCTTCAACATCGACATTGGCAGTGGTTGTGATTTCACCCGCAAGTACAACCGCACCGGTTTTTACTAATGTTTCACAAGCCACCCGCGCATATGGGTCTTCTCTTAAAATTGCATCCAAAATAGCATCACTGATTTGATCGGCCATTTTATCTGGATGACCTTCGCTTACAGATTCCGAAGTAAAAACAGCGTACTCGCGCATGAAAGTCCTATCACAGTAAATTTAAAGACGCAATATGTTACCTCGACTAGCACGATACGACTAGAGAAACCTGAATAAATTGAATAAATTTCTTGCTAAATAGCTTTCTTTTTACTGATATTCAGCATTCGCAAAACTGATAAGTTATTTGAAATATTTAAGAAATTGTGATTTTAGAATAAAAACAGATTGTTATAGTTGCTAAGTGAATTAAGCTGGATTTTTTGCAGATTGTATGTAATCTGAGTGAATTGCTAAAGAATTTCATGGGATTTGTTGAATTCATCAGCAATAGGCTTTACCCACCACCATTTTTTTAAGACAATAGTCGGGTCTTGAATATTTAATTCACTTATTTCTCTTTAAACATTCAATTTTTGGATTCTGACCTATGACAACCCCTTTAAACGAACGTCGTATTGCAAATGCAATTCGTGTACTTGCGATGGATGCAGTGCAACAAGCTAATTCAGGGCATCCTGGTGCGCCAATGGGGATGGCAGATATCGCCGATGTGGTTTGGCGTGAATTTTTACAACATAACCCGACCAACCCACAATGGGCAAACCGTGACCGCTTTGTATTGTCAAATGGTCATGGCTCTATGTTGCATTATGCTTTGCTTCATTTAACAGGTTACGACCTTTCAATTGAAGATTTGAAACAATTTCGTCAGTTACATTCTAAAACGCCTGGTCACCCAGAATATGGCTATGCACCTGGTATTGAAACGACTACAGGTCCTTTAGGTCAAGGGATTGCGAATGCTGTTGGTTTTGCCTTAGCTGAAAAAACCTTGGCTGCTCAATTTAACAAAGATGATTTAACCGTTGTTGATCACTTCACTTACTGTTTCTTGGGTGATGGCTGCTTAATGGAAGGTATTTCACACGAAGTATGTTCTTTGGCAGGTACACTGCAACTTGGTAAATTGATTGCGTATTACGATGACAATGGCATTTCAATTGATGGTGAAGTGGAAGGCTGGTTCAGTGATGACACAGAACAACGTTTCAAAGCGTATGGCTGGCAAGTTCTACGTGTAGATGGTCACGATGCTGCTGCAATCAGTCAAGCAACTGTTGAAGCCAAAGCTGAAACCAATAAACCAACGCTGATTATCTGTAAAACTATTATTGGTTTAGGTTCACCAAATAAACAAGGCAAAGAAGATTGCCACGGTGCTCCGCTCGGTAATGATGAAATTGCATTAACTCGTCAAGCTTTAGGCTGGACTGAAGCTGCGTTTGAAATTCCTGCTGATATTTATGCAGCATGGGATGCTAAAGCGAAGGGTGCTCAAGCAGAAGCGGCTTGGAATACTGTATTTGCAACATACCAAGCAAAATACCCAACTGAAGCAGCAGAATTACTTCGCCGTATTGAGGGTGATTTGCCTGCTGAATTTGTAGCTCAAGCGGATGCGTTCATTGCTCAAACCAATGAAAAAGCAGAAACCATTGCAACACGTAAAGCAAGCCAAAATACGTTACAAGCTTTTGGCCCATTATTACCTGAGCTTCTAGGTGGTTCTGCGGATTTGGCAGGTTCTAACCTGACACTTTGGAAAGGTTGCCAAGGCGTGCAAGACAACGCTGCGGGTAACTATGTGCATTATGGTGTACGTGAGTTCGGTATGACTGCAATTGCCAATGGCGTTGCATTGCATGGTGGTTTCATTCCTTATGTTGCAACATTCCTGATGTTTATGGAATATGCGCGTAATGCTGTGCGTATGTCTGCACTCATGAAACAACGTGTAATTCATGTTTATACACATGACTCTATTGGTCTTGGTGAAGATGGCCCAACACACCAGCCAATCGAACAAATTGCATCTTTACGTGGTACACCAAACCTAAATACATGGCGTCCAGCAGATACGATTGAAACTGCGATTGCATGGAAATCTGCCTTGGTTCGTAAAGATGGCCCAACAGCGTTGATCCTTTCTCGTCAAAACCTACCATTCCAAACTCGTACTGCTGAACAAATTGCGAATGCGGCTAAAGGTGGTTACGTTCTTGCTCAAGAAAAAGGCGAGTTAAAAGCCATCATCATTGCAACAGGTTCAGAAGTTGCTTTGGCAATGGAGGCTTATGCACAACTTGAAGGTGTGCGTGTGGTGTCTATGCCATGTGCTGAAGAGTTCATGAAGCAAGATGCTGCATACCGTGAAGCTGTACTTCCTGCTGCCGTGCGTGCACGTGTTGCAGTTGAAGCTGCGCATGTTGACTACTGGTGGAAATTTGTTGGTTTAGATGGCAAAGTGATTGGCATGACGACTTATGGTGAGTCTGCACCTGCTAAAGATTTGTTTAAATTCTTCGGAATTACAACGGATGCTGTTGTAGCCGCTGTGAATGAATTGACTGCATAATTTATCGTATATCTGAAAGAAGCCCTGAATGATTCAGGGCTTCTTTTGTTTGGTTAAAAACGCCAACTCAAATCAAAACAACTCATGCTAAAATAGCTGCCCCATACTCAACTCGCCTTGGTAAATCGCTGCTTTGCGGCATGTGACCACAATGAAAATTTTCCCTTCTTCTGAATATAAGCAAATTATTCGATATTCACTGTATTGGTTGGTTGCATCGACAGTAATCGGGCTAATTTCGGGTTTGGCATCTACGCTCATTTTTACTTGTTTTGATTTGGCAACCCAAGTTCGGACAGCGTATCCCTGGTTAGTTTTTTTCTTACCTTTTGTCGGTTTGGGAATTGGTTTTTTATTTTATCGCTATGGCACGCCCATTGAACGGGGTACGCATTTACTGATTGATGAAATTCATGAGCCTCGTTCATTTATTCCCAAACGTATGAGTCCACTGATTTTCTTTACTGCGATTTTAACCCAGTTTTTTGGTGGTTCAGCAGGGCGGGAAGCACCTGCGGTTCAGCTTTCAGGGGCATTGACTGATCATATTGCCCAGTTGCTTAGAGTATCCAAAGATAACCGCAAGATTTTTCTGATTTCCAGTATTGGTTCTGGTTTTTCAGCCATTTTTGGTTTGCCATTGGCAGGTGCGATTTATGGTCTGGAGATTACGGCATTAGGCAGTTTGCGTTATTCTGCAGTATTTCCTTGTTTTGTTTCTTCTATTGTTGCGGCAAGTGTACCTGAGTTTTTTCACATCTTGCATCCGCATCGTTTTTATAAAATTGCCAGCTTTCCTGAGTTCAATTTATCTGTCATTTTAAGCTTAATTGTCGCAGGTTTAATCTTTGGCTTGGTGACACGTTTTTTTATTGTGGCGATTCATACCGTCGGTGATTTGTTTGCCAAGTATGTCACTTTTATCCCATTTCGTCCGATGCTTGGCGGTATCATCATTATGTTGCTGACTTTGTTGGCAGGTCATCAGCATTATAATGGTTTGGGTATCCCAACGATTATTGCGTCATTTCAAGTCCCATTGCCGATGACTGATTTTATTAACAAAACAGTCTTTACTGCGATTACTTTGGGTTCAGGGTTTAAAGGTGGAGAAATTACGCCATTATTTTTTGTGGGAACAACATTAGGTAATGGCTTGAGTCAATTTTTACCTTTGCCACTGTCTTTGTTGGCAGGCTTGGGTTTGGTGAGTTTGTTCTCTGGTGCGAGTAAAGCGCCGTTGACCTCGATTGTCTTGGCGATAGAATTATTCGGAACTTCTGTCTCTATTTATGCGGTCATTACCTGTTTATTGGCTTATTTGTTTTCAGGGAATTGTGGTCTGTATCGTATTCAAAAACCTGATTATTCTGAATATAAATAGAGTTAGGCTTTAGCATTGTACAAAGCATAAAAAAGTGCCTAAGTGAACTTAGACACTTGATCTTATTGTTTTTTATTATTATGTAGCAAGTTCTTCACGAACCTGTTTTGCCATGTCGACAAGCTGTTTCAATGCAGCGCGTGTTTCTTCCCAGTTACGTGTTTTCAGACCACAGTCTGGATTGATCCATAAACGTTCAGCGGGAATGGTTTGTAGTGCGCCATCAATGACTGTACGCATGTTGTCAGCGCTTGGTGTGCGAGGGCTGTGAATGTCGTATACACCTGGCCCAATCGCGTTTGGATAACCTTGCTGATGGAACACTTCAAGTAATTGCAAGCCAGAGCGTGAAGTTTCGATGGTGATCACATCGGCATCCATTGCGGTGATTTGCGGTAAGCAGTCTTTGAAGTCTGAATAACACATGTGAGTATGAATCTGTGTACTCACATTGGCGCTGCTTGAACAGTGTTTAAATGATTTCACCGCCCAATCCCAGTATTCAGCCTGATCTGCTTTACGAAGTGGTAAGCCTTCGCGGAATGCAGCTTCGTCGATCTGAATAATTTCAATCCCCACATTTTGCAGGTCTGCAACTTCCAGACGAATTGCTTCGGCCAACTGTAAGCAGACTTCACGACGTGTACGGTATGCTGGTGGGAAAGACCAGTTCAAAATCGTAACAGGGCCAGTCAGCATGCCTTTGACGATTTTGTCCGTCAATGAATTGGCGTATTTGATCCATTTTACAGTCATTGCATTTGGACGAGTGATATCGCCCACGATAATAGGTGGACGTACACAGCGGCTACCATACGATTGAACCCAACCAAACTTAGACAACCAGAAACCGTCTAATAAACCTGCAAAATATTCAACCATGTCGGTACGTTCAGCTTCGCCGTGGACAAGTACGTCAAGATCAAGTTGTTCTTGCTGCTCAATCGCATAGGTGATTTCTTTTTTCATGGCTGCTTCATAGTCGGCATTGGATAAGTTGCTTTTGTTCCATGCGGCACGTGCGGCGCGGATTTCAGCCGTTTGCGGGAATGAACCAATGGTTGTGGTTGGAATCAACGGCAAGTTGAATTTCTCTTGCTGAACTTTGAAACGTACTGCAAAAGGTTCTGGGCGAGATTGACCGACTAACTCAAATGCGGATTGAGCTGTTTTGTTGAGTTTTTCATTGGCATAAATGTTGCCAGTCACCAAAGCCACCAGTTCATCGAGTTTTTGACGTGCAAATGCCAATTTACCCTCAATTGCAGCAGGCACTTGTTCAGAGTTTAAATCGACAGGAACGTGTAGTAATGAACAACCCGTTGACAACCATAGACGATCACCAAGCGCTTTCTTTGCAGTTTCAACCACTTCATTCAGTGCAGGTAGGTCACTTGCCCAAACGCTACGACCATTGATCACGCCTAAAGACAGGATTTTATGAGTTGGCAGCTGGTCAATCACTTTCTTCCAGAAAAATTCGCCTACTTTTTCACGGGTAATGTCGATGTGCAAGCCTGCAACAGGAAGATTGACTGCCAGATTCAGGTTCGTACCTAAAGTTTCAAAGTACGTGGTGACAATCAGTTTTAAGCCGTCGCGACGTTGTAACAGGTTATATACGCGTTCAAATGCGGCTTGCCATTCAGATGCCAAGTCCAGAACTAAAATCGGTTCATCAATTTGAACATGTTCTACGCCACGCGCTTTTAGTTCGTCAAACAATTGCGCATAAACAGGAATTAAAGCATCTACAAATTGTAAAGTTGCTTTGTCTGCGGCAATGTCTTTGTGTTCTGAACCATAACCACATACATGAGTTTCTTCTATTTTTTGCTGATCATCTACGATACGAGACAAATACAGGAAGGTGAGCAGGCCAGGAACAACCACTTTTAATGGGGTGTTGAATGCTTTTGCACGGTCAATTTGAGCAAACAAGTCAGAAAAGTCAGCTGTAAATGTTTGGTTGACTGTAAATTCAGGCACTAAGTAGTGGTAGTTGGTGTTGAACCATTTGGTCATTTCAAGTGCTGCAACGTCAGTACAAACAGGTGCGCGACCACGCGCCAAATAGAACTGTTGGTCGACTGGGTTGAGTTTTGCTGCTTCATCAAAACGTGGAGGGATTACACCTAAACGTACAGCATGGGTTAAAATGCTGTCATAAAAGACAAAATCGCCAACAGTCAATAAAGATAAGCCCGCATCGACTTGCGCCTGCCAGTTGCTTGCTTCAATAGCTTGCGCTTTGCTTAAAAACTCAGATTGAGTGCTTTCACCTTTCCAATATGCTTCTTCGGCAAATTTAAGTTCGCGTTTTGCCCCAATGCGTGGGTAGCCTAAAATATGAGTTGGAATGGTCATGGAAGATTACCTAAAACTAAATATTAGTAGAATTCATTTGATGGAATAATAGTGGAATAGAATTCATGTTGAGGCAAACTAATTAATTTCATGTTATAGTGAATTAAATTCAATTTAAGATTGCTGTATGTTAGAAATTCGACATTTAAAAACTTTAATTGCTTTAAGAGAGCATGGTTCGTTGGTGTCTGCTGCCAATGATCTGTGCCTGACACCTTCTGCGATTTCGCATCAGTTGAAAGAGTTAGACTTGTGGTATGGCGTAGAAGTGGTCAATCGCCGTAGTCGTCCCGTGCAGTTTTCCAATGTCGGACAGCGCCTGTTAAAACTTGCCGATGATATTTTGCCGCAAATTCAGATTACCCAAAGTGATATTACCCGTATTGTGCATGGGCAAACGGGACGGATTATTTTTTCATCGGAGTGCCATAGTTGTTTTGACTGGCTCATGCCACTGCTCAACCAGTATCGTCAGCAATATCCCGATGTAGATCTGGATTTTGCTTCTGCATTTGAATCCAACCCGCATGAATTACTACAAAGTGGCGAGTTTGATTTGCTGATTACCGCAGATCCAATCGCGCTAAAAGGTATTGAATATTTCCCAATTTTTGAATACGAATCGCGTCTAGTCTTGTCAAATACGCATCCTTTAGTGCGTGTCGGTCGCATTACCGTACAGGAACTGGCGGAAGAAACTCTGATTACTTATCCTGTTGATAAACACCGCTTAGACATCATGTCGCACTTGTTTATTCCTGCCAACATTCAGCCAAAAAACATTCGTACTACCGATCTCACCCAAATGCTGATTCAACTAGTGGCAAGTGGACGTGGAATTGCCGCATTGCCAGATTGGGTGGTGAATGAATACGAACAGAAAGGCTGGGTGACCAGTCGCCGTTTAGACTGCGTTTCTCCAAAAGGTTTGCGCCGTACTTTATATGCAGGTTTTCGTACAGAAGATAAAGAAAAAAATTATTTTGAAGGATTTTTAAAACAGTTAGATAAATTTTCTCAAAAAAGAATGAGTTACTATTCTTCTTAAATGATCCATTTCGATGGATTCACTTTATGCTCTCTTTTGAGAGCATAACATTTAAAAAATTTTACGAGTGGTTAATCAGTAGAGATAACATACCCGCCGCAATCAATGGGCCTACAGGGACACCACGGAGTAAAGCCACCCCAGCCACAGTTCCGATGAGTAATCCTGCAACAACATCGGGTTGATTACTCATGAGTTTGACACCACGACCACCGAGCCAAGCCACAACTAAGCCAATCACAATGGCTAAGATGGATTTATAACTCATAAATGATTTTAAGATCATTTCTCCCGGAATTTTACCGCTTGCGATGGGAGTCAGTACACCAATGGTTAAAATGGTGATGCCTAGACTGAGCGCATGGGTTTGTAAGAATGGGAAATATTGCTCGAGTGGGGAGATACGGACAGCAATCAGTACAGCACTGGCAATAGTGATAGACGTGTTGTGACTAAGAACACCGCAGGCAAGTAAGACAATCAGCGCGATTAAATTTAAATCTAAAGATGAAGTCATCCACAATTCTCAGTCAGTTCAAATGCCAAGTATTCTAACTGAAATAGTCGGAATTTTCATAAATCGAGATTATTCCTCAAAAATTGCGTAAAATACTGCACATTTAAACATTGAGATAAAATATCGTGTTGTTGGAAAAAATTTTGCAATCTCAAGGTTTTGGTTCGCGTAAGCAATGCCAGAGTTTAATTAAACAAGGTATGGTTAAGATTGCAGGTGAGGTGTGCGACCAACCCAAAATGCAGATTGATCCCCAAAACTTGCAATTTCAGGTCGGGCAACAACACGCTTTGTACCGTGAACAGGTCTATATTGCGTTAAATAAACCGCAAGGTTATGAATGTTCACACCAAGCACAATATCATTTTAGCGTATTCGAGCTGTTTCCAGAATATTTGCGCGAACGTGGTATTCAAACCGTTGGGCGACTGGATCAGGACACAACTGGTTTAATTTTGCTGACCGATGATGGTAAATTTTTACAGGCACTGACTCACCCTAAAAAACATGTCGATAAAGAATATTGGCTGACCACAGCCGATCCGATTACCTCAGAGCAAATCCAGCAATTAGAACAAGGTGTTGAACTACGCAATGAAAAAGGAATTTTTCAAGCCACACAGCTTCAACAAACATCTGAGCATGAATTGCGCATGACCATTCATCAGGGTGTTTATCATCAGGTCAAGCGTATGTTGGCAGCAGTTGGCAATAAAGTCACTGAATTGCACCGCCATCGGGTAGGGCAATTTGCATTACCAGAAGAACTTAAACATGGTGAATGGATTTATCTCACACCTGAGCAGGTTGAGTTAGCAACAGCACGTATACAAGATTAGGTTACTTTAAAAAACAGTGAAAGGTCTGAAATTCCTGATCTTTCACAAAACCCATTTTTTCATAGAGTTTATGGGAAATGAGATTGGTTTTTTGGGTTTCAAGCGTAATGCGCAGTGCGTTTTCATAGCGAGCAAAGTGAATCGCTGTATCAATCAGTTGTTGTGCAGAACCTTGGCGTCGATAGGCAGGTGTGACATAAACATCATCTAAAATGTAGTAGGTTGAACAGGTCACAGAAGAAAAACCTAAATAAAGCAAAATAAATCCGGTAAAAACATCGTCTTTAATATGAATAAAAATAACACTTTCTTTATTGTCAAAACGTTGTTTTAGAAAATTGAGTGATTCTTCAATATGAGAGGACGCTCCATAAAATTGTCGATATTCATCAAATAGCACCGCGAGTTGTGGTAGATCTTCAGCAGTTGCACGTCTTACAATCATGGCATACTCCATTGCTGTATTTGATTTATTATTCTTTTTGAGAATAGCAAAAAAAAACTCAAAGAATTATGCGTATTGTAGAAAAATGTAATACCGTTAATTCTGAGAGTTTTCTTTTAAAATTGCATCGAGTTCATCAAAAATATCTTGATGATCGGCTTCTGATTCGACAAGAGATGCTGCTGCGGTCAGCTGATATTTTTTTAGTTTGAGGAGTTGATCCAAATCAATATTCTGATTTTCTATCGAAAAAGGAATAGATCTTGTGAGAACAACTTGTTTGAAAAATAAACGAACGGCTTGTGCAGGCGTAATCCCCAATTGCTTAAATACTGCAAAAGCCTGTTTTTTTTCTTGTGAGTCTAAACGCACTTGATAGACTTCTGTTTTTCTCATGGCTAAAACCAGAACAAAAATAAGTATTGATCCATTTTAATCAAATCATAACGAAATTCAATGCATATGTTATGGTTGTGTCATTACAAAAATAAATCATTTTGTGATGTAAATCTCAATTCTTGCTTGGTAATTGGGTCATAAAAGTGAAGTGCTTTAGCAAGAAGCTGAAGTGGCTGAGAAAAATCATCGTCTGCTTTATGTGCAACAACAGGATAAAATGGGTCATTGCGAATTGGAATTTGCAATGCATTTAAGTGCACCCGTAACTGATGTTGCTTTCCGGTTTTTGGGTAGAGGCGATATTTCGCCCAGGTTTGATTGTGTTCTAAAAGTTCAATATCAGTTTCACTATTGACTGTGCCTTCAACAATTTGCATGGTGTAAAAAGGTTGGCCTTTTTCCATACGATATCGCGTTCTGATGGGAAACTTGAGTTCAGCACGGTAGGGGGCAATCGCATGATAGATTTTTTCGATTTGTCGTGTTGCAAACAGTTGTTGATATACACCGCGTGTTTCAGGTCGTTTGGAAAATAATACAATTCCTGCTGTTTCGCGATCTAGTCGATGAATTGGAGTTAATTCAGCATTGCCAGTTTGTTGCTTTAGACGAACCAAAAGCGTTTGTTGTACATATTGTCCTGTAGGTGTCATGGTTAGAAAATGTGGCTTATCAACCACCAGTAAGTCATCATTTTTAAAAACAATCTGGTGTTCAAACGGAACAACGATTTCATTTTCTAAAAAACGATAATAATAAATGTGTCGATTACTTTGGTAAGGTGTCTGCCGAGTGATTTTTTCACCTGACAAATCAAAAACTAAACCATCATCAAAGCGTTGTTGCCATTCTGTTGCTTGAATATGCGGAAAATGTGCACAGAGAAAAGCAAAAATTGTGTCATGTTCAGTCTGTGGCATTAAAAATACTTTACTGGCAGTAACACCATGCATCATGGGTGGAGTGAAATCAGATTTATTCATGGCACAGCAACTGACATAACAGGTGGTAGGTTTTCATAGGGGGCAATGCTATCATAAGCATAGCATTATTGACTATTTCCAGCGTTATGAGTAATACCTTGCAACTTTCTTTAGCCTCTGAACAGGATACGCAACGACTTGCACAAGCATTAGCTGACCATTTCTCACAAGGCGTGATTTATCTAATGGGTGATTTGGGTGCAGGCAAAACCACACTGACGCGTTATTTTTTACAAAAACTTGGACACAAAGGCGCAGTCAAAAGCCCGACTTATACGCTTGTCGAGCCTTATCAAATCGCCGAACATGCGGTATTTCATTTTGATTTGTACCGTCTTAATGATCCGTATGAATTGGAATTGATGGGGATTCGTGACTATCTGGAAACACCAAACGCATTATTTATTTTTGAGTGGCCAAGTAAAGGCGGTGATGAAATTCCAGATGCCGATCTGAGTATCGAAATTTTAAAAAATGAAGATGATGAATTGCAGCGTAGCGTAATTTTAACTGCCCAAGATCCACAAGTATTGTTACAGATTCAGGATGCTTTCAATGTCGTTGGATGATGCCATGCGGCGGATTCATACATTAAACCCTGCGCTTGCTAACCAGATTGCCGCAGGAGAGGTTATTGAACGCCCTGCATCTGTGGTTAAAGAACTGCTGGAAAATGCAATTGATGCCCAAGCAACAGAATTGATTATTCGGGTGGCACAGGGCGGCAGCACGCTGATTGAAATCATGGATAATGGTTCAGGGATCCACCCTGAAGATCTGCCACTTGCAGTGATGCGCCATGCTACCAGTAAAATTCAGACTGCTGATGATTTACACGCGATTGTTAGTTTAGGGTTTCGCGGAGAAGCGTTGGCATCGATTGCCGCAGTATCGCGTTTAAGTTTGACCAGTAGCCAAGATCAGTCAGGGATTGGTTATCAGGTTGAAGTCAATGGCACTGCGTTTGATGTGCAAGACGTGAAACCTGTTGCTAGTAACCAAGGTACACAGATTCGTGTGCAAGATTTATTTTTTAATGTTCCCGCACGTCGTAAATTTCTAAAAAAGCCGAGTACCGAATTTGGGCATATTGAAGAAGTTGTACGCCGTTTGGCACTCACGCATTTTGATATTCGTTTTGTACTTGAACACAATGATCAGATTCGCTTGAATTTACCGATTGCCGATAGTGGTGAATTGCGTTTCCAACGTGTGCAACAGCTTTTAGGTCGCTCTTTTACTGAAAATGCGTACTGGATTGATGCTGAAAGTATTTCGATGCGCTTGAGCGGCTGGTTAGGGCATCCATCTGATGCGCGAGCCCAGGCAGATTTGCAATATGTTTATGTGAATGGTCGGATTGTTAAAGATAAAACCATTTCCCATGCACTGCGTATGGCATACGATGGCATTTTGCATGGGCATCAACATGCAGCATATTTACTATTTTTAGAAGTTGAACCTGAAAATGTCGATGTGAATGTACATCCAACCAAACATGAAATTCGCTTTTTAAATCAACGTGAAGTACATGAATTTGTACGACATTATGCTAAAGATACTTTGGCGCGGTTTCAAACGGCAAGTGCAGATTTAGCGCAAGCGATGAGTACAACTGTAGAATTGGCTCAGCCGAAAATTCAGGAACAGTTCGTTCTGCATCAGTATGCAGAGTATGCCGCTAAACAGCCACAAATTGAAATACCTCAGCCATCGACTGAGTTGATGACCGAGTTTGATCAAGCAAAAGTCGAACCTGTGCAGTATCAACGCTCAACGATGGCGAATTATCAGCCAAGCCCACAGGCTAATAATGCGTTAAAAACCTATTTAACGCCGCTGCGTCAAACTGAAGAAGCTTTAACTTCTCCATCAAATCCACAGGATGAATATCCTTTAGGTATTGCCATTGCACAGTTACATGGTATTTACATCTTGGCGCAAAATACCCAAGGCTTGATTATTGTCGATATGCATGCTGCACACGAACGAATTTTGTTGCAACAGATGAAACAAGCATGGGATAAACCTGAGTTTTGGACATCACAACAGCTTTTAATTCCTAAAGTCATTTCCATTAGCCGTATGCAAGCCATGCGAATTGATGAACTCAAGCCACAGTTGCAGCGTTTGGGTTTGGAATTAGATCAGTACGGAGATGAGCAGGCAATTGTGCGTGGTGTACCTGCCATTTTGCATAAAGCAGACTTCTCACAATTGATTCCTGAATTACTCAACGATTTAGATCCAAATGATGAAGTGCAGGGACTACTGCAAAAGCGGGATCAATTACTAGCAGGTATGGCATGTCATGGTGCTGTACGTGCGCATCGCCAATTGAGTTTATCCGAAATGAATGCGCTACTGCGCCAGATGGAACAAACCGAATTTGCCAGCCAGTGTAATCATGGGCGCCCGACATGGCGAGCATTTCCACTGGCACAACTAGATAAATTATTTGCTCGAGGAGAATAGAGTTACATGCCAAATACATTGCCCGTCATCAATTTAATGGGTCCAACTGCAAGTGGTAAAACCGCTTTGGCATGTGAGCTCTATGAGCAAGGGAGTTTTGAGCTGATTTCTGTCGATTCTGCTCTGGTTTATCAGGATATGGATATTGGTACAGCCAAGCCAAGCAAAGCAGAGCAGGAAAAATACCCGCATCATTTAAT
This sequence comes from Acinetobacter brisouioides, assembly GCF_004331075.1. Lineage (GTDB taxonomy): Bacteria > Pseudomonadota > Gammaproteobacteria > Pseudomonadales > Moraxellaceae > Acinetobacter. The sequence goes on along the minus strand of NZ_SJNX01000001.1, from coordinate 1,211 downwards.
TGATATTATTACACCGCTGCAAGTGTATTCAGCAGCAGAGTTTGTAGAGGATGCTACTCGTCTGATTGATCAAATTCATGCTAAAGGTAAAATTCCGATTTTGGTTGGTGGTACGATGTTGTACTTCAAAGCTTTGCTTGAAGGATTATCTGATCAACTTCCAAGTGCAGATCAGCAGATTCGAGACCAAATTATGGCTCAAGCAGAACAATTAGGCTGGGAAGATGTCTATGAAGAATTATGCCGAGTTGACCCCGAAGCAGGAATGAAGTTTAAGGTGAGCGATAAACAGCGTATTATTCGTGCTCTAGAAGTTTTTCGCTTAACAGGTATTCCAATTACTCAGTTGCAAGCACAGCAGCCTAAAAATGTAGCATACCGTTACATATTTCATAATTATGCTTTGCTACCAGATCGGTTAGAATTACATCAGAGAATTGAGCAAAGACTCAATGATATGTGGGAAATTGGATTTTTAAATGAGGTTGAGTCGTTGATTGGTAAATACGATTTAAATCCAGATATTCCCTCAATGCGTTGTGTTGGATATCGACAAGCGCTCAATTTCTTGATAAATAGTGACAAAAATCACAATAATCAGCATATAATGCGTGAGCAGGCTTTATTTGCTACAAGACAATTGGCTAAGCGTCAATATACTTGGTTACGTTCATTAAGAGAAAATCACAAATTCACCACTTTTTTAACGTTAAAGCAGGCTCAAGAAGACTTGCGTATCTGTTACAGATAAAGCAAAATTTGCGAACTATCTTTTTTATAAATTTAAAAAATTAAAGATAGTTTTTGCGCTGATTACATTTTTATTTTTTTTGGAGTAACGACATGTCTAAAGGTCAAACTTTACAAGATCCCTTTTTGAATTCGCTTCGTAAAGAGCGCATTCCAGTTTCTATCTTTTTAGTAAACGGTATTAAATTACAAGGTCATATCGAATCTTTTGACCAATATGTGGTTTTATTGAAAAACACAGTAAGCCAAATGGTTTACAAACATGCGATTTCAACAGTAGTTCCAGCACGTAACCCTCGTCCAGCAGGCGCGCCTGTAGCTGGCGGTCAAGGTGGTTTTGGTGGTGGTCAACAAGGTAGTGGCTTTGGTGGTCAGAGTGGCTTTGGCGGTGGTCAAGGTGGCTTCGGTGGCGGTCAAGGCGGTGGCTTTGGTGGTCAGGGTGGCTTCGGTGGTCAAGGCGG